>NZ_VTUU01000054.1 GCF_008370345.1 Marinobacter salinexigens | reverse complement strand
AGCAAGTTCTTCGAGACGTTCGCGGCTCCGTTCACCAAGAGAGGTCTGCTGACATCGGCCCTGCTGCTGGGCGGCGGCTCACTTCTGGCCTACGTCAGCGCGTCGGCGTCACCGGACCTCCTGCCGATCAAGAAGGGACCTCAGGAGCCGCCGCAKCCGGGCCCGCGCGGCAAGATCTAAGCTCAGCTACTCCATTTGCATGGTCTAGTAGTAGCTTGCTTTGTACTGCTAGCGCCGGTCGATCCGTCGCAATCGTCATGGATCATCTCTCTATCTTGTTGTTACGCTGTTCATAATTTGGTATATTCGCCATGCTGCTATTGTGTMCTCTTTGG
>NZ_VTUU01000053.1 GCF_008370345.1 Marinobacter salinexigens | reverse complement strand
ATCGACTACAACGTAAAGGTGCGCGTCAAGCCGGACAACACCGGCGTTGATCTCGCCAACGTCAAGATGGCAATGAACCCGTTCTGTGAAATCGCTGTTGAAGAAGCGGTTCGCCTGAAAGAAAAGGGTGTTGCCAGTGAAATCGTGGTGGTTTCCATTGGTCCCAAGGCTTCCCAGGAGCAGATCCGTACCGCTCTGGCACTGGGCGCAGACCGTGGYATCCACATCGAGACTGACGAAGAAGTTCAGTCCCTCGAAGCGGCCAAGCTGCTGAAAGCTGTGGTCGAGAAGGAAGAGCCGAAGCTGGTYATTCTCGGCAAGCAGTCCATCGATTCCGACAACAACCAGACTGGCCAGATGCTGGCYGCACTGRCCGGYATGGGTCAGGGYACYTTCGCWTCTGAAGTGGTTGTTGAAGGCGACAAGGTTAACGTTACCCGTGAGGTTGACGGTGGTCTGATGACCGTTGCCCTGAACCTCCCGGCTGTGGTCACCACCGACCTGCGTCTGAACGAGCCGCGTTACGCTTCTCTGCCGAACATCATGAAGGCCAAGAAGAAGCCGCTTGAGTCCACCWCYCCGGCMGACCTGGGTGTCGACGTTGCTGCTCGCCTGTCCACCCTGAAAGTGGAAGCTCCGGCTGCCCGTCAGGCTGGTGTSAAAGTGGCTGACGTAGCTGAGCTGGTCGATAAACTGAAGAACGAAGCGAAGGTGATCTGAACATGAGCATCCTGGTAATTGCTGAACATGACAACAGCAGCCTGAAGCAGGCGACCCTGAGTGTTGTAGCGGCTGCCAAGGCCATCGGTGG
>NZ_VTUU01000010.1 GCF_008370345.1 Marinobacter salinexigens | reverse complement strand
TCGGCCACGAAGTGATTGTCTCCTTCCTGGATGGCGACCCGGACCAGCCGATCATCACCGGCCGGACCTACCACGCCACCAACACACCGCCGTACGCGCTGCCGGAACACAAAACCCGGACCACCCTGAAAACCCAGACCCACAAGGGTGAGGGCAGCAACGAACTGCGGTTTGAGGACGAAGCGGACAAAGAACAGATCTACGTGCACGCCCAGAAGGATCTGGACCTGCTGACCGAGCACAACCGCACCGAAGTCATCAAAAACGACAGCCACCTGACGGTGGAGAATGACCGCTTCGCCCATACCAAAGGCAACAGCCACCACACAGTGGATGGCGAGAAGCGAGAGCAAACCGGCAAAGACCAGAGCTTCAATGTAACCGGCACTCTGCACCTGAAAGCCGGTACCGCCTGGCTCAGTGATTCCGGTACGGAGCTCCACATCAAGGCTGGTCAGAAAGTCGTGATTGAAGCCGGGGCAGAAATCACCCTGAAAGCTGGCGGCAGCTTCGTGAAGATCGATCCCAGTGGCGTGGCCATGGGGGGAGCGAGTATCAAGATGAATGCCGGTGGGGCTAAAGGGAAAGGCAGTGGGCAGAAGGTGCAGGTGCCGGAGAGGCCAGGGTTGGTGGATAGCGGTGGTGCGTATACCGAGCCTGCTGCGCTGGCCACGGTCGGCCAGAGAACCAATGCGCAACCGGATGCCCAGATGCTTGCGCTGCAGGAAGGTAAAGCCCTGACCTCCATTTGTCAGGCAGAAGAGACCACATCGGGAGATGGGGCCAATGCTTGATGTGTTCAAAGTGCCTTCAACAACCAGCGCTCAGTTTCAGGACATGCATTTCAATTATGTCCTGATCGATGGCAGCAAACGTGCCGAGGCGGAACGCTGGCTGTACGAGCTTGTTGACACTCCGGACTATCGCAATCTGTTTGATGGCACCGAATGGGCATCGATTCGCGATGTTGCACCGTTGCTGGTGCGTACTGAACGGGGCCATCCGTTGTTGGAGCGACTGTCTCTGGAGGGAAAAACAAAAGAGTGGGGCTACGCGATCGCCAGCGATGAATCGTTGGGCGCGCTAGCGGATCATCTACGTGGCTTTATCACCATACACCACCCTTTGGGCGACAACGTCATGTTGCGGTTCGCCGACCCCATCGTTGCACGGGTCCTGTTGGCTTCTTCCGGTGATGGCGGGGTGCCCGAATATTGGTCTCCGTTCTCTGCGGTGAAGCTCCCGGACGCCCTATGGGATGGCTGGCACCTTCAGATACGCCCGGACTGGTTGCCGGAGGTTGGCGTTGGCCGGAACGCGGAGAATCGTGTTTCATTTCGGCTGGGTGAAGTCACCCTCAGCGGTTTAAGGGACACGGATCGACGCGCAACGCTGGTCAAACTGATGCAGCACCTTGAGACCTATTTCCCGAGCAGGTTTGCGTCGAACGTAAGGCCGACTGTAGTAAAGGATCTTCGGACCATCATGGAGCAGGCGTTGGCCAATGGCTATGAATCGCTACAAGCCTTGCTCCACTGGGGTACCGTATACGGTTATCTGGGAGAGCTGTCGCGGTGGGAAGCAGCAGCTCCTGGCATTTATGACCTTTTCCATCGATGGCCAGGAATGGCCGCAGAAGCCCAGGCCAGAGAAGCGGCGATGATCGCTATGTCCTCTGCTGGAACCCAAGTGCAAGGAGCGCCGATCCATGGGTAAACAACTCACGAATCCCATAGCCGCCGCCGACCGCGCAAGCCTGGCAAACACTACGACTCAAGGCGCCTGCCCATTGACCCGTGCGGATATTCAGTTGATCCCGGTACGATACGCTTATGCCAATGAGGCGGCGGAACACCCCTCATTGGAGCCCCGCTTCAACCTTGAATTTCAGCCGATTGGCATCCGCCAGATACGGGATGGTTACCTGTACTTGTTCCATTCCGATGCCCCCGACATTCTGCATGAATACGAAGTCAAAGACGGCGGGGCGGTCACCAAGCGGTTATGGCAAGGTAACGAGGCCGCCCAGGATCAGCGTACCGGAACCCCCGATACACCGGCTATCGTGGTTCCGCGCAGGGGGCATGTGGATGTCTTTTTCTCGGCCACACAGCTGACCGCGAAAAAGTGCAGCATGCTTATTAGCTGGGACGATTACCGTCGCCAGGTGATGGAGCGAGTGAGCTTATCTGGCTACTGCCCCATCAACGGAAAGCCCCAGTTGTTGAGCAAGGCAAGTCTGGAATCGCTGCTGACCCACCCCGACACACAAAACGTGCCCATGGATGGGAAAACCCCGTTACCCTCCTGGTATTGGGCCCAGAATACACTGGATACCGGCTCTGAGCCGTTCGCCCATCGATTACCAGCTTATGATCTGGACCATGCGTATATCGTGGTTGATGATTTTATGGGCCACATCGACGACCTGCTGGATGCCTGGGCCATTGTGGATACCAACCATAACGCATGGTTGGAGGCAGAGGACGCGAAATACTATCCGGCGCGCTTCATCAGCGATCTGATTCGATTGGATGACGACCGAGTGGCTGAGTTGGCCCGCGCGTTTTCGAAACAGGTTGAAGATGAAGATGCCAGGGCATTGTTTGAAAAGGTTGCTGTGGGGAGCCGCGACCAACATGTCCAGTTGAAGGAACTGATCGAAGACTTCCCGGAATACCAGCAAAGCGCCCGGAAAGTCGCCGGCCCCGCCACCTACAACTATATGCCGTCGGACCACGAGCGGGTCACCAGAGTGCGTGACGCCGCCGACGCGCTGGCGATGGAAATGGGACTGTCTCAGCGCGAATTGCTCAGTATCGTCGAATCCATGTCGGACTATCAGTCCAACCTTGTTGATGGCTCCGATTTCGGTGGCGAGCAAGGCATTGCGGATCTGGTGAAACTCGACGACATGAATGCCTATCTGGAACAGGCTCAGCAGCATCTCTCGACATTCTCCGAAGAGAAACAACGGATCGTCACGGATATTCAATCTTTGTTGGCCACCTTCTACCTTCATGGTCACCTGTATGACCGGGAAAGCGATGCCGACTACATGGCGCTGCTAAAGATGGACAACGGTCTGATTGCGGTGCTCACGGAGTGGGCACAAGCATCGGGTGATTTTTCATTCCTGAAGCAATTCTACTTTGAGGAGATCGGGCATCAGCATTTGATCTCGCTGGACCTGAAACCCGAGATCATCCCCGGCACATTGAAAGACGTAATCGACGGCCTGAAAGCCATAATGGGTGCCAAGCAAGCTCCTGCCGCATACAAGGAATGGGTTGAGCTGGTTGAGCAGAGTCCCCATTTGCAATTCCCGTCCCTCTCGGAGGGCGCAGCCGCACAACTCAGCCACCACCTGGCTCAGCTCAACATCGCCGGGCGATTGGCGGTATTCGAGTTGGTTCAAGCGGCGGATGCCGCCGATTTGCATGGCCGCCTAAGGCAAGTGTTTGAGCGCATGGATCCTGGCCTGCGGGCCCACATTTTCGAGAACCAGAGGCTGTACCAGGTTGACCTGAAGATTGCCGATGTCGACAGTCTTACCAGGCATGAATCTCTCGTGAAGGAAATCGAACGGCTGGCCAAGTTGCGTGAGGAGGTTTTGGAGCGGGAAAATCGCCTTCAGCAGCGGTATAGCGAGGCCAGCACCCGAGACCGTCGCCGATATAAACGAGAGTACGACGAACAGATCCGGGCCATCCGGGCTCGAAAGCAAGAGCTGACCAATCAGCTTCGTGAGCGAGGTTTTCAACTGATGGATACCTCTCCGCTTGAGGGGGAAAACCACAGCGGAGCCCTCCTCATCGGTGGGTTAACCCGGACCGCCTACGGCCGTGCGGTGCAATCCGAAGTCGATGAACTGAAACGCCTGAGAGACCGGGGCGGGCTTACCCGAATGATGGATTACGGCCGGGGCATGATCCACGGACAGGATACTCTGGATCTGCCGAAACGAATTGGTGGTCTTGGGCTTGTGTCGTTTATGGGATTGGTTGGGGCTGTTGGAACATGGGACGCCCTTAAAAAACTGATAAATGATGATCCAGATGGAAGCTGGGAAGATGCGTTTTCCGGAGCTGCAGGCACAATCGGCGCGGCTGCCAGTGTTTTGACCATCGTCGGCAGTGCCCGCCTGAATTATTACTACCACGCCATTTCCCAGGCGGATGAGGTTCTGACGAGGTTGGCACGAGTGAATGTGTGGGGGGGAACCGTTGCGGCTTGGGCGGGATTTTTCTCGGCTGGCGCAGATGGCATAAAGCAGTTTTTCTCCATGATTGACAGTAACAAAAGTGGTGGGGAACGGGCTGGAGCTGGGCTAACGTTAAGCGGTGATGGTTTGCTTGGAACAGGTAGCTGGCGAATGGCTAGAACCGGAACTGCCGGTATCTACCACGTCCTCCGCAAAACCTCTGCGGACATCACTTGGAAATCGGTCAATCGGGGAATGCTGTCGTTGGCCGGTGGTGTGTTCAGGGGGCTGAACGTTTACCTGTGGATAGGCACCGCTTTGGTCTGCATAGGCAATTGGGTACAAAGCTATTATAAACGCACAGACGTGCAGCGCTGGTGTGAGCAGAGTGCCTGGGGCAATGACGCCAAGGGTTGGGATACGGATCAGCAGCGCCACGAACTGGCCAAGGTCATTTACCAACCCACTCTGTCCGTGATGGCAGAACAAGCCGCGTTGGATGGGCACACAAGTTATTGCGCCTTTCGCATAGAACTACCCGGATTGAGTTCGCTGGAAGTGGATAACATGGAATGGGCAATCCTGCGTCAGGAAGGTACGGCCTGGGACCCAGACCACGACTACTGGAATCGGGCCATTACTACCAAGAGCATGGGCGTGGCAGGCGTTGCCCTGGAGTTGTCCCTGACCGGGGCTGACTTGGATACGGCCGATGGGTTCTATTTGGCCTTCCGCTACAAGGCAGCAAACTCCCCCAACTGGTTGCCAGAGACAGGCAAGGCGTACCATTACAAGCTGGCCTTGCACGAGCAGGGTAATTTGCCGATGGTCGGAGCCAACGGAACGAGAGAGTGGCAGCCGATAACGCCTCTGGATGCGCCGGACACTCGATTGACCGCGTTGATTATCAAATACCATACCCTGATAAGTGACCCCACTAAGTCGTGACTATGACCAAAGCTAACGAGAGCCCATCACCAACTCAAACTTCGCCTGAGCCCGATTGGGAAGTCGGAGTGCGCCGAACCACCAAGGATGGTCGGTTACTGGCCCTGAGTCCGAAACCGGTAACGACAGGAGAGCGGGCGGTGGACGTGAATTCCTGGATTCGACGAAAAACCGAAGGGTGGCTGGATTTACAGCATGGCAACTTGTTGTTCGGCGCCGAGTTTTCCCTAATGTTCTTGAGCTTGAGTTTGTTATCCATTGGTTTCTTAGGGTTCGGTTTTATGTTCATAGTAGGGCCGAATCAGTTCGGTCACTGGGACTGGGAAGCACCACTGTTCATGCTTGTCGGAAATCTCTTGATCTCTCTGCCGTGGGGACTGTACATGCATTTCCTGGGTAACAAAGCAGTGAAAGAAACCCCACCAGTGAGGCTGAACCGACATCGCCGGGAAGTGGCTATGCCACGCTGGATAGAGGGGAAGGAATTCAAGCTGCCATTTTGGAATGAGAATGCAGCCGGATTTGCTTACATGCTTACTGCTTTCACAATAGCCGCCACTCTATATGCTCCTGTGGGCCTAAAAAATAACCCTCCAGAATATGTTCAAAGTGTACGAGATTATTTGCTAATAGCTTTGGGAATCGAAGTCTTAATGGTAGGGGCCTACCTCTATTTCGCCCTCCGCCTAAAGAAAAAACATGACCCCAAACTCGTCTACGAAATCTACCCCTGGGAAAAACTGGTCGCCTACATCGAAACCCGCCAGGACATCGGCCCCGGCCTGATGGCCACACATACGGTGCTCACCCTGGCGATTCCGAAACCCAACGACCCGGAATCGGCCCTGGCCGCTGCTAGCATCAACGCCGGCCACGAGACGGCCGGCCTGGCCCAGTGGGAGTGTATTCGTCAGTTTATGGAAAACGGCCCAGAAGCCTGCCCGGATCCGAAGGAGGATGAAACCCTGGCCCACTACAAAGCTAAATGCCGCCAAGCCCGGAAAGACATGTCCTTGTTGCCCTGGCTGGGCAAGAAAGTGGGTGACTGGTTCTTCCAGCGATACCTGGCCCACATCATCACCGAACGCCGAATCAAGACCCTGGCCCTGAAGAGCCTGCCCGAGGAACTGAAAGCCTGGTCCGCGCCGTTGCCCAAGGAACAGTGGGCCAAGCCCCCTAAGGAACTGCAAATCCTCAACCAGCAACTCACCCGCGCCTACGAACGCGGCCTTCGTTTCACCGGTATGGGGCCGGTATCCCAGTGGCAAGCCAAATATGACGAAAAGAAGCAACAGAAGCGGGGACGGGGTCGTTACCAGGCCAGGGCGTCTTATTGAATGAATGGGATGACAACCGAGGCCCACTACGCAGACACGGCCTATCTCAGCCCGCCAGCAGGATAACCAGACCCGTCTGTGGCGACACAAATGGACATAAAGGCCAAGGACTATGCTGCACTTCAGCACGATCATTACCAGGCCCAAGGCTCTGGCGAACTTCCTTTTTGGCCTCGCCGTTATCGCGCTTTTTTCGCCTTTACTACACGCCCGCCCTCCGTCTATACCATTGGCAAACATTTATCATGAAGGCATCAGGCTTGAGGACTACTGGGTAAGCGAAAAACTGGATGGAGTCCGGGCGTATTGGGACGGTAAACGCCTGTGGTCCCGGGGAGGTCATGTATACCGGGCACCGGACTGGTTCACCGAAGGCTTTCCGAGCCAACCGCTTGATGGTGAACTCTGGGGTGGGCGGGAAACGTTTTCTGCGTTGTCGGGTGTGGTGCGAAAGAGTCAGCCGGTCGAGGCGGAATGGCGAAATGTTCTCTATAAAGTGTTCGATCTGCCACAGCGCGACCAGGTTTTTGAAGAGCGTTATACCCACCTGAGAGCGCTGGTTGAGGCATCCGGTTCTCGCTATCTCTCGCTGGTAGTCCAGCGTCCGGTCAGAAACCACGAATCCCTGATGAACCAGCTGGAGACGGTTGTCGCGGCTGGTGGAGAAGGGGTGATGCTGAAACGCAAAGCCAGCCTCTATCTGGGTGGCCGTTCGGACGACCTGCTTAAGGTAAAACCCTACCAGGATGCTGAGGCTGTTGTTGTCCGCCACATCCCCGGAGACGGTAAGTACGAGGGTATGATGGGCTCATTGTTGGTTGCATTGCCCAGTGGCAGGCAATTCCGGATCGGGACCGGCTTCTCCGACGCTGAACGTGCCGATCCGCCACCGGCTGGACAGACCATCACGTTTAAATACCATGGCCATACTTCAACGGGGTTGCCCCGGTTTGCGAGTTATTTGCGGGTGCGAGAAGACGAACCCAAATGACACCACGCTTTTGCCCGCAGGGACAACCGACCCGGCGTGAACGGGTGTAGACTGGTCGAAAAGTAACCGTCTAATAGGCTTCTGATGTCATCACCATCCATCTCTCAATGGCAACGCCATGCCAGTGCCATCGCCAGTGGCTTTCTTGGGGATTGGCTTGAGTCCCGAAATAATGCGTTGGCGGTGCCGATGACCATACTTCATCAGGGACGTGAGGTTGATCCCCGTAAGCCCGGAATTGAGGAGGCTTCTGAGACGGTGTGTCTGTCTATCCACGGTTTGATGGAGCTGGAGTCGGTCTGGCGCCTGTCCGCATCAGGCGAACAGACCTATGCAACGGGCTTGTCTGACAGAATACCCGGTGGTGTTACGGATGTGATGCTTCGATACAACACCGGGCGGCCAATTTACCGCAACGGTGAGGATCTGGCGGCGCTTCTGGAAACGCTGGTCGACGCCTGGCCGGTTCCGGTAAAGCGTCTGATTCTGCTTGGCCACAGCATGGGCGGCTTGTTGATCCGAAGCACCTGCCATTACGGCAGGGTGGCGGGACACCGCTGGGCTGAGTTGCTTGGGGATTGTGTCTATATTGGATCGCCTCATGATGGCTCATGGCTCGCCCGTGGCGCCCATGCGGCTGCTGGCCTGCTCAATGAGATGCCCAGGGATTACCTTCGCGTTGTGGGCGAGGTGATTGATCTTCGCAGCGAAGGTATTCGCAACCTTACCCGGGGCGAGGTGCTTGCCCGGGGTGTGGAGGAAACTCCGTTGATGCCGGGCGTTCGGCATTTCGTGGTGTGTGGCTTGCTGGCGCGTTCCCGAAAGAATCCTGTGAACGCCTTGTTTGGTGATGCTCTGGTTCACGAGAGCAGCGCCCAGGGGCGGGAAAGGTCCGGCTGGGAGCTGGCAGGCATTGCCACGTTTTCCGGCGTCGATCATATCCGGCTGGCTCATCACCCGGAGGTGGCAAAACAGTTGGAGGCATGGCTGGTATGAATGATCAATCCAATCAGCAACGAAACTGGTGGCTCGGGGTTCTGGACATGGCGGCCGAGGGGGCAGTGCATGGTGCCTTGAAACTGGAGCGGGTACACCTGGCCATCGCTGATGAGTCGTTCGGGATTCTTGAACGTATTCCGGTGACCCGGCCCTGGGCGAGGGTTGTTCGTACCTCCCATCACGGACTATCAAGGCTGTGTTATGGCGCTGTCAGAGTGAGTGCGCAAGGTGTTGGGTACGCGGTTTCCGCATTGTCCCCGGATGCCTTCCGGCCGCTTGATCAGGATCAAGACCAGCAACCGTCGCGCGCCATAGACTGAGTTCCAAAGAGCAACAGAACCAGTCAGGAGAACGCCGACGATGTCATTACAAAAGCATGATCTGCTCCACGAGCTGCCGGAATCCCGGGAAGCCATCCACCTTCTGAAGGCCAACAGCAACCATTTCGCGAAACTTTTTGATGAGTACCATGATTTGGACCACGCGGTGCACCGGATTGAAAGCGGATCAGAAAGCACGTCTGATGAGTACCTGGAAGATCAGAAGAAAAAGAGGTTGTTCCTGAAAGACCAGCTTTATTCGATGATCCGGGAATATGAAGCATCTGCCGACACCTGACATAGAAATCGAATAAATTGGTCAAATTGTAGTCACTTTCGGGTAATGCTCCTTGTGGAAACTGAACGGGCAGTATCGTTCATTTCACAAGGAGCAGGTTATGAAGTTACGCATTATCACTATGGCGGCATTGTGCTCGCTGGCGTTCACCTCAGCACAGGCAAAATCACCGAATTCCACAGATCGCGGCCTGCATCACGGCCATCATAAAAACGTGTTGGTTCAGGTTGGTCCGCGTCCGGCCTGGTTGGTCAACAACATGGACGATGGCGAACTCAAAGAGGCGCTTGAATCCTGCAAGGTGTCGAAGTTCAAGTCTACCGAGTTCTCTATCGGCCACCGCGGAGCGCCGCTGCAGTTCCCCGAACACACGAAGGAATCCTATATTGCAGCGGCTGGCATGGGCGCCGGTATCGTTGAATGTGACGTAGCCTTTACCAAGGATCGTGAACTGGTGTGTCGTCACGCCCAGAATGATCTGCATACCACAACCAATATCGTCACGATTCCTGAGCTCAATGCCAAATGTACACAACCGTTTGTACCTGCCGATCCCGCATCGGGTACCCCGGCCCAGGCGGAGTGTCGGACCAGTGATATCACACTGGCCGAGTTCAAATCCCTGAAGGGCAAGATGGATGCCTACAACCCGATGGCCACTACCCCGGAAGAGTACGTGGGCGGCACGGCTGACTGGCGTACAGATCTTTACGCTTCCAGCGGTACGCTGCTCAGCCACCGGGAAAGCATAGAGCTGATTCGCTCGCTGGGCGCCAAGTTCACACCGGAACTCAAGTCCCCGGTGGTGGAGATGCCGTTTGAGGGGGATTACACGCAGCAGGATTACGCGCACCAGATGATCCAGGATTACATCGATGCGGGTGTAAGCCCTCGCGATGTCTGGCCCCAGTCGTTCAACCTGGATGACGTTCTGTTCTGGGTAAACGAGACGCCCCGTTTCGGACGCCAGGCCGTGTTTCTCGATCAGGATTCCCATACTCCGGAGAACACGTCTCTGGCCTATATGGAAAGCTTGAAAGCGCAGGGCGTGAACATTCTCGCTCCAGCCATCTGGAAGATGCTGACACTGAATAGCTACGGTGAGATTGTTCCTTCCGAGTATGCGGAAAATGCCCGTACGGCTGGTCTTGATATGATTGCCTGGTCCCTGGAACGAAGTGGTCCGCTGGCAAATGGTGGTGGTTGGTACTATCAGTCCGTGAGCGATGCGATCAACAACGATGGCGATATGCTCAAGGTGGTTGATGTCCTGGCGCAGGATGTCGGCGTTATGGCGATCTTTTCTGATTGGCCGGCCACCGTCACCTACTATGCAAACTGCATGGGAATGGTGAACGGTCGATAAGATTGAAGGACGGCGCCTCTGTGGCGCCGTCAAATCTTAGATTCAGGGAGTTGCCGCGGCCCGGTTTGTGTGTCGTATCTGTTCCATGGCACCCAGACTGGTAAATACGTCCAGGCTGCTTACCGGTGCGCCGGTATCCTGGCCCTGAACATAGTAGTCGGGCATGTCGATGGTGACGTTTTTCAGAGCAGGGTACATAACTTCTGCAATATCCCGCTGAATTTCAGCCATATAGATATCCCGGGCTGCCTGTTTGGCCAGCAGGTGGGCTTTTGCTACTTCCGCTTCAGCCAGCCCTTGCTCCCGGATTGCCTTTGCTGCATAGGTTGCCGCTTCTGCGTTAGCCTTCTGGATGTCTCGCTCGGCGACAGAAATCTCAAGCTGCTTCTGTTTCTCCAGCACTGCAACAGCTTTTTCCTTTTCTTTGCGAACTCGCTCAAGTTCAGCTTGCTGGCGTTCCATTTCCACTTCTTTCTGTTTGGAGATAATCGCCAGTTCCTTGCTGCGCTGGGCATCCTGAATTGCCCGGGCTTTCTCGATTTCCTTCTCTAACTGTGCGGTTTTCGCTTCAGCGCGGGCTGTTTCCTGAGCCTGGATGGCAGTGATGCGCTTGGCGACCAGGTCTTTCTTTTTGACCAGAAGGTCATCCAGTCGCTTTTCTGGTAGCGGGCGACCAATGGTCACCTGGCGTACCTGAATACCGTAGGAGTCCAGGGGATTGGCAATGCGCTTGGCCTGTCCTGAGCCGTCTTGAAGAATGATGTTCTTCCAGACCAGTTGAACTTTGCGTTCGAGTTTGTCGCCATCCTCGTTGTCTGAGGAAACGGCAGCGAGATCTGTCTGTTCAACCTCAACCTGCTGGCGTTCGGTTTCATAAAGGCCATTCTGAAGCTGATCTTCCAGCTGGACTTTGAATTTGTTGAGTCCACCCTGGAAGAACTCTTCGCCGGTGTATTGGGTTGCTGTGACAACAGTAACGTTCTTGGCGTTCTTGATGAGTAGGGAATCAATGAGATTGTCGTAGCTCCGGAATTCCCGGTGCATGGCAACGATCTTTTCCGGATCGGCCGACAGGCGGAAGCGGAATGTAGCGGGTATCCGTGCAGTGTAGGTATCGGCAAACTGCACCTCGACCTCGGTCAGTTGCCGGGTGGATTTAATTTTTTCACCGCTTTCCTGGTTGCCGAAATTAAGGGTCATTGCCTGGTTGTAGGTGTAGACGTTGGAGAAAAACGGCACCTTGAAGTGAATGCCCGGTTCAGAGAAAACCCGGATGCTGCCGAACAGAGTGTCCTGCACGACATAGGTATACCCAAGCTCCGTTGTGAAGAACGAGGACATAGCCAAGACGACGGCAAGCAGAGAGCTGACAATGCCGATGAGATACTTTTTAAGACCATTCAGAAATGCGGGTAAAAGGGCATCCATCCGTGATGGAACTGGGGAATCCATTCGATACTCCTGGTTGTTGGTGGCGCCGGGAATTTACCCATATCCGGAACCTGGCGCCAGCGGCGTGTGTAGGTTGTTCCTCTTTCTCCGCGTGGGAAATATCTGCATTTGCCACAACAGCAGCCGGATCGATGAACGCTAAATGAATAAAACGTATTCCGGTTTTAACCCACCTCCCGCGAAATCACGAGTACGGTGACCTCAGTCAGTCGCGATCAGTTGCGCGATTGTCGATTGATTGAACAGGACATCTGTACTCAACAGGAGGAAACTCTATGAACTCCGGAATCCGTTTGGCCTTTGCCTCAGTCATCACGGTTTCAGCGGTATCTGTTCCAGCCGCGTGGGCGGAAGACAGTCTGGAACGTGACCGTTCAGGCCCCTATATCAGCGGTAGTTACGGCGGTTACAAGGCCCATGGTGGTGAGTTTGAGGATGAAAATGACCTGCTCGGCCTTGGGCTTGGCTATCAGTTCAACGAATTCTTTGCATTGGAAGCGGAGTACATTGACTTCGGAAACTTTGGCGAGGACGAAGTTGAAGGGAAGCTCAAAGGTGCCAGCCTGAGTGCTGTAGGCCGCCTTCCGTTGACGGAGAGCTTTGGCGTCTATGGTAAGGCGGGTGCCTTTGCCTCAGCCTTCGACGTGGATGCTTTTGGGGAAGGTGAAACCTACGACGAAGTCAGCCCCTTCGTCGGCGCGGGTGTTGATTTCCGGGTGACACCGCAATTAACGGCGTTTGCGGAGTACAACCGCTATAACGTGGATATCGATGAAAGCGATTTCAATGGCCAGGTAACCAACGACGGCCCGGAGTTCGATACCGGTCGTGTTGGCCTGAAGTTTCAGTTCTGAGTGTTATGGCAGGGGCGCGGAATATTCCGCGCCCCTCTGTATCTGGTGTCGAAAAATTTGACAGAATTTTGCATTTCCAGGAGGCGAGATTTTAATTTGGCTCAGGTTTCAGCGGGTTAAGCTAATGGCACCTTTTATGCTGGTTTCTACGGGATAGTCAGACCCCGTTCCTACTGGCAGGGAGGTGTCCCTAATGGTTCGGCAGTCACTAGCTTCCACGTCTAAGCACGCTCATTTCAACTATTCACATCGGCCGTTCCTGGCCATGTTGCTCCTGCTTCTGGCCTATTGCACGCCTCTGTTGGCAGCGGAACTTCTGATTTCGGAATCCCCAGACCGCAGTGCTCCTCAGTCTCTGGATACAGATCCGGTTTCCGGGCTGGTATACATTTTCGTGGGCTCCGCCGAGTATGCAGAGCAGGTGCGTTTTTACCTGGACGGCTCTCATGTCCAGACTGAAAACACCATTCCCTGGGACTTTTCCGGCACGACCCCTGATGATCTGGGGAATCCCCTCGACACTCGCGATCTGGCCGATGGTAATTATGAGGTCCGGGCGGATGTGTATCAGGGAGGAACGGTTGTCGAAAACCTTACATCGATGATGCGTATTGCGAATCAGGCCCCTCCGGAAGCTGGTGGAGATGCACGGCAATTGCACATCGGATGGGAGGTCGACCCGGGAGAGTCCCTGGTCCTGATGTGGTTTTCTCCTTTGGCTGCCCCTCCTGCAAGTGTTGAATACCGTCGGTCGGGTGAAAGTGTCTGGAGCCGGATTCAAGGTGTGTTGAGCCATTCCACAGCTGATGGTGACTATCTGAAGGCGGCTCTGGATGGACTCTTGCCGGATACCGCTTATGAATTTCGTGTGGCCCTGGCAGACGGTGTCTGGAGCAAGGTTTATCAGGCTTATACAGCGCCGGCGGCGGGACCCGCGGACTTTGATGCGGTGTTTCTTGCGGATACGGGACTGGTTGGTCGTCTGGATGGTTTGGCGACCGGGACTGCGCAGGTCATTGAAGAGATTGCGTTGCTGAATCCCCGGATGATTCTGCTCGGTGGGGACTATGCCTATTTCGATACGGACAAGCGCTACGTCACTCTCGAGCGCACAATCGCTGCGTGGTTCGAACAGATGGCAGATATTGCTGGCCAGAGCCCGATGATGCCGACTTATGGCAATCACGAAGTGCTGTTGGGTGAGGGGTTTGAGACCTGGGTGGACTTCTTCCCGACGCCGGACGGCTGGAACGGGCGTCGGATGTACAGCTTTGATGCTGGCGAAGCTCACTTCGTGTCTGTTTTTGGTGTGAACGAGTACCAGAGGCTTTCAGATGATGCGCTGAGCTGGTTGCAGACTGACCTAGCAGCGGCAACTGGGCGAGGCCAGCGTTGGCTTGTTCCCTATTTCCATGCGGCGCCCTTCTCAGAGGGCACCAATCATTCCTCTGCGCTTGCACTGAGAGATCAGTTGGGACCGCTCTTTGAGGCAGCGGGTGTCCAGTTGGTGCTGACAGCACATGATCAATCGTACGAGCGTACCTACCCTATGGTGGATGTTCCGTCCCTGAATAACGCCACTTCCGAGCGACTCCATTGTTATGGAATGGATGACGGTGTCAGCTGGGTCAAAATCGGACCGGGCGGCAAGTTGAGCAATATTTCAGGCGACTTTTCGCCCTGGCGCACACCGGTTCCTCCGGATTGGACGGCATTTCGCAACAATACATTGCATCACTACGGTCATTTGTCGGTCACGGCCACGGGGATTCTCAATCTTGACGTTATCGGCGTTGTGGGAGATGGATCTGCGCCGCTTGTGGTAGATCGTGTGCGTTATTCTGTCGCCGGTTGTGAGCCAGAAGTAGTGACCGCTCCGCGCCAGGTTACCTTGTTAGCTGAACCTGGAGAGTTCGTTTCAGAAAGTCTGGCTATTTCAGGTGAGAGTGGTGCGTCTCTCAATTTTGAAGTCACTCAGGTTCCTGGCTGGTTATCGGTTTCTCAGTTGTCCGGAACGACGCCTGCCAGTATCGAACTGCAGGCTGACACATCGGCTCTTCCGGTTGGCGAGTACAGTGCCATCCTGCAGGTGTCGGTTGGTCAGGATACCGCTACCTGGGTACCCGTCATACTGCGGGTTGGTGGCTCCAGCTATGAACTCATGGTCTCGGACAACCCAGAACGCGCAGGTGCGGTTAGTCTTAATGGCGCTACTCTGCAGGGTGATCAGTACATTTTTACCAGCCCGGATGAAGAGGTCAGTCAGGTGCGGTTTTATATGGACGATGCCAGTGGCACGGGCACCGTTACCAAGACCGAAGGCCGAGCCCCGTTTGATCTGGCGGGCACTGCGCCAGACGATCTCGCTTACCCCTATGCCACCGCAAGTCTGGCTGATGGGGCTCACGAGCTGGGAGCGCGGATAACTCTCTCTGGTGGGCTGGACGTTCTGGTTTCAGCCGGTTTCATGGTGGCGAACGATGTGCCCCGGCTTGATGCCTCCCCGGGCAGCATACTCTTCTCAGTATCGTCCCCTGAGCTGTATGGGCAGCAGAATGTTCTGGTTCAGATGACCGATGGCAGTAATCCTGGCTTCACGGCAACGAGCACCGCTGCCTGGCTGGATGTCAGTCCTCCATCCGGGAGTGTTCCCGAGACCCTCGTACTTTCAGCAGACGCGTCGGAACTGCCACCTGGTGACTATCAGGGCTCGGTGGTTGTAAGAACGGCGGATGGCGGGGAAATCGAGATTCCTGTGCGTCTTGTTTACGACCAGGCTGTCTCATACTCACTGGAAGTGTCCATGATGGCCGATCGCAGCAATCCGATACCGCTGAGCGGGGCAACACTGAGTGGTGACGTATATGTGTTCGTTGCGGATAGTGAAGGAATGAAGCGGGTAACGTTTTATCTGGATGATCCGGATCGCGCAGGATCTGCCATCAAATTAGAAAACCGGGCACCGTGGGATTTTGCTGGTACCGACACCAAACCACCGCGTGATGCCTATGCCTACAACCTGAATGGTTTGAGTGGTCAGCATACGATAACTGCACTTGTTCAGGATGCAGACGGAGAGCATGTAATCCACAGCAGCTTTGACGTCAGTCCCTGAGGGGGCTGACGTCTGCTGGGGGTATTTACTGCACATTCTCCAAATCACCGAACCGGTCGGTGAACAGTGCAGAAGAAAGGTAACGTTCTGCCGAATCCGGCAGGATCACAACAATGTTCTTGCCCTGGTGCTCTGGCTGTTTGCTGACTTTCACGGCAGCGGCAACTGCGGCACCGCAGGAGATGCCACACAGGATGCCTTCTTCCTGCATCATCCGGTGTGCCATATCCATGGCTTCCTCATTGGTGATGGTTTCAACCTGATCAACCATGTCCATATCCAGGTTTTTAGGAATGAAACCGGCGCCGATGCCCTGGATCTTGTGGGGCGCTGGTTTGGGGTCTTCGCCTTTCAGTACCTGGGTAATGATCGGTGAATCGGTGGGCTCAACAGCTACGGTGGTGATCTTCTTGCCACAGGTGCCCTTGATGTACCTGGATACTCCGGTCAGGGTTCCGCCGGTTCCTACGCCGGCGACGAAGATGTCCACTTCACCGTCGGTGTCCTTCCAGATTTCCGGACCGGTAGTGTCTTCGTGAATGCGCGGGTTAGCCGGGTTCTGGAACTGCTGCGGCAGGAAATGGTTGTCCGGATCGGATGAGAAAATTTCTTCAGCCTTGGCAATCGCGCCAGCCATGCCCTTGGCAGGTTCTGTCAGCACAAGATCCGCACCCAGCGCTTTCAGTACCTTGCGACGCTCCAGGCTCATGGAGGAGGGCATGGTGAGTACCAGTTTGTAACCACGGGCTGCAGCGACAAATGCGAGGGCAATACCGGTATTGCCGCTGGTAGGCTCGACAATGGTCATGCCGGGCTTCAGCGTACCACGTTTCTCCGCATCCCAGATCATCGCAGCGCCGATCCGGCACTTCACCGAGTAAGCCGGGTTACGGCCCTCAATCTTGGCCCAGATGGTTGCTCCGTCACTGACGCTGTTCAGTTGAACCAGCGGGGTGTTTCCAATAGAAAGAGAGTTGTCCTGATAGATACGTGCCATGGCTTGCTCCTTGTCGTTTTTCGGCATCATAACATCTCTCACTCTCTGACTGCGCGTACCTCCAAACGGTTCCTTCCATTCTCCTTGGCGGCATACAGTGCTTGGTCTGCCAGCCGGAGGAATTCTGCTGCGGTGTCATCTGGCTCGGGAATCCCCGTTGCCAGCCCGATACTGACGGTGACATGGATTTCATGGCCGTTGAAGAACACGGGCGTATCCTCAATGGTTTTCCGGAAATCGTTCAGACGTTTGATCGTATCCTCGCGATCCTGATAACTGGTGCATATGACGAACTCTTCCCCTCCGAACCGGGACAGCCTGTCTGTTTCCCGTCGGAAGTGGGCCCGCATGGTATCAGCCAGTCTGATCAGGCAGGCGTCTCCCGCCTCATGGCCATAGGTGTCGTTGATTTGCTTGAATAAATCCGCATCCACCATAGCGACGGCGTATCCAGTGCTGTGCCGTTGGCACCATTGGAATCCCTTGCGGAACTCCAGATCAAAGTAACTGCGATTGCCCAGTTGCGTCAGGTCATCAGTCACACTTAATCGGGCCAGTGTCGCGTTGGCTTGCTCCAGCTCCCGATTGAGGCGCCCCAATTTCCGGTTCCAATAGATGAGCAAGGCCGCGAGAAAGCCCACGCCAGCAAGGATCTGCCAAAGAATTGAATAGTCCACGGACTGCTCTATCCGGATATCGCGCCAATAGCCTTCCAGTCTGTTGCGTTCCGCGGGACCCAGGCTCGCCACCAGTTTCTCAAGAATGCCAAGCAGTATTGGGTCATCATTGCGCACAGCGACAGACAGTGACCAGTCGGCGGGGATTCGGCCAATGACTTTGAGGTCTGCCAGGCCCAGGTTCTGGATGTGGTAACTGGCGGTAGCCAGTGTGGTGACATATCCGGACAGTTCACCACCCTGAAGCAGACGTAAGCCTTCATTCTCATCACTGACTTCCCTGAGCTCGAGGCCAGGATAGCGATTCCTCAAAAGCTCCAGGAAGGCGTAGCCCGCAACAACGCCAACAGGTTTTCCACGGAGCTCGCTCACGCTCTCGATAAAGGGGCTTTCAATGCGGCCCAGGACGATATTCGGTACTTCCACGTAGGGTTCGGTGAAACTCATGAATTGCGACCTTTCCGGCGTTTTCATCGCCAGGGAAAGCAAGTCGCATTTTCGGGTTCTGGCAGCCTCCAGAGCCTCTGGCCAGGACTCTGTGGGGACTCGGATGAAGCGAATGTCGCTGCGTTCACTGAAAAGACGCAAAACCTCCGCCGACAGGCCGGTATGGCGGCCGGAATCATCGAGACCTTCCAGCGGCTTCCAGTCGTTGTCGATGCAGTAGGTTATCTGGCTACCGTGTTTTTCGAGCCAGCCTTTTTCAATCGGAGAAAAGGCGAGTTCATTTTGCTGATGAGGTTCCAGGCTGGCTGAGGCACCAAGCCAGCGATCCTCGATAATACGTCTTTCTGTAGGGCTGATGGCTTCGAGCGCGCGGTTAAAGATGCCCGCCAGCGGGGCACGAGAAAGTGCAACACCGAAACGGAGGTCCTCCCCTGAGTGGCCATCAAAATTCAGCTCACCGACGATTCTCACATCTGGAATAGCCTGCTCCCGAACCCAGAAGTTGCCATTGGGCAGAGAGGCGAGAACAACATCCACATCCCCGTGCTCCAGCGCCTGAAACATGGCTTCCTGGGTTGAGTAGACCCGGGCATCGTTGCCGAGAGCCTGAACCACCTGTTCTTCGTAGTAAATGTCTGCGCCGAGTGCAACCGTGCGCCCTCGCAGGCTAGCCAGGCCTTTGAATTCAAGGGAGTCATCGCGGCTGAAGACAACGTTGGGAATGTTGTAATAGGGTTCGGTAAAGCGAGTGAAGGCAAGCCGTTCCTGATTTTCCGACATGTTGGCGAGGACATCAATCTCGCCACCTTTTAGCATTGAATACAGCTCAGACCACTGCCCCGCGACTGGAATGACCTGAATGCCCGTCAGGTCGGATACCCGGTTCAGAACGTCTACGGTCAGCCCCTGCAGCTTGCCGCCGTCTTTGAAACTGAAGGGGGCATAGTCCTTCATGAGTCCAACCCGGATCGGGCCCAGTTCTCTCAGGAAACGGCGAGCTTCAGGGTTAAGCCTGAAATCCGGGGCTTCGGAAAGGCTGACTCCACCGAACTCCTGCCAGCGTCGGAGAAGTTCAGCTTTGCGCTGTTGGGGGATAGCGTTCAGGCCGTCATTAATTCGCTCGAAGAGGCCCGGGTTGGTCTTGGGGACAGCTATTCGCAGGTCTTCGTCGGTGAGAGGTCCAAGTGGGGCAGGCCCGATGACTTTCAGGAATCTGAATCCGGCTTCGTTCGCTGTAAATTCGAGTGTAAGACTTGGCCCGATGATGACATCGACCCAACCAAAGGCGAGCGCCCTGACCAAATCAGCGAGTGAGCCATAGCTCGTAGTTGAAATGCCGTTATCAACCAGAAGGCTCCGATAGTAGATGTCTTCAACAATGCCGACACGCAGGTTCTTCAGGTCCTCCAGAGAATCGATGGCACCAACGGGGTTGTCGCTATCCTGCATGACAACGGTTTGGCGGACATAATAGGGATCAGTAAACAAGAGGTCGTTGGCCTTGTCCTCTCGATAGGAAATCCCGTCGATGGCATCGAGGTGTCCCTGTTGCAACGCAGAATAGACTTCTGGCCATGGGCCAATTCGGTAGGTGAATTTCAGGCCGTTGTTGGCGGAAATCTCCCTCAGGAGATCAATTGAAAAGCCGCTGACCGTGCGGCCTTCGATAAACGAATAAGGTTTGTTTTCCACCGTGATGCCGATGGAAATGATGTCGTCATCGTTCTCGCGGGTATCGGCGATGGCCGGAGATGCGAGGCATGATAGAAATATGTAGGCCAGAGTGAGCCAAACCGGCAGGTAGGATCTGCAATCAAGGGTTGAACGATCAAGCATCGAATAGCCGGTAGTCAGTGTCTCTTTTGGTTGCAGTGTAGCTTTTTCATACCTGATAACCCAGCGGCCGTTGCGCAAACTGAGCTGTTGCCGCAGCCATGGCCTAGCAGGAATTTACGATGAATTAAGGTAAAGTCTTGTGACGTTGGGAAAAATACTGGAAAGGGTGGTTATGAGCGCAACAGACACTTTGGACTGGACGACGACCCGGGCTGCGGTCTGGCGGCGGCATCGCTCGGGATTGCGGGCCATTCGTCGCCTCGATCCTATACAGTGGGATGCCCACACGGGTATTGATCGCCAGAAGCAGGCACTGGCCCGAAATACCGAGCGCTTCCTCGCAGGCGAACCGTCCAACAACGCCCTGCTTTGGGGAGCCCGTGGCACCGGGAAGTCTTCCCTGATCAAAGCTCTGCTGAATCGCTACAGCAGCCAGGGATTGCGGATTATCGAAGTGGACAAGGACGACCTGGTGAACCTGCCCGAGATCGTGGACGATATCTGCGAGCTGGAATACCGCTTCGTGATTTTCTGCGACGACCTGTCGTTCGAAGTTGGTGAATCTGGCTACAAGGCCCTGAAGAGTGTTCTGGAAGGTTCTCTGGAGTTACCCCCGGAGAATGTCAGGGTCTATGCTACCTCCAACCGTCGGCACCTGATGCCGGAATTCATGGCGGACAATCTCAAGAGCGAAATGCGCGGAGGAGAGTTGCATCCGGCGGAGGCGATTGAGGAGCAGGTCTCCCTGGCCGATCGCTTTGGCCTGCAACTGTCGTTCTACGCTTTCTCTCAGAATGTCTACCTGCAGGCGGTGGATGCGCTGTTCCCGGATGTGGAAGATCGCGAAGAACTACACCGGGAAGCCATCCGGTTTGCAACCTCAAAAGGTGTCAGAAACGGACGGACCGCCCAGCAATTTTACCGGCAGTTTGCCGGTGACCGGGGCTGACCTACTGCTTTTTGGCCAGTTTGATGAAACGGTGGTGAATGGTGCGTATCCCGAAGAAGACAAGAATCAGGGTCGAAGGTATCGCAATACCCAGAACCAGAGATTTGTTGAAAGCGACACCTGAGTCGTACAGGGCGTCCAGCCCCAGCTTCAACAAACCAATGAGGTAGTAGGAGATAGCGACCACGGAGAAGCCTTCCACCGTGTGCTGCATCATAAGCTGGATTTTGGAGCGTCGGTCCATTGAGGTGAGCAATTGCTGATTCTGGCTCTGGATGGCTAGTTCAACCCGGGTACGCATCATGTCCGACGCGCGGTCGACCCGGCGGGACAGGTCTTCGAGGCGCTCACTGACCGCCTCACAGGTTTTGACCGCAGGGGTCAGACGACGGGTCATGAACTCGGTGATGGTGAGATGCCCGGACAGCTCGTCCTCCCGAAGTTGTTCCAACCGGCTGAGAACCAGCTGATGGTAGGCGCGGGTGGCTGAAAACCGGAAGGTGGAATGGGCACGAAACGCCTCGATGCGGGCCGCGATGTTGGTCAGTTCCGCCAGCATTTCCTCTTCATCCACATCCTGATTGTCGGCCAGCCCCTGGGTGATAACCGCCAGCTTTTGGTCCATATCATTCAGGCGCGGTGTGATTTCCCTGGCCAGGGGCAGTGCCAGCAGCGACATCAGCCGGTAGGTCTCAATCTCCATCAGCCGTTGCGTGAGGCGGCCAAGCTGGCTGTTGGACATGCTGTGGTTGAGTACCATGAAACGGCCGAAACCATCGCTGTGCAATTTGAACGTGCCCCAGACCCTGGCAGCGCCTTCCTGAGGGCTGCTGCCAACCAACCGAAGCCCCTCAAAGTGTTTCCTCACGTAGGCCAGGTCGGCGTTGGTGTCTTTGTGACCTGGCCGGATCTCCAGATGGAAAGCTGCAACAACAGTGCCCACCAGCTCTTCAAGCCAACCTTCGGGCAGCGGAGAAATTCCGGTTTGGGCAAAGGGATCGTCTGTGCCCACATCTAGGTTCGTGAAGGTGTAGGACGCAAATTCCATGTGCATTTCCCGGCGCACCCGAAGGTTGCCGAAGGTCTGTTCAAAGCAACCTACGTCCTTTTCCGGTACCGGGTAACCAAGGCGACGATGGAGTTCCTGAAGGTGCTCAAACTGCTGCTGGCGTTGTTGTGGTGTGGTCAGCACCGACATCTGGGTGATCCGGGCGGGTGTGGGCAATACTTGGAATGGTCGTGAATGCAGTTCGTTGTAGAGATCATCTCTCAGGGGATGGATATCCAGGTGTTCCAGTCTTGCACTCACGTCGATGTCCTGTGGTCAGGTATTGGCTGAGGGGATGATAACGCGGAAGCGAACGCCGTCAATGGCACCTTCGACCTCATTGGCTGCTGAAACCCGGGCGCCATGGTAGTCAGTAATCAGCCTCACAATCAGCAAACCCTGACCCAGATGGCCCTCACCCTGGCCCTCACGAAGGGATACGAAAGGATCAAAAATATCCGTACCGGTATTGTCTGGCAGTGCAGAGCCCTGATTGAAGACTGAAAGACCGAGATCTGCTCCCACCCGCTCCAGTTTTACCTGGATCAGACCGCCCGGGGGTGTGAAGTCCCGGGCGTTATCCACCAGTTTGTCCAGCATCTGAACCAGTAGTTCGGGAGAACCATACATCAGAGCGCCATCTGAGAGGCCCTGGTAGCGGATCACGTGTTCGCTATCGAGGGACTGATAAGCTCCGGTCGCCTGGCTGGCAACATGGGCAAGATCAAAGGTCTCGTTGTCGGCGTGGTCAAAGCTCTGCTCAAGTCGTGCGGCTTCGCTCATGCCGTTGAGAATCTGGCTTAGTCGGTCCGTGGCAGACGCAGCGCGCTCAAGGTACTGGCTTCGTTCAGTTTCTGATTCACTGTGGTCCAGGTTGTCCAGGGATGATCGCACCACAGCGACGGGGGTCTTGAGTTCATGGGAAAGCCGGCGGGAAAAGCTTTCCAGATATCGGTTATAGCCCTGAAGCCGGTCGATCATCTGGCTGAAATGGCGTTGCAGTTGGCCAAGCTCGTCTTTGGCATGCCCGGGTGCGAGCGAGCCAATAATGCGGCCATCCGGGTCGACACTGGCGTTCACGGCCTTTTGCAGTCGGGTAATCCGCCAGGACAACCAACTGGCATAGCCAAGCAGAACGAGAGTAATGGCAACGATAATGAGTGTGCTGCGGGCAATGACTGAACCGAGGGTTGATCCCGAGAGGGTGAGCAACTGGTCCAGTGACTGCTCCAGTAACAGGGTCCGCCCGCCGAAGACCGGTTCACTGGTGAGCATCCACAGGCTGCCGTCCTGGTGGCGGACGAGGCCCTCCGGGGGCCAGGAGTCCTTCGGAAAACGCATCTGCTCGAAGTAAACGGTTTCCGGTTCGGGCTGGTAGTACTGAACCAGGGCCCGGAGTGCATTCAGGCTGATTTGTTCAAGAACCTGACCAGTGCTGAGCTCATCGAACTGTGGTTGGCGCTCGCTGGAAGGCGCCCGCAGGGTAGCGGTTACCCAGCCTCCGGGTTCCAGAATCCAGGACCGTTGGCCTTGATTGAGTTGGTGGGTAAGTTTCTGCTCCAGAGACTGGTCCCTGCCTGCCAGAGCGGGAAGCGGGGTCAGCGACGTGCCGAGGCTGATTTGTTCACCGTCCTGAGGCCAGTTGACCGTGAACCCGAGATGACTGCCCGATTCCGGGAGAGGCAACTGCAGTTCCAGCTGCCAGTTGTTGCCTGGGTTCTGCCAAAAGGCGGTTATCCGGTAGTCGCGGACAGACGGTTTTTCGCTGTGGACTGGATAGACCCGGCCTTGCCCTGAGGGGGTGATCAGCCAGGATTTTGGTGCGGTGGGGCCGCCGAGCTGATCGGAGGGTGCTTGCTGAAACAATTCCAGGAAATCGTGGGGGCTTTCCGGATTGGCGGGATTGAATAGCGTGGGTTGCAGGCCGGAGACCCGGATCAGCAGATAAAGGTAACGCCCATCGGAAACGGCTTTCCATTTGAGTGTTTGTTGGAGCGGACTATTGACGCTCTGCCAGTCCGAGGTTGTTTCGCTATCCTCGTAATTGGGCCAGTTGCCTCCGTAACCATCGGGACGGATAGCCTGACTCACCGACATCACATAAATCGCCGGAACGTTGCTGGCGACAGGTTCCTGACCAACCAGGCTATCTCCGGCTGTTGCAGCCAATCGTTCCGCCTGGTCCCGGAGCTGATCCCGGGCTTGCTGCCGCAGTGCGGTATCGAGCTCCAGAACAAATTGCAGTCCAGCCCAGGGAATCAGCAGCATCAGCAGGCTGGTAATGAACAGCTGGCGTTTCAGACTCAAGGCTCAGACCTCATGGGCATTCCATCGGTAACCCATGCCGTAGGCTGTCTGGATGCCATCAAACTGTTCATCAAGCTGGCTGAACTTGCGGCGAATCCGCTTGATATGGGAGGTCACGGTGTTGGTGGCGAGGAAGGTATTGGCAGCCTCCATGAGCTGATCCGGGCTGCGGACGTGGCCGGGGTGCTGGGCCAGGGAGTGCAGCATCCAGAACTCGGTTACGGTGAGATCCACGGGCTGGCTGTTCCAGGCTGCCGTCATCCGGTCCACGTTCAGCTCCAGGCGCCCGCGGAGTACCAGCTCATCCGGCTTCTGCAAAGCTCGTGTCCAGGCATCTGCACGACGAAGCAGGGCGGTCACCCGGGCCAGCAGATGGTCCAGGCTCATATCCTTGGTTACGTAGTCATCGGCGCCAAGGCGCAGGCCGTGAACGGAATCGATATCACTGTCCCGGGCAGTGAGAAAAATGATTGGAAGAGTCTGGGACAGGTTGCGCAGATCCCGGCACAGATCGAACCCACCCTCTGGTTCACTTCCCAGCCCTACATCAATGATCGCCAGATCAGGGAGTTGCTGTCGAAGCACCTGCCAGGCGGATGGCCGATCGCCATAGGCGGATACCTGGTACCCGCGACGCTCGAAAGCCGCCCGGTAGTTATCGCGAATTGCGGGTTCATCTTCTATCAGAACAACGTGTTTTTTCATGGTGACTGCAACTGCCCCGGCCTGTTTTCCTCTATTTAACCACGCTTGGTGGGCAGAACAAGGATAGACGGTGGTCACCCGTGGCATTGCCATAATTGATCATTTTTCGCGCCCGGAATGCCCGGATTCGCCACGGTCGCGACCCTTCGGATTGCTGAAATGGGTTCACATCACCCAATCATGCAGCAGAAGGAATCCGACATGATACTCTCGATCCGGCTACCGGGACGTGTGCCCTCAATCACCCGACACCCACAACTGCACCGACACCAATACCAGACCCTGAGAAACATCCTGGAGGGTATAACCCTCTGGCTGGCGGTGCTATTGATGCTCTTCGTGCACCCATTATATGCCGAAGCGGCTCTGTCGGACGGGACCGATGGCGAGAATGCGGGTGTGTTGCGGTTTGTTGATGCCGCCGGGCGCTGGCAGGAGCCCGCTCTGGTGATCGATAGTGAGTTTGATATCCGGGTCAGTGGCCTCATCGCCGATAGTCGTCTTTCACGGCAATTCCGCAATACGGGTGATCAGTGGCGGGAAGGCATCTTCGTATTTCCTCTGCCAGAGGATGCCAGCGTATACGGACTGACCATGAAAGTGGGTGAGCGCACCATTGTCGGTAAGGTAAAACCCCGTCTGGAAGCCCGCAAAGCCTACGAAAAGGCAAAGGAAGAGGGCCGGCATGCCGCGAACGTGGAACAGCAGAGGCCAAACCTGTTCACGGCACGGGTGGCCAATATCCCGCCCGGTGAAGGAGTGACGGTCGAGCTGACATATCAGCAGCCGGTAACCTATCGGGCCGGTGAGTTCGAGTTACGTCTTCCGACAACGCTGACACCTCGTTATATGCCCGGCGCGCCCGTCGCCGGAACCTCGTCGCAATGGGAAGGTGGCTGGGCGGTGCCTACCACTGACGTACCAGACGCCAATGCAATCAGTCCGTTTACCGTCACTGCGGGGGATGTGGACAGTGCCAGTCATCGGGCGCGCATCGCTATGACAATTGATGCCGGGTTGCCGCTCGCGCGGGTGTTCAGCCCCAGCCACCGACTGGAAACCCGCCAGGACGGGCAGGCCGTCAGGGTTAAACCTGATGGCGGAGAAATCCTGATGAACCAGGACTTTGTGGTGCGCTGGCAGCCGCTGCCGGGTAAAGAGCCGACGGCTGCCGTCTTTCATCAGCGGGTGTCGGATAAAGACTACCTGATGGCGATGGTGGTCCCTGCGGTGGGAGAAGTCCGCCCCGTACCCAGGGAACTGGTTTTTGTCATTGATACCTCGGGCTCCATGGCTGGCGAGTCCATCCGGCAGGCGCAGGCAGCCTTACAGCGCGGGCTGGAAACTCTCAAGCCTGGTGATCATTTCAATATTATCCGCTTCAGCAATCAGGCCCAGGCCATGTTTATGCATCCCGTACCGGCCACCGGCAACAATCTTGCCCGGGCCAGACGTTATGTGGCGCAACTGCAGGCCGATGGTGGTACCGAGATGGCGCCGGCCCTTGCGATGGCGATGGCGCAGAGTTCAGAGCGGGGTGAAACACCTGACGCTCTGGTTCGGCAACTGGTGTTTATTACCGATGGGGCTGTTGGTAACGAAGCTGCACTGTTCCGTCAGATTCACGCCAACCTGAGTGATCAGCGGTTGTTCACGGTGGGCATCGGTGCTGCGCCGAATATGCACTTCATGCGTGAAGCGGCCCGCTGGGGCAGAGGTTCGTATACCTCCATACAGAATCCGGCAGATGTCCGGGGGCCCTTGGATGACCTGTTTGTGGCCATGGAATCGCCAGTTCTTACCAACCTTAATGTGCAGTGGCCGGATCAGTCCGGGGCCGCGGAGACGTTTCCCAAACGCCCGGGTGACCTGTTTGCCGGTGAACCCCTGGTGCAGGTTGCAGAGGGCCTGGCGCCCACCGGCGAGTTGAACATTAGCGGGCTTCGAGCTGACGGCAGCCGTTGGCAGCAGACATTGGATCTGCAGCAGGCGGCCAAGGGCGTTGGCATCGGGCGCCACTGGGCGCGGGCAAAAATCGACAGCCTGCTGGACGAAGGGAACCTTGGTGGTGGCGAGGTCGATAAAGCCCGAGTGACCGACCTGGCCATGGAATACGGTCTGATGTCGCCATACACCAGTTTTGTCGCGGTGGATGAGACGCCCGTCAGGGAGGCGGATGCCGCATTGAAAGCCGAGCATGTTCCTACACTGCAGCCGAAAGGGAGCCAGGCGGGCATGCTGCGTTATCCTCAGACGGCCACCTACGGACCTTTGATGACTGCACTGGGCCTGACCGGTTTGATGTTCGCTGCAGCCATTGTTTTACTGCAGAGGAGAGAGTTGGTATGACCCGGTTACTGCTACTGCTGGTTTCTATCTCAGCGACGCTACTGGTGTTCGGACTCTGGATTCCTCTGAAGGCGGTTGTTGCACAAGAACTGCTGGAAATGGCCTGGGCGGAAAGCCAGGCCCGACAGCAGGAAACCCGGCCCTGGCCCTGGGCAGACACCTGGCCGGTGGCCAGATTGAACCTGCCGGAACTGGGAGATTCGATGATTGTGCTGGCTGGTGGGCACGGTGAGAGCCTTGCCTTCGGACCAGGGCAGGTGCTCGGCAGTGAGTCCGGAAAAGGGCCGCTGGTGATCGCCGGACACAGGGATACGCACTTCAGACAGTTACAGTACCTTGAGCCGGGAAATGAACTGAAGCTTCAGAGCCGGGATGGCGACTGGCACAGCTATCAGGTGCTGAACATCAGGGTCGTGGATAGTCGCCACGAACAGATCGATACGGGTACGCTTGGTGACAATACGCTGCTTCTGGTGACCTGTTACCCGTTCGACAGTATGAACGCCGGCGGCCCATTGAGGTACGTGGTTGAAGCCCGGGCGGGCAAACCCGTTATGCGTGATCAAATGCAACAAACGGAAACTGTTGTCGGTACCTGATTTTGGCGTACACTTGTGCGCCAAATTTTATAACTAGAGTTGCAATTCATGGGTGTCATCCGAAAACTTCTGGCCTGGCTCAGTGTGCCGGTTATCTGCCTCTTTGCTCTGGTGCTTTACCTGGCGAGGCCTTTCAACCCGGACAATAACCGCATTCTGGGCGGGATAGTCGCCAGGGTAGGGCGCTGGCTGCTTGGCATGGAGCGACCGCTGGAAGGTTGGGAAAATATGCCCCAGGATCGTCCTACCGTAGTCATCGCCAATCACCAGCACAACGACGACTTGTTTCTGATGGGAGATCTTCTTCCGCCACGCACCGTTGCGGTCGGAAAATCATCGTTGGTGTGGGTTCCCTTCTTCGGTCAGGTGTTCTGGCTGGGTGGTAACGTGATCCTCAATCGCGCTCGTTCCCAGAAGGCTGTAGCAGCCATGCAAACCATCAGTGATGCCCTGGTTCGGGATCGCAAGAGCATGTGGATTTTTCCTGAGGGAACCCGGAGTCATGGCAACGGACTGCAGAGTTTTAAAAAGGGCGCCTTCCACGCGGCCATAGCCTCCGGTGCCCCGGTCACCATGGTCTGTGCCGCCAACTACAAGGACGAGACTCGTGGCTGGTTCGGTCGGCGGGAAACTGTTCCCATGCGTATTCTTCCGCCGGTGGAAACCGAAGGGTTGAGCCCTGACGATCTCTCCGATCTGATGGCCCGGTGCCACAAGCAGATGTCGGACGCTATCGCTGAGCTCTGATCCGGCCCTCAAAGCCTTCCTGAAACGGTTGAAGCGACTGCTCAAACAGGGCAGTCTTTGCCAATCTGTTCACTTCCATCAAAGACCCTCAGGGAGAGGTAAAAGATGAACCTGATTCTGTTTCTGATTATCGGTGGTGTTGCCGGCTGGCTGGCTGGCCTGATCATGAAAGGTCGTGGCTTCGGCGTATTGGCCAATATCGGTATTGGCATCGTGGGCTCCATCCTCGGCGGCTTTATTTTCCGCTTGCTGGGCTTGGCGGCTCAGGGTGCGGTGGGCGAACTGGTAACGGCGACCGTAGGTGCGGTGTTGCTGCTTGCGATTGTTAGCAAGATCAGGAAAGCCTGACGATGATTGTACCGGTTACTGGTGTTTTTGCTGCTGTTATCGGCATTTTGTTGCTGGTGTTGTCGGCCCAGGTGGTCAAGTACCGGCTAAAGTACCGCAAGGGCATGGGTGTCACTGACGATGTGGCATTCGAAGCCGCCGTCCGGGCCCATGCCAATCTGGTGGAATATGCTCCGCTGGGGCTCATCATGCTGGCGCTGGCGGAATTGAACGGTGTGCCGAGTGGGTTGATCTACTGGACTGGCATGGGACTGGTTGTGGGGCGCCTGCTGCACGCTTTTGGAATGATCAACGGTCGCGGTGGCCCGCACTGGGCGCGAATGATCGGGATTCTGCTGACTTGGCTGGCCATTCTGGTAGCGGCGATTTTGCTACTGTGGAATGTCTGGCAGGTCTACGGTTGAATCGCTGGTAGGCATGAGTGTCATTTATTGAAAAGGGGGCCTTGGCCCCCTTTTCTGTACTCGCGGTGATGGCCTTAGCCTTGAAGGGCTTGGGCAACGTCCTGAGTCAGGTACTCAAGTTCCACCCGGCGGTTGGCAGCGTGGTCGTCTAGGGTTGCCAGCGGGCGTTTTGATCCCCAGCCGGTCATCTGGACCTGGGATTCAGATACCCCTGCCTGCAGTAGCTGGCGGGCAACAGCATTGGCGCGAAGGCGTGATAGAAACTGGTTGTAGGCCTCTGCTCCAAAATTATCGGCATGTCCATGGATACACACCCCTACTCCCGGATTCTGCCGCAGGTAGGTCGCGTGTTGTTCAAGGATGACCTGGTCAGCCTTGTCCAGGGAGTGCTTGTTAAAACCATAGTGAAACTTCATCCGGTGAGGGCGCTTGGCCTCTCCGGTGGCAGGGATCGGGCTGAAGCCCGCAGTAACGGCAGCTTTCGCAATCAGTTCCGGGTTGTCCAGGACGAGTACGGTCATGGCGGTATCCTCGATTCAAATATCCGGTTGTTCTTGTTATTCCCTCTCACTATTGGCCGGGGAGGGAATAACCACAATAGGCGAATGGTCGATATGAAATGCTTCGACCTGATGGGGCCGATTGAATGTCATTTCTATGACCTCCGGATGACAGTGACACCAGATTAATGCACGCTGCCTGTCTGAGCGGTTGCGCACATTCTGCGTCTTGCGCTGCTGTCACCCTGTCGCCGGATACCATTTCAGCGCGAAATGAAGGCCTTACTGTGGTAAAAAACAGGTTTTCAGGGACAGAATATGATGAATTGTGACCGCCCATGCTGATTATCCCCGCCGAAAACGCCGTTAACTGGAAGCGCCCGCCCTGGGTGACCCTCGGATTAATGCTGGGGTGCCTGCTGGTATTCCTGTTCTACCAGTCCGGAGACGACCGGATTATGGACGAGGCCATCGAGCACTATCTGGACTCGGGGCTGCAGGAACTGGAGGCACCGGCCTACGAGGACTACCTTGATCGCCGGATACGGTTCGACGGAGAGAGCGAAAGGGTTCACGAGTTACAGGAGTTCCAGCAGCTCCGGCAAGATAATGAATCATTCTGGATGGCTGTCAGCCTGTTGATGGATCCGGAGTTCTATCAATACCTGCTGGAGAATCGGGATGTCATCTGGGCTACGGCTGATGGCCAGCGCTGGCTGGAGTCCCGGGTGGCTATTCAGGAAAACTACATCCAGCACCTCAGTGCCAACCAGCTGGGGCTGGTGCCGGCGGACCTTTCCCTCTATACCCTCATCACCTATCAGTTCCTCCATGGCGGCTGGGGTCACATCATCGGGAACCTGATCTTCCTTTTCCTGCTCGGCTTCACTGTGGAAAAAGCTCTGGGGCCGGGTCGCTACCTGCTGGCTTACCTGATTTGTGGCGCGCTGTCCGGGCTGGTGTTTTCGGCTTTTTCGGTTGGCAGTCATATCCCACTGGTGGGTGCTTCCGGCTCGATTTCGGGCCTGATGGGCATGTATGTAGCGATCTACGGCCTGAAGAAAATCCGCTTCTTCTATTTTGTGGGTGTTTATTTCAACTACTTCCGAGCTCCGGCGATTGCCGTGTTGCCAGTCTGGATAGGCAAAGAAATCTATGACTACTGGTTTGCTGGTGCAACGGGCGTCGCCTATATGGCTCATGCCGGCGGCCTGATTGCCGGCGCGGGGCTGGTCTGGTTGCTTGGCAGAACCTGGCTTCAGGTGCGGGACGAGTTCTATGAGCCGGAGGAAGACGAGCAGGATGCGCGTTTCACCACGGGCTACGGCCAGGCCATGGCGAGCCTGGGAAGAATGGAATTTGACCTTGCCCGCCGTCAGTTCGAGGCCCTGTATGAGCACTACCCGGAGCGTACAATCCTGCTTGAACACCTGTATAACCTGGCCAAACTAAGGCCGGACCTGCCGGAATACCCGAAACGCGCCCGCGAACTGATGAACGACGCTATGAACCGCCGACAGCCAGAACAGATGATTGATGTATGGCAGGAATATCTCAGCAAGGGTGAATCACATCAACCGTTGGCGGCGGAAGACCACAATCGCGTTCTGTTCACCAGTCTGAAGCAGCACGACATGAAATCGGCAGAGAAAGCCTTCGAGCGTTTGCGCAACAGCGGTGATGAGGTCCTGACATCGGAGGCCTGTCGTTTGCTGATTGCAGAGTTCGAGAAGCAGCAGATGGAGCCGAAAGCCCGTCATTACCGGCAGATATTACAGGCACATTAATGGAGTAACGGAGGGGCGAACAGGGCCTTCAGAAACACGCTGTGAATACCTCCCTGTACGCTCGGCTCCGCCATCCATGGCTCCGCACGGTTTCTGAAGGCCCTGTTCACCCCTCCTGATCGGGCATTGCAAAAGAAGCTTTGGGGCCCTTCAGAGGCTCCTTTTTGCTGGCCTGTTCCAGGTAGGTAGTGATCTGCTCATGGAGCGGATGGTTAACGCACCGCTTCTGGATGAACGTCAGAAAGGCGGAAGCCTTTTCCCACTGCCCTAGCCCGTTTGCCAGAGTCTGTGCGACAAGCAGATAGGCCGGTGCCAGCTGGTCGCTTTCCGGGAAGCGTTTATGGAAATCCTGCAGCAGGCGTAATACCGGTTTGAACTGGGCCCGGTGATACAGCGTTCTAGCACACTGCACCGCCAGTTCAGGATCCTCCAGCCGGAAGTTCGGTTCTGCCTGTTGCAGTGTTTCCAGCAGCGTGGCCATGTTTTCTCCGTCGTTACGGATGGCCAGCCAACCGAAGATTCGCGGGTGATAGCGGTAAAGCTCGGCGACGTCGTTGCGGGCAGTGGATAACTGGTACAGCTGGCCGATACGGAGGGCATTCTCCGGATCTTTCTTCAGGGCCTCTTTCAGCATCGACAGAACGCGATCGTAGTTTCCATCCTTCAGATTCATGTCGATATCCGCGTCAAACCGGGCGCTTCGGCTGCGTTCGTGCTGCTGCTCAGTGGGGCCTTCGTCCTGGATATCCGAAGCGAATCCAAGTTCTTCCTGATACTGGAACAGCAGGTATCCCAGCATGTGAAACAGGATCAGGGTAAACGTACTGTTCAGGAAACCTGCCAGGGGCTGTGCAACCCAAAGCGGGAAGTGGTTAACGGCGAAGTCCTGAGCCGCCCCGGATGCCAGAGTCAGCAGGATCAGGTATCCGTAGAGCAAAAAGTACGGCGCGCCGATGCGGGAGATCAGAACCGCCAGGTTCATCGGGTTTACCGCCGGGCCGACGGCTCTTTCCATGGCCAGCACCATGATACTTGCGGGTAATGCCAGTACCACGAAAGCCACTGCCAGCATCATCAGGATAGGACCGCCGACCATTGCAGCGGCGCCGACCAGTCCGCCCATCAGAATAAACACCAGCAGTTGCAGAAACACGATGCTGAAACCGCTTCCTGTGAACGCGGCTGAAACAGGTGGTGGTTTCAGGTGCCCCTCAGCGGTGTGATTGATCACCTCGTAGGTGTATTTGATCAGTGCAAATGCGAGTGCCAGCCAGACCAGAATTCCGGCCAGGTTCGCCGGGGCGATTAGCGGAACAAGGGTACAGATGGCGATGACAATTAAGGGATCGGTGTGAAACGGGTAGCGGAAAAACGCGCCGACACGGTTCCAGAAGGGAACAACCTCAGTAGCTGCGCCAAGGTAGCGCATGGATTTACTGCAATGGGGGCACAGTGCCCGGCGCTGGCGGACATCAGCATCGGGCATACAGCGGCTGCAGTAGTGAACCTGGCAGTCGCCACAGTGCCACTTGGCGGGTTCTCCAGGATGATAATGGCAATCGTGTTTCACAGCGGTTTCCTGATCCGTCAGAAATCAGCCGTCAATCATGACAGAACTGCAGGCTGCCCGCATCAGACCTGTTCACATGTGACCGCAATAAAGACCACCCTGAGCGGTCAGGCTGGTTGTTCCTGCCAACGCTCGCGAACTTCCAGAATCCCCGGCAGGCTTCGGAAAAAGACGTCGACCAGTTCTGGGTCAAAGTGTTTTCCACTCTGCTCCCGAACCAGGTCGGTTGCCCTTTCGATGGACCAGGCCTTTTTGTAGGGGCGTTCGCTGGTCAGAGCATCAAACACATCCGCCAGTGCGACGATGCGTGCTGAAAGGGGAATGTCCTTACCTTTGAGTCCCTCCGGGTAGCCGGTGCCGTCCCATTTCTCATGGTGGCAGAGGGCAACTTCACGCGCCATGTTCAGCAGGTCCGAACCGTCCTCTCCAATGATTTCAGCGCCAATTCTCGCGTGTTGCTGCATCACCGCCCACTCTTCCGGGTTGAGCTTTCCCGGCTTCTGAAGCACTGCGTCGGGGATGCCGATTTTGCCGATATCGTGCATCGGGGCTGCGTTGAGCAGGGTGTCTGCCCAGGCCTCACACATACCGGCTTCCAGAGCTATGACACGGGCAAAATAGCTCATTCGGATAACGTGCAGTCCTGTTTCGTTATCTTTGTACTCTGCGGCTCGGCCAAGGCGATGAACGACGGCAAGGCGCGTTTCCACCAGTTCATCGATCTGTACCAGCGACAGGTGGTTCTTGACCCGCGCCTGAAGAATCGGAGCACTGACGGGCTTGGTCACGTAGTCCACCGCGCCCAGTTCAAACCCCCGGGCTTCGTCTTCTGCGTCTGCCAGCGCGGTCACAAAAATAACCGGAATCTTGCGGGTATTTTTGTCTGCCTTGAGGGTGCGACAGACATCATGCCCGGACATGCCCGGCATCATCACATCGAGAAGAATCAGATCCGGCTGTTCCATTGAGGCCAGTGCAATTGCCCGTTCGCCGTCTTTGGCAAATAGCAGGCGATACTGGTCGGAAAGGATATTCCGGAGCACTTGCAGGTTGGTGGACTCATCATCCACCAGGAGCAGGGTTTTGGTATCTCTCAGCATCAGGAGTCTTCCAGGCTACTGCGGTAAGTGGCGAGAATGGTGGCTGCCTTTTGAGGATCGAAATCATCCATGGCTGTGGCGGCAGATAGTGCAACCTCCTCTGGCAGACCGGGCTTGATCGCGATGAAAGCATCATCCGGGATTTCGCCATGGGAGAGCAGTTTGATGATGTTCTCCAGGGTGTCAGAATCCAGTGTCAGATCGGAACTAAGGTCTGGCGTTGCTGCGTTGATGGCCGGTTGTTGTTCCTCGAGCCATTGTCGGGCCTCGTCAAACCTTTGCCTGAATTCATGCCATAGCTCGGACTCTTCGCGGTCGTCCGTCTCGACAACAAGTTCGAGGTTAGCCAGACATTCCTGCAATCGACTCAGTCCGAGATTTCCTGCTACACCCCGAAGCCGATGAGCTGCTGGTGCACCTTCCTGCTCACACGCTTTGCGGAGGTTGTCGGGCTGATTCTCTGGCGTAGCGAGAAAGCTGTTCATAGCTGTGAGGTGATCAGCGTTGTCAGGCCAGAGCTGGTTTACTGTGTTGAGGTCTACCACGGTACCGGCCCCGTCAGGTATACCGTTCGCCACCGCCCGTTTGGCAGACGGCCGCACGGAGGGTTGAACGGGTTTGATGTCCAGATCCATGACTTTAGCGATTTCTAACGTCAACTCTGGCAGGTCTATGGGCTTGGCGGCAAACCCATCCATGCCGGATCGGAGAGCCTCACGTCTGTCCGCCTCCAGTACGCCGGCGGTCAGGGCTATGACAGGAGTATGTTTCCGGTTCTGGGACTTTTCGAGTTGTCGGATGGCGCGGGTCGCGTCGTGGCCATTGAGGTCGGCCATCTGAATATCCATGAGGATCAGATCGAATGCCTGAACACGGTAGTGTTCAACTGCTTCCGTTCCATCTTTGGCGCAGACAACATCGTGTTTACGCTGTTTGAGCAGCTTACTCAGCAGCTCAAGGTTCTGGGGGATGTCATCAGCGATCAGGATTTTCAGTGCCGGTAGCCGGGTTTCCTGATCGGTGTAGTCTTCGTCAACCGCTTCACCCGGGGTGAGCGGGAGCGACACCTGGAAGGTCGAGCCTTCGCCAGGCGTGCTGGTGACGCTAATCTGTCCGCCCATGAGTTCGACAAGCTGGCGGGCAATGGTGGTGCCCAGCCCGGTACCGCCAAACCGGCGAGTGGTGCTGGCATCGGCCTGGGTAAACGGCTCAAAGATCGAGTCGATACGGTCAGCTGGAATCCCTATACCGGTGTCTTTTACCTGAATAGCAACCTCGCTCGACGTTGACTGCTCTACGGACAGGATCACCCCTCCGTGCTCAGTGAACTTGACGGCATTACTCACCAGATTCAGTACAACCTGCTGGATTCGAAGTGGATCGCCTTTGAAAAAGTGGTCAGCGTGGTACTCCAGCTCCAGCGCCAGTCCCTTGCGGCCGGCACCCAGCGACTGGGTAGCAACAATCTGTTCGCAGAGCAGGCGCAGGTTGAAGTTGCGGATTTCCAGCTCAGTGTGGCCGCTGTCGAGTTTGGCTTTGTCCAGAATGTCGTTAAGAAGGCCCAGTAGTGAGCGGGCAGAGTTCCTGACAATGGTCAGGTGTTTGAACTGGGATTCGCCAAGAGAGGTGTCGAGCACCAGGTCCGTGAAGCCCATAATGGCGTTCATCGGGGTGCGGATCTCATGGCTCATATTGGCAAGAAAGGCGCTCTTGGCTTCGGCTGCCTGCTCGGCTTCCTCTTTGGCACGCCGCAGGTCGGTTTCCATCTTGTGGCGTTCAGAGAAGTCGGTGATGAAGCCGACAAACGTGCTGATGCCGCCAAGCCTGGACTCGCCAATAGCCAGGCGAACAGGAATCTGGTGACCGTTCTTATGGAGCGCCATGACTTCACGGCCCTCCCCAAGGATCTTGCGCTGACCGGTGCGGAGGTAGTTTTTCAGGTAACTGTCGTGAGCATCGCGATGGGGGTTGGGCATCAGCATGCTGATGTTGTGACCGATGACCTCGTCCGCACGGTATCCGAAGATGCGTTCTGCCGACTCGTTGAAGGACAAAACAATGCCCCGGTCGGAAATCTTGATAATGCCGTCCACGGCAGCATCAACAATGGCCCGGAGTTCTCCGGCAACCTCCTGACTGCGCTGCATGAGTGTTCGATAACGGGCAATGGCATTCACGCCTCCGGCGATTAGCCCGAGGGTGGTGGTAATAAGAGCAATGGCAATGGCGAGAGCCGTGTGGCTGTCAGTGCCTGAGGCCGGCAGGTGGCCCGGGTCGCCGATAAAGCGGGCGGCTTCCATGGCGGTGTAGTGCATGCCAGCGACGGCAAAGCCCATAATGGTGCCGGCCAGAACACGCCTTTTGACGCCGCGAGCCCAGGGTTTGTGACGTAACCCAAAGTTGATCCACAGTGCCAGGGTGCCCAATACGACAGCGACGATCAGCGAAACAACAAACAGCAGAGGGTCGTATCGGAGAGCCGGGCCGATCTCCATGGCTGCCATGCCCAGATAATGCATGGTGCCGATGCCTGCGCCAACGGCAATGCCGCCGCCAAAAAGGCGCCAGCCGGTCAGCTCACTTCTCGTCAAGAGCCTGAGTGCTACCCAGGCGGCAACCAGGCTGGGGATGGCAGACAGCATGGTAATGCCCAGGTGGTAGTGAACATGGGCAGGCATTTTGAAGGCCAGCATGCCGATAAAGTGCATGGACCAGATGCCGAATCCGAGCGCAGTGGCACCTGTGAACAGGTGCAAGCGTTCCATGAACTGGCTGGCACTGCGGCGGGCGACAGCGGCCAGGGTCAATGCCATGTAGGATGCACCGGCGGCAATGAGCAATGAGAGAGCCACCAGTGTCAGGTCATAGTGACCGGTGACCAGTTTTTCAGGCGGTGTTTCGGAAAGTACAAAAAAACTATCTAGCGCCAGCAAGGTAATAACCTGAGAGATCGGGGGTTGTGTCAGCAGAAACCGACTGCTGCCTGAAATTTTCCGTTAAGTCTTTGTTGTGATTGCCTTCCTGGAATCCGATAGGTTGTTAATTTTCCGTTCAGATGTCAACGAGGGAAAGTGCTTATAATTTGTTCGATCGGGCCGGGAGGCCGCTTCAGACAAGGGCTGTGGTGCCCATTCATCCGGGGAATGGCGGGCATTCACCGGGCTTTGGTTGAAGTCTCAGACTGCGATGCAATAGTTAATGGAGGTTTCCACTAAAGGAGGCACTCCATGTCGACGACATCCCCGAGCAAAGATAGCCTGAATACTCTTTCCACTCTGGATGCAGGGGGGAAGACGTTTCACTACTACAGCCTGGCAAAGGCGGCACAGTCACTGGGTGAACTGGATCGCCTGCCATTCTCGCTGAAAGTTCTGCTTGAGAATCTGCTACGTAACGAAGATGACACAACAGTTGATCGCAGCCATATCGACGCCATGGTGCAGTGGCTTGAAGACAGGCACTCTGATACCGAAATCCAGTACCGCCCCGCTCGTGTGCTGATGCAGGATTTCACCGGCGTACCCGGGGTGGTTGACCTGGCGGCCATGCGTGAGGCGGTGAAGATAGCGGGCAAGGATCCGGCCCTGATTAACCCTCTGTCGCCGGTCGACCTGGTCATTGACCACTCGGTCATGGTGGATAAATACGGCAATCCTTCGGCGTTTAAAGAAAACGTAGCCATCGAGATGGCGCGAAATCAGGAACGGTACGAATTTCTGCGTTGGGGCCAGCAGGCCTTCGACAACTTCCGGGTTGTGCCACCCGGTACTGGAATCTGCCACCAGGTGAACCTGGAATATCTGGGCAAGACCGTCTGGCAAAAAGAGGTTGATGGCAAAACCCTGGCATACCCGGACACGCTCGTAGGTACCGATTCCCACACCACCATGATCAATGGCCTGGGCATTCTGGGTTGGGGTGTTGGCGGCATTGAGGCCGAGGCCGCCATGCTCGGGCAGCCGGTGTCGATGCTGATTCCGGAAGTGATCGGTTTCCGGATTACCGGAAAGCTCCGGGAGGGCATCACTGCCACCGACCTGGTGCTTACCGTCACCGAAATGCTGCGCAAGAAAGGGGTGGTGGGCAAATTCGTGGAGTTCTATGGCGACGGGCTGAAAGACATGCCGGTTGCCGACCGGGCTACCATCGCGAACATGGCGCCTGAATATGGCGCAACTTGCGGCTTCTTCCCGGTGGACGACCAGACGATTACCTATATGCGCCTGACCGGCCGGGATGATGCCCAGTTGGCGTTGGTCGAGGCCTATGCTAAAGCCCAGGGGCTGTGGCGAGAACCCGGCCATGAACCGGTGTATACCGATACTCTCGAACTGGATATGGGGGATGTGGAAGCCAGCCTTGCAGGCCCGAAGCGGCCCCAGGACCGGGTTGCCCTGAAGAACATGAAGTCCTCGTTCGAACTGCTGATGGAAACCGCAGAGGGGCCGGCAGAAGCGCCAAAAGCGCCAAAAGCAAAGCTTGAGTCCGAGGGTGGGCAGACTGCCGTTGGAATCGAAAACAGCTATGAACATCGTGCCAGCCAGCAGGTTGAGATGAATGGCGAGACCTTTCGGCTTGATCCGGGGGCTGTGGTCATCGCAGCCATCACATCCTGTACCAATACCTCCAACCCGAGCGTGATGATGGCGGCAGGCCTTATCGCCCGGAAGGCTCTGGCCAAAGGCCTGAAAACCAAACCCTGGGTGAAGACTTCACTGGCACCGGGTTCCAAGGTGGTAACTGACTATCTGAACGTGGCCGGACTGCAGGATGATCTGGACAAGCTCGGATTCAATCTGGTGGGTTATGGCTGCACCACCTGTATTGGTAATTCAGGCCCCCTCCCGGACCCGGTGGAAAAGGCCATCAACGAAGGCGATCTGACGGTGGCGTCCGTGCTGTCCGGTAACCGAAATTTCGAGGGCCGGGTGCATCCGCTGGTAAAAACCAACTGGCTGGCGTCGCCCCCGCTGGTGGTTGCCTATGCTCTGGCTGGCAATGTTCGTGTGGATCTCAGCAAAGATCCTCTCGGGTTCGATAGCGACGGCAACCCCGTCTACCTCAAGGATCTCTGGCCCAGCCAGCAGGAAATTGCCGAGGCGGTGGAAAAAGTCAAAACCGGCATGTTCCGTAAGGAATACGGTGAGGTCTTTGACGGCGACGAAACCTGGCAGTCCATCAAGGTGCCGGAAAGCAAGGTCTATGAGTGGTCTGATCAATCCACCTACATTCAGCATCCGCCGTTTTTCGATGGGCTGGGTGAAGAACCGGACGCCATTGAGGATATCCGGGATGCCAATATCCTCGCTCTGCTGGGAGACTCAGTCACCACCGACCACATTTCCCCAGCAGGTTCGTTCAAGCCGGATACGCCGGCAGGCCAGTACCTGCAGGTGAATGGTGTGAAACCTGAAAACTTCAACTCGTATGGCTCCCGCCGGGGTAACCACGAAGTCATGATGCGGGGTACCTTTGCCAATGTTCGCATCAGAAACGAGATGCTGGATGGCGTTGAAGGCGGTTTCACCCGCTACATACCCAGCGGTGAGCAGATGGCTATTTATGATGCTGCGATGAAGTATCAGGAGCAGGGGACGCCACTGGTGGTCATTGCGGGCAAAGAGTACGGTACGGGCTCAAGTCGTGATTGGGCTGCCAAGGGAACACGACTGCTCGGGGTAAAGGCGGTAGTGGCGGAGTCCTACGAACGGATCCACCGTTCCAACCTGATTGGAATGGGGGTGATGCCGCTGCAATTCCCGGAAGGCATGGATCGCAAACGCCTGAAACTGACCGGCGAGGAAACCATCACGATCACAGGGCTGTCTGGTGAGATCCGTCCTGGGCAGCGGCTGGGCATGACAGTGACTTACAAGGATGGTTCTACGGAAACCTGCGACTTGATTTCGAGGATCGATACTGCCAATGAGGCCGTGTATTTCCGGCATGGTGGCATCCTGCATTATGTTGTCAGGGAGATGCTCAAGTCGGTTTGACGACCGGCAGTTCAAGCCAGAAAGTCGCTCCTTTCCCGGGTGGAGAAGAATAATCCACAATGCCATTCATCCGGGTCATCAATTCCCGGGTGATGGCAAGTCCCAGACCGGTGCCTCCTTTGGAGCGCCGGTCTGAGGCATCAGCCTGTGAGAATTTCTGGAAAATCAGGCCCTGAAAATCCGGTGCAATGCCAGGGCCCTGATCTTCAACGCATACCCGGATACGGCTATTGTGCCTTTCGGTAAACACCCGGACGGACGTTTCCTGTGGGGAGAATTTGATAGCGTTAGACAACAGGTTGTGCAGTGCCTGGGAGAACCTCCGGCGATCCACCTCAACGGTGAGTTCATCCAGATGCCCGATGTCCAGAGTGACCTGCCTCTCCTCGGCAAAGTTTCCAATATCCTCTACGCATTCCCTGATCACCTCAGCAAGGAGGTGACTCTCCGGACGAAAGGTCATCTTGCCCGCCACCAGTTTTTCGATATCAAGCAGGTCATTGATCAGAAAAGTCAGTTGCTTGCTGTTGCGGTAGGCGATGTTTGCAAGGGCCGTGGCTTTCTCGGGAAGTGCTCCGGCGGCATTGTTCGCGAGCAGGCCGAGGGAGCCGGAAATCGAGGTCAGTGGAGTACGGAGTTCATGACTGACTGTAGAGATGAACTCGCTCTTCATGCGCTCTACTTTCTTCCGTTCGGATATGTCTTCTGCGATCAACCAGATGACGGGTTCACTGTCACGGGTATCCAGCTTCAAACCATGAAGCAGAATGGGTCTGAGTTCACCTGTTGCATCCGGCAGGCCTGTTTCAAAGCCTGTGAAGCGGAACCGCCGGCTGAGTAGGTCAGGTATGTTCAGTCCGCCTTCGAACTCTGTATTGTTCTCATCACGGGCCGCATTGAAGTAATTCAGCGACGTAGCACCATCGCCGACAACCCGCTTAAAACTCTTGTTGGCGCGCAGAAGAGTGCGTTGGTTCGCCTCATAGAGGCCAATGCCGACGGGTGCTAATTCAAACAAACCCCAGAATCGCCTCTGCATTTCGCGGTCTTTGAGGAGGAGACGGGTTAGCCAGAAAGTTCCCCCTGTCACCACCAGGATCATGAACAGCAGCATGCTGCGAATCAGCCAGGGGGATTCCGGGTGGACTGGCCAGCCCTGACTGGGCTGGGCAAAAAGAGTCCAGGTGGTGCCGGGCATTTGCATGGAAGCGTGAACAGGCTGCTTCCAGGTCGATCCCGCGGTGCGGAAAAACATTGCGGACGCGTCCAGCGGGTCTGAAGATTCCGATAACGCGAACATGCCTTCCGAGGCCATGGTTGAGAAGTCGATAGACTTATAGAGCTTGGGCAGATCGAGTATCACCGATACCACGCCCCAGAACCGCTTGCCGTTGTTGTCGAAAATGGGAATTCGCGCCGCGAGGCCCTGGCCGCCTTGAACCAGATTGATGGGGCCGCTGAAAATGGCCCTTTCGGATTCCAGCAACATGGTCACCTGTTCGGGGGACAGGCTCTGGGACGTCAGATCGAGTCCTATAGCGGCACGGTTGCCTTCCTCCGGGTAGACATGTCGGATAACAAAATCCGGTGCCAGGCCTATATTCCTCAGGTCAGGCGCCAGTCTGAAGATGACCGACGCCAGTTCGTGAAAGCGTGCGGCATCGATGTTCGGGTCAACCGACACATTGGCAGCCAGCCCCCAGACTGTCTGAACATTCTGGAGAATGACGCTCTGCAACTTCAGGCTAAGGTCATCGGCTTTTACCTGCCATTGCTGGCGAACGTCAGACCGGTATCTCTCGGTACTGGCTGTATCCAGGATAACTGCCGCCGCAACGATCAGTACGAAGGTGGCTATCCGGGTCAGCCAGATAAGTGAGTGGAAGAGTCTGTCGTGGGTTTGTGTCGTCATGGACTTTTCGATGGCTCAGCTCTCTATTGGCAATTCCAGCCAGAAGGTAGCTCCATGTCCTTCAACGGATGAGAAGCTGACGTTTCCTCCCATCTGGGCCATGATTTCCCGGGTAATTGCAAGCCCCAGGCCGGTACCGCGTTTGCCCCGGGTGTCTGAGCTGTCTGCCTGGGCGAACTTCTGGAATATCCGGGATCGGAAGCTGTTTGCAATGCCGGGGCCGTTGTCGGAAACCAGAATTCGGACCTGGCCGCTGATAAGCTCTGTTGACACGTGTACGGTACTCTCGTCCGGTGAAAACTTTATGGCATTGGACAACAGGTTGGTCAGGGCTTGATTCAGGCGATAGCGATCCATCCTGGCGGTGACGTCGTGACTATTGTCAGCAAGAACAATGGCTACATGACTGTCCAGCGCATAGGTTCGAAGCCGGTCCACCGCGTCTCGAACTACTGGCAGCACCGATTCAGAAGAAAGGTGCATGATCATTCTGCCGGATACCAGCTTTTCCATATCGAGCAGATCGTCCACCAGCAGTCGCAATTGTTCGCTGTTCCGGTGCGCAATGGAGACCATGCGTCTGACTTCCGCAGGGAGTTCGCCAAGGGTCCCACCGGCAATCAGCCCCAGTGAGCCTGCGATCGAAGTAAGCGGTGTCCTTAGCTCGTGACTGACTGTTGATATGAACTCGCTTTTCATCTGGTCCACTTTGCGGCGTTCCGAGACATCCTCCACCAGAGTCCATATCAGTGTCCTTCCGGATGCGTTGGTGATTCGCATACCGCGAATCAGCGCAGGGAAGACCGATTCGTCTGCACGAAGCATATCCAGTTCGTGAGGGCCGAAGCGCCCGGTTTCCCTGAGCTCACGAACAATACGATCTTTCAGTCTGGCTGATTGTTGGGGAAGAAGCTGGGTAAAGTCTCCGGCAAGTAGCTGTTCCCGGCTGTACCCTGTGGGTTTTAAAAGAGCATCGTTGATGTCGAGGAATTCACCTGAGTAGTAATCATTCAGTGCAATACCGATGGGAGAAAGTTCGTAAAGCCTGCGAAGTTGCGCTTCACTTTCCTTGAGGGCCAGTTCGGTCTGCTTTTTATCGTCAATATCTGCAATATAGCCATGCCACATGATGCTCTTGTCGGCGAGGACCTCAGGCGATGCCTGTCCTTCCACCCAGCGCCATGATCCAGAGCCCTTGCGAACCCTGTATTGCTGTTGCCATAGGGAGAGGCTCTCGGCTGATTCGGAAATACTGGAGCCGACCTTTCCAAGGTCGTCTGGATGGATAGCATCGAAGACCACGGAGGCATCATCAACCACATCGCCAGGATCAACGCCGTAAATGTCTTTTATGTGTGGGCTGGAAAATGGGAATGTTGAGTGTCCATCGGGCCACAGTCGGTACTGGTAGAGCACCCCGGGGACCTGTTCGATCAGCTTGCTTTGTGTCTGGGTGCTGAGTTTGCGTTCGATAACGCCGGCGATCCAGCGAGCGAGAAGGGTTACAAAGGTGATTTCAGTTCCCGAAAATGGGGTTTTGCGAGGCTCTGGGGAAGAAAAGTTGAGTGTCCCGAACAGATGGTCCCGAATGTGTATTGGGGCCGCGATGTAGCTTTCCAGACCGAATGCGGCATAGCAGGGACGTGCTTTATAGGGCGATGTCGCCATGTGGTCGATAGCCAGGCTATGGCCGGCTTCCACCAGAATGGAACAATAGGTGTCGCCCAGAGGGAAGTTGGCGCCCTGCGCCAGGCCGGCATCCTGGGGGGCATCAAACCAGAGAATGGTGTACACATCGCTGGTGATCTCACTGACGATTGCTAGTGGAAGGTCGAGATACTCAGAGCCCAGAGCCAGGGCTTTACCGATTCTTGCATTGTCGTCCGTCTCCGGGTCCACGGCCAGCTCGTTCAGTATGCTCAGGGCAGTGTTCTGTTGTTGTATCTGTTGCAGGTTTTGCATTTCTTCGGTGATGTCGGCATGGGTGCCATACATCATCAAAGGCAGGCCTTCAGGCGTCCATTCAAAGACCCTCCCGCGATCATGTACCCAGACCCAGTGGCCATCCTTGTGCCGCATGCGGCACCGGATGTCGTACACCGGGGAAGAACCGTCAAAGTGCGCATTCAATCGACGCTCTGACTCCTCGAGGTCTTCCGGGTGGGCCAGATCAAGCCAAGTCTGGATGTTGACGGGGGCCAACTCTTGCAGGGTGTAACCACAGATCTCGGCCCAGCGTTCATTGAATACCGTTTCTCCGGTCTGGACATTCCATTCCCAGGTACCGACATTGGTGCCTTCAATCACCGCCAGAGCCCGACGTTCACTCTGTTTCAGGCTTTTATCGAACGTTGAGTCCTGAGGGGATTCAGGTGTTTTCATGAGTCGTCTCTGTGGCTGCCGTACTACTGGGGAGTTCGATCCAGAAGTTTGCACCGTGCTCATAAAAATAGCCGATACGTCCATGCATGAGTGCGGCCAACTCTTTGCATATGGCAAGGCCCAGGCCGGTACCCTTCACGGAACGGGTTGTGCCTGCCTCGGCCTGGGAAAAGCGCTCGAACAGTTTTGGTTCAAACGCTTCTGGTACGCCATCGCCCTGATCACTGACGACGATTTTCACCAGACCGGCGGATGTTTCGGTTGTCTGGATGCGGACTACGCCATTAGCCGGGGAAAACTTGATGGCATTACTGATGAAGTTGTCCAGTATCTGCCGGAGCCGCAACGGGTCTGTCACCACCTGACTTCCGGAGGCACAGGCTTTTTCCAGCTGCACATGATGATCTGCTGCCGTGGTCTGGTTGCTGGTGATCGCAGAGTCAATAATGGCATCCAGCGGTTGCAGATTGAGGGTCACTGACATCTGCCCTGCGGTGAGTTTGTTGAAGTCCAGAAGATCGGATATGAGAAGCTGCAGGCGTTCGCCATTACGCAGCGCCAGAGCGCACATCTCGCCTGCCTTCACCGGCAGTGCTCCTGCAGCACCGGATTCAAGAAGTTTCAGGGCGCCGTTTATGGAAGTGAGCGGAGTACGAAGCTCATGGCTGACATTGGAAACAAAGTTCTCCTTCATTTCACTCATGGCATCACGCTCGTCCATCAGGCGGTTAAAGGCCGTGGCCAGCTCCTGTACCTCGGTTGGTCCTTGCGTGCCCAACCGGGCAGCCTTTGAAGGATTGCGAATCATGCCTTCAATGGTCCGGGTCATTCTCTCAAGAGGCAGGGTGGTAGAGCGACTGGCGAGGAAACTGAGTACAGCGATCATCAGACCGATCACCAGGCTGAAACCAACAAAACGAAAAAACGACTCTTTGGCCGGCGCGGTTGCATGCTCGTAAGGTACCGATCGGATAAACAGCCAGCCCAACCGCTGCAGGTGGCTGGCTGCGAAGATCAGTTCCTGACCAGCGGTCGTTGTCACCCTGCCGAAACCAATGCCGGATAGCGCTGCGTCAATCAGAGGGTCATGTCCTGGAGGGGGCAGGGATTCGATCTGGTTTTGATCTGAAGGCCCGCCTTCGATGTACAGGAAGTTGTCAATGTCGACCACTTTAAAGCTGCTGCCTGTCTGACCTTTGTTGGTTACCAACTCCGGGGGAATCAGGCTTGTCTGACCAACTTTAAGGGTGCCGGCAATAAAACCCAGAAGGTCTCCGTCGTCTGACTCGATCGGCGCCAGAAATGACAGGAGTGGAACACCGGTGGTGCGCCCCATGATCGGTCGGCTGATGAGTTCTTTTCGGGTCTCGAACGCCTGGCGAAAATGTTGTCTGTCGGCGTAGTTTGTGCCCAGCCGGCCTGGCACAAAGTAACTTTCTGCGATGGCGGTTGCGTGTTCATCCATCACGACGACCCCATCGGGGAACAGGGTCTTGAGCAGGCGCTGGCGATCCAGTTGCACGGCGATCTGCTCCCGGGGCAGCAGCTGCTTGCCGTCGTTCAGGGTGCTGGCGGATTCTTTCAGTATGTCGAGCTTGAGCTGCAACCGCTGATCGACTTCAGAGGAGATCCTCCGGGTTTCGGAAAGCTGCTGTTCAGTCAGGAGAGTTTCGAAATCGTCAACGAGCGCGCCATAGGCAACGATCAGCACCGATCCGACGGTGGCAATGGTTCCCAGAAGAATAACGAGAGCGAGGCGAGTGCTCAGTGAAATTGACGGCAAGCTGGCTTCCTTGGGGTGCTTTGGTTTATTAATGGTACTTTGGTTTATATAACAGCAATTTCAGGTGCCAGTATGGCACAATTGAAAACCATCTCCGGACTGAATTGAGCGGTATGTCGGATCAAAAGAATGCGGACGTGGCAAGGAAGCTGGCTCTGCTGAAAACGCGCTTCAGGGAAAAGGCGCTATCTGAGCTTGAATTGCTGGAAACTGCCATGTCTGGTGTTCGTGCCGCGGGTATTGATTCCGGTGAGGTGGTGGCTGCCTATCAGTCTCTCCACCGTTTGGCCGGATCTGCCGGAACGTTCGGTTACGACAGGCTGGGCAAAAGCGCCCGTGACCTCGAACAGATCCTGAAGCCATATATAGAAGGCGATCATAGCTCCCGCTCCGAAATTCTGCACTTGTTGAATGATGACTTCATGCAGCGTGTGGGGTCCCTGTCGGCGCTTCTTTGCGAAGGTGACATTGAGCCGTCCTGGCCAGTTGCACCACCTGAAAAGGGTGTTAAGGGCGTCGCAGAGCCGGTTGTTCTGGTTGTCGAGCCCGATTCTGTCAAAGCGGCTGAACTTTCGGGGGCGCTCGCAACCCATGGTTTCGCGGTTTATGGATTTCCTGATACACATTCCCTGCCTGACAAAACCCTGGCTACCGCCTCGGTTGTGCTGATGCGTGACACGCTCTTTGTGTCTGAAGGAGCTGGCCTGTCTGCAAAAGATGAGTGTCCGCCGATTGTGTGTGTGGGCTCAGTGGATGGGTTTCCGGAACGTTATCGCCTCGCGGATTTGGGGGCAGACGGCTTTGTCTGCGAGCCACTTGATGTTCCTGTACTGGCTGACTACATCGAACGGCTGATCAGTGAGCGCCTGGATGTGGGTGCCGGTCGCGTCATTATCGTAGACGATGATGCAGAGTTGCTGGAGCACTACAGTCTGGTCCTGGAAGAGGGCGGGATGGCCGTCCGCAAGGTTCAGTCACCTTCGGAGTTGCCAGGAGCGCTCTCAGAATTCCGGCCGGATATTATCCTGATGGATGTGCAGATGGGCTCATACAGCGGCACGACGCTGGCCCGGATGCTGCGGTTTGATCCGGAGTGGGTAGGGTTGCACATTATCTTTCTCTCTTCGGAGGAGGACCGGGACTTCCAGGTAGATGCTTTGTCCAAGGGCGGGGACGACTTTCTCACCAAGCCGGTGTCAGATGATTTCCTGCTCAGAGCGGCGAGGGTCCGTTGTTATCGGGCCAGACAGCTCGACAAGCTGGCATCCCGGGACAGCCTCACGGGTCTTTTGAAGCACTCTCTGGTCAAGCAGGAGGTGATCAAAGAGCATGCCCGGTGTCGCCGTCTTTCGCAGAAATCTGTGGTGGCGATGCTGGACCTGGATCATTTCAAGCGAGTGAATGATACCTATGGCCATCGGACGGGTGACCTTGTCATCAAAGGGCTGGCCAACCTCCTGCGTCACCGCTTGCGTAAAACCGATGTGATTGGACGATACGGTGGTGAGGAATTTTTGGTGGTGCTGCCAGACTGTTCCATCGGGGATGCTCTCAGAACCTTACAAACGGTTTGTGAACAGATGAACCGAATCGGCTTCAGCAGTCGTGGTGAAGAATTTCATGTCACGGTGAGTATCGGCATGGCCACCCTTGAGACTTTTGATCGGGGTGAGGACGCAATCGAAGCGGCCGATCAGGCGTTATATCGCCGCAAATCCGCCGGGCGGAACGGCGTGACGGTTTTCGGAGCGGGTCAAACAGACGGTACAGGACGGGAAGCTGTATGAATGTGGTCATTGTGGAAGACGATGATCTTATGGCAGACCTTCTTGAGACGGTTGTATCCGGCTTGAACCCCGCTATCCGGGTATCCAAGGCCCACTCTGTCGGCGACGCAAAGCGCCTGTGGGAATCCATGAACCCGAAGTTTTTTATTGTGGACTGGATGCTGCCCGACGGTTCCGGGCTGGCGTTGCTTCGTGACATCCGGGCGAAGGACAAGGACGTACCGGTGGTTATGATCACCGCCCGTGCTGACCGGGATTCTATCCTCAAGGCGGCCCATTACGGTATCAGTGGCTACATCAGCAAGCCTTTCGATGTTGAATTGCTGCACGGGCGTCTGGTTTCCATGATTGGTGACAGTCTCCCGGATGAAGCGTCCAGCCGATCCCTCCCGGAGATGCTGGCTGAGGGACTGGATTCCGGGGTCCACATCCCCGGAAACATGGATGTCGCCGGTATTCTCGCCTTGATCGAAGAGGCTGATCAACTCTCAGGCTCCCGCCTGGCTGAGCGTTGGCAGAAAGAGGTTGCCCTGAGTGCGCGATTGCTGGAGGTGGCCAATCGTTCCTCGTTTCGTAGAAGTGGTGCGCCGGTGACCAGTGTCCGTGATGCCATATCCGTTATGGGGGTACCCATGGCACTGAACCAGGGGTTGGCTTTGGCGCTCGATGTAGGAACTTCATTCACCTCCGGAGTGATCCGCTCCAGGGCTCTGGAGTATCACGCATTGGCTGAGGCCGTTGCATGTGAGGCTCAGAAAATTGCTGCCGCTATGGGTAAGCGGGGGCGCCTGTTCCAGACCGCAGGCCTGTTAAGCCGCATGGGGGAATTGGCGGTGCTGAGTGTCATGGATCGCTTTGTCAGAGAGGGCGGTGGTTCCCTGAGCAATGCCGATATTGAACAGGCACTGGAAGACTGGGCCCAGCCCTACGGCAACCGGCTGAAGGTTCAGTGGCGATTGCCCCTGGATCTTCGTCAGCTTATTGGGGCTGTGCACCATCTGTCTCGCGAGAACGTGACTCAACAGCATCTGGTGATGAGGGGGGCTGCGTTGTTGGCAGGTCCGGAAAGGCTCAGCACGGAGTGCGAGAGATTGATGCGCCAATTGGGGCTGGAGGCTTGGTTTGAGAGCCTGAAGGCGAAGCCATCCGGGCACGAGGAGTCGGATAATGACCGAGGGTAAATTGTCACTTCAGCGCATTATGCTGGTAGAGGATGAAGAAGATATCAGAGCGGTTGCCGAGCTGGCGCTGGAGGCGGTGGGTGGTTTCACCCTGAAAACCTGCGCCTCCGGGCAAGTGGCCCTTGATCAGTTGGCTGAGTTCAGGCCCCAGCTCGTTTTACTGGACGTTATGATGCCGGTCATGGACGGGCCCTCAACGCTCCATGCGATTCGCCAAACCGATGAGTTCGCAGATGTTCCTGCTATCTTCATGACAGCCAAAGTGCAGCCTGACGAAGTGAGTCAGTATCTTGCGGAAGGTGCAGTCGCGGTCATTCCCAAGCCCTTTGACCCGATGACGTTATCGGATCGTATCCGGGAAATTTGGGACAGCCTGCAGTGAGCCGGATGTTCCAGGCGCTGGCACAGATGTGGTCGATTCGGTTAACCTAGTCCGCCCTGATTTTTGTACCGAGGCCTACATGTCGTCAAGTTCCTCTCCGGATGAGCTCAAGTCCAAACTGAACCTGGAAACCTCGCGCATTCGCTGGCACGAATTGCAGACTTATTTCGCCCGCGGACAGGTTGTCCGGGTGGCGTCTGATCTGGATCTGCTCGATGTTGCAGCGGAGCTTGCGGCCGACAACAAAATCCAATTCGAACAGTGGATGTTGGCGGGCAAAGTGGGTGATATCCCCCCTGAGCTGGCACAAGCCTGGTATGACCAGAATGCAGAGCTCTGGGCTGTGGTGATTGCGCCCTGGGTACTGGTTCAGGATCGCTCTGACCAGAAGCTGCATTGACTGTCTTCTATCCCTTCATTTTCTGATCTGACTATCCCGATCGTTCGAGGCCCCTTATGCTGACTGGAGCGCTGCTCATTCTTGCGCCTTTGTTTCTGGGTTTTGCGCTTATGTTGGAGAACCGTCGGATCATGACCGTTATCCATCATGGGGTGGAAGTGCTGGTGTACTTCATTCTTGCTCTGCTGGGCCTGGGCCTGGGCCAGATGGATGGGCTGGCAAGCCAGCTTGGCGGAATGGCCGTTCAGGTACTCATACTTGTGATGATGCTGTTCCTGTTCAATATGCTGGGCCTGTGGGCATTTCATCGCTGGCAGCCCCTGGTGGTGGCGAAGAACGCCACAGACGGGACCACTGGTTACCGTCGTCTCTTTATGGCGGGTCTGAAGCCGTTATTGGCAGTATTGGCGGGGTTGCTTGCAGGCTATTACCTGTTGCCAGAGATGCCGATGGCGGAACAGGTGGCGACCTGGTCGCTGATGTTACTGTTGTTCCTGATTGGTGTGCAGCTTCGCAATGCCGGGCTTTCGCTGCGCCGGTTGCTGATGAATCGCCAGGGTCTGGGGATCGCCATGGCGCTGACGGCAAGTTCTCTGCTAGCTGGCCTTGCTCTGATTCCTGTACTGGCGTTGCCTTGGCATGATGTTATGGCACTGGTATCCGGGTTTGGCTGGTATTCGTTGTCCGGTATTGTTATCGGCGATGCGCTGGGCCCGGCCTGGGGCGGTGTGGCCTTCCTCAACGATGTCCTGCGTGAAATCATTGCGCTGGCTATTATTCCGCTGGTCATCGCTACCCGGCCCGCAATGGCCATCGGCTATGGCGGCGCGACAGCCATGGATTTTACCCTGCCTGTTATCCGTAGTAGTGGTGGCCTTGAGTGCGTTCCGGTTGCGATCGCTTCCGGTTTTCTGCTGTCTTTCCTCTCCCCGATTTTGATGGGCGTTTTCCTGTCCCTGGGATAAATTGACTCAATGCAATACCAATGGTCCCTTTTTGACTACTATTGTTATCGGTAGAATGCTTCATTAACGGAAATTAACCTGCTCTCCCGTAGGATTCTCAATGCACCGCCGTCAATTTCTGGGTCTTTCCATTGCTGCCGGCCTGGCGCTGGGTGGTATGGGCGGCTGTGGTCGTGCAACTCCCCTTCGTATTGGTCTCCACCCCTGGATCGGGTATGAACCGCTTTATCTGGCCGAGGAATTTGGTTGGCTGCCAGACACGGTGTCCCTGATCAAAGGCCGCTCGGCCAATGATTCAATGAACGGGCTTCTGCAGGGTCAGCTGGATGGAGCTGCACTCACGCTCGACGAAGCACTCCGTTTGTACGATCAGGGTTTGGATGTAGAGGTGGTAGGCGTGGTCGATGTGTCTGTAGGGGCTGATGTCGTGATGGCACAGCGGTCAATAAGATCGCTTCGGGATTTGAAAGGTAAACGCATCGCGGTTGAGCTTTCAGGGGTTTCGGGCGTTATTCTTGTGGAGATGCTTCAGCGAGCCGGACTTAATCGGGAAGAAGTCGTCGAGATCAATCTGCCTGTCAACGAACATGCAGAAGCCTGGCGCCATGGAGAGCTGGATGCGTCTATCTGCTATGAGCCAATAGCCTCCACCCTCGAAGGCCTGGGTGCAGAGCGGCTGTTCGACAGCCGCCAGTTGCCGGAAACCATCTTCGATGTGATCGTGGTGCGTAAGCAACGGACCCGTAGCCATGAAGAAGCGATTGAAGATCTGCTCAAGGCCCACTTCGCCGGGCTCAATCATCTGGTTCGTAACCAGCACGATGCGGTCTACCGGGTAGCGACCCGTCAGGGTATCTCGGTCAGTGCCGTGCGCAAGGCTCTGTCTACCGTTGCCTTGCCAGACCTGTCTGCCAATCACCGATACCTGGCATCCACCGGACGAATTGAGGCTGTTGTGCTCAAACTGGCCCACGTTATGTCGTCCGAAGGACTGATTTCCTCGATTCCGGTTGACCACCGTTTCAGCAATCCTTCGTTTCTGCCCAGGAGTATCACTTGAGGCTACTGCTCCGCCTGATGTTACTGTTGGTGACCGGCGTTACCTCCGATGCCTGGGCAGAACATCCGCTGACTTTCGGGGTGTTCGCTTACCGTCCGGATTCAGTCATGGAGCGGGAATATGAGCCACTGGCGGAATACCTTTCCCAAGCGATCGATCACCCGGTGGAGCTGGAGATTCTCGATCAGCCAGATCTCAATCGCGCGCTATCGACGAACCGGTTGGACTTTGTGCTCACCAACCCCAGTCATTTTCTTGTTATTCGCAGCGAGCGGAGTTTGACGGGCGTGCTGGCAACCCTGGTACGCAAGTGGGATCAGGCGCAGACATCCAGCCTGGGTGGCGTGGTGGTGACTCTGGCTGAGCGGCAGGACATCGCGACTCTGAAAGATCTGAAGGGCAAGACGGTCGCTACGCCCGGGATGTTCTTTCTTGGCGGGTACCAGGCGCAGATGCTGGAGCTTCGTGAGGCCGGTGTTCATGTCAGGGATTTTGGCCGCGTCCGGCAGTTGAACCGGCATGACCGGGTCATTGAGGCGTTGTTGGCCGGTGAGGTCGACGTGGGTTTCGTGCGCACCGGGATCATCGAGCAAATGGCGCTCAGCGATCCGGGGCTGCCAAAACGTTTGAAAGTTCTCAACCCGCAGGACCTGTCCGGTTTTCCGTTCCAGCTGTCCACCCGTTTGTATCCCGAGTGGCCTCTGGCGGCACTGCCTCATGTTGACAGCGTCGTCGTGCGCAAAGTGGCATCAGCCCTGTTTGCTCTTGACCCTAATAACCCCGCAGCGCTAGCCGCAGGCATTGCCGGCTTTGCACCGCCGATGGATTACCAGTCTGTGGAGGATCTGGCCCGGACCCTTCGCGTTCCTCCTTATGATCAGGTACCACGGGTGACCTGGGTCGACGTTCTCCAGCAATATCGTCTATGGGTTTTCACCGTTGCTATTCTGGTTCTGCTGCTGATTGCCTCATCACTCTGGCTGGGCAGACGCAAACGGTTAATTGGTGTGGAACAGCGGCGGCAGCGCAGGATGATACTCGGATGGCCTCAGCCGATGCTGGTCATTCGTCGCGGGGGGTTTGTGGACAGCAATCGTGCTGCCATCGAATTGTTGCGGTACACCTCGGAGGGTGCACTGGTCGGGAAGGATATGTCGGCTGTCTCTCCCGCCACCCAGCCCGATGGTCTGAGTTCCCAGCAGAAATTCAACTCTCTGATCGAACAGGTGGTTCAGGGAGAGGTACAGAGCTGCGAGTGGACACTGACCAGGTCGGATGGTTCTGTAGTGTGGGTGGATATGACGTTGGCACCCATTCACGAGAAAGGGGAAACAGAACCTCTCATCCTCTGCTCCTGGTATGACGTGACACGGCGCCGGCTTGCTGAACAGAGGCAGCGTCTCGCAGCCAGCGTGTTCGATCATGCCCGGGAGGCGATATTCATCACGGATGCCCATGGCGCCGTGATTGATGTTAACGACGCGTTTGTGGGCATTACCGGGAAATATCGTGAGGATGCTATTGACCGCTTGCCCCCGTTGCCGGTTGAGGAGGGCAGCGGGGTATTTCAGAGTGCCCGGCAGGATGGATTCTGGACTGGCGAATTCACTACCCGGAAAGACGATGGCGAAAGTATTATTCTAACGCTGACCATCAGTGGTGTTCGGGATGAGCACGGAGACATTGGCCACTTTGTCGGTATCTTCAGTGACATCACCAAATCGAAATCTCAGGAGAGAGAGCTGCGTCTGATGGCGCACTTCGACGCGTTGACCGGTCTGCCAAACCGTGTCTTGTTTGCTGACCGTTTGCAGCAGTCGATGGCCCATGCCCGCCGTCAGGGGTTCCGACTGGCTGTTCTCTACATTGATCTGGATGAATTCAAACCGGTTAACGATGCCTTTGGCCACGAGGCCGGTGATCGTTTGTTGGTTGAAGTCGCGAGGCGTATGCGTAAGGCTCTGCGGGAGGAAGACACCCTGGCTCGCCTTGGCGGCGATGAGTTTTCTGCGATCATCGTTAACGTCGAGGATGAGACGGCGTTGGAGCGCCTGCATTCCCGGATCCTGGAGATGGTGTCCGCTCCGATTTGGGTCAGTGATCACAGCGTTGAGGTATCGGTGAGTATTGGCTATACACTGTATCCCCAGTCTCAGGATCTGGACGGTGACCAGCTTCTTCGACAGGCAGACCAGGCGATGTACCGTGCTAAGCGGTTGGGTAAAAACCAATCATGCCGTTACGCGGAGTCGGATGCCTGAGTTCCGGGTTACAGGGCGCCAGTTTCGTGCCACTGCTGAGATTTGAACCACTGGTCGGATAACCTGCGCACTGCGCTCAGGTCATCAAGCACCTGCCCTCCCAGGGAGGTGGAAATGTCCGTTCTGACAATCATCCCTAACAGCTCGTTTTTCAATGTGTGGTAACAATGTTCCGCTTCGCTGAAGGTATCCGGGGAAGGTGGCGTGTCGGAGAACAGTGACCTCAAGGTTGCCAGGTAATGTTCAAAGGTTGCTGACAGGGATTCCAGCTCCGGTTTCCTGTGGCTGTCTCGCAGCTGAATCAGTGACGGAGCCAGGCTGGTCACCTCTGCCAGATAGCGGCATGTACGAATGCTGAGGCTCAGGCTTTCCACGATGCTCAAGTGCATCTGTTCGGCCCTGACGCGGGATACATAGTCATTGATTGACTGGTTGAGGGTGCGGGCGGCTTCTGCCGTGGCGCGCACCTGCGCAGGTCTCAGACCTTCCCGGTCGATGCAGACGCGCAACAGGCCTCTGACGTGACCAATCAGTCGTTTCATTTCCTGATCGACCGCGCCTGTTGCCAGCTCGGGGGTGCTCACCAGCGTGTTGTCCAGAAACCGTGGTTCGGCATGATCCTCTTCCTGGCTGCGGAAACGCCGGCTGAGAAAATGGGCAAACCGCGGGGCCAGTGGCAGCATGATTGAGGCGCCCAGTATGTTGAAGAGGGTGTGGAACAACGCCAGGGAAATAGCCGCATGGGTATCCAGTTCCAGCCAATGAGTGACAGCTTCAACGGTCCAGAGCATCAGCGGCAGGATGATAACGGCAATCGCACCGGTTACCAGGTTGAACAGTACGTGCCCCAGCGCCAGGCGCCGGGCGTTGGCGGTGGCGCTCATAACCGCAATGGCAGCGGTGGACGTAGTGCCCAGGTTGGCGCCAATCACAGCAGCCGCCGCGCTTTCCAGGGGGAGAAGGCCGCCTGCCGCTGCGCTCAGGATAATGGCCAGAGCTGCACTGGACGACTGGGTCAGTACGGTGGCGAGGAAACCGGCCAGAATGAAGACCGGCAGGCCATAGCGGGAGCCAGGCAAAACCGAATCATCCAGTCCCCCGGTTAGTCCTTCCAGGGATTCCTTGAGCAGCGACAGAGCGAGGAAAAACAGGGCGAAACCGGCGAGGGCCTGGCCAATGGATTTCAGTCTCTGCTCTGAAGCGATCAGGCGCAGAGCCATGCCCAGTGCCAGCAGTGGCATGGCAAAAGCTTCAATCTTGATGCCGAACCCGACCAGGCTGACCAGCCAGCCGGTCATGGTGGTTCCGACATTTGCCCCGAATACTACGCCAAGAGAATGCCCGAGGGTCAGCAATCCGGCGTTCACAAAACCGATGGTGGCGACGGTTACCGCGCTGGAGGATTGCACGATGCCGGTGATGAGCACGCCGGCAGCGAACCCTCTCAGAGGTGTTCGGGTCCAGGTGCCCAACAAATGCCGGAGCTGATGGCCCGCGGCGCTTTTGAGACCGTCGGTCATCATTTCCATGGCCAGGAGGAACAACGCCAGGCCACCGAAGATCTCAAAAATGGATGCTGTCATCGTTGTGGAAAGAACGTCCTTATGCTGTTGTTGTAGGTTTTTTCCAACACCTCTTCGAGATCGAGAGACTTCACTTCCGCAATTTTTTCAGCAACGAAAGGCAGGTAGAACGGTGCGTTTTCACGACCACGATAGGGAACCGGTGTCAGGAATGGCGAGTCCGTTTCCAGCAGAATCTGCTCGATTGGCGTCATTCGGACAATATCGCGTACATTTTCGGCTTTGTTGAATGTTGTAATGCCATTGAAGCCAAGGCACCAGCCATTGTCCAGGGCGTACCTGGCCAGTCCCGGGCCTGAGGTAAAGCTGTGAATGACACCGCGACGGGACAGCGTACTTTCGAATTCACGGAGAATCTCGATGGTGTCATCGTCGGCGTCCCGACTGTGGATAACGACCGGACGATCCGTGTCGCAGGCGATTTGCAGCTGATGGCGGAAGACCTGCCGCTGGACGTTCCGATCCGCATTGTCGTAAAAATAGTCCAGACCGATTTCGCCGATCGCCACGATCTTGTCATCGCTGGCGTGAGCCCGGATTTCCTCATCGACTTCATCGGAATAGCTTTCGGCATCGTGTGGATGAATGCCCTGAGTGCCATAAATCCAGGGCGCTGCCTGAGTAAGCTCGCGAACACTGGCGAGATTATCCGGCGATACAGCAATGGTGATCACTTTCTCGATGTTGACACCCCGGCTTAACTCAAGGGTTTCCTCCAATGGCCGATCCTTGAGGTAATCCAGGTGGCAGTGGGTCTCGATGATCGGGTGATCGAAGACGGGAATTTCGCGACGTTTCTTACTCATTGGCGACCGTTTAACTCCATCACAGCCATGGTGAGGCTGCTACTCTGAGAATGTATCTCAGCCAAGTTTACCATTTTGTGCCACAGTCGCCCCAAACATCCATGATAGGGAGTTTCCTTCATGCAGTTCTCCGATTTCGCAAAGCAATGGCGTTATGATCCGGACAAACGCCACTTTCGGGACTACCAGACCTCGCTGGCAGATGCTCCGGACCTGCCTGAACTGGAAGAAAGCCTGGAGCAGATCGGCGAATTCCAGAGACGACTCTGGGCCAACCGCCGGCGATCCCTGCTGGTGGTTATCCATGGTCCGGATACCAGTGGCAAGGACAGTCTGATCCGCACTTTGGCTACCTACGCCGATCCGGCCGGGTTTCACGCCTGGTCGTTCTCGCGGCCCCAAGGGGCTGAAGCCCGCCATGACTTTCTCTGGCGGGTTGTACCGCTGTTGCCCGGGTTTGGCGAAATGGTCGCGTTCAACCGCAGCCATCACGAGGCGGTGATCGGCGAGCGGGTCTGGCCGGTGTTGAACGAGAGTGAGTACAACTGGGATAACCGTTACCGTTCCATCCGGAGCTTCGAGCGGCATCTGGTGGAGGAGGGGACAACGGTCGTTAAAATCTGGCTGAACCTGTCGGAAGACGAGCATCGCCAGCGCTTGCTCAAACGTCTGGACAAACCTCGAAAACGCTGGAAATTCGATAAATCCGATATTGATGGCTGGGATAAACGTCAGCAGTATGAATTGTTTGCAGAGGAGGCTCTGGCTAACACCCACACTGATGCAGCGCCCTGGTTTGTGGTGCCGGGTGACCGTAAGCCCGAGGCTCGTGCCATTGTTGCTGCCATCCTGGCGGACCAGTTACAGCGGTTGGCACCGGAGTACCCGCAGGAAGATCAGGCGGTGTTGGATGAGTATCGACGATTGCTCGCCAGAAATGGTGTGAAATAGATCAATCGGAAACGGTTTTCGACAGAAACAGGGAGGCAGGCATGCGCATTGTAGTCGTGGGTGGCGGGGTTGTAGGTGTGACGACCGCCTGGGAGCTCAACCGTCGCGGGCATGAGGTTACGGTGCTGGAACGCCATGGCATCGCCGGTAACGAAACCAGTAAGGGCAATGCGGCGCAGCGTTCCTACGGGGTGGTCTACCCGTGGGCAGACCCCACGATGGTGTTCAAGGCATTGCCGTGGCTGGTCAAGCAGGATGGCCCCCTGAAAATGCGCATGCCGCCGTCGCTGGATACCCTTCGTTTCATGTTCTCCACGCTCCGCTATGCCTGGTCCCCCGGGCTCTTTGGTCTGAACCGGCGAGCGATGGTGCGACTGGGGATCCACAGTCGTGAACGTTTTGGTGTTCTCCAGGATGAGCTCTCACTGTCTTTTGACGGACAGGAAAAGGGCGTGTTGCATCTGGCCAGTACCCCGGAAGCCATGACCGGGTACCGCACCATCAGGCAGATGCTGGCGGAACTCGGTGTCTCTGCCAGCCTGCTGACTCCGGACCAGGTTCGGGAGCTTGAGCCGGGAATGGTGGGTGATGGGCCTCTGTGTGGAGCGATCCGTTACGACACAGACGCTACTGGCGACTGCCATCTGTTTTCAGGGGCTCTGGCAGAATCCTGCGCAAAGGCCGGGGTGACGTTCCGGTACCATGTGCGGGCGAAGCGTCTGGTGGCCGATGATACCCGGGTGAACGCCGTGGTGATTGAACGGGAAGACGGCCAACGGGAGACAATTGAAGGCGATGCCTTTGTGGTCAGTGCCGGATGCTGGTCTGATCCGCTGGTGGCACCGCTGGGCCTGAAACTGCCAATCTACCCCGTGAAGGGCTACAGCCTGACAGCGCCTCTCAAAGATGCCAGCCGTGCACCTGCGTCGACGATTCATGACGACAACTACAAGGTTGTTTCCACCCGCCTGGGTGATCGTATTCGGGCGACAGGGTTTGTCGAGCTGGCGGACTTCAACCGGAATATTCCCGAGGCAAGGTTGGCCACCATCCGCAGATCTGTAGCGTCCCGTTTCCCCGGTTGTGCCGATATGGAAGCCGCCGAAGCGTGGACAGGATTCCGGCCAATGACGCCGGATGGCCCTGCGATCATCGGCCGGGGGCCGCGGCAGAACCTGTTTCTCAACACCGGGCATGGCACCTTCGGCTGGACTTTGTCCGCGGGCAGCGCCAGCGTGATTGGCCAGGTGATCGATGGTGAAACGCCTTCGGTCTGTCTCGACGCTTTCCGGCCGGGGCGTTTCAGTGAATAGCCGTTGGCAGCAGCTCAATGACTGGCTTTTCGAGCTTCGCGATCTCTGGCTGCCGGCACCGTTCATGGATCCGGAACCAGCGTGGACCCGGGTATGGCCAGAGCTGGCGGAACTCATGGCCGGGTTGTCCGACGAACAGTGCTCTGATCTGGAAGAGGATGCGGTAACACTGGTTGCTCTGGTGGCGGAGGCTTTGCCAGCATTGGCGGCCTACCCTCAGCTGGTCTCTCTGGAAGAGCTTGCTCCCGCTGATGACGAGGTGGCCGGTGCGACGCTGCCGGAGGTTCGTGCTACCGATATGCCGGGGCGAAAACGCCTCCAGGCCGGTGCGTTTACCGCGGCGATCAGCCCGCTGGACAAGCCGGTTCTGGATTGGTGCTGTGGCAAAGGTCACCTTTCGCGGACCCTGGCTGCCCGGTGTCCTGCTGATGTGCAGGGGCTTGAGTGGAATCCGGAACTGGTGCGGGAAGGCAATCGGCTGGCAGAGCGGTTCGGTGATCCGGTGACAGTACATTGTCAGGATGTCATGGACGATGGGTTGGCACTGGATGAGAGTCGTCACGGGGTGGCTCTCCACGCCTGCGGAGACCTGCACCGGCAATTACTCAGGCGCGGCGCGCAAGCCGGGTTGTCCCGAATCAGTCTGTCCCCCTGTTGTTATCACCTGACAACAAAGGGCCGCTATCAGCCAATGTCTCAAAGCGGTCGCGGTCACCGACCTGAGTTGTCGGTGACCGCGTCGGATCTTCGGCTGGCAGTCCGGGAAACCGTCACCGCGCCGACCCGGGTACGGGAGCAGACAAAGCGGATGACTTTGTGGCGCCTGGGGTTTGATGGACTTCAGCGCCATCTCAGGGGTGTCGATGAATACCTTCCGGTACCTTCCAGCCCGACCCGGCTCTTGCATGAGGGGTTTGGAGCATTCTGCCGCTGGGCTGCATGTGAGCGAGAGCTGGTGCTTCCGGAAGACACGGACTTTCAGCACTGGCTGGATTATGGCGAGCGGCGTATGAAGTCTGTGCGCCGGTACGAACTCCTGCGACATCTGTTTCGCCGCCCACTAGAGTTGTGGATGCTGTTTGATTACGTGCTTTATCTGGAAGAGCAGGGGTATCAGGTTCGCGTCGGTGAGTTCTGTTCGAGGACACTGACCCCGAGAAACCTGCTGATTGATGCAATCAGGGTTTACGATACTCCACCCGTTCCACGCAGCCATCCCTGAAATAGACGTACGTCAGTTCGTAAAGAGCACCGTAGTATCGGGTCTGGTAGATCCAGACTTCCTGGGGGGCAGTGTAGGTTTCCGGTGGATTGCCGAAGGCCCGGCGGACGTTGTCCCGGGTCATGCCCCGAACCACCTGTTCCCGGACGATGTAGCGGCGAAGATCTGTCGAGTTGATGAACCGGCAAGTGCCGGAATCCTGAACTGTAGCCTGTTTCTCTTCATCCGGGACGTCATCCGGGACGTCGCTGGTTTCAGGCTCGGGTTCCGGTTCGGGAAGATTCTGGTTCAGCCTGCCGCCAATTCGGTTGTCGATGACGTTAACCCGGGTGGCGTCTTTGCCGCAGGGCTGATCAGAAAATATTACGCCATCCGGTCCCTGGCAGCGAAACACTTCACTGCTCCAGGTAATGCCGGGTATCAGTAATAGCATGGTGGTCAGCAACAGTGGTCTGATCATGGCGTGCCCGTTGTTATAAAAAAGGCGCCCGTAGGCGCCTTTTACTGCATCAGATATACGTTGTTACGAATCAACGCATGATCTGGATGCGAGCCTCAACGCGACGGTTTTCAGCTCGGCCTGCGGCGGTATCGTTGGATGCCACCGGCTCGTCTTCACCGTAACCCATGGAGCTAACGCGGCTTGCATCAACCCCCAGGGCGTCGGTCAGACGGGAGGCAACGGCTTCTGCACGGCGCTGTGACAGGGCCTGGTTGTAGTCAGCGTTCCCAACACTGTCAGAGTGACCGGCAATCTCGACGCTGGTTCCCGGATTTTCGTTCAGGAAGTCCGCTACACGGCGGATTTCGTCGTCGTAAGCGTCGCCAATAACAGAGCTGTTGGTCGGGAACTGAACTTCGATTTCGAAGGTCTGGATGGTTTCAGTGACACCTTCACAGCCGTTGGCATCGACGTCTGCACCGGCAGCGGTATTCGGGCACTGATCGGCACTGTTAACCACGCCATCGTTGTCGCTGTCGAGCTCACAGCCGCGGCTGTCCACGTCCGCACCAGTTGGTGTGTTCGGGCAGGCATCTGCGGAATCGGCAACGCCGTCCATGTCGGAGTCCGGCTCACAGCCCTGGCTGTTTACCGTGGTGCCAGCCGGAGTGCCCGGGCACTGGTCCTGGCCGTCGGCAACACCGTCATTGTCGCTGTCCGCCGGTTTGGCCGGTGCAGACTCACCGACTGTGCGGGCGAAGGCCAGGCTGATGCCGAGCGACACCTGGGTATCGAAGGTGCTTTCATCGATACCGTGGAATTCACGGAGATCCCCGCGCAGGGAGATGCTGTCGCTGACGTTGTAGCGGATACCCGTACCTACGTTGACGCGGGTCTCATCGTGGTTGGTGCCTGCGGTATAGGGGCCGGCAGGATCGGTACCGAAGTCGGCGTTGCCGGCACCCAGGGAAACGTATGGGTTCCAGCTTTCTTCCGGTCCTGCGAAGTAGTAAGTACCGTCAACACGGATTTCTTCAAAGTCAGATTCACCGGCCACGTACTTGCGGTCAGCATTTGCACGGGAGTAGAGGGCTTCGATGGCCCAGTTCGGTTTGAAGCGGTATTCCACACCCGCGCCGAAGGTTCCGGACTCGCTGAGGTCCCTATCGTCGTCGAACAACTGGTAGGCTGCGAAAGGGTTGATGTAGATGATTTCCTGACGCTCGGCAGCCAGGGCCGGAGTTGCCAGTGTCGTGGCGATGGCAGCCATCGCGAGCGGACGCATGATGTTCATGCGGAACCTCCTGTTCTGTTCTCGTTTGGGGATGGATTCGTTCCTGCGTATATACGCGGAATGTAGGCTAACATGCAAAAAAAGACAAAAAATCGTTACTTACCGTTACAGCGTACAATGTAAGCCGGGATCTGTTAACGGTAGTTAGTCCCGTCAGGCCAAAGGCGTGAAGTAGAGATGCGCACTTTTCTTGCTGAAATTGAGCGAATCGCCGTTATCAAACCTGACCTCGAACGAGGCTTCGTCCTCTGTGGTCACATAGCCTGAACCGAAGATCACATGGCTGACACGTTGTTGATGCCAAACAGGTTCCATCGTATTGGTGATCTCAGGTATCTCTCCCGCAAGAGTCACCCCCTCTCTCTGACCGTAGCGCTGGCTTATTGCCGTCAGGGGTGTTGTTAGCTCAATGTTTGAGTCGCGGTCGCGCATACGGGTGTCCAGCCAGTGTCCGAACTCCCGGGACAGGTCAAAACAGATCTCACCCACAAACCGGCTCGGCCCCTGGTCGCCATCAAGGTGAGGCTGGCTGGAGGCGGGACGGCTGATCAGGTGCAGGTCGTTCTTTACCCGGGTCATTGCCACGTAGAGCAACCGTCGTTCGCTTTCCAGAAAAGCCCGGGCGTCGTTCTGGGGACGCGGACTGTAGGGCAGGTATTTTTCCTGCAGGCCCGGAATGATGACCCGAGGCCACTCCAGTCCCTTGGTGCGATGGATGGTGGACAACAACACCCCTTCTTCCCGGGATTCACCGGCCTGTTTTTTCAGCGCTTTCAGGTGGTCGAGTGTTTCATTGGCGCTGATGTTCAGGCTCTTCAGGTACTGACGGAAGCCCTGAATGGTATCAATCCGCTCTTCGGCGCTTTCATGAGTCAGAGCAAGGCTGCGAACCCCTTCGTATAGATCAGTGTGTTCCACGTACACCGTGATCAGGCCAGCAACGGAGCCAGAGTAGCCGCGAAGCTGGGCCAGTACATCTCCCAGCTTTCTTAGCTTGCGGGCAGCCATCGGCGCCATGGCGTCGAAGTCCATGGACAGGATTCGTTCGTGCCAGGACTTGCTGAACCCCGCCAGGAAGCGTGCCAGTTGCTCCAGTTCCGGCTCTTTCAGGCCAACATGGGGGAAACGCAGGATCTGGCGGGCAATGTCCAGCCGGTCGTCATCCGGCACGTTTTCCAGGCGGCCGGTCACGATCATCAGCAGAGCTGTGATTGACTGCACTTCCCGGCTGAACAGGGCACCTTTCCCGGAGTCAATGCGATAAGGGATATGCCGGGCAAGCAACTTGAGTTCGATGGGCACACTCTGGCTCCAGACCCGGAACAGAACGGCTGTGTTGCTTAATTCCTGGCTGGTCGCGTTGCCCAGAATCCCGAGAATGACTTCGCTATCGTTCTCATTGCGATGCAGGGTGACCTGCGTGGCGGGGGTAGAGGGATGAGAATGGCACAGCACATCCTTGCGACCGGTGTTGTGGCAGATCAGGTGGTTGGCAAGCAGGGCGACCTGATGCCCATACCTGAAGGTGTAGCTCAGGGTCTGCTCCAGCGGGCTTTCGAACTCGTCGCTGAAGCGTTTGAGAATGAACTCAGGCCGGGCACCCCGGAACTCGTAAATGGTCTGGTCCGGATCTCCGACCACGGTCACCCGCGCGCGATCTCCGGCTACATAGCGCAGCAGCAGGTGCTGGATCTCGTTGGTGTCCTGGTACTCATCCACCAGGATAAGGTCCATTTTGTTGCCCACCAGGCGTTGCAGTGGCGGGTTTTGGTGGATGGCCATGACCGGTTCATACAGCATGTCGGCATAGCTTATCCGGGCCTGCCCCTTGCGCCATTGCTCGAAGGCATGGAAGAGGTCGATCAGGTAGCGGTGCTTGTCACCATAGCCCAGCTCCTCAAAGACGACCTCCGCCGGAGACAGGGTGGTTTTCACCAGGTCAATGAACCCGGTGGCGGTTTCCACAAAATCTTTCTTGTTGCGCCGTATTTCATCGGCCAGATCTTCCGGAGCCAGCCTTCGAGTCAACTGCCATGCCTGAAAGCCGATTTCCTGCTCGGTCAGAATCCTGTCGGAGAAATCCGGCAGGTAGCCCTCCCGTACAAAGCGTTTGTACAGGCGAAACCCCATGGCGTGATAGGTTCGGACTTCCGGTAAGGCGAGCCCGGATTGATGGCAGACCTCCTGCAGTTTGCGCTCGAAATCCACCCGGGCACTGCGGTTAAACATCAGCACCAGGATACGGTCCGCGTCATGGCCTTGTTGAAGCAGGTAGCGGATACGCCATGCAAGCGTCGAGGTCTTTCCGCTGCCCGCGACAGCGGTAATCACCGAGTGTTCGAAACCCGAGGAAATAATGGCCCGCTGCTCATCGGTGAGAAAACCGGGCAGGTCGGCTAGAAGAGAGTTGGGAGCTTCTGAAGGCATGGCGCGTATTGTAGCGGCCAACTGGTAGAGCCGATAGCTGTCCCGCATAATTGCTCGCAGCCACGTTTATATGGACCTGATGTAATGACCGACGCCAATCTGCCAAATCCCGATGTCGCCCAGTGGGTCCAACTACAGGAGCGCCTGGCCCGGAGGGGGGAGCGTCGGCTGGTTTTGTTGACAGGTGACAGGGCACTGAGTGTCGAATGGCTCCGCACACTGTTACCTGCGCTTCAGGTGGACGAGGGTGTCTGGGTGGGTGATCCGGACACTTCGCCGGATACACGGCTGAACGAAATTTCTTCCAATAAAACCCATACGTGGCTGGGGCGGGAGCTGTCGGTGGTGGTCTGGGACGGCTGGCAGGGCAATCCGCCGGATGCCTTTGCTGCACTGTCCGGAGCTCTCAGGGCCGGTGGATTGATGTTCTGGATGATGCCGCCGCTGTCGCAGTGGCGAAAGTTCCAGGATCCGGATTATCACCGCACCGGACTGGACAGTGCTCAAGATCATCCGTTTGCAGGGCGTATGGCTGACATAGTGGCATCATCGCCAGGGGTGATCAGGATATCGCCGGTGGATGGTGGCGACTGCCCGTTGCTCTCGGAACCCGGCTGCGACTTTGAGGTGGGGCCGACAGAGGACCAACGGCGGGCAGTCGACCAGCTTGTCCGATTCGGGACTGGGCGGCGCAGACGGCCGCTGGTTATCACCGCTGATCGGGGCCGGGGGAAGTCCGCGGCACTTGGACTGGCAGCTGCTGAATTGTTGCGTCGGGGCAGACAGCACATTCTGGTGACGTCGCCGGAGCAGGATAACGTGCAGACGTTGTTTCGACACGCCCGGGAGTCGCTTGGAGGCGGCCTGGCTTCGGTCGCCGGGAACCGGCTGGAAACCGCTACGGGTGCCATCCTCGAATACCTGCCTGTGCGGGAAATGCTTGCCCGCAAACCGGCGGCCGAAGTGGTGTTGGTGGATGAGGCGGCAGCCATTCCGTCTGCGCTGCTCAAACAAATCCTGCTGGGCTGGCCCAGAGTGGCTTTTGTATCGACGGTACACGGTTATGAAGGGGCTGGTCGGGGTTTCTCCATCCGCTTTCGTCAGGTTCTTGACCTGGAAACGCCTCAGTGGCGGGCCCTTTCCATGGATCAGCCCATTCGCTGGGTGCAGGGTGATCCGCTGGAGCAGGTGATATCGAGTCTCTTCCTGCTTGGTTCTGACAGTGCCTCCGACAGCATGTCCGACCTGGCTGCTGGGCCTGATACGTCTTGCGACTCGACCAAGCTGGTGATTGAGCCCTGGTCCCCGTCCGTGTCCGGAGAAGACGACTTGTCCCAGGCGTTTGGATTACTGGTTGATGCCCATTACCGGACCACGCCAGCGGATCTCCGGCAATGGCTGGACGATCCGGCTGCGAGGAGTTGGCGGGCTCGGCTTGGTCATCGCACCGTAGGTCTGTTGTGGGGGGCGATCGAAGGTGGACTGGAACCCGATCTGGCACGGCAGGTTCTGCTCGGAAGGCGAAGGGTGAGAGGTCATCTCCTGCCTCAGTCCCTGGCCAGTCACAGTGGCTTTCCCGAAGCGGCCAGCCAGCGCTGTCTTCGTGTGGTGCGTATAGCTGTTGCCGATGATGTACGGCGCCAGAGCATTGGCAAACGTCTGGTGACAGCAGCCAGCGAACATCTGGCAGCGGAAGGGCTGGACTCAGTCGGAACCAGTTTTGGTGGTTCCAGCGATCTGTTGGTTTTCTGGCGCCAGTGTGGGCTGCGCCTGGTTCGTGTTGGCTTGCAGCAGGAGGCCAGCAGTGGCGAATATCCGGTCCAGATGATGGCGGGCAAGACAGCGCCGGGGGGGCAGCTGGTGGAACGTTTACAGGTTCGCCTGGCCGAACACTGGCTGACACTGGCTCCGCTTGCCTGGCCGGCCATGGAGCCAGTCCTGCTGGGCGAACTGACATCAGCCCTGCCTGCTACCGCCGTGCTGAGTGAGGATGATACCCGCGATGCTGAAAGTTTTGGTGAGGGGCATCGAGGTTTCCTGCTCAGCCTTCCTGTGCTGAAGAAGCTCTGTCTGGTGCCGGGTGCCATGGAGCAGGTACTGGATCATCAGGATGCTGCGCTGTGGTGTGCTTCCGTTCTTTTGCAGTGGGACTGGGCGGCGCTTCAGCATGCCGGTTTGTGTACAGGGCAGCGGGATGGTGAGGATCGTCTGAGACGGCTGAGCTGTAAGATGCGGGAGAATGCACTGGAGTTGTGAACGACTCGATTTAATTGTGGCTGACTGCTGCCCAGAATAGGCCAAACTAAAAAAACAGAGATCGTTCAATATGGCCAAGGGAACCGGCGTCTACCCGCTTGTACTGACTGCTTTTGTATTGGCATTACCCGGACTGTCCGGCTGCTCTTCGAGCCCGGAGTCCACCAACCTGTCCCGGCAAAACGGCACGGCCTCGGCTACACCGCTGTTTGAAGCGGCGAGTTCTGGTGATCTGGAGCAGGTAACGGTGCTTGCAGAGGCCGGAGTATCTCTGAATACCCTGACTGAGCAGGGTTCTCCTCTGATGGCGGCGGTTGTTTCCGGTCAGGATAGGGTGGTCTTGTATCTGCTGGCCGGGGGCGCAAATCCGGAGCTGTCTGCCGGCAACGGTGAAACCCCGTTGATGGTCGCAGCCGGAGCCGGCAGTCGTCGGCTGGTGCAGCTGCTGTTGTCTGCCGGTGCGGACGTCAACGCCGAGGACGTCAACGGCTCAACGCCGGTCATCCGCGCGGCGGAGCGAGGTAATCTGTCGGTGGTGAAGCTGCTTTTGACGGCTGGAGCCAACGTCAATGTCAGCCAGGGCGGGGAGTCATTGCTGATGAAGATCGTCGCCAACGGGGATTTGCTGACGTCGGAGATGCTGTTGTCGGCAGGCGCGGATGTCAATTTCAGAGGGCACGGCGGCAGCACCGCACTGGACATAGCCAGATCCCGTCACTATCGGGACCTGGAAATGCTGCTGGTACAGGCGGGTGCAGAACTCTGAGTGTCAGCCCAGCTGCATCGGGTCGGTTTCATCATCCCATTCCGGCAGGAAGTGAGCATCGACGATTTCCTGAGGAACGTCTGATACATTGGCATAGGACCATGACGGGTTGTGGTCCTTGTCCACCAGTCGGGCCCTAATGCCTTCCGGAAGGTCTGGGCGGCGTACACACTCCTGTGCCATGGCGAGCTCCATTCTGAATACATCCTTGAGCGACATCTGCTGGGCTTTCTTGAGTTGTGTCCAGACCAGCCAGGCGGTCACTGGACAGCCCGTGCGGAGATTATCCATACAGGCCTGCCACCAGGGGCTGCTGATATCGGCAGCCAATAGCTGCTCGACGATCGCTGGCAGATCATCGCCTGCACTCAAGCGTGCGATCTGCTGCTCATGCTGGGCCAGGTGGCTTGTTTCGAGAGCCCGGTAGTCGGGGGAGTGCATCTGATTCAGTAGCCGGAACAGCCTGTTATCGTCAGCAGCCGCCTCTCCGGTCCAGCGTTGTTCCTGCAATTGTTCAAGCAGGGGGGTACGATCTTCGGGAAGCAGTACCATATCCGCGAGCCCGATCCGGATGGCGTCTGTGACATTCAGGCGGGCGCCGGTCAGCCCCATGAACAGTCCGATACGGCCCGGCAGACGGTTGAGGAACCAGCTGGCACCCACGTCGGGAAACAGGCCAATGGAAATTTCCGGCATGGCCATGGTGATATCCGGTGTTACCAGACGATAGCGGCAGCCTGCCAGCAAACCCATGCCTCCGCCCATCACTACCCCATGGGCGATGCCGATCACCGGTTTGGGAAACCGGTGCAGATCGTAGTCCAGGCGGTATTCCGTTCGGAAAAAGCGCGCCGGGGCCTCGGGGTCACCATTACCGGTCATGGCACTGTGCAGCTGACGGATGTTGCCGCCAGCACAGAATGCCCGCTCACCGTTGCCTTGCAACACCACCAGACAGATACGGTCATCTGCCGCCCAGCGGTCAAGGGCAGCCTGGGCTTCATGGACCATGGTTTCGGTCAGCGCATTCAGGGTGCCGGGTGAATTCAGTGTCAGTAGGCCGATGTGGCCTTCCTGGCAGGCAAGTTCCCGAACCTCTATGGACATTAAGTGATTCTCCAAGCAACTTTCCGTTATTGTTAGCTAATCCGGGCCTCGGACGTCTTCGTACTCTCGGTCTATACTCGTGTGATTAAAAGAGGACGAACGTCGAACAAAAAGCCTTGATTAATCGCATTTGAGGCAGGCTTTTGCTGTGCTATAAGTGCAAATCAGGGTACTGTCCGGTTACACAAGCCGGTTTGCAAATGCTAAAAACGATGATGAGAGGTTAATGACAATGACTCTGAAACACTATGCTGTTGCAGGAATTTTTGCACTGAGCGCTGCAGTTCCAGCGGTCGCTTCTGCCGCAGACGCTGCTGCAGGCAAGGCCAAGGCAGCTGTCTGTGCTGCCTGCCACGGGCAGAGCGGCGTTGCCCAGATCCCGACTTACCCGAATCTGGCGGGTCAGAATGAGCAGTATCTGGTGTCAGCCCTGAAAGCCTACAAGGACAAACAGCGCAATGGCGGCCAGGCGGCCATCATGCAAGGCCAGGCTGCTGCACTGAGCGATACCGATATCGCAAACCTGGCGGCCTACTTCGCCAGCCTTCCTGCTGGCGGCAAGTAAGCCCGGTTCGATCAGTGGAATGGCCTCAGGCCGTTCCACTGACGATGCGATAACAGGGGCTATAGGCGGTCGAGCCAGGTAGTTTCATCCTGTTCTGAGCAACAAACTGTTCAAGCATGGCTTCCAATGGCTTGATCAGGCTCGGGTCCCCGGCGATTTCGAACGGCCCTTTTTCCTGTATGCGGCGGATCCCGCTCTCTTTCACGTTACCTGCCACAATACCGCTGAACGCTTTTCGCAGGTTGGCGGCGATCAGATGAACCGGTTGGTCCCTGTGCAGTTCCAACGCTCGCATGTTGTCGTGATCCGGCTCGAACGGTAGCTGGAAGACGGCATCGATTTTCAGCATCCAGTTGAAATAGTAGGCATCCTGCATGGCGCGCCTGAAGGTTTCCACTTCCTTGATGCCTTTCTTCATGGCCTGTGCCACCCGGGCAGGGTCATCAATAATGATTTCGTACTTGCTGGCGGCGGCATCACCGAGGGCAGTGCGGATAAACTTGTCGATCATCTCGAAGTATTCCGAGTTTTCCCTGGTGCCTGTAAAAACGACCGGGAAGGGCAGGTCGGCATTGTCAGGATGTAACAGAATGCCCAGCAGGTAGAGAATTTCCTCAGCCGTTCCGACACCACCCGGGAACACAATGACACCATGACCACAGCGGATGAAAGCCTCCAGGCGTTTTTCGATATCCGGCATGATCACCAATTCGTTGACGATCGGGTTGGGTGCTTCGGCCCCAATAATGCCAGGCTCGGTCATGCCGATATACCGGCCATTCTTCACCCTTTGTTTGGCATGTCCGATGGTTGCACCCTTCATTGGGCCCTTCATGGCGCCGGGGCCGCATCCGGTAATAATGCTCAGCCCCCGTAAACCGAGCTGATGGCCGATTTCCTTGCTGTACTGGTATTCGGCGTGGCTGATGGAATGCCCGCCCCAGCAGACCACCAGGTCCGGCTGCCGGCCGGCTTCCAGAACCCCGGCATTGCGCAGGATGTGGAAGACCAGATTGGTCAGGTCCTCGGAGTTGTCACGGCGGAAACCGGACAGGCTTTGGGGGATGGTGTTCGAGTAAATAATGTCCCGAAGAACCGAGAAGAGGTGTTCACGGATAGCTCGCAGCATCTCGCCGTCTACGAACGCATGAGCCGGAGCGTTGACCAGCTCCAGTTTCAGCCCCCGGGGTTGTGGCACCAGCCGGACATCAAAATCGGCGTGGGACTCCATCAGGGTCTTACAGTCGTCAGTTTCTACACCGGTATTGAGAACCGCGAGGGCGCACTGCCGGAACAAGCGGTACAGACCGCCTTCACTGCGGTCCTTGAGGCGGCTAACCTCATAGTTTGACAGGATTTCCAGGCTCCCTTCCGGTGAGACCAGGGCATTGGTGGTGGGTTCTTGCATGAACGGTAGAGCTCCTGATTGTTGCTGGTAGTGCTGGCTGCCGCGGGTATTCGTCGTTTGTTTCGGCAACGCCTGATTTTGAGGCACTGATGCAAAAAGGTACACTAGGCGCTTTCCGCCTGATACGCCAGCCGACATTATTCCGATTATATGAAACTTCTTATCCGCCCGGCCGCTGAGGTCGCAATCAAGAGTAAGCCCGTTCGCCGCCAACAGATGCGCCATTTGCGCCAGAATGTTCGCAAAATCCTTATCCGTCTCGACCCCGAAATCGTGGTTGAAGGCAGCTGGGACAGGGTCAATGTGGACTTTCCGGATGGCCGTGGCCTGGCCGGTGCCGTTATCGACGAACTGACACGCATTCCGGGTATCTCATCGATCCAGGAGATTGCGGTCTTCCCGCTTGTCAGTGTTGATGATGTTGCTGAGAAAGCAATAGCAGCCTTTGCTGATCGCCTTGAAGGCAAAACCTTCGCTGTGAGGGTCAAGCGCCAGGGGCAGCATGAATTCCGCTCCCTGGATATGGAGCGGTCCGTGGGCGCTGCCTTGCTCATGAATTCCAACGCGGCCGGTGTGAACCTGAAAGCTCCCGAAGTGGAAGTGCGCATCGGCGTGCAGGATAATCAGTTCCACATTGCCCATCGCAAACACCGTGGTTTGGGCGGTTTCCCTCTCGGCAGCGTTGAAAACGTGATGACCCTGATATCCGGGGGATACGACTCGACCGTTGCCGCATACCTGATGATGCGCCGGGGCCTTCGTACCCACTTCCTGTTCTTCAATCTTGGTGGCACCGCCCACGAAGTCGGGGTTCGGCAGGTGGTGCATTACCTCTGGGAGCGTTATGGCTCTTCCCACAACGCCAAGTTTATTTCTGTGCCTTTTGACGGTGTGATCGCCGAGATTATGAAGTCTGTGAATCACCGTCATTGGGGTGTGGTTCTGAAGCGCCAGATGCTCAAGGCTGCCTGTGAAATATCTCAGACCAACAATGCCAACGGCCTGGTAACCGGTGATGCTGTGGCGCAGGTATCCAGCCAGACCCTGACCAATCTGAATGTGGTGGATCGGGCCAGCGACGAAGTGGTGTTACGTCCGCTCATTTCCATGGATAAGGAAACCATCATCGGCATCGCCAAGGAAATTGGCACGGAGCCATTTGCCCGCACCATGCCGGAATACTGTGGCGTGATTTCCCAGAAACCGGCGACAAGGGCCAAACTGCATCGCGTAGAGGAAGATGAAGCACAGATGGACCCCGAGGTTCTGGCGCGGGCCATTGAAACCCGGGAAGAAACCCCGCTGACCAAACTGATGGATACCACGGTAACGCCGGAAGAGGTGGAACTGGTTCAGACCCCGGGCGTGGATGATGTCATCATTGATGTTCGCCATCCCAGTGAGGGGGAACAGTCACCGCTGACGCTTACCAATAACGAAATTCTCCAGATTCCGTTCTACGAGCTGAACCAGAAAATCGAAGAGTTGCCGGCGAACCGGCAATACCTGCTGTATTGCGATCGGGGCACCATGAGCCGCATGCATGCAGTTCACCTGAAAGCGGAAGGGCACGACAACATCAAAGTGTACGCACCCGCCTCCTGATTCAGATTGCCAGTCCCTTGAAGAATTGCTGGACGTTCTCACTGAGGGCGTCCAGATCATACCCCCCTTCCTGAACCACCAATGTGGGCAAACCGAGCTTGCGGATCTCTGTACTGAGACGGCAGAACCCTTCGGAACTGACGGAAACTTTGGCTTGGGGATCGTTTTTGTAAATGTCGAAACCCAGAGCCAGCACCAGCACATCCGGCTGATACAGTTTCAGGGCGGCGAGAGCTTCATCCAGCCGGTTAAAGAAATCATCTTCCGTCGAACCGTGGGGCATCGGCAGGTTGATGTTGTAGCCGAAACCATCCCCTTCACCGCGTTCATTTTCATAGCCTGTGACTACTGGATAGAAGTTGGTCGGGTCGCCGTGGATCGACACGTAAAGCACATCGCTTCGGTCGTAGAAAATTTCCTGAATGCCTTGGCCGTGGTGCATGTCGGTGTCGAGAATGGCAACCTTCGGGAAGCGCGATTTCAGATGTTCTGCAGCGATGGCGCAGTTATTCAGATAGCAGAACCCTCCCGCGGCATCCTTGCGGGCATGATGGCCCGGCGGACGGCAAACGGCGTAGGCCGTGCGCTCTCCTGCGATCAGCGCATCCGCGCCGCCCAAGGCGGTCTGGGCCGACCAGTAGGCAGCGTTCCAGGTATTGGCGCCAATCGGTGAACTGCCGTCGGCCTGGTAGCGGGCGGCCTCCGCCAGCACGCCGGTCAAATGATTGGGTGAACGCACAAAGATGTTCGACATAACCTCGTCGCCCCAGTCACCCATTTCCATCCATCGCCGATGGGCGGATTCCAGAAAACGGAGGTAGCCCAGATCGTGAACGTCCGATATTGGCCCCGCCCCCTGGTCGGAAGGTTGTAGCACCTGAACTCCCATCTGTCTCAGCCCTTCCAGCATGTGGGCTGTGCGATCAGGAACCTCCTGGGGTTCGCGCATCTGACCACGGGTGAAGTAGGTTTTGGGAATGTGCTGGTCTTGCGCGGGATGAAAAAATGCTTTCATGAATCCGGCCTCCTGGGTTTCTGATTCTCCGAGTATAGGTGCCGTCAGGTGATGGTCAAAAGCCCGGCCACCGACTTTACAGTAAGAGGTTCTGCATCCACTATGGAAGACATAACCCATTGACGCAAACCTGATCCCGCAGGGGATGCAGCTGAGACAGAAGAGGAGTCGAGATGATCGAGTCACCACTGCTGGGAAAGCTGACTGGTTATATCAACGGTCGCTGGACGGGCAATGAACAGGGAACCACTTTCGACGTATACAACCCGGCGACGGGAGATGTAATCGCGAAAGTAGCTTCAATGCCGGAAAGTGACGTGATGGCCGCAGTTGAAGCGGGAAAGTCCGCGTTGAAACTCACCTCGCCCTATCCCATAGAAACCCGAAGAAAATGGTTGGAAGATATTCGCGATGTCCTCAGGGAAAACAAAGAGGAGGTCGGCCGGATTCTGTGCATGGAACATGGGAAGCCCTGGCCTGAGGCCCAGGGGGAAGTGGACTATGCCGCGGGCTTTTTCGACTATTGCGCGAAGCACATTCAGGCCCTGGACGCCCATACGATTCCCGAAAAGCCCAAAGACTGCACGTGGACGGTTCACTATCGTCCGATAGGCGTCACGGGACTGATCGTGCCCTGGAACTTCCCCATCGGCATGATTGCGAAGAAGCTTTCTGCGGCCCTTGCGGCGGGTTGTCCGTCTGTGATCAAGCCGGCGAGCGAAACGCCGCTTACCATGATTGCTTTCTTCAGCCTGATGGACAAACTCGATTTGCCTGATGGCATGGTCAATCTGGTAATGGGCAAGGCCAGCATGATCGGTAAAGTGCTGTGTGAGCATCCGGACGTACCGATGATCAGCTTTACCGGATCCACCGAGGTCGGCCGCCAGTTGTATGTGGACTCCGCTCCGCAGATCAAGAAACTGGCCCTCGAACTGGGCGGCAATGCCCCGTACATCGTGTTTGACGATGCGGATCTAGATGCGGCTGCTGACAACCTGATTGCCAACAAATTCCGTGGCGGTGGCCAGACCTGCGTCTGTGCTAACCGCATATTCGTGCACGAGAAAGTGGCTGATGCTTTCGGTGAAAAACTGGCGGATCGGGTCAGCAGAATGACCGTCGGCGACGGGATGATTGAGGGTGTCGACATCGGACCGTTGGTTAACAAACAGGGGTTCGACAAAGTTAAACGACACCTCGAAGACGCTCTGGACAAGGGCGCAAGCCTGGTTGCGGGCAAACCCCCTGCCGAGCTGGGAGATGGGTTGTTCTTCCCTCCGACCGTGGTGTTGGGTGTTAACCGCGATATGTGCTGCTATCAGGAAGAAACCTTTGGGCCGCTGGTTCCGATGGCTTTGTTCTCTTCTGAAGACGAAGTCATCGCAGCCGGTAATGACACTGAGTTCGGGTTGGCTTCTTACGTATTCACTGCGGACCCTGAGCGTGCTCAGCGAGTCGCAGGCGGTCTCCGTTTCGGCCACGTCGGCTGGAATACTGGCACCGGTCCAACGCCGGAAGCGCCGTTTGGCGGCATGAAAGCCTCCGGCATTGGCCGCGAGGGTGGTCTTGAGGGACTGTTTGAATTCGTCGAAGCTCAAACGGTTCCCAGAGGTTTCTAAATCAGAAAAGCTCGCGCCCCAGCATGAAAGCGCAGGGGAGGTGACGCTGTTCAGGACTGTGTGTGGCCAAGGACGGCCACACCCAAGCGCACACGGACGTGCTCGTAGCGTGTCCTGAACAGCGTCACCTCCCCTGTGCGTTAACTCCACAAGGCGAGAGCTATTGACGCCCCCGACAACCCCTCCTAAGTCCTGTTATACTTCCTGACCTGTTTATTTAACCAGTAGCGAATCTATTCCTATGGACGTCTCCCATATCATCGATCCCCTTAATGACGCCCAGCGTGAGGCTGTAACGGCACAGAACGATCATTTGCTTGTGTTGGCCGGCGCTGGCAGCGGTAAAACCCGGGTGCTGGTGCATCGGATCGCGTGGTTGATGACCGTGGACAGAGTGCCGCCGACCGGCATTCTGGCGGTGACTTTTACCAACAAGGCGGCCAAGGAAATGCGCTTCCGGATTGAGCAGATGATGCAGATCCCGGCGCGCGGGCTCTGGTTCGGGACCTTCCATGGCATTGCCCACCGACTGTTGCGATCCCACTGGCAGGATGCAGGGCTGCCGGAGAACTTTCAGGTACTGGACAGCGATGATCAGCTTCGCCTGATCAAGCGCGTGATGCGGGAAAACCAGATTGACGAGAGCCGCTGGCCGCCGAAGCAGGCCCAGTGGTTTATCAACAGCCAGAAAGATGAAGGCCTGAGGGCTGATCATATCCAGGACAATCCCGGGGATCACTTCACGTCTGTGATGCTCAAAATCTATCGCCAGTATGAACAGCTCTGCCAGCAGAGTGGCCTGGTGGATTTCGGTGAACTGCTGCTGCGTTCCCACGAGCTCTGGCTGCACCGGCCCGAGTTGCTGGCCCATTACCAGACACGCTTCCAGCACATTCTGGTGGACGAGTTCCAGGATACCAACACGATTCAATACGCCTGGCTGCAGGTGTTGGCTTCCAACCGCGTACCGCTGACGGTCGTTGGAGATGATGATCAGTCCATCTACGGCTGGCGCGGGGCCAAGATCGAGAACATCCAGCAGTACCAGCGGGATTTCCCTAATGCCCGGCTAGTTCGCCTTGAGCAGAATTACCGCTCCACCCAGACCATCCTGAAAGCCGCCAACGCAGTGATCGCCAACAACCAGGGGCGTTTGGGGAAAGAGCTGTGGACAGACGGTCCGGAGGGTGAGCCGATCAGTCTCTACGCGGCCTTCAATGAGCAGGATGAAGCCAACTACATCGCCGACAGCATTTCTGCCTGGGTTCAGGAAGGTAACCTGCGCAGTGAGTCCGCGATTCTCTATCGTTCCAATGCCCAGTCCCGGGTGCTGGAAGAAGCCCTGATGAGACAGGGCATACCCTACCGAGTCTATGGTGGCCTGCGCTTCTACGACCGCCAGGAAATCCGTAACGCACTGGCTTATCTGAGGCTGGTTCATTATCGCCGGGATGATGCCGCTTTTGAGCGGGTTGTGAACGTACCTACCCGGGGTATCGGCGCCAAGAGCCTTGGGGAACTGCGGGAGTACGCCACAACCCAAAGCATTTCCCTCTGGGAATCCGCAGAGCGCCTGCTGGAAGCCGGGCAGGTTAAAGGCCGGGCCAAGACCGGGCTGCAGTCGTTCATTGGTTTGATCGAAGCCTTGTCGGAGATGGTGGACGACGCCTCCCTGCACGGCCTGATGAAACAGACCATCGAAATGAGTGGCCTGAAGGACTACCACGCCAGTGAAAAAGGCGAAAAAGGGCAGGCCCGCGTCGAAAACCTTGAGGAACTGGTGAATGCGTTGTCAGACTTTGAGGTGGAAGAGGGCGTGGACCCGCTTTCCGAGTTCATCGCCCAGGCGGCACTGGATGCGGGAGAATCCCAGGCGGAAGCCCATGAGGACAGTGTACAGCTGATGACCCTGCACTCGGCCAAGGGCCTGGAGTTCCCGTTGGTGTTCCTGGCGGGTGTGGAAGAAGGGTTGTTCCCCCACGGGATGTCTCTGGAAGAGCCCGGGCGCATGGAAGAAGAGCGCCGATTGGCCTACGTGGGTATCACCCGTGCGATGAAGAAGCTGGTGCTTACTTACGCAGAATCCCGCCGTTTGTACGGGCAAGAGAAGTTCAATGCCCTGTCCCGCTTCGCCCGCGAAATCCCGGCGGACTGTATTCAGGAAGTGCGCCTGCGTAATACCGTGACCCGCCCGGCCATGGTGGAGCGCCCTAATGAAAGTATGTTCAGCCAGGACTCTGCCCAGCAGGCCGGTTTCAGCCTTGGCCAGCGGGTTCGTCATCCCAAGTTCGGCGAGGGTATCGTCATGAACTGCGAGGGATCGGGGCATCATACCCGGGTTCAGGTGAATTTCGACGAAGGACCCAAGTGGTTGGTATTGGCTTATGCGCCGCTGGAGGCCTGCTGAAACTGTGGCGTTGGTACAGGTTTTGTTGGGTGGGCTGTTAGGCCATTCGAGTGATAGAAGGCCGGATTGGCTGGGGTGATTTAAAAATGTGCGGAGCCATGGATGGCGGAGCCCAAGCGTCACATGGACGTGCCGAAGGAGCGGTTTTTAAATCACCCCAGCCAATCGGGCCAAACCACCGGGCCTCACATCAAGACTGCGTAAATCACGGCAGCCAGAATTATTCGATAGATAACATAAGGCCACATTCCCACAGTATTGAGCCACTTCAGGAAGAAGTGGATCGCCGTAATGGCCATCACAAAGGACGTGATTCCGCCAATCAGGAAACCATTCCAGTCGACGATGACATCGGAAGAGGCTACTTCCAGCAGTTTTACGCCTGAAGCCAGAACAATAATCGGAATTGCCAGCAGGAAAGAGAAACGGGACGCGGTTTCGCGGGTCATGCCGAGGAAAAGGCCCGCGGTGATCGTTACACCGGAACGGGACGTGCCGGGAACCAGGGCGAAGGCCTGGGCAATACCGACAACAAGGGCGTCTTTCCAGCTCAGGGAATCAAGTGACCGTTCCCGTCTTGGTAGCCAGTCGGCAATGCCCAGGAGGATGCCGAATACCAGAGTCGTTATGAAAATAACCCCGGCGCCCCGCAGCTCATTGTCGATCATATCCAGCAATGCCAGGCCCGCGAGTCCTGCGGGGATGGTGCCGATCACCAGATACCAGGCCAGAGCCCCCTGGCCGACAATCTTGCGCTGGGCCATGGAAATCAGGCCATCTTTCGCAATCCCGAAGACATCCCTTCGGAAATACAGAACCACAGCCAGCAGCGTGCCCACGTGAACCGAGAGGTCAAAACCAACGCCCTGATCGGTCCAGCCAAAAAACGCTGGTGTCAGGATCAGGTGGGCAGAGCTTGAGATAGGAAGGAATTCGGTCAGTCCCTGAAGGAGGCCAAGAAAAAGGGCCTGGAAAAGATCCATGTGCGTTTCCGTCTGGTTTCGTGGGTTGGAGCCGGTGCCTGGAGCCAAAAACTGGGCTGGATATTAGCAGGGCGCCCGCAGGCTGAACAGTTACAGGGATGTAGCCCTCCCTGTATGGCGAGGGGTACATGGATCAGGATGGGAACTTGTCTCGGGTCCGGTTTGCGATTCGTACCAGTGCCAGCATCAAAGGGACTTCCACCAAAACGCCGACTACGGTGGCCAGTGCCGCTCCGGACTGAAGCCCAAAGAGCGCGATAGCGGCGGCAACGGCCAGCTCAAAAAAGTTGCTGGCGCCAATCATCGCGCCGGGGGCGGCAATGCAATGGCGAACCTTCCACAGCCTTGCCCAGCCGTAGGCCAGCAGGAAGATAAACACCGTCTGCACGATCAACGGAACTGCGATTAGCACAATATGGAGTGGGTTGTTCAGAATAACTTCGCCCTGGAAGGCGAACAGCAGTACCAGTGTCACGATCAGCGCGGCCGGCGTAACCGGGCCCAGCCGTTTCATGAAAACGTCGTCGTACCACTGTTGATTGTGGCGGGCGATCAGGATGCGCCTGGTCAGGTAGCCGGCAGTGAGTGGAATGACAATATAAAGAACCACCGATAGGATCACCGTATTCCAGGGCACCTGAATGTCGGAAATTCCCAGCAGGAAAACCACAATCGGGGCAAAGGCAAACAGCATGATGATGTCATTCAGGGAAACCTGAACCAGCGTATAAGCGGCATCGCCCCGGGTCAGATAACTCCAGACGAAAACCATAGCGGTACAGGGCGCTGCGCCCAGCAGGATGGCTCCAGCAAGGTATTCCCGCGCGAGATCAGGTGCTATCCATGGGCTGAACACCACGGTCAGGAAAAACCAGGCAATGGCGAACATGGTGAAGGGCTTGATCAGCCAGTTTACGATGGTGGTAATCGCCAGGCCTTTGGGCTCTCTTCGAACGCCAACCACGGCACTGAAGTCGATTTGCGCCATCATCGGGAAAATCATCGCCCAGATGAGGATGGCGATGGGAATGGAAACCTGGGCGTATTCGAACCGGGACAGGGTTTCGGGTACTGACGGTGCCCATTGGCCAATTGCCACGCCAGCAACGATGGCCAGTGCGACCCATACCGACAGATAACGTTCGAAAACTCCCATGTTCTCTTCCTTGTTCCGCGAAATTGTCAGATGGACCTTTGGTTAACCCGGCGAGAAAGCTCTTCCGCCGTTTCTTTCCGCTCAGAATAGCGGTCCGTCAGGTAATCGCTGCGGTCGCGGATCAACAGAGTGAACTTTACCAGCTCTTCCATCACGTCGACGATGCGATCGTAATAGGGCGATGGTTTCATTCGGTCGTTTTCGTCGAACTCCATGAACGCCTTGGGTACGGAGGACTGGTTTGGAATAGTCACCATCCGCATCCACCGGCCCAATACCCTGAGCTGGTTGACCGCGTTGAATGACTGGGAACCACCGCACACCTGCATCACCGCCAGGGTTTTGCCCTGAGTGGGACGAACGGCGCCCAGAGAGAGTGGAATCCAGTCAATCTGGGTCTTCATGATGCCGGTCATGGCCCCGTGGCGTTCCGGGGAACACCAGACCATGCCTTCACACCATTGAGTCAGTTCACGAAGCTTCTGAACCTTGGGGTGGGAAGCGTCCTCTGCATCTGCCAGCGGCAGACCCGACGGATTGAAGGTGCGGGTTTCCGCGCCCATTGCTTCCAGCAGGCGGGAAGCCTCCTCCACAACCAGACGGCTGAATGAACGTTCCCGCAGCGATCCGTAGAGCAGGAGAATTCGAGGCGGATGGCTGGATGCTGTCTTGGCAAATACCTGTTCAGAGGTCGGAGCTGAAAACAGGCCGGGATCAATATTCGGAATGTCGTCCGGGTTCATTGTGGTGTGGGTCCTTTACTTGATTCTTGAGCACAACTATTATGCATCAAAATAGATATTCGAAAAATAGAATATTCGTGGAGTCGAATATGAAGCGCAGAGTATTGTTTGTTTGCACGGCCAACAGTGCGCGCTCTCTTATGGCTGAAGCGTTGCTCCGGAAAATGGCAGGGGACGAGTTTGAAGTGGCTAGTGCCGGTACGGAACCTGCCGCTCCTCACCCGTTGGCTTTGCAGGTTCTGTCTGAAGCGGGTATTCCCACTGAAGGCCTGAGCAGCAAGCCTCTGCAGGAGGTTGAAAATCAACACTGGGACTACGTCATCATGCTTTGCGAGCGAGCAACTCGGGAATGTGGTTCCATCTGTCAGCCTGCCCAACAGATTGCGTGGGATTTTCCCGATCCCGCAGCGACTAACCGTCATGGCACCTTCGTTTTAACACTCAAAGACCTGAAAGAACGCATCAAGCTGTTCGCCACAGTGCATCAAAAAGTCACGCGGAAACTCTCGGCTGAGAATCCTGTCGCACTGTTTAAGGCGCTGTCGGATGAGTTCCGGTTGGCGGCGTTGTTGCTTATCCGTGATCAGGGAAGCCTCTGTGTCTGCGAACTTACAGAGGCCTTTGATGTACCGCAGCCGAAGGTAAGCCGGCACCTGTCTACACTGAAAGAAGTTGGCCTGCTCAATGCGGAGCGCCGTGGGCAATGGATTTATTACTCGATCGACTCGGAAATGCCCGGTTGGGTGGCGCAGATTGTCAACGCGGCCGCCGATAACAGTCGACAGTTGGTAGAGATTCCGTTGCGGCGTCTTGAGGCAATGTCCGAGCGCCCGGGTGTCCCATGTCCGTAATGTTTTTGTGTTTGATTGACAGATGGTATCTGACGGGAGTACGTCATGAGTAAGATCAAGGTAGGAATCAACGGATTCGGCCGTATTGGCCGTCTGGCACTGCGTGCAGCCTGGGGCTGGCCTGAGATGGAGTTTGTGGCCATCAACGACCCAGGTGCGGATGCGGGTACTCTCGCTCATCTGCTCAATTTTGACAGTGTCCACGGGACATGGGCTCAACAGGCGAATGCTGATGGTGAGGACATCGTTATTGGTGATCAGCGCATTCGGGTCACTCGTAACAAAGCCATCAGCGACACAGACTGGTCCGGTTGCGACCTGGTGATTGAGGCCAGCGGTGTGAACAAGAAGGTGAGTGTTTTGCAGGCCTATCTGGATCAGGGGGTAAAGCGGGTTGTTGTTACCGCACCGGTCAAGGAAGCTGGCGCGAAAAACATCGTGGTAGGGGTGAATGATGACATCTTCGATCCGGCGAACGACCGGATTGTAACGGCTGCATCCTGCACCACTAACTGCCTGGCGCCAGTTGTAAAAGTGATCCACGAGAAACTGGGGATCAGGCACGGCTCAATCACCACCATCCACAGCCTGACCAACACCCAGACCATCATTGACGCGCCTCATAAAGACCTGCGCCGGGCGCGGTCATGCGGTAGTTCGTTGATTCCCACGTCCACCGGTTCTGCCACAGCCATTATTGAGATATTTCCTGAGCTGAAGGGGCGCCTTGATGGGCACGCTGTTCGTGTTCCATTAACCAACGCGTCCCTGACGGACTGCGTTTTTGAAGTCGATCAGCCAACGGATAGCGAGACAGTGAACCGCTTGCTCAAGGAAGCTGCGGACGGCGAGCTTAAAGGCATCCTCGGTTATGAAGAGCGGCCTCTGGTTTCCATTGATTACAAAACTGATCCGCGTTCGTCCATTGTGGATGCGCTTTCAACGCTGGTGGTCAATGGCACCCAGGTGAAAATCTACGCCTGGTATGACAATGAGTGGGGCTACGCCAACCGCACAGCCGAGCTTGCCCGTCGGGTGGGGCTCGCCTGATATGACAGCTGCCATCCGTCAGTACCTTGTTATCACTGGCAACTACTGGGCCTTCACCCTGACGGATGGTGCTCTTCGGATGCTGGTGGTCCTGCATTTCCACCAGTTGGGCTATTCGCCACTGGCGATTGCGCTGCTGTTTGTCTTTTACGAGTTTTTCGGGGTGGTCACTAACCTTGTGGGTGGCTACCTGGGCGCTCGTATCGGACTGAACCGGACCATGAACCTGGGCCTGTTCCTGCAGATTGTGGCGTTGGGCATGCTGGCGGTGCCGGCGGCGATGCTCACGGTGCCCTGGGTCATGGCTGCGCAGGCGCTTTCGGGCATCGCCAAGGATCTGAACAAGATGTCCGCCAAAAGTGGCATTAAATTGCTGGTGCCGGACGAACAGCAGGGAAAGCTCTACAAATGGGTAGCGATCCTGACTGGCTCCAAGAATACACTGAAGGGTGTGGGCTTTTTCCTCGGCGGCGTGTTGCTGATGACGCTCGGGTTTGCCGGTGCCGTGGTGGCAATGGCTGTTGCGCTTGGCGGCGTCTGGCTGGTCAGTCTGTTCCTGCTCAAGCAGGAATTGGGCAAGAGCAAGGCCAAACCGAAGTTTACAGATATGTTCTCCAAGAGCCGCGCCATTAATGTGCTCTCTGCTGCCCGGATGTTTCTGTTCGGGGCCCGGGATGTCTGGTTTGTGGTGGCGTTGCCTGTGTATCTGCATACTGTGTTCGGATGGGATTTCTGGAAAGTCGGCGGCTTCCTGGCCTGCTGGGTTATTGGTTATGGTTTTATCCAGGCCGTTGCACCGCGTATTACCGGAAACCGGGAGGGCCGGCAGTCGGCGGTATTCTGGGCGACGGTGTTGGCGCTGATTCCTGCAGGCATAGCTGTCGGGCTGACGGCGGATTGGTCATTGCAGGTGGTGCTGATTGGCGGGCTGTTGCTGTTCGGCGTGGTTTTCGCTATCAATTCTTCACTGCACAGCTATCTTATTGTCAGCTATGCCAGAGGCGACGGGGTGTCACTTGATGTGGGCTTCTACTATATGTCGAATGCGGCAGGCAGGCTGTTAGGGACTGTTCTGTCGGGATGGGTGTATCAGGCCTACGGACTGGAAGCCTGTTTATGGATTTCGGCTGGGTTGGTGGCAACAGCGGCTTTACTGTCAGTGCTGTTGCCCGACCAGAGACCTGCACTAGCCTGAGACTTACGGGGTAAGCCAGCTGATGATCTGGTCGTGCTCGGGGATGGAGCCGGAATGCACGAGCTTGCCATCTACAGCCACCGCCGGCGTCGACATGACCTGATATTCCATGATTTTTACCGGGTCGGTTACTTTGATCACGTCAACGTCCAGGCTCAACTCTGTTGCGGCGGCCGAGATTTTCTCTGCGGTTTTTACACATTTCTTGCAGCCCGTACCGAGCACTTCGACAGTAGTCATTCTGTTTCCTCATTCCTTGGGTCAGGCATCATAAGCCGGTAAACAGCCAGGGGCTGATGGTGTTGATGATCCAGCCCACGATCATGAAATTGGTCAGCAGGATGGCGAATATTGTGGCCAGGAGCCGGAAGGTCATCACCTGTTTCAGCATAACAAATTCCGGAAAGCTGGCTGCTACGGTGCTCATGCAGAACGCCAGGGTGGTGCCCACAGGCAACCCTTTGATAATCAGGCTTTCCATTACCGGGATAACACCTGTGGCATTGGAGTATAGAGGCAGGCCTGCAAAGACTGCAGCGGGTACGTTCCACCACTGGCCGGAGCCCAGGTTTTCGGCAAACCAGTTGTCTGGAACAAAACCATGCAGGGCGGCGCCGAGGCCGACGCCAATAAATACCCATTTCCAGATCCGGCCAACAATCTCCTTAAGTTCTTCCTTTGCAAAGTGGTGTCTTTCGCGAAGGGTCAGTTTTGGTGCTTCCGGTATGTCTTCCAGGGGAGTCCGGGGGTCATTGTTCCTGGTTGCATTCTGGTAGGCCTTGGCGGCAAAGTCCTTCAGCCAGCGTTCGCCCCGGAACGCATCGAGGAGCATGCCGCCGACAATGCCCACTGCCATGCCAACCACGATATAGGCGATGGTGAACTTCCAGCCAAGCAGGCTCCAAAGCATGATCACCGCGACTTCGTTGATGATGGGGGAGGTGAACAGAAACGCCATGGTGATGCCCAGGGGAATGCCGGCACTGGTGAACCCGAGGAACAGTGGAATGCTGGAGCAGGAGCAGAATGGTGTGATGGCCCCGAACGCTGAACCGAACATATAGCCAAGCAGGCGGTTTTTTCTTTGGATGTAGGCGCGGACCCGCTCCAGGTTGAGGGATGCTCTGGCCAGTGCAATCACGTAGATCATTGCGACCAGAAGGAACAGAATTTTGGTGGTGTCTTCTATAAAAAAATGAATGGCACTGCCAAGACGGGTCGTCGGGGACAATCCCATCAGATCGTAGGTGAGCCAGGTGGCGAGATGGGTAAATATGGACAACATCCTTGCGGTAACCCCTATGGCGTAAGCGACAAGTCGCTGGAAATATGATCCGCTCGACAGAATGATATACGCGGTTGCAGGATCACTTCCTGATCTGAAGCAAGACACCAAAGTAGCATGGGTAAATCGGCCCCTGTACCTTTAGAGTGGAGGTATTACCTTTTAACAGAAGAAAAACAATGATGGCATTCCTGCGTCGCTACCCGTTGCCGGTTATCGTACTGGCCCAGTTGTTTGGCACCTCGCTGTGGTTCAGCATCAATGGTGTCTGGTTGTCACTGGCGGCGGAGTTCGGGTTGACGGAAGAGTCTCTGGGCGAGTTGACGCTGTCTGTTCAGGCCGGTTTCATTGCCGGAACGCTGACCCTCGCGGTGACGGGCCTGGCTGACCGGTTCGGCGCCAGCCGTATGTTTGCCGTGGCGTGCCTGGTGGGGGCGCTGTCCAACGCTGTGTTTGTTTCCGTTGCCGGAGAACCGCAGCTCTCCCTGATTCTGCGCTTTATAACCGGTCTCTGCCTTGCCGGAATTTATCCCCTGGGTATGAAAATGGTGATCGCCTGGACGCCGAAGTATGCCGGTTCCGCGCTGGCCTGGCTTGTTGGCATGCTGACACTGGGCACAGCTCTGCCTCACCTGATGCGCGGGGCGACTCCCGGGATGCCCTGGGAATGGCCAATGGTTGGAGCCTCTATTCTCGCGCTGATGGGTGGAGCCCTGGTATTCCTGCTGGGAGATGGACCGCACCTGCCGGCCAGCCGTGGCCCGATTCCTTTACGACAAGGGCTGGCAGCATTGCGTATACCCGACTTCCGGGCAGTTGCCGGGGGGTATTTCGGGCATATGTGGGAGCTCTATGCGTTCTGGACTCTGGTGCCGTTGCTGGCCGGAAGGGAGTTGGTGCGCCTGGGAATAGGTAATGATCTTATCCCCTGGTTCTCCTTTGCGATTATCGGTATTGGCGGTATCGGCTGTTTCTTCGGTGGATGGCTGAGCCGTAGAAAGGGTAGTGCATGGGTGGCCCGATGGGCACTGACGGTGTCCGGGGGGATGTGCATTGTTTATCCCTGGTTGCATAGCCTGCCCGCGGGTTTGCTTATCGTTATGCTGCTGGTTTGGGGTGTGGCCGTGGTGACGGATTCTCCCCAGTTTTCTGCCCTGGCCTCGGCTGCTGCTCCGAAAGAATCGGTCGGTTCATCCCTGGCGGTCATGAATGCGGTAGGATTTGGCCTGACATTGCCCGCTATATGGTTGACCAGCGGTCTCTGGGCGGAGTGGGGTGTCTGGGTGGTGTTACTGCTGGTGCCCGGACCGGTGTTCGGCTTGTGGTCGTTGCGACGGGCAAGCTGATCCGGGCGTCCTTCTTTGAAAACTGGCGATCTTGCCTTAACGGTTCTGCTCTGGAACCTCGCGGATGCGTCCGTGTTCGTCGATGGCAACATAGACGAACAGACCTTCGGTAACCTTCCGCGGGTTTTTGGCGGTGCGGTCCAGAGTCCATACTTCTACGCTGATTTTCATCGAACTCCGACCGATGTCCACCAATTCGCAATAGCAGCCTACCTGAGAACCAACTCGCAGTGGCGACAGGAACTCCATACGATCCATAGCAACCGTTGCATTACGGCCCTGGGAAATACGCCCGGCCATGGTGGCTGCGGCAATATCCATCTGTTTGACCAGCCATCCGGCAAAAACGTCGCCGTTGGCATTGGTGTCGGAAGGAAGCGGGATGACCTGGATTGTCAGTTCGCCACGGGGGGCGGGTTTATCGTCGTCTAATGCTGTCATGGAACGTGCCTTTTAAGAGTCTGGAATTGTTTTAACCCCGCATGTTAATGGCCTGAGGCCGCGCTGCAAGCTATTTTCCTCAATCGTGACTATATTTCAGGGGCTGTAACAAAGCTGTCATAGAGAGTCATTAGTCTGCATCCATCGGTAAAGCAGATCCGAGATCAAGACAACGTCCAAACCAAATATATGGAGACTTGACGTGATGAAGCTTAAATCAGTTGTTGCTTCTGTTGCCCTGGCTGGCAGCATTGCAGCTGTGTCCGCCCCGGCTATGGCTCGCGATACTATCAACATCGTGGGTTCTTCCACTGTTTACCCGTTCGCAACCGTTGTTGCCGAGCGTTTTGGTCGCAACACCGACTTCCCGACTCCTAAGCTCGAGTCTACCGGTTCCGGCGGTGGTCTGAAGCTGTTCTGTGCCGGTGTTGGTACTCAGCACCCGGACATCACCAACGCTTCCCGTCGCATCAAGTCGAGCGAAATCGAGCTGTGTGCCAGCAACGGTGTTGAAGCGATCACTGAAGTCAAGATCGGTTCTGACGGCATCGTTATCGCCAACTCCAAAGAAGGCGCCAAGGTTGACCTGACTCTGAAGGAAATCTTCCTGGCCCTGGCCAAGGACGTTCCTGATCCCAAGGGCGGCGAAAAGCTGGTTCCTAACCCGTACAAGAAGTGGAGCGACATCGACTCCAGCCTGCCGAACGAAGAAATTATCGTAATGGGTCCGCCGCCGACTTCCGGTACCCGTGACGCCTTCGTTGAGATCGCGATGGAAGGTGGCTGTAAGAGCTACGACTGGATCAAAGCAGTCAAGAAGCAGGACAAGTCCAAGTACAAGAGCATCTGTCACAGCATGCGTGAAGATGGTCCGTTCATCGAAGCGGGTGAGAACGACAACCTGATCGTTCAGCGTCTGGAGCAGGACAAGCACGTATTTGGTATCTTTGGTTACAGCTTCCTGATGGAAAATGCTTCCAAGATCCAGGCTGCTACTATTGACGGTGTGAGCCCGACTCCGGAAACCATCGCTGACGAAGCTTACCCGGTTGCTCGTTCCCTGTACTTCTACATCAAGAACGCCCACGTTGGTGTTGTTCCTGGCATCGAAGAGTACGTTGGCGAGTTCACCAGCGAAGGTGCATGGGGTGACAACGGCTACCTGGTAGACGTAGGCCTGATCCCGAACCCGCGCAAAACTCGCATGGAAGTAGTTAAGCGTGTTAAGAGCCTGACTCCGATGACTGCTGCTGATCTGTAATAGCGGCTGAATCAATCATGGATGATAACAAGAGAGCGCGTGCCTGAAGGTTCGCGTTCTTTTGTCGCTTTTGAAAGAGATAAAATGGGCTGCGATCTGGCCCGGAAAAAAACGTTGAGCGGGCTTAACCTCAACACTCACACGACACAGAGATTTCTATGCAAACGGCCAACCTGCTTCCCCTGGTTCTGGTGATTGCCGTCGTCGCCTACGCGCTGGCTTATACCCGGTCGCGTTCGGTGGCCGAGCCACTGGGAGGAATCCGCAATCTCAAAGCGCTACCGTTTTACTATGCTGCCCGGGCAGCATTGTGGTGCGCCATTCCAGCCTTGATTCTACTGGGTGCCTGGGCCGCATTTGAAGGCAAGGTTATCCAGAACATGGTGGTGTCTTCGTTGCCTGCGGAAGTGGCTCCACAGTCTCCGGGAGAGGCGAGCCTGATCGTGTCTCAGATCAGCAACGTCGCAGAAGGCAAGCTGGATCCGACTCGGGTACCTGAAGCTGTGCTCGGTGCGGCCGACTTGCTGCAAAACCTCCGGGCAGAAAGCAGCAACTTTAAAACGACTCTGGTGATCCTGATCGCCGTTCTGGGGTCTGCGTTTGCATGGACACGGGTGCAGCCACACATCAATGCCCGGGAGAATGTTGAGCGAACGTTACGCTGGCTGTTCTTCGCCTGCGCGGCTGTGGCCATCCTGACTACCGTGGGCATTGTCCTGTCAGTCATCTTCGAGACCGTGCGTTTCTTTGGCAAGGTGCCGATCACCGAGTTCCTGTTTGGCACTAGCTGGAGTCCGCAAACAGCCCTGCGCGCAGATCAGGTCGGTTCGGACGGGGCTTTCGGCATGATCCCGCTGTTTACCGGGACTCTGCTGATCTCTGCGATTGCATTGCTGGTGGCGGTGCCGGTTGGTTTGATGTCTGCCATCTACCTATCTGAATACGCCTCGAAGCGTGGCCGCGCCATCATCAAGCCGCTGCTGGAAATGCTGGCGGGTGTTCCGACGGTTGTTTACGGCTTTTTTGCAGCTTTGACCGTGGCGCCGTTCATAGCCGGTGTGGCTGACATGATTGGCTTGAATGCCTCTGTGCAGAGTGCCCTCGCTGCAGGCCTGGTGATGGGGGTCATGATTATCCCGTTTGTATCCTCGCTTTCGGACGACGTCATTAACGCGGTACCTCAGAATCTTCGTGATGGCTCGCTGGCTCTGGGGGCAACCCAGGCCGAAACCATGAAGAATGTCATCTTCCCGGCAGCCCTTCCGGGCATTATGGGGGGCATCATGCTGGCCGCCTCCCGGGCAATCGGCGAAACCATGATCGTGGTTATGGCAGCGGGCCTGGCGGCCAACCTCACCGCCAATCCGCTGGACTCGGTAACCACCGTGACGGTTCAGATTGTCACTCTGCTGACGGGTGACCAGGAGTTCGACAGTGCCAAGACACTGGCCGCATTCGCTCTGGGTATGATGCTGTTTATTGTCACCCTGATCCTCAACATCATCGCGCTGCACGTCGTTCGCAAGTATAGGGAACAGTATGATTGAGCAAGGTTCACAGGCGGAGATTGTTCGCCAGTCGCTGAAGAAACGTTACCGCAAGGAGCGTAGGTTCCGGATGTATGGCCGGGTGGCTATCGCCGTTGCTCTGGCTTCACTGCTGCTGCTGTTTGTCGACATCATTGGCAAGGGTTACACCGGCTTTATCAAGACAACAATCACTCTGGACGTGACTCTCGATGGTGAGGCCATGTACCTGGATGACCCCACGGACAAGGATCAGATGTCCATGGCGGATTTTCAGGCACCGATCATTGCCTCGCTGCAAGGTTATTTCCCTCAGGCCACCGAGCGTAGTGACGTCCGACAGCTGAGCCGCCTGGTTGGCAGCTATGCCGGAAACCAGATCAAGGATCTGCTGGTGGATAATCCCGGTTTGCTGGGGTCGACCCAGACTCTGGAATTCCTGGTGCACGACACCGTGTCGGTGTATGTCAAACACGCCGGGGATGAAGCCTACAGTGTGCGTTTGTCTGATCAGCAGAAAGGCTGGGTGGATGAACTGGTAGAGAAAGGGGTAATCGATACCGGCTTCAACGACGTGTTGTTCAGCCGTGGCGACTCCCGGGAGCCCACTAACGCGGGTATTCTCGGCGCGATCATGGGATCACTGCTGACAATGATCGTTACCCTGGTGATTGCCTTCCCCGTGGGGGTCTCGGCAGCGGTCTACCTGGAGGAATTCGCGCCTCAGAATCGCCTGACGGATTTTATCGAGGTGAATATCAATAACCTGGCGGCGGTTCCATCCATCATCTTTGGCCTGTTGGGCCTGGCGATGTTTATCGGATTATTCGGCATGCCCCGTTCGGTGCCGGTCGTCGGTGGTCTGGTGCTGGCGCTGATGACCCTGCCGACCATTATCATTTCCAGTCGAGCGGCCATTAAGAGTGTGCCGCCCTCCATTCGCGAAGCGGCGATGGGCATGGGCGCATCCAAGATGCAGGTGGTACTGCACCACGTTGTGCCCCTGGCGATGCCTGGCATGATGACCGGTTCCATTATTGGTATGGCTCAGGCTCTGGGTGAAACCGCACCGCTGCTGTTGATTGGTATGGTGGCCTTCATTGTTGAGGTGCCAGATGGTTTCTTCAGTTCAGCCACTGTGTTGCCGGTACAGATTTACCTATGGGCCAGTAGCGCCGAACAGGGCTTTATTGAGCTGGCTTCCGCCGGAATCATGGTCCTGCTGGCCTTTATGATTTCCATGAATGCATTGGCCATCTGGCTGCGTAAACGTCTTGAGCGCCGTTGGTAAGGAGCACATTATGAATACTATGAACCCAACAGTAACCAGCGAAACAGGTGCAGGTGTGGTGGAAGATAAAGTAGCTCCGGTGAAAGAGGAGCGCCCTGCGGAAGCTGAACTTGAGGAAGGTGTAACGGTTGGTACGCCGTATTCCGACGATCCCAAGTTCAAATTGCGGAATGTTGAAGTTTTCTACGGTGAGTCCCGGGCCATCAAGAACATCAGCCTGGATATCGCCCGTAACGAGGTTATTGCGTTTATCGGGCCATCCGGCTGCGGTAAATCGACCTTTCTGCGCTGCCTGAACCGCATGAATGACAGTATCGATATCTGTAAGGTCAAAGGCAGCCTGCAGCTGGACGATAACGACATTTATGACCCCTCCCGGGATGTGGTGGAGCTGCGTGCGCGTGTGGGTATGGTGTTCCAGAAGCCGAATCCGTTCCCCAAGTCGATCTACGACAATGTAGCCTACGGTCCCCGCATCCATGGTCTGGCCAATCGCAAATCCGACCTGGATGACATCGTCGAGAACAGTCTGCGTAAGGCGGGTTTGTGGAACGAGGTGAAAGATCGTCTGGATGCAACTGCAACCGGTATGTCTGGTGGCCAGCAGCAGCGGCTGTGTATCGCGCGAACCATTGCCGTGAGCCCGGAAGTGGTACTGATGGATGAGCCCTGTTCTGCGCTTGACCCGATTGCTACCGCAAAAGTGGAAGAGCTGATTGCCGAGTTGTCTGAGAGCTATACGATTGTCATCGTGACCCACTCAATGCAGCAGGCGGCCCGGGTCTCCCACCGCACAGCCTATTTCCATCTCGGTCATCTGGTAGAAGTGAATGAAACCAACAAGGTGTTCACTTCTCCGGAGCATAACATGACGGAATCCTACATCACTGGCCGCTTCGGTTAATTCCGGGCTCTGGTAACATTGGAGAACAAGTACTATGCCTCATACGAAGGATGAGACTTACGGAGATCATACCTCCCACGCGTTTAATGATGAACTGATGGAGCTCAAGGCCCAGTTTCTCAAAATGGGGGGGCTGGTTGAGCAGCAAGTCGAAAATGCAGTCCAGGCGCTGATGGACAGTGATGGTCACCTGGCAGATGAAACAAGAACCAGGGACAGAGAAGTAGACCAGATGGAGATGGATCTGGACGAAGTGGCGACCCTGATCATTGCCCGTCGTCAGCCGACTGCCCGGGATCTGCGCCTTGTGGTATCAGTCATCAAAATGGTGGCGGATCTGGAGCGGGTTGGCGATGAAGCCAAGAAAATTGCCAAGCTGGCTCTGCAACTGTCTGAGGAAGGGCAGGCTCCGCGCGGGTATATTGAAGTCAGGCACATCAGCAATCATGTGTTGGGTATGCTTCACGAGGCCTTGGACTCCTTTGCCCGCCTGGATGCGAGTCAGGCTCTGCGGGTGAAGAAAGAAGACAAGAATGTTGATGCTGAATACCAGGCCGCTGCCCGGACCCTGCTGACCTTCATGATGGAAGATACCCGTAACATTTCCCGCTGCATGTCGTTGATGTGGGTTCTGAGGGCTCTGGAAAGGGTTGGTGATCACGCCTGCAACATTGCAGAAAATGTGATCTTTATGGTGGAAGGCGAAGACGTCCGTCATACCAGTCTTGAAGACATGGAAAAGCTGGTTACACAGGATAACTCCTGAGCACAGCAATAAGGGGGCATGAGCCCCCTTATTTTTTCACCGCCAGGCTGATCAGGCCTGTTTCATCTTGTCAGTGTAAGGTGGCCACCCGAGAGGCTTGCCTGCCAGAACATGCAGATGGATATGAAACACCGTCTGCCCGGAATTTTCACCGCAGTTCATGACGACCCGATAGCCGTCATCCGCAAAACCTTTTTCCCTGGCGATCTTCGCCGCGACCAGATAAAGGTGCCCCACCAGTTCCCGATCTGCTTCTTCAATGTCGTTGATCGTGGCGATCGCTTTTTTCGGAATCACCAGGAAGTGTACCGGTGCCTGAGGGTTGATGTCGCTGAATGCCAGGCTGATATCGTCCTCGTAGAGAATGTCGGCGGGGATCTCCCGGTTGATGATCTTGGTGAAAATGGTTTCTGACATGGTGGCTCCTTGGTTTGAATTCCTGGGTTTAAAGACGGTTGAAACCGGGCAGTCGGGTAGTCAGCTCGCGAAGCACGGCAGGTAGTTCGGTATCTATCCCCATGGCATAGCGGGCAACCTGGTTGCGGGCAAAAGGCAAAGCTCGTGCGGCGCCCAGGCCGAGATTACGAATCAGGTGCGCGGGCGGGACGCGGTTGCTGAACAGATAGTAGAACAAATCCATGGTGAGCATCATTCGCCTGTTGGCGGGGCGCCTCATACGTTCATACTGGGCAAGCCGGGACGGGCTGGCCAGATCATCACCAGCACGCCAGGCCTCTCTGAGAATCGACTGCAGGCATTGGGCATCCTGAAAGCCCAGATTAACTCCCTGGCCGGCAAGAGGGTTGATGGTATGAGCCGAGTCGCCTGCCAGTACCACGCGGCCAGAAACGTAGTGTTTGGCGTGCTGGCGGGCGATGGGGAAACTGGCCACAGAGTCGATATGGGTCAGGGGTGGAAGTTCATTCGGGAATGCGCTCTGGATTTCAGCCATCAGTTCAGATGGTTCCAGTGACTTGAGCCGTGCCAGTTGCTCCGGTGCGTCGTACCACACCAGTGATCCCCAGCTTTCGCCCGGATATTTTGCTCCTGCACTGTGGAGCGGCAGAAAGGCCCGGGGACCGCTTGGCTGAAAGCCCTGCCAGGTGATGTCCTCAACGGGGCCCTGGTAGCGTATGGAAACCACCATCGCTTGTTGCCCGTACTGGTCGCGGTTAACACCAATGCCAGCGAGATCCCGAATCCGTGAGTTGGCACCATCTGCGCCAATCACCAGCTTTGCTTCAAGTTCTCTGCCGTCGTCCAGGGTGAGGGTGGCGTGCTGCTCCGATTGCTCTAGTCTGGATACACCATGACCCGCAATGATGGTGACATTCGCCTCTGAGTCGGCTGTTTGCCAGAGTGCCTGCTGGGTTACCGAGTTTTCGACAATATGGCCGAGGTGTGATGTAGAGAGTGCGCTGGCGTCGAATTCCACCCTTGCCATGCGTCCGGGAATCAGATTGGTCAGTGGGTGTTGGGTGTCATCCCACACGGCGAGTCGCTGGTAGGGCGTAGCACGCATGGACTGAATGGATTGCCACGCATTCAGGCTACGCAGGTAGCGTTCGCTGCCGACACTCAGAGCCGATACCCGGATGTCCGGCGCGGAGGAGGGCTCATAGGCGGGAGCGGCAGCACGATCCACCACGGCAACCCTGAAGCCCTCCTGACCCAGTCCGGTTGCCAGCGCGGCGCCGACCATGCCGGCGCCGACAACAACAATATCAAATGCTTGCGTCATATTGGGTTCCTGTCTGATGCCATCAGTTTACGCGATGGCGCGGATCAGACAAGCGACCCGGATCAATCCGTGGGTTGAGAGGTCAGTATCCAGCCATTCCGGATACCCGTTGGCGTCGGCCCTCCTCCGGTTGGCGGCGATTTTTGAGGAGCCAGGCCGGCTTCTGGGCGCCGGGTTTGTTAAATCCCTGGTTGAGCACCATGGGCTGAACCAGCTCCAGAAAGTCGGCCATTTTCATGTGCACGGATTCTGTATGGCTACCCGCGGCAAAGGCGATTTCCGGTTGTTCCGTCAGGGCTTCGGCGCAATACACTGACATACCGAAGAGGCCTCCGAATGGTGGCATGGCGCCGACCTCGCAGTCCGGAAAGCTATCCTGGAATTCCTGCTCATCGGCAAGATCTACGAAGTCAGTGTCGAGAATGTTGGATAGCCGGTCCCAGCGAATTCGCCAGGTGGCAGGCATCACCAGCATGGCCATCTTGCCGTCAAGTTCGATGATGACGGTCTTGACGACACGGTCGCCGGCAATTTTAACGTGGTGAGCGAGTTCCTGGGCCGTGAAGGCCGGGGGGTGGGTCAGGCACATGTATTCTACACCGGCCTGATCGAGGTATTCCTTCAACTGCTGTACCGGCATAGTGGGAACCTCCTACCAGCAATGACAGCGTTCCGGAGCCATACATGGTCTGAGTTCAGGGCTCCCGCGGAAAGGAGGGGCTGGGTCAGCCCCTCCTGATTCCTAGCTTAGTTGAGGATGCTCAGTTTGCGAGTAACAGCTTGTATCAAAGAGAAACGGTTCTTCTCGTCTCACTCGCCCTTAATCATATGTACGTCCCGTTGTGGGAAAGGGATGCTGATGCCCTGGGCGTCGAAGGTTTTCTTGACGTTTTCCTGCATGTCCCAGTAGAAGGGCCACAGATCGGAACCTTTCAGCCAGGCCCGTACCGTCAGATCAACGGAGCTTTCACCCAGAGCGCCCACCACAACCAGTGGTGCCGGGTCGGACAGGGTGCGCTCGTCCTTCTCGATCAGTTCCTTGATGATGGCCTTGGCCTTGTCGATATCGTCACCGTAACCAATGCCAAAAGTCATGTCACAGCGGCGGGTTTCATAGGAACTCAGGTTGGTCAGGCTGGAGTTTGCCAACTGGCCGTTGGGGATAATGATCCGACGGTTATCGAAGGTATCCAGAATGGTATAGAGGATACTGATCTCGCGCACGGAGCCGAGGTAGCCCTGCGCATCAATTACATTGCCTACTTTGAAAGGCTTGAAGATCAGAATCAGCACACCGCCGGCGAAGTTCGCCAGGCTACCCTGGAGTGCCAGACCGACGGCCAGGCCGGCGGCACCGATAATGGCAACGAAGGATGTGGTGGCGATTCCGACCATGGAAGCTACGGAGATCAGCAGCAGGATCTTGAGGATTGCACCGATCAGGCCGCCGAGGAATTTGCTGAGCGTGGGGTCTTTGGCGCCCAGCTTTTTGTCCAATACCGAAATGACGCGATTGATCAGCCACATGCCGACAATCAATGTCACGATGGCCAGTACCACCTTGGGAGCGTAAGTCATGACCAGTGAGATGGCCTGTTCCATCAATTGTGAGGCGTTTCCGTCAGCGCCAAACAGATCTTCCATAAGGGACTCCTTGTTCGTTGGTATTTTTCAGATTGAAGTTGGGGCCGGACCCGGCCCCGGGATGTGCCTGTCTGTGTATATAGCAGACAACAGTGTCAGAGGTATAGCGGATGAAGGGTAATCGCGATCAGTTGGCGTTGTTTGCCCATTCAATGATCTCGTCCGGGCCTCCGCGTACCATAATGGTGCCTTTCTTCTGGCTGAGTTGGTAGTCGTACATGGGGTCGTAATAATCTTCCAGCAGAGACCGTATCCAGTCATCGTGTCCCGACAGGTCGCCCTGCTGCTGGCGCTGCAGGGCCAGCTCCATCAATGCCCGCAACTGCTTATGGCGTTCGCCGCCCAGCCGCTTACGGATGCGGTCCAGGGCGCTGAGAAGGTAGTCGTGGAAATTGAGCCAGCCGGCTTCCTCGCCATCCCGATCCCGGTAGTCACGGACCATATGTTCCACATAATCCTGGCGGATGATCTCGACCCGCTCCTCCATGGGTTGCTCCAGAATCATCAGTGGCGAGACCGACATTTTCTCCCGCAGCCTTTCCGGCAGTGCGCAGCGACCAACCAGCCGGCCTTCATCCTCGAGATAGATGACGCCTCCTTTGAGGTGGTGGGCCTTGAGCATGGATACCGCGAGCCGGTTCTCGAAATCGATCTGGGAAGGCTGAGGCGTCACCATGCGACCGAAGCTGGAACCGCGGTGATTGGCCAGACCTTCAAGATCAACCGGGTTAGGGAGCGCCTGCAGAACCCGGGTTTTTCCGGTACCGGTGCGGCCGCTAAGAATCCGGAACTCGCTGTGTTCAACCAGCTCTTCGAGGCTATCGATCAGGAACCGGCGCAGAGCCTTGTAGCCACCTTTGATCAGCGGATAGTCGATACCGGCGTCACGAATCCATTGCTGGGTCAGGCGTGAACGGAGGCCGCCACGAAAACAGAACAGGTAGCCATCCGGGTGCTGTGCGGCAAAACGTTTCCAGGCCTCAATGCGTTGGGCCTTGATGTCGCCGGATACCAGCTGATGGCCCAGTTCGATGGCCTTGTCCTGCCCCTTTTCCTTGTAGCAGATGCCAACCCGGTGCCGCTCTTCATCGTTCATCAACGGCGCATTGATGGCCTCGGGAAAACTGCCCTTGGTGAACTCCACGGGAGCACGGACATCCATCAGTGGTGTGTCGTTCAGGAACAGGGAAAGGAAGTCTTCGGTATCGGGTCTGCTTGCCATTTCAGCGTTTAACCGGTTGCCAGAATGAGGCGGCAGTATAGCTGAAGCGGCTGTTTTTTGCCCGGAGAACGCTGATTCCCGGCGAGTGCGCGGCTACAATGGCTGGCGCTTATGACCAAGAACACGCTGGAGCAACCGATGACCCCCGATCGCCTCAATGAACATCTCCGCAAAACCCTCAGTCGTGGGCGTGTGGCGGAATCCCGTCCGGCGGGGTGTCCAGAGCTTTCTCTGTACCTGTTCGACCCCTCGGTACTGGAAGGGCCGCTCAGTCACGATGAGGCTCAGGCGGTGGTGGCTGAACCTGCCTACTGGTCGTTCTGCTGGGCCAGTGGCCAGGTCCTGGCGCGTTGGATTCTGCAAAATCCTGAATCGGTGGCGGGTAAAACGGTACTGGATTTTGGTTCCGGCTCCGGAATTGTGGCGGTAGCGGCTGCGAAAGCAGGGGCGTGTGAGGCGATAGCCTGCGACATCGACTCGGCCGCTCTCGATGCGGCGGCAGCCAATGCCCGGCTGAACGGTGTTGAGGTAACGCTGTGCGATGACTGGAACCGGCGCCCGGAGGGAGTCGAGGTCATTACCGCTGCGGATGTGTTGTACGATCCTGAGAACCGGCCGTTGCTGGCCGAATTCAGGGCTGCGGCACCCAGTGTACTGTTGGCGGATTCCAGGGTTCGGGATCTGGGCGACGACTGCTATGTATTGCAGTCAGTGACCGAGGCGCGCACCTGGCCGGATCTGAATGAGTTCGAGGAGTTTAACCGGGTGAGGATTTATCAGGTCTGACGAAAACTGTGAGGGCCAAACGGGGAGTTGAAAACGGAGACCAGAAAAAACAAAGGGTAGCCCGAAGACTACCCTAATCGAAACAGGTCGGCGCGTCCTTGCGCATTGGGCAACAGCCGTGTTGCGAGTTCCTTGATGCCGCTCCCTGGTGCCGGCTTCCGAGCCGGCGATCCGAATATTCTCCCTAAAGCGAGGCGTCCATGATTCCCTGCCTCTCCCTGCAATTCCATGCCGGGGTGCGTCCGGTGCGTCGTCCTTTTCCCTGTCGTCCTTGACTGAAAACAATAATACCAGCGGCCATCTTACAAACATGTGACTCATGCACGGTTCTGTGAACTGAAAGAACGGTTTCTGAAGGGGCGGACATGTTTATCAACGAGTTACGGAGATTGTGTGCGTCAAAGCTGATGCTGCGCACGCTAACGAGTTGTTAGATCGCACAGCCTTGTAGGAAATTTCTCACAAAGAGTTGGGGGAATTTCGCAGCGAGTCATGTTTGAGGCGAGTCAGGAACGGCCAAGGCAGCAGGCCAAGAACGATGCCGAAGCCATCTGCTGCCAGGTCAAGAAGCGAAAATTCCCGATAAGGCAGGTTGGCCTGAACGATTTCAATGCCAAGGCCAAAGGCCAGAAGTAACGGTGCATACCACCAGGCCCTCAGTTCCGGCCAGGCCAGGCGAGTGAGGATGGTCAGTTCGAGAAAGGCAACCAGATGGTTGATTTTGTCGTTCGCCGAGGCAGGAATCGGGTAGCTGTGGCTGGTCGTCGCCAGATAAATGATCGCGATCAGTGACGTCAGCAGGGCCAGTCGCCAGATCGGGCGGGTGTTTAGCAATGTACGAATAAGGTGTTTCAGGGATGCCATGGGGATATTCCGAAACTGGCTCCGGGCTGTGGGAATGTCTGCAACATGATATGCTTTGCGCCCCGTCAATGTCATTGAAACGGAGGGCCTTCCGGCCATGCTCAAGGGAAATTTTTTTCGTGGACTGGGCTATCTGGGGGAGGGCTTTCGTCTGATTCGACAGCCTGGCCTGCGCCTGTTCGTTGTTATCCCGCTGATTATCAACATCGTCCTCTTCGGCCTGTTCTTCTATTTTCTGGCAGAAATGTTCGGCATCCTGATCACCACGGTTATGGGGTGGCTGCCTGACTGGGCCTGGCTGCAGTCCCTGGATTGGTTACTTTGGATACTTTATGGCGGCGTGATTCTGCTCATGCTCGCCTATGGCTTCGTGATTGTCGCCAACCTTATTGGTTCCCCCTTTTACGGTTATCTGGCTGAGCTGACCGAAAAGCATCTGACTGGCCAGGAAGTGAGCACGGATGAAGGGTGGGCCACCATTATTCGGGATATCCCCCGGGCACTATGGCGGGAAGTTCAGAAAATCCTGTATTACCTGCCCCGGGCGATCGGTCTGATTGTTATTGGATTGATTCCGGTTGTGAATCTGGTTGCCGCATTGCTCTGGTTCCTCTTCAACTGCTGGATGATGGCGTTGCAGTACGTCGACTACCCGGCAGATAACCACAAGGTCAGTTTCCCTGCTCTGCGCGGCCTGTTGGGCGATACCCGGCTGTCTGCCTTTGGTTTTGGTCTTCCGGTAGCTTTGGCCGCCATGGTGCCTGTTCTGAATCTTATTGTGGTGCCCGCGGCAGTGTGTGGCGCTACGGCTTACTGGGTGCGCGAGAACGGCGCGACCCGCAATTAAAAGATCGTTCGGAGGTTTCTTGGATACATCGGATTTTGTCATTGGTCAGCGCTGGGTCAGTCACAGCGATACAGCCCTGGGTCTGGGTATCGTTACTGATATATCCGGCCGCAGGGTGACCCTGGGTTTCCCCGCAGCTGATGAAGAGCGTACATACGCCATTGGCAACGCACCCCTGTCCCGGATCATTTATCAGACGGGAGAACAAATCGAGACCTTTGACGGCGATAAGTACATCGTGCGTTCTGTGGAAGAAATCGGCGGCGTGCTCGTGTATCACGCTGACAATGGCGAAAGTATCCAGCAGATATCTGAAGTAAAACTGAGCAGTTCGGTGAATTTCTCGGCGCCGCACCAGCGTCTGTTTGCGGGTCAGTTTGATCGCAACGGGGCTTTCCGGTTGCGAGTAGCAACCCTGCAGCACATGGATCGCCTGCGGGCTTCCCCTGCGCAGGGGCTGATTGGTGCCCGTACTCAGCACCTGCCGCATCAGATCTATATTGCTCAGGAAGTGGCCCGGCGTCATGCGCCACGAGTATTGCTGGCGGACGAGGTTGGGTTGGGTAAAACCATCGAAGCTGGTTTGATCCTGCATTACCAACTGCATACTGGCCGCGCAAAGCGGGCATTGATTGTGGTCCCGGATTCTCTCGTGCATCAGTGGCTGGTCGAAATGCTGCGCCGGTTTAATCTGCGCTTCTCGATTGTTGATCAGGGTCGTTATGACGCACTGAAAGCTGATGTGGATGAAGTCGATGCGCTGGTAAACCACATTTTTGGTGATGATGATGCGGTAAACCCGTTTGAAACCGAGCAGTTGGTGTTGTGCAGTCTGGATTTTCTGACCAGCAGCGCGCAGGCCCGAAAAGACGTGCAGGCTGCCGGCTGGGATCTGATGATCGTTGACGAGGCCCATCACCTGGCCTGGAGCCCCGATGAGGTTAGCGAGGAATACCAGATTGTCGAGTCTCTCTCAGCGGTCAGTCGGGGGCTGTTGCTGTTGACGGCTACTCCTGAGCAAGTCGGTGTTGCCAGCCACTTTGCCCGTCTCCGCTTGCTGGATCCTGCCCGTTTTCATGACCTCGAAACCTTCCGGCAGGAAGAAGCTCAGTACGAGGCCATCAATAATGTTGTGCGGAGTTTGCAGGTGGAAGACGCGGAGCTTTCCGAGGGCGACCGTTCGGCGCTCGAAGGCTGGCTTGGCGATGAGTTTGAACCACTGCTGGCCGGTGATAACGCTCGCCAGGCAGTGATCGATGCATTGCTCGACCGCCATGGCACTGGACGTGTGCTGTTCCGCAATACCAGGGCCGCCATTCAGGGCTTTCCTGAACGCCGACCGGTTCCTGAGCCGCTGCCTTGCCCGTCTATGTATGAAGGCGAAAACTGGGGGCTGACAGGTCTGTCTCCAGAGCAGTCTGTGTCCGAAGATCAATGGTTGGCGGAAGATCCTCGCGTGGCCTGGCTCGAGAAAAAGCTGGTAAGCCTGCGCCCCGCGAAGGTTGTAGTGATCTGTGCCCGCGCAGAAACCGCCATGGCTCTTGAGCAGCATCTGCAGCTACGGGCTGGAATCCGCAGCACGGCATTCCACGAGCATCTGAGTCTGGTGGAGCGGGATCGGGCCGCCGCCTACTTTGCAGACAACGAACAGGGTGCCCAGGCGCTGATCTGTTCCGAGATCGGCAGTGAAGGCCGCAACTTCCAGTTCGCACACCATCTGGTGCTCTTCGACCTTCCGGCAAATCCTGATCTCCTTGAACAGCGTATTGGCCGCCTGGACAGGATCGGCCAGACCGAGACTATCGACATTCATATACCGTACCTCGAAAGCACGGTTCAGGAAGCCCAGTATCGATGGTTCAACGAGGGTCTGAATGCATTTTCAGAAAGTTGTGCCGTGGGTGTCGCCGTTCAGGACGCCGTTCGTCCGGACTGGGAGAAAGTTGTTGGGGGAGACCTGGCATCCCTGGATGCCCTGGTTGCTTCAACTTCAGATGAAGCAACCAGGCTTCGTACTCTGTTGCAGAATGGCCGGGATGCGCTGATTGAGCTCAATTCCTGTCGCCGGGACGTCGCAGAGCAATTGATCGATGGCATAGAAACTGAGGAGTCTTCCGCTCAGGTTCGCGATTATATGATCGAGGCGTTCGATATCCTGGGAGTGGATGTGGAAGACCACTCAGAGGAATCTGATGTGTTGCGCCCGGGTGAGCAGTATCAGGCTGGACATGTGGCGGAGTTGCCGGAGGACGGCATTACCGTGACCTGGAGCCGGCAGCAGGCTCTGGAGCGAGAAGACCTGGCTTTCATGAGCTGGGAGCACCCGATGGTGACCGGCGTTATGGATTCTGTGACCGCTTCCGGGCTGGGCAAGGCCGCATTGGCGAGTTTGTCTGTGAAGGCTCTACCTCCGGGGACCTTGCTGATGGAGGCCATGTTCAGTGTGCATTGTCCGGCACCTGATGCGCTGCAGCTAACTCGTTATTTGCCGGTGTCGCCGTTACGTTTGCTGGTGGATGTGAACGGGAAGGATCTGTCTCGGGCTTTGCCTCATGACCGGCTCAATGACCTGTGTTCGAACATCAGGCGCCGGACTGCACAAGCCATCGTGCCCCAGATCCGCTCCGAGGTGGAAACCATGGTCGGGCATGCGGAACAGTTGTCGGAGCCGCATCTGGAACCCATGAAGAATCAGGCTCTGGAGCAGGTAGAAGCGCTGCTGAATCCGGAAATCCGGCGTCTGGAGGCTTTGCAGAAGGTTAACCCGGCTATTCGTGATGAGGAAATCGAATACTTCCGCGACCAGCTGGCCGCTGCCCGGGAGGCGATCAGTCATGCGAGCCTGGCTCTGGAGGGGATTCGGGTTATCGTAACCGCCTGATCCGTGAGCGATATCGCAGTATATGCCTGGCCGTAAGGGATTCGCTGGCCAGGCATCATCCGATACGATACCGTGAACGTAACGAATTGTAGTCTTCGAACTTCCCATCCATGGATGACAGAGAAAACCTATGACGACTTTGATTCTGTTTCTGATCGCTCTGGCGGGCCTGCTTATTGTTCTGCGCCGTGAAGCCGGTGCTTCGTCTGCGATTGCTGTGATGGTGATTGTGGGCGCGCTGTCTCTCATCTTCGGTGCTGGCGGGCTGGCTCTGCTGCTCTTTGCCGGTGCTGCGCTGACCGCTGCCGCAGGCCTCCCCGGTTTTCGCAGAAGCTGGCTTACTCCGCGCATCTTCGCCACCTTCAAGAAAGTGGCTCCCCGGGTTTCTGATACCGAAAAGGTCGCCCTTGAAGCCGGTACGGTTGGCTGGGATGGAGAGCTGTTCAGTGGCCGCCCGGACTGGCATAACCTGCTGATCAACCGAAACACCGGCCTGACGGAAGAAGAACAGGCGTTTGTGGATAACCAATGTACCCAGGCTATCTCCATGTGCAACGCCTGGGATCTGGCCGTGGAAAGGGCTGATCTGCCGGGGGAACTCTGGGACTTCCTCAAAAAGGAACGGTTCTTCGGGATGATTATTCCGAAGGAGTATGGCGGCCTTGAGTTTTCGGCAAAGGCACAGACGGCTGTTTTGCAGAAGCTCGCTGCCAACGAAATGTTGATGGTTTCAGTGGGGGTTCCCAACTCCCTCGGTCCCGGTGAGCTGCTGCTGAAATACGGTACCGACGAGCAGAAGCAGCATTACCTGCCGCGGCTGGCGGATGGTCGGGAGATTCCCTGCTTCGGGCTGACCGGGCCAAGGGCTGGTTCGGATGCGACTTCCCTGCCGGATACCGGAATCGTCTGCAAAGGTGAGTTTGAAGGCAAGGAAGTATTGGGGATCCGGCTTAATTTCGAAAAACGCTGGATCACTCTTGCTCCGATTGCGACGGTGGTTGGCCTGGCGTTCAGGATGTTTGATCCGGACGGTCTGCTTGGGGACACGAAAGACTACGGAATCACCTGCGCGCTGATTCCCCGGAACACCGACGGCATGGAAATCGGGCGCAGGCATTGCCCTATTGGTTCGCCGTTCCTGAACGGGCCGATCAGGGGCAAAGACGTTTTTATTCCTCTGGATTACATTATCGGTGGTCAGGAAATGGCGGGGCAGGGCTGGCGTATGCTGGTTGAATGTCTGTCTGTTGGCCGCTGTATTACTCTGCCTTCAGGGGCGGCAGGTGCCTCCGCCTATTCGGTCGCGACTGCGGGAGGTTTTACCCGTATCCGGCGTCAATTCAACACTCCTGTGGCAGACATGGAAGGCGTACAGGAGCCACTGGCTCGAATTGCCGCGAAGACCTACATCGCTCAGGCTGCAGTCAATCATACCGCCAACATGATTGATGGCGGCCAGAAGCCCGCCGTACCTTCCGCGATCCTGAAATATCACCTGACTGAGTTCCAGAGAGGGGTGCTGGCAGATGCCATGGATGTTCATGGTGGCAAAGCGGTTACTCTCGGGCCCCGCAATTATCTGGGTATCAGCTACAGCGGCACTCCGGTTTCAATTACGGTTGAGGGTGCGAATATCATGACCCGTAGCCTGATGATCTTCGGTCAGGGGGCGATTCGTTGCCATCCTTACGTGCTGGAGGAACTGGGCGCCAAAGATAATGACGATATCAATGCCTTCGACAAGGCGTTCTTCAATCATGCCGGGTTGATCTTCGGCAATGCCGCGCGAGCGTTCACCCAGGCTTTGGGGCTTGGCCGAGCTGATGTTCCTTTTGACAGTGCAAGTCGTCGCTACGCTCAGGCGGTCGCCCGATTCAGCGCGGCCTTTGGGCTGTGCTCGGACGCGGCCATGACAACATTGGGCAGTGAACTCAAGATGCGGGAACTTGTTTCGGCGCGTCTCGGAGATATGCTCTCCAATCTGTATCTTGCTTCGATGGTCCTCAAGAACTGGCATGAGAGTCAGCCCGTGGACGGTGAGCGGGACGTCATGGAGTACAGTCTCGAGTTGCTGTTGCATCGTACCGAAACGGCGATGGCAGAGTTTCTTCAGAATCTTCCCAGTCGGCCCGTCGCATTCGCTTTAAAAACGATTACGATGCCGTTGGGGCGCTGCTGGCATGCGCCCGGTGATGAACTGGCTCGCAAGCTGGCTCGTGCAATATCGACGGATACGCCGGTTCGGAGCAAGCTGACCTCCAGCGTGTGGAGTACGGAGGGCGATGAAGGTGTGGTCAATCCGGTTGCACGCTATAACAGCCTGTTGAAAGATTATGACAAGGCTGAGCAGCTCTACAGGAAAGTGACCAAAGCCTACGCCAAGGGCGAGTTGCCGATGACTGCCCTGCATCCGGAGGAGCGCTTTGATGCGGCGCTGGAAGCGGGTGTGTTCAGTAAGGAAGAAGCCGGCTTTATGAAGGAGTATGAGGCAGTTGTTCTTGAAATGCTGACTGTGGACGATTTTCCGTTTGACGAGTTTGCACGCTCGAAGGAAACGGTTATCGACCATAATCCAGTGTGATACGCCCCTGTATTGGTGGGATGCTGTAGCCGGTGGCCCAGGGATGGCGGGCTGCCGGTAAGCTTTCAAAGTAAAGTCTCAATCTGACGTGGGTGTGGTGGGATGTGGTTATCAGTATTGGCGGTAAGTACAGGAGCGGTCATTGGAGCAAATCTGCGTTGGCTTCTTGGACTCTGGCTTAACAGTACATACCACGTTGTTCCTTATGGGACTCTGATTGCCAATCTGTGTGGTGGATGGTTGATCGGTTTCCTCATAGGGTTCTTCACCCATGGCAGCCATCTGGCACCGGAATGGCGCCTCTTCGCCATTACTGGATTGTGTGGAGCGCTGACGACGTTCTCCACTTTCTCCCTGGAAATGCTTTCCGCTATCCAGGAAGGGAAATTTGCCATGGCGCTGGTTGGCATATTGGCTCATGTGGCCGGTTCGCTAATTATGACTGCAGTGGGTATCTACACCTTTGGAATGGTACGGGGTTAAGGTTGTCCCTGGCGGCGACGGTGTGTGTACCTGTACCTACATAAATTATTGAAATTCAGCTTGGCAAGCCCTGAATTCCAGAGTAGAGTGAATCCTGTAGGAAAGATTAGCAAAGCACTTCATGAATAAGACGTACCTTCGCAGTAAGTAGTGACCGTCCTGTTTTTGATTCCGCGAGTTCTGTTTTTCCGTAACCGATGACTGCGCCAATGTTGGGGCAGATCGCAGATTAAATGATTGATTTCAGGAAGTTTAAGTATGTCTACTACTACCGGTACTGTTAAGTTCTTCAACGAAGCTAAAGGTTTTGGTTTTATCACTCGTGAAGACGGCCCGGACGTATTCGTTCACTACAGCGCTATTCAGGGCAGCGGTTTCAAAACCCTGGCAGAAGGCCAGCAGGTTGAGTTCACCGTTACCCAGGGCCAGAAAGGTCCTCAGGCGGAGAACGTTGTTGCTCTGTAATCCTTAAAGGATTCAGGCGCAACCGCCAAAAAGGCAGCTTCGGCTGCCTTTTTTTGTGTCCGCCTGGTTGTGGGTGGAAGGGTGGCTAGGTGCTTGGTTCAACCAAGTTTGAGTTTTTTCAAAATTGTCGTTGACACCGTCGGGGAGGTCTGTAGAATGCGCACCTCTTCTGACGGGGACGGCGCTTGAAGCGGCCCGATTTGTTGGTAGTAACTGATTGAAAGTATTGAAGAAAACGCTTTTCAGTTTCTTCAA
>NZ_VTUU01000052.1 GCF_008370345.1 Marinobacter salinexigens | reverse complement strand
CCGCTGCCCTCCTTCCTCATCTGGCCGGGCTACTACGTGCTSTACCGCTTCATCGAGAAGCACGGCGCCGAGGCCGTGGCCTACGCCGAGGCGCAGCACGGCAKCGGCAAGAAGGACGCCATCAACAACATCCTGTTCGTGCTCGGCTTCAACGCCTTCGGCGGCTTCTCCGTGTTCCTGCCCTTCCTCGTGGCCAAGGTCGGCGGCGCSYCGGCGCTGCGCGRGCGSCTGCGKGACGAGGTGCGGCGCGCCATGGTGGGCAAAGACGGCGAGTTCGGGTTCGCCACCGTCCGCGAGGGCATGCCGCTGGTGCGGTCGACGGTGTACGAGATGCTGCGGATGCAGCCGCCCGTGCCGCKGCAGTTCGGGCGCGCGCGCAGGGACTTCGTGCTGCGCTCCCACGGCGGCGCCGCGTACCAGGTGTCCGCGGGCGAGGTGCTGTGCGGGTACCAGCCGCTGGCGATGCGGGACCCCGAGGTGTTCGAGCGGCCCGAGGAGTTCGTGCCGGAACGCTTCCTCGGCGACGAGGGCGCCAGGCTGCTGCAGCACCTCTTCTGGTCCAACGGGCCGGAGACGGCGCAGCCCGGGCCCGGGAACAAGCAGTGCGCCGCCAAGGAGGTGGTGGTGGACACGGCGTGCATGCTGCTGGCCGAGCTGTTCCGGCGCTACGACGACTTCGAGGTGGAGGGCACCTCCTTCACCAAGCTCGTCAAGCGCCAGGCGTCGCCGAGCGTGGCGCAGGCAGCAGCCGCCGCCGGAGCGCAGCAGTGAGTGCGCTGTATAGGATCCATCGGTGGCGTGCGACGTCGCCGGCGCCGGCCAAGCAATAAAGTAAATTGA
>NZ_VTUU01000051.1 GCF_008370345.1 Marinobacter salinexigens | reverse complement strand
GGCCAGGGCTCCGGCATGGCCTTCAGCAAGCTGACCGGCGGCGGCCCGACGACCCCGGCGGGCCTGATCGCGGCGGCGGTGGCGCACGCGTTCGCGCTGTTCGTGGCGGTGKCKGTGGGCGCGRACATCWCCGGCGGSCACGTGAWCCCKGCCGTGRCCTTCGGCGCCTTCGTGGGCGGCAACATCACCCTGTTCCGGGGGCTCCTGTACTGGGTGGCGCAGCTGCTGGGGTCCACCGTGGCGTGCTTCCTGCTCCGCTTCTCGACGGGCGGGCAGGCCACGGGCACCTTCGGGCTGACGGGSGTGTCGGTGTGGGAGGCGCTGGTGCTGGAGATCGTGATGACCTTCGGGCTGGTGTACACGGTGTACGCGACGGCGGTGGACCCGAAGAAGGGCAGCCTGGGCACCATCGCCCCCATCGCCATCGGCTTCATCGTGGGCGCCAACATCCTGGTGGGCGGCGCCTTCGACGGCGCGTCCATGAACCCCGCCGTGTCCTTCGGCCCCGCCCTCGTCAGCTGGGAGTGGGGCTACCAGTGGGTGTACTGGGTCGGCCCCCTCATCGGCGGCGGCCTCGCCKGCGTCATCTACGAGCTGCTCTYCATCTCCCACACCCACGAGCAGCTCCCCTCCACCGACTACTAAAAGCCGAAGCCGACCGACCTAGGGGTGCGCAGCGCAGCTAGCGCATCCAGCTCTCTCTCCCCGCTCGCCGCCGTTTAGTTTCTCTCGTGCACGTGCATGCATCGTCGACTGTCTCAGGCCGCCGCTGCGCCGGCGCCGCTCGCATCGTTTGCTTCCTTGGACCAGCAGTCGTCGCCGTCAGGCTGAACTGCTTGTAACCGTGAATTTCG
>NZ_VTUU01000050.1 GCF_008370345.1 Marinobacter salinexigens | reverse complement strand
GCCAGCTTCCGCTCCAGCACCTTGACCTTCTCACTTAGGTCCGTGATGACCCCCATCTGATCGTTGCCGGACGCGAGAAGCTTTTGCAGAAGCTCTTTCAGCTTCTGGTTCTCTTCTGCCAGCGTCTTCTCGTCACTGGCCTTCGGATCATCAGGAGCTGGGGAGGCAGAAGAAGCCTTGTTCTCTGTCTGCACAGAGAGGTCTTTCAGGGAAGCTTCGTCTTCAGCAGGATTTGCACCTGCTGCTGTAAGTGTCGGAGCATCCTTCGGCATCTCGTTGCATTTGTCCATCTCAGACACCGGCACACCAGAATCTTCAGCAGAATTTTCTCCCTCTGTGCCTGCTAGAGCGGCCTTCTGAGTCTTAGTGCATTCATCTGTCTCAGCGACATCTGAATGGATGTTTTCTTTCCGAGCATCAGTTTGGCTCTCTGGTGTTCTTTCCGAGCATCCCTCGTAGACTGCGATGCCACCATCCTGTGGACATGATAATTCACAGCTACCTGAACCAGGGAAGACTGTTCCACCTATTGTATCGTCTGCCTCTTCTCCGAGGCTTGGGTGACTCTTCTCAATGTCAGGTTCCTTCCTCGATGCCTCACAAAGAGGATCCTCGCAATTTGTAGAACCTCCGGTTACCTTGTCAACAACAATAGTTACAGTTTTCTCCTCCACATG
>NZ_VTUU01000049.1 GCF_008370345.1 Marinobacter salinexigens | reverse complement strand
CGAGGAGTTAGTGCTGGTGGCGCCCAACGTCCTGTCCCTTGAGCACGCGCTGGAGCGCATGGAGCTCGTGCACTCCTGYGTCGAGAAGGTGCGCATSAACCTGCGCACGGGYGCCGTGTCGCGCACCCCKCTCTCGGCRGRGAACCTCGACTTCGGCGTRATCCACCCGGGMTACCTTGGCCGGCGCMACCGGTACGGRTACCTCGGCATCGGCGACCCCATGCCGAAGATCKCCGGRGTGGCCAAGCTGGACTTGGACCGCGCCGGCACGGGCGACTGCACKGTRGCGCGGCGCGWCTTCGGGCCCGGGTGCTTCGCGGGGGAGCCGTTCTTCGTCCCCGACGACGTGGAGGGGAATGGCAACGAGGACGACGGCTACTTRGTGTGCTACGTCCACAACGAGCGCACCGGCGAGAACCAGTTCGTGGTGATGGACGCSAGGWCGSCGCAGCTGGACATCGTCGCCGAGGTGCAGCTGCCMGCGCGCGTCCCCTACGGCTTCCACGGCATSTTTRTCACGCAGGCCGAGCTCCAGGCGCAGCAGCAATGATCAAAGCACCGAACACTCGTCCAGTGTTTACGTGCTGGGGATCTGTAGCMCATGATTCCAGGAGAAACACACACACACACCCATCAGCTGCATACTGAATAGATTGGAGTAAGAACAACTCTAGGCCACATAGCATTCACGAATTATATTGTAGTGTAAATGTAGCAGAACCCATAAAAGAGTTCATGAGTAGAATTGATACGAAATCACAAAAAAAAATTTATTGGAATAGAACAATGTTCATCATTGATGGGTCCACCACCAACATTGCCGGCTGTGCACGGTGCACGCCGTGCACGGAAGCAGAGCAAGGGCGACTCAACC
>NZ_VTUU01000048.1 GCF_008370345.1 Marinobacter salinexigens | reverse complement strand
ATCACCGACCGGGAGACGGGGAGGTCYCGCGGCTTCGGCTTCGTTACCTTCTCCTCCGAGAACTCCATGCTCGACGCTATCGAGAACATGAACGGCAAGGAGCTCGACGGCCGTAACATCACCGTTAACCAGGCCCAGTCCCGTGGCGGTGGCGGTGGCGGCGGTGGCTACGGCGGCGGTCGCGGCGGCGGCGGCTATGGTGGCGGGCGCCGTGACGGCGGTTATGGCGGCGGTGGCGGCTACGGCGGTCGGCGCGAGGGTGGTGGCGGCGGCTACGGAGGCGGTGGCGGCTACGGCGGTCGGCGCGAGGGKGGTGGTGGCGGCTACGGCGGCGGCGGCGGCGGCTGGAGGGACTGATGTGTGGGCCCATCCTGGCTTCGGCCGAGTTATCTTATCTATCTATAGTATCGTGTTACCGTTCGCTTCTGTCACCGTGTTAGTGTCCGTTCTACCTTTGGATTAGGTGTTGGTACCCCTGTTGTTCCCTTTGGTTGCTCCCGCTATGAAACGAGACGAGAGAAGAATGAGCAAGGTTTTTGTTCGCAGCTATTTTTGTCCAATGATATTGATATGTTGTTCCCCGGTACCCCTGTTGTTCCCTTTGGTTGCTCCCGCTATGAAACGAGACGAGAGAAGAATGAGCAAGGTTTTTGTTCGCAGCTATTTTTGTCCAATGATATTGATATGTTGTTCCCC
>NZ_VTUU01000047.1 GCF_008370345.1 Marinobacter salinexigens | reverse complement strand
ACCGATCCTCGCCTGCTGCAGCCATGGCGACCTCCGCGGCGCTCTCYACCGCCGCCAATCCCACCCAGCTCTRCCGGTCCCGCGCTKCGCTGGGCAAGCCRGTGAAGGGGCTTGGCCTGRGSATGGGCCGSGAGCGCGCCCAGCGGAGCATYRYGTGCCAGGCGGCGAGCAGCATCYCCGCCGACCGCGTCCCCGACATGGAGAAGCGGAAGCTGATGAACCTCCTCCTCCTCGGCGCCATMTCGYTGCCCACCGTCGGCATGGTCGTCCCCTACGGCGCCTTCTTCGTCCCYGCCGGCTCCGGGRACGSCGGCGGCGGGACCTACGCSAAGGACAAGCTGGGCAACGACATCACGGTGGAGGMGTGGCTCAACACGCACGGTCCCAACGACCGCACGCTCGCGCAGGGGCTCAAGSGTGACCCCACGTACCTGGTGGTGGAGCAGGACAAGACGCTGGCCACCTACGGGATCAACGCCGTGTGCACYCACCTCGGCTGCGTCGTGCCGTGGAACGGCGCCGAGAACAAGTTCATCTGCCCMTGCCAYGGATCCCAGTACAACAACCAGGGCAWGGTGGTCCGYGGACCGGCGCCTCTGTCGCTGGCCCTGGTTCACGCCGACGTCGACGACGGCAAGGTCCTCTTCGTCCCGTGGGTGGAGACCGACTTCAGGACCGGCSAGGACCCGTGGTGGARKGCATGAGGATGATCCGRAACMAGCGGTGCTCAGTGCTCACACATGAGACCTAYGTATGCCTCCGTTCCTTGTGATGAGGAAATAKGCTTGCGTTCGTTCTCCGTGGGCGTTGTTCCTACAAATTCACTTGCTCTTTGTCTCTCTCTATATATACACACTGTATAAAACAAGAACAGCTGTTTATCA
>NZ_VTUU01000009.1 GCF_008370345.1 Marinobacter salinexigens | reverse complement strand
AATTTCGACGAGTCGCTGTCTCGATATTTCGTGTCCGAAATACCCCAGTCAGCGCCCACACGAATTACTTGGTTAACTTTTTAAAGAGCGTTGAGCCTCTGCTCAATCAAGGCCGCGTATTCTACATCGAATCCCGACCTTGTCAACCACTTATTTTTCGAAGAATCCGTAAAACTTTTTCTCCAACATTTTCAAGTGGTTAACTCTTCAGAACCGACCCCGTTCGGCGTCTTGTCCCTCAGAAGTGGTGCGCATTCTACAGCCCTCAGGAAAACTGTCAACGACCTTTTTCAACTTATTTCCCAATGCTTCGGTTTCCACCTACCCCCAGCACAAAAAGCAAGCAGAAACAGGCGAAAACCGATCGAAATTTAACCACTAAGCCCTGCGAGGCTTTCTGCGAAACAGGGCCCGGATCGGCCCAGACAACGAATAGGCCAGAAAACCGACGAACAATACCGTCGCTGGATCTACCGCAACGACAACAAACGCCAATACAACCAGGAGAATGGCCGCAAAAGGCACCCGCCCCCGCAGATCAAGATCTTTGAAACTGCGGTAGAGCACATTACTTACCATCAATACACCCGTACCAGCGACAACCAGCATTGTAAGCAGCGTCAGCCAGGTTGATGATTCAAACGTATGGAAGCACCAAACCAGGCCGGCAACACAACCTGCGGCTGAGGGGCTCGCCAACCCGACAAAGAACTTCTTGTCGACCGAACCGATCTGAGTATTGAAACGCGCGAGACGGAGCGCAGTACCCGCAACATAAATAAACGTAACGGCCCACCCCACTTTTCCGAACCCGTTCAGCGACCAGAAAAATGCGACCAGCCCAGGGGCAACGCCAAAGGCGACCATATCCGCCAGGGAATCGTACTCTTCACCGAATTTACTCTGGGTATTGGTCATGCGCGCAACCCGGCCATCGAGCCCATCAAGTATCATGGACACGAAAATAGCAATGGCAGCGTTATCAAATACCCCATTGGCCGCAGACACAATGGCATAGAAGCCGGAAAACAGTGAGGCGGTGGTTAACGCATTGGGAAGAAGGTATATACCTCTGCGGCGAACCGGGGCACCCCCAACCAACTCCTCTTCAACCACCTCACCCGCCTCGACATCACAGTGAGGGTTCGCGCCCGCATCGTTTTCGAGTGGGTGATTGTTTGATACGGAATCGTCTTGCTTCTTATCGTCAGTCATTTCCAATTACTCCGGAAAGCATTTGGGCGGAGTATATACGAAAAACGCGGCCACTCGGGCCGCGTTTTTCTCAGAACAAGCAGGAAGTCCGCTTAGTTCTTGTCCTTGTCTACGATTTTGTTCGCAGAAATCCACGGCATCATGCCACGCAGCTTCTCACCAACCGTTTCGATTTCGTGAGCAGCATTTTCGCGACGACGCGCCGTCATTGACGGGTAGTTCAGAGCACCTTCAGAGATGAACATCTTCGCGTACTCACCACTCTGAATACGCTTCAGAGCATTACGCATGGCTTCGCGGGACTGCTCGTTGATGACTTCAGGACCAGTCACGTACTCGCCATACTCCGCGTTGTTGGAGATGGAGTAGTTCATGTTGGCGATACCGCCTTCGTACATCAGGTCAACGATCAGCTTGAGCTCGTGCAGACACTCGAAGTAAGCCATCTCAGGCGCATAACCACCTTCAACCAGAGTTTCGAAGCCAGCTTTAACCAGTTCAACCGCACCACCACAAAGAACAGCCTGCTCACCAAACAGATCGGTTTCAGTTTCGTCTTTGAAGGTTGTTTCAATGATACCGGTACGACCACCGCCGATGCCGCTGGCGTATGACAGCGCAACGTTCTTCGCATTACCGGAAGCGTCCTGGAAGATAGCGATCAGATCAGGAATACCACCGCCGTTGGCGAATTCGGTACGAACAGTGTGGCCCGGCGCCTTCGGAGCAACCATGATTACGTCCAGATCTTTACGGGGAACGATCTGGTTATAGTGGATAGCAAAACCGTGGGCGAATGCCAGGGTAGCGCCTTCCTTCAGGTTCGGTTCGATCTCATCACGGTACAGCTGAGCCTGGAACTCGTCCGGGGTCAGAATCATGATAACGTCTGCCGCAGCAACGGCAGAAGGTACATCACTGGTCTTCAGGCCATAGGCTTCAGCCTTGGCAATAGAAGAAGAGCCCGGGCGCAACCCCACGGTTACGTCAACGCCGGATTCTTTCAGGTTGCACGCGTGAGCGTGGCCCTGAGAACCGAAACCGATGATGGCAACTTTTTTGCCCTGGATGATTGAGAGATCACAATCCTTATCGTAATAAACCTGCATGAGAAACCTCTACTCTTTTGTAATGCCCCTCAAGGGGCATGATGTTCAATTCGATTAACAGCCTTGTTACAGGCTCAATACTTTTTCACCACGGGCGATACCGGAAACACCGCTACGCACTACTTCCAGGACACCGGCTGTTCCGACCGCCTGAATAAAGCCGTCAAGCTTCTCGCTGTCACCCGCCAACTGCACCGTGTACACAGAGCTGGTGACATCAACGATCTGGCCACGGAAGATATCCACCGTACGCTTGATTTCAGCGCGCTGGGATCCCGTTGCCTTGAGCTTGACCAACATCAGCTCACGCTCGATGTGTGCACCTTCAGTCAGGTCAACCAGCTTGACCACCTCAATCAACTTGTTCAGCTGCTTGGTGATCTGCTCGATAACCTTGTCCGATCCAGTGGTGGTCACTGTCAGACGAGACAGCGTCTCGTCCTCGGTAGGCGCTACGGTCAGCGTTTCAATGTTGTAGTTGCGCTGCGAAAACAGGCCAACCACACGAGACAATGCACCCGGTTCGTTTTCCAGCAAAACAGAAATGATTCGACGCATGATCACACCCTCTCCGTCTTGCTGAGCCACATATCTTTCATGGAACCACGGGCAACCTGCATCGGATAGACGTGCTCAAAGCGGTCGACGTAGATGTCCACGAATACCAGGTCATCTTTCATCGCCAGCACTTCTTTCAGTTTGGCTTCGAGATCTGCTTTCTTCTCGATCCGGACACCTTTATGGCCGTAGGATTCCGCCAGCTTGATAAAGTCTGGCAGTGATTCCATGTAGGACTGGGAGTGACGGGACTCATAGTTCATATCCTGCCACTGCTTCACCATGCCCAAAGCCTGGTTGTTCAGATTGATGATCTTCACCGGCAGGTTGTACTGCTTACAGGTCGACAGCTCCTGAATATTCATCTGGATACTGCCTTCGCCGGTAATGCACAACACTTCGTCATCGGGATGCGTCAGTTTGATACCCATAGCCGCCGGCAAACCGAAGCCCATGGTGCCGAGACCACCGGAGTTGATCCAGCGATTTGGCTTGTCAAACTTGTAGTACTGGGCCGCAAACATCTGGTGCTGACCCACATCGGTGGCCACGAAAGCGTCTCCATTGGTCAGCTTGCACAGCATCTCAATGACTTCCTGCGGCTTGATGACATCGTCATTGGTTTCATAACGCATGCCATGGAACGCCCGCCATTCCTCGATCTGCTTCCACCAGGAAGACAGCGCATCAGAATCCGGTTTTTCCTTGCTTTCCCTGACCAAAGCGAGCATCTCTTTGAGCACCGCATCTACCGGCCCAACAATCGGCACGTCGGCATCGATCGTTTTGGAAATAGAAGCAGGATCAATGTCGATGTGTATAATCCGGGCGCCAGGGCAGAACTTCTCAGTCGCGTTGGTCACGCGGTCATCAAAGCGCGCACCAACAGCCAGTATGAGGTCCGAATGGTGCATGGCCATATTGGACTCATAGGTGCCGTGCATTCCCAGCCACCCCAGATGCTGCTTATCGCTGGCCGGATAGCACCCGATACCCATCAGGGTATTGGTGATCGGGTATCCCAGCAGCCGCACCAACTCAGTAAGCTGATCCGACGCCTTGCCCAGAATGACACCGCCACCTGCGTAAATCACAGGACGACGCGCAGCCAGGAGCATATCTACGGCCTTTTTGATCTGGCCTGCATGCCCGCGAATGGCTGGATTGTAGGAGCGCAGCTTCACTTTCTTGGGGTACGCGTATTCGTAACGCTCATTCGGCGTAGTCATATCCTTGGGGATATCAACAACGACCGGACCAGGACGGCCAGTTGAAGCAATGTAATACGCCTTGCGGATCACTTCCGGGATTTCCTCCGGATGACGCACAGAAAGATTGTGCTTCACCACCGGACGGGAGACGCCGATCATGTCGGTTTCCTGGAAAGCGTCCTCACCAATGAGGTGCGAGGCAACCTGACCACACAGAACCACCATGGGGATGGAATCCATGAATGCGGTGGCAATGCCGGTAATCGTGTTGGTGGCTCCAGGACCCGAGGTCACCAGTACGGTACCTGGTTTTCCGGTTGCACGGGCATAGCCGTCGGCCATATGAACCGCCGCCTGTTCGTGCCGAACCAGAATATGCTTGACTTTGTCCTGCCTGAACAGAGCGTCATATATATGAAGCGCTGCACCACCCGGATAGCCGTATATGTACTCGATCCCTTCATCTTGCAGGGAACGAATCAGCATATCGGCGCCAGACAATAACTCCACGGTTTTCTACCCTCTTCTACGAGTGAATGAGCCGGAAATTCTTCCGGTTGCCTGGATTCGCGGTGTCCTTGCTTCTTTTGAAAGCGGAACCTGCTGCTCCTCCACACCTTGAACTAAAGAGGTTGTCTCCTGGCCGGTCGGCCTCCTGAGGGTTGCGGAGAACGACCAATCAACGGGTTGCACGTAAGCAACAACCAACAAGCATCGGGACTCGATGCATTAAGTGTGGTGATTAACGGGGGATACTCGCTCGGGATTGCCTGCCGAATTACCCCCAGTTTCAGGCAATCGCCAATTCTGACAGCGCGAAACTCCCTGTCAATAGGCGGTAGCGCTTTATCTCTTCAATATCGCCAAAGGTCTGCCATACTTGCTTCGAGTTCACTCATGAGATTTGAACCAGACAGAAGAAAAAACACTGCAACGATGGCATGATAAAGTTACTTTAAGGATTAGAGGTTCCGGGATGCTTGGCCCGCGCCACCCCGGAAAGCAGTAAACCCAAGACGAGTAGACCCATGAACAGGATGATTCTGACGCTGACATTACTTCTGGCAGCCGCCCCGGGCGTTGCCATGAGCGCTTCCGTATACAAATGGACTGATGAAAACGGGGTCACCCACTTCGGTGACAGGCAACCGACAGGCAAACAATCCGAAAGGGTCAATGTCCGCTCTGGCACGTCGTCCAGCGCCGCCGCCAATCGGGCCAGCCCCCAGGAGCGTCTTGGTGATCTGGAAGAACAGCAACAGATGACTGCAGAGCAGGAACGGGAGACAGCCGTTCAGGAAGCCCGCAGAAAACAGCGCGAAGCCAATTGCGCCACTGCCCGCTCCAATCTGAGAATCATTGACAGCAATGCCCGTATACGGGTTGAAGAGAACGGGGAGCAACGCTACCTGTCACCCGAGGAAATTGCCGATAAACGGAAACAGTTCGAAGATATTGCAGCTGAGAACTGTGGCCCGGACAACAGCGAAGCCAGTCAGTAAACCCCGTGGGCAGACGCAAAAAAGCCGGGGCTGAAGGGCCCCGGCTCGCGCTCTCTGAACTGGAATGGGCCATCAGGCCTTGTCGAAGACCAGCTCGTGATCCTGAACACTTCCTCGAATAGTATCCCCTGAAACAAACTCTCCCAGCAGAAGCTTCTGTGCCAGAGGATTCTCTATCATCCTCTGGATCGCCCTCTTCAGTGGTCGTGCACCATAAACGGGGTCGTATCCCACTTCCGCCAACAATTCCATCGCGGCCTCGTCCAACTCCAGCTTCATGTCCTGATCTTTCAGGCGCTTGCTGAGCGACTCGATCTGAATTCGGGCAATGCCCTGAATCTGGTTTTCCGCAAGCGGATGGAAGACCACAACTTCGTCCACCCGGTTAATAAACTCCGGCCGGAAGTGAGTACCTACGACCTCCATCACTGCGTTCTTCATGGATTCGTAGTTTTCTTCCCCCGCCTGCTGCTGAATGATGTCAGAGCCCAGGTTTGATGTCATAACGACGACGGTATTTCGGAAGTCCACCGTGCGCCCCTGACCATCCGTCAACCGTCCATCTTCCAGCACCTGCAACAGAATATTGAACACATCGGGATGAGCCTTTTCCACTTCATCCAGCAACAGGACAGAGTATGGCCTGCGTCGAACCGCCTCCGTCAGGTATCCGCCCTCCTCGTAACCCACGTATCCCGGAGGCGCACCAATCAGTCGGGCTACGGAGTGTTTCTCCATAAATTCGGACATGTCGATGCGGACCATGGCCTCTTCCGTATCAAACAGGAACGAAGCCAGAGCCTTGCAGAGCTCGGTTTTACCAACACCGGTCGGCCCGAGGAACAGGAACGAACCGTTCGGACGATTCGGGTCCGCCAGGCCCGCACGGGAACGACGCACCGCATTGGAGACCGCTTCCACAGCTTCATTCTGACCGATAACGCGATCGTGCAGCGCCTCTTCCATACGCATCAGTTTGTCGCGCTCGCCTTCCAGCATTTTCGACACTGGAATACCCGTCCATTTGGAAACGATCTCGGCAATCTCTTCATCGGTAACCCGATTACGGAGCAGCTTCATTTCCATCATCTCAGCCTGGCTCGCCATATCCAACTGGCGTTCCAGCTCGGGAATCTGGCCGTACTGCAACTCGGACATTTTCCCAAGGTCTCCAGAGCGACGGGCGTTCTCCAGTTCAATCCGAGCCTGCTCCAACCGACTCTTGATCTTCTGGGAACCGTGCAACGCTGCTTTTTCGGTATTCCAGACCTCTTCGAGATCAGCGTACTCCCGCTCCACACCGGAGATCACATCGCTTAGCTCGTCCAGACGCTTCTTGGAGGCTGCGTCCGTTTCCTTCTTCAAGGCTTCCCGCTCGATTTTCAGCTGAATCAGCCGGCGCTCAAGACGATCCAGGGCTTCCGGCTTGGAATCCATTTCCATTCGAATCTGACTGGCTGCCTCATCCACCAGATCAATCGCCTTGTCCGGCAACTGGCGATCCGTGATGTAGCGGTGAGAGAGTTTCGCTGCGGCGATGATCGCGCCATCGGTCACCTCTACTCCATGGTGAACCTCATAGCGCTCCTTGAGGCCCCGCAGGATCGCAATGGTGTCCTCTTCACTCGGCTCAGTGACAAGAACTTTCTGGAAACGGCGCTCCAGAGCCGCGTCCTTTTCGATATTTTCACGGTACTCATCCAGAGTAGTGGCACCAACACAGTGTAATTCACCGCGAGCCAGGGCCGGTTTGAGCATATTACCTGCATCCATCGAGCCTTCAGCCTTGCCGGCGCCGACCATGGTATGGATCTCGTCGATAAACAGAATGATCTGCCCCTCCTGCTTGGACAACTCATTGAGAACCGACTTCAGACGTTCTTCAAATTCGCCACGGAACTTCGCCCCGGCAATCAGTGCCCCCATATCAAGGGAGAGAACCTTTTTATCTTTCAAACCATCGGGCACTTCACCGTTGACGATACGCTGTGCCAGACCTTCAACAATCGCCGTTTTACCAACGCCGGGCTCACCAATCAGAACCGGATTATTCTTCCGCCGACGCTGGAGCACCTGAATCGTCCGGCGAATTTCATCATCACGCCCAATAACCGGATCCAGCTTGCCTGCTTCTGCTCTCTCGGTCAGATCAATGGTGTACTTGGATAGCGCCTGGCGATTTTCCTCTGCACCGGCATCGCTAACACTCTCACCGCCCCGAACCTCATCAATTGCCTTTTCCAGAGCCGCCTTATCAACACCCTGCTCCCGAAGCACGCGACCGAGAGTGCCGCGATCTTCCAGAGCCGCCAACAACATTAACTCACTGGATATAAACTGGTCCTGACGCTTCTGAGCCAGCTTGTCAGCAATATTGAACAGCCGCCCCATATCATTGGACATGGACACATCACCGGCTGAACCTTTCACTTCCGGAAGGTTCTCGATTTCCCGTGCAATAGCCTGACGAAGCCGGCCAGGTTCAACTCCCGCCTGCTTGAGTAGCGGTTTGATGGAGCTGCCATCCTGATCCAGTAGCGCCTGCATCAAGTGCAGCGGTTCGATAAAATTGTGGTCCTTCCCAACCGCCAGGGATTGGGCATCCGCCAGAGCGGTCTGTAAACGGCTCGTCAGCTTGTCGATTCTCATTGATTCAATACCCCGATTCTTTAGCGGATACGCAGCGTGCGCGAGTGGCGTGCAAGGTATCCGGTTGCTTTGAATTTAAATGTAGGGGCAAGTGGGGGGACTTCAAGCTATCGGGGACGCAAACCGTCAGAAAGTTGACGGGCGTCATCAAAGAGTCGGGACGAGCCCTGAACTAGGAGGTCAGCCATACCAGAGTTGCCATACGGCCCGTCTGGCCATCCCGGCGATAAGAAAAAAAGCGGCTGGAATCATGGACGGTACAGAACCCTCCGCCGGAAATAGCCGTTACCCCGGCACGACCAAGGCGCTGTCGGGCCAACGCGTATATGTCTGCAAGATAGTGCCCGGAACGGTGCTCCGACGGCGTAAACGCCTGGACCGCCCCGGAATCGTATTCCAGGAAGACTTCCCTGACCTCCGGGCCGACTTCGAATGCGTCAGGGCCTATTGCGGGCCCGAGCCAGGCGATCAGGTTCTGTGCCGGAACGCCCATCGAATCAATGAGATTCTCCAGCACACCGCCTGCGAGACTGCGCCACCCGGCATGAGCAGCACCAACCACGGAGCCACTGCGATCGCACAGGATAACCGGCAAGCAATCTGCCGTGAGGATCGCGCAGGCCACCCCGGGCACCCGGGTAAAACTGGCGTCCGCCTCGGGCCGGGCACCGGAAAATCCGGCGCCTAACTCTACCACCTCTGTACCGTGAACCTGACTGAGCCAGCCGATACGACCAGCGTCGAGGCTAACCGTTTTCGCCAGAAGGTCCCGGTTAGCGTCGACGTCAGCCTGGTCATCAGCAACGTGATCACCCAGATTGAGGCTATCCCAGGGCGGCTGACTGAAGCCGCCCAGCCGGGTTGAGCAAACCGCCCGGACTTTGGGTGAGGATAACCACTCCGGAGTCACCAGCGGAAGCTCAGAATTCATTGTTCTCCATCTCTTTCACATGCGTCCTGAGCGCTTCAAGAAGCCCCACCATATCCTCCGGCAGCGGAACTTCCCAACTCATTATCTCACCGGTTTCCGGGTGCTCAAGGGTCAACTGCCGGGCGTGAAGTGCCTGACGCCTGAACTCCGCCAGCGCATCCCGCAGCTCATCCGTTGCCCCTTTCGGCAAACGCATGCGTCCGCCATACACAGGGTCGCCAACCAGAGGATGTTTGATATGGGCCATGTGGACCCGAATCTGGTGTGTACGCCCACTTTCCAGCTTGCATCGGACATGGGTGTGCGCAGCGAACCGCTCCACCAGTCGATAGTGCGTTACGGCGGGTTTACCAGAGGCCACCACGGCCATTTTCTTGCGTTCGCGAGGATGCCGACCAATGGGTGCGTCTACAGTACCACCACCGGTAAGCGTACCCACAACCACCGCTTCATATTCGCGCCCCATGGTCCGGTCCTGCAATTGCTCAACCAGAGAGGTATGCGCAATAAGGCTGCGAGCAACCACCATAATACCGGACGTGTCTTTGTCCAGGCGGTGGACGATGCCTGCGCGGGGTAGATTCTCTACCTCCGGGGCGTGGCTCAATACGGCATTTACCAGAGTACCAGCCGCGTGACCGGCCGCAGGATGCACAACCAGCCCCGCCGGCTTGTTGATTACCAGAAGGTGCTCGTCCTCATAGACAATATCCAGCTCGATTTCCTCGGCTTCCCAGGTAACCTGGGCTTCTGGCTCCGCCTCCAGTGACAAGCGGTCGTCAAGCATCACTTTGTCCCTGGGTTTGCAGACCCTGCCGTTTACGGTAAGCGCGCCAGCCTTGATCCATGACTGGATCCTTGAACGCGAATGCTCCGGCATCAGTTCTGCAGCAGCCTGATCCAGACGGCGGTCGCTCAGCTCCGGTGGCACAACAAAACTGGCGGTAATTCGATTATCAGATGACATTAAGCCCCCGGGGCCGATGTGTTACGTTTCAGATAGAATTTTCCAAACAACCGGCCACACTCTGCACATGCGGCGTCTTCCCCGCTACAATGGCCGATCTTTTGAATTTATCGACATTATACGGGAATCCGGCATGAGATCAGTTGTCCGTTTACTGCTACTGCCCACTCTGGTGGTCATGATCAGCGCCTGCGCTTCAAATAAGCCGGAAGAGGTGCTGCCGGAGGAAACGTACTACGACAATGCCCGGGAAGCGATGAACTCCGGCAACTTCAATGAAGCCGAAGACAATCTGGACGCCCTGGAGACCTATTACCCGTTTGGCCGTTACGCAGAGCAGGCCCAGCTCGACCTGATCTACGCCCGATACCAGAACCTCGATCTGGAGGGCGCCCGTGCTGCGGCAGACCGTTTTCTCCGCCTGAATCCCCAGAGCGAGCATGCAGATTACGCCCTCTACCTGCGCGGACTCGCATCCTACAACCTGGATATCGGCCTCGCGGCCCGCTACTTTCCGGTTGATGTCTCCGCCAGAAACCCCGGCGAACAACTCCAGTCATTCAGGGACTTTTCGGAGCTGCTGAACCGCTACCCGGATAGTCAGTACGCTGCCGATGCGCGCCAGCGCATGATTGCGATCCGCAATCGCATGGCTGAGATGGAACTGCATGCGGCCCGTTACTACATCAAGCGGGAAGCCTATATCGCCGCCAACAACCGCGCTCGCTATGTAATAGAACAATACCCGACGACACCTTCTGTCGAGGAAGCCTTGATTATCCTTGCTGAAACCTTCCGCTTCATGGATCTCAAGAAAGGGGCGGACGATGCCGTTGCCCTGTTAAGAACGAACTTTCCTGACAGCGACGCATTCAACGACGACGGCGAATTCGAAGCCGATGTACTGAAGCGGGAAAACCGCTCCCTGTCCAGCGTCGTCACCTTTGGCCTGATGGGCGACGAATAAACAAAAAAGGGGTAGATAACGTGTTATCTACCCCTTCTTCCCCCGTTTACACTATTTACCGCTCTTCCAGCGGTTGGTAATCGGGTAACGACGATCCTTGCCAAATCCCCGTTCACTGATCCTTACCCCGATCGGCGCTTGCCGACGCTTGTATTCGTTGATGTCTACCAAACGAACCACCCGGTCAACATCCTCCCTCAGGAAGCCTTCGGCAACGATGGCATCGGCACTGAAATCCCGCTCAACATACAGATTGAGGATCTGATCAAGTACATCGTACCCCGGCAGGCTATCCTCATCTTTCTGATCCGGTGCCAATTCTGCAGAAGGGGGACGTGTGATGACACGCTCAGGAATGACCGGCGACAGCGTGTTCCGATACCAGGCCAGCTTGAAGACCAGAGTCTTCGGCACATCCTTGAGCACATCAAAGCCGCCAGCCATATCGCCATAGAGGGTTGAGTACCCTACAGCCATCTCACTTTTGTTGCCGGTCGTCAGGACCAGAGAGCCGAATTTGTTAGACAATGACATCAGCAAGACACCACGCAAGCGAGCCTGCAAGTTCTCTTCCGTGGTATCCGGCTTCGTACCCTCAAACGGTCCTGCCAAAGTGGCCATGAAAGCATCGTACATGGGTTCAATGGAGAACACGTCGTATTGAACATCAAGCGCAACAGCCTCGGCCTCCGCGTCCTCCAGACTCATGCTGGAGGTATAGCGAAATGGCATCATCACGGCTCTGACCCGGTCCTTGCCAAGGGCATCGACTGCCACGGCCAGAGTCACAGCGGAATCAATGCCTCCGGACAGCCCCAGAACAACGGATTTGAAGCCATTCTTGTTGACGTAATCACGCACCCCCATCACCAACGCCTGATATACATTCGCTTCCAATGACGGCGCATCGGGCAGCGCCTGCGACACTGGCTGGCAATGGTGCTCACAAAGAAAATCTACAGGGAACAGACCTTCACGAAACTGTTCCACTTCGGCGGCCAGAACCCCTGAGTGGTCAACAACCATGGAGCCGCCGTCAAACACCAGCTCATCCTGCCCACCCACAAGGTTTACATACACAATGCTGACTCTGTTTTCCCGAGCCTTTCTTTCCACCAGAGCCTTCCGCCGGGCCTGTTTGTCAGTATCGAAAGGCGAGGCGTTGAGGTTGAGAATCAACCTGGCTCCCGCCCTGGCTGCATCCTCAACCGGGCCATCCTTCCAGATGTCCTCACAAACGGTAATGCCCACCGGTACGCCGCAGATATCCATGACCAGCACATCATTACCTTCGGCAAAATACCGTTTCTCGTCGAAGACCTGATAGTTTGGCGGGAACCGTTTGAAATAGCGCCCGGTAATCGCGCCCTTCTCGATAACCACTGCCGCGTTGTACAACAACGATCCGCTGCGAATGGGCGCACCTACCACGATCGCAGGACCGAGACCGGACTCCTTGAGCCGTTCGAGTGCTTCATTAACCCGAACCTCAAGACTCGGTCTCAACAACAGGTCTTCCGGTGGATAGCCTGTAATACACAGCTCGGGAAACACGACGATATCCGCCTGATGCTCCTGGGCTGCCCGGCGGGTGGCGTCAATCACGAGATCGGTATTTCCGGGGATATCCCCCACAAGGAAATCTAACTGGGCCATCACCACGCGCAGTTTGCTGGGCGATGCGCCTGAGGATGACGGCGTCCCGGAAACGGACATAAAACGGCTCCTGTAACTTATTGCCATGAAAAGGCTATTATAACCCCGCAAAGATAAGGATTTCCTCCGACCAACAGCGGATTCCCGAACCATGGCAGTGGATACAATACCGGAAACAGCCGTCAGCCCCCGCCCGATCGCACCAACTCGCCGACAACAGATCAAGCTCTTCCGTATCTACAATCATTACCGCCTGGTTGTCAGCCTTGTACTCCTTGGTCTGCTGTTCGTCGATCCGGAGAATTTCTACAACCGTTTCCGGTTACTGGAGTACTACCAGGCGGGTGTTGCAGGGTATCTATCCCTCAATGCTTTCATCGCTCTTGCGATTCTGGCCGGCTTTCGGCCGAGCCACCGGCATATCACGATCTCCATCCTGCTGGACATTCTGGTGATGCACGGACTGCTGTTTACCAGCACAGGGATAACAAACGGTCTGGCCAATCTGGTCATTGTTTCGGTTGCTGCGGGCAACATCCTCACGCCCAGCAGGATGGGTACATTCTATGCCGCACTGGCAGCCATATGCTCACTCGGCATTTCCGGCTGGGCTGTTCTCGCCCTGAACGAACCCGCTGACGACATTGTGCGAGCTGGCTCACTCGGGATTCTCTATTTTGCGGCGGCGTTCATACTGCAGAACATTTCCATTCGAATGATGCGCAGCGAAGCTCTCGCCTCAAGCCGGGCCAAGAGTATTGCGGAACTGGAAAAGATCAACCAGCAGATTATCCAGCGTATGCGAACCGGCATCCTGGTACTGGATCGATATGGCTCTATCCGTCTGGCCAATGCCGCAGCCGAAGAGCTGCTTTCTGGCGCCACTGACAACGGGCATACCCATCCGGAACACCTGATGTCTTTGCCACAAGCCCTTAAACTTGGCCTGGAAGACTGGCTAAACGACCCCAGAAAACGCATTGAACCATTCCAACCGTCGCCAACAGCGCACTTCCTGCAGGTTAACTTCACTCAGCTAGATGAAGACAGAGGCGATCAGATACTGGTCTTCATCGAAGATATGAGCAAGGTTACACAACAGGCTCAGCAGATGAAGCTGGCTTCCCTGGGACGATTGACCGCCGGTATCGCTCATGAGATTCGCAACCCTCTGGGAGCCATCAGCCACGCAGCGCAGCTCATGGAAGAGTCCACTCACCTCGATCAGGGTGATCATCAGATGCTCGATATCATCCGCCGGCATTCCAGGCGGGTAAACGGCATCATCGAGAATGTTCTGGACCTCTCCCGGCGACGCGCTGCCAATCCGGATTTGCTGGAAATCGGCCCCTGGCTAAGGGAGTTTCGTGAGGATTTTTTGCAAACCCGGGACAACAAGACGACTCATATCAGCCTGGAGATCCATCCAGACCTGCCGCCCGCACGATTTGATAAAAGCCAGATCGAACAGGTGATGGTTAATCTCTGCGATAATGGCCTGCGCTATAGCCAGCAACGGATTGGCGAGCCACGAATCAGTCTTCATGCTGATGTAACCGCTGACGGAGAGAGGGCGTATGTGGATGTCCGGGATTTTGGTCCGGGTATCAAAGCGGAAGATCGCTCCTCAATCTTCGAGCCCTTCTTCACAACCGACAAAAGCGGCACAGGCCTTGGTCTTTATCTGGCGCGGGAACTGTGCGAGGCTAATCAGGCCCACCTGTCTCTGGTGGAAGATGACCAACCTGGTTGCTGCTTTCGCATTACATTTGCCCACCCGGGCAGGATGATCTGACGCAGTACCGAAATTTCGGGCGTCTTTTTAACGACATGGAACCGACAAGAACAGAATGACAGCTCACACTGCCCTTATTGTTGACGATGAACCCGATATCCGGGATCTGCTGGAAATCACCCTGAGCCGAATGGGCATTTCGACCCGTACAGCTCCTGACGTGGGTTCGGCCAAGACACTTCTTTCAGAGAACACATTTCACCTGTGTCTGACGGACATGAACCTGCCCGATGGCAACGGCATTGAGCTGGTTCAGTGGATTCAGAAACACTCTCCGACGACACCGGTGGCGGTCATCACTGCCTACGGCAACATGGACACCGCGATCGAATCCCTCAAGGCAGGAGCCTTTGATTTCGTATCCAAGCCGGTTGAGCTGTCCCGCTTGCGGGAACTGGTCAGCAGCGCCCTGAAGCTATCGGAACCAGCTTCGGAGCAGGAACAGGGGCACGATGAACCTGGCCTTCTATTGGGCAACTCACCGCAGATCAAAAAGCTGCGAAACCAGGCGCGAAAGCTCGCCCGAAGCCAGGCTCCCGTGTTTATCAGCGGCGAATCCGGTAGTGGTAAAGAACTGGTTGCCCGGACCATTCACATGCAGGGACCGCGCTGCGACGGGCCCTTTATTGCCGTGAACTGCGGAGCAATCCCTTCAGAGTTGATGGAAAGCGAGTTCTTCGGTCATAAAAAAGGGAGTTTCACCGGGGCAGTTGAAAACAAAGAAGGACTTTTCAGGTCCGCCAACGGCGGCACTCTGTTCCTGGATGAAGTAGCCGATCTGCCGTTGGCCATGCAGGTGAAACTGCTACGGGCTATTCAGGAAAAAGCCGTACGCCCAGTGGGGGACAGCCAGGAAGTGCCGGTGGATATTCGGGTGTTGAGTGCTACTCATAAGAATCTGGCCGATTTGGTACAAGACGGCAGCTTCCGTCAGGATCTGTTCTATCGTATCAATGTGATTGAACTGGCAGTTCCGCCACTTCGGGACCGATCAGAAGATATTGCAATGCTTGCGGCACACATACTCGGGCGAATTGCCAAAGAGTACGAATGTGACGCTGCAGCGCTCACGCCGCACGCTATTGAATGCCTCAAAGCGTACAACTTCCCGGGAAATGTCAGGGAGCTTGAGAACATCCTGGAGCGTGCCTTTACGCTGTGTGACGATGACGAGATCGGTGAGGAAGACCTGCACCTTGGCAATGGCAATAGCCGTTCGCCTGCTCCCACCTCCCTGACGGAAGCCAAGCCTGATGTTGATGCCTCCATGGTACCGGAGGGTGAAATTGATCTTGAAGGCTATCTGGAAAGCATTGAGCGTAAGGCCATCGAGCAGGCGCTGGAAGCTACCCGATGGAACAAGACGGCGGCGGCCAAGAGGCTTGGGATCAGTTTTCGGGCATTGCGGTATCGGTTGAAGAAGTTGGGGATGGAGTAGGTTAAAAATCGTCAAACAGGATTTACAATACGTTTCGGGCGTTCTACGCCCAATTTGAAGCAGGACGCTTCTCATTTACTCAAGGAAAGAGAACATGGACTACAGCTACAAGCAGAAGGGCTTTACCCTGATCGAACTCGTGATTGTCTTGGCCATTTGTGCCGTCTGCCTGGGAGGAGCCATACCAAGCCTAAATCAAGTTTGGGACGCCAGTAACCGCCGCTCAGCAGTGAATGACCTCGTATCGCTGATAAATCTTGCACGAACGACTGCAATCCAGGAGCACAGCGTCATCACGTTGTGTCCATTGGGCTCAGACAACAAGTGCATATCTGACTGGAACCGTCCGATTAGCGTTTTTCGTGACCCCGGAAGAGCTAAAGAACTTACTGCAGACTCTCAGCTTTTAAGGACACTAGCCGCCCCCCAGTCTGGGCACTTAATCGTCCGCTCTGCAAACCGCCCCTACTTCCAGTTTCAACCCACTGGCATCGCACGGTTTGCAATAGGCAACATTATCTGGTGTCCTGAAGACAACGACAGCAGCCTCGCATCTCAAATCAGGATCAATATGGGTGGCCGCCCATCCATATCCAAAGATAGGGATGGAGACGGCGTGGTAGAAGGAAGTGATGGTCAGCCCATTTCCTGCTCAGCCTGAAACCAAAGAACTCTACACAGAAACCAACACTGACGACGTTTCATTTCTGTGTGGAGACTCTGTTTAATCCCAGTTCTGTCGCTCGCCGGTCGAAAGAAGCACAATATTGCCACCACCCTGCCCATTCTTGGCCTGAGCCTCCAGTCGATAGGCGGTCGCTGTTGTATTGGCAGCAACAATCACCAGGTCGTAAAACTTAACGCTACCATCGAGGGGGGCTTCTGCCGGAAATATATCACCCGCACCGTTACCAACAGCCGCCCCAACATAGGTGTTATTCTGCGTGTGGTAACGTTCCATCGCATTCGCGAGCGACATCAACGCGGATTTCGCATCAGCTGCTCTGGCATTCTCGACATACCGGCTGTAGCTGGGCAATGCAATTGCGGCAATAATGCCGATAATTGCAACCACAATCATCAACTCGATGAGTGTGATTCCAGATTGACGATTCATACCCTTCATAATGCATCAGTCCTGAAAACCTAATTATTCCGTTTCACTCAAGGAAACACCTTTTACTCATACAGTTCTTGCCAGCTCATCCGACCCAGAGAAGGGTTCTGGTCTCCCACATCGATTTCCTCGCTGAGTAGCTCGTTATCGGAGCGTGGAATAATGGCGTAATCACCCAAGAAGCTGGTCGGATTCGGCAAGCCGCCCTGAGTCTTAAATCCAACATATGGGGCCCCAAGCTTTGGCCATACAGCGCGATCCGGGGTCTGGCCATCAAGCCCAAAAGCCATGATCCAACCACTACCACCGACATCACAGGGGTTATTCGTTGGAACCGTCGAGTTTACGAAAACATACTCCCCCCGAACCTGCGGAGCCTGGACAATGCGCTCGCCGCTTTCTGTAGTGAAATCTACATACCAGCCATTCTGAGTATCAAAATCATCGCCGGTGGAGCTCCTAACGTTGTAGCTTGTTCCGTCCACGGTAATCGTTGTCTCAGACAGAGTTCTCCCCACGAGGTCTGATCGATCCAAACCACTCACGCCACTATCCAGAATTCCATAGAACGATTGAACATCGGTATTAGCAGTATCCGGCTGAGTTAAATACTGCCCGGTACCGAACAAAACCATCAGATCAGGAGCCGCATTATTTTCATCATCAACAGGGTTCCGCACGACCATCGGCGCTGAAGTGATGGGCTGAGAAACCCCACTTCGACTTGCAGTAAAAAGAGGCCCATTGTATGCGTCGCTCCAAGAACCATTGTTACCTGATTCTGCTACCCAAACATTACCTTTCAGATCTCCGGCATAAATCCTGTCGATTATCCGATCTCCGCTGATATCCAGCTGCCGAATAGCAGACAGTCCTGTGGCATCGTTGGCACCGTCAAACTCAATAAACCGATAGTCTCCATTTTCTTCCCAGCTTCCATCCAAGCCAGCCTCAATATCGAGCATAAACAGACCTGTAGCGACAGTTGTCGAGTTATAACCATTCGGCAGGAACACCGTCCACCGGTAACCCTTTTGATTTCCCCAATCGGCTAAACCAACAGTCGGAGGTTCTGTGATGTAGCCCAAACGGTCATCATCGTCACTCGTGAACTCCCACATAACCATATTCGCGGCGTTACCTTCACTAAGCGACGAAGGATTCGTGATATCCAGAGCAAAGATGCCCTTCGCTCCCGTTCTACCTCCTCCGATCAGGATGGTCCGCCAATCTTCAGAAGCACCGTTGGGTCCAGCAGTGAAAATGTCAGACACTCTTGGTGCGAGGTCTGCGTAATAACGATGAAGATAATTGGGGTCTGTCAGGAAATGCAGCCCTTCCTGGTCAGCTGAAGAAGCCAGAAATTCCGGGATATAAGCAAACAGTTCACTTCCGTCCGAAACGTTGAACGCATGAAGCATTCCGTCATTGGCTCCCGCATAAATAACCGGACTTCTGAACTCCTGTTCGGCGCGGAAATCTGCGTAAAGGTTGTTGTTTGCCGGATTCTGGAGGTCGGCTGTTCCGAATGGCTCCGCGTTCGGCCAGCTCAAACTGGGCTCGCCCACGTATACAGGTGTCGAATTAACAATATCACCTAGCCGACTAGCACGCTCCCGCAATCGTCCATCAGTAATATCGCCTCGCAAGTAATTGACTCTGGCTTCTGCGAGCGTTGAATCGCCATACTCCAAATCATCTTTGAGGTCTTGAGTGAAAGATGCCCAATTCGAGTAGGTAAACGCCAGTCCGGACGATCCGCTGTATGTAATAATATTTCGCGGGTTCGCTTGAATATCCCGGGCATCCAACGCCTCACTTGCGCTCCACGCAGCATTCCCAAGAATCGGGGCTCCCCCATTCGGATCTTCCTCCAGATTCAGGGCGTAAAGCTCCCCGCTCCAAGTCGCCGAATCGAAACTAGCGCCAAATAGCAGAGTATCGGTATCCAACGTTGCGGTATTGAAGGTAACCCCTGACGACGTACCCTCAGCCTCTGTGGCAAAATCAGCGAATGCCTGTTCCAGACTGGCAATCATCAGACTCGCTTCACCGGCAATATAAAAATTATCCGGTCTCTTGAAGCTGACATTACCTACGGTAACTACATCATTGTTCGTATACCAAAGCTCTTCCTCTAGAGCATCCGTCTGAGTGTCAGGATCAAAGTTATCTGGCACTTTAAAACCACCATACTTCGCAGCCATGTAATACTGATTGCGGCTCTTAGGCTCCAATTTCTGATTTTCAAGAACATCAACCCAATAAGTGCTGATGGTCTGTTTACCAGGCTTACCGGGTCTTATATCAGTAATATGGTTATCGTACGCCAAGCCTGCGATGTAGGCAGAATTCTCGCGCCCCGTAAAACTATTAGTCTCACCAAGGCTTGTTATGCCTTCCATAACACCCACCTGGTTCGTACGGCTAATCACATTGACCGTATCATCGTTCTGCACTTCGGATGGCATCGTTGGCTCATCCTGACGATACGTGTCATTCCCGGGGAGGTTCTTATCGTCGTGAGTATTGACGTCGCCAATACCCAATATAGCCATTGGCTGGCATTCATACTGAACTGGGTCATCATCAGCCCAGTCTTCAATTACTGGAAAGTTGTCCGTAAAGCGGGCAATTTCATCGTCCGTATACCCTGTCAACGCCGAGTATGATGAAACTTCAGGCAGTCCTTTAAGGTATCTTGTTGCGGCATAGTAAAGTTCGCTGACAGGATCTAGCGACTTATGATTGAAATCATTTAACTGTCCAAACTTGTTGAGGTAGTTGATAACTCCGCTATCTGCAATCACCCCTGGCGTATTGGAGGCATCTACAGGATCTGGATTGCGAATCAGTACCCCGGTCGCCTGATCCCATTCGGTATTGGGATTCGCCACCACCCCATTCTCTGGAGTGGTCATAGTTGGCCCAACAAATTTCTGGCGAGCCCTCAGAACACCACCATCACGGACATTACTGGAGTGATTGAGATAGCCAAAAACACTATACCGAATAGTCTCTGCGTTCTTCTGGATAACCCCCTCAGGCTTCCACCCCTGGGAGTACTGAACGCAGTTGTCCTCGACTCCAACGGAAGCGTCGCAAACCTTCACACGAACAGCAGCCCGATAACTAAAGTCATCCCAATAGTCAAAGGTACTGGGATTATAGTTATGTACATTCTGGTAGGGCAGCAGGTTATTCAGACTAAAATTCATACTAATACCCTGACCGCTGATCAGGATCGTTATCTTGTCTGCTGTAAACGGTGTTGCCCCTGCAACGGCCGTACTGCCTTCGAGTATTCGCTGGAAGCCGCTTTGTCCAGGATGTCTAGCTTTTTCCAACCATGTTTCGGTTGCCGTATCCCGGACCCGATACCCGCCTGTCAAAACTTTTCGGAAAGGGTCAATGGTTTGAGTTGTAGCCCAGTTCAGGAAGTTGCCACTCCACTCACCAGCCCCACCACAGGTTCTTGAATTGGTTAACGAGGTCGGGTAAAAGTGACGCTCTGACTCTGTAGCGTCGTAATCGTATACATAGCATTTTCCAGAATCGAAATAGCCCGTAAACTCTTTACTGCTGGCATAGTCATTATCGATATTGGCTATACTTTGCAGCGTTGGATACTCCACTGACGGCGTAAGAACCAGATTGCCTGGGACGCCTCGACCACCAGCCAGGTACAACGGTTCATCTGCGATCACGCCCGGCGCAGCATAGCCGGTAACCGGAGCCACCAGACACAACCCAATAACGGCACCTTTCAGGTGTTTCACTATATTCTTCATGGATACTCCTCCAGTCACCGTTTACAGGTCTCGGGCGTAATAGGTTTCTATAACCCGCCTGGCTTCCCCGGATGTTCCAGGGCTCCAGGATACTATTCTAAAGGCCTGGGCATTAAGCGAACCGGTTTCATGGGTATAGCCTTCAACCACCACATCAGTCAGTCGTTCAGGCTGATTGGCTTCCCCCATATGCTGAATGTAAAAACGGGGGGTTACTCCACCAACAGCAGTGCCGTCCAGTACGTCCTCACTGCCAGCCCAATCATAGTTCATTGGATCTGGTGGCGTATCATCTGGACCATATAAGCCATCCGTTCCGTCAAATGCCGACAGGACGTTTATCCCATCAAGGACAATTTCCCCGTCCCGAATTCCCGACTCTGCAATCTCCAAAGAGGTAGCTCCCTCTCTGCTAGCTGAAACCATCCGTTCTTGCAGTACTGTGCCCTGCATACTAGATATCGCAAGCAATGAAAGGACCAGCAACATGAGCAAAGATAAAATGAGAGCGGCACCGCGCTGATTTGTAGAAAGGCCTTTCATCATCACCCCCCTATACGGTTTCTAAGAGTCGTCGTTGCGGTATAAACGCGATACAGGAACGTATCATCATCGCCAACGGTGGTTAGAAGAGTGTCGTCATCAACACAGTCCAACCACCCTGGGTAGCAGTAACTCTGACCGCCATCGGTGACATTATCCTCAGGGGAACGCACTAAGATGCTATAACGCAGAGCTACGGTATTGTCAGCCTGTGTTGCAGTTCCGTCAGAATCTTCCCAGACATCAACTTCCCTATCTGAGTTGTTGTCCACTCCGAGTTGAACCTGGAGATCTCGGATATCCTCCAAGATGGCAATAGGGTTTTGGAACAATCCAACACCAGCAACTCCGCCGGTAACATTTACGCCGTCAAAAACCATCTCCCGGCGGCCATTTTCATCACGGAGGTAAAAACGCTGCTGACGAGGTCGAAATACCGATGCTCCCTCAGGGTCATCATTGTAATTGGTAGACAATTTTTGAGTGTAATTACCTGGCCCCTCGTTCACATTCCCACTATTGTGAACAATAACTTCATTGTTGTTATTGATATTGGTAACTTGGAAGATATCGCCATTCTTGCAGTTCGTTACAATCAGGATATCGTTCTCATTAAACGAGTCACTATCATCAACCCTCAGGTTCGCGGCATTCTGGGACGGCTGAAATGTCACACGCACGGCATTGTTACCGTTTGTGCCCCCCAACGAAATACGATCAGAACCTCCGGCACCAACACCATCTTCCACGTCTAACCCCCTGAGCAGGGCTGACACATTGAAGGGGCCGCCAGAATTCAAGGTGCTATTCAAATTTGTCAGGTCTCGTAAGCACCCCCAATAATCAGCATTACGTATCTCGCGAGCCAAAAAGGAGGTCGACATCCGGCCAATCTCCTGAACCCTGGAAGACGCTTCCGCCAAGCGAAAGCTTTGGCTATTCGCAACGAATATCTGCGTAAGCCCTAAAGTAAGGATCATCGCTAACAACAGCGCAATCATCACTTCTATCAACGAAAGACCTGCGTTTCGTGACAATGCAATCATTGCTCCAACCTCGCCGTATAGGTATAGGTCTTTTCTTCCTCAGAGCTGCCGTACTCACGCTCATCCCATGTAACGGTGACGTTCACAACATTACCGTTAAACTGAATATTGGCGGATGCGGTAGGCACGTCTTGAAGCAGTGCAGCTTCCCAGGCATCCACATCGCCGCTGGCCAATGCACTACCTCCGTTAGCCCGCACCATTTCGACCATTTGTTCCGTGTGCAGATTAATCTGCGATCGAACATTCGCGTTATTTGCCTGCTGCAAAGACAACAACTGCAATCCCGCAACCCCAAGTAATCCAATCAACAAGACCAATAACGCCACCAATACTTCAATTAACGTAAAGCCTTTTGTTTTCTGCGGAACTGAACGCATCGTTACAAATCTCGCCCTCGCATTCTCGATAATCATGGGCACCCACCATCTGTTGTCGAAATCCGCCCGCCGACTGTTACTCCAACCTGGCGCCCCTCTGCATCTCCAGAACATACAGTAAACGTCACTGCCGCACTCGCCAGGCCGTTGGCCCGAAAGTCCAGCGTTCCATTAGATATGGTCGTACCACCTTCCGCAGGCTCCATCACCCTCAGCACGGTTCCGTCCCCACTTAGCGTCGAGGTGAGTGTGTTCGCTGACGCCGTCACTTTAACCAACGCTCCACGACGAATAGCTTCAGAGCGGGAGTAGTTCAGCATTCCGACAACAGAGTTTGTCGTTGATACAACACGATTATTCTCGATAAGCCTGCCCATCTGGGGGACGGCAAATCCGGCAATAATAGCAATGAGAGCGATGACCACCATCAACTCAATCAGCGTGAAACCTCGATTACTCTTGTGCACATTATTTCTCAGAGTCAGCATAAACGGCATCCAAGTTTGGCTATGATGATGAAATCAGAAAACATAACCCACCTCCAACCCGAATGGATAAACGGTCAAAGATGCAGGACAAATGGCATTGATGAAACGCATCCTGTGAACCAGGCACGTTTTATTAAAGGCATAACAGGGAAAGGACTAGGACATTAATTGCGATATGGAGCTAGAGCTGAAGTTCAGGAAACCTCAACCACATCAATCCGAAGCTCTTTAGGCATAGAAAACACAATGTTTTCCTCCCTGCCCGCAACTTCCTCAGGAACCTCACCACCCAGTTCCTGCAGCCTGGCGATTACATCACTTACCAGAACTTCCGGCGCGGAAGCGCCAGCGGTCACACCAACAGCCGTCTTCCCTTCCAGCCACTTCGGATCAATCTGCGAAGCCTCATCGATCAGATACGCAGGCGTGCCCATGCGTTCTGCGAGCTCACGCAACCGGTTGGAGTTGGAACTGTTCGGGGAGCCCACCACCAGCATCAGGTCGCAATCGCCGGCGAGCTGCTTAACGGCATCCTGGCGATTCTGGGTGGCGTAGCAGATATCGTCTTTCCGGGGGCCCTGGATCTCCGGGAATTTTTCCCGCAGGGCGTCGATCACCCGTGCGGTGTCGTCCATGGAGAGAGTGGTCTGGGTAACATAGGAAAGGCGGGATGCGTCTTTTACTTCCAGGGCTGCTACGTCGGCTTCATTCTCAACCAGGTAGATCTCGCCACCGTTGCTGTGGTCATACTGCCCCATGGTCCCTTCTACTTCCGGGTGGCCATGGTGGCCGATCAGCACGCACTCGCGGCCATCACGACTGTATCGCATGACTTCCAGGTGAACCTTGGTCACCAACGGGCAGGTGGCATCAAATACTTTCAAACCACGGCGGGCGGCTTCATTCTGCACTGCCTGGGAAACGCCATGGGCGCTGAAGATCACCAGCGTGTCATCGGGCACTTCATGCAGCTCATCGACAAACACCGCACCGCGGTTACGAAGGTTCTCCACCACAAACCGGTTGTGGACCACTTCATGACGCACGTAGATGGGTGCGCCAAACACATCCAGTGCACGATTGACGATTTCGATGGCCCGATCCACACCGGCACAAAAGCCGCGAGGGTTGGCGAGTCTGATCTGCATGGTGATTTCCCGCTATGTCCTGTCGATGACCGAAGGTCAGTGGGTTGGCTTGGCTGGTTCGACGTCGAGGATTTCTACGTCAAAGATCAGTGTACGCCCTGCCAAAGGGTGATTGAAATCTACCTCTACCTCGTCACCTTCAACGCGGCAGACCACCCCAGGCAGTTCACTCTGGCGTGCATCGGCAAAGGAAATCATGACACCGGGTTCCAGCACCATATCTGCGCTGAATTCATGGCGTTTGAAGGTCTGTACGTTATTCGGGTTATGCTGGCCGAAGGCCTTCTCAGGCGGCACTTCATAACTTTCCCGATCCCCGGCCTTCATGCCCATCAGGTAGGCTTCAAAGTTCTCCGGCAGGTTCTCATCGCCGATTTCCAGAGTGGCAGGCTCTTTCTCGAAGGTCGAATCAACCACTTCGCCGTCCTGAAATTTCAGGGCGAAGTGAAGTTGGACCCGGGTGCCTTTATCTACGGGAAGTTCTTTCATGGGCTTCAGTTACTCCCTTCCGCGCCATCAGCCGGCTTGCGGAACATATCCAGAATCATCATGCCAGCACCGATAGTGATCGCGGTGTCGGCCAGGTTAAACGCCGGGAAATGCCAGTCCTGCCAGTAGAAATGCAGAAAATCGACAACATAGCCGTGAACCACACGGTCGTATACATTGCCAAGGGCACCCCCGAGAATCAGGGTAATCGCGATGGCGGTCCAGGTCTCATGGTGCTTGAGGTTCCGCAGCCACATAATCAGTACCACACTGACCACGAGGGCCAGTGTGACGAAGAACCAACGCTGCCACCCGGCCGCTTCAGCCAGGAAGCTGAACGCAGCCCCTGTGTTATGCAGCAGCGTCAGGTTGAACATAGGGATCACGGGCACCGGATCACCGTACGTCAGCATAGCCGTAGCCATGGCCTTCGTGCCCAGATCAATAATCACAACGAGCACAGCCAGCCACAGCCACTTGAGCTTGCTTCCGATCATGTCTTCCGTCATTGACGCTTCCATCAAGCGAAGGAGCGGGCTTCACCAGCCCCATCTACGTTGGTCACGCAACGGCCACACAAATCCTTATGCTCCGGATGCTGGCCCACATCTTCACGGTGGTGCCAGCAGCGCTCGCACTTCGCGTGTGCCGCAGGCGTTACGCTGACTCGCAGCCCTTCGTAGCTGGTCAGTTCCGCATCACCCGCTTCAGACGCCGGCTTCACCGTTGCTTCAGAAGTAATGAGGACAAAGCGCAATTCCTCTCCCAGGTGTTTGAGGTCTGCCGCAAGATCGCCCTCGCAGTACAGGGTCACTTCTGCACTCAGTGAGCCTTTGATTTCGCCACGGGCACGGGCTTCTTCAAGGCACTTGTTCACGGCTTCTTTCACACCGTAAATCTCGCGCCAGTAGTCACGCCCCAACTCCGAGCCTTCCGGCAATTGGCTCAACCCTTCATACCAGGTCTCGTAAAATACGGTATCGCCACGCTGCCCCGGCAGATGCTGCCAGATTTCATCGGCAGTGAAGCTGAGGATCGGTGCAATCCAACGTACCAGGGCTTCTGCGACATGATAGAGCGCGGTCTGACAGGAACGACGCGCCAGGCTGTCTGCCTGCGTCGTGTACTGGCGGTCCTTAATGATATCCAGATAGAAACCACCCAGGGTCGCCTCACAGAAGTTGTAAACCTTCTGGTAAATCCGCAGGAAAGCGTAGTTGCCGTAATCCTCGTGCAGTTCATTCTGCAGCTGCAACGCACGATCCACCATCCAGCGATCCAGGGCAATCATCTCTTCCGGCGCAACCAGATGCTGTTCCGGATCAAAGCCGTTGAGGTTGCTGAGCAGGAAGCGAGCGGTATTCCGGATACGACGATACCCATCGGCCGTCTGGCGCAGGATGTCCTTGGACACCGTCATCTCGCCACTGTAATCCGTTGCCGAAACCCACAAACGCAGAATATCCGCACCCAGTTCATTCATCACTTCCTGGGGCGCAATAACGTTACCCAAGGATTTGGACATCTTCCGGCCCGAACCGTCCACGGTAAATCCGTGAGTCAGAACCTGACGGTAAGGCGCAACGCCATTCATCGCGATAGAGGTCTTCAGGGACGACTGGAACCAGCCCCGGTGCTGGTCAGAGCCTTCCAGGTACATATCGGCAGGGAACTGGCCGAGCTCAGGACGAACCCGCAGAACCGAATCATGGGTGACACCGGAATCAAACCATACATCCAGGGTATCCAGCACTTTCTCGTACTGATCTGCATCGGCGCCCAGCAATTCGTTCTGGTCGATGTCATACCACGCATCGATGCCGCCGGTTTCAACGGCCTCAGCAACCTTCTCAAACAGCTCTTGAGTATCCGGATGCAGCTCCTGGGTTTCCTTATGGATAAACAGGGTGATCGGCACACCCCAGGTGCGCTGACGGGAGATACACCAGTCCGGACTCTGCTCAAACATGGCTTCGATCCGGTTCTGCCCCCAGGCAGGCACCCAACGCACGCCTTTAATAGCTTCCAGGGCATCAGCGCGAAGATTGAGTTTGTCCATACTGATGAACCACTGCGGCGTCGCACGGTAGATCAGCGGTGTTTTCGTCCGCCAGCAGTGAGGGTAACTGTGCTGGAACTTCTCGGTCCGCACCAGCTTCCCTTCCCGGGTCAGAGCCGCACACACCGGCTCATCAGCCTTGTATACGTGGACACCGGCAAATTCGCCTGCAGCTTCGGTGTAAGTACCGTCGGCCTTGACCAGATTGATGGTGCCAATGCCGTATTCCTTACCAACCTCAAAGTCTTCCATGCCGTGGTCAGGCGCCGTATGGACAGCACCGGTACCCGCATCGGTGGAAACGTGGTCGCCAAGGATGACAGGGACCTGCTTGTCGTAAATCGGGTGATGCAGAGCCAGGTTCTCAAGCGCAGAACCTGCGGCATGGCCCAACACGCTGTAGTCTTCAATACCCCAGCGCGCCATGATGCCTTCTACCATTTCAGAAGAAAGAACCATCCTCTCAGGCCCTTGCCCGGCATCGACCTGAACCAACGCATAGTCCATGTCTGCGCCCAGAGATACCGCCTGGTTGGCCGGAATTGTCCAGGGAGTGGTTGTCCAGATGACAACGGACACATCACCTTCACCCTTGTCAGTACCAAACGATTCCAGAACTTTCGCCTGATCGACCACCGTGAAACGCACGTCAATCTGAGTAGATGTTTTATCCTGATACTCAACCTCGGCTTCAGCCAGCGCCGACTGTCCGACCACGCTCCAATAAACAGGCTTATACCCGCGAACCAGATGCCCCTTGGCAACGATCTTGCCCAGAGCACGCACGATGCCGGCTTCAACCTTCGGATCCATGGTGAGGTATGGTTTGTCCCAGGAACCCATCACACCGAGGCGAATAAAGTCTGCTTTCTGGCCTTCAACCTGTTTGGTGGCATAGTCACGACAGGCCTGGCGGAACGTCTTGTAATCCACCTTAACGCCGGCTTTGCCGATTTCCTGCTCCACCTTGTGTTCAATCGGCAGGCCATGGCAGTCCCAGCCGGGAACATAGGGCGCGTCATAGCCCATAAAGCTACGGGATTTGACGATCATGTCCTTGAGAATCTTGTTGACCGCATGACCGATGTGAATGCTGCCATTTGCATAGGGAGGTCCATCGTGAAGGATGAACTTGTCCCTACCCTCACGCTGCTTGCGCAGGTTGCCGTAGACATCGAGATCCTGCCAGCGCTTGAGCATGTCCGGCTCGCGCTTGGCCAGGTTACCGCGCATAGGGAAGGCGGTTTCCGGCAGATTCAGGGTATGCTTGTAGTCGCTCATGGTCTTTGTGCGTACTCTTTTGGTCGGTATGGGTCAGTAATCACTATTCCAGGCCACCGGCATCAGCCGGCAGTCCTGCAGGAACCGTTTTCAGTAATCCAGCCCCGGGCATCATCGAAATCCCGGGCAATCTGGTGTTTCAGCGCGTCAACAGAATCAAACTTGATCTCTTCACGCAAGCCGTGCCTAAACACGACCTCTATGTGCTGGCCATAGAGTGTGCCAGCAAAGTCAAACAGGTGCACTTCCAGCGCCGGTTGTTTGCCATCGACTGTGGGCCTGAGCCCAATATTGGCAACACCATCATAAATCGTGCCTTCTTCCAGCTTTGCGGACACGACATAAACGCCCTGCAGCGGTGCCATCCGCTGCAGCAGGATATTGGCGGTAGGCGCACCGATTTCCCGTCCCAACTGCCGACCGTAAACCACCCGGCCGCGGATACGGTAGGGACGCCCCAGAAGAGCCTGCGCTTCTTCCAGCCTGTTCACATTGAGCCGTTCGCGCACACGAGTACTGCTGACACGCTCCCCCGCGACCGTAACCGTGCGGGTATTTTCAACAGTAAATCCCTGTTCGCGTCCGACTTCCCGGAGCAACATGAAGTCACCCGTCCGGTCACAACCAAACCGGAAATCATCGCCAACTACCAGATGGCGAACGCGCAGGCCGTCAACCAGAACCGTATCAATAAACTCCTGACTGGTCAGGCGTCGGAAACGGCTATTGAAGTGCAGACACAGCACATGATCGATCCCCAGGGCGGTCAGCGCCTCGAACTTCTGGCGGAAAGACATTAACCGAGGAGGCGCCTCACTCCCCTGAAAGAACTCCCGGGGCTGGGGCTCGAATACCATGACAACCGAAGGCACACCAAGCGCTGCCGCCTTCTCTTTTACCTGCTCCAGGATGGTCTGGTGACCAACATGGACGCCGTCAAAGTTTCCAATGGTCGCGACACACCCTTGCGCGAAGGGGAAACCTTCCCGCCGGGACAGCGTATTCAGATTGATCAGACCACGGACAAGACGCATGGAGCGCAAACCTTCATTTGCTATTTAGCTTTCAGCGTTGCAGGCCTCTCTGGCCTCTGGTGATACAAGGCCAACCGGAGCCGGACCCAACACTGGCGAGAAAACGCGCGATTATACCTTACCTCTGGCGAAAATGTCTTACCCTCACCCCAACCAGGGCCAGCGTAACGAAATAGACTGCCACTCCTGCGCCAACCAGCATTGCCATATCCACCGCCCGTTGATAGCCCGTCGCAACAAGCCAGGCATCTACCGGCGACTTCATCCAGAGGATCACCCCAGCCAGCGCGGCGTTCGCCAACAGTAGCCGAAGCATGAATAGCGGCCACCCACTCTGGCTTTTCCAGGCACCTTCACGGCGCAGCCCCCGCCAGAGCAGATACCCGTTAAGCCAGGCAGACAACGACGTCGCCAACGCCAGACCAGCATGAGCCAGAGGCACAATCAGCGCCAGGTTGAACGCCATATTGGCCACCATCGCAATGACGCCAATTTTCACCGGTGTACGCGTATCTTCCCGGGCAAAAAATCCGGGCGCCAGCACTTTGATCAACATAAATGCCAGCAGTCCTGCAGAGTAGGCGCGCAGGCTTTGGGCGGACATCAGCACGTCACGATCAGTTACTTCTCCATAGTGGAAAAGCGTGGCAATCAGGGGCTCCGCCAGAAGCGCCAGCGCAAGCGCCGCCGGGGCACCTATCAGCAACACAGCTCTGACGGCCCAATCCAGAGTTGCGGCAAACTGTTCGGACGACGCCGCGGCATGCTTCCGGGAAAGACTGGGGAGGATAACGGTCGCGATGGCGATGCCAAAGACCCCAAGCGGCAACTCGGAAAGGCGGTCAGAATAGTACAGCCAGGAAACGCTACCGGTCTGAAGAAAAGAGGCAAGCACGGTATCCAACAACAAATTGATCTGACTGACCGACACCCCGAACAGCGCTGGCGCCATCAGTTTCAGAATGCGACTGACACCTTCATGCCGATAATCAACCCTCGGTCGCGGCAACAGCCCCAGCCGCATCAGGAACGGAAGCTGGAAAAACAACTGCAACGCGCCTGCGATAAACACGCCCCAAGCCAGCGCCATGACCGGCTCAGCCATCAACGGGGTCAGATAAATGGCCGCCCCGATCATTGCCAGATTCAGCAATACCGGGGTGAACGCCGGTACCGCGAAACGGTCATAACTATTGAGAATACCGCCTGCGAAGGCGGTCAGGGAGATCAGCAAAAGATAGGGAAAGGTAATGCGCAACATATCGCTGGCTAGCGAAAATTTGACCTGATCATCCATAAATCCAGGCGCAAACACTGCTGTCAGTACCGGAGCACCAAGCACCGCCACCAGGGTAACCCCGAGCAGAATCAACCCGAGAGTGCCAGCAACAGCATCTACAAGCCGCTTGACATCCGATACGGACTGATTTTCCCGGTAAGACGACAAGACAGGAACGAACGCCTGCGAAAACGCCCCTTCAGCAAACAAACGACGCAGGAAATTCGGAATCTTGAAGGCGACAAAAAATGCGTCGGCACCGGCCCCCGCACCGAAATAGCGGGCAATAACCATATCGCGGACCAACCCGAGCACCCGGGAAAGCATCGTCATTACGCCAACCACACCCGATGAGCGCAACAAACCCGGCGCTCTGGGCGGGGTAGTGTTTTCCGAAGACGTTTCAGATTCTGACGACATGAAGGCAATGGCCACTAGTTGAAGATTGCAGAGAGTGATTATTTCGGGAATTACGTGCCTCGGCCACACCCCTGACCAGGCGAGCGGCGAGTTTAACACAGGCCTTTGCATACTGGGGATGAAATGGCTTTTGGTCTTGACATTTCCGGGTTTCAGCGGCATAGTTCCGCGTCATTTATTTCGACGCGCTGGTTTTGGCGCGCCCGCGATGTAACGAATCATTTTGTAACGAATTCAGATTTTCAGGAGTTTTACGGTGGCAAATTCCCCGCAAGCCAAGAAGCGCGCACGTCAGAACGAGAAGAACCGCAAGCACAACGCAAGCCTGCGTTCTATGGCTCGTACTTACATGAAGAAAATTCAGGCCAAGATCGAAGCTGGCAACTACGACGAAGCTCAGACCGCTTTCCAGCAGGCTCAGCCTATCCTGGACAGCATGGTCAACAAGGGCATCTTCGCCAAGAACAAGGTTGCTCGTCATAAGAGTCGCCTGACTGCCAAGATCAAGGCTCTGAAAAGCGCCTGATTTCGGTTAGCCCGAGACATAAAAAAACCGGTCTTCTGGCCGGTTTTTTTATGTCTCGAAATAGCCCAATGATCATCGACAGGCCTACACAATCACCAGATTGTCGCGATGAATCATCTCTTCGTCGGAAATATAACCAAGAACACCCACAATTCGATCACTGGATTGCCCAGCAATGGCCCTGGCCTCATCAGCATCATAATTGATCAGCCCACGAGCCACTTCCCGCCCCCCGGTGTCGATACAGGAAACCATCTCCCCGCGCCGAAACTGACCAACAACGCCCTTAACACCGACCGGCAACAAACTGCGACCACCAAGACACAGAACCCTCACCGCCCCATCGTCCAGCGTAAGCTTTCCCCGTGTCTGCAAGTGACTTGCCAGCCACTGCTTCCGCGCAGCCACCCTTCCCTGCTCCGGCAGCAGCAAGGTACCGATGACATCACCCTGACGCAGGCGCGTGATCACGCCCTCTATACGACCACCTACTATGACAGTGAACGCCCCTGAACGGGCCGCCAAACGCGCCGCACGCACCTTGGTCTGCATACCACCCCGACCAAGCGCGCCCGCACCGCCACCAGCCATAACATCCAACTCCCGATCTCCAGCCTTCCGCTCAGCAACCAAACGAGCATCCTGATGCTTTCGGGGATCTTTATCGAACAACCCCAACTGATCCGTCAGAATAATCAGTCCGTCCGCCTCTATCAGGTTTGCTACCAGAGCACCGAGAGTGTCGTTGTCACCAAAACGGATCTCATCAGTCACCACCGTATCGTTTTCATTAACGATGGGAACCACGCCAAAATCCAGCAGCGCCCGCAGCGTACTCCGACCATTGAGATAACGTTTACGGTCGGACAGATCGTCGTGAGTCAGGAGGATCTGCGCTGCATGAATCCCGTGGCGCTTGAACTGAGCCTCCCAGGTTTGCACCAACCCCATCTGTCCTACGGCAGCCGCCGCCTGCAATTCATGCAACTGCTGTGGACGGGCAGACCAACCAAGGCGACTCATCCCCTCCGCTACAGACCCGGAAGAAACCAGGACAACCTCAACACCGTCCTGAATCAGGGCCACAATCTGATCAACCCAAAGCCCCAGGGACGCAACATCAAGCCCCTTGCCATCGTTGGTCAGCAAGGCACTTCCGATTTTGATTACCAGGCGTCGGGCCTGGCGCAACTGGACACGTTCACTCATTGCGACGCAGATCTCTCGATTTACTCCGGGGCGTATACCACTTCAACGTCATAATCATCATCGTCGTCATCATCATCACTTTCATCATCCTGACGAGCCGCTCTGCGGGCCTGACGATCAGCCTCAATTCTGGCGCGAGCCTCTTCGTCCATCTGACGGCGACGCTCTGCCTCGCGCTCGGCAACTTCCGGGTTCTGAGCCTCTTCCTCAGCCTGCTCTTCGATCCAGCGCATCACAGCCTGAACCAAAGGTTTCGTGCCCTCGCCACTCAGTGCGGAAATCCAGAACACCGGACCTTCCCAGCCCAACTCATCCACAATCGCCTGGCAGTGCGCATCACGATCTTCTTCCGCAACCATGTCCACCTTATTCAAAACAAGCCAGCGATCACGATCAGCAAGCGTCTCGCTGAACTTCTCCAGCTCATGCTCAATCGCCCTCACAGACTCAACCGGCGAAGAGCCATCATAAGGAGCAACATCAACCAGATGCAGCAACAGTCGAGTACGAACCAGGTGTTTGAGAAAACGGATACCCAGACCAGCACCTTCAGCAGCACCCTCAATCAAGCCCGGAATATCAGCAATGACAAAACTCTGATGCGCCTGAACGCTGACCACACCGAGATTGGGCACCAGCGTAGTGAACGGATAATCCGCCACCTTCGGGCGGGCCGCCGAGACTGAACGAATAAAGGTAGACTTACCCGCATTGGGCATCCCCAGCAGACCGACATCCGCGAGAACCTTCAGCTCCAACCGAAGGTTTCGCAACTCACCTTCAGAGCCTTTGGTGGTCTGCCGCGGCGCCCGGTTGATGGATGATTTAAAGCGAGTATTCCCCAAACCATGAAAGCCACCCTGGGCAACCTTTAGACGCTGACCGGCATGAGTCAGATCTCCCAGGATTTCATGAGTATCCATGTCAACAACTGTGGTCCCAACCGGCACCGGAAGCACCAGATCTTCACCCTTGGTACCAGTGCAGTTACGACCAGAGCCCGGTTCGCCATTCTGGGCTTTGTGCTTGCGCTGGAAGCGATAATCAATGAGCGTATTCAGCCCCTCATCCGCCTCCAGATACACGGAACCACCATCCCCGCCGTCGCCACCATCCGGGCCACCTTTGGGAACGTATTTTTCACGCCGGAAACTGAGACAGCCGTGACCGCCCTTACCGGCTTCAACAATGATGGTGGCTTCGTCTACGAACTTCATGATTTACCCTTTGCGCATAGCGCATAAACTAAAAAGCCCCGCAGCCTCAAGGAAGCTTTGCGGGGCTCCGGACAACATTGATAACTCACTATATCAGGAGTTCAACGCCATCCAAGGTTCTGCAGAACCGGATCGCCGCTGCTTATGCAGCAGGAACGATGCTAACGAACTTGCGGCTCTGCGGGCCTTTGGTTTCGAATTTCACCTGACCGTCTGCTTTCGCAAACAGGGTGTGATCCTTACCAATGCCAACGTTGCTACCAGCGTGGAAACGAGTGCCGCGCTGACGAACGATAATGCTGCCTGCGCTAACGCTCTCGCCGCCGTAGCGCTTGACACCAAGTCGTTTCGACTCGGAATCGCGACCGTTACGGGTACTACCTGCTGCTTTTTTATGAGCCATGACCAGCCTCCTGATTAAGGGGTAATTCGAGAGCCTTAGCCCTGGATACCCGTGATCTTTACTTCAGTAAACCACTGACGGTGGCCCTGACGCTTCATGTGGTGCTTACGACGACGGAACTTGATGATCTGCACCTTGTCGTGACGACCGTGGCTAACCACTTCAGCTGTCACTTTGGCACCTTCAACAACCGGCGCGCCTACCTGAACCTTGTCGCCATCTGCAACCAGCAGAACGCGATCAAACTCGACGTTGCCGCCGGTTTCGACTTCCAGCTTTTCCAGCTTCAGGGTTTCACCTTCTTTCACACGGTGCTGCTTACCACCGCTAACAATAACTGCGTACATTCACATTCTCCGCGATTGACCCATCCCTGCTCTTATCCACCTGGTTCTAAGGGAAGCTCTCTGGCAACCCTATAGCAGGGAGCGCAGGTTGGGATGAGTTGGGCGCGTGATTCTACGAAAATACGCCATTCAATACAAGTAAGTTTACCCTTCAAGTTGACACTGTAGGCAGCAATACCTAGCATTGCCGCGACCTACCTGAATAATCAGCAATCAAGCAACGAAAAACCACACCAGCAGGGGTTCCAGAAGCCGCATGACTGTCCAGCGCATCAACGAAACCGTGGCCGACGATTTCAGCCGTGTCAACGACCTGATACTCAAGCGGCTTGCCTCAGATGTTCCCCTTGTCGAAAAGATTGCCGAATACATAATCGAGAGCGGCGGAAAGCGCCTGAGGCCTTTACTGGTGCTGCTCTCGAGCAAGGCACTGGGGTATGACAAAGACGATCACCTCAAACTTGCCGCCGTTATCGAATTCCTGCATACCGCCACATTACTGCATGACGACGTAGTTGATACCTCCGATATGCGCCGCGGCCGCAGTACGGCAAACGCACGCTGGGGTAACGCCCCGAGCGTTCTGGTAGGTGATTTCCTTTATGCCCGTGCCTTCGAAATGATGGTCGAGTTGAAAAGTCTGGAGATCATGGACGTGCTGTCCCACGCCACGGCGGTCATCGCCGAGGGTGAAGTCATGCAACTCATGAACATCAAGAACCCGGACCTGACCGAAGAACAGTACATGAAGGTCATCCACAACAAGACAGCCATGCTGTTCGAAGCCGCATCCCATACTGGCGCACTGCTTTCCGGCGCGTCCGCGGCTCAGGAAACAGCCCTGAGGGACTATGGAAAACATCTCGGGCTCGCATTCCAGCTCGTGGATGATGTACTGGACTATCGCGGTGACGCGGAGGCCATGGGCAAAAATGTCGGCGATGACCTTGCCGAGGGAAAAACCACGCTGCCGCTGATTCACGCCATGGCCAATGCCAGCGAGGAAGACAGCCAGCTGGTACGCCAGGCCATCCGCAAAGGAGGCCTGGACGACATGCCACGAATTCTCTCGATTGTCGAAAGCTCCGGCGCTCTCGAATACACCATGCAACGGGCTCGAGAGGAAGCGCACAAAGCAGCAGCGTGCCTGGAGAACCTCACCGACTCAGAACACAAAGAAGCCCTGAAACTTCTGACCCAGGTAGCGGTTGCCAGGGTCAGCTAAGCTGATCCCGGCGATGGGGTGAAGCAAAATCCAGGGCGGGGCCATCAGGTACGATTTGTGTCGGATTAATCGTACGTTGACTGACGTAGTAGTGCTCCTTGATTTGTTCAATATCGACCGTTTCCTGCACTCCCGGCACCTGATACAGATCCCGAAGATAGGCGGACAGCACGGGATAGTCGCTGATCCGCTGGCGATTACATTTGAAATGGCCAAAGTAGACAGCATCAAACCGGATAAGCGTTGTAAATAATCGCCAATCCGCCTCAGTCTGTTGCCCACCCAGCAGATACCTCTGCACCGACAATCGGCTCTCCAGCCAATCCAGCGTTTCAAATAACGCATCGTAAGCTTCGCTGTATTTGTCCTGAGCTGTTGCAAAGCCCGCCTTGTAAACCCCGTTGTTTACAGTGTTGTATACCCGGTCATTCACTTCGTTGATTTCTGCGCGTAACGTTTCGGGATACAAGTCCAGATCAGCATTCACACCGTCCAGATCATCAAATGCCTCGTTGAACATCCGGATGATATCGGCAGATTCGTTGCTGACGATGGTCTGCTTTTCCTTATCCCACAAAACCGGCACCGTCACCCGGCCGGAATATCCGGGTGCAGCGCGGGTATACACCTGGTGCATGTAGCTGAACCCATGCAGAAGATCTTCATGCAGCGGATCGTTCGGCCGAAATTCCCACCCGTTTTCCAGCATGTGCGGGTGAACTACCGATACCGCGACGTGAGACTCCAACCCTTTGAGCTTGCGAAAGATCAGCGTGCGGTGGGCCCAGGGGCAAGCCATAGACACATAGAGATGATAACGGCCAGATTCAGCCTTGAAGTCCCCAAGCCCCGCTGGGCCAGCAGCGCCATCCCGAGTAACCCAATTACGGAACCGTGCGGCTTCCCGTTCGAACTTGCCGCCAGTTTTGTCCGTGTCATACCACTTGTCGTGCCACTGCCCATCGACCAACAAACCCATAACCACTACACCTCAGAAAGACTGAACAACGAAAAGAATTAAGGGGCAGAATACCGACCTCCCTGCTACCCTCTCAAACAAGAGTTTCTGGCCAACTACCTCAGATTATTCGAACATGCACACAGCCATTACTATCGACGCCCTCAAAGTCCTTGATGCCATTGACCGCAAAGGCAGTTTTGCCGGGGCAGCAAGCGAACTGTTCCGGGTTCCATCTGCCATCAGCTACACCGTTCAGAAACTGGAAGAGGACCTGAATGTCTCAATATTCGACCGTTCTGGCCACAGGGCCACATTGACCCCCGCCGGTCGTTACCTGTTGGAAGAGGGGCGCGCGCTGCTAGAGGCCGCGGAAAACCTGGCTCACACCACTCGACAGGTTGCCCAAGGCTGGGAAACCCGGTTACGCATTGGCTTCAACGCCCTGCTTCCGGCCCAATGCCTCTTTCCCGCCATTGAGACCTTCTACAATCTGGGTGTACCTGTCGACGTTCAGATCATTGAGGAAGTTTTTGCCGGCGCATGGGATGCACTCCAAAGCCGGAGGGTGGACCTGATTGTCGGAGCTGATCACTTCAGCAAGCCTGCAGGCAACTTTACAACTCACAATCTTGGTGAAATCCAGTTCGCCTTTGCCGTGGCCAAAGATCACCCACTGGCCAGGGCCCCGGAACCGCTTACGGAAGAAGACATTTGCAGGTTTCCCGCCGCCGTCGCCGCTGACACCTCTCAAAACCTGCCACCAGGTCATGCCGGTATATTCCGCAGACAAAGAACCCTGACCGTCGCCAACATGGATCAGAAAATTGCCACTCAGGCTTCCGGGCTCGCCGTAGGCTGGCTACCCACCCCCCGCATCCGTGATGAACTGAAACAGGGCTCTCTGGTCATCAAGAGCGTCCATGAGCCACGACAACCCGCGGTTCTGCTGCTGGCCCGGCACTCCGAGGATCAGGGCAAAGCCCTGATGTGGTTCTGGAATCATCTGATTTCAGATAATACTATTGCCGACTGGATATCGGGACAGGACAACTGACACCTGCTGACTTACGGGCGAATACTTCAGGGGCGGAAGAGTCAACAGAAATGAACACTGCGTCGTTTATACTGCGCCAATTCACATCGCCGAAGGGAGTTCACTGATGCGGCAGCTTTCCGAACTGGACGCTTCATTCCTGTATCTGGAATCCGAGATCGCGCCAATGCACATTGGCGGGGTTTACCTCTTTGATGCCAGCGAACGACAGGAGCCACTACCGTTCGGAACCTTTGTCGCCTACCTTCGCAGTCGACTGCACGTAGTTCCTGTTTTTCGCCAACGCCTCAAAGAAATTCCACTGCGACTGGGCCGACCATACTGGATTGACGATACGGAGTTCAGCATTGAGCGCCATCTCGCTTACGTAAATCTCGGAGAGCAGGGACGCCGTGAAAGTCTGACTACGCTGGCCGCGCGGATACTGGAGGAGCCCCTGAAGCGGGATCGCCCTCTGTGGCACATTACCTTTGTGGATGGATTCCGGCTGGATGACCGCCCCGACGGCAACGAGGGCTTTGCTCTTATCGTCAAGCTGCACCACGCCGCCATCGACGCCTTCAGCGGGGAAGAGATTATCAGCAAGCTGCTGGAGTACACCCCGTCTCCGAGGCCGATCACGCCCCCAAAGCCCTGGCACCCCAGCCCTCAACCCTCCGATGAACGGGTCATGTTGCAAGCCGGGGCCAATATGCTGCGAACACCGCTCCAGGTGACATCGCTCGCTTTCACTGCAGCTGAGGCAACAGCCAGGGGATTGATCCAGAAACAGCTGCGCAAACTGCCACTGCCGCTCCCACTGTTCTCCGCCCCCCATAGCCCGTTCAACCGCCAGATCACTGGACATCGCCAGATCGTCTCGGCGACAGTTGAGCTGTCCCGGCTGAAATCGGTCAAGGCAGCCCTGGGAGACGTCACTCTGAACGATGTCGTGCTGGGACTTTGCGCAGAAGCACTGAAGCGTTACCTGCACCGTCAGGGAGCGGATACGGACCGTTCACTGGTGGCCATCACACCCATTTCCGTGCGCTCGAACAGCCTGCGCCGGGCCACCGGAAACCAAATGTCCGCCATGCTCCTTGAACTGGCCACCAATGAGCCAGATCCAGCCAGACGAATTCACCGCATCCATTGGAACGCGGTTGCCTCGGAACCCTATCGTGAAGCTATCGCCGCGGACCGGCTCACCGAGATGCTGCCGTCACCTATGCTGGCGCTGTCAGCACGGCTGTATTCCGAATTGCAGGTAGCGCAGCGCTATCAACCAGTCTTCAATCTGCCGATCACCAACGTACCCGGCCCACAAGTGCCGCTCTATTTGCAAGGTGCCCGTCTGGTTCAGCAATACAATACCGCCCCCCTGTTCGACAGCCTGGGGTTGGTGATTGTTGCCGTCAGTTATCAGGGAAATCTCACCATCAACTTCACGCTGTGCCCTGACGTCGTGGCCAACGGCGAGGCTCTCACGGGCGATATCGAAGACAGCCTGAAAGCGATCGAAGAGGCCGCAAATGGCCTGGAGGCGTGGAATCAGCCAGAAGATGCGCCAATTCCCGTTCCACAAACCCTCACGGACGAAGCACTGACAGCGATGGAGAAAGTGCTTAAGGGCGTTCTTGGGCGATTCCGCTCTTAGCGAATATCATCCCTGGACAACCTGCGAGCGTTATTCGAACGCCCAGCGCAGAAACGCCTTCTTTTCATCATCGGTCGCGGTCGCCCAGACTGACTTCAGCGTATCCAGGGCTGTACCGGCGCCTGCGCCCACTGCCGCCTGCTCACCGGAAGATATCGGTGTGCGAGCCAGGGCCGACTGCGGATCCCATGCAGAGGACTCAGCGACCACAGATCCATTTGCGGTAACAACCGTTGCTGAGAAATCTTTGCTCAGCGCTTCAGCTTCCTGACGATTACCCGCGTGCGTAAAATCAAACTGGTAAATCTCTCCGGGCTCAGCTTCAAAGGTGACAACCTGAGGTTCACTTTCATAGACATGGACTTTCGACTCGCCATTTTCAACGACGCCGGACTTTGCCCAAATCGACTTATGGCTGAAGACCACCTGATTTTTGCCGGGTAGCAATGCGTACTCCAGAGCCAGATCGTCCATCAGATAATTGGTCATACTGCGCCCATTCACTTGCGCAACTTTGATGGCAGCAGGCGCTTTGAGCGTTGCAGCGTTCGCTGCGCTGTCTGGTTGCCCCTCCCAGGTCTCAACTCGTGCCATGGTGGAAGAACAGGCAGCCAGACCGCTCACCATCAGTGCGACAAAAACCAGCTTGGCACTGCGACCTAATGACAGCCATAAACCGGCGTCTTTTCCTTGGGCATAACGATTATTCATTTGATCTCCTTGATTTTGAATGAGAAAGCACAGCACGAAGCCTGACACAGTTTCATTGCATTCTGACGAGAACGACGGGCGGCGACAAGAGGCCTGATACGTGACGCCCATAGCACCCTAATCGGTTAAATGTAAAAAAATGTTGAATTCAAGAAAAAATTGATTAATTTTAAACCAATCGGCACAACACACGCGGCGCCCGACAAAACCAGAATCATAATGAAGGGCCACAGGAGCAACCATGGATACCCAACGAAGGTCCGGAGAAGAGGGGCCCGCCCCCTTCCGCAGCAGTCGATTCTTCTGCGTTGGAAGCAAGTGGTACTTTACCACGCGGGAAGGTTTCGACAGCGGGCCATTTGCGTCCCGCGACCGAGCGGAAACTGGCTTGCGGCGGTTTCTGAACGTGGTTCGAATGTTACCCGAAGAACCTCAACTGCACTGACGCTCCAGACGCAGGTCAGACTCAGTTGCCATAACTGCGACTCATGCGGCAATCGGCAGCAACCAGCGGTCGATGCCGTACACGCACGCCAGTGCCATAAATCCGGCCACCACATCATCCACCATGATTCCCAGGCCACCGGGCAAACGCTCGTCCAGCCAGTTTATCGGCCATGGTTTCACCACATCAAACAGTCTGAACAGCGCAAACGCCATCAACACACCATAAATATGATCGGGAAACAGGCCCAGCGCAATCCACATACCGACAAACTCGTCCCAGACGATGCCACCGTGGTCATGCACCTTGAGATCATCCGCCGTCTTTCCGCAGAGCCAGATACCCACCAGAAAGGCGACAAACACGACCATCCAGTAAGCCGTTGCGGGCAACCAGGCAAAAGCATACCAAACAGGAATAGCCGCCAGGCTTCCCCAGGTTCCCGGGGCACGCGCCATGGCGCCACTACCGAAACCGAAGGCCAGAAAGTGCACCGGGTGCTTCAGGAAACCGGGCGGTAAGATCGGAACGGGTAAATCGGGTTCCGGCAGTCGCTCGTTGTCGCTCATCTGTTACTCCTGAAATGGTCAAACCCCGCATCCCTGGCAAGTGCTTCCTCGCCATCCGGGCCCAAAATACGCAGCCCCCGCGACGCATCAATGTGACCTACTACCGTCAACGCTTCACGAACCCTGCTGCCTGCATCCACCCATTTTTCCCTCGGAATGGTGACACAGAGCTCGTAGTCGTCACCGGAATACAGCGCCTTACTGGCAGCATTGGTGCCCGCCAGGCGCCTCAGGGCCGGAGATATCGGCAGGCAACTGGCATCCACGACCGCCCCCACCTCAGACGCATCGAGGATATGCCCCAGATCCGCGACCAGCCCATCCGAGACGTCGATAGCGGCTGACGCACATCCGGCAAGTGCCATACCCAGGGACAAGCGCGGAGCAGGACGATGATAACGCGCCAGCACCGAAGCAACGTCTCCTTCCGGGCATTCCAGCTCCAGATAATCGAGCGCCTGGCCGGCATCTCCCAAGGTTCCGGACACACAGACAAGGTCGCCGACATTCGCACCACCTCGGGTCAAAGCCCCGCCGCGGGGAACGGTTCCATGCACCTGAATACTCAGGGTCAGCGCCCCACGGGTAGTATCCCCGCCGACGAGGGACAAGCCAAAGGCACGGCTGGCCTGAGAGAGCCCCCGCGCGAACGATTCGACCCAGGTGTCATCGGATTGCGGCAGAGTCAACGCCAGGGTGAAACAGACTGGGGAGGCCCCCATGGCCGCGAGATCACTAACTGCGGCGGCCAGAGAACGCCAGGCAAGGTTTTCGGGGTTGTAATTGAGGGGAAAGTGAACACCTTCGACCATGGTATCGACAGAAAATACCAGGTCGTGTCCATCGGGAATCCGCTGAATGGCGCAATCGTCCCCTATTCCGAGAATGATGGCTTCGGAGCCAGCATTCCCGGAAAGGGGGCGAAAATAGCGCCGAATCAGCTCAAACTCACCCATTACCGTGAAGGGCGGGTCTCTGCGAGCCTCAGTCGGCGACTGAGCTTGTCCAGAATGCTGTTCACAAACTTGTGACCTTCCGTGCCACCGAAACGTTTTGCCATTTCGATGCCTTCGTTAATCACCACTTTATAGGGAACATCCAGGCGATGCTTAAGCTCGTATGCACCAAGGCGCACAATGGCCAGCTCGATCGGATCAACTTCACTGAGCGGACGATCCAGGAAAGGCTCGAGAATCTCGTCCAGCGCCTGCTGCTCACGATCAACGCCCCTGAGCACGTCACGGAAATACAGTAGATCCACTTTGCTCATGTCGTTGTCGACCATGAACTCAGCCTCTATGTCCGAGATCCGGCTTTTGCTGAAGTGGCGCTGGTATAACCCCTGCATCGCAAGAGCCCGTGCCCTGCGGCGGTCACCAGCCTTAGGTTGGCCGGTAGGCGCCGGCTGGGACGGATGGTCTTCGTTTGTGCTCATTACTCACCCAGTTTCTTGAACAGGCTTACCATTTCCAGTGCGGTAATCGCTGCCTCGGCACCTTTGTTACCTGCTTTGGTACCAGAGCGCTCAATGGCCTGCTCAATGGAATCCACGGTCAGCACACCGAAAGTCACAGGGACATCGGTATCCAGGCTCACCGCACCGAGACCACTGGAAGCTTCACCCGCAACATACTCGAAGTGCGGGGTTCCGCCGCGAATAACGGCTCCCAGTGCAATAATCGCGTCGTAGTTGCTGGTTTCAGCAACGCGCTTGACTGCCAGCGGCATTTCATAAGCGCCAGGAACACGAATGATGGCAATATCGTCATCAGAAATACCGTGGCGGCGCAGCGTGTCTACGGCACCTTCAACCAGGCTTTCCACAACAAAGCCGTTAAAACGGCCTACAACCAGTGCATAACGACCGCTGCACTGAGTAAAGTCACCTTCAATTACCTTGATATCTGCCATGCATGGCTCCTTCACGGGCCGGAGGACATAATGCTCCGGCCGGGTTAATCATTCTGGGGTGTAGGGAACGTACTCGACTACCTCAAGATCAAAGCCCGAAATAGCGGAGAATTTGACCGGCGGACTCAGCAACCGCATCTTACCGACACCAATATCCTTCAGAATCTGGGAACCTGTGCCAACCGTAAAGTAAACACCGGAACTGCCCTTGCCGGATGCCCCTTGTCCTTCATCAAAGAACTCGTGGATACGGTCTTCCAGGTTATAACTGTCTTCGGCACTGTTCAGCAACACAACAACACCCGCGCCGTCATTTGCGACTTTTTCCAGCGCGTGATGCAGCGGCCAGCTCCTGGAGTCCTTGCGACGGGCACCCAACAGATCCCTCAGCGTATCGGTAATATGGACCCGGACCAGTACCGGCTCATCGGGGCTGATATCACCCCTGACCATCGCCAGGTGAGTCGCACCCTGAATATTGTCACGATAGGTGCGTAGCTTGAACACACCGTACTCGGTGTCCAGATCATTTTCTTCCACGCACTCTACGGTACGCTCGTTCATCGTCCGGTAGTGGATCAGGTCAGCAATGGTTCCAATCTTGAGGTTGTGCTCTTCTGCAAAGCGCTCCAGATCTTCCCGGCGGGCCATGGAGCCGTCATCGTTCATAACTTCACAGATCACACCTGCAGGCTCACAGCCGGCAAGCGAAGCAAGATCACACGAAGCCTCGGTATGGCCTGCACGACTCAGAACACCGCCAGGATCAGACATCAGCGGGAAAATATGCCCGGGCTGCACCAGATCCGAAGCCTTGGCGTCGCGGGCAACAGCCGCCTGCACAGTGCGAGCACGATCGGCAGCGGAGATGCCCGTGGTAACACCCTCTTTGGCTTCGATCGACAGTGTGAACTTGGTGCCAAAGCCGGAGGCGTTTTGCTGCACCATCAGTGGCAACCCCAACTGTTCACATCGGGTGCGGGTCATTGGCATACAGATCAGCCCACGACCAAAGCGGGCCATGAAGTTGATATCGTCAGCGGTACAATGCTCCGCCGCCATAACCAGATCACCTTCATTCTCGCGGTCTTCATCATCCATCAGAATGACCATTTTGCCCTGACGGATATCTTCTATGATGTCTTCTACAGTGTTCAGTGCCATACGGATTTGAACCTTTCGGCGTGCCTGCTGGATGTCGCTGTGGGCAGGCCGTGAATTTAGAGATTACCGGCGCGCCAGGATCAGCCTTTGATCCTCACCCACCTGACGTCTGTCCAGCACCTTCCATTGTACTTTGTCTGCCATGCTATCCAGCGGCAGATAGGCGGTCGGCCGCCCGGTACTTCCAAGGAAGACCGGGGCCTGATAGAGCCAGAGTTCATCCACCAGTCTTTCGCTGATAAACGTCCCGGCCAGCGTCGGCCCCGCCTCAACTAACAATTCATTGATACCCAGCTCGCCCAACGAATCGAGGAGCTCGGCAACATCAATACCATTATCTTTCCACGCCACACCGGTGAGACTAATCCCCAGGGCAGCCAGATCCTGCGCAGGCGCAGTGGGTAACGCTGAAGATGCACAGAACACCTGCACATTGCCTCCTCGCAGGATCTTGGCGGCTGCCGGGGTTCGTGCGTCCCGGTCAGCAATAACCCGCAGAGGTTGCCGGGAGGGCTCAGTAGCCTCTCCGATATCCCCCATTTCATCACGACGTACCGTGAGAGAAGGGTCATCTGCCAGAACCGTGCCAACACCCGTCAGTATCGCATCACTCATAGCCCTCAGCCGCTGAACATCCTTCCGCGCCTCGGGGCCTGTGATCCACTGGCTTTCACCCGACGCCATGGCTGTTCTGCCATCGAGACTCGCGGCCATTTTCAGGCGCACCCATGGGCGCCCCGTCGTCATGCGTTTCATAAAGCCCGGGTTCAGTCGGCTGGCCTCGTCAGACAGCAAGCCCTCTGTCACCCTGATTCCGGATTCGCGCAGCATTTCCAGGCCGCGCCCGGATACGGAAGGATTCGGGTCTTTCGTTGCGGCGAAAACATGAGCAACGCCCGCATCAATCAACGCCCTGGCGCAGGGTGGCGTGCGACCAAAATGGCTGCAGGGTTCAAGCGTAACGTAAGCGGTTCCACCACGGGCGGCACCACCGGCCTGACTCAGGGCACGGACTTCAGCGTGGCCCTCACCAGCACGCTCATGCCAGCCTTCCCCCACAATGACATCGCCCTGCGCGATCACACAGCCTACCCGGGGATTCGGATGGGTCGAGTACCGGCCGCGCCAGGCTAGCTGTATGGCCCGCGCCATCATGGCACGGTCACGGTCGCTGATCATGCCTTTCCTTTTGATGAATGGTTGTCCGCGAGGGCCTTCGCAACATCGACTGCGTTCTCGCCACTGTTCGCAGACAGACGCTCGATCTCTTCCTTGAATTCATTGAGATCCTGAAAGCTCCGGTACACCGATGCAAACCGCACATAGGCCACCTTATCGAGCTGCCGCAACTCGGTCATAACTTCCTCACCAAGTTGCATGGACTTGATCTCCCGCTCCCCCGTCGCCCGCAAACGGTATTTGATTCTGTTCAGCGCAGCATCAATCTCCTCAATGCTGACAGGGCGCTTCTCAAGCGCCTTCATGATACCGGAGCGCAGTTTTTCTTCATCAAAGGGTTGACGGGTACCGTCCTGCTTGACCACCCGAGGCATGACCAACTCCGCACTTTCGAACGTGGTAAAACGCTCATGACAGGAGAGACATTCCCTGCGGCGACGCACCTGATCGCCCTCAGCCACCAGCCGGGAATCGATCACCTTGGTATCTGCTTCACCACAGAAGGGACAATGCATAATTAATAACTCCGGGGATTACCGTCAATTGCCCAGGTCTGGGCAATTGACGGTGAGACTTACCAGACGGTTAGCCGTATACCGGGAAACGCGCGCACAGGGCTTCAACCTGCTCGCGGACACGGGCGTTAACAGCTTCGTCTTCAAGATTATCCAGAATATCGCAAATCCAGCCAGCCAGCTCACGGCTCTCGACCTCGCCGAAGCCACGGGTAGTGATCGCCGGGGTACCGATACGGAGACCCGAAGTCACGAACGGGGAGCGTGGATCGTTCGGAACAGCGTTCTTATTTACGGTGATGTGAGCACGGCCGAGGGCTGCGTCAGCATCTTTACCGGTGATGTCCTGCTTGATCAGGCTCAACAGGAACAGATGGTTCTTGGTGCCACCGGAAACCACGTCGTATCCACGCTCGATGAAAACTTCGGCCATGGCAGACGCATTCTTCACAACCTGCTGCTGGTAGGCCTTGAATTCATCGCTCATTGCTTCCTTGAAGCAAACTGCCTTGGCAGCAATCACGTGCATCAGAGGACCACCCTGACCACCCGGGAACACCGCGGAGTTCAGCTTTTTCTGGATATCCTCATCGTCACACGCCAGGATCAGACCACCGCGGGGCCCACGCAGAGTCTTGTGAGTGGTGGTAGCAACAACGTGAGCATGGGGAACCGGATCCGGATAAACGCCAGCGGCAACCAGGCCTGCAACGTGCGCCATGTCAACAAACAGGTAGGCACCGACCTTATCCGCGATCTCACGGAAGCGGGCAAAGTCCAGCTCCTGAGAGTATGCAGAGAAGCCTGCGATGATCATTTTCGGTTTGTGCTCAACCGCCAGAGCTTCTACTTCGTCGTAATCGATCAGGCCGGTTTCCGGGTTCAGACCATACTGCACGGCATTGTAGATCTTGCCCGAAAAGTTAACGCTGGCGCCGTGAGTCAAGTGACCACCGTGCGCGAGGCTCATACCAAGAACGGTATCGCCCGGCTTGACCAGCGCCATGAACACAGCAGAGTTTGCCTGGGAACCCGAATGAGGCTGAACATTGGCGTAAGCAGCGCCGAACAGTTCTTTGGCGCGGTTGATAGCCAGCTCTTCAGCAATATCCACAAACTCACAACCACCGTAGTAGCGCTTTCCAGGGTAGCCTTCAGCATACTTGTTGGTCAGCACACTGCCCTGGGCTTCCATAACCCGGGGGCTGGTGTAGTTCTCGGAAGCGATCAGCTCGATGTGAGCTTCCTGCCGCTTCTCTTCCGCCTGCATGGCGTTCCAGAGCTCGTCGTCAAAACCGGCGATTTTCATTTCACGATTAAACATGGATGCGGTGCCCCTGTGTGCTTGGCTGGCCCGGAGAGCCCTGAACAGGTCCTCAGGCTCCCTGAAAAATTGGGCCGCTATTCTATCTTACAAATGGGTAAAAAATCATCCTTTAAACCGCACCACGCGCCTCAGGAGAAACCGCCATACCGCTTTATCCCGGTTTCTCCTCAATTGCTATAGCTTGCCGGTTTCGCTACCTTACGGGGCTAATTCAAGAGTTACTTTTTCCTACCTCCGATTACAACAGAGGATGCAGCCTGTTATGGCCCAGTATGTATACACCATGAACCGCGTGGGCAAAGTGGTTCCGCCCAAGCGTGAAATCCTCAAGGACATCTCCCTGAGCTTCTTCCCGGGCGCCAAAATCGGCGTACTGGGTCTCAACGGTTCTGGTAAGTCCACCCTGCTTCGAATCATGGCCGGTGTTGACCAGGACTACATCGGCGAAGCCAGACCTCAGCCAGGTATCAACGTCGGCTACCTGCCCCAGGAGCCCGAACTGGATGATGCCAAAACGGTTAAAGAAGTGGTTGATGAAGCCGTTTCTGGCGTTCACGACGCGCTGGCAGAACTAGACAAGGTTTACGCCGCCTATGCCGAACCGGATGCTGATTTCGACGCACTCGCCAAGAAACAAGGCCAACTCGAAGCCTACATCCAGGCAACCGACGGCCATGATATTGAGCGGAAAATGGAAGTTGCGGCCGATGCTCTCCGCCTGCCGGCCTGGGATCAGATGGTAAAAAACCTCTCTGGTGGTGAGCGACGCCGTGTCGCCCTGTGCCGCCTGCTACTGTCCGGACCCGACATGCTGCTGCTGGACGAGCCAACCAACCACCTGGACGCAGAATCCGTTGCCTGGCTCGAGCGCTTCCTCCACGATTATAACGGTACCGTGGTTGCCATCACCCACGACCGCTACTTCCTGGACAACGTTGCCGGCTGGATCCTGGAACTGGACCGGGGGCACGGCATACCGTTCGAAGGCAACTACAGCCAGTGGCTGGAGAACAAAGAGAAGCGACTGGAGATGGAAGCCAAGCAGGAAGCTGCCCATCAGAAAGCCGTCAAGCACGAGCTTGAGTGGGTTCGCTCTAATGCCAAAGGCCGCCAGTCCAAGAGTAAGGCCCGTCTGGCACGCTTTGAAGAGATGAGCTCCCAGGAATTCCAGTCACGCAACGAGACCAATGAGCTTTACATCCCACCCGGACCGCGTCTGGGCGACAAAGTTATTGAAGTGGATAGCATCAGCAAGTCGTTTGACGACCGTCTGCTTTATGAGAACGTATCTCTCAACGTTCCACAGGGTGCAATCGTCGGCATCATCGGCGGTAATGGCGCAGGTAAATCCACTCTGTTCCGCATGATCGCCGGCAAAGATCAGCCTGATGCAGGGTCAATTACGGTCGGTGAAACCGTTCAACTGGCCTACGTTGACCAGATGCGTGATCTGGACGGCAGCAAGACCGTGTGGGAAGAACTGAGTGACGGCCAGGACATCATCAAGGTTGGCAACTACGAAACACCGTCCCGCGCCTATGTTGGCCGCTTCAATTTCAAAGGCACCGATCAGCAGAAGCGTGTTGGCGACTTGTCTGGCGGTGAGCGCAACCGACTCCACCTGGCCAAGTTGCTCAAAGAAGGCGGCAACGTGTTGCTGCTGGACGAACCGACCAACGATCTCGACGTCGAAACCCTGCGCGCCCTGGAAGAAGCACTGCTCAACTTCCCCGGATCCGCACTGGTTATCTCGCACGACCGGTGGTTCCTCGACCGTGTCGCCACGCACATCCTGGCCTTTGAGGACGATGGCGAAGTGGTTTACTTCGAAGGTAACTTCAGCGAATACGATGAAGACCACAAGAAGCGTAAAGGCGATTCAGCCATGGTGCCCCAGCGCATGAAGTACAAGAAACTGGCATAAGCCATAGAGGGTCAGACGGTTAACTGTCTGGCCCTTCTTGTATCCCTCTCCCATCCGGACGTTCCTGATCTCCTATGGCAAAAGCTAAAACTGCGTTTGTATGCACCGAATGTGGTGCCGATTATTCCAAATGGCAGGGCCAGTGTACGGCTTGCCAGGCCTGGAACACCATCAGCGAAGTGCGGGGCATCAGCAGCAATGCAAAAGGTGCCCGGGGCGCCCGATTCGAGGGGTTTGCCGGCAGCCTTGCGGAAGTACAGAGCCTTGATGACGTCAGCCTCGCGGAACAGCCCCGAATCAGCACCGGGATGCAGGAGTTTGACCGGGTTCTGGGCGGCGGCCTTGTAGAAGGGTCAGCCGTACTGATGGGAGGGCACCCCGGCGCAGGCAAAAGTACACTATTACTCCAGGCGGTCTGCCACCTCGCAGCCAGCACTCCGGCACTGTACGTGACTGGCGAGGAGTCATTGCAACAGGTCGCCATGCGCGCAAAACGCCTTGGCCTGCCAACCAAAGACCTGAAAATGCTTTCTGAAACCAGTGTCGAACGGCTAATGCAGGTAGCCGAGGCTGAAAAGCCCCGAATACTGGTGGTAGACAGCATCCAGGTGATGCACGTGGCCGATATTGAATCGGCTCCCGGTTCAGTGTCCCAGGTCCGTGAGAGCGCCGCCTTCCTGACCCGCTTCGCCAAACAGACCGGCACCATCCTGTTTCTGGTTGGCCACGTCACGAAAGATGGCAGCCTGGCTGGCCCGAAGGTGCTGGAGCACATGATTGATTGCTCGATTCTGCTCGAAGGCTCCAGCGACAGCCGCTACCGGACACTCCGGGGCATCAAGAACCGCTTTGGCGCCGTCAACGAGCTGGGTGTTTTTGCCATGGTGGAACAGGGGTTGAAGGAGGTCAAAAACCCCAGTGCGATCTTCCTCAATCGGGGAGAAGAAGCCGCTCCCGGTAGCGTGGTGATGGTGGTATGGGAAGGCACTCGCCCGATGCTGGTGGAGATCCAGGCTCTGGTCGATATGGCACAGGGCAGCTATCCGAGGCGGGTGGCCGTCGGCCTCGATCAGAACCGGCTTGCGATGCTCCTGGCAGTTCTTCACCGCCACGGCGGCATGCATGTGGCCGATCAGGATGTGTTTGTAAATGTCGTCGGCGGAGTCAAAGTCGCCGAGACCAGCGCCGACCTGGCACTGCTGGCCTCAATCGTCTCGTCCTTCCGGGATCGGGCCTTGCCGCAGGATCTCGTTATCTTTGGCGAAGTGGGACTGTCCGGAGAGATTCGGCCAGTACCCAGTGGGCAGGAGAGAATCTACGAAGCCGCCAAGCACGGTTTTACCCGCGCCCTAGTGCCAAAGGCCAACGCACCGCGGAAGGCGATAGAAGGGATGAAGGTTATTCCAGTGACAAAACTGAGTGAGGCGCTTACGGCCCTTGAAGATCTGTAAGTCCGCATTTATTCGAGTTAACGGTCATGCTGGCTGAGATCACTTCACTCAATCAAGTGCGCAAATTCGCGTTCAAGCAACGTCTGATCACCCAGATTCAATTCGACAAGGCGCTTGAGGTGAGTCGCACTCTCCAGATCAATGTACTGGCACTTAAACCCAAGCCGATGGGCTTCAATGTGGCGCAATTCAACCGCCATCACAATGGCTGCTTCGTGATCATTCAAGTGAATAATCACCTCACTGGGCTGCTTTAACGGCACATCCCATCCCTCCGGCCGCTTGACCAGAACGCCTTTCAACGAGATATCGAGTACTTCCGTAGTCCACACATGGTCGAGACAGTGCAGTTCGCACGGGGCATCGAATTCGATGCGATGAAATCGACGCTTTTCAGACGGCTTGGCGGTCAAGTGGTTACTCCTGTTTACCGGTCTTGTTTTACGTGACTATAGACCGGACAGAATACAACATCCACCAGAACTCACTGGTGATAAGCGGAACTCAACTCCACCACAGACTCAATAAACGCCCGCGCATGCTCAGGGTCCACATCCGGCGTAATACCATGCCCGAGATTGAAGATATGCCCGGTTCCATTGCCAAAGCGACGCAGAATATCGGCTACTTCCTCTCGAATACGCTCTTTCGGTGCATAAAGCATCGCCGGATCCATATTGCCCTGCAACGCCACACGATCACCCACTCGAGCTCGGGCGTTGCCAATATCCGTCGTCCAGTCCAGACCAACCGCATCAGCACCGGAATCAGCAATGGATTCCAGCCACTGGCCGCCATTTTTGGTGAACAAGATGACCGGAATTTTCCGTCCTTCATGTTCACGAATCAGACCATCGACGATCTTCTTCATGTAACGCAGGGAAAACTCCTCATAGGCCCAACTGCTCAGGACACCACCCCAGGTATCGAAGATCTGGAGCGCTTGAGCGCCAGCTTTCACCTGACCGTTCAGGTAATCAATAACGGAATCCGCCAGGTGATCCAGCAACTGGTGCATCACGTCTGGCTGCCCGTACATGAGCTTCTTCGCCTCGCGGAAATCCTTGGAGGAACCACCCTCAATCATGTACGTTGCCAATGTCCAGGGGCTGCCCGAGAAGCCGATTAGCGGCACGCGGCCGTTAAGCTCACGACGAATGGTGGACACCGCATTCATCACGTAGTCCAGATCAACCTCAGCGTTCATTTTCGGCAAAGCCGCCACGTCCGCTGCAGAGCGGATCACATTCCTGAACTTGGGCCCTTCCCCGGTTTCAAAGTACAACCCCAGCCCCAAGGCATCAGGGATAGTCAGGATATCCGAGAAGAGGATGGCAGCATCCAGCGGATAACGCTCTAGTGGCTGCAGAGTGACCTCACAGGCCAGAGGAGTGTTCTTGCACAAACTGAGGAAATCACCGGCCTTGGCCCGTGTGGCCCGGTATTCAGGGAGATACCGTCCGGCCTGTCGCATCATCCATACCGGAGTACGGTCAACGGGCTGGCGCATCAGGGCGCGCAGGAAACGGTCATTTTTCAGCTCGGTCATAATGATTCCAGCGGTCTCAGTCTGTAAAGGATGTTCAATAATTCGGGGAGCCATAATACCCCGTTTGCAGCAATAAAAAAGGGCGGCATACCCTTAGGAAGCCGCCCTTCTGATCAGGATCAAACCGGAATCAGAGATCCAGGTAATCGAGGATCCCTTCTGCGGCCTGACGGCCTTCCCAGATCGCGGTTACAACAAGGTCGGAACCACGCACCATATCACCACCCGCAAAGATTTTCGGGTTGCTGGTCTGGAAGGCGAACTCCGCGCTTTCTGGAGCACTCACTCGGCCGGAATCATCGGTATTCACGTTCAGTTCATCAAACCAGTCCGCAGGGCTGGGACGGAAACCGAAGGCCACCAGAACCGCATCAGCCGGGATCACTTCTTCGCTACCAGGAACAACCTCCGGACGGCGACGGCCATTCTCGTCCGGCTCACCCAACTGAGTTGAAACAACCTTCACACCCTCAACACGATCTTCACCGATGATCGCGATCGGCTGCCGGTTGAACAGGAACTTGACGCCTTCTTCCTTCGCGTTGGCCACTTCGCGACGGGAGCCCGGCATGTTCGCCTCGTCCCGACGATAGGCACAGGTGACGCTTTCGGCCTGCTGGCGAATCGACGTACGGTTGCAGTCCATCGCGGTATCACCACCGCCCAGAACCACAACACGCTGACCCTTCATATCGATGAAATCAGCTTCGTCTTTTTCGAAGCCCAGGCGGCGATTGACGTTGGAGATCAGGAACGGAAGCGCATCATAGACGCCGTCCAGGTTTTCACCCGGGAAACCACCTTTCATGTAGGTATAGGTTCCCATGCCCATGAACACCGCATCGTATTCGTCGATGATGTCCTGCAGCATGACGTCTTTGCCTACTTCGGTGGAAAGACGGAACTCAACGCCCATCTCTTCAAATACCTTACGACGACGGGACATCACGGTCTTTTCGAGTTTGAACTCGGGGATACCAAACGTCAGCAAACCGCCAATTTCCGGATAGCGGTCAAAGACCACCGGCTTGACGCCATTGCGCACCAGGATATCCGCGCAACCCAGCCCGGCAGGGCCTGCACCAATGACAGCAACCTTCTTATCGGTCCACTTGACGGCGGACATGTCCGGTTTCCAGCCAAGAGCAAACGCGGTATCGGTAATGTATTTTTCAACAGAGCCAATGGTAACCGCTCCGAAGCCGTCGTTAAGCGTACACGCACCTTCACAGAGGCGATCCTGCGGACAGACGCGACCACAGACCTCTGGGAGAGAGTTGGTCTGATGACACAACTCGACGGCCTTCATCACATTCCCTTCCGACACCAGCTTCAGCCAATTCGGAATATAGTTGTGTACCGGGCACTTCCACTCACAGTATGGGTTACCACACGCCAGACAACGGTGCGCCTGCGAGGAGGCGTTGTCAGCAGTGAATGGATGATAGATCTCGCCAAACTCTTTCTTCCGCTTGTTGGCTGGCACCTTCTTCGGGTCGATCCGCCCAACTTCAACAAACTGGAAGTCGTTACTCAGTCGTTCTTTCATCATGATGCTCTCATCAGCTCAATTTCGACAGGAGCGGCGGTCTGTCGTCTGCCGCTCCGAACCCTTTTCGACCCGGTTTTATTCAGGACGCGCCCGGGTGCTGGCCAGCAGGCTGCGGAGGTTGGCAGCCTTGGGTTTAACCAGCCAGAAACGGCCGATGTAGTCGTCGAAATTCTCAAGAATGTGCTCTGCCCACTCGCTACCGGTTTCCGAGATATGCTCGCGGATAACACCACGCAGGTGATTACGGTAGGACTCCATGTCCTCGCTGGAAATACGCTGGATCTCCACCAGTTCGTGGTTGTACTTGTCCACGAAGGTGTTGTTCAGATCCATGACGTAGGCGAAGCCTCCGGTCATACCGGCACCAAAGTTGTGCCCGGTGTTACCAAGAACGGTCACAAGACCACCAGTCATGTATTCGCAGCAGTGGTCGCCAGCGCCTTCTACAACCGCGTGGGCGCCAGAGTTACGAACCGCGAAACGTTCACCTGCGGTTCCCGCTGCAAACAACTTGCCACCGGTTGCACCGTAGAGGCAGGTGTTACCGACAATGGAGGTTTCATTGGTCTTGAAAGCGCTACCACGGGGTGGCTTGACGACCAGCTTACCGCCGGTCATGCCTTTACCCACGTAGTCGTTGGCATCCCCTTCAAGCACCAGGTTCAGACCGCCGACGTTCCACACACCAAAGCTCTGCCCGGCGGTACCGGTAAGATCCAGGGTGATCGGGGCATCAGCCATGCCCTGGTTACCGTACTTCGCAGCGATCTCTCCGGACAGGCGAGCACCAATGGAACGGTCGCAGTTGGTCACACGGTAGGTCCAGGCGCCACCACTCTTCTCGGCGATAGCAGCAGCAGTATCCTTGACCATCTGCTCCGCCAGGGTGCCCTGGTCGAATGGGTGGTTACGCTCAACCTGACAAGTCTGCGGCTTGTCCGCCGGGATATGGTCGTTGGACAACAGACGGGAGAGATCCAGCTTCTTCTGGCGCTCCGTGTCCCCTGGCAGACGCTCCAGCAGGTCTACCCGACCTACCAGCTCTTCCAGGGTACGAACACCCAGCCGGGCCATCCACTCGCGAGTCTCTTCAGCCACAAAGCGGAAGAAGTTCATCGCCATCTCGACGGTACCCTTGAAGTGCTCCTCACGAAGGTGCTCGTTCTGGGTTGCAACACCGGTTGCACAGTTGTTCAGATGACAGATACGCAGGTATTTACAACCCAGGGCAACCATCGGAGTGGTACCAAAGCCGAAGCTTTCCGCGCCCAGGATGGCACCTTTAACGACATCCAGACCGGTCTTGATGCCACCGTCTGTCTGCAGGCGGATCTTGCCGCGCAGATCATTGGCACGCAGAGCCTGCTGGGTTTCGGTCAAACCGAGCTCCCATGGGGAACCAGCGTAGCGGATGGAAGCCAGCGGGCTCGCAGCAGTACCACCGTCATAGCCGGATACGGTAATGAGATCAGCGTATGCCTTGGCAACACCGGCAGCGATCGTACCAACGCCCGGCTCGGACACCAGTTTCACGGACACCAGAGCTTCCGGGTTGACCTGTTTCAGATCAAAGATCAGCTGAGCCAGATCCTCGATTGAATAGATATCGTGATGCGGAGGCGGCGAGATCAAAGTAACACCCGGTACCGAGTAACGCAGACGGGCAATAAGCTCGTTTACTTTACCACCAGGAAGCTGACCACCCTCACCCGGCTTGGCGCCCTGAGCAACCTTGATCTGCATGACATCGGCGCTGCGCAGGTATTCCGCAGTTACACCGAAACGACCTGAGGCCACCTGCTTGATCTTGGAACGTTTGTTCGTGCCATAGCGTGCAGAATCCTCACCACCCTCACCGGAGTTGGAGCGACCACCCAGGGTGTTCATCGCCACAGCCAAGGCCTCATGAGCCTCCGGAGAGAGCGCCCCCAGAGACATAGCCGCAGAGTCAAAACGCGGGAAGATGTTCTCTACCGGCTCGACTTCCGAAATATCAACGCCCGCAATGTCTTTACGGAAACCGATGAGATCACGCAGGGTTGCCACCGGGCGCTCGTTTACCAGGCTCGCGTATTCCTGATAGTGACCGTAATCACCACTGGTAACCGCTTCCTGCAACTTGCCGACCACATCCGGGTTGAACGCGTGGTATTCCTGGCCATGTACATACTTCAGCAAACCGCCCTGACTGAGGGGCTTACGAGGTTTCCAGGCAACGTCAGCAAGTTGCTGCTGGTCCTGCTGGAAATCGTAGAAATCAGCCCCCTGGATACGGCTGGGCACGCCCTTGAAGCACAGATCAACAACTTCGTCTGCAAGACCAATAGCTTCGAAGAGCTGCGCTCCGCGGTAGGACGTGATGGTAGAGATGCCCATCTTGGAGAGAATCTTGAGAAGCCCTTTATTGATCCCCTTACGGTAGTTGTTTTTCGCATCCACCGGATCAATCAGAACTTCGCCTGTACGGATCAGGTCATTCAGGACCTGATAGGCCAGGTACGGGTACACAGCCGTAGCACCGAAGCCAAACAGCACGGCAAAGTGGTGCGGATCGCGAGCCCAGCCGGTCTCTACAATGATATTGGAGTCACAGCGCAGGCCTTTGGCAACCAGGTGATGATGCACTGCGCCGGTCGCCATCATCGCATTCACTGGCAGCTCGCCTTCCTTCAGATCCTTATCGGACAGGATCAGCAGAACCTTGCCATCTTTTACGGCCTTTTCAGCGTCGTCACAGACCTGACGAACAGCCTGTTCCAGGCCCAGCTCCGGGCGATATCCCATGGAGATGCGAGCAACTTCAAAGCCCGGGCGCTCGTTATTGGAGATGCGCAGGAACTTCGCGGGAGAGAGGACCGGTGTTGTCAGAATGATCCGGTCTGCATGTTCTGCAGTCTCTTCGAAAACATTGCGCTCTGCACCCAGGCAGGTTTCCAGAGACATAACGATGGCTTCGCGAAGCGGATCAATCGCCGGGTTGGTTACCTGAGCAAACTTCTGCCTGAAGTAGTCTGCAACATGGCGCACCTTGCTGGACAGAACTGCCATCGGCGTATCATCGCCCATGGAGCCTACGGCTTCCTGGCCATTTTCAGCCAGAGGACGCAGCACCTGATCCCGCTCCTCGTAGGACACCATGAACATCTTCTGGTGTACCAGCAATTCATCGGAATCCATCAATTTGAATTCCGGAGTATCCTGATGAAGAGTCGTCTCGACCCGCAGCGCATTTTCACGCAACCAGCGCTTGTAAGGCTGGGAAGATTTCAGACGCTGGTCAATGTCCTTGGTATGCAGGACTTCGCCGGACTCGGTATCGATAGCCAGCATCTGCCCTGGCCCGACACGCCCTTTGGCAACCACATCATCAGGCTGGTATCCGTAGGTACCGATCTCGGAAGCCAGGGTAATGAAGTCGTCCTTGGTGATAACCCAGCGAGCCGGGCGCAGACCATTGCGGTCAAGCATACACACGGCATACCGGCCATCAGACATAACCAGGCCGGCCGGTCCATCCCAGGGCTCCATATGCATGGAGTTGTACTCGTAAAACGCACGCAGCTCGGAATCCATGCTATCTACATTCTGCCATGCAGGCGGGATCATCATCCGTACCGCACGGAACAGGTCCACGCCACCAGCCAGCAGGACTTCCAGCATGTTATCCATGCTTGAGGAATCAGAACCGGTCAGGTTAACCAACGGCTGCAGGGTTTGCAGATCAGGCAGATCCGGTGAGCTGAATTTTGCAGCACGGGCCAGTGCCCAGTTCCGGTTGCCATCAATGGTGTTGATCTCGCCGTTGTGGGCCAGGTAGCGGAACGGCTGTGCCAGAGGCCAGCGCGGCATGGTGTTAGTGGAAAAACGCTGGTGGAAGACACAGATAGCAGTCTGCAGATCGGGATCGCCCAGATCCTTGTAGAAATTAGCCAGATCAGCCGGCATCATCAGGCCTTTGTAGGCCAGAGTGCGATGGGAAAGGCTACAGATATAGAATTCGGAATCGTCTGCCATATCACGCTCGGCATGACGACGTCCGACAAACAGACTGATCGCAAATTCTTTCTCAGACTTGCCCGCCGGGGCAACAAACACCTGCTCAATACGCGGCAGGCAGTCCAGAGCCATCGGCCCCAGACAACTGTCGTCAACGGGTACTTCCCGCCAGCCCAGAATTTCCAGGCCCTGCTCGGCCAAAGATTGTTCTACAGCAGCACGACCAGCAGCTGCTTTTCCTTCTTCCGGATTCAGGAATACCTGACCCACGGCAAACAGGTCTCCGGGCTCCTTGCCAAATGCAGCCTTGGCCGCCTTTCTCAAAAAGGCGTCCGGGCTCTGAATCAGGAGGCCACAACCATCGCCGGTCTTTCCGTCTGCAGCGATACCACCACGGTGGGTCATGCAGGTCAGCGACTCGATGGCAGTTTGCAACAACTTATGGCTGGCCTCGCCCTTCATGTGGGCAATCAGACCAAATCCACAGTTGTCCCTGAACTCGTCGGGATGATACAAACCTGTCATCATAAGCGTTCTCTCACATATAAATGCTTTTCAATCAGAGAGTTACCCGGCACTCGGCCGTCCCAGAACCCTCTGACACTGAAAATGGGGGCTGGCTATTTTACACACGTAAAAATACGTACTCAAATCGGAGTGATGCTATTCCGGGGAAATTAGCCTGCAATTTCGAGACCACAGGCTTATAGAACAACAACTTATCTCGGAATTGGAGGAATTTTTATAATCCCGAGATGGAGCGCACCCATGGCCCCTGGGTCCTGAGCTGCTCAGGCAGTTCGGCAACCGCGCCCTGCGCAGCTGCCTTCGTCGGGTATTGACCATAGAATACCATAAACCAGTCCTTCCCCTTACGTTCGCCTTTTGTATACACCAATCCCGACAGCTCCGGATAGCGGCCAAGGACATTCAGCGCAGTCTGCTCCAGGTTTCCGGCGATCAGTTGAACCACCCAGCCATCACTAGGCCTCAACTCCTCAAGAACGACATAGCGTTCAGGCTTTGCCGGTCGGAATGCGGGCGCCTCTCCGTCAGATTCGGTCACAACAGGGGCTGGAGCTTCAACGGCAGCCTTTGTCATCGCAGGCTCAGGCTCAGGCTCAGGCTCAGGCTCAGGCTCAGGCTCAGGCTCAGGCTCAGGCTCAGGCTCAGGCTCAGGCTCAGGCTCAGGCTCAGGCTCAGGCTCAGGAGCGATTATCTGGGACTCTTTCGACGCCAACGCTAAAACAGGCTCCCGTTGAGCGTCTGAATCAGCTGGCGCAGGCTCTGCGTATGGTTCCGATAATGCATCTCCCGGCGCGCCAACCGACTCACCCTGGGGAGAAGGAGAGGGAGAGCCAGGGCCAATGGTGATGCTTTTCCGGATGGGCTCATCCGAAGGCACCGGGCCAGCCTCTCTGGCTAATGAATCCTCATATTGCTCCGAGACAAACCACCAGGAAAGCCCTAGCAAAGCCAGCACCAGAACCGGCCACGCCACCTTTCCCGGAAACTTCCAGCTTGCAGAACGACGGCGTACCGGCTCCGAGGCCATATCAAGCCAGACTGCGGGGGCGACCCTCAGGATGCCGGAAAAGCTACCCTGACTCAGCTGGTGAATTTTCGCAACACGGGCAGATCCCAGCAATTCTCCCTGTTTTCCCCCGGCCAAATCGACCCGGGGCGCCAGGAATTTCAGAACATCCTTTTCAGATAACGGTTGCAGGTGAATCTGGTGGACATTCGAAGAGCCGTCTTCAAGCCCCATAATGCCAATCAACGCATCCGTACCAGAGAAAACCGGAACCGCCGAGGCGCTTTTCTCAGAAGCCAGAAAGGCAGCAAGAATCAGGCGCACAACTTCCGGCGAGGCCCGGTTGGCATCATCAACCAGAAGAACCATTCTTCGTCCCTTTCGGGCAAGGGATTCTGTCCACCTAAAAAAGCGGTAGACGGTATCCCTCGGGCTCGCCCCATCTTCCAGACTGGCACGGGCATGAGACTTCAGGTCGCGAGCCAGTGCTTGCGCGCTGGTCAATGCCGCTGCTGGTATGCGATGAAAATCCAGCCTCGATGCTTCGCTGGCGACTAACTCGGCAAGCAGCCGGGTCTTTCCAGCCCCTTCCGAGCCAGTGAGGACCAGCGCGAGATCACCAAAGCCACAGAGGTGCCGTAATGTTTCAAGCGCGTGTTGGCGCATCGCTTCCGGAAAAAAAGGACCGTCCATCTCCACAGGGTTTGAGCGCAATCCATAGCGCTGCTGCAGCCTTGGGAACAAGCCACCACCATCCAGGCTATTCAGGGGCTCATTCATCACTCGCACATCCCACCTAAATCAGATCTATGAGGGCGCCAGTCACTGACGCTGGCAGAAGTGTGTCAGTGTAGCATCAAGGTTCCCGGAGGCTGCTTTACTGGTGACTACGGCGTTGCCAACCGCTTGAAGCAGAACCAGCCTCAGCTGGCCGTCCACATTTTTCTTATCAACCGCCATCAGGTTGAGAAAATCTTCCGGTGTCATGTTTTGTGGAGGCAGCGCCGGCAGGCCCGCCCGCAAAATTAACGCTCTGACCGTCTCCAACTGCTCAGCGTTAATCATACCTTCCCGCTCAGACAGATCCGCCGCCATAATCATACCGGTGCCGACGGCTTCACCGTGCAACCAGTTGCCATAGCCTGCAAAGGTCTCAATAGCATGACCAAAGGTATGCCCAAGGTTAAGAATAGCCCTGAGCCCACCTTCCCGCTCGTCCAGTGCAACCACCTCAGCCTTGCACACACATGAACGGTAAATAGCTTCGGCAAGCACCTCCGGCTGACGGTCGACCAGCCCGTCGATATTCCCCTCAAGCCATGCAAGGAAATCCACATCACGGATAAGGCCGTACTTGATGACCTCAGCAATCCCCGCAGAGACCTCTCGTGGAGGAAGCGTGAGCAGGCTGTCAGTATCGATCAGCACCGCTTCAGGCTGATGAAACGCACCAATCATATTCTTCCCTAAGGGATGATTGATCCCGGTTTTTCCACCAACCGATGAATCCACTTGGGAAAGCAATGTCGTAGGAATCTGGATAAAGGGAACACCGCGCTGATAGCACGCCGCCGCAAAGCCTGTCATGTCGCCAACAACACCACCGCCCAGGGCTACCAGAGTGGTCTTCCTGGTGTGTCGTTTCTCCAGCAGCGCATCAAAAATCAGGTTAAGCACTTCCCAGTTTTTGTAACGCTCACCGTCAGGCAACACAACCGAATCGACCGTCTTTCCCGGGAAACACTCCTTCGCACGCTCAAGATACAAAGGCGCGATGGTTTCATTGGTCACGATCATAACCTGTGAACCCGCCACATAGGACGAGAGGTCAGATGTCCCCAACAAGCCCTGACCGATGATGATCGGGTAACTGCGATCGCCAAGATCCACCTTAAGCTGGTGAAGCACTCTAGGCATGACTTCGTCCTTCTTTGCGCATTTGACGCCGGTGGCGTGGAGTCCTTGGGTTAATTTTGTTGACCAACTGACGCACGACCAGGCGCGGGCTCTTACGGTCGGTATACATGATGATATCCGCCAACCGGCAATACAGAGGATCCCGGATCCGGAACAGCCGCTTAAGCACCCCAACGGGATCATCATTCTGCAACAATGGTCGGTTACGATCTTTCCTGGTACGCTCCACCTGCTGCTCAAGCGACGTTTTCAGATAGATAACGACCGCGCCCTTTTTTAACAGGGGATGATTTTCAGGTTTCATTACCGCGCCACCGCCTGTCGCAAGAACCGTTCGTTCCTCACCCGATAACTCATCGAGCATCGCGGTCTCTCGCTGACGGAAGCCATCCTCGCCTTCCACATCAAAAATCCAGGGTATATTTGCCCCACATCGCTCTTCAATGATGCGATCAGAATCCAGAAAGCGATAGCCCAATTCTTTCGCAAGCATTCGGCCAATCGTACTTTTTCCAGCCCCCATGGGACCTACCAGAACAACGCGTTTGGGCAAGGGCATAATATCCGCTCAAAATAACTCAGGCGGGTGAGAATATCACAAAAAAAGCCGCCGGTTTTACGCGGCGGCTTTTCGATTGATAAGGGAGCGCTTACTGGATCAAATCACTCTTGATGATCTTCGGCGTGATGAAGATCAACAGTTCGCTACGCTCATCAATGTGCTCGGTCCGTTTGAACAGACGCCCAAGATAAGGGATGTCGCCCAGGAACGGAGTTTTCGTGGTCTGAGTGGCCACTTCGGACTGGAAGATACCACCGAGGACGACTGTCTCACCATTACCCACCAACACCTGAGTTGTGACTTCATTGGTATTGATTGAAGGAATGCCAGCAGTCACTTCACCTCGGGAGTCCTGGTTTACAACCAGATCCATAATGATCTTGTCATCCGGCGTAATCTGAGGTGTTACTTCCAGAGAAAGCACAGCTTCTTTGAAAGAGACAGATGTCGCGCCACTGGACGAGGCTTCCTGGTATGGAATCTCCTCACCAGATTTGATGGATGCCGTCTGACGGTCAGCGGTCACAACTCGCGGCTGAGACACAACTTCTGCCTGGCCGTCACTTTCAAGAGCAGAAAGCTCCAGATCAACCAGGAAGTCATCGCTACCCCAACCAATGGCAAAGGAGGATGCACCTTCACCGGTCACACCCAGATCTACCGCCAGAGCCCCCGGGAAGGTAATGGTGTTGTTATTACCTGCCGCCGCCTGGCGCGCCTCTTCTACCGCCTCCTGAGAACCACCGATAGCAAAGACGTTGTCACCACTCACGTCGTAGGCTGCACCACCCCAGCGAATACCGAGGTCCTCAGCTACGTTGGTCTGCGCGCGAACGATACGAGCTTCGATGGAGACCTGACGGACCGGAACATCCCACGTGGACACGAGACGACGAATCTCTTCGAGCTTCTCAGTGGTTTCACGAACACTGATGGTGTTGGTGCGTACGTCCGAGGAGACAAAGCCACGCTCGGAGATCAGTTCCGCATCCGCCTGGATCAGCGCTACGATATCCGCAGCTTTCGCGTAGTTGACCTGAATGATGTCCAGGCGAACCGGCGCCAGTTCGGCGATCTGCTTGGTGGTTTCCAGCTCAAGCTTTTCACGAGCCGCAATTTCGTCCGCAGGAGCAACCAGCAGAACGTTACCAATTTGGCGCTTGTCCAGCCCCTTGGTTTTGAGAATCAGATCAAGCGCCTGATCCCAGGGCACGTTCTGCAGTCGCAGGGTAATGCTACCGCCAACCGTATCACTGGCCACCAGGTTCAGCCCGGTAAAGTCAGCGATCAACTGAAGCACGGAACGCACTTCAATGTCCTGGAAGTTAAGAGACAGCTTCTCGCCTGTGTACGGGAATTTCTCTTCTCGGCGAGCCTCAGCTTCCTGCTCGCTCAACGCCTCGACACTCACTGTGAATTCGCTGCCAGACTGATAAGCGATGTAGTCGTAATTACCTTCAGGGCGGATTTCCACAACCGCCTTACCATCTTCAATGAAGGTATCAATACGGGATACCGGGGTTGCGAAGTCAGTAACATCGAGACGACGCTTCAGGTTATTCGGCACCCTCAACTCTGGCATGGTCAGACGAATCTTGCCTCCCAGTTCGGACAGATCGACCGCGGCATTGGGGCTCCCCAGGTCAACAACTACCCGACCCTCGCCGTCTTTGCCCCGACGGAAGTCCACACCAGCCAGAGCGCCAGAGCTATCAGCACCGGTGGCTACAGGAGCCGCAGTGGTGTTAGCAGACGCTACAGAGGCGCCGGCAGTCCCCTCACTTCCAATCGTCATCACCAGAGAGTGGTCGCCACGAACCGTCTCGTAAGGTACAAGTTCAACCAGATTGAAAATCAGGCGGGTTCGATCTTTGGTCTCAACTACGGTGACACTTTGGGCGTTACCTGAGCCCAGTGGAATGCTCCGACTATCCAGGCCGCTTGTTGTTCCCTTGAGATCAACCGCGATCCGGGCGGGCTTTTCAATCGTGTATCCGGTCGGCTCTGGTGGCTGACCATCAAATTGCAGTTTCACCTCAAGCCGTTCACCAGGCAGCGATGAAAATGACACGTCTTCCAGCGTGACCGCGTGGGCCAGGCTGGACAACCCCAAAGCAACTGCGCCGACGTATACATTGAGTTTTCTGAACATCGCTAGCCTCGACCCCAAACTTTTTTGTTCATGCATGTTTCTTTCAATCATATCTGCCGCTCCTTAGCCCGCTTCCTCGTCCAGTGTCAGGGAGCGAGGACGCTCAACCCATCCACCCCGGCCATTGGGAACGATTTCTATCAATTCGATCCGGGTTTCACTGATACCAACAATACGGCCATAGTTCTGACCCATATAATTTCCGGTACGAACCCTGTGAATACCACCGGACCCGTCCTTGATCAGAGCGAACAGACCACCTTCCACTCGCTGAAGGGTTCCGACCATATCCAACACTTTGAGGTCGAAATTCTCAAGAACCTCCCGTGGACGATCCAGATCCGGCTCGACATCGCTGACGGGCTCGTTATCGACCATCGTCAGCTGGACATCAATCGGTGGTTCAAACGGCGCCCGTCGGTCCGCCGCGGAGTATGTAAAGGCTTCATAGGCCTTGAATTCAGGTAATGGCTCTACGTGGCCACGAGGCTTGGCCCGGGTATCTGCCATGAATTTATCCAGATCCGCAAAGCCGCCCCCTTGAGAACAGCCCGCCAGAAAGGTCACCAGACAGACGCCAAACCAGGCCTTGCTCGCATGCTTTCCTGTCATGCTCATTCTCCAGCCCGGTAGCGGTAGGTTCGAGCTACAACCTGCATATCAAGCTGCTCTCCGTCTCCGCCAATTGGTTTGATGGTAAGGTCGTGAAGCGTCACAATCCTGGGGAGGGCTGCCACACTGCTCACAAAAGACGCCAGTTCGTGGTAAGAACCCGAAACCTGGATATTAATCGGCAATTCCGCATAAAAATCGCGCCGCTGCTCAGGCAGCAGTTTTACCTGCTTGAGCTCCAGACCGCTACCCAGAGCAGTATTGGTAATATCTTCAAGCAGGCCAGGCACTTCCGTTTCACTGGGCAGCTGACGCACCAGAGCACCGAATGTTTCCTCCATTTCGGCCATCTGGGCTTTAAACACCTCAAGGTTTGCCACCTGATAGGCTTTCTCTTCGTATTTTTTACGAAGATCCTGCTCTACCTTTTCCACGCGCTCCAGCTGCATGTACTGGTCTTTAACCAGAAACCAGTAGCCACCACCCACGATGAGACCAAAGATAAGCAACGCAACAATAATCTTGATCGGAAGCGGCCAGATACCAGCGTTGTTGATATCCAGATCATTAAGATCAAATTCGTTCAGACTTTTCAGCGAGTCCGCGAGGCTCATTATTTATCCTCCCCTTCGGGCTCTGGTGTTTTTTGCTTGACCGACATATTGAACTGACTGTAACCAGCCCGCTTGTTGTCTGCCGCTGATACGTTCGTCAGATTGGGATCAGCAAACCAGTCCGACTCATCAAACTGACGCATCAACCCGGAAATCCGGCTATTGGATTCAGCCATACCCACGATATTTACCGTATCCCCACGTTTGTTGAGGTCGGTATAGAACAAACCATCCGGCAGGGTACGCACAAGCTCATCAAACACCCGGACAATGACAGGGCGCTTACCCTGAAGATCCTGAATGACCTCCATTCGGGCCAACAGCTCATCCCGCTTTTTCTTGAGTGCCTGAATTTCCTTGATCTGCTGATCAAGTTTTTTGGTAGCCGTCTCGATATAGGCATTACGCGACTGCTGGTAAGCAATGCGGTTGTCCATATCGGTTTTCCAGAGAAACACAAGCCCTGCGGCCACAATAGCTGCACCGAGGATCATGACGATGAACTGTTTCTGCTTCTCCGCGCGAAGCTCTTCACGCCAGGATCGGAGATTGATATTTGCCATCAGTCAAAGCTCCTCATTGCCAGGCCACAGGCAATCATCAGCGAAGGAGCATCATTACCGAGGGCTGATGCGTTTACCCGGGAACCTACCGCCATATCTGCAAATGGATTTGCGATGACCGTGGGCGTCCCTGTTTTCTCCTCTACCATCTCCGTCAGCCCCTGTATCGAAGCCGTTCCGCCTGCCAGAACCACATAGTCAACCGTGTTATATTGACTGGCGCCGAAAAAGAACTGAAGCGCACGCGCAACCTGCTGAACCACCGCCTCACGGAAGGGAGCAAGCACTTCAGACTCATAGTCGTCAGGCAGGCCACCCTGTTTTTTGGCAAGACCGGCTTCCTCCACAGACAGGCCATAACGGCGCTGAATTTCCTCTGTCAGCTGCTTTCCACCAAAAATCTGCTCCCTGGTGTAAACGGTCTTGCCATCCGCCAGAACGCTCAGCGTTGTCATGGTGGCCCCCACATCCACAATGGCCACGACGAGGTTTTCGCCCTGGGAGTCCAGCTGGGGCTCAATCAGGTTGTATGCACGCTCAAGCGCATAGGCCTCGACATCGACAATTTTTGCAGACAGCGATGCAATTTCCAGCGCATCTTCCCGAATATCGACATTCTCCTTCCGGCACGCTGCCAGCAGAACATCGACCTGATCAGGATTGTTTTCGGAGGGTCCCTGGACTTCAAAATCGATGGCCACTTCATCCAGCGGATAAGGAATATACTGATCGGCTTCGAGAGCAATCTGATCTTCCATCTCGAATTCGTTCAGGCTGCCATCCATCTCGATGACTTTTGTGATAACGGCGGAACCAGACACGGCCACAGCCACCTGCTTCACCCCGGTTCTGGACTTGGATGCAACGCGCTTGAGCACCTCACCGACCGCCTCAACATCCGTGATATTTTTCTCGACAACAGCATTCGCCGGTAACGGCTCAACTGCGTAGCTTTCGACCTTATATCGGCCGCCCTGCTTCGACAGTTCCAGCAATTTGACCGAGCTGGAGCTTATATCCACGCCCAGCACAGCACTGGATTTCTTTCCAAACAATCCGAACACGCGCTCACCCTATACCTGGTTAGATGCACCCGGCTACGTTACTTATGTGTTTTTAATTTAAGAGAATTTCTTCTTTTTTACGTCTACAATGCCATTTCTTTGATTTATTAAGGGACATTGCAACAGTGAAGCGATTCTTCCTTCCTAAAGCAATTTCTCAAATGATAGACCTATATCCAACAGTTGTCAGAAAAAAATGTCTCATTTCTTGCGTATATCCCGCGTTTTCACCTGGCTGTTTCTTACTGGGCTGAGTGCCACCACTATCGTCACAGCCGGCTTTTATCTTTACCTTCGCCCGGGGCTGCCACCTGTCGAACAACTTCTGGACATAAAGCTCCAGACCCCACTTCGGGTATATAGCAAAGACAGCAAATTAATAGCAGAATTCGGTGAAAAGAGAAGGGCTCCGATCACAATAGAACAGATCCCTACAATTCAGTTACAAGCCTTTATGGCTGCCGAAGACTCCCGTTTTTATGAGCACTTCGGAGTCGACATCAAAGGACTGGCGCGGGCTGCCATCGAACTCGTCTCCACCGGATCCATTCAGTCCGGAGGCAGTACCATCACCATGCAGGTTGCAAAAAATTACTTTTTGTCACGCGACCGGACCTTTATTCGCAAGTTCAACGAGATACTTCTGGCTCTTCAGATTGAACGCGAACTCGATAAAGATCGCATTCTTGAGCTGTACCTCAACAAAATCTACCTGGGCAACCGGGCCTACGGTATCGCCGCTGCCGCTCAGGTCTACTACAACAAGTCCGTTTCAGAACTATCTCTTGCCCAGATGGCTATGTTGGCAGGACTCCCCAAGGCCCCCTCTGCCTATAACCCGCTCGCAAATCCGGAGCGCGCCACCATTCGCCGCAACTGGATCCTCGGACGGATGAAGGAGCTGGGCTACATCTCAGCAGACGCGTACGAACTCGCGGTCGCCGCCCCGATCACAGCCACCTACAACGCCACCGACACCGAAGTTGATGCTGACTATGTAGCAGAAATGGCTCGTTCGGAGATGGTCAGACGATTCGGAGAAGCGGCCTATACCGACGGTTACACCGTCACACTGACGGTGGACAGCCTGAAGCAACAGACGGCAACCGAGGCCCTGCGCAATGGACTGGAAGCCTATGACCGGCGCCACGGCTTCAGAGGCCCCATCGGCCAACTCGACAAGGCCGAAATCACTGGAAACGAACTCTCAGACCTGATCCTTAATTACCCACGGATCGAAACCCTGATTCCAGCTATTGTCACCAACGTCGATGACAAACAGATGGCAGCCCGGGTCTACGCCAGGGGTGCTGGCGACGTCGCCATGCCGTTTGAAAGCATAAAATGGGCGAAGCGTTACAAGACAGACAATCTAACTGGCCCCGCCCCCAAAAAGCCAAGCGATGTGCTCAGCTCCGGCGACGTTGTCTATGTTCACCTCAATACGCCATCAGCTGAATCAGAAGAAAGCGACACACAAATAACGGCATCTCTCGCCCAGGCACCCAGAGTTGAAGGCGCGCTGATTTCAATAAAGGCAGAGACTGGCGCCATCGAAGCCCTTTCCGGGGGCTACAGTTTCAGACAGAGCAAATACAACCGCGCGATTCAGGCCCGTCGCCAACCCGGCTCCACCTTCAAGCCCTTCCTTTACCTGGCAGGCCTCGAAAACGGCAAAACGCCGGCCACTATATACAACGACGCCCCCATCGTATTTGATGACTCAGAACTGGAAACCGCCTGGCGCCCACAAAACTCCTCCGGTCAGTTTTATGGTCCCACAAGACTGCGGGAGGCGCTTTACCGCTCGCGAAACATTGTGTCTATCCGGCTCCTAAGAGATCTGGGCATACCAAATGTTCTCGATTACCTGAAGCAACTCAAGATCCCCACCGAGAACATGCCCAGCAACCTCTCTCTATCACTGGGCAGCGGGCAACTCACACCAATGGAACTTGCACGAGGTCTCGCAGTCATCGCCAATGGCGGTTATGACGTCCAACCCTATCTGATCCAGAGCATCCAGGACGTACACGGAGACATCCTCTACGAAGCTCCCGAAACCATACTGTGCGATCAGAACTGCGACGAACTCGAAGCAGCCCAAAACAACGACCGTGGCATGGAAGACAATCCCGAAACCTCATCGCAGGAAGATAACGCTGCGACAACCCGGGAACAGCCTGAGCCACGCATCATGCGCAGGCTCGCCGAGGAGCGATCCGTCTACATTCTGCATTCGATGATGAGGGACGTCATCCGCCGAGGCACCGGACGACGCGCCCTCGCACTGGGTCGCGATGACATCGCTGGCAAGACCGGTACCACCAACGAACAGAAAGACACCTGGTTTGCCGGCTACAACCATGAAATCGCTACAACAACCTGGGTCGGATTCGATCAACCTGCTCCGCTGGGTCGCAGCGAATTTGGCGCCAGCACAGCCTTGCCAATATGGGTGGACTACATGCGCGTGGCCCTCAACGATACCCCGGCATCTTTCATGCCGCGCCCCAACGGCATCGTTAACATCCGCATCAACCCAGAAACCGGCAGGCGAGCAAGACCCGGGGAGGAAGGCGTATTTGAAGTCTTTAAAGAAGAAGACGCACCACCAGCCCTGCCCCCACAGGATGAGGATCAGCGCAGCGGCGCAAGCTCTGGTGACGACCTGTCGAGACAGATTTTCTGATCGACCAGACACAAAAAAACCGGCGGGATCACCGCCGGTTTTTTTATCTACCACTGAATGACGTCAGATAATGTCATCCATGGACTTGAGCGGGTAGTGAGCCGGGTACGGCAGACGCGCCACACCGGAATCCACCGCTGCACGGGCAACAGCCGCAGGCACCACTTCAAGCAGACGAACATCCATCGGCTTAGGAATGATGTACTCCTTACCGAATTCGAAGTTATCCACTCCGTAGGCTTCACAGATTTCCTGAGGAACAGGCTCTTTGGCAAGCTCACGGATAGCGTGAACAGCCGCCACCTTCATTTCCTCGTTGATGGCAGTAGCACGAACATCCAGCGCACCGCGGAAGATGAACGGGAAGCCCAGCACATTGTTAACCTGGTTCGGATAGTCGGAGCGACCGGTAGCCATGATAAGGTCATCACGAGCTGCCAGAGCAACCTCCGGACTGATTTCCGGATCCGGGTTGGAACATGCGAACACAATCGGGTTCGGAGCCATTTTCTTGAGCTGTTCTCCGCTCAGAAGGTCCGGACCTGACAGCCCAACGAACACGTCGGCACCGTCGATAGCGTCATCCAGAGTACGCTTATCCGTCTCGTTGGCGAACATAGCTTTGTACTGGTTAAGGTCATCACGACCAGAGTGGATCACACCCTTGCGGTCGAGCATGAAGATGTTCTCAGAGCGAATACCGCAGCTGATCAGCAGCTTCATACAAGCAACAGCAGCAGCACCGGCACCCAGGCACACCACAGTCGCTTCTTCAATCTTCTTACCCTGCAGCTCAAGGGCATTGATCATGCCAGCCGCAGTTACGATAGCGGTACCATGCTGGTCATCGTGGAAGACCGGCACGTTACATTTCTCGATCAACGCACGCTCGATCTCAAAGCATTCCGGGGCCTTGATGTCTTCGAGGTTGATACCACCGAAGGTATCAGCGATACGCTCGACCGTCTCAATAAACGCCTGCGGGCTTTCGGAATCGACTTCGATATCGAATACATCGATTCCGGCAAAGCGCTTGAACAGTACGCCCTTGCCTTCCATTACCGGCTTACTAGCCAGCGGACCCAGGTTGCCCAGACCAAGAATCGCAGAACCATCAGAGATAACAGCCACCAGGTTACCCTTGGCGGTGTATTTGTATGCATTCTCCGGGTCCTTTGCGATCTCGCGGACCGGCTCGGCAACCCCGGGGCTATACGCCAGGGAAAGGTCGCGGGAGGTCAGGGTCGGTTTGGTGATCTCGACGCTAACCTTACCAGGCCGCGGCTTGGCGTGATATTCAAGGGCTGCTTCTTTCAGATCTTGAGACATTGCCACTGTTCCGTTTTTCACGTTTAAAGTTATCCCCACCAGGCGCTCTGCCCGGCGGAGCGCGCCATTATGGCTCGCCAGACCTTAAACGACAAGTGGCCGTCGTGCATTTTTCGTACAGTCAATAGGGCAAATTGCGTATACAGCCACCCCATACCCTTTAATTCAGGCATAAAAAAAGCGCCCGAAGGCGCTTTTTTTTCGGAGACGAAAGACCGATCAGTCTCTCTTGCCACCGATACGACCACCGAACCGCTTGTTGAAGCGGTCGATACGACCACCGGTGTCCATAACCTTCTGCTTGCCAGTGTAGAACGGGTGGCACTGGGAGCATACGTCCAGCTGCAGATCGTGACCGATGGTAGAACGAGTCTTGATAACATTACCGCAGGAGCAGGTAGCGGTGATGTCTTCGTACTTAGGGTGAATACCTTCTTTCATGGCGAACCTCTGTAGGTCATGCCGCTACCCGATCACAAAGCCTGAAAATCGGCCCAGGTGTCAGGCACCGCATGTTTGAATCCATTAAAAAGACGGGGCACAATCATGCCCTGTCAAAATCAGACCGCGAATCTTACTTGCTATTTCCCCGGCAGGCAAGCATCCCAGGTACGAGCAAGCACGCCAATCAGCCGCTCCGGCAGCTCAGCCGGCACATACAGGATAAGCAAATACCGTGACCTCCAGAAAACAGCGGATCAGCAAGTGGTAAAAACAGCCCGGATAGCCCTAAACCGGCCATTGCGTCGCCTGTTCGACTACCGCATTCCGGATGGCATGAAGCTACACCCCGGCCAGAGAGTACGTATTCCTTTCGGTCGCCAACAAGCCATCGGCCTGGTCACAGACACGAACTCTACTCCCGTGCCTGGCATAACTCTCAAACCCGTCTCATCCGCACTGGAAGAGTGGCCGGCACTCCCGGAGGAAACCTTCAAGTTACTGAGCTGGGCAAGTTCCTACTACCAGCATCCCCTGGGAGAGTGCCTGTTCACAGCACTCCCCCCCGCCCTCCGACGCGGGCGACCAGCCCATGAAAAACACGAACAGTGGTGGAAGGCCGCCGGGGACGCCAGTCAGATTCCGGCAAACGCAAAAAAACAGCAGGCGCTGCATGACTGGCTGTCTGGGGAAGACAACGGAGCGCCTACCTCCAATATCCTGAACAAAGGGTTCAGCCGCGCACAACTGAAATCACTCACGGAAAGAGGACTGGTGCTCGAATGCGCACCACCGGAACAAACAACAACCGGCCAGGACCATTCAGAACACGGGGCCCCGAAGCTATCCTCTGCCCAAGCCCGCGCCGCGTCGGAATTACCGCTACCCGAAGACGGTTTCAGCGCGTCACTTTTATATGGCATCACCGGCAGCGGAAAGACCGAGCTATACCTTTATTACCTGAAACAAAACCTTGCCCCCCAAAAGCAGGCACTGGTTCTCGTACCCGAAATCAACCTCACGCCACAAACGGTTGCCCGATTCAGGCGCTATTTTGGTAGTCGGGTCGTTGTCTGGCATTCAGCCCTGAACGATGGTGAACGGTTATCCACGTGGCTACGTATCCGCAATGGCGACCCCATCATATTGATTGGAACACGGTCCTCTGTACTGCTGCCCTTTACGGGCTTACAGACCATAATCGTCGATGAGGAACATGACAGCTCCTACAAGCAAGGTGAGGGTTTCCGCTACTCCGGACGTGACCTGGCCGTCTATCGCGCGCACCTGAACCACTGCCCGGTCATTCTGGGCTCTGCCACCCCCTCTCTGGAGTCCTACCAGAACGCCAGTCAGGGCAAATACAACCTGATCAAACTTGAACAACGCGCCGGCAAGGCCACATCACCCACGGTATCGCTACTCGACATCCGAAGCCGCCCTCTGGAAGGCGGACTCTCTCGCCCGGCATTAGATAGCATAAAGCAGACCCTCCAGAACGGAGAGCAGGCACTGGTTTTCGTTAACCGACGCGGCTTTGCACCGGTCATGATGTGCTTCGATTGCGGGCACACTCTGGAATGCCCAAGGTGCGACTCCCGATTAACCTACCATCGACGGGACCGGGCGATGCGCTGCCATCACTGCGATTACCAGACAGCAGCAACAGATCACTGCCCCGAATGCCACAGCGATGCTTTCAAACCCGTGGGACAAGGTACGGAGCGAACAGAAGAGGTACTCTCAGCTACTTTCACTGACACACCCGTCGTCCGGGTGGATCGTGACAGCACCCAGCGCAAGGGAAGCATCCAGAAAATTCTCGACCAGGTAAACTCCGGCACGCCCTGCGTACTGGTAGGCACCCAAATGCTGGCAAAGGGGCACGATTTCCCGAATGTCACCCTCGTCGTCGTGGTAAACGCCGACGGCGGTTTGTTCAGCGTCGACTTCCGCGCACCGGAACAGTTGGTCCAGACCGTGCTGCAGGTGAGCGGCCGGGCCGGCCGGGGTGAGAAGGCAGGACAAGTCATTATTCAGACCTGCCATAGTGATCACCCGCTACTCAAAGCACTCTGCCACGGAAAGTACCTGGAACTTGCTGACCAACTGCTTAACGAACGCAGAGCCGGACAGTTCCCCCCCTTCCGATCCATGACCATATTCCGGGCCGAAGCTTCAACCATGGAAAAGAGCTTACAGGCGCTCGACACAATCAAAGCCATGACCCAGGTTCCGGGCATCGAAACCTGGGGCCCACTACCAGCCCTGATCGCCCGCCGCGCAGAGAAACACCGTGCACAGCTGATCCTGAACGCCAACAACAGAAAGCTTTTAAATGCTCTTTTGTCAAAAATCTGTAACGAGCTTGACCAGAAAAAATGGCCCTCAGACCTCAGATGGATGATTGATGTTGACCCACAGGAAACAGGCTAATCCAACAGAATCATAAATTTAACAGTTTTTCACATTCCTGACCTCTTGCTCCATTTTGTCTTCATATTCCTGTGCTAAGATCCTGACTAAATATTAATTAAAACAAACATGCAAAAGTCATATAAGCGATTCTAGCGCTGTGAATCGTCTTTATGGATAGCGTCAATACCCAAATGGAAACCATGGAGATTGGAAATGTCAGGGAAATTCCTTGCGCGTACGACAGTCCTGTCGTTAGCTCTCGTTCTTGCTGCCTGTGGTGGTGATGAGAATTCGACCCCCATCATAAATGTCGGGTCAGGCACGTCTACGCCGACCAATACCAGCGATACTCCGGACTCTGCGGAGACTGACACTGGGGCCGACACTGGGACAGACACCGGCGGCGACACAGATACAGGGACCGATGAATCCCAAGTTGTCGCTTTGCTGGGCACAGGACAAGGAAACACATTCACTGAAGGGCAGCTTTTCGTAACACCACCCAGTATTGAAAGCGACGAAGCATACAGCTTCGAGCTAACAATCGCGGACCCTGACACCAACGAAGCACTGCTAAGGTCCGGCCAGAGCGTTTCCTTTGTTTCCCCATGCATTGACGCTGGTATAGCCAGCATTTCAGGGCCAACATCCCCGGAATCCGGGATTATGAAACTAGAGTACACCTCTAGTGGGTGCTATGGCGAAGACAGGATTCACGCCTTCTTAGGCGATAGTTCTACTCCTGCGGCATCTGGCACGATAGCAATAGAGGAGCCAGAAACGCTGCAACTCGCCCTGGCTGACTACGACCCGTCTACCGGTTCTATTACGCAAGTAGATGCCATTCAAGCGTCTTCAACAGAAATCGCTAACCATGGGCAAGCCAGGCTCACCGTGGGCATTGTCGATATCAACAACGGCAATGCACTGCAAAATGGCATGTCGTTCACGGTCAACTTTGAGTCATTCTGCGCCGACGGAGAAAACCTATCCGGATTTTCTAGCACTTCCGTCACCACGACGACAGGCATTGCAGAAACTATTTTCACTGCGGGCAACTGCTCCCAAAACCCACAAGTCATCACTGCGACACTGGCTGGCGAAGAGGGAACCGTTTCCCCGGCATCCGTATCGATCACGGTAGACGAAACACAGGCGTTCCAGCTCGTTGCTGCGCTGCCGGAACCAATGTCTATAGCTCCCTCATTCCTGTCCGGTGAGGACCGAGAAACCGTCTCTACGGTAAGTTTCACTCTAGAGGATCAGAACGGCGACCCACTCGCTTTTGAAGAGGTCACCTTCACAATCGATTCGGCGGGGACGGCTGAATTCGTAGAGCAAGGTACCGGTGCTATCGTCAACGAAACAACCGCCACTACGGATACCAATGGCGTTGCATCCGTAAGGGTTCGCGCCAAAGAAGGTGTAGACCACGAAGAGTTCAGAATCATCGCTTCCTATGATTCCCTCACAACCTACACCATGCCTATCGTCGTTAACTCCAAGCTACCATACGAGCCGCGCTTTTCACTCAGCACCGACAATTTTGCCCCCAACACCTGGAATATCAACGGTGTCCAGTCAAATCTAACGCTGTTCGTCGCAGACGTTAATGGGAACCGGGTTCGCGGCAATACTTATGTCAACTTCCAGATAGACCCAAGCCAAAACCACGGATCTATTGACCCTGACTGCGTCGTCGTTGACGGTCGATGCAACATCATCTGGGAAAGCCTGAACACCAACGAACCGTACGCAACGATCATCGCTTCTACGCACGGGCGCATTTCAGAAACTGAAATCGGGACAATCGAAACCTCGATTACCCTACTGATGTCTACTAACGAAAATGTATTCCTTGAGCTCACAAGGACAGGCGCTCCAAGCGCGGCCGGAACCGAGTTCTGTGCAACTGCATGGGTCCAACTTCCCGGCCAAGGAGCAACACGGTACACACCACCAGTCGGTACGGAAATTTCATTCAACGTCGAAACTGGAGAGTTTTACGAGGGTGCTGTCGAGAGCGAGATGATCGCATCAATGGGAGAACTTGTCCTGGATAGCGACGGCTACGAAGTCTGTACGACTGTTAAACCTGAAGTTGACGATACCGTTGTGCCAAATACCTACACAATCGACCTGTCAGCAACTGTTCAAACACCAGCTAATGGAGCATCCGAGACTCAGCTACTTTCAGAAAGCTGGACCGATTAAGCCAATAAGGTACAAGCTAGCGTTAGGAAAGCCCGGCTCCCAGAGCCGGGCTTTTGCGTACAACCGAACTTTCCGCGATAATACCCGCCTTCTATACTCAACGGGCGCCCGCCCAATCTCAACTTTCCAGTAAACCGAGTCATCTGACAGCATGAAAGAGACCGTTTCCGAGCTGCTCCAGTCTGCACTGGCCACGCTTCAGTCCGAAGGCACCCTGCCTGCCGACCAGACCTTTACGCCTCAGGTAGGTAACACCAAGGACAAGTCCCATGGTGATTACGCCTGCAACATCGCTCTCGTCGCGTCCAAGGCCGCCGGCTGCCCTCCGCGACAGTTGGCCGAAGCCCTGATTGAACGGTTGCCGGAAAGCCCAGCGGTTGAGAAAGTGGAGATTGCTGGCCCGGGCTTCATCAATTTCTTCATGAGCACGGCCAGCGCTTTCGGTATCGTCGATACCATCCTTAACGAAGGTGAGCAGTTCGGCCGAAACAACCAGGGCCAGAACCAGAAGGTGCAGGTGGAATTCGTATCCGCCAATCCTACCGGTCCCCTTCATGTCGGGCATGGCCGCGGCGCGGCTATCGGCGACTGCCTGTGCCGCCTGCTGGAAGCCAATGGTTACGACGTAACCCGTGAGTTCTACTACAACGACGCCGGTGCTCAGATCAACAACCTCGCCCTGTCTGTGCAGTCCCGGGCCAAAGGGCTGACACCGGATGACGAAAGCTGGCCTGCCGACGGCTATCGTGGCGACTACATCATCGATGTTGCCAAAGCCTACCTTGCGGGTGAAACAGTCACAGCGGATGACCGGGAAGTAACCGGCAAAGGCGATCCGGACAACAGCGATGCCATTCGCGAGTTTGCGGTAGCTTACCTGCGCCGGGAGCAGGACCTGGATCTGAAGGCTTTCGGAGTGCAGTTTGACGTTTACTTCCTCGAGTCCTCGCTCTACGAAGACGGCAAAGTGGAAGCAACCGTTAACCGCCTCAGAGAAAATGGCTACACCTACGAGCAGGATGGCGCCATGTGGCTGAAAACCACAGAATTTGGCGACGACAAAGATCGGGTAATGCGCAAAAAAGATGGCGGTTACACCTACTTCCTGCCAGATGTGGCCTATCATCTGGATAAATGGCAGCGCGGCTTCACCACCGTCATCAACGAACAGGGTGCTGACCACCACTCCACCGTTACCCGGGTGCGCGCCGGCCTGCAAGCGCTTGACGCTGGCATCCCCAATGGATGGCCGGATTACGTACTGCACCAGATGGTGATGGTGACCCGCTCAGGCCAGGAAGTGAAAATTTCCAAGCGTGCGGGAAGCTACGTGACGGTTCGGGATCTGATTGACGAAGTTGGCCGCGACGCTACCCGGTTCTTCCTGGCAGCCCGCCGTGTCGATTCGCAGTTGACCTTCGATATCGACCTGGCCCGCTCTCAAACCAATGAAAACCCGGTCTATTACATTCAATATGCTCATGCCCGGATCTGTAGTGTGCTCCGAAAGCTCGCCGCAGAAGGCGAAGAGCGTGGGCTTAATGAGCGCCGTGGTGACCTGTCATCGCTGGTTCTGGATGAGGAGAAGGAGCTGGCCAATCAGCTGGCCAAGTATCCGGAGCTGATCGCTAATTCGGCGCAGCAGAGGGAACCTCACCACCTGACCCACTATCTGCGGGATCTGGCTGGACAGTTCCACACCTATTACAACGCTCACAAGGTACTGATCGAAGACCAGAACCTGCGCGATGCCCGGATCAGCCTGTATCTGGCTGTTCGACAGGTTATTGCCAACGGCCTGGATCTTCTGGGCGTCAGTGCTCCGGAAGAGATGTAAAACCGACCGATGTCCCGAGATTATGCCCGCAAGGACCGACAGGCAAAGCCTTCGGCAACACCGAGAAAGAAGCCGAGCAAGCCGGCGCGTGCCCAAAAACCCGCACGCGCCAAATCCTCTCCTTCAGCCCACCAGCAACAGGGAGGGCTATCATTGAAGTGGATTCTGTCGCTCGCCGCTGTGGGCGGATTTATCGGTTTTATTGTCTACCTCAACTCGTTGCCTGCAAGCACACCTCCCCGGGCTGCGCAAAAGGATACCGCGCCGGTAGCACAGGAAAAGGCGCCACCGAAAACAACGGCCAAGGCAGACGAAAAGAAGCAGGGATTCCGCTTCTACGAAATGCTCCCGCAGTCTGAAGTTGTACCGTCGGATGTCGAGGAATATACACCAGGCCCGGCAAAGCAGAGCTACAACTACCTGGTCCAGTCCGGCTCCTTCCGCAGCAAAGACGACGCCGAACGCCAGAGGGCGCAGATCGCTTTTCAGGGTCTACGTGCCAGCGTTCAACGTATCGATCTGGATAGCGGCTCTGTCTGGTACCGGGTAAATGTGGGCCCGTTCACTTCCCGTAGCCAGATGAACTCAGCGATCGACAAACTGGTGTCCATCAACATCCAGCCCCTGATCCGGAAAATTCCGAAAGAGGGCTAGTCGGTCCAACTCTGTACCGGCAGCCCCCACTTGAATTCTCCCGCACCGCCTCCATAAAACCCTGAATACCAATTTCAATCAGGCAATTGGAGCCCAAATGACTACCATACTTTCCGTTCGCCGCGATGACGAAGTTGCCATGGGTGGCGACGGTCAGGTTTCCCTTGGCAACACCGTGATGAAGGGTAATGCCCGCAAAGTCCGGCGCCTGTACAACGGCAAGGTAATCGCCGGCTTTGCCGGTGGCACTGCAGACGCATTCACCCTGTTTGAGCGGTTCGAGGCCCAACTTGAGAAACACCAGGGTAACCTGACCCGGGCCGCCGTCGAACTGGCTAAAGACTGGCGAACGGATAGAGCCCTCAGAAAACTCGAAGCGCTGCTGGCAGTCGCTGACAAGACGGCCTCCCTGATCATCACCGGCAATGGCGACGTCATTGAACCAGAACAAGGCCTTATCGCTATTGGCTCAGGCGGCCCATTCGCTCAGGCGTCGGCCCGGGCTCTCTTAGAGAACACGAGTCTTTCCGCCCATGAGATTGTCGAGAAGGGACTCGAAATCGCCGCAGATATCTGCATCTACACCAACCAGAACCGCACGCTTGAAGTGCTGCCAATCAACGAGTGATCCGGAGCAACCATGTCTGCAATGACTCCCCGTGAGATTGTCCACGAGCTCAACAAACACATCGTGGGACAGGAAGAAGCCAAGCGGGCGGTAGCGATCGCCCTCCGAAATCGCTGGCGCCGGATGCAACTGGACAGCGGCCTCCGTGACGAGATCACACCCAAGAACATTTTGATGATCGGCCCCACAGGCGTTGGTAAAACCGAGATCGCACGTCGCCTGGCCAAACTTGCTGACGCACCCTTCCTCAAGGTAGAAGCTACCAAGTTTACCGAGGTGGGCTACGTGGGCCGTGATGTGGAGTCCATCATCCGGGATCTGGCCGATATGGCCATCAAGATGCTCCGTGAAAAGGAAATGACGTTCCACGAAAACCGGGCCCTGGATGCTGCTGAGGAGCGCATTCTCGACGCTCTGCTGCCACCGGCCCGGGACTTCAACGAAGACAGCCAGCGCGGCCAGGATTCGTCTACCCGGCAGCTTTTCCGGAAGAAACTTCGGGAAGGCGAACTGGATGACAAGGAAATCGAGATTGACCTTCGTAGCAGCGCTGCCGGCGTGGAAATCATGGCGCCTCCCGGTATGGAAGAAATGACAAGCCAGCTGCAAAGCATGTTTTCCAACCTGTCATCCGACAAACGCAAAACCCGCAAGATGAAAGTGGCAGACGCGCTGAAGGTTGCAAAGGATGAGGAAGCTGCCAAGCTGGTCAACGAAGAGGAAATCAAGCAGAAGGCTATTCAGGCCGTTGAGCAAAATGGCATCGTGTTTATCGATGAGATCGACAAGGTCGCCAAACGCTCTGAAAATACTTCTTCGGACGTGTCACGGGAGGGCGTTCAGCGAGATCTGTTGCCTCTCATAGAAGGCAGCACCGTCAGCACCAAGTACGGCTCGATCCGCACCGATCACATCCTGTTTATTGCCTCTGGTGCCTTCCACCTGTCGAAGCCGTCAGACCTGATCCCTGAGCTTCAGGGCCGGCTGCCGATCCGGGTCGAATTGCAGGCTCTGAGCCCGGATGACTTCAAACGCATCCTGACTGAGCCGGATGCATCGCTGGTACAGCAGTACGAAGCCCTGATGGGCACTGAAGGGGTGAAGCTGACATTCGCCGATGATGCGATCGCCCGCCTTGCAGAAGTCGCGTGGAAGGTGAATGAAACCACCGAGAACATCGGTGCGCGCCGCCTGCACACCGTGCTGGAAAGGCTTCTGGAGCAATTGTCCTTCGATGCCGGTGACAAGGTTACCGAGGGATTTGAAGTGACCGCAGCCTATGTGAACGAAAAGCTTGGGGAACTCTCTGAAGACGAAGACCTGAGCCGCTATATCCTTTGATGTCTTCCGGCCAGGGCCACAGTGCGCCCTGGCCGCCAACCTCACTGCGAGCCCGAGCGTAAAAGCCAGGCGTTACTGAGCCTTACTGAACAGGCTGGTCACATTCTCCAGCCCGGAGGCCAACCGGCCTTTCTCCCCTGCTTTCTTTCGACCCTTCGCAACGTAGAGAGGCAGCATTTCGCCATAGAGGCTGGTACTGATTGTTCGCTGCTCATCTTCCAGGCGGTCACGCCGCAGCTTTATGCCGTATTTTTCCAACACCGGCTCCAACTGGTCCGCACGGGCAAGAAGGTCCCGACGGGTCATCTGGTAGGCATGCTCGCACACCATTCTGCGAGACTGGAAACTGAAGACGTTGGAGAAAAAGAGCTTGGCGTCATCCCTGGTTGGTTCGAACAGAAGAATGTCCTTGTCGGGATAATCCCTCGCATACTGGGCAATTCCGGACTGCATGCGGGAATAGACAATCGTTCGGAACATCTGAGACAGCAGGTTTGGCATGCCTGAACGGGTCAAATCTCCGGGCTTCATTGAACCTGCCCGCACCGCTGCACTGGCATCGATAGGAACCTGAGGGTTCACCGCAAACACCAGATCCGCCCCATCCTCAAAGGCCACTGACGCGTGAAGCCCCTTGCGCAAAGTGCCGTCTACGTAATACCGGCCGTCAATATCCACTGGAACGTACAACCCCGGCGAAGCGGTGCTTGCCTGAATTGCTTTGGAAATAGGGACATGATCAAACCCCGGAGCGCCGAAACAGGCTGCCTCGGTACTCTCGACATCCGCAGCGATGATGTAGAGGCTTCGTTTCAGCTGCCGGAAATCGTTGGTGCGACCCAGCATGGTGAAGGCACGCTTCAGATATTCGTGCAGGCCTTCGTTATCAAACAGACCTGCCGGAGCTGCCTGCGCCAGGATGGTCAGTGCTTCCAGGAGGCTCTGATCGTATGGGTTATTGATAAAACGCTGCAGTGCCGTGCCCATCAGGCCCGGAACCGCCAACAGGCGACTGCCGATTTCCTTGAGTGCCGGTCGGTAAAATACTTCGGGATGGAAAGGGTGAACTTCTGCCTCGTTGCGCACAAAAATCCGGCACAACTGAGCTGTTGTCATCTGATTGGCCAGGTTGGCGGCGACAAAAGAGCCGGCGTTCACGCCGACATAGACAGCAATGTCATTGAAATCGAGACCATCCAGAGCCTCATCAAGGGCTCTCAGCGCACCAATCTCATAAATACCACCCAGAGGTCCGCCGCCGCCCAGTGCGAGCCCGATACGCGGTGAAGATTTCAACTCACTTGGCGCCGTCATATCTGTTCCTTTTATCCACACTACCCGTCAATCCGGGCTTCCCGGACTTCCGCAAGGCGTTACATCCATCCCGACCAGAAACCAAGATAACAGGCCGTTCTAGAATACACACCCTATAATCCGTTACACAGACGCGGTCACTCAGGAAAGGGCCTGTTCGGCCAGGGCTGCAGGAGAGGACTTTCCAGGCCTCAGATAGCGCCCGAATCCGGCGTTACGTAATGCAAGATCAACACAACTTTTGATCACATGGGGCGAATCCAAAAGCAGCACGTCCTCCAACAACTGCATGGCCCACTCGCGGCTCACCGAACGAATCACCGACTTAACCTTGGGCAGGCTGGCAGCATTCATTGACAGTGAATCGTAGCCCATGGCCATCAGCAGCAGTGCACCACCCGGATCTCCAGCCAGTTCGCCACAGATCCCGACAGGTTTACCAACGGCATGGGCATCCTGTGCCACCCGAACCAAAGCCTGCAGCACCGCAGGATGATAGGAGTGATAAAGCTGCGCCACGCGGGGATTGTTTCGGTCCACCGCAAGCAGGTACTGGGTAAGATCGTTGGAGCCGACGGACAGGAAGTCGACGCGATCCGCAAGCTCGCGAATCTGATACACCGCAGCGGGAATCTCGACCATAACGCCCACTTTCGGCATATGGATATCGTAGCCTTCCTCCCTGACCTCATGGTAAACCCGGTAAATCAGGTGCAGCGACTCTTCAACCTCGGAAATATTGCTGATCATTGGCAGCATGATCTGCAGGTTATTCAGCCCTTCGCTGGCCTTGAGCATTGCCCTTACCTGCACCAGGAAAATTTCCGGGTGATCCAGGGTAACCCTGATGCCCCGCCAGCCCAGGAAAGGGTTTTCCTCGTGAATCGGGAAGTAGGTAAGCGACTTGTCCCCGCCCACGTCGAGGGACCGCATGGTGACAGGATTCGGCGCGAAGGCTTCCAACTGCTCCCGGTAATACTCCCGTTGCTCCTGCTCGGACGGGAAACGGTCCTTGATCATGAACGGCACTTCTGTCCGGTAAAGACCAATCCCTTCAGCACCATGGGACAATGAACGCACCACGTCTGTCATCAGGCCGGTATTCACCAGCAACGACACCCGGTGGCCATCAATGGTTTCGCACGGTTTGTCCCGCAGGGCTTCCAGGCCACGGACCAGTTCGTCCTCCTCGTCACAAATAGCCTGATAGAATGCCCTCAGATCGTCCGAAGGCGAGGCAAAGATCTGGCCCTCAAAACCATCAACGATCAGCTCCTTCCCGTCGAGTTGGTTGACTGGTATGTCCACCAGGCCCATAACGGTTGGCACGCCCATGGCTCGAGCCAGAATGGCAACGTGTGAGTTACTTGACCCTTTGACCGAGACCAGACCAACGAGCTGCCCCTTAGGGACTTCACCCAGCATTGCCGGGGTCAGCTCTTCACTGACCAGGACAGTCCGCTCCGGATACTCCAGGTGGCGCTGTTCACCTTCCTGCAAGTGGGACAGCAGGCGACGACCAAGATCCCGCACATCCACGGCACGTTCCTGGAGATAATGATCATCCATCATCTCGAAGTGGCGTACATACTGCTGCACAACCTGCTTCAAAGCGCCCTGAGCCCAGATACCCTCACGAATCTTGTTGGCAACTTCTCCGGGCAGAGCCTCATCGCCCAGCATACGGAGATACACGTCAAACAGGGCCTGCTCTTCCGGTCTGAGCTGGCTGGCCAGGCGCCGGGCCACACGTTCGATATCTTCCCGCACTGCCTGCACCGCATCCCGGAACAGTTCCAGTTCCAACTCTACATCTTCCGTAGGTTTTTCAGGAACAACGTCCAGATCGGCAGCCGGATAGACAACCACACTGTTTCCGATGGCTACACCCGGTGCTCCGGGCACACCGTTAAAGCTCACATCATGAGCTTCCTCACCAGTCAGCGACATGCCGCTGATTGCACCCGTGGCTTCGCTGTGGGCAATCACTCCGGCCAACTGGGCGGAAACCGTGACCAGAAACGCTTCTTCGCCCTCGTCAAAGCAACGGGAGCTTTCGCGTTGCTGCACGACAAGGACGCCAAGCACTCGGCGATGGTGAATAATGGGCACACCGAGAAAGGAGCGGAAACGCTCCTCGCCGGTTTCAGGGAAATAGCGATAACGAGGATGGGACGGGGCATCTTCGAGGTTGATGGGCTCTTCCCGTGAGCCCACCAGACCAACCAGGCCTTCGGAATACCCCAGAGTGACCTGCCCAACAGCCTTGCGGTAAAGGCCTTCAGTGGCCATCAACAGGTACCGGTTCGTGGCAGGGTCCAGCAGGTAGACAGAACACACTTCGGTTCCCATAGCCTTTTGCACCCGCGATACGATGATATCCAGCGCCTCCTGCAAATCGCGGGCACCGTTTACCTCTTGTACAAGACTTCGCAGAATGCTCAGCATGGCCATGGCCGGTTCAGTCCATCATTTCCTGGGATCCTTGATACGCCGGGGCTGCTCCCCTCTATGCCACTGTTCCATGTTATAGAACAGTCGCGGAGCCAGCTCTCTCAACGCTCGTCGATACACTTCTCGTTTAAATGAAACCACCTGCCCCAACGGATACCAGTAGCTAACCCACTGCCACCCATCGAACTCCGGTGAATCAGTGCCATCCACGCACACATGTGCGTCTGGCGATAACATCCTCAGCAGGAACCATTTCTGCTTTTGGCCCACACAAACAGGGTGGGAGTTATGGCGAACCATCCTCCTGGGAAGCCGGTAACGTAGCCAGCCCCGGGTACAACTGATGATTTCCACATCGTCGGCACCGAGACCTACTTCCTCCCCAAGCTCCCGGTATAGCGCTTCCTCAGGTGACTCGTTGTGCTTGATGCCACCTTGTGGAAATTGCCAGGAGTCCTGCCCTATTCGCCTTGCCCAGAGAACCTCTCCTCTGTGGTTGGCCAGAATGATTCCGACGTTGGGTCTGAAACCGTCTGAATCAATCACGGCACAGTCCTCTCAAAGGTCGGTCGACCAGTACAAAAATTCACCGGTCAGAATTGTCCAAGTTGCTATCATTCTTGCAGAAACCCAAGGGTTCGGCAAACGCAGCCTCGCTATACAGGTCGTGTTAGACTATGTTTCGCAACGCTAGCCCAGCGACCATCGGAGGAAACAGCTTGACGCTCGCAATATTTGATCTGGACAACACCCTGCTGGCAGGAGACAGCGATCACGCCTGGGGGGATTTTCTTGTCGAGGAAGGCATTGTGGATGCTGAAGAATACCGCAAGGCCAATGATCGTTTTTACCAGGAATACCTGAACGGCGAGCTGGACATCCTTCACTACCTCGGCTTTGCACTGCGCCCGCTGGCACAACACAGCATGGATGATTTATTGGCCTGGAGAGAGCGATTCATGGCCCATAAAGTTGAGCCAATGATGCAAAAGAAAGCATTTCAGTTGCTGGACAGCCACCGGGAACAGGGCCATACGCTGATGATCATCACAGCGACCAACCGCTTTGTCACCGAACCTATCGCCCAAGCACTCGGCATTGATCACCTGATTGCGACCGAGCCGGAAATCATAAACGGGCACTACACCGGGAAGGTGGCAGGCATTCCAAGCTTTCAGGATGGCAAGGTTACCCGACTGAACGAGTGGTTGGACGCCTACGGAGAGAATCTGGCCGGAGCCTGGTTCTATAGCGACTCCCACAATGACGTACCATTGCTGCAACAGGTAGAAAACCCGGTCGCCGTTGACCCGGACCCCAAGCTGGAAGCATTGGCCCGGGAAAACGACTGGAAGGTCATGTCGCTGAGGGACTGAGAAACTTTGCGCTGCAGGCCTGATGCCTGCAGCGTCAAAAAAAGCCTGTCAATGAACGCACGAAACAGGATTTGATGTAGTCCGTCTCGGGGATCCCCGGTATTGTCGGGTGATCCGGCGCCTGATGTCCCTGTTCCAGCAACTGAACAAAACGGTCGATCTTGCGGCCACTTCCCCGAATGATGTCCACCAGTTTTTCTTGAGACAGGTGCATCGAGCAGGAAGCAGAGACCAACAAGCCGTCCCTGTCCAGCAGCCTCAGCGCCAACTGGTTCAGTCGGGCATAAGCCTGCTCGCCAGCTTTCTGGTCGCGACGGCGGGGGATCAGCGCGGGCGGATCCAGCACAACGATGTCGTACTTTTCCTTCTCGTCACATAACGCCTTGAGGGCATCAAAGGCATCCCCTTCAAGGGTGTCGACATTGTCTAGGCCATTGAGCTTCGCATTATGATGGACTGCATCCATGGCGGATGAGGAGCTGTCCACACAAGTCACCTGCGAGGCGCCGGCACTGGCAGCCTGGATACCCCAACCACCCACATAGCTGAATACGTCAAGAACCCGCTTGCCAGGAGAATAGGCCTGGAGGCGCTGGCGATTCATCCGGTGATCATAGAACCACCCTGTCTTTTGACCTTCAGCCAGATCCACCTCAAAGCGAACACCGTTCTCTTCGACCTGGAGCACGGAAACCTCTGGGCCGTGGGCCTGTTCTACATAAGACTCCAGGCCCTCAACCCGACGCATCTTACCGTCGTTCTTGAGGACAACAGCCGATGGGTGCACCAGGCGCTGCACAGCGCGAACAATCGTATCTTTCAGCAGTTCCATCCCTGCCGTAGAAATCTGGACAACGACTGTGTCGCCGAAACGGTCAATCACCAGCCCCGACAGGCCATCGCTGTCACCAAATACCCAACGGTAAAAAGGCTTCGGAAAAAGCTTTTCCCGCAAGACCAACGCTGCTTCCAGCCTCTGTTCCAGGCGCTGGGGCGTCATCCCGTGACGAGGGTCCCGGCTAATCAGACGGCCACAGATCAGGGCGTGAGGGTTTACGAATACCGTGCCCAAAGGCTTGTCGTTGGACGCGCGCAACTCAGCCTGAGCACCAGCCTCAAAGTCCGTCAGAGGGGTGCGCCGGGTATCCACTTCGTTGCTGTACACCCAGAGATGGCCAGAACGAAGGCGGCGTTCTGCGCCTTTGCGCAGGTATAGCACAGGTAAATTCATATCGGATCCTGGTGAAACCATCATTCTTCGGCCGCAACATGCTCCGAATACGCTGTTGCATCCATCAAACCATCAAGCTCGCCCTTGTCCGCAAGCCGAACTTTGAACAACCAGCCATCACCATACGGATCCTCGTTCACCTTCTCCGGCTCATCTTCCAGCGACTCGTTCACTTCGATCACTTCACCGGTGACCGGACTGAAAACATCAGATGCTGATTTCACCGATTCCGCCACACCAGCTTCTTCACCGCCATTCACTGTCACTCCGAGATCAGGTACGCCGATATAAACGACGTCACCCAACTGCTCCTGGGCAAAATCGGTAATGCCAACCGTCGCCGTACCGTCATCGGCCACGCGGACCCACTGATGGGTTTCAATGTATTTAAGATCTGCGGGTATATCGCTCATGATCGGGTTCCCTGATTGGATTTTCGCGCAGTTTACCGCAACAGCCCCGCGCCAGCGAGGCCTTGAGTAACAGGTTCAGAAGGAACAGGAGAAATCAGTAGCCGGAACTGTTCTGATCCAGAGTGAATTCAAAGCGGTGGGCGCGGCGAACTTCAGTGTGAATCTCACCGCCAGGTCCCAGTTCAAACCACCGATACCCTGGCGGCAAAGGCTCCACAGAAAAATCGCTGGACCCTGCCGTGAACTGAATACAGGTGGATGGCGTCGCTAACAGCGATACCCCCCGCCGCTGTTGCTCGAGATCCTGGTGAATATGCCCCCACAACACAATTTTCACCTGCGGGTGCTGATCAATGACATGCCAGAACGCTTCCCGGTTTTGAAGACCGATTTTCTCCATCCAGTCGGAGCCAATATCCACCGGGTGATGGTGCAGTGACACAATGGTGGGAGTGCCTGGATGTTGAGAAAGACACCGCTCCAGAAAGTCCAGTTCGGACGGAGCCAGTTCCCCAAACACTTTCCCCGACACAGAAGAGTCCAACAGAACAAATTGCCAGCCACCCTGAACAATCTGGCGCTGGTCGGCCTGGAACCGGGTCGCTACACGGTGCAGTATGTCGGACCTATCGTGATTACCTGAAATCCAGGCAGACTGACAGCCGAATACCTGCAACTGCTCACCAAAGACGCGATAGGCCTCTTCGGATCCGTCCTGCGCAAGGTCTCCCGTAGCAAGAATCAGATCAGGCTGACCATGAACGTCCAGAACTTCAGAAATAACGGCAGAGAGACTGTCACGGGTATTTACCCCCAACAAGGCACCACCGGGGTCCGCCATCAAATGGGGGTCTGTCAGTTGCAATACGCGAAGGGGCCGGCTGTCTGCTTTTATAGTCATAATGCTCGCGGTCAATAAGTGCACTAGCTTCTGGTATATGACACAAGTGTACGCCGAGCGTTCACGGTTTGATCATCGATTAATGGAACAACCGTCACATTATTGCCAAGCTATGCTTTTTTATTTCACATTATGACAACTGCGGCACAGGGTCAGTCAACACCCTCGCCCGCCGACCAGGCAGCATGCTCCATCGGCAGGTGGCCGAAACGCAGGCAGTAATCCAGCCAGTCCGCCAGAAATCCATTCACCTGAACTTTCTCATCCGGATGGTGCATGAACCGATTGGGGTAATCATTGACCGGCGCGATCCGGCGATCCCGGTAACAACTGATCACTTCTGCCATGGCAGCGTCATGATAGACGCGGACGGTCATCTGCGGGTTGTTCAGCCACCGACCCGAGTTGTGAACCTGCTCCAACAGCAGAGTCTCCGTGAATCTGGCTTCCTGAATTACGGCAATGCGTACCCGGCCAAGGTACTGGTTCTCCCGGTGCAACTCGAATTCGCACACCGGCTTCCCATCGACTTCCAGTTGCCGCAGTTTGTTCAGCCTCTGGTAATTGCCATCACACAGAGCACCAAGCTGCCGCAGGTCGGGGACGTATCGCTTTGGTTTCATCACCCACTCAGTCATTGCTGTGCCTCGTTCCGTAGCCTCGAACGATTCAGTTCGAGCCATTGCAAGGCAATAATAGCGGCGGCATTGTTGATCCGGCCATCACGGATCATGGCTATAGCATGTTCAGCATTGACCACATGGGCCCGGATGTCTTCGTGCTCATGCTCGATACCGAACAGTCCGCCGGCTGATTCGGTACTGACTGCACCATAGAACAGGTGAATGAGCTCCGTCGTCCCTCCGGGTGAAACCAGGTAGTCACAGATCTTTTCCAGCCTGGCAAAGCTCAAACCCGCCTCTTCCTGACCTTCACGCCGGGCGACGTCCTCCGGCGACTCGCCGTCTTCGTTCATCCCCGCCACAAGTTCTAACAGCCATGGCGACTGCGAACGCCCCAGGGCCCCGAGGCGAAACTGCTCCAGGAGCACGACCTCATCACGAACCGGGTCGTAAGGCAGCACGCAGGTAGCATCGCCACGGATAAACAGTTCGCGGGTAAATACTGGCATGGTGTCGCCATCAAAACGCGGATGAGTCAACCAGAGCTTATCCATGCGGAAGAAGCCCTGGAAGACGGTTTCACGCTTTTCGATGGTGACATCGCTGGCGTTGAACTGGAACGGCTCGGTCATCATTCATCCCGATGTGTAATCAGCTTTGAACGATAGCCGGTAGCCGGGTGTATCTGCAAGCCATCAGACCTTATCGTATAGCTTACTCCCCGACTCCACGAACTCCCGGGACTTCTCCTGCATCCCCGCATCAATAGCCTTCACTTCATCCAGGCCATTCTCCGCCGCATAATCCCTTACTTCCTGAGAAATTTTCATGGAGCAGAATTTTGGCCCGCACATGGAACAGAAATGAGCCACCTTGGCGGATTCCTTCGGCAGGGTTTCATCATGGAAGGCCCGCGCGGTATCCGGATCAAGACCGAGGTTGAACTGGTCTTCCCAGCGGAATTCAAAGCGCGCCTTGGACAACGCATTATCCCGTACCTGAGCCCCCGGATGCCCTTTAGCCAGATCAGCAGCATGGGCGGCTATTTTGTAGGTGATAATGCCTGTCTTGACGTCATCCTTGTTCGGCAACCCGAGATGCTCTTTCGGGGTGACGTAACAAAGCATCGCGCAGCCATACCAGCCGATCATTGCAGCACCGATACCCGACGTAATGTGATCGTACCCTGGTGCGATGTCGGTAATCAGTGGCCCGAGAGTATAGAACGGAGCTTCATCACAGCACTCAAGCTGTTTATCCATGTTTTCCTTGATCAGGTGCATCGGCACATGGCCCGGACCTTCAATCATCACCTGAACATCATGCTTCCAGGCAATTTTGGTGAGCTCTCCCAGAGTCTCCAGTTCGCCGAACTGCGCCGCATCATTGGCATCAGCAATTGACCCCGGTCGCAGACCATCGCCGAGGCTGAAAGACACATCGTAGGCCTTCATGATTTCGCAGATGTCTTCGAAGTGTTCGTACAGGAAACTTTCCTTGTGATGGGCCAGACACCACTTCGCCATGATGGAACCACCCCGTGATACGATTCCCGTGGTGCGGCTGGCCGTCAGAGGTACGTGATGGAGGCGTACCCCCGCATGAATGGTGAAGTAGTCGACGCCTTGCTCGGCCTGCTCGATGAGTGTGTCCCGGAAAATTTCCCAGGTCAGGTCTTCAGCGACTCCGCCCACTTTTTCCAGCGCCTGATAGATGGGCACCGTGCCAATGGGGACCGGCGAATTCCGGATGATCCACTCCCGGGTTTCATGGATGTTCTTGCCGGTAGACAGGTCCATGATGGTATCGGCACCCCAACGGATACCCCAGGTCAGCTTCTCCACTTCTTCTTCAATCGACGAGCTGACAGCAGAGTTACCGATGTTACCGTTGATCTTAACCAGGAAGTTCCGGCCAATAATCATAGGTTCGGATTCGGGGTGGTTGATATTGGAGGGAATGATGGCGCGGCCTCGGGCCACTTCGTCACGCACGAATTCGGGGGTAATCTCGTCCGGAAGACTTGCTCCAAAGGACTGACCAGCATGCTGTTCCTTGAGCAACCCCCGCTCCCGGGCCTCCTGCAGTTTCAGGTTTTCCCGGATTGCGATGTACTCCATTTCCGGAGTGATAATCCCCTTGCGTGCGTAGTGCATCTGGCTGACATTCTGACCCGCCATGGCTTTCAGCGGTTTTCGCTCATCCATAAACCTCAATGGATCCAGCAGAGGATCATTCATCCGGCGGCGGGTAAATTCCGATGTGTAGCCTTCCAGCTGCTCCACATCCCCCCGTTCTGCAATCCAGGCTGCGCGGATCGGTTCAAGGCCTTTACGCAAATCGATGGCGGCTTCCGGATCGGTATAGGCACCGGATGTGTCATAAACCACCACGGCCGGATTCTTCTCTCCGCCCATTTCTGTCGGAGTATCACCCACAGAGATTTCTCGCATGGGTACGCGCAGATCGGGCCGACTGCCCTGCACATAGATTTTCCGGGATTTTGGAAGGGGTTGGACTGCAGCTGAGTCCACTTTGGCAGAGTCACTGAGGTAGGACGGCAATTCGCTCATCATTCGCTCCCGTATTTTGATTGTGTCGGGCCGCGTATGACGGAGCTGAGTGAGGCGGTTTCCAACTTTTCAGCCCGCCTGCATCCTTCGGAGGACAGGCAAGAGAGGGCTCGTATAAGTCAGGTGCACAGGCCGTTCAGCTTCATGGTCTCAATCCCTACGCCGGTATTATCCGGATCAGGTCGCGGGTTCTGCACTGCAATCTCAGCCGGTTTCCGAACATGCGAAAACCAGCACCCCGTCAAGACGCGATTCTGTATTGTTTGGCACCCATAATGGATGCCAAATGCAAGTGTAGAGCTGAGCAGGATTATTGTCCATAATGGCCAGCCATAGATTGCGGACCGAGCGCGACCCTATCGGCTGCCAAACCGGTGTATCAAGCGGGACGCTTAAGTGCATAGGTATTCAGGAGAAACAATGAAGAAACAACTGCTTTCCGGACTTGTTGGCCTCTTGGCGGCGCAGCCCGCCCTTTCCATGGATCTGGTAGAGACCTATGAGAAAGCACTTTCCTACGACTCCGGTATTGCCGCGGCCCGGGCCAGCTTTGAAGCCCAGCAGGCTGCCAGCGACGTCACCCAGAGTGCCCTGCTTCCCCAGATCGGCGCCTATGGCGAAGCCAATCACACCGACCTGGACGGGGATAATCAGGACGAAAGCTACAAGAGCCTTAACTATGGTGTTCAGCTTTCCCAGCCACTTTTCCGGGCTGATTCCTGGTTTGCCTACGACGCCAGCCAGTTCCAGACCGAATCGGCTCGAGCCCAATACAACCTTGCGCAACAACAACTGATCCTTGATGTTGCTAATGCCTACTTCGCGGTTCTCAGGGCACGGGATACGGTCACGACGGCCCTGGCGGCCGAAGCGGCCATTCAGCGCCAGTATGAACAGGCTCAGGAACGCTTTGATGTGGGCCTGATCGCCATCACCGAAGTCTATGAAGCCCGTGCCAGTTACGATGACACCCGCAGTCAGCGCATTGCCGCGGAAAACCAACTCAACGTAGCTCGTGAACAGCTGGCCCGACTGACCGGCGAATACAACGAAGATCTGGAAAACCTTCTCCAGACATTCCCGCTCGGACGGCCAGATCCCATGGACCCTTCCCAGTGGGAAACAACCGCCCTGGAGCAGAACTGGTCCATTCAATCTGCCATGTCTGATCTGAATGCCAGTGAGTCCAACCTGAAAGTGGCCAAATCCGGCCATTACCCGACCCTGGATCTCACCGCATCCTATGGCGACAGCAATATCGATGGCGGCTCACCGTCCCAGTTTGAAGGGACACAAGGCGTCATCGGCCTGACTCTTAACGTGCCCCTTTACTCGGGTGGCGGAACGCAAGCTGGCGTTAGACAACAACGTTCGCTTGTCACCGTTGCAGAGGAGAGCCTCAACACGGTGCGCCGGGACGTCAGGGTTAACACCAGAAGCCTGTTCCTCACGGTGAACAACAACATCGAAACCGCTTCAGCACTCGAACAGACCATCATTTCCCGTCGCAGCGCCCTGGATGCAACTCGTGCAGGCTATGAGGTGGGAACACGGAATATCGTGGAAGTGCTGGATGCCGAGAGGGCATACTACGTCGCACTGCTGGACTACTCCAACGCACGCTACGACTATGTAATCAACTCTCTGCAACTGAAGCAGTCAGCTGGCATTCTCAGCCCCCAGGACCTGATTGACCTGAACGGCTGGTTGAGCGAGACGGCTCCTGGCATTGAGGCCCTGGCCAACGAGAAGCAAACCCTGGACGATCCCGCCCAATAATCCTGCCGGTTAGTTTCGCTCAGATGGCGGGGAACGCTACCCCGCCATCACACCCTCGCAACGATGCCGTCCACCACCTTGTCCAGCGCGCCTCGGTTTCTTTCGACGACCGCCAACGCACGGGCACCGATAATCTGCCGTTCAGTTTCATCACTGAACAGGCGGATAATGTGGTCCGCCAGCTCATCAGAGTCTTTCACCAGTTTCACACCGGAATCATCCAGCAACCGCTGGTAGATCGTTTCAAAATTGAAGATGTGGGGGCCGGAGAACACAGGAATGCCCCAGGCTGCAGGTTCAAGGGGATTGTGTCCGCCACGCTCGATCAGCGATCCGCCAACAAAGGCCACGTCGCTGGCACCGTAGAACATCATCAACTCACCCATGGTATCGCCGAGGTAGACCTGCGCACCCTGGGGAGACGCACCCAACGAACGCCGGGCCAGCAATAGCCCCGCTTTCTCCACTTTTTCCGCAACCGGTTCAAAACGTTCAGGGTGTCGAGGAACGATAATGAGAAGGGTCCGGGGATGCACCGCCAGTATCCTTTCATGTGCAGCAATTAACTGGGCATCCTCACCACTGTGGGTACTACCCGCAATCCAAACCGGACGCCCGGCCAGAGCGGCTTTGAACGTCTCGGAGGCTAACCTGACAGCCTCGGGAATATCGACATCGAATTTGACGCTTCCCGTTACATCGACCTTATCCCCGGCGACACCTATTCTGCGCAACCTTTCGGCGTCTTTCTCCGCCTGGGCAGCCACCCAACTGATACTTTTCATGATAGGGGCCGCCAGCGATTTAACTCTTTCGTAACCACGGGCCGATCGTTCAGACATGCGGGCATTGATCAGGAAAACCGGCACACCCCGTGCCCGGGACTGGCGGATCATATTAGGCCAGATTTCGGTTTCCATGATCACGAGAATGCTGGGCCGGACCCTTGCAAGGAAGCGCCGGATCGACCCCGGAGTATCGTACGGCGCATAGGAATACCTGACTTGGTCGCCGAACATCTTTCTTGCCTGCGCCAGACCAGTATCCGTCATCGCAGTCATCAGAATCGTGATATCCGGGTTACGGGCGAGCAGGCGCCGGACCATGGGAGCCGCAGCGATGGTTTCCCCGACCGATACAGCATGAACCCAGACAACCGGACCGTCGGCCCGGGACACAATCCCCAACCGTTGCTGCCAGTTGCGACGGAGTTCCGGAGCGTTGCGGCCATTCCACCACAACCGCACAAGAATAAAGGGCAGAAGAAGCCGAATGAGTTGGGAATAGATAAATTGCAGCACACAGGACTCCAGGCAAACCAGTGCGTTATCATAGCGCACAACCCGTTGTTTTGCGTAAGACCAGGACCTTTTACAAGTGAAGAAAAAGTACCGCAAACTACCACGAAACACAGATTACTCGGCATACCGGCACCCGCGCTGGTGGCCGACGTGGGTGCTCATTGCTGTGATGTGGTGCGTCGCCCAGTTTCCGATTCGATTCCAGTGGTGGATGGGGAAAGTGGTCGGCCTGTTGGCACACCGGATCGCCGGAAGCCGGCGCAGGATTACCGAAACCAATATCCGTCTGTGTTTCCCGGAACTGCCTGCCGAGCAACAGGCGGCTCTCGTGCGCAATGCCTTTATCGCCAATGGCATCGGTATACTGGAGCTTGGCATCGCCTGGTTCCGGGACCCATCGAAACTGATGGGCATCACGGACATCCATGGTCTGGAGCACTTTGAACACGCACTCAGCCAGGGCAAAGGCGTATTACTCCTTGGTGGCCATTACAGCACACTGGATCTCGGCGGTAGTCTGGTCACACAGGTCATCCGTGCGGATGTCATGCAGAGGGATCACAATAATCCTCTTATGAATGCAGTCATGACACGGGCACGAGGTCGGCGTTATGGCACTGTACTAGGCGCCAAAGATCTCAGGGGCTTGTTCCGGAGCCTGAAAAGCAATCACGCCGTCTGGTATGCCACGGACCAGGACTACGGCCGTAAGGATATCGTTTTCGCCCCGTTTTTCGGCATCCCCACAGGCACCATTACTGCTACCTCCAGGATTGCCGAGCGCAGCGGTTGCCAGATTGTTCCTTTCAGTCATTTCCGACGGGAAGGCAAGCCCGGATATGATATTTACTTTCACCCGGCTCTGGAGAATTTCCCGAGCGGGGATGACCTTCAGGATGCAACCGCGATCAATAGCAAAATCGAGCAGGAAATCCGTCGGGCTCCGGATCAGTATCTCTGGATGCACAGGCGCTTCAAGACCCGCCCAGATCCTGAGGATCCGGGCTTCTACCAGCGCAAGTAACCCGACGTAACAAGGTCACCAATGGTGCGGATCTATGGGACGGCAGCAAGACCATCATGACCAGGCCCCCGTTGTCTGGCTGTTAACAGACAACAAGCCCGGCCACAGAAACCAGCTGAAAGGCCTTGGCAACCGCCTGAGGGTGCTGACCGGAGCCAGCCTTCACTGGGTTGAAATTCCTGCACGCAAAGTTCCCCTCTGGAGGGTTATCCTGGCAAGGCCGCCCAAACAGTCGGAAAACCTTCCCAACCCGGACCTGATTATCGCTGCCGGAACCGGTACTCACAGGCTTCTGCTCGCGCTCAGAAAGTCCCGCAACGCAAAAACGATGGTCATCATGAAACCGGGGTTCCCGGTTCGCTGGGTTAACGCCGCCGCGATCCCCTCCCATGACCACCCGGCCAGTTCCCCTCGCATCCTGACAACTCAAGGCGTCATCAACACCGTCACCCCACTGGCCAGAGTGACCAACAAACCTGAGGCGCTGATCCTGATTGGCGGCCCATCGCCACACTTCGAGTGGGACAGCGACTCGATATTCAGCCAGACACAGAAACTGATCATGGATTATCCCCAGTGGCGATGGACGATCAGTGGGTCACGGCGAACCCCGGACGACCTTCTCACCCGCCTGGAAGAACTTGCCAATCTGAAAGTAACCGTCGTTGATCACCGGCGAACTCACGAAAGCTGGCTCAATCATCAACTGCCTGCGTCTCGCGCCGTGTGGGTGACACCCGACAGTATGTCCATGGTCTGCGAAGCCGTGACGTCAGGAATACCGACCGGACTGCTCGAACTACCCGCAAAGACCGGCAGCCGTGTGGCAGAAGGCATCATGCATCTGGTCAAGGAGGGCCTGGCCTCGCCAGTGAGTGATCACGAAGCGGTCATGTCCGGCAGGCATACTCTCGAACATGGATTATGGGAAGCCGACAGAGCTGCCCGCTGGGTCATCAGCCGGCGCCTGTTACCTCTGCCCCTCCGGTCGGGGAAAACGGACAAGAGGACGACAACTTGAGAATACTCCAGGCGTTGCCCGCCCTATACAGTGGCGGAGTCGAGCGCGGCACCATTGAGTTTGCATCCGATCTGGCAAAGCGCGGGCATGAATCCTTTGTTGTCTCCAACGGCGGCCCCCTGGTGGAGAAACTGAGGGCTCAGGGCAGCACGCACATCCGAATGCCCATTCATCGAAAATCCCCCCTGTCGTTCGGACAGATCCGCCCTATGAGGCAACTCATACGGGACCTGAAGCCCGACATCATTCATGTCCGCTCCCGGATGCCCGCCTGGATTGTTAACCTGGCCTGGAGAGGACTGGCCGACTACGAACGGCCAGCAATCGTGTCCACGTTTCACGGCATGTACTCAGTTAACCCCTACAGCGCGATCATGACCAGGGCTGATCGCATTATTGCCGTATCCACCTGTGTAAGGGACTATGTCCTTGAGCACTTTCAGGTGCCAGAACAGAAGCTGACCGTCATTCACCGCGGCGTCAATGTCGATTACTTCCAGAATCGTCAGCTGAACGAATCCTGGAAACAGAACCTGCTACGGGATTTCCCTCAGTTTGCAGACAAGAAAATACTGATGATGCCCGGGCGCATTTCCCGCTGGAAAGGCCAGCTTCATTTTCTGGCGGCTATGGCAGAAATTCTTCGCACCCGTCCCAACACACACGGCATCATTGTGGGCGGCGTAGAACCTGGCAAAGAACGTTTCATGAATGAGCTGGAACGGCGCCGCACAGAACTCGGGCTGACCAACAACGTCACGTTTCTCGGTCAACGAAATGATATGGCAGAACTGTATCTGTTCGCGGACGTCGTCTGCCACATGTCCACCAAGCCCGAACCATTCGGCCGCACCGTCACGGAAGCTCTGGCGTCCGGCACACCCGTTGTTGCCTTTAACCGGGGCGGAGCAGCAGAAACCCTCCAGGCCTGCTATCAGGAGGGGCTGGTTCCCCCCGATGACATCAGCGCATTTGCCCAAACCGCGATGAAGGTTCTGGACTCTGACATACCGGACATCAAGATTCCCTACCAGTTCCGGTTGCAGGCCCAGACAGAGTCATCTCTCAGGGTATACAACGAGGTACTTGCCGCCCGCCAGGCCAGACAATGAACGACAGGGCAGGCTTGACGATAGCCTTTCTCCTCGCAACACCCGGCACCACATGGGGTGGCATGGAAAAACACACCGCAGACCTTGCGGACGCGTTGGCAGGGCACGGCCATACGATCCATGTTCTGGCTCATAAGGCTTACAGGCATCGTTTTTCAACAAGCACCCACTTTCATCCGGTACCGGTGCAAATGGGCCGGCGGAATCCCTGGCTGTCCCACAGGTTAAAGCGGGTGCTACGCCCTATCGCCGCGGATATCATTCACGCCCAGGGCAACAAGGCAGCAACATTACTGAGCGGACTACCATGCGGAATTGCCAGGGTGCGGATCGGTACCGTTCACGGCATCAAATCCAGCCACGGTCCCTTCGCAAAACTGGATCACGTTATTGCCGTCAGCCAGCAGATCTACGACCAGCTAGATCATCCGTCCAGTCACCTGATATACAACGGCGTTGCCCGGCCAATACCCGCGCAAACGGGGTGCTCTTCCCGGCTCCCCCCCGGCATGGTAGCCGGCTCACTCAATGTAGTGGCCGTGGGACGACTGGAGCCGGTCAAGAACTTCAGCCTGCTGATCAAGGCCTGGGCGGAGTTGGCTTCGGCATTTTCCCACGCGCACCTGACCATTTACGGAGAAGGGTCAGAACGCAGGCATCTGGAAAACCTGGTCAGGGAAGTCAATGCCGGAGATTCAATCAGCCTGCCCGGCTTTGTGGAACCGATGGCCCCGGCCTACCAGCAGGCAGATCTGACGGTCATCAGTTCTGATCGCGAGGGGTTTCCCTATGCGCTCGTGGAATCCTTGCTGGCTGACTGTCCCGTTATTTCGACGCCGGTGTCCGGCTGCCGGGAAATGCTTCCCGCAAACGCCCTCAGCCAGGATCACAGCATGGACAGCTTTAAGAACATCATCGCACAGGCTCTTGGAGAGTTGGAGAAGCTCAAGGCGTCCGAGAAGTCAGCAATGGCCTTCGCCAGGGAAAAGCTGACGCTTGAAGCCATGGCGAAACAAACTGAACAACTTTACGTCGACGCATTGGCGGGCTACCCGCCCACATGACTCTTTGAATCCAACTCGCTTTCTATCTCGGCCAGCATCTGCAACTCCTTCGCCTTGGCCAATCTCATGAAGTTACGGTTCGCAGCCGTAATGGCCACACTCAACCCAAACCAGCCATTTAAAACCTGTCGATGGATCAGGTAATACTTGAGAAACTTCAGAGGAAATTCAACAAAGAGCCGGGCACTGGAGATACGCCTCCCCTTTGCCGCCATATACCTGGCCTGCTCCGACGAGAGCTGACAGTATTTCTTCTCCATCTGCTCCAGTGAAATCAGGGTGCGATGCAGCACGTCCCCTTTTAGCTCCAACACTCTGCCGTTTTTAACCCGGGGCCGGTCATCGTTGCTGTCCGCTTCCGGTTCAATGGCCGCACGCTTTCGGTTATACAAACGAAGAATTTTTTTGCTTTTATCGTGCCGGAAGGGATGTCGGGGGTTTGGCTGGGAGAGCACCCATCGCATCCTGAAACCGGCAATCTCGTCGGAGACCTGACTGGCAAAAAGGGCCTTTATGTTGGTAACCAACTGATCCGACAGCACCTCATCCGCATCCAGATCCAGTACCCAGTCGTTTCTGCATAAACTGGCTGCGAAGGCTTTCTGGGACGCAAAGCCCTGCCAGTCATTGTGGACAAACCGCGCCCCAGCCGACTCTGCAACTGCCCGGGTTCCATCGGTACTCCCCGAGTCGACGACAATAATCTCATCTACCCATCCGACAACCCTGGCCAGCGACTCAGGCAACCGGACTTCCTCATTCTGAGTGATGTAATACACAGATAACGGCAGTTTCATCAAAACTCCTGGTTTTGGCACGTTGGTTGGGGCTTCACTTAGGCAATATTATCAACTGCCTGTGTTAAGATGACGCATCCCAAATCAGGGTTCTCGAGGAATTTATCACTCTAGTCCGGAGTAGACGCATGATTCATCCCGTCATCATGGCCGGTGGCACAGGTTCAAGACTTTGGCCACTATCGCGGCAGCTCAATCCAAAGCAGTTTCTCAAGCTGACCGATGGACCATTGTCCATGCTGCAAGCAACCGTTGCCCGTCTGGACGGCATGAATGCAGACAGCCCGCTTTTGATCTGCAACGAAGAGCATCGTTTTCTCGCGGCGGAACAGATGCGCCAGTCAGGCCATGAAGAAACCCGGATAATTCTGGAACCCTGTGGCCGCAACACTGCGCCTGCTATTGCTCTGGCAGCTCTCCAGCTTTGCAACAACTCGGAGACCGAAAACCCGTTAATGCTGGTGCTAGCGGCCGATCACCTGATTACCGATGTCGCAGCATTCCAGGAAGGCGTCGAGCGAGCCGTCCCTCTCGCATCTCAGGGCAAGCTGGTCACCTTCGGCATCGTGCCTCACAACCCAGAAACTGGCTACGGTTATATTCACCGGGGAAGCAACCTTGCAGACAATTGCTTCACCGTCGACCGTTTTGTTGAAAAGCCCGATCTGGATACTGCCAAAGCCTATCTCGACTCTGGCGAATACCTCTGGAACAGCGGTATGTTCCTGTTTGGTGCCCGCGACTACCTGAACGAGCTCGAAACCCACAGGCCAGACATTCTCGCTGCGTGCAAATCGGCCATCGCCGACGCGTCCGAGGACCTTCACTTTACCCGGGTGAATGCAGAGCTGTTCGCCCAGTGCCCGTCCGACTCTGTCGACTACGCCGTCATGGAAAAAACCGACAAGGCCGCCGTTGTAGCTCTGGATGCCGGATGGAGCGACATCGGATCCTGGTCTGCACTCTGGGATGTCAGCGAAAAAGATGCCGATGGCAACAGCCTGTCGGGAGATGTCATCACCCATGACACGTCAAACACCCTGGTCAGGGCCGACAGCCGCCTGGTCGCAACCGTTGGCGTGGACAACCTGGTCATTATCGAAACCAAGGACGCGCTTCTGGTTGCCCACAAAGATCGGGTTCAGGACGTGAAATCTGTGGTGGAACAGATCAAGAGTGATGGCCGCCATGAGCATATGAACCACAGAGAGGTATATCGTCCCTGGGGGGTTTACGACTCCATTGACAATGGCACCCGCTACCAGGTGAAACGCATTACCGTTAAGCCCGGGGCGAAGCTTTCTGTACAGATGCATCACCATCGCGCCGAGCACTGGATTGTTGTCAGCGGTACCGCCAAAGTAACCAACGGCGATGAGACCTATCTGGTGACTGAAAACCAGTCAACCTACATACCGGTTGGTCAGGTACACTCTCTGGAAAACCCTGGTGTCATTGATCTCGAGCTGATCGAGGTGCAGTCCGGTTCATATCTCGGGGAAGACGACATCGTTCGTTACGAGGATCGGTACGGTCGAAAATGAGCAAAGTAAAGTACTTCCTGATTGCCGGACTGCTCAGAATGATCGGCTGGCTTTCTCTTGCCAACGCTCAGCGTATTGGGAAACTCATCGGGTTTCTGTCATGGCGACTGCCGACCAAGCTCAGGCAGGTAACCGATATCAATCTGGATATTTGCCTGCCCGAGCTGTCACCCGGAGAACGGGCTGCTTTGTCACGAAAATCCCTTGCCCAGACTGGCATGACCATGGTGGAAGTGCCCCTGATGTGGGAGTGGCCAGTTGAAAAATGCCTGGGCCTGATCAGGGAAACCGAAGGCCTCGAATTGATTGACGAGGCCATGGCAGATGGGGACGGCCTTATTCTGCTGGCCCCCCACCTGGGTAACTGGGAACTGGCGGGCCTGTTTTTCTCGTCCCGTTACAAAATGGCTGCACTGTATAGCCCGCCCAACATGCCGGAGTTCGAGAACTACATGGTTCGCGTACGAGGCAGGCTTGGCTCCGAACTGGTGCGCGGCGACCGTCGAGGGCTCGCAAGACTTGCCTCGATCCTCCGTGAAGGTGGTGTTGCAGGTATCCTCCCGGATCAGTCACCACGAGGGAAAGGCAATGCGTTTGCCCCCTTCTTCGGTATGGAAGTCAAAACCATGACTCTGGTTTCCAAACTGATTCAAAGAACCGGTGCCAAGGTGCTGATCACCTATGCAGAAAGACTGCCCGATGCCAGTGGCTTCCGCATTGTTGTCAGGCGGACTGAGGCCGGCCTCGGCGACAAGGACGCTGTGATCGCAACCACCGCCATGAATCGATCCATCGAAGACTGCGTGCGTCAGATTCCGGAACAATATCAGTGGGAATACAAGCGTATGCGGCACCGGCCTCCCGGAGAGATCAACCCCTACAACCCCGACCGAATTTGCTGAACGAGCCGGACATGACCGACACCACGCCAAAGTCCCGACTGGTATCTTACGCTCTGCTAATGACCGGCCTCGGGGGCGCACTACTCTCGTCCAGCCTGCTTGCCGCTGCCACTTTGTTGCTGGCCATCAGCGGTATGGTGGTCGCATTCCGCAAAACCCTGTACGAAGCCGGCTGGGATAAGCCCAAGGAACTGCGCCTTCTGCATTTTGCCTTCTGGTTTTTCTTCCTGGTAAGCCTTTGCTCCTGGTCCCTTGAAGGATTCGACTATGACGGAGGCAAGACACTGGGCACCCATGCCCGCTTTATCCTGTTCTGGCCGCTGATCACTGCATTTACCTTTGCCAGGGTAAGGGCCGGCACGGTATTCCTGGCGGCGGCTCTGATGTCCGTTTCAGTGATTGCCATACTTCTGTCAGTGATCATCGAGAGCAAAGGCGCTCTCGGCGGCATCATGAAGTATCGGTTCGGTGGCGGTATCAATCCCATCAGCTTCGGCAACCTTGCACTCCTGGGAGGAATGCTGACCATCGTCGGTGGTTTTTTCTTCCTGAAAAGCAAACGGCCACTGACAGCTCTGGCATTGATGGCTATGGGCACAACAGCGGCCCTGATCTCCATGCTGTCTGAAACCCGGAGCAACCTCGTTGCACTGCCCTTCCTGCTTCTCCTGTTGATCCCCTTGGTCAGCAAAAAGCTGCGAATCGTGGCACTTTTCCTGATCCCTGCCATCCTGGTTACCGCAGTCACTACCAGTGACCGTATGTCCAAATCCCTTGATGGCCTTGTTGACAAGGGCCAGCTTGAGCAGGGTATGGGCAAACGCATCGAGATATGGGATCAGGCCAGCGGTCTGTTCCTCGATAACCCCTGGTTTGGCGCCGGCCTTGGGGGCTATACCCACCATATAGAGGATGCCGTTGAAGCTGGGCAGCTCTCAAAGACCTACCTTTGCTGTACGGGTCATGCCCACAACGATCTGCTCAATAATGCCGCAACCAGCGGTGTTCCCGGCATTCTGAGCTGGACATTTCTGATCTTCATCCCGATGGTGCTGTTCGGGCGCCACCTGTTCAGCTCCCACGCTCCAGCGGCCCATTTGGCGGTAGCGGGCACCATGGTCAGCGTTGGCTATCTGATGTTTGGCCTGACAGAAGCAGCATTCGACAGAAGCCTCTTCCTGACACTCTATATGGTGTACGTGGCTGCCATAGGCTCAGCGCTGTATACAGAACTCAGTGCTTCGTACACGCGTACGCGATCACGTACCGTATCCGCCACCATCATCACCAAAAATGAAGAAGATCATATCGCCGATTGCTTGAAATCAGCACGGCTGGTGGCAGATGAAATCATTGTTCTGGACAGTGGCAGTACCGACCGCACCGTCGACATCGCCCGCGAGTATGCCGATATTGTTGAAGTGACGGACTGGCCAGGCTTTGGCATTCAGAAGCAACGAGCACTGGAAAAAGCGACTGGCGACTGGGTGTTGTCACTTGATGCCGATGAAAGAATCACTCCAGAACTGGCCAGGGAGATCAATCATCACCTGGCAGCACCGGATGCCGATGCCTACAAATTACCGTGGGCGGTCACCATCTATGGTTCACGACTGGACTTCGGGCGAAGTGGAAGAGCCCCTCTGAGACTGTTCCGGCGGGAGGGCGTCAGCTTCTCGGATGCTCTGGTTCATGAGCGCATCCTGATTCCCTCCGGGAGAAAAGTCAAAACTCTGCGAGGCCGCCTGACGCACTACACCCACCGGGACTTCGGCCATTCGCTGGAGAAAAGCGCAAAATATGCCTGGCTGGGATCACTGGAAAAACACAGGAAGGGCAAGAAAACCCGCACAATGATCTACCCTACCCTTCGCGGCCTGATGACCTTCGTGCAGGTTTATTTTATCCGTTTTGGTTTTCTCGACGGTTCTGTCGGCTATCTGACAGCCGTTACCTACGCCCAGGTTACGTTTAACAAATATGCGGGATTGTGGACCCTGAAGCGCCCAAGGCGCCAGCAAGAATGAAGACCGATCACCAGCTCTGACCAACCGTCAGAGAGTGGTGGCTTCTACGCCCGCAGACTGGAACATGGACACGATTTCCTCGTAATAAGGCACCTGGGCGCCCAGGGCCTCATCGTCAATCTGGTACACGTTGATATAGGGGAACATCTTTTTCAGGGTAAACAGAGCCGTGGAGGCGAAACTGTAAAACGCCGTGTACTTTTCTCCGGAAAGCGCAACTTCCACTTCGATAGGACGGCCGGCCTGCCGCACCTCTACGGGCAAGCCCCAAAGCAGTGAATCCAGTTCTGCGCGGACTTCCTTACGGTGCATAAAGTAAACAATACGACTGTCTGGATGACGTTCCAGTACATGTTCAATCTGAAGTTTTAACCGCTGCAGACGTATACCACCGCCAAACGGCTGCCCCAGAAAGCCAATCAGCGGGGGCAGTGCCGAGCTTACATGCTCACGGGTCCGGAACGTTTCCCGAAATACTGGAAAATCGTGGATTACAGTCGTGATCTTGTCCGTGCATGGCAACGGGAAAAAAGTAAAAAAGGACACGACCTCGGGTACAACCCGATGGAGCCGGATGCCCATGGCTGATAGCAAGCGGGCTTTTCCCTTCGACACCCGGGACGCTAGCCCCTCGTTGTGGATGGCATGGTAATACTTGACCGTCGCCAGACCATCATCCACAAAAACCAGTTCCTCGGCGTCGAACCCCCGATAGAAAACCTCGTGAATCCAACTGGCCTTGTTACCGATGAACATTCTTTTAATGGGGCGATGCGCCAGGGATCGGGCCACACCACCTAAATGCAGGTAGAAGGAGCTTTTTTTCAGGTGTATCGTCTCGACGTCCTGCCACCCCAAGGCTGTGGACAGCAGTGCGAGCTGAGACTCTGTTTCACTGTTGTCCGGTCGGGCGATAACCAGCAGAGACTCCGCGGCAGAACACCCATAATAGCGGCGTGCCTCAGCGCAACTGATCAGTTGCAACGGTGTACTTACCACAAATACATTCAGGGTGGTGTCGAGGCTAGTCAAGCTGGCTTATTCCGTTAGATGTAAATTAGCTGTCCTGCTGTTTCATCCGCTTCAGTTCCCTCTGAAGCCGGCGCCTGACCTTGAGTTTCCTCAGCAGGTTCAGCGGCTTTTTCTTCAGTGCGCCCTGCTTATCCCGCAGGAAGTTTTCAACCGCATCCAGCACTCGCGGGCTGGACTGGCCATCCCGGAAACTATGGAGATCGTCACACAGTCTACGGGTTTCCGACATCAGCTCGTCAGGGTACGACACCGCCCTGGCAAGCGCCGCCTCAACCTCATCCGGGCTATCTACATCAATCAGGTAGGGCCCTGGCATCTTGGTCCGGAAAGTCACTACCGGGCGGTCCAGGAACATGAATTCAAACATGATGGAGGACGTATCACACATCATAACGTCGGCTTCCGGCAAAATAGGAAGCAAATCTTCATCACTCTCCACAAATCTCAGGTTATCACCCGCCAGTTTGCGATACTGCTCAACAACCTCCTCATCCATTTTGGGGTGCAGAGTAACAATAAACTGCCATCGTCCGCTTCGGGAAAGCTCACCGATTTTGTCTACCAGTGCAGGTGCAGAGGTCACCGAACGACTGAACGTCGATGCATAAAAAACGACCGGGGCCTCTCCCTCCGCTCGTTGCGGTTTCCCCAACGATGCGCCTGACAGCAACGGATCCAGCTTGGGCCAACCGGTATGCGCTACCGCGAAATGCCCATGCTCCTTTGCCAACGCCTGAAACTTGGCAGTGTCCTTCACCGCATGTGTGCAGTAAAGATCAAACCACCCACGAATCCGGTAATGATCGCTTTCATCCTCACTGCTGTGGCCCCGTTTATTCCGTGCCATGCCGTGAAACACTTCCACCTTGATGCCCGGAAAGAAATAGGGAACCCAGTCTCCCGGCACAAACGTCGCGTCCGCCTTGAACTCCATCACTTCCCTGACCGTCTTCAGCCGACGCTCTCCTGCTTGCAGTGGTGCAGTGGAACACCCCGCTACGAACCAGGCGGCCTCGTCTCCACGACGGCGGATTTCATCCTGTAACGGCCTCAGGATAGAGTATGAATATGGCTGATTGACGAAAAACAGATAGCGACGCATTCAGCTTCTGCCCGTTAATGATTTGTAGAGCTCACCGGTTTCTCGAACCGTCATGGAGGTATGGAAGTCCCGGGCAATCCGGTCCCTCGCAGCCGCCCCCAAGGCGCCAGCCAATGCCCGGTCCCTAATCAAACGATCTATCGCTGCTGCCAGCGCAGCGGGATGCTCCGGCGGAACAACCAATCCACTGACACCATCTTCCACCAACTCTGGCATGCCCCCAACGCTGGTAACGACAGGCGCAACGCCATAGACCATTGCTTCAATAACAGCTCGGGGCAAACCTTCCCGGCCTTTTGAGGGCAACACGAACACGTCGCTGGCTGCTGCAATGGCTGGAGCATCATTGCGGTATCCGGTGAAATGGATCCGGTCGGCAAGGGGGGATTGCTCAGCCAGTTGCCGGATCTCCTCACTGTTAATGACATCACCAACCAGCAGCAAGTGAACATTCGCGTCCGTCGGCAGATGGTTCATGGCCTGAATCAGGTCATCAAACCCCTTTCTCGGGCTGTTACGGCCTGTACAACACACCACCAGAGCATCTTCCGGCACACCAAACTCACTGAGATCAGCAGGTTCCGCCTGGTACCAGGCAAGATCATGCCCTTTGTAGATACGCTGTAGCTTGCTGTCAGGGATGTGCATCCAGAGGAAATGAAGGCTGGCAAGATAGTCTTTAATTGCATCAGCCACGCAGACGATCTTACTGACCCTTGGATGCAAAAACGTTATCCAGGATTCCGGATTCACGAAACTGATATTGCCAATGACGCCCCGATAAGCCACCACTTTGATATCGGTTCCTTTCGACGCCCGCAACCCACAAGCCAGTGCCCGTGGGTTATAGGCGTGAATAACCTCGTAGTGTTTCTTCGACAGTTGGCTTCGGATCGCTTCCGTGCCCTCTTTATCGAAACGATTCTTCAACGCCATCGGCTGGGCCACCAAGCCTTCATCTACCAGGCGCTGGTAGTTCCGACCCTTGGGATTGCACATGACATCCACATCAAAACCAGCATTCCTGAGCCCGATAAAGAGTTCGGACTCTGGACGGTCACACGAATCCGTCAGGCACAGGATCGCAGGCAATTCACTATCACGGTTTAGTTCAGTCAAACAGAGTGACTCCCGTTATATCCAGTCATAAAAGGTTCCCAGACCCGGGCCTGGACCGCATCGCCCGCGACTTTTCTGATCGACCTCGCAAAGCGCTCCAGGTTTCGGCTTTTCCAGTCCAAAGGCGAACCGGGAGGGACAATGCTGCCTTTATCGAAATCAATCAGGTAATAGACATTACCCCGCACCAGCACGTTGAAGCAGTTGAGATCAGCATGGCGAACGCCGGCATCATGGAAGCGACGGATCACCTGCCCCAGAGCAGTCCAGTCTTTGAGATCAAGATCTTCCAGCAACTCCGCCAGCGGTACCGTATCGTTCAGCCGCTCAATGATAATAGACGCCTGGTATTGCACTGGGGATCTTTTCCGGTACCAGGCCCCTACGGGCTTGGGCACGGGCAATCCCATCCGATAAAGCTGATCAAGCAATCGGAATTCCGAGAATGACCTGACTTCCGCTTCTTTGGTGTAAGCATAAGTCTTCCGGGATATCCGCGCCGCCAGACCTCCACGACGGTATTCCCGCAGCACCAGACTCACCTCGCCCGCTTCAATGAACCAGGCACCACCTCGACCGCCACTGCTGACAGGGCGTGCGCAGTCTCCCCAATACTCGGCACTGAACCATTCGGCAGTCACCCGCCCCCGATAGTCTGGATGTACCAGCAACGCGGAGCCTTTGTGTCGCTCTATAATCTCGGAGTCGGCCATGGTTTCCTAACTAACATCGTTCAACTGCACCTGCTCATACAGGCATCAGGACGTGTGCCGGTGAGTAGGATAGAATGGCCGCCAGTTTATCAACGAATGACTACCCAGCTCCACAAAAGGGGCGGAATAACCTGGAACGGACGACTGCCTGATGAAATCCATCTGCATACTTCGCTTGTCAGCCATTGGCGACGTTACCCACGTAATACCCGTGGTGTTGAGCCTTCAGGAACAGGTTCCAGGCATCGAAATCACCTGGGTGATTGGTAAGATCGAAGCCAGACTGATTGGCGATCTGCCCGGTGTCGAGTTCATCATTTTCGACAAGAAGGCAGGGCGACAGGGCTACAAGGAACTGCGCCAGAAAATGAGAGGGCGGCGCTTTGATGCCTTGCTCCACATGCAGGTTGCATTCCGCGCCAACCTTGCCGCTGCCTGCATTCCCGCCCGCGTACGGGTTGGCTATGACTACGCCCGCAGCAAGGATCTTCACAGCCTGTTTATCAACAAGCGCATCGCTGCTGCACCAGAGCAGCACGTTCGCGATTGCCTTGCCAGTTTCCTTGAACCCATCGGCCTGAAAGCCGCACCTCCCCGCTGGAACATCCCCCTGAGCGAGTCAGATCATGAGTTCGCCTACAAACACCTTGCCAGCGACCGCAAGAATCTGGTCATCAGCCCCTGTGCCAGCCACGCACTCCGTAACTGGCCCGCCGAGCGCTATGCACGCCTTGCCGACTACGCCATACAAACTTACGGTATGAACGTGATCCTTGTGGGAAGCCCGGCGCCTTTTGAGAAAGAGTACTGCTCTGCCATCGAAGCCTCAATGAGGGAAAAGGCTCTGAACATTTGTGGCCAGGATACCCTCAAACAACTAACCGCCATGATGACTCATGCCGACTTGGTGGTCGCCCCTGATACCGGCCCCGCACACATCGCCAGCGCGGTGGGGACCGATGTACTCGGCCTGTTTGCCGCCAGTAACCCGAACCGCTCTGGCCCATACAATTCGCTCAAATGGTGCGTCAACCGCTACCCCGAAGCCCTCAAAAAATTCACCGGAAAAGCCGTTGGGGAGGCTCGGTGGGGGGCGAAGGCAGAATTCGAAGGTGCGATGGAGCTGGTGACCGTTGAAGACACTACCGATATTCTGGATCGGTGGTTCAAGGAAAAGGCGGGATCGTAAAACAGTGACGGGGACTGATGGGGTGCTCGCCAGCGGCACCCTTCACCAGCCCCGGACCAGAATCACTTTCTGGCTGTGTAATCCTGATAGGACTTTTCTTCAACAAAACGAGAGCCCAATGCAAGGTTAATGTCTTTCTTGATCGCAGCTCGCTTGTCGTTTGTCACATAGACTGCCCGAGCCAGCTCGATGAACTTCGGCCCGAAGCTCTGATCCGCTTCCTGATCCCGGATATCATCCTCGATCACCCAAAGCTCTTCGTTAACGGCTTTAAGTTGCTGACGAAGATCCGCAATTGCGTTCTGATCCGGAACGGCTTCATTCCAGGTCTCACTCAGTTCTTCAAGCTCGAGACGGACATTGTTGAGCTTGGCTTCGTCCTTGATGCGCTCGGACTTGATCTCAAGAATGGTGATCTTGTCGAGAACTTCCCCGAAGGAAACCGGGACTTTGATGACATCTGCCATTATCTGTTCCTGCCCACTATCTGGTGTATCAAAAATCAGTTGTATCAAAAAACAGAAGCCGCCACTCTGCCAAATAACAGAAGGCGGCCTTTACTCAGAGACTTCCCGAGATCGACCTCTCAGCCGTTGACGGGTGTCAGCCATTCGCTGTGTTCAGGAAGCTTCCCTTTCACTGCATCGAAGTACAGTGACTGGAGCTTCTCGGTCACTGGTCCACGCTTACCGGCTCCAATCGAGCGGCCGTCCAGCTCACGAATCGGCAGAACTTCTGCGGCAGTTCCGGTAAAGAAGGCTTCTTCCGCAATGTAGACTTCATCGCGGGTGATCCGACGCTCACGAACTTCCAGCCCCTGATCTTTCGCAAAGTCGATGATGGTGGCGCGGGTAATACCTTCAAGGCACGAGGTCAGCTCTGGAGTATGCAGAACACCGTCACGCACAATGAAGATGTTTTCCCCCGAACCTTCAGCAACATAACCTTCATTGTCCAGCAACAGAGCTTCTTCGGCACCGCCGGAAATCGCTTCGTTGAGCGCTAGCATGGAGTTGATGTAGTTGCCGTTCGCCTTGGCTTTACACATGGTGATGTTTACGTGGTGGCGGGTATACGATGACGTACGCACCTTGATACCCATTTCCTTGGCTTCCGGAGACATATAGGATGGCCAGCTCCAGGCGGCAACCATCACATGAACCTTCAGGTTGTCTGCGCGCAGACCCATACCTTCAGAACCAAGGAATACCATCGGGCGGAGGTACGCTTCGTCGAGGTTGTTCTCGCGAACCGCTGCGCACTGTGCCTCATTGAGCTCGTCCTTGGTGAACGGCATTTTCATGTTGAGGATGTGAGCAGAACGGAACAAACGGTCAGTGTGCTCTTTGAGACGGAAAATCGCCGGGCCATTCGCGGTGTTATACGCACGCACGCCTTCAAAACAGCCCAGGCCGTAATGCAGGGTGTGGGTGAGTACATGGGTTTTTGCTTCCCGCCAGGGAACCATTTCACCATCAAGCCAGATAAGGCCATCGCGATCAGCCATCGACATTCTACGTTGCTCCTAAATAAAGCGGTTTTCGGGGAACCGGCATTCTAGCAGGAATTTTCGCCAGAAATGAATTTGCTCAGCTGTCCATCATGACTTTTTTCCACATAGCCCGGATATAGGTTCTTTCCTCGGGGAAAGAACCTCCTTCCACCTGGCTGTTAAGGTTTTGCAACGCCCGGCGATGGATGGTGGAGCGCAAGGCAATAAAGGCCTCCCGCAACCTTTCCGTGTCCTCAACCGGTATCAGCCCGGCCCGGCCCAGCTCTTCCATCTGACGGATATTGTCTGACCATTGGGTAAGTTCCGGGTGATCGGAACTCCAGGCCAACATCAGGTACTGAACCATGAATTCAATATCAACGATACCGCCGGCATCATGCTTGATGTGAAAGGTTTCCGTCTGGCGATTGGCGGGGGTACCTAGGTTCGCCCGCATTTTCTCGCGCATATCCACCACTTCCTTTCGCAGCGCCTCCCGCTCCCGTGGCTGGCACAAAATATCATGCCTGATGCGCTCGAAGGACTGCAGGGTTTCCGGACACCCCGCAACACCCCGGGCACGGGACAGCGCCTGATGCTCCCATGTCCAGGCATCGTTCCGCTGGTATTTATCAAACGCCTGAAGCGTACTGACCAACAACCCCGAGTTACCAGACGGCCGCAACCTCATATCCACTTCATAGAGTTGTCCCGATGGCGTCTGGGTATTGAGAATATGCACAATCCGTTGACCCAGCCGGGTATAGAACACGGCGTTATCGATAGGCTTATCACCGTCGGTGGACAGTTCCGGATCACCTTTGTGAACGAACACCAGGTCAAGATCAGAGCTATATCCCAGCTCAATCCCGCCAAGTTTGCCATAGCCGATCACCGCAAAGTCCATTTCTCCCGTTTCCCCATCCGCTCGCCCGGGATAACCGTGACGACTGACCAGGTTGGCATAAGCCACGTCGACCACGTGATCCAGTACCACTTCGGCAATCCAGGTCAGGTAGTCACTGACCTTCATCAACGGCAGGGTGCCTTTAAGTTCCGATGCAGCAACTCGCAAGATATGCGCCTTCTTGAAATGGCGAAGGGATTCCATCTGCTCTTCGAGGTCCTCGAAAGGAATCCTCAACATCTGCTGCCTCAGGTCGTCCTGCAGCTGTTCTTTTGCCGGCGGGTGATACAGGCTCTCGGCATTCAGCAACTCATCCAGCAGCAGAGGCGTCTCCGCCAGTTGCCTGGCAATCCAGGGACTGTCGCTACACAACCTGACCAACTGGGTACCGGCCCCTGGATTTTCCAGCAACAACACCATGTAGGCCGTGCGCCTCAGTATGGCTTCCACCAACTGAAGAACCCGGGACAGTGTCTCCGACGGATTGTCCACCGTTGTAAGCGCATTCAGCAGCATCGGCATGAACTGGTTCAGCCGTTTTCGCCCCTGAGTCTGCATGGTTTGTACAGTCCGGTTCTCACGAAGATCACACAAGGCCTTATAGCTGTCTGAAGGCGCCTCATAACCATGGTCCGAAAGCCAGCGGGTTGCGGCCTCTTCCTCGACTTCCGCCAGCCAGAGTTCATGCCAACCTTCGTCGAGGGCATCCGCCCCCGATTCCTCTTCGTCTTCCGTAGTAATGATATCCGAGAAGTGAGTAGCCACCTGTTCACGATGGCGGTTCAGGGCGTGTTCGCAGCCAGCCCAGTCGTCAAACCCCATGATCAAAGCGACCCGATCTCTGCTCAGATCATCATCGGGCAGGAGCTGGGTCTGCTTGTCCTCCATACCCTGCAATGCGTGCTCCAGATTGCGGAGAAACACATAAGCCTCACGGAGCTCGATCACCACCCGGGAGGGCAAAAGCTCCAGTTCTTCCAGTTCCTTGAGGATGACCAGAAGTTCCCGCTGCTGCAGCTCCCTGTCCCGGCCACCACGAATCAGCTGGAATGCCTGGACAACAAATTCGATTTCCCGGATCCCGCCGCTACCCAGCTTGATATTGTTTTCCAGCCCTTTACGCCGCACTTCCCGACTGATCATCGCCTTCATACTGCGCAGCGACTCAAACGCACTGAAATCAATGTATTTGCGATAAACAAAGGGACGAAGGCTCTCCATCAGAACCTGACCCGCCTCCTGATCACCGGCCACTACCCTGGCCTTGACCATGGCGTAGCGTTCCCAGTCCCGCCCCTGATCCTGGTAGTACGCCTCCAGAGCCGCGAAGCTCAGTGCCAGCGCGCCACTCTGTCCGTATGGACGTAACCGCATATCCACACGGAACACGAAGCCATCTCCGGTTATTTGGTCCAGCGCCTGAATGAGACGCTGCCCCAGCCGGATAAAAAAGGTCTGATTGTCGATAGAGCGCCGACCGTCCCGGGTTTCTCCACCACTTGGAAACGCAAAAATCAGGTCGATATCAGAGGAAACATTCAGTTCCCGGCCACCCAGCTTGCCCATTCCCAGCACCACCATTTTCTGAGGTGCATCCTCACCGGTTACCGGGTGCTCGCCCCACGGCGTTCCTGACTGTTCGCAGGCATCGTCATACAGCCAATCAAGTGCTCCCTGAATGCAGGTATCGGCAAAACCACTGGTGGCGAGCATGGTCTCAGACAGGTCGGCCCAGCGCATAAGATCCCGCCAGATAATCCTGAACTGGGCTTCCCGTCTGAACTGCCGAAGTGCGGCATGCAGAGACGTTTCACTATCAACATCGGCAAGATATTCCTGCCAACGTTGTTCCAGGTAGCCTGCCGTCGTCGCCTCTGTGAGACTCCGGGAAACCATCATCGCCCTCACCTGTTCCGGATGACGCTCTACGGTTTGCCTGAGAAACAGGCTGCGTGCAAAAGCACCTGCCACGACACCTTCCGTCATTCCCTCAGCACTCTTAAGCCAATCCGGGAAACCGTCAGGAAATACTGAAGACCAACATCCTGAAATCTCGTCAGCCAACGGTACTGGAAGGGAATTCCATGGCTCGGACATAATGCAAACCCCTGTCTCTCTGTTATATTTCCGGTACTGTATAACGAACTTACCCGCGACTGAACAGGCCAGACCCAGGGATGCAGAGAAACCGTCGCCCGCTCAATCCTGAACATCAACAACCTCACCTGTCCATGGGAGGGTTAATCAGGCACCGCATGAAAAGGCTGTTCGCGATTCTCGCCGGACTGCTGCTGCTGCAAATACTGGTTATCTGGACGGTGGAAGACCTGACCTTGTTTGAGTCAGTCTGGATCACCATGACAACGGTATCTACCGTTGGCTACGGGGATTACTCGCCCCAGACAACCATCGGACGACTCAGCACCATTCTGATCATGTTCGTCGGGGCGATCACTCTCCTGACGCTGATCGTCAGTGACTTTATCGAATACCGGTTCTATCGCCGGGAACGCATTCTTACGGGGAGGTGGATCTACACCATGAAAGACCATATCGTCATCATCAACACACCCAGGAACGGCGGTGAGCAGTATTTCATGCGTTTTGCGTCCCAGATACGATCCATTCCGGGCTATGAAACCATCCCCATTATGCTACTGACCCGCCAGTTCCCCCAGGGACTTCCCACAGAACTGTCTGACGTAGGGCTGGTGCATTATCATGGTGCAGGGTTTGACGCCCAGGCTTTGAGAGCTGTTCACGCGGGCAGCGCCCGACACATTATCGTGCTGGCATCCGATGAATCCGATCCCATTTCCGATAGCCTGACCTTCGATATCTCCCATCGTCTGAGCGAACTGAACCTCGCAAACCGCGCTACGGTGGAGTGTGTCAGCGACGAGAACCGCAGCCGGTTCAAGGCACTGGGAATCCGGACCGTCATACGACCCGTGCGCACGTATCCGGAAATCATGGTGAGATCGGTCGTAGCGCCGGGATCCGAGAAGGTATTGGAGGATTTGTTCAACTACGAACACGACCACCCTCATCGTTACGATTTGCCACTGGATGATCTGAACTGGGCCGACATTGTGAGCGCCCTGGTACGCCACGGCATCGGCACAGCACTCGCCTACATCGACAAGGATGACGAAGTTATCTGCCATCCACCGACTTCGGAAGAGATTGAAGGGAAGGGTTTGATCGTACTGGTGAAGTCAACCAACACGCCCGATGTCGAGATGGTCAGAGAAGCGCTTGATCGCTACCGGGCATTCATCGCCAGCTGGCACGCCAAAAGCAATAACAAAGACAATACTGAGGAGCCGGCCACAGACGCCTGATTCGGTCAGGCGGCTGCAATGGACAACTGCAGGCGACCCAGCACACCCTCGTTGATCAGTGCATCGAGCCCGACTCCCGCCGCAGCGGCGTCCACCACTCTGGCAAACAGATCACTCGCACCAGCCTCTTTTGCCCTGTTCGCCACATCAGACAGGTCCAGCTGATCAAAAGACACGACCTCACCGGTTAACCACAGAACGCTGAGCCCATAAAGAAAGTCGGTCACCGAGAGTGGAGATCCGTTGCCTTCCGGCCAGGCCTGAGGTGTGTGAAGCCCGGCGAGGTAATATCCCTGCTCCGCTTTGCTGACAAGGTTCAGAAACACGGGAACCTGTTCTGCCAGCTTCATGGCCCATTGCACCAGCGCCCCGGGGTCGCCCGCCTTCAGCTCAAACTCAACCTCTGAAAGTGGCTTTACGGCGTTACCGGAGATAACCTCACCATGATCAACGGCAACTTCAACCTCTGTAGCCCCCAGCTGAAGATCAACGACCTGGCGGCGGAAATTCGTTTCAAACACAGGGTACAGACTGCTCAAGTCCACCGCATCACCCAACGAGGTTGCGGCCAGCAGGGACATATCGAGACCGGCACCCTGCAGGGGCCATTCCCACTCCTGCCGCTTATGGGCACCATCAACGAACTCGCCGCGGGTTTTAAGTGTCTGGATAAACCGACCACCAGCCTGCCGTACCCGCAAGGCCGCCCGTTGACGGTTCAGGTCAGAGCCCGGCGTATCGAAATAGCGATTCACCAGCAGCTTTTCATTGCCCTTGATGGCCTCCGGCTGAGCCAGCAGCCAATCCAGTGCCTGCGGTAACGCATCGCCTGAGAGTGTCAGCTTTATTTCGAGCTCTTCCGACATGACGCCTCCTTTTTCAGCGCCTGAAAATAAAAAACCGGCAGCCCTCAGGCTGCCGGTTTCGGCTATCCAATCAACTCAGAGAGTGATCAGAAGTAGTAAACAGCACCGATAGCCAGATCAGTGTTGTCTACGTCTGAAGATACGTCTTCAGAGTTGTTCAGGTAACCTTCAACCCAAACGTACATGTTGTCAGACACGTTGTGCAGAGCCTGTGCAGAAACGGTAGACGCTTCCTCGTTGGAGTCAGCACCGTCAGCGAATTCGTAGGACAGAGCGAAGGTGTTAGCGCCTACAGAGTAACCAGCGAATACACCCCAAACGTCACCAACGTCTTCACGAGTCTGGAACTGACCAGTCAGACGCAGGTCGCCAGCGGTGTAGCTACCACGAGCACCGTAGGTGTTTTCGTTGTTTACGTCCGCACCGTTGGAGGAGTAAGAAGTAGTACCGTCGTTGGAGTCCATGGCAACGGCCAGCTCAAACGCGTCTACAGCGTAAGTAGCCGCCAGCTGGTACGGGTAGGACTTGCCACCAGTGGTGGAATCGCCATTGATCTGAACAGCACCGTGCAGCTGCAGACCACCGAAGCTTGGGGAGCTGTACTGAACCAGGTCACCTTCGCCGGTGTCGTAGGAGCCACCGATGTTCTGAGAGGCGTACTCGTAGTAGTTGGCAATTTCGTCGATGGCAGACTCGTAAGTAGAGTCATCAGAGCCGGCCCAGATAGTACCGAAGCTGTCGCCTTTAATACCGATGTAGGCTTCGTCGAATGCGTTCAGACCGCCATTGCCGGCTTTGTCGTCAGCGTCGAACTCGAGCTCAGCCTTGAAGAAACCTTCGATGCCAGGAGCAATCTCGTGGGAGTGCTTAACACCCAGGGTAGAACCGTTGTCGAGGAAATCAACAGCGGAAGAACCGGGATCGGAATCAGAATGGCTGATAGCCAGCTGAATGTTACCGTAAACAGTCGGCATGTTGTCAGCGGCAGCAGCAGCGCCAGAGAACGCGGTAGCAGCAGCGATAGCAGATGCGAGGAGCGTTTTTTTCATGTTGCGTCTTCCTTTTTGAGTTAACTCAGGTTTTAGCGACGGGTTCTTATCCCGATTTTGTAAGGCATCACCAGTCATGCTGGATGTGCCCGATTCTGCATTACCCTTATGTCAGTTTTGTGACATGAAGGATAACTTTTCTCTGTATCCTGAAAATCCGCAATCCAGCAGATCTATACAGGTCAATCACTTACGGGATCTTCTTAAAGCCCCACATGATGAACCTGTTTTAATACAACCTGCCTGATTTTGCAAATATTAGGCGGTGCATTTTTAGCTCGTTTGGCACCAGAAAGGCAAGGACTTATACCGTAAAGTGCGCATAACCCTTCGTGACAGCTATATTTCAATTACGGGGCCAAATGCCATTAAACGTCAGAATTTCATGCACTTAACACAAAAAACCTTACGTGGAATTTATTCCGACTCTCATCAAGGGCCAATTTTCGCACCACTCGAGGTCACACGCCACAAGGTCGCCCCACTTCTGTGCAAGATTCACAGGCACTTACTTTTTGCTGGCAGCCCCGGTTTGTAACATGAAGGTCACCGGCCCATCATTGACTAACGTCACCTTCATATCCGCGCCAAACATCCCACAACCTACGCTACCGGAGCCAAGCACCGAACGGGACTCAGCCACAAACAGCTCAAACAGGTCATTGGCCACATCGGGAGCAGCCGCCAGCGAAAAACCCGGCCGGGTTCCGGACGACGTATCTGCAGCAAGCGTAAACTGGGGAACAATCAGAAGGGAGCCCGCAATGTCCTTCAGGCTCAGATTCATTCGTCCCTGACTATCGGGGAAAACTCGGTAAGTCAGAATTTTTCGGCATAGTTCCCTTGCCTGCGCATCTCCATCTCCACGCTCCACCCCCAGCAGGAGCAACAGGCCCTGATCAATGGCTGCAATCTGCTCACCATTAACCTTGACACTGGCTTCCGATACTCGCTGGATCAGCCCTTTCATTCACATCCCTGAATTCCGTTGGGAGAGGTGGTCAACTCCGGGCGGGATTCTATCTCTGTGGATTCGCTATCGCAACCATACAAAAGTCAGAAAACCTACCCGGCCTGCCCGCGGAACTTCGCGACCACCTCTTCCACCCCACGGATCAGAGCATCGACAATCGCCGGCTCGGAAGCCGAATGCCCGGCATCCCGGATAATCCTCATATCCGCTTCCGGCCAGGCTTTGCTGAGAGCCAGTGCGTTATCCAGAGGGCAAACCATGTCGTACCGGCCATGCACAATAACCCCTGGAATATCCGCCAGTTTGTGGGCATCACGCACAATCTGATCCGGCTCCAGAAAAGCATTATTCATAAAGTAATGGCACTCGATCCGCGCCAATGCGATTGCTACATGAGGGTGGCCAAAATGCTCCACCACCCGGGGATTAGGATGCAGCGTTGCGCACCGCCCCTCCCAAACCGACCAGGCTTTCGCGGCCTGAATCTGCTCCAGCTCATTACTACTGGTGAGCTTGCGGTAGTATGCAGCGACCATATTCTCCCGCTCGCGCTCAGGAATCTGAGACTCGTAGTCCGCCCAGTAGTCAGGAAAAACTCTGCTCGCACCGTCCTGGTAGAACCATTCGATATCCTTTGGACGACAAAGAAAAATCCCCCTCAAAATCAGCCCCAGAACTCGCTCCGGATACGCTTGGGCATACACCAGGCTGAGGGTCGAGCCCCAGCTACCACCGAACAACAGCCAACGATCTACGCCAAGAAAGCAACGCACCGTTTCCAGATCTCTAACCAGGGCCCCGGTATCATTTCCATCAAGCTCAGCCAGGGGAGTTGACCGACCGGCTCCACGCTGGTCCATAAGGATGATCCTGAAGCGTTCAGCATCGAAGAAACGGCGATGATACTCTTCACACCCTCCCCCAGGCCCACCATGAATGACCACAACGGGTATGCCATCGGGATTACCACTTTCTTCCACGTAAAGCGCGTGAGGCGCATCAACGACAACGCGGTGCTGTGCATACGGCTGAATTTCCGGATAAAGAGTCAGCATGGGCAATTCCCGAGATGGATTTACCCGGAGTGTAGCTGAACACAAAAAAAAAGGGGCAGATCAGGTGATCTGCCCCTTCCGGATACCACTTGCCAGAATTACTTCTTGTTGGCGCGTTTCCGTTCGTTTTCAGTCAGCAACTTCTTGCGCAGACGGATAGATTTCGGAGTAACCTCAACCAACTCGTCGTCGTCAATGAACTCAAGTGCCTGCTCAAGGGTATGCTTGATCGGCGGAACCAGCGCAATGACTTCGTCTTTCCCTGAAGCACGCATGTTGTCGAGCTTTTTACCCTTGGTCGGGTTAACCACGAGATCATTCTCGCGGCTATGAATGCCGCACAGCTGACCTTCGTAAATATCCTGACCAGGCTCCAGGAACAGCTTGCCCCGGCTTTGCAGGGTTTCCAGAGAGTATGTCAGCGCAGTTCCGTTAGCCATTGATACCAGTACACCATTCTGGCGGCTGGTCATATCACCAGACTTGATCGGCCCGTAGTGACTGAAGGTAGACGTCAGAATACCGGTACCGGAGGTCATCGTCAGGAACGTATTCCGGAAGCCGATAAGCCCGCGAGCAGGAATTGTGTACTCAAGACGCATACGCCCTTTACCGTCCGGAGCCATGTTGGTCAGGTCGCCTTTGCGCAGACCCATCTGTTCCATCAAAGGCCCCTGGTGCGCCTCTTCAATATCAACAATAACGTTTTCGTACGGCTCCTGCTTTTCGCCATCGACTTCACGAATGACAACTTCAGGGCGGCCAACCGCCAGCTCGAAGTTTTCCCGACGCATGTTCTCAATCAGAACTGACAGATGCAGCTCGCCACGGCCAGACACTTTGAACTTGTCAGCGGAGTCGCCTTCTTCGACGCGCAGAGCAACGTTATGCAGCAGTTCTTTTTCAAGGCGCTCCTTGATATTCCGGCTGGTAACGTACTTGCCTTCCTTACCGGCAAACGGCGAATCGTTGACCTGGAACGTCATCGATACGGTCGGTTCGTCAACGGTCAGAGGCGGCAGGGCCTCAACGGCACTCTGATCACAAAGCGTGTCTGAAATATACAACTCATCCAGACCGCTGACACAGACGATATCACCCGCCTGAGCCTCTTCGACTTCAACACGCTGCAGACCCGAGTGGCCCATGATCTTGAGAATACGACCGTTACGCTTCTTGCCATCAGCGCCAATTGCAGTAACCGGGGAGTTTGCTTTGACCTTGCCGCGCATGATGCGACCAATGCCGATTACACCCAGGAAGCTGTTGTAATCCAGCTGGGAGATCTGCATCTGGAAAGGACCATCGAGATCAACGCTCGGTGCAGGCACATGATCAACAATCGCCTGGAATACCGCATCCATGTTGTCATCAAGGTTTTCGTGATCTTCACCAGCAATACCGTTCAGGGCGCTGGCGTAAACAATTGGAAAATCCAACTGTTCATCGGTCGCACCAAGCGCATCGAAAAGATCGAATACCTGATCAATGACCCAATCCGGACGGGCGCCCGGGCGGTCGATCTTGTTAACAACAACGATAGGCCGCAGACCTGCGGCAAAAGCCTTTTGGGTAACAAAACGAGTCTGAGGCATGGGTCCATCGATGGAGTCAACCACCAGCAGCACGCAGTCAACCATGCTCATCACCCGCTCTACTTCACCACCGAAGTCAGCGTGGCCCGGGGTGTCTACGATATTGATATCGTAGTCCTTCCACTTCAGGGCTGTGTTCTTGGCGAGGATGGTAATACCCCGCTCTTTTTCCTGATCGTTAGAGTCCATGACCCGATCATTTTCCAGCTCTTTCCGATCCAGGGTTCCGGACTGGCGCAACAACTGGTCTACAAGCGTAGTCTTGCCATGGTCGACGTGGGCGATGATGGCGATATTACGAAGCTTTTCAATCACAACAATAATCCTGCGGCATGCTTTCATTGACCTGAGAGGATCTACTGGAGCCGGGGCCCCACACATGCCGTCTCAAATCCGTAAAGTGAACCCATTGTCCGGCACCGGGCGGCACCAGCTCCGACTGGCGTAGCCAGACCGGCAAAAAATGAGGAGGCGCGCAGTATATCCGAAAGTTGATGACGTTAATATGTAGAAAAACGCCTATTCTTTGAACAGCGCCCGCACCACAATAAGGCAAATCATCATTTTGCGCACCTTTTTGGTGCTTTAGCCGCCCTTTTTTGCAGCGGAGGATGCCAATCTGGCGACCTAAGAACGCAGAAACCCCTTGTTATTACTGGAGTTTGCCGAATGCCCCAAAAATTGGCAAGCCCCTTGCTTTGCAGAATGCAGCCGAAATTTGCAGGTTACTTGCGAGAGTTTTTGATAAGCTGCGCAGACCTGAAAACCGATCGGAACTCGGGAGCCCCGAGCGATCCGGCACACCGAACATGAAACAGGCCCGCGACTGCGGGAAAACCGATGGAGCATGCACAATGTCCAAGACAGTTGATTTGATCAAAGAACACGAAGTCAAATGGGTAGATCTGCGCTTTACCGACAGCCGTGGTAAGGAACAGCACGTAACACTGCCTGCCACCGAGGTAAAAGAAGATTTCTTCACCGATGGCAAGATGTTCGACGGCTCCTCAATTGCCGGCTGGAAGGGCATTAACGAATCCGACATGATCCTGATGCCGGACGACGAAACTGCCGTACTGGATCCGTTCACCGAAGAAACCACCATCAACATCACCTGCAACATTGTAGAGCCTTCTACCATGCAGGGTTACGAGCGTGATCCCCGCTCCGTTGCCAAGCGCGCAGAAGAGTACCTGAAGTCTACCGGTATCGCAGACGGCGCACTGTTTGGCCCTGAGCCGGAGTTCTTCGTATTTGATTCCGTAAAATGGGAAGTGGACATGAAGGGCGCAAGCTACTCCATCCACTCCGAAGAAGCTGCCTGGGTTTCCGGCGAAGACTTCGACCGCAACAACATCGGTCACCGCCCCGGCGTTAAAGGTGGCTACTTCCCGGTTCCACCGGTCGACAGCCTGCATGACCTGCGCGGAGCAATGTGCGCGGCCATGGAGTCCATGGGCCTGGAAATCGAAGTACACCACCACGAAGTGGGCACAGCTGGCCAGTGTGAAATCGGCGTTGGCGCTAACACCCTGACCCGCAAGGCTGACGAAGTACAGATCCTCAAGTACTGCGTGCACAACGTAGCTCACGCATACGGCAAGACCGCAACCTTTATGCCCAAGCCGGTTGTAGGTGACAACGGCTCCGGTATGCACGTTCACATGTCTCTGAACAAAGACGGCAAAAACCTGTTTGCCGGTGACAGCTATGCCGGCCTGAGCGAAGCTGCCCTGTACTACATCGGCGGCATCATCAAGCACGCCAAGGCCATCAACGCCTTCACCAACAGCTCTACCAACTCTTACAAGCGTCTGGTTCCAGGCTTCGAAGCTCCGGTTATGCTGGCATACTCTGCCCGTAACCGCTCCGCTTCCATCCGTATCCCGTACGTAAACAGCCCGAAGGCCCGTCGTATCGAAGTACGCTTCCCGGATCCTTCCGCTAACCCGTACCTGGCTTTCGCAGCTCTGATGATGGCCGGCCTTGACGGCATCCAGAACAAGATCCACCCCGGCGATGCCATGGACAAGGATCTGTACGACCTGCCGAAGGAAGAAGCACTGAGCATCCCGACTGTTGCAGAAACATTCCAGGAAGCGCTGGACTGCCTGCAGGAAGATCACGAGTTCCTGACTCGTGGCGGCGTGTTCACCGAAGACATGATCGCTGGCTACATTGACCTGAAGCGCGGCGAAGTAGAGAAACTGAACATGACCACTCACCCGGTTGAGTTCGATCTTTACTACTCCTGCTAAAACAGCCGTTTTTCAGGATTTCAAAGCCCCGCCTCGTGCGGGGCTTTTTTTTATAACCGCCCCTCCCCGCTCCCCTTAACGATATGTAACCAACATCTCAACCCCAGGCGTTGAAATGCCTCAAGGGGCCACCGATAATCGAGAAAAATCACTAGAAGGTGTGCGTATGAACGCGAGTCACGGACTACTTGCCGCAGCATTGATCGCTTTGAGCGGCCCTACAGCCGCCGAGATCTACCGCAACGTGGACCAGTACGGGAATGTCACCTATTCCGATGAACCGTCCAAAGGTGCAGAGGCGATTGAAGTAAAACCGGTCACCACAATAACCCTGCCGAAACCCCAAACTGTGCAGGAAACAGAAACATTGCGAAAAGAGGTCAAGCGCGAGGGAGCCATTTACCAGGGCGTATCCTTTACGTACCCGAAAAACAATCAGGCCTTTCACAGCGGTAGCGGCGACATTCAGTTTGAACTGAAAAGTACCCCGGACCTACAGCCCGGCCACAAGTTCGAAGTTACCATCGACGGCCAGCCAGTAGGCCAGACCACCTCAGGGTCCATCACGGTCAGCAACATATATCGTGGCACTCACACAGCTCTCGTCCATATCGTTGACGAAAACGGCATTCAGGTAAAAAGCGGCACCCCCATCTCATTCACCGTTCACCGCCCCTCCGTCGCCAACTGATCCCACGAACACAAGCGCACTACTTTAGTGCGCTCGCACCAGAAAAAAGCCATACTCTGATCAGCAACAGGGCGACCCTTGCCGCCAGGCACGGCCTCTAAAAAGGGCATGCACCAGCTTACGGCATGCTATTGCTACACATAACTCCCCCGTGCCCGGACTTTGCTCATCAATTCAGACACAACCACGAAACTGGTTCGCTTTTTGCAAATATATAGGGGTTACCAAGATCACTATGTCGGACCAACGGAATTCACCCATGGCACTGTCCAAGGCCTACACCAACGAATACAAAAGCATTCTCGACAGCCTCACTACGGCCGTGTTGGTTCTGGAAGACAATCTCAATATCCGCTACCTGAATCCTGCAGCGGAAAGCCTCTTTGAAACCAGTATGACCCGCAGCAGCGGTCAGTCCTTCAGCGACATTCTGATCGACTCGGCAGATGCCCTGAAAACACTGTGGGCCGCCCTGGAAAACGGGCAATCCTATACTCGCCGGGAAGCGGAGTTCATTCTCACCAGCGGATGTCGGCTCACTGTAGATTACTCCGTCAGCCCCCTCAGCCTGGCCCCGACCGAACTCTTGATTGAAATCCAGCCCCGGGATCGCCTGCTTCGCATCAGCCGCGAAGAAGACATCATTTCACAACATGAAGCGACCCGCACACTCGTTCGGGGAATGGCCCACGAGATCAAGAACCCGCTGGGAGGAATCCGCGGAGCAGCGCAGTTGCTGGACCGGGAGTTGAACAGCGAAGATCAACGTGAATATACACGGGTCATCATTGACGAGGCGGACCGCCTGAGAAGCCTCGTAGACCGGATGCTCGGCCCCAATAAGGCGCTGAAGCTTGCCGAAACCAACATTCACGAAGTATTGGAACGCGTTGCCACTCTACTGGAAGCCGAAAGCCGGGGGCGGCTGGTGTTTCGACGGGACTACGATCCCAGCATTCCAGAAGTGACCGGTGACAAAGAGCAGCTGATACAGGCCTTCCTCAACATTGCCCGCAACGCCATGGAAGCAGCGTTCGAAAATCAGGATGGTCCTAGCAGCGACGAGCCGCCCACCATCACGTTCCGGACCCGAGCTCTCCGACAGTTCACTATTGGTCACCGACGTCATCGACTGGTATGTCGTGTTGATGTTATCGACAACGGTCCGGGCATTCCGCCCGAGCTTCTGCAGAACATTTTCTATCCGATGATCAGCGGCCGAGCCACCGGCACAGGCCTGGGCCTTTCCATTACCCAAAGCATTATCGGACAACATAAAGGCCTGGTTGAGTGTGAAAGCGAACCAGGACAGACCGACTTCATCATCTTCCTGCCCCTGGAGGAAACCCCATGAGCCAACCGGCAAACGTCTGGATTATTGACGACGACAAGAGCATTCGCTGGGTGCTGGAACGCGCCCTCACACAGGCCGGTATGGAGCCTCGCGTATTTGACAGCGGCGAGAGCATCATGATGCGCCTGGAACATGAACAACCAGATGCCATCATCAGTGATGTGCGGATGCCCGGCGTTGATGGCATCACCCTGCTCTCTCAGATCGTCGAAGTCCATCCCGATGTCCCGGTCATCATAATGACCGCCCACTCGGACCTCGAAAGCGCCGTTACCAGCTATCAGACCGGCGCCTTTGAATACCTGCCAAAACCATTTGACGTGGACGATGCTGTTGCTCTGGTCAAAAGGGCTGTAGCCCATAGCCACGAGAAGCGGGCAAATGCCGAGCCCCAACCAGATAGTGCCGCCCGCAACGCCGAGATTATTGGTGAAGCTCCTGCAATGCAGGAGGTATTCCGCGCTATCGGTCGCCTCTCTCATTCCAACATTACCGTTCTGATTAACGGTGAAAGTGGTACAGGTAAGGAACTGGTCGCCCAGGCCCTGCACAACCACAGCCCAAGGGCAAACCACCCGTTTATCGCCCTGAACATGGCCGCCATCCCCAAGGATCTGATCGAATCAGAGCTGTTCGGCCATGAGAAAGGCGCCTTCACAGGGGCCGGCGCCGCCCGGCAGGGTCGCTTCGAACAGTCCAATGGAGGCACTCTGTTTCTGGACGAAATCGGTGACATGCCGGCGGACACTCAGACCCGACTGCTCAGGGTATTGGCGGATGGGGAATTCTATCGCGTTGGCGGAACCACCCCCATCAAGGTTGATGTCCGCATAATTGCCGCCACTCACCAGGACCTGGAGAAACTTGTACAGGCGGGATCCTTCCGGGAAGACCTGTTCCACCGGCTGAACGTCATCCGGGTACACCTGCCCAAGCTTGCGGAACGCCGGGAAGACATCCCGAGGTTGATGCAACACTTCCTGAAGCGCGCAGCGAAAGAGCTGGCAGTCGAGCCCAAAATCCTGCGCCCGGATGCCGAGGAATACCTCACAACCCTGCCCTGGCCCGGCAACGTCCGTCAGTTGGAAAACACCTGCCGCTGGCTGACGGTCATGGCCAGTGGTCGGGAGATTCATATCGACGATCTCCCCCCGGAACTTCTGCACCAGGCGGAAACCCCCACGACAGGCACAACCTGGCAGGAGGGTCTGCGCGGCTGGGCTGAGCAGGAGCTTAAAAGGGGTAAGAAGGGCATTCTGGACACCGCCGTGCCGGAGTTTGAAAAAATCATGATTGAGACAGCTCTCAAGCACACCGGCGGGCGACGCCGGGATGCCTCTGTCTTGCTGGGCTGGGGACGAAACACGCTGACCCGAAAAATCAACGAATTGGGGCTTGATCACCCCGAAAGCGATGACGACTGAGCCGCCGGGCTCTTTGTTTTGGGGCAGGCCGAAAGGTTTGCCCCTTTTTTTATTTCTGCAAAAACAAAAGCCCCGCAAAACGGGGCTTCTATCGGATGCTCTACCGGTTTAGTGCGCGGTAAACCTTAAAACGGAATATCGTCGTCGAAGTCATCCACTGGCTCCGGCATGGAGCCCTGAGAAGGCTGGCTGTATCCGCCAGATTGCTGAGGCGGAGGATTACCACCCTGCTGAGGCTGACCACCCGCTGGCGCGTTGTAGCCCGACTGTTGTGGGCGACCTGCAGGGGCCCCCTGATTCATACCACCGTCACCGCGGCTATCCAACATTTGCATCTGGCCATTGATGTCTACAACCACCTCGGTGGTGTAACGATCCTGACCATCTTGCCCCTGCCACTTGCGGGTTTGAAGCTTGCCTTCAATGTAAACCTTGGAGCCTTTACGCAGGTACTGACCGGCCACTTCGGCGATCTTGCCGAACAACACAATACGATGCCATTCCGTCTTGGGTACCATCTGCCCGGTCTGACGATCCTTGTAACTTTCATCAGTCGCAAGGGTCAGATTCACAACGGCGCTACCGTTGGGGGTATAACGGGTATCCGGATCCTGCCCCAGATTCCCGATGAGAATAACCTTGTTTACACCACGTGCCATGTTCTGCTCCCGACTATCGTTTCATGAAAGCCCGCAATCCTTGCGAACCTCCGGATTTCAAGAACTGCTACCTTGCCGGACAAACGAAAAACCGGCAAGTAACCCCTCATCAAAATACTGTCGATCCACCTTGAGATACGCGGTGGCGGTATCTTCGACGATGACCACATCCTCAACCCCCGGCAACCCGCGGAGACGGTTGTCAATCTCGTCATACTGGCTCGCGACAACTTCCTTCAACTGTAACACGAAACTGGTGCTATAACCCGGTGCAGGCATCGTGATCGCGACAACAAGCCACAATGCCAGAACAGCAACCATGAACCAGAATACTCCCGTCATGCCAAGCAGGCCCATTAACGCCCCCCCCAAGGCCCCACCCAGGAAAGCCCCCAGAAACTGCGAGGTTGAATAAGCCCCCATGGCGGTGCCCTTAGCAGCCGCAGGCGCTTCTTTACTAATCAGAGAAGGGAGGCTCGCTTCGAGGAGATTAAATGCCATAAAGAAACAGAATAATGTTCCCCAGGCCCACGGGAGGCTGGCAGACACAACGGACAATCCTGCGGCGGAAAGCGTCAATAGCGCAATCGCACCACACAACACCTGCTTCATCTTCCTTTTCTTTTCACCAATGATAATGAACGGCACCATGGCGAAAAACGAAGTGACCATCACGCTCAGGTAGAACCACCAATGGGAGCTGCTGGGCAATCCCAGCTGATCCCTGAGCATCACCGGGAATACAAGGAATAAAGAAGTCAGCACGAGGTGCAAAGAAAAAATACCGAAATCCAGTCGCAACAATCGGCCATCTGATAACACCCGCCCCAGCATTTCCCGCGCAGGATGGGTATCGGCGCTGACTTTACTCTGGTGTGGGGTGGGAACCAGCCGGAACACAATCAGCAGAGCCAGAGCCGCGAGGATGGCTGTCGCGTAAAACAACCCGGACAATCCCCAAACCGAACCGAGAAGCGGGCCAAGCACCAGAGACACCGAAAATGACATACCGATGGAAATACCCACCGTTGCCATCGCCTTGGTTCGCTCCTGCTCACGGGTAAGATCGCTCAGAAGAGCCATCAGCACGCTCGCAATCGCGCCAGCGCCCTGGAGAACCCGACCGGCGATAACTACGTATATTGAATCGGCGGAGGCGGCCAGCAAACTGCCCGACGCAAAAAGAATCAGACCGATGTAAATCATGCGTTTTCGGCCAACTCTGTCAGACAAAAGGCCAAAGGGTATTTGCAGGAGCGCTTGGCTGAGACCATAGGCACCAATAGCGAAGCCAAGCAGAGCGGGCGTTGCGCCTTCCAGATCGGCCCCCAGTAACATGAACACCGGCATGACCATAAACAGCCCGAGCATGCGCATGGCATACACTGACGCCAGGGCCAGAACGGATCGCTTTTCCAGTGCGTTCATGGTGGCAACTACCTCAGCCAGGAGATGAATAATTCGAGTCGGGCGCCGGGGCCCGCAGGCGGCGCATTGTAACAGAAGGCAGGCAGTGGGCGCACAATCCAGATCATCCGGGCAATCACGCTTTCACGACCGCCGCTATAACGCGGTATACTTTCCGTTTTTTCTCTGAGCGAGGTTTTATGGACCGCATCCAGATCAAGGGCGCACGCACTCACAACCTGAAGAACATCGACCTGGACATGCCGCGGGACAAACTCATTGTCATTACAGGCCTATCCGGCTCAGGCAAATCCTCCCTCGCCTTCGATACCCTCTACGCCGAGGGCCAGCGCCGTTATGTTGAATCCTTGTCAACGTATGCCCGCCAGTTCCTTTCCATGATGGAAAAGCCCGATGTAGACCACATCGAAGGTCTGTCTCCTGCCATTTCAATCGAGCAGAAATCAACCTCACACAACCCCCGCTCAACCGTGGGCACCATTACTGAAATCTACGACTACCTGCGCTTGTTGTTTGCCCGGGCGGGCGAACCTCGCTGCCCTGACCACGGCCAGCCCCTTGAGGCCCAGACCGTTAGCCAGATGGTAGACCAGGTTTTGGCGATGCCGGAAGCAAGCAAGTTAATGATCCTTGCGCCAGTGATCCGGGACAGAAAAGGCGAACACCTGCAAATTATTGATACCATGAAAAGCCAGGGGTTCATTCGCCTCAGAATCGACGGCACCGTCTACGATATTGACGATGTGCCGGCCCTCGACAAAAAGCGGAAGCACCAAATCGACGTGGTTGTTGACCGCTTCAAGGTCAAACCCGGACTCGAGCAGCGCCTGGCTGAAAGTTTTGAAACAGCGCTCGAACTGGCCGACGGGATTGCGCTGGTTGCACCGATGGACGGCACCGGGGAAGAACATACTTTTTCCGCCCGGTTTGCCTGCACACAGTGTGGCTACGCTCTCAGCGAGCTCGAACCCCGACTATTCTCGTTTAACAACCCGGCCGGTGCCTGCCCAACCTGTGACGGACTTGGAGTAAGGCAATTTTTTGACCCCGAAAAGATCGTCCAGCACCCCGAAGCAACACTGGCAGCCGGAGCCATCAAGGGCTGGGACCGACGTGCCGTGTATTACTTTCAGATGCTGGGCAGCGTTGCAGAGCATTATGGTATTGATCTGGAAACACCGTGGGCGGACCTACCCGAGGACTTTCAGGATGTCCTTCTGAACGGTTCAGGCAAGGAGGACATAAGCTTCCGCTATGTCAATTCCCGGGGCCATATCATGGAAAAAGCCCACCCCTTTGAAGGCATCCTCCCCAATCTGGAACGGCGCTACAGGGAAACCGACTCACAGAGCATGCGGGAGGAGCTTTCTCGAAACCTCAGCACTCAACCCTGTAAAGATTGCCACGGCTCACGGCTCCGTCGAGGCGCACGTAACGTCTTCATCGAGGAACGCGCACTTCCCGATATAACCCACTTGCCTGTTGGCGATGCCCATGCCTACTTCGAAAGCCTTTCGCTGCCGGGCCGAAAGGGAGAAATAGCAGAAAAAATTCTCAAGGAAGTGCGCCAGCGCCTACAGTTTCTTGTCAATGTCGGACTTGAATACCTCACCCTCGAGCGCAGTGCGGACACCCTCTCCGGCGGTGAAGCTCAGCGCATCCGGCTAGCCAGCCAGATTGGAGCTGGCCTGGTGGGCGTCATGTACATTCTTGATGAGCCTTCTATTGGCCTCCACCAAAGGGACAACGATCGCCTGCTCGCAACCCTCAATCATCTGCGGGATCTCGGCAACACCGTCATAGTGGTCGAGCACGATGAAGACGCTATCCGCGCTGCTGACCATGTCATCGACATAGGGCCCGGCGCCGGAGTCCATGGTGGACAGGTTATAGCCCAGGGAACCCCCGGCGAAATTATCGAAAACCCCAGCTCCCTCACCGGCCAGTACCTGAGTGGAGCACGGGAAATCGCTGTGCCGAAAACGCGAAACCCTGGGTCAGGTAAAAAGCTGACACTCAAGGGAGCCTCCGGGAACAACCTCCAGAACGTAACCCTGAACATCCCATTGGGAATCATGACCTGTATCACCGGGGTATCAGGTTCCGGAAAATCCACGCTGATCAATGGCACCCTGTACCCAGTAGCCGCGACAAAACTTAACAAGGCCACGAGCCTGAGCCACGCCCCCTACCAATCACTGAAAGGGCTTGATCACCTTGATAAGGTCATCGATATAGACCAGAGCCCCATCGGCCGGACGCCTCGCTCAAACCCTGCGACCTATACCGGATTGTTCACCCCGATCCGTGAACTGTTCTCCGGAACCCAGGAAGCCCGCTCGCGGGGTTACAAACCCGGGCGTTTCTCGTTCAACGTGAAAGGCGGCCGATGTGAAGCCTGCCAGGGTGACGGCGTCATCAAGGTTGAAATGCACTTCCTGCCCGATGTGTACGTACCTTGCGATGTGTGCAAAGGAAAGCGCTACAACCGGGAAACACTCGAAGTCCGCTACAAGGGTAAAAACATCAACGAAGTGCTGGAGATGACTGTCGAAGAAGGCCGTGAATTTTTCGAGGCAGTGCCCTTCATAGCCCGCAAGCTTCAAACACTGATCGACGTCGGCCTTTCATACATCCGCCTGGGACAGAGTGCGGTCACCCTCTCAGGTGGCGAAGCTCAACGGGTAAAACTGGCCAAAGAACTCTCCAAACGCGACACAGGCAAAACACTCTACATCCTGGACGAACCGACCACAGGCCTGCACTTCTATGATATCCAGCAGTTGCTGAATGTACTGGAGAGGCTACGTGACCACGGCAATACCATTGTGGTGATCGAGCACAACCTGGACGTGATCAAAACCGCAGATTGGATTGTGGATCTGGGGCCAGAGGGCGGTTCCGGAGGCGGACAGATTATTGCAGAGGGGACACCAGAAGAAGTTGCCGAGAACCCCGCATCCCACACGGGCCGCTACTTGAAGCCCATGTTGAAGCAGTAATTGGCGGGAAATGAAGAGCTCTGTCGGCGAGGGAGTGGGGCTTTATTTTCTGCCGGAAAAAGATGTCTGAGCGAAGCGAGTTATTTTTCCAAAGAAAATAAACCCCCACTCCCTTGCCAGCCACCCGAGCCAACAGCCTACTAATTACATACAACCAAGGCACAAAAAAACCGGGAACCTCACGGAACCCGGTTTTTCTGGTTGGCCGAAGCCGAGGAACTTACTCCTCGTCTTCGTCCACCTCTTCCGCTTCAATATCCAGCGGACGACCTACCAGCTCAACAAACGCCATAGGCGCGTTGTCGCCAGCACGGAAACCGCACTTCAGGATACGAAGGTAACCACCCGGACGCTCGCTGTAACGGGGACCCAGCTCGTCAAAGAGCTTGGCAACCGCTGCATCGCTACGCAGGCGTGAGAACGCCAGACGACGATTCGCGACCGAATCATTCTTGGAAAGCGTGATCAAAGGCTCAGCTACCCGACGAAGCTCTTTAGCTTTCGGCAGCGTTGTTTTGATCAGCTCGTGTTCAACCAGTGACGCAGTCATGTTACGGAACATGGCCTTGCGATGCGCACTGGTCCTGCTGAACTTACGACCACTCTTACGATGACGCATTGCTCTGATTCCTTACCTTAAACTAATCGGCGATTAACCGCCCAGAACCCGGTCGTCGCCACGAAGGCTAGCCGGTGGCCAGTTATCGAGCCGCATACCGAGGGATAAACCACGGGACGCAAGAACGTCCTTGATTTCGGTTAGCGACTTTTTACCAAGGTTAGGCGTCTTCAGCAGCTCAACTTCTGTGCGCTGGATCAGATCGCCGATGTAGTAAATGTTCTCAGCCTTCAAGCAGTTAGCTGAACGCACTGTCAATTCCAGATCATCAACCGGACGCAGCAGAATAGGATCGATTTCTTCCTCTTCCTCTACGCGCTCAGGCTCTTTCTCATGATCGAAATCTACGAACACAGCCAGTTGCTGCTGGAGAATGGTCGCCGCCCGACGAATTGCTTCCTCCGGGTCGATGGTGCCATTGGTTTCCAGGTCAATAACCAGCTTGTCCAGGTCGGTACGCTGCTCAACCCGTGCGCTTTCTACTGCGTAGGCTACGCGGCGAACCGGACTGAAAGTAGCGTCCAGCTGCAGGCGTCCGATGGCGCGGGTTTCGTCTTCGTCGAGACCGCGCTGGTCGGCAGGCTCATAGCCGCGACCGCGACCAATCCGGAGACGCATGTTAACTTCACCATTTTCACTCAGGTGACAGATAACGTGGTCGGGATTAGCGATCTCGACATCATGATCCAGCTTGATATCACCGGCTGTAACGGCACCTGGGCCTTTCTTGCTGAGCGTAAGCTCTGCATCGTCCCGGCCGTTCATCTTAACGGCGACGCCCTTAAGATTCAGGAGAATCTCAATAACGTCTTCCTGGACACCCTCAATGGCGCTGTACTCGTGCAAGACGCCGTCGATCTGCGCTTCAGTTACAGCGCAGCCCGGCATCGAAGACAAGAGGATGCGACGCAGTGCACTACCCAAGGTATGACCGAACCCTCTTTCGAGAGGCTCAAGTGTCACCTTGGCTCGTGTAGCACTCGCTTCCTTCACGTCAATGGTACGAGGTGTCAATAACTCATGTACTGAACGCTGCATAGACGCCCCTATCTGCTATCGTTGCTAACTGGGCTTTACTTAGAGTAAAGCTCGACGATGAGGTTCTCGTTGATGTCGGCCGGCAGTTCAGTACGCTCAGGTACTGACTTGTATACGCCGGACATCTTGCTGGCGTCGACCTCTACCCAGCCCACCGCAGCGCGGCTGGCAGACAGATCCAGTGCGCCTTTAACACGCAGCTGATTCTTCGCCTTTTCACGCACGCTCACAACGTCACCCGGCTTAACCTGATAAGACGGAATGTTAACAGTCTTATCATTTACCAGGATCGCCTTGTGAGAGACGAGCTGACGAGCTTCCGCACGAGTAGAACCAAAACCCATGCGATATACAACGTTGTCAAGACGGCCTTCCAGAAGCTGCAGCAGGTTTTCGCCTGTTGCACCCTTCAGACGGGCAGCCTCTTTGTAGTAGTTACGGAACTGCTTCTCGAGCACACCGTAAATACGACGAACTTTCTGTTTCTCACGAAGCTGTACGCCGTATTCGGACAGACGACCGCGACGCGCGCCGTGCATACCCGGCGGAGTCTCGATGTTGCACTTCGAATCGAGCGCGCGAACGCCGCTCTTCAGAAAAAGATCTGTCCCTTCACGACGAGACAGCTTGCACTTCGGGCCTATATAACGAGCCATTTTTCACTGTCTCCTGTGTTAGACGCGGCGCTTCTTGGGCGGACGACAACCGTTGTGAGGAATCGGCGTCACATCAGTGATGTTAGTGATCTTGTAGCCGCACGCATTCAGCGCACGAACTGCAGATTCACGTCCGGGCCCAGGACCCTTAACCTCTACGTCCAGGTTTTTAAGGCCGTATTCAGCAGCCGCATTACCGGCTCTTTCAGCTGCTACCTGCGCAGCAAAAGGTGTACTCTTACGCGAGCCGCGGAAACCGGAACCACCAGAAGTGGCCCAGGACAGGACGTTGCCCTGACGGTCCGAAATGGTCACGATAGTGTTATTGAAGGACGCGTGAATGTGCGCGACGCCATCAACAACCGTCTTTTTCACCTTTTTACGGGTACGTGTACCTGGCTTTGCCATGTTTGCCTACCTGTTACTTGCGAATAGGTTTGCGAGGACCTTTACGGGTGCGGGCGTTGGTCTTAGTGCGCTGACCGCGGACCGGAAGGCCGTGACGGTGACGCAGACCACGGAAGCAACCGAGATCCTTCAAACGCTTGATGTTCATCTGTACTTCACGACGCAGATCGCCTTCGACAGTCACCTTGCCCACTTCGGTACGAAGTGCTTCAAGCTGATCGTCGGTAAGGTCTTTGACCTTGACGTCCGGCTTAACGCCGGTTGCATCGCAAAGCTTCTGGGCTGTTGTCTTGCCAACACCAAAGATGTAAGTCAGCGAGATAACAGCATGTTTGTTATCGGGTATATTGACACCGGCTATACGTGCCATCCAAATTACTCCGCGTTCAAAGCTTTGCTGTGTGAATTTTCCGCCACAAAAAGGGCGCGAAATAATAGCGCTTGACCCCTACCGGAGTCAAGCGCCGTTATTCCGATCCCCTGCAATGTCAGGTTTTCTTCCCGAAGGAATTAGCCCTGGCGCTGCTTGTGACGAGGCTCCGAGCAAATGACTCGTACTGAGCCATTGCGACGAATTACTTTGCAGTTACGGCAAATTTTCTTTACCGAAGCGCGTACTTTCATTGTCGACTCCAGTTTCCAAGGGGAACGGATTAACCGTTCCGACCATAGCCTTTGAGATTGGACTTCTTCATCAGAGATTCATACTGATGCGACATCAGGTGCGACTGAACCTGAGCCATAAAATCCATCACCACGACTACCACAATCAGCAGTGAGGTACCGCCAAGATAAAACGGAACATTCCCCGCAACCATCAGAAACTGAGGGAACAGAGACACTGCTGCAATGTACATTGCCCCGAACAACGTCAGCCGGGTCAGAACACCATCAATATACTTGGCGGTCTGATCACCAGGACGAATACCCGGGATAAACGCTCCAGAGCGCTTGAGGTTATCCGCAACTTCTTTCGGGTTGTACATCAGGGCTGTATAGAAGTAGCAGAAGAATACCACAGCTACAGCAAACAGGATAATGTACAGCGGCTGGCTCGGTGCCAGCGCCTGGGAGATGTCGCTCAACCATTCCATACCCTCACCCTGACCAAACCACTGCCCCATGGAAGCTGGGAACAACAGTATGGACGATGCGAAGATCGGCGGTATAACACCAGCCATATTAACCTTGAGAGGCAGGTGGCTGGATTGCTGCGCGAACACCCGGCGCCCCTGCTGACGCTTGGCATAGTTAATTGTAAGCCGGCGTTGACCGCGTTCCATAAACACAACGAAACCAATCACCGCAACGGCAACAATACCAATACCGAGCACAAACAGGAGGCTCATCTCCCCATTGCGTGCCTGCTCAAGCGTCTGTCCAATCGCACCCGGTAAGCCGGCCACGATGCCTGCGAATATAAGCAGGGAAATACCATTTCCGACGCCTCGCTCGGTGATCTGCTCACCAAGCCACATCATGAAAACGGCACCACTGACAAACGATACGACAGCTACGAAGTGGAAGCTGAAGCTGTCATTGAACGTCACGCCTTGGGAAGCCAGGCCGACAGAAATACCCGCGCCCTGTACCAGAGCAAGGATAACCGTACCATACCGCGTATACTGGCTGATCTTACGACGGCCAGCTTCGCCTTCCTTTTTCAGCTGCTCAAGCTGCGGACTAACCGCAGTCATGAGCTGCATGATAATGGATGCCGAAATATACGGCATGATACCGAGAGCGAAGATACTCATGCGCTCAAGCGCACCACCTGAAAACATGTTGAACATACTCAGGATCGTGCCCTGATTCTGCTCGAACAGTGCCGCCAAACGGTCGGGGTTAATCCCCGGCACCGGAATGTGTGCACCGATCCGGTACACCAACAATGCCAGGAAGACGAACCAGAGCCGCGAACGCAGCTCTGCCAGTCCTTTACCCGCGCCCGCAGGCAATGATGCTGTCTTGGCCATTTAGTCCTCGACTCGCCTTAGTCTTCGACTTTACCACCCGCGGCAGCAATTGCCTCGCGTGCGCCTTTGGTTACCCGAAGTCCCTTAACGGTTACCGCACGGCTCAGTTCGCCGGACAGGATAACCTTCGCTTCGCGAATCTCTTCGCGAACGATATCGGCCTTCTTCAGGGCTTCCAGATCTACCACGTCGCCTTCAACTTTCGCCAGCTCGTTAAGACGGATCTCCGCCACGTAGCGCTGCTGACGGGAGGTGAAACCGAACTTAGGCAGACGGCGAGCCAAAGGCTGCTGACCACCCTCGAAGCCAGGAGCTACGGAGCCACCGGAACGAGATTTCAGACCCTTGTGACCGCGACCACCGGTTTTACCGAGGCCACTACCGATACCACGACCAACGCGCTTAGCGGAAGGACGTGAACCGGGTTCTGGAGCAAGTTCGTTCAGACGCATCTTAGTTCTCCTCAACCCGAACCAGGTAATTAACCCGGTTGATCATTCCGCGAACGGAAGGAGTATCTTCCAGTTCAACGGTATGACCGATTTTACGAAGACCCAGGCCCTTAACGCACAGCTTGTGCTTCGGCTGACAGCCGATCGGGCTACGAGTCAGAGTTACTTTGATCGTTTTTGCGTTCGCCATGACTTCAACCCAGAATCTCTTCCACGGTCTTACCGCGCTTGGCTGCGATATCTTCCGGCGCTTGCATTGCCTGAAGACCCTTGATGGTGGAACGTACCACGTTTACAGGGTTTGTAGACCCGTAACACTTGGACAGTACGTTCTGAACACCTGCCACTTCCAGAACGGCGCGCATCGCACCGCCGGCAATGACACCAGTACCTTCAGAAGCCGGCTGCATGTAGACTTTGGAGCCTCCATGCTGGGCTTTCACCGGGTACTGGAGAGTGTTTCCGTCCAGTGCGACGTCAACCATGTTCTTACGCGCAGCTTCCATGGCTTTCTGGATAGCAACTGGCACTTCACGCGCCTTGCCACGACCAAAACCAACGCGACCCTTGCCATCACCCACTACAGTCAGTGCGGTGAAAGCGAAAATCCGGCCACCTTTAACCACTTTGGCGACACGGTTTACCTGAACCAGCCTTTCCTGGAGCTCAGGCGCTTTCTGTTCGTTAACGCTCATCTTCTCCACCTCTTAGAATTGCAAGCCAGCTTCACGAGCAGCGTCGGCCAGAGCCTGCACGCGACCGTGATAACGGTAACCGGAGCGGTCAAAAGCAACCTGCTCTACACCTGCTGCCTTGGCGCGCTCAGCAATCAGCTGACCGACCTTTTTAGCAGCGTCCACGTTACCGGTTGCACCCTGGCGCAGTTCCTTATCCAACGTGGAGGCAGAAGCCAGCACAGTGCTGCCGTCTGCAGTAGTGACCTGGGCGTACATATGACGCGGTGTGCGGTGAACGCACAGGCGATTAGTACCCAGCTCACGGATCTTCATGCGCACTTTGCGTGCACGACGCAATCTTTCGTTATTCGCGCTCATAGTCCCGCCTTATTTCTTCTTGGCTTCTTTGCGTCTGACCTGCTCATCCGCATAACGAACACCCTTACCTTTATACGGCTCGGGCGGACGGTAAGCGCGGATTTCCGCAGCGACCTGGCCAACCTGTTGCTTATCGATCCCGCGGATAACAACTTCCGTCTGTGACGGAGTTTCAGCGGTGACCCCCTCGGGCAGCTCATACTCAACCGGGTGTGAGAAACCCAGAGTCAGGTTGAGCTTTTTGCCCTGCGCCTGGGCACGATAACCAACGCCCACAAGCTGGAGTTTACGCTCGAAGCCCGTAGAAACACCGGTAACCATATTGTTTACCAGCGCGCGGGTGGTACCTGCGAGTGCGCGGGACTGCTTGGCGCCATCACGGGCGGCGAAGCGCAGGGTATTTTCCTCCTGAGACACTTCAACAGCCTGATGTACGGTGAATTGAAGTGCTCCTTTAGAGCCCTTCACGTTGATTTCCTGTCCGTTCAGCTTCACTTCAACACCGGAAGGCAGCACGACAGGATTATTGGCAACCCTGGACATGATAAACCTCCTTTAGAATACGGTGCAGATGACTTCGCCACCCACGCCTGCAGCACGTGCAGCGCGGTCTGTCATAACGCCCTTGGACGTTGAGACAATGGCGACACCCAGACCACCGGATACTTTCGGCAGTTCCCCAGCGCCTTTGTACTGGCGCAGACTCGGACGGCTAACCCGCTGAATCTCTTCGATAACAGGCTTGCCACCGAAGTATTTCAGAGCGATGGTCAGCTCGGGCTTGGCATCAGCTGAAACGGAAAAATCTTCTACGTAGCCTTCGTCCTTGAGGACCTGGGCTACGGAGATCTTCATCTTTGAAGACGGCATCGTAACGTCTGCTTTTGATGCCATCTGTGCATTACGGATACGGGTAAACATATCCGCAAGCGTGTCTTGCATACTCATTGGTATGAGGCTCCTGATCTTTTTAGTTGTGCAGCGGCTTGCCGCACCGCTTACCAACAGGCTCCTGACCGAAGTCAGGAACCTATTTTACCAGCTGGACTTAGTCAGACCCGGGACATCACCGCGCATGCCGTATTCACGAAGTTTGATTCGTGAAAGCTCGAACTTACGCAGGACGCCGTGAGGACGACCAGTCACCTGGCAACGATTACGAAGACGTGCAGGGCTCGCGTTACGAGGAAGCTGCTGAAGCTTCATCTGAGCGTCCCAACGGTCATCGTCGCTGGTATTCGGGTTTTTGATAATCGCCTTGAGCTCTGCACGCTTCGCTGCATATTTCGCAACGGTTTTCTCGCGCTTGAGCTCACGGTTTTTCATGGAAACCTTAGCCATTACACTCGTTCCTTTATTTCTTGAACGGAAAGCCGAAGGCTTTCAGCAGTTCACGACCTTCATCGTCGGTACCGGCAGTGGTGGTAATGGTGATATCCAGACCACGGATCTTGTCGACTTTGTCGTACTCGATCTCAGGGAAAATGATCTGCTCACGCACACCCATGCTGTAGTTACCACGACCGTCGAACGATTTGGGGTTCAGACCGCGGAAGTCACGAATGCGGGGAACCGCAATGTGAACCAGGCGATCAAAGAAGTCCCACATACGCTCGCCGCGCAGAGTAACCTTACAGCCGATAGGCCAACCTTCACGGATTTTGAAGCCCGCTACGGATTTACGCGCCTTGGTGACAACAACCTTCTGACCAGTCAGGGCTTCGAGATCAGCCACTGCATTTTCGATCAGTTTCTTGTCGCCAACTGCTTCGCCGACACCCATGTTCAGGGTGATCTTTTCGATACGCGGCACCTGCATAATGTTCTTGTAGCCGAACTCCTGCTGCAGGGCGGGTACCACTTCCTTACTGTATTGCTCTTTCATATTAAGCATCGTAACCACCACCGCTTACTGGTTATCGACAGCTTCGTTCGTGGACTTGAAGATCCGCACTTTAGCGCCGTCTTCCTTGGTCTGGAAGCCTACGCGATCGGCCTTGCCGGTCTGCGGATTAAAAATAGCCACGTTGGAAGCCTGGATAGGTGCTTCTTTTTCGACGATACCACCAGGGGTACCCAGCATCGGGTTGGGCTTGGTGTGCTTCTTGATCATATTGATACCAGAAACAACAAGGCGGCCATCATCCTGAACTTTCAGGACTTTACCACGTTTGCCCTTATCTTTCCCCGTAGTGACGATTACTTCGTCATCTCGTTTGATCTTTTTCATAACCGGCCTCTGGTCCTTTAAAGTACTTCGGGTGCCAGTGAGATAATTTTCATGAACTTTTCATTACGCAGTTCACGGGTAACCGGTCCGAAGATACGGGTACCAATCGGTGCGTCCTGATTGTTCAGAAGTACTGCCGCGTTACCGTCGAAACGGATCAGCGAACCGTCAGGACGACGAACGCCCTTACGCGTACGCACAACAACAGCTTTCAGGACCTGGCCTTTTTTCACTTTACCGCGGGGGATGGCTTCCTTAACGGTCACCTTGATGATATCCCCAACGCCGGCATAGCGCCGGTGTGAACCGCCCAGGACCTTGATGCACTGAACCTGGCGTGCACCACTGTTGTCCGCGACTTCAAGCATTGTTTGAGTCTGAATCATGGTTGTTCTCCGGGCGAATTACACCTTGGATGCACGTTCGGTGACTTCAACCAGGGCCCAGCTCTTGGTCTTGGAGACCGGACGGGTTTCCTGGATGGTTACAGTGTCACCGATGTTGCACTGGTTACTCTCATCATGAGCGTGAATCTTGGTAGAACGCTTCATGTACTTACCGTACAGCGGGTGTTTCACCTGACGCTCGACCAGAACCACGATGGACTTGTCCATCTTGTTGCTCACGACCTTCCCGCTCAGAGTTCTGGCAGTTTGGGTAGCTTCGGTCATGTCACTGTCCTGCCTTTTCGTTCAATACTGTTTTCACGCGAGCAATGTCACGCTTCACCTTGCCGAGAAGGTGAGACTGATTCAGCTGACCCGTCGCCTTACGCATGCGCAGGTTGAACTGCTCCTTCAGGAGGTCGATCAGCTCTTTGTTCAGCTCCTCGACTGACTTTTCACGCAGCTCTGTTGCTTTCATCACATCACCGTCCTCGTTACAAAGGTGGTCTGTACCGGCAGTTTGGCCGCCGCGAGAGTGAAGGCTTCGCGCGCTACTTCTTCAGCAACACCTTCCATCTCGTAGAGCATGCGGCCTGGCTGGATTTCAGCCACCCAATACTCGACAGAACCTTTACCTTTACCCATCCGTACTTCCAGGGGCTTACCAGTGATCGGCTTGTCCGGGAATACCCGGATCCAGATCTTACCGCCCCGCTTGATACGACGTGTCATGGTACGACGCGCTGCCTCAATCTGACGCGCAGTTATACGCCCACGGCTAGTCGCCTTCAATCCGTATTCACCGAAGCTCACCTTGTTAGCACGGTGAGCAAGACCGGTGTTACGGCCTTTCATTACCTTGCGAAATTTGGTGCGTTTTGGTTGCAGCATAAGAGTGCCCCTTTACTTAGAACCTTTCTTCCCAGAGGCTTTCTTGTCAGCACGGACCTGCTCCATACCACCAAGAATCTCACCTTTGAAGATCCATACCTTGACGCCGATTACGCCGTAAGTGGTATGCGCTTCGTAGGTTGCGTAATCAATATCTGCACGCAGTGTGTGCAGAGGTACACGACCTTCGCGATACCACTCGGAACGTGCGATTTCAGCACCCCCAAGACGACCACCGACCTGAATCTTGATACCCTTGGCACCTTGACGCATAGCGTTCTGAACCGCGCGCTTCATGGCACGACGGAACATCACACGACGCTCAAGCTGACCAGCAACGTTTTGCGCTACCAGGCGAGCATCCAGATCCGGCTTGCGGACTTCCTCGATGTTGATGTGCACAGGCACACCCATCATGTCGCTTACTTCGCGACGCAGACGATCAACATCTTCGCCCTTCTTACCGATAACAATACCGGGGCGGGCAGTATGGATCGTGATCCGGGCGTTCTGAGCAGGGCGCTCGATCACAATCTTGCTGACAGACGCCTTAACCAGACGCTTGTCAAGGAACTCGCGAACCTGAATATCATTCAGCAGGTTCTTGGAGTATTCCTTTTTGTCGGCATACCAGACTGAGTTGTGCTCTTTGATCACACCCAGGCGAATGCCGGTTGGATTTACTTTATGACCCATCTGAGCATCTCCTACTTGTCGGCGACCTTGACGGTGATATGACAGGTGCGCTTGAAAATACGATCAGCGCGCCCCTTGGCTCGAGCCTTGATCCGCTTGAGCGTCGGGCCCTCGTCCACCATGATGGTGGATACCTTCAGATCATCTACGTCCAGACCTTCGTTATGCTCAGCATTGGCGATAGCAGACTCAAGAGCTTTCTTGATGATTACTGCCGCCTTTTTCGGGCTGAAAGTCAGAATGTTCAGGGCGTCCTCAACAGCCTTGCCGCGTACCTGGTCAGCGACAAGACGCGCTTTTTGAGCTGAGAGGCGAGCGCCCTTGTACTTGGCTGCTACTTCCATTTCTATTACCTCAGAATCAGCGTTTAGCTTTCTTGTCGGCCGCATGACCACGATAAGTACGCGTTGCCGCGAACTCACCCAGCTTATGTCCGACCATATCTTCGGTGACATAAACCGGCACGTGCTGCTTGCCGTTGTGGACTGCAATGGTCAGGCCTACCATCTCAGGAAAGACTGTTGACCGGCGGGACCAAGTTTTAATGGGCCGCTTGTCGTTAGCTTCCAGAGCTGCCTCGACCTTCTTCAACAGATGCAGGTCTATAAAAGGACCTTTCTTCAAAGAACGTGGCACAGCAAATTACCTCTATGTAGTCGTTTACTTGGCCGAACGACGACGTACTATCATCTTATCAGTACGCTTGTTCTTACGAGTCTTATGCCCTTTGGTCGGAACACCCCACGGAGTAACCGGGTGACGTCCGCCAGAGGTACGCCCTTCACCACCACCATGCGGGTGGTCAACTGGGTTCATAGCAACACCACGTACTGTTGGCCGTTTGCCGCGCCAACGTGATGCACCCGCTTTACCAAGCTGCTTGAGGCTATGCTCGCTGTTACATACTTCACCCAGCGTCGCACGGCAGTCTACAAGCACCTTACGCATTTCACCTGAACGCAGGCGGAGGGTGGCATAAGCCCCTTCCCGAGCAACCAGCTGTACGGATGCGCCCGCAGAGCGAGCCAGCTGAGCACCTTTGCCAGGCTTGAGTTCAACGCAGTGGATCACAGAACCAACCGGAATATTCCGGATAGGCAGTGTGGAGCCCACTTTAATCGGCGCGTCGATACCGGAGCGCACTTCATCACCAGCCTTTACACCTTTGGGAGCGATAATGTAGCGACGCTCGCCATCGGCGTACTTCAGCAGCGCGATGTGCGCAGAGCGATTAGGATCATATTCCAGACGTTCTACAACGGCCGGGATACCATCTTTGGTCCGCTTAAAATCGATGACACGGTAGTGCTTCTTATGACCACCACCGATGTGACGGGTAGTGATGCGACCAAAATGGTTACGACCACCCGACTTGCTCTGAGTTTCTACCAACGGTTCGTAAGGGCGCCCCTTGTGCAGATCCGGGTTGTAAAGTTTTACAACGTGGCGGCGTCCGGCAGATGTTGGCTTGGTTTTGATGATCGGCATTTTACGACCCCTTTACCTTATTCCACATCCAGAAAATCGATGTCCTGACCTTCTGCCAGCTTGACGTAAGCCTTACGAATGTCATTACGCTTGCCGAACCCGCGGATAGTGCGCTTGAGCTTACCCTTGCGATTCAGAACCTGAACACCTTCTACGGTGACGTTGAACAACTGCTCAACGGCTTTTTTGATCTCCGGCTTGGTAGCATCAGGCGCTACGCGAAATACAACCTGACCTTTTTCAGCTACCAGAGATGCTTTCTCTGACACGTGAGGCCCGAGCAGGACCTTATAAATACGTTCCTGGTTCATCCCAACATCTCCTCGATCTTCTTCAGAGCGGGAACAGTCACTACGACGTTCTCAAAGGCAACCAGGCTAACCGGATCCAGACCCGCCACATCGCGCACGTCCACGTGAGGAACATTGCGAGAAGCCAGATGCAGGTTCTGCTCAACACTTTCTGACAGGATCAACGCACTGGACACGCCCAGATCCTTCAGCTTGGCATTGAAAGCCTTGGTTTTCGGAGTGTCGACATTCATATCGTCAACAACCACCAGACGTTCCTGACGGACCAGCTCGGAAAGAATCGAGCGCATGGCCGCGCGGTACATCTTACGATTAACCTTCTGCTCAAAGTCACGAGGCTTGGCAGCAAACGTGGTACCACCGGAACGCCAGATCGGACTACGAATAGTACCGGCACGGGCACGACCTGTACCCTTCTGACGCCATGGCTTCTTACCACCACCGCTTACTTCGGAACGAGTCTTCTGAGCCTTGGTACCCTGACGACCAGCTGCCATGTAGGCAGTGACGACCTGGTGAACCAGAGCCTCATTGAAATCTTTGGCGAACGTAGCGTCGGAAACAGAAATTCCTTTACCGCTACCAGTAATTGTCAATTCCATCGCACCGCTCCTCAGGCTTTGACTGCAGGCTTGATGACAACGTCGCCGCCAGTTGCACCTGGTACGGCACCACTCACCAGCAGCAGGTTGCGCTCGGCGTCGACACGGACGATCTTGAGATTCTGCACAGTAACTTGCGCATTACCCATCTGGCCCGCCATCTTTTTGCCTTTGAATACCCGGCCCGGAGTCTGGTTCTGACCAATAGAACCCGGAGCACGGTGAGACAGAGAGTTACCGTGAGTAGCGTCCTGCATGGAGAAATTCCAGCGCTTAACACCACCCTGATAGCCCTTACCCTTGGATTGGCCGATAGCATCGACTGCCTGACCATCTTCAAAGATGGATGCAGTGATTTCGCCACCTGCTGCCAGGTCTTCACCCTCGCCATCAGCGAGACGGAATTCCCAAACACCACGACCGGCTTCTACACCAGCCTTCGCAAAGTGACCTGCTTCTGCCTTGGATACGCGAGAGGAACGACGTGCACCGACAGTAACCTGTACGGCCCGATAACCATCGCTTTCGAGAGTCTTCAGCTGGGTAATGCGGTTGGGTTCAACCTCAATTACCGTGACAGGCAGAGCCTGCCCATCTTCCGTAAAAATACGGGTCATACCGGCCTTACGACCGACAACACCAATTGCCATGTTTCACCTCTTAAGTGTACGGGGCTCTCACCCTCTATGGCCTTATGACAGTTACACAGACTAATACCGGGCGGTATTAGCCGAGGCTGATCTGAACGTCTACACCTGCTGCCAGGTCCAACTTCATCAGAGCATCTACTGTCTTTTCGGTCGGCTCAACAATGTCGAGCAAACGCTTGTGAGTACGAATTTCATACTGATCGCGCGCGTCTTTGTTGACGTGCGGAGAGATCAATACTGTGTACTTTTCCTTCCGCGTCGGCAGAGGAATAGGGCCACGCACCTGAGCGCCGGTCCGCTTAGCGGTATCGACGATCTCCTGCGTGGACTGGTCGATCAGGCGATAATCAAACGCCTTCAACCGGATTCGAATCTTTTGGCTTTGCATGATGCACCAAACTCCACTCGTAGCAGCTATTTTTTAGCCGACCTTCAAAAAAAGGAGCCGCATTGTATGCATATTAGACAACCCTGTCAACAGTTATCCCGTCAACAGAGTTAAGCAGACTATGCGACTGAAACAGAAAAAGGGGCTGATGAATCAGCCCCTTTTTCCTGATCAAACGAGCAGAATCACTCGATGATCTTGGATACCACACCGGCACCAACGGTACGGCCACCTTCGCGAATCGCGAAGCGCAGACCATCTTCCATGGCGATCGGAGCGATCAGGGTAACCGTCATCTTGACGTTGTCACCCGGCATTACCATTTCAACGCCTTCCGGCAGTT
>NZ_VTUU01000046.1 GCF_008370345.1 Marinobacter salinexigens | reverse complement strand
TGTGGGTCTGGGTTTTCAGGGTGGTCCGGGTTTTGTGTTCCGGCAGCGCGTACGGCGGTGTGTTGGTGGCGTGGTAGGTCCGGCCGGTGATGATCGGCTGGTCCGGGTCGCCATCCAGGAAGGAGACAATCACTTCGTGGCCGATTCTGGGCAGAGCCATGAAGCCGTACTGGCCACCGGCCCAGCCCTGGCTGACTCTTAGCCAGGCGCTGCTGTGTTCGTCGTTGCGCGAGTATCGATCCCACGGGAACCTTACTTTCACACGGCCATACTGGTCACAGTGGATTTCTTCCCCGTCCGGGCCGGTCACGATGGCCATCTGGGGGCCGTCCATCAGGGGACGGTGTTCGCAGATGGGGCGCCAGGTTTTGTTTGCCGGGATGGCGCTGAATTCGTTGTGGTAGGTGGTGGGTTCGCTGCCCCCCTCTTCTTCCAAAGCCTGGGGTTGTTTGCCGGTGTGGGTGATGGCGGTGAGCAGCCATTCCCGATTCAGGGTCTCGGTATCATGATCGGTGAGTGCGACTTTGGCCCCGGCGGTGAAGTCCGGTCGATTGCTTTCGCCGTTGGCGGTGCTGGCGTTGTTTCGCAGGGCATCCAGTTTGGCTTGGGTGAAAGGCTGACCTGAGGCGTCGGCCTTGAAGCGGCCGGGGTAGTCGTAGTGCTGGTAATCGTCCCGCTGGTTCAGGTTGCCACTAGCCTGTTCGTGCATCAGGGCGTAGGCGGGATTTTTGAAGGTGTAGTCCTTCATGGCGACGGAGGCAGCTTTAACCCGCTCCTGATAGCTAAAGCGAAATACGCAGGGCTGCTTTGTGCTGCCACCGGCTTTGGCGTTGTAGGCCACGCTGTCCAGTCTGGGGGCATCGCCGTGGTGATCGGCGATGATCAAGCCGGGCTG
>NZ_VTUU01000045.1 GCF_008370345.1 Marinobacter salinexigens | reverse complement strand
ACGGAATTTCAGTTTTATAGCATTATCATGGATCCCATAACATAACAGCTGAAACAAGGATTAAGCAGAGGCGCCACGGGATTCACAGATCCACACCTAAACCGCTAAATTAAAACCGCGAGGGACACAGACACAAACGACTTGAAGACTCAACTAAGACCACCACTCAGATCGCCATCATCTTATTCAGATCGAAGGAAATGAAAAGGGACGGACGCAGGCGGAGTCGACGATGACGGAGGGAGGGCAGCCGGACAGACCAGAGATCTAGAGCTGGCCACAGTCAGCGACCTTCACCTCCTTGGAGGTGGCGCCGCTGCGGGAGCCCACCTTCTCGATGGCCTTGACGACCTCCATGCCCTCGACGACCTGGCCGAAGACGACGTGCTTGCCATCCAGCCAGGGGGTCTCCACGGTGCAGATGAAGAATTGAGAGCCGTTGGTGTTGGGGCCGGCGTTGGCCATGGAGAGCACCCCGGGGCCGGTGTGCTTGCGGACGAACTTCTCGTCGGGGAACTTCTCGCCGTAGATGGACTCGCCGCCGGTGCCGTTGCCGCGGGTGAAGTCGCCGCCCTGGCACATGAACTCGGGGATGACGCGGTGGAAGGTRGAGCCCTTGTAGTGGAGCGGCTTCCCGGACTTGCCCACGCCCTTCTCGCCCGTGCACAGCGCGCGGAAGTTCTCCGCGGTCTTGGGCACCTCGTTGGCGTACAGCTCCATCACGATCCGGCCSGCYGGGGCRCCGCCGACGGTCATGTCGAAGAAGACGCGRGGGTTCGCCATCGAGATCSGRAGCTAGGGTTTGGGGAWATTTTTCCTTCTCTCTACGAGTGTGATCTGATCTGCGGTAGAGAGGGGAGAACGGGTGCGGTAAAATAGCCGGCCCCAAGGGCAAGGGGGCGCCGGGTAGCGTTTGCG
>NZ_VTUU01000044.1 GCF_008370345.1 Marinobacter salinexigens | reverse complement strand
GCACTATTGAAAGATTCAGGTGTTATGGCAACGTTGTCATATGCATAGACATGAGGAGCAGATGCACATGTACATAGAGTCCCACGCTGCGCCTCCACGGTCACCAAGAAATTACTAAAACAAATTACACATCCATGTCCACATATATTTAGATCAAACCATGCATGTATATGGCGCACCACCAGCAGCTAGCTTAATTATTAATATAAGAAGAAGAAGAAGTCCTTTGATTTGGATCACCGGCCGGGCGGGSGGGCGGCGTGATGTGTGATTAGTCGRARGTGSYCTTKCCGGTGAACTTGACGTCGATGGGGTTGACGTTCTTGCCGATGCTGCGGAAGTTCTGGCCGACGCCCTCCCTGCCGGGGTTGACCTTCTCCGGGTAGACGCCGTCCTTGGGGTGGAGGTACTGCACCTCGCCGTTGGGGAAGACGCGGTAGAACTGGTAGGTGATCTTGTACTTGGAGCGCARCCTGGTGCCGAGCGCSAGGCACTGCTCCTTGCGCGCCAGCTTCARGAGGTTSGGSCCCTSCCGCATGATGGCGGCGCCGCCSGTSGGCATCTCGAACACCTGCTCCTTGGGGGACRYCCACGTGATGACGTAGAACTCCTCCACCTGCGCCTTGCGGAGCAGCCCGCCCGTGCTGCCGCCGAAGATMGGGGASGGSGTGYTGGGGTCSAGCTGCGGGGCCACGAACCCCTTGGGCGCCTCCACCGCCTCCTCGGTGGACGCGCGGRGCGGGGSCGGCCCGCGGGAGGACGACGACGGCAGCGCGRGCTGCGAGCTCAGCTGCCGCGGCTTCGCCGCCGGCGCCCAGGCGGCGGCCAGCAGGTGGCGCGTGGCGGCGGAGGCTTGCGTGGCCATGGCCATGGGCGCTGCGCTTCTTGGAAGGGAAGCTAGGATCGAGCGAGCGAATCGC
>NZ_VTUU01000043.1 GCF_008370345.1 Marinobacter salinexigens | reverse complement strand
ATTAGCTTTATCATTATTGCAACAAGAGGCACCTTATTCCTTACTCGAAAAGTCGAAAGTAAACGAAGCTAGCGCACAAGAGCACGAAATACTTCATGGTAGCACAGCTGCACTGCACAGGTGCATGCGCGTCCTTCCCTAAACGCCTCAGTGCCCCGAGAGCACGCTTGGAATCGCATCACATACTGGCGTCGTCGTCCGCGTCGGCGGCGTCGAAGAGCATCCAGATCTCGTTGACCCTGCCGGTGAACTCGAAGGGCGAGTTGTACTGCGCGACGGTGTARGGYGAGGCCGGGTCGGCCCTGCGCGCGTCGTTGACGGCGGCGGCCCACCGGGYGCCCTGGAGGCTGGCCTCGAGGCGCGCCGCCTGCTCCCCGACGTCGRCGTCCGCCACGAAGCCYCCGAAGCGGCGCACGGCCGCGTACCTGGCCCCGGCCCAGCGGTCCACGCGCAGGCCCTCGGCCGGCGGCGGGTCCGCCTGGTTCTTGGCCGGCACGTAGAAGCTCACGGCGAAGGCGGAGGCGCAGAAGGGCCCGTCGCTGGGCGACACCCGCGTCAGCACCGGCGCCGTCATCTCGATCGTCTCGTTGTACGCGTTCTTGCCCTGGATGTAGTCGAACAGCTGKAGGAAGCCGGTGCGCGTGGCGGCGACGAAGGAGATGTCCTCGATGGGCGCCGTGGTGATCCACATGGCGKCCGTGTACCGCCGGATCTCGAACCCGTTGGCGCTGTCCACCACCTCCTACGCCGGGCACTCGATGCGCTMGCACGTCGGYGGCACCGCCGCGGCAGCGACGGCGACGAGCAGCGCCGCGGCGAGGAGCAGGCTGGYACGGCGCSCCATATGCTTGCACTGCTKCTGGTGGATGGCAGGATGAGGGGGTAGYGGAGTGAGATGAGGTCTGGTGCGGAGTGAGATGAGGTCTGGTG
>NZ_VTUU01000042.1 GCF_008370345.1 Marinobacter salinexigens | reverse complement strand
CAAGATTCTGGGCACCCAGCTCAACTTCGCGGGCTCCCCCCGCTACGCCACCGCAGCGCCCACCGCGGGGGCTCAGAAGATTGTCTCCCTTTTCAGCAAGAAGCCTGCCCAGAAGCCCAAGCCCGCTGCGGTATCGTCCTCTTCTCCAGACATCAGCGACGAGCTCGCCAAGTGGTATGGTCCTGACAGGAGGATCTACCTGCCGGATGGGCTGCTGGACCGATCGGAGGTGCCGGAGTACCTCACCGGAGAGGTCCCTGGAGACTATGGCTACGACCCTTTTGGCCTGGGCAAGAAGCCAGAGGACTTCGCCAAGTACCAGGCCTACGAGCTGATCCATGCCAGATGGGCCATGCTCGGTGCCGCTGGCGCTGTCATCCCAGAGGCSTGCAACAAGTTCGGCGCTAACTGYGGCCCYGAGGCYGTCTGGTTCAAGACCGGCGCSCTGCTCCTGGACGGCAACACCCTCARCTAYTTCGGCAACAGCATCCCCATCAACCTGGTGGCSGCCGTGATCGCGGAGGTSRTCCTCGTCGGCGGCGCCGAGTACTACCGGATCAYCAACGGACTGGACCTYGAGGACAAGCTGCACCCCGGTGGSCCCTTCGACCCCCTGGGCYTGGCCAGCGACSCCGACCAGGCCGCCATCCTCAAGGTGAAGGAGATCAAGAACGGCCGGCTSGCCATGTTCTCCATGTTCGCCTTCTTCATCCAGGCCTACGTCACCGGCGAAGGCCCCGTSGAGAACCTCGCCAAGCACCTCAGCGACCCCTTCGGCAACAACCTGCTCACCGTCATCTCCGGCGCCGCCGAGAGGACGCCTAGCCTGTAAGGACGCGCCACAAGCCGCCAGCAATGCCAAGTCATGCGCTGCTGCCGTCTTTGATTTTACCGGGATGCCAAGTCATGCGCTGCTGCCGTCCTTGATTTTACCGGGGA
>NZ_VTUU01000008.1 GCF_008370345.1 Marinobacter salinexigens | reverse complement strand
TGTAGGTCATCTCGCCCTTTTCAACCTGACCTACCACCGCCAATTTAAAGGCCAGCGAATAATCCCGCTGACTCCTGCGCCTCTTCGTATTCATAACACCCTCCATAATCTTCAGTCGGAAGGTGTAAACCTTATTCAGGACGGGTCACAGGTATGAAAAAGGGCGGTTTCCGAACAGAAACCGCCCTATGTGCGGAGGTGGAGGATCAGAGGTTGGCCTCTGCGTACTGGGCGAGTACCGATCGTGGTACGCCCTGCAGGTGGATGTGGCCGCCGTGGCGGAACCCCTTGAAGCGTTCGGTCATATAGGTCAGGCCTGAACTGAGTGCGCTCAGGTAGGGCGTATCGATCTGTGCCAGGTTGCCCAGGCAGATGACTTTCGAGCCGTTACCCGCTCGGGTAATGATGGTCTTGATCTGGTGCGGCGTCAGGTTCTGGGACTCGTCGATAATGATCAGGCTGTGCTGAAAACTGCGACCACGGATGTAGTTCATGGACTTGAAGTGCAGCGGCACCTTGCTGAGGATGTAGTCAACACTGGCGGTCATGTTCTCATCATCCTCGTGCAGTGCTTCGAGGTTGTCCACGATGGCACCCAGCCAGGGCTCCATTTTTTCGGCTTCGGTACCTGGAAGGAAACCGATGTCTTCGTCGAGTCCCTGAGTGGAGCGGGTGGCGATGATGCGTTTGTACATCTTGCTGGCTACGGTCATTTCGATGCAGGCCGCCAGTGCCAGAATGGTTTTGCCAGACCCCGCCGAGCCGGTCAGATTGACCAGGTGAATGTCCGGATCAAGAAGCAGGTTCAGCGCCATGGCCTGGTAGATATCCCGGGGGACCAGACCCCAGACTTCCTCGTTCATCAGATCATGCTGGTGCAGGTCGCGGATGATGATCTGGGTATCGCTCAGGTCAGATACCTTGCCGACAAACCCCTGCTCGTCAATGACGAATTCGTTGATATTCAGTTTGGCCAGGTCACCTTCGCGTTTGAGAATGTGTTCGGTAACCCCTTCCCGCTGCACCGTCTCCACTTTCTCGATGGTATCCCAGAAGGAGTTTGGAAATTCTTTGTAGCCGGTGGGCAGCAGGTCAATGTCGTCCAGTAACTGGTCATTATGATAATCCTGAGCCTCTACACCGAAACCACGGGCCTTGAGGCGCATGTTGATATCTTTACTGACCAGAATGATGTCTTTGGATTTGTGCTTTTCCTGTAGTGCGGCCAGCGTGTTGATGATCTTGTTGTCGTTCAGGTGCTCTGGCAGGGAGTGGGATTCCACATGCTGCGCACTCATCAGAATGAGCAGTCTGCCCAGGGGGGCCGCTTTCTTGGCTCGAACAATCGGTACGCCTTTCTCGATCTCTTTGGGTGACGCATCGCCCAACAACTTGTCGATATTCCGGATGGCCTGTCGGCAATCCGCTGCAACGGCCTGCTTGCCGGACTTGAGGTTATCGAGTTCTTCCAGGACCGTCATCGGGATGATGACGTCGTGTTCTTCAAAATTCAGGAGGGCGTTGGGATCGTGGATCAGGACGTTGGTGTCGAGGACATACATCTTCTTGCGAGCTTGCGGTGCTCTGGGCATAGGGCGCGCTACCTCTCTGGTGGCTCAGTCGTTCCCGGCGCAGCGGTTAGCCAGCTGCTGGTCTGATATCAATTTCAGCATATCGTAAGTTGTTATGATACCGGTAATTTTTGTGTCCTTTTTGACAAAAATCCGATGCAGATGCTCACGCATCATGATGTCGGCAATGTCTTTTACCGGGGTCTGTTCATCAACGGAAAGGACGATGGGGGTCATGATGTCTCGTACTTCCACCGGCACCTTGCCCATTTCCTCAAAAATGACCATGCGCAGCCGCCTGGCTTCGGCTTCTTCTTCGGGAGTCAGTTCGGCATCGTTTTCCGAGCGGTTAGCGTTCCAGCGGAACTCGGTGATGTCCTTCAGGGTTGCGATGCCGACGATATCACCTTTGTCATCGGTGACTGGGCTGCCGGTGATTTCGTTATCGGTGAGGAAGCGTGCGAGGCGGTCCATGGTCCAGGATTGGGGAACGGCTTTGATACTGGGGGTCATGATCTCGTAAGCGAGAACAGTCATCGAGCGGGGCCTTCCGTTGGTGAATGCTATTGCTAAAGCTTAGCTCGTCGCGGGGATGGCGTCATCCCCTTAACTGTCTGATGGCTGAACATCTATCAATGTTCCGGATTCGTCATACACCAGACCGAATCCCTGGTATTGATCCTCCTTGGCGACCCGTTCCAGTGACTGTATGGACTTGATTGGGATGTCGATCAGGAGAGAATTGACGAGCCAGCCAGGAAGGGCGCCATTGGGGTCGGTATGCTGGATCCAGACCATCCGGGTTTTTTCCCCCTTGGCCTCAAAACGGTACAGCGTGTCAGAGCGATCAACTCGAACCCGGTTGCTGCTTTCAGCCCGTTGGTTTGGCGTGGCATTCAGCTCCATAATAACTACGCCGCTTGCCCTGTTGCCTTGAGTGCGGATGTGCAGCACATAATCCCGATCAGTCACCGGCCAAGGCATATCGTTGACAGAGTAGGCATACCGGTCGCTGAAGTTCCCTTTCCCGAAGGCGTAGGACTCGCTGCAGTTGAGAACCCACTCTACGCATGAGCGAGGATTAATCATAACGGCCATCAGAGTTTCGAGGGGGGTGTCGAGAACAGCAACGGCTTTGAACGCCTTGAAACTCGAGTCCTGTTGTTCGATGGTATAAACGCGAATGTTGCCGTCTTCCTTGCGTAGCTCCCAGCCATCGGCGTTTTCAGCTGGTAATTCTGCCTTCGCGTTGGCTGCGGCAAGTATCGCCAGCACCACGATGAGGACTGTTGCGCAAATTCCACCGCCAAATGCTGAATTCCTGCCTGCAAGGCAATGGGCCCCGGGGTTTCTCATACGGTACACTTCCCTGAATATGGTGGCCCGAGTCTAGCATGAGGACATGGCTGGAATGGCCACGTAAGCAGGGGATTGTGAACCAGGTAACTTACCGGTGATCCTGCCCCGGAAATTGGCCCGAACTGACGAATAACATGACAATAAAAAACCTGATCAATTCGAATGGACGACCGCTAACCGGCTTGCTGGATGAGGCCGTTGAACACATCAACTACCTCGACTATGACCTGCGCACGGTCATGGATCGCCGACGGTCGAGGCTTGCCCGCCGTTGGGGCTTCAATCAGTTTCAGTTTATTAGCGTTCAGGCGCCGGGTTGGGTGTTTGGCCTGGCTCTGGTCGATCTCAAGCTGGTGGGCAATGGCTTTTTCTACCTCTATGATTTCGAGAGCGGGACCCTTCGTGAGCAGTCCTTTCTCCAGCCCCTGGCCATAGGGACCCGCATTGAGCCTGCACCTGAGCAGGGGGTGGCATCATTTTCCAAGGGTGATCTGTCTATCAACATTACACCGGGGGTTGGCGGCCGCAATGTCTCGGTTTCAGGGCCTGGCGGGATAGAGGTCGACCTGGAACTGAAGGATGATCTGGATCCGCTGCGACTGGTTTCTCCCGCGGGCTACAACGGATGGGTTTTCACCCGAAAATCTGCCGGATTGCCGGTCGACGGTGAGATTCGCTGGGGACAGGATATCTGGCGATGTGATGAATCCTCTCGGGGAAGCATCGACTGGAGCTGTGGTTTCATGCGCCGTGAAACCGCCTGGAACTGGGCCTGTATTGCGGGCAAGCTGGCCAGTGGCCATTCTCTGGGGTTAAACCTTGCTTCCGGGGTTAACGAAACAGGGGTGACTGAAAATGCGCTTTGGATCAATGGGCGTTGCATAAAACTCGGCGCTGCCCGATTCTCATTCGACCGCTACCAGCCGGAGAAAGACTGGGCTGTGACCACGGATGATGGTCGGGTGGATTTGCGATTTACACCTTCAGGTGTACGCAAAGAACGATTGAACGCATTGATTCTTGCCTCTAATTTCCGACAGTTTATCGGGACTTTCGAGGGGCAGGTCGTTGATGATAGCGGGCAGGTTATCCCGGTAAAAGGGGTGAGGGGACTGATGGAAGATCACTTCGCCCGCTGGTAAGCGGGCGAAGTGGCTGGCTTATCGCTCTGGCAGGGTCACGTTCAGTTCCAGTACGGAACAGCTGTCGTTGCGATCCACCTCCACCTGAACCATGTCGTCGCTGATCTGAACGTACTTTCGAATCACTTCCAGGATTTCCTGCTGCAATTTCGGCAGGTAATCCGGCTGCTCCCTTTGGCCACGTTCGTGGGCAACGATGATTTGAAGACGTTCTTTGGCGACGTTGGCGGTGTTCTTTTTCTTGCCTTTGAAGTAATCGAGGAAACTCATCCCTTAGCCCCCCTTGAACATCCGTGAGAAAAAGCCTTTCTTCTGGGAGGTCATAAAGCGATGTTCCCGCTCCTCACCCAGAAGGCGTGCGACGGCATCGTCGTATGCCTGTCCGGCATCACTTTCTTCCTCCAGGATTACTGGAACCCCCTGGTTGGAAGCGTTGAGAACCACCTGGCTCTCGGGAATGACGCCCAGAAGCGGAATGGCAAGAATCTCCTCAACATCACCTACGGAGAGCATTTCACCTTTTTCCACTCGAGCCGGGTTGTAACGGGTTAGCAACAGGTGCTCCCTGACCGGATCCTGGCCCATCTCTGCCCGGCGGGATTTGCTTTGCAGAATGCCGAGAATACGGTCGGAATCACGTACTGAAGACACCTCCGGGTTGGTCACCACAACGGCTTCATCTGCATAGTACAGAGCCATCTGGGCGCCGTGTTCGATACCAGCGGGAGAGTCGCACACGATGTAGTCAAAGGTTTCAGACAGCTCGTTGATAACCCGTTCCACGCCTTCTTTGGTCAAGGCTTCTTTTTCGCGGGTCTGGGACGCCGGAAGAATGTAGAGAGTGTCGACCCGTTTGTCCCGGATCAGTGCCTGATTGAGGGTAGCTTCGCCCTGGATCACATTAACGAAGTCGTAAACGACCCTGCGTTCGCAGTTCATGATCAGGTCGAGATTACGCAGGCCTACATCAAAATCAATAACCACGGTCTTGTGGCCGCGCTTGGCAAGGCCTGTGCTGATAGAAGCGCTGGTCGTTGTCTTGCCAACGCCGCCCTTTCCTGAAGTAACGACAATAATTCTAGCCAAGGTTACATTCCTGTTTCGCGGTGGATTCGTCGTGTCTGCCGAATAATCCGGTCGAGTTATTATTTCCCATCAGGCCTTGTCCAGTGGCGTTACCACCAGCAGGTCGTCCCTGAGCTGGATCTGTACAGCACTTTTCCAACCATTGTCCTGAAGATCTTCGGAGATTTTATAGTGTCCGGCGATGGACACAAGCTCTGCCTCAAGTGACTGGCAGAAAACCCGGGCGCTTTCTTCTCCGTGGATGCCAGCCAACGCACGTCCGCGCAGCGGGCCGTATACATGGATATTCCCTGCCGCCAGTACTTCAGCACCGGCCTGAACCGGAGCAAGAATCACCAGATCACCCTCCGGGGCATAGATCTGTTGTCCTGAGCGTACTGTCTGACTAATGATCCGCGTTGCCGTAGCCACGGATGATGGGGCTGCTGCAGGGGCCCCGGGTGTAGTCTCGGACGGGGGCTCCTGTGCCTCTTCCTGATTGGCTCCGGACGCGGCTTCCTGATCACCGGATCGGCCCCGGGGCTGGCTACCGGGTATCAGGGCCAGAGAGGCTCCACGGGCCAGTCGACGCTGGTCATCGTTGCCCCCGCGCACGCCCACAACATGAATGCTGTGTCGGCGGCAGGTGCCAATGATACTGAAAAAGTCGAGTTCGCTGTCCAGCCCCTCATACTTTTCCATGCTGATGATGACGGGAATATCCTTGAAGAAGCCCGGGGCCTGACTGATTTTGTCTCGCAGTGTTGCCTCGAAATCGTCCTTCTCGAAGAAATACAGCTCAATGGCTGTCATCGATAGGTTGGCGCTCTTGAGCTGAAAACCCTGTTTTACCCCAGTGGTGGCGGTATCGGTCATGAATTCGTCTCTTCCGTGATGATGGGAGCAGGGCGAAGCCGCAGGGGCTCTTCCTCGAAACGGATGCCAGACCACCCTGAACTGATGAACTGGCGGATATTGCCGTGGCTGTCGCCAGCGGGGTCCCCGAGTACCTGCTGATAGTGTTGCGCAAACAGCTTCAGGGTCTCGTCTTCAGTCAGGTTGCAGTGGCGCCCCAATGCGAATACGCGACAGGAACCGGCATTTTCTCCTTGTGCATTGAACAGGGGGCCATTGTGAAAGCCGGTCGGCTGGAACTCGAAGTAGCGTTCGATCAGTACGAGCGTGTCATCGAACTCTGCGTGGCCAGCCTCGAGGGAAGACAGGTGGATGCGTACCGCTTCGTTGACGTTCATTATTTGTGGTCCTGCTTGGGGCCTTTCTGGTAAAGGTCTTTCCATTCCTCATAGGGCATGCCGTATATCTCTTCCCGGGCTTCGGGATCGGAAATGTCGAAGCCTCGTTCACCTGCTTCTGCCCGGTACCATTTGGACAGGCAGTTACGGCAAAAGCCAGCGAGATTCATCAGGTCGATATTCTGAACATCGGTGTTGTCGCGGAGATGCTGGACCAGGCGACGAAATGTTGCAGCCTGGATTTCGGTCTCGATCTGCTCAGGAAGTTGCGTACTCATTGATTTACCGTATGTTGCAAGCGTTTCTCGGTTCGTGACTGGCCAGGGCTCTGTGGGACTGGCCTACCCTGGTATCTGGCATGGTACCGTAAGTTTCGAATGGTTTGCAGCGGTATGACGGCTCTGTAAAGTTACAAAAAAGCCCCTACCGTTCTGGTAGGGGCTTCGGGCGGGCTATATATCGTCGACCGTTGTCGACGGTAGATCAGGCCTGCTTTTTGCGGCGGCTCAGACCCAGTCCAATCAGACCCAGGCCCAGCAGGGCAATGCTGCCCGGCTCAGGAACGCCGGCGACAGGCGGAATGTCGATCTGGTCACCAGTACCGAAACGCAGGTTGTCGATGGCGAAACCGGCGGGCTCTGCGCCAACCAGGCTGAACTGCAGGCCGGCAATGGCATTGGAACCGTCTTCAGTTACCAGGCCCAGGAATTCAATGCCCAGACCTTCGTTCAGAACGGAACCAATGATATTACCTGCCCGGTCGAACGCGGTAATGGCGGTGCCGCCGATGGCGTCGAAATAGCCACCATCGAGGCCAACACCTGCAAGGTCGGTGTCAAACAGGATGGAGATAGCGCCATTGAATCGTGGGGTGCCGGAGAGGACCGGTGAAGTCGGGTTAGCTCCGTCAGTGGTGATGAAGGTGTCCGGGGAAGTCGGATCCAGGGACAGTGAAGCTGTCGGAGTGCCAATGACACAGCCGGTAAGGGCCGCGCCTGCAGGGCAGTCGCCCGCACCACCCAGGCTTTGGCCGGTAAAGAAGCCGCCGAAGTTGACGGTCGGCGCACCAGCGCCCCCGCCGTAGTCAGCAGGGCTGTATGTCGGATTGACGGTGCCGATGGAATACTCGCTGAAGGTAATCAGACCAGCATCCGGCGTGAAGGCAGTTTCGTCAATTCGGATAACGTCTGCGTTGGCAACGGATGCAGCGGTCAGGGCCACTGCCGCTGCGGTTGCTTTCAGGGTTCTTGCTGTAAGGGACATAACATTCTCCTTGTCATAACTTGTTGTCAGCTGGGTCAGCCTTTACACATGTAAGGGAAACCCGCACCGTATTGGTGTCTAAGCATTAATCGGGCCTGTTATTTCAGGTATCTGATTTTGTTGAAGTTGTTCTGGGGTGTCGGTGCGCGCTGTGATAAAGATGTAAAATGCACTGACATTTAGGGGTGTCATTAACTGCCCGGGGAATTCGGGTGAGGAAAGGCCGGTGAGCGGGCAACGCAAGATCATCCATGTAGACTGCGACAGCTTCTATGCGTCGGTGGAGATGCGTGACGATTCGTCGTTGCGTGATGTGCCGCTGGCGGTGGGTGGCGATGGTGGTCGCGGGGTGGTTGCCACCTGTAACTACAAAGCACGGGCTTTTGGTGTGCGCTCCGCGATGCCGGCCAGTGAAGCCCGGCGCTTGTGCCCTGGGCTGGTTATGGTGCCGCCGGATATGCCCCGGTACCGATCGGTTTCACAGCACGTTATGGGAATCCTTCGTGATTTGACCGATCTGGTGGAGCCCTTGTCGCTGGACGAGGCCTTTCTGGATGTTTCCGATGTCACCGAGCATCGTGGCAGCGCGACGCTGATGGCCAGATATCTTCGGGAGCGAATTCGCGAAGAGGTTGGTATCACCGTGTCAGCAGGTGTCGCACCCAATAAGTTCCTGGCGAAGATCGCCAGTGACTGGAAAAAACCGGATGGCCTGTTTGTCATTCGTCCTGACGATGTGGCCGATTTTGTTCGTGCGCTTGCGGTCGAAAAACTGTTTGGCGTCGGTAAAGTGACGGCCGCGAAACTCCACGGGATGGGTATAGAAACCTGTGGTGATATGCAATCCGTTGGCCCGGAGGTTCTGACGGAGCGGTTTGGCAAACAGGGCTACCGCTTGCATGAAATGGCACATGGGCGGGATGAGCGGCAAGTAGTCGTGGCTCGTGTAGCCAAGTCCGTCAGTGTGGAGCGAACATTCTCCCAGGATCTTCCAGATCGTTCTGCCTGCGAAACCGTCATGGTTGATCTGGTCGCCGAACTCGAGCGTCGGCTGGCCCGAAAGGGTGGGTCCAAACCCATCCATAAGCTGTTTGTAAAAATCCGGTACAGTGATTTTTCGACCCACACGCTGGAACGCGTTCGCGAGCAGGTGGCGGTACCTCAGCTTGATGACTACCTGCCGCTGTTCCGGGAGTTGGTGGGTGAGACAGATCGCCCGGTTCGATTGCTGGGGCTCGGCGTGCGTTTTCGCAATGATGATGCTCCGGTCACCCAGCTAAGGCTGTTTGATTGACCTCAGGCCAGGAAAAGCGTTACCGCGTTGTCGAACAGGTATTTCATTGATGCATAACCCATAGCGCCGCCAATCAGGGCCCCTGCGGCCACGTCGGTTGGGTAGTGCAGTCCCAGAACAACCCTGGAAGCTGCCACGCTGAGGGTGAACGGCAGGATGGTGAGTGCCAGTACGGGTACCGTCATGAACAGCATGGTCTGGAAACATACAGCGTGAAGTGTGTGGCCCGACGGAAAGCTGTAACGGTCCAGCGGAGGTGTGCCGCAGTTGATGCTCGGGAAGGAAATGAAGGGGCGTTCCCGGATCAGCCAGCGTTTGAGGAGTTTGTAGGTCAGGGTGCAGGTAAGGCCGGTCAGGGCCATGAGCAGAGCCAGCCCGGGGCCGGTCTGAGGTACAAAAAAGGGCATTGACAGGATCAGGGCATACCAGAACCACCCATCCCCGAGTTTGCTCACCAGTTGGAAGTAACCGAGCACCGGCCGGAACCGGACCGCGCGATTAATCGCCTGGCAGAAGGCGTATTCACGCTGATCTACCAGGTCAAAGAAGCGAGATGCTTTGCTTGTTGGTTGCATGGTATTTCGCCTTTGTATTTTGCTTGAACACCAGTTGTTCGAATTGTTCGATTTGTGCGTTCCAGCTCAGCTCCAGGGCATCCAGTCTGGCCTGCGCCCGAATACGGCTAAGTAAGGTGGGTTGATCTGCCAGCCTCAGTGCGCTGTCAACGAAGGCTTCATCATCGTCAAGTGGTGCCTTCATGCCATTTTCTTCATGGCGAAGGTGTTCGCTGGCGGCGGCATCGTCATAAGCTACGACGGCAAGGCCGCTGGCCATTGCCTCAAGCACCACATTGCCGAACGTGTCGGTCTTGCTGGGAAACAGGAAGAGGTCGCCAGAGGCATAGTGCCGGGCCAGATCCTCACCCCTCTGGGTTCCACAAAAAATGTAGTCCGGGTGTTTCTCGACCAGCTGTCTGCGGAGCGGGCCGTCACCAACCAGTACGAACTTCGCCTGGGGATGGAGGCCGCGGATGCGTTCATAGCAGGCCACCGCCATGCGGAGATTCTTCTCGGAAGCGAGTCTCCCTACATAAAGGACGGCTCTGTCATTACCCTCAAGTCCCCACTTTTTGCGGAGTTCTTCATCGCGTTTGTGGGGTGTAAACCGGCCGCAGTCAACACCGCGGCTCCACAGTCCTGTTGGTTTGATACCCATCATCGCAGTGACTTGCTGCATTTTTCGGGTAGGCACCAGAGTGATGGCCGTCCGGTTGTGGAACCAGCGACCGTAGCTGCACAATAATTTCTCCAGAATGCCGACGCCGTAATAGCGGCTGTACTGATGGAAATTGGTATGGAACCCAGAGCTGACGGGAATGCCTGCCTTGCGTGCGGCAGATACTGCAGCGATCCCTAGAGGGCCCTGTGTGGCGACATAAATGGCGTCTGGCCGGTCGGTTCGCCAGAGGCGTTTCAGAGCACTGCCGGTACTCAGGCCAAAACGCAGATCGGCATACCCGGGCAGCGGAAGGCCGGTAACGACGTGTTCTCTTGTGAACAGGGCGTCTCCGGCGTCAGCCACTTCGCCTTTTGACTCGTGACGTTGCCGGGGGCGCACTACCGTGACCTTGTGGCCGCGTTGCATCAGCCCCTGGCACAAATGCCGGAGAGTGTTGGCGACCCCATTGATTTCCGGCGGAAAAGTCTCGGAAACGATGGTAATGTGTTGTTGGCGTCGGCTTGCCCGATTGGTCTCGGTCACGATGCTTCCTGTGCTCCCTTTGTCATGTTTCTACTATGGAAACGCGTCATGACAGTTATGCGACAGTCCCGTGACATTCCCTTTACCTGTTCACCACTCTGAAGCGGAGATGCTATGCAAACCCGAAAGCTAGGAAATACCGATATTGATGTGAGCCAGATCTGCCTGGGCACCATGACCTGGGGAGAGCAAAACACTGAACAGGACGCCTTCGAACAATTGGACTATGCGACATCCGAAGGGGTGAATTTTATCGATGCCGCTGAGATGTATCCTGTGCCTCCGAGGGCAGAGACGCAGGGGCACACTGAGGCCTGTCTGGGCAACTGGCTGGCCAGGCGTGGCCGGCGGGACGATCTGGTTATTGCATCGAAAGTGGCCGGGCCCGGTAATGGGCTGACTTATCTCCGGAACGGACCACGTTTGATCCGGGAGCATATCCGGGAAGCCTGTGATGCCAGCCTAAAGCGCCTTCAGACAGATTACATTGATTTGTACCAGGTCCATTGGCCAGACCGGAATACCAACTTTTTCGGCAAGCTGGGGTATTCCCATAAAGCGGATGAGGCGTTTACACCTATTGAGGAAACGCTTGGCGCACTGAATGAACTGGTGAAAGAGGGAAAAATTCGCCATGTGGGCCTGTCCAACGAGACGCCGTGGGGAACGATGGAGTACCTGAGGCTGGCGAAGGAGAATGAGTGGCCTCGGGTTGTCAGTATTCAGAACCCGTACAGCCTGTTGAATCGCACGTTTGAAGTTGGCCTGGCGGAATTTGCCCATCGGGAGCAAACGGGACTCCTGGCCTACTCGCCGTTGGCATTCGGAATGCTCTCGGGTAAATACCTTGGGGGTAAGTGGCCGGAGAAAGGGCGGTTGACCCTGTATGAACGGTTCAGTCGTTATAGCGGGGAGCGAGGTATGGATGCTACTCGTGCATACGTGGAACTTGCCCGCAAGCATGATCTGTCACCAGTACAGATGGCGCTGGCTTATGTGAATAGCCGCAGTTTTGTGACCAGCAACATCATTGGTGCAACCACGATGGATCAGTTGCGGGAGAACCTCGGGTCTGCAAATCTGGAGCTTAGTGCCGAGGTGCTTGAGGCAATTGAGACTATTCATCAAGAGTTCACATATCCCTGTCCATAATGGCCTGCGGTGCGGCGTTCCGGAAGGGTTCCGGAGCGCCTCCTGCTCTTTACGGTTACAAACTGCAAAGTTCGGGATAAAAAGTTGACAAAAAAGACTGAGGGTGGTGACAAATTACTGGCGCCATTGTGTGCAAATTCACATTTTTATCCGTCACAATGATTAGACTTTAGCACTAGGGATTTGCTGATTTTTTCGCCAGTCAAAAGGTCGTCAGACGTGTCATGATTATTCGCATTTTTGTCGCACTGCTTGCTCTCAACATGGTTGCCTTTGTGGTTCGTGCAGATGCCGCCGAGCGCGTATTTGAGGACCTCAATGAAAACCTGACCACGGAAGATGTCTACGAGCTTCAGGAGCGCATGTCGGGTGATTTTGATCGGGACCCGTCTGAAGCTGTCAGTGCTCTTGGTTCCAAGCTGCTGACCCTCTCGATGACCCGACGCCAGGACCACGGTAAGCGCTATGCCTCTGAACCCGCACAGCCAGACCATGGTATTGCCTTCCTTAACGAAGGTGCGTGCCTGAACCTGAAGTGGAATTTCTGACCCCCTCCCTGTATTTCCCGATTCCTGCTGCTAACCCTCGAAAATCCTGACATGGCGCATTGTCTGCGTACCGGTCCCGTGTGATCATCCTTCGATAACAACAGTTTTGTGACCTGGAAGGAGCATGGCGATGACGGAAGTGAAGAGCCATCGGCTGAACGAAGCGGAAGCGTGTGTTGATGAAGTCATCAGGCGGGTGGGCAAAAATATCACGTTAGGGTTGCCTCTGGGGCTGGGAAAACCGGTCCGCTTTGTCAACGCATTGTATGAACGTGCCAAGGCTGATCCGGATATCTCTCTCCATATTGTGACAGCGCTGTCGCTGCTGGCGCCAAAGGGGAGTTCATCCCTGGAAAAACGGTTCATGGGCCCGTTTGTTGAGCGGCTCTATGGCCAGATTCCCGAACTTGCCTACGCCCGTGATGTGTCAGCGAACCGTCTTCCCTCCAATGTCCGTGTCTCCGAATTTTTCTTTAAGGCCGGTAGTTATCTCAATAACCGGTCACAGCAGCGCCATTATGTAAGCAGCAACTATACCCACGCGGTCAGAGACCTGATGGCTCAGGGTATCAACGTGGTCGGGCAGATGGTCTCTCCTGGCGACGCTGTAGGGAAGCTGGGGCAAGTCAGTCTGAGCTGCAACCCAGACTTGTCGTTGGACCTGATTCCCCTGCTGAGGCAAAGGGAAGCGAGCGGAACCCCTGTCGCCCTCGTGGCTGAAACCAATCAGAACCTGCCATTTATGGGGCATCACGCGGCGATTGATGAATCTGAATTCGACGTTGTGCTGGACCATCCAGCCAGTGACTATCCGCTGTTTTCTGCGCCGGCGATGGCGGTCAGTCCGGAAGATCACCTGATTGGTTTTTACGCCAGTGCGTTGTTGAAAGACGGTGGAACGCTTCAGGTGGGCATCGGATCTTTGGGGGCTGCGCTTGTTCACAGCGCCATTCTGCGCCACCGGCAAAACGACGATTGGATTGCGGTATATGATCACCTGAAGGTAGCGGAGCGATTCCCCGTTGTGGGTGAATACGGCGGAAGCGGCCCATTTGAACAGGGACTTTACGGGTGCAGTGAAATGATGGTGGACGGCTTCGTCTACCTCATGGATGCCGGTATCCTGACCCGTGAAGTGTTTGATCAGGTGGACTTGCAGACCCTGCTCAACCGGGGGGATCTGGGTACCCGGGTGAGCATGGAAAGCCTGGATGTTCTGAGACGGGAAAAGCTGGTCGATTCTCCTTTGAGGGCCCGCGATGTAAGCCTGCTGGTGTCCATGGGGATTCTGCAGGATAGCGTCGAGTTCAAGGGAGGGCGGCTGCGGATCGGGGAGCACTCGGTTGAAGGGGATCTCGATAGTGCCGAAGCCCGGGAATTGATCGCCAGTCTGGCTCTGGGCAGCAGACTCAAGGGCGGGATCGCTATGCATGGTGGGTTCTATGTTGGCCCGGAAAAGTTCTATCAGGCTTTGAGGGATCTTCCGGACAAGGATCGTGACCGTATCTGTATGACCAGTGTGAACTTCGTTAACCAGTTGTACGACCATACCTACGGGGATCAGAAACTTAAGGCTGCCCAGAGGGTTCATGGGCGTTTCGTCAACTCTGCGATGATGTATACGCTGAGCGGCGCGGCCGTTTCTGATGGGCTGGATGACGGCCGTGTGGTGAGTGGCGTTGGTGGCCAGTATAACTTTGTGGCTATGGCTCATGAGCTTCCTGGCGCCAGGTCCATCCTCACACTGAGGGCGACTCGCCATTCCGGAGGCCGTGTGGTTTCAAATATTGTCTTCAACTATGCCCACTGCACCATTCCTCGTCATTTGCGGGATATTGTGATTACCGAGTACGGCATTGCGGATCTTCGGGGCCAATGCGATGAGGAAGTTTATCTGCGCCTTATCCGCATTGCGGATTCCCGCTTTCAGCAGGGGCTGCTGAAGCAGGCTCAGAAGGCGGGCAAAGTAGATGCGTCCTTCCGGTTGCCGCCAGAATGGTGTAACAACACGCCAGAGAGCGTGCATGCGGCGGTTTCTGTTACTGGAAGCAGTGAATTGTTCCCGGCGTTTCCATTTGGGCGGGACTTTACCGATGAGGAGCTGAGGTTAGGGAGAGCCCTTAACGCTCTTAAGGCCGCAACGGCGACCCGACGTGGTAAACTTGGAGTCCTCTGGAAGGCTTTGAGAACCCGGGACGAAGATGGGCGGTACAGCTCTTTGCTTGAACGCATGGGGCTTCGCAACCCCTCCGGGTTAAAAGAAAAACTGGATTACGGTCTGGTGGTACATGGTCTTCAGATAACTGATTCACCGACAAACAACAGGTAGCCCGAAATATCCATGGATGCTTCACAGAACCGACCAGCCGTCTATACCGTTCACTACATTCTCAAGAACCGTGTCGGAGAGCTTGTCGATACATCTGAAGGCAGCGAGCCGCTGCACTTTATCTACGGAACACCCGATATCATCGAGGGTATCCAGAGAGCGGTCAAAGATCGCAACGTGGGAGACTGCCTGGAAGTTACCGTGCCGCCGGAACTGGCTTACGGCGAGCACCAGGAAGAATTGGTACGCAAAGTTCCCCGCTCAATGTTCGAGGGTGTGGAAAACCTGCAAGTCGGTATGAAGTTCCAGACCAATACGGGTGATGAGGCGCAGATTGTTCAGGTGGTCGGGATTGATGGCAACCTGATCAAGGTAGATGCCAACCACCCCCTGGCGGGATTCACTCTGTACTTCGATCTCGAGATTGTCGGGCGCCGCGAAGCTACTGAGGATGAGATAGCTCAGGGTCGTCCGCTATTCTGACCGGCTTAGGCTCGTGGTCAAATTCGCCATCATGGATGCGTTTCAGTCCTGCGAGCACCGTCTCATGGAGTTGTGCGGATAGTTCTGAGGTGCTTCTTTCTGCTTTGTCGATTCCGGCAGGAGCGTGAACCGGCGCATGAAACACTACGTCCACCCTCGCCGAAGGCTGTCGAAGCATGGCGAACATGTGGGTGTGGAAGTCGTCATCACCAATGAAAGGAGCCAGATGATCCGGGCGTCCGTCACGACGATAGCTGATCGTGACCGGCTGAATGGCTGTGCGGGCATCTGCTGCTGCGCCGAGCAGTAATCCGTGAAAGGGTAGCACGCTCAGCCCGGAACTGGTGGTTCCCTCCGGGAATATCAACACCGACTCTCCGTCGGTGAGGTGCTCGGAAATCGTACGGCGAATCTGTCTGGCTTTACCTCCACCGCGCTTGATAAACAGGGTGCCGGCCTGCTGCGCTAACCAACCGATGACCGGCCACTGGCCGACTTCTGCTTTGGACAGGAACCGAACGGGTGTCAGGCTGCCAAGAATGGGGATGTCTGACCAACTGATATGGTTGCTGACGAACAGGGCGTTCTCCTGATCTGGGGCACCGTGGACATGGATCCGCAGGCCCAGCGTTCGGCAGCCGACACGGAAACAGCGTTTTGCCCAGGGCGTGCGGTCAATCTTCCTGCGGGTGATTGCATCGCTGATAAGCAGAACGATCGCCAGAGTGACGGTAGCCAGCAGGAACAGTACAAACGCTGTTAATCTGACAATCAGCCTCAGCCATCCCATTGCTTGTCCCTCGTCTGTCTGTTTGCCTGATTCCCCCTCCGGGGGAAATCAACTCAGGAAGCCTTGCCCATAAAGTGCCGGCTGTAGCGGGCGGAGAGTTTGTCGACTTCCAGCAGAACCAGCAAGTCGGCACAACGGAATTCCGGGTCCCAACAGGGTTCTCCGCAGACTCTGGCGCCCAGTCGCATATAAGCCCGAATGAGCGGTGGGACGTCGACGGAGCGTTCTGCCACGGTTGTATGTGTCAGGTGTGGCAGTTCCCTCAGCGGAGATACCCGGAAGTGTTCATCTGCCAGATACTCCTGCTGCAAGTGCCGGGCGATCCTCCAGGCTTTCAGTCCGCCATCTGACATGCCAATGCTGGCGCAGCCGATCATATAGTCTACATTGTGTGAAATCAGGTATTCGGCAACAGCGGACCACAGAAGGCTGATAGTTGCGCCGTTACGGTAGTCGGGATGAACGCATGTGCGTCCCAGTTCGGCGACCGTGCCCGGCAGGGATTCAAGGGCGGTCAGGTCGAATTCGCCGGCGGAATAAAAGCCGTCAACCGGGCCGATATTGGATTGGTGCAGGATTCTGGTTGTTGCGACCAGCTCTCCTGTTTCCATGTCGGTCACGATCAGATGATCGCATACAGCGTCGTAAGCATCGGCGTCGATACCCGGGATTTCAGCTCCGAGATCACTACCGTATTCCTCCGAGAACACCCTGTATCGCAGGCGCTGGGCGGCTTCAACCTGAGTGGGACAACGGGTCATGTCAGTTTTGAGCTGGCGGGCGCTGCGTCGGGCCTTAACGGATTGTGCGGTCATGGCATGGTCTCTTTTGTTTCCATTTCCCGACAAGCCTATGAAGCCGGTGTGACACATCGGTGACCAGAGAGTGACGTGTCTGTGACAGTGGATGGCAGATTAGGCCAGTGGTGCTGAATGTCACATGGTGTAACGAATCAACTGATCCATGTATATTTCTGAATAGCATGTATAATTGGTGTTACATGAGGTTGCCTGTACCGACAGGTGGAACGAGAGATCTATAAACCGGAAGAACATAACCAGAGATGGATGGCGGCGTGGAACAGACAAACGAAAGTTGGCGTATTCTCATTGTCGAAGACGACGAGCGGCTGGCAGAGCTGACCCGTGAATATCTCGAAAGTAACGGGCTGCAGGTGTCTCTCGAAACCCACGGGGGTGCGGCGGTTGAACGCATCCGTAACGAAAAACCGGACCTGGTGGTGCTGGATCTTATGTTGCCGGGGGAAGATGGCTTGTCCATCTGCCGCCGCGTGCGTCCGGCCTACACTGGCCCCATCATCATGCTGACTGCCCGTACGGACGACCTGGATCAGGTTCTGGGTCTGGAAATGGGCGCCGATGACTATATCGGTAAGCCGGTCAAACCGCGTGTTCTGCTGGCTCGTATCCGTGCGATGTTGCGTCGGGTTACCGAAAACAGTCAGGGTTCTGCTGAAGAGGGAAGCGGCGAAGAGCCGGTTCGTCTCCAGTTTAACGATCTTGTCGTCGACCGTTCCATGAGGGAAGCGTGGCTGAACGACGAAAGTATCGACCTCACCAGCGCCGAATTTGACCTGCTCTGGTTGCTGGCGAGCAACGCCGGACGGGTGCTGAGCCGGGAAGAGATTTTCACGGCCCTCAGGGGGATTGAGTACGACGGCCAGGACCGCTCCATAGATGTCCGGGTCTCAAGGATCCGGCCCAAGATCGGTGATGATCCGATCCATCCCCGCAGAATCAAGACCGTACGCAGTAAAGGCTACCTCTTCGTGAAGGAAGCCTGATATCCGGTCTCTGGAGTTGGTGATCCTTGACTGCCGGCTCCAGTTCTTCGTGCCAGGGTAGGTGCCATGCCCCTGAAGCTTTTCCTCAATCTCTATCTTCGACTGGCCGGGCTGACCGGGCTGGTCATCGTTCTCTGTATAGGCCTGTTTCAGGGCATTGACTCCGTAAGATCCCAGGTTTGGCAGGAACAGTTTCCCGAGCCGCTGATGCGCTGGCTGGCTGCGTCTCCGGTGCCTGAGGAGCGCTACCACTGGATGGCGCCGCTGTACGATTTCACCATCTCGGATGCCCGGCAGCTTGAGCTCTCGCCGATTGCACGTGAGCGCCTTGGTTATGGGCAGGTGGTGGCCCTGAACAACAGCGCTGGCACGCGGTTGCTGGTATTGGGTGCAAATGGTGAGGTGCTTGAGCTCAGGGTCGATCAGCTCTACCGGGATATTTCAGAAGCTGTTGCACTGATTGTCCGTTGGCACCTCACGATGGCCAGTGTTGATGATCGTGATGAGGTCGTCCGGAGCTTGTCTGATGCTCTGCAGGTTGGCATCCGTCCGGTAGAGGATGCTTCCTCCCTGCCATCCGCAGAGGTGCTGGAGCGTGTGGCTGATTCCTCCATGGTGTTTTTTCAGGATGATGATGCCGGGCATGTCATGATCAGGTTGTCCAGTGGTGAGCTGCTGCAGGTTGATATGCCTCCGGCCTATGCGCCCTGGGCCTGGCAGGTGGTATTCCTGTTGTTGTCCGTTGTCGGTGCTGTGCTGGCGGTTACGCTCTTTCTTGCCGTGCGGGAGATCGACGGCAACCTCCGTACCGTTGAATCCGTCGCAGTCCGGATTGCCCGTGGAGAGTTGGGGGCTCGTGTCGAAGGAGGGGATAGCAGCCTGGTCTCGCGGCTTGCCAAATCGTTCAATGGTATGGCCGAGCATATACAGCGGCTGGTCCAGGTTCAGCGTGAAATGATCCATGCGGTGTCTCACGAACTGCGTACGCCTGTGGCCAGGATCCGTTTCGGGGTGCAGATGATTGAAGAGTGTCAGGACAAAGCCGGGCTGCAGAAGCAGCTTGATGGTATTGATGGTGATATCCAGGAGCTGGATGAGCTGATTGATGAGATCCTGACATACGCCCGTCTGGAACAGGGCGGCCCCGTATTCTCATTACAGGAAGGGTCAGTCACCGATCTTGTACGTCAGGTTGTCTCCGAACAACAGCTGATCCGCCCGGCGCTGACAATTGATTCCCAGATCGACGAAGGATCGGAGCAATGGGCTTTGTCAGATATTGAACCCCGTTATATTCACCGTGCTATTCAGAATCTGGTCGGCAACGCCGGTCGTTATGCCAGTAGTCGCGTTCTGGTGCATTGCCATATCGACGAGGATAACTGTCGGGTTGATGTCGAGGATGATGGCCCCGGTATTCCGGAGGCCGACTGGGAGAAAGTATTTACCGCATTTGCTCGCCTGGATGACAGTCGCACCCGAACTTCCGGTGGGTACGGGTTGGGATTGTCGATTGTTCGCAGGATTCTGTACTGGCACGGCGGTCAGGCGTTTGTGAGCAAAAGTCCGTCATTGGGCGGTGCCCGTTTCAGCCTGGTCTGGCCGAGAAAGAAGGCAGATGACTCGGTTTTGTGACGGAACGCTCATTGCATCACCAGATGTAACAATCCTGCTACACAACCGTTACTGAAAGCGTCGGCAGGATCCCGATAATGGAAAGTGTAAGGGATGACTTTTGAGGTTGTAGTTCTTACGAACTTTCCTTGTTTCATTCGTCATTTGAGGGCTGGTTTCCAGCCCTTTTTTTATGCCTTTCTTCCCGTTTCTTGCCTTGGTTACTCTTCCGACGCCTTTGTGACTGTTACACTTCGTGAAAAACGGATTGGAGAGTTGCATGACGCGTTATCTGCTTGCTATCGACCAGGGAACGACCAGCTCCCGCGCCATCGTCTTTGACGAACGCGGGCAAAGTCTGGGGGTCGCCCAGCAGGAGTTTCACCAGTATTTTCCTGATGATGGCTGGGTTGAGCACGATGCCACGGAGATCTGGAACAGCACCCTGTCTGTGTGCCGGGGTGCGCTGGAGGATGCCGGGGTAACGGCAGATCAGCTTGCTGGTATTGGCATTACCAACCAGCGTGAGACCACCGTGATCTGGGACAGGTCGACGGGTGACCCCATCTATCATGCCATTGTCTGGCAGGATCGGAGGACCGCGTCGGTATGTACCAAGCTGAAGGCAGACGGGCACGAAAACGCTGTGGTCGAACGCACCGGCTTGCTGATCGATCCATACTTCTCTGCAACCAAAATCGCCTGGATACTCGATAACGTTGACGGTGCGCGTGCGCGGGCAGAAGCCGGAGAGCTGGCGTTTGGAACCGTCGACAGCTGGCTCCTGTGGAATCTCACCGGCGGAAAGTCGCATTTTACCGACGCCACCAATGCATCTCGCACAGCCCTCTACAATATCCATCAGCAACAATGGGATGATGAGCTTCTGGCGCTATTCCGGGTGCCGAAGACATTACTGCCGGAGGTCCTGGATTGCGCAGCGGACTATGGTTCAACGCTGGACAAGTGGTTTGGGGCGTCGGTGCCCGTTGCCGGGATTGCCGGGGACCAGCAGGCAGCCTTGATCGGCCAGGCCTGCTTCAGGCCTGGAATGGCAAAAAGCACCTACGGCACCGGCTGTTTTCTGATACTGAATACCGGTGACCAGGCATTGAGGTCTGAGAACCGCCTGCTTACCACCATAGCCTACCGGCTGAACGGCAAACCCTGTTTTGCAGTCGAGGGGAGTATTTTCATTGCCGGAGCGGCCATGCAGTGGCTCAGGGACGGTCTGCGGCTGATAGAGCACGCCAGTGAGTCGTCGGTACACGCAGAGACGGTGGGCGTGGAAAATCCGGTCTACCTGGTGCCTGCGTTCACCGGCCTGGGTGCGCCACACTGGGACCCTCATGCCCGTGGCGCCATCATGGGGCTGACCCGTGACACGGGGATTGGGGAAATCGTGACCGCCGGTTTGCAATCAGTCTGTTATCAGACCAAGGATCTGGTTCGGGCGATTCGCAACGATGGTGCCCGTCTGGCCTCACTTAGAGTAGATGGGGGGATGGCGGTGAATGATTGGGTTATGCAGTTTCTGGCGGATATTCTCAACGTTGCTGTTGATCGCCCCAGAGTGACAGAAACCACGGCACTGGGGGCCGCCTATCTGGCCGGGCTTCAGGTGGGCGTGTATGAAAGTCTCGATCAGATTTCCGAGCTTTGGGAATGTGAGCGAGAGTTCCAGCCAGCCATGCGGCCTGCGCTCAGGGAATCCCTCTACGCGGGCTGGCTGGATGCTGTCGAGCGGGTTTGCAGCAACTGAGTCTGTTCAGGCGGAACGCTCAAAGGCGATGAGGTGTTCCGCCTCGACCCTCACGGGTACATTCTCACCCATATGGAAATCCAGATGGCTGCGGAACAAGGCTTCAAACTCTGTATCCTTCGAGCAGTGGAAGCGGTACAAAGTAGACGTGCCGGCAAAGGTTTTTTCGATAACCTTGGGGCGTAACCCGGATTCCGGGTCGTAGACGATGTCGTCAGGCCGGATCAGAACATCGACGAGGGTGCCGGGCTCCCATTTGTAAGCCCGATTGCCATGAATGATGCCCAGTTCTGATTCAATGGTGTCTGGCCCCAGGGCTTTACCCGGAACAAAACCGCCCTGGCCGATGAAGCTTGCCACAAAGCGGTTGGCGGGCTCGTGATACAAGTTGTAGGGCACATCCCACTGCTGGATACTGCCATCCCTGAGTACCGCAACCTGATCGCACATGGCAAAGGCCTCCTGCTGGTCGTGAGTGACCAGGATGGCACTGATGCCACGGTTTTTGAGGATTTCCCGCACATCCAGGCTCAGGCGGCGGCGTAAGTCGGCATCCAGGTTGGAAAACGGCTCGTCAAGAAGTATCAGTGTGGGCTCGGGAGCCAACGCCCGGGCCAGTGCAACTCGCTGCTGCTGGCCGCCAGAGAGTTCGTGGGGGTAGCTGTCGGCGAGATCCTGAAGGTGGACCACTTTCAGCAACTCCATGACTTTCTGTCGTTTTTCGGCCTTTCCCATCTTGTGGAGACCAAATCCCACGTTGTCTGAGATCGTCAGATGAGGGAACAGGGCATAGTCCTGAAACACCATGCCGATTTTACGCTTTTCAGGAGGTAGCGTCCGTTCTGGAAGGCTGATGGCCTGGGACTGCAGCCGGATCTCGCCACTGTTCAGTGGTAAAAATCCCGCCAGCGCCCGAAGTATGGTGCTTTTACCGCAACCACTGGGGCCAAGAAGACAGCCGATGTCTCCCTGACTCAAGGCGAAATTGATATTCCGGACCACTGAGTCCCCACCATATCCGCAGGACAGGTTGTTTACTTCGAGCAGCCAGTCTGCCGGGGAGGGGGTGTGAGCGGTCATAAATCAGTCCAGGCGATTCAGGATCAGGAACTCGAGGAGGGCCTTCTGGGCGTGCAGACGGTTCTCTGCTTCTTCCCATACAACGGCGCTCGGATGCTCCATCATATCGGCCGAGATTTCTTCTCCCCGGTGCGCGGGAAGGCAATGCATAAAGAGCGCATCTTTATCTGCAACAGACATCAGTTGCGGATTGATCTGGTAGTTCTGGAAAGCCTTTTCACGAGCCTTCTGTTCATCTTCCTGACCCATGGATGCCCAGACGTCGGTCACCAGCAGGTTGGTGCCTCGGGCTGCTTCTGCCGGCTCGCGGAAAATGGTGACCCGATCGCTGTGTTGCTCGAGTAATTCTGCATCGGGCTCATAGCCTTCAGGGCAGGCGACGTTCAGGTGGAAGTCGAATTGGGTAGCGGCATTCATGTAGGAGTGACACATATTGTTGCCATCTCCAATCCAGGCTACCTTGGCGCCCCGAATGCTGCCTCGCTTCTCGCGATAGGTCTGCATGTCCGCGAGCAACTGGCAAGGATGGAATTCGTCGGTCAGGGCATTGATAACCGGCGCTGAGGATGCTGCGGCAAAACGCTCGACGGTTTCATGGGCAAAGGTACGGATCATGACCGCGTCGACCATGCTGGAAATGACGATCGCGGAATCCTCAATCGGTTCGCCACGCCCAAGTTGTGTATCCCGCGGGGACAGGAACATGGCCGAACCACCAAGCTGGGTCATACCGGCTTCAAAGGATACCCGGGTACGAGTGGATGATTTCTCGAAAATCATTGCCAGTACGCGGTTTTTCAGACTGTCCCGAACGGTGCCTTGTCGCCACTCTTTGCGCAATGTGCTGGCGTGGTCCACCAGGCTCTCCAGCTCGGTGGTGGTCATGTCGTTCAGTGTCAGAAAATGTCTCGCCGCCATGGTGAGGCCCTTGTCTCAACGAAGCCCGGTAATATGGGATTCTGTGTGAAAAATTTACCGAAAAAATGGGGTCACAAGTCTAGCCCTTCATGGCGGGGATGACAACGCCGTAACTGGCGGCATAGCCTGGGTCAAAAGCTGTGTTTGGTGGGCGCAGGACGGGAAGTGTACAATAGGGCCATCGTCCGTTGCCTTGCGGCAATTCTGTTTTCTATCTGAGGTAAAGTTCATGGACATCAACGAAACGATCAAAAGCCAGCTCGAAGAAAACCCGGTTATTCTCTACATGAAGGGAACACCCCAGGCTCCGCAGTGTGGTTTTTCTGCCAAGACAGTCCAGGCTCTGATGGCCTGCGGTGAGCGTTTTGCGTTTGTTAACATCCTGGACAATCAGGAACTGCGTGAAGGCCTGAAAGTCTATTCCAGTTGGCCGACGTACCCACAGCTTTACATCAATGGAGAGCTGGTTGGCGGTTGTGACATTGTTCTTGAGATGTCAGAAAACGGTGAGCTTGCCCAGGCTGTTAAGGATGCTGTGAAGCAGGCCGAAGCCTGAGTTTGAGGTTTCAGAGCCGCTTGGGAGAGAACTTGAGTTCGACTTCAAAGCGGTTCTGGTTCTTGTTGTCAGTCGGCGGTTCCGGGAACGGGCTGGCAGCAAGAGTCGCTTTGTAGGCGGCATTGTCTATTCTGGTATTTCCTGTCGGTTTGACGATTCTTGCCCGGGTCAGGGCGCCATTATCCAGTAAATTCAGTTGAATCCTGATGGTGACCGGTTCGGGTAGAATGGACACTTTATATCCTCCTACCTTCTCCAGCTCTTTCGCTATAAGCAGCTGCAGTTCAACGAGGTAAGGGTCTGTTTCACCCGGTGACTGGCTGATAATGGTTGCCTGGTCCTCGGCTCCGCTTTGCGCTTTCGAAGGCGCCTGAGATGCTTGCGGGGCTCCGTTGTCTTTTACGCGTTCACTGCGATTTGCCGACAGGTTTTGGGTTTTTTGAGGCTTTTTCGGCGCGTCATGCGTGGCGGGCTTTTGCAAGAGCTGTGGTGCTGACGAATGTTCGGATGGTTTCAGATCTGGTTCTGGTTGGCGCTCACTCGTGCTCTGTGCACTTGCTCGTGGGGTGGTATGGCTGGCGGCTACGAGCTCGATCTGTACTGTAGGAGGGGCGTGCTCGGGTTGGTCGATGATCGATGGCAAGCCCGAGAGTAGCAGTATGTGAGCAAGCAGCGCCGAAGACAGCGCCAGGGTGAACCGATAACCCGCCGGGAGTTGGTAGGTGGTGCCCTGGTGCTGCATCGATGTCAGGCGGTTTTGCTCCGCAGGCTTCCAACTACTGCGTCAAGTGCCCGGTCGATCAGTGCACCTTGTTCCAGTAGCGTCAGTCTGCCCCTTCGCATCTCGTGAGCCAGCTCAACACGGGTTTTTTCAATAACTTTGAGGCCCATGCGGTTAACAAATACGAAGCAATCAGCTTCCTCGATAATGGCTGACAGCTTACAGCGGAAGCTGGCACCATTGACGAGGCGGAATTCCACCCAGTTGCCAATCTGGATACCGTCAATCTGAGTGATGTATTCGGAGATGGCGGCCTCTTCCAGCTCTTGCTGGCGTTCAACGGCTGTCTGGTGAACCGTTGCAATCTCTTCCTCCGGCTCCGGTTCAGACGGTGAGTCCTGACGGGCCTCTATGGCGGCATTGGTTCGGAATGCTTCGGCAAGCTCGTGTTTCAGGTGCCCCATCATTTCATCAAGACGAGAAGAGTTGTAAGACACCTCTTCCAGGCCTGCCCGAAGTGTTTTTAACAGGCTTGGGACAACTCTGACCCATTGATCGCGTTCTTCATCTTCCTGATGAGGGTGAAGGCACCAGATGAGATCGTCCACCGTGCGAACGGCCTCGTGCCAGCGATGTTCTACATCGTCTCTCAGGTAGGCCAGGAACATGAAGCGGCTCCAGCCGTTCATCAGGATGTCGTAGATGGGGTCGGGCAGCTTGTATCGGGCAAGCTTTTCCTTGAGCAGGGTATCAACGGTTTCCTGGGCTTTCTGGGATTTGATGCGACCGCGTTCAGATTCCCGGGTTCTCTGCTCTACAAGTGAGGCCTTCCGGTTTTCCTTCTCAAGGAACTGTTCAAACTCCTGATTCAGTGTATCGAACAGGGCCACGTCGCCAGTGAATTCATTAAGAATTCTCTGAACGATGTTATGGATCTGGTTGTACAGCTTGTCCTTGGCTTTTTCGTCACTGGTACTCCAGCCGATACCCGCCCTTGCCAGTGAGTTGAGCAGGCGCCGGGCCGGGTGTGTAGCCTGGCTGAAGAAGGTCTTGTCACGCATGACAACTTTCAGAATAGGGATCTGAAGGCGACTGATGAGCACTTGTACCGGCGCTGACAGGTTGTAGTCATCCAGTATGAACTCGAACAGCATGGACACCAGGTTGATAAGGTCTTCGTCAAATTCATTCAGGGCCGGCTCGCGGCCATCGCCAGCATCTGCCCTGGCGAGCAACTGTTGAACCACCTGGCGGAGGTCGATAGCGACAGGTTCGCCAGCGCTCAGGTTGTCGCCGCTCGGGAGTGCATCGATCAGAGGCAATGAGTTCAGAAGGTCGGTTAGTTCGGCTCCGCCCACCACTCGTAACCTTGGGTCAGTATGTCGGGGGGGCATGCCAGCATTAGCTCGCTGAAGGGCAAGCATCTGTCTGATCTGATCGAACAGGATGTTCTCGTGCTCGTCCTCAGTGCTGGTGGCCGATTCGGATGCGCTGCTGTCAGTTGCCGGTTGCGTGGCACTGGTGCTGGTTGTTTGAGTTTTGCCCGATTTTCCATGGTAACGGAAATTGGGAATAACGCCCGCCTGGATAAGGATGCGGTTGGCTTCATCAAGCAGCATGCCAAGGTTCGATACAACATAGCGGTCAAACTGTTTGAGCAGGATCAGACGTTCACGAATCTGGATTTCCAGTGCCTGGATAGCTTCGGTAAAGGCGCTGCATAGATGTTCCGGTGCCATCGGGTTGACGGGCGAGTCTTCCGTTGCGCCGGGATAAACCTGGCTGAACCGGGTCTGAAGTTGAAGCAGCGGCCCTTGGAAATGCGCCTTGGCCTTGGTGATCATGGCGTTGAGGGCAACCTGTTCTTCCAGGTCTTCATCGCCCACGAGAGACAGGGTATCGACGGTCGCCTGTTTGCTCAGCGACTCTTCCTGAATCTGTCCTGCATGGGGAGGATTGGCAAAGAATTGGGAAACGGCATTCTGGAAATGCTTTTCCACGCCTTTGCGCTTGATGCGAATTTCCCGCATCGCTTCGAAGTAGCGGTTTTGCTCATTGTTGCTGCGCGCGTTATTGGCGAGCTCAAACAGAGAGTCATCAACCGCATCAAATGCTCCCTGCAGCAGATCTCCCAGTCCGGCGACGACAGTGTCGCGGATGCGGGTAACCTCCATGGGGACCGGTTTGTTGCTGCCAGCTTCCCTGTGTTCGCGGAGGTAATGTATGCCGGACTGCTTGTTCATGGCAGACTCCTTTTACGCCTCAACCGGATACATGACCGAGCTTGAATATTTACTATTCTGGTTATTGTACAAATTTACCGCATTTTTCGGCAACTGAACATGATTAAAAGTTAACCTTGGGTGCCTGTCAAAAAAATAGCCGGTGTTTAAAGGCCAAGTGTACGCTTTTTCCGCTTTTTAGGGTGGACTATGGCGGCTTTCACCACGTTATCCTTTATCTGGAGTACTTCTACCCGGTGGCCGTCGACCTTGAGGCAGACGTTGGTGTCAGGAATGTTCTCCAGGGTTTCGGTAATCAGTCCGTTCAGGGTCTTCGGGCCGTCAGTGGGAAGTTTCCAGCCGAGGGTCTTGTTGATGGTGCGCACGGCTGCAGTGCCATCAATAATAAAGGTGCCGTTGTCCTGGGGAATGATGTCCGGGCTTGTGGCAGCGTAGTCCGTCGTGAAGTCCCCGACAATTTCTTCGAGAATATCTTCCAGTGTTGCCAGTCCCAGTACATCGCCGTACTCATCGACCACGATGCCGAACCGACGTCTACCTTTCTGGAAGTTGATCAGTTGGGTGTTTAGAGGTGTGCTTTCAGGAATGAAGTAGGGTTCCTGGCATAGCTGCATGATCATTGCGCGGTTGATGTCTTCCTGCTGCAGGAGTTTGGATGCGTTGCGCAGGTGCAGTGTGCCCTGGATGTTGTTGATATCGCCCTTGTATACAGGAAGGCGCGTGTGCTGGCTGCTGCGAAGCTGGCGAAGTATGGTGTCGGTGTCATCGTCCAGGTCTATGCCCACGACTTCGTTTCGCGGCACCATGATGTCGTTGACGGTCACCTTTTCCAGATCCAGGATGCTGACCAGCATATCTTTGTGCTTGGCTGGAATCAGGGCGCCGGCTTCGTTAACCACGGTTCGCAGTTCCTCACGGCTCAGGTGGTCGCTTGCGGCATCGTCCGGTGATACCCGAAGGAGTTTGAGTATGATGCCGGTAAGGAGGTTGACGGCCCAGACAATCGGGTAGAGCAGTTTCAGCATGGGGCCCAGAATAAAACTGGCCGGAAACGCAATTTTCTCAGGGAACAGGGCAGCAAGCGTTTTTGGGGTGACCTCGGCAAATATCAGGATGACGACTGTCAGCAACAGCGTGGCAATGGCAATGCCGGCATCGCCCCACAGTTCCATGGCTATGACGGTGGCGATGGATGAGGCGAAAATGTTGACGAAGTTGTTGCCGATCAGAATGACGCCGATGAGCTGATCGGTCCTCTGTAGCAGGCTCTGGGCTCGTCGGGCACCTTTGTGGCCTGTGTTTGCAAGGTGTTTCAGACGATATCGGTTCAGGGACATCATGCCGGTTTCGGAACTTGAGAAGAAACCGGACAGCAGGATAAGGCCGATAAGCAGAATGAACAGCGCAGTAAGCGATGTTTCGTTCAAGAGAGGAGTCCTTTAAAACTGACGAGAGGGGAAAATAGGGTTTGCCTGAGGTCGGTGTCAAGTGGTGGCTGACTGACTTGGCCTCAGCCCCCCTTGTGGAAGACCAGTTCCAGTGCAAACTTGCTTCCGTAGAAGGCCAGCATTAGCAGTGCGCAGCCGGCGAGTGTCCAGCGGCTTGCCGTCATACCGCGCCATCCTTTTGTGTAGCGTCCGACCAGTAGAGAAACGAACACCAGAAGGGATAACAGTGAGAAGATGGTTTTGTGGGCGAGGTCCTGGGCGAACAGGTCCTTGACGAACAGAGCTCCGGTTCCAATGGCCAGGGTCAGCATAACGACGCCCGCCCAGACCAGTTCAAACAGCAGGGACTCCATCGTCTGCAGTGGCGGAAGATTGCGGACCAGCAGGCTGTTGTAGTTGTGCTTGAGCTGCCGGTTCTGGAAATAAAGCAGGATGGCCTGGATGGCTGCCAGCGTGAACAGGCTGTAGGCTGTTACCGACAGGGCGATGTGGGAGAGCATGCCGTAGCTGTCGTCAGAAACGAGTCTCGATGGCGTGTGGGTTATCAGCGCCATGATGATGGTCAGGGTGGCCAGCGGGTACACGCCGAGCAGGAGGTTCTCCACCGGCTTCCGTAAATTGAGCCCTAATAATAGAAAGACGATGATCCAGGAGATCAGTACGGAGCTCTTGAAAAAACTGAAATCGAAGCCACCGTCATGGTGGACGGTCTGGGCGATGAGGAGCCCGTGGCTGACAAGGGCGAGAATGCCGATCAGAGTGGTAATCGCGGCATTACTTTGCACTCGTCCCCTGAAATGCAAAGCCTGCAATGCGGTTCCGACGCTGTAAAGAAATAGAGAGGTAACCGCGAGAATCAGCGTTCCCATGACTTCCTTATTGACCACTGTGCTAACAGAATGTCGGTGTGCTTTGTCACCGATTTGACCGGGTTGGTCGTTTCAGGGCGATAGTCTGGTTATAATGTCGCGATTATGCAACTGGAATCAAGGAGTCCTGTGTGGCTCTGGGATCCATGCACTCAATTTATCCGGGGTACGGAAGAGCACCATGTTTGAAAACCTTCAAGACCGACTTTCCGGTAGCCTGCGCAAAATTTCAGGCCAGGCGCGGCTTACCGATGACAATATCAAGGAAACTCTGCGAGAAGTAAGGATGGCTCTGCTTGAGGCGGACGTCGCACTTCCAGTGGTGAAGGACTTTGTCGAAGGTGTTCGCTCCCGGGCGATCGGCCAGGAGGTTCAGCGAAGCCTGACGCCGGGTCAGGTGTTCGTGAAGGTGGTCCAGCAGGAGCTGGAAAAGGTGATGGGGGCCGGAAACGAGTCCCTGAACCTGTCTACCCAGCCGCCGGCGGTCATCATGATGGCGGGTCTTCAGGGTGCGGGTAAAACCACAACGGTGGCAAAACTCTCCCGCTTCCTTAAAGAGCGGCAGAAAAAGTCGGTCATGGTGGTCAGTGCGGATATCTATCGCCCGGCGGCTATCCGACAGCTGGAAACCCTGGCCGGAGAAGTGGGTGTTGAGTTCTTTCCCAGCTCTGAAGACCAGGATCCGGTAGATATTGCTGAGGGTGCCATTTCTGCGGCGCGTAAGAAGCATGTAGATGTGGTGATTCTGGATACTGCCGGTCGTCTGCATGTGGACGAGCAGATGATGGGTGAAATCGGTCGCCTGCACAAAGCGGTTAATCCGATTGAAACCCTGTTTGTGGTTGATGCCATGACGGGGCAGGATGCGGCCAACACCGCGAAGGCGTTCAATGATGCGCTGCCGCTAACCGGTGTTGTGTTGACCAAAACTGATGGTGATGCCCGTGGCGGTGCTGCACTGTCTGTTCGCCATATCACTGGCAAGCCCATCAAGTTTATGGGTGTGGGTGAGAAGTCTGACGCCCTGGAGCCATTTTATCCGGACCGTGTGGCTTCCCGGATTCTCGGGATGGGGGATGTGCTCTCTCTTATTGAGGAGGCTGAGCGCAAACTGGATCAGAAAAAGGCGGAGAAGCTCACCAAGAAGATCAAGAAGGGAAAGAGTTTTGATCTTGAGGACTTCCGTGATCAGCTCCAGCAAATGAAAAACATGGGTGGCATCGGCGGGCTGATGGACAAGCTGCCCGGCATGGGGCAGATGGCTCAGGTGGCCCAGCAGCAGGTTAACGACAAGTCCATGGGGCAGATGGAAGCCATTATTTGCTCGATGACACCGAAAGAGCGTCGTTATCCGGATGTGATCAATAATGCCCGCAAACGTCGTATTGCGGCAGGTTCCGGGACGCAGATTCAGGATGTTAATCGTCTGCTCAAGCAGCACAAGCAGATGCAGAAGATGATGAAGAAGTTCAGCAAGAAGGGCGGTATGGCTAATATGATGCGCGGTCTTGGTGGTATGATGCCGCCGGGCGGTGGTGGTGGAATGCCTCCGTTTGGCCGTATGTAAAAGGCCTTATACAGAAAACAGGGAAACCGCGCGTTTCCCTGTTTTCTTTGGCGCTTTTTTAGAATAGAATAGCGGCCCTTTCGAGTATGGGTCTTCTCGTCGGCTGTCTCAAGTCGAGCGAGAATCGTACAAAGTTCGTACAACAGAACAGGATATTGGTTAAATGGTAACAATCCGTTTGGCTCGTGGCGGCTCTAAGAAGCGCCCGTTCTACCATCTGACAGTGACCGACAGCCGCAAATCTCGCGACGGTCGTTTTATTGAGCGTGTAGGCTTTTTCAACCCGGTAGCCCGTGGTCAGGAAGAGCGTCTGCGTGTGGATCAGGATCGCGTTAACTACTGGCTTGGCCAGGGTGCCCAGACTAGCGATCGTGTAGCTCAGCTGCTGAAAGCTGCTGGCTAATAGCAATACTGAACCGGGGTTTGTGGCATGACACAGCATTCGCAGGAAACTGTGATCGGCCAGATTACCTCGGTGTTTGGGGTCAAGGGATGGCTTAAGGTTTATTCCTATACTGATCCCAAAGAAGGAATATTGCAGTACCGGGACTGGGTTCTGGAGCTGGATGGCAAACGTATTCCGGTTAGGCTTGAAGAGGGTCGCCGCCAAGGGCAGGGGATCGTCGTCAGGCTTAAAGGCATTGATGATCGGGATGTGGCGCTGACCTATCGTGGCGCTGATATCAAGGTCTCAATCGATAAGTTTCCGGAACTTGCTGACGGCGAGTACTATTGGTACCAGCTTGAAGGTCTTGATGTCTTCACCGTTGATGGGGATTGCCTGGGCAAGGTTCACCATCTGATGGAAACTGGTTCCAATGATGTTCTGGTAGTGCGAGCTTCGGCTGACTCTATTGATCAGCGCGAGCGTCTGCTGCCCTATCTCCCTGACCAGGTTGTCAGGAAGGTGGATCTGGCAGGTGGTCGTATGGTTGTAGAGTGGGATCCGGAGTTCTGACGGGTGTGGATTGGCGCAGTCAGTCTGTTCCCGGAGATGTTCGGTGCGGTAACGGAGTATGGGATAACCGGTAGGGCGGTTCGGGATGGTCTTCTGACATTCCAGAGCTGGAATCCCCGGGATTTTACCCATGACCGGCATCGCACAGTGGACGACCGGCCTTATGGTGGTGGCCCTGGCATGCTGATGAAAATTCAGCCGCTCAGAGATGCTATTCATGCGGCCAGAGAGTCTGCGCCCGGTAAGGCCTGCGTGGTGTACATGTCACCACAAGGAGAGACGCTGAATCAGTCAGTTGTGGAATCGCTGGCTGCTGAAGAACGTCTGATTCTTGTTGCAGGTCGTTATGAAGGCGTTGATGAGCGTCTGATATCGGCGGAAGTCGATCGGGAAGTGTCACTGGGTGATTTTGTTCTTTCCGGTGGCGAGCTGGCAGCCATGGCTGTCATTGATGCGGTAACACGCTTCATCCCCGGAGCGCTGGGTCATGCGCAGTCAGCAGAGCAGGACTCATTTGCTGACGGATTGCTGGATTGTCCGCACTACACCCGGCCCGAAGTTTACGAAGGTCAGGCGGTGCCGGAGGTTCTTTTGGGCGGTCACCATGAACAGATCCGGCGTTGGCGACTCAAAGAGTCGCTGAGGCGAACCCGGGAGCGACGCCCCGACCTGTTGGAACGACGGGTACTTACGGACGAAGAGCGTGAGCTGCTGGAAGAAATTTTGAACGAACCGGGTGTCTCTGAGTGATTCAGGACACTGAGAGATTGGGTATCAGGAGCATTACGATGAGCGGCAAGAACAACATCATCAGTCAGATTGAAGCAGAACAGATGACCAAGGAAATCCCAGCATTTGCGCCGGGTGACACCGTGGTTGTTCAGGTTCGTGTAACCGAAGGTAACCGTGAGCGTCTGCAGGCGTTCGAAGGCGTTGTTATCGGTAAGCGTAACCGTGGCATGAACTCCTCCTTCACCGTACGTAAGATTTCCTACGGTGTTGGTGTTGAGCGTACTTTCCAGACTTTCTCCAAGCTGATCGACAGCATCAGCGTGAAGCGTCGTGGTGACGTGCGTCAGGCCAAGCTTTACTACCTGCGTGACCTGTCTGGTAAGGCAGCTCGCATCAAGGAAAAGCTCGGCTGATCAGCAAATTGCTGAGCAGTTCGCTTTTGAAAAGGGCAGCCTTCGGGCTGCCCTTTTCTGTTTGTTATGATGGATAACGTGGGTTTGCATGTTCTGCGGATGAAAGGAAACCGGCCAGGTATGAGGGAAGAGGACGAGCAGATCATTTCCAGATTTACGGATGCACTGTGGCTTGAAGATGGGCTTGGGGAAAAGACCCGGCAGGCATATCGAAGCGATCTCGGGCGGCTGTCGAGGTGGCTCGAGGCCAAGCCTGGCGCACCTTTGCTGGTTGCGGCCGGGCGTACGGATCTTCTCGGTTGGATGTCTCAAGGCCTGGCTGAGGGAGTCAAGGCATCAACAGCTGCCCGGCGTCTATCGGGGATTCGGCGTTTCTATCGGTTTCTCTTGCGGGAGGGTGTGATTGCTGAGGACCCAACACTGCGGATCGAGAGTCCTCGTTTGCCTCGTCGACTTCCGGATTCCCTGACTGAGGAAGATGTTGATGCACTGCTCAGTGAACCTGATCCGGAATTGGCTATAGAACTGCGGGACCGTGCCATGCTGGAGATTCTCTACGGCTGTGGCCTCCGTGTGAGCGAATTGACGGAGCTGCGGGTAGATCAGGTTAATCTCCGGCAGGGTGTCATTCGCATTGTCGGTAAGGGCAATAAAGAGCGTTTGGTGCCTATGGGAGAGGAGGCTGCAGACTGGCTGTTGCGGTATATGAAACAGGCCAGGCTGGAGCTGCTGAAAGGACGCACCTCCGATGCCTTGTTTCCCGGTAGTCGACCGACAGCTATGACCCGGCAGACATTCTGGTATCGGATCAAGCTATACGCAGCCCGGGCAGGAATTCGGAAGCATTTGTCTCCCCATACCCTGCGTCATGCCTTTGCAACCCATCTGTTGAATCATGGGGCGGATCTCAGGGTGGTTCAGATGTTATTGGGGCACGCAGACCTCTCGACTACCCAGATTTATACCCACGTTGCCCGTCAACGGCTGCAGGCATTGCATGAGTCTCATCATCCGCGTGGATGAGCCTCCGTTTTTTGGTATGGTGGTTTGAACTTTTGCGGCCTGAAGGTGTCGCATAACCAATTATTATGGCCCTGTCGCGAGAGCCGGGCGGGCTGAATTCCCATTTGACTGGATGGAAGTATGGTTGCCAGAAAAAGCATGAAATCCATGGCTCTTGCCATGATGGTGGGTGCGGGTGTCGTTTTGGCGGCTCCGGTGTTTGCTGGAGACGTTGAAGACGCTATCGCCGAACGCCTGGCAGCGGCAGTGCCGGGATTGAAAGTCTCATCGGTCAGGGAGTCCGAAGCTAAAGGGCTCTACGAGGTTCAGAGTAATAACGGCGAAACTATCTACACCACTGAAGATGGCCAGTATCTCTTTACCGGTGACATGCTGAAAGTTACCACCAGCGGAATCTCCAACGTCACCGAGCAAGCCAGAACGGGGCAGCGTCGTGAGACCATGGAAAGCTTCGGTGACAAGGGCGTAATCAGCTTCCCGGCCAATGGTGAGGAAAAAGCGGTCATCAGCGTTTTCACCGATATTGACTGTCCCTATTGCCGCAAACTTCACAATGAGGTGCCCCAGCTCAACGGTTATGGCATCACTGTAAATTACTACGCGTTCCCGCGCTCTGGTCCCAATACAGCTTCATTCAGAAAGTACGAGTCGGTCTGGTGTTCAGAGGATCAGCAGGCGGCCATGGATGATGCCAAGGGAGGTCGTAATGTGGCTCCCGCAACCTGTGATAACCCGGTTCTTGAACAGTACCAACTGGGTGGAAAGGTGGGTGTCACGGGCACGCCGGCGATTGTCCTTGAAGATGGCACAATGGTCCGCGGCTACGTACCTGCAGATAACCTGGCCAAGGGTCTTGGGCTGCTCTGAAGTTGATTTTTACCGGTTCTTTGAGTCGGTTCCCTCCGGTATTTCAAGTGCTACCGATTCAGGGCTTATTCAAGGGCAACTGAATCGGTATACTATGAGCCCACTGTAATTTATCAGCGCCCGTTCGGGATCAGAGGTGAGAGTTTGAAAGACGTCAGTGTCGGAATCTGCGGACTGGGTACCGTTGGCGGCGGTACATTTAATGTCTTGACCCGTAACGCCAGGCTTATTGCCGGCCGGAGTGGCTGCAACATCCGAATTGCACGGGTTGCCAGCCGTCGTCCCCGCAATGATCTGGAACTGGGAGACGTACCCTTTTCTACCGACATCTTTGATGTGGTCAACGATCCGTCCATTGATATCGTCGTTGAACTGATTGGCGGCTATGAAGTAGCGAAGGAGCTGGTTTTGGCGGCCATCAGCAATGGCAAACACGTGGTTACAGCCAACAAGGCGCTGATTGCTGTTCACGGTAACGAGATTTTCGAAGCAGCGGAAAAAGCCGGTGTTGTTGTCGCCTATGAGGCGGGAGTAGCGGGCGGTATCCCGGTCATCAAGGCCGTTCGGGAAGGGATGTCTGCGAACCGGATTGACTGGATCGCCGGTATCATCAACGGAACCGGGAACTACATTCTCACCGAAATGCGGGCAGGTCGGGAGTTTTCCGAGGTGCTTAAGGAAGCTCAGGAACTGGGCTACGCGGAAGCTGATCCTACCTTTGACGTGGAAGGTATTGATGCTGCCCACAAGCTGACCATTCTGGCTTCTGCGGGCTTTGGTGTTCCCCTTCAGTTCGAGAAAGGATTTACCGAGGGGATTTCGAAAATTACCCCGTACGATATTGCCCACGCTGAATTGCTGGGTTACCGGATCAAGCATCTGGGTATTGCCCGACGCCGGGAAGAGGGGATCGAGCTTCGGGTGCATCCGACTCTGGTTCCACAGAGTCACCTGATTGCACAGGTTGACGGTGTTCTTAATGCTGTGTTGGTGGATGGCGATGCGGTTGGACAGACCATGTACTACGGGCCGGGTGCCGGCGACGAAGCCACAGCGTCTGCTGTGATCGCCGATGTGGTGGATGTCGCCCGTGTTGTTGCCAGCGGCAGCAAACACCAGGTGCCTTACCTTGGATTTGAGCCGGCAGCGCTCGAGGATATCAGCGTGTTGCCGATGGAAGACATCCAGTCTGCCTATTATCTGCGGATCACCGCGCTGGATCGCCCGGGTGTGCTCGCCAAGATTGCCTCAGTGCTCAGCGAGCACGGCATCAATATCGAGTCGATCATGCAGAAAGAATCGGAGCTCAAGGATGGTCGGATTCCGGTCATTATCCTGACCCACACCGTTCAGGAACGTCAGATGAACCGCTCCATCGAAGAGCTCGAAGGGCTGTCTGATATTGACGGCCAGGTGGTTCGCATCCGCGCTGAAAACTTTAACTGACAGGTACGCACGTGAGATATATCAGTACGCGGGGTGAAGCGCCCGCATTGGGCTTTGAAGACGTTCTCCTGACTGGCCTGGCCAGCGATGGTGGGCTCTATGTTCCGGAATCACTCCCGCATTTCAGCCTGGAAGAGATTCGTAGCTGGCGTGGCCTGAGCTACAGTGAGCTGGCATTCAACGTTATGTATCCGTTTGTGAATGACGCGATACCGGAAGAAGACTTCCGCAAGATGCTGACCGAAACCTATGCCGGATTTGCGCATCAGGCAGTAGCTCCGCTGGTTCAGCTGGATACCAACGAGTGGGTGATGGAGCTGTTCCGTGGCCCGACCCTTGCATTCAAGGATTTTGCCCTGCAACTGCTGGGACGTCTGCTCGACTATGTGCTCGAGAAGCGCAAACAGCATGTGGTGATCATGGGGGCTACCTCCGGTGACACCGGGTCTGCAGCGATCGAAGGCTGCCGTCACTGCGAACACGTGGATATCTTTATCCTGCATCCTTACCAACGGGTATCCGAGGTGCAGCGCCGCCAGATGACGACGGTACTTGGCGACAATATCCACAATATTGCGGTTAAAGGTAACTTCGACGATTGCCAGCGGATGGTCAAAGAGAGTTTTGGTGATCAGTCGTTCCTTGGCGGTAAGACGCAGCTGGCAGCGGTAAACTCCATCAACTGGGCGCGGATCATGGCCCAGATTGTCTACTACTTCCAGGCGTCTCTGGCACTTGGCGGTCCGGATCGCAGCATGGCGTTCTCGGTGCCCACCGGTAACTTTGGCGATATTTTCGCAGGTTACCTGGCCAAGAAGATGGGGCTGCCGATTTCCCAGCTGGTTATTGCCACCAACCGTAACGACATTCTGCATCGTTTCATGAGTGGCAACCGGTACGAGCAGCACAAGCTGGAGCACACTCTGTCTCCGAGTATGGACATCATGGTGTCCAGCAATTTTGAACGCCTGCTGTTCGACCTGCACGGTCGTGACGGTGCGGCGGTCAAGGAACTGCTGGAGAATGCCGCCAAGGGTCCTGTCAGTATTGAAGATTATCGCTGGCGTCATGCCCGCAAGCTGTTTGACAGTGATGCGGTGGACGACAAGACCACGTGTGACACCATTCGTGAAGTGTTTGAGCAGAACGAGTACCTGCTGGACCCTCATACCGCCATCGGTGTGAAAGCTGCCCGTAACTGTCGTCGTGACACATCGGTTCCGATGATCACGCTCGGTACTGCACATCCTGCGAAATTCCCGGATGCCATTGCCGAGTCCGGTCTGTCGGTCAAACCGCAACTGCCTCCGCACATGGCTGATCTGTTTGAGCGGGAAGAGCGTTATACCGTCCTGGACAACGATGTTGCAGGTGTTCAGGGCTTCATTGCGGAACACTGGAAAAATGCCTGATCGGGTATGACTCCCAAAAAGATCCTGCGTCGCCCCCAGCCGGATGTCCTTCCGGGCTGGGGGAATAATCTCCCTCCTCTCCTTCGTCGTCTTTATGCCGCCAGGGGCGTGCGTTCAGATGATGAGCTCAGCTATACCCTCAAACATCTGGCGTCGCCTATGGAGTTGCGAGGCATCGACCGCGCAGTCGAGCTGCTTGCAGAGGCCATTGCGACCCGGCAGAAGGTGTTGGTGCTCGGTGATTTCGATGCTGATGGTGCCACCAGTACCTCTGTTGCCATGCTTGGGCTGTCCATGCTTGGCCTCGCGAATATCGACTTCCGCGTTCCGAGCCGGTTTTCCGACGGCTATGGTCTTACCCCTGGCATTATTGAGCGGCTGAGAGAGGACGGTGACCTTCCGGATCTGATGGTCACAGTGGATAACGGGATTTCCGCTGTTGAAGGCGTGAAAGTTGCCCGGGATCTTGGCATCAAAGTCGTCATCACCGACCACCACCTCGCGGGCGAGGTGCTACCGGATGCTGATGCCATTGTGAATCCCAATCAGCCTGGCTGCCCCTTCCTGAGCAAGAATGCGGCGGGCGTGGGCGTCATGTTCTACGTGCTTACCGCTTTGCGGAAACACCTGCGGGAGACGGGCCAGTTGCCCAATCCCGAGCCAAATCTTGGCAGCCTGCTTGATCTCGTGGCCCTCGGCACCGTCGCGGATGTGGTTCCGCTGGATCACAATAACCGTATCTTCGTAGAGCAGGGCCTTCGCCGGATCCGCAAGGGCGAAGCGAGGCCGGGTATTCTGGCCTTGCTGGACGTGGCTGGCCGCGATTACACCGCCATCAGTTCCACTGATCTGGGCTTTGTGGTCGGCCCGCGTCTGAATGCGGCTGGCCGCCTTGATGACATGAGTATCGGTATTGCCTGCCTGTTGGCGGATAGCCCCGATGAAGCCCGCCGACTGGCAAAAGAGCTGGATACCTTCAATCGCGAACGCCGGAATATCGAAAAGGAAATGAAAGCCCAGGCTCAGGACCTGCTCGCGTCCATGTCTCTGGATATAGAGGGATTGCCATGGGGACTGGCGTTATTTGATCCGGACTGGCATCAGGGTGTTATCGGTATTCTGGCAGCCAGAATCCGCGAACAGACCCACCGCCCGACCATCGCCTTTGCGCCTGATGACGACGGCGAGCATATCAAAGGCTCGGCACGATCCATTCCTGGCCTCCATATCCGTGATGCCCTTGCCGTTGTTGATGCGCGCCATCCCGGCATGATGAAAAAATACGGAGGCCACGCCATGGCCGCCGGTATGACTATTTCCAAAGACGATCTGGAAGCCTTCCGTAACGCCTTCGATCAGGCCGTGCGGGATTCTGTTGAGGCCGAAGACCTGGAAGCGTCTATCGTGACTGATGGTCCGCTAAGTGTCGGTGAACTCAGCCTCGACACTGCCAACCTGTTGAAGCGGGCAGGGCCATGGGGACAGCATTTCCCGGAGCCTGTTTTCGATGGAGAATTCCGTGTCGTCAGTCAGCGCATTGTTGGTGAAAACCACCTGAAGCTTGTCCTTCAGCCTATGGATAACAGCGGCATCATTGACGGCATAGCGTTTAATACCGGCCCTGACGTACCGGATTACACGAAAACCGGTGCCCGAGTGGTCTATAAACCAGATGCCAACACCTTCCGTGGCAGAACCAATCTCCAGTTGCTTATCGATTATCTGGAGCCCTTGCCTGCCTAGTCTGGAGTTAGCCGCGGAGGTGGCGATGCTTTTCTTCTGGGAAAAAGCAACTCGCTGCGCTCAGACATCTTTTTCCCGGCAGAAAAGCATCCCCACCCCCACGGCTACCGGACACTCTGCAAATTTAACGGTCGAGCAAAGTGTGTAGCGGTTTCCCCGGCTGATTTACCGGCGAAATTCCGGTAGAATCCGCCCACTGTTTTTACTCACCATATTCCATAGCGAGTAAAGGATTCATGGAAATTAATCCCATAGTGACGAAGATCAAAGAGCTTCGCGAGCGCACTGAAGCGCTCAGGGGGTATCTTTGACTACGATCATCGTAGTGAACGACTGGTCGAAGTAGAGCGGGAACTTGAGCTTCCCACCGTCTGGGACGACCCGGAGCGGGCTCAGGCGCTTGGTAAAGAACAATCTGACCTTGGGCTGATCGTCAAAACCATCGATAACCTTACCAACGGGCTGGCCGACGCCGAAAGCCTGCTGGAGATGGCTGTCGAGGAAGACGACGAAGGTACAGTGGAAGAGATCGAGAGCGACCTTCTGGGGCTTGATAAAGACCTCGAGAAGCTCGAATTCCGACGCATGTTTTCAGGCGAGATGGACGGCAACAACGCCTATCTCGATATCCAGGCGGGTTCCGGCGGCACCGAGGCCCAGGACTGGGCGAACATGCTGTTGCGGATGTATCTGCGCTGGGCCGAGCGCCGTGGTTTCAAATCCGAGATCGTCGAGTTGCAGGAAGGTGAAGTGGCAGGTATCAAGAGTGCCACCATTCATATTCAGGGCGACTACGCCTACGGCTGGCTGCGGACGGAAACCGGTGTTCACCGTCTGGTACGGAAATCACCGTTCGATTCCGGCAATCGCCGCCATACGTCATTCTCGTCGGTTTTCGTCTCTCCTGAAGTAGATGACAGCTTCGAGATCGAAATTAATCCGGCAGACCTCCGGGTGGACGTATACCGGGCTTCTGGTGCCGGTGGTCAGCACGTTAACCGTACCGAATCTGCGGTTCGACTGACCCACAACCCGACGGGCATTGTGGTGGCCTGTCAGGCTGGTCGGAGTCAGCATCAGAACAAAGACCAGGCCATGAAGCAGCTCAAGGCCAAGCTGTTCGAGCGCGAAATGCAGTTGCGTAACGCCGAGAAACAGAAGGCGGAAGACGCGAAGGCCGATATTGGTTGGGGCAGCCAGATCCGCTCCTACGTTCTTGATGATAGCCGGATCAAGGACCTGCGGACCAAGGTAGAAACCAGCAACACCCAGTCGGTGCTGGACGGTGACATTGATAAGTTCATCGAAGCCAGCCTGAAGATGGCGCTGTAAGCGGCGCCATCAACCGTTAAACCGGATTCAATCCCGATTTTAGTGAGCCAAAATGACTGAGCAAACCCAGAGCGCTACCCAGCACGAGGACAACAAGCTGATTGCCGAGCGCCGTGCCAAACTGGCCGACATGCGCACCGAAGGCAATCCGTTCCCCAACGACTTCCGTCGCGATGCCACCGCTGCAGAACTGCAGGAGAAATACGGTGACAAGAGCAAGGAAGAACTGGAAAAGCTGGATATCAAGGTGGCTGTTGCCGGCCGCATGATGCTTGACCGCAAAGCGTTCAAGGTTGTTCAGGATATGACTGGCCGCATTCAGGTATACGCTGCCAAAGAGGTCCAGAAGGAAACCAAACATTGGGATCTTGGGGATATTATTGGCGTTCGCGGAACCTTGTCGAAGTCCGGAAAGGGTGACCTTTACGTAACCATGGAAGACTATGTGCTGCTGACCAAGTCCCTGCGCCCGCTGCCCGAAAAGCACAAGGGCCTGACCGACATGGAAGCGCGCTACCGTCACCGGTACGTGGACCTGATGGTGAATGAGGAAACCCGGAAGACCTTCCAGGTGCGTACCGGAATCATCAACAGCATGCGAAGCTACTTCAACGCCCGTGGCTTTATGGAAGTAGAAACCCCCATGCTGCAGGTGATCCCGGGCGGCGCGACCGCACGTCCGTTTGTGACTCATCACAATGCCCTTAGCATTGATATGTACCTGCGTATTGCTCCGGAACTCTACCTCAAGCGCCTCGTGGTTGGTGGCTTTGAGCGGGTATTCGAGATCAACCGGAACTTCCGGAACGAAGGTCTTTCGACCCGTCACAATCCGGAATTCACCATGGTGGAGTTCTACCAGGCCTACGCAGATTATCAGGATCTGATGGACCTTACCGAGGATATGCTGCGCCAGATCACCCGGGACGTTCTCGGCACCACTACCGTAGTGAACACCCGCGAACTTGCGGATGGTGAAGTGGAAACCGTCGAATACGACTTCGGTAAGCCGTTCAAGCGAATGAGCGTGGTCGAGGCGATACTTGAGCATAACCCGGATATCCAGGCCGGCCAGTTGGGTGATGAAGCCAGTGCCCGTCGTGTTGCCGGGAATCTGGGTATTCAGCTCAAGGACACCTGGGGGCTGGGTAAGGTCCAGGTTGAGATCTTTGAGGCGACAGCCGAGCATCTGCTGATCCAGCCGACGTTCATCACCGACTATCCCAAGGAAGTGTCTCCTCTGGCTCGCTGTAAGGACAGTGATCCGTTCGTTACTGAGCGGTTCGAGTTCTTCGTCGGTGGCCGGGAGCTGGCCAACGGGTTCTCCGAGCTTAACGACGCGGAAGATCAGGCTGAGCGTTTCCGTGCCCAGGTTGCAGAGAAGGATGCGGGTGATGATGAGGCCATGTTCTACGACGAAGACTACGTCATGGCTCTGGAATACGGCTTGCCGCCCACAGCCGGCGAAGGTATCGGTATTGATCGTCTGACTATGCTGCTGACCAACTCTCCCTCCATTCGTGACGTTATCCTGTTCCCGCATATGCGTCCGGAGCACAAGGCTGAGCATCACGCACCAGAAGGCGAGGAGTAAACCATGTCCCCGGTTGAGGCTCTGGCAAGTCAGCTAAGGCCGGACCGGGGGTGGTCCGAGCATCTCGCAGGTGAATTCCGTCAGCCCTATATGCAGACGCTGGCGGACTTCCTGGCATCGGAAGAGCGAGCCGGGAAAGTTCTCTTCCCACCCAGCCATCTCTGTTTCAATGCCCTGAATAGTACGCCTCTGGATAAGGTGTCCGTGGTGATATTGGGGCAGGATCCCTACCATGGGCCGGGACAGGCCCATGGGCTGTGTTTCTCTGTGCGCCCTGATGTGCAAACACCACCGTCACTGGTCAACATCTTCAAGGAAATACAAGAGGATCTTGGCATTGCCCCTCCGGATCATGGTTGCCTGCAGCCGTGGGCAGATCAGGGTGTGCTGCTGCTCAACAGCGTATTGACGGTTGTTCAGTCCCAGGCTGGAGCTCATCAGGGTAAAGGCTGGGAAACCTTTACTGACAAGGTGATCGAAATCATCAACCGGGAACGCGAGGGGGTCGTGTTTCTGCTTTGGGGTAGCTACGCCAAAAAGAAGGGACAACACATTGATCGCAGCAGGCATCTGGTGCTTGATGGGCCTCATCCTTCACCGTTGAGCGCCTATCGTGGGTTCTTCGGCTGCAAGCACTTTTCGAGGGCGAACGAATGGCTGCAGCAAAAAGGGCAGCCACCCATTCATTGGGCACTGCCCTCCAAGGCCGAGCTACTTGCCCGGTATCGCAAGTAAACCTTACTGCAGCAGAGCCATCGCCGCTTCCATCTGGGCGTTAAGGTCTTCTTCCTCACTCATGTCGATGTTCGGGTCGAGTCCCAGCCGGTCAAAGGCACTGATGGTATTCCAGTCCATTTCTGTCCATGGATGATCGGTGCCGGCGACCAGTTGGAGGTTGGCCACCATCACCAGGTCAGAGTAGTCCGCCGAGGGCGCTTCGCGCTGGAAGTTTGCGTACTCCATCGGCACGCTCTGCAACTCCTTCGGGAAGTCCCATTTTTCAAGGATCGTGGAACCTATCCGCGGGTGTAACTCGTCAATAACGTTGTCCAGCATGATGGAACTGATCTGGATGTCCTTGTCTTCGACGTAGCGGAGAATCGGCAGAACACCGATCAGGTGCACCAGACCGGCCAGGGTCGCCTGATCCGGTTTGAGCCTGGTGTAGTGCTGCGCGAGAACATGACAGATACCCGCCACTTCGGTGCTGGTCTGCCAGGTGGCGCGCAGTCGTTTGTCTACCATGTCGGAGGTGGCCTGGAACATTTGTTCCATCGCCAGGCCCATGGCCAGATTGCTGGTGTAGGCCATACCCAGGCGGCTGACTGCCATGTTGAGGTTTTCTATGGCACGGCTACCCCGGAACAGGGGGCTGTTACACACCCGGATGAGTCGGGCAGAGAGCGCGGTGTCATTGCTGATCACCTTCACCAGATCGGCGATCGCTGAATCTTCAGACTCGGCAATTTCCCGGACTTGCAGGGCGACTTCCGGCAGGGTTGGAAGCACCAGTTTGTCATTTTCGATGGCGGTGATCAGATCGGTTTTAATGGTTTCGACAATATTCGACATGGTCAGTCATGGTCCACTGGTCTGAAACGGGAGCGGGATAAGAGAAGCGTTGGTCCCTTATATCGTTCGCTACGTGACATCTTTATAGCAAATTACGGCGCTTTTGCCTGTCAACTTATGTATCCATAGGGGCGGCATTATCCCTCTCCGGCACTGTGTACGGCAGTGGCAGAATCGTCAGGGCGGCTCCGGGGCTATCTTCCAGTGTCAGTTCCCCGTTGATGGCGTCGTGGCGAATTACGGCGAGTAGTTCATGGTGGCCGTCCTGGAACGCGACGGAATTGACTACGTCACCAACAGCCCGGTCACCGGACAGCAGTCGGCCCCCTGGTCGTGGTGTCGAGTCGGCATTATGGGCAGCAACCCTGAACAGACTTTTCTTCAGTTGCCCCAGGAAGTGCATCCGGGCAATGACTTCCTGGCCGGTATAGCACCCCTTCTTGAAATGCACACCACCAACATGTTGCCAGTTCAGCATTTGCGGGACAAAAGCTTCCACAGAGGACTCGGTCAGCGAGGCTATGCCGGCTGCGACCTCCGACCCCTGCCAGTCTTCAAGAGAGACCTCCCGTACTGGGTCCAGGTTGGCAGGGGCTGATGCCAGTTGCCAGAACTCGAAGCGCTGCAGGCCTTCAGCTGTGGGCTCGACTCTGATCAGGTAGCCGGATTCCAGCGCGACACTGTCGCCGGGCTCCTGAAGTGATTCGACAGCGTCCCCAGCCAGATTTCTGGCCAGTTCGTCGCCCAGGATTCCCCGAATCATAGCGGTGTTTTGAACCTCGGCGGAGGTTCCCCGGAACAGCATCATGTATTTGCGTAACTGCTGAAGCGTTGGCTCAGCAAGAGTTACTCTCAGGGACAACAAGACATCGTCGCCATCGCGAACCATTCGGGTCAGGCAGTAGGTTCGTCCTTTGGGGGTGGCGGCGGCAGCACGTGGAGAGTGGCCTGAGACAACCTCATCCAGATGTTGGCTGAACTGCCCCTGCAGAAACTTGTCGGTGCCAGGGCCGCTGATACGCACGATGACCTGGTCTTTCAGATTTGCCCAGCCGATGTCTGGCAGTGGCGAGCTGGTAAGCTGGCTCTTTGCTGAGACTGCTGTCTCTGTATCAGTCATGGAATTCTCCGGGTCTTGGATTCTGTTGCCTGTATGTGCCGGGGTCTACCCAGTCTCAGCCACACTCTCAATTTGCGAAACTCATCTTCCGTGACATTGCCAGGCCACCAGTGACTGCCAGCCACGAGCAGGCAGGAATATGCAGAGAATCTGGTGTCGACGGGCTGCAGTTTCAAGAGCGTCAGGCACGGACCAATACGGCTGCTGCCTGACGGTTGCACCTCAATCTGCTGCCCATTTGCCAGACCGCTGTGGAGTCGTCCTTCCTCAAGCCTGAGTAATACGACGGACGACGGCGTTCTGAGCAGGCCGATGTGACGATATTGGTAGATACCACCGAGCATAGCGGCGGGCGCCAGCGTCCACAACCACCGCGAGCCGGTTGCTCCGGCTATCGCGATGAAGGCCAGCAGGAGCAGCCAGGGGGCAGTCCCTAACAGCCCTGCGATAATGGAAGGTGAGAGCTGAAGATCAATCCGGTTGGACACGGTTCAGGATCATGTCCACCATGCGTTGCAGGTCCGGGTCTTCCGGGCGACTCCGTTGCATGAACCACTCAAACATATCGGTGTCTTCGCAGCTCAGAAGCTTCTGGTAACGGGCCTTGTCTTCCTGTGACAGATCCCGGTATACATTCTCCACGAAAGGAATCAGCAGAACGTCCAGCTCCAGCATGCCCCTGCGGCTGTGCCACCACAGGCGGCTGAATTCTGGGTTGTCGGAAGACGGGGATTGTTCGGACATAAAAGTTTCCGTTGGCTTGGTGTCAAAAGGTGCGTGATGCCGGGTTCACGGCGCCGGGGTTCGGTAGGTTGTCGGTACCAGAATCGTGTCCCTGGCGTCGCTGAGCAGGTCAGGGTAATCGAGCGTGTAGTGCAGCCCCCGGCTTTCTTTGCGCTGAAGGGCGGAGCAGATGATCAGATCTGACACGGTGACCAGGTTTCTCAACTCAAGAAGGTCGTTGGACACCCGATAGTTGCTGTAAAACTCGCTGATTTCCCGGGATAACAGGTCCACCCTGTGTTTTGCCCGCTGCAGTCGCTTGGTGGTGCGGACAATGCCCACATAGTCCCACATGAAGTGGCGTAGCTCATCCCAGTTGTGGGAAATGACAACGTCTTCGTCAGAGTCCCGTACCTGGCTTTCATCCCAGTCCGGAGCGTCCGGGGGGGCGGGTATATCAGACTCTCTTCGGGTGATGTCCGCTGCGGCTGAGCGGCCGTAGACCAGGCACTCCAGAAGTGAGTTGCTGGCCATGCGGTTGGCGCCATGCAGGCCGGTGAATCCAGCCTCTCCAACCACGTACAGGTTGTTGACGTCAGTGCGTCCGCGTTCGTCGGAGATGATACCGCCGCAGGTATAGTGGGCAGCTGGTACCACCGGAATCGCTTCCCGGGTAATGTCGATGCCAAAGCCCAGACACTTCTCGTAGATGGTCGGGAAGTGATGTTTGATGAAGTCGGCGGGTTTGTGGCTGATGTCCAGGTAAAGGTGATCGGCCCCCAGGCGCTTCATTTCGTGGTCGATTGCGCGGGCAACGATGTCCCGTGGTGCCAGTTCGGCACGGTCGTCAAAGCGATCCATGAAACGACTGCCGTCCGGCAGTTTCAATACGCCGCCCTCGCCACGAACCGCTTCAGTAATGAGGAACGACTTGGCGTGGGGGTGATACAGGCATGTTGGATGGAATTGATTGAACTCCATGTTTGCCACCCGGCAGCCTGCCCTCCAGGCCATGGCAATCCCGTCCCCGGAGGCACCGTCCGGGTTGGTTGTGTAGCGGTAGGCTTTTGAAGCTCCGCCAGTCGCAATGACGGTAAACCGGGCCCGGAACAGCTCTACGTGATTGGTGTCTAGGTTCAGAATGTAGGCGCCCACACAGCGATTGCCTGGCAGCGACAGTTTTCGGTTGGTAATCAGGTCGACAGCAACCCGGCTGCTCATCAGTTCGATGTTAGGGCGTGCCTCAGCCTGCTCGGCCAGCGTTGTGGATACAGCATGGCCTGTGGCGTCAGCCGCATGGATGATTCTGCGATGGCTGTGGCCGCCTTCACGGGTCAGGTGATAGTCGGCATTCTCGTCCCGGGTGAAATCAACGCCGGAGTTGATCAGCCAGTCAATGCTTTCTTTGCCGTGCTCGACGGTAAAGCGGACCGCATCCTCATGGCATAGCCCGGCGCCGGAGGCCAGGGTGTCCGTTATGTGATCCTCAATGGAATCATCGTCATCGAGAACCGCTGCGATACCGCCCTGGGCCCACAGAGTGGCGCCGCTGGAGATGGCGGCCTTGCTCAATACGCAGACCCGGAGGTGCGTCGGCAGGTTTAGTGCAACGGTCAGGCCGGCAGCACCACTGCCGATTATCAGGACATCAAATTCGTAGGACTGTGGCATTGGGTCGTGATCGCGGGCCATAATGAGGGGGACTATTGAACTAAACTTTGTGCTTGCTGTCTATTTCGCCTAACAGGGTAGACTGCTTCGATAGCGGTACTGCCGGGGTAATCTATGGACGCCGGACAGCGCACAATGACTCAAGCAAACCTCGTACAGGCCGGTCAACTGGCCATTAAAACAGGGAACACCGGCACACCGTCCATGACTCCTGATACCGATCAGCGACAGGGTGATCGCACCGACAGTCAGACCGACCTTCAACTGGTACGCAAGGTGCGTAACGGTGATCGGGCGGCTTTCGATCTGCTGGTCGTCAAATATCAGTCGAGAGTGGCGTCGATCATCAGTCGCTATGTCTACGACAGTCAGGAAGTGATGGATCTGACCCAGGAAACGTTCGTCAAGGCATTCCGGGCAATCGAACGATTTCGTGGCGACAGTGCCTTTTACACGTGGCTTTATCGTATCGCCGTCAATACCGCAAAGAACTATCTGGAGTCCCGGGGGCGTCGCCCGCAGGGGAGTGCTGATGTCTCCGAAGCGGAAAACTTTGATGACGGAGGGCGGCTCCGGGATGTCGCTTCGCCGGAGCGTATGCTGCAGCGGGAAGAGTTACAGCAGGCGCTGGCAGATGCCATTTCACAGTTGCCGGAGGATTTGCGGTCTGCGTTCCTGCTCCGCGAATATGATGGCTTGAGTTATGAAGACATTGCCGGAATTCTCGAGTGCCCGATCGGTACCGTGCGTTCCCGTATTTTCCGGGCCCGGGATGCGGTGGATCGCCATCTGGGTCCCTTGCTAAACCATTCAGTGACGTAATTGAGGTTGCATCCTATGGATGACCGTCTCAGAGAAACACTATCAGCCATGATGGATGACGAAGCCGATGAACTGTCGGTCCGTCGTCTGTTGTCCCACGATTCCCAGGCTCACGTGTGCGATCAGTGGCGCCGATGGCAGCAGGTTCGTGACCTGATGCATCACGGTCACGCCCCTGCAGATGCAGTGGATGTGAGTAGTGCTGTTCGGGAAGCTCTGGATGGCCGCCCCCGACCATCGGTAACGGCGGGTGTTAAACAGGATAAAACATCGCGCCGCTGGCGCTGGCCTGCTGTTGCCATGGTGGCGGTGGCTCTGGTTGTCGGGTTTGGTGCCGGTGCCGGTTGGGAGTCCACCGGAGCTGTTGACGGCCCGGTGGCGGCAGTTGGCTCACCTGGCCCAGTGACAGCGGCTCCGAAAGCTGAGCAGGAATTTGCCATGCAGGGGTTGGATGAAGAACAGTGGGAGCACATGAGCCGGTATCTTCTGGAACACGCCCAGCACAACAGTGTTGGTGCGGGGCGGGGGTCGGTGGGCTATGCGCGGATGGTTAGCGCCAGCGGTAGTGGCTATTAATCCGGGGTGTCTGGAAACATGTTGAGTGCTGGGGCAGAGACCATGATGAGCAGGCTGGTCCGGGTTTTCGGAGTGGTTTTACTGTGTGCCGCCATGCCGGTTTCTGCAGCAGGTTCCGGCGGACGGTCAGCTGTCGACTGGCTTGATCAGATGGGCGCTGCATTGAATATGACGTCCTACAAGGGTGTGTTTGTCTATGCCAGAGGCGATCAGGTTCACTCGATGCGGATTGCCCACCGCTATCAGGATGGCAAGGTGCATGAACGTTTGGTCATACAGGATGGTGGTAGCGGGGAAATCGTCCGAAAGGGCACGGATGTGGTCTGTGTGTTGCCTCGGCAGGGGCGGGTCAGGCTGAATCAGGTCATACCGTCCGGCCCGTTTGCCAAAGCGTTCACCAGTCAGCAGGTGCCATTGGGTCAATGGTATAAGGCTGAACTCGTCGGCGAAGATCGCGTGGCTGGGTATAGCACCGTGATTGTCGCGTTGACGGCCAAAGACGGTTATCGCTACAGCCATCGCCTGTGGCTGGAGAAAAATACCGGTTTGCTGGTGAAAAGTAATGTTGGCGAGGTGGCGGGCAAGGTGCTGGAGCACTTCCAGTACACCACTCTGGAAATTACCAATGACATCCCGGACAGCGAATTCGAGATACAGACCGATGGCCAGGAAATCTCTCGTAATTTGAAAGCCCGGGAGGCACCAGAGCATTTGTCGCAGGAAATGGACGGGTGGCATCTGGGCTGGTTGCCCCAGGGGTTTGTGCCAGCGGCAGCTCCCCGGGCCGGTAGTGGCCACGCGGTGGCGTTCTCCGATGGGTTGGCGGCATTTTCGGTGTTTGTGGAGCCTGAGGGGGCCGTCAGAATGCCGTCTGGTGTTTCCCGAATTGGAGCGACGACGGTTTACATGAGGGCCTTGGGGGATAATAACACCCGTTTTTTGGTGACAGTGGTGGGGGAGGTGCCTCCGCAAACCGCGAAGCAGGTGGCCGAATCTGTCGAGATTGATACGTCGTCACTGGCGCTTAATTCGAGGCAGCCATGATTACGGAAACCGGTAAAGTCATCGCCCTCAAGGGTAATCAGGCCTGGGTTCAGACCATTCGCACCAGTGCCTGCCAGAGCTGTGCCGCCCGCAGCGGCTGCGGGCAGCGGGTTCTGGCTGGTGCAACGAGTGGGCGGGCTAATCAGGTGCTGGTCCTCAATTCGGTGGATGCCGTTGTCGGGGATGAGGTAACCATCGGTATTGATGAGCAAGCCTTGCTGGGCGCGTCTGTTATTGTTTATGCGGTTCCGTTGCTGCTGATGATCGTGGGAAGCATGCTGGCGCATCAACTCTCTGGGGGTTCCGATGGGTGGTCAATCCTCGGTGCTGTGTCCGGGCTGGTTGCCGGTCTGTTTTGCAGCCGGAAGCTGCAGAAGAACAAACAGCAGCAGTATGAACCCCGGTTGCTCCGAGTCAATCGGATAGTCTCCAATACCTGTCTATAAATCCTACCGTTTTGTAAGTTGAAATACGCTCCTACGAGATCAAGATAAAGACTTGATGTATTCATTATCAGGGGATTCAACATGCCTAGAACGTCAAAGGTGCTTTCTGCTCCGTTAGGTTCCTATCCGGTGGCCCGGGGGCTGGAAGCGTTGGTGATGCTGTCGGTCATGATGGTGGTTTTATGGAGCCAGGGCGTTTCTGCCCGGGAGCTGCCGGATTTCACCGAATTGGTAGAAGATAACTCCAGTGCGGTTGTTAATATCAGTACTACGACAACGCCCAAAGCGCAGAGCTCCCGTTTTCGGGGGATGCCCTTCGACGAGCGCCAGCTCGAGCAACTACCGGAATTCTTTCAGGACTTTTTCCGTGGGCAGCAGTCGCCGTTTGGCGGCAGTCCCAATGCCCAGCCGCGCCAGTCCATGGGCTCAGGCTTCATTGTTTCTCACGATGGATATGTGTTGACCAATAACCATGTCGTGGAAGGTGCAGATGAAATAACGGTAAGGCTCAGCGACCGTCGAGAGTTGCCCGCGACTCTGATAGGAACGGACCCCCGTTCGGATGTCGCCGTGCTGAAAATTGAGGATGGAGACGATCTGCCGGTGGTGAAGATCGGCAGTTCCAAGGAACTGAAAGTCGGTGAATGGGTGTTCGCTATTGGTTCACCATTTGGTTTCGACCACACGGTGACCGCCGGCATTGTCAGTGCCGTTGGCCGCTCACTGCCATCCGAGAACTACGTACCGTTTATCCAGACCGATGTCGCAATCAACCCGGGCAACTCCGGAGGTCCGCTGTTTAACCTGGATGGCGAAGTGGTCGGGATCAACTCCCAGATTTACACCCGTTCAGGTGGTTTTATGGGGGTCTCCTTTGCGATCCCGGTCGATGATGCCATGAATGTGTTTCGGCAGATCCGTGACAAAGGTATGGTCTCCCGCGGATGGCTCGGTGTGCTGATTCAGGAGGTGAGCAAGGATCTTGCGGATTCCTTCGGCCTGCGCCGCCCGCGGGGTGCGTTGGTGGCCGAGGTGATGGAAGGGTCCCCGGCTGAGGCGGCAGGCCTGCAATCCGGCGATATCGTCCTTGAATATGACGGTGATGAAATTCAGCTTTCGTCGGATCTTCCTCCGATGGTGGGCCGTACCGCTGTCGGCGACACCGCGCGCCTTACGGTGCTTCGCAACGGCGATGAAATGGATATCGAGGTCAAAATCGGCGAGCTTCCCGATCAGGGCGGTCAGCAGCAGCCTGCCGAACAGGCTGATAACGACAACTCGTCAGCAGCCCCTCTGGGTATGACGGTTGAGCCCGTTCCTGCAGAGATGGCGGATGCTCTGGGTCTGAAGGGTGGTGTTGTTGTGATGCAGGTGGGCCCGGGGCCGGCCTATCAGGCTGGTATCCGCCCCCGGGATGTCATCACCGAAATTAACCGCAAGAAAGTCACTTCGGTCAAAGAGTTCCGGAGCGTGGTCGAAGCTTTGCCGGATGACCGTGCGGTATCCGTACGGGTGATCCGTGAAGGTCGGGCAAGTTACCTGGTCATGAAGCCTTGACCTGAACTGAATCGACAACTGCAGTGACAAGGCCCCCGCGTGGTGTCGTGAGCGACACTTCCGGGGGCCTTTGCTATACTTCTCCGAATTTCCAATAGAGCTCGGCCAGGGAATGGACTGATCGCATGATGCACAAAAAGGATATTTCTCTCAGACAGCTGCTTGAATTCCGGAATGCCTGGGTTGCCTGGCTTGTATTCCTGGTGGCAGTTGTGGTCACTGTACTGTTATGGCAGTTGTCGATCCGTCTGGTGGAAGACCGCACTGAGGCCCGTTTCCGTAATCAGTCCCTTCAGTTGAAAACCGCCATTGAGGAGCGTCTCCTCAACTACGAACAGGTACTTGCCGGTAGTGCAGGTCTGTTTGCCGTATCAGGTGATGTTTCTCGGGAACAGTGGCGTGAATACATTGATAAAGTCGATATCAATCGTTATTACCCGGGTATTCAGGGCATTGGTTATGTACGTCGGGTAGGGGTTCGCCAGATGGCAGACCATATTGCCTCCGTTCGTGCCGAAGGGGTGCTGGACTATCTGGTGAATCCCCTGGGAACCGGTCCTTATTATTACCCGATGGTCTACCTTGAGCCTGGGACCGAACGTAACCGTCGTGCCCTGGGTTATAACGCATTCAGTGATCCGGTTCACCGTAGTGCCATGGAGCGGGCGCGGGACGAAGCGATTCCAACCATCACCGGGAAGGTTGTACTGGTGCAGGAGGAGTTTGCAGAAGATCAGGCGAGTTTCCTGATGTATTACCCGGTTTACCAGGGCGGAGACGTGCCGGAGATTCCTGCAGAGCGTCGGATGATGCTATCCGGATACGTGTTCAGTGCGTTCCGTATGAACAACCTGATCGACGGCATTGTTGGTCTGATCTCACCGTTCCTTGATGTGCGGATTTATGATTCCGGCGTCGCCGAGCGGGAAAATCTGATGTACGGCTCCAATCTGGGGTCTCTGGACAATGAGTTCAGCTTCCAGATGGAGCAGAATGTTACGGCTGGCGGGCGTGATTGGCTTCTGCAGACCCGTTCGACTCCCGCGTTTGATTTTCTTGCTTCAGATCCCCGGCCGCCCATCGTGCTGGGATGCGGTCTGATTATCAGTCTTCTGCTTAACCTGTTTGTGCTGGCGCTTGTCCGTTCGCGGCTGATGGCGCAGGTGAGCGCGGGGCGCTACCGGGCCATTACGGAGGGCGCTGCGAATGTGACCCTGGTACTTGATCGTGAGGGCAAAGCTACGTACGCCAGCCCCTCAAGCCTGGATATTCTCGGTTTTGATCCTGAACAAGTGCAGTCCCTGGAGTTTGAAGGTCTGGTGCATGGAGACGACTGGCCCCACCTGCAGCAAGGATTTGATGACGCCGTAAAGGCGCCGGGCAAGCAGATGCCGGTGATCCGCGCGCGTATTCGGGATTCGGAAGGCCAGTGGCGAGACATGGAAGGCACGTTCACAGCCATGCTGAATGTACCTGGCGTGTATGGGGTTGTGCTCAGCTTGCGGGATCTGACCCAGCTCAAGGCTGCCCAGTCCGAACTGCATCGTCTGGCCTTCTACGATCCGTTGACAGGTCTGGCGAACCGGCAGCTTTTCCGGGATCGACTCAATCACGTCGTACGCCGTTGCCGACGTAGCGGTGAGCCTGCTGCCCTGATGTTTCTTGATCTGGACGGTTTCAAGCGTATCAACGATACCCTCGGCCACGATGCTGGCGATGAGTTGCTGCGTCAGGTCGCGCAGTGGCTGGAGGGCTGTGTCCGGGAAGAGGATTCGGTGGCTCGCCTCGGGGGAGATGAATTCGTCGTTTTGCTGTCCCGTATCAGCGGGTCCGACGCTGCGGGTAAGGTGGCGGAGACGATTCTGCGCAGGTTGTGCCAGAGAATTCGCCTGAATGATCACGAAGTCGGCATTACGGTCAGTATCGGTATCACCATGATTCCTCACGACAGTGAGGATTCGGGTACATTAATGAAGTACGCTGACCTGGCTATGTACCGGGCCAAGGAACTGGGCCGCAACACCTATCAGTTCTTCACTCCGGCTATGAATATCAAGGCTGCACGGCGCCTGCTGCAACAGGAAGAGTTGGCGACGGCGCTGGATGGCGACCGCTTTGTGCTGCATTACCAGCCGAAAGTGGATCTGGAGTCCCAGCGGGTGATTGGTGTAGAGGCCTTCCTGCGTTGGCACCACCCTGAAAAGGGGCTGGTGTCGGCCCAGCAGTTCATTGGCCTGGCGGAAGAGACAGGGCTGATCATTCGGCTGGGCGAACTCGCCCTCCGTCATGCCTGTATTCAGGTTCAGGCGCTTGAGCGGGCAGGGTTCGAATCGCTGAAAATGGCGGTCAATCTGTCGGTTCGCCAGCTGACGGATTCAGGGTTTCTCGACATGATTCGTCAGGTCATCACCGAAACCGGCGTCTCGCCGGAGCGTCTCGAGCTGGAAATGCCGGCGGAATTGCTGAATGAAGACCCCCGGATGCTCCGGGAGTTACTTGTGGCACTGCATGACCTGGGTGTTTGCCTGATTCTGGACGATTTCGGGACAGGCTCCTGTTCTCTGGTCGCGCTACAGCAACTCCCTCTCGATGTGATCAAGATTGATCACCGGTTTATCAGGGATATCCCATATAACGTCAGCGCCACTGACGTGGCCTCCGCGGTTATCGCCCTGGCCAGGAAACTGCACCTTACGGTGGTGGCTGAAGGGGTGGAAACGCCGCAACAGCTAAGCTTCCTGAAGTCCGCCGGGTGCGCGCAGTGTCAGGGCAATCTGTTCAGCTATCCGCTGGATGAAGATGCACTGATTGGTTTCCTGATTCGTCAGTATGAAAGGCCGCTCATATCCTGAACGTGGTAATAGTAGCCGGTAACCGGTAAAATCACGCCGTTCCCGGACTCCGGTAGCGGCCTCTCCGGGCTCAATCCTTCGTCTTTTTATGAGTATCCATCGTCTGTGACTGAACTGAGCCGAATCCGTAACTTCTCCATCATTGCTCACATTGACCACGGTAAATCTACCCTGGCTGATCGCTTTATCCAGACATGCGGTGGCCTGACAGACCGGGAAATGGCTGAGCAAGTGCTGGATTCCATGGATCTTGAGCGCGAGCGCGGGATCACCATCAAGGCCCAGAGCGTAACGCTGAATTACAAGGCCCGTGATGGTCAGGAGTACAAACTGAATTTCATTGATACCCCGGGGCACGTGGATTTCTCCTATGAGGTATCCCGCTCTCTGTATGCTTGTGAGGGTGCGTTGCTGGTGGTGGATGCCGGTCAGGGTGTGGAAGCCCAGTCTGTGGCTAACTGTTACACCGCGATCGAGCAGGGTCTCGAGGTGGTTCCGGTACTGAACAAGATGGATTTGCCTCAGGCAGAGCCGGAACGGGTAGCCGCGGAAATTGAGGACATCATTGGTATCGAAGCTTCCGAAGCGGTACGTTGCAGTGCCAAAAGCGGCTTGGGCGTTGAAGACGTACTGGAAGACCTGATTGCCAAGATTCCGCCCCCCAAAGGGGATCGAAGTGCTCCCCTGCAAGCGCTGATTATTGACTCCTGGTTTGATAACTACCTGGGCGTTGTGTCTCTGGTGCGTGTAACGGAAGGAACCCTGAGAAAGGGTGACAAGATCGTTATCAAGTCGACCGGTAAGGCCTGGAATGCTGACAAGGTCGGTATTTTTAATCCCAAGCCTACGGATACCAATATCCTGGAGGCCGGCGACGTAGGTTTTGTGGTCGCTGGTATCAAGGATATTCATGGCGCACCGGTGGGTGACACCATTGTGCACCAGAAGTTTGCCGAAGAAACGCCGATGCTGCCGGGTTTTCAGAAGATCAAACCGCAGGTTTACGCTGGCCTGTTCCCGGTGAGCGCCGACGATTACGACGATTTCCGGGATGCGTTGGAAAAACTGACCCTCAATGATGCGTCTCTGTTCTTCGAACCTGAGAATTCAGACGCACTCGGCTTTGGCTTCCGCTGTGGCTTCCTTGGCATGTTGCACATGGAAATCATTCAGGAGCGTCTGGAGCGCGAGTACGACATTGATCTGATTACCACCGCGCCAACGGTTATCTATGAGGTGGTTACAAGGCAGGGTGAGACGTTGTCGGTGGACAACCCCTCTCGTCTGCCGGATATTGGGTCCATCGAAGAAATGCGCGAACCCATCGTGGAAGCCAATATTCTGGTTCCGCAGGCCCACCTGGGTAATGTGATTGCTCTGTGCGAAGAGAAGCGCGGTGTTCAGAAGAACATGCACTTCATGTCGAGCCAGGTTCAGGTCACCTATGAGTTGCCCATGGCTGAAGTGGTCATGGACTTCTTCGACCGGGTCAAATCTGCGAGTCGCGGTTTTGCCTCCCTGGATTACCACTTTGTGCGTTTCCAGCCTGCAAACCTGGTACGGCTGGACGTGTTGATCAACGGCGACCGTGTGGATGCGCTGGCATTGATCGTGCATAAGGATCAGTCCCACTACAAAGGCCGCCAGCTGATCGAAAAAATGAAAGAGCTGATCCCCCGGCAGATGTTTGATATAGCCATTCAGGCCGCCATCGGTAATCAGGTGGTTTCCCGGGTGACTGTCAAGGCGCTGCGCAAAAACGTCACGGCCAAATGTTATGGCGGTGACGTAAGTCGGAAGAAAAAACTGCTGCAGAAGCAGAAAGAGGGCAAGAAGCGCATGAAGCAACTGGGTAACGTGGAGGTTCCCCAGGAAGCGTTTCTGGCCGTGTTGCAAGTCGACAAATAAAAGGCACCTGAATGGATATCGATTTTCCTCTGGTTCTGGTTGTTCTGACCTTTGCGACGGGTCTGATATGGCTGGCGGATAAACTGTTTTTACGTGAACGTCGTGTGGCAGCAGCCAAAGCCAGCGGAAACCCGCCGGGTGTGACGGACAATGCTTCAGTGGCCGAGGCAGAAGAGCCGAAAGAACCGTACCTGGTGGATCTCAGCCGGTCTTTTTTCCCGGTTCTGGCCATCGTGCTGGTGCTGCGCTCATTCCTGATCGAGCCGTTCCAGATTCCGTCAGGTTCCATGTTGCCGACCCTGGAAGTCGGCGATTTCATTCTGGTGAACAAATACTCCTACGGGTTCCGTTTGCCGGTGGTGGGAACCAAAGTCATCGAGATGGGAGACCCACAGCGTGGTGATGTCATGGTGTTTCGCTATCCTAAAGACGGCAAGACCAACTACATCAAGCGGGTGATTGGTCTTCCCGGCGACCAGATCCGCTATCGCGACAAACAGCTATTCATTAATGGTGAACGGGTGGAGAACCAGTTTATCGCCCGCTTGCCTCCGGTGGAGCGTCGCCGGGAAGAGCTGGGTAATGTTGAGCACGATATTTACCACACACTCGGCCGGCCTGGTGCGTCCGGAGAGGGGGAGTGGACCGTTCCCGATGGTCACTATTTTGTCATGGGGGACAACCGGGATAACAGCAACGACAGCCGGTACTGGGGCATGGTTCCCGACGACCTGATCGTTGGTAAGGCGTTTGCGATCTGGATGCACTGGAAATCGCTTACCAGTCTGCCATCCTTTGATCGTGTAGGTGGGATCGAATAATTCCGACAATCTGGAGTGCAGTAACCATGAAGAAAAACAATCTCTCTGCCATGAACCGTCAAGCCGGTGCAGGTGCACTGACTATCCTGATCATGGTGTTGTTTTTCGGCAGCCTGCTGACACTGGTCATTAAAGTCGGCCCGGCATACCTGGATGACCTGACTATCCAGGAAGCCCTCGAAAGCCTTGAAGGTACTGACGGCCTCTCGAACATGGGGCCGGCACAGGTCAGAACCCTGATCAACAAGCGCCTGAGTGTGAACAATGTTCGTGGTTTTGAAGCCAAGAACATCACCGTTCAAAAAGATGGCGAACTGGTGATCATCAATGTGGACTACGAGGTCCGCAATAACATTTTCAGGAACGTGGACACCGTGGTTCACTTCCAGCACAAATACGAGATGAAGGGCAAGTGAGTTCCCAACCTGACCTAGAACAACTGCAGCGGCGCATCGGATATCAGTTCAATTCACCGGAGCGCCTGTTGCTTGCGTTGACACACCGCAGTTACGGCAATCAGAACAATGAACGCCTGGAGTTTCTGGGCGATTCCATCGTCAACATGGTGATTGCAGAGCACTTGTTCCTCAATTTCAGAAAAGCACGGGAAGGCCAGTTGAGCCGTTTGCGTGCACGGATGGTCAAAGGGGTGACACTGGCGGAAATCGGACGGGAGTTCGAGCTCGGCAACTATCTTCGGCTGGGTTCCGGGGAACTGAAAAGCGGTGGTTTTCGCCGGGAGTCGATCCTCGCTGATGCGGTCGAATCGATTATCGGTGCTATTTACCTGGACAGTGATTTTCACACCTGTCGAGAAAAAGTTCTGCAGTGGTTTGAACAGCGACTGTCTAAACTGGATCTTCAGGATACCCAGAAAGATCCGAAAACACGTTTGCAGGAATTCCTGCAGTCCCGACAGTATCCGCTGCCTCGTTATGAAGTTATCTCCGTGGACGGTGAGGCCCATAACCAGACGTTCCATGTGTCTTGCGCATTGCCGTCCCTTGATCGCAAGACGACGGGTACCGGCAGCAGTCGTCGTATTGCGGAGCAGCAGGCGGCGCGCAACGCTCTGCGTGAGTTGGGTGTGGAGAACCAGTGATGAACGATATTACCCGCCCGGAGAATCCGGACAGCCGTTGTGGATTTGTCGCCATAGTAGGGCGCCCGAACGTGGGCAAATCCACATTGCTCAACCATATTCTTGGCCAGAAACTCAGTATCACCTCTCGTAAGCCCCAGACCACCCGACATCAGGTGCTTGGTATCAAGACCATGGGGCCGGTACAGGCGATCTATGTTGATACGCCGGGTATGCACGAGGATGAGCCCCGAGCTCTGAACCGATATATGAACAAGGCAGCTACGTCAGCGTTGATTGACGTTGATGTTGTCGTGTTTGTTGTGGATCAGATGAACTGGACCACGGCGGATGAAATGGTGCTGGAAAAGCTGAGCAAGCTGAGTTGCCCGGTGATCCTTGCGGTGAACAAGGTGGATAAGGTAACCAACCGGGAAGCCATGTTGCCGCACCTGGACATGCTCTCCAAGAAGCGGGAATTCGCCGAGATCATTCCGCTGTCGGCACTGCGGGAAACCAACCTGCAGCCTCTGGAAGAGGCTGTTGGCCGCTACCTTCCTGAAAGTATCCATTTCTATCCGGACGATCAGATTACCGATCGCAGTGAGCGCTTCCTCGCATCCGAAATTGTCCGGGAGAAAATTACCCGTCAATTGGGAGCCGAACTGCCATACGCTGTGGCGGTGGAGATCGAAGAGTTCAAGCGGGAAGGCAAGACCCTGCATATTTCTGCGCTGATTCTGGTTGAACGTGAAGGCCAGAAGAAGATCATCATTGGTGACAAGGGTGAGCGGATGCGCCGCATTGGACAGGAAGCCCGTACCGATATGGAGCGCCTGTTCGACAGCAAAATCATGTTACGGCTGTGGGTTAAGGTCAAACGGGGTTGGGCTGACAGCGACAGGGCACTGAAAAGTCTTGGTATGAACGACCTCTGAGGCCGCTATGAGAGGGCTGGAGCGACAAGAGCCCGCCTATGTGATTCACCGTCGGGCCTGGCGTGAGACCAGCCTGATGGTGGATGTCTTTACCCTTAATTACGGGCGTATGACGGTCATTGCCCGGGGCGCCAACAGCGCGAAAAGCCCGCTTAAGGCCCAGTTGCAGCCATTTTTGCCTCTCATGCTGGATTGGGGGGGGCGTGGAGATCTGAAAAACCTGACCCAGGTGGATGTTCGCTCCGGCCCTGAGCTGAAACGTACCGCGGCGCTGTACAGCGGGCTTTATCTTAATGAACTGTTGCAGCGTATATTGCCCGCAGCAGACCCTCATCCTACCCTTTTTGCAGCCTACATCGACGCGATTGCGGAACTTGCATCCACCACGGACATAGAGCCGGTGCTCCGACGTTTCGAGGGAGCATTTGCCGAGTCTCTCGGGTTTGGGTTTGCCTGGGCGCTGAGTACTGATACTGGAGAGCCTGTCGTCGCCGGTCAGTCCTATTACTATGATCCGGAGCAGGGCATCGTGTCCGAGCCGAGCGGGGGGGTGCGTCTGCGGGAACTGCCAGGCGAGGTATTGCTGGCAATCGCAGATGGCGACCTGGTTTCCGATACCAGCCGGCGGCTCGCCAAACGGGTCATGCGGGTATTAACTGATTATCTGTTGCAGGGAAAGCCACTGCACAGTCGTAGCCTGTTCAGTCACCTTCGTGGAGAACGACATGAATCCTAGAGTATTGCTTGGCGTCAACATTGATCACGTAGCGACCCTGCGCCAAGCCAGGGGAACCCGATATCCAGACCCGGTCCAGGCAGCGCTGCTTGCGGAAGAGGCGGGAGCGGACGGCATCACCATCCACCCCCGGGAAGACCGGCGCCATATTCAGGATCGGGACGTGCTGCTGTTGCGGGAAGTTCTCCAGACCAAGATGAATCTGGAAATGGCGGTGACGGACGCGATGTTGGCGTTTGCAGAACAGGTCCGCCCGGAGTGTGTCTGTCTGGTTCCTGAAAAGCGGGAGGAGCTGACGACGGAAGGCGGACTAGACGTTGAGGGGCAGGAGGCCCGGGTAGCGAAGGCTTGCGAGCGGCTTGCTCTGATCGGTGCTGAGGTGTCCCTGTTTATTGATCCGGATCCGGTCCAGATTGACGCAGCGGTCCGGTGTGGCGCACCTGTGGTGGAGTTGCATACCGGTGAGTATGCCGAAGCCAGGACACCTGATGAGGTTGAAGCGTCATTCAGAATCATTGCAGACGCGGTTTCCTACGCTCGCAAGAAAGGGCTGATCGTCAACGCCGGCCATGGCCTGCACTATCATAATACCGAGCGAGTAGCGGCGATTGCCGGTATCAACGAGCTCAATATTGGCCATGCCATTATTGCCCGGGCTGTATTCACCGGTCTGAAAGATGCCGTTCGCGATATGAAGGCGATTCTGGACAAGGCCCGCGGCCGGGCCTGATCAAGCTTCAGGATGTTTCGGCCTTAGGCCGTTTCTCTCGAAACAGTTGCTGCCAATCAGTTTGTTCGCTCCAGATATTCAGGCGTTCGATGGCAGCGATCAGCTGATTCTTCTGGTGCTCGGTATCAGGTGCCGAGCACTTCAGGGCCGTTTCAAGGCGATTGGCGGACAGCCTGAGTTCCGGCACGCCGCAATAGCGGGTGGCACCATGGAGCTTGTGAACACATTCGAGCAATTCTTCCATGTCCTGACTGTTCCAGAGCTTTTCAATCTGAACCATATCCGCACTCATCTGTTCCAGCAGCATGCTGAACAGCTCCTCCGCCAGATCCGCCTTTCCGGCTGCTAACAGGATGCTTTCTTCAACGCTGACGCAGTCCTGTTGCATCTTGCGGGTTGAAGGGCGCAGTGCTCGACGAGTGTCTCTGATTTCCGGTAACTGACTTTGCCGGCCGGTTTGTACGGTCTCACAGATATAGCCCGTATAGTCCCTGATGGTATCCGTTAGCTGGCTGCTACTGATGGGTTTGGCCATGTAGCCATCAAACCCCTGTTGGGTCAGGCGTTCCTGCTCGTCGGCCAAGGCGTGGGCAGTCAGCGCTATAATCGGTGTACGGTGCCCGGGCAGATCCATCTCCCGGAGTCGGGTCGTGGTTTCCACACCGTCCATGCCGGGCATCTGAAGATCCATGAATACCAGGTCAAAGGGCTTTTGGCGGGCTTTGCTCAATGCTTCGAATCCGCTGGCCGCACCTTCTGCCTCAATCTGATGATCCTTGAGCAGGGTCATCACCAGTTTCAGGTTGGCCTCGTTGTCATCGACCGCGAGCACCCGTGGTACGCTGCCTGCAGGCAGGGAATTGATCGGAACCACCTCGTCCTGGGGGTTCCGGTTGCCAGCATTGATGCCATGCACCAACAGAAGCAGTTCATCGTAGAGAGCGTCCCGGCAGACCGGTTTGGTAAGGTGGCCACTGGTAAGCCCCGACAGTGGCGTGTCGTGGGTCTCCAGGGTAGGCGTCAGCAACAGGGTTCGGCAATCTCGCTCGATCTCCAGCGTTCGAAGGAGACTGCAATACTGGTTTGAACTGAGCAGGTGCCGGGTAATGCCGATGATGGCCAGGGCATAGCCGGACTGGCTCTTCTGGGCGTCTTCAATCTGTTCTTGCATGGTAGCGGGCGAATTCACGCGATCCACCGTCATGCCCCAATCCCGGAGCATATGTTCGACGGCCAGACCGGTAGTTTTCTGCTGCTCCAGATAGAGAATGCGTTCGCCGCGCAGGGCGTCTTTCGGCGAGACGGATTCGCCGCTTGCGGACAACTCGGAGGTCAGAGTAAACCAGAATGTGGAACCCTTGCCCAGTTCGCTTTCGAGCCCGATCTTGCCCCCCATCTCCTCCACCAGGCGTTTGGAGATCGCAAGCCCGAGCCCGGTACCGCCGTATTGCCGAGCCGTGGATGCATCAGCCTGACTGAAGGCATTGAACAGTGACTGCTGCTGGGCCCGGGAAAGTCCGACACCGGAATCCGTAATACTCAGGCGCAGCGATACCTTATTATTTTCACTGTCTTCTTCCTCAAGGCTTGCCCGAAGCACCACCTCTCCGGTCTGAGTAAATTTGATGGCATTGTTGACCAGATTGGTGATCACCTGTTTGACCCGCAGGGGGTCGCCCATGATGTTATCCGGTACATCGTTGTACACCAGAGGCACCAGATCCAGATTCTTGGAATGCGCCGCCGGAGCAAGCATCACCATGACTTCTTCCACCACGTCCCGCAGCTGGAAAGGAACCCGGTCCAGTATCAGCTTGCCTGCCTCGATCTTGGAAAAGTCGAGGATGTCGTTGATGATCGTCAGCAAAATTTCTGAGGACTTCCGGATTGTGCTCAGATGATCCCTTTGTTGCCGGGGCAGGGGGCTTTTAAGCAGAAGTTCAGTGAATCCGATAATGCCGTTCAGTGGTGTCCGGATTTCATGGGACATGTTGGCCAGGAATTCGGATTTGATACGGCTGGCTTCCAGCGCTTCCTTCCGGGCGAAGTCCAGTTCGATGTTCTGGATTTCAATGGTTTCGAGGGTTTCCCGAAGATCCTCTGTGGCCTGATCAATGTTTTGCTGCATTTCCGCCTGAGCCTGGCTCAACTCGGACGCCATGGCGTTCAGGCCGGATTCGAGCTGTTCAAATTCCGGGCCTGCGCCTGTGTGCACACGGGTATCGAGTTTGCCTTCCTTCAATTTGGCAACGGCGGCGTTCAGTTCAAACACCGGATCGGTGAAGGCACGGCTGAGCCGCATGGCAATCGCCAGGCTGACCAGAACGCCCGAGAGGATCAGCAACAGGGAGATAAGTAGCGCTTTGTAGGTTTCCTTCTCGGTACGGATGTGAGACATCTCGACCGCAACCCAGCCAACTGGCTCGCGACGTTGCGACAGGTTCTGGCGGGCATCCGGGTCCAGCATGCTCTCGATCATCAGGTCCTGCATGTAGACCGGCGTAATGAAACGGGTGCTCGTCTGCTGGCTGATGCGGGTTGCATCTTCCTCGGGCAGTGCATCAACACTGATAGTGTCGGACCCCCCGGGGCCCGTATGTAGCAGGCGGCTGCCACTGCCGTCGAAGAAAGTGATTGAGCGGACGTCCTGTTCTTCCAGCAGGGCATTGGACAGGCTGCTCAGAAGGCTTCTGTTGGCTGTGAACAGGCCGTATTCGGAGGCTGCCGACAGTTGTCGGGAGAGGGACTCTCCACGATCTCTCAGCAGGCTTTCGATGTTGTTCACCCAGCTGTAGGTGAAGAACATTCCGAGCAAGAGTGTTGTCATCAGGGTGGGAACGAGGGTTACCACCAATACTTTTTTGCGAATGCCCCAGCGCCGCATATCCTTTTCCTGATTGATTGCCCGGGTCCCGCTGACAATGCGGGATCACGTCCTTGTCAGAATAGATGAACAGGAGGCTGATCGCTGAGAGGTTAATCTCAGCTCCTCCGGAAATTCTCTGCGGTTATAGCCACCGGTCATGGATATAGCGACAAGCTGTATTTGGGAGACGGCGACGATAACGCGTATCATGCGAAGCCAAAAGTGTACCACAGGGCAATGAAATGAATTTTCCCACGATTGAAGATTATGTCGGGCATACCCCCCTGGTACGCCTGCAACGTCTCCCCGGGCAAACCAGCAACATCGTTTTGGCCAAGCTGGAAGGCAATAATCCTGCGGGCTCGGTCAAGGACCGTCCTGCAATCAGCATGATTCAGGAAGCCGAAGTGAGGGGTGAAATCCGCCCCGGAGACACGTTGATCGAGGCCACCAGCGGTAATACCGGTATCGCGCTTGCCATGGCAGCGGCCATCAAGGGTTATCGCATGGTGCTGATCATGCCTGCGAACATGAGCGAGGAGCGGCGAGCCTCAATGCGGGCTTACGGTGCCGAAATCATCACCGTAAGCCAGGAAGAGGGTATGGAGCGTGCCCGGGACCTGGCGCTGGAAATGGAAGCCGAGGGCAAAGGTAAAGTGCTGGACCAGTTCAGCAACCCTGACAATCCATTGGCCCACTACCGAACCACGGGGCCGGAGATCTGGGAGCAGACCCAGGGTCGGATCACCCATTTTGTCAGTTCCATGGGCACCACCGGTACCATCATGGGGGTTTCCCGCTATCTCAAGGAACGTAGTTCTGACATCCAGATCATTGGTCTCCAGCCGAGCGATGGGGCGTCCATTCCCGGTATACGACGTTGGCCGGAAGAGTACCTGCCGAAGATCTACGAAGCTCCGAGGGTAGATCAGGTACTGGATATCGGACAGGAAGAAGCGGAAAAGACCATGAGGGCTCTGGCCTCCGAAGAAGGGATTTTCTGCGGAGTATCTTCCGGTGGGGCTATTGCAGCCGCCCTCCGTTTGTCCGAACAGGTTGAAAACGCAGTGATCGTAGCCATTATCTGTGATCGCGGTGACCGGTACCTGTCCACAGGTGTGTTTCCGGGCGCCTGAACCGAATTCCCTAACAGAGAAGTTTGTATGAGCAGACGTCGCAGGAAGGTGCTTCCCAAGGAGCCCGTGCGCTGTGTAGTTGAAACCCTGAGCCACGATGGCCGGGGTATTGCCCGTCAGGATGGGAAAGCCCAGTTTGTGGACGGTGCCCTTCCCGGCGAGATCGTGATGGCCAAAATGGTCACCAGCCGCAGCAAGTTTGATGAACTCAGAACGGTGGACGTTCTCGAATCTGCCCCTGAGCGACAGGACACCCCCTGCGAGTTTGCGGACCTTTGTGGTGGTTGCAGCCTGCAGCATATGAGCGGTGACGCCCAGATCCGGTTCAAGGAAGATACCCTGCGAGAACACTTTGCCCATTTCGGGGGCATCGAGCCGGAAGAGTGGATCGAACCTCTCAGGTCTCAAGATACCCTGGGCTACCGGCGCAAAGCCCGTCTAGGTGTTCGTTACGTCAAGGCCAGGGAGTCTGTGCTTGTCGGTTTCCGCGAAAAGCGCAGCACCTTCCTGACGGATATTGACCGGTGCGCAGTGCTGGACCCGCGGATTGGTGACCGTATTCAGCCGTTGCGGGAACTGATTGGCAGTATGGATGCCTACGACCGTATTCCTCAGGTAGAAGTCGCCTGTGGTGACGAAGTGGCGGCGATGGTTTTCCGTAACATGGACGACCTGAGTGACGGTGACCGGGACAAGCTGCTTGCCTTTGGGCAGGCCCATGAATTGCATATTTACCTCCAGCCGAAAGGCCCGGACACGGTTCACCGGATCTGGCCGGAAGTATCGAAGCCCCGGGATGAACGCCTGACCTACCAGCTTAAAGAATTCGACCTGACCATGGAATTTCATCCCATGGACTTTACCCAGGTCAATGCGGGCCTGAACCGCACTATGGTACACCGGGCTGTGGAATGGCTGGATATCCAGCCCGGTGAGCGGGTTCTCGATCTGTTCTGTGGTCTTGGCAACTTTACCCTGCCTCTGGCGCGCAAAGGCGGCCGGGTGGTTGGTGTGGAAGGGGACGATGCGATGGTGGTCCGCGGGCGCGAAAACGCGGAACTCAATGGCCTCGATAATGTCGATTTTCACGGTGCGGACCTGCACGGAGATTTCACCGGACAGAGCTGGGCTAAAGAAGGGTTCGACAAGATCCTGATTGACCCGCCCCGGTCTGGTGCCGAGGAAATCTGTAAGTACCTGACAGCGTTCGGCGCAAACAGAATAGTTTATGTGTCCTGCAACCCGGCAACGCTGGCACGGGATGCAGGTGTCATGGTGCGCAACGGCTATCGCCTGGTGCGTGCCGGTGTGATGGATATGTTCCCGCACACCACCCATGTTGAGTCCATCGCCCTGTTCGAGCGGGATCCAGCCAAAGGATGAACGACGTAGTCAGGGATGGCTGCGGGAAACCAGGAAAACAAGACCGATATGGTAAAAGTTCGCGAAGATTACGCCATCACCGGCGACGGTGAGATCGACATCGAACAGTGGGTTCAGGGTATCGCTGCCCGGACCCGTCTTGAGGATGAAGAGCAGTTCCGGCAGGCCTGTGAAATGGCTGCGGCCATCGATGTGCAGGCATTTCGGGAGGACCGGCTGTGGGCTCCGGGCGCCAGCAGTTTCCACACCGGCGTCGAAATGGCACAGGTTCTGGCTGAACTTCATCTCGACCAGGCCAGCCTGGTGGCCGCTATTCTCTACCGTGCGGTGCGGGAAGAGCGTATCCCCCTGGAAAATGTACGCAAGGCATTTGGTGATGAGGTTGCCGGGTTGATCACTGGTGTGCAGCAGATGGCTGCGATTTCCTCCATTCATCACCCGCTCAAGGGTAATGTGCTGGGCCAGAGTGAAGGTCAACTCGATAACGTGCGTAAAATGCTGGTGACCATGATTGATGACGTCAGGGTGGCGTTGATCAAGCTGGCAGAGCGTACCAGTGCTATCCGGGCGGTAAAGAATGCACCGGAAGAAAAGCGCATGCGTGTGGCTCGCGAAGTATTCGATATCTATGCGCCACTGGCTCACCGTCTTGGGATTGGTCACATCAAGTGGGAGTTGGAGGATCTTTCGTTCCGATACCTGCATGAAACGGCCTACAAAAAAATTGCCAAGCTGCTGGATGAAAAGCGGCTCGATCGGGATGGTTATATCACGCGGGTTATTGATTCCCTTGATAAGGAATTGAAAGCATCAGGTATTGAAGGCGAGCTATCGGGCCGGGCCAAACATATTTACAGCATCTGGCGGAAGATGCGTCGCAAGGGTATCGACTTCTCTCAGGTCTACGATGTTCGTGCGGTACGTATTCTGGTTCCGGAAGTCAGGGATTGTTACGCGGCCCTGGGCATTGTGCATAGTCTCTGGCGCCATATCCCGAACGAGTTCGACGACTACATTGCCAACCCCAAGGAAAACGGCTACCAATCACTGCATACAGCCGTGATCGGCCCCGAAGGCAAGGTGATGGAGGTTCAGATCCGTACTCATCAGATGCATGAGGAAGCGGAACTCGGGGTGTGTGCACACTGGCTCTACAAGGGCACCGATCGGGGCAACAAATCCACCGGCTACGATGCCAAGATCAACTGGCTCCGGCAGGTGCTGGAGTGGCAGGAAGAGCTGGGTGATATCTCTGGCCTGGCGGATCACCTGAAGACCGATGTGGCCTCTGACCGGGTCTACGTCTTTACTCCAGAAGGCCATGTTGTGGATCTGCCCCAAGGGGCCACGCCTGTGGACTTTGCCTACCGTGTCCACACCGAAATCGGCCATGCCTGTCGTGGTGCCCGGGTCAACAACCGGATTGTGCCGCTCACCTATCCGCTCAAGACCGGGGATCAGGTTTTCATCCTGACGGCTAATAATCCCGCGCCCAGCCGGGACTGGCTCAATCCGAGCCTGGGGTATGTGCAGACATCCCGGGCCAGGGCAAAGGTGACGCACTGGTTCAAACAGCAGGATCGGGACCGCAATATTGTAGACGGCCGGGCGATTCTGGAAGACGAATTCAGACGCCTGTCTCTCTATGACGTTAACCTCAATGACCTCGCCCGGAAGGTGAACTATCAGGATGCGGACGATATGTTCGCGGCTGTCGGTGCGGGTGATTTGCGGCCTGCCCACGTTGCAAATGTGGCCCAGCAGATGCTGGAGCCTAAAACAGAACAACTCGACCTCAAGCTGAGCACTCAGCGCCACAAGCCCTACGATACAGAGTCGGATATCCAGATCGTGGGTGTGGGCAAACTCAAGACTCAGGTGGCGAAATGCTGTAAGCCGCTGCCGGGGGATGAAATCGGAGGCTACATCACCGTAGGTCGGGGGGTGACAGTCCATCGGCAGGACTGCCTGACGTTCCTGAACCTCAAGGAATTTGAGCCCAATCGCATTATCGAAGTCAGTTGGGGTGGTCGCCAGGCTGCGGTCTATCCGGTGGATATCGAGATTGAAGCGTATGACCGGTCCGGCCTTCTTCGGGATATTACCCAGGTGCTGTCCCATTCGAAGAGTGACGTGTTGGCCCTGAACACTTTGTCCAACAAGGATGAAAACACAGCTACCATGACGGTAACGGTCGAGATCTCCAGCCTGGAGCAGTTGGCCCGGTTGCTGGCACAGATCCGTAACCTGCCGAACATCATCGATGTGAGGCGTAAGCGGGTATGAGCTATTCCATCGAAGACCTGAAAAACCTGATGGCCCGCTTGCGGGACCCGGATACGGGCTGCCCCTGGGATACAAAGCAGGACTACCGTTCTATTGTTCCGCATACTGTCGAGGAAGCCTATGAGGTTGCGGATGCCATTGAAAGGGAGGACTTTCCTCACCTCAAGGATGAGCTGGGAGATCTGCTTTTTCAGGTGATCTTTTATGCCCGTCTTGGCGAAGAGGATGGCCATTTCGATTTTGAGGCCGTGGTAGACAACCTGGTGTGCAAGCTGCTTCGGCGTCACCCTCATGTGTTCCCGGACGGTACCCTTGAGAGTCGTGTGGATCCGGACAACCGTCCGGATGATGCATGGATAAAGGAGAGCTGGGAAAGGATCAAGGCTGAGGAACGGGCTATGGTTCCTCCCTCTGATTTACCTCCGAGCCGTCTTGATGGTATTGCCCAGACCTTACCGGCAATCGCCAAAGCGGAAAAACTGCAGAAGAGGGCAGCCCGGCATGGTTTCGATTGGCCCGACATCAGTCCTGTATTTGACAAGCTGCACGAAGAAATTGAAGAGCTGAAAGAGGCCTGGACCGAAGCCGAAGCGGGCACGGGGGATCACGATGCAGTTGAAGATGAACTGGGTGACCTGATGTTTGTCTGCGTCAATCTGGCACGATTCCTGAAAGTTAATCCTGAGCGGGCTCTGAATCGAACCAACCATAAGTTTGATGCCAGGTTCCGGGCGATCGAACGGGTGCTGGAATCCGAGGGCCGCAATATGGACGAGGAGTCTCTGGAGGCGCTGGATGCCGTGTGGCAGGCGGTGAAAGGCGTTGAGAAGAGCGGTAACGGCCAGGCGTAGTCTGTCACCGGTAAGTACAATCCGTTACCAATTTTCTGGCCCTTCATTGAATGCCTTCGTCTACACTTCCGGAAACGGTCGCACTGATTCTGTGCGCCGTGCGCCATCAAAAAGATGCAGGAGTGAGGGCACCATGAAAATCAAGGATCTGGTCAAGTACTGGGACAAGCACGCACGCGGTCGGCTGACCCGAGACGCCTATTTCATGGCGTTATCCGACCAGCATCATAAGCGCCTGGAAAAACTTGCAGCGCTGTATCCGATGAAATCACCACAGGATCTCATGAGGGATCTGATCTCGGCATCGCTGGATGAGATGGAAACCAGCTTCCCCTATGTTCAAGGCACCAAGGTGGTGGCTTACGATGAGGATGGTTTTGAGATCTATGAGGATCAGGGGTTGACCCCCAGATTTGTGAGCTTGAGCCAGAAGCATATCCAGAGGCTCAAGGCGAACCTGCTGGAGTCGGTAGCCTGACTCCTGCTGTCGTGTAAAAAACGACAGTCAGTCAATACAGCTGGAGTGGCTATTGCCACTCCGCGCGGTCACTTGTCTTTGCTTTCCAGTTTGTCCTTCAGCGGGCTCTGACGCACCAGGTCGTCCAGAGCAGCTGCGATCATATCATTCAGGATGTCGCTTTCACTCCGGTCTGGATAGAGTTCTGCCAGTGCGGCAATCCGTGCAGCATCTTCCAGCGGCAACCGAAGGTTGTAGTCGTGGGTCCGTTCGACCGGCTCTTTCTTCTGTTCCCAATGCTTCGGCAAATCAGTTACTTTCATGAAAACTCCTTGCGGTCTCAGGCTTTAATCGCCAATAGACTTTCTCGTCTGTTCCTTAGTATCGTAAGTTTACTTCGCCTCCGTCAATTTAAAAGGACGCCAATGTGACCGAGCTACATCCCGATCTTCGAGAGAACGTACGTATGCTGGGTGAGCTGTTGGGCCAGAGTATCCAGCAGCATCCCGGGCAGGAGTGTTATGAGCTGATTGAAGAAATCCGAGCGGCTGCGAAAGCCGACCGGCGACAGGAAAGTGGGTCAGGGCAACGTCTGGTCAGCCTGTTGCGTAATCTGACTGACGACCAGCTATTGCCTGTTACCCGGGCATTCAACCAGTTTCTGAACCTCGCCAACCTCGCCGAACAGTACCACGGGATTCGTCGCAAACGGGGGCACCAGTCTGATCTGATGGTGGAATCTCTGAGTGATGTCTTTAACCGCCTCGGGAAAGGTGGGGTTAGTCCGGAAGAGCTTCACCGCCGGGTTGCGGACCTGCGTATCGAGTTTGTACTGACCGCCCACCCGACCGAAGTGGCGCGGCGTACCCTGATCATGAAATATGACGAGGTATCTGAATGTCTGGCCCGGCTTGACCACGATGATCTGATGCCTGCGGAGCGGGATGAGATCATCAGCCGAATTGCCCGCCTGATTACCGAAGCCTGGCATACTGATGAGATCCGCCACGAACGGCCGACCGCAGTGGATGAAGCCAAGTGGGGCTTTGCGGTTATCGAAAACAGCCTGTGGGAAGCGTTGCCGCGGTTCTTACGAAGCCTTGATGCATCGCTGGTCGACGCCACCGGCAAAGGTCTTCCTATTCACGCCACACCCATCCGTATTGCATCGTGGATGGGCGGCGATCGGGACGGCAATCCCAATGTTACTCACGATGTGACCCGGGAAGTATTCCTGCTGGGTCGCTGGATGGCGGCGGATCTGTATCTAAGGGATATCGGAGCCTTGCGTGCAGAGCTCTCCATGTGGCAGGCGAGTGATGAATTGCGGGAAAGGGTAGGCGACGTCCGTGAGCCATACCGTCAGGTTCTGGGCGAACTTCGGGAGCGACTGGTTCGCACCCGTGACTGGGCGGAGGCCAGTATCAAAGGTAAGCCAGCGGATGCTTCGGATATTCTGTTTGAAAATGAAGATTTCACGGCACCATTGGAACTTTGCTACCGCTCGCTGGTTGAGTGCGGGCTTGAAAGCATTGCTAATGGTCCGTTGCTGGACACCATCCGCCGGGCCCACACCTTCGGGCTACCGCTGATACGTCTCGATATCCGTCAGGAAGCGTCCCGGCACGCAGAAGCTGTTGCCGAGATGGTGGACTATCTCGGGCTCGGGGATTACCTGTCCTGGCCCGAAAAGGCGCGTCAGGAATTTCTGATCAGGGAGTTGCAGGGACGTCGGCCTCTGGTGCCGAGACACTGGGAACCTTCCGATTCGGTTCGGGAAGTGCTGGAAACCTGTCAGGTGGTCGCCCAGCAGACGCCTGAGGCGCTCGGCTCCTATGTCATTTCAATGGCCAGTACGCCTTCGGATGTTCTGAGCGTCATTCTTTTGCTCAGGGAAGCGGGCATGAAGTACCCCATGCGCGTCGTGCCGTTGTTTGAAACGCTGGATGACCTTCGTGGCGCGCCGGACAGCATGGCGGCCCTGTATGAGGTTGAGTGGTACCGGGAATATTGTCAGGGGCTGCAGGAAGTGATGATCGGGTACTCGGACTCGTCCAAGGACGCCGGTCAGCTGATGGCAGCCTGGGCTCAGTACCAGGCGCAGGAAAAACTGACGCATGTCGCTCGTCAGTATGGAGTTCATCTGACTCTGTTTCATGGTCGCGGTGGTACCGTGGGTCGTGGTGGGGGCCCTGCCAACAGGGCGATATTGTCTCAGCCCCCCGGGTCGGTGAATGGCAGTTTCCGTATTACCGAACAGGGTGAAATGATCCGCTTCAAGTTTGGACTGCCGGAACTGGCCATTCAAAGTTTGACGCTATACACGACAGCCGTTGTAGAGGCAACGCTTGCGCCGCCTCCCGAACCTGAACCCGAGTGGCGTGAAACCATGGATTGGCTGACGGAAAGGTCTCTGAAAGCCTATCGGGATGTGGTTCGGGAGAACCCTGATTTTGTCCCCTATTTCAGGCAGGTTACTCCGGAACAGGCCCTTGGCAAGCTGGCTCTGGGCAGCCGACCTGCACGGAGAAAGGCTACTGGGGGAGTGGAAAGTCTTCGAGCCATACCCTGGATATTTGCCTGGACCCAGATGCGCCTCATGCTGCCGAGCTGGCTGGGAAGCGACGTGGCCCTGGAGGCGGCGGCAAAGGATGGCCGTCTCGATAAATTACGGGCTATGATGGAGGGCTGGCCGTTTTTCCGTACTTACGTTGATATGCTTGAGATGGTATTGGCCAAGGCCGACCTGCGGATCGCCAGCTACTACGAGCAGGCGTTGCTTGATGACGCCGGTCTGAAAGCCCTGGGTGCGGATCTCAGGGAACGTTTGCAGGGTTGTATTCGCAGGCTGCTTGAATTGAAAAAGCAGGACGAATTGCTGGAGGCTGAACCTGTGTTTGCCCATTCCATGCGTGTGCGTAACCCTTATACAGACCCTTTGCATTACCTCCAGGCAGAACTGCTTCGGAGAGACCGGGAAAGTGAAGGCAAGGGAGAGGTTCCCGAGTTGGTGGAACGGGCGTTGAAAGTCACCATGGCGGGTATCGCAGCAGGTATGCGCAATACCGGGTAAACTATCGGGCGGTAACGGGGCATTGGTTGTCTCTGTGTTAAGCATTACAGGAGTAGGTGGGTGGCCTTAGCTGCAAGACTGGAAGGATTTCTGGCCCGGAAAGGTATCTCTTTTTCGGAACTGCCGATTGACCAGGTGACCAGCCTGGATGCTGCGGTGATTGCCTCAGGGCAACCTCAGGGTGATTTCATTCAGGCCACGTTGCTGATTGATGTCAGTGGCGTGGTTATGGCAGTGCATAAGTTCGACAGTACTCTGGATCTTGAAGCAGTGCAGGAGTTGACAGGGCGTCGGCTGCAGCCGCTGACAGCCCGGCAGACCAGTCGTCTGTTCACGGACTGCGATCCCGGGTTTTCACCGCCCATTGGTGCGGCCTACGACCTGCAGGTGCTGGTGGATGAGGACGCCACATTGACCGACCGAGCGTTGTTCACCGGCGGGACTGATCGTAGTCTGGTCGAGATGGATGGCCGCTCGTTCCGGTTGGCGCTTGCGGGCAGTCGGAAGGGCCACCTGGTCATCCGGGGCCCGGCTAACGGCGGTCGTGAGGCTTTAACTCTGGAAGAAGTCGCTGACAAACTTCAGAAGCTCTATCGCCTGCCTCCCATGCCAGCATTGGCGCTTCGTATCCTGCGCCTGACGTCGAATACCGATGCGACGGCCCGGGAGCTTGCAGAGCTGATTGAGTTTGATCCGAGCCTCACGGCCCAGGTGATGCGGTATGCCCGCTCTGCGCTGTTCAATTATCCGGGGCAGATCAACTCGGTACAGGAAGCGGTCACCCGGGTGCTTGGATTCGACCGGGTTGCGCATGTCGCCTTGGGCATTGCCTCTGTCAGGGCCTTTGATGTGCCGCGTTCCGGCATGCTGGGAATGGACAATTTCTGGCGTCACTCACTGTATTGTGCCTTCATGTGCCAGAACATGGCGCAGTATTGTTCCGCCGATAAGGGGCTGGCCTACCTGTGCGGTTTGCTCCACAACTTTGGTCTGCTCCTGGTTGGCCATCTGTTCCCGGCCGAGTTCGAGGAGCTTAATGGCTTGCGCGAGGCAAACCCCGAAGCGAGTATGCAGTCGCTCGAACAGCAGGTGTTTGGTCATGGCGAGAATGAACAGATTCTTGCGGTTGGCCATGGCGCCATTGGCGGGATTCTCCATCGCCTTTGGCAGTTGCCGGATCCGGTTGTCAAGGCGGCTGGGATGCATCAGCATGCGGGCTACAACGGGGAACATGAAAATTACGTTTTGATGGTTCAGTTGGCCAATGCCCTGTTGAAACAACGGGGTATTGGTGATGAATTCAATGACGACAATGTACCTTCCCTGCTAGCAAGTCTTGGTCTTGAGCCCTGGGTGCTCGAACAGCTCAATTCGGAGATTGACCGGGTATCTTCGGATCTGGACGCGCTTGCGAGCTCGCTGTCTTCCTGACGTTGTTGGCAGCTAAAACCCAGGCTCTGGTCTCCCCTCATTAGTGCATGATACGGAGGTCGACTTTCTATGGAGGGTCTGACTTCGTATAATGCGCGTTCGCCGATTCCGGCGAGTACCTTTTGACTGTCTGTAATGAGGGCTCAGGCAGTGAGGAGAGGTTGTCGCAAAGATCAGAATGTTTGCCGCAACTTTTCAAATGATAATGACTAAATTGGGAGCACAGCGTTATGCGAATCATCATGTTAGGCGCACCGGGCGCGGGTAAGGGGACTCAGGCGCAGTTTATTACTGAGCGCTTCGAGATTCCTCAGATTTCCACTGGCGACATGCTGCGGGCAGCCGTTAAGGCGGAGTCTGAGCTGGGTCTTCAGGTGAAGGAAGTCATGGCCTCCGGTGGCCTGGTCTCTGACGATATCATCATTGCGCTGATAGAAGAGCGGGTTCAGCAGGCTGACTGCAAAAATGGTTTCCTGCTGGATGGTTTTCCTCGCACAATCCCTCAGGCAGAAGCACTGAAGGATCAGGGTATCGATATCGACTATGTGGTCGAGATTGCCGTGGAAGACGAGGAAATTGTAAGCCGCTTGTCTGGTCGCCGGGTTCATGAGGGCAGTGGCCGTATCTACCACGTTAAATATGATCCCCCCAAAGTGGAAGGCAAGGACGACGAAACCGGTGAGCCTCTGGTTCAGCGTGAAGACGACCAGGAAGCGACGATCCGCAAGCGTCTGGCTATCTATCATGACCAGACAGCTCCGCTCATTGGTTTCTATCAGGACTGGGCTGGTAAAGATGCTGCTGCACCCAAGTACGTTCGCGTCGAAGGTGTTGGCAGCCTGGACAGCATCCGTGACCAGATCCTGTCGCAACTCAAGTAACTGATCGAGGCCGTTCACTTCCGTGAAACTACTGGCACTTGATACGTCCTCGGAGGGCTGCTCGGCAGCCCTTCTTATTGATGGCGAAATCAGCGAGCGGTTTGAAATCGCTCCCCGTGGCCACACGCGGCTTCTGATGCCGATGGTGAGGGAACTGCTTGCCGAACAGAGCCTTTCTCCAGCTGACCTTGACGCGCTGGCGTTTGCCTGCGGCCCGGGTTCCTTTACAGGCATCCGGATAGCCACAGGTGTGGTGCAGGGGTTGGCCTGGGGGCTGGACATTCCGGTTGTGCCGATATCCTCCCTGGCCGCAGTGGCGGTTGGCGCGGTAGACCACTTTGGCCTTGTGGACGGTGCGGCGGTTGCCGTCGCCTTCGATGCCCGCATGGGCGAGGTCTACTGGGGCTGCTACGTCTGCAAGGACGGCCTGCCTGTTCTGCAGGGAGAAGAGCGTGTCTGTCCGCCCTCAATGGTTGCCTTGAGCGGCGATGCCGATAGCTGGGTCGGTGCTGGTCCCGGGTGGCAGTTCCGCCAGGATATGCCTTCGGAAATAGCCGGTGCTATTGCCGAAATCGACGAATACATGGTGCCCAGGGCATCGTGGGTTGCTCGTTTGGCAGCCGTTGCCTTCGGACGGGGGCAAACTGTCCCTGCCGAGAGGGCCCAGCCGGTCTATATCCGCGACGAAGTCGCCTGGAATAAGCTGCCCGGTAGATAGTCGGGGGCGGTCACTTCCTTTCCCGACCATATTCTTCCATACTCTACCCTCATGCTTGTTGTTTATTAAGCCAGCGGTATCTTTCCATGATCGGCGGTATCAATCCTGGTGGACTCTACGGTTACCAGACCGGTAACAATAACCCGGTTCGGGAGCGCAGCGACGTCGCTCGTGCACCGGCGTCTTCTCCCGAAAAGGACTCGACGCAAGCCCGCGAGGAGCTTGGTGCTGCACGCCAGGAAACCACTACCCCGCGATCTTCGGATGAGCGCCCGGAACGCCGTGTAGAAGCACGTCGTGCCGCAGAGGACGCTCGTCTGGAGCGTTTCCGCGCCGATGAAGTATCTCTCCCCACCGCAAAAGCACTGTCAACCTTCGCCTCCGTGGCTTCTGCAGGGCAGGAAGAGTCGGGCGACGGCGTGTTATCCGGAATTGATATTCTGGTCTGATGTCTGATTCCCTCGCGTCTGAAATCAAAAAAAACCTCTGGCAGCAAGATCTTGCGATTGGCCGGAGCCCGCTTGGCGATGCCGTCAGGGCCGATTCGCTGAGTATTGCTCTCGGGGTCAGTAACCTTGGTGTGGTGCGCCCGAAGGATGTCCGGGATTTTCCGTTACTGCTGTTTTTCGATGAAAAGGGGCTTGGCCTGCAACAGACGGGCAAGGGGGCTCCCGGGCCGGTACGAGCAGAGTTTGTCACTGGCAAGATGGGCTATCGCCGGGAGCATGGCGGAGGTGCGGGCCAGTTAGTGGCAAAGGCCGTTGGCTTACACAAAACCCGGGCAACCCTGCACGTTCTGGATGCAACAGCGGGTTTGGGTCAGGACGCCTTTGTGCTTGCCAGTCTGGGCTGCCGGGTCACCTTGTTTGAACGGAATCCGGTTATCCATGCGTTGTTGGCCGATGGTCTGGAGCGGGCTGCGTTAAATGTTGAGTGCTCGCAAATTATTGAACGCATGACTCTGCGCCAGGGCAGCAGTATTGAGTGGTTGTCCCGGGCGGATGAGGTAGCCGCAGACGTGGTGTATCTGGACCCGATGTTTCCCCATCGAGATAAATCCGCGCTGGTGAAAAAGGAAATGCAGCTATTCCGGATGGTTGTGGGAGACGATGATGATTCGGAGGCCCTGTTGTCGGCTGCGCTCGCGTGTGCGACCTATCGGGTGGTGGTTAAACGCCCCCGAAAGGCGCCGTCGATTCCCGGTCGGGAACCGACGACCCGCGTTGAGGGCAAAAGCAGTCGTTACGATATCTATTCAATCAGGGCGCTGCCCGGCGGCTAAGCTAACGCTGAGTCAGGCTCCAAGCATGGTCACCTGCTGGATGGCCTGGCGCTTTTCAACGCTCAAAACCAGTCGCGCATCTTCGGCCACTTCGTCCAGGCCATCCCCGTAACAGATAAGACCGTTCTCATCATTCGTTATCACACCATTCTTCTGAAGATTGGCGATGAAGTTACGGAACAGGCTCTTGTCAAAGAATTCCGGGGCATTCAAGCCGAACAGGATCGACATGCGCTCGGCAAGAAGTGTGCTTTGCTCTTCCAGTTCGGCAGCGCTCAGTTTCCCTGAACCATACTTGCGGAGAATACCGAGAGCGATGTGATAGCGTTCCAGTGTCTGGATGATAAACCGGGAGAGAACCCGCAGGCGCAACATGGCTTCGGTGCCTTCCTCTGGCCGGCCAATCCGGCCATCAGGCAACGCTTTGAGCAGGCCCTGCTCGATCAATACATCAATCCACTGGTTGATGACCCGTTCTGCCTCTTCCTGTCCGTACTTCAGGAACAGCTCAGACTGAAGGTAAGGGTAGGCCGCTCCGGCAAGGAATACGACTTTGTCCCGGCGCAGGGAGTCCTTGTTCTCGAACAGGCTGGCCACCAGAGAGGGAAGGGCGAACAGGTGCTGGATGTTATTGCGGTAGTAGGTCATCAGGATGGCATTGCTGCCTTCCAGAGCGATGATGTCACCGAGTTTCTGGGGTTGCCGTGCAACCAGCCCCATGTTTTCACAGTAGGTAATCCAATCCCGGCCATTGCCTTCCGGCAGGGTCACGGTCTCAGCGTACGGGAAGGCTTTCAGTAGCCCTGCGAACTGATCCATCAGGCGAACCAGCTGGCCTTCGTCCATGGCGAGGCGGTCTGTGCCCAGCAGCACGGTCGCTGTCATGCCGATCGGATTGACAGCTACAGAAGCGTTGATGTTAGAAGCTACACGCACGGCAAGTTCATCGACCGCCTGGTTCAGCCAGTCTGGCCGGTATTCCGAATCATAGGCCTCTTTGCGCCAGCTCTCGTGCACCTGATCAAGTACGTCAGAGAGAGGAATGGCATCACCGAAGTTTACGGCGACCCGGCCAAAGGAATTGCTCAACTTCCGGACCGTCCTGGCCAGTCCAAGCACACTCTCTTTCTGCTTTTTCTTGCCCCGCAGTTCACCGAGATAGGAGCGTCCCTCCATGACCTTTTCATAGCCGATATAGACGGGTACGAACACAATCGGTTTGCGATGATCCCGAAGGAAACTGCGAACAGTCATGGCAAGCATGCCAGGTCGGGGTTGCAGCATCCGGCCGGTGCGGCTGCGGCCACCTTCGACGAAATATTCCACGGAGTACCCACGGGAAAACATGACATGCAGGTATTCATTAAATACCGTGGCGTACAACGGATTGTCCTTGAAGCTCCGTCGCATGAAAAAAGCACCGCCGCGACGCAGGATTGGCCCTACAACTGGCATGTTCAGGTTAATGCCTGCGGCAATGTGAGGTGGCATCAGGCCGTTTTTATAGAGCACATAAGACAGCAGCAGGTAGTCGATGTGTGAGCGGTGGCAGGGGACATAAACAACGGCGTTGTCCTGTGCAACCTCTTTGGCTACCTGGATATTGTTGATCGCGATGCCGTTATAAATGCGGTTCCAGAGCCAGCCCAGCACTACTTCCAGAAAACGGATAGTGACAATGGACATACTGGCGGCGATCTCATCGGCGTATTTCCAGGCCTTCGCCCGAACTTTCTCCGGTGGGATGTCATCTTTGGCGGCGGTTTCCCGAATGGCTTCCTTGACGGCCTGAGTCCGCACCAGTCCGCCGACCAGCGTGCGGCGATGGGAGAGGTCCGGCCCGAGTACCGCTTGGCGAACGCGGCGGAAATGGGTGCGCAGGATTCTCGCCAGTTTTCGCTCGGCCCGTTCTTCTGATGTGCGGTACTCTTCAACAACCTGCTTCAGTGAGAGCGGCTGGTTGAACTGAACATAGGTATTGCGGCCATGAACCATGATGATCAGCAGTTTCTGCAGGCGGCCGGCGACAGACCAGGTGTCCGAGAGCAGGAGTTTGACCAGAGACTTTTCCTTGTCGGGAGAGCGGCCCCAGAACAGGGAGACTGGAACGATCTGAACATCCTCATCCGGGTGGCTGATGCCATAACCGACCAGGGCCTGGAATTCCTGGGTCGGAACCGGCGTCTGCCGACGACGGAACAGGCCTCCGATGCGATGGTAGAGAAAGAAAAACGAATGGGATGGCCCGTTTTTAACAGGTAGGGCTTGTGACGCGCCAGGTAATCCCGCGCGAATAACCTCTTGTTCAAGTACCAGCCGTGCCGACAGGGAACGATACTGCAACACGTAGCAGACCGGCTTGTCCGGATCCAGCCCCAGGGCATCAAGGCTGTTGCCGCTGACGTCAGTCCTGACCCACAAAAACAGTATTTTGCGGAAAAGTGTCAAGATCAGGCTGCGTATGCCCTGGTAAATTCGCATATACGATGGCTCCGGTAACAGAAACAGGGGCCAAGTTTACTTGGTTGCGCTCAGGCCGGAAAGCCGCTGTTCCATTCTTGACCGTAGCCGCTGTATGTTACATTTCAGCTTGGCCCACTTATCACCCAGGTAAATGCAGATAATGACGGAATCAAAGGCAGATTGGCGCCCCGGTTGGTCCACGGAAAAACCGACAGCAGGCGATTTTATATTGCTGGTGTCAGGCTCGAATGTGATGAAACCGGAGAACGATTGGCTGGTCCCTGCGGAAGCCATGGAAACTCTGAGGGACATCAGCGAGGCTGTTTTTATCGGTCACCGCGATGGCCGCTCCGTCTACGTTGTGGGGATCGACAGCCGCGACATTCCCGAGTTGGAGGCTGTTACCCTGTGGGAGGCAATGCTGATGCGGGACGATGCACCTGTTGACCTGCTGAGTATGGGGTTTCAGGTCTGGCAGTGGTGGCTTGATCACCGCTTTTGCGGCCGGTGTGGTCAAGAGACAGGGTTTCATCCGCAGGAACGTGCCAGATGGTGTTCCGATTGTGAGATTCCCTGGTATCCGAGACTCGCCCCGTGTGTGATTGTGGTCATCTGCCGGGATGATCGTTACCTGTTGGCTAAATCCTCCCGGGCTAAACGACATTTCTATAGCCTCATTGCCGGATTTGTTGAGCCGGGTGAAAGCCTGGAAGGTGCGGTAGCGCGAGAGGTCAAGGAAGAAACCGGTCTTGATGTGACCAATATCCGCTACCGGGGGTCCCAGCATTGGCCGTTTCCACACCAGTTGATGGTCGGTTTTTTTGCCGATTATGCTGGCGGTGACCTGGTGCTTCAGGAAGATGAGATTGAGCATGCTGATTGGTTCCAGCCAGGCCAGACGCCACCGGTGCCCCCTACGACAACTATTGCCGGAGCATTGATTGCGGCCATGGAACAGGAACTGGCAGATGAAGGAGGACAGACCCGTTGAATGGCCGTGATCAGCCTCGGGTACTGATATTTGATTCTGGCGTGGGTGGGTTGAGTGTTGCTGCCTGCATTCGCCGGAAATTGCCTGCTGTAGAACTGGTTTATCTGGCCGACAACGCGGTGTTTCCTTATGGAGATCAGTCTGAGTCGGTGGTTATTGAACGCTGTGAGTCGTTAATCTCCAGCGCCCTCGCCGAGTTCTCCTGTGATGTCGTCGTGATTGCCTGTAACACGGCCAGCACGGTGGTTTTGCCTCATGTCCGGGCGACTATACCGGTGCCGGTAGTGGGTGTTGTTCCAGCAATAAAGCCTGCTGCAGCGACGACCCGAAATGGTCGAATTGGCGTATTGGCAACGCCCGCTACTGTCCGCAGGCCTTACCTTGATAACCTGATTCGGGAGTTTGCTGACCACTGTGAGGTGTCCCGGATCGGCCACCCGGATCTTGTGCGTTGGGCTGAAAATTCGGTGCGTGGCATCGGAGTACCCCATCAGGCACTGGCCGAGGCGGTGTCGGAATTTGGCGAAGCCGGTGTCGATACCGTGGTGCTGGGTTGCACGCACTATCCATTGCTTCTCGAAGCTCTCCGGCAGGTTCTGCCGGATGTGCGCTTCTGGGTGGATTCCGGAGAAGCTATTGCTCGCAGGGTGGAACACCTTCTTGACGAAAAAAGCATGAATGGTGCCTCCGGTACCAGTCATCCTGCCGCTGCCCCGGTAAGAGCCGCGCTGTTTTCCGGGCCGGTTCCGGAGGGGGTGACCGATTTTATGGTGGGCCTGGACCTGTGCCCTGACAACGTTCAGGGCTACTGGTCAGGAAAACCGGATGGGGTTACAGCAGTCGGGTGAGTTTAAACATGGCGAGGAATTCCAGTGCTGGAATGGAACGCCGGTGGCAGCAGTAGGTTTTGAAACTTTCGCCGCGGAAGCGGGATTTGGTGAATTCCAGCCCTTTGAAGTTGTATAGGAAATTGCCTTTCTCATAGACCCCGTGAAGAAGACGTTTCAGGAGCCTGCTTTCCTGGTGCTCCGGATTCTTGTCCAGAGACAGTGGAATCAGCCCCAGATCAACAAACGGAACCCCCTCGGCCTTGAAGACGTCCATGGCGTGCGCCATCAGTGTGTAAAAGATTCCCTGCCTGAAGTCAGCGTTGGCGCGGGAGATATTGGGGACGTAACTGATAATCTCGTTGTTGTGGTAGATCGGATCGAAGTAGATGAATCCGGCAGCCTTGCCATCCTGATAAGCGTAGAAATGGCGTTCGTTCTCCCGGTACTCCATCTCCATGGGGCGAATCAGAAATCGGATCTCGTTGCTTTTGCACTTCCGGGTGCGTATCCAGGCTTCTGAGATCTCTCGGGTATGGTCGTCGCTGAAACGCTCCTTCACGGTTATGTTGTTTTTCTCGGCCTGGTTCAGGGCGGTGCGGAGAATCTGCTTTTTCTTGCCGCTCAGGGACCACTTTCCAAGATCAATTCTGGATTCGCTGCCAAACTGCGTTCCATAGAGGCCAAAGCGCAGGTGGAGGAAGTCGACGACCTGCTTTGACACCTGGATGTAGCAGGCATTCGGGAAGCGGTTGTGGAAACGCTCAAGGATCACCGGGAATTTGTCAGCGGGGCAGACAGGGTCCGATAGGACAAAGGTTCCGCCCCACTTGCGCATGTAGGCCACATACCCAATTCCCGGGAGGTCGAAGTACTGCATGCCCGGTTGGAGCGTGGAGAACGACTGCGAGTGCACCCCGTATTTTTTCAGGTACCCGACTCTCTCGGAAAAACTGAAGTGACTTTCCGCGAGGTCACCCAGCCCGGCCAGGGCGAGAATCTGATCCGACATGTCTGTGCTCCCCAGTTATTGTTGTTGAACGGGTGGCCTGGCCGTTTAAGCCTGTTTGCGGCCAAGGATGGACCAGTAGCAGTCCATGTTCAGAAGCTTGAAATGCTTCTTGTCAGTGACTTCCAGTCCCAGCCGTTGCATATGTTCGGGGTAGTTGTAGATCTTGTGGAAGGCGTTGTTGGCAAACAGCCAGAAGGTAAAGACCGCCATGTACCAGTAAAGCTTCTTGAATAGCCGAGCTACGATATTACCCGTGGGGTAGCAAAAATCCCCGACAACCACCCGGGCGTCCGCTTTGCCGAGCCGAATCAGGTGCTCCAATACCTTGACCATCATGTCTTCGTCGAACACGTTCAGGAAGAAGTTGGCGACGACCATGTCGTACTGTTCGAATTCATCAACCTTCATAATGTCGCTGTGGATGCGACGGATGGAAAGGCTCGGGGCTTCTTTGATCTGGGCTTCGCCAAACTTGCGCAGCATGGTCTCTGACAGGTCTACCACGGTGACGTCCGCGCCCAGTTCTGCGGCTCTGATGGCATCCCTGCCATGGCCGACGCCGGCAAACAGGATTCTGTCGCCGGGCTTCACGGTTTCCACGTCGAGCATGGCGGTTTTGCAGCGGTGAATGTTCTTGCCGCTATATAGATTGCTCAGGAAATCGTAAACCGGACCAATGTACTTGTACTTGTCGCGCATGATGACTGCCGCCTGTTCTTGTTGCTCGAAATGTTGTCACCTTTGTTGTCTTTATTTCCGGCTTTCTGATTCCGGAATTTCGGTGATCAACGACTGTGTGACTGAGCTTAGAGAACAGGGTGGGGGAATTATGTGCAGCAATACGCATTTCCGGATACACAAAGTAACGTTCCGCAATACTTTGCAAACCCGGTCAAGGTTTCATATAGGAATGTCGGACAATCAATAATTTTGCTAGGAGGCTACTGCCCTTGCGTTGCTTTGTCCGAGGGTACGGGTTATATCAAGGGCCGGTCTTGCCGGGCTGTAGAAGAAGCCCTGAACCTGATGACAGCCCAGCCTCCGCAGATACTCCAGCTGTTCGTCTGTTTCCACACCTTCAGCGACAATCTCGAGTTTCAGGCCGTGGGCCATGGCAACGATGGCGTTGACGATGCAGGCGCCGTCGTCACCGGCACGTATGGCTTTGACGAAGGACTGGTCCACTTTCAGGGTGTGTATGGGTAAACGGTGGATATAGTTCAGGGATGAATATCCGGTTCCGAAATCATCAATGGCGATACGAACACCCAGCTCTGCCAGTTCCCGCAGCTTTTGGCTGATCTGCTCCAGATCATTCATGATCACATTCTCGGTGATCTCGATTTCCAGGTTACCAGCGGGAAAGTTGTGGGCTTTTACGGTCTCCATCAGGGTTTCGACAAATTTCGGATGCTCCACCTGAATCGGAGACAGGTTCACTGCGAGGCGCAGGTCAGGATGGCCTGACCGAATCCACAGGCCGACATCCTGGCATGCCTTGTCCAGTACCCGTTCGCTGAGCAAACCGATCAGTTGAGTTTCTTCTGCCAGGGGCAGGAAGTCACGGGGGTACAGCAAACCTCTTTCCGGATGCTGCCAGCGTACCAGAGCTTCAAGTCCGACGATGCGGTTGGTTGTGGCGCAAACCTGGGGTTGGTAATACACACGTAGTTCGTCCCGCTCCAGAGCCTGTCTCAGGTCTCGTTCGAGATTGAGACGGTTGGCGGTATCGATGCTCATGCTGTCCGAGAAAAAGCAGTAACCATCTTTGCCTTTGCCCTTGACGTGGTACATGGCGATGTCCGCATTCTGGATCAGTTGATCCATGGTCTCGCCGACATCCGGAAAGACAGAGATACCAATGCTGACGCCAACGAAGACCTCATGCTCCCCCAACTGGAATGGAGCTTTGAGAGTATCGATCAGCTTGGTCGCAATTTGTTTGGCGTCGTCATGATTGTGAATGGAAGGCAGTAGCAGGGTGAACTCGTCGCCGCCAAAGCGTGACAGGGTGTCGCCCTTGCGCAGACACTTCTCCAGCCGATGGGTGACGGCCTGTAGCAATCGGTCACCCATCGCGTGTCCCAGAGTGTCGTTGATGACCTTGAATCGATCGAGGTCGAGAAACATGACTGCAAGCTTTTGGCCACTGCGCCGGGCATGGGTGATGGCCAGTTCAAGACGGTCCTTGAAGAGCGCTCGGTTCGGGAGGCGGGTCAGCAGATCGTGGTAGGCCTGGAAATTGATGAAGGCCTCGGCTTCCTTGCGTTCGGTGACGTCCCTTGCGGTGCCATAGAAGTGAGCGGTTTTGCCGTTGAAGTTCTCTTGAGGGTTTTCGCTGTGGGGCCAGGATTGTGGATCAATGGGGAAGGCGGTGATCTCGAAATGCCGGGTAGCCCGCCGGCTGCCGCGGGTTTTCAGGCGGACTTCCAGTGTTCTGGGATTGTCTGCGGTGATATTTGGACCATTGAGGGCGTAAGTACCCCGCGCAAGATCCCTGTCATCGATAATATGGCGAAAATGCCTGCCGCAGAGCTCAGATGGCTGATAGCCCAGCAGGCTTTCAACTTTGCTGTTCACAAAACAGACGTGGCCCTTTTCATCGAGCATGAAAACGATGTCCGGGGAACTGTTGACGATATAGCGATGCAGGGCTTCGGACTTTTCCAGCCGGAACTGAACCTGTTCGTGGGCTTTAATCAGCGACTGTTTACCGGTGACGTTTTCGACTGTGGCAAGCAGTTCTTCAGGGTCGAAGGGCTTTCGTATGTAGTCGATGGCACCCCTGCGCAGGGCCCGGCTGACGGCGGTAAAGGAACTTTCGCCACTGACAACAATGCAGCCGCATTCAGGCTGGGTATCAGCGATGTGGCTCATCACATCAAAGCCGTCCACCTCGGGCATTCGAAGATCCAGAAGCGCCAGGTCGAAGGACTGCTGATTCACCAGTTCGCAGGCTTTTCTGCCTCCGAGGGCCTCAGTGACATGGTAGCCACGTTCCTGCAGTAGTGACGAGAGCGAGCGGAGGAGACGGGGTTCGTCATCTACCACGAGGATTCTTGCCGCTGCCTCAAGACCGTTACTGAAAGGCTGATCAGTTAGTTCAGATGCCATCGGTTTGTGTCCGTTGTTTCTACGTCAGTCTGAATCGTTCTTTTTATGGCTTGCGGCAGGTAACAGAATTCTGAAGGTGGTACCTTCCTGTCCTGTCCTGCAAGCGATGATGCCCTCCATGTCATCAATTAACTGCTTTACGATGCTTAGCCCCAACCCGCTGTGGCCTTCACCTTTTGAGGTGCGCACCGGTGCAAAGAGGGAGTCCCTTACATCCTTGGGAATCCCGGGTCCCGTATCCGTTATCTCCAACTCCACCCAGTTGCGATTGTTTTGCCACACTGGAGCGGATGTTTTCAGTTCCACCTGACCGCCACTTTCCGGGAGGCTTTCCGCGGCGTTGCGGACCAGATTGATGACAACCTGCCGGATGGGCGACGCATTTGCCTGAACCCGTGTAGGCTGATCGCACGGTAGCACGTTGAAGCGGTGTGCGCTGTCAGCGAACAGGCTGTCTTCCAAAATTCGTGACAGATTGTTCAATTCTTCATTCAGATCGGTGACGTCATCCTCAGGGAGCCGGGAACCGGAGTGGCTCATCTGCAACAACAGGTTTCCGGCGCGGTCAAGTTCGTCCCGAATGATATCCAGCTCTTCCCTGACGCTGGAATCGTCCAGTCGGTTCCGGAGTTGGTAGATATATTGTCTTATGATGGTCAGCGGATTACTGACTTCATGCACCTGTTTGCGCATGGCCTCGCGGGCAATCTGTTCATTCAGCGCAGCGTTACCATCTGTGTTTGCATTGGATTGGTCGTACTGTTGGAGAACGTCCGACAGCTCGCGGGTGAACAATGATGCCAGTTCTCTGGTTGCAGCTATCCCCTGATCATCTGTGCCCAGCGCAAACACACCCGGACACGAATTCCCTGCGATTACCGGAATGGCCAACAGGGAAGGTGCGCGTAGCAGTGCCAGAAGCTGGCGGTCCAGTACAGTGGGGGGGCGATCGCCCAGGTACATCGGCTGGCGGGATGCGAATGCTTCGGTAAGGACACTACCGCCGGGTTGGGCCGAAACGGAAAAATCGGGTATATCTCCCACGGTGCCCGACAGCAACACCAGATCGTCATCGGATTGACCGAAGCACAGGGCGGGCAGGCCGGTGATCAGGGTCAGGCTATTAACGGTTTCTGCCAGAATGTCCTCGACGGGTCCCTTCTGCTCACTCAATCCCAGAGCCTGATTTGCCATAGCCTGCCGGAGGATTGTCTGCTTCAGTTTGCGGGTTGCGGTTTCGCCATCGTATTCGTTGTCCAGAGGGATGCCGAGTGATTCTGCCATACCGGAGACTTCATGGCTGATCCGGCGGTTAATCTCTCTGGTCAGCTCTTCGTTCAGGCCGAAAATGGTGGCTGCTGCGGCAATGCCAGCGGCATCCGATAATGCCAGTCGTGTCGCAAGACTGATCAGTTTTACCAGGTGGCTGGCATCCTTCAATTCATTGGGCAGCGCCTGTTGAAAGCGCATGGCATCTGCTGCTACTGATCCCAGCCCCCAGCGGGTCACCAGATCCGCAGCAATATCTGACTGGTGATTGAAGTAGTGTTGGCGGGCTTCCGCATCGGGAGTTTTTAGCGCGATCAGTTCTCCGATGTTGTGCAGCATGCCTAGCATGAACGCTTCATCGGGCTCCGGATATCGGGTCAGGGTGGCCAGTGCTCTGGCTGTCAATGCTGTGGTCAGCGAATGGCGCCAGAAATGCCGGAGCTGTTGCCATTCATCGCCTCCCAGCTCAAACAGTAATTGCCGCAGGGCAGCTGTTAGTACCAGTGTATGAAAACGCCGTGTTCCGAGCCGGAGCAGTGCCTGGTCTACTGACTGAATACGGGTAGTCGGGCCGTAGAGTGCCGAATTTGCCAACGCAAGAATGCGGGCAACGAGCGCGGTGTCTGCGGAAACGATATCGCTGATCTTGCGATAGTTCTCGTCCTGATGGCATGCCTCAAGTGCCCGGAGGGTAACCTCGGGGAGACTGGGTAGCTGAATATCTGGAGCCATGTGCATCAAACGTGTCCGCCGAGCCATCTACATCAGTTTTGGTCGTTCTGTACTGCCCGCTCAGAATTTGACGGACTGTTCATTCTTGATTTGCGTTTTTGAGCTTAGACAATTATCCGTCGTTATTAAATACTTATTGATCTTTTTTTAAGCAAAACATCATCTGCTTTGTGATATGTGTAGAAATTTTACACGTGAAAGTGCGAAAATCTTTCCATTCAAGGACGTAGATTTTCTGTGATGTCGGATAGAAAGCCTCTGAATACCGCGAAGCACAAACCAGACCAGCCCAGAACCATCGCGATCACCGGTGGAAAAGGTGGTGTGGGTAAAACCTCGGTTGCCCTCAACCTGGCGTTGACGCTTGCCCGTCAGAACAAACGGGTTTTACTTCTTGATGGCGATACTGATCTGGCGAATGTCAGCATCATGGTGGGCCTCTACCCTCAGAAGACCCTGGCCAATGTGATGGCAGGGGAGTGTCTGTTGGAGGACACGTTACTCGAAGCCGAGTATGGCTTGCATATCGTGCCCGGTGCATCGGGGGTGCAGGAATGCATGGACATGAGCCCGTCCGACAGCCTCCGGATACTCCGAGCCCTTTCCCAACTCGAACGACGCTACGATTACGTGATCACTGACACGGCTGCGGGGCTGCAAGCTGCGGGGCTGCACATGATTGCCGCGGCAGAACTGGCGTGCATTGTCGTAACTCCAGACCCGGCTTCACTGACCGATGCGTTTTCGCTGATGAAAGTCATGAAGCGTCGAGGTTACAAACGGGTACCCAGTATTCTGGTGAATATGGCGCAAGGGGCGAGCCAGGCCCGGTCTGTCTTCCAGCGACTGGAATCTGCTGCTCAACGTCATCTGGGTTTCACTCCCCATTATCTGGGGGGTATCTGGCGTGACGAAACCATACGTCAATCCGTGCTCATCCAGCGACCGGTGGCGTTGTTGCCGATCAACGATCCGTCTTGCCGCCAGTTCCACACTCTGGTGGATATGCTCGACGTCCGGTTGTCCCGTGCGCCCCGGCGCAAGGCCGGTATTGCTGCCTATTGGCACAGTGTCGCCCGCAAGCAGGGGGTGGCAGGTGGTCCGGTAAAGAGCGCCACGAAGTCGATCAGCCAGCAGGAACGTTGTGTGCGTGCGGTTGCCGAACTCGAGGCAGCTCTGGCCGAGTCAGCCAACAATGCCATGCTGCGTTATGAGGCGTTTACCCGTCTGTTTGCACTGCTGGGGAGCAGCCTGGACAGTGATACGGTGGAAATTATCCAGACCGGTCTGGGTGCTATGAAATGGGAAAGTCTGACGGCGGAGCGCAGGGAACACCTGGCTGCTCACCTGCGACACCTGGCGGACGAGATTCACCCTGCTGATCAGCATGCCTCGCCGCTGGAGGAAGCCGGAACCCTATTGCCAGAACCTGTATATGACCGGATCAGTTTTGGCGAACAGGACCAGTTGGTAAGGGCTTTAAAGGAGCAACCTGCAGACATCTCTCTTGATCAGTTGTTGCGGTCACTGGCTGGAAACAGCCAACGCGACCGGGACTGAGCACCCTCCGGGCACCTGCATATTTCCCCGTCATTTTTTTAATGGGTTTTGTATCGTAACTTTGCTGTATGTCACCGTACTGTCACCCCGACTGTGCAAAGATTGAGCGTAATTTCCGGTGGTGGCCCGCAATATGCAGCGCCCTTTCCAAGTGGTTCACAGTTTCTCCTGCCGGCAGATGTAGGACCGGCTGTCGCTCTTATTGAGAAGGAGTTCTCCTATGGCAACACAGCAGCACATCCCCGGAGAGTCATCGTCCAGGGTACTCAAGCAACTTCGCGGAAAACACGTGCTTATCACCGGAACGACCGGCTTTTTGGGCAAGGTTGTTCTTGAAAAGCTGATACGTGCGGTGCCCGATATCGGTGGTATTTACCTGTTGATTCGAGGTAACAAGCGACACCCTGAGGCCCGTGGTCGTTTCATGAACGAGATAGCGACTTCATCGGTATTTGAGCGTTTGCGCCACGAAGATAACGAAGGTTTTGAAACCTTTGTGGATGAGCGCATTCACTGTGTCACCGGAGAAGTGACCGAACCGCTGTTCGGGCTCGGCATGGATGAGTTCCGGGCGTTGTCGAAAGGACTGGATGCGGTGATTAACTCGGCAGCCAGCGTTAACTTTCGGGAAGAGCTCGACAAGGCTTTGAGTATCAATACCCGAAGCCTGGAAAGTATTGCGGAAATGGCGCGTCAGAACGACAGTCTGGCGGTGCTTCAGGTATCAACCTGCTATGTCAATGGCATGAATTCCGGTCTGGTTTCCGAGGCCGTTATCAAGCCTGCCGGAGAGGACATTCCCCGTAATCCTGCTGGCTTTTACGAGATCGACGAACTGGTTCGTCTGCTCGAAGATAAAGTGGCCGATGTTCGTTCACGTTATTCCGGCAAGGCGCTAGAGAAAAAGCTGATTGACCTGGGTATCCAGGAAGCCAATCACTATGGGTGGAGTGACACCTATACCTTTACAAAGTGGCTGGGTGAACAACTGTTGATGAAAGCGCTGCAAGGTCGCGCACTGACCATTGTACGCCCCTCAATCATTGAAAGTGCCCTGGCAGAACCCGCTCCGGGATGGATCGAGGGGGTGAAGGTCGCGGATGCTATCATCCTTGCCTACGCTCGGGAGAAGGTCACACTGTTCCCGGGCAAACGCTCCGGTATCATCGACGTGATCCCGGTTGACCTGGTCGCCAATAGTATTGTCATGGCTTTAGCAGAGGCCGTTGCTGAAACTTCAATGCATCGGATCTATCAGTGCTGCAGTGGAGGCTCTAATCCGGTCACGCTGGGTGAGTTCATCGATCACCTCATGGAAGAAGCGAAGGATAACTATGCCGAATATGATCAGCTCTTCTATCGGCAGCCGAGCAAACCGTTTATCGCGGTGAACAGGCGGCTGTTTGAAACGGTTGTGGGTGGTGTCCGAATTCCCCTGAAGATAACCAGTCGCGTGCTCAAGATGCTGGGACAGACACGAGAGCTCAAGGTTCTCAGAAATCTCGACACAACCCGCTCACTGGCGACTATTTTTGGCTTCTACACGGCGCCGGATTATGTATTCCAGAATGAAGAGCTGACCGCTCTTGCCGAGAGGATGGGTGAGGTGGATAAGGAGCTGTTCCCGGTGGATGCACGTCAGATCGACTGGGCGCTCTACCTCCGTAAGATTCACCTCGCGGGCCTGAACCGCTATGCGCTCAAGGAACGCAAGCTTTACAGCCTGCGCGCTGCCAAGGCCCGCAAGAAAGCAGCCTGATCCTGATATGCCCTCTACTGGCCTGGCCGACACCACGCGGCCAGGCCAGCTTGCCTGCCTCCATTCCTGATCACGGGTGATTCCAGTAATCAGTTGCAGATATCACTTTTCCGACTATTCTGAAAAAAGCTGCTCATTTCGCGGAAAATGTTGTCTTTTCCCGTAGGTTGCCGGCCAGATTGGGCTAAAAGCCTATATGGTTTAGGACGTTAGTCTAATTCATTGTGTAGTCGTACACATGTTGAACTTACATCTATCCGTCTTAAGGGTCCCAAGAGACCCGATCGTTCTGTATTCCAAAAACCGACAATGACAACAGACTCTGACTTAAAGGGGGAGCACAATGACTGATAAACTGGTATATCCGGTGACACCTGAAGTGGCTGAACGGGCGCTTCTTAACCGGACTCAATATGACGAAATGTATCGTCAGTCAGTCGAAGACCCGGATACCTTCTGGGGCGAACACGGCAAGCGTCTTGACTGGATCAAGCCTTTCTCCAAGGTTAAAAACACCACCTACGACTACAACAACCTTTCCATCAAATGGTTCGAAGACGGTCAGCTGAATGCCTCTGCCAACTGTCTGGATCGTCATCTGGCGACCAAAGGTGATCAGACCGCCATTATTTTTGAGGGTGACGACCCCGCAGACTCCCGCCACGTGACCTATCGCGAGCTGCATGAGGAGACCAGTAAATTCGCCAATGCCCTCAAAGGTCTGGGGATCAAGAAAGGTGATGTTGTTACCATCTATATGCCGATGATCGTCGAGACAGCTGTTGCGATGCTGGCTTGTGCGCGCATTGGTGCAATCCACTCGGTGGTCTTTGGTGGTTTCTCTCCGGAAGCGCTGGGTGCCCGGATTGTTAACGGTAAATCCCGCTTTGTGATCACTGCTGATGAAGGCCTTCGTGGTGGTCGTAAAATCCCACTGAAGAAAAACGTGGATGCAGCCCTGAAGGCCGAAGATGCCGCCAATGTGGAAAAAGTGGTGGTTGTTACGCGTACTGGCAACACTGAGGTCCCCTGGAACGAAGGTCGGGATGAGCGTTACGAAGACCTTATGAAGTCGGCCTCTGCCGATTGCCCTCCGGAGCCGATGAACGCTGAAGACCCGCTGTTCATGCTGTATACCTCCGGTTCAACCGGTGCTCCCAAAGGTGTACTGCACACCACCGGTGGCTACATGGTTTATGCATCCATGACCCACCAGTACGTCTTTGACTATCACGATGGCGATGTCTACTGGTGTACAGCTGACTTTGGCTGGGTCACTGGTCATAGCTACATTCTGTACGGCCCGCTGGCCAATGGCGCTATCACCTTACTGTTTGAAGGCGTGCCTAACTATCCGGACAGCTCCCGCATGGGGCAGGTGGTCGACAAGCATCAGGTCAACATCCTCTATACCGCTCCGACGGCGATCCGTGCCTTGATGGCTGAAGGTGAGTCCTGCATGAACGGCACCACCCGCGACAGCTTGAAACTGCTGGGCTCCGTGGGTGAACCGATCAACCCGGAAGCGTGGGAGTGGTACCATCGTGTGATCGGTAACGGTGAGTGTCCGATCGTGGATACCTGGTGGCAGACTGAGACCGGCGGTATTCTGATTACCCCGCTGCCGGGTGCTGTAGACCTCAAACCGGGGTCCGCGACTCTGCCGTTCTTTGGCGTACAGCCTGCGCTGGTGGATAACGATGGCAATGTTCTTGAGGGAGCCACCGAAGGCAACCTGGTTATGCTGGACAGCTGGCCTGGCCAGATGCGCACCATCTACGGCGACCATGAGCGCTTTGTACAAACCTACTTCAGCACCTACAAAGGTATGTACTTCACTGGCGACGGTGCCCGTCGTGACGAAGACGGCTACTACTGGATCACAGGTCGTGTAGACGATGTTCTGAACGTGTCTGGTCACCGCTTGGGTACTGCCGAAGTTGAAAGTGCCCTTGTTGCACACGACAAGGTCGCTGAGGCGGCGGTTGTTGGCTATCCGCACGACATCAAGGGGCAGGGCATTTATGTCTATGTGACTCTGGTGCAGGGCGAAGAGCCGACCGACGAACTCAAGAAAGAACTGGTACAGTGGGTACGCAAGGAAATTGGCCCCATCGCCTCTCCGGACGTGATCCAGTGGGCACCTGGACTGCCGAAAACGCGTTCAGGCAAGATTATGCGCCGGATTTTGCGTAAAATCGCTGCCAACGAGCACGACCAGCTGGGTGATACCTCTACACTGGCAGATCCGAGTGTGGTGGATGACCTCATCAGCAGTCGTGAATTCAAGTAACGTCTGGTGAGCAGCATTAACCTGTAAGGAACGTTTGAATGGCACAAACAATTATCGTCGCTGATGATCACCCGCTGTTTCGCGCAGCACTGAAACAGGCGGTCAATCAGGCGGTACCGGATGCCGAGACAGTCGAAGTCGACAGCATCAAGTCACTGCAGGCGGCGGTTGAGTCGCATCCCGATGCAGATCTGGTCCTGCTGGACCTGAATATGCCGGGTGCCCACGGCTTCTCCGGCCTCGTATTCATGCGAGGTCAGTACCCGGGATTGCCTGTGGTCGTTGTGTCAGGCTCTGAAGAATTGCAGGTTATGCGTCGTTCAATCGACTATGGTGCGTCCGGCTTCATTCCGAAGTCGGCGCCCCTGCCGACCATTACTGAAGCTATTCAGGCGGTTCTGGAAGGGGATGTCTGGTTGCCGGAAGGTGTGGCCGACAAGATTGAGCGGATGCATTCCGATGCGACCGATTTTTCCGAGAAGCTGGCATCACTCACTCCGCAGCAGTTCCGGGTGCTGGGCATGCTGGCCGAAGGCCTCCTGAACAAACAGATCGCCTACGATCTGGATGTTTCCGAGGCGACCATCAAGGCCCACATTACCGCCGTATTCCGTAAACTGGGTGTCCGCAACCGGACCCAGGCGGTTATTGCGATCCAGCAGATGGAAATCGATCCTTCGGATCAGTCGCTTTCGGGTAGCTGATTTACAGGTTGTTCGCTGAAGGCAGGGGAGAGCGACTCTCTCCTGCCTTCAGCTCTATAAATCACGGCCTAACTCCCTGCGTATCCCAGCTCTTTATCCACCAGGTTGAACATTGCCTGTCCTTTGTGCCAGTGATCGAAGTTCTCCAGGAACTGATCCGTCAGAGCGCGTTTCCAGCCAATAAAATCGCCTGCCATATGGGCCGTCATGGTCACGTTTTCCATATCCCATAGGGGATGATCTTCCGGCAGTGGTTCCTCCTCGAAAACATCCAGGCCAGCACCGGCAATCTCTCCGGCGTTAAGGGCTGCTACCAGGTCATCGGTTTTTACGATGGGCCCGCGACCGATGTTGATCAGTCTTGCCGAGTTTTTCATGGCGCTGAAGGCCTTCTCGTCAAACAAACCCTCGGTCTGGGGGGTGAGTGGTGCGGCAATTACGACGTAATCGGCGTGGCCGAGCTGTTCGTGAAGTTCATTGTTGCCGTGAACTGCCACAAAATCCGGATCGGTGTGGCGGGGGGTTCGGGCAATGCCGTGGGCAATCAGGCCGGCTGCGCTGACCAGGCGACCAATCTGTCGTCCAATGGAGCCAGCTCCTACCACGAGCACCTGCTGGCCTTCCGCGCGCTCGGTATCACGGTGTTTCCACTCATGGTTTATCTGCAGCCGGATGGATGCCGGGAAGTCCTTGGCAAACATCAGGATGGTGCACAGAACATACTCGGCAATTGTGCGATCAAAGATGCCCCGGGCGTTGGTCACAACCACTTTGCTGTTGATCAGGGCCGGAAACATCAGCGCATCCACACCGGCACTGGTGGCGTGAATCCACCTCAACTGGTCAGCACAAGGCCATGCTGCTTCCAGTGCTTCGGTCCGGAAATCCGTCACCATCATGACGTCTGTTCCCGGCAGAGTATCACGCAGGGTGACTTCATCGCTGGCGAAGCGTACTTCGGCCCTGGCCCTGATGGCCTCGGTTCCGGGTGGCTCGGGTTCACCCGGGGCTGTGAGAATGGTCACCACGGGTTTTTGCTGCTGAGTCATTGATCCTCCGCCTGGTTGATGGTCGATATGAGGAAGCATGGATAATAACAGTCTGGTTGGCCTGGTGGGTGGGGTCAAATTTTCCCTTGTAGAGCCAGAATTTACTGACTAGGCTGCAAAGGAAAGCTCTACTTTGTTTTGCTCTGATTTGCCCCGTTTTCAGGAGGTTTTTATGGCAGAAGCCGCCAACAAGGACACCGGCCAGGACAGACCCCGTAAGGTGAAATATCGTAAGCACAAGGCCAGCTGGAACCCTGCCATGCAGGCGATTCCGGTGCCGGGTATCCGTCGGATGGTAAATATGGCGGCGACCATGAAGGACGTGATACATCTCTCGATCGGTCAGCCGGATCTGCCAACACCCAAGCACATTGTTGATGCGTACGTGGATGCGCTCCATGCTGGCCAGACTGGCTACACCATGGATGCCGGGCTGCCTGAGTTGCTGGTGGCACTTCGCGACTATTACGGCAAGCGCTACAACCGCAAGCTGACCCGGGACAATATCCTGATCACCAGTGGTGCCACTGAGGCCATGTACCTCGCCATTTCGGCGACTTCCGCGCCTGGCCGACAGTTTCTCGTGACGGATCCCTCGTTTCTGTTGTATGCGCCCCTCATCCGGATGAATGGTGGGGAAGTGAAATTCATTCCCACCCGCGCGGAAAACGATCACCAGTTGGATCCGGACGAAGTCATCCGGGCCATGGGTTCCCGTACCTTTGCCCTGATCCTGAATAACCCGAATAATCCGACCGGGGCTGTTTACCCGCGCTCAACGGTTGAGACTATTCTGGAAGAGTGCGCCTATCGCGGGATTCAGGTGTATGCCGACGAGGTCTATGACCACCTGATTTTTGATGATGATGACTTTGCCAGCGTCCTGAACTGTTCCATGGACCTGGACAACATCATGTGTATTTCAAGTTTCTCCAAGACATACAGCATGGCAGGGCTTCGAGTGGGCTGGGTCATCTCCAGCCAGGCTGCGATCAAATCCCTGCGGCGCTATCACATGTTCACGACATCGGTGGCCAACACCCCGTCTCAGTTCGCCGGTGTGGCGGCGCTGACGGGTGATCAGCAGTGTGTGCAGGATATGGTTAACATCTACAGAGAGCGCCGGGACAAGGTGGTGGAGTTGATAGAGCAGACACCGTTCATGACGGGCTACAAGCCTGGAGGTGCTTTCTTTGCGTTTCCCGAACTGCCTCCCCACGTGGATGGTTCGGACCTTGCCCTGCGCATGCTCAAGGAAACTGGGGTTTGTGTAGTTCCGGGGGATGCCTTCGGGGAAGAGTCCACTAATGCTGTGAGGGTCAGCTTCTCGACGACGTGTGAAAAACTCGAAGAGGCGTTTGACCGGATTATTCCCTGGATGGCAAAACAGCAATTCTGACCTCTCCCGCCCGTTGAGCCCCGGGCTTGACCCCTTAACGGTCAGTCCGGGCTATTCCTTTCGGATTATTAACCCTGTTTATTCCCTTTCAGCAGTTGCCTGAATGCGTCGCTTAGCGCAGGATTGACTCAGATTTCATGGAGACGACGAATGAAAAAGACCTTGATGCGAGGACTGGCCGTGCTGGGATTTGTTGCGATGGCCATGACTAGCGGGTGTGCCAGCTTCTCTCCCTATTCGATTTCCGAAGGTGAACTGGAGCGGCATCTGCAGGATGTAGTCAGCAACTATGATCGGGAACAGTTACAGAGCGGTTCGCCCCTGAGCCTCAGCCTGAGTGATGCGGACATCACGTTGGGGCCGGATGGTCGTGACGTAGCCGTCATCGACGTGAAGGGGCAGGTTGCCCTGAATGCCCTGATGGCGAAACTCCCGGTGGATATTGCGTTGAAGGTGGAAGGCGCGCCGGTATACGACAGCAAGGAGAAGGCGGTCTATATCCGTCGTTTGCAGTTGCTCGAAAGCAGTATTGATTCGCCGTTGTTCAAGGGCGATCTGGCACCTGTCACAGACAATGTGATGAGGGTTGTGGCTCAGATGCTGGAAACGTTTCCAGTGTACCGGCTGGATGAAACCGATCCCACTCAGAAGATGTTTGGCCTGATGCCGGTGGATATCCGGGTTGCGCCAGGAAAACTTGAGTTTGTCATGGCGGAGTAGTCAGTCTGGCGGTTGTTGATGAAAAAGGCAGACCATGTACGGTCTGCCTTTTCATTTTCCTGAACCGAATGATCAGGCTGTGGCTTTCAGAGCTTCTTCAAAGATACTGGTTGCTTCATCGATCTGGGCCTCGTTAACAATCAACGGTGGCAGCCAGCGTACGATCTCCCCGTAGGGGCCACAGCGCAGCATGAGCAGTCCACGCTTTTCGCATTCCTTGAGAATGCCGGCGGCCCGGTCACCATCCGGAGCGTTATTCCTGCGCATCTCGACGCCCAGCATCAGGCCCATGCCACGGATATCGGCCATGTCCGAATAATCCTTCTTGAGCACGTGCAGGTTGTCCCAGAGGCGTTTACCCATGCGATCAGCATTCTCAACGAGGCCCTCTTCGCGGATGACGTCAATGGTCGCAATGGCCGCTGCAGCTGACACCGCATTCCCGCCGTAGGTGCCGCCCTGGGAGCCTGGCCAACCGCGGGACATGGTTTCTTCAGAAGCAGCCAGGGCCGAAATGGGGAAGCCGCTGGCGAGGCCTTTGGCAATCATGATGGCATCGGGCGTTACGCCGAAGTGATCATGGGCCCAGAACTTGCCACTGCGGCCAAAGCCCGCCTGAACTTCATCGAAAACCAGCATGATGCCGTGTTTGTCACAGCGTTCGCGAAGCCCCTTCATGAAGCGGGTATTTGCGGGCACATAACCGCCTTCCCCTTGCACCGGCTCGATCAGCATGGCCGCAGTCTCCTGGGGGGCGGAATAAGTGACAAAAATGCGGTCGAGCTCTTTCAGGCAGAAGTCGGTGGCTTCTTCAATGTCCCAGCCATAGTGGAAGGCGTGGGGGAATGGGGCTACGACAACGCCCCCCATCATCGGGCTGACACCGGCGCGCAAGCCAACACTGGATGTGGTCAGCGAGAGGGAGCCCATGGTCCGGCCATGGAAACCGCCATGGAAAACGATAATGTTCGGGCGGCCGGTGACCTGACGAACTAGCCGGATAGCACCTTCGGCCACTTCTGTGCCTGCATTGGAGAAAAAGAAGGCATTGAGTGGGTCGGGGGTCAACTCGCCCAGCTTCTCCGCAAGCTCCGGGAGCCTGGGATTCATGACAGTTGTTGCCTGTGCATGAATCATCGTGGCGACCTGTTTCTGGGCCGCCTCCACGACCTTCGGGTGACAGTGACCGGTACTGGTAACCCCAATACCGGAAGTGAAATCCAGATACCGGCGTCCTTCCGGATCAATAATGTAGGCGCCTTCGCCTTTGGCGGCAGTGATGCCGGTAGCCTGCTTGAGCAGTGGTGACAACTTGCCTTTGTGGTCGGTCACGATATACCTCCCGAAGTGTGTTTGGTTCCTCTAGCAGCCTAGTTGCTATCTCCCGGTTTTTAAAACCAAATAGCGAATTTAATTGACGTTTATTTCATCGCTCAGAGAATTTTTTGCTGCGATTGTTCAGGCCAGCCGCTGGCAGATAGCCGAGCCTATTTCGCGGGTGCCCCGGCGCTGACAGGAATGTTCGGCCAGGTCCGCGGCAACTGCGTTGAACAGCGCCTCGCCGGCGACGGCGAGTTTTGGATCCTTGCGGCCCAGCCATTCGAGCATCCGGGCGGTGGTAAACAGCATGGCTGTCGGATCAGCCAGACCCTGGCCGGCAATGTCCGGTGCACTGCCGTGCGTGGGTTCGAACATCGAGGGCATGTCCGGATCCGTCGGGTTAAGGTTGCAGGATGGTGCTACCCCCATGCCTCCTGACAGCACCGCAGCAAGGTCGGTGAGAATGTCGCCTTGCAGATTGCTGGCGACAACTACGTCAAAGGCCCATGGGCTCTGCACAAACTTCATACATGCCGCATCCACCAGTTCATGGTGGATTGCTACGTCGGGATATTCCTGGCTGATTTCCTCAAAGGCTTCGGTGTACATATCACCCCAGTGTCGCAGTGCGTTACGCTTGGTGATCAGGCAAACCTGACTCTCGCAGGTTCGTCCGTCCAGCGTCCGGAATGTCCGCGTCCGTCCGTCCCTGACCCGGTCATCTGCCCGCAATCGGGCCTGTTCAAAACCGTAGCGAATGATGCGGTCGGTTGCCTTGCGGGTGAAAACTTCCATCTGGGTCGCAATTTCATCCGGGGTGCCCTTACGAAGCCGGCCACCCTGACTCACGTATTCGCCTTCGGAATTTTCCCGAATCACCAGCATGTCGATGTCTTTCGCGCGGTCATCCGCCAGATACTGCCGAGCTCCGGGAAGCAGCCGGGCAGGGCGCTCGCAGACCCACTGATCGAAGCCCTTGCGCATATCCAATAGTGGCGACAGGGAAATGCTGTCAGGCAGAAGGTAGCGCTCCGGATCATCCATGGGGCCGGGGTCTCCCAGCGCACCGAGCAGAATCGCGTCGAATTTCTGCAACTGCTCCAGGGCGTCTTCTGGCCAGGCTTCGCCATGCTCTTCATGCCAGGCGTGAGAGGGCCAGGGAAAGCGGGTCCACTCCAGGTCCAATCCGTGTTTGGTGCGGAGGGCCTCCAGACATCTGACTGCCTCGCCCACCACCTCAGGACCAATCCCGTCGCCCGGGGTGACTGCGATGCGTATAGTGTCGGCCATTCCTGTGACTCCTTCTGCGAACAGGCTATTCGGTTACCAAACCCCAGTGTAGTCGTGGCAGCGGCGGATGCCACCGTCGAAGTGGGTAATAGCGTGCGAGGGCTTTAGCGGGTAATGTAAGGCGTTGGACTCTATGGTTTTCCCGGCCGGCCAATGCCGCCGACTGACAGGAATCACACTGTGCTATATCGCATTATTACCCTTATTGGCGGGCTGGTATTTGTTGTCGCGTTGTTCGCGCTGCTTTGGTTTTTCTGCAGGAAATTCCTTGAACACCATGGTGTGACGGACAACGTTCAGGATCGTGCAACAGTCTTGGCGACCTGGACCTTCGCCGGTATCAGCGTTGGCCTGCTGTTTGCCGTGGTAGGGGCATTCGTGCTTGGCCCCTGGGCGTTCTATCGTACCCTCAGGGGCCACGGAGTGGACATATCGGACGGAGCAGCTATCTGGTGGGGCTTCGGGATTGTGGCCGCCGCTCTTGGTATTACAGCAGTGGGTTTCTTCGGTTTCCTTATGGCAGTAGGCGCTTACTGATCGCTGTCCACGTGATCCCTGAGTTGTTGTCGGAACCACACCAGTGCGGGCTCTTTCTCATAGGCTTTGTGCCAGTAAAGGTGCACGTCGATGGATGGCAGTTCCGCTGGCGGAGCCATCAGTAAAATATCGGACCTTTCAGCAATAAGCCGGGCATAGGTTTCCGGCATGGTCAGCAGCAGGTCGGTCTCTTCCACTACCCGGCAGGCGGCAAAGTAATGCTGGCAGCGAAGACGAATGTTGCGGTGTGCCCCGAGTCGGGACAACTCGAAATCTTCAATGCCTGGCCCCTCTGTTCGTGAAGATACCAACACGTGCTTCGCTTTCAGGTAGTTCTCCATCGTCAGACCGTTCGCCATCAATGGGTGGCCCTTTCGGGCAAGAACCACCAGCCGATCCCGACGCAGAAGCTCATGTGACGTCTGATTGCTGACGGGTAACAGCACGTCGACAGCAAAATCCAGTTTGCCGGCTGCCAGATGTGTCTCCATATCCCGACGGGCAATACGCTGGCTGGTGATCTCCAGCTCCGGGTAAGGTGCCAGGCGCTTCATTAGCTGGGGAAGGAATGTGGATTCCAGAATGTCCCTCAGGCCCAGGGCATAGGTTTTTCGCTGATTGGCGGGATCGAATGCATGAAACTGATTAACCGCGCTCTGGATCTGAGTGAGCCCCGGGCGCATGGACTCGAGAAACCGACGCGCCAGGGGGGTCGGCACCATCTGATTGCCCTGCCGGGTGAACAGCGGGTCGTCAAAATGATCCCGCAGTCGGGATAGCGAATGGCTGACAGCGGGCTGCGTTAAATGCAGTGCCTTGGCAGCCCGGGTCAGACTACCCTCGCGATAGATCGTGTCGAAAACGTGCAGCAGGTTAAGGTCGAGTCGGTTCAGGGCCATACAGGAAATCCATCTTCCAGATAAGTCCTGCTAATGATAAACGATTAGAATAATTCAGTCGCGTAATAGTTCGGCTGACCCTAGACTGAGCTCCTATTTAACGTTTCGGGCACAGCTGCCCCGATTTGTCAGCGAGGATCGGTCGATGGATTTCAACATTTCCGAGAGAGGTCAGGATTATCTCAACCGCGTGAAGCAGTTCATGAAGGAAGAGATTTATCCTATCGAAGCCCAGTACCACAAGGAACTGGCGTCCCAGGAAAACCGCTGGGTGGTATTGCCTGTTATCCGGGAGCTGAAGGAAAAAGCCAAAGCCCAGGGGCTCTGGAACATGTTCTTCCCCGATGACAAATACGGTTGCGGTCTGCTCAACTCGGATTACGCCCTGATTGCTGAAGAAACCGGGCGTAGCTTCATCGCTCCGGAAATCTTTAACTGTAACGCGCCCGACACTGGCAACATGGAAGTGCTGATCCACTATGGCTCCGAAGAGCAAAAGGCCGAATGGCTGCCGCGCCTGATGAGCGGCGAGATCCGCTCCGCGTTTTGTATGACCGAACCCGGTGTGGCTTCCTCGGATGCTACGAATATGGAAGCGACTGCGATTGTTGAGGGCGACGAAGTTGTCCTGAACGGTCGCAAATGGTGGAGCACCGGCATTGGTCATCCGGACTGCAAGGTCGGCATCTTCATGGGCCTTACCGACCCTGAAGCCCACAAACATCGCCAGCATTCGATGGTTCTGGTGCCTCTGGATACCCCGGGTGTAAACGTAGAACGCATGCTGCCGGTATTTGGTGCCTACGACGAGCCTTATGGCCACGGAGAGGTAGTATTCGACAATGTTCGACTCCCCAAAAGCGCCATCATTGCAGGCCCGGGCCGTGGCTTTGAGATCGCCCAGGGACGCCTTGGTCCCGGTCGTGTTCATCATTGTATGCGAGCCATTGGCGCCGCCGAGCGTACCCTGGAGTTGCTGATCAAGCGGGCCATGACCAGAGAGGCCTTCGGTCGGCCGATCGCAAAACTCGGTGGTAACCCGGACATCATCGCCAATGCCCGAATGTCCATAGAACAGGCCCGCCTGCTGACCCTCAAATGCGCCTGGGCCCTGGATACCAAGGGAATCCTCGGGGCGCTGCAGGAAGTTTCCATGATCAAGGCGGTGGTGCCTTCGATGCTACAAACGATTGTTGATCAGGCGATTCAGATTCACGGTGGAGCGGGAGTTAGTGATGACGACTTCCCACTGACCGCCTTGTTTGCCTATGCTCGGGTATTGCGGTTAGCTGATGGGCCTGATGAAGTCCACCGGGCAATGGTTGCTCGTCTGGAGCTTCGCAAGTACAAGTGAATTTGGCTTAGGTGGTTTTCGAGCCGGCGGCAGGGCGGATCTGAAACCCGCTCCTTCGGCACGTCCATGTGACGCTTGGGCTCCGCCATCCATGGCTCCGCACAGTTTCAGATCCGCCCTGCCGCCAGCTCTCGCGAGCACTGCAGTTGCCTTCGTTCGCCGACTGCACAATGTTTGGGAGTTTCTGGTGGGAGTGCTTTTCAAAACTGTGCGTAGCCATGGATGGCGGAGCTCAAGCGTCACATGGACGTGCCGAAGGAGCGGGTTTTGAAAAGCACTCCCACCAGAAGCTCTGGCACGAATTCATCGGAAAAGACTGGATTAAAAGAACAACTCCAAAACAAACGGAGAACAACGAGAATGACACAGCGAGTATTCATTACAGGGGGCGCATCGGGCCTTGGGCGAGCAATCGCGTTACGTTATGCCAAAGAGGGCGCGAAGGTTTGTATCGGGGATATCAGCCCTGAACAGGGTGTTGAGGTTGAAGCTGAGATCAGCAACGCTGGCGGTGAAGGCTACTTCGTGGAGTGCGATGTGCGTCGCCTGAGCGACTTCGAGAAGGTTCGCGATGAACTGGTCCAGAAGTGGGGTGGAGTGGACATTGTGGTTAACAACGCTGGTGTAGCCTCCGCGGGCTCCATTGAAGACACCACCATTTCCGACTGGGAGTGGATTCTTGATATCAACGTTATGGGTGTTGTCAGGGGCTGCAAGGCCTTTACTCCGCTTTTCAAACAGCAGGGTTCCGGTGCCTTCGTGAATATTGCGTCCATGGCGGGCCTGATGCTGGCGCCGCTGATGGGTAGCTACAACGTTTCCAAGGCTGGTGTTATCGCGCTGTCCGAGACCCTGAGCCAGGAACTCCGGGATGGTGGCATCCATGTCAGCTGCGTCTGCCCGGCGTTTTTCCAGACTAACCTCACCAGCTCCATGCGTTCCGACATTCCGGGTGTGCAGCAAAACGTGAACAAGCTGATGAAGCGCTCGAATATAACGGCAGACGACGTCGCGGAGGACATCTTCCGAAGCGTGAAGGACAAGAACTTCTGGGTGTTGCCTCACGCCAAAGAGCGCCGGATGTGGATTCTGAAGCGTCACGCTCCATGGGCATTTGACTGGTTGATGCATCAGGAAAGCAAACGCTGGATGGGCAAGATGGGTGGCAAGGCCAGGGCCTGATTAACCGGGTACCCCGCAGCTCAGGATGACAGGAGAACAGGAATGACACAGATCGACCAGGCAGTGGATATCCGCGAAGGTGAAGAACTGGATGTCGCCGTTGTCGACCAGTTTATGAAGCAGGCCATCCCCGGTCTGAACGGTGTCCCCACCATCAAACAGTACCCGGGCGGCGCTTCCAACCTGACTTATCAGGTGGATTACGGCGACAAATCCTACGTACTGCGCCGGCCACCGTTTGGAAAAATTGCCAGGTCCGCCCACGACATGTTGCGTGAGGCCCGGGTAATGCAGGCTTTAAAGCCGGTTTACCCCTACGTACCGAACATCGTGGCCATCTGCGATGACCATGAAGTACTGGGCTGCGATTTTTACGTGATGGAGCGCCTGAAAGGCATCATCCTCCGACAGGACTTCCCCAAAGATTTCGAGTTGAACGAAGCGGATACCCGCAAGCTTTGCCTGAATGTGATTGATAAGCTGGTAGATCTGCACAAGGTGGACGCCAAAGACGCAGGTCTGGACAAGCTCGGGAAGGGATTGGGCTATGTGCAGCGCCAGATTGGCGGCTGGAGTGATCGCTTCCGCAAGTCCCGCACCGATGATGTCGGTGATTTTGAGACAGTGATGAGCTGGCTCAATGACAAGATGCCGGCAGATACTGCTCAGGTTGTCATCCACAACGACTACCGGTTCGACAACGTGGTTCTCAACCCGGACAACCCGTTTGAAGTTATCGGTGTTCTGGACTGGGAAATGGCCACCATCGGTGACCCGCTGATGGATTTGGGCAACAGCCTGGCCTACTGGATTCAGGCTGACGATGAAGGCCCGTTCCAGATTTTGCGTCGCCAGCCGACCCACCGGCCAGGCATGCTGACCCGAAGAGAAGTGGTCGATTACTACATGGAGAAGTCCGGTTTCCAGGCAAATAATTTCGATTTTTATGAGATCTACGGGTTGTTCCGCCTCGCAGTAATCATTCAGCAGATCTACTACCGCTATTACCACGGCCAGACCAAAGATAAGCGGTTTGCGGGTTTTGGGCATGCTGCCAATTATCTGGAGAAGCGTTGTCTGCGGCTGATGGGGGAGAGTGACCTGTAATGGCTACCATCTACCTGATTCGCCATGGCCAGGCCAGTTTCGGCAAGGATAACTACGATCAGCTCTCGCCTCGAGGTTGGGAGCAAGGGCAGGTGCTAGGGCGATGGTTGGCCGGCAAGGTGGTGCCGAATGCGGTCTTTGGCGGCAACATGGAACGTCACCGGGAGACCATTGAAGCGATCACCGCAGGCTACGGTCAGGCCCTGCCTGACATGCAGGCGGTGAAAGGCCTGAACGAGTTTGACCACATGCAGGTGGTGGAGCGGCAAAGGCCCGAGTGGGCCGATCGACAGGTCATGGCTCGGGATATGGCGGCGTTTCCCAAGCCTGCCCGCCTGTTTCAGCAGGTCTTCGAGCAGGCTATGGCACGCTGGATCAGCGGTAACCATGACGGCGAATACACGGAAACCTGGGAAGGATTCAAGCAACGGGTCATTTCATCTCTCGACGAGCTGGTGGGTTATGCCGATGGCGGTGACATACTGGTGTCGACCTCTGGAGGTCCCATTGCGGTCATTGCCCAGCACCTGCTGGAACTGTCGGATGAGAAAGCTCTGGCGATGAATAACGTGATCGCAAATACCAGTGTCTCACGCATTCTATACTCCGGCCCCCGTCGCAGCTTGTCTGTCTTCAATAATTACAGCCACCTGGAAGCGGAAGACCCCGCCCTGGTGACATTCCGATAACAATTGAGGTAGTTCAATGAGCAGCAAAGACCTGTTTGACCTGAGTGGTAAGGTAGCCCTGATCACGGGTGCGAGTCGTGGAATCGGTGAAAGTATCGCCCGTACTCTGGCGGATTACGGTGCGCACGTGATTGTTAGCAGCCGCAAAATCGATGATTGTGAAACCGTTGCCAGCAGCATCCGGGATGCCGGAGGCAGCGCCGAGGCCTATGCTTGCCACATTGGCGAAATGGAACAGATCGAGAGCATCTGGGAGCACATTGGGACGACTCACGGAAAGATCGATATCCTTGTGAATAACGCAGCCGCCAACCCGTATTTCGGGCCGGTAGAAGATACCGATGTGGGTGCCTTCCAGAAGACGGTAGATGTGAATATCCGCGGATACTTCTTCATGTGTGCCCGTGGTGCCCAAATGATGAAGAAGAACGGTGGAGGTTCCATCGTTAACGTTGCGTCTGTCAACGGTGTTAACCCCGGCCATTTCCAGGGGATTTATTCCGTCACTAAAGCTGCGGTCATTTCCATGACCAAGTCCTTCGCTATGGAGCTTGGGCAGCAGAATGTGCGGGTAAATGCATTGCTGCCGGGCCTGACCGACACCAAGTTTGCCAGCGCCCTCACAACCAACGACGCCATCAAGAAACAGGCAATGGCTCATATCCCCATGAAACGTGTGGCTGATCCGTCTGAAATGGCCGGCACGGTGCTGTACCTGGTTTCCGGTGCATCCAGTTATACAACCGGCGCCTGCATTAACTCCGATGGTGGCTACCTGACGGTCTGATCAGTGATAGGGCGGGTGCGGTTAGCTAAACGGATGGTCGCAAAAGTTTCGCAAGCTCATTATTATGCGAACTTCTGTCGCCACCGGGTATGCATCGTGCCCGACCATTCACGCTGCTTTTGCCGCTACAGGAGCAATCATGAGTAACTTCCGACTAAGCCGTTTACGCCAACTTGTTTTTGGCTTTTATATGTCGGGAATGATGTCGCTCCTCATGTCGGCAGTCATTACCTGGATTAACACGGGCCTGGGAAGCGGGTTCTTTATGCGCTGGATGGCGTCCTGGGTGGTCGCCTGGGCGGTGGCATTTCCATTGGTGACATTTATTGCGCCACTGGCTGGCCGGATGACCGAAGCGACACTCCGCCGACTGACCCCGGAGAAATAATCCGGGGATTAGGTTCTGGCAAGCGCGGAGGCGCTGTTAATGAACTGTTGTGTCAGTTGAGCCTGCGTCTGCCTGGGAAATGGCCGTTCCGGTTGGCGGACGGAAATGAAGAGAGTAGAGGACTCGGTCCAGTACCGCCTGACCATTCCAGGCCGGATCATTGTTGACCATACCGACAACGGCCCAGGTCGTATTTTGTTCATCGCGGGTGAACCCGGCGATTGAACGCACATTCTCCAGATAGCCTGTCTTGATACGGCCACTGCCGTCCATTCCGGTGTTCCGAAGCCGGCGGGCCATGGTTCCATCCATGGCAGTGATGGGCATGGATGCCATCAGGTCGGCTGCGAACGGGCTGTTCCAGGCATGCTGCAGCAGCTCAACCCCCTGTCGGGCAGTAATGCGGCCATGGCGGGAAAGGCCGGCGCCATTGTCGATAACCATACCCGCCGTATTGATACCTTTCGCTTCAAGCCAGTCGTAAATAACCCGGATTCCTGCAACCCGGTCGTCGTCTTCGTTATCCTGACGGTTTTCCGCACCGATGGTCAGCAGCATCTGCCGAGCCATGACGTTGCTGCTCCACTTGTTAATGTCTCGAACCATGGTGACCAGATCCGGAGACGTAGTTTTCATCACCAGTCGGGCGTCTTCCGGGGTTTCGCCGGTTGTGTTGCCGCCCGTTACCGTCACTCCGGTTTCTGCCAGCACCGAACGGATCAGCGACGCGCTGTACTGTTCGTGAGGTAGTAGAGACAGGTAACTGGTTGTTCGACAACCCTGTGGCAGTTCGCCCGTTACCCGAACGGTGACCCGGTGATCATTATGGAAGATCGGTTCCCATTCAAACCGCCTGCGGCTGGGGCAGGGGCCTTCGGCGATGGCGGTCACCCGGTTATCAATCGCCACTTCGGGCAGGCTAGGCGTTGTCCAGGCCTGAGTGCCTCGTTCGTCTGATCGGACCTGAAAATGCAGCAGGTTCAGGTTGCTGAGATAGGCCGATGGCTCAACCAGAAAAGGCCTGTGAGGGTTGTCGCCATTGTCTTCGAAAGAAGGGAAGCCGCCATCCACGCGGAAATAGCTACCATCCAGAACCAGATTACCTTCAATTCTGGTGATGCCCATATCGTGAAGTTCGCGGAGCGTGCTCCAGAGACGTTCAACGGTCAGCTTGGGATCGCCACCGAAGCGGACATAGAGATTTCCCTGCAGTGTATCGCCCACCATCTCGCCATCCGTGAGGAAGTCAGTGTCCCAGCGGTGGGTGGGACCGAGGATTTCCAGGGCGGCGTAGGTGGTGACCAGCTTCATGATGGAGCCGGGGCTCATCAGTTCGTCGGCGTTGATGTACTGTTCAATGCCCGGGCCGTTCAGAGGGACAGCTGCGACGCTCAGGGCCTGGTCGTTGTGCAGGGCCTGTTCAGCGTAATCTCTCATCTCGCTGTTCCAGACACGGGCATTACGGAAACCGGTGTCTTTTTCCTGCGCTGAAAGGGCAGGGCTTGCGGCCAGGAGTGTGGCGGCACAGCCTGCGAGTATAGAACGGGATACAGAGTTGCCCGTCCTGCGTATTTGCTTAACGCGTCCCATTCCCGTAACCCTCACCCTCAACACATACCCTGCCAGGGCCATTCGTTAACTCTTTATCCCTTCACCTTAGCCTATCTTTGGTCGTTGTACTATGCAGAAAAGCTCTACATGACGTTAAAAAATGGCAGTAGAGGCATTGTTTATATTGAATTTTTGTGACGTCATGTAAGTGCCCTTAGGAATCATGGGGTTAGCTGGACAACATTTAATTTGTGACGCCCCGGCCAATTAAAGACAGCCCGGAAAAGGGATAATGCAATCAAAGAACCGGAAACAAGGAAAGCACATGTTCAATGCTATAAGGCACAACGTGAACGTTCTGGAGTCAGTTGCGACCTCGTCATTCACCGCCTGGCGCGGATGCCTGGTGGTGAATGCTGCAGAACAGCCGGAGAAGCCGCTGATTCTCTACGATATTGAAGCCTGCCCGTATTGCCGGCGAGTACGCGAAGCACTGACAGCGCTGCATCTGGACGCCGAGATCCGTCCCTGCCCGAAGGATGGAAAGCAATATCGCCCTGAGGCGGAGGCCGTTGGTGGGAAACAGCTTTTCCCCCTGCTGGTGGATGAGAACACCGGCAAGGTACTCTACGAGTCTGCCGATATTGTCGAGTATCTGTTCCGTGAGTACGGCAAACGTCCGGTTCCGAAACTATACCGGCATAAGCCCTGGCAGCCGGTATTGAGCTCCATGGGCTCGGGGGTGAGTGAACTTCGGGGCTTGCATGCCTCGCCGGGTAAACGTCCGGAGCAGGGGCTCCATCTCTGGAGTTTTGAGGGTAGTCCGTTTTCCCGCCTGGTTCGGGAAAAACTCTGCGAGTTGGAAATTCCCTATACTCTGCACAATATTGGCAAAGAGCACTGGACCGAAATTGGCCCGGCCCGTCAGCGCATCAAGCCGGGAGCCTACAGGCCGCAACCGGGTGGGAAACGGGATGCGTTCTACGAGCAACATGGACGAGTCCAGGTACCCTACCTGGAGGACCCGAATACCGGGGAATCCCTATTCGAATCCTCTCGCATCCTCAAATACCTTGACGCCTGCTACGGCAGCTGAGGTGCATCAGTCCCAGTCCGGGGCAAAGCCCGGATTGGCGATTCGCTCGCCACGGTCCAACGCGTTAATGGACTCGATTTCGGCGTCGGTCAGTTCCAGTTTCAGAGCGTCCAGATTGGCCTTCAGATGAGCGGGTCTGGTTGATGATGGAATCGGAACGATGCCCCGGGACGCCACCCATGCGATAGCGACCTGGGCCGGCGAGATGTTGCGTTCCTGTGCGATACGGATCAGGGTCTCATCTTCCATTACCTTGCCGACCGCCAGTGGCATGTAACCGGTAACGGTAATACCCAGTGTCTGGGCATGCTCAACCACTTTCCGGTTGGCCAGGAAGGGGTGAACTTCCACCTGATTGGTCAGGATCCGGGATGCGCCCAGTATCTCCACCGCCTTGTCCATCTGGGCACAGGTAAAGTTCGAAATTCCGATATGATCGGTAAGCCCTTCGCGCTGGGCATCCCTCAAGGCACCCAGATACTCCTCCATGGCCACGGCATCACCCGGTGAGGGCCAGTGAATCAGAGCAAGATCGACGTGATCGGTTTTGAGTCGTGCCAGGCTGTCATGCAGGCTGTTGATCAGATCGCTGGCGTGGAGCTGGTCATGCCAGATCTTGGTGGTAATGAAGATTTCCCGCCGGGGAATGCCGCTCGAGGTGATGCCGTCTCCCACCTCAGCCTCGTTTTCATACATCTGGGCCGTGTCTATGTGTCTGTAGCCCAGAGAAAGGGCACTTTTAACCGCCTCGCGCGCAGTGTTTCCCCTGAGCCGGAAGGTTCCCATGCCAATGCCGGGAAGTGTGTTGAACGGCATACTCTCCTCCTGTTGCAAATGGGTACTTTATAAGTGGTGTCACTGGTCTGGTTCTTCAACTGCCTGGCCGGTATCATCTGCGCCACGATGAACAGCTCAAGAGACGCAATTATGTTTACCGGCAAGTGCCTGTGTGGTGATGTCACATTTGAATATGATGGCCCTATGGGACCGGTGGCACTGTGCCATTGCAGCCAATGCCGTCGTGCTCATGGAAGCGCCTTTTCAGCCAGTGCGCCGGTTCAGAAAATACGCTTCCGTGTTGTGTCTGGTGAAGAGCGTATCACCGAATTCGAATCACGGCCCGGTAAATATCGGGCTTTCTGCAATCGTTGCGGCAGCCAGCTATACAGCCGGGTAGACGCCATACCCGGTATCATCCGGCTTCGTGTTGGAGTCATTAACGAGCCGCTGGGCAAGAGCGCCGCCCAGCATGTGTTCGTCGGGTCCAAGTCAGATTGGTTCGAGATTACCGACGATCTGCCTCAGTTTGAGAAAACAGAAAGAACCAACGATCCTCACTGAACCGGATCCAGCCTGAGCACTTTGCCGTCGCTGGAATCCGTCAGCAGCCACAGAGAGCCGTCCGGTCCATTGCGGACGTCTCGAATTCGTTCTCCCAGCCCCGTAAGAATATCTTCCTCTTCCTGAACCTTGCCATCCCGGATCTCCAGCCGTACAAGTTTTCGCATTTTGAGCGCCCCCACAAACAGATCACCTTGCCACTCAGGGAACTGATCTCCGGTGTAGAACGCCATGCCGGACGGTGCGATGGACGGGTCCCAGTAGTGCAGCGGCTGAGCCATGCCGGGTTTCTCCGTCAGGGAGCTGATGGGGAGTCCCGTATACCCGATGCCGTAGGTGATTTCCGGCCAGCCGTAGTTCGTGCCTGGCCGGATAATGTTGATTTCATCTCCACCGCGAGGGCCGTGTTCGTGGGTCCAGATGGCGCCGGAGTCAGGATGAACCGTCATTCCCTGAATGTTGCGGTTTCCCCAGGTCAGCAGTGTGTCGTTTATGTCGGAGCGGCCCATTCCGGGGTTGCCAGGGGCGGGGCTTCCGGTAACGGTAATGCGGTGAACGCCGCCGGCATCATCCTGTGTGTCCTGAGCACGGTCCATGTCGCCCCGGTCGCCAACTGCGATGTAGAGATACCCGCTGTTGTCGAAGGCCATTCGCCCGGCGAAATGCCGTGAGGTCCCTGAGCGGGGCAGTGCTTCGAAAATGACGGAGACATCAACGAGCCGATTTCCCTCGAGGGTGGCTTTGGCCACACGGGTTGTCATGCCTTGTGCTGTACGGTGGGCATAGCTCAGGAACAGGGTATGGTTCGATTCGAAGTCCGGGTGCAGTTGAAGATCCAGCAATCCGCCCTGGCCGGATACCACCAGATCCGGAAGCCCGGCAACCGGTGCTTTGACCAGCTGGTTCTGATGAATTCTGCGAAGCCGGCCCTCCCGCTCGGTAACCAGAATGTCTCCATCAGGCAGGAAAGCCAAACTCCATGGGTGTTCCAGTCCGCGGGCGACAGTGGTCAGTCGGAAATCCGCTTCGTCCGTTGTGAAGGTCTCACTGGCTGACGCCAGAACGGGCGTGAGCAGGAGGTAACTGATGAACAGTGTCTGCTTGCAGGTAGGCATGGGAAAACTCTCCGGGTTACCTGTGTATAGGTTAGCAAACCCCAAATAGTTCATTTTAATTGTTGCAAATGATAATTCTTATCATTTAATATCCGGTAAAAGGTTTGATCTGTCATTCAGTTTTGCACACAGGGAGAATGCCATGTCGGTAGAAAAGGAAGTGATTGAAGGACTGAAAATCGCGGCAGGGGCCGGCATTTTTATTCTTGTGGTTGCCACTGGCCTGGTGGTTGGCAACGGGATGATTGCCTGAGGGCCGACAACCGTTCTTTGCGGTAGATGCCGCAAGTTCCGCAGTAGCCCCCGCCGGGGCGAAGGTACTTGAGGCAGCATCCCTTCCGCTGAGGCAAAGCACAGGTATCGCCGTTGAACTCCGAGGGAATCCAGTTGACGTAGCGATTGGCCTCACATCTGAAGCGTTCCAGCCATTCGCTGGCCAGAGTGCAGAGATCTTCCGGATTTGCCCGGTTCCATACCGCGGCAAAAGGCGCGCCTAGCGCCAGGCCCACACTGCTCCAGTAAGCTCCGGGGCTGACCCCCAGGTCCTGCCTGAATACCGGATACCAGTCGTTCACAATAGCTGCGATGCGGGAGATGAACGCTTCAACTCCTATCATGTCGCCATGGCTTGCGTGAAACCAGCGCGAGGTAGCCGATGGTTCGCCCGCTGCAGCCAGAAAAATGCGGCCGGGGTCGGGGAGTGGTGCTTCACCCCGGAGAAACAGCCTGATCACCAGCGGTGAAATAACCGACAGCGCCAGATCCTGATGTACCACTGATAGAGCTGCACGCAATTGACGCGGATCTTCAGTGTCCGGGTAGTCCTTTCGCAGTTGCGAACGGAGGAGTTCAGGTTTTGCCAGGCATTGGCTCAGGCTGAACAGGGCGGGCTGTTCAAGATTTGGAGACTGTACGGATTCTTCCAGAACCTCTGTGAAGTCTAAACCGGACTCCACCAGTAGCTGGCTGTAGCGCTCTGGCCAGGACAACGGCATGGCTTCAGCTGCGACCATGACGGCTCAACCCCCACAGGAAATAGAGTCCCCCGACCAACGCAGCAAGAAGGCCCGCAGGCAACTGGTTGGGGAAGATCACCGTGCGTGACAGATAGTCGGCAACGGCCAGTAGCAACCCGCCAGCCAGTGCTGCGACCACCAGTTGGCGGCCGACGGTCTGTTGGCCGAGGACTCTTGCCAGGTGAGGAGCTATCAGTCCCACGAAACTCAGTGGTCCGATGACCACCGTGGCGGCTGCCGTCAGCAGCGCGGCGAGCAGGAGAAGGAGCAGGCGGGCCTTGCCGACTGAAATCCCCAGTGAGGACGCGGTGCTGTCTCCCAATGGCAGAATGGTCAGAGGTCGCACGACCAGGAACAGCCCGCCACAGATCAACAGGATCAGGGAGAGAAGCGCAATGGCTTCATGGTCTGAGACCAGCCAGGTTGAACCATACATCCAGTTCAGCAAACCGGTGGCTACCGAACTGCCGGAGGCCATTACCATGCGAATTCCAGCATCCATGAACACGTAGAGTGCCAGTCCGCCCAACAAAAGCTGGTTGCCGGCAAAGCGGTGCTTGCGGGCCAGCAGGATGAGCAGGCCCAGAGCGGCTCCTGCTCCGGCTGTGGCTGCTACCAACTGCCCGGTACGATCAAGCTGGATGCCTGCAAGAGCGAGCACAACCATCACCAGGGCAGCACCACCGCTGATGCCCAGGATTTCCGGGCTCGCCATGGGATTGCTGGTCATGCGCTGGATTAATGTTCCGGCCAGCCCCAATGCTACGCCCGCCAGCACCGCTGCCAGCAGCCGTGGTCCGCGCCAGACCCAGGCATCTCCCCACTCCGATGCCGGCGTCCAGTGCCATTCGTCGAGGCCGGGAGACCAGCCCATGGATACCAGGAATACCGCGATCAGCAACGCGCCGATCACAGAGGCTGTTGCCAGGGTAGAACGACGAACCGGCAGGAAGCCCGCCGGGTTGGCCGCCTGTCCGGGCATGTGATGGGTGTTCCTGACGTTCTGCAAGGCAATGAGAATAATTGGGCCGCCGATCAGAGCGGTTGTGGTACCGGTTGGCACCAGAGCTCCGTTGCCCCAGGTCGAGGCCCATTGGGCGAGCGTATCGGCCAGTAACAGCAGGCTACTGCCCAGCAGTGAGCTCCAGATCAATCTCTGGCGCAGGGTGCGGGCCCCCAGCAGACGTGCCAGGACCGGAGCGGCAAGGCCGACAAAGGCAACCACGCCTACCCGGCTGACGACGGTTGCGCTCATCAGTACCACCAGGAACAGGGCAGTCATGCGTACCGCGGCCACACGTGCACCGAGAGCGCTGGCGGAGGCCTGGCCCAGCTGCAGAAGTTGTAACGGCCGCATGAGCAGAATAAGGGCGATACCAATGACCAGAACCCGGGGCCAGAGGTCCATAAACAGTTGCCAGTTGTTCTGGACCAGGGACCCGGCGCCCCAGATAAACAGGTTGCCAAGCCACTCGCCTTTGAGCAGCAGGAAGGCCATGTTGAGGGCCCCCATAAAGAAGGTGATGACCAGCCCGGCCAGAATCACCGTCACCGGTGAAAAGCCCAGTCGCCATGTCAGTGCGATGACGAGGCCGATAGCGAGAAGGCCACCGGCAATGGCCGCAAGGTCCGGGCTGAAGGTCAGAAGCGCAGGGAAAAACAGCGTAGCCAGAGTAATTCCAAACTGGCCTCCCGCCTCAACGCCTAATGTGGAGGGTGACGCCAATGGGTTGCCAAGTACTTGTTGGGTTACTGCCCCGGCAAGTCCCAGAGCGCAGCCGATCAGCAGTGCGACGGAAACCCGGGGTGCCCAGCTGAAATGGGCCAGAACCGTACTGTATTGGTCGCTGTTATAGCTCCAGAATGCGGACACCAGCTCTGTAGGCGTCAGGATACCGAGTAGTGGTATCGATGCAGCCGTCAGCCCGAACAGCCAGAGAATGGCTGTCCAAACAGGAAGCTTTCCGGGTAAAGCGAGAGGCGAATCGGGAAGAGGGCGGACATCAGTGGACATTGTCGCTGCCCCCGGCAATCAATGCGTCGGTCAACTCCACTGCCAGACGTTTCACCGGGAACACCCCACCGTAGGGCCATGCCGCTTCAATCTGATAGACCTGGCCCCGTTGAACCGGTGGCAGATAAGTCCAGAACGGGCTGTCTGCCAGTTGTTCCTTCAGCCCCGGCCAGATTGGCTCCAGAACAATCAGCCGGCTGCTGGTGTAGGGAGCAATGGCTTCCAGGCCAATTGTAGAAAAGCCCCAGAAACTTCCGGGATGAGGCCAGGCATTTTCAAGGCCGAGGGCTTCCAGGGCGGTCTGGAACAGACCATTCGGGGCGTAGACCCGCACATGGCGGTCATCCATAAAGTTCACGAGGGCGACGGGTCTGTCATTCAGGCCATGCTCTTCAAGCCGGTGTCGTTGTTGCGCCAGTGTTTGATCAATACCCTGAAGAACGTCGTTGGCACGGGCTGTGCGGTCCAGTATTTCACCCAGAGTTACCAGCATTTTTCGTGCTGTTTCGAACGGCTGGGAACCGTCCTTGTAGACACTGATGACGTAGGTCGGTGCGATTTTCTCCAGCAGATCAGCCGCCGGGGCCATTTCTGTACTGGTGACGATCAGATCGGGCTTGAGTTCGGCGATGGCTTCCAGGCTGGGGGCGGTGCGGGTACCGACATTGGGCACGTCATCCGGTAGTTCGGGTTCGCGGACCCAGTAGGAATAGGCGTCTTTGTCTGCGACCCCAACGGGCGTAATGCCCAGCAGCAGGACGGCCTCCGTTGCGGCCCAGTTAAGGGTGACAATCCGGGTAGGTGTGGCGTCCAGAGTCAGGGTGCCAGTCTCGTGTTGCCAGCTTGTGGCCTGGCTCGGGCTTGTCACCAGGCACAGCAATAGTCCGGCTATAAACGAGCGCCAGCCCGGTATTCTCCTGCCCTCAGTGCACATAGGACACCCACTGGCCGGGTGCGCGTTCCATAACGCCCATAGCAACGCCATAGATGGATTCAAGTACGCCGCTGTCCATCACGTCCCGAGGGCTGCCATCGGCAATCAACTGGCCGCCACGAAGGGCAATCAGCCGGTCACAGAAGCGGGCTGCAAGGTCGACGTCGTGAAGCACTACGATCACCGTCAGGTCCCGTTCCCGGGCAAGTCTCTGAACCAGCCGCAATGTCTCTACCTGATGTTTTACGTCGAGGGCTGAGATCGGTTCGTCCAGCAGCAGGCACCGTGTCTGTTGTGCCAGTAACATGGCGATCCAGGCGCGCTGACGCTCACCTCCGGAAAGTGTGTCCACAGAGCGATTCGTAAAGGCAGACAAGCCGGTATCTTCGATGGCCTGATCAATCAGGTGGTTGTCCTCCGGCCTGTAGCGGCCGAGCGGGCCCCGCCACGGGTAGCGGCCCAAAGCGACCAGTTCGCGAACCGTGAGTCCGTCCGTGGCGGGAGGGTGTTGAGGCAAGTAGCCGACGGTGCGCGCAAACTCGCGGGCACCTGTCTGGCGAAACGTATTGCCTTGCAGCCTGACATCACCGGCACTGGGTGAAATCTGGCGGGCGAGCACGTTCAGCAGGGTCGATTTGCCTGAGCCGTTGTGGCCGAGCAGGGCGCTAACCTCGCCTTCATTGAAGGCAATGTTGAGATTGCTGATGATCCTGGTGTTGTTGATGTGAACACCAAGCCCTGACACTTCAAAAAATGCAGACATGAAGCCTCCCGCTGACTGGAGGCGTAAGGATAATTTAAATGCGAATTACTATCAATGAAGATGTGTCCCGGGGACAGGGTTGGTCGATCGAACAGGGCAGGCCTCAGGCCTGCCCTGTTTGCACCTGCCACTGGGCAAAGTAGGCGCCTTTTTGGGCCAACAACTGTTCATGGCTGCCAGATTCGATGACCTGGCCCTGGTCTACCACCGCAATGGTGTCGGCATCGACAATTGTCGAGAGCCGGTGGGCAATCATGATAACGGTGCGATCATGGCCAATCCGTTTCAGGGAGCGCTGAATTGCGGCTTCAGTTTCGTTGTCGACGGCACTGGTGGCTTCATCCAGAACCAGAACTGGCGGATCTTTGAGCAGAGCCCGGGCCAGTGACAGCCGTTGACGCTGACCTCCGGACATACGGACGCCGCGTTCACCGACGGCAGTATTCAGGCCGTCTGGCAATGCCTGAATAAATGACCAGGCTTCAGCGGTCTTGGCGGCTTCGATGATCTGCTCATCGGTGGCATCCGGGCGTCCGTAGGTCAGGTTCTCCCGGATGGAGCCTTCGAACAGGTAGACGTCCTGGCTTACCAGACCGATGGCGCCACGCAGGGAATCGAGGCTGGCAGAGCGAATGGGTTGTCCGTCGATGAGGATGCGGCCGTTGCTCGGGTCATAGAACCTCAGCATGAGCTTGATCAGAGTGGACTTACCCGAGCCTGTTGTGCCAACCAGGGCCAGAGTGTTGCCCGCCGGAATGTGCAGGTCGATATCCCGAATGCCTGCGCCGCTGGACGGATAGTGAAAGCTGACTTGCTCGAACCGGACCTCCCCTTTCACCGGCTGCAGCAAAGCTGTGCCTTCCTGATCGTGCACATAAACCGGTTCTGCGAGCAGGTCCAGGATGCGCCGGGTACTGGCCATGGCGCGTTCAAACAGGTCGATGACTTCGGCCATACCGGTCAGAGGCCAGAGCAGCCGTTGGGTCAGGAAGACCAGCACACCATAGGCACCCACATTCAATGTGCCTTCCAGTGCCATCATGCCGCCGACCGTGAAGGTGGCAAGAAAGCCGGCCAGTACGGCCATACGAATGACCGGGATAAAGGCGGAGCTGATACGGATTGCTTTCTGGTTGGCCTGCACGTAGGCCTCGCTGCTGGCTTTCAGGCGCTCGGCTTCACGGGCTTCTGCAGTAAAGCTCTTGATGGTGGCAATGCCTCCAAGATTATTGGACAGGCGACTGGAAAGCTCGCCGACCTTTTCCCGCACATCCGCATACAGAGGCCCCGCTTTGCGCTGGAAATAGAACGCGCCCCAGACAATCAGCGGAATCGGAGTAAATGCAAGTACTGCCACGAGCGGCGACAGGATGAAAAAGACGGCTCCCACCGCCACGATGGACACGGCAACCTGAATCATGGCGTTGGCGCCGCCGTCCAGGAAACGCTCGAGCTGGTTAACGTCGTCATTCATGGTGGCGACGAGTTGGCCAGAGCTTCGCGATTCAAAGAAGCTCATGTCGAGCCTCTGGGCGTGTTCGTAGGCATCCTGGCGAAGATCGGCCTGAAGTCTCTGTGCAAGGTTTCGCCAGAGGATCTGGAACAGGTATTCGAACAACGATTCGCCGGCCCAGATGAAGAACGTCATCACCGCCAGGATGGTGATCTGTTCTTTGGCTGTTTCAAAGCCAAGACTGGCAACGAAACTGGTTTCCTGATTGACCACAACGTCAATGGCGACCCCGATCAGGATTTCCGGTGCAATGTCGAACAGCTTGTTGATGATTGAGCAGGTGGTAGCTGCAATGATCTGCCGGCGGTACCCGCGCGCATAACGGATCAGGCGGGCAAGGGCCGCGAAGCTGCTGGTTGGGTTACTGGTTTTGCCGGACATGAAGCTCTCCGCGACGATAGGAAAGCCGCAAAGGGTAACGGCTCATCGTCGCGAATGAAAGAGAATCGTTAGCAATAATAAATGAGATCGGTTTTTAGCTGATGGTCTGATTTTAGTCAGCGTTTTTGGTTTTTCTGAAGCCAGCGATCCAGCTTGTCGGCGAATTCCTTCCGATCCCCCTGGCTGAACGGAGCGGGGCCACCGGTCACCTGGCCGGCGCTGCGCATTTCTTCCATGAAGTTTCTCATGGCCAGACGCTGGCGGATATTCTCCTTGGTAAATGCCTGCCCGCGGGGGTTGAATACGTCTGCCCCCTTCTCGATGGCTTCCGCGGCAAGCGGAATATCCTGGGTAATCACCAGGTCGCCTTCACTCATCTGCTCCATGATCTCGTTGTCTGCCACATCAAAGCCGTGGGGAACCTGTCGGCGGCTGATGTATGGACTGGGCGGCAGATTGATGGCGTGGTTGGCAATGAAGGTCGTCTGGATCTGCCAGCGAGTGGCGGCGCGGCACAGAATTTCGCGAATGGGAACGGGGCAGGCGTCGGCATCGACCCAGATTGGCATTGTGTTGGTCCTTGGATTGGGGAATCGTCAGCCGTTATTTTGCACACCTGTCCGGCAAGGGGCCAGCAACTTTGTGTGCCAGTTTCTGGTATTATCTGTTTTCCATTTGATTAACAGGAAATGATAATGTCCCAGCTTCCTCCCTGCCCGAAGTGCAACTCCGAATACACCTATGAAGATGGCGTTCAGCTCGTCTGTCCTGAGTGTGGTCACGAATGGACTGAGTCCGAGCAGGCGGAAGCAGAAGCAGGCAAGGTCGTTCGTGATTCCAACGGCAATGAACTGCAGGATGGCGATACCGTCACTGTTATCAAGGATCTGAAAGTGAAGGGCTCGAGCTCCGTGGTCAAGGTGGGTACGAAGGTCAAGAATATCCGCCTCGTTGATGGTGATCACGACATCGACTGCAAGGTCGATGGTATTGGCCCGATGAAGCTGAAGTCCGAGTTCGTCAAGAAAGCCTGAATTGATCTAATCCTCCGGATCGTCTAAATATTAAACAGGGTGCTGTGGCACCCTGTTTGAGTCCCAAAGGTGTGCGAACCACGCCAACAACAAGACGACCAGCCCCGGTGCTGCTACAAGACCTGCCACAAGCGGGTGTAGATACAGCCGACGCTTTCACCAACAGGCGGGGGTAAGGAGGATGGGATGAAACATCTCCACGATTTTCATGTGGATAGCGTTTGCTATCTGGATGACCACGGTACGCCCTTCGATGAGCTTCCTCCTCAGGCTGAGGATACCGAACGTACCCTGGCTGCCTACCGGAATATGGTGCTGGCACGCACCTTCGACTCCAAAGCCATTGCCCTGCAGCGCACAGGTAAGTGTGGCACCTATCCGTCAGTACTCGGCCATGAAGTTATCGGTACTGCGATCGGCCAGAGCCTGGCCAAAACGGATGTGTTCGTTCCCTATTACCGTGATCAGGCGACGCACATCCTGCGGGGTGTCAGCCTGAACGAAATGCTGCTGTATTGGGGGGGCGATGAACGTGGCAGTGCCTGGCAGGCATGCCCCGAAGACCTGCCAATTGCGGTTCCGATTGCGACTCAGTGCTGCCACGCAGTGGGTGTTGCATCCGCGATACGTATTCGCGGAGAAGCGCGGGCGGTCGTGGTATGTGTTGGGGATGGTGGCACCTCCAAGGGGGATTTCCTTGAGAGCATAAATCTCGCTGGCGCCTGGCATCTGCCGGTGGTGTTCGTTGCGATCAATAACCAGTGGGCGATATCCACCCCGCGGGGAATCCAGACCGGTGCTGAGACCATTGCCCAGAAAGCCATCGGAGCTGGGCTGCCGGGCCATATTGTGGATGGCAACGATTACTTCGCCACCATTGAAGCACTGGACAATGCCCTGGAACGCGCCCGTTCGGGTAAGGGCGGCGCCGTCATTGAAGCTGTGACCTACCGGCTAGGGGACCATACCACTGCCGATGATGCGACTCGTTATCGCAGCGCAGAGGATCTGCGGGAAGCCTGGGAAAAGGATGGCATAAAGCGATTGCAGAACTACCTGCACATGACGGGATTCTGGAGTCCGGACAGGGAGCAGGCGTTGCAGGCTGAATGCAAGCAGATCGTTGAAAAGGCCGTGCAGGAATACCTGGCAACCGAAGCCGAGCCACCTACAGCCATGGTGGATTACCTGTTTGATAGCCTTCCAACCGCATTGGTACAGCAGCGAGAGAGAATCGCCGCGAAGTATCGGGGAGGTGAGTCATGAGCGCACCCGATGTACGCGATGTCACTCTGGTGGAAGCTGTAAACCTGGCCCTGACATGGGAGATGGAACATGACGAGAATGTGGTGGTTCTGGGTGAAGATGTCGCTACAAACGGTGGAGTCTTCCGTGCGACTGTAGGTCTGAAGGACAAATTTGGCTTCAAGCGGGTAATGGATACGCCCTTGGCCGAAAACCTGATTGCCGGCACCGCCATCGGTATGGCTACCCAAGGCTTGAAGCCAGTGGCGGAATTTCAGTTCATGGGCTTTATCTATGCGGCCATGGAACAGATTGTCAGCCATGCCGCCCGCATGCGAAACCGCACCCGCGGTCGCCTGCATTGTCCGCTGGTCTATCGGGCGCCGTTTGGCGGTGGTATCCATGCACCTGAACACCATTCAGAGAGCACAGAAGCCTTGTTTGCCCATATCCCAGGCTTGCGGGTGGTGATCCCCAGTTCCCCTTCGCGGGCCTACGGACTGCTGCTTGCGGCTATCCGCAACCCGGATCCGGTCATCTTCCTTGAACCCAAACGTATTTATCGGGCGGTTACCCAGTCAGTGAGCAATAACGGAGAGGCTCTCCCCCTGGATACGTGCTTCACCCTGCGGGAGGGGAATGATGTCACTCTGATTACCTGGGGAGCCTGTGTGACGGAAACTCTGCAGGCGGCCGACAAGCTGGTGGAGCAAGGCATTACAGCGGAAGTCATCGACGTCGCAACTATCAGCCCGCTGGATCGGGAAACCCTGTTGTGTTCGGTGGCCAAGACCGGTCGGGCGGTCATTGTCCATGAGGCCTGCAGGAACGGCGGCGTGGGCGCTGAAGTTGCGGCGTCTATTGCCGAAGGGGCGTTTCTCGATTTACAGGCGCCGGTGGTCCGGGTTACGGGGTACGACACGATCATGCCCTATTACCGTAATGAGCAGGCTTACCTGCCAGAGGTGGGCGATATCGTTCAGGCCGTGGAACAGGTGATTGCGCTATGAAAAATTTTAAATTGCCGGATTTGGGTGAGGGGCTTCCGGAAGCCGAAATTGTTGAATGGCATGTGAAAGTCGGGGATGAGGTATCGCTCGATCAGGTACTGGTATCGGTGGAAACCGCCAAGGCCATTGTGGAAGTGCCCTCGCCGGAGGAGGGCGTTATCGCCAAGCTCTACGGTGAGCCCGGAGATATCATCCACACCGGAGAGCCACTGCTGGCGTTTGAGGGTGAGGGCAGTGACAGTGGTACGGTCGTGGGTGAACTGAAGTCTGCTGGCTCCGGTAATGACGAACCCGGCAAGGATGAGTTCATCATCGGGGCCGCGCCATCGAGCAAGCGGGCACGCTCCAATCGCGCCACGCCGGGTGTGCGGGCGCTGGCGGAGCGACTGGGCGTGAGTCTGGAGCAGATACGGGGCAGTGGCCCTGGCGGACTCATTACCAATGATGATGTGCACAAACACGCCAGCCATCAGAAGCAGTTAGGGGAGGCGGAACCCCTCAGGGGCACCCGGCGCACCATGGCCAGAAACATGGCGCTTTCCCACGCCCATGTAGTGCCGGTGTCTATTTTTGAAGACGTGGATATCGGCGACTGGAAAAAGGGGACCGATATCACCATGCGGCTGGTTCAGGCTATTGGCGCCGCCTGTGAAGCCTCGCCGGAGCTGAACTGTTGGTTCGATGGCGACAACCTCAGCCGCCGCTTGCTGAGCGAAGTCCATGTGGGAATTGCAGTCGACACGCCAGACGGTTTGTTTGTGCCGGTGCTGCGGGATATCACGCATCGCAGTCAGAAAAACCTCCGTACTGGCCTGGAAAAGCTGCGTGAAGCCGTCGCAACCAGGAAAATCCCACCCAACGAAATGCAGGGCGCGACAATTACTCTGTCGAACTTCGGAACCATGACCGGCCAGTATGCCAATCCTGTTGTCACGCCTCCGCAGGTTGCTATTGTCGGGGCTGGTCGTATCAGGGAGAAGGTGATCCCGGTCGAAGGCGTTCCGGCGGTTCGTCCGGTGCTTCCATTGTCTCTGACGTTCGATCATCGGGCCGCGACGGGCGGAGAAGCCTCGCGATTTTTGGGTGTGATGATAGAGGTGTTACACTCAAATTGAGTAATATCAATAAAATAAACTGTTCCTGGCGCACATAATGATATGAGTGTGCGATTTGGTGACAGGTTCCTATAATGTAGTAAGTTAGATATCAGATTTGCCTCACTGCCACGGAACGACGACTTGGCCATTCTCAAACGAAACCTCTGGTCCCTTTTCTTCCTGATCATCTTTGGTGGTCTGGTACTGCTCAGCGTGATTCTCTGGTTTCGCTGGCAGGCAATCGTGTCTGATGTAGAAACTTACCAGCTCTCCCGGGCCGAGCTTGTTCATCAGTCCGTCGACAGTGTGCTGCGGACCCAGGAACTCGTGCTCGATGTGGTAGGGCGGGAACTCCTTGGCCAGGAGTCGATGTTTGACGATCAGCGCCATGTGCCCTTGCTTGATAATATCCTGGGTGTGGATGAGTCGCTCGTCGGCTTTGGTCTGGCCCTGCCGGACGGTACGCTGGTCCGAACCACGTCCAATATGGAACTTTCCAAGCTCCCGAACCTGCGGACCAATCCTGACTCAAGGGCGAGCTTTCTTCAGGCCCTTGAATCCAACTCGATGGTGCTGGGGCGCACCTACTTTTTTGAACCCATGGGCACCTGGCTGATCCCTATTCGCAAAGCACTCCGTAACAAGGACGGACAGGTCGAGGCCGTGATGACCGCTGGCTTTCAGTTGAACGCAGGGGATACGGTGTTTGCGAGAGAGCTCCACAGCGGTCCGGACGACAGTATCATGCTGTACCGGGAGTCAGATAACTACGTCCAGTTTCTCTCGGAAGAAGGTGCGGCCCCGGAAGTCTATTCGAGGATCCACCAGACGGAAGCCAAGAAAGCTGAGAACAGGAGGGGATTCGAAGAGTATCTTGGTAGAACCGTTGAGTCGGTGAAGGCCAGTGGAGAAGCCGTTGCCGTTCGCACAAAACGGTACGGGGAACCCTTTATAAGTGCTGCGATCTTCAATGATCGCTATCAACTCTGGACGGTGTCTGAGACCCGTATGGCCCCGGTGTACCGGGCATTTTCGGCTTCGCTGATCCAATACCTGGCCATTTATCTGATCTCCTCCCTGGTACTCTTCAAATGGTTCAGGGTTATTGACCAGTCTGAGCGGAAGCGGCGAAGCGAACTGCTGTATGTTTCACGCCATGATGATCTGACCGGCCTACTGAACCGGTTGGGCCTTCTGGACCGCCTGGATAGCCTGATCCCGGCCAAAAAGCCTTTCAGCCTGGTAGTGATCAATATTGATAACTTTAAAGGTATCAACGACCGGTTCGGGCTGGAAATTGGCGACGAGGCGCTGGTCGAGTTCGCCCGCAGGCTGGCTAATCTTGTGGAACGTCGCGATGACCTTGCTCGCTTGGGAAGCGATGAGTTCGCAATTGTTACTCCAAATACTGATCTTCTCGCCGTTGAAAAGGCCTGCCAGTCTCTGGTCGAAAGTCTCGGTGAAACCATCGAAGTAGATCGCCTGAGGCTGCAGGTGACCGCGAGTATCGGGGTGGCGACATTCCCCAATCACGGCACCTCGTTGAGCAAGGTTATCCGCAGTGCTCACCTCGCGTTGTACGAGGCAAAGCAGAATCGTAATTCGGTGTGTGTGTATCGCAGCGAGATGGAACAAGCCTACCTGCGACGACTATCGGTAGAGCAACGTCTGCGTTATGGGCTGGCAACGAATTCTCTCTTCATGGTGTATCAGCCACAGGTGGATGACCAGCATGAAACCGTTGGTCTGGAGGCGCTGGTGCGTTGGAAGGATGAGGAGCTCGGTTTTGTCTCACCAGCAGAGTTTGTGGAGGTTGCGGAACAGAGCGGGCTGATGATTCCCCTGGGCCGCTTTGTTCTGGAAACGAGCATCAGGGAATACAGTGAACTGAGGAGCAGGATTGGCCGTTCTCTGGAACTGGCCATCAACATTTCTGTCATTCAGTTCCGACAACCGGATTTTGTCACGTCTGTGGTCAAGACCCTGGAAACCTATGACGTTTCGCCGGAAGAGCTGATTCTGGAGATCACCGAAACGCTCTTCATGAACGATTTCAACCGGGTGTTGTTTACTATTGAGCAGCTGAGGGTCATCGGCATCCGGGTATCCATGGATGATTTCGGCACTGGATATTCGTCATTGAGCTTGTTACGAAAGCTTCCGCTGGACGAGCTGAAGATCGATAAGAGCTTCGTTGACAACATTCTGCAGGACGAACGGGCCGCCAATATGATCCGCAGTATTATAGCTATTGCCCAAGGTCATAATATGGAGCTCGTTGCGGAAGGGGTAGAGGAAGCTGAGCAGGCCGAAGCACTGATTGCCATGGGCTGCCGGCGCTTCCAGGGCTATTACTTTCACCGCCCGATGCCGTTGGATGATTTACGGGAAAGGTTGTCGTAGAGGCCTGAACTCTGACGTCCTGCGACCATTAGCCGCAGCCTGAAACTTGGCACCATCATGTTCGATTCCTATCCTGTAAGCCACGAATAACCCCCGGAGGATTCCTGTTCATGATGTCACGCCTGAGTTCGCTTCTTTTTGCCTTGGCCCTTGCTGCTCCAGGTGCCTTTGCGCACGATTACACCGATGGCTCCGTACACATCGACCACCCCTGGAGCCGACCGACGCCGCCGGGCACACCGATGGGAGTTGGCTACATGGCACTCAAGAACAATGGTAAAGAGTCGGTTATCCTCATTGGCGCTCAATCACCTCGTGCCGGCCATATCTCGATCCATGAGTCCAGTATGAAGGACGGAATCATGCGCATGCAGCCGGTTTCCGGAGGACTCGTCATACCGCCCGGCAAGACGGTAAAGCTCCAACCCCACAGCTACCACCTGATGCTGGAAAATCTGAACGCTCCGCTGAAGCCGGGGGAGCGGATTCCCGTAATTCTGCAGTTTGATGGTGCAGAAAGTATCAGCGTTGAACTTGCGGTTGAACCTATGGATGGTGGGGCGCAAGACGGCGCGATGAAGATGGAACATTCCAGTCACGGTATGGCGCAGTAGTCGCTGGAAGGTATTGTTCCTGGACACACCTCAGGAGAAGCAGGTCAGAGTCGTCCGCCCTGAGGGGGCGGTGTAGATATTGCATTGATCCAGAAGCGACTGGGTAAAGTTCCAATGTAACACGCAAGTGTTAGGTTGCGTCCGACCAGACGACCGCGTTCAAGGAGTCAGATGCTTATGTGGATCAGTGCAACCTGTTTGCTCAACTTCAATATTCCAGTTGCGACGCCCTTTATCTTCATGTTGCGGCCTCGCAGCGGTTGGCAGCAGTGGGTAGGTAGGGAGCAATACCTGCTGGCTCCCAGCGTTCCCACTGTAGAATTCACAGATCCTTTTGGTAACCTCTGCCAGAGACTGGTGGCTCCCGCCGGCCAGTTTTCTGTTCAGACATCCTTTGAAGTTGAAACCGCTGAGTTTTCGGATGCGGCCCCTGGCGCACCTTTTGTCGAGGTACAGCAGTTACCTGAGGATACACTTCCGTTCCTGTTGCCTAGCCGGTATTGCGAGTCGGACAGGTTTTCCAGGTTGGCGCAGTCCATCGTCGCAGGCTGTCTTCCCGGATATGACCAGTGCAGTGCCATTGTAGACTACGTTCGCGGCACTACGACATACATGCCTGGTGCCGGGCAGCAGATCGTCAGTGCTTGTGAAGTCAATATGATGCCCCAGGCTGTCTGTCGAGACATGGCTCATCTGGGGATTGCGTGTTGTCGTGCGCTTTCTATTCCAGCACGGATGGTGGTGGGTTATCTGGAGAATCTCCAGCCAATGGACCTGCATGCCTGGTTTGAAGCATATGTTGGCGGAAGGTGGTACACGTTCGATCCTACCCAGGACAATCTTCGAGGGGGGAGAATAGCTGTCGCCTACGGACGGGATGCTGCGGATGTTGCTATCTATACCCAGTTCGGAGATCCGGTCGACCTGCTTCAAATGGATGTTAGTGTTGCCCGGCTGTCCGGGGCGCAGTTGTGATTTGTTGAGACGCCACCGACTATTTGTCATGGTCTTGCTAAGGGAAAGGCAATGAAACGATACAGGATCAGACACAGCACCTGGTACGGGTTCAGTGGCGAAGCCACCTTGGAGCCCCACAAGTTGCGGGTTCGTCCGCGAGTGGATCATGACGTGCGTATCCTGTCGGCAACATTGACGATGAGTCCATCTGCGCGAAGTGTTCACTGGTATCGGGACGTTGAGAATAATTCGGTGGCTGTGGTGGATTTTGATAAGACCTGCGAGGAGCTGGAAATCGTCAGTGAGGTTGAGTTGGAGCACTTCGATCAGGAGCCTCTCGATTTCCTGGTGGAAGATTATGCAGTGGATTTCCCGTTCAGCTACCGGGATGAAGATCTGCTGATACTCAATCCCTATCTGGGGGCGGGCGAGTCATCTGATGCTTTGAAACAATGGTCAGAGCGCATCTGGGATGGGCAGGAGATGATCCAGTCATTCAGTCTGCTGAGCCGCTTGTGCGATGCCATCGAAACCGGTTTTGAATACAAGATACGGGAAGAACCCGGGGTACAGTCGCCGGAGGATACGCTCTCACTGGGCTCGGGTTCCTGCCGTGACTTTGCCAATCTGTTTATTGCGATGGTCCGTCACTTTGGTTTCGCCGCACGTTTTGTGAGTGGCTATCTGTTCGTGCCACCCGGACCGGAGTTTTTTGGTACAACCCACGCCTGGGCCGAAGTTTATATTCCCGGTGCGGGCTGGAAAGGTTTTGATCCCACCAGTGGAGAGATTACCAGTACTACCCATATCCCGGTGGCCGTAGCCCGGAGCCCGGAATCGGTACCACCGGTAGAGGGATCGTTTGTCGGGCCTCCGGGCACGGCCCTGAAGGTGGGGGTCTGGATTACCCTGCTCGACGGCTGAAGCTCTTCGGAACCGGATCAGACCCGAGCAACGTCCACTGAAACATCGAGGGTCTGTTTCCCTCCGCCATCAAAAATGACGCCCCTGAGAGGAGCTACATCTTCGTAGTCGCGGCCCCATGCAGTGACAATATGCTGGCCACTCGGCATGTTGTTGTTGGTGGGGTCAAACTCGAACCAGCCGTCTCCTGGTGAATACACGGCGAACCAGGCGTGGGATGCGTCAGCGCCTACCAGCTTTTCCTGTCCCGGAGGTGGGAGGGTTTCCAGGTATCCACTGACGTACCGGGCAGGGAAACCCAAAGATCTCAGGCACCCAATGGCCAGATGCGCAAAGTCCTGACAGACTCCACGGCGGTGCTTTAGAACCTCATCAAGCGGCGTGGCGATGGTGGAAAACTCCGGATCATACGTGAAGTCCTCAAAGATTCGCTGGGTAATCTCGCGGACGGATGCCAGCAGGGACCGGTCCGGTTTGAAACTCGCTTTGGCATAGTCCCGCAAATCGTCGTTGGCTCGAATCATCGCTGAATCCAGCAGGAACTCCCGTGCCATGAGAGTCGCTTCGTCAGCTGCTTCCACCATGCGTGCGGTTGCTTCCGCAACACTGCAGCCAAGATCAAGGCTGCCTTCTGGCTGGCTTGGTTTTACGTCGATGCGGCTGGTAATGTCGATTTCAAGCGAGCGATGTGGCTCCTGCAACATGAAGTAGCAGTAGTTGTTTCCGAAATAGTCTTTGTGTTCCCGTTGCCAGTCGGCGTTCGGCGAAATGGAGACCTTACGCTCCAGACAGCGCTGAGTATTGGTGCTGCGAGGGAGCAGGTGTGCCTTGTTAAAACACTGGCTGACCGGCTTCTGGTACTCATAGCGTGTGATGTGGCGGATACGATAGATCATTCGTAGTCACTCCAGCGCGTATTGACCAGCTGTTGCGGATTGCTCTTGTGCTCAAAATAGTGGCCTGCAATCAGTGTTGCCGTGTCGTTCATCAGTGTGAACAGTTTTCCCAGCAGTTGGTCCAGGGCGCTTCGCTGACCGTCTTTGTCGAGCTCTGCCAATTGTTCAGGACGACATAGCCTGAGCAGGGTCCGGGCTTCAAGAAGACGGCGGCGTTCTTCGCTCAATATGGACGAAGAAGTAGAATCGCCTGCGTCCTGGAGTTCGCTGAGGTGCTGGGTGAGCTGGTCGAGCTGATACTGCAGAGAGCGTGGGTTTGTGCGGTCGAGCAGCAGCAGTATCAGTGTATTGCGTAATTCGGGCTGGCTGCGGTACCGGCGACGGTATGTCACCAGCACTTCTCCACACATTAATGACGCCTCCAGAACCTGCTCTTCTTCATCCTCACTCAACACTGGCACCAACAGTGCCCTGAGCAGAAGAATGCTTTGCAGGGTTCTTTCCAGGCGCCGTCCCATTTCAAGGAATCGCCATCCGAAGCCGCGGATCATACTTTCCTGGGTCAGGCCGGACAGCGCGAGCAAGCTGGTAATCAACGGATCCAGGGCTTCCTCAGGGGCCGACAGGCTGCCAGGACGCAATTGTTGGGGCAGGTCGTCGAGTGTGTCACGCAGGTCGCTGAGCACCCTGTGAGTGTCCCCAGACAGCATTTCCCGGGCTTCTTCAGTGCAGTTGAGCATGGCATGAAGGTTGGAGCTGACACTGCCAAACCGCTTGCTGTCCAGGATAATCGCGAGCAGTTCAGGTTCCGGATCGGCAACCGTTTCCTTGTTCTCGCTGTTGAATCCGGGATAACTTCCGGTAACGGCGGTGACGCTCCAGAGCAACTGTCGGCGAACACCTTCTGGCAGCGAGTTCACGGCACTCAACTGCATAAATGTGGTTCGCAGAAGGCGGGTTGAGGACTCTGCTCGTTCCGAATACCGGCCCATCCAGAACAGGTTCTCGACGACCCTGCTGGGCAGGTCGCTGCTCAGCTCGCCAGTCAGAGATGTGGTCTGCTGGTCCCGAAGTGTGGTGTACCGCTGGGGTTCCGAAGCGAGAACCCAGGTGTCCTTGCTGGATGCTCCTAACTGGTTGCTGACCACAGTCTGCTTGCTGGAACTGGCTACCCGGGTAAGCCCTCCGGACATGACCGTGTAAGAGCTGTCGTCAGCGACAGCAAAGCCGCGTATCACCGTCGGGCGTGGCTGCAGATTACTCTTGTTTCTGTTCCAGGCCGGGGCAGTTGAGGGGAGATTAGCTATCTGGGCGGCCCAGCGCTCAGGGTTGCGGGCGAGCTTCGCCCGAACCTGGCTGCGTTGTTCGTCGTTAAGGTCACCGGTATAAATACTGTGCTCTCCGGCGCGACGGTGAGTGCTCTTGATGATCAGGTTGTCGAGATTGGCAAACACATATTTGCGGTCGTCAGGATCACCGAGCCACCAGGTATGGACGCTGGGTAGCGATAACTCCCGGCCAAGAAAGAAGTGGCTTACCTGCGGCATATACTTGTGCAGAGCAGGATTTTCCAGAACCCCTGAACCAAGCGGGTTGGCGACGGCTACGTTGCCCGCCCTGACAACTTCCAGCAACCCTGGCACACCGAGATGCGAATCGCCGCGCAATTCCACCGGGTCACACCAGGTATCGTCAACACGGCGGAGAATGACATCAACCCGATGCAGTCCGTCCAGGGATTTCAGCCATACATAGCCATCGCGGACCGTGAGGTCGCCACCCTGAACCAGTGAGTAGCCGAGATAGTTCGCCAGGTAGGTGTGTTCAAAGTAGGTTTCGCTGTAGGCACCGGGGGTCAGAATGACCACCCGTGGTGTGCCGCCATTGGGCGATAGGTTGTTGAGTTTTCGGCGCAGCGCCTGGAAGAAAAGAGCAAGCCTGTGGGCCTGGCTGTCACGGATGAGGCTGGGCAGAATGCGGGACATCACCAGCCTGTTTTCCAGTGCATAGCCTGCGCCACTGGGAGCCTGGGTTCTGTCGGCAACCACCTGGATGGTGCCGTCCGGCCCTCTGACCATGTCGACTGCGTGCAAGATCAGCTGCTGTTCGCCGGGCACGCTGAGCCCGTGGCAGACACGCAGGAAGCTGCTGTGCGACAGAATCAGCTCCGGTGGCAGAATGCGATTGCGGATCAGCTCCTGGGGGCCATACAGGTCCCGCAGTATCAGATCGAACAGTTCAGCACGCTCGCTGAGGCCTGACTCGATGCGGCTCCAGTCCTCGCTGTCGATCAGCATCGGCACCGGGTCCAGCTGCCATTCGCGGGACTTGGACTTCTCACCAACCTGATTGTAGTTGGCACCGTCGTCCCGCAGGATGCGCTGGGCCTTTTGCTGACGATCGAGCAGGCCAGCCGGTCCAAGCTGGGTCAGTGCGTTGAGCACGTATTCCCAGTGTGGTCTGATCTCACCGGATTTCTGGCACGCCTCGTCAAAACGTCCTTCCCAGGGTTGGTACTGGATTTTGGGATCGACGTCGGGCACCGCATTCAGATTTTTAGTGGCCACGTTGGCGGCACCTCAGGCTGGAATCTGAAGGCATCATAGGTAAATTCAGCGACAGTTCAAGTGCGTTTCCTCAGATCCAGTGTCCATGGGTATTCCGCATTGCCCTCTTCAGCCGGTGGTGCCATTGGCTTCGGGCCGTCGGTATGGGGGAAAAACTCCCGCAAAGCTCCGTAGAAGGGTGGTGGCGTAATGGGGCCCGGTGTATGGCCGAACTGATCGAATCGGTTAACCCGCCGGGATTCCGCTTCAAACGGGTTAACCGGTTGCGTGTCGTAGCTCCGGCCGCCGGGGTGGCTTACGTGGTAGGTGCAACCGCCGATGGAATGACCGTTCCAGGTATCAATCAGATCGAACACCAGTGGAGCATGCACGCCTATGGTGGGGTGAAGAGCCGAAGGCGGGTTCCAGGCCCGGTAGCGCACACCGCCGACGTATTCTCCCTGGACTCCGGTACTTCGCAGAGGTACCCGTCGCCCGTTGCAGCTCAGGACGTAGCGATTGTCGGTGAGCCCGGTCACCCTTGTCTGCAGGCGCTCCACAGAGGAATCCACGTAGCGCGCAGTACCAAAGCTTGACACTTCCTCACCCAGAACATGCCAGGGCTCAATGGCCCACCGTAGTTCGATCTGCATATCATCGACCTGGACACGGCCATAGTGAGGGAAGCGGAACTCCTCAAACGGCGCCAGCCACTCGAGCTGGAAGGGGAGCCCGTGATCCTGGAGATCCTTGACCACGCCCCGCAGATCCGACCATACGTAATGTGGCAGCATGAAGCGATCATGGAGCTGAGTGCCCCAGCGTACCAGGGGCTTCCGGTAGGGGGCTTTCCAGAATCGGGCAACCAGGGCCCGCAGAAGGAGAGTCTGTACCAGGGACATCTGTGGGTGTGGCGGCATCTCGAAGCCCCGGAATTCCAGAATGCCCTGGCGTCCGGAGGCGGTGCCCGGAGAATAGAGTTTATCGATACAGAACTCCGAGCGGTGGGTGTTCCCGGTGATGTCCACCAGTAGATTGCGCATCAGGCGGTCTACCAGCCAGGGTTTGTCCACCAGCCCCTCGGGCATTTGCTGGAAGGCAATCTCCAGTTCATAGAGTGCTTCATCGCGGCCTTCATCCACCCGTGGCGCCTGGCTGGTCGGGCCAATGAACATGCCGGAAAACAGATACGACAGGCTCGGATGGTGCTGCCAGTAGGTGACCAGGGAACGCAGCAGGTCCGGTCGGCGCAGTAGCGGGCTGTCTTCCGGAGTGGCGGCGCCCAGGGTCACGTGGTTGCCGCCGCCGGTGCCGCCGTGACGGCCATCGACCATGAACTTCTCGGTGCCCAGACGAGACAGCCGGGCCTCTTCGTATAGCGATGTTGTGTTGTCTACCAGTTCCTGCCAGCTGCCGGCAGGGTGGATGTTGACTTCAATGACGCCAGGGTCGGGTGTGACCAGCAGTTTCTGCAGGCGCGGGTCCCGCGGTGGTTCATAACCCTCGATGACAACGGGCAATTCGAGTTCCGCGGCGGTGTGTTCGATGTGGTTGATCAGATCCACATAGTGTTCAAGCTGGCGGATGGGCGGTAGGAACAGGTGCAGACGACCGTTCCGGGGTTCGATACTTAAGGCCGTGCGGAGTACGTCGGTGTAAACCGTTGCTTTCGGGCTTTCCAGATCCGCATCCGCCTCGGTATTCATCATCTGGCGTGTGTCAGCGGGGTTGGGGTGCTCTGGCGGTGCCATGGCGGCAAATGGCCGATAGCCAGGCAGCGGAGCCTTGTCGTCAAACGGATCGGCGTCTGCTTCGAAGTGCAGTTCGTCTTCCGCAGTCTGAGGCAGGCTGTTCAGTGGCAGGCGGAACCCCAGGGGGGAGTCCCCGGGAATCAGGATGAGCTTCTCTGTGCGAAGCTCCCATGGAGTAGAGCGCCATCCGGCAGAAGCTGCGTTCCAACCCAGGGGCAGGACCAGTCCGCTCGGAGTATCCAGCCCCCTTGTCAGCAACCGGGCCAATCGCTTGCGGTCCAGGTCATCCTTCAGGTCATATTTTTTGGAGTCCACATTGGCAGGCAGCTGCTGCTCCTGCATCAGATAATGCAGGCTATCCTCGTGAGCGTCGATCAGGTATCGGGTCGGCAGTCCGAGGTTGCGGCACAGGGTTGCCATAAACCGCCGGGCATCATCGACATCGTGACCATAGTCTTTATCGACCCGGGCAAGCAGTTCGCTGTCGTGCCACAGGGGCTCGCCATCAGTCCGCCAGAAGCAACCGAGCGCCCAGCGGGGCACTTCCTCGCCCGGGTACCACTTGCCCTGGCCATAGTGGAGCAGTCCCGTCGGCGCGAAGCGATTGCGCAGCCGCAGGAGGAGATCTTTGGCGAGGCGGAGTTTGTCATCACCCAGGGCTTCGATGTTCCACTGGGCGGAGTCCATGTCGTCAATGGACACAAAGGTAGGTTCGCCGCCCATGGTCAGGCGGACATCGCCGTCGTCCAGCTCCTGGTCGATCATCTTGCCCAAGGCGTCGATACAGGCCCACTGGTCCTCGCTGTACGGTTTGGTTACCCGGGGATCTTCGTGGATGCGGGTAACAGTATTGCTGTAGTCAAAGGTGGTTTCGCATTTGTCGGTGTATCCGGTCATCGGAGCCGCCGATTCCGGGCTGGGAGTGCAAGCCAGGGGGATATGGCCTTCGCCGGCAAACAGGCCGGATGTAGGATCCAGTCCTACCCATCCGGCCCCTGGGATAAACACTTCACACCAGGCGTGAAGATCTGTGAAATCTTCCTCGGCGCCGGACGGGCCGTCCAGTGCCTCCTGATCCTGTTTCAATTGCACCAGATAGCCCGAGGCAAAGCGTGCAGCAAGCCCCAGATGGCGAAGTATCTGGACCATCAGCCAACTGGTGTCACGACACGAGCCTTTTTTGAGGGTCAGGGTTTCTTCACTGCTCTGTACGCCCGGTTCCAGCCGGATACCATAACCGATTTCCTGTTGCAGACGCTGGTTGATATTTACCAGGAAGTCGATGATACGGATCTTGTCCCGGGGGACGGATTTAACCCACGTCTTGAGCAGATCGCTGTTTTCCGTGACTTCGAGATAGGGCTCCAGCTCTTTTGCCAGGGTTTTGTCATACTTGAACGGGTAATGCTCTGCGTAGTCTTCCACAAAGAAGTCAAACGGGTTAATCACCGTCATGTCGGCGATGACTTCCACTTCAATTTTCAGAGAGGTGGCCTTTTCCGGGAATACCAGACGGGCAATGTAATTGCCGAATGGGTCCTGCTGCCAGTTGATGAAATGATCTGCAGGCTCGATTTTCAGGCTGTAGCCATGGATATGAGTCCTGCTATGAGGCGCTGGGCGAAGTCGCAGTTGATGTGGCGACAGCTTTACTGGCCGGTCAAAACGGTACTCTGTGACATGATTGATCGCGATGCGGATGGTCACGTTACGGGCCTCTCGTGGCTATTCAGGCTGGAAACCAGGTTTGGGCAATACGATTACCAAGATGACTGAGCGCAATCTGAAGGTCGTTCAGAAACTCCCTGAGCTCCAGTCCCAGATCGGATTCCGATTCAATCGGATGACTGCCGGGATCCACTTTCTTGATCAACTCCACTACTTTGTCGCAATGGGGCAGCTTTCCTGCTGATATTCTGAGCTGAGTCAGACAGGAGGCAACGCTGCGTGGAAAGTACTCGTCTTCCAACAGGTAAGAGGCAACATAGGGGCCAGCGACGGATAACCTCACCGAGCGACGATAGCTGGTGTAAGCGCTGGCTGAGAGCAGTACATTGGTCCACACCACCTTGCGCAGGTTGATGTTGGCGTCGCCATTTGCTGCGAGAAGGGCTGAGGCGCCAGCATCCACAATACGGGTAGTCATATCCGCCCGTTCGAGGTTGCGCCCGAGCTTGATGAACTGCCACGGGGCATCGTGACTCATGGTGCTGGAAAACAGGCCGTACAGCATCTGGCATCTGGAGACGATTTGATCAAGGAATTCGTGGCGCTTGCTGCGGTTGATGCCCAGACGGATGTTGTTGACGGCGTAAAGATAGAGCTCGTTAATGTACTCCCAGCTTTCCACTGGCAGTACATCGCGGCTGGTGCGGATGTTCTCGCGAAGCATGTGCAATGACGACAGCATGGAACTTGGGTTGCTGTCGTCAGCGAGCATGAATTTTACGACATTGTGCTCGCTACGAATCTGATAGCGCTCGCTAAACAGGTCGGCCACGCTGTTGAGCTCGACCAATGAGTACCAGCTGATGTTTACATCCCGTGGCAGGTCGAAAAGGAGTTTGTCATAGACACCCACCAGTCGGGCAGTATTTTCAACCCGCTCCATATAGCGGGCAGCCCAGTACAGACGTTCGGCAACTTTGGATAACATGGTTTACTCCTCACCGTCTTCGACAATCCAGGTGTCTTTACTTCCCCCGCCCTGGGAGGAGTTAACTACAAGCGAGCCTTTCTTCATTGCAACCCGGGTAAGGCCCCCGGTTGTTACGAAGGTGTCCTTGCCCTGGAGAATGAAGGGGCGAAGGTCCAGGTGGCGGGGCTCCAGCCGGCCTTGTTCCACCAGGGTCGGGGCGGTGGAAAGCGACAGTGTCGGTTGAGCAATATAGTTGCGGGGGTTCTCCTGGATCAGCTTCGCGAACTGCGCCTGATCCTTCTTGGTAGAATGCGGACCAACCAGCATGCCGTAGCCGCCGGATTCGTTAGCGGGTTTAACCACCAGTTTGTCGAGATTTTCCAGCACATAGGCGCGTTGTTCGGGATCCTCGCACAGATAGGTTTCCACGTTCTTGAGGATCGGCTCTTCGTTGAGATAGTAGCGAATAATCTCAGGGACATAGGCATACACCACCTTGTCGTCTGCGACGCCGGCACCGGGGGCATTGGCCAGTGCTACCTTGCCCTTCTGCCAGGCGCGCATCAGTCCCGGTACACCGAGCACGGAATCCTTCTGAAACACCTCGGGGTCAAGGAATAAATCGTCAATGCGGCGGTAAATAACGTCAACCCGTTCAAGTCCGCTGATGGTGCGCATGTAGACACAATCATCGTCACCAACGACCAGATCAGAACCTTCCACCAGTTCAACCCCCATCTGCTGGGCGAGGAAAGTGTGTTCGAAATAGGCCGAGTTAAAGATGCCGGGTGTCAGCACCACGATGACGGGGGTGCGTACTTTTCGTGGAGACAGTGACTGAAGGGTATCGAACAGGTTTGAGCAGTAATCGTTTACCGGAAGAATATCATCCTGCTCGAAGAGCTCCGGCAGGACGCGTTTGGTGATCGCGCGGTTTTCAAGCATATAGGAAACGCCTGACGGTACCCGCAGGTTATCTTCCAGAACGTAGAACTCGCCGTCGCCGTCCCGTACCAGGTCGGTTCCACAGATATGGGCCCAGACCCCCAGCGGAGGGTTGATACCCACACATTCGGGTCGGAAATTCTTCGACTTGGTGATGATTTCCTCAGGAACGATACCGTCCTTAAGAATTTTCTGGTCGTGGTACAGGTCATCGATAAACAGGTTCAGGGCCTTCAGTCGCTGCGTGAGGCCGGCCGCGGTTGTACGCCACTGTCGGGCCGAAATAGTGCGCGGGACAATGTCGAAAGGCCAGGCCCGGTCGATGGTGCCTTCGTCGGTGTATACCGTGAAGCTGACGCCCATTTCCTGGATCGTAGCTTCTGCCATCTGGCGTCGGGATTCGATTTCCTCGGGAGGAAGCGACTCCAGGTAGGTGACCAACTGTTTGGCGGGCGGACGGATGCTACCGTCGTGGCTTACCAGCTCATCGAAAAATCCGTTGGGGTCGTACGATTTCCAATCCATTGTCATAGGAAAACCTGCTAATCATGCTGAGGCTGCGGGTTTGATCCATTTTGGTGCAGTGCTGAAATTGATGTTGCACCATAATGGTTCGCTGAGCCTTGGGGGCTCCTGGAATGCGCAGTCTCCGGTGCTTGGGCTGTGCGTTCTTATGCCTCAGCAACAAATGGGCCACAGTAAAGACTATTTGTTACAAACCTAATCATAGTTCGGATCAAGACGCGGGCCAGGATATCTGAGATTGAATGTTTCAGAACTCGAGGTCCCGAGTCTCCCCACTCTTCACGTCGACATACTGGATTTTTGAGGTGTTGAAATTAAGATCCACAAACAGGTGGCAGTAGTGCTCGCCATGTCGCCAGGCCATAGCAACGCTGGAATCATTGGAGTAGTTAAGTTCGAAATGTCCATCGAAGGCGGGGTAGTTGGTGCGGAACTTCATAAGTGTGAGCAAGCGCTGGACCACCGGTTTTTCCATGGCTTCATCCATCTCATTCAGGGTGTAGTAATTGCGGTTAATATCCCGTAGCTCTCCGGTCTTCTCCATCAGCTCCTGATCGTTACATCCTGCGAGCAGGCCCACGTAATACACCTGGGGGATACCTGGTGTGAAAAACTGGATGGCCCGGGCGGCGATGTAGGCATCGTCGTTCTGCATGAGAGCGTCATAGAAGGTGCAGGTGAGCTGATAGATGGCTCCAACGCTGTGAATATTAGCGGCGGAACGACGCATGATCGGATCGGCACTGCGGGCATCGATGTTGTCGATCAGGACCTTGATTTTGTCATCCGGCAGTACGCCTTCCACATCGGGAATGCAGATGCCGTCATGGGTGTCCAGAACGGTGACCATGTTACGGGGGCACATGCGAAGCCAGTTCTTCAGGTAGACGCTGTTGGCATCCAGCAAAGAATAGAGCAATAGCGGGGGCAGGGCGAAACCGTAGGGGTGCATGTTGCGCCGGCTGATGGCGTATTGGTAGCTGGTGTGATCATGCACTTCGGGCAGGCATTCGGCGCCGTGCTTGAACGCCACTTCATTGATCCAGTCGAGAATCCGATAGACCTCAGGTTCCACCAGGAAACAACTGGTGCCAATTCGTTTGGTGGTGTAGCCGAAGGCGTCCAGACGCAGCAGGTTTACCCCCTTTGACGTCAGAAAACCGATATAGCTTTCCATCAGTCTGTAGGCCAGGTCGCCGTCGTAGTTAAGATCAATCTGTTGCTCGGTGAATGTGCACCAGACGCGGGTTTTCGTGCCGTCCGCGAGGGTGACTTCACGGAAAGGTTCTTTCTCCTTGCGAATGTGTATCTTCGCCATGTCATCCGGTGAAATGTCGCCGAACCTGTCAACGTGCACGAACAGGTCGGCGTATTCCGAGTCGAAGCCATTGGCAATAAAATCCCTGAACTCCGGGGACTCATCGGAAATATGATTGACCGTAAGATCTACGCACAGGTCGTACTTGCCGGTGAATGCTTCAATGTCATCCCAGGTGCCAAAGGCCGGATCCACCTCTTTATGGGTGAGAGGGGAGAAGCCGCCGTCTGCATTTGAGGGGAAGAACGGCAGTATATGGAGGCCACCGATGGCATCGGACAGATGCTTTTCCACGGCGGTATGGAGGTCGGTCAGGTTATTGCCGATCCGGTCCGGATAGCAGATCAGTTGTACTGCATTTTTGAGCAGCATGTTCGGACTCCTGTCTGATGATCAGGCGGCATTCTGGCCGATGGATATAATTTTCCTGAGCTTTGTAGTGCGACGCTCTTCGACAGAATCGATAAACTCCTGTCCCCAGTAGCCGATGTCGTAGCGGCATACGACTTCGAACGCCTCACTCAGCCGGTTCCTGGCTTCGCTCCGACTCATGGCCAGGGCGTAGTAACAGGTGTCTGCAAGATCCTGCGGGTGATGCGGGTTGGCGAGAATGGCACCACGAAGCTCTGCCGCGGCGCCGGCGAATTCTGACAACACCAGTACGCCGCTGCCTTGAGTCAGGCCCTGAGTTGCAATGTATTCCTTGGCCACCAGGTTCAGACCATCCCGCAATGGGGTAATCCACATCACATCCGCCATGGTGTAGTAAGCCACCAGTTCTTCGAAGGGCAGGGCGCGGAAGAAGAACTGCACCGGTGTCCAGCCGACCCGGGCGAACTGACCGTTGATGCGGCCTACCGTCTGCTCAATCTGCGAGAGCAATTCTTCGTAGATGGTCATGCCTTTGGCCGCGGGTACACACACCATCATCAGAGTGACTTTGGTTTCCAGTTCAGGATGCTCGTTCAGCATTCGCTCGTAGGCGTGAAGCTTTTCCAGAATGCCTTTGGTGAAGTCCAGGCGTTCCACCGAGAGGATCAACCGAACGTCTTCGAGTTCTTTGCGCAGGGTTTCCATGCGGGCCTGTACGTCCTGGTCTGCCAGTGCCGTTCGAACCCGGTTAAGGTCGAGTCCTACAGGGTGTGCGCCGAGACCGATCCGGCGATCATTTACCTTGATCTCGGTACTCATTTCGTCGAGTCCGACTGCACAGCCATACGTCAGGAAACGAGGGGCACAGCCGGCTTTCTGTGTGACTTCCAGTGGGGTGACGCCGCGGGCGACATCGACAAAGTTTTCCGCCTGCTTCGGAATATGAAAGCCGATGTGGTCGCATTGCAGAAGACTGCCAATGATTTCCCGACGCCACGGCAATACATTGAACACGTCCGCAGAAGGGAAGTAGGTGTGATGGAAGAAGGCAATGGTTACATCCGGTCTCAGTTCCCTGAGGTAGGCGGGAACCATCCAGAGGTTATAGTCGTGAATCCAGACTACGGCATTTTCTGCTGCCTCTGCGGCGGTCCTTTCGGCGAATAGCTTGTTGACCTTCAGGAATACCTGCCAGTGATCATCGCGGAAGGTTGCCCGTTCCCAGAAGGTATGGAGGGTTGGCCAGAACGCCTCCTTGGAGAAGCGTTTATAGAAGATTTCGACGTCGTCTTTGGTGAGTGGAACACGGGCTGCCACAAGCTTCTCATAGCGGCTGGTGTCCACTTCAGTGTGGGTCTGGAAAGGGCCGAGGTCGGGATCGTCGATGGACCAGGCTACCCAGGAACCGGCTTTACCATCGGCAAAGAAACTCAGCAGCGTGGGGATAATGCCGTTGGGAGATTTGGGGCGTCGGCGAATCAGTTCGCCATTTTCCACCACTTCCTCATAGGGCAGACGATGGTAAACGATAACGAGGTCGGATTTACCGGAGCTCATGGCATCCGGGATTTCCGCTTCGATGCCGGCATGGCCGAGATAACCAAAATGTTCGAAGGCTTCGAGAATACCGCCACAACCGGATGTGTCGGCATGGTAGACGCGGGCCTGATGTTCTGTGGCCTCCAGCAGGGCGGTTTCAGACGCTCCGACACAGACGCCCTTGAAGGCATGCTGGTACATGGACAGGTCGTTGAGAGTGTCGCCGGCGACCAGGACGGTTTCCGGGTCCACCCCGAGATGCTCTACCAGTCGCGTCAAGGTACTGCCCTTGTTGACGCCACGGGGAAGAATATCGAGATATTTGCCTGCCGAGAAAAGTACATCGCAGGACAGAGCTTCGGCCTGTTTGCGTAATTCATCTCCGACCAGTTCGCTGTCGCAGAAGTAGGAAACCCGGCGCTCCTGGGGGACTTCCTGTCGTTGCAGGCCATCGAAAGCGCTGAGCGCATCTTCTACCGTCTGTTCGCCAGGCCAGAGTTCGTCGATTTCACCTTGTATGGGGTGGATGGCCTGTTGGGTGCCGCCGTGAACCACCGTGCAGCCAACGTCGCAGATAATGTAGTCGGGCACCGGGATGGTGGGGTCAGAAAGCAGGGGAAGAACCGATTCGAGACCTCGTCCGGTGACGAACACCAGATCAATTTCAGGGTGGGCAGAGATCAGTTGGTAGAGCTTGAGGCGATGGTCCGGGTGGCCGGCGAGAAATGTGCCGTCCAGATCGGTTGCCAGTAGCATGTTGGACTCCTGTACAAGTTCATAGTCTGTCCAGGAGTTCAGCAAAACATTGCATGTAGTGGGTAGGGAGCCTCTGCGTACCTGCAACGCTTTGCTGAACTAGAGGACTCCTGACAGGTTACCTGCAGGTTTCGTACCGGTCTGGATTCAGGCATCACGGGCTGGGGCCGGGTTTCTGTAAATAACCCAGCGAAAACAGAGGAGTGGAGCGCTGATGCCAGCGCTCCCTAACGTACAGCAAACACTAAGATATTGCTGTGCTTGACAATAACTGCACTATTTTGGTGCGCAATGTGAAGCCTGTCGCCTGCACCGGGCGGGTGAGATGCCATCACAATAAGGTCTGCTCCGGTGCTCTTGATGTCATCTTATGATACGTGGCAAGTCTCCTTGCCGCGGCAGCGACAATTGACTACTTGCCATCTCTCAGTGCAGACCAAGCAGCTTGATCAGGTTGTCCCGAAACGCCTCCGCAACCGGGCGTCCGGCAATGCCCTCGGCCAGGCGTATTTTCTTGTTGCCGTCCCGGAACGCGAGGGAAAAGTATTCAATGGTACGGTTGCCGGATGTCATCGAGCTGCCTCCGACTAACTCAATCTGACCGGGATTGACCAGCATGCCCGAACGCTTCCACAGCGCGATACCGCACCAGTAGCGGATTGCTTCAACCTGGCTGGAGGAAATGGTGACCTTGAGACTGCGCCCAAGCATGAACAGGCCTCCCAGCAACATGGGAAAGCCGAACAGGCCGAAGACCAGCGCCATGATGTAGAGCATGAACCCTTCTGTCGCAGCAGTATAAGCGAGGAAGACACTGGCACCTCCAAAAATGAGGCCAAACAGCAAGAGCATCATTTTCATGGTCATGTTCCGGCCTATGCGGCTTGTCAGCACCATTCCCCGGGCTGACATTTCCACATCGATCTGTTCCGCCGCATCGGTCAGCGCCTCGATTTTGCCCATGCGTTCGTGGTGTTCAACATGAGGCTGGCTGAGGCTGATACTGGAACGCTGGGTCCCCTCGACGACAGGCACCTCAAACGTGCGCTCCAGAGGTACAGGTTTTGTCGGGCCTTTCAGCACTAGTCGCCAGGTTACCTGATCACGGCCGTCCTCATCGGTTGCCGGCAGGTTGGTGGGAGGTTCAAAGCGGAACGCCAGTGCAGAACCTCCCGTCCGGGTTATGAGTTCCGGAACCTGATCCATCTGCCAGATGACGGATTCACTTCGCCGGCTGTTTTTGCCCTGGGTGATCCGTACCCGGATGCATTGGAGGGTGACGTTCCAGCCGGCGTCGCTTACCTCACGGGAGAGCCGGATGTGGCCGGCGATATCACCGCCAACCTGGCCCGGCGCCGGGTCCAGCGTCAGTGGTGTGGGGCCGTAGTAGAGCCAGTTCCTCCGTGACACCCAGGCCATGCGTGCCAGCCAGAGCCCGACAAGCGGGAACAACAGTACTGCGAGTATGGGCCAGTTGCCGTCATCCAGTTCACCGGGAATGGCGATCACCGCAGGGGCACTGATCCCGAGGAACATGAAGGCCATGAAGGCGAACGCCCAGAAACCGTGTTTTTCGGAGGACGCGATTTCGTCCGTCGCCCGGAAGTCCTCTACGGAACTCCGTTTGCGGGTACCCATGTAAATCACGAACAGACCGGCGACACTGAAGACCGACCCGAACACACTGGCAAACAGCAGTTTTTTCCAGCGAAGATCCCTGACCAGATAGCTCTCGGTAGGGTTGTCGGGGTTGATCCAGGCGGTCACCTGGCCACGGGCCTGTGCGCTGCGTAGCTTTTGCAGTGTGTTCTGGTGGAAGTCGCCGATGTTGTCGCTTCCCCAGTCGTAGCTGACGCGGGAACCCGAGTAGCTACGCCCGTTGAACTGGTAACGATAACTGGCCTTGATGGAGTAGGTATCGGAGTCGTCACTGGTGCTGGTTATGAGGTTGACCTGGTCCAGGGTCACCGCTACCCGGGTCCAGTTGGCGGTCGAGAAATGTGTATAGAGGGTGTGGGCAGGGCCTGCTAGCAGGATGCCAAGCCCGGGAAGGGCAAACAGTAAACCAAAGACAATAATGCCAAGATGCGATTTCCGGTTTTTCTTTTTTTCTGCCACAGTGTTACTGCCTTCCGTATGCTCGTGTGTCCGGGTGAACGGATAATCTAGCAAGCTTCCGCAGCAAATACCCGGAATCCAGTGGCAGAAAGTTATCTTATGGATCGTATCGACGAGCTTCTCGAAACCATACCCGATGTGCGGGATGGGTTGACCCGCACGGAGCGGATCATTCTCCATGTTCTCAACGAAGCCCAGAAGGAGCTGAACGGCCGTAACGTGCCTACGGTGATGCTCTATGGGCGAGTGGTGGAATACGTGAATATCTCCGAGGCGGAGTTACACGAGTATCTGTACCGGCTGGGTGTGAGCCGGAACTGACCCGGCTTAGTGCTTGAAATCCCGCGGGTCCAGGCGGTAGTAGTTTTTCAGTGCCTCGAATACGTCTGGCTGAACTTTGTGGATGTGCCCGGGCTGCTGAAAAAACGCTTCCGTCAGCACCGCGAAAAATTCGGCGGGTTGGGTGGCCCCATAGGGATCCAGCCAGCTATGACTGTGGTGTCTGAGGGAACTGCGCAGGCTTTCATAGGCCCGGCTCATGGTTTGCTGCCACTGTGCAGCGAACTCTCCGCTCAGGGGTGGTGCGCCATCGGCGGTACCGTCCAGATAATCCAGTTGGTGAGCAAACTCGTGCAGGATCACGTTATGTGGGCCGTTGGGGTTGTGAGCGCCTTCTTCGCATTCCGACCAGGCCAGTACCACCTGGCCGCGGCTGGAAGCCTCGCCGGCCCGGACCTGTTCATTCATGTGAACGATCATGCCGTCGTGCCGCGGTGCCTGAACCCGGTAAATATCCGGGTAGACCAGGATGCTCCGGACTTCGTCATACATAGAAAAAGGGCGTGCGAGAATCAACAGGCTGGCGTGGCCGGCAATGGTGACCCGGACCCGATCGCTGATTTCAAACCCATCACAACCGTAAAAGTCTTTCTCGGCGAGAAAAAGCTGCACGTGGTTTTCGAGCTGTTTCTTTAATGCTGCTGGCAGTGCGCTATAAAGCGGGACATCGTTTTCCAGTGTCTGACGCCAGACACTGGGGAAGGGCTCTTCCAGTTCCTTCCGTCGGCGCCAGTTACGGAAGTAAAACAGGTAAAATACGGCGAAACTGATGAGCGCAATAGCGAAGATGGCAAAAACCAGTGGTGATGACATTCTGTTTTAGTATCCGGTCCGCAGAGTGTTCTCAGATCTTATGGTGTTCAAGCATAAAAATATGTCGGAATAATTTGCAGTTATTTTCAATTTGAGCGCGCAGATTGAACAATAACGGGTTATCTTTAACCGACTCAACCGGATTACTCCAGTAAAAGGAACGTATGAACCCCTCGTCCTATTACGAGCCTGCCCGCAATCGCCGCCCGCAGTTCTGGCGACTTGCTATGCGCTGTACCCAGATTGCCGCTACCGTTGATATTGCTTTTTTCTTTCTGTTCTTGTGGTTGGGGTCCCCCATCCTCGCCTGGATCAATATCATCAGTATCGCTTTATACGCTGGCGCTTACTATGCCTTTAAATATCGCCGGAACCGATTGGCCGTCGCACTGATCTGGGTTGAGGTGCTTGGCCATGCAGCGCTTGGAATCACGATGATCGGTTGGGACAGTGGGTTTCATTACTACCTGCTTATGTTCATTCCGGCGATATCGGTTGCGGCGTCCAAACGGTCGGCTGCCATCGCGCTGTCTGTGCTTTGGGCTTACTACGTAGGCCTGGATGTCTTGATGTGGAATATCGAGCCAGTCCAGCCGATCAGCGAGACCGCCTTGCATCTGGTGCAGTTGTTTAACCTGACCGTGGTGTTCGCCATGTTCAGCTATCTCGCTTCGTACTATCTGCAGATGGTGGTGCGGGCCCAGCGCAAGCTCAAGGAGATGGCCACCACAGACCCGTTGACGGGCCTGTTCAACCGACGTCACATGCAGTTTCTGGCGGAAAGCGAACTGGCCCGTTTCGAGAGAAGCGGCCACCCGGTTAGTTTCCTGTTGCTGGATGCGGATTACTTCAAGGCCATTAATGATAAGTACGGCCACGAAACCGGCGATCAGGTGTTGGTTACGCTCTCGCGCCTGATACGCGACGAATTACGTACGCAGGATCTGGTGGCCCGTTGGGGTGGGGAAGAATTCCTGGTTCTGCTTCCGGATACCCGCGCCGATAGCGCCCGGGGCATTGCCGAGCGCATCCGCGCCGGCCTGGAATCCTTTCCCTGGAAGCAGGTGGCTGATCAGAACCTGGTGGTTACCCTCAGTGCGGGAATCAGCGAACTTCGTGAGGGTGATGACCTGAATTCGGTCATCAATCGTGCTGATCACGCGCTTTATCGTGGGAAGGGCGCTGGCCGGAACCGGGTTGAGCTGGAAACCCTTGAGGTTCTGTAGCTTCCAGAATACCGTTTCGTGACAGTTGGTAGCGGGCGAAGTCCCGGGCCATAAACAGGTTTCCGCGATACAGGCCTGCTGCCTCGGCTTCCACTTCGCCTATGTAGGGCTTGGTGTTGGGGTTGTACTGATACCTTGAGCTGAAGTGGGTCAGGATCAGGTTGGGCAGTCCAGCCGACTGGGCAAAACGGGCAACCTGCGCCGCGGAACTGTGTTGTGGCCATGAGCCGACCCGATCTGCGACCTCCTGTGTGTAGGTGGCTTCATGAATCAGGACCTGCGCCTTGTTGCAGGCCGCAGCGAGCAAATCCGGGTTGTCGTTATCACCACCAATCACCACCTTGCGCGGAGCGCGGTTGACTGTTGTGTAGTCCCCGCTTCGGATCAGTGTGCCATTGTCCAGAATTACATCCTCGCCTTTCTGAAGTGCTCCCCAGGCAGGCCCGGCTCCAATGCCGTCAGCCACCAGCTTTTCCTTCAGTAATTGCCGTTCCAGATTCTTCTCGGTAAACGAGAATGCGCGGCAGGATACCCGGTGGGACAGCTCGGTGGTGGTGACTTGCAGGGCGTGGTCTTCCCAGTAAAAGTCTTCGGCTTCGGAATCAAGGAACTTCAGCTCGTAGCTGAGACTGGAATCAGTATTGCCGAGAGCGCTCTCCACGAAGTTCCAGACCGGCCTCGGCGCAATCAGGAACAGCGGCTCCGTGCGACCGTTCATGGAGGCGCTGCAGAGAAGCCCCGGAAGCCCGAAGGTGTGATCACCGTGGGCATGGGTGATGAAAATGGCCTGCAACTGCATCACCGATAGCCGTGTTCTCAGCAGCTGGTGCTGTGTACCTTCACCGCAATCGATCAGGTACCAGTGCCTGGGTGCTCCGTGTTGCAATGCCAGGGCTGTGACATTCCGGGCTTTGGTCGGCATCCCGCCGGAGGTGCCAAGAAAGGTAAATTCCATAGCTGCTCCCGATTCGTTGTCCTGATGGCTGAGGCTGCCCTGGCAGGCAGAGGCAATTCCGTTGAACGTATCAGATTTTTGATGCCTCGGGTTGTTTGCAGATGGTTAGGTGGGTAATTATGTGTGCTTTGTCGTCCAGGCGTTGTTGCCTGGGGTCGGGTACATAACAAATTGAAGGAGACTACCCTTGTCTGATCTTGCCTCATACGAATGCTTCAGCATCGACGTTAAGGATTATATCGCCCATGTTCAGCTGAGTCGCCCGGAAGCGATGAACTCCATGAACAAGGCGTTCTGGTCGGAGCTGCCCCAGTGTATGCGGGATATTGAAGCCAATACCGATGCCCGTGTGATTGTGATTTCAAGCACTGGTAAGCACTTCACTGCAGGAATGGACCTGGCTGTATTTTCCGACCCTAAGGCTCTGCCTATGTCTGGCGACCCGGGGCGTATGGCTGAAAACCTTCGTCGGCTTGTTCTCCAGTTGCAGGACTCGCTGAGTTCTCTTGAGAAAGTTCGCCTGCCGGTACTTGCAGCCATCCACGGCGGCTGTATCGGTGGAGGTCTGGATATGGTGTGTGCAGCCGACAGCCGCTACTGCACGCAAGATGCGTACTTCACTATCAAGGAAACCGAGCTGGGCATGACAGCGGATGTGGGGACCTTGCAACGCCTGCCCAAGCTGATGCCAGAGGGCGTGGTTCGTGAACTGGCTTACACCGGTCGAAACTTCTCTGCCAGTGAAGCTCAGGCGCTCGGCTTTGTAAACGCGGTATACGCTGATCAGGATGCCATGCTGGAGGCCGTGATGGGTATTGCGGCAAAAATTGCAGCTAACTCGCCTCTGGCGGTAACCGGTTGTAAGGAAATGCTCAACTTCACCCGGGACCATTCAGTGGAAGACAGCCTGAAGTACATGGCGACCTGGCAGTCCGGGATGTTCCGCCCGGGGGATATGATGAAAACCTTCCAGGCCAAAGCGCAAAAACAGGCGCCCAGCTATGAGCCTCTGCTCCCTGTGAAGGGCATTTTCGGAGCGTAAATGGCAACAGGGCAAAGAAGCTCTGGATTATCTGCGCGGGCCGCCCTGATGTTCCAGGGTGGCATTGGTCTGGCTGGTCTGGGGCTTATCTGGTTGTTCGCCATTCCGGTGCAGTGGGATGGGCTCGGTCTGATCCGGGTTGTTGTCTTCGGTGCTCTCGGGGCAGCAATCACCTATCTGGTGTTGTTGCTGCTCTCTCTCGTTCCCGGGTTGTTTCCTGATGATCTGGAACGCCAGATGCGAGGGCTTTACCACTTTGCACGCAGCTTCCCATGGACAGTTCTGGCAGCCTTGTCTGCTCTGGCTGGGGTGGGGGAGGAACTGCTTTTTCGCGGAGCAGTGCAGGGCTGGCTGACGGGCACTGTTGGGCCGTGGATGGCGTTGATTGTTTCCGCCGTCCTTTTTGGCCTTGTCCACTACGTATCTTTTACCTATTTCCTTGTGGCAACCGGGCTTGGTGTGGTTCTGGGCGCTGCCTATCATTTCTCCGACAGCCTCGCGCTGGTGATGGTCTGGCACGGGCTGTACGACATGATGGCCCTTTTCTTTCTTATCCGATTCCCCCACTGGTTTGGCATTCAGAACCAGGATGCCAGATAACCAGCAGGTAAACGCCTCAGGCCTGCTCCCCGCCTTTCCTGGCCTCGAAATTGGCCAGTTCCACATTGATGGCATTGGTCGAAATCTGGATTTCGTACAGTGAGTAGAGCAGTGAAAACGACAGTAATACCAGGCTGATCCCGAACGCGATGATTCCAGGCATTTCCAGGCCAAGGAATAGCAGGAACATGGACACCGTACACAGGAAGAAGCTCAGGACACCAAAGGACTGCATTCGCTTGGTAAGGACAATGCGTTTTCGGAGCATGCCAATCTGCCTGGCAATCAACCCGTGGTCTTCCTCAGTATCCATTTGCTTGAGCTGGCGGATCAGCTGGGCTAATACCAGGAATCGATTGGTGTAGGCGAGCAGGAGCAGTGAAATTGCGGGGAAGAGAAGGGCAGGTGTGGTCAGGTCCAAGAGTAAATCCTTTTAGACGGGGGATACGCCGATGAGCCATTGATGGGCCCAGAATACCGTAATGAAGTACACCGCCAAACCACCGATCACCGAAATCACATCATTTGCACCGGTTTTCGGCATCGTGATGATTGATCGCTGGGTGCGGCGTTTCATGGAAATCCGGTCTGCCACTGCCCAGGCGAGGAAGGCTCCAAACAGAAGAACATCGTGCACCATACCGTTTGCCAGCAGATGGGCCAGGGCCCAGAGTTTTATGGCAACAAGCATGGGGTGCTTCAGGGTGGCTTTGATCCGGCCAGGAAAGTACGTGGCGAAAAACAGGGGGAATACCGGAATCAGCAGTAGCATGGCGACGTGCCTCAGCCAACCCGGTGGCGTATACAGAGCCGTTGGTTCGAGGCGCGCTGCGGCATAGCCGATGACGATGAGGACCAACCCCAGCAAAGAGATAATGGAGTAGACGCCTTTGAAGGGCCACTCACCCAATGATTGGCAAAGCCTGTTCCTGAGCGGTTCGTTGAAAATTGATAGTGAATGAATGCCGAGGAATACGACCAGTCCTGCTATGAGCATTGCCATTTTGGTTGCCATCCTTTTATGCCAGTGAATCAGCGTCAGTGAGCGCTTGGGTCAGGCGATCCATCGTGTCGCCTCCATGGCGCCAGAAATGCCAGTATAGTTCGACACGAAGTTCATTTCCCGGAGCAATGTTGACCAGTTTTCCCGCCTGAATCTCTTTACGGGCCTGTAGTTCCGGCATCATGCCATACCCCATGCCGGCAAGCGCCAGTTTGATAAACCCCTCGGACGACGGACACAGGTGGTGCGGGAAGCTGCCATGGTAGCCTCGCTGGGCCAGGAAACGGTGCTGAAGCTGATCGTCTGGGCCAAACACAATTACTGGTGCGCATTGTAGGGCGTTTTCGGTCAGTCCGTTGGGAAAATACCGGGCGATATAGTCTGGCGAGGCGAGCGCCAGATAGCTCATTTCGCCCAGTCGGATGCTGCGGGCACCGGCCACCGGTTGTGAACTGCTGCACAGGCAGGCGGCCACATCGCCCTCGCGCATCTTTCTGAGCCCGATATCCTGATCTTCCACCACCATATCCAGCAGCAGGCCCTCCCTGTTGCAGAAGCTCCCGATGGCATCTGTCCACCAGGTGGCAAGACTGTCGGCATTCAGAGCGATGCGCAGCCGTGCGGAGGGTTCCGAAAGGGTCGGGATGGATTGGCTCAGATCCCGTTCAAGCAGTTTTACCTGTTGTACGTGGTTCAGCAGGCGCTGCCCCGCAGGGGTCGCTTTGATGGTGGGGCTTCGGGTGAGTACAGGCTGGCCAAGCCGGACTTCCAGAGTACGAATGCGTTGCGAAACGGCGGACTGGGTAAGCCCCAGAGCAGCGCCTGCGCGTTCGAAGCCACTGCATTCAATGACGGTCGCCAGAGCTTCAAGCAGTTTGTAATCAAGCATTAGAGAAACTTATCCATCATTATGGTTATGAATTTCCAGTATATCGAAAACTCTATATCCTGCCCTCATTCATCAGGGTACAACGACTTCAGGGGGCGCAGTGCTGGAAAGTTATCTGACAGGGTTGGTGGTTTGTGGCGGCATCATCGTGGCGATTGGTGCCCAGAATGCCTATGTGCTGAGCCAGGCGATCCGTAGGGAGCACCACTGGTGGTCTGCGGGCTTTTGTATGTTGTCGGATGTTCTTCTGTTTTCACTGGGTATGTTCGGCGTCAGTGCGGCTCTGATGGCAATGCCGGAGGCGCTGGAAATCCTGCGTTGGCTCGGCGTTGCTTTCCTCGGCTGGCTGGCGATCCAGGCAATTGTCAGGGCCAGTCGCGGCCGTGCCGCGCTTGAAGCGGGAGAAATTACCCGGAGGAGCCTGAAGGGGGTGTTGTTTACAACCCTGGCCGTCACCCTGCTCAACCCGCAGGTTTATCTTGATACCCTGCTGCTGATCCCTGCCATTGGTGCCCAGCAGGAAAACGCCACCACCTTCGTGGCGGGTGCCAGCAGTGCGTCCATCCTATGGTTTGGCGGACTTGCGTGGGCCGGGTCAGCCTTGGCGCCTGTTCTCTCCAAACCAGCAGCCTGGAGAGTGATTGATGGTGTGATCGGCTTGATGATGGCGGCCATTGCACTGCAATTAGCGTTCGGCGGGCTTAGCTGATCCCGGGCGTTGAGGTCTGTCGAGAACCGGCGGCTTCCACATCCTGCAGAAAATTCTGGATATCTCCAAAGGCATCCTCGGCCTCGGGCAGTAACGGGCCGAAGATGTGCCATACATGAACCATTCCGGGCCAGGTGTGCAGGGTGACCTGAGAACCCTGAACCCGAGCCTTGCCGGCGTATCGGCGGGCGTTGTCCAGCAGCATTTCGGTGTCGCTGGCGTGGATCAGGGTTGGTGGCAGGTTGTGCAGATCTCCGCGCAGGGGGGACGCCACAGGGTTGGTTGGAGACACCCGAAAGGCGGCCCAGGTTGCCCACCAGATAACCGGTAGCGGAATCTTTGCCAGACCGCCGAAAACCGGGCCCAGCAGTGGGTCGGTGCCGATGTTGTTGCGATTGCTTGGCGCGGTCATGGTCAGATCGGTCGAGGGTGAAAGAGCGATGGCGGCGTCTGCCTGGCGCAGGCCGTTATCGCGAACCCAGGCGAGCAGGCCAAGTGTATGACTGCCTCCTGCGGAATCCCCGGCTATAGCCATGAATTCGGATTTTTCCGGGCCGTCCGGGCCGTTGTCCAGCAGCCAGCTATAGGCCCTGCGACAATCCCTGACGCCGTCCATGTAGCGGTGTTCCGGCATCAGTCTGTAGTCGACGGCAAAAACGGCGGCGTTGGCGATGTGCGACAGCCGGTCGGTCACTGTGCGGTGGCTTCTCGGGCTTCCCGCTGCCCAGGCGCCGCCGTGAATGTAAAGCAACCGGCGCCGGGTGTTCACTCCCGGTGCAATGACCCACTCGCCCCGGGGTTCTGGTGAGTATCGAAACTCCGATTCCAAGGCGATGCCTTCGCTTAGACCGTCCATGTGCTTGCGCAGAGCCATCAGACGCGCTTTCCCCTTAAGTCCTCTGGAGCTCTCGCCAAGCTCATGTATGCGCCCGAGTACCTCGCGGTTAGCCTCGCTGGGCGTTCCCTCCCGAACTGGGTAGTCGTGGCTATCCAGGTGAGTCAGGTCTTCCAGCCGGAACAGTATGAGGGTTGCCGCAATGATCAGCGCAATGATCGCCAGCAGTATCCAGAGCATAGGGTCGTCGCCTCCGATTAGCTCCCGGGTGAGGAGCGAACTAAGATGAAGATGATACCCGTTCGACGCAACGGGTTCTGCCCTTTCAGGTCACAGAAGGAGTAGGGCGATGCAGATAGCGTATCGAGCAAGAGACATTACCGAGGCTCACATTGTGGCAGGTTTGCTTGGCGCCAACGGAATAGAAGCCTATGTGGGTGGCCACTACCTCCAGGGGGCCCTCGGCGAGATCGGAACGTCCGGATTCACCAATGTGCACGTCGCCGATGAGGATCTCTACCGGGCACGGGAACTGGTGCGGGATTATGAGGCGGGAAGTCATTCGGTAGCCACGTCCGATGCCCTGGAAGACAAATCGGACACCTACGCTCGCTGGTTCCTGTTGGTGTTTATCGTTCTGATCTTTATGCTGCTTCACCTGTAGTCGTCGATGAATATGGTTACGGATTAGCGGGGAGGCTGCATGCCACGGCTGTTTTTGGGGCTGGAACTTCCAGCCAGCGTGAAGGCTCAGCTTCTGAGGGTGGCCGGTGAAACATCCGGGCTTGAAGGTGCCCGGTGGCAAAGCGCCGGGCAGTTGCATCTCACGCTTGTGTTTCTGGGCGAGGTGGCGGATGCGCGGTTGCCGGAGGTTGTCACGTCCCTTGAAGGGCTTTCATTGCCAATGTTTGACCTGGATGTCTGCAGTCTCGGGTGCTTCGGCTCGGCATCGGCTCCTCACAACCTCTGGGCGGGCATTGAGCCGGAGGAACCGTTAGCAGCGTTGCACCATGAGCTGAGAACACGTCTCGAAGGAATCGGTTTTGCTTTTGAATCCCGTCGATTCCGGCCCCATATCACCCTTGCGAGGTTTCATCGGAGAAGAGGCTCCGTGGAAGCGCTGCTAGGAAACTGGCGCGGCAGCGAGTTTGGTGCTTTCCCGGCAGAGGCAGTCTCGCTGTTCCAGAGTAAGTTGAGGCCGGACGGTTCCGAGTACTCGGTCATCGAGCGTTTCCCCCTGAACCGGCCGGTTCGGGGGGAAGAGGGTTAGCTCCGTTTCGGGCTGCGCTGTCGGTTCTTTGAAGGCTTGCCGGGTTTGCCCTGTCTGTCAGGTTTGCCTCTGGAGCCGGGCTTTCCGGATTTCGCCGGCCTGTTTGCTCTATCCGGCCTTGCTTGCTTTCCATGACCGCGGGATTGGCCCCCGCCCGGGCGACTGGAGCGGCCTTTCGCAGGCGCTGGCTTCACCGCCTTCTGGGTGCCCGGAGGCGCTTCTGAGGAGGAGTCCTTGATGGCATCAAAGAGGACCCCCAATTCCTTTTTGCTCAGGTCCCGCCATTGCCCCACGGGCAGGTTGCCCAGCTCGATATTCATGATCCGGACCCTCTCGAGCCGCGTCACTTCGTAACCGAAGTGCTCACACATCCGGCGAATTTGGCGGTTGAGCCCCTGGACCAGAGTGATCCGGAAAACGAAGCGGGATTCCTGGCTGACCCGACACTTTTTGGTGACGGTACCGAGAATTGGAACCCCGCTCGCCATGTTCTGGACGAACTCGCGAGTGATCGGTTTGTTGACCGTGACCACGTACTCTTTTTCATGATTGTTGCCAGCTCTGAGAATCTTGTTCACCAGATCGCCATTGCTGGTCATGAAAATGAGCCCCTGGGAGTCTTTGTCCAGGCGGCCGATGGGGAAAATTCGGGTATTGTGGCCAACAAACCGCTGGATATTGTGTCGTTCTGCGCTGTCTGTCGTACTGACAATGCCTACCGGCTTGTTGAGTGCAATAAAAACCAGGTCTTCCTCGGCCCGGGGAGTAACCAGTTGGTTGTTAACCTTCACCGAATCGCCGGGCATGACCTGATCCCCAACCTGGGCACGCTGGCCGTTGATGAACACCTTTCCTTGCTCAATGTAACGATCAGCCTCGCGGCGAGAACACAGTCCGCTTTCGCTGATGTATTTGTTGAGGCGTTTGGAGGCGGTGCTGGTCATGAATAGTCCGGGCGCAGAAAATGAGAAAGCGCATAATAACAGGTATATTGGCGAGAAAAATCCGATCCTGACTTCCCGGGGCCTCTGTGACGACACTGACGATTGAAGCACTTTCCATCGGTATGCTTGCCGGAGTCTCTTTGTCTCTTGGAAGCGGAGAGGTGGTCTGCGTGTCCGGACCATCCGGAAGTGGTAAAAGCCGCCTGTTGAAAGCCATTGCGGACCTGGAACCCCATGACGGTCGGGTGTGCCTTGACGAAACGCCTCAATCATCCATGCCGGCCAGCCGTTGGAGGCAACAGGTGATGATGGTTCCTGCTGACAGTCAGTGGTGGTTTGAGACTGTGGGTGAGCACTTTCCTGATGGCCGGGAAGCGGATGGGCTTGCAGAGTTCGGGTTTCCAGAAGAAACCATGGGATGGACGGTGGATCGATTATCCTCCGGCGAGCGTCAGCGATTAGCGTTATTGCGGGCGATGGCCCGGGAACCGTCGGTTTTGCTTCTGGATGAGCCAACGGCAAACCTGGATGGCGCCATGACAGAAGTGGTGGAAAGGTGGTTGATGCAGGCAATCCGAAAGCGGGGGATGCCAGTACTTTGGGTCGCCCATGATAATGACCAGATCCACCGGGTGGCTGACCGACACTACCGGATCTTGGGTAGTAATCTGGAGCTTGTTGATGGAAGTCATTGATCTTGCCTGGTGGAAGCTGGCGCTCACTGCGTTGCTGATACTGGCACTCGGAGCCGTCAGCGTGGCTGCCCGTTTGGGCATCGTGCGGAGCCTGCTGATTGCCAGTGTCCGGACCATTATTCAACTGACGCTGATCGGGCTGGTTCTGGAGGCCTTGTTTGCATCCTCGCATTTCTATTGGGTAGCACTGCTTGCCTTCATAATGTTGCTGGTTGCAGGCAGGGAAGTCGTCGCTCGCCAGCAACGGCGACTCATTGGTATCTGGTCATTCGGAATAGGCACTGGCGCAATGTTCGTGTCGTCCTTCACCGTCACTGTACTGGTTCTGACCGTGGTGATTGGTCCGCAGCCCTGGTACTCACCGCAATATGCCATTCCATTGCTGGGGATGATGCTGGGAAACACCATGACCGGCGTTGCCCTGAGCCTGGACCGCCTGACAGAGTCAGTCTGGAGCCAGCGTGCGGTCATTGAAAACCGGCTCATGCTGGGGGAGACCTGGCGTTCCGCTCTGGAGGATATTCGCAAACAGGCCATGCGCAGCGGCATGATGCCTTCGATTAATGCGATGGCGGCCGCCGGGATTGTCAGCCTGCCCGGGATGATGACGGGGCAAATTCTGGCCGGTAGTCCGCCTTCCATCGCGGTGAAATATCAGATTCTCGTGATGCTGACCATCGCCGTTGGTACCGGTTTCGGTACGTTGATTGCTGTGTCCTGGGGAAGCCGGCGGATGTTTGACGAGCGTGAGCGACTCCGGCTGGACCGGTTGGTGAAGGTTGGGCGGTAGCCCCCTCAGGTTTCGTTACCGCCCTTGGTTGTTATAGTATAACGTTTTATCTGGCGGCAGACGTAATATGAAGCAACCCATCCCGACGAATCTTATCCTTGGTTTTCTCGGCGTCGGCAAAACCACTGCCATTCTCGAACTCCTGAAATCCAAACCCGACAATGAAGTTTGGGCTGTACTGGTCAACGAGTTTGGAGAAGTAGGCATCGACGGTGCCCTGCTGCAAACCAGTGGCGCTTTTATCAAAGAGGTACCCGGCGGTTGCATGTGCTGTGTTGCGGGTTTACCTATGCAGATCGGTCTGAACCAACTGATCCATAAGGCCAGGCCGGATCGGCTGATTATTGAGCCAACCGGGCTTGGTCATCCTTCTCAGATTCTGGAAACGCTCACAAGTGAACACTATGCGGATGTGCTCAAGCTGGGCCCTGTCATCACGCTTGTGGACCCGAGGAAGCTTGAGGAACAAAGAGTCCTCGACAATGTGCAGTTTCGTGATCAGGTGGCTGCGGCAGATATTCTCGTAGCCAACAAGACGGACCTTTGCAGCCCCGGACAGATGGCCCGGTTTGAGTCATGGGCTGCTGACCTGAAGCCCTCCAAGTCAGCTGTTTTCCAGACCCGTTATGGCCATCTGAAGGCTGACTGGCTGGATGGCAATACCGCCTTGCCAGAGGTGTCTGATCCCGGCGCCCATCACCATCACGATCATTCCCATGGTGTTGCGGAGAGAGTCTCCATTGATGTGGAGCCCTGGCAGATAGCCGAAAATGCCGGGCAGGGATTCTACAGTGTGGGCTGGCGGGTGCACCCGGATGGAGTCTTTGAGGAACGTGCACTACTGGTCATGTCGATGGACAGCCACTTCGCGCGTTTCAAAGCTGTGGTTCGCACTGAGGAGGGCTGGCGAGCGATCAACGTGGTTGATGGAGCATTGTCCGTGCTGGATACCGAGCCCCGGGAGGAGTCCCGGCTTGAAGTGATCAGCCCGGAGCCGATTGAGGCTGCCGGGCTGGATCAGCAATTGCGTGAGGCCCTCAGGGAAGGCTGATCACGTCGCGCCGGGATCAGTGGCCGTAGATGCGCATAGCGGTATTTTCAACCGCAAGGTTGTCGATGGTGAGGGAGCCGATGGAGGTTCCACCGACCAGCACCTGACCGACAGTCATGTCTGCCCGGAAGGTGTTGAGGTCTGCTGCCAGCGCTTCACCGCCGTTGGCGCGGGTACCGTTGTAGATGTCCATGTCGACGGTCGCCCCCAGGGTCAGGATGCCGGGGTTTTCCAGGTATTGGTCGCCGGTTAGTTTCAGGTCACGAATGCCCAGAGCCAGGAACGGGATGTCCACATCCAGGTCTGAAATACCAAACATGGTGTTCAGGTTGAGAGTGTCGGTTGCCGTATCAACGGTGATACCGAGTTTGGTCACGGCGCCGACCATCGAGAAATTATTCGCCAGCAGGGTGGTATCGGTATGGCCTTCCAGCATCCACTCACCGGTGCTGACGCCGAAATCAATGGGGGCGGCGGTCAGGGGCCAGACATTGATCAGCGCATCCCCATCATCCGCAATGTCGATCTCAATCTTGATATTGTCGATCAGGTCGCTGGTGGTGCCGAACGCCATGTTGCGGATGGCCGGATCGGTGATTTCTTCAAAAAGATCCGTGCGGTTTGCACCGCCAATGGCAATGTCGCGGATCGCCAGTGAGCCCTCGTCGGTGTATCTGAATTCACCGATATTGACCTTGGTCTCCAGCTCAATGGTGACACCGGCCTGGCCGGTAATGTTCCCCATGAGGTTGTCTTCCAGCGGTTTGAGTTCTGCCTGGGCTGCAAGGGGCAGGCCAGCCATCGCCAGCACTAATGTTGATGTCTTCAGGCTTTTCATCTCAGATTTCCTTTATTTTTTATCATTCGGATGCCTGCCGGCGGGTTGCCGGCAGGCCAGGCACTGGGGTGCCCGTTTCCTTACTGCTCCGGAGTCAGCATCAGGTCGATGGTGTTGCCGGGGCCGGTGAGGAACTGGTTGAGAACATCGGTCAGCAGGCCGCAGTTCTCCAGCGGAGGTAGCGTGTATTCACCGCTGACAGAACCACCCGTTGCGGGTGAGAAGTTAGAGCCTTCCGGCGATACCAGAGTGATGTCCACAGGTTCGATGGTCTGGCACTGGTCACCACCGCCGACTTTGAACGGGATACCGAAGAGCTTGAGGGCAACTTTCGGTACCTTCACATAAAGGTGGGAGTTGGCCGTCAACTTGCCGTTGATCAGTGTGCCGGTGGTCATCTCGGACTGTTCAAACTCGACGTTGGCAACGGCATTCAGCTTGCTGAACAGCAATTTGACAGAGAAGTGGCCGACTGTTGGATCAACGGCCAGGTCGGCCTCGAAGGTGCCAGCGGCCAGGTCCAGCGCTGTGGCAATAGTGCCATTCAGTGGAAGGGTGCTGTCTGAGGCGTTGATGTAGGTAGAACCGTCCAATGCCAGAAGCATCTCAAGAATGGAGCCGGTCTGCTCATATCCCTCGGCGGATACGGAAACGCTGATTTCAGGATTTTCCGGGTCATTGGATGCGACGACTAGTTGGGCATTGCGAACCCCGACAGAGCCAGCTGTGAAGGCCAGGTCGACGGTGCAGCTCTGGTCCTGTGGAACCGTCGTACAGTTGTTGGTCTGAGTGAATTCCGAAGCATCGTTGCCGGTGAGGTTGATCGCATTGATCAGGAGCGTTTCGTTGCCACTGTTAGTGATGGTGATCTGGGCGGAGGCACTTTCACCCAGCAGAATTCGACCGAGGTCGATTGACTGGGGATCAACACCGATTTCCGGAACGGGTGCAAGTACGCTGTTACCACTCAGGGCTACATCGACATTCGGGGTGTCTGCATCTGTCGATGCAATGCTCAGAGTAGCGCTCTGAGTACCTTCGCCACTGGGGATATAGGTGACGTTGATGTCGCAGGCTTCGTTAGGTGCGATGGTGCTGCAGCTGTTGGTTTGCATGAAGGCACTGCTGTCGGCACCAGAAATGCTGACACCGTTGATGCCCAGGGCGGCGTTTCCGGTGTTAGTGATTGTGATGGTGTCTTGCTCTGTCAGGCCGGCTTGTACATTGCCGAACGCGACTGCTTCACGGTTCACCGCAATGCGTGGGGTCTCAACGGCATTGCCCTCAACCATGATGGTCTGAAGCAGGTTATCCTGGCCTGCGAGCTGGGTGCAGTCGGTATCAATTTCACCAATGGGTGCGGGCGCTATATCGCCATTCGCAGTCCGGGCGATCAGACTCAGGGACAGTGCTCCAACGCGGATCTCTGCTTCACCGACATCTTGTTCGGTAAAATTCACGGCAGGTGCGTTGCCTGTGGCGGGTACTGTAAATTCACCGGTTTCGCTGGGAATTGGGGTCTGAGGGATCGCCAGATTGACAATCTGGTCCAGGGTACGGCTCGGAGTAATGACTTCGTTATAGGAAATGGCGCTGCCTTCCAGGGTTTCAGAGCCCACCAGTTTCAGGCCGGTGCGGGAGTTTTCATTAACCACGGTGAGCGCGGTAACCTCAAACTCTGGTGTTGGGGTACCAACTGTGGCGACGGCTGGAATATCAGCGCTGATTTCCGCCCGGATAGGCTGGTCGCCGATCAATGGGAACGGGCACGAAAATTCGAGAGTAAGAGATACCGGAGCGGCGAGCGCCTGGCCGCCGCAGGCCATCAGGGTCGCTGCGGCGAGCGCTGGACCGAGCTTGCGGGCGCCCGTGTCGAGATTGCTGCGTTTCATGAGTTCGTCCTTTGTAAGGTTTTCGTTGTTGTTGAGAGGGCTGCAGACAACACCGACAAGGACAGACTCGTTCGGACTTGCAAAAATCCCTTTGTCACGCACTTCTACGCGCATGAGTGCAGGACCATTAGGCATGCCCACCCCACCGTGGGTCATTGCTTGCCACGGCAGGGTTTTTGTTCAAAGCGGAAATGGGCTGTAAAAAATATTGAAACCGTGACGGGTTTCAACCTCGGTCTGTGATTGGGGCAGAAATGTCAGCCAGGCGTGTTATTTACCTTTCGAGCTTGTTTTCGGATATCGCCGGGTGTTGTGCCTGTCCAGGCCCGGTAAGCCTTGGTGAACCCCGCCTGGTCGCTGAACCCGAGTTTGCTGGCGATAGACTCCAGAGGGACGCTCGTGTCCTTCAGGTACAGCGTTGCAAAGTTCTCACGGATTTCGTTCCTGAGTTGTCGGAAGGATGTGCCTGCCGCTGAAAGATGCTGGCGAAGGGTACGTGTACTGATGTTGAGTCTGCGGGCAATGTTGTCGGTTGTACATGGTCGCCCGGGCTGGCTCATGATGAGCTCCCTGACCTGCATGACGGTTTCGTCCGACTCCCGGTTCCGCTCTTCCTGGGGCTGCCGGTTTCGTGCCATGAGGAACTCCAGGCTGGCGTCGTTCGGTTTTGCCGGCCGGCCCATGAGGGGCATGGTGACCTGACTGTAAGTCTGGTTGAAACGGAATTCGCTGTTGCCGGCAAGGGTCTGCCATGCCGGGCTGCCCATAGTCGTCGAAAAACTGAACTCGATATCGAAGTGGTCGCACACCTGAGAGGCAATCCGGTGAATGCTGCCCATATAGATTTTGGTGACGCAGGGAAGAATGTGGCCCAGGTCCCAGGTGTCTATAAGTCGAATGCGAAACGTGGAGCCGGTGGAGCTCAAGTCCATGTCCATGAGCGGTAACCCGACCCGAAGATACTGGACGATCATGCTGATCAGCTGTCGTGGGTTTTCGTGGCCGAGTACCGCAAAACCTAGAAGGCCGTGGCTGGGCAGGTCCAGTTGTTGGCCAAATTGAAACGGAGCCCGTTCGTCGGTCATCAGCCATGTTGCATTGTCCAGAAGCCTGATGACCTGATTGATGGACAGGAATGATTCGTGATTGGTCAGTAACTCTTCCGACATGTCCGTGTTCTTGAGAAGAGCATGTGCCTTTACGCCGCGCTTTTCCATGAACTGGGTGAAGCGCTGGGCATAGCGTGCCGACATGATCGGCACGTCCTGTGCGATGCTGTTTGAAATGTCCATGTTTCCGTCCCTGAACCGGAGGCAGAGCGCCGGTTTAATGTCGTCATTGGTTTGCGATTGTTATTATTTGCGAGGCCAGTATAGGTGCCGGGTTCCCGGCGGGATTTCGCGCTTGATCACGAAATGGCGGTCATGGCCGAAAATGACAATGAAAGATTGTTCAGGTTAGGAGGTTGATTTGGCGTTGTGTCCCGTTTGCGAGCAGGGGGTGTTGCAGGCATTCATGGCTGTGGGCAGGCAGGACTACCTGCGGTGTGGGTACTGTGAGGCAACCGTCATGTCTGAGGTCGGTCGTTTGTCAGAGGCAGAGGAGCGCGCGGTTTATGATCTCCATGAAAATACCGCAGACGATCCGGGATACCGGCGATTCCTGGCCAGGCTATCGGATCCTCTGCTGAAACGGCTTGCCCACGGTGCTGACGGGTTGGATTTTGGTTGTGGCCCGGGGCCTGCGCTTGCGCAGATGCTCGCGGACTCAGGGATGAATATGTCCCTCTACGATCCGTTTTTTTACCCGGACGCTTCCGTTCTGGAAAGGCAGTATGACTTCATTACCTGTACCGAGGTAGTGGAACATCTGTACCAGCCTGCCGAGGTTTTTCAGGCCTTCGACAGGCTGCTTCTGCCAGGAGGGTGGTTAGGCGTCATGACCTGCTTTCAGACTGATGATAGTCGTTTCGCAAACTGGCACTATCGCCGAGATCCTACCCACGTTGTGTTCTACCGCGAGTATACGTTCAACGTTCTTGCCCAGCAGTTTGGATGGCGGTTGGAAGTCCCTGCCAAGGATGTTGCACTGTTCCACAAGCCCATCGGTACCTGCTGATCATTTCTGGCTGCATTCCCTGACAAACTCAACAAACCTGACCAGGAGACTGGATGCGTCCGGAGTCTTCTGGATGTTGTCCATCAGGGTGCCTGGCGACAGATTTTCCTGCTCAAGCTCGGGCGCCTGGACGCTCAGGTAAGTGCCCATAATCTCTTCGGAGAACTCGGGGTGAAACTGGACCCCCCAGGCGCACTCTCCGATGCGAAAGGCCTCGTGGGGTTCAAAGGCGTTGTATGCGAGCAGAACGGCATTCTCCGGCAGATCCAGAACTGACTGTTTGTGGGTCAGGTGTGCAGGAAACGACCTCGGCAGGTCTCGGAACAATGGGTCTGACATAGCCGCATCACGCAGTTCCACGGTGTGGGTGCCTGTTTCACGGCCTTTCGGGTGATAGCCGACCAGACCGCCTGTGGCGTGGGCCAGAAGCTGATGACCATAGCAGACACCAAAGATGGGAATGCCCTCTTTAACTGCATTGCCCAGCCAACGCGAGGTCGCCTCGCTCCAGGGTTCCTTGTCGCTGACCATGGCAGGGGAACCTGTCACAAACACGCCGTCCCAATCGGTGGGTTGAGAGGTTGGCGCGCCTTGAGTGACATCAAGGACGGTCACGCTCAGCTTTGGGATGTCGAGGTGTGCCAGAAACCAGGTGTCGAAATCACCGAAGCGCTCTTTTAGCTCCGGATAGGTGGTTCCGGTTTTCAAAATGGCTATACGTATTTCTGCTGCGTTTGATAGGTTCATTTGTTACCTGGAAAAAACGAATTCGTGGGTTTTGTATAGCAACGTAATGATTTGTAGTTTTCGCAAATCCCGCACATACGTTTACAACGTCGACACGTAATATTCCCAAAAAATTCAGCTCCTTTGGGAAAAAAGTTCGATGCAGTTGCTAAGTAAGTCCCTTTTTTACGTAGTATTTAGTCTTTTTCTGACTGGTTGTGGTGGAGGCGGTTCCAGTGCTCCGACGTCATCCAGTGCAGGTTCCGCTCTTGCGGATTCCAGCGAGGCAAATTCAGATGCAGCCGAGGGACCGGTGACTATCGTAGTCGATGGATGTGAGGTAGAGGAATACCAGGCCGCTATGCTGGAGTACGTAAATGCTGCAAGAAGCAAGGCCAGATATTGTGGTAGTGAGTACTTCGAGGCCACTGTGCAGGTGGAGTACAACTGCCCGATCAACGGTGCGGCAGAGAAACACAGCCGCGATATGGCGAGCAATAACTTTTTCAGCCACTACGGCTCGGACGGATTGCGGGTAGGTGATCGGATTACTGAAACGGGATACCAGTGGTCTGTGGCAGGAGAAAATATTGCTGCCGGATATGACGACGTAGCCTCGGTGATGAAAGGCTGGCTGAACAGCCCCGGGCACTGCGAGAACATCATGGACCCCCGGTTTACCGAGTTTGCAGTTGAGCGGGTTGATGCGGATGAAAGTGTAGCGGATTACCGCAACTACTGGACCCAGGTTTATGCAACCCCTCGCTAAGCGGTGTTGCCCATAAACCAATAAAAAGTGCCGGCTGATGCCGGCACTTTTGTTTTCGTACTCTTTGTTTTCTTACTCGGCCACTTCGGCGTTGTGGAAAACATTCTGAACGTCATCCAGATCGTTCAGCATGTCCAGGAACTTCTCAAACATCGGGACATCGTCGCCTTCGACCGGTGTCGTGGTCTTGGGTACGAACTGGATTTCGTCTGCGTCGAAGTCGATTTCACCAAACGCATCCACCAGAGCCTGCTTTGCCTTGGCGTATTCGGTGTTTGGTGTGAATACCGTGATACTGTCGCCTTCGCTCTCAATGTCAGTGACGTCGACATCTGCTTCCATCAGCGCTTCCAGAACAGCTTCTTCGTCCTGACCTTTGAAGGCAAAGATGGCGCAATGATCAAACATGTGGGCAACGGCACCCGGAGTACCAATCTTGCACTTGGTTTTGGTGAAGGCGAGGCGCACATCACCGAAGGTACGGTTCGGGTTGTCTGTCAGACAGTCCACGATCACCATGCAGTTGCCAGGGCCGTAACCTTCGTAACGGGCCGGTGAGTAATCTTCGCCGCCACCACCCTTGGCCTTGTCGATGGCTTTCTCGATAACGTGGGCCGGAACCTGATCTTTCTTGGCGCGCTCGATCAGCCCGCGGAGTGACAGATTTGCTTGCGGGTCTACGCCGCCGGATTTGGCGCACATATAGATCTCGCGACCGTATTTGCTGTAGACCTTGGTTTTTGCTGCGGCCGTTTTGGCCATGGATTCTTTGCGGTTCTGATAGGCTCTGCCCATGACACGCTGCCCCTTCTTTCCTGGAAAAGGGTGGAATTTTACTGAAGTCTGACCCTTTGCGACAGGCCTATTTCTGACAGGTCGTTTTGACCCTGGAGGAGGGGGACACAGCCGACAAGGGTCGGCTGTGTCAGGCAGGCATCATCACGCCGCTACACTTTGGCGGGATTCGCTGATCAACTTGCGTTCGATGGCCTTGATCAGGGCTGCTTCGTCGACAACGTAGCCGGGCTCATCGTCAAGTCCCAGTATCTGTCTCAGCCACGGTGTTTCAGTGACGTTCTGGGTGAAGCTCAGGCGGGGCACGAAGTAACGAATCTCCCCTTCCTGCTGCCAGCGAATCACGGGCGCACAATGGCTGTTGCCCATAGGATCGCTCTGAACCTGAGAGGCAAATTCATTCTGCCAGCCAACATGCAGGTCAGAGACACCGGTGTTCTCCTCAATGGCCCGTTCCTGGGTCAGACCAATCAATCTCGGGTTAATAAAGCTCATGACATTCTCCTTGAAGTAAATAAAACAAACACGGGATGCCTTCGTCTGTTTTTGTCGCGAGCCATCCTGGCTTCACCTTGTTATGTGTACAGTTGTACACAAAGAATATTTACTTCGCTACTGCCACGAGCTTCAGTGACCTGTAATGACAATGTGGGAAGTACCTACCCGGTCAGACGTAGTCTACCGGCTGGCGGTAATTTTCCTGTGTCATCAAGTCGATACCGCAATCCATCGAGCTGACCCAGTCAAGGAAGCGGTTGACCATTTCCGGGCCCTCAAACCGTTTACCGTGCTGTGGAACGATAGCGGTAACGTCCATTTCCCGAATCATATTGGCCCAGAGCCGGCACACTTTCCCTGATGCGATATAACGCCTGTGGAAGCCAATCATGGATGGCACATGTTTGTCGAAGTCTTTGACCGGAAGGTGGTCGTCATCACCGCCCAGAGAAGCTCCCAGGTCGCCGGAGAACAGAATCCTGGAAACGGGATCGTAAAACTGCAGGTTGCCAACGGAGTGCATGAAGTGGGCAGGAAGGCACTGTAAGTACGAATCCCCGAATTTTACGTTGGCGCCGGCATCAGGGATGCTGACGATACGGTCGTACACGCTTCCGGAAAGCTGATTGGTCACATAGCTGGAGACCAGGTGGGGGAGGAATCGAGCCCACAGCCGGGAGGTCACAATTTTAGCGCGTGTGTGGACAATCCAGCGATCAATAGCGCCGATGATGTCCGGGTCCTGGTGAGACGCGAACACATAGTCCATGTCGCGGATGTTCATATAGCGGGACGCTGCGACAGATAGCGGGGTGTAAGTGAGGTCACCGCCGGGATCAATCAGCGCTTCATGCTTTCCGTCAACAATCAGAAACTGATTGGATTGAACGCCTTCGCCACTCACCAGCGAATCGAACATCAGGCACTTGTGGTGCCCATTATCAAACAGGACTATTGGCTCGGCTGCCATCTGGATTCTCCGCTGCAAAAGGGGATGTCTGGCCGGAATGGCCAGATAATGCAATTGAGCGGAGATTACAGAATCGACTGGTGTGGCCTATTGCCTCAGGTCAAGAATCTGATAATCATCAAGTTACGGTTTGTTGCTATCTATCAATAACTCACGCCAGGTCCGGTACCCGCCTGATCCCGCGGCGAATGCCCTGCTCAAGGGCTGAACGTACCAGCTTGCCGGTCAGCGGGACGACGTCTTCGAAGGTAATGGTGTAGTTGATTCGGGTATGGCCTTCCGGTGTGTCCTCGAAACGAATGCGGCCGAGATGGTTCTTGATCGGGCTTAGGCTGGTGATGGTGTATTCGATCAGGGAGTTCGGTTCGAAGTTGAGGATGGTTTCCTCCAGACCAACCGGACCGATGCCGATTTTACGAACGGAGCCGATGCCATTGGGGTCAGCCTGGTCGCTGTCCTTGATGCGTTTGATCGGTGCGCCCAGTACCTTTCCGATCCGGTTGTGGTCGGCAAACAGCTCGAACACACGCTTACGGGGAACCTCGAAGGTTTCGTCAATTTCGATCGTGTACATGGCCATGGCTCGCTCTTGTTGTATGTTGAAAGGAGTAAGATAACTGGTTCGCATCTACAACAAAAGTCGTAGATGCAGACAGGTGGCAGTCTGGCCCTCAATACATGACGTCAATGTCGGGCGGTATGCCGGTAATCCCGGGGCGATTGCCCCATAACTTTCTTGAACAGGCGCGAAAAGTAATAGGCGTCATCATAGCCCAGATGCCGGCTGATATCGGCAAAGCTATAGTCGGTGGTGTCCAGCAACTGGCATGCCCGCTCCACTTTCAGGTGAAGAAAGTGCTGAATCGGCGAGGTGCCGGTCTGTTCCCGGTAGCGGGTTGCAAAGTGGGCAGGTGACAGTCCGGCCAGCTCGGCAAGCTGCTCCAGCGACAACCTTTCTTCCAGATGTTCACGCATATAGTTGTGAATGGTATCCAGTTCGCTCGTACGCTCGTGGCCGGCTGCATCGATGGTGATCGGGATGGCCGCCAGCAGCTGCCGTAAACGGTTTGCGGCATGAATCAGGCCACGGGCCCGGAAGCCGGTCTGCCTCACTGACAGCAAACCATTGAAGTCCACCAGCAAACGGGGCTGACGCCCCAGATGGCGGATGCGAGTCGCGCTATCGAAACCCATGTATTGCCTGAATTCATCAGCCAGGGGGCCTGTGTAGTGGACCCAGTGAATTGTCCATGGATTGTCCGGGTCTGCGGTATAGCGGTGACTGGCTCCAGAGGGTAATAAGAGGAGATCGCCGGCTTCAACTGTGTAGGGCTCACCCAGCACATTCAGGAACGCCTTGCCTTCCGTGCAGTAGATCAAAAGATGATCCTTGTGATGTTCTCGATGCATGTGATGACCCGCCGCCCGGCGATAATGGCCGAAGGCCAGCGGGTAGAGGTCCCGTGTGAGTGGGTGGTTTGAAAGCAGGTGAATAATGGGGTCCGGGACCACATAACGTACGCTGTCCTGAGGGACAGGCCATTGAGAGGTTTGAGCCATTTTTGAGTCTGTTGTTTTTAGAGTGATCGAAATATAGTCCATCACGGGCGAAATTTAGTCAATCACTGTTAACCGAATCACGTGCTAGGATTTTTTCAAACATGACTGGATCGGCAAACCGCCCGGTCCGCTTCCCGCATAACAACAAACAGGGACCTCATCAAATGAAGAACGTACCACTGTATCTCGCCGGTGAATTTGTTCAGAGCCAGACTCAGGACTGGATAGACGTCACCAATCCCGCCACGAATGAAGTCATCGCCAGGGCGCCCTGCACGACTCACGCCGAGATGGAACAAGCCATCAAGTACGCCGGTGAGGTGTTCAAGACCTGGAAAGAAGTACCGGTGTCTGAGCGGGCGCGCGTCATGCTCCGCTACCAGGCGCTGCTGAAGGAGCATCACGACGAAATCGCTGAAATTCTCTCCCAGGAAACCGGAAAGACCTTCGAAGATGCCAAAGGTGACGTTTGGCGTGGTATTGAGGTGGTTGAGCATGCCGGCAACGTAGCTTCCCTGATGATGGGGGAGACCGTTGAAAACGTAGCCCGCGAAGTGGATACCCATTCCTGGATTCAGCCTTTGGGTGTGTGTGCCGGTATCACTCCGTTTAACTTCCCGGCCATGATTCCGCTGTGGATGTTCCCGATGGCCATCGCGTGTGGCAACACCTTCATCCTCAAGCCTTCCGAGCAGGACCCTCTTACCCCGATGCGTCTGGCCGAACTCTTTGAGCAAGCGGGTGCTCCGAAAGGTGTTTTGCAGGTGGTTCACGGTGGTAAAGAGCAGGTGGATACACTGCTGACCGACCCTGCCATCAAAGCCGTTTCGTTCGTGGGCTCTGTTCCTGTGGGCCGCTATATCTATGAAACTGGCACCCGCAACATGAAGCGTGTTCAGAGCTTCGCCGGTGCCAAGAACCACATGGTGATCATGCCTGATGCTGACAAGCAGCAGGTGATCAACGCACTGGTTGGTGCCTCGGTTGGCGCCGCGGGCCAGCGTTGCATGGCGATTTCCGTTGCCGTTTTTGTTGGTGAAGCCCAACAGTGGATTCCGGAGCTGAAAGAAGCCATGTCCAAAGCCCGGCCAGGTGCCTGGGATGATGCCGGAGCCAGCTACGGTCCGATCATCAGCGCTAAAGCCAAGGATCGTATCGAGTCTTTGATTGCAACCGGCGAAGCCCAGGGTGCAAACCTGTTGCTGGATGGCCGCGGCTGCACAGTGGATGGCCTGCCTGATGGTAATTGGGTGGGGCCCACGCTGTTCTCCGGTGTGACCACCGACATGGATATCTACAACGAGGAAATCTTCGGGCCGGTGCTGTCCTGCATGGAAGTTGACAGCCTTGGTGAAGCCATCGAAGTGATCAACAACAGCCCGTACGGTAACGGCACTTCAATCTTTACCAACTCCGGTGGTGCTGCCCGTCGCTTCCAGCACAATATCGACGTGGGCCAGGTAGGTGTGAACATTCCCATTCCGGTACCTCTGCCGTTCTTCTCGTTCACCGGTTGGAAGGGATCTTTTTACGGTGATCAGCATGCCTATGGCAAACAGGCAGTGCGTTTTTATACCGAAACCAAGACCGTAACGTCCCGCTGGTTCTCCAGTGAGGCAACGGCTGAGGCAAACTTCTCAATCCAGTTGCGTTAATAGGATCAGGGGACACCGATGGACTTCAATCTGACAGAAGACCAGTTGGCGTTCCGTGAGGCGGCCAGGGCCTTTGCTGAAAAGGCTATGGCCCCGCACGCAGCGACATGGGATGAGCAGCATATTTTCCCGGTGGATGTGATGCGGGAAGCAGGCGAAATGGGCTTCATGGGTATGTATACCCCTGAAGCTCTGGGGGGGATGGGGCTTTCCCGGCTCGATACCTCCGTCATCGTGGAAGAGCTGGCAGCGGCCTGCCCTTCAACGGCTGCTTTTATCACCATTCACAATATGGCCACCTGGATGATTGCCACTTTCGCTTCGGATGAGCTGAAACAGGCATTCGTGCCCGGGCTTGCCAGTGGAGAGTGGCTGGCATCGTATTGCCTCACCGAACCCGGGGCGGGCTCTGATGCTGCCAGCCTCCGAACCAAAGCCGTTCGTGATGGCGACAGTTACGTAATCAACGGCAGCAAAATGTTCATTTCCGGCGCGGGAAGCACGGATATCCTCGTGCTTATGGCCCGGACCGGCGATGCTGAAAGCGGTTCAAAAGGTATTTCGACTTTTGTGATTCCCGCGGACGCTGACGGCATCAGCTACGGTAAGAATGAAGAGAAAATGGGCTGGCACAGTCAGCCGACCCGAATGATCAGTCTGGAAAACGTGCGAATACCGGTCACCAATCGAGTCGGTGAGGAAGGAGATGGTTTTGCTATTGCCATGAAAGGGCTTGATGGAGGGCGGCTCAATATTGCCACCTGTTCTCTCGGGGGTGCTCAGGCCGCCCTGATTCGTGCCCGGAACTACATGCACGAGCGGGAACAGTTTGGTAAGCCGCTGGCCGCCTTTCAGGCGCTTCAGTTCAAGCTGGCGGATATGGCAACCAATCTGGTGGCCGCCCGCCAGATGGTTCGTCTGGGCGCCTTCAAGCTTGATGCCAAAGACCCCGAAGCAACCCTGCATTGTGCCATGGCAAAACGTTTTGCCACGGACGCCTGCTTTGACGTAGCGAACGAGGCCCTGCAATTGCACGGTGGCTACGGCTATATCCGGGAGTATCCACTGGAGCGGTATTTGCGCGATCTTCGTGTGCACCAGATCCTGGAAGGGACCAACGAAATCATGCGCCTGATTGTGGCTCGTCGTCTGCTTGATGACGGTGTTGCTGAAGCCATCCAATAACAGAACCTCAGGCAAACAGGAGAAACAGAATGAGTGATCTGCTTAAGCTCGAGAAGCGTGGACACATTGCGGTTATGACGATCAATAACCCACCGGCCAACACCTGGACGAAAGCATCGTTGAGTGCCCTGGTGGAGATCGTAAACGATCTGAATGAAGACCGCGAAATCTATGCCCTGGTTGTTACCGGGCAGGGTGAAAAATTTTTCTCTGCCGGGGCAGACCTGAAGCTCTTTGCCGACGGAGACAAGGCCAATGCCGGAGAGATGGGCGCTGCGTTCGGGGAGGCGTTTTCGACGCTTTCATCTTTCAGGGGTGTTTCGATTGCGGCGGTGAACGGCTACGCCATGGGTGGCGGGCTTGAGTGTGCCATGGCGTGTGATATCCGGGTAGCGGAAGAGCAGGCCCAGATGGCTCTGCCGGAGGCGGGTGTCGGCTTGTTGCCCTGCGCCGGTGGTACGCAGAATCTGCCCTGGCTTGTAGGTGAGGGCTGGGCCAAGCGAATGATTCTTTGTGGCGAACGGGTCACAGCCGGGAAAGCCCTGGAGATCGGCCTCGTGGAAGAAGTTGTCCCCGCCGGCAAGAGCTTTGAGAAAGCGCTTGAGCTGGCAGAGGGTGCCTGTAAACAGAGTCCGTCGGCTGTCGCACGATGCAAGACTCTGGTGATGAGTGCCAGAGATGGGCGCAGCCATGCTGATGGCTGGAGAATGGAGCGCGAGCTCTTTGTTGAGTTGTTCTCCACAGATGACCAGAGAGAAGGCGTTAATGCGTTTCTTGAGAAGCGCAAGCCCGAGTGGAAAAACCGCTGATTCCGTCTCAGAGCAACGGTTGAAGGATAAGTTATGAGTGATCAACCCATTGTATTTGAAGAATGGCAAACCGGTGATGGTGCGGTTATCGGGGCTATTCGTCTGAACAACCCCCGGGCACTGAATTCACTGTCCCTCGAAATGATCCGTATGCTGGCACCCCAGCTCAGCCGATGGACTGAAGACAGCAATGTCAAAGCTGTCTGGCTGGATGCTGAAGGTGACAAGGCATTCTGCGCCGGCGGGGACATTGTGGCCCTGTACCGAAGCATGACGGAACCTCAGGGTGGTGAAGGCGATGCGTTCTTCACCGAGGAATATGAGCTGGATTACCAGATCCATACCTACCCGAAACCGGTTGTGTGTTGGGGACATGGCATTGTCATGGGTGGCGGTATGGGCCTGATGCAGGGGGCTTCACACCGGATTGTTACGGAGGGCTCCAAACTGGCGATGCCGGAAATTACCATCGGACTCTACCCGGATGTCGCGGCAGGGTGGTTCCTGAACAGGGCTCCCGGCCGCACGGGGCTGTTTCTCGGGCTGACCGGAGCCAGGATCAACGGCCGGGATGCGGTATTTACAGGCCTGGCTGATCGCTTTATCCGGCATGATCTCAAGCTAGAGGTCATCGAAACTCTGAAACAAAAGGACTGGCTGAATGCTGATGCAGACGGTGTCGTCAGTTCGGTAATGCGACAGTTTGAAATACGTAGTGCCGATGTCATGCCTGAGTCGCCGGTTCGCGAACACTTCGATGATATCAACCGGGTAACCGACGGTGATTCGCTGGAAGCCGTGGTGGATCAGCTGAAGGAACTTTCTGGTGGTGATGGCTGGCTGGCACGCTCCACCAAGGCCCTGGATTCAGCCTCGCCGACGTCTATGGCGCTGGTCTGGAACCATCTGAAGCGCTGCAGGCAGGATAGCCTGAAGGAAGTTCTGGATAAGGAGCTGGTGATATCAAAGAACTGTCTCCGGAAGGGCGAATTTGCCGAGGGTATCCGGGCGCTCCTTATTGATAAGGATCAGCAGCCTCGTTGGCGTTATGCCTCTCTGGGTGAAATGAACACAGAGTGGATTGACGGCTTTTTTGCATAAGCAATGCGGGGCCGATCAGCCCTGTTTACCGAATACAACAATAAAGGGGAAAAGACATGGCAATCATAACCTTCATTGGTCTGGGCAATATGGGTGGCCCTATGGCTGCTAATCTGGTCAAGGCCGGACACGATGTAACCGTGTTTGACCTGTCGAAGGATGCTGTCCAGGCGCTCGTTGCGGAGGGCGCTAAAACGGCTGACACAGCCCATGAGGCGGCCAAAGGCGCAGAGTGCGTTATTACCATGCTGCCGGCTGGCCAGCACGTTGAAGCCGTTTATCTCGGCAGCGAGGGCCTGTTGGCCAATCTTCCGGAAGGCACCCTGGTGATTGATTCGTCCACCATTGCCCCGGAAACGGCCCGTGGTGTAGCTGAGGAAGCGAAGAACCGCAATATTCCGTTCCTTGATGCGCCGGTGTCAGGCGGTGTGGGTGGTGCCAGGGCGGGTACGCTGTCGTTTATCTGTGGCGGCTCGGAGGACACGTTCAACCAGGCGAAGCCAATACTTGAAGGTATGGGCAAGAACATATTCCACGCGGGTGATCATGGTTCCGGGCAGGTTGCCAAAATCTGCAACAACATGCTGTTGGCTATCCTGATGGCAGGAACCAGTGAAGCCTTGGCGCTGGGGGTCAAGAACGGCCTGGATCCGGCGATCCTGTCTGAAATCATGAAGCAGAGCTCTGGTGGCAACTGGGCATTGAATGTCTATAACCCATGGCCGGGCGTGATGGATGGGGTGCCAGCTTCCAGAGGCTATGAAGGTGGCTTCCTGGTCAATCTTATGAACAAGGATCTCGGGCTGGCATTCGACAACGCGGTGAAAAACCACGCAGCCATTCCGATGGGATCCCTGGCCCGAAACCTGTTTGAACTGCATGCAGGGCAGGGCAATGGGACTCTGGATTTTTCAAGTATTCAACGGCTTTACAAGCCGGAATAAGCCTTCCGGGCATGGTTAGCCGTGCCTGCGTTCCCCTTTCGTTTCCGTTTTCTTCCGTGGCGTATCGGCTGGCTCTTACGATACGCCATTCCTGCATTTTATATGTCAGAAATGTTTACATACCTGTTAATGCTATCTATTTAGGTGTATGAAATATATTGGTTTATGTTTTTGGCCTGATGCTTGCTTTCCCGCATCGTGTGGGGTTCCCCCACGATAATACGTGTTGAGCTACGTTAAAGGGATGTTCCTATGACTATTTTAAAATCGATTGTGGGAGGCGTTGCGCTCCTGACTGTTTCCGGTGTTGCTGCGGCTTTTCCGGTTAACCTGGATTCTGTCAGCGGGCAATGGGTTGATGCCGTGGGTGGCCAGAATGTTACCGGCGAAGGCACAAACCAGATCCGTTGGGGTGGAAGTTACGGTAATAAGAGTGGCTATGGCTTTGAGGCAAACCCTCTATTGCCCCAGACCATCAACGATGCCTCTCCCTTCGTACTGGGTGAATTTACCCACTACAACTATGAGATCCCCTCAGATTCTGCCATCGACAGTGTGAATCTGGATGTATACGCCAGTTTTTCCAATGGTGGCGGGGCTGTGGCGACGGGACCGTTTACATTTAACTTCCTGCACAATGAAACACCCAACAATGCGGAAGTTGAGCATGAGGTATGTGGGTTCCTGTGCCAGATTTTCCCTTGGGTAGGGCCACATACTGAGATAACAGAAGATGGCCCGGTAGACGACATTGTCCAGATCCTGTTTGACGAGGCGGTTCTCAGTTCTGAATTTGTTCTGGATGGTTACGTCTACTCTCTGAGCCTGCTTGGGTTTGAGGGTAATGCGACCGAACTGTATACCGAAGAAAATGGCGACACGAGTGTAAAACTTCTGGCCAGCCTGAATGTTAGCTCTGTACCAGAGCCTGGGACCATTGGACTACTTGGCCTTGGATTGCTGGGGCTTGGTGTGTTGAGCAGAAAAAAAGCAGCCTGACGGTTGTTCTCCTTCTAAAGCCCCGCAGTTGTGGGGCTTTTCTGTTTTCTTTACGGACTGGATTTTTAGCAGGTGGGCTGATACTTTTGCACAGCTTTCCGGATGACTAGCAATACAAAGCAACTACGGAATCGGTTGCGGATCTCCCGGATACTATCAAGAACATACCTTCAAGGATTGAAGATATGCCCCAGGCAAGCGGACTGCAGTTCACCGCCCGTGTTGGTGAACTTCCCCCAGACTTATTCGCCGTGGTTGGCTTTGCGCTGACCGAAGGCCTTTCCGAACTCTTTCACGGCCGACTGAAACTGGCCAGTACGGATCCCGCTATCCAGCCCTCTGATGTGCTGGAACAACCTGTAAATCTGGTGGTGTGGCAGG
>NZ_VTUU01000040.1 GCF_008370345.1 Marinobacter salinexigens | reverse complement strand
AGGAGACCCGCCTCAGCTAGTACCAGTAGTCGTCGCATTTGCAGGCAGATCTGAGTKAGCCGGCGGATCCGATCCGKGCGCCTGCGGTGTGKGKGTCGGTGGAGATGGCCACAGCTTACGCTCCCATGGCGAGCCAGGKGATGAAGAGCAGCCTCGTCGTGCACTCGMGGCCGAGGGGCCTGTCAGGCGCTGCTGCGCTCACGAGGCGGCCCCGGTTCACCGTCAAGGCCATCCAGCCCGAGAAGGCAACGTACCAGGTGGTGCAGCCCATCAACGGCGACCCSTTCATCGGCAGCCTGGAGACGCCSGTCACCTCSAGCCCGCTCRTSGCGTGGTACCTCTCCAACCTSCCGGCCTACCGCACCGCCGTGTGCCCGCTGCTGCGGGGCGTCGAGGTCGGCCTCGCSCACGGCTACCTCCTCGTSGGGCCCTTCGCGCTCACSGGCCCGCTCCGCARCACGCCCGTGCACGGCCAGGCSGSCGCGCTCGGCGCCGCCGGCCTCGTCGCCATCCTCAGCGTCTGCCTCACCATGTACGGCGTCGCCTCCTTCAACGAGGGGGACCCGTCCACGGCGCCCTCGCTCACGCTCACCGGCAGGAAGAAGGAGGCCGACAAGCTGCAGACCGCCGACGGCTGGGCCAAGTTCACCGGGGGGTTCTTCTTCGGCGGCATCTCCGGCGTGCTCTGGGCCTACTTTCTCCTCTACGTGCTCGACCTCCCCTACTTCTTCAAGTAGAAATCATCAAAGATGCGTATATATATAGCTCCGGCCGATCCTCCTCTCTAGCTGCATGGTATGTAGGTGGTGTGG
>NZ_VTUU01000039.1 GCF_008370345.1 Marinobacter salinexigens | reverse complement strand
ATTCGATTGATCTCCGCAATACTACGTACAATGCAATGCAAACTCATCACCACCAGATTGCTTGAGCTGAACAATACAATGAAGGATCATCATCAGTAGACTTCGACGTTCCATTGCTCGCTCTTCTTGAGCTGCTTCTTGTASTSCAWCCAGTYGATCCCRTCCTTGGCTGCRAGGTCGAGCATGATGTCGTCGATGCCCTTCTCCATGCCCTTGAGCCCGCACATGTAGACGTAGGTGTTGTCCTTCTTSARYAGCTCCCACAGCTCCTCCYTGTACTCCGCCATGCGCGTCTGGATGTACATCTTCTCCCCSGCCKCGTTCGTCTGCTCYCGGCTCACCGCGAAGTCCAGCCGGAAGTTGTCCGGCGCCATCTCCTTCATCTTCTCCAGCTCCTCCTTGTACAGCAGGSTGTCGCTSGTCGGGACGCCCAGGAACAGCCACGCGAGCCCGGTGTACTTGTAGTCCTCGTGCTCCTCSARGAACATCTTCCACAAGAAGGAGCGGAACGGAGCRATRCCGGTMCCCGTTGCGAGCATGATGAYTGTTGCRTTGGGGTCTTTGGGCATGAGCATCTCCTTGCCCACTGGCCCTGTGATCTTCACCTCAGCGCCTGGCTTCAAGTCACAGAGGAAGTTTGAGCAGACTCCTTTGACGAYCTCYCCSKSATCGTTGGTGTAGAYSAGCCTCTTSACRCACAGCGASACYGTCTTGGAGTCGCCGAARTCKCCGAKSGCGCTGCTGGCGATGGAGTAGAGCCTGASCTTGTGCGGCTTGCCGTTCTTGTCSWCGCCATCSGCGATGACGCCGATGGACTGGCCCTCTCTGTASGGGAYCTYGCCTTCKGTGCTGAAGACCATGTGCCACGTCTCCCCGGGCGCTTGGTCGCCGGTGGCCCTCTCTGTAGGGGACCTCGCCTTCTGTGCTGAAGACCATGTGCCACGTCTCCCCGGGCGCTTGGTCGCCGG
>NZ_VTUU01000038.1 GCF_008370345.1 Marinobacter salinexigens | reverse complement strand
CTCAAGAATTTTCAAGACGAAGGTGAATACATCACACACAAGAGAGGTAAATTTCAGTTATACAAGACTTCTTCATCTAGTTTCTTTAAGTACAACAGACCACTTCCATTCCTTCCTCCTACACCAAAAGCCAGGTTTTCCACGTACGACTGCCCAACTCGCCAGCAGCGATGTGCAAGCACAGGTGCAGCAGCTAGTAGTAGCCGATGTCYTTGTCGTCGACGACGAGGTCYCCRTTGATGAGCKCGCGGTAGGCSGCGACGGGCCAGATGAACCCCCTGGGGAGGAGGCGGGTGGCGAGCTCGACGTCGATGATGATCTCCCTCATGGCGGGCTTCTTCTCGCCGCTGAYGGCGATGAGGTAGCTCCTGCCGACCCACCCGATCCASCCGGCGATGTAGAGGAAGAGCAGGCCCGGGGTGACGAACTCGCCCCAGTGCCGCTGGTCGCCGCTGACGATGAGGTGCGGCAGGCCGTCGGCGCCGCACAGCAGCCCGAACTTGCCGTAGTTCTCGAACCGGCGCTTGGTCTTCTCGATGGTGGCGTTGATGGCGAGSGCSGGGGCGCTGTCGGGCGCGTACTTCTTSAGCGACGCGGTGAGCTTCTTGATCGAGTTCTTCTCGCGCTTSGCGAACGCCTTGGACTCCTTGCACGGGGTCAGCCCCGCGATGTCGGCGGCCGCGGGSGGAGGGGAGGTGGCGGCCGAGGAGAGAAGCACCGACGACAGMGCCAGCGCGGCSGAGAACGTCTTCACGGAGGAYGCGAGCGACACGCTGCTGCTGCTGCCGTTGCCGTCGCCGCCGGTGGCGGAGCAGGCCACGGTGAGGCGCGCGSGTGGGAGGCGCGGCTTSGCGGCGAAGGCGGCCGTGGAGGMGGCGGCGAGGGCGGCCATCTCTACTGCTGCTGCTGCTGCGTCCGGCGTGGAGCTGGGGAGCTTATTGGGAGGGATCAGGCAGGGTGTGCGGGAGCTTTGGGATCGGAAAGAAACGCGGCAGCTTCATAAGGTCCATCTCGCGGCGCTTGCTCGGGGACGACATCTTGCAAAGCGGAGAAACAAG
>NZ_VTUU01000007.1 GCF_008370345.1 Marinobacter salinexigens | reverse complement strand
ATGCCTTCTCCTGTGCGGAATACCGGCGACGGCGCTGCACGCCAGTTATGACTTCGATTCTCTCCACCTTGGACACTCCTTTGCACTAGGTCTATGCCTAGGCCTTTGCTTCTACCAAGGTGTCCGGTTTAAATGGGGGCTACTACAGCAGCTTTATTGAGCAACATGGCGAAAGCCGCTTTGCGCCCAAACAAAACGGTTACAGCAGCCAAGTACGCCAACGCGCGGGTTGGATAGATACCAGCGGCCCACAAACCCTCTACCTGTTTTACCCAACTGGCTGGCGTGAAGCCACCGAAGGTCTAAGCCCAGATCGCGCCGCCAAAGCGCTGATGGCCGCAGGCTACCTAGTCCCCGATGGCAACCGACCACAGCGCAAAGTCAGCCTGCCCGACAACACCCGTCCACGAATGTACTGCGTGAAAGGCAGTATCTTGGATGACTAAAAAGGCGATGAATCCTATGTAGGCTTGTCGCCTTTTAGTGTACCGCCAGTCAACCTAAGGGCTGGGCGAGGTATAAAGTCTGAGGCGGACAATACCGCTAGCGTACTGGTTGTGCACCGACAAGGTAAGAATGAATTTCTTTTTAATCCTTTTAAATCCTCTCTATTCAGCTCAAATCAAGTTTACTTTGCTGAGCGAATATGTGACTATTTTACAAAAGCATCAAGCTCATAACGTTAGGTACCTTTTGTGAATTCAGACCGCTGGTTATCTGTTGAAGAAATAGCCGAATATCTTGGCGTAAGCAAAGATACTGTGTACTCATGGATCAGTAAAAAGGGTATGCCAGCTCATAGAATTGGTCGGCCTTGGAAGTTTAAAGCAGATGAGGTGGATCAGTGGGTTAGATCTGGTGGCGCATCAGATGACAGCAAGGAAGAAAAATAGTATGGCCTTAAACGAAGCAGATACTTGTCGGGTCTATGTGACGCCAAAGCTCAAAGAGTCTGGATGGGAAAACAATCCTAGCGCAATAACTGAACAGTACACATTTACCGATGGCCGTGTTCAGTTTAAGGGCAGTAAAGTTCAACGTGGGGAGCAAAAGCGAGCGGATTATTTACTTAAGTACACTCGCGACTTTCCTATTGCTGTTGTTGAGGCTAAACCTGAAAACAGCCCTGTCGGCCAAGGGATGCAACAGGCAAAAGATTACGCAGAAATTTTAGGGCTAAAGTTTGCTTACTCAACCAATGGTCATGAAATCTTAGAATTTGACTACACCAGTGGTGAAGAGCAATTGTTGTCGCGCTTTCCAACCCCTGATGAGTTATTCAAGCGTCTTTGTGGCGATGAAGGTTTAAAGGATGAAGATCTTGATACCTTGCTGTCCCCTTACCACCATGTTTCGGGATATTCCCCGCGCTACTACCAACAAATAGCTATAAACCGCGCAGTTCAGTCGGTGCTTCAAGGTAAAAAGCGCTCATTAATTACGATGGCAACGGGTACGGGTAAGACAGTCGTCGCTTTTCAAATTAGTTGGAAGCTGTGGAGTGCTCGCTGGAATCGTACGGGAGACTACAGAAAGCCTCGCATTCTATTTCTGGCAGATAGAAATGTGTTGGTCGATGACCCAAAGGATAAAACATTTACCCCGTTTGGTGATGCCAGGCACAAAATTGAAGGCGGCAAAGTTGTTAAAAGTCGTGAAATTTATTTTGCGATCTATCAATCCATTGCCAGTGATGAGCGTCGTCCAGGCTTGTATAAAGAATTTCCGCAAGACTTCTTTGATCTAATTATCATTGATGAATGTCACCGAGGCAGTGCCCGCGACAACAGTAACTGGCGCGAAATTCTGGAGTATTTTGAGCCAGCTTTTCAAATCGGTATGACGGCGACGCCGCTGCGTGAAGATAACCGCGATACTTATCGCTATTTTGGCAACCCAATCTACACCTACAGTTTGCGCCAAGGTATTGATGACGGATTTCTTGCGCCATACCGCGTACACCGAGTTATTTCGGAAGTCGATGCGGCAGGTTGGCGACCAAGCAAAGGCGATGTAGACCGCTTTGGACGAGAAATCCCAGATGGTGAATACCAAACCAAGGACTTTGAACGGGTTATTGCGTTAAAGGCTCGAACAGATGCGTTTGCTAAGCATCTCACCGACTTTATGAAGCGAACCGATCGTTTTGCAAAAACGATCGTGTTTTGTGTCGACCAAGAACACGCCGATGAAATGCGTCGGGCGCTTAATAACTTGAATTCTGACCTTTCACGCAAGCATCCAGATTACGTTGCACGCGTGACATCAGAAGAAGGGAAAATTGGCAAAGGGCACCTCAGTCGTTTTCAAGAGTTGGAAACCAGTACTCCAGTGATACTGACCACTTCACAGTTATTAACAACGGGGGTCGATGCGCCAACCTGTAAAAATGTTGTGCTTGCGCGTGTTGTGAACTCAATGAGTGAGTTCAAGCAAATTGTTGGTCGTGGTACTCGCCTGCGCGAAGATTACGGCAAGTTGTGGTTCAACATCATTGATTATACCGGCTCCGCCACACAAAATTTTGCTGATCCTGACTTTGACGGTTACCCAGAAATTGAAGATGAAGTGGTGATTGATGAAGACGGTGAAGAAGTGGTAGATGACACTTCTTCACCAGAGAGTGAAGAGTTAGAGGTTGCTGAAGAGACGAGTGAATACGAAGTGAACACTGAAGGTGAAGGCGCTGATGATGGAGAGGAGCACGAACCGAGAAAGTACTACGTAGACGGTGGCAGCGTTAAAATTACGTCTCATTTGGTCTATGAGCTAGACGAAGACGGTAAACAGCTTCGTGTCATCCAATATACCGACTACACCGCAGAAAAGGTAAAGACCCTCTTTTCCTCACTGGACGAACTAAAAGATAACTGGGCAAACCCGTTAAAGAGAGAAGAGATCATTCTCGAACTACAAGAACGAGGGATCCAGTTTGAGGATTTGGTCGCAGAGTCAGGCAAAACCGATGCAGATCCATTGGATTTACTTTGCCACATAGCATTTAACGTACCGCTGCGAACCAGAAAAGAGCGCGCTGACTACTTGAAGAAAAACAAACCGGACTTTTTTGATCAGTACGGTCCAGAGGCACGCGCGATCTTAACGTCTTTACTGGACAAATATACCGACCACGGCCCCAAGCAATTCAGTATTCCGGATTCGCTACAGGTACCGCCCATTTCTGAATATGGCAATGTGATGGAAATAGCCAATCTCTTTGGCGGTGCATTGCAAATGAAAACCGCCGTGGACCAATTACAAACGCTGCTCTATAGCCAGCAATAACAGAAGTGACGATACGATTTATGGCACGAACAAAGAAAGCAGATCAGCCGATGACCACCGCCCAGCAATTAGGTGCGATTGTTAAATCGTCTCGGCAAATCATGCGTAAAGACAAAGGCTTAAATGGCGATCTCGATCGTCTGCCAATGCTCACTTGGATCATGTTTTTGAAGTTTCTCGACGACTTAGAACAATTGCGAGAAACCGAAGCCGTGTTAGAGGGCAAAAACTTTCAGCCAGCCATCGAAGCGCCATACCGCTGGCGAGACTGGGCAGCAATTGAAGGTGGTATCACCGGCGACGAGCTGATTGCCTTTATTAACAACGACGAAGCAATGCGACCTGATGGTACCCGTGGCATCGGTTTGTTTGCGTACTTGCGTAGCCTGCAAGGTGACAACGGTGGTGATCGCAGAGATGTGATTGCGACCGTGTTTAAAGGTATGCAAAACCGCATGATCAACGGGTATTTGTTACGTGATGTTGTCGACAAAATAAACGGCATTCATTTCAACTCATCTGAAGAGATGCACACCTTAAGCCGCTTATACGAAACCATGCTGCGTGAAATGCGTGATGCCGCTGGTGACTCCGGCGAGTTTTATACTCCGCGTCCAGTGGTTCGCTTTATGGTTGAGGTGATGGACCCGCAGTTGGGTGAGTCCGTATTGGACCCAGCCTGTGGCACGGGGGGGTTTTTGGTTGAAGCGTTCGAACACCTGGAGCGCCAGTGTAAAACAGTCGAAGACCGCGAAGTATTGCAAGAAAGCAGTATCTTTGGCGGTGAAGCCAAATCGTTGCCTTACCTGTTGGTACAAATGAACCTGTTACTGCATGGTTTGGAGTACCCAAGAATTGACCCAGAAAATAGCCTGCGCTTTCCACTACGAGAGATGGGTGACAAAGATCGTGTAGATGTGATCTTAACCAACCCACCGTTTGGCGGTGAGGAAGAAAAAGGCATTCTTGGTAACTTCCCGGAAGATATGCAAACCGCCGAAACCGCAATGCTGTTCCTTCAGTTGATCATGCGTAAACTCAAACGCCCGGGTCATGGTTCAGACAATGGTGGTCGCGCCGCGGTTGTTGTCCCAAATGGCACGTTATTCAGTGATGGTATCAGCGCACGCATTAAAGAAGAGCTGTTAAAGAACTTTAATCTGCATACCATTGTTCGTTTGCCGGAAGGGGTATTCGCGCCTTATACCGATATTGCAGGCAACTTACTCTTCTTCGATCGTTCTGGCCCAACAGACGATATTTGGTATTACCAAATCACTGTTCCTGAAGGTCGTAAAAAATATACTAAAACTAAACCAATGGAAAGCCATGAGTTTGATGAATGCTTGAACTGGTGGAGTAACAGGATCGTTAATCAGAATGCCTGGAAAGAAAGTGCCTCAGAGATTATTAAATACTCCGAAAGTGGACAACTGATTGACGTAAATTTAGATAGAAAAAACCCTAATAGTCTCGAAGTGCTTGAACACGAAGAGCCTATGGATTTGATAGAGAAAATAACCACGAAAGAAGAGTCTCTTTTAGCGATCTTAGAACAGATTAAAGCCGAAATAAGCACTCAAGGTATCTCTAAATGAAAGAGTATACTTTAAGGGATGTTCTTATCCGCCAAAAAGAGGCCATCACCGTTGAGGATGATGCTGAGTATAAGCGCATTACCATTAAAATGAATGGTAATGGCGTGCTCCTTAGAGATGAAGTCATTGGTGACGCAATAGGAACTAAGCGCCAGTTTCTGGTGAGTTCTGATCAGTTTGTGCTTTCAAAAATTGACGCAAGGAATGGTGCTTTCGGAATAGTGCCTAAAAGCTGTGATGGAGCAATTATTACAGGAAACTTTTGGACATTTGACGTCAACTCCGAACTTGCAGATGTTAAATACCTCGATTTCATGTCTAAAACACCAGAGTTCAAAGACTTTTGTATCGTTGCAAGTGAAGGGACTACTAATCGAAAGTACCTTGACGAAAATAAGTTTCTTGATAAACGGATTTTGCTACCTGAGCTCGCAGAGCAGAAAAAAGTGGTTGCTAAGATCTTAAAGTTTAAGAATAAGATAGAGCTAGCGCGGAAAATCCGAAACGAGATTTTAAGTGATCTCTACGTGCTGTTAAACAGCACATTTCACAAATTAATTGAAGGCGCTGTTTATAAGCCGATGTCGGAAGTGGCTCCGATTGTTAGAAGACAAATTGAAATTACAGTTGATGGCGAATATCCAGAACTGGGTGCTCGGTCTTTTGGCAAAGGCATTTTTCACAAGCCGACGTTAATCGGTGCGGAACTCGATTGGCAAAAGCTTTATACCGTCCATTCTGGTGATCTGGTTTTAAGTAATATTAAGGCTTGGGAAGGTGCTATTGCTGCTGCTGGAGACAATGATCACGGTCGAGTTGGGTCGCACAGGTATATCACATGTGTGCCTGTAGAAGGGGTAACAACTGCAAACTTTCTGGCGTTTTATCTTCTGACTCAAGAGGGTATTGAACAAGTACAGGCAGCTTCGCCTGGTAGTGCAGACCGAAACAGAACCTTGGCGATGAAAAGATTAGAGAAAATTAAGGTTCCTGTACCCGATTACGATAAGCAGCTTTGGTTTAATCAATTGCAAAGCTATGTTGAAAAAATTAAACAAGCTCAATCAGAAAATGAAATAGAGCTAGAGGCCCTGATGCCTTCAATTTTGGATAAAGCCTTTAAGGGAGAATTGGTTTAATGTCTATGCCTGCACCGACGCTTGCATATGATGCTGGCACCCAGCCTGTTATTGCTCATGGCTTGTCTTATCAGGACGAGCAAGTGAGCGAGATGTTAGCTGGCCCCGTAAAGCATATTTTGCAAGATACCGCAGGCAATGATGAGCTCCAGGAGTTACTTGGCAGTGTTGTGAGCACGGAGTTTGAGCAAGAGGGTTTACGCCAAGCGCTGATTGATGAAACCGTGCCAGATAATTGGCGAGTAGGCGAAGCCATTGCCGAAGCCTTTGTGGCTGATATTGGCAATTGCGTGTTTCCGTGGCCCACAGGGCGTGATCTTAAAAACCCGAATGCCAGCCCAGCAGGGTGCGATTTGACTGGATTTCAACCGGTAAACGATGCTGAGCTTCCCTACCGTTTTGCGTTTGGTGAAGTAAAAACGTCTGAAGAGAACAAAGCGCCGCCAAGCGTGATGACCAGCTTGGGTACCCAATTGTTTGGGCTACGAGATAATCGCCAAGTAAAAGATGCTCTCTTACGTTATTTAGGACTCCATGCGGTGCGAGCACCGTGGGAACCGATGTTTAAAAGCGCTGCCAAACGCTATTTGAGCTCGAACACGACGGACGTTGCTGTTTATGGTGTTTTGGTGCGCGATATTGCCCCAAGCGCTTCTGATATTGCTGGCCGAGCAAAAGCACTGGCGGCCGATTGTCCAGTGCAAACTGATATTGAAATGTACGCTTTATACCTTCCCCTAAACATGATTGGTACGCTGTCTGCTCGTGCTCAAGCGGCTATGCAGGAGGCGTCATGACGCTTTCACAAGAGCACTTACTACAGGTAGAGAAGCATTGGGCTGTTCAGTCCATTAGTGCTGAATTGCGTGATACGGCTATGGAAATGGCGGAACGGCGCTTGGTTGATGTGGCGCTGGGTAATCTACTTGAGCATGCGGCAACGGAGTTTGACAGTGACTTGTTAGAGCAAGTAGCAACGGCGTATGAGTTGGCCGCGATCGAAGGCATTGGCGCTTTGTTGCACCCTGTTGCCAATCAGGACAATAAAAATATTCGTGAGCTTGCACAAGCTGGCGCGTTTCGAGCGTTCGGGCTTTATCGTGTATTACCCGTACCGAGTGACAATGAGGCGCGCTTGTTTCATGTGTTGCATGTGTCGGGTTTGGCGTATTGCGCCGATCGCTGGACCGATTTACGTCGATGGTTTGAAGAGCAGAACAGTACAGTAGCAGTACCCAGTGTGGCTGGTGTTACTTGGGATAAGCGTCTGCTTTACCGAATTTTTGATTGCTGGTTGCGACTACTACGTAAAAACCGCTGGGACGACTTAGATCAGATTTCAGAGATTGTGCTTGGTTTACGAAACGATCAAGCAAACTACGAAAAAGCATTACTAGAGCAAACTCAAGGTGCAGAGGCGCAAAGCATAGCAATGCGTTTAGTGGCGCTTTATCACTGGGCCAAAGCAACAGAGCGTTTAGCGGTGTACATGCTGCAAGGCGAACCGGTAGCGATCGATGCACAATTAGATCAGCATTTTGAAGCGGCGCAAAAAGCGGCACAAGCCTCGAAAGACCCGCAGCTCGAAATGATTTTACGCTGGTTACATGTCGCAAGCCGAAAAATGGTCGCTGGCTCTTTATGGTGGGTGGCGCATACGGTTAACTCCCGTGTGACCCGCTTTGTTTCCCATGTGACTAAGCACAAGAGCTTATTTGAACTGTTACCTCCGCAACGAGCGGCACTGCAAGAGCAAGGTTTACTCGATCAAGCCAGTAGAGCGGTAATTGTTGATTTGCCTACATCCGGCGGTAAAACCGCGCTGGCACAGTTCCGCATGTTGCAAGCGCTGAATCAGTTTGATCAGGATGATGGTTGGGTGGCTTATGTTGCGCCAACTCGCGCTTTGGTTTCGCAAATTACCCGGCGATTACGTGAAGACTTTGGCCCATTAGGTATTCAAGTTGAGCCGTTAACTGGCGCGATTGAAGTCGATGCTTTTGAAGAAGCGCTTTTGGGTGAAGCACGTGCTTTTCAGGTTTTGGTTGCAACACCTGAGAAACTTCAATTGGTGATGAGAAACAAAAAAGTCGCTCGCCCATTGGCTCTGGTTGTAATGGATGAAGCTCATAATATTGAAGATGAGTCTCGTGGCTTGCGCATTGAACTTCTGCTTGCAACGATAAAGCAAGAATCACCTCGGGCAAACTTCTTACTATTGATGCCATTTGTTCCGAATGCTAACGATTTAGCTCAATGGCTAGCTGCCGATCGTGGCCGAAGCATCAGTTTGGGCACCTCTGCTTGGCAACCGAATGAGAGAATTGTTGGCTTATTTGATATTCATAAAGGTGAAAAACGCGGTGATTGGAATTTAAGTTTTGAAACGTTGACGACCACTCAACGGACGATTCACCTTAAAGGAATCCACAATGTAGATGGTAACCGCCCTCTGCAAAAACTGACGTACTCTAGCGCTAAGGGGCTCGCAACACAGGCTGTTGCTATGGCTAAGGTTTTCTCTAAGCGTGGTACCAGTATTGCGGTTGCGCAGACAATTCCAGATGCTTGGAGTATTGCTCGTAAAGTTGCCGCAGAGCTTGAACCTTTGGTTCAAGTGCACGAAGACATTAAACTGGTTCAACGTTTTCTTGCGGCTGAGATTAGTGAGGACTTTGAGCTAATTGATATGCTATCAAAAGGTGTTGTTGTGCATCATGCAGGTTTACCCGCTGAGGCCCTTTCATTAATCGAATGGCTTACAGAAGCTGGCCATATTCGAGTGATTTGTGCAACGACAACCATAGCACAAGGGCTTAACTTCCCTGTTTCATCAGTGTTTCTTGCTACGAGAAAATTGCCTTACGGCAATGAAATGTCGCATCGGGCATTTTGGAACCTCGCGGGTCGAGCTGGGCGTATCGGCCATGATAGCGTCGGCGTTATCGGTATTGCAGCAGGTGCACAGCCGAATGAGATCCGGAAATATGTTAGTGATGCAACCGCATCGTTAGTTTCCCGTTTGGAAGGGATGCTGGATGATCTTCAAACTGCGGGGAAATTAGCAGACTTATCTTGGGTTATGCAGCAAGAACAATGGGCAGACTTCAGAAGCTATATCGCTCATTTATGGAATGAAAAACGTAACTTGGACGCTGTAATTGGTGAAGCCGAACAATTACTGCGAAATACCTACGGGTTTGGTTCTCTGCGCGCTAAAGCTGATAAAGCCTCGCAAGAGAAAGCTGATGCGCTTCTTGAAGCTACCAAAGGATATGTCAGAAAGTTAGCTGAGCATCCAGAAAATGCTTCTCTTGCAGATGTTACAGGCTTCTCTCCTGAGGGCGTTCGTTCAACTTTATTGGATTTGAATAACCTTGAAAACAAGTTAACGCTTGCAGATTGGGAGCCTTCGAGTCTATTTGGCGATAAATCGAAGTCTGTGCTGCCAAGCTTGATGGGGATTATGCTGCGGGTTCCGCAGTTACAAGAAAGTTTACGAGAGATCAGTAAAGGACAGGGGAATAGTCATCGTAAACTTGCTGATATTACCCAGGCTTGGGTAACAGGTAGCTCCATTGAATCTATAGCGAAGACTTACTTCGAAGGTGATAGCCTTACAGATCAAATATCTAAAGCTTGCAGAGCGGTTTATAGAGATTTGGCCAATAATGGCGCTTGGGGGTTGTCGGCATTAAGCAAAATGCCAACGTCAGGCCTTGATTTTGAAGCCATGACAGACGAAGAAAAGCGCAGATTAAATAACCTTCCAGCGATGCTTTACCATGGTGTAAAAACCGAAGAAGGCGTGTTGATGCGCATGAACAGCGTTCCGCGTAGTATTGCTGAACGTGCCGGTGAAGACTTTAAGGCTCGAACTGAAGCCGGTGCAGAAAATACTCTGTCACCTCGAAAAGCCAGCGAATATCTGAAGTCTTTGAAACCGGATGATTGGGCGCGTTTGAAACCTGATAATTCCTCGCTGTCCGGCGATGACTATTTGAAAATATGGAAGCGGCTTTCAGGTGAAGCTTAGAAAGTCGTTCTTGTTCTAGAGGATGGTACCGACATTTATGTCGGTACCAGGTAATTTCAGGAAAATATAGTTAATTACTAATGGCCATATAATCAAGCAGTTAAAGATTGCTAACCATTTCGTGGATCAACACGAGATGGTACGAATAGATGGCCATTTTGCATTGTTAATATTAAAATCGCACCAACAACACCCCTCCCGCTACCCGTTAGATCAGCGCCCTGTGAGGGGTTACTCGTTTCTTGAGATTGTGATTTCGGGTAGTTTGTAAGAGATAAGCCCCAGTCTTAACGGCGACTGAGGCGCAGCCACGAGCCAAAACGCTAGGTAAAGGCGCAACCAGCTTTAAATAGCTTGAGTGAAATTGTGGTTTTCTTCAAAACAAATATCAAGTTATTTAGCCTTGTTGTTGAGTTTTGTTCTCGTTACCAAAGCATTTGCTCGTAATCCACACATCATTCTCCGGCCCACAAAGGTGGTGCAACAGCGCTAGGTTGATCTGGTGGCTGATCACGTTGCCGTTTCGTTTTTGGCTCTCTTTTCTCAAACCTCTCAGTAATAACCCCGTACATGATTTGCCCATTTGCTCTGGCGAACTGGGCAGGCAAAAAGCGCGGTTTTGCTGTTTGGGGTGCAAGGTAGCGCGTTTCCCTGTTTTAGATAAAGGCGAAATGCACCAAAAGATACAGGCGTTGGTCGGTGTGCTTGCTTTCAATGTGTTGGTTTTGCTCGTGTAATCCGCATATACCGGTAACAAATGTGCCGGTAACAAAACCAACCCGCCTTGCGCGTGGCCTTCAACCTCAGGTAAAGGTAGCCAATACAGGTTTGGCCATTGCTCGGGGCTCTGCCATTTTTCTACGATCACTTGCGCGCCAATGCTATTCAGCCATTGGTGAATGGGGCAGCCTGGATGCGCTTGTTTAACGCGCGGTAACTGATAGGTCAGCCAGCGGGTTAAGCGTTCGGCTGCATTATCGCACTGGCTTAATGCTGGGTAGAGGGTAAACGCGCCATGCCCAACCAGTAAAGCGACCACCTGCTGTATCCATTCTCTATCCCAATCGTTAGCACTTGCCCATAACACGTCACTTATCACCTTGTTGGTTCGTCATGCCGTCTATTTTCAGTGGTCGGGTGCAGACTCAGTGGTGAATTAGATGAAAGAAATGGCCATCAAACTAACCAGTCAAATCGGTTTTTTGTGATGACCTGTGCGCGGCTAACTGTTTGATATACATAGTCCAATACAGCGCTGTTTGACGGCATTTAGCCCATGCAAAAAAATCGAGACGCCAAACGATCGTTTGCATTCTGGGTTAGAAAAAACAAACGGTTTGTACTTTGGATTCGAGGTTGGTTTAGGGTGCAAAAAGTGCCAAACCTTGCTTTGAACCAGTAATGGCAAGGCCTACCAGCGTTGGATTTCAATCGAGAAGCCAAACAGTGAATGGGCTAATTTCCCTGTTTGGCGTTTCGATCCAAAAGCCAAACGGATAGTGGTTTTGGCGTAAGGGGGTAAAGGCATGGGGAAGTGTGTGGCGGCTGTTGAAACTCATGGATTAGCAAATGACGCCTAGGGGGGATTGCATCAGCTGATCAAAGTAAGTAATTGGGTTGGTTGATTTAGCTTAAAGCTGGGTGTGGTATTTTGTAAGCGAGCTATCGGTAGGATAAGCAATGGCTGAATAGTGACAAGGCGAAATGAGAACCGACGCGTACAGAAATGCAGAGGCGTCGGCCATATTGGCTTGAAGATTATGTTTAGTGACCTATTTTGTCAATCAAAGCCCCGATTGCCCCATTCCTTGGGGCGGTTCACATCCCTCTTATTCACCCTCTGAAGCTCGGCATATCAAGTGTTGCCCCATTGTCCCAACTGCCCACGGTAAGTGAGCAAATGGGGGATTGTTAGTTTCGCCTGATGGGCCTTTTCGGCATGCGGCTGCGTTTGCCATCGAAGAAGGCCAATACTCTGAACCAATAGAGTGATTCTTCATACCCCAAGCTGTGCGTTGGACGTGCAGGCGGGATGAGTCCCAGTTTGCGTCCTAGGCTGACAATCACGTAGAACGTGAGTTTTAGCGTCAGCCAAGGAGCGAGTACCACCAATGTCATCAGGCAATACCGAGCAAGTGCGTAGCCTATACCATGAGGTTGTTCGAGTAAGGCAATGCCAATACACCAACCAAGCCCTGCCAGCATGGTGATTGGAAAGGTAATGGGGGCAAGTCGCATCATAAATTGCATGTTAGCGCCCTCCTGTGTGGTGTTGTGAAGCGGGCTCAAAGTTCACTAGCGGTTCAACCACATCAGCCACGGTTTGATGGGCAATACGGCGCTCTTCAAAGTAATCGTGGCGGTCGTAGATACCCTCAACGCCTTTTAGCTTATGGTTAAGACAGCGTTCGGCTACGTTGCCTGCAATACCCAAAGAGGCGGCAAGGCTGCGAAAGGTGCGGCGCAAATCGTGTACGGTGAAGTGTTCAAGTTTGCCCATTTTATTGGGAGGCTGTTTTTTGCGCCCAGGCTCGCGACCAAAGAGTTTAGAAATGGCACGGTTTAGCGTATCTGGCCCCATATGTGGACGATGGCTTGCTCGTCTGGCTGGGAAAACATAAGGCGAGCCACAAGCACGGACTTGCAACTCGTTAAACCAAGCAATGGCTTGGCGTGGTAAGGGAATGCTGATTGGCACGCCGGTTTTGCTGCGTTCTTTGGGCAGATCCCACACGCCTGTGGTTAAATCCATTTCACGCCACATGGCTTCGCACAGTTCGCTTTTGCGTACACCCAATACCAAAAACAGGCAGCAAGCGAGGTAGTTGTCGCGGCCAAAGCTATTGATATGGGAATGAAACACGCTAAAGGCGTAGTGAATTTCCTCTTTGCTAAGCATCCTGTCTTTACTGGACTCCACGCCACCGGCATCGTCTACGGTAAATGCTGCGGCTGGGTTGTTCAGCGTTAAGTCGAGCTTTATCGCATGCCGAAATAGCTGCTTCATGTACATCAAGGTATCGTTTGCAATGGTAGGGCGGTTACTTTCTCGAATGCGCTCTAGCACCTCCCGCACGTCACGTGCGGTCACCTCAGCAATACACTTAATGCCAATGACTGGGCTTATGTCTTTGGTGTAAACCCGATACGGAATCTTGGGATGCTTAAGTCGTCGACTAAGATCGGTTCGATACCAGTCATGGAACAGTTGATCCACGGTTTCAATGTCAGGTAACTCGATTTTCTGTTTTTCTAGAAGAGGATCTATGCCGTCACGTACTTCCTTTCGAAAGTATGCGGCGGCAATTCGAGCGTCTGCCAACGACATTAAAGGAAATTGCCCCAAGGTTGCTTCTCGTCGTCCTTTGGTTGTGGTGTAGCGGATCATCCAGTAAGGCGAGCCTTGTTTGCGGACGCAAAAATATAGACCTTCACCATCTGAATATTTTTTGGGGTCGGCTTTGCTGTATGCAATAACCTGTTTTGCTGTGAGTTTTCCCATGTTTACTCCATAGTTGCTGAAATAATGGAGGGGGCAATAATGGCTGCCCACCACCGATTTGCTTATTGAATCAGCAGCTAACCTGTTGTGGTGGCGAGTTAAATGCGAAAATTGGGTAACTTACTGCCCACCAATTTGCTCACCGCAAAATGCTTATTGAGCAAAAATGAGGGGGCTGCCCACCATTCTGCCCACCACTAAACAGGTAGTTGGTAACGGACATCTGTAAACCGATTTGGACGGGAAAAATAAAAAAGCCCTGTATTTACAAGCAAATAACAGGGCTTCTAAGACATTCTTGGACGGGTGAAAAAACTATTCGATATTTTGGATCTGTTCCCTCATCTGCTCAATCAGGACCTTCAGGTCGACCGCCGTACGAGTCACCCCAGCATCAATACTCTTACTGCTCAGCGTGTTAGCCTCGCGGTTCAGTTCCTGCATGAGAAAATCGAGGCGACGACCGATCGCATCGTTTTTCATCAGGGTATCCTGAACCTCACCGATGTGGGCATCCAGCCTATCCAACTCTTCGGCAACATCACTCTTCTGCGCCAGCATCACCATCTCCTGGGACACCCGGTCCGGGTCCAGCTCGACACGAGCCTTTTCGAAACGCTCACGAAGAGACTTATCCTGAGCCTGAAGGAGGCTGGGCATCAGGGCGCGAACCTGAGCGACCAACTCCGACATCTCGGACAACCGGTCGTCAAACAATGGCCGCAGGCGCTCACCCTCCCGCTCCCGCACGGTAACCAGCTCTCCGACCGTGTCAGCAAACAACGCTGCGGCGGCCGCCTTCGCCGGGCCATAATCCTGCTCAGGCACAGACAACACCCCGGGCCAGCGCATTATGTCGAGCGCACTGATATGCGCGGGATTATCAAGCATCCGGTTGATATGGTTGGCAGCCTCATTGACCGATTTGGCCATATCGTCGTTGATTTCAAAGCTCTGGGACGCCTTTTCCACCGACTGCAGGCGCATCGAAATATCTACCTTGCCGCGCTTGAGCTGTTTACGGAGTTCCTCACGAAAGCCGTTTTCCAGCTCTCGAAGGGATTCAGGCAAACGAAAAGACGGCTCCAGGTACCGGTGATTTACCGTTCGGATCTCGCAAGTCAGCGTTCCCCAGTCTCCCTGAGTGTCCTTCCTTGCAAACGCAGTCATACTTCGGATCATGATATCTCCGGCCCTAATGGTGTGAGTTATTAAACAGTCATCAAAGAGTGTAACAGGCTCAAACAACTCCCGGCGAACTGGACAAAAGACCTGGCCGTCTTCACCACCATCCCCATGTTATACTCACCAGCCTTTCAGTTTTTTCGACCGGAGTCTCCTCTCCGGACACTCATCACAGATGTCAGGAAACATTATGCGACCAAGCGGCAGAACGCCCGAACAACCCAGAGACGTTCGAATCACCCGGAATTACACCCGCCACGCAGAAGGCTCGGTCCTGGTGGAATTCGGAGACACAAAAGTGATCTGCACCGCCTCCGTCGAGAACAAGGTTCCCCCCTTCCTTCGCGGCGAAGGCAAAGGCTGGATTACAGCAGAATACGGCATGCTCCCACGCTCCACCGGCAGCCGCATGGGCCGCGAAGCCGCGCGAGGCAAGCAAGGCGGGCGTACCGTCGAAATACAGCGCCTGATTGGCCGTTCCCTGCGCGCTGCAGTAGACCTGCAAGCTCTCGGCGAGCACACCATTACTATTGACTGCGACGTTATCCAGGCCGATGGTGGCACCCGCACCGCCGCCATCACCGGTGGCTGCGTTGCGCTGGTGGATGCACTGAACTATCTGGTGGCCGAGAAGCGCCTGAAGAAGAGCCCGCTGAAACAGATGATCGCCGCCCTTTCAGTTGGCGTCTACAAAGGCACCCCGGTAGTCGACCTGGACTACCCGGAAGATTCCGAAGCTGAAACCGACATGAACGTGATCATGACCGACCAGGGCGGCTTTATCGAAATTCAGGGCACCGCTGAAGGCGCACCGTTCGAAAAGAACGAACTGGACAGCATGCTGGATTTGGCTAAGCAGGGAATTGAAAAGCTGCTTGAAATCCAGAAAGAAGCTCTGGAAAGCTAACTCGATATCTGGGGAGCCATTGCGGCGCTGATCCCCCAGAATGTTGAAGGCCAGGGATGGCCGAAAACAAGCGTACATGGACGTACTTGCAGTGGTTCTGGGGGATCAGCGCCGCAATGGCGACCTCCCCCAAAATCCAAAAATTTAAAAACCGATTTCGATGTCGTAATCCATAATCACCGGCGCGTGATCAGAAAAACGCGTGTCATCATCAATCCAGCCATCCTCGATGGTCTTGCGAATCCCCGGCGTCAGCAACTGATAGTCCACCCGGATACCTGCACTCCGCCGCGCACCGCCAGACTGCTCGGGCCACCACGAAAACTGATTGCTTTGCTTGTTGATTTCACGGAACGCATCGATGCAGCCCATCTCGTCAAACAGACGGTCCAGCCAGGCTCGCTCGTGGGGCAGAAAGCCCGAAAAATCAGACTTGTGGTACAGCGGACTCGCATCCGTCACATGATGAGCGGTCTGCAGGTTGGCACAGAAAATAAACTGGCGACGCTTACGCAGCGTCTTCTGCATATGCAGACCAAAGGCTTCCATGAACTCGTCTTTGTGATCCAGCACCGTCAGATCATCTTCACCGGTGACTTCTTCTTCACGCCCTAATGCACAGGGCGCCAGCACACAGGCGACAGAGACCTTGTCAAAATCGGCCTGAATAAACCGTCCTTCACGATCCGCCTGTTCATTGGCGAATCCGTACATGATGGCTTTCGGAAAATGACGGGTATAAATACCGACCCCACCATCTTCATTTTTTTCACCATCAATGAAGTAAGCCTCATAACCTTCCGGAATCAGGTTCATGTCCTCAATTTCATAGGCGCGCATGCGGTGATCCTGAACGCAGACAACGTCGGCATCCTGGTCGGCCAGCCAGTCGAAAAAGCCTTTGTCGACAGCCTGTGCAAGACCGTTGACGCTGATTGTTACTACCCGCATACGTGTTCCCTGATTCGGTTTGTGTGTATGATACCGTTTTTAAGCGTTATTTAAAGATCCACACCCGCCAGAAGCCTTGTCATGCACGACTATCAGCAGAATTTCATTGAATTTGCGATCCGCCGAAACGTACTGCGCTTTGGTGAATTTACCTTGAAGTCCGGCCGCACCAGCCCCTACTTCTTTAACGCCGGGCTTTTCAACACTGGAGACGACCTGCTCCAGCTAAGCAAAGCCTATGCCGCCGCCATTGAACGCAGCGGCCTGAATTATGACATTATTTTCGGACCTGCCTATAAGGGCATTCCGTTGGCTACAGTCACGGCCATGGCCCTGGCTACAGACGGTAACAGCAAACCATTTGCCTTTAACCGCAAGGAAAAGAAAGATCATGGAGAGGGCGGCAACATTGTTGGCGCACCATTGAAGGGCAAAATCCTGATTGTTGATGATGTTATCACTGCAGGAACGGCCATACGCGAATCCATCGATCTGATCCGCGCACAGGGCGCCGAGCCTGCTGGCGTACTGATTGCCCTAGATCGCCAGGAGAAGGGTAACGGAGAGCTGTCTGCCATTCAGGAAGTTGAACAGGAGTTCGGTATTCCTGTGGTCAGCATTATCCGGCTGGAACAGGTGCTGGATTACCTGAAAGCCAACCCGGAGTTCTCCGACCACGCAGAGAAAGTCGCCGAATATCGGGATCGTTACGGAGTCTGAGCAATGACCGACCGTTCCAGCATACGCTACATCGCTTCAGCCATTACGCTGACACTTGGAATTGTGACGGCAGCAGAAGCGGACATGTACCGTTACAAGGACGAAAACGGTCGCCCCGTCATCAGCAACACCATTCCCCAGGAAGCCACCCGGCGTGGCTATGAGATTCTTGGATCGAATGGCCGCGTTATCGAGACCATCGCTCCAGCCCCCACAGCTGAAGAAATTGCCGCCAGGGAGGCCGAAAATCAGCGTCAGAAAGCCCGGGAAGCCCAGCATGAAAAAGACCGCCTGCTCCTGAAACGCTTCAGCCATCCAGATCAGGCTGTACAGGCCATGCACCGGAAAATCGTCGAACTGGACAGCCTCATACAGCTCAAGCGCGGCAACATTTCCGTAATCTCCAGCCAGTTGGATAGTGAACAGAGCCGGGCGGCCAACATGGAGCGGGCCGGACGCAACATTCCCGAAGCCAGCCTCAACAAGATCCGCCGTCTGGAATCTCAGATTCGCGACATCGAGAAGGAAATCAATGCCCAGAGCCAGGATATCGAGGCCCTCAAGGCCGACTACCTGAAAGACATCGAGCGACTGGAAGAAATCACCGGTGAGAGCCGAACTCTGCCCCTGACCCCCCAATCCCAGGAACCCCAGGCGGCATCACAGAACTGATTCCCCTGCTGGCAGCATAAAAAAAGGGAGGCACTTTCGTGCTTCCCTTTTTTTCAGTTCGGCAGCCTTTCCGCGAGCCGCCGCACCTACGCTGTATCAGGCAGACGCAGTCGTCGCCTTCTTCGCCGCAGACGCAGGCTTGCGTGCCGGGGCCTTGCGAGCCGCAGGCTTCTTGGCTGCAACGGCTTTCTTGGCAGATTCTGCCGCTTCAGCAACTTCTTCAGCCGCTTCGGAAACAGCGTCCGCACCTTCGGCTGCTTCTTTCTCAAGCTTGGCAACCAGATCTGCAGCAAAGTTACCAAAACGGGTGTTCAGGCTGCGCAATTGCTCGAACAGGTTTTCGCTATAGCCAGTGTAACGATCACGCAGAGTCTTGACGCTGTACTCGCGCACTTCGCTTTCCAGCTTCTCAGCGTATTCGAAAGGCTTTGCGGCCAGCTTCTTCTGCTGCTCTTCAGCCGCGTTGATGCCCTTTTCCACGATTTCCTGAATCTGTTCCTGATAGCTCTTGAGTTTACCCATAACACTTCTCCTCGATTTATCTGAAAGATCTCAAACTCATGGACCCTGGACGGCCCAGAAAGCCTTTCCTCAAATTTCAGGTATCAAGTTACGGATAAAAATTAGAATGTTCATACTAAAAGAGGCACAGGTGTGCGGTAGGTATTTTTACAGATTCTTCACTTGATCCCACACCCTCCTCCGGCATAATGCTGCCCATAGTTTATAGAGGCGTAACGCCGAAGAGCGCACACGCCCCGACGCGAGTAAACCATGACTTCTCTTTCAGCAGGACACCGGAAACCGTGCCCAACGGAGTACGTTTTGCCCGCTCTCGTACTATCGCTGGCGGTGTTTCTTGGTGGCTGCCAGGAAGACGACAGAGCGGCCCGCACCACCGCGTCCCAGGCATCTGAACTGGCAGAGAACCGCATCGACCTCGCAACAAACAGCCTTCTGGATACATTTGGACAAACCGGCCCCGAAACGCTACAGCGCGCGGTGTCCAGTGAGCCCAAAACACTGTCCTGGAATCCCCCACTTACCCGGGAAGATGGAAGCGCCCTGAGTCCGGGCCAGATTGCGGGTTTCCGTATCTATTACCGGTTACGCCATCAGGACAGTTACAGCATCATCCCGATCAACGATCCTTCAGTAACCAGCTTTACACTTGGTGATTTTTCGGCGGGCGCCTATGAGTTTGCCATTACGACAGTCGACGTGAATGGCCTGGAAAGCCAGCGCTCAGATCCCGTCACCGCTGACCTGATCTGAGCTCTCTGACAGGGAATCAGGCAACTACCAGCGGAACAGAACCCAGCTGGGGATCAGCATGTCCGAATCGGTTTCCCGGATCCAGCCACCCCCATCAGCTGGAACAAGATAGTATTCAGGCCCGGCCTCCGGAACCACTTTGATCTCCATGAGCTGGCCATTCACCCGATACTCATAGAACACCTTGTTTTCCCCCGGGCGGATCACGATCTGCGGTCCTTCGGACGTGGACTGGTAATCCGAAATCACAACCGGCTCGTCAGGCGTCTCAACCAGCGTTTCATCCAGACCGCCAGTCTCCTGAGCCAATGCCGCTGACGATGCAAACACCAGCGCTGCGACGGTGATTCGTTTCATTTTCGTGGTACCCTTTCGTGCATCCAAAGTTAAGTACAGAGTTGCACAAGCCAACACACGCTTCAATCAGAATCCGGACCTGTTTTGACATGACTGAGCAAAAGATCCCACCGGTGGTTCTTGTGGACGGATCGTCCTACCTTTTCCGTGCTTACCACGCGCTACCACCCCTGACCACCAGCAAGAATCATCCAACCGGAGCCATCAAAGGCGTCATCAGCATGCTTCGCCGGCTGGAGCAGGACTTCCCGGGGTCGAAAGTTGTCGTAGCGTTCGATGCTAAAGGCAAAACCTTCAGGCACGACATGTATGAGGAATACAAGGCCAACCGTCCACCCATGCCAGAAGACCTCGCCATGCAGATCGCACCCATTCACGACATCGTACGTGCAATGGGGCTGCCACTACTGATTGTCCCCGAAGTGGAAGCCGATGACGTTATCGGCACCCTGGCCCACGAAGCCACCAGCAAGGGCATCGACGTGGTCATTTCAACCGGCGACAAGGACATGGCCCAACTGGTCAGTGATCACGTTATCCTTAACAACACCATGACCGACACCACCATGGACCGGGACGGCGTTGTTGAAAAGTTTGGGGTAACACCAGAACAGATCATCGACTACCTGGCCCTGGTTGGCGACAAGGTAGACAACATCCCCGGCGTCAACAAGTGCGGCCCGAAAACCGCCGTCAAATGGCTGGGCACCTATCAGGACCTGGACAATCTCATCGAGCATGCGGACGAGATCAAGGGCAAGATCGGTGACTACCTGCGGGAAGCCATCAAAACCCTGCCCCTGAGCCGGGAACTCGCCACCATCAAAACCGATGTAGACCTTGAATTTGGCCTGGAAGATCTGGGACTTCCCCGGCAAGACGACAGTCAGTTGATCGAACTGTTCCGCGAATACGAATTCCGCACCTGGGTGGCAGAGCTGGAAAAAGGGGAAAGTTCGGAAGAGCAGTCCTCAACTTCCGAAAACGCGTCTGAGCCCGTGGAAAGAAGCTACAGCATAATCACGGACCAGTCCGAACTGGACGACTGGATCGAACGACTGAAGTCCTCAGATCTGTTTGCCTTTGATACTGAGACCACCAGTCTCCGATATATGGATGCCGAAGTCGTGGGCGTATCATTCGCCATCCATCCTGGCGAAGCCGCTTACGTCCCCCTCGCCCATGACTACATGGGCGCACCGGAACAGCTCGACAGGGATCACGTTCTGGGACAACTGAAGCCGTTGCTGGAAGATCCCGCACTGGCCAAGGTCGGACAGAATCTGAAATACGACAAGAACGTACTGGCGAACCACGGGATCCACCTTGAAGGTATTGCCGAAGACACCATGCTCGAATCCTACGTGCTCAATTCGGTTCTCACCCGGCACGACATGGACAGCCTGGCCAGGCAGTATCTCGGAGAGGACACCATCTCTTTTGAATCCATCGCCGGGAAAGGTGCCAAGCAACTGACCTTCAACCAGATCGAACTGGAAAAAGCCGGTCCCTATGCGGCGGAAGACGCCGATATCACCCTTCGTCTGCACCAGACTCTGAGTCCGATGCTCGAGAAAACCGGCAAACTGGCGAACGTTTACCGGGAGATCGACCTCCCACTTGTGCCGGTACTGTCCCGAATGGAGCAACGGGGAACCCTGATTAACGCCAGCACTCTGAAACAGCACAGCCAGGAACTGGCCGAGCGCATGGCAGAGCTGGAAAAAGAAGCTCACGACGTAGCTGGCGAGCCTTTCAACCTCGGTTCGCCCAAACAACTCCAGGCCATCTTCTATGAAAAAATGGGGCTACCGGTTATCAAGAAAACCCCCAAAGGTGCGCCGTCCACCGCAGAGCCCGTGCTGCAGGAGCTTGCGCACGAGCATGAACTGCCCAGACTGATTCTGGAACACCGGAGCCTGAGCAAACTCAAGTCCACCTACACCGACACATTGCCAGGTCTGATCAACCATCGCACAGGCAGAATCCACACCTCCTACCACCAGGCCGTCACCGCAACCGGACGATTGTCGTCGTCGGAGCCGAACCTGCAGAACATCCCTATCCGCACTGAACAGGGCAGGAGGATCCGGCAGGCTTTTATTGCCCCTGAAGGCTTCAAACTGGTAGCGGCAGACTATTCCCAGATTGAACTGCGCATCATGGCCCACCTGTCCGGTGACAAGGGCCTTCTGACGGCGTTTGAAAAGGGCGAAGACATTCACAAGGCAACCGCCGCCGAAGTATTTGGCGTACCGGTCGAGGATGTTTCAGGTGACCAACGTCGTAGTGCGAAAGCCATTAACTTCGGTCTGATCTACGGCATGTCTGCCTTTGGGCTCTCACGCCAACTGGATGTCGAGCGCAAGGTTGCCCAGGAATATATCGACCGCTACTTTGAGCGCTACCCCGGCGTACTCCGCTACATGGACAACATCCGCAAACAGGCGCATGAGGACGGCTTCGTCGAAACCCTCTTCGGCCGGAGGCTTTACCTTCCCGAGATCAATGCCCGCAACAAACAATTGCAGCAGGCTGCCGAGCGGACAGCTATCAATGCCCCGATGCAAGGCACCGCAGCGGACATTATCAAACGGGCAATGATCGACGTGGAAAACTGGCTTCTGACCGAACACGCTGACACAGCACGAATGACCATGCAGGTTCACGATGAACTTATTCTCGAAGTCAGGGAATCCGCCCTGGTAGACATCCGGGATGGGCTGGTCAGACGGATGTCGTCTGCAGCAGATCTGGACGTACCTCTGCTGGTTGAAGCCGGCGTTGGCGACAACTGGGATCAGGCACACTGACCCTTCTCCAAGCGATCCTGTGGTGCGTCGGAGCCGAGCTTTGGCGCACCGCCCAAAACAGGGCAATCAAAGCCCCGGCGCACCGAAATATCGCGCGCCGATCTCTCTGAATAGTTAGCACTTTTTCACTTCAAAGCTCCCCGCGCCCTGCGCCACAACGCTTCCGGACAGGCCGCATTAAACGGCACGAATCTCGCTTGTTACATTTCCATGTCGGCCGCACTCCCGCGACACGAAGGCGGGATGCGCCATGTTGTGACACTTTACCCCGAGGTTAATACATGACTTCTCTGGCGTCTGAACGAAGCTGGCTACTGGACCCTGGCCTGCTGAAGCTGGTTCACCAGTGCCGCCGCCTGATTCATACCGAGTTCGGCGTAAAACTTCACCTCACGGAAGAGCATCTGGAACGACAGCTGGCAGACTATGCCCGCAAGACGCGATCAAGCCATCTTGTTCGCACCTGGGAGTCCCTGAAGGAGCAGGTACCGCAGCTCAAAATGGAAGAAGAAAATGCGGAAGCAGAACAAAGCGAGTCACCCAAACGGATGTACCGGGGGCAGGTAATTGCAGACAGCGCTGCGGACACCAGCACAACGGAGCCCAGCCCGGAAGCCCTGGCGCGGAAGAAGAAAATCATCTACCGCGGCCAGGTGGTGGGCTGATCAGAATCATTGATCAGCCCAGGCAACGTCAGACCACTTAAAAGGCCTTGCTGACCTGAACGGCTGCACTCCAGGCGCTCAGTTCATAGGTGCCCTCGTAATGGGAGGCTCCGGAGGCCGGATCAACGGTAGACGGTGCATCGTGGAGGTATGAGTACTCATCAACCTCTGCGTCGTCTGCGAAGATCAGGGTGCCAATGGCTGCATCCACGGCCCAGCCAGTGCGCACATCTTTCCACTGGGCACCCAGGGTCAGCCAATGACGATCTTCTGATGGCACGCGAGCGGTAACGTACTGATCAACAGGCGATTCATCCCAAGCGTAACCAGCTTTGAAGGCCCACGCCGGGGTTGCCTGCCAGATTCCGCCAACATTGAACTGCCAGGTGTTTTTCCACTTCTCGGTAATGTGGGTAATCGGGGTATCCCCGGTACGACCCGATGCCATAGAGACCGCACCGGAGTCGCCTTCAGCACTGTTGATATCCAACTCCTCAAAGCGGCTCCAGCGAGAGTAGGTCGCTCCCGCCAGCAGAGTCACGTCATCTGTCAGCTGATGACGAATGCCAAAGGTCGCACTTTCAGGGATGGCCAGGGGTACTTTGACATCTTCAGACAGCGTCGTTGGAGACAACCCAACCGGCGAATTGGCATCCGGTACCGGGTACCCCGTCAGCTTGATGTCGCCTTCCAGCTCGAACTCGGTTCCCGTCTGTGCAGTCAGGCCCAGCTGGGTTTTATCTGAGAGTTCATAGAGGAAGCCTACGCGGAAGTTAACCGCCACATCATCTCCCTCAACATCCGCATACGGGACTCCGTAGGCGGCCTCGTAGGCGTCGCCTGCTGCACTGGCCTGCGCCGCAGCCTGCTGTGCTGACAAACCAGCGCCAACCAGTGTCTGGTAAATACCTCCACGAACATCCTGGTACTTGGAGAGACGTCCCTCTGCGTACATGATGTTCATGGTGACACCCATGGACAGCCCCTGCCCGTTGTTAACCGCAACGGATGGAGAGAATGAAATCGCCGTCAGCTCTGTCTTGTCGGCAAAGTAACGGCCAACAAAGTCGTTCTCATAATCGGCAGCCAGCCCATACGGCGCATGGATCCCAAAGCCCACATCAATGGCATCGCTGACTTCGTGGGTCAGGTAGAAGTTCGGAAGAACGGCAGGATCAGCAATATCACCGCCAGCACTGCCCTGAACCTCGCCGCCCAGTACATTGGTCGCGGATACTGAATCGCTTTTCGCTTCAGCATCGATATCAAGAACCGCCGCACCAAATGATATGTTGGTGCCGGAAAGCTGGCTCATACCTGCCGGGTTGAAAAGAACGGTGGTGGCATTTTCAGGATTCGCCGCGGCACCGGCGTTCGCGGTACCCATGGCACTGGCGCTTTGCTCGTTGAGAGAGAATCCACCAGCGACCACCGTTGCCGGAGCAACGATAGCCGCCAGAGAGGCCAGACGAACAGCACGTGCAAGATTATTGAGTCGGTTATGCATGGTATCTCCTATTTTTCTCGGCGCGGAGTATACGCAGCACAGACCAAGGGCCTCAAATGCAAAAACTACTGATTTGCAGGCCTACTCAATTACGACTTTCGTCTAATCATCCTGAATCGACAACTTGTCGACGGTGGACGACAACTGATCTGCGCCCTGGGCGTCGGCACCCAGCTTGATCATCAGGCGCAGATCATTCGCCGAATCGGCGTGGGCCAGGGCATCCTCATAGGTAATGGAACCCTCGGCATAGAGACGATAAAGCGCCTGATCAAAGGTCTGCATCCCCGCCTCTGTGGACTTCGCCATCAACTCCTTGAGCTTGTGGACTTCGGCTTTGCGAATCAGGTCGGCTACCAGAGGCGTATTGATCAGGACCTCAATAACAGCCTTACGCCCCTTGCCATCCGGGGTCGGCACCAATTGCTGAGCCACGATCGCTTTCAGGTTCAGCGACAGATCCATCCATACCTGGTTGTGCTGTTCCGGCGGGAAGAACTGGATGATCCGGTCCAAAGCCTGGTTAGCATTGTTGGCGTGCAGAGTGGCAAGACAGAGGTGGCCGGTTTCGGCAAACTGCACGGAATATTCCATGGTCTGACGGGTCCGGACCTCACCAATGAGGATGACATCCGGCGCCTGCCGGAGTGTATTTTTCAGGGCTACTTCGAAGCTCTCGGTATCAATCCCGACTTCACGCTGGGTCACGATACAGCCCTGGTGCTGGTGCACAAATTCGATAGGGTCCTCGATGGAAATGATATGACCCCTGCTGTTCCGGTTACGATGCCCGAGCATGGCGGCCAGGGATGTGGACTTACCGGTACCTGTGGCACCCACAAACATGATCAGGCCACGCTTGGTCATCGCCAGATCCTTGATGATCTCTGGCAGCGCCAGTTCATCAATCTGGGGAATCTTCACTTCAATCCGGCGCAGAACCATACCGCACAGGTTGCGCTGGAAAAACGCGCTGACCCGGAAGCGTCCGATGCCCCTTGCACTGATGGCAAAGTTGCACTCGTGACTGGTTTCGAACTCTTCCCGCTGTTTATCATTCATCGCGCCGTAAACCAGTTCCCTGGTCTGCTCCGGGGTAAGCGCATTCTTGGTGACGGGAAGTACCTTGCCATTCACCTTCATACTCGGCGGGACCCCCGCCGTAATGAACAGGTCGGAGCCGCCCTTTTCAACCATCAGCCGAAGCAGTTTTTCAAATTCCATTGTTGTTACCTATCCTGTTGTTCCAGCCCAATCAGAAGTTGTCCGGAATTTTGGCCTTCGCCTTGGCCGCTTCACGGGAAATCAGCCCTTTCTGGAGCAGACGCTCGAGGCACTGATCAAGTGTCTGCATACCAATGGAACCACCGGTCTGGATCGATGAATACATCTGTGCAATCTTGTCTTCACGGATCAGGTTCCGGATCGCAGCCGTACCGATCATGATCTCGTGGGCCGCAATCCGGCCGCCCCCCATTTTTTTCATCAGCGTCTGGGAAATAACGGCCTGCAGGGATTCTGACAGCATCGAGCGGACCATGGACTTCTCTTCTGCCGGGAAGACATCCACCACCCGGTCAATGGTCTTCGCCGCTGAGGTCGTGTGCAGGGTGCCGAACACCAGGTGCCCGGTTTCCGCCGCTGTCAGCGCCAGACGAATGGTCTCAAGGTCACGAAGCTCACCAACCAGGATGATATCGGGATCTTCACGAAGCGCAGAACGCAGGGCTTCGTTGAACCCTAGGGTATCCCGGTGCACTTCCCGCTGGTTAACCAGGCACTTTTTGGAGTCATGGACGAATTCGATGGGGTCTTCGATGGTCAGGATGTGCTCGTAGCGGGTGTCATTGATATAGTCCATCATCGCCGCCAGCGTCGTGGACTTACCGGAGCCGGTTGGCCCTGTCACCAGAACCAGGCCCCTGGGAACCGACGCAATATCCTTGAAAACCTGGCCCATGCCCAGATCTTCCATAGTAAGAACCTTCGAAGGGATGGTCCGGAACACCGCACCCGCACCGCGGTTCTGGTTGAAGGCGTTAACACGGAAACGGGCAACACCCGGGACTTCGAAAGAGAAATCGGTTTCGAGGAACTCCTCAAAATCCTTGCGCTGCTTGTCGTTCATGATGTCGTAAATCAGCCCATGGACCTCTTTGTGTTCCATCGGCGGAAGATTGATCCGGCGAACATCACCATCAACACGAATCATGGGGGGAAGGCCAGCAGAAAGGTGCAAGTCAGACGCACCCTGTTTGGCCGAAAAGGCAAGCAGTTCAGTAATATCCATAGGGGTCCTCGGAAGGCGTTCTTCTTTTATCCTGGTGCGTCGGCCCGGCGGAGCTCTGAATCGGTTCACTTGGCATTTCAGCGACCTGCGGGTAACGTGTCACCGTACCAGCGACAGGACCGGACGTAGCATTTTCACACTATGAGCAGCATAGCAGACAACATCGGGAGCGTAACCCGACGCATACAAAAAGCAACATTGGATGCCGGACGGGCGCCGGATTCTGTGGGCCTGTTGGCAGTGAGCAAAACCCGCTCACCTGCTGACCTTCGCCAGGCCATTACTGCAGGCCAGAGAGCTTTTGGCGAAAACTACCTTCAGGAAGCTCTCGATAAAATCGAGGCTCTGCGGGAAATTCCCGATATTGAATGGCACTTTATTGGCCCCATCCAGTCCAATAAGACTCGCCAGATTGCCAACAGTTTTGCCTGGGTGCACAGCGTTGACCGTCTGAAGATAGCCCGGCGCCTCAGCGAACAGAGAGACCGCTCGTTACCGCCACTGAATATCTGCCTGCAGGTCAACGTAGATCGGGAAACCAGCAAATCCGGCTGTGACCTCGATGAGCTACCCGCGCTGACAAAGGCAATTGCCGAGCTGCCAGGGCTGAGTCTGCGGGGACTCATGGCCATTCCGGACCCGGCTCAGTCTGCCGACGAACTGCGGCTGAGCTTCCGCAAACTGGCAACAGCATTGAACGACCTGAAAACACGCTATCCCGACGCTGGCCCCCTGGACTCTCTCTCCATGGGCATGTCCGGTGATCTCGAACTGGCCATTGCCGAGGGCGCGACCTGGGTCCGCATAGGTACAGCCCTGTTCGGATCACGACCGGCCAAGAGCTGAATACCGCGGTTCCTGCTATGATCAGGACCGGACGTTTAACCGATCAACCGTTGGAGTGAACCTTGAGCACATCTCCCACCATTTCATTTATTGGCGCAGGCAATATGGCCAGCGCCATCATCGGCGGTATGTTGGACAGCGGCTACAAAGCAGCTGACATCTGGGTAAGCGCCCCGGATGACAGCCACCTGCAAGCCCTGCGTAACAAATTCGGGGTAAGCGTGACCACCGACAACCGGTATTGTGCACAGCAGGCCGACATGGTGGTGCTGGCCGTCAAACCGCAAGTCATGGCCGATGTGTGCCGCGACATTGCACCGGTAGCTCAGAACACCCGCCCGCTGATGGTTTCCATCGCAGCAGGGCTGACAGCTGATACCCTGGACGAATGGCTCGGAGGTGGCTTGCCTCTGGTGCGCGTCATGCCCAACACCCCGTCGCTGGTTGGCAAAGGCGCCGCAGGCCTGTTCGCCAACGGGCACGTCAAAGATCCGCAGAAAGCCATGGTCGAATCTGTCTTCAAGAGCATCGGTTCTGCCTTGTGGGTCGACGACGAAAATCTGCTGCATGGGGTGACGGCGCTGTCCGGCAGTGGTCCTGCCTATTTCTTCCTTATGCTTGAGGCCCTGGAAGCCGCCGCCACCGAATCCGGCATCGCCGCCGATACAGCCCGTCAGCTTGCTATCCAGACCATGGCGGGCGCCGCCGAGATGGCTGCGCGCAGCGAGCATGACCCGGCACAACTCAAGCGTAACGTTATGTCTCCTGGCGGAACCACAGAACGGGCAATCAACACCTTTGAGGAAGGCGGCCTGCGTGAACTCGTCAACAAGGCCTACAAAGCGGCCTTCAGGCGTTCCGAAGAAATGGCCCAAGAACTGGCTGGCAAACAGTAACCGATAACGGAGAAACGGCTTCATGCTGGCAGACATCCTGATTACGATCCTGCTGATCGCATCCACGTTTTACATGACCATTGTGCTGCTCCGCTTTCTGCTGCAGCTTGCCCGGGCTGACTTCTATAACCCGATCTCACAGTTTGTGGTCAAGGCCACCAACCCACCGCTACGCCCACTGCGCCGGTTCATTCCCGGCTGGGGCGGCATTGACGGTGCCTCTCTGGTCCTGGCCATCATCATTCAGGCCATTACATTCTTTCTGATCCTCATTGCCCTCAACGGCGGAATACCTGCCATTAACCCGATCACACTGCTGGTATGGGCAGTGCTGAATGTCCTCGACCTGATCGTAAAAATCTACTTCTGGTCTGTCATCGCTATCGTAGTGGTCAGCTGGATTGCGCCAGCCAGCGGGCATCCTGCCATCCAGTTGGTCGCCCAGATTACCGAACCCGTCATGCGCCCGGTCCGGAACATCATGCCGTCCATGGGTGGATTGGACCTGTCGCCGATCATAGTGTTCCTGATTCTGAATGTTGTTTCGGTGGTCATTGATCACATGAAACTCGCCGCCGGGCTGGGCTCCATCGGCCTAGGGATGTAACCCAGTTCACACGGATACACTCCGTAACAGTTTTCAGCAAAAACCAATATTGAAAGGCCGGGAGCTCAAGTCGTTGAACTCCCGGCCTTTTTCGTGAAATATCACCCTATCATCCTCAAGTTACTGTCGATTCAGCCGACTAACAAGATGAGGAAAGCAGCTAATATTACCCGGAATTAATCCGCCGCCCATGTGGACCTGATTGGTGCCCGGGCCAACCGGAAGTCGCGCAGAAGGATAACTCCGATGACCCCACAGGGAACTCTGTCGCAGCAGGTAGAGGCCTACCATAACTGGAAGAAAGAGCTGATCCGCCAGATTGGCCGGTATCGTCTATGGCTGCAGGACAACAACCTGTTTTCCGAAGACGTCAGCACCCGGATCCGGCACGGGCTGGAACTGCTTATCGAAGATGAGCTCACCATCGCATTCGTGGGTGAATACTCCCGCGGCAAGACTGAGCTGATCAACGCCCTGTTCTTCTCGGAATACGGTCAGCGCATGCTGCCTTCCCAGGCCGGACGGACCACCATGTGTCCGACCGAACTGTTCTTCGACCGAACCGCCAACGAGAACTACCTGCTGCTGTTGCCCATCGAGACCCGGACCGGCGATCTGTCTCTGCAACAACTCCGGAAACAACCTGAGCGCTGGGTCAAACACGACCTGGATGAGCGTGATCCGGAAGTCATGCGCGAAGTCCTGGCCGAGGTGGCGCGGGTCAAAAGCGTCACCCCGGATGAGGCCCGCAAGCTCGGCTTTGATGAAGCCATGCTTGAGCAGGACCGCAATAATCCGGGACAGGTACTGGTTCCGGCCTGGCGCAATGCCCAGATCAGTATCCGTCACCCCATGTTCGAGCGTGGCCTGAGGATTCTGGATACTCCGGGCCTCAACGCACTCGGTTCCGAGCCGGAACTGACCATCAGCATGTTGCCGCGGGCCCATGCCGTCATTTTCGTGCTCAGCGCCGATACCGGCGTCACCGCCAGCGATATGACCATCTGGAAAGAGCATATCGATACCGAGCACGCAGACCACCGTGCCGGCCGGTTTGCAGTACTTAACAAAATCGACGTCCTGTGGGATGACCTGCAAGGTGAAAAGCACACGCAGGACGCCATAGACCGTGTTCGCAATTACAGCGCGGGCCACCTTGGCATCCACCAGAAAGACGTTATTCCTCTTTCTGCCAAGCAGGGCCTTATTGCCCGGGTGCGTCAGGATGAAGCACTCTTCGATCGATCCAACATCGGCCACCTGGAAGAGCTCATCATCCAGCGCATCCTGATGCACAAAGAGCAGCTGATCACCCAGAGCCTGATCAACGACCTGCTGGGCATGCTCCAGAACAGCCAGGCAGCCATGCAGACTCGCCTGGAATCTCTCGAAGAGGAACTGAAAGCCTGTTCAGGCGCCACCCTCGACAAAGCGGCGCTGAGCCGCCTCGCCGACCGCGCCCAGCAGGATTACGATTTCTACTACAAGAAACTTATCACTTTGCGTTCCAGCCGACGCCTGATGGACTCCCAGGGCGATTTACTGAGGCAACTGGTCAGCGAGCAACGGTTTGAGGCACATGCTGAGAAAATTCGCAGAAGTATGTCGAAAAGCTGGACCACAGCGGGCATGAACCGCGCCATGGATCAGTTCTTCGAACTATTGGAAAGTGATCTGACCAACCTTCTCAGCGAAGGCCATCTGGCCGAGAAAATGGTCGGTGCGATTTATCGCCGATATAACGAAGATACCCGGGCACGCCATCTGGAGCCCATCCCTTTGCGGGCTGGCAGGCATGTCATTGCTATCCGGGAACTGCGCAAGAAGGCCCGGCGTTTCCGCATCAGCCCGAAAAACCTGCTGACAGAACAATCGGTTCTGGTTCGCCGGTTCTTCAACGTGATGGTCGGTGAAGCCCGCACCCTGCACTCACGGGTGCGCCGTGACGTGGACCGGTGGCCCAATGAGGCGCTGCTACCGATCATGCAATATTCCATGGAGCAGAAGCAGCTACTGGAGCATCAGATCCGCCGGCTGCGCGACATGGTCCGCAACGACCGGGATGGCCGAGCAGAAAGGGAGCGCCTGACCAACGCCATCAGCGACCTTCGCCGCCAGCTGGAACTGGCCGATGCCATGCACCGCCAGATCCGCAAACCAGCGCCCACCATGATCCAGCAGAAAGTCGTGAATATCTCCGGGGTCCTCTGACCCCGGAGATTCCCCAGAGACAGGCGGTTGCAGCCGTGGCGGCCCGGCTTTAAACTGCTGGGCTGGCAATGATCATGTCATTGCCGTTCCAGACACCTATGGACCGAATCAGGAACCTGTCGCGCCAATGCCCGATTCCCTGCCTGCGGATTCTGTCGGGATAGTTACCCCGCAGACCTATCATTTTGATACCCCTATCGATCTTGCCTGTGGCCAGTCGCTGCCGAGCTATGACCTGATGGTCGAGACGTATGGCGAACTCAACGCTGACGCCAGCAATGCGGTGCTGATTTGCCATGCCCTGAGCGGCCACCACCATGCCGCGGGCTTTCACTCCATGGAGGATCGTAAGCCCGGCTGGTGGGACAGCTGCATCGGCCCCGGAAAGCCCATCGACACCAACCGGTTCTTTGTCGTTGCCCTGAACAATCTTGGCGGCTGCCACGGCAGTACAGGCCCCAGCAGCATTAACCCGGCGACCGGAAAACAATATGGCCCGGACTTCCCGGTCATTACTGTGAGCGACTGGGTAAAAAGCCAGGCCCAACTGGCGGATCGGATGGGCATCGAAACCTGGGCTGCCGTGGTCGGAGGCTCCCTTGGTGGCATGCAGGCGCTGCAGTGGAGCCTGGATTATCCCGACCGCTTAAAGCATGCGGTGGTCATCGCCTCGACACCTCGCCTCACGGCCCAGAATATCGCCTTCAATGAAGTTGCCCGGCAAGCCATTACCAGCGACAGGGAGTTCTACGACGGTCGCTACTATGACCACAACATCGTTCCTCGCCGGGGGCTGATGCTGGCTCGCATGGTTGGACACATTACTTATCTGTCCGACGAATCCATGGGCGAGAAGTTCGGTCGCGAACTCAGGGACCAGGCGTACAAATTCGGTTACGACGCCGAGTTCCAGGTAGAAAGTTACCTTCGCTATCAGGGGGAGCGGTTTTCCGAATCCTTTGACGCCAACACCTACCTGCTGATGACCCGGGCCCTGGACTATTTCGATCCTGCCTATGACTATGGCGGGAACCTGTCCCGGGCACTCGCATCGGCCCGTTGCGAGTTCCTGGTATTGTCCTTCAGTACCGACTGGCGATTCGCTCCGGAGCGGTCGGAAGAAATGGTCAATGCCATGATCGCCGCCCGCCGAAAGGTCAGTTATGCCGAAATTGACGCCCCCTGGGGCCACGACGCCTTCCTGATTCCCACCCCGAGGTATACTGATATTTTGCATGCCTATATGGACCGGATTGGCAGGGAGGTAGGGGCATGAGACCAGACCTCGATATCATCCAGCAGTGGATCAGCAAGGGGCACCACGTGCTCGACCTCGGGTGTGGTGATGGAACCCTGCTCGATTACCTGCAGCGGGAGCGTGGCGCCAGCGGTTTCGGTCTTGAGATCAATCCTGAGCACATAACCACCTGCATGAGTCGCGGCGTTGCCGTTATTGAACAGAACTTGGACACTCAGGGGCTGGGCAACTTCGATGACGGCAGCTTCGATGTGGTTCTGATGACCCAGGCTCTTCAGGCGGTGCGCCGCCCTGACAAAGTGCTCGACGAAATGCTACGGGTCGGTCGCGAGGGCATTGTGACCTTCCCCAACTTTGCCCACTGGCGCCTGCGCTGGGGGCTGGCTCTCAGTGGACGCATGCCCGAATCCGACGCATTGCCGTATAAGTGGTACAACACGCCGAACATCCGGCTATGTACTTTCAAGGACTTCGAAGCGCTGTGCCGTCAAAAAGGCATACGCATCACTAGCCGAAGGGTTGTCGATGGGCAGCACCAGAACAGCTGGTTAGCGCGCCTGTGGCCAAACCTTCTGGGCGAAATTGCGATCTATCGGATCACAAGGGAGAACACGCTATGAGCATTCAAACCTTGAAACAGGCTTGCCTGATGGTCGTCACACTGGTGGCATTGCTGACCGCCAGCCTGCAGGCTCAGGCCGCTGGCAATAAGGATTTCGGGGACTACCAGGTGCACTGGAGCGTTCTGCCCAGCACATTCCTGGCACCAGAGGTGGCCAAAGCCAATAACCTGCAACGCAGCAAAGGCATTGGCATCATCAACATTGCCATCATGAAAGAGGGTGACAAGGGCCAGCTGATGCCTGTCACCGGCCAGGTGGAAGGCCAGGTGTCCAATGACATCCAACAGGTTAAATTCCTTGCCTTCCGCCGGATACAGGAAGGCGATGCCGTCTACTTTATTGCCGAATACCAGTACGCCTCCGGCGAGCTGATGACCTTCAACGTAACCGCCAGACCGTCAGGTTACTCGCAGGATCTGCCGGTTCGCTTTGCACACACCCTGTTTAGTGATTAATTCTGATATGAGTGAACAACTGGTCATTGCCAGCAACAACAAGGGTAAGATTGCGGAGCTTACCGAGCTTCTGGCGCCTCTCGGGATGACGCCTGTGGCCCAAGGAGAGCTGGGGGTTGGCGAAGCCGAAGAGCCCGCCGTTACCTTTGTCGAAAACGCCATCCTCAAGGCACGACATGCCGCCCGGGAAACCGGCCTGCCAGCCCTTGCCGATGACAGTGGCCTTGCCGTCGACGCCCTGGGGGGAAAACCCGGCGTGCGCTCGGCCCGCTTTGCTGGCCCGGATGCCAGTGATCAGGACAACATTGATGCCCTGCTGGAAGCCATGAAGAATGTTCCGGACGCCCAGCGAACAGCCCAGTTCCATTGCGTTCTGGTGTACCTCCGGCATGCGGACGACCCGACACCGGTCATCTGCCACGGCCGTTGGCCCGGCCATATTCTGAACGAGCCCCGGGGCGAAGGCGGTTTCGGCTATGACCCGGTATTTCTGGTACCCGGATACGACTGTAGCGCTGCGGAACTGAGCCGATCGGAAAAAAGCCGCATCAGCCATCGTGGCCGCGCCCTCTCCCTGCTGATGGACCAGCTCGGGACCGGAGCCTGAGCCGGTGACACCCCCCTCTGCAGAGGCGGTATGCCCGCCACTGAGCCTCTACATCCATGTGCCCTGGTGCGTTCGCAAGTGCCCATACTGCGACTTCAACTCCCACGCCATTAAACAGGACATTCCCGAGGAGCGTTATCTCAAGGCGCTACTGGAAGATCTGGATGAAGACCTGTCCTTTGCCAGTGACAGAAGCATTCAGACCATCTTCATCGGCGGTGGTACCCCATCGCTTATGTCAGGGCCGTTTTACCAGAACCTGTTTAACGAGCTGAAGAAACGACTGGCACTGTCCCCGGATGCAGAGATCACACTGGAGGCCAATCCGGGTACTCTCGAGGAGGGTCGATTCGAGGCCTTCCGGGCAGCAGGTATCAACCGGCTGTCCATCGGAGTTCAAAGTTTCAATCCTGTACATCTGACGGAACTTGGCCGGATTCACGACCGGGAATCTGCTCACCGTGCCATCGAGGCCGCCCGCGAGGCGGGTTTTGATAATTTCAATATTGATCTGATGCACGGGCTTCCGGGGCAAAGTGTCGAGGATGCTTTGTCCGACCTCCGGTTGGCTCTTGAGCACAACCCTCCGCATCTGTCCTGGTACCAACTCACTCTCGAACCAAACACCGAATTCTACAGCCGCCCTCCGACACTGCCTGACGACGACCAGCTTTGGGAGATCTATCAGCAAGGGTCTGCATTTCTCAGACAACACGGCTTTGAGGATTACGAAGTGTCGGCCTGGAGCCAACCCGGTAAGGAATCGCGGCACAATCTGAATTACTGGACCTTCGGTGACTATCTGGCACTGGGCGCCGGCGCGCACGGTAAGATCAGCCTGCAAGATGGAACCATCCGCCGTTACTGGAAAACCCGGCAACCCGATGCCTATCTGAACCGGATTGGCAGCCGGACGGCAGGCAACGAAGAGATAGACTGGTCAGAACGCCCCCTGGAGTTCCTGATGAATGCCCTAAGGCTGTCCCGGGGTACCAGTGAAGAACTGTTTGAAGAACGTACAGGTTTACCCCTGTCGTCCATTGCGGTAAAACTTGAACAACTGCGTGAGGAAAAGCTTCTGGATAGGCACCGGATCCAAGCCACCGAGTTGGGCCACCGGTATCTCAACAGTCTGTTGGAGCGCTTTCTTTGATGGATTCAGAACAGGAACGTACAGCCTTGCCCAATAGCCTGAAAGCCGGCCTTCTCTCAGCCGTTGCACTGTTCACTACACTGCTTGTGATCAACCAGCCATTGCTGACAGGAAGCGCACCTCAAGGGATCATCAGCTTCCAATTGGCTGGAAACGCAGATCAGGCTACTGCAATCCTCCAAAGCTGGGGGCCTGAGGGCAGTTTCTGGGCCCGGGTGTCGCTATGGGTGGATTTCCTCTTTGTGCCCGCCTACGTGCTCAGCATGATTTTGCTGACACGCCACTTGATGCGGGACCGGCCCGGAGTTCGTGAACGGATGGTCGCTCGCTGGATCCGAGCCCTGTTTATTACAGCCGGGTTGAGCGATGTGGCGGAAAACGTCCTGTTGCTGAACAACTTTGACGCCCCCACTGATCTGGTCAGTCTGAGCGCCACCGTCTGCGCACTGATCAAATTTACCGGCCTCACCCTCGGTACCGCCGGCCTGGTGATCATTCGCGCCGCGCGCCGCCATCCGCTGCCCCATAGCTGAAGATTACTCCCGCAGACTCGGGCAGCGACTGACTCGCAGACAACGGGATCAGTTTGTACGGTTGAACAGTAAATCCCAGACGCCGTGTCCCAGGCGCTCGCCCCGCTTCTCAAACTTGGTGACCGGGCGGTGATCAGGCCGGGGAGAATACCCTCCATCCTGCCGGCTGTTGGCAAAACCTTCCGCATCGTTCATCACTTCCATCATGTGCTCCGCGTAATTCTCCCAGTCCGTGGCCAGGTGAAGCACACCACCAACACGAAGTTTGTGGCGGATACGCTGAACAAACGCAGCCTGGATCAGCCGGCGTTTGTGATGCTTTTTCTTGTGCCAGGGATCCGGGAAGAACACCATCACCCTGTCCAGACAGGCCTCGGGAAGACACAGGTCAATCACATCGTTGGCATCGATGTTGTACACCCTGACATTTTCGAGCCCGCGATCCTCAACCTCCTTCAGCAGCGACCCTACCCCCGGAAGGTGCACTTCGACACCGATAAAATCCTGTTCGGGAGCCGCTTCCGCCATTTCAGCCAGGGATTTACCCATGCCAAAACCGATTTCCAGGTTGAGCATGGCTTCCCGGCCAAAGACTTCACGGGGATCAATCATGCCCTGTTCACGGGTCAGGCCATATTTCGGCCAGCTCCGCTCGAAGGCCCTCTTCTGCCCTTCGGTCATGCGCCCCTGGCGCAACACAAAGCTACGGATGCCTCTCCGGGTGGTTACCGGAGAGTTCTCGGAGCGCTCATTGGTATCTTGCGGTCCGTTCTGGTCGGTCATCTGTCATCCTCAACCGCAGGCTGCGGGATATGGTTAGCGGAAATTGCACGACAGTTTACCAGAGTCGGCGGATTCAGGAGGACACCATGGGGCTGTGAGACTGCTTCCGGTCCAACTGGCGATAGCCAAGCGCCTCCATCAGGTGCTGAGACGTTATTGCCTCAACGCCCTGCAAGTCTGCCAACGTTCGTGCTACCCGGAGTATCCGGTGCAGGGCACGGGCAGAAAGGCCCAATTTATCCATGGCTCCGGACAACAGTCGCTCGCTTTGCTCATCGAGGCGACAGGCCTTGTGCAGACTTTGTCCTGCCAACAACGTATTGACCTGCCCACGCGCCGCCTGGCGCTCCCTGGCGTCAGCCACCCGTGCTCTGACAACTGCACTGGAATCACCATCACCGCCGGCCTTAACCAGAAGATCGCCAGTCTGGACCGGCACTTCCACATGGAGATCAAACCGGTCCAGCAACGGGCCGGAAACCCTGGAGCGATAGCGCATGACCTGCTGCGGCGTGCACTGACACTCGATTGATGGGTGCCCACTGTAGCCACAGGGGCATGGGTTCATCGCACCAATGACCTGAAACTGTGCAGGGAAGGATACCTGCCGGGCAGCACGGCTGATCGCGATCTCCCCGGTTTCCATCGGCTCGCGCAGAACTTCCAGTACCCGACGCTCGAACTCTGGCAACTCATCGAGAAACAGTACGCCACGATGAGCCAGGGAGATCTCTCCCGGCCTCGGACTGCTACCTCCTCCAACCATGGCAACAGCAGACGCTGTATGGTGGGGCGCACGAAACGGAGGCCTCCGCCATTGGCCATCCCGTACCGGCAGGCCGGCCACCGAATGTACGCTGGCCACCTCCATTGCCGCATCATCGTCCAGTTCCGGAAGAATCCCGGGCAACCGGCTCGCCAACATACTTTTACCGGTACCCGGAGGACCAAAAAACAACAGATTGTGACCGCCTGCCGCAGCTACTTCCAGGGCTCGTCTTGGCACCTTCTGCCCCCGGACATCTGCGAGATCAGGCACTGCCTCCAGACCATCAGCCCTGGATTCAGGTGACAACTGCTCAATCGGCACAATTCGGGCGCGGGCACTCAAATGCTCGCAGACCGTCAGCAAATGGCCAGCAGCAAAAACATCATTCCGGCTGGCCAGCGCCGCTTCCGACGCATTGCTCTGGGGCACCAACAACTGACGCCCTTCCGACCGGGCCGCCAGAACCGCGGGCAGGATGCCTCTCAGGGAACGCAGTGCACCATCAAGGGACAATTCCCCGACAAATTCATACTGGGCCAGGCTTTCACCCGGAATCTGCCCCGAGGCGGCGAGAATGCCCAGTGCTATAGGCAAATCAAAGCGACCACCTTCCTTGGGAAGATCCGCAGGAGCGAGATTGATGGTTATCCGGCGGGCGGGGAACTCGAAGCCGCTGTTAAGCAAGGCACTGCGAACCCGCTCCTTGCTTTCACGAACGCCGGTTTCCGGCAATCCAACAATGGACAGGGCGGGAAGTCCGCCCGAGAGATGCACTTCGACAGTCACCGCCGGTGCGGACACGCCTATGCTGGCGCGAGAATGGACAATGGCAAGCATGACGACCTTCCATGGTAAGACAAACTACGCTTTCACCGAGCCATGCATCCTGCCGGCCCGGCCATTCAGAAATCAGGATTCCAGAGATTTTTCGAGAGCTTGTACCCTTTTTTCCAGCGCTTCCACTTTTTCCCGGGTCTTCATCAACACCGCTTGTTGGGCATCGAATTCCTCCCGCGTGACCAGTTCAAGCCTGGACAATACAGACATGACAGCCGCACGGGCCTGGGTCTCGAAATCTTCCCGGGCAGCCCGGGCCATATCTGGAACAAACTGGCCGAACTGGCCCTGCAACTGGGCAAAAATATCCTGCGGACCTTTCACGCTACACCTCACTGGCTCAAAATTTGGCCGGTTTAGACCAAAGACAGGGCCTGATACCGGTTTGCGGGAGTGTATCACACCCAAGGCCCTGCCATACTGTAGGCAGTCGGCAGTATAATGACCGGCGCGCCCGGCTGGTGCAGCTGCTCTGGTTTGGAACACTCTTGGGCGCAACGCCCTTTTTTGGTGCGCATATTTGCGCCAATCTGGGACACGAAACTTGTAACATATTGTTTTTAAATTATTTTTTTGCGTTGGCACACCCGATGCTAAAGCCTACGTACGCAATCCGCACAATTGGTGTGCGTGGTAGCAGCATCCCGAACTCAACAACCGGCCGACGGGCCCTCACTGTTGGGACGGCTTTACCAAGGAGAAAGCAATGAAACTTGTGACAGCGATCATCAAGCCTTTCAAATTGGATGATGTCCGTGAGGCACTATCCGAGATTGGCGTTCAAGGCGTGACCGTCACTGAAGTCAAAGGCTTCGGTCGGCAGAAAGGTCATACAGAACTTTACCGTGGCGCGGAATACGTTGTGGACTTCCTGCCCAAGGTCAAAGTGGAAGTCGCCATTGGCGACAACCTGCTTGACCAGGTCATCGAGTCCATCACCAAAGCAGCCAACACCGGCAAGATCGGTGACGGCAAGATCTTCGTGACTGAACTGGAACAAGCCATCCGTATCCGGACCGGCGAAACTGGCGAAGAAGCGGTTTGATCCGACTCTGATCATCACCCAGCCAACGCAAAAAACTTAATAACCTGACGAGCCTGGTGCGGAGGGCTTCAAATGGAAAGCAATATTTTTCACCTGCAGTACGCCATAGACACCTTTTATTTTCTGGTGTGTGGTGCATTAGTAATGTGGATGGCAGCTGGCTTTGCCATGCTGGAATCCGGCCTGGTGCGTGCTAAAAACACCACCGAGATCCTGACCAAGAACGTGGCATTGTTTGCCATTTCCTGCATCATGTACCTGGTGTGCGGTTACGCCATCATGTACGGCGGAAACGTGTTCCTCTCCGGCATTGCTGACGTAGATGTTGCCAGCACTCTGGGAGATTTCGCCGCCCGTGAAGACGGCTTCGAGGGTGGTTCCATCTACTCCGGCGCATCTGACTTCTTCTTCCAGGTTGTCTTCGTTGCAACCGCTATGTCCATCGTATCCGGCGCTGTCGCCGAACGTATGAAGCTTTGGACATTCCTGATCTTCGCAGTCGTTATGACTGGTTTCATCTATCCGATGGAAGGTGCATGGACCTGGGGCGGTGCTTCTGTCTTCGGCATGTACACTCTGGGCGACCTCGGCTTCAGTGACTTCGCAGGTTCCGGTATCGTTCACATGGCTGGTGCCGCTGCTGCTCTGGCTGGTGTTCTGCTGCTGGGTGCCCGTAAAGGTAAATACGGTCCGAATGGCGAAATCCGCGCCTTCCCGGGTGCAAACCTGCCGCTGGCCACCCTCGGTACCTTCATCCTGTGGATGGGCTGGTTCGGCTTCAACGGTGGTTCTGTCCTGAAACTGGGCGACATCGCCAGCGCCAACTCTGTGGCCATGGTCTTCCTGAACACCAACACCGCAGCTGCCGGTGGTGCAATCGCTGCCCTGCTGACTGGTCGTCTGATGTTCGGCAAAGCTGACCTGACCATGCTGCTGAACGGTGCCCTGGCTGGCCTGGTTGTGATCACTGCCGAGCCTTCAACCCCGAGCGCTCTGACTTCAACCATCTTTGGCGCCTTCGGCGGCATCCTGGTTGTCCTGAGCATCGTCACCATGGACAAGCTGCGCATTGACGATCCTGTCGGCGCCATCTCCGTTCACGGTGTGTGTGGTCTGCTGGGTCTGCTGCTGGTACCGGTTACCAACGACGGCGTCAGCTTCTCCGGTCAGATCGTCGGTGCTATCACTATCTTCGTATGGGTATTCGTTGCCAGCCTCGTAGTCTGGGGCATCCTGAAGGCTGTTATGGGTCTGCGGGTCAGCGAAGAAGAAGAGTACGAAGGTGTGGATCTGTCCGAGTGTGGTATGGAAGCCTACCCGGAGTTTGTCAGCAGCAAGTAAGCAACGCTGACATCCAATACCAAAAGGGCGCCCCAGGGCGCCCTTTTCATTGGTCAGCAATTAGCGCGGAAGCATGTGACGATCAGCCTTCGCCGGGCACAACCACATCCTCCAGGGCATCAACCATGAACTGGGGCATTGCGAGGGCTCCGTGATGAATACCCGCGTTGTAGTAACGGGTGACAAACGGCCTGTCGTTCACATCCTCTTCACGGAAATAGCGTACCGGATTCTCCTTGCTTGCCATGGTGCAGCTCCACCACCCTGTCGGATACACTGGCTGCGGGAAAGGCAGGGTCTGGATATGGTCGAAACCTGCTTTCTTCATGTCCTCATGGATATCGCGGATGATGGTGTCGGTATGCAGCAGCGGAGACTCGCTCTGCTGGACAATAATGCCGCCTTCCCGAAGAGCCAGCATCGCATCACGGTAGAAATCCAGAGCAAACAGGCCTTCGGCCGGTCCCACCGGATCGGTGCTGTCAATGATGATGATGTCGACACTTCCGGGCTCGATATCTCTCATCCACTGGATGCCATCGCCAAAGAAGAAGTTGGCCCTGGGGTCGCCATTGGATTCACACAGCTCCGGAAAATATTTTTCCGACATCCGGGTAACACGCTCGTCTATCTCTACCTGCCAGGCCTCCTCAACACCGGGGTGTTTCAGGACCTCTTTCAGGGTACCGCAGTCGCCACCGCCGACGATCACGACCTTTTTCGGATCCTTATGGGTAAACAGTGCCGGATGGGTCATCATTTCGTGGTAAAGAAAGTTGTCCCGGCTGGTTAACATGACGCAACCGTCCAGTACCATCAGGTTGCCGAAGGTCTCAGTTTCATAGATTTCCAGCTTCTGGAACGGTGTCTGTTCTTCGTGCAGCTTCTGTTTGACCTGCAGGGAAAATGCGGTGCCCTGGTCCTGGAATACCTCGGTAAACCATCCATCATTTAACGCTGTCATGTGTTTCCTCCCGCTCTGCGCCATGGGCTATGTTAGAAGGTGCGTATTGTAGGGCCGGGTGCCCGGCAGCAGAAGTCTTTATCTTCACCGGAATACAGGTATTTTCCGTATCCGGTGCTTTCCGCCAGCAAGGGTTGGTCCTACAATGGCGCCCATATTTCCGGCACCCGTCCGGCCCGGTTTCCTGACAGGATAGCAAGCATGAGCGATGCCAGCGGAACTCCCGCCAACAAGGTCTATAACATTGCGCAATGGAGCGATGGCTATATCGGCGTAAACGAAGCCGGCGAAGTGATGATCCGGCCAGACCGGGGGCTCTCTCCGGCCCGGATCAACCTGCCTGAGCTTTGCGACACAGTGGCCGAGTCCGGCGTGCAGCTACCGGTGCTGATCCGTTTCACCGATATTCTCCATGACCGCGTGAACACGCTGTGCAACGCCTTCAACAAGGTGGCCTCCGAGCAGGGGTACAACGGCCAGTACACCGCAGTGTATCCGATCAAGGTAAACCAGCAACGCCGCGTCGTGGAGGAACTGATCAGCGCTGAACCTGCAGCGAGCAAAGGTCAGATCGGACTTGAAGCCGGCAGCAAGCCCGAACTCATGGCTGTCCTGGCCATGTCACCGCGATCTGGCTCAATCATCGTCTGTAACGGTTACAAGGACCGTGAGTATATCCGGCTGGCACTCATCGGCCAGAAGCTGGGGCACCGGGTATTCATTGTAGTGGAGAAGCAGTCCGAACTGCCGCTCATTCTGAAAGAAGCGGAAAATCTGGACGTCGAACCATTGATTGGCGTGCGCGCCCGTCTGGCAAGTATTGGCAAGGGTAACTGGCAGAATACCGGTGGGGAGAAGTCGAAGTTTGGCCTGTCCGCCTCCCAGGTTCTCGATGTGGTTCAGACCCTTCGTGATGCAAATGCTCTGTCCGCCCTGCAGTTGTTGCATTTTCATCTGGGATCACAGATTGCCAACATCCGGGACATCCAGACCGGGCTCAGGGAGTGCGCCCGTTTCTATAGCGAACTGAGGCAGATGGGTGCTCCCGTGGGAACCGTCGATATCGGGGGTGGCTTGGGTGTGGACTACGAAGGCACCCGTTCCCGCAGCAGCTGTTCCATGAACTATAGTGTCCATGAATATGCCTACAACGTTGTTCACATTCTGCAATCCGAGTGTGATCGCAACGACATCCCGCACCCGAACCTGATCAGTGAATCCGGAAGGGCTCTGACCGCACATCATTCTGTGCTGGTGACCAATGTCATTGACCGGGAAACGCCGGATAACCGGCAGCCTTCTGAACCAGAGACTTCCGCTCCGGCCCCGTTGTTGGATTTGTGGCGCGACCTGAACAGCCTGGAAGACAGCAATACACCGCGTTCGCTGGCGGAAATCTATCATGATGTGTTACACGCCATGACCGACGTCCATGCCCAGTTTACCCATGGCTTACTGTCGCTGAGTGAGCGAGCCAACGCAGAGACCATCTACACTCGTTGCTGCAGGCTCATTCGGGGATTGCTCGACCCTGCCAACCGTGCACACAGGGAAATCCTGGACGAGCTCAACGAAAAGCTCGCCGAGAAGCTGTTTGTGAACTTTTCCCTGTTCCAGTCCCTGCCAGATGTCTGGGGCATCGACCAGATTTTCCCGGTGATGCCCATCAATGGCCTGAACCGACCACTCAATCGCCGGGTGGTTATCCAGGACATCACCTGCGATTCCGACGGTCGCATTGATCAATACGTGGATGGCCAGGGCATGGAAACAACACTGCCAATGCCCGGTGATGAGGTAGGAGAACCTCTGCTCATGGGCTTTTTCATGACCGGCGCCTATCAGGAAATCCTGGGCGACATGCACAACCTGTTCGGGGATACCCATTCCGTAGATGTACGCCTGACGGATAATGGCAGCTACACCATCAGCCCGCCGGTCGTCGGTGACACCGTCTCCAAGGTACTGCGCTATGTCAACTTTGAGCCGGAGGCACTGCTGGATGCGTACTGCCGCAAGTTCGCACAGAGCGGGCTGCCTGAAACCCTGCAGTCAGAACTGCTGGCAGAACTTGCAGCCGGACTGGAAGGGTACACCTACCTGGAAGAGTGACCTTTCCGCGCGTGCTCCTGGCGCCAGCTGCTGGGAGCCTGCCCTTCCCATTTCCGGAAAGCCCGTCCGAAATTGGACGGGTCGCTGTACCCCAGTTGCTCCGCAATCACATCAATGGCCAGATCAGAACGCTTCAACAACTCCAGTGCTCTCCGGTGGCGAATATCATCCTGCAGGGCCTGAAAGCGAACCCCCTCGGCGGATAGCTGGCGTCGCAAGGTACGGGCGGAGAGATGCATCTGCCCGGCCACGTCGTCCAGTCCGGGCAGACGACCATCCCGTGCCGATTCGAGCAGTCGGGTTACTCGCCCGGCTACCGTGCTTGCTGCGTCGATGGATCGCATTTCCTCTTCACACTGGGCCTCGGCCAGTCGTCGGGTGACGGGATTGGAGAGTGAAATCGGAAGGCTCAGGAAGGACTTGCTGAATCTGAGCTGATTCACACCGCGATCAAACTCCACATCTTCGCCAAACAAAGCCCGATAGGCCGTCAGATCCGCGGGGGCTCCATAATCCAGCAGCAGCCGGCCACCAGACACCAACTGATCGCCAAACAGCAAAAGATTCACATCCATCAGCGAGGCCATCACCACCTCGATATTGAAACGATACAGGTCTTCCAGGCCATGCTGCAGATCCAGTTGCAATACCGCATCATCGCCGTCGATGAAGAACGACAGCTCCATGTAGACAAAGCGGATCCGGAAGTACTTGATCAGCACGAACAGCGCTTCTTCCAGGTTGTCGCAACTGATAGCAGCCTGAGACAGCGAACCGTGGGTGGTAAATTTCAGGCGCCGACCATACTCCAGGCCCAGGGTCACCTGGTCGCAGTGCAGAATCGCCTGCCGGCACAACAGGGTGAACTGATCGACAGTAATGAAGTTATCAGGATGGCCGAGCATGGAAGGACGAATACCCGCTGCAGACAGCAACGCTGATCGCGGTACATCCATGTCCTCTGACAGCTCGCAGAGTATGTCTGCGTAGTGTGCCCGGATAACGGGCAGACTACCGGTAAAGCCTGGGGCATTCATAACGTCCTACTGCTCCGGAGTCCGTTCTGTTGCTCAGACTAGACTGTGATGGCTCCGCCGGCAATTACTATCGGGACGGAGCATGGTCGGCACTGATGTCAGCAGGCAGCAGTGATCCACCCCGGACAGCCACTCGTAAATAACCAGACTGACAAACCCATGACGAGTGCCTAGAATGATGCCTGCAACCCTCTCAACCCCCTTGAATGCCAAGGAGCGCCCGGTGGCTGCACTGGATCAGAAAACAGCAAACGCCGAGGGTCCGAAAGACCCGTGGAGCCGCTTGCTCGAAAAGGTCGGCAAGCACCAGGATCGTGAAGCGTTCCACAAGCTGTTTGAGCACTTTGGCCCCCAGATCAAATACTTTGCCATTGCCAATGGACTGTCCAGTCACGCAGAAGAGCTGGTGCAGGAAGTGTTCGTCTCTATCTGGCGTCGATCCTGTCTCTACGACTGGCGCAAAGCCGCGGCGTCGACCTGGATATTCACCATCGCCAGAAACCAGCGCATCGACATGCTGCGAAAGATGCAGCGAACCAGTGCAGAGATTCCCATTGAAACCGAAGATCTGTGGCAGGTTCCCGGTGAGAACGACGATGAACCGGTTACTTCGCTGCACCGACTGATGTCGGAGCGGCGCATCCGCGAGTCCCTGGGAGAGCTGTCAGAAGAACAGACAACCGTCATCGCCAAGGTCTACATGGAGAACAAGTCGCATCAACGCGTTGCAGACGAGCTGAACATACCGCTGGGCACGGTGAAAAGTCGGGTTCGGCTGGCTTTGAACAAACTGAAAGTGATTCTGCAGGACCAAAACCCATGACACGGCACCACCCAGATAACCTCAGCCTGCTGGAATACAGTGCGGGTAACCTGAGCGAGCCCCATGCTCTCTGCATCCGGCTCCATCTGGACAAGTGTTCGCACTGTCGCAGCCGTGTCGATGCCATGGAAACCCTCGGCGCCGTCATCATGGAGCATCAGCCCCGCGTTAGCCTGTCCGAAGGCATGTTTGACAGCATCATGGATCGGGTGGATCACGGACCAGAGGCTGCAAAGCCGGGCTCCGCATCACCAGCTCCAGCGCCCGAGAAGAGGCAGGACGTATTGCAAAAGCTGCTTGGTGCCGGCCTCAATGACCTGCCCTGGAAACGTCAGCTAGGTGATGTCAGCGTGCTCGATATCACATCAAAATTTCCCAACCAGCCGGAACGGGTGGTCCTGCAGAAACTGGCGGCTGGCGGCAAAGCGCCGACCCACACTCATCGGGGAGAGGAAACAACCCTGGTGCTCCAGGGTGCCTTTGCCGACCACAAAGGCGTGTTCAATCAGTGGGACTTTGTCGTGCTGAACCAGGAAGACGAACATAAGCCTGTCGCCGTGGGCTGCGAGGACTGCATTACCCTGTCCATACTGAGCGCCCCGGTAAAGCTGACCGGCACCTTCACCCGATTGCTCAACCCGTTCATCCGCTGAGCGAACTCTGGAACTTTGTTGGCCTGAACGGCCAATTACTTGGCCAGACTGACCGAAAATGACCGATCATTGGCATGTTGTGACCTTCTTCAGGACATATAAAGCCCTGATAATAGCCACGTTGATTAGTGTCTCTGAACTAGTCCGGCACAGATTCCGAACAGAATCAGGTGCTATTTTTTAAGCCGCGCTCTGCGTGGCTTTTTTTATGCCCGTTTGTCTGTCAGCCCAGGGGCTGGGGTACAATGGCGCCTTTTGATCTTGTTCCCGCACCCGCCGGGCTGAAGAACACGGAGTCGCTATGAACCCAGCCGATTACTCATTCCGCTTTGGCGGCATCGAACGCCTGTACGGTCGCCGGGCCCTTGACGCTTTCCGCCAGGCACATATCGTCATCGTGGGGCTGGGGGGCGTTGGCTCCTGGGCGGCAGAATCCCTGGCTCGCAGCGGCATCGGTACCCTGACACTGATCGACATGGACGATATTTGTGTCTCCAACACGAACCGCCAGCTTCACGCCCTGGAGAGCCAATACGGCCGAACCAAGACCGATGCCATGGCCGAGCGCCTTAAGGCCATCAATCCCCAGGCCGACATCCGTGTCCACTTCGGATTTCTGACGCCCAAGAATGTGGCAGAGCTGATTCCTGACAGCATAACCGGAGTCATCGATGCCATCGACAGTGTGAAGGCCAAAGCGTCTCTGATTGCACACTGCCAGCGGCGCAAGATTCCCATCGTTTGTGCCGGCGGCGCAGGCGGCCAAATGGACCCCACCCAGATCCAGGTAGCTGATTTGAGCAAGACCACCCAGGACCCGTTACTGGCCAAAGTCCGTAACATGTTACGCCGGGAGTATGGATTTTCCCGCAACCCCAAGCGCCGTTTCGGGATTGAGGCCGTATACTCACTGGAGCAGCTGACGTATCCTGCCGGTGATGGCGAAGTCTGCCTGCAGAAGCCTGCAGCAGAAGGCCCGGTTCGACTCGATTGTGCTTCCGGGTTCGGAGCCTCCAGCCCAGTGACCGCCAGCTTCGGCTTTTTTGCGGCGTCCAGGCTACTGAACCGGATTGCACGGCGCGCCAACCAGTAACTCAAAGGACCTGAATCCCTTATGCCTATCAGTACCGTGATGCTCCTTGCCAGCATTGGCGTTCTTTCCCTGTTCTGCCAATGGCTAGCCTGGCGGGTACGGATGCCCGCGATACTTTTCCTTCTCGCGGGAGGGATTGCCGCCGGTCCGGTACTTGGCTTTCTTGCACCAGAAGCCGTTTTCGGCGATCTGTTATTCCCGGTCATTTCACTGGCCGTTGCGATCATCCTGTTCGAAGGCAGCCTGACTCTGCGTTATGAGGAAATTCGCGGCCACGGAAAGATGGTCAGAAACCTGGTTCCGGTGGGCGCCATCGTCACCTGCATCATCGGGACGCTCACCGCAAAATGGGTGCTCGACGTTTCCTGGCCCGTGGCCCTCCTTTTCGGCGCGATTTCCATTGTTACCGGGCCTACAGTGATTGCACCGCTGCTCCGCTCTGTCCGCCCCGACTCGAAGCTTGCGAACATCCTGCGCTGGGAGGGGATCATCATCGACCCTGTAGGCGCCCTGCTCGCGGTGCTGGTCTTTGAAGGCATTGTGTCCTGGGGACAAGGTAATGTTTTCGAACACTCTCTGTATATCTTCGGCAAAACGCTGCTGGTTGGCTTCCTGATTGGCGCCGTTGCCGGTTACCTCAATGGCATCGTGCTCCGCAAGCACCTGATCCCCCAGTACCTTCACAATGCCGGCACCCTGACCTTCATGCTTGGTGTCTATGCCATATCCAATGAAATGGCTCACGAATCCGGACTGCTGACGGTCACGGTCATGGGTATCTGGATGGCCAACATGAAGCAGGTACCGATCGAGAGCATCCTGGAGTTCAAGGAATCCCTGAGTGTCCTGCTGATCTCTGCCCTGTTCATTATTCTGGCGGCTCGGATCGAGTTCACTGCGATTGCAGACCTCGGATGGGGCCTCGTGATTGTTCTGGCTATTCTGATGCTGGTCGCACGGCCACTCAGCATATTCCTCTCAGCGATCGGCACCAGCCTGAACTGGCGGGAGAAGTTATTTCTGAGCTGGATTGCACCCCGTGGCATCGTGGCGGCCGCGGTATCCGCACTGTTCGCGTTCCAGTTGCAGAAACTCGGCTATGAAAGCGCAGCCACACTGGTTCCGCTGGTCTTCATGCTGATTATCGCCACTGTCACCCTGCAAAGCCTGACAGCCCGCCCGCTGGCACGGATCCTGAAAGTGGCAGAGCCCGCTGAGTTCGGTTTCCTGATACTGGGCGCCAATCCGGTTGCCAGAATGATTGCCCAGGCACTGCACAAGCACGACGTGCCGGTCATGCTGGCAGATACCAACTGGGAGAATGTCCGCCAGGCGCGCATGGACAATCTCCCTACTTACTTCGGCAACCCGGTCTCTGAACATGCATCAACCCACCTGGACCTGACCGGTATCGGCAACCTGCTGGTCATTTCGCCGTACAAGCACATGAATTCCCTGGCCACCTACCACTTCCTGGACTGGTTCGGCACGACATCCGTATTCACCCTCGCCGACGGTGATCAAGACCAGAAAGCCCGACACCAGACTGCTGAGAAGATCCAGATGACCAGAGGTCTGTTCGACGGTGTCAGTTACGCCAAGCTGGCCAGCCTGGCCAGCCAGGGCTACTCGGTGAAAACAACCCAGCTGAGCGAAGAGTTCAGTTACGAGAACTTCCGGGAAAAATACGAGAATCAGGCGCTCGTGCTGTTCGTGTTCGACGGCAAGGACCGGATCTCACCAGTCCGGGAAATGGATACACTGAAACCGGAAAATGACTGGAGCCTGATCAGCCTGGTGCCGCCACAGCCCCCCAAAGAACGGAAAGAGAAGGAAACCGAGGCTCCCGGGAAAGACTGAGGAGCCCCGGGCTCCTCAACGGCAATCGAGAACGAGCTTGCCTCGTACGTGACCGCCTTCGAGTAATTCGTGGGCGTCGGCTACCTGCTCCAGCGGGAACGTCCGATCAATGTGCACCTTAACGTCACCGTCTTCGATCAGTTCGGCAATCTCATCCAGGTGGAAGGCATCCGGGCGTACCGTCATTCCGTGTGCCCTCAGCCCCATGGACTCTGCGGTGCTGATAATTTCATCAGCTGTCACAGTCGGAATAGTCACCAGGACACCATGCTCCCCAAGCGTATGCAGCGAGCGCTTACCCGCTTCTCCTCCGACCAGATCAAGCACCACGTCGAGGCCGTAACACTCTTCTCCCACATCCGTCGTGTGGTAATCAATAACCTCATGCACCCCCAATCCCGCCAGGAAATCCCGGTTATTCGCGGAGGCCGTGGCAATAACGTGAGCACCGCGCTCCAGTGCAAACTGAACGGCAAAATGTCCGACGCCGCCAGCTCCTGCATGAATCAGTATTTTCTGACCAGATTCCAGCTTGGCGACTTCAAACAGCGCCTGCCAGGCGGTCAGGGCCGCCAGTGGCACCCCGCTCGCTGCCACCAGATCCAGCTCATCAGGCACAATCGCCAACTCATCAGCCCCGGCCACGGCGTACTGGGAATAGCCACCGCCAGAGGATGGAAACCCGATCATGCCCATTACCCTGTCTCCCGGGCTGAGGGTCGTTACCTCTTCACCGACGGCCACAACCTCTCCCGCCATGTCATAGCCCGGAGTCCAGGGCAGTGAATTCTCGATCTGCCGGGCCGCAAAACCGAGCCCCTTCCTGGTTTTCCAGTCAATGGGGTTAAGGCCTGCGCCGTGTACCCGGATCAGAACCTGGTCAGCCTCCGGCTCAGGGACTTCTGACTGGATAACTTTCAGGACATCACGCTCCCCGAACTGATCGTAAACGACGTGACGCATGGGCTCGGTAATCGGGTTGGACTGTTCCATGATGCTCTCCAGACTGCAGTGATAACGGGATACAGGGATTCATTCAGACTAGCAGAAGTTGCCAACACCAGCGGTTCAGTTGAAGCCTGCGTTCTTTCCGCCAGCGACCACCGCGCCACCCAGAATGTCCGCAAAGGGTTTCGGAGCCCGGGACGGCCGCTGGCTTTTCAGATCGACACAGGCATGAGTCGACACCGCCCGAACCAGGGTCTTCCCATCAACCGGACGAATCAGCTGGAACTGCCGGGACGACCGGAACTTACCATCATAACCGGTCAGCCAGGTTGCCAGAACCAGACGGTCTCCGGCATTTGCAGGCATCAGGTAGTCAATCTCGGTCCGGGTAATGGCCATGGCCTTGCCGGTTTCTTCGTGCAATTCCCAGGTCATACCCAGGCTGTCAATATGTGCCCAGCTGATGTCCTCAAGCCAGCGCACGTACACCACATTATTGGCATGCCCCAGGCGATCGGTATCTTCGTCCCGTACGACAATGTCGATCGTGAACGGATCAGGCAGATCCCACTGGAACGTCTTTTCGGTGGTCATTGTTCTTCTCCGAACCCCGGAATGGCCCGTAACGGTAACCGCCCGATACGATCATTGTGAAGTGAACCAAAGTATAGGTAGCTACCAACAGGGTTCACCGAAGTGATTTCCTGGAGGTGATCGCCACTTGTGTCATGGAGACTGGTCAGCACCTTGCCATTCCGATCAAAGGCTACCGCCAGGCCGTATGCCTGGGGCTTTGGCTGAAGACTTTCGGGTAGCTTTGCCACCAGGTTCTTGAGCCAGGGATGCTTGTGCAGGAAATCCATCTGGGGGTTTCGCAAGGTGGGAAATGCCACCCAGTAACGACCTTTGCTATCTACCGCCAGGTTATCCGGGAAACCAGGCAGGTTATCCGCGAAGATATCGGTCTGCCCCGCTTTCGGGCCCTTAAGCCAATGGCGAAGAATCCGGTATTTCCAGGTTTCGTTCACCAGAACAAAATCACCGTCCGGAGATACCGCCACCCCATTGGCAAAATAGAGATTCCTGACAATGACCTCGGTTTTACCATTGCGGGGGGAGTAGCGGAGCAATCGGCCGTAGGGACGCATTTCCATCAGGTCGAGCCGGTAATCCGGCTGATGGAAACGGGAACTGGCGTCGGAGAAGTAAATCCGGCCGTCCGGCGCAATATCAACATCATCGGTAAAACGAAACGGGGTGCCCTCCGCTTCACGAGTCAGGATTGACAGCGTCCGGTCCGGCGCAACGGAGACGAGCCCTTTCCAGGCGTCAGCGACAATCAGATTCCCTTTCCCGTCAAAGACCATACCCAGCGGGCGCCCACCCGGCTCAAGCCAGGTTTCTACCTTGCCATCCGGCATGACACGGACAATCTTGCCGTCCTGGGTCCCTGCGTAAACCACACCCTCTGAACTGACGGCCGTATCCTCCGGGCCGTAGATCTCGCCCCGGGCTAACAAATCGGCCTGACGCAGCAGCTCATTCGGCGCCAATGGGCCACTCATCGCCACCGGCGCCGGCGCCTGCCAGGCAGCACTGTCAATCGGAGAGGGACTCAGCAGGAAACCACCTACCAGCAGAAACAGGGCCAAGGCCGCTGCCATTATCCATTTCATGGTTCTTATCCGCTTGTTATCGGTTGTCTGGATACATTCGCGCTGGCTTAACCTTAGCAGATGGTAAGAGGGCCTTGAACACAACCGTTGGAGCTGTCCCTGTCGGCTTCAGGACGTCAGGATTTCAGGAAACGGCGGCAGAGCGCGGTAAACGTATCAGCCTTATCCACATGCAACCAGTGGCCGGTATCGCGGATGATCCGCAACTCCGCAGCCGGGAACAGGCTCTGTATTTGCTCCCGGTGTTTTTCCTGGATATACGCCGAATCCGCTCCCTTGATGAACAGCACTGGCCCGTTGAATGGTCCATCGCCCGCAGGAGCCTTGGCGAGGTTGGCGTAGAGATTGTTAATCACCGGCAGATTCATGCGCCAGCGAAATACCGGGCCGCCGGAAACCTGCTCGTCCCTGGGGACCCGAACCAGATTCTTGAGCAGGAACTGTCTGATAGACGGGATATCCACATACTCCGTCAGATGATTCTCTGCGTCCTGCCTGGACTTTACTGCCGCCAGATCGGTTGTTGTCAGCCCTTCAAGAATGGCATCGTGGCGAGGCTTGTAGTTCACCGGGGCAATGTCAGCCACGATCAGCTTGTCTACCCGCTCCGGGGCCATCAACGCCACTTGCATGGCCACTTTGCCCCCCATGGAGTGCCCCAACAGGCTCGCGCTGTCTATACCCTGAGCATCCATGTAGGCGATAACATCTTCCGCCATCGAGGGGTAATCCATGTCATCTGTATGGGGTGAGCTGCCATGGTTGCGCTCATCCAGAGCATGAATCTGCCACTCATCCTGCAAACGGCGGGTAATGCCTCCCAGGTTTTCCAGCGAGCCGAACAGGCCGTGCAGCAGGATCAGAGGGGCACCCTCACCGGTAATACGATGGTTCAGTTCTACACTCATGGACAACCAGTCTCCGAATCGCCATTGATACAAGTCAGGCGGGATACATTACCACTGCCTGTGCAGTGGGCAAGGCCCGGAACATCCGGAGAGCTTAAAATGACACAAAAAAAGGCCGGGGGTTACCCGGCCTCAAGGTCATAGGCTTTACGCCTGGCTGATCAACAGTAGAAAATGCTGTTCAGATACTCGGCTAATGCCACTACATTCTCACGCTCGTACGTGCTGTGCGGCACAAAAATTTCCTGTTCCATAAGACACCTCCTGATTACGCCTACGGATTACTCCAACCTGGTGACTTACATGCTATCGTTACTACAACAACAAACCGTTGACAGGGCGTCTCATCCATTTGACATTTTGTATCAGTGTCGATGACAGCCTGTTCATATTGGAAACGGATACTGTGATTCCGGCCGAACTCGCCCCATCCGACACCCCCCTTGTGGCAGCCTCAAGCACTCTGGCGCTGGTGCATTATCTCGAACGCCAGGGCGTACTGGATAAGGCTCGGGTTGAACAGATCACCGGCCTCAATCTCCATACTCTGTCTGATCCTGATCTGCGGGTTCCCGCCTCGGCCCACTACCGGCTCTGGGATTATGCCGAGTCAGTCACCGGGGATGCCGGCGTGGGACTGCACGCAGGCCAGGTCATTGACCCGGAACGAATGGGGTTGGTCGGGCATGTCTTCTTTAACTGCGATACCCTCGGGGAAGCAGTCACCCAGTATGTCAGGCTGCATCGCCTGATCAACGAATCCATCATACTGAGCTTCGAGCAAACCGGTGATCTGGCCATTCTGACCTGGCAACCGGATACCCCTGACCATTATTGCCGACAGGATATGGACCGGACCCTCGCCGCCGCTCTGAGCCGGACCCGCCATTTCATCCACGCTGGCCTGCAAGCCGAATGGGCAGAGATAGCCCATCCCAAACCTGCCTACGGCGATGAGTACGAAAAGCTGTTTGGCGGGCCCGTACATTTTGGCGCGGGCATCACCCGGCTGGCATTCCACACCAGACACCTTGCCCAACCGATCCCTCAGCGCAACCCCTACGTCTATTCCGCCGTTCTGAAACAGGTCAACGCGGTTCTGGCACGATTACAGACCCGGCGCTCCTTTGGCCGCAAGGTCCGCCGCCTGATTTCCCGGCAGATGGCAACAGACCGGATAGATGCGGACACCCTGGCCCGCCAGTGTCACATGAGCCGTCAAACGCTTTACCGGAAGCTGAAAAAAGAGGGGCTGAGCTTCCACGACCTGGTTGAACAGGTGCGCAAGGACAAAGCTCTCAGGTATGTTGCGGCCGGCCAATACGCTCTTGGTGAAATCGCCTTTCTGCTCGGATTCTCGGAGCTCAGTGCATTCAGCCGCGCATTCAAGCGCTGGACCGGTTCGTCACCCGCCCAGTACCGGGCCAGCCATCAAACCCTTGAGGCAACGTCTGTCGCGACCGGCAGCACGACTGGACACAAGGACCAATAATGCCAGACTTTTCTTTCGTCGCGGTCGTCGTCGGCCTGATCTATCTTGCAGCATTTGCATGCATCTATCGGATTCTCCTTACCTACCGCACGGCACAGGGCGCCATCGCCTGGATAATCGGACTTGTCGGCCTACCCTACCTGGCCGTTCCACTATTTGTCATGTTCGGGCGTTACCGTTTCGGCGGTTACGTCAAGGTCCGCCGGATGGGAGATGAACGGCTGACCAGCCTGCTGAACCGGTTCGAACAGCAAACCACCTCCATTCCCAAGCCCGCTTCGGAACGCTTCGAAGACGAGTTACAAGTGCTCTGCAAACTCGGGCGCCAACCGTTTACCGATGGTAATCAGTGCACGCTACTCAGAGACGGTGCAGCCACTTTCGAGGCTTTGTTCGAGGCCATGGAGGACGCCCGGCACTATATCCTCCTCGAGTTCTACATTATTCGTTCAGACCGCGTCGGCCAGCGCATCAAGTCGATCCTGGAACGTAAACTGGCACAAGGTGTAGAAGTCTGGTTTCTCTATGATGACATTGGCAGCGTCTGGCTGCCGAGAACCTACCTTGACCAGCTATCCGCGGCAGGCGCCCGGGTAGCGTCTTTCGGCAATGGCAACATCCGCCGCAGGCGATTCCAGATCAATTTTCGCAACCATCGCAAGCTGCTGGTCTGCGATGGCAAAGTCGGATTTGTCGGCGGCATTAACCTGGGAGACGAATACCTGGGAACCTTTATCGACCAGGAGCCCTGGCGGGACACCCACTGTCGGATTGAAGGGCCGGCCGTTACTGGCCTGCAACTGGCCTGGCTGGAGGACTGGAACTGGGCCAGTGATCAGCAGCCGCAGCTGGACTGGACGTCTGCGGACATCCCCCCCGGCAAGGATGAAGTCCTGGTATTACCTACCGGCCCTGCAGACGACTGGGAAACCTGTACTCTGTTCTTCCTCAACTGCATCAACAATGCCCGCACCCGACTGTGGATCGCTTCGCCCTATTTTGTTCCTGACCTGCAGGTACTCAACGCCCTGCAACTGGCCGCGATGCGAGGCGTGGATGTGCGCATCCTGATACCGGAGAAATCCGACAACCGGCTTATCCGGCTGGCCGCATATTCTTATCTTGTTCAGGCCTGCAAAGCAGGCATCCAGATCTACCGTTACCAACCGGGTTTCATGCATCAAAAAGTCATCCTGGTGGACGATCGCTATTCAGCTGTCGGAACAGCCAATCTCGACAACCGCTCCATGCGCCTGAACTTTGAGATCACCGCGGTTACCACCGCATCTCACTTCCTGAGCAGTGTTGAAGCGATGTTAAAAGAGGATCTCGACAACTGCCGCCTGATGACCGAGGACGACTACCGGCAACGTTCCATTCTGTTCCGGCTCGGTTGCCGCGCCAGCCGGCTGTTCGCACCCATTCTCTAAGCAGCTGCGCGCACTGGTTTCGACTCAGGGAATTATGCGACTATGCCTGTCTGAACCCGCCGTCTGCTTTAGCGAAACACAACCATGAATGCGTTCAAGCCCAAGGAAACCCTGACCGAACAGGTCGCCCGCCACATAGAAAACCTGATTGTTTTTGACCAACTGGGATCAGGGGAGCGTATTTTCGAAGCTGCCATGGCCAAGCAGATGGATGTCAGCCACGGTTCTGTGCGGGAAGCCCTGCTGCTCCTGGAGAAGCGCCACCTGGTCCGCAACGTGCCACGCAAGGGTGCTTTTGTGACACCACTTGATGAGTTCTTCGTTCGCAGCCTCCACGAAGTCCTGGAACTCTACCTGACCCACACCGGCCGTAAGCTGGCCCGCTTGTGGCAGGAAGATGATATGCAGAAACTCGAATCCCTGTACCAGCGTATGGACAGCTGCTATCGGAACAATGACCTGATGACCTTCCTTGAGCTGGGCATCGAATACACCAAAGCCTCGCTGGCGTACGCTGACAACTACTTTATCGTTTCCGCCATTGACGACCTCTGGCCATCAGCCAGGCGTTGCGCCTTCGCCGCGTTCCAGTTCGGCGGCAAGCAGATACTGGAAGACAACCTTGCCCACATGCAGGAGTCCATCAGAGCCATCAGGGAGCGAGATGAAGACAAGCTGGCAGACATACTGCACAGATTTGCACTTCAGCAATGCCAGCAGGTCCTGGACGCGATAGAAGCCTCTAGTAGAACAAACGCGTAAACGAGAAACCGATATTGAGGTAGGTGGCCCAGTCGTCCTTATTACTATAGGCAGTCGCCAACTGCACTGGTCCCAGAAAGGTATCCACCCCGGCAAATACACTCCATGAACGGACCGAGCGCCCCCAACTGGCGTCCTCAAGTGATTCCCAGGCATTACCAGCTTCAAAGCCCAGCCCGGCAAACCATGGAATCAGCGGGCCGCCGAACGTCTGCCGGGCATACACTGCGGCCATCAGTCCATTATCCCCGGTAATCTCTCCGGGAGCATAGGCCGACAGCTGGCGAAAACCACCCAACCGGACGGCATTTTCGACGCCCGGTTCGCCACCGGTAACCGTCTCGCCATAGAGCATTCCGGTCAGATTGAAACCTCGCCAACTACCCGTACCCAACAGCATGGCGGTTACCGAATCAAAGTGCCGGTCGGAGCCCAGACCCTCTCTTTCGATTTTGCCCCTGATACCGGCGAACGCTCCATGTCGGGGATAAAATGCATCATCCAGAGAATCATGGAGCATCTGAAGCGAGAAGCCGCCCTGGTGTATCGACCCCGACTCAGCTATTGGCTGTCCCACCTGTTCATCAATGGTCGCGTAACCCCGGGCATACTTCAGACGTAGCTCTGCGTTCCCACCCAATTCCATGCCCAGAGACAGATCCGCATGGCGAAAAGTCACGTCCACATCCGCGATACGGAGTCCGGTGTTGTCATAAAGGCTGAAGCTTTCCCGACTGTAGTCTGCACCGACGGCCAGGAAACGCTGATAGCCATAGTCCAGTGGTTGGTACCACTGGGTACGCACCCAGGGCTCAGTACCCAGCTGAATGCCGGTCTGCCATTCTGCCCCCAGCTCGTTGAGTTCTGTCATTCGCAGGGATGAGGCAATATTGAAACGGGTATCCCCCTCAAAATTATCCTCGTAGTTCAGCCCAAAGGAGAGATAGTTCGGGCCCCAGTTTTTTTCCCGGACGCGAATCGTCAATACCGTGCCATTCGGGGATGGAGACAAGGAATAGGACACGGTTTCGTAGTAGCCCAACCCATATATGAGTTTGAGGTCGGCTTCCAGCACCGCCACATTCAACTCATCCCCGACTTCCTGGTGAATACGCTGGAGCAAAAAGTCCTGAGACAGATTGCCTCGCTGATCAATCTCGATGCGGGCAATCGGGCCCGCGCTCAAAGTCCGGGATGACAGACGTGCCTTGAAGGCAACCCAGTCAGGCCTTTCCACAGACAGCGGATGCAGTTCTACAGCATGGGCGCGCGCTCCCGTTGCACCCAGTTCGTAGAGCACCGGCGCGTCATAAAAATCGGAAGAGGTATAACCCTGCAGGTCCGGGCGGATGAGAATATCCTGGTCAGTCAGCGATTCCAGCTGCTGATCGGTGTTTCTCCGGGTCATCACCGTGGTGAGCTGACCGACCACCGAAAAGGCTTCCCGCAACTCTTCCGTCTCCATCAGCGGGTCGGTGATATCCACCGCAATCACCACGTCGGCTCCCATCTCGCGGGCAACACTCACCGGCAGATTGTTGGCTACGCCACCGTCTACCAGAAGGCGGCCACCCCGTTCAACCGGAGCATAGACACCTGGAATACTCATACTTGCGCGGATGGCTTCGGCCAGGTTGCCATCGCCAATGACCACTTCGCCCCCGGTTTCCAGGTCGGTAGCGACTGCCCGGAAGGGAATGGGCAAATGGTCGAAATCCTGAACCAGAGCTGCGCTCCGGGTCAGCTCATTGAGAATGAAGCCAAGATTCTGGCCGGAGATTATGCCACCGCCCACATGCAGACCATCGGCGCGAAGGCCTACGCCGGGAGTCAGTGGAAAGCGCGCCTCTTCCTGCTTTCTCCGTACCGGCTTGTAGACCCGGCCCGGGTCATCCCGGAAACTGGACAGCCAGTCCAGCTCTATAAAGCGTTGTTCGATGTCCTCTACTGACATACCGGAGGCATATAGCGCCCCCACCGCAGAGCCTGCGCTGGTGCCCACCACAAAATCCACCGGCACGTTCATTTCTTCCAGTACCCGCAAAACGCCAACATGCGCCAACCCTTTGGCTCCACCGCCACTGAGAACCAGTCCTACTTTCGGGCGGTCTGCGGCCAGCACTGGCGAGGTCAACAAGGCAAAGAGAGCCAGACACAGGAACATAACTCTCACAGGGCAGGCTTCCTTTCCTTCACAAAAAGCAACTGGCACTCAGTGCTGGTCAGCATCATTGTCATCCGCGATGGACAGGTGCGAAACGTCCGGCACTATGGGTGGGGGGACATCTCTTTTTACACCAAGATCCGATCCGGAAGGGGCCAGACTCCATTCATCAAGGTGCTGGAACATGGGAGCTTCCACCTCTTCCGGTTCCGCAAGCGTGACACCTACCGGGTCCAGCCCCAGCCCACTTCCTGAAAGAATGTCATCTACTTTGTCACCGGCCACCGGTAAACGGTCACCGGGTTCAACCTCTGGAACTCCCGACGCCTTACGATCCTCTCTCACCGGCTCAGGCTCGGCAGCAGGGGCTGCGGCCGGTACCGTCCGTTCTGTCACCGCTGCTGCCGGTCGGGCAGGGGCGGCACCGGGCATTGGCTGGACCTGGGCCACCATACCGTGTTTTTTCAGAACGGCCTGGTATTTCTGCGCCTGGGCCTCATCCAGCTTATTGCGGATCACGACTGGCTGCCCGCTGAACATCCGGTCCACCTGCTCGACACTGGCCTTGAACAGAGCCCTCGCATTATTGCGTGCCGTCGCCTGGTCTGTACCCGGCTCACATTCACCCTTGAACACAAGCTGAAACATACCCTTTCCCCTTTTCTGATGCTTCGTTCAAATGATAGCCAATCCTATACCAACCGGGCAGCCGGCCTCATTGGCCCATAATCACATGCGAACTGCAAAAAATTGAAAAATACCGAGTCAAATCTAACGCAAAGCACGACAGACTCTGCAATAATCAATCGTAACCAAGCGTTACACGTTGTTACATGGACGCTAACTTGTCACACGGGAGCAACCGCCATGATGCTCAGAAATCTCTCCCTCGCACTGTTTGCCAGCAGCCTGTTTGCCACCAGCAGCGCTCAGGCGGAGAACATTGACGTTCTGATGAGCTCAGTTTTCCCTCAGGGGCAGGCCACCTACATCGGCTATGAGAGCGTTGAACGCCAAGACATCCCGCTGTCTGCCGCAGTTGATCGCAAATACCTGATTGTCGACTTCCGCATGCCATCAGACAGTCTTCCTGCTGAGCAACTCCAGGCCAGTGTCCACAAAGTCTGCATGACTCTGCTGAAAGACCAGGATCTGATCCGGCATCTATCAGACTCCGGCTACGATATGGTCTCCGTAGCCTTCGATCGCAGTTCGCAGTTCGACTGTCTGTAAGCCCAGGCGGTCACGACTCTCGCCCCAGCAGTTTGGGAAAGGACTCCAGCGCACTGTTAACCGCATCCAGGTTAAACGCTTCCACATCGGCCAACAGTTTTTCCCCATAATGGGTGACTGAGCGGGACCGGAAGCGCTGTCCCCATGCCATGACCCGGGTGGCGAAGTCCCTCATCTTTTCCGGGTCCCCGCTCTCGCGCACCGTTTCCCACTCATCGCCAAAATCCGACGCCAGTTGCTCACAAAGCCAGCCACGCTCCTGCATACTGAGAGTCTGGGCCAATAACCGCTCAGCCTCTTTAGGTTCACCGTCGTCTTCAGCCTGCTCCACCGTCGCTTCGACTCCCGGCAGAGTGACCGTAAACACAGAACCCTGACCTTGCTCGCTTTCCACGTTAAGAGATCCACCCATCATCTGGACCAGTTTCCGGCTGATTGCCAGCCCGAGTCCGGTTCCTCCATAGCGCCGGGTGTTTTGTCCTTCCTGCTGTTCAAACGCATCAAAGATACGCTCACGCTGGTCCGGAGCAATGCCGATCCCGGTGTCCTTGACGGTCACAACGAGCCGGTAATACTGATTATCCTGGCCGCCACTGTCATCAGATGAATCGTCGTTTTCGGATTCCGGCAGGGTCGCAACCGCACGGACCTTCACAACCCCTTCATGGGTGAACTTGATGGCATTACCCACGAGATTGAACAACACCTGACGCAAGCGGGTTTCGTCCAACATCATCGCCGCAGGCATTTTGGAGTCAACGCTTACCTCCAGGGAAATGCCCTGCTCCCGGGCTCTCAGATCGAAGATGTGGCGAACGTCATCAAGGAGCCGTCGTACCGAAACAGCAGAATAATCCAGACGCATCTTTCCGGCTTCAATCCGCGACAGATCGAGAATATCGTTAATCAGCATCAGCAAGCTTCGGCTACCAGCCCGGATGGCATCCAGGTAATTTCGCTGCTGGGGGTCCGTCACACTGTTGCTCAGCAAATCACTGTAGCCAATAACCGCGTTCATGGGTGTCCGGATTTCATGGGACATATTGGCCAGAAACTCAGACTTAGACCGACTGGCGGCTTCCGCCTCCCGGGCCAGCCTCTCTGCCTCCAGCTTGGCGGCGCGGAGCTCATCCTCACTCCGTCTCAGGGCATTCTCCGAACGTATCCGCTCATCAACTTCCCGTGACAGTTTTCGGTTCCAGTACAGGAAAATCAGCACCACCACGATGGCAATCAGAATCACCCGACGCACGACGGTGTAATCTGGTTCCTGCTCGATATCCAGATGAATCCAGCGGTTGTAGATGGCTTCTGTTTCAGCGGCATCCAGGCTGCTGAGCGCCTTATTGAGAATCCGGTGGAGCTCCGGACGATCCTTTCTCACCGCCAGCCGGAAGTCATACTGGTAAGGCGTGATACTGGTAATACGGAGGTTCGACAGCCCCAGACGGGCAACGGTGTAGCTCACTGCCGGGATATGGGTCACCATCACATCCAGGTCGCCGTTTGACAGCGCAAGCAGCCCCTCCTCTACACTATCCACCGGGTAGAGGTCGAGGTTCGGATGGTTGATCAGCAGATAGTCGTGAGCGGCATGTCGATTCACCACCCCGACCCGCTCGGTGCGGAGTTCCCGGAGATCACCAATAAACCGCCCATCATCCCGAATCGCCAGCGCAATCGGCACCGTGAGATAGGACCGGGTAAACAGGTAGTCATTCTCCGTGCGGGGCGTTTTGGACAACCCCGGCAGGATATCCACTTCCCCGTCCTGAAGCATACGATCAGCTTCTATCCGGTCAGGCACCTGTATTCTGGAGAAACGAACGTGGAGCTGGCTTTCCAGACGGTTGACCAGGTCCGGCACCAGGCCGGCAGGACGGCCATCCTGGCTATACTCGAACGGCGGCCAGTCGTCCCGGAAGGCCACACGGAGATTCGAGTGCTGTTTGAGCCATTCGAGATCGGAGCCTGACAATTCCAGCCCGCTGCGTTCCAGCGAGGGTAAATCACTCTGTAACCAGGATTGCCGGATCACCCGGTGTTCATTATGGCCGATAGCCGCTACCGCCTGGTCCAGCACCTCAAACACCCGGTCATTATCAACATCCACCTGTAAAACCACGTCGACGGTCTGCTGGTCCAACAGTATCGACAGACCGATTCCGTTGATCATCGCCGACTGCAGGTAATCCGACACCACGGGCACCGGCCCCAGAAACGCATCCGCCTGACCGGACAATACCTGGCTGACAGCTTCCCCGATACTTTCAACCAGCACCGGAGTGAAACTGTCCACCGGGTCCAGCATTGGATACTGGTTGGCGTCGCCATCAATGACCGCCACCCGGCGCCCCTCAAGATCCGCCATACTCCGGATCGAGGCATCTCCGGCGCCAACAAACAATCCGTAAGTCAGGGTCATCATTGGCTGGGTGTAGCGCTTACCTGTTGTCACCGGCGCATTCGGCAAGCGGGTAGTCAGCACGGCATCGACAGAATCACCGCCTCCACCGCCCATCACAACAGGCTCAATGGGCAAGCCAAGCTTGTCCGACAGGCGAGCAAGATAATCTACGTAGGTGCCTGCCAGCACGCCATCCCCGGTATCAAATATCAGCGGTACCTGGCCGACCGTCACACCAATACGGAACTTTTCCTGCTGCGCAAGCCAGAGCAGGTCCTCATTACCGAGAACCGGCGCGGGGGATGGCTGGGGAGGGTCTGCCCGCAGAGGGGTGTGGAATAACGCCAACAGGCAGCAAAGTAAGACAGGCAGGGCAACCTTCACTGGATATCCTCAAGGGTTCCGCTACATTTCAGGGAACAATACCTGCATTCGAAAACGATTTCATTCGGACCGTCATTATTCAGGAGATCTGACTCGATGGATACCAGCAAGCACACCCTAAGCACCCTGTTTGAACAACTCGGACTGGCCTCGGATGAAGCCAGCATTGAAGATTTCATTACCCGGTATTCTCCACTTCCCAGCGAAGTCGCGCTGCAAGACGCGCCATTCTGGTCTGAAAGCCAGTCACAGTTCCTGGAGGAGGGACTGGAAGAAGACAGCGACTGGGCAGAAATCATTGACGAACTGGATGCCCGAATGCGTCACTGAGCGGGTGAATCCGGCTCCAGGTGAACCTGGTTGCGCCCGGCGTCCTTGGCCTGGTAGAGGGCTCGATCAGCACGATCGAATACCGTCTCACCTGTATCTCCCGGGCTGAACCCCGAAACACCGGCAGAAAAGGTCACAGTCACCGGTTCGCCACTGAAATGGAAAGGCAGGTTAGCGACATGTGCTCTTAGTTGGTCGAGAACCGCGATTGCATCAACCGGTGACGTTTCGGGAAACAACAGCACAAATTCTTCACCGCCGTATCGTGCAATGAAGTCCGTGTTGCGCAAGCGCTCTTTAAGTTCCCGGGCAACCAGTTGCAACACCCGATCACCGGCTTTGTGGCCATAAGAGTCATTAATCCGTTTGAAAAGGTCGATATCCAGAACCCCAACGGTGAGCGGGTGCTGGTACCTTTTCCATCGGTTGTACTCAAAGGAAAGCCTTTCCTGCCAAGCCTCACGGTTGGGCAATTGGGTCAGCAGATCTGTGGTTGCCTTCTGGCGTTCGCGGCGGATCTGCTCCTGCATCTGCTCGGAATGCGCCTCCATTGCCGCCATTTTTTCCTGCATGGCTGCAAGCTGATCGGCAAGCTCTTGCTCCCGCTGGGTTTCCTGCGCACGAAAACGGTCCAACGCGACAGCAATGGATTCAAGGTGGTCACTGACGGATGATTTCAGTTCTCCCAGATCATGGCTTTCCTGAACATCCACTCCGGCACACTCGAGCCCGTGGCGAATTTCCTGGTCTAATAATTCTGTAGCGCGAATACGCTCAGCCTGCGCCGATGACTGGTTTGCAAAATGCTGCTGGAACACTTCCAGGCGTTCATCCAGACGCTGAAGAAAAGCTTCAAACTCCCGCTGGCTGCGGGCAATGGCAGCAATAACCAGATCTGCCACATGATTGAGGCCTTCCCGCAATTCATCCCAGCTATCCGAAGACAGTAACGATTGCTGCAAGACTCGTGCTTGCGCTTCAGCATTGGCCTCAAGGGAGACCTGACTGAGTAACTGCCCGAGCAACTGGCCCACCCTGCGGGCAATCCTCAGCCTCTGGGTATTGTCATCCAGGCTGCCGCTGTCAGTCGGTTTTACGGTATCGGGTGGTGTCTCTGCCGGGGGGGAGTCAGCCTCTTGTTCCGGGAGTTTCTTCCAGTTGAACAGGCTTTTCTTGGCAACGGGCTTCTCATCGAGCAGCGTCACCTGGCGATCGATCTGTTCCTGCAGTTCCCGCCAGTTTTCAACATCTACTTTATTCTTTCTCAGGTCTTTACGTACCCGGGCCAGCAGGCGATCGAGTTCCGGTGCTTGTCCTTCCGAAGCCAGACAGGTACGAACCAGCATGCGTTCGAGGGTATTACGCTCCGCCTTCCACTGCTCTTCCCTTTGATCTGCCGACTCAAGTTCCTGAAGATACTTCTCTTTCCAGGACTGATCCGATGTCATTGAACGCTCCCTTCTCCTGCTTGCTCCTGCTTGCCCTTGCTCAAGCTGTGCTCGTCAGCCGCCGGCCTGATCGTCGGAATGACCTGATCCACGCTGATGACGACGCGCCCTGGGATGACTCTGGTCATACACGCGGGCCAAATGCTGGAAATCAAGATGAGTATAGACCTGTGTGGTCGCAATGTCCGCATGTCCCAACAACTCCTGGACGGCTCGCAGATCGCCGCTGGATTCCAGCATGTGGCTGGCAAAACTGTGCCGGAGCATATGTGGATGCAATCCCTGATCCGCCCCTTTGGCGATCCCCCAGCGGCTCAACCTGGCCTGCACACTCCGTGCACTGAGGCGGTTTCCCCGCCTGCTCACGAACAGCGCCGGCTCGGCCTCGCCCGCCAGCGCTGACCGCACCGGCAGCCACACGTCAAGGGCTGCTAATGCCTTACGGCCAACCGGAAGAATTCGTTCCTTGCTGCCTTTTCCCAAAACCCGAATCTCATGTCCGCGGTGATCAACAGAATCAAGATCGAGCCCCACCAGTTCCGACAATCGCAACCCGGACGAATACATCAGCTCGAACATGCAGAGGTCCCGAATTTCCAATGGGTCGTCTGGATCTGTATCCAGCAAATGATTGACCTGATCTACATCAACAGCCTTTGGTAACCGGCGCGCTGCTTTCGGGGCCCGGATATCCAGTGCGGGATTATCCTTCACCAGTTTTTCCCGGAGAAGAAACTGGTAGAACCGCCGGATCGCAGAGAGGTGGCGGGCAATGCTTCGCCCCCCAAGACCCTCGCGACTGAGAGTGGCTACGTAACGTCGCAAGTAATGACTGTCAACATCGCGCCACTGAGTCACATCTGACTGGTTTAACCAGACAGAAAGTCGGCCAAGGTCACGACGGTAACTATCGCAGGTTCTCGGGGAATGGCGCTTTTCTGAACCCAGATGCTCCATAAACTTCGCCAACGGCCCTGTCAGGGTCGCTGGTAATACTGCTGCGGCGGGGCCCGCCTCGGGCACCCTAGCGGGACTCCGTGGCGATATCCGTGACTGACGGAGCCGCGGCGTGTCGACCAATCATCGGTGGCAACAGGCGGCTGAGGGTATCGCTGATGTAGCTGAGGAAAAGCGACCCCATACTCTGGTCAAAGTAGCCTGGTTCGCAACTACCAATGGCGAAAACGCCTACGAGGTTCTCGTTGCGTAACGGAACCAGGGCCACAGACGCAATGGGTTCTTCCCGATCCGGAAACAGGAAAGCCCGTTCACTTTCCCGGAACTGACCACACACCGCCCGATCACCTTCCAGAAGGTTCCCCAGCCGTTTGTGCGCTTCGTCCGGCCGGACCACATGCAAGGCACCCTGTGCGGTTTCGGGAAGCTCTGTCTCGCTGAACAGCAGTACCGAGGCGGCATCCAGGCCGAAATCCCCGCGAATACTGTCATCGATGGCAGCGGCCATATCATTGAGCGAACGTGCTTCAATCACCTGCATCAACAACCGTTTGCTCTTTTCGAAGAGCCGGTCGTTGTGCCGGGCAATGGATACCAGTTCAACCAACTCCCGACGCAGGGTGTCCCGCTGTTCCCGGAACAGATGAACCTGTCGTTCAACCAGAGAGATGGCCCGGCCACTATCGTGGGGCAGGGTCAGGCTGCGCAGGAGTTCATCCTGCTCAACAAAGAAATCCGGATGCTCCCGGAGGTAATCCGCCACCTGTTCCCGTGTGAGTTCACCGGCCTTCTGGCGGGCCGTTTGTTCTGTCATCCTGTTCTCCTGACTGTCAGGACCGGCTCTTCGGAGCACGACCACTGCTCTTGCGGCGGCGACCGTTGCTGTCTGCAGGCAGTCGCAACTGCCCTTCAAACACACTGGCCGCAGGGCCTTCCATCATAACAGGGGTACCCTCCCCCTGCCATTCAATGACCAGACGGCCTCCGCGCAACTCCACTTCAACACGCTGGTCAAGCAAACCTCTGAGACGCCCGGCAACCACCGCCGCGCACGCGCCACTGCCACAGGCCAGGGTTTCTCCGGACCCGCGTTCGAAAACCCGCAGTCGTGCGTGTCCACGATCAACAATCTGCAAGAATCCGATATTCGCCCGTGCAGGGAACCGGGGATGGCTTTCAAGGCTCGGCCCGAGGGTCTCCACCGGAGCCGTATCGACATTGTCGACCACCAGCACACCGTGGGGATTCCCCATGGACACTGCACTCAGCTCAACGGTTTCACCGTTCACCTCAACGGTGTAAATTTCCTTGCGACGATCGGCGGCAAAGGGTATCGCCGGCGGATTGAGTTCCGGCACGCCCATGTTGACGGCAACCATGCCGTTCTTGCCAACCTTCAGTTCAATAACACCTTTGGCGGTCTGAACCCGGATCACCCGCTTATTGGTCAGACGCTGATCCCGGACAAAGCGCGCAAAACACCGGGCGCCGTTGCCACACTGCTCTACCTCCGAGCCATCAGCGTTAAAAATCCGGTAGCGAAAATCCACATCCGGCAGTCCTGGCGGTTCCACCACCAGGAGCTGGTCAAAGCCAATGCCAAAATTACGATCAGCCAGGCCGCGAATAATATCCGGGCGCAGCCGGAACGGCTGGCTGATGGCGTCCACTACCATAAAGTCGTTACCCAAACCGTGCATCTTGGTGAAACGAAGCAAAGGGCCCTGGTTACGACGCGGCTGACTCATTTCCTGCTCCCCGCTCATTCCGGAAGACAGCTCTCAGGGGCAAGTTGATCGTCCAGTGTTTCCCGGCGACGGATCACATGCACCTGGTCGCCATCCACCATCAACTCAGGGGGACGGTTACGGGTGTTGTAGTTCGAACTCATCACGAATCCGTAGGCGCCGGCAGAACGAACCGCCAGCAGATCGCCTGGCTCCAGTCTGAGCTTGCGATCCTTACCCAGGAAATCACCAGTTTCACAAATCGGACCCACCAGGTCCCAGGCCTTTTCTTCACCCTTCTGGTGAGGCCTGACCGGAATAATGGACTGCCATGCGCTGTACAGGGCCGGCCGGATCAGATCATTCATGGCAGCATCGATGATGGCGAAATTGCGGTGCTCTGTGCACTTCAGGAATTCCACCCGGGTGATCATGATGCCGGCATTGGCTGCTATAGAGCGCCCCGGCTCCATAATCAGTTCCAGATCGCGATCACCCAGCCGCTCTGCCAGTGCACTGACATACTCTGAGGGCTGCGGAGGCTGTTCCTGGTTATAGGTAACACCGAGGCCACCCCCCATATCGAGATGACGTATTTCAATGCCCTGTTCCGCCAGGGTATCGATCAACACCAGCACCCGATCAAGGGCATCGAGGAACGGTGATACTGATGTCAGCTGAGAACCAATGTGACAGTCTACGCCCTGGACATCCAGATTCGGCAGGCTAGCGGCCCTGGCATACACAGAAGCCGCTTCCGCGATATCAATACCGAATTTGTTCTCTTTCAGACCAGTGGAAATGTACGGGTGAGTACCCGCATCCACATCCGGGTTCACGCGGAGGGAGACCGGTGCCCTGACACCCAGTTCACCCGCCACTTTATTGAGGCGATCCAGCTCGGTGTCTGACTCCACGTTAAAGCAGCGCACGCCAACTTCCAGGGCACGCTTCATTTCCCATTCCTGCTTGCCGACACCGGAGAACACAACTTTACCGGCATCTCCGCCTGCGCGAAGAACTCGCTCCAGCTCGCCGGCAGAAACAATATCAAAGCCCGCGCCCAGACGCGCCAGCACATTCAGAACTGCCAGGTTACTGTTGGCTTTAACGGCGTAGCACACCAGATGGGGATGCCCGGCCAAGGCTTCGTCGTAGGCACGGTAGTGACGTTCCAGGGTGGCCCGGGAATAGATATAGGCAGGTGTGCCAAAACGCTCGGCAATCGTGGAAACCGGTACATCCTCGGCAAAGAGTTCACCGTTGCGGTAGTTGAAGTGATCCATGCTGTTCCTGATTCGTGGTGCCTGATTCGTGGTGAAGGGGGCCAGGGCTGTTTACTGTCCGCGGTTCTCGTCGTCGCCGGTGCTATCGCCTTCGGCGACGGCATCAACCGCCTGGACAGATGTGGTGGCGGACATTGCCGTGTGCTCTCTGTACAGCGGTCCCTTCTGGCCGCAGCCACCCAGCACCGTTGTCAGGACCAGAGCACTGATCACCATTATTCCAGCACGCATACTCGCTACCCCTGAGTTTACAATGGGCGAAGTATACCTGAGACACGACCCGTGCGGCGAGGACAGCAGGGCACCGAAATCGCTAACGACGATTCTGCAACTCGTTGTTGAGAGACTCTTCCAGTACCGACCGGTAATAGAGGTATTGGCTGGTCTGGATATCCTGCTGATACACCTGCGGGTCCAGATCATGAGGAAGATGCACATCGGTCAGGTACACCGGGTAGTGCTCCGGGCTGCGCCTTATGGAATGTATATAGTGAGCGACTGCGGGAATCAGCTGATCACCGTACTCCTGAACCGTAAACTCCTGATCACCACAGAAAATATCGAAACGAACCCGGCTATCCCCTTCCTGAATCCCTACTGCCTGCACTTCCATTCCTGGCAGATCATCCCCGCTGTCGACCTCGGGACGCCGCTCAACCCGCCACACCCCGTCACGGACAGCCACTTCGTAACACTGAATACAACCCAATATCCCCGGCGCATCTCCCTGACGCAACATTCTGCGTTCAACCAGGTTTTCCAGAAAGCGCAGCAAGGGCGTCAGCAAGTAGCGGCGACTGGCCAGGGCCTGCTCCCACTGGAACACCGCTCCCAACTCGTCAATCACCCAGATCCGGGCCCGCTCTCCCTGAACCCGATAGAACACCTGAATGTTATCCGGCTCACTGGCATGACAAACAGCCCTCAGTGCCGGCTCTTCCGGAATTGCGTAGCGATCGAACACCACTGGCAGGTAACGCTCCTGAGGAAGCGCCAACTGCTCGATCAGTGCCCTGAAACTGCTGACGGTAACAAAACCGGGTTCAGTCCCATTAAACTGCAGAATGAAATAACGACGATCCATTTCGATCACATACCGCAACGGATGCGGCCCGGCACTTCCGGCAAAAAACTGGCGTAACACATCCGAAAACAGTTCACCCACCCGCCGGGCAATGGCACTGCCATGACCAGGGTTATGGCTATGTACCTGAATTTCAGGCAGGTCCGTTGGACGTCCAGCCACGGAGGCCAGTATGTTTTTCAGACACTGAATCAGCGTATCCCCGGACGCATAATGCTGAAGGCTGACCTCATGCCAGCTATTGAAGGTGATCTGATCGATGGTAACCACCAGGTTGTCGCGACCACCACTGAACCCCAGCGAATCATGACGGGCGCTGAGTTTATGCAGCCCCAGCTCCGTCAGATGGGCCTGGGGATCAACGCCAACATTGACCAGTAAGAGATTACGCAGCGGGCGCACCTGTTGCGACAACAACTCGCGACCGGCAGGTTTGACAGGATGTGGCAGAAAGCCTGAGATGGCATCCAGCATTTCCCTCAGCTCATTGACCGAGGCAATACTGCGCCCAGCCCTGACATTGAGCCGTGTTGACCGGGTCAGCAGACCATTGCAGTAACACCAGACCATCAGCTCGGCCAGATTTCCGGAGCGCCGGATGACGGGCTTCCAGAATGCATCGGTCGGATCTTCAAGATCCCGGTACAGCAACCAGCCTTCACCATCTCCACCCTGCTCCGACTGGTGGTGAAAGGCCAGGTTCTCTTCTTCCAGAGAGGGCGCCAGCCCCGGATTGATCTGTTCGATCTTGCCCGCTTTGCGCTGAAACGCCGCGTACAGCTTTCGCCCCAACAGGTTAATGTCGCCGGCACTGATCGATGCCCGGGTACCATGTTCCCGCGCCAGCTTCGACAATAATCGGTAGCTGTGGGTAAATTCGGTAACAATGCTGCGCCGGATAGAGGTCACATCTTCCGCCCTCCAGTTCTGCCGATCATCCAATCGCGCCAGTTCTGTTTCCGTCCAGCCCCATTGCCCGGTTAAACGCCGTAACGACCGTACTCGCCAATAGTCAGCCCCGGCTTCAACCCGCGTTAGCGGCAACCCGGCTTTCAGGTAAAAACTGCGCCGGACCAGATCCAGACGGGCATCCGCACCGCATTCTGTCAGCCAGTGTTCCAGACGATGGTGCAGCAACAAGTAGGGGTCCAGCTCATCTGCCTGGCTCTCCCCCTCGTACACAGCACGCTTGAACACAGCAGACAGAAGCGGTTGCCCGGAAGTACGGGCATAGCATTCGATCAACAGAAGCTTGAGGATCGATTTCCACGGTGCGTCAATTCCCTTGTAGAGCTGCCATACCCCTGCACCCAGAAATTCCGCTTCCGGAATGCCGGGCACTGCGCCGAAATCAATGTACTCGTCACCCCGAATGAAACGACAGTCCACCAGTTGGCGCATGCAGTCGTCATAGCGCGCTTCATCCTCCACCGGTATCAACCACCACAGGGGGTACTGGCCGGCCAGATGAATACTGGTTCGGTAAAACTCGTCGAGGAGCAGAAAATGCTGGGCACTACCGCAGTTTTCCCCGGTGACCTCCGCTCGCTGACGCCCGTTCCGCCAGTCCTCGGCGTTGAATACAAAAACATGCAGCTCCACCCCAAGAGACGCCGCCCATTCCGAAAGCCGCACGGCCTTGCGTTCCAGACACCGAACACCTCGTTCCGGAAGATCTTTCCGGTGGCACAACCAGACATCAAGATCACTGGCGACGGAATGGCCCAGGGTGCCAGGGCTTCCCATCAGGAAAAGCGCGTCCAGATCAGGCCTCCGGCTGCCCTCATCTTTCAGACTGAAGGTACGGGCCAACCTCCGCGCTGCATCCAGGGTTTTTCCGGAAGGCTTATAATGGCTAAAGCCATAGGGGCAATCTCTGTCCAGGTAACCGGGCAAAGCCGGATGATTGGTATGAAAAACCAGGGGCAGGATTTCAAGAACCCGCTGTTGCCGATAGGTCAGTGCAGAATGGGCCCGCTCCCATCGCTGCTGGTTCACCACCAGAAAGCGGTCCCGAAGACGTTTCAGGGTCTTGCGGTCAATGCCGTCATCAAAATCGAGGACGATTGGGGCAGATTGGGCAGTCAAAGCGTCTCCGGCGAGAGGTTCTTTTCGCGTCAGGTATCAGTATTATGAATACATCGTTGCAAAACAGATCATAAAACAAAAGCGACCAAGGCGCCCCGTTGATCAGGGCTTGCCTGATGATATCGAGGCCCGAGCCCAGTGAAAGAATTTGTCATCACGCGGTGCAGATCCGACCAGCGGCAGACACCTGCCCGTTCGACATGGCTGTCCATTGACGATGAAGGTCGAATACTACACGCGGACCATCATGCCGAGTCGGTACTGGGATATGATGCCAACGAACTCAGAGGGCGCCCGGTCCAAACAGTGCTTGCATCCCGCCAGGATGACCCCTTCGCACCCGCCAACCGGCATCAACTGGAAAGAGGCCAGAAAGCCCTGGTTACCTTCCGGCACAAAGAAGGTTTTTTCTACACCGCCAACCTGAGCCTGAGTCAGGAATCACGGGACTCCGACAAAGCAGCAACCGCGACTATAACCTACCGTTCAGTATCCGATATTGATCCAGCGCTATTTCAACTCGCGGAAAGCAGCGCAGAATTCGGGATTTGGGAGTTGGATAACACCCGCAACACCATGTCCTGGAGCGGTGGCCTGTTTCGGATTCTGGAACTCAAGCCCGGCACGGAGATTACCCCGGAACAGGCACTGTATTACTGCCAGACCGGACAAGCCCGGGTGCGAGCCATGTTCCGCCGCTGCATCCTCACCGGCCAGCCATTCTCTATAGAACTTACGATAGTGACAGCAAAGCAGGACCTCCGCAGGGTCATGTTTAACGGCCAACGTCTTGAATTCGGCCCCGACACACACCGGCTCGGCGGCACTCTCGTCGATCTGACCAGGGAGATGACCCAGGACAACACTTTACAGCAATCGGAAAGACTACTGGCCATGACCACCCTGGCCTCTCGCGATCTGATCGCCGCGGTCGACACCCAGCTTAACCTGCTTCACTGTAACCAGGCATTTGCCCGCCACTTCGCCAGGCACTTCGGAACAGTCCCTGCCCCCGGCCAGAATCTGAAGGCCCTGCTCAGCGATTTTCCCAGTGAGCGGCGCATGGCAGAACGGCTCTGGCAAAAGGCCTTTGAGCGCGAAAGTCTGCTTATTGAGATGCCGGCAGCTCAGGGTAACCAGGAACTGCCCATCCTCGAATTTCATTATCAGCGTTTGACTGATAGTCAGGGCCAGGTCCTGGGCGCAGTTCATGTAGCCCGGGACACAACAGCCCGTTCCTCCCGAACCGGCCGCGGAGACCACCGGCTGCGCCATGATCCGATTACCGGGCTGATGAACCGCAGGGAGTTCCTGACTCGCCTTCAGCGAATCCTCGATCAGAAACATCAGCGAATATCCTGCGACAGCCTACTGTTTATCGACCTTGATCACTTCGAAGGTTTCAACCAGCAGGCAGGATCCGGCACGTGCGATCGCTACCTGCGGGAACTGGCCGGCAGCCTGGGCATCCGCGTTCGGCAACGAGATGCCCTGGCCCGACTGTCCGGCGACACCTTTGCACTGCTGATTGAGAACTGCCCTCAGCCGCGGGCGAGGGAATTGGCCAACGAGATCATCACGCTGATTGGTGATTTTGTCTTTGAATCACAGGAACAGACTATCCGGACCACCGCATCCGGAGGGCTACTGATACTCGAAGGCAAAGTTCCGGGCGATCCAGAGCAACTCCTGGATCAGGCTGCCGAGCTTTGCCACACCGCAAAAACGTCAGGCCGTAACCGTATTCATGCAGCCCAAGCCATAGATCATCCTACCGATGAAGCTATGACAAGCCAGCAGGTGACTCAGATCCGCTCAGCCCTCGATAACGAGAATCTGCTGCTGGAGTATCAGGTCCTGAAACCGGTGGCGAGCGCCACCTGGGGCGACCACATAGAGATACTGTGTCGCATTCCCGGCAAAGACCACCTTCAGCCCCCGTTACAGCCGGATGAGTTTCTGCCCGTGGCAGAACGTTTTGACCTTGCCAGACAACTGGATCGACAGGTCATCCGCCAGACCCTGGCCTGGCTCCACCAGCGCCCACTCATGGAACCCCGACTTAAATACTGCGGATTCAACCTTTCGCTCGCCAGCGTTCTGGACGACACCTTCCCGGAATTTATGCTCGAGGTTCTGAGCGACAGTCCTTACGACCCGGGCTGTTTCTGCCTGGAAATCCGGGAGGCACATGCGACCAGGTACCCGGACGATGTAGCCCAACTCAGTGAAGCGATGCACAAGGTAGGGTGCAGGGTGGCTCTGGACGGTGCCGGGGCCTCCGTAGAAAGTTACAGCTTGGCGGCCAGGCTACCGGTTGACATTATCAAGCTGGATCGGCAAATGATGTCCACCCTGGAGGAAGACCCGGTTCAGCAGGTCATGCTGGAGGCCCTGCACCGGATTGCAGAAGCGGCGGGGAAAACGACGGTTGCCACGTTTATCGAAAACGACGACATGCTGAGAAAAGTCCGGGCCTTGGGCATTCACTTCGGCCAGGGGTTCCGCCTGTCCCGACCGCTCCCGTTATCAGAGCTGGCACCGGTGGCGGTTGATCTGAGCACCGGGCGCATCGGCGGCTAGCCATCGCGCCCGGTGCCGGCAGAACGGGTTCAGCCCAGCTGGCGACGGGCCCGCTCTACAGCGGCACGCACCTGATTAGGTGCTGTGCCGCCCAGGTGGTTCCGGGCCTGTACAGAACCTTCCAGGGTCAGTACCTCGAACACATCCTCTCCGATCACATCGGAGAACTGACGCAGCTCATCCAGTGTCATCTCAGACAGGTCGCGACTTTCGGCCACACCGAACGCTACAGACTTACCAACAATTTCATGGGCATCCCGGAAAGGTACGCCCTTTTTAACCAGGTAATCTGCCAGATCCGTCGCTGTGGAGAAACCACGCTTGGCAGCCTCGCGCATGTTATCTGCCTTGGGACGAATAGCCGGGATCATGTCCGCATAGGCTTTCAGACAGCCCTTGATGGTATCAACGGTATCGAACAGCGGTTCTTTATCTTCCTGATTGTCCTTGTTGTAGGCCAGCGGCTGGCTTTTCATCAGGGTCAGCAGACTGATCAGGTGACCATTCACACGGCCGGTTTTGCCACGCACCAGCTCCGGCACGTCCGGATTCTTTTTCTGAGGCATGATGGACGAACCGGTGCAGAAGCGGTCCGGAAGATCGATAAAGTCGAACTGCGCCGACGTCCATAGCACCAATTCCTCGCTGAACCGCGACAGGTGGGTCATCAGCAGTGACGCAAAGCTACAGAATTCGATGGCGAAATCGCGATCACTCACCGAATCCAGGCTGTTCTCGGTAGCCCGGTCAAAGCCCAGCAGGCGGGCCGTCATATCCCGATCAATCGGATAAGTGGTACCAGCCAGTGCAGCCGCGCCCAACGGCATGACATTCACCCGCTTACGGCAGTCCTGCAGGCGATCTGCATCCCGCACCAGCATTTCATACCAGGCCAGCAGGTGATGACCGAAAGTCACCGGCTGAGCGGTCTGCAAATGCGTAAAGCCCGGCATGATGGTGTCGGCTTCACGCTCTGCCAGATCCAGCAGGCCCGCCTTCAATCGAGCCAGTTCCTCTGCGATCACATCAATCTCATCCCGCAGGTACAGGCGGATATCCGTAGCAACCTGATCGTTACGGCTGCGGCCAGTATGGAGCTTCTTGCCCGTGATACCGATCCGGTCGGTCAGGCGCGCCTCCACGTTCATGTGGACATCTTCCAGACTGACTGACCACTCGAACTTGCCCGCTTCGATATCGGCCTTGACCGCATTCAGGCCCTCGATGATGGTGTCCCGCTCTTCTTCCGTCAGCACCCCTACCGCCGCCAGCATGGTGGCGTGGGCAATAGAGCCGGTAATGTCGTGGTGATAAAGACGCTGATCGAAACCGACGGAGGCGGTAAAACGCTCAACGAAAGCATCCGTGGGCTCGCTGAAGCGTCCGCCCCAGGGTTTTTCGGAGGTTGTGGTCTGGTCAGACTTTTTCTGATCCGTCATGGTCTATCTTTCCTGCTGACAGCCCGGCATCATCTGGCGGGGACTGGGTACATTAAAACGTGCCGGGATTATAGCATTCTGACCGGCCGAAAGGAGACACCTCTGAGCAAGCGCAAGCAGATCGACACCAGTAACTTTTACGTACCGGACCTGTGCCGGGTACGTGCCGTTTTCCTGTTACTGGTTACCAGCGAAGTCCTGGTTCTGCTGCTGGCAGTTGTTCAGGCCAGCAGTGGCTGGATTGACTGGAACTACTTCGGGCTGCTGTCGCTGTTTGTACAATGGACCACCCTGACCAGCGCAGCCCTGATCTGCCTTCTGCGGCAACGACTCGCACGAATGAGCGTTGGCCGGGCTACCATCAGCATCGTGTTGATTGTGCTTCTGGACGTGCTGGCTTTCAGCCTGTTCGCAGACAACGTCCTGCACCCGCAGGAGGGCATTGCCGCCTGGCACGGCATTGCCAAGAAGCTGCTGCTGGCACTGCTCATCATCCTGATGGTGCTGCGATACTTCTACCTTCAACACCAGTGGCAACAACAACGTGAAGCCGAAATGCAGGCTCACCTGACCGCATTGCAGGCCCGTATCCAGCCTCATTTCCTGTTCAACAGCATGAACACCATCGCCAGCCTGATTGCCAGCAACCCGGACCAGGCCGAAGAGGCCGTCCTGGACCTGTCAGAACTGTTCCGCGCCAGCCTGAGGACCGGCGACCAGCTGATTCCGCTATCCAGGGAACTGGACCTGTGCCAGCGCTACCTGGCCATCGAAGCACTGCGGCTGGGTGACCGACTCACTTTACAGTGGGACCTGTCCCCAGGCCTCGACAACCAGGCCATCCCGCCACTGACCCTGCAGCCATTGCTGGAAAATGCCATCTACCACGGTATCCAACCCCTGAAAGAGGGAGGAGAAGTCCGGGTCGAAGTCAAAGCCCAGGGAGATTTTGTATACTTGCTGGTTCAGAATCCGAACCCGGAGCACAACGGCACAGAGCATCAGGGTAACCGCATTGCCCTGGCCAACATCCAGTCCCGCCTGCACGCCCTGTTTGGCGAACCCGCGGTACTCAAACGCAGCCAGCACAACGGCATATACACGGTGACTCTGCGCCTTCCGCGACTGGATGCCAACACCCGAAAAACGCCGACAAGAAGGACCTGACACTGGCATGATCAATACGCCTGACAGGAATCAATCCATTCTCATCGCTGATGACGAACCCCTGGCCAGGGACCGGCTTCGCCGCCTGGTTGAAGCTTTGCCCGGTTACCGGGTTTGCGGCGAGGCGTCAGACGGAAATACCGCCCTGCAGCGGGTTGCTGAACTGGAGCCGGACATTCTGCTCCTGGACATTCGCATGCCCGACATGGATGGCATGGAAGCGGCGGCCAGACTGGCTCGACTCGCCAATCCGCCGGCACTTATTTTCTGCACCGCGTACGACCACTACGCGATTCAGGCGTTCGACGTCCACGCCGTGGCGTACCTGTTGAAACCGGTACGCAAGGAAGCGCTCGCTAACGCCCTGGCGCGCGCAGGACGGGTTAACCGGGTCCAGCTACAAGCGCTAACCAGCCAGTCCCAGCAGAACGATGACCAGATTGCCGTCAAAACCCACAGGGGCACCGAGCTGATCGACCTCACGGATATCGTATACTGCGAAGCGGACCAGAAATACGTCACCCTCCATCACACCCATGGCGATACAGTCTGCGACTATACCCTCAAGGAACTGGAAAACGCTTACCCGCACCACCTCCTTAGAATCCACCGCCATACCCTGGTCGGAGTCCGTTTTATACAGGCCCTTCACCGGTCGCCCGAAGGACACAGTGACATTCTGTTACGGCAAGATCTCGGGACCCTGCAGGTCAGCCGGCGCCATGTCAGCACCGTCCGCCAGTGGCTCCAGGACCAGCAGCCAGGCTGACATCTGCCACCTTAGGGGTATGTCCCGGCCTATAGCGGGACTTTTTTGCCGTCACAAGGTAACCTTGGCGGACATTTTCCGAACCGACAGTGAGCACCATGTCCAAACGTACCCTTCGCATCGCAACCCGTAGCAGCGCTCTGGCACTGTGGCAGGCCGAGTTCATCAAGTCTGAACTTGAGCGGCTGAACGACAACGTCAGCGTTGAACTCATCAAGATCAAGACTCAGGGCGACAAGATCCTGGATGTTCCTCTCGCCAAGATCGGCGGCAAGGGTTTGTTTGTGAAGGAACTCGAAGAGGCAATGCTGGATGGCCGGGCCGATCTCGCCGTGCATTCCATGAAGGATGTCCCCATGGAGTTCCCTGAAGGCCTGGGCCTGGTCGCCATCTGTGAACGTGAAGACCCGACTGATGCGTTCGTGAGCAATCAATACGAAAACATTGATGCCTTGCCTGAAGGTGCCATCGTGGGCACAGCCAGCCTGCGCCGGGAAGCGCAACTGCGCTCTCATCGCCCGGACCTCCAGATCCGTGTACTCCGGGGCAACGTCAACACCCGCCTGGCCAAGCTGGACGCCGGCGAATATGACGCTATTGTGCTGGCGAGTTCTGGTCTCAAACGCCTCGGATTCCATGACCGCATCCGCTACTGCCTGCCTGACACCATTTCCCTGCCTGCGGTTGGCCAGGGTGCTCTGGGCATCGAATGCCGGCTGGGCGACAACGAACTTCGTGCCATGCTGGATCAGCTGACCCACAAAGACAGCTGGGATCGGGTAACCGCAGAACGGGCCCTGAACCGTCGTCTTGAAGGCGGCTGTCAGGTACCCATTGCCGCCTACGCACTGCTGGAAGACGACGACACCCTGTGGCTGCGCGGGCTTGTAGGTTCGGTCGATGGCACCGAAATTTTCCGGGTGGAAGGCCGAGCGCCCCGCAGTGAAGGCGAACGCCTGGGTCGGGAGCTGGCCGAAGAACTTCTGGCCCTGGGTGCAGACAAGGTTCTGGCCGAAATCTATGGCCACACCCCGCGCTGAGATGCCCTCCCTCGAATGCCGGCGGGTGCTGATCTGTCGGCCCGAGCCTGAAGCGTCCAGACTTGCGACACTGTTTAGCGCATCTGGCGCCGACGTCAGGGTGATGCCACTGATTGATCGGCAGCCCCTGCCCGAAACGCCGGAACGCCGTACCCTGATACTCGATCTGGATCAGTTCTCGCATATTATTGCCGTCAGCCCGTACGCCGCCAGGTTGTTACTGGATGAACTGGACACCTGGTGGCCACAAGTTCCTTCAGGCATACGCTGGTATGCCGTCGGAGCCGGCACGGCCAGGGTATTTTCCGAATATGGCATCAGTACCCGAAAACCGGCCCGGGGCTGGACCAGTGAAGCGCTGCTTGCACTACCCTCTCTGACTGCAATGAACGGCGAACGGGTTCTGCTGGCCCGGGGCGAAGATGGCCGGGAACTGATCCGGCAAACCCTGGAAAGCCGGGGAGCCCGGGTCACTGTGTTGCCACTCTACCGCCGCCTGTTCCCGGACTATACTGCTCACCAGGTCAACGAGATTCTAGGCAAGTTTGCGCCCGAGGCCATTGTGACCCTGTCCGGGGAAACCTTGCAGAATCTCATCGCACTATGTGCGAAGAGCGGCCATAATCTATACGATAGGTTATTGATTGTTCCGGCTGATCGGGTCGCCGAGCAGGCCCGCAGTGCTGGATTCCGACATATTTGCATACCGGACAGTCTGGCCGACAAAGACATCATGGCCTCCGTTGCAGCGCATCTTGGCGCCGGAGACGGCGGGGCCGGACAAGCCAAGTAAGGACGCCCGTGACTGAGACAACGAATCAACTGCCTGCCCCAATTCCCCAAAAGACGCCCGAGCGTCCCAAACTCTGGCCCGTATGGCTGATCGCTGTACTGGCGCTGATTGCCGCCTTGGCTCTCGGGCTCTGGAGCTGGCAACAGTGGAATAATCATCAGGCCGTGCAGCAAACGCTCCAGTCCCTGCAGCAGAACACCAATCGCCTGGAAGATCTGTACAGTGATCGTGGCAGTCAGCAAAGCCAGCGAATTCAGGCACTGGAAGACAAGCTCGCAGCCCAACGCGAACTGATCGCCACCCAGCAACGACAGATCGACCACACTGCACGTGAGCTGCTTGAGGCAGGTAACCGCACCCGCACGGACTGGCTGCTCGCCGAAGCTGAGTACCTGCTGCGGATAGCCAACCAGAGACTGCTGATCGAAAAGGATATCCGGGGCGCGCTGTCTGCACTGGAAGCCGCCGACGACGTTCTGACCGAATCCGACGACATCGGTGTTTACCCTGTTCGCCAGCAACTGGCCCGGGAAGTTCTTGCCCTCAAAGGCATCAGCGGTGTTGATCGCACCGGCCTTTATCTGACCCTCGAAGCCGCCATCAGCGGTGTTCACGAGCTGACTGACCAGGCTCTGATCAGCGCGCGGGCACCCGGATTCATAACACCAGATGACAACACCGAGGCTGGCGTCGAAACCCGAAACATCTTCCTGCGCGCCTGGGACAAGTTCAAAGCGACCATCAAGCAGGTCATTGTTGTCCGTCGCATGGATGAGCCCGTCAAACCATTGCTGTCGCCTGACCAGAGTGCTTACGCCCGACTGAATCTGCAGCTGATGTTGGAAGAAGCGGAAATGGCAGTACTGCGCGGCAACCAGCCCCTGTTCGAGCGTGCCCTGGCAAAAGCCAGAAACACCGTCGACAACTGGTATGACAACACCAACCCGAGAGTCTCCGCCCTGTCTGAAACCCTCGCTGAACTGGCGACCCGCAATGTCGACCCCAAGCTTCCGGATATCAGCCAGTCCCTGGCGTTACTGAAGGAGCGCCTCGCCGGTCGCATGACTACAAGCGACAGCAAACCTGAGGCGGATAGCGCCGACAACGGAGACGATGCTTCATGATTCGCCTGTTGCTGATAGCACTTCTGGCCCTGCTGATTGGCACGGGGCTGTCCCTGGGGCTCCAGTACGATCTGGGCTATATACGCATCAGTCTCGGCAACTACCTGATTGAAACCAACTTCTGGGTAGGCATCGTGCTGCTGGTGCTGCTGGTTGCCGTAATCGTTGTGTCACTCAATCTGTTCCGGCGCTTTCGCCAAAGTTCCGGCATGGTCACCGGATGGCTGGCCCGGGGCAATGAGCGCCGTTCCCGCCGGCGCACAACCCAGGGTTTGCTGGCGCTCGCAGAGGGCAATTGGCCAAGGGCACGAAAACTACTGACCACTTCCGCCAGCCACGCCGACACGCCACTGATCAACTACCTTGCCGCGGCCCAGGCTTCCTTTGAATCCGGCGACCATGACGCGGTAGATGAACTGCTACGAAAAGCGTTCGAAAGTACGCCAGGCTCGGATATGGCGGTTGGCATCACCCAGGCTCAACTCCAACTGGCCGGCAACAGACTTGAGCAGGCCCTGGCAACGCTGCTCCGCCTACGCAAACAATCACCCAATCATCCGTTTGTGCTGAAGCTTCTGAAAAATACTTACCTGCGACTGGAAGACTGGCGGGAACTGTGCAAACTGCTACCGGATCTACAAAAGCGCCACGTTCTGCCCGAGAACGAATTCAACGAACTCCAGCGTCAGGTCTGGCACAACCTGCTTGAACGTGCCGCCGAGGACTGCCGTCGTCAACGCGAGGAAGACCCACAAGCCTCCCTGGACCCTTTGACAAGACTCTGGGATGCACTCCCGGGATACCTGCGCCGCGACGAGCAGACCATCAAGGACTACGCACGCCTGCTCGCGGATCTGGGGGATGAAGCCCAGACTGAGACACTGCTGCGCAAGGTTCTGCGGAACCACTGGAGTGACGAACTGGTAAACCTCTATGGCCGTATTGGGGGGCACAAGCCGGACGAGCAATTACTCCTGGCTGAGCAGTGGCTGAAAGACCGCCCAAATAATCCGGAACTATTGCTGGCGCTGGGCCGCCTGAGCCTGAGAAACCAGCTCTGGGGCAAGGCCAGGGAATACTTTGAAACCAGTCTGAAGCTGCGCCGCAGCCGGGAAACTCTGGCAGAACTAAGCAGGCTGAATGCCCATATGGGGGAAGAGGAAGCCAGTGTCAAACTCATGATGCAGGGATTGGCCAAGGACAATGGCCTGCCCGAGCTACCGATGCCGAAGGCGTAAAAGCCCCGTTTACGTGAAGCCGATGAAATCCGGGGGCAGGACTGACATCTGCCCCCGGATCTGGTCACCTATCCCCGCGGTGCGTATTCCAGCACATCCGAGAAAAATGCCGATTCCGGCAACCCCTTTTCAATGAGCGCATCCATCAGGGTATACACCATAGTCGGTGAACCGCTAGCGTGAACTTCCACATTCTTCCAGTCGGCGCCTGAAGCCAGCACCGCTCGGACCAACTGGTCATGGTGTCCACCCCAGTCATTATCTTCATCGTCACCAACAACCGGAACAAAGGTCAGAGGAGACCAGTCCTGCGCCCACTGCTCAGCCATGCTGCGCAAATACATATCTTCCTGGCGACGCACACCCCAGAACAGAGTGAGCGGGTGCGCGAAGGTGGTTTCACGCAGATAATTCACCAGACTTTTCATCTGCGCAAAGCCTGTTCCCGCTGCTACCAGTAACACAGGGCGCTGCGGCGCAACAGCCAGACAGGCCCTGCCATGGGGTAGCTCCAGGGTCACATCGCTGCCCAGCACGAGCGCATCAATTACCTTCTGGGCCGAAACCCACTCCGGAGATGCCTGAATGTGCAGCTCAATATTCGGCTCGGCAGGACTGCTGGCAATGGAGAAATAGCAGGGATCGGCATCCGGGAGGTTCACCGAGAGATACTGGCCGGCGTGGAACGTCAGTTCACGGCGACGGGGGAGTTTCAACTCAACCCGGTATACATCGTGGCTGATCGGCTGAACATCCACTACATTCGCCTGAAACTTACGAGGCTCTATCTTTCCGGCTGCCATAATGGCGGTCATCTCCAGTTCAAGGTCACTCAGGGCCAGGCTTCTACACAGCATCAGGCGCCCGTTGACCGGAATCATCTGTTGGTTTCGGGTGTTGAGTACCGTCCCGGCCAGCAGGCGGGCTTCACAGATCTCACACACCCCGTTACGGCAGGCTGCAGGCACTCGAACACCAGCCCCGGCAGTCGCACTGAGCAAGTCATCCTCAGGAGCCGACAGCAACTCGATGCCTGCTGGCTCAAACACTACCCTGTACACGGGCAACCCTGTTACTCGGGGCGGCCAGCCGGGATTTCAATACCCAGACTGTCCCAGATGTCATCGACCCGACTTTTCACCTCATCGGCCATCACAATCGGCTCGCCCCACTCCCGATCCGTTTCACCCGGCCATTTGTTGGTCGCGTCCATACCCATCTTGGACCCCAGGCCGGACACCGGCGAGGCAAAATCCAGATAGTCGATGGGCGTGTTTTCCACCAGCGTGGTGTCCCGGGCCGGGTCCATTCGGGTGGTAATTGCCCAGATCACGTCTTTCCAGTCCCGCGCGTTGACGTCGTCGTCTGTCACAATCACGAACTTGGTGTACATGAACTGGCGCAGGAACGACCATACGCCCATCATCACCCGTTTCGCATGGCCAGGATACTGCTTCTTCATGGTGACCACGGCAAGGCGATAGGAACAGCCTTCCGGTGGCAGATAGAAATCCACAATTTCAGGAAACTGCTTCTGCAATATCGGAATAAACACTTCGTTAAGCGCCAGACCAAGTACCGCCGGTTCATCAGGCGGGCGGCCGGTGTAGGTGCTATGGTATATCGCATCCTTACGATGGGTGATCCGCTCCACGGTAAACACTGGAAACTGATCCACCTCGTTGTAGTAACCGGTGTGATCACCAAAAGGCCCCTCCGGCGCCATATCGTCCGGATAGATAAAACCTTCCAGAACAATCTCGGCGCTGGCCGGCACCTGCAGATCACTCAGTCCCGCTTTCACCAGTTCCGTACGGCTGCCACGCAACAATCCGGCAAAGGCATACTCTGACAAAGTATCCGGCACAGGCGTAACGGCACCGAGAATCGTGGCCGGGTCAGCACCCAGGGCAACAGCTACCGGATAGGGCTTTCCCGGATTGGCCTTCTGGAACTCACGAAAGTCCAGCGCCCCACCCCGGTGACTCAGCCAGCGCATAATCAAACGATTGCGGCCGATCACCTGCTGGCGGTAAATACCGAGATTCTGCCGTTCCTTATGCGGCCCCCGAGTAATCACCAACGGCCAGGTCACCAGAGGGCCAGCATCACCGGGCCAGCATTTCTGAACCGGAATCTGGTAAAGGTCGATCTGATCCTTTTCGATCACAACCTCCTGACACGGCGCTGAGCGAAGCACTTTCGGGCTCATTCTCATCACCTGCCGGAACAACGGCAGCTTTTCGATGGCGTCTTTGAAACCCTTGGGGGGATCTGGCTCTTTGAGGAATGCCAGCAACTTTCCGATCTCCCGCAATGCGGTGACATCTTCCTGTCCCATGCCCAACGCGACCCGCTTGGGGGTGCCAAACAGGTTGGCCAGTACGGGCATGTCATAGCCTTTGGGGTTTTCAAACAACAATGCTGGCCCACCTGCCCGCAGGGTGCGGTCGCAGATTTCGGTCATTTCCAGATGGGGGTCGACTTCAACGGTGATCCGTTTCAGCTCGCCGAGCTTCTCCAGCTGGTTGATGAAGTCCCGAAGGTCGCTGTAATTCATTGTCTGGCTCCGTTCGGCATAGGAGTTTGAACAAAGCCGGGAAAGGGGTCCAAAACGGAAAACGTGGTTTCCCTGATTGTTTTGGACCCCCTTCCCGGCTTCGTTCTTCGATCCAGGGAACTGACTACTTAGAGTGCGCGCACCAAAGATAACTGGCGTTGGCGGGGATAATCTCCAGAGACTGTGTCTTGCCAAGGATGGCAAGACCAAGCCCCCAGGGATGGGTTCACGGCGTGTCTCTGGAGATTATCGCCGCCAACGCCTCCCCCACCAGTCAGAGGCGCCAAGTCAACTCCTACGATCAACGACGCTTCATGGACTGGAAGAACTCGTCGTTGGTCTTGGTGTCCTTGAGTTTGTCCAGCAGGAACTCGATCGCAGCGGTATCGTCGTCCATGGAGTGCAGCAGCTTCCGCAGGATCCAGACGCGCTGGATATCCGCTTCACTCATCAGCAGGTCTTCACGACGGGTGCCGGAGCTTCGGATGTTGATGGCCGGGTAGGTACGTTTTTCGGCAATACGGCGGTCCAGGTGGACTTCCATGTTACCGGTACCCTTGAATTCTTCGTAGATAACCTCGTCCATCTTGGAACCGGTGTTAACCAGCGCGGTTGCCAGGATGGTCAGGCTTCCGCCTTCTTCCACGTTACGGGCTGCGCCGAAGAAACGCTTGGGTTTTTCGAGGGCGTGGGCGTCAACACCACCGGTCAGTACCTTACCGGAGGAAGGAATAACGGTGTTGTAGGCACGTGCCAGACGAGTGATGGAGTCCAGCAGGATGACCACGTCTTTCTTGTGCTCGACCAGGCGTTTGGCCTTTTCGATCACCATCTCAGCAACCTGAACGTGACGCGCAGGCGGCTCGTCGAAGGTTGAGGCAACGACTTCACCGCGCACGGTCCGCTGCATCTCGGTCACTTCTTCCGGGCGCTCGTCGATCAGCAGCACCATCAGGTGACATTCAGGGTTGTTGCGGGTGATGGACTGGGCAATCCCCTGCATCAGCAGTGTCTTACCGGCCTTCGGCGGGGAGACGATCAGGCCACGCTGGCCTTTTCCGATCGGAGCCACCAGGTCCAGAACCCGTGCAGACAGGTCTTCGGTACTGCCGTTACCGGCTTCCAGTGACAGACGTTCCTGCGGAAACAGCGGCGTCAGGTTTTCAAACAGGATCTTGTTACGGGCATTGTCCGGTTTGTCGAAGTTAATCTCGTTAACTTTCAACAGGGCAAAGTAGCGTTCGCCGTCTTTTGGCGGTCGAATTTTACCGGCTATCGTATCACCGGTCCGCAGGTTGAAGCGACGGATCTGACTGGGAGAAACATAGATATCGTCAGGACCTGCCAGGTAGGAGGCATCGGCGGAACGGAGGAAACCGAAACCGTCCTGCAGAATTTCCAGTACGCCGTCGCCGTAGATGTCTTCGCCGCTTTTGGCGTGTTTTTTCAGAATGGAAAAGATCACATCCTGTTTACGGGAACGAGCCAGGTTATCGAGACCCATTTCTTGCGCGATTTCGAGCAACTCGGGTACGGACTTCTGCTTGAGTTCAGTTAGGTTCATAGTTTGTTGGATTTTCAGGAATGGAAGTAAACGAATATTGGAATGACAGGGGTGCCCCTGAACGGATTGGTCAAATAGTCATTGGACATGTTGCTGGCCAGGTGGAGCAACCGGTGTAGATGGAGTCCGGAATTAAAGGTACTGAAGCCAGTAGAGTGGGAACAACCGTTCGCCGGGCAAGAAGGATCATCGGCCACCTTAGCAGCGGATGTCAAGCCCGCTGAGCAAATTTGCGACAATTTGATCACATTCACTCCAGAAGTAGGAGGCAAACCGCCTCCGACCTCCCCCCGAAGAGTTACTCCTCTTCCAATCACCCCAGCGGTTTCGGATACTGGTGATAATCCACAACTTTCTGCGGAGCCACTTCAATGAGCAGCAAACCCTCAGGCGAACTCAAACCCCTCAATATCGCCATCCTGACGGTCTCGGACACCCGGGGCCCGGATGAGGACAGTTCTGGCCAGTACCTGGAAGACAGCGTTACTGAGTCGGGCCACAACCTGCTGGCCCGGCGCATTCTTCCGGATGACATTTACTTGATCAGGGCGGTCATTTCCGGCTGGGTTGCAGACCCCGACATTCATGTTGTACTGATTACCGGCGGGACCGGTTTCCATGAACGCGACAGCACTCCTGAAGCGGTTGGCCCACTGCTGGACAAAACCATCGAAGGCTTCGGCGAGGAATTCCGCCGGATTTCAGCGTCTGAGATCGGTACCTCAACCATTCAGTCCAGAGCCTTCGGCGGCCTGGCAAATCACACCGTCATCTTTTGCCTGCCAGGATCTACCGGAGCCTGCCGTACGGGCTGGGAAGGCATTCTGGCCACCCAACTGGACAGTCGCCACGGCCCCTGCAATTTCTCTGCTCTGGTGCTGCGCAAGCCTGAAGGCCCGGCACACCGGGTTCATGAGATCATTGGCAACCGCGCGACGCGTTAAGCCAGTTAGGAGCATTGCCTGAATGAAAGGCCAACACCTTACCCCTGTCGAAGACGCTCTCACACACATCCTGGAGCGGGCAACCGTTGTTCCCGCTTCAGGAGACGTAGCATTGACCGATGCACTGGACCGAATTCTCGCCGCGGACCAGTATGTTCCGGCCGATGTACCGCCAGCGGATAATAGCGCTGTCGATGGCTATGCCGTACGCCAGGAAGACGTGAAGCCGGGAACCATTCTGCCGATATCCGCCCGGATTCCCGCGGGTACCGCCCCGGAACCTCTCTTGCCAGGCACCGCAGCCCGGATTTTTACGGGATCGGAAGTGCCTCCCGGAGCCGACTCGGTGGTGATGCAAGAGCGTGTCGCGAGCTCCGATTCCGGCATTGAGGTCCAGGCGGAGGTATCAGCGGGCCAAAATATACGGCGCCGGGGGCAGGATCTTGCCAAGGGCGATCTGGCTCTGGCCCGGGGTACCCGCATCCGTCCCCAGGAAATGGGTTTGCTGGCTTCTATGGGGTTCGCCAGGGTGCCTGTGCTGGACAGGCTCAAAGTCGCCATCCTGACCACCGGCGACGAGCTGGTCGATCCGGGCAAGCCGCTGGCGCCCGGACAGATCTATAACACCAACCGCTACACCCTGCTCGGTCTGCTGGCCCGTGCTGGATGCGACATCGTCCTGTGCGAGACATTGGAGGACACTCGGGAAGCCACCCGGGCTACCCTGCAACGAGCCGCCACGGCTGCCGATCTGGTTATTACCAGTGGAGGTGTGTCGGTGGGAGAGGAAGATCATGTAAGGGCAGTCCTGGAAGACGGTGGTGAACTGTCGCTGTGGCGACTTGCCATCAAACCGGGCAAGCCGCTGGCGTTCGGCCATATTGCCGGCACTCCGGTACTTGGCCTGCCAGGAAATCCGGCGGCTGTACTGGTGACGTTTCTGATGATCGGTATGCCGTTTATTCGAAAATGCCAGGGCAGACCAGTAACGGCGCCGCTGTCAGAAACACTGCCCGCTGCATTCCCGGTGGCATCGCCGTCGGTCAGACGAGAATTCGTCCGCGCACGAAAGGAACTGATTGATGGCGAAACCCGCGTGGCGGCGTATCCGAATCAAAGTTCCGGCGTGCTTAGCTCAGCCTGCTGGGCTGATGGCCTGGCTATCGTGCCTGAAAACACCACGGTGCAGCCGGGCGATCTGTTAACCTATTACTCATTCTCTGAATTATTGGCCTGATCATGCACTCAGATACTATCACCGTCCGTTTCTTTGCCAGACTGAGAGAAGAGCTGGAGACAGAAACACTGGAGATGCCAGCGCGGCCGGAACTGACGGCGGGTGATTTACTTGAAGAACTTGCCGGGCGGGGTGGAGCCTGGTCCCAATTGAATGGCGAGCAACCGGTAATGGTGGCAGTCAATCAGGCGATCGCCAAACCATCAACGGGGATAAAAGCCGGCGACGAGGTAGCATTTTTCCCGCCGGTGACCGGAGGCTGATGTGATTTCAATCCAGATTGAGGACTTTGATGTCGCCGCAGAACACTCAGCACTGCGAAGCAGCGGTGCAGGTACCGGTGCAATTGCCACGTTCACCGGCCTGGTTCGTGATTCCGGCGACATGGAAGGAGTTACGGGGCTCTGTCTGGAGCATTATCCGGGTATGACTGAGCAGGTCATTGCCGGGCTGATTGAGCAGGCATCCCAACGCTGGAATGTCCGGGAGGCCCGGGTGATTCACCGGGTTGGGCGGTTAACACTGAGCGATCAGATCGTATTTGTGGGAGTCTGCAGTGCGCATCGGGGCGATGCGTTTGCCGCTTGTGAATTTATTATGGATGCGCTCAAAACATCCGCGCCGTTCTGGAAGAAGGAGTTGACCAAGGACGGGGAGCATTGGGTTGAGCAGAAGAACTCCGACCTGGACAAGACCAAAACCTGGGATTGATCCTCCTGGCCTGTCACTTATAGCCTGGCCGGCCGTTAGTGCGTTTCACCCCCGAAAACCGCTACGGGCACATCCATGTGCGCTTGGGCTCCGCCATCCATGGCTCCGCACATTTTCGGGGGTGAAACGCACTAACGGCCTGCAATTTTATTTTCCTGCAAGGTCTTCTGGCCTGTTTCTGTTCTGGAAGGCAGCTTCGGCTTCTGGACAATCCACGACTACCGCATTTACCGATTCCGCGAACTTCATCACTCTTCGATTACCAGACGCCAGCCATTCACTGAGTTGAATCAGAACGCTGACGGGGTAGACACCGTGCAACGGGTGGATTCGGCCTTCGCATTCTGCGACAACCGGTCGCAATGGCTGAATTTTCCAGGCTTCTACCAATGCGCTTAGCGTTGCAGGGGTGATGTCCGGTGTGTCACATGGGCTGACCAGAACCGCCTGGGCACCCAGTCCTTCGGCTTCAATCAACCCTCGAAGAAGGCCGGCAAGCGGGCCGTTATGGGTATTATCAGGTGTGTCAGGATAAACGTGGCCGGGAGCGATCTTTTCGTAGAACACCAGGGATCGGTTGGCACTGATCAATACAGGAGACACAACGGTACTCAAGGCCCGGTAAACCCGTTCCGCCATGGGTTCGCCTTTCCAGGTCAGGAGGCCTTTGTCCTGGCCGCCCATTCGCGTACCTTTGCCGCCAGCCAACAACAGGCCGACAATCTCGCCGCTCTTTTCTGTGGTCATGGCATTAAAAAGCCGCCCGTGAACCTCTGCTCAGGGGCGGCTTTTCCGCAATCATCCAGCAATCAGAGATTGCTATCCAGGAAAGCGGCCAGCTGGGACTTGGACAGTGCGCCAACTTTGGTTGCATCCACGTTGCCGTTCTTGAACAGCATCAGAGTCGGGATACCACGGATGTTGAACTTGGGCGGAGTCTGTTCGTTTTCGTCGATGTTCAGCTTGCAGATTTTCAGCTTGCCATCGTATTCATCGGCAATTTCTTCCAGTACCGGTGCGATCATCTTGCAGGGGCCGCACCACTCTGCCCAGTAGTCCACCAGTACGGGAACGTCGGACTGAAGTACGTCCTGCTCGAAAGAAGCGTCGGTTACGTTAACGATATTTCCGCTCATTACCTTTTCCTGATTCATGCGTCCCGCGTTTGCCAGGACGGCCGCCTAACTACTGCCGGAACGCTGTTGACCATAGGTGAAAGCCTGCCACTGGTTAGTAAACAACCTATCACCCTCGTAACAATAGCCATACTTTACGCGATTGATCCGTCGGATGTGAAGCAGTAGATCTACTTGTCCTGTATGGAAAGGGCTGATGCCGATCAATCCGGGGCCACCACGTACTGACAGCCCAGAAGCATTTCGCTTATAGTAAACCGCAAGTTCACCGTATAAGGATTTCGACCAACGTGACGGCCGCATCCACCCCAGGGAACGCTGCATCTGCTCCGGAAATGATCGCAGCGATTGATATGGGCTCCAACAGTTTCCACATGGTCGTTGCCCGTTTGGTGCACGGCGAAATACGCACTCTGGAAAAAATGGGTGAGAAGGTTCAGCTCGGCGCCGGGCTGGATCAATACAATCGCTTAACCGATGAGGCTCAGGAACGCGGTCTTGAGTGCCTGAGCCGGTTTGCTCAGCGCCTTCACGGGATGCCTGTCGAAGCCGTCCAGGTGGTTGGAACCAACGCGCTGCGGGTTGCCCGCAATGCCGGTGTGTTCATTGCCAGGGCAGAAGAGGTTCTCGGCTTTCCTGTTGAGGTTATTGCCGGCCGGGAAGAAGCTCGCCTGATTTACCTCGGCGTGTCTCACACGCTTTCGGACGACGAAGGACGCCGCCTGGTTATCGACATCGGTGGTGGAAGCACCGAGTTCATCATCGGCCAACGCTTCGAGCCGGAACACCTCGAAAGCCTTCACATGGGCTGCGTGTCTTTCCGCAATCTCTATTTTCCTGACGGAAAAATCACCCGCCGCCAGATGGACAAGGCTATCACCCATGCCGAGCAGGAACTGCTGAACATTCGCAAGCGCTACCGGTCAGTTGGCTGGCAAAGCGCTGTCGGCTCATCGGGATCGATCAAGGCCATTGCCAACGTTTTGGCCAATCTGAAGATTACCGATGGCACGGTCACACTGGCCGGCATGCAGGAGTTGAGAAAGCGCCTGGTGGATATGGGCAAAACCGAAAAGCTCGGAGACCTCGGAGTGCGCCCGGACCGACAGAGCATTTTCCCTGCCGGATTTGCGATCCTGATGGCAGCTTTCCAGTCTCTGGAAATCAACGACATGGAGTTTGCTGACGGAGCCCTCCGGGAAGGCCTGCTGTATGACATTGTCGGCCGCATTCGTCACGAAGATGTTCGGGAAAGGAGCATTTCAGCACTGCAGGAGCGCTACCATGTTGATCAGGATCATGGTGCTGCCGTAGAGGCCACAGCCCTCGCAGCCTGGGATCAGGTGGCAGATAACTGGGGAATACGCTCCACCAACGACGAGGAAGTGCTCCGCTGGGCGTGTCGCCTGCACGAAATCGGTCTGACTATATCCCACAGTCAGTATCACAAGCATGGCGCTTATCTGCTTCAGTACTCGGACCTTCCCGGATTCAGTCAGCAATTCCAGCAGGAACTGGCGACCCTCGTACGCGGCCATCGCCGCAAGTTTGCCTCTGCGATTTTCGACAATGTCCCCGAGGACGATCTGGCACGGCTGCGCTATCTCTGCGTACTCACGCGCCTTGGCGTTCTGTTGCAGCACCCCCGGAATATGGAGGAACCGCCAGCGTTCACCCTGAAAGCCGGAAAAAACAAGCTGGTGGTGGAGTTTCCCGAGGGCTGGATGGATGAGCGCCCGCTGACCATGGCAGACCTGAAAAACGAACGGGACTACCTGGCCCGGCAAGATTTTGAGCTGGTGATTGAAGGGGCCTGAACGGCCCCGAGCCTCTTGTCAGCTTGTGTTAGCCCGCTAACTCTTGCTCCATGGCCTCTACCGTTTCACTGACCTCAAGCCAGTCAGCCTCAACGTCATCCAGACGCCCTTTCGCTTCCGCCTGTTTGCCCAGCAGCTCCGTCAGACGCGCCTTGCCACCGGCGTCATAAAGCCCGGGGTCTGCCAACTCGGTTTCCAGATTTTTCAGCTCGGCCTGCAGCTTTTCCATCTCGGCTTCGAGGGCCGACTGTTTCTTACGGAACGGACTCAGCTTCTGGCGCAGCTCGGCCTCCGCACGTTTGCGGGCCTTTCGGTCTTCAGCGGTTTCCCTGATCGGCGCGGAGATATCAGCGTCGCCCTCACCGTCTTCAACCTGACGACGCGGCGCTTCAGCTTCATCCTTCCGGCGATCGGCCAACCAGCGCTCGTAGTCTTCCAGGTCTCCCCGGTATTCTTCTACACGACCATCATTCACCAGCCAGAAATCGTCTACTGTGTTGCGCAACAAGTGGCGATCGTGGGATACAACCACGATGGCACCCTCGAAATTCTGCAGCGCCATGGTCAGCGCCTGGCGCATTTCCAGATCCAGGTGGTTGGTGGGCTCGTCCAACAGCAAGAGGTTCGGCTTCTGCCAGGCAATAACGGCCAACGCCACCCGCGCCTTCTCGCCCCCGGAGAAGGATCGGATCGGGCTCAGGGCTTCATCTCCGTGAAAATTAAAGCCCCCAAGGAAATTCCGGATACTTTGTTCGGACGCCCTCGGGCTCAGTCGCTGCAAGTGCAGGAACGGACTGGCGTTAAGATCCAAAGACTCCAGCTGATGCTGCGCGAAGTAACCAATGGCCAGATGCTCGCCACAGGTACGCTCACCAGAAAGCAACGTCCCCTCCCCCCGCAGAGCATCCATCAGAGTGGATTTACCGGCGCCGTTGGGGCCAAGCAGACCAATCCTGCTGCCGGGCAAAAGCGTGACATTAATTCCCGAAAGAACAGTCACGTCGCCGTGGCCGGCCTTCCCATGACGAATGGATAGCAGGGGATTGGATACCTTTTCCGAAACTGGAAACTCAAAACTGAACGGCGAGTCGATATGTGCGGGAGCTATTCGCTCCATGCGCTCCAATGCTTTCACCCGGCTCTGGGCCTGCTTGGCCTTTGTCGCCTTTGCCTTGAAGCGATCAATGAAGCGCTGTATTTCAGCAATCCGGGCCTGCTGCCGTTCGAAGCCCGCCTGCTGTTGAGCCAGCCGCTCGCTTCGCTGACCCTCAAATGCGGAATAGTTGCCGGTGTAGAGAACCAGTTTGCGCTGATCGAAATGGACAATATGGGTGGCGACCCGGTCCATGAAATCCCGGTCATGGGATATAAACAGCAAGGTTCCGGGGTACCGTCTGAGCCAGTTTTCCAGCCAGAGGCAGGCATCCAGATCCAGGTGGTTGGTTGGTTCGTCCAGCAGCAGAAGATCCGATGGACGCATCAGCGCCTGCGCCAGGTTCAAGCGTATTCGCCAGCCCCCGGAGAACGCTGACACCGGGCGATCAGCATCGGAATCTGCAAAACCCAGTCCTCTCAGCAGACTTTCTGCACGGCGCGGTGCCGACCAGGCTTCGTGGACATCCAGCTCACCGTGAATCCGGGCAACGGCATGGTCATCGCCCCTGGCCTCCGCTTCTGCCAATTCGCCCTCAAGCCGACGAAGATCCAGATCCCCGTCCAGAACGAAGTCGCGGGCACTGCGCCCCGAAGACTCAACCTCCTGCGCCATATGGGCAAGGCGACATCCGCCGGGCAGAGACACACTGCCGCTTTCCGGTGAAAGCTGGCCCAACAGAAGTTGAAACAAGCTGGACTTGCCGGCGCCATTGGCACCCACAATGGCCACTCGCTGCCCGGGCTGAACCGTCAAGCTGACGGATTCTAGCAACCAGACACCACCCCGTTGTAAACTGAGATCCGTTATCGATAGCATAAATTACTTATATCAACACAAAGGTTTCAGGAAAGCCCCCATGGACCTGCCGGACCCGCTGGAGGTGGACAACCCGCTCTGGCAATTTGCCAGGACATTCTGGCGCTCAGATGACGTTCAGACAGCCTGCCTGAGCCTTCAGGAACAGGGCTGGAGCGTCACCCGTATACTCTGTGCCGGATGGATGGCCCTGAACGGCAGAGCATACTCCGGCATTGAAGGCGCTACGGTACCAGAGTGGCGGGACCGTGTAACCGGTGCATTAAGAGGGGCGCGAAAAGCTCTGCCCAAGACCCACAGCGGCTGCTGTGCCTTGAGAGCCGACATTGCCTCCCTTGAACTGGCGGCTGAGCAACTCGAACTGGCATTGGCCTGGCAAACAATAGTGAATCGAAGCCCGGAACATGAGATCATGCAAGGCTTCGACGAATTGATCGACCAGAATCTCAAGGCAGCCGCCCCGGAACACGGCTACACTCAGGGGAACATGCCGCAACTGAATACACTGGCCAGCGCTCTGGCCCTTTTCCCCAGGGGAGACTCCCGGCCATGATGACCAAATGGCTTGTACGCCTCTCGTTCCCGGCACTCGGCTTGCTGCTGCTGCTGATTTTCTTTGGCCTCAAGGAGCCAGAGCACACGACCGAACCAGTGGCCGACGAGCAGACAGACGAGATTCCCGCATTTGAAGGCATGGTACCGTCACCCGTTCCTACGGACGGCCCGGATATCGTCTTTAAATGGCAGGACACGGAAGGTAACTGGCACTACGCTGACCAGCCACCCGATCACGGCCCCTGGAACACCCTGGCCATCGAACGGCCGGAGCAGAATCTGTCTCAGGAGCGGACCCAGAATCCCGACACTGACTGGCAATCGCCCTACCACGCTCCCTTCTCCCTCGGACCAACCGCTGGCAGCAATGGAAGTTAAGAGAACCCGTCTGTTTTCTTAACACATGTTCAGTGGCATCTCGCGCCAGAACCCGCTACCTTCTCCGTTCAGATAAACACAATTCGGGGATAACTCCCCTGCCGATATCTAAAAGGATGACGTAATGAAGAAGACGCTGCTTGTGCTGGCGATGGCTGGCATCTTTGCCGGCTGCTCCACCCCACCGGAAGCTCCGGAAGACCCCAAGCTGGACTCTGTTGACCAGAAAGTCAGCTACGGTATGGGCCTGGTGCTCGGTGAGCGCATGAGCAATGACCTGCCGGACCTGCAGATGGATCAGTTCCTCCAGGGTATCCAGCACGGCCACGCCGGTGACGAAGACGCCAAGCGCATGACCCGCGATGAAATCCAGCAGGCACTGATGACCTATCAGAAGGAACTGCAGGAAGAGCAAACCCGCCAGATGGAAGAACTGGCCCAGAAGAACAAGGATGCTGGTGAGGCGTTCCTGGCAGAAAACGGCGCCCGCGAAGGTGTGGAGACCACCGAGTCTGGTCTGCAGTATGAAGTTCTGGAAGCCGGCGATGGTGAAAAGCCAGCCGCGACCGACAAGGTCAAAGTGCACTACACCGGCGAACTGCTGTCTGGCGAAGTCTTCGACAGCTCCCGCGAGCGTGGCGAGCCTGTGACCTTTGGCCTGAACCAGGTTATCCCTGGCTGGACTGAGGGCCTCCAACTGATGAGCGAAGGCGCTCGCTACAAGCTCTATATCCCCTCTGAACTGGCTTACGGCCCTGGTGGAAACCGCGGCATCGGACCCAACGAAACACTGGTATTTGACGTTGAACTTCTGAGCATCAATCCGGATGCGAACGAAGCGGAAGGTTCAGACACCGAGTAAGCCTGTTCCCACAAAAAAGCCTCAGCCCGTTACCGGTGCTGAGGCTTTTTTGCATCTGCGCCTGCAGGCAGGCAGCCGTCAGGTCAGACAGATTCCAGCTTCGCCGCGTGTACGTTGTGCAGATGCTCGATCAGGAAATCTTCCATCTCGAAGCGGGTTTCCAGGATTTCCCCAAGCTTTGACAGCTCGCCAAACAACGCCTTCACATCCCCTTCGGTCAATTCACCGCCATCCAGACGATCATTGAAGTTCAGTGCGGCTTCGGTGGTTTCCTCGATCCTTGGATAAACCTTGGCAGCCAATTCAACACCCCCGTCGTTAAACTCCCGGGCTTCCTGAACCAACTGCTCATAGATCTCAAAGTGGCCGGTGGACACGTAATCCACCAGCACCTCGCAGAAGCTTACCATTTGCGCTTTCAGTGCCTCAGTCTCGGATGAGTCACTCTCTCCGGACAGATTACAATACTGAACCAGCAACTCCTGACGTTCCTTCAGCCAACGGTCAATGAGTTCACTCACCCCACCCCAACGTTCCGTGGCATTTCGGCAATTTTCCAACATGACGCCCAGTCTCCGCTTGCTAGTTCACTCTGATTATTCTGATTCTGACTTATTTCAGGTGACAACCAAGTTACCCCAAGGGCGCTATTGGCCGCAACCGTTTCAACCGTCAATCCAGTCTCGCGACCCCGGCCGACGAATCAGCAGAACCAGACCGGTGATCACCACCAGAGTAAAGAAAACGGCAGTCCAACCAGGGATGCTCAATCCCAGGAAGCGCCAGACGACTTCGGCACAGTCGCCGGTGCCTTTGAGCGCGGTGGACAACACATCGAAGAACGGTAGTACTTCAAGCATATACTCCACACTGGGGCCACAAGCTGGCACCTGATCCGCCGGGAGGCTCTGCAGCCATAACTGACGGCCGGCAACCCCAAGCCCGGCACCGGCAGTTAATGCCAGCAGGAATCCATAAATACGAACCCCAAAGCCGGTAGGTCCCTGCAAAAACGCCAGTAAACTGACCAACCCCGCCCCCATGAAACCAAAGCGCTGCAACCAGCACAGCGGACAGGGTTCCAGCCCCATCACATGCTCCATATAGAACGCCACACCCAGTAAACCGGCACAAAGCACGAAAATCAGTCCAAACACCCACCTGCTTGTCAAAAGAACACCTCGGATCTATCAATTGTTACTGCGAATTGAAACTGCATCCTCGCCCCGGGCCTGCTATTCTCGGTTCATCCGGTGGCGCCGTCATTGATTCGTCACTAAATCTTAAACCAGGATCAACTTCAAGCCTATGACACTTCGACCAAAATACTTTCTAACGTTGATGATCTTGCTGACCACATTAAGTTCCCTTCCGCCGACCTCTCAGGCCTCCGAAAGCGAGGATGAGGAAGCAGCGGCTGAAACAGGCGGGGTAACGGATTACATTGCCGTGGAGCCGGCATTCGTCACTCACGTCGGGCCTGCCAGTACCAAGTTGACGTATCTGAAAGCCTCCGTCAGCCTCCGGACGTCTTCAGCCGGAGCGCGCCCAGCGATCGAAACTCATATGCCGAGGCTCCGGCACGAGCTGGTCATGTTGTTCGGGGAGCAAACCGACACCAACAAACTGACCACCATGGAAGGCCAGCAGGCACTGAGGGAAGAAGCGAAGAAAAGAATAAATGCTGTACTGGAAGAGCAACACACCGGAGAGAGCGTCACCGGCGTGCTGTTTACGGAGTTTGTCGTACAGAAATAATACCGGGTTTCAGGCGATCCTGGAGAACAGGTCGTCCCAGTCGGAGCTGTCATCGACTGCGACGGCTCCGGCATCATCCCAGCCGGCTTCCCAGGCAGCGATTACCACCTCACCCCGATACGGGCAGCGAGATTTATCCATTCCCATGGATGCAGCCATATACCCCTGACGGTAGGCTTTATTCAGCGCTTCCACATCCCAGCCAAGCTTCATGTCCCGGGCCATACCAGCACCTCCCTGTTTGCGACCTTCCAAAAACTAACAGCCGCTCTGGCATCTGACAATTTTTTGATCAGCAATTTGTGCGTCAGGTCCGAAAGGAAACCGACGTTACACCGATCAGGATTTCAGATACTGCTCCAGAAACTCGCCAAATGGCTGGGTGTCACTCTCTTCAAGCTGCTTCTGTTCCGTCAGCGACGATTCCGTCATGGCCTCGAAAGCAGCCCGGACATCAGGCTCCAGCGCCTCATCTCTCAGCGTTTGCTGATGACGGCGGGACATCTCCAACACCCATTCACGATGCCCCATACCTGAAGCTTCCATCGCCGTAACCACCTGGGCTGACGGCACGGACCATATTCCGGTTTCAGGCACCTTATCCCGTTGCGCCTTCAACGCACTTCGGTAGGTTTGTGAGCCCGTCCAGCTGTCCAGTTTCTCTGCCAACGGCTCCAGGCGGTCCAGCAATTCCGATGCAGCCTGGCCAACGGCCAGTCTCTCACCAGCACGACACAGTGTCAGGGTGCGATCACGGCCATGGGCAACCACATCATCGTAGTTGTCATCCATTCGCTCGCATTCGGCATCGCCAATCCGAGGGCTGTCAGATAATAGGCAGTCCAGCAGAAACAGATCCAGAAAATCGATCTGGCTTTCGTTGACGCCCACCGGAGAAAAGGGGTCCAGATCCAGGCAGCGGACTTCAATGTACTCTACACCACGGGCCTGGAGCGCCTGAATCGGCTTTTCTTCCCGCTCGGTGGTCCGCTTTGGCCGCACAGGGCTGTAGTATTCATTTTCAATCTGCAGCACGTTGGTGTTGATCTGGATGAACTGATCCTCACGGCTGGTACCAATGGACTCATAGGCAGGCCAGGGCGTATGAATTGCCCGGTGCAGAGCGCCCGTGTATGAGTCCAGCTTGTTGAAACAAATGTTCAGGGATGACTGGGCATTATTGTGATAGCCAAGATCACCCATACGCAGCGACGTGGCATCCAGCCCATACCAGGTATTCGCATCAAAACGATCCAGGTGATGGCTGACGTTTGCGACAAAACTTGCGTCCAGCGCCGGAGAAGCACCGAACAGCAGCATCAGCAACCAACTGCGACGCCGGAAGTTCCGGATCAGCCAGAAATACTGGTCCGATTTGAAGTCTTTGAGAGAATCCTGATTACCCAACAATGACTGCCACTTTTGCCAGAACTCGTCTGGCAGTGACAGATTGTAGTGAGCACCGGCAATACTCTGCATCATCCGTCCGTAACGAACGGCCAGCCCCTGGCGATAGACGTGTTTGAGGCGACCGATATTTGAGGTGCCGTATTCCGCGATGGGAATGCTGGCGTCACCGTCCAACTCGCAGGGCATACTTCCAGCCCAGAACACTTCGTCCCCCAGTTTTTGCTGCACGAACCGGTGGATGTTGCGAAGTGATTCCAGCATCTCCGTCGTGCTTTTACACACCGGGGTGATCAGCTCCAGCAGGGATTCGGAGTAATCGGTGGTAATCCGGGGGTGCGTCAGCGTAGAACCGAGTGATTCAGGGTGAGGCGTCTGGGCGATAAAGCCATTGCGGTCGACCCGCAGCCCTTCTTTCTCTACCCCTTTCAGAAAACCGTTCCAGTCACTGGCGGCGAACTGGCTAAACAAAGCGTGGCGGGATTCAGCCATGTTGAACTCCTGCTGCGATCGACCCCGCCGAAAGACAGGGCCGACCGGTGGATACGTTTAAATCCGCTTAACGACCGCTTTTCCGGGCCGATGCAAATGCCTGCGCCAGCGCACCTGCCATGGCACCCTGCTGCGTTTTTTCATTACCGCCGGACTGCCTGGGGTTGCGGCTACCGCTTCTCTGCTCATTCCGGCTTCGACCGGCACCGGCGGGTTTACCATCATTCTTCTCACCCGGCTGGTCGTCCATGCGCATGGACAACGCAATCCGCTTCCGGGGTATATCCACATCCATCACTTTTACTTTTACGATATCGCCGGCTTTGACCACATCCCTCGGGTCTTTCACAAAGGTGCTGGACAGCGCGGAGATATGTACCAGACCATCCTGATGAACACCGATATCCACAAACGCACCGAAGTTGGTTACGTTGGTCACCGAGCCTTCGAGTATCATACCGGGCTCAAGATCGTTGAGAGTTTCCACGCCTTCTTCAAAACTCGCAAACCGGAACTCGGGACGCGGATCCCGACCAGGCTTCTCCAGCTCGGAAATGATGTCCTTGATGGTGGGCAGGCCAAACTGGTCCGTCACGTAATCCTGAGGATTCAGGCTGCGAAGGAATGCACCGTCTCCGATAACATCGTCCACATTGCGCTGATTGCGGCTGGCAATCGCTTCCACAACACCATAGGCCTCAGGGTGAACGGAGGAACGATCCAGCGGGTTGGCACCACCGGCAATACGGAGGAAACCGGCTGCCTGCTCAAACGTTCGATCCCCCAGGCGGGCCACTTTCAGCAGCTGTTTACGATCGTTAAATTTGCCATTCTGGCTACGGAAATCAACGATGTTCTGGGCAATGCTTTGATTCAGGCCAGATACCCGCGACAGCAAAGGTACAGAGGCGGTATTGAGATCCACGCCCACACCGTTTACACAGTCCTCTACGACAGCATCAAGGCTGCGGGACAACTGAACCTGTGACACATCGTGCTGGTACTGGCCCACCCCGATAGACTTGGGTTCAATTTTCACCAATTCCGCCAGCGGATCCTGCAGACGCCGGGCAATAGAGACAGCACCACGAATGGTCACGTCCAGGTCCGGCAGTTCTTTCGATGCAAACTCGGAGGCAGAATATATGGATGCGCCGGACTCACTGACCACAATTCGCGCCAGCTTCAGCTCCGGGTAGCGTTTGCACAGATCCGCCACAAGCTTTTCTGTCTCCCGGGACGCGGTGCCATTGCCGATGGCCACCAGCTCAATTTTGTACTCCCGGCACCACTTGGCCAACTGTTCAATGGACTGGTCCCACTGATTTTTGGGTGCATGGGGAAAAATCGCGCCGTGCCCCACCACCTGGCTTGTGCCATCAATAACGGCGACTTTAACGCCTGTACGCAGCCCCGGGTCCAGACCCAGAGTCGGGCGCGGGCCTGCTGGTGCGAGCAGCAACAAATCCTTGAGGTTGGCTGCAAACACGTTAATGGCTTCGCCTTCAGCGGATTCGCGGACCTGCGCCATCAGGTCAGTTTCAATCTGAGTAGAAAGCTTGACCCGCCAGGTCCAGCGCACCACCTCAGACAACCATTTGTCTGCAGGCCGGTCGTTGTCCCGGATGTTCCAGCGTGCGGCGATACGCTGCTCCGCAGGATGAGGCTGACGCCGATCCTCCTCGCCATCACCCACAACAATGGAATAAGAGAGAATACCTTCGTTACGCCCGCGAAGTATGGCCAGCGCCCGGTGCGACGGCACTTTTTTCAGGGGCTCAACATGATCAAAGTAATCCCGGAACTTGGCACCTTCATTTTCCTTGCCTTCGATTACCGAGACTTTCAACTGCCCCTCCTGCCAGATGAAATCACGCAGGTTGCCCAGCAGTTCAGCGTCTTCAGCAAAACGCTCCATCAGGATGTAACGGGCGCCATCCAGAGCCGCTTTGGTGTCTTCAACGCCGGCATCCTTATTCAGATAACCCGCAGCCGTGGTTTCAGGATCCAGGGACGGATCCCCGTATAGCGCATCCGCGAGCGGTTCAAGGCCGGCCTCACGAGCGATCTGGGCCTTGGTCCGACGCTTGGGCTTGTAGGGCAGGTAGAGATCTTCCAGCCGGTTCTTGGTATCAGCGCCGTCAATACTGACCCGCAGTTCGTCGGTCAGCTTGCCTTGCTCATCAATACTTTTGAGGATGGCCGAGCGACGGTCTTCCAGTTCCCGAAGGTAACGCAGCCGCTCTTCCAGGGTCCGTAGCTGACTGTCATCCAGAGAACCGGTGACCTCCTTCCGGTAACGGGCGATAAAGGGAACCGTTGCACCTTCATCCAGCAACTCGACGGTAGCGTTAACCTGCTGTTCATTTACGCCGAGTTCGTCAGCAATGCGCCTGGAAATACTGTTCATGGAACCTCTGTATATAGCGTCGGGATCAGATCAAGGAGGAAAAGGTACAGCGGCTCACCGTTCCAGGCAAGCCGCCTGGTCACGATTGTTCAGGAACTGCACAAGGTCATTCCAGGGCATCGGGCGGGCATAGTAGTAACCCTGGATTTCATCACAGTGCTGCTGACGCAGAAACTCGAGCTGACCTTCTTTTTCCACACCCTCGGCGACGACACTGATCTGCAGGCTGTGGGCCAGACTGATGATAGCCCGGATGATGTGTTCTGCGTCGGCGGAGTGTCCGAGGTCCTGAACAAAAGATTTATCGATTTTGACCAGAGAGATAGGAAGGTGCTGAAGATTGCTCAGGGAGGAAAAGCCGGTACCAAAATCATCGAGGGCGAAACTGATGCCAAGCTGATTCAACTCCCGCAGGCACCGCTGGGCATATTCAGGATCGTGCATCATGGCGCTTTCTGTGAGTTCCAGTTCCAGAAGACTGGTGTCCACATTGGCATTGAAGATGATCCGAAAAATGGTTTCCGTCATCTTGCGGTCATGGAACTGGCGGAATGACAGGTTAACGGCAAAGACCAGGCCCGGGAAGCCGAGTTCGCCAGACTCCTGCAAACGTTTACAGGCCTGCTCAATCACCCAGTAGCCAATTGGCACGATAAGGCCACTGCGCTCCGCGACCGGGATAAACTCGTCTGGCCCGACCAGCCCGCGTTCAGGATGGTTCCAGCGCAACAGGCACTCAACTCCTCGCACTTCTTCCGTGGCCAGATCGATACGGGGCTGGTAGTAAAGCTCCAGTTCGTTGCCACGCAGCGCGGTGCGGAGATCCGCTTCGAGCCGGAGCTGGTAACCCGCCGAGATGTGTAACTGGCGGTCGTAAAAACGATAGCTCGTGCCCGGGTCCCGCTTGGCTTCAAACATCGCCCGGTTGGCTCTGCGAAGCAGGTTTTCAGCGTTGTCCCCGGCTTCCGGATAAGTCGCGACACCCAGGCTCGCGCTCACCCCAATGGCTTGTCCGTCAATGGTTACCGGATCATTCATGGCAGTAACAACCTTGCGAATGATCTGGGTAATATCCAGGGAGTCTTCCACCTTCTCGACGATAATCGCCAATTCATCCCCGCCAATACGCATCAGTGAATCAACCCGCCTCAGGCTGTTACGCAGGCGATCCGCCAGCTTGATCATCAGCTGGTCGCTCTTCTGGTACCCGAAGGATTCATTAATGCTGCGGAAGTCATCGATATTAAGGTGGAGCAGCGCCAGCCGGTGCCCCCCACGCTCAGCCCTGAGGAGTGCCTGATGCAGCCGGTCAAAAAACAGGTCCCGGTTAATAAAACCTGTCGCCACATCCCTGCCAAAATGGCCCTGGGAGGATTCCGACAACTGCACCCGATACCACAAGGCCTTTACCGCTCGACAGAAGGACCAGCGCTCCAGCGAAGACCGGCAGAGATAATCCGAAGCTCCGGCGGCCAGAAGCCCCGGACCACGCTCATCGGGAGATTCGGCACTGAGCGCCAGAATGGGCTTCTCATTGCTGGCAACCGAGAGATACTGGAGAAACGCCGTTTCAGACCCTCCGTGGAAAACGCAGTCCCAGATAATGACATCAAAATTGGCGTTGCGTATCAGATCATCGCAGTCAATCAGATCCGGACACCAGGTTGCATCCGGGAAAAACTCTGCCTCCCCGGCGAGAAGGGAAGTCAGCCAGAGAAAGTCCGAGTAATCCGGAACCAGGACCAACAGGCGCAGCTGATTAGTCGCTGATGTTTCCAGAGGCAATGTCATCAAGCAGGATCCATTTGTGCGTAAACCACCAATTCCGTTGTATCTAGGATAGCCGATAGACAGACAAGGTACAGAATGTCCGGGTGGTGTAGAATACACCAAACGTCCGATAACTCCATTTGCTGCACTTCTGGCCCCGAATCTGTGAACAAGCTCAACCCGAGACAACGCGAGGCGGTTCGCTACGCCGATGGCCCACTGCTGGTGCTTGCCGGCGCCGGCAGCGGCAAAACCAGCGTGATCACCCGAAAGATTGCCTACCTGATTGAAGAACTGGGCATTCCGGGGCGTCATATTGCGGCCGTTACGTTTACCAACAAGGCTGCCCGTGAAATGAAAGAACGGGTGGGCCGGATTGTGGATCGCAGCCAGACCCGGGGGCTCATCGTCTCCACGTTTCACAACCTCGGCCTGAATATGATCCGGGAAGAGCATACTCATCTGGGCTACCACCCGGGGTTCTCGATTTTCGACGCAGAGGATGCCAAGGCCCTGCTGCAGGATCTGATGATGCAGGGAGGGAGCCTTGAAGCCGGGGATGAAGTGAGTGATGTCCAGATGACCATCTCTTCATGGAAAAACGCCCTGCGAAGCCCCGCCGAGGCCCTCAGCAAAGCCGCGGATGAACGCGAACAGCGCATTGCCATCATCTATGGCAAGTACAACGAATACCTGAAGGCCTACAACGCTGTCGACTTCGACGATCTGATCCTGCTACCAGTGCAACTGTTCCGCACCCACCCGGATGTTCTCGCAAAGTGGCGCAGGAAGATTCGCTACATGCTGGTGGATGAATACCAGGACACCAACGTGTGCCAGTATGAGCTGGTCAAACTGTTGGTTGCCGAACGCGCAGCCTTTACCGTGGTTGGCGACGACGATCAGTCGATCTACGCCTGGCGGGGAGCCAGGCCGGAAAACCTCGCCCAGCTCAAAGAAGACTTCCCAAGCCTGAAAATCGTCAAACTTGAGCAGAACTACCGCTCAACGGCCCGCATCCTGCGCAGCGCCAACACTGTGATCGCCAACAACCCTCACGTCTTCGATAAGGCGCTCTGGAGCGACCACGCCATTGGCGAAGAGCTCAGGATCATCCGGTGCCGGAGTGAAGACGCGGAAACCGAGCGGGTGGCCACCGAGATCATTGATCAGAAACTGAAACAGGGGCTGGATTTCCGGGACTTTGCGGTACTCTACCGGGGCAACCATCAGGCCCGCTTGCTGGAAATGAAGTTACAGGCCTACCAGATTCCCTACCGGCTCTCAGGTGGCCAATCCTTCTTCTCCAAAAACGAGATCAAAGATGCGATGTCCTACCTTCGCCTTCTGATCAACCCGGACGACGATGCAGCTTTCCTGCGAGTGGTTAACGTTCCGAGACGGGAAATCGGCCCCCGCACACTGGAGCAGCTCAGCCATTACGCCCGGGCCCGCAACGTCAGCCTGTTCAAGGCCTTGGGGGATATGGGCGCGGAAAGCCACATCACCGAAAAGGGACTGGACCGGCTTCGCCGCTTCGCACACTGGGTGGACAAAACCTGCGAACGCCTGCATTCGGAAGACCCGATTCCGGTTATCAAACAGCTGTTCACCGACATTGAATATGAAGAATGGCTGCACCAGCATTCCGGCAGCCCGAAGCAGGCCGAACGGCGCATGGAGAATATCTGGTATCTGGTGGAATCCGTTCAGCGAATGCTGGATGACGGCAAGGGAACGGCAGACGAAATCGGCATTGAAGACGCCATCACCAAGCTGATTCTGAGAGATATGATGGAGCAGCGGGAAGAGGAGGATGACAGCGACAAAGTACAGTTGCTCACCCTTCACGCGTCCAAAGGGCTGGAATTCCCCCACGTGTTCATCATGGGACTTGAGGAAGAGATACTGCCCCACCGTACCAGCATAGAAGAAGGCAACATTGAGGAAGAACGACGCCTGATGTACGTGGGTATCACCCGGGCCAGGGAGACGCTGACGCTGACCTACGCAGCCTCGCGGAAACAGTACGGAGAAAAAATTGAAACCATTCCGAGCCGGTTTCTGGACGAGTTACCCGAAGAAGATCTGAGATGGGAAGGCACTGGCGACCTTGATGCCGAGGCCAACCAGAAAAAAGGCAAGGCTACCCTGAGCGCGCTGCTCGGTGATCTCGGCCTGTAAACAAAAAGCCTCCGCGTTGCGGAGGCTTCTGTACTCATGGAGCAGAAAGCTTATTTGCTTTCAGAAACCATAAACTCTACAGCCGCCTGAATTTCCTCATCAGGACAGCTCGCGCAACCACCTTTGGCCGGCATGGCGTTGAAGCCATTCAGCGCGTGGTTGATCAGGGTTTCCATGCCCTTGTCGATGCGTGGAGCCCAGGCAGACGCATCGCCTTTCACCGGCGCACCGGCAACGCCAGTACCGTGACAAGCCATACACACGGAGTTGTACACTTCATCGCCGGAACGCGGGCCCGCATTCGCAGCCTGAGTCGGAGCTGCCGCAGCGCCACACTCTTCACCTTCCAGACACATTTCGCCAACCGGGGCGATACGTGCGCCGATTTCTTCTTCAACACTTGCCATTGCAGTGCCGGCCACCAGGCCGAAACCAAGCAGAACAGCTGCCAGAACTCTCTTCATCTTCACAATGCACCTCGCATCAGAGCGTTATAATCGTTCGGTCGCCGCATTATAGCGACTGAGTCCAGGCAAAAAAACCAAACCAAAGAATCATAAATTGATTTCGACCATTTTAGTTGCCATTTGGTAAGCCTGAAGCACTGCTCCAACAATGCAGGTAACATAGCCGGCAAGTTGAATTTGAGCACAGCGGAAACCTCATATGGCCCATCCAGAAAAACCTTCTCCACATCCCCTGCGGAAAATTTTCCTGACCGTGGAGTTTTCCTCCCTGGCGATCCTTCTGGCCTCCATGGCCTGGCTCTCTCGCCAGACAACAGACACAGGAAGCATCAACCCGGCATGGTTACTGATTCCTGCGCTGGCGAGTCTTGGCGTTTTTCTGAGCTTTATCGGCCTGATGTATCTGCGCTGGGTTGTGTCGGCCGATGACAGCAGCCGGTCCGGCCACAAAATCATTTTTTCACTTTTGGCAGTTACCCTGCTCGGTGTCTGGGTGTATGGCATTGCCAATACCTGGTTCAGTCTCAACACCCAATAAGGAACGGCTCAATGAAGCTTCGCCTGCTTCCCGGATCAACAACTCTGATGCTGCTGGCCACCAGCCCGATGCTGGTATACGCCCAGGGTGCAGAAAGTGATTCAGATGCGACAACGCTGAAGGATGAGGAACAGTGCGCCCTGATTGCAAACGGCGTCAGGCGACTGGCCTGCTATGACACTTTGTACCCAACAGGCCAGATCCGAAAGGCCGCTGACTCAGAAGATATCGAGCAGGCCGAAGCAGCTTTCGCTGTACCTGCAGACAACACCAATTCTCTCGATGGTGATGAGGACGAGGACGACGGGGTCATGGACGGTATCGTCGATCGATATATTGCTGCGGAGAAGGCCATTTTTTCGTTCTCCGGCAGTTTTGTTGGCCATCGCCCGACCTATATTTTGCCAATCAGCTGGGTCAAGGATCCCAACCCAACACCTACCAGCCCCAGGCTGCTATCGACGGATTACGACTATGACCTTCGGCATGAAGAAGCCAAATATCAAATCAGCTTCAAGGTGCCACTGCTGACGGGCTTACTGGATGACCGTACGACCCTGTGGTTCGGTTACACCCAGCAGTCTTTCTGGCAGGTTTATAATCAGGACGAATCTGCGCCGTTCAGGGAAACCAACTACCAGCCGGAACTCTTTGCCCGCTATCAGACTGACTGGAAGTTTGGCCCCGGCAAACTGAATGCGTTGACCGTTGGTTTCAATCACCAGTCGAACGGGCAATCCGAACCCCGCTCCCGGAGCTGGAACCGGATTGTCGGCTCCGCTGCCTACAGCTACAAGCGCTGGCTATTCGTTGTAGAGCCCTGGTACCGGATTCCTGAAAACAATGACGATGACAATGCCGACATTGAGCGCTATCTGGGCTATGGCAATTACTATGCGGTTTACAAGCTGAGTGAGGATCGTACGTTTTCGCTGCGGCTGATGAACAATATGCGTTCGGATAACCGGACCACGGTCGAGTTCGGGTACAGCTTTCCCATGGGGGATACGGTCAAGGGGTTCTTTCAGTACTACAACGGGTATGGGGAGAGTCTGATTGACTACAATCACCGGATTGAGAGGTTCGGGATCGGGATTATGCTGAACGACTGGCTGTAAATTCCTCGCCCTGAGACACCGTGCCGGGCAGGGGATGATTCGCTTCTCTGAAAACCGCTCCTTGCGGCACGTCCATGTGGCGCTTGGGCTCCGCCATCCATGGCTCCGCACATTTTCAGAGAAGCGAATCACCCCCTGCCCTCAACATCAGAGTTAGCCTGCTTCGTTCAGGCGTTGCATTTCTGCCAGTAGCTCTTCTGTTTTTTCTTCCATCAATACCTTGTCCGCCCGCGATTCCACGTTCAAACGAACGACCGGTTCGGTGTTGGACATGCGCAGGTTAAAACGCCACTTGTCATATTCGATGCTCAGACCGTCAACGTGGTTGATGGATTTGGCATCGGGGCTGTATTGGGCTTCGATGGCGGCGATGACTTTGGCCGGGTTGTCGATGGTGCGGTTGATTTCGCCGCTGGCCGGGTAGGCTTCGATTCTGGCGTCGATGAGGGACGAGAGGGTATGGCCGGATTGGCAGAGGCGTTCGGCAACCAGTAGCCACGGAATCATGCCGCTGTCGCAGTAGGAGAAGTCGCGGAAATAGTGGTGGGCGCTCATTTCGCCGCCGTAGATAGCGTCTTCGTCTCGCATGCGCTGTTTGATGAAGGCGTGGCCGGTTTTACTTTCCACCGCTTCACCACCAGCGGCTTTGACCAGGTCGAGGGTGTTCCAGGTCAGGCGGGGATCGTGGATCACTTTTCCTCCACCGGTTTTGCGCAGGAACTGGTCGGCCAGCAGGCCTACGATGTAATAACCCTCAATGAAGCGGCCGTTTTCGTCGAAGAAGAAACAGCGGTCGTAATCACCGTCCCAGGCAATCCCCATGGCTGCACCGTGCTCAATCACCGCATCAGCTGTCGCGGCGCGGTTTTCCGGCAGGATCGGGTTGGGCACGCCATTGGGGAAGCTGCCGTCCGGCTGGTGGTGAACCTTGATGAATTCGAATGGCAGGTGTTTTTCCAGCTGATCGATCACCAGCCCTGCTCCACCGTTGCCAGCGTTGCAGACAATTCTCATAGGCTTGAGTGAGCCTGCGTCGATGTATCCGAGCAGATGATCAACATAGGCAGCCATCACCTCCAACGGCTCGTGCCCGCCCCGGTTTGGTGCATTAGAGAAGGGCTCCAGTACCCGGTCCCGTATATCGTTCAGGCCGTTATCGGAACTGATAGGTCGGGATTCCGGGCCGACCATTTTCATTCCGTTGTGGTCTCTCGGATTATGGCTGGCGGTGACCATGATGCCGCCGTCCATCTTGTAGTGACTAGTCGCGAAATACACCTGCTCGGTGCCGCACAGCCCGATGTCGAACACGTCTGCGCCAGCCGCCATCAGCCCTTCGCTCAGGGCTTCTGCGATGTCCGGACTGGAAAGGCGAATATCGTATCCGACGATGACTTTTTTCGCGCCGGTGACTTCCACATAGGCGCGGCCAATTTTTTCGGCAAGTTCAGGGTTGAGTTGATCAGGCACCCGACCACGGAGGTCGTAAGCCTTGAAGCAGGACAGGTCCATTGCAGTCTCCCGTTTTGTTTGCATCCAGAAGGACGGATGATTCAGAGCATCACTTGCGCCCTATTCTACCCACAATAAGAGGCAAATACCGGGCCACGGGAGGAAAAGACGGGGATTTGGGGCGGGATTCGGCAATCGCCATTCAGGCGGCGATTGCCGGTAAAGAGCGATTATTCAGCGGCGCTCGATTGCAGCTGGATATAGTTCTGAATTCCCATCTGGGAGATCATTTCCAGTTGGGTCTCAAGCCAGTCGATATGCTCTTCTTCGCTATCCAGAATGCCGCGGAAAAGCTGGCGACTGGTGTAGTCCTGAATCTCTTCGCAGTAGGCAATGGCTTCTTTCAGATCCGTGTGGGCAATATGCTCCAGCTTGAGATCACACTGGATCATTTCCTCAACGTTCTCGCCGATCAGGAGTTTGTTGAGATCCTGAAGATTGGGCAGGCCTTCGAGGAAAAGAATACGTTCGATCAGCAGATCGGCGTGCTTCATTTCATCGATGGACTCTTCGTACTCTTTTGCAGCCAGCTTGCTGATACCCCAGTCCTTGTACATACGGGAATGGAGGAAATACTGGTTGATGGCGGTCAGCTCGTTGGCCAAGACCTTGTTCAGAAACTGAATGACTTTCTTATCGCCTTTCATCGTCGGAGTCCTTGTTTGGTTCACCAGTCTAGGTAAACAAGGATAGACGGTTTAGGCGCAATAAAAAATCACGACTGCAAAGAGGTCGCAATTGATAATGAGGGAGGGAAACGCAGCCTCAGGCAGGCTGCGCGAGCATATTAGCGAGCGACAGGTAATCCGCTGAACGACTTTCCCGGAGAATCTCCCGAGCCATGCAGGCACAGCGACCACATTGGCGGCCTACCCCGAGTTCTTTGCCCAGCTGACGCATGGAAGACACCCCATTCTCAGCTGCTTCACGGATTTCCCGGTCAGTCACACCCTGGCAAAGGCACACGTACATAGAAAATACTCACTAACACCATTAAATTTAGTGATAAGTATTGTCATTTGCACCCGCTAATGCAACCCCTTTGTGTTAATTTTTGTGCAGATTTCAGACCTGCCGTTCGGCTTCACGGGTCAGGTTTCGGGCACCACCCGCCATCACGGCTACATTATCCTCAATTCGTATGCCACCACAGCCACCGAGCTCTTCAATCAACCGCCCGTTCACATGCGTCGCTAGCCTCCCTTCAAGAAGAGGCTGGAGCAATGAAGGGATAAAGTAGAGACCGGGCTCGATGGTTACGACCATGCCTTTTTCAAGCTTCCGGGTCAGGCGCAAAAAGGGTGCCTCGACAGGCGCAGGGGTTGGTTTTCCCGCCACATCGTGCACCTGTACGCCCAGGTAGTGGCCGATTCCATGGGGGAAGAAGGCCCGCGTAATGCCTGCCTCCACCATGCTTTCGTCACTCATGCCCGACACCAGACCAGAGGCGGATAAGAGTGCCGCAACACCCAGGTGGGCCTTGCGATGGATGTCGATGTAGTCGACTCCGGGGCCAACCATATCGCAGAGTCGTCTTTGGATACTTTCCAGCCCGTGGACCAAAGCGCTAAAACGGCCTTCGCCCGGCCCCGGTATCGTTCGGGTAATATCCGAACAGTAGCCGCGAAAGCGAACGCCCGCATCAATCAGCAGGCTGCGGGGCCGTGCCGGCGTCCGGGTATCATAGTATTGATAATGCAGGGTTCCAGCGTGCTCGTTCAGACCGATGATGCTGTGGTAGGGGGCATCCGCTTCACGCTGCTGTGTTGCCTGCTGGTAGGCCAGACTAATGCCGAACTCACTTTCCCCCGCAAGGAATGCCTCCCTCGCCGCCCGGTGCCCCTGTAACGCAAGCCGGTTAGCAACGGACAGGCACTCAATTTCATAGTCGGTTTTCCGGACGCGGGTTTCTTCAATGGCCCGAACGAGCCCCATGGGATTGTGATCTCCCGGAGCACCGTCCAGGCAGGCAGGATCGCCCAGCACCGCGAGGCGTCCCGGGCTTTCCAGCTCGGGTGCACCGGTTTCCTGACGCCCCCGCAACTCGATACATTGCTGCCAGGGTTCCTCTGGTAAGGTTGGGCTGGCATGCCAGAAGTCGATTGGCTGATACAGCCATAGCACGGGTTTCTCACCGGCCCGAATCCACAGCCAGGCATGCTCCTGGCCAGTCAGACCTGTCCAGTGAACGAACGGGCCATAACCCTGAAAATGCCATGCCTGATCATCGCCATACCGGTAAGGAGCTGCACCGGAAGCAATCAGCAGGCTGTCGTACCCGTTATCTGCCAACGCCTGTTCGTAGCGGACCTGTAGCTCCGAGAGATGCTCAGGCTGAAGAGTCAGGACAGATTGCTTGAACATGGCAGCGCCTCAGAAAGGAAACATAAACGGCAGGAACAACGCCGTAAAAACACCCGTGAGCCCCATTCCCAACGAGGAAAATGCCCCCGCCGTTGGGCTTATTTCAAACGCTCTGGCGGTTCCAACGGCGTGGCCATTAAGCCCCAGGGCGAAACCGATAATCCGCTCATCGGTTACCTTCATCCATTTTGCCCCCCAATCGACAAACAGAGAAGCCAACACACCCGTTATAAGCAGGGCTCCCAGCGTCAGGGAAACAGAACCACCGAGTTGTTCAGACACCCCCATGGCAATGGGTGCTGTCACCGATTTGGGGGCGAGGGATGCCAACACCATGGGACTGGCTCCCATACCCCAGGCAATCACCAACGAATAGACCGCCGCCAGGGTCGCAGCAATCGGCAAGGTCACCAGTATTGGTTTCCAGAGTGCCCGGATGTGATGCATCTGCTGGTACAGCGGTATTCCCAGAGCAACAGTAGCGGGCCCAAGCAAGGCCGTCAGCCAGCGTGCGCCGTGCTGGTATTTTTCATAACCAATCCCACTCAGGGCAACGACTCCCGACAGCAATACCGCTGCAATAAGAACCGGGGGCATCCACAATGGTCGACGAATTCGCACAAAGATCCATTGTGCCGCAAGGAATGCGGCCAGAGTCATCGCAATGGACAATAGTGGGCCAACCGTCCACACCGACATCAATTCGTTATAGACGCCAGAACGCTCAGTCATGCTTCTTGCCCTCGGACGCAGCAACCCAATTCATTACCCAGAGGGTTGTAAGAACACTCAACAAAGTCCCTGCAGCCAACGCGACCGCCACGGTCAACCAGTGTTCAGAAAATTGATCTGCGATAAAAAAAACACCCACTACCCCCGGCGAGATCAACATAACCAGAACCGCAATCAAGCCCTGGCTGGCTGATGCCAGTTCGTCACTAACGCGACCACGCAACATCAGTGTACCCGTGGCCATAACCATGCCCAAAACACCACCACTGATGGGCAGCCCTGCCAGTACCCGAACCGCCTCCCCGAGCAGAAAGAAAACCACCAGAGTTAAAAAACCACGCAACAACACCATGCTGTAATGTCCTGTCACTTCAAAATTGCACTAAACTTAGGCACCCATTTTCTATAAGGACCGCCCCTGAATGGCACTGAAAGCCACGATATTCAAAGCCACCCTCCATATCGCCGATATGGACAGGCACTACTATGCGGATCACCACCTGACCGTGGCACGCCACCCTTCAGAAACCGACGAGCGCATGATGATTCGTCTGCTGGCCTTCGTTCTGAATGCCAGTGAGAACCTGGAATTCACCAAGGGACTGAGCACGGACGACGAACCGGAACTCTGGCAGAAATCCCTGACCGATGAGATAGAACTCTGGGTGGATCTGGGGTTACCGGACGAGGACCGCCTGCGAAAAGCCTGCAACCGCTCGCAAAAGGTGACTCTCTATACCTACGGTGGGCGCGCCGTACCCGTATGGTGGGAGAAACACCATAACAAGCTGGAGCGATTTGGCAACCTGACGATTGTCGACCTGGCTGCCGAAGAAACCGAGGCCCTGGCAAACCTTGCTGAGCGTTCAATGGACTTTCAGGTGACCGTTCAGGACGGTGAAGTCACCTTCAGCAATGACCAAAGTCTGGTGAGCATCACCCCCCACCAGCGCCTGCCTGCAGCCTGACACCAATCCATGTCTGGAAGGGCTGGACAGACGCCCCCTGCACACGTAAGATTGCGCACTCGAAATTGACGCACCATGCGAACAGTTTCATCCGCCCGTAGCTCAGCTGGATAGAGCGCTGCCCTCCGGAGGCAGAGGTCAGAGGTTCGAATCCTCTCGGGCGGGCCATTATTTTCAAAGGCTTGCGTGAAAACGCAGGCCTTTTTTGTTTGGGTGTGTCCTAATGGTGTCCATGGTGTGTCCACGGTTTTGAGGGAATTATTCTGAGTGCAAACATTCCGACCTTTGCACTGAAAACATTATATTCGACCCCGGACACATGAAACTTCTGAATCACCCTTCTCAGATGGGCGTGAGCCACTTTCTAACCTTTGATTGACCCTACCCCAAAATAGATCCAGATGCATTTCGCAAGCAACTCATATCGGCGGCCCCTTTTTTCGATGAAAAGCTGAGCGACTCGGCGATTGAGGAGATGGTGACTCTGCACGCTCGGGAATTCACGGACGATCAGATCGTGGAGTTCATTCTCCTGGGTATGACAGCTGCGGATATTCCTCCTCCAGAGAGGCACTGAACTACCCCGCAGAACATGCTTTATTAAGCTTTAGTAGCGTGACATACTAATTAGTAAATTCGATTACTAAATGGTACTAAGGCATGGCAATCAACTGGCACTACCCTCGCCCTGACCTAACTGAGAGGGTTCTTAACGCTTTTGATACCGGCGTTTCAAGCACTTTGACCTTATTCGCGCCAAGGCGAATGGGAAAAACTGAATTCGTCCTCTATGACTTGATACCCGAAGCGGCAAAACGCGGGTACGTGCCCGTCTATGCCAGTTTTTGGGACAACAAAGATGATCCCACATCGGCTTTGCTGCAAGCCATCAATGCCGCCCTCTCCGAAAGAAGTTGGTGGAAGCGTGCAACCAGTCGTATTGGTGGGGCTCATGTTAATGTCCGAACTGGCGCAGATGGATTCGAAGCTGGCATGGGCGTTACCGAGTCCCATCCAGTCACTCCGGATTCTGTTTCTTTAGAAGAGCTTCGAAAGCAGTTCTCTGAGTTGTTGAGGAAGAATGATCGGATACTGCTCTGTCTGGATGAGGCTCAACACCTAGCAACCAGTCAGGCCTTCGAAAACTTAGTGTTCTTTTTAAGAACGCTCTTGGATAAGAACAGGGAAAAAATCTTCGTGATGTATACCGGCTCCAGCCGGGACGGTTTGCGTAAGTTGTTCAGCCGTCGAAAAGCTGCCTTATTTCAAAGCTCCTCCCAGATTGATCTACCAAACCTTGGCTCAGGGTTCATTGAACACATGAGAGGGTGCTACAGGCTGGCTTCAGGGCGAGAGTTTTCCTTCGCAGAAGCTCAGAGGGCCTTCAGTCTGTTGCACTATGTCCCACGGGAGTTCCGGTCAGTGATTGAAAGGATGATCCTGACCGGAACTGACAACATATTGAATGAGGCAGCTTTGGCAAATGATGATCAGATGGAAGACAGCGGCTACCCGGCAATGTGGAAGACCCTCAAGGCCATAGATCAAGCCCTGCTCATCTGGATTGCATCAGGAAATGCAGCGCTATACCAAGATCCATGCAAAGAGTTTCTTGCGGACAGATTGGGCGTGGACTCAATTGAAACTCATACCATCCAGAACGCCATTAATCGACTACGGGGTGAATACGTTTCACTGATCTCACATGGGCACTATGAGTTCGAGGACGCTCGGTTCCAGGACTGGGTAGTTCAGCATTGTGATGAATGAATGTAACCAGTGTAGCGGCCAACTAATCCTCCCCCCCCCCTTTAGAAGCGGATGGGCTTTAAAAAAAAGAAAGTAGCAGCTAGCCACTTTTATTTTTGAGACAATCGGTCTAATATCGAGACATGGACACCAATCAAACTCTGCATCGCCGTCGTGGAAGGCCACCCAAGCGACGGGAAAATACCGATAACACCCGAGAACTCCTGCTACGTGCTGGTTTAGAAGTTCTCACTGAGAAAGGTTTTTCTGCTACCGGTATTGATGAGATTCTGCGCCGAGTGGGAGTGCCTAAAGGGTCGTTCTATCACTATTTCGATAGTAAAGAGGACTTTGGGCTCGCCCTTATTGACTGTTACGGGAAGTTCTTTGCCAGGAAGCTTGACTTACATCTACTGAATCAAGAACTCAATCCAATAGATCGACTTCATGCCTTTGTGCACGACGCGATTCGGGGTATGGCACGCTTTGAATATAGGAGGGGTTGCCTGATAGGTAATCTGGGGCAAGAGATGGGTTCGCTTCCTGACAGCTTCCGGGCTCAATTGAGAGGAACTTTCGAGGATTGGCAGAGAAGGTTCGCGACTTGTCTGGAGGAAGCTCAAAACAAAGGAGAGCTCTCAAGAGATGCAAATCCCGCGCAGTTAGCTCTTTTCTTCTGGATAGGTTGGGAGGGCGCAGTACTGCGGGCAAAGCTGGACAGGAATCCTGAGCCTTTGCACCTTTTTTCTGAGGGCTTTTTCGCGAGCTTGCCCGTGAGTTAAAAAATTTTACCATTTTAAAGACGATCGGTCTAAATTCGAAAAGGAGGATAACGTGTTTAGAGGTGTCTTGATTCAGAAGGACGAAACTGGCCTGCACGCGGCTGTTCGGGAAATTGAAGATCATCAGTTGCCTGATGGAGACGTTACGGTTCGTGTTAGCCATTCGACGATCAACTATAAAGACGCATTAGCCATCACAGGCCGGGGGCGGGTCGTAAAAAACTTTCCAATGATCCCGGGTATAGATCTGGCGGGGATTGTTGAGAGCAGTTCCCATCCGAATTGGAGAGAGGGAGACCGCGTGCTCCTGAACGGGTGGGGGGTCGGAGAATCTCATTGGGGCGGTCTGGCACAGAAAGCCCGCGTGAATGGCGATTGGTTAATTCCGCTTCCTGAGGCATTTACACCGCAACAATCCATGGCAATCGGCACTGCCGGCTACACTGCCATGCTGTGTGTGCTCGCATTGGAGAAACATGGCGTAAAGCCGGAGGACGGAGAAATCCTCGTAACGGGCGCCGCAGGAGGTGTTGGAAGCTTTGCTGTAGCCATACTTGCCAAGCTGGGTTATTCGGTGGTTGGCGCTACCGGCAGCAACAGCAACAGCGGATATTTAAAGCAACTCGGGGCAATGGAGGTTCTCCCTCGAACAGAACTTTCTACTCCGAACAAGCCTTTACAAAAAGCGCGATGGGCTGGCGTCGTTGATGTGGCCGGCAGCCATCTCCTGGCCAATGCATGCGCTTCTACAAAATACGGCGGCGTGGTCACAGCATGTGGTTTAGCTGCTGGTATGGATTTTCCGTCCACTGTTGCGCCCTTTATTCTTCGGGGCGTTACGTTAGCTGGAATAGATAGTGTGCAGTGTCCGGTTCCTGCTCGGATCGCAGCTTGGCAACGTCTCAGTACAGACCTCGACTTAAGCAAACTTGGTGATATTGGACAGGAGATCGGACTCTTCGAAGCAGTTCCAGCTGCGACACAACTTCTGAACGGTCAGGTTCGCGGGCGTCTCATCATAAATGTAAACCAGTAAGTCTATCAGGCATCTCAAGACCGCTTTGAACAACCAGGAGTCAAATATGAACGAAGTTATGAATACTGCGAATGGCCCCCAAATAAGCCGCTTTCCTGTGCCAAAACTTGAAGACATGCCCGATGATATCCGGGAAAGAATTCTTGCCGTCGAGGAAAAATCGGGGTTCATTCCGAATGTCTTCCTGATGCTGGCACATCGTCCTGATGAGTTCCGAGCATTTTTCGAATACCACGACGCATTGATGGAAAAACCAGGCAACTTAACCAAAGCCGAGCGGGAGATGATTGTCGTTGCAACCAGTAGCATTAACCAATGCCAGTACTGCGTTATAGCACACGGAGCCATTTTGCGGGTTCGAGCCAAGAATCCTCTGATTGCTGACCAGATTGCCACCAACTACCGTAAGGCGGAGATCACTGAACGGCAGCGAGTTATGATCGACTTCGCAATGAGAGTCTCGCGACAAGCTGAACTCGTTGGAGAGGATGACTTTAACTTGCTTAAGAATCATGGGTTCGAAGAAGAGGATATCTGGGATATTGCAGCGATTTCTGCTTTCTTCGGAATGTCCAACCGCTTGGCAAATGTGACCAACATGGTACCTAACCCCGAGTTCTACTCAATCGGTCGTTAAAGAAAAACCCTTCTAAAACCCCGCAGATGGCTGGCCAGGATTGAAAACCAATATAGGCCGGGATAACTCTCCCGGCCGCAACCCGTGCAGGTATACGCAGGTTTATGAGTTATGGTCGATTATCAGCATCTAACAATCCTCAACGAGGTACGCCGCCTCTGGCCGGGGGATCACCGTAGTTACGGACTAGCTGTCGAAGGAAGAAGGATGCCATCCAGGCATTCGCGCGATCCGGCTGGGTGCTAACGGACCACAGAAGAACATCCACCGTGTGGTCCAGCAAGGCGATCAAAGCAAGCAGAAACCCCGACACACATCACATCTTCGGAAACTCCCGATACCGGCCCCACGCCGCTTGCTCTATCGTATAGCCCCTATATTCATCGGAGGTTTTGTGCAGTCATATCACAACCATTCCGCAGGGAGCTCACTCACCAAAGGACTGGTTAAGTGGATCGCAAGCAGGTCGCTCATGCTCGCGTTCAGCGTCATCGCTATATGGTATGGACTGTATGAAGCACTCCTGATCGCTGAGGCAGAATTCTCTGCGATCGGCCAGCAATTGCACCTCCCTTTAGCCAATATCGTTATGTTGGCAAACATTCCCGACCCTGCGGTTGTACTGCATTTGCCCTCTTTAAGCGCTGCAATCCATGATAATGGTACAGCGGCTCTCGGCATTGCAGTGGGGCTGGTTGTTTATTGCGGGGTCATCAGGTTGGTAGCAGGCCGCACACCGGCGGCCTGAGCGAAACATTTTCAGGGAAGGAAGCGAGCCGGTTCGGACAAACCTGATCAGCTCGCCTCAGAGCATCAACGCTCCCAGGGGTAGCCTGACTGCTCTTTTTCGGCTTCGTAGCGGGCAACGATGGTCATGTACTCATCCCAGATACCCTGGCCATCCACCCCAGCACTGTCCATCGAGTCAATCCAGTCCTGGATGTACTTCTCCGAACCATCAATCAGCTTCTGGCGCTCCGCCTCAGCCCAACGAGTCACCGGTACTTTTTTACCTATCTCTCCGGTAGTGAGTCCGTCTACCACCTGCCCCATCTCATCCACCTGCAATCGGGCAAAGTAATCGATGGTTCGGGAGCCTGCCTGCTTCAGTGCAGCGCGCTGGTTGTCCGTCAGATCGTTCCAGATATCCCGGTTGATCATGACAGCAAAACCGGCGATCTGCCCCCAGTTCGACAACGAGACGTGGTCGATCACTTCAAACGTTTTCAGCGCCCGGATGGTATAGAGATAGCTCGCGCTGCAGTCCACCAAGCCGGTATCCAGTGCCTGGTAAATTTCTCCCGCCGTGACGCTGACGATATCAGCCCCCATGTCTTTCAGCACTTTGCTGTAAATGGCCACCGCCCGTATTTTCTTACCGGCAATATCGGCAGCCGACTCGATGCGGTTGTCACCAGAGCATTCAAACTGCACTCCGCTGCTGGAAAAACCGGTCAGATACATCAGGTTCTCGTCAGCCAGCATGCGCTGCAGATCTTCGTTCGTGGTCATTAACTCATACATCGCCCGCATCCCCACCCAGGGATCGGCAGACTGATGAGGAATATCGCCAATTGCGAGCGCCTTGAGTTTGGTGGGGGAATAAACTGCCAGTAAAGAACCGAGATCGGCGGTGCCCACCGCCACACCATTAGGAACGGCTTTGTAGTCCAGCAGTGCGCCGCCCCAGTGCATATCGAACTTGAGTTCGCCGCCACTGAGATCGCTCGCGTCACTAATGAAGTGCTCAACGGCTTGCGACCGCGTACCCCGATTGGGGCCGCCCTCGGCAAACCTTAATGTGGTTTCGGCGCAGACACCGGTTGATAGAAGGCCAACGGTAAGATAACAACTCATTTGACGCAGCAATTTTGTTTTTATCATTCTGAAGCTCCATGCATTATTGTTTGAAACTTAACGCTAGCACCCTGCCCGCGTTTCAACCTGTATCATTTATCTATATTTTCCATACCGATCAGATATAACCGGGGCAAGCGTTGCTTGGCAGTGGTGAGTGGCGATCGCAATACCCTATTGAGTATAAGAAACGAAGCACTGACAAAATTACTCAACGCTCTTCCGCTGGCAAAAACGTCCCCGGCGTAACTCCGAAATGAGATCGGAATGCGTAAATAAAAGCCGAGGTAGAGTCATACCCGCAGGCAAGAGCGATATCAGTTACCCGTTCCCTTTTCTCAAGCATAGGCAGCGAGCTCAGAAGCCGGAGTCGCTGGCGCCATGACCGGAAGCTCAGGGATGTCTCTTTCTTGAACAGGCGGGTGACGGTTTTTTCTGACACCCCCATCCGGGCCGCCACATCAGACAACGCCATAGGAAGATCAGGGTGCTCGTTCAGCTCCCTGCAGATCGTCTGTAAACGATCATCCGCGGGCCAGGGGAGATGAAGATTGGTATTGGGCGCGGCCAGTAGCTGATCAATGAGGACACTGACCAGCCGCCCTTCCTCTCCATTTTCATCGTAATCCACAGCGTAGGTACTGAAACTTCGAATCAGTTCGTGAGCCAGCGGCTGGATTTCCAGAACCTGACATGTGCCTGCCAGCGCCGGGAACTCCTCACTGCGTATATACAGACTGCGAATCTCTGTCTCAGCCTCGCTGCTCACGCAATGCTGCAACCCCGCAGGAATCAGAATGGCCCGGTGAGGCGGTGCCAGATAGCGGCCTCCCATTGTCCGAACTTCCATTACCCCGCGAATGGCGTAGGACAACTGGATCCATGGATGATCATGCCAACGGGTAATAGCCGGCTCTTTCAACGATTCAGCCCGGGAAAATACCCTGCGTGGCAACTCCGGCATGTCCGGAACTGAGCGAAATACCGTTTCAGCCTGTCCGTTTCTCGACACCATGGTCATTAATCGCGTTAGTCAGAATTAAATTAAAGAATAAACTCCCCTGTTAAACAGCTTCAAGCTGATTCAATCGTCTATGTGAGTAGAACCTGATGAAACTGAAAAGCTTTATTCCCGACAAGTTGATCCTCATGATGTTGGGAGCAGTGTTGCTTGCCAGCCTGCTACCGGTCCATGGCGAAGCCGCAGAAGCGTTCTCCGTGGTGACCGATCTCGCCATCGGCCTGCTGTTTTTCCTGCACGGCGCAAAGCTGTCCACCAAAGAAGTTTTCGCGGGTTTGACTCACTGGCGCCTGCATCTACTGATTTTCAGCTTCACCTTCGTGTTATTCCCAATCCTGGGACTACTGCTCAAACCCGTGCTCGTGCCGCTCGCCGGAAACGAGCTTTACATCGGAATCCTTTACCTCTGCGCCTTGCCCGCCACGGTTCAGTCTGCCATTGCACTGACATCCATGGCCGGCGGGAATATCCCTGCGGCGGTCTGTAGTGCAGCCACCTCAAGCCTGATCGGCATTTTCCTCACACCGTTTATCGTGATGATGCTGATCGGAGGCCAGGCGCAGAGTATTGATCCGACCGACGCGATCACCGGCATCGTCATCAAACTGCTGTTGCCCTTTATTGCGGGGCAGATTGCCCGGATCTGGATTGGTGGCTGGGTGGCCAGGAACAAGTCATGGCTCAAAAATGTGGACCAGTCTTCCATTCTGCTGGTGGTCTACGGAGCTTTCAGCCATGCGGTTACCGAAGGGCTTTGGACGCGACTTCCCATCATGGATATCGTCGGCCTGGTCGTCGCCTGTCTGGTGCTTCTTGGTGTTGTGCTGCTGCTTACCAACGCCGTCTCCAGGCTGTTTGGATTTCCTTTGGAAGACCGGATAACCATCGTCTTCGCTGCCTCCAAAAAGAGCCTTGCCACCGGTGTTCCCATGGCCCAGGTACTGTTTGCCGGCACCGCCAGCATGGGCACTCTGATCTTGCCTCTGATGCTGTTTCACCAGATCCAGCTGATGGTGTGCACCGTCCTCGCCCAGCGCTATGCAAACATGCCAAGAGAACAGGAACTGGCACCGCAAAGCTGAAAGCTCTCTCTAGGCAAGGGCCTTGCTCTTCAGGGTAAGGATCGCTATGTTCACTGGTCGGCATGTATTCAGGCTCTTTTGTTCTTTCTTGATGTGCTTAACCAAATAACCCAGTCCACAGGGGAGTCCCGGCTGACAGCCGGGGCTGAGAGTGTCTTTGACAGACCCTGGAACCTGATCCGGCTCACACCGGCGGAGGAAGTGCGACAATGATAATGACCCACCTGGCGGGCCTTGTGGCCGCTTTGTGCCTTTTTGGCTGGCTCGGGCTACGTGCCCGCAAAACAACCGACACCCTCGACGACTACATGACGGCCCGCAACAGCCAGGGCGCTGTGACCATTGGCCTGTCATTCCTGGCCTCAGGTATGGGCGCCTGGATTCTGTTTGCGCCTCCGGAAGTGGGTGCCTTTGTTGGCCCTGTCGCCCTCGCTGGATATGCCTTGGGCGCGGCACTGCCGTTTATCGTCTTTGCCATGCTCGGCCCCCGGATTCGGGAAAGCATGCCCGAAGGCCGCAGTATCAGTGAGTTCGCAGAACAGCGTTTCGGCAAGGGTATGCGCCGTTGGGTTTCGCTGATATCCGTTCTCTACATGGCGTGTTTTCTGTCTGCGGAGTTAACGGCCATCGGCTCCATTACCGGGTTACTTTCGGACCTGAACGGGCAGATCGTCATCATTGCCGTGGCCGTGACCACCCTGATCTACACATCCTGGGGCGGGCTACGAGCCAGCCTTGCTACCGACCGCTGGCAGGCGCTGCTTCTGATGGCACTGCTGGCGACGGTGTTGTTTGTCGACTGGAAACATCTTCCAGCCTCAACCAGCTCGGCAGAGCTGCCCGGCATTCCGTTCTGGAGTGCTGTCAGTGTTGCACTAACCCTGGTGCTCGCAGTCACCGCTGCCAATCTGTTCCACCAGGGCTACTGGCAGCGGGTCTGGGCGGCTCGGGATAACGCATCACTCTGGAAAGGCGCCATACTCGGCGGGGGCACTACCATGATTGTCGTTGCCGTGGTTGGCGGGCTTGGCATAAGCGCTGTCATGGCTGGCCTTGATCTGGGCAGTCCGGCCATTCCCTTCTTTGCCCTGCTGAACGCCGCCCCCGCATGGTTAGGCGCCGTCGCTCTGATATTGGCAGTTACACTGGTTGCATCGTCAGTGGATACGCTCCAGAACGGTATCGCCTCATTGGCGGTTGCCGAAAAGAAGGGGCTCACCCTGTCCTCCGCCCGATGGTTCACCGTCATTCTGATGGTGCCGGTTATTGTGATCGCCTTGCAGGGGGTGTCCGTTCTCAGGTTGTTCCTGATTGCCGACCTGCTGTGCGCAACGGCCATCATCCCGGTTCTGATGGGCCTCTGGCCCCGCGTTCCCCCTGTTGCCGCAATAACCGGCGCACTGGCCGGGCTCATTGGAGCTGTCCTGCCTGACTGGGTAGTCACCGGTAGCCTCTCCGAGGCCATAACCATTGCCAGTTTCCCGGGTGGAGCACCTACATTAGCGCCGTTTGTCGGCGCATTGATCGCATCTTCTGGTGTTACGCTGGTGATGACGGCCTTGTCAGGAAGAGACAACACCTGACGCCCAGCATCACATAGCACAGATAAACAGACCCGCCCCTGCCTGGCGGGTTTTCTTTTTTCCGAGCCCGCTCTCCCCAACCAATTCCCTATCAAGTATTGCCAGTCAGTTTCCACAGATCTGCCATTGGCTCGTCAGGATCACCACCGATATTGTCTTGAGTTCGACCATCGGCGGTAGAGGAAAACAACAACAGAATGCCTCCCTCAAAGATCGACCCCAAACTTCAGCAACAACTCACACAGCTTATGAACCGCCAGTCTCTGGCGGGAACCGTCGACGACCTCAGGCAACTGTCCGGCGGTGCAAACCAGGAAACCTGGGCATTCAGGCTGCAGACCCCTGCCGGAGATCAGAGCCTGATTCTGCGACGTTCCAGGTCAGAGGTTCGTCAATCTGACGACCCGGGAGCCAACATTCTTTCACCGATGGCACTGGAAGCCACACTCCTTGAACACGCAGCAGCCGCGGGTGTCCCGGTACCCAAGGTGCTCGCGATCCTGCAACCTGATGATGGCATGGGCGACGGGTTCATCATGAACCTCATACCCGGTGAAACCCTCGGAGGCCGGATTGTACGAAACCCCGAGTTTACGGCGGCCCGCAAGGTCCTGGCCTACCAGTGTGGCAAGACTCTGGCCGCCATTCACAGTATGGATGTGGCATCACTCCCGAGCCTCCCGGAGATAGACGCTCCCAATACCCTGGACACCTACCTGTTGCGACATCGCAGCAGTGGTTTTGATCGTCCGGTGTTCGAGCTGGCGTTCCAGTGGCTGCGCGGCAATATGCCCGTCACAACAGCAGAGCCAACTCTGGTTCACGGGGACTTCCGCAATGGCAACCTCATTGTTGGCGAAACCGGGCTCCGGGCGGTGCTCGATTGGGAGTTGGCCCACCTTGGGGACCCAATGGAAGACCTGGGCTGGCTCTGCGTCAATTCATGGAGGTTCGGGAAGACCGATCTTCCAGTCGGCGGCTTCGGCCACCGTGAGGATCTGTTTTCCGGGTATGAAGCCGGCGGGGGACATGTTGACCCTGACCGGGTGCGTTTCTGGGAGGTCATGGGTTGTCTCAAGTGGGGCGTGATGTGCCAGGGCATGGCCAGATCTCCGGGGGATGGCTCTCCCCGGACTATCGAACGGGCAGCTATCGGCCGGCGCACCTCTGAAACCGAGATTGATTTGCTGAACCTGCTCGCGCCCCTTGAAGGAGTCCGATAATGCAATCTTCCCCCGAAGCAGATGAGCTTCTCCAGTCAGTCAGCTTTTTCCTGCGCAACAAGATACTTCCAAAGCTATCCGGACGAGACGCCTACGATATTCGGGTGGCCGCCAATGTACTGAATATCGTCGAGCGGGAACTCCGGCTCCGACAGCGTGCGGAAACGGAAGAAGCTCTCAGGCTGGCAACTCTGCCAGGTATCCGTCAGGACGCCCTGCATGCAATGAATCTCCAGCTCTGCGAAGGCATTGCCTGCGGCGATTTCGGGCCTCATACACCCGGCCTCACAGAACATCTCTGGGCAACAACCCTCAGCACACTCGCGGTAGACCAGCCTGAGTACAGTAGCTACCAGGCCGCACTACGATCTGGAGCAAACCATGAACTTTGACCTTCCCAAGGAACTTGTTAACTACCTTGATGAGCTTGACCGTTTTATCGAATCGGACATCAGGCCTCTGGAGTCGGAACATGACAATATCCGTTTTTTCGACCACCGCAGGGAGTGGGCCAGAACAGACTTCGAAAACCAGGGGCTGCCAAGACCCGAGTGGGAAGCGCTGCTTAAAGAAGCCCGACGGCGGGCAGACAAGGCCGGACACCTTCGTTTCGCCCTACCTCCAGAGATGGGAGGCAAAGGGGGGAACAACCTGTGGATGGCCGTCATCCGGGAACACCTGGCGGCTAAAGGGCTTGGCCTTCACAACGATTTGCAGAACGAACACTCCATCGTCGGCAACAAACCCTTTGTGCTGGTTATCCGCGACTTCGGCTCGCAGTCCCAGCAAGACATTTTTATCAAAGGCATGCTGGATGAACACCTGAAACTGTCATTCGGTCTGACCGAGCCGGATCATGGTTCCGATGCAACCCACATGGAAACACGGGCTGTGCCGGAGTGTCGCAACGGACAGGACGGCTGGCGTATTGATGGCGAAAAAATGTGGACGACGGGCCTCCATACGGCCACCCACATTGTGGTCTTCGCCCGCACCAGTGGCGAGCCGGGTAATGCCAGAGGCATCACCACATTTCTGGTGCCCACCAACACTGCAGGTGTCCGGGTCGAGGAGTATCTGTGGACATTCAACATGCCTACCGACCACCCTCGCGTCAGCTTCACGAATGTCTGGGTGCCTGAGGATGCCGTTCTCGGAGAGGTTAATGCCGGGCTGGCGATTGCACAGCACTTTGTCCATCAGAATCGCATTCGCCAGGCAGCCTCCAGCCTTGGTGCGGCGGATTACTGCATCAGGGAAAGCGTTCACTACGCCCGGGAGCGGAAGCCCTTCGGCCAGGAGCTGGCCCGCAGTCAGGGCATTCAGTTTCCTCTGGTCGAACTGGCCACTCGTGCAGAAATGCTGCGAACGTTTATTCGTCAGACCGCCTGGCAAATGGATCGAATGACCAAAAAGGACGTGGAGAAGCAGCTGTCCGACAAGGTCGCCATGTGCAATTACACTGCCAACCGTCTCTGCTGCGAAGCCGCTGACACAGCCATGCAGGTGCATGGCGGCATCGGCTATTCGCGGCATAAGCCCTTCGAACATATCTACCGCCACCATCGCAGATACCGCATCACGGAAGGCTCAGATGAAATACAGATGCGCAAGATTGCGGCCTACCTGTTTGGCTACATCAAGCAACCAGGAGCTGTTTAGTTTTGACAGTGACTTTCCATCAATCCGCCATTGGAACAGCCATTAAGCCGCTGAATACTGAATGAACGATTAACAATAAATGGAGAACGGCCATGCAAGATAGTCAACGAACCGTCCACGTCGTCGGCGTGGGAATGATCCCTTTCACCAAACCCGGAGCCAGCGATCCCTATCACGTGATGGGCGCTAATGCGGCGAGGAAAGCACTCGACGATGCTGGCGTTGACTACAAGCTGGTAGAACAGGCTTATGTGGGCTACGTCTACGGTGACTCAACCTCTGGTCAGGCCGCCATTTACGGCGTAGGCCTTACCGGAATTCCGGTGTTTAACGTCAACAACAACTGTTCCACCGGTTCCAGCGCACTGTTCATGGCGCGTCAAGCCGTCGAAAGCGGTTCGGTGGAGTGTGCCATCGCCCTGGGTTTTGAACAGATGGTTCCCGGAGCTCTGAAAGGCGCGTACGACGACCGTCCTTCACCCATGGAGCGCTTTGTTGAAGTCATGAAGGCCCGCCAGGGCATTGACCCCAATCTGCCCCGTGCCGCCCAGTTCTTCGGGGGTGCTGGTGCTGACTACATCGAGCGGTACGGCATTCGACCGGACACCCTGGGGCGCATCTCCGTAAAAGCCCGCCAACATGCAGCAAACAACCCCTTTGCGGTGTTCCGTAACCCTCTGACGCTGGAGGAAATCATGGAGTCGCCGACGGTATACGGCCCGCTGACCCGCTACCAGTGTTGTCCGCCAACCTGTGGAGCGGCTGCCGCGATTGTCTGTTCCGCCGAGTTTGCCCGCAAACACAATCTCGACACTGGCGTTGTCATCGCGGCCCAGGCGATGACAACCGATGGTCCCAGTACCTTTGAAAGTAACGATATGATGAAGCTGGTGGGCTATGACATGACAGCCTCAGCGGCTGAACTGGTCTACGAACACGCTGGCATAAGCCCTGAAGACCTGGACGTGGTTGAACTCCATGACTGCTTCACAGCCAACGAGCTGATCACCTATGAGGCCCTGGGACTGACTCCCGAGGGTAGCGCCGAAAAATTCATTATCGACGGCGACAACACCTATGGGGGGCGTATTGTCACCAATCCCTCCGGTGGACTGCTGTCGAAAGGTCACCCACTGGGCGCAACCGGCCTCGCCCAGTGCTATGAGCTGGTATCACAACTTCGCGGCACCGCTGAACAGCGTCAGGTAGAGGGTGCCCGACTGGCCCTTCAGCATAACCTTGGTCTGGGTGGAGCATGTGTTGTGACGCTCTACAAGCGCGCGTAAGTTCGCTCAAAGACTGCGTATAAGCATCGGGCCCACCCGGACTTGATGCTTCGGAACAAACCCTGGCAAGACAACAATAAACAGTGAGGCCACCCATGGAACGATTCAAGCAATTCAGTCTACGAAAAACATTTCCCACATGTGCCCTGATGATCGCACTCGTCGCAGGGTTCGGAGTGGGTCAGGTCGAGGCACGCACGCTTCACTACTCCACTCCGGCTCCCCCGACGGATCGCCCCACTAATCGTGTTCTCCGCTGGTGGGCGGAAGAGGTTTCAAAGCGTACCAACGGCTCCCTGGACATAGAGATCCACTGGTTGCAGAGCCTCCTGAAATTCAAGGATGCCGCCAAGGGCATTCAGGCAGGTATCGCGGATATCGGTCCGGTTTCCCCGGAATACAGCACAACCATCGCGCCTCTGCTGGGCGTGTCGCAAACAGAACTCGGTTCCGGTGACAACTACGTAGCGGTGGAGGCATGGAGCCGTACCGTTAAAGACTCCGAAGCCATGGACAAGGAGGCTCTGATCACCGGTCTAAAACCGATTGGCTACTATTCCAGCGGCTTCCGAGCAAATCTCAGCACAACCAGGCCCTACATTTCCCCGGAAGATTTCAAAGGTGACAAAGTTCGACTGACCAACCGGGGAATCATCGCCGCTAAAGCCGAAGACTGGGATGTAACTCCGGTAAACCTGACCTTTGCGGATTTCTACTCTGCACTGGAGCGAGGCACCGTTGATGGCGTGCAGAGCTATATCTACCTGATTCTCCCGTACAAACACAACGAAGTCGTTAAATACGTTGTCCAGACAGGTATTGGCCAGTCCCTGGTCGCTGTGATGATGAACCAGAGGGTCTGGAACAGCCTTTCCCCGGAAGAACAGAAGGTCATTTCTGACCTTGAGCCCATTTTCAATGAAAAAATGGCGCAGGCAGGACTGGAAGCGGCCGACATGGCTCTGGATGCCCTCAAGAACAACCCGGACTATCCCGTTGAGTTCTATCGCCTGAACGAAGAACAACGCAAAGTATGGGAAGAGGAATACACCCCGGCGGTTAATCAATACGTTGCTGACCTCGCCAAACGCAATCCGGCAGCCACGGAAATCCACCAAAAGCTACTGGCCGAACTGAACAACGTCGAGAAGGAAGTACGCGAACAGGGTTACCCCTGGGAACGTAACTGAGACCAGATCCGGAGCGGCGATTCAATCCTGCCGCTCCGATGTCTTATAGCCTCCTGCGAAGACGAAGGATGTCCTCATGGCCAGACCCGGAGAGTCATTCATCCGCCTGATCGGCGCGATTGACCAACAGATTGTCCGCCTGAGTCAGTGCCTGCTGGCGCTGATGGTAATCATCACCTTTGTATCAGTCATCGGACGCACCTTCTTTTCCAAGTCGGTGCCGGACGACCTGCTGTTCTCCGAAATGCTGATGGTAGCGGTGGTCTTCCTACCCATGGGCTTTGTTCAATCCGTCGGAGCCCACCTGGAAGTCACGGTTATCACCGAGCACTTCCCACAAAAAATCCAGACCGTACTGGTCAAACTTGGACTAATCATCGGCATCACATTTTTCGGCCTGATGACCTGGTTCAGTGCCCAGATGGCATGGGAAGCCTGGGAGCTTGATGCCATTGCCTACGGCAGCGCGCTGAGCATACCGGAATGGCCTGCCAAGGCCCTGATCCCTCTCGGACTCGGCTGGTGGTGTGTGCGCATGTTTGTACAACTGGTGTTCAGAGCCGCCAGACCAAAGCACGAGACGGAACTCACTCAGGCACTCGAAGCAACCGAAGGCTACACCTCCGGTAACACTCAAACAAAAAACGGAACAGGTGTGTGACTCATGGATCCAACCACCATTGGAATCTGGGCAACAGTCGGCATGGTCTCTATGCTGCTGTTGAGAATTCCCATTTCTGTTGTGCTGGTGGCCACCGGTTATACCGGACTGGTTATTGTCATGGCTGGCCGTGGGGGAGGGTTTGATCTCGAACTGGGATTCATGGCCGCCAACAGCTTTCTTGGCGAACTCCCTTATTCCTCAACAGCGGAATACACGTTCGTCACCATTCCGATGTTTCTGCTCATGGGATACATCGCCACCGAGGCGGGTTTCACCAAGGACCTGTACCATACCGCCCGTATGTGGCTTGGGCGAGTGCCCGGCGGTCTGGCCGTAGCATCATCAGTGGGCTGTGCGCTATTTGCGGCCATCAGCGGTAGCAGCCTGGCAACGGCCGCAGCCATGGGGCGTATGGCGGTCCCGGAAATGCTCGCCCGCGGCTACGACAAAGGCCTGGCAACAGGTGTTGTGGCAGCCTCAGGTACCTTGGGCTCACTGATTCCCCCAAGTATCCTGATGATTCTGTATGCAGTGTTTACGGACCAGTCCATCGCTGCGATGTTCGTTGCCGGCATCATTCCGGGGCTGCTTTCTTTGCTGATTTATGTCGGCATGGTGATGATCCGCGCCAAGATCAATCCGGCCCTGGCGCCACCAACCGAGAAATCCACCTGGCAGGAAAAGTTCGGCTCCCTCAAGAGTACCTGGGGGATGCTGCTGCTCCTGACTGTTGTGGTATCGGGGCTTTACACCGGCATGTTCACACCCTCGGAAGCAGGTGCAATCGGAGCCGCCATCGCGTTCCTTATCAGCCTGTTTTCGAGAAGAATAAACCGCGAGAAAACATCCTCCGCCCTTCTCGAAACCCTCAAGAGCACCTCAATGCTGTTTGCTGCCGTGATCGGCGCCTATATGGTGACCTCGTTCACCGCACTGACAGGCATTGCCGCAGAGCTCACCAGTTGGGCCGGCAGCTTCGACGTTCATCCCATCGTGGTGATTGCATCGCTGTCCTTGCTCTACATCTTTCTGGGCACCTTCATGGGCTCCATTGAGATCATGCTGCTGACCCTGCCCATTGTGATTCCGATTGTGAAGGGGCTCGATTACGACCTCATCTGGTTCGGCATCATCATGATCAAATATCTGGAAATCGGTCTGGTTTCTCCTCCGGTTGGCATCAACTGCTTCATTCTCAAGTCCGTGGTGAATGACGATGTCCGCCTGTCCCAGATATTCCGGGGTGTGTCCTGGTTCATCGTGATGGACATCATCACGATCGCTCTGCTGGTGATCTTCCCTGAAATCGTAACCTTCCTGCCCAACCTGATGTAGCACCAGGAATGTATTCCCGATCATAAAAACCGATGTATTGACGAGGAAAAAATGAACATTACCCAAGCTCTCCACAAAGCACTCAGGGAATGCCCCGACGCTCTCGCCGTTGTTGATGGCACCAGCCGCCAGACCTGGCGCGAGCTCGGCAAACAGGTCGCCCGCCTCGCCGGGGGACTTCAGGGATTGGGAATGCAGCCCGGAGACCGGGTCGGCATGCTGGCAGCAAATTCCCATCACTACATCGAATATCTGTACGCCGTGATCTGGGGAGGCGGAGTGGTCAACCCGGTCAACGTTCGCTGGAGCGCCAAAGAAATTGCCTACTCCCTGGACGACTGCGAGACCCGGATTCTGTTCATCGACGACACCTTTCTGCACCTGCTGCCGGGCATAAGGGAGAACTCGTCCGCCCTTGAAACCGTCGTATTCATTGGCAAGGAAGCTCTCCCGGAGGGCACCATATCATTCAATAAACTGGTCAGCACTGCCCCGGAAATTGCAGACGTACGCCGCCACTCCGAAGATCTGGCAGCAATACTCTATACCGGAGGAACCACCGGTCAACCCAAAGGGGTCATGCTCAGCCACACCAACTGCGTGATGGGCGCTGTCGGAGCATCTCTGGCGGCGCCCAGGCCGCCCCGACAGGTCGGCCTCCATGCGGCACCACTCTTCCATGTTGCCGGCATGCAGTCGGTTTTTGGCATGTCCATGCGGCTCGGAACCCACATTATCCTGAGAGGTTTTGAACCGGCCAAGGTACTGGAAACCATAGAACAACACCGGATCGCCGAAATATTCCTGGTACCGACGATGCTGCGAATGCTGCTGGACTATCCGGATTTCAAGACCCGGGACCTGTCCAGCCTGAGATCAATCCGATACGGCGCCTCGCCTATTGATCTGACCCTTCTGGAACGGGCCATGAAGGAATTGCCTGGCGCCGAGTTCTCCCAGGCGTACGGCATGACCGAGCTTGCCGCAACGGTCACGGTCCTTCCGCCCAGCTATCACTCCCCGGAAAACAGGGAGAGTGGAAAGCTCAAATCGGCAGGCATCCCGACCACCGTTGCAGAAATCAGGATTGTTGACCCGGCAGACAAGGAACTTCCGAATAATCAGGTGGGAGAAATTACCGTACGTGGTCCCATGGTGATGCAGGGCTACTGGAACAAGCCAGGCCAGACCGCCGAAGCCTTGCGCGGAGGCTGGATGCACACTGGCGATGCCGGTTTCATGGACAACGACGGCTTTCTGCACGTGGTTGATCGTATCAAGGACATGATCGTATCCGGTGGCGAGAATGTGTATTCCGCAGAAGTGGAAAACACCATTCTCAAACTGCCACAGGTCGAATTGTGTGCCGTCTTCGGTATCCCTGATGAACGTTGGGGAGAACGTGTACACGCAGCTATAAAGCTCCGCCCCGGCGAGGATCTGACCGAGGAAGAACTGGTATCACACTGCAAGGATTATATTGCGGGCTACAAATGCCCGCGCAGCATTGAGTTTGTCGACGAGATGCCGATGTCCGGTGCCGGCAAGCTGCTCAAGTTCAAAATGCGGGAGCAGTACTGGCAAAACGAGACCCGCCGCGTCAGTTGAAGCTTGATCAGTAATCCTGGCCTGCCGCGAGAGGGATATCGTCGGAAAGCACGACCTGGCGATACTCCCCCGGTGGCACTCCGGTCCATTTCTTGAATGCCCGATGAAACGTGCTGGGTTCGGAAAAACCCAGCTTTTCCGCGACTTCCGCCAGCGTCAGATTAGGACTGGTCAGGTAATTGATCGCTACATCTCGTCGCAAGCCGTCCTTGAGATCCTGGAAGCGTACCTGCTCCATCCTCAGCTTGCGGCGTAGGGTATAGGCGGGCATCCCCAGTGCATCTGCAACCTGTTCCAAGGGCACCGAGCCGTTCGCCAGGTGCTGTCTCAAATACCGTCGGACCCGTTCGATAATATGGGACCGATCCCGGTAACGAACCACCAGGTCACCCAGGGAGCGGCGCAGAAAACCGTGCAGACTGGTCTTGTCCTGCCTGAGAGCGCAGTCGAGCCACTTGGCGTCGAATGCGAACGCATTACCCTGCAGGCCAAAACTGACCGGGCCGTTGAAGAGCAGGCTGGCAACGGGCTCTGTGAAGCTGGCTTTGCCCCGCATCTGGATGCTGGTCAATGGCAAGCGTTCCTCCAGCAGCCAGCAAATCACACCGTAGCAGAAGAAAATAAACAGCCTCTCCGAGAAATCGGAGTTACGGGACAACGGCCGGTGGCTATGCACCCGAACCCAGGCCAGCCCGTCCTGGCACTGTAGTCTGACGGTAAAATCCTGAAGAACCAGATGATAGAAATGGCTTCCGGCACGCAGTGCGTCCCCCAGCGTACGGGCATGGACCATCAGTTCACAGCATTGGGCAAAGGTTCCGAACTGTACCGGGTGGGAGCAAAGACCCCAGTACTCGTCTCCCGTGCTTTTCTGGACAATTCTCAAAAGCCGCGCGAACTGATCCTGGGGTACCCGGGACAGCCGTGAATTAAGCAGGGTCGGAGAAATGCCCGCCCTGCGAAGTAACCCATCTACATCCCCGCCCTGCTCCCGGGCGCCGCCCAGTATGCTGTGGATATGAGCAACAGGAATGGTATTCCTTGGCGATTTCTGTTTCATAAGACGTCATTCTATTGTTGTTGTTCATCTCAGGAATGATCATCTTCAACAAAAGGTTTGCGGGTTGCCATCAAGCAATCGTTAAGGTCGCCTTTTAGAACGCTTAACCCCCGCTGCCCGCTCAGGCACCAGGCATCAGACCGTTTTTCGCGCAATAAGCTCCTTCATAATCTCGTTGGAGCCACCGTATATCTTGCTGACCCGGGCATTGGCATACATCTTTGCGATGGGGTACTCAAGGATATAACCGTACCCACCATGGAGTTGCAGACACTCGTCGATGACGTCGCAGTTCTGCTGAGAGGTCCACCACTTCGCCATGGCTGCCGTCGTCGTATCCAGGCTTCCTTCGAGCAGCCGCATCACACACTGGTCAACGAAAGTTGTGGCAACGGTGGCGATGGTCTGGCACTCGGCAAGCTTGAAACGGGTATTCTGCAACTCGCTCAGGTGCTGGCCGAACACTTCCCGCTGACGTACGTATTCCGCAGTGAGTTCAACGGCACGGTGCATACTTGACACCGCATTCACCGCAATGATCATCCGTTCCTGTGGCAACTGCTGCATCAGTTGCACGAAGCCGACACCTTCCTGGTCGCCCAGGAGGTTGCTGCAGGGAGCACGTACGTTATCGAAAAACAGCTCTACGGTATCCTGGGCTTTCAGACCAATCTTCTCCAGAAGCCGGCCCCTGCGGAAACCCTCCTGACCTTCGGTTTCCACCATGATCAGGGAGATCCCCTTGGCTCCAAGTTCAGGATTCGTCTTGGTGACGACACAGATCAGGTTGGCGTGGTAGCCGTTGGTAATAAAGGTTTTGGAGCCATTGATGACATAGTGGTCGCCCTCCCGCACTGCCCGCGTCTTCACGTTTTTCAGGTCCGAGCCAACCCCCGGCTCTGACATGGCGATTGCGGCAACCATTTCACCCGTTGCCATCCGGGGTAACCAGTGTTGCTTCTGTTCTTCGCTGCCATACGCCAGGATGTAGTGCGCAACAATGCCACTGTGGACTCCCACACCGAAATTGGCCTGTACCCGGGTCATCTCCATGTTGATAACAGCTTCGTGGGCGAAATTGCCACCGCCACCGCCGTACTGTTCGGGAATACTGGCACACAACAAGCCCATTTCTCCCGCCTTGAGCCAGGCTTCCCGATCGATATAGCCCTGCTTGCTCCAGCGTTCCTGATGGGGTAGAAACTCCCTCTCAAAAAACTTTCTGACGGCATCCCGGAAGATTTCCAGCTCTTCCGTCATCCAGGGTGTTTTGTAATTTTCCACAGTCAATCTCCAGATTATTGTTATGTTCTAACGTCCCTTCCCCAGCCTCTTCCAGGCAGAAAAAAGCTGACATTAAAGGCCAGATTACGTCCCCATAGTTACCTGACCAATGGCAAAATCAGATGCTTTGATTGGCAATAATTCGCGACTGTCGATCACAACCCGGAAATCCTCACATCCCGCGGCTCCATCGCGCTCTCGCCATATCTCACCGGCATGGCTCCGATAAAGATTAGGCTTTTCTCAGTTCCCCGCTAACTTGCTATGGTGGGCTCAGGCCCCTGTATGCGGCCTACTTTCAGAACAATAATTAGCAAGCTACTTGGAGGTGGCATTGTGGATAACACTCTTTCCGACGAGGATCTGAAATTCCGGGAGGAAGTCCGGAGCTTTTTCGCCCGGTCTGAACCAGACAAAGCCCAACAACTGATGGCTAATCCAGCCACCTACAAAGAAGGCGCCATTCAATGGCAGAAGCAGCTCTTCAAACAGAACTGGGCCGCGCCCTTCTGGCCCCTTGAACACGGTGGTGCAGGCTGGACCATCACCCAGGCCTACCTCTATGAAAGCGAGCGGGTTAAAGCCGACGCGCCGGATGTGCTTCCGTTCGGTCTGAAAATGGTCGGGCCAGTCATCTACACCTACGGCAGCGAAGCCCAGAAAGCACGGTTCCTGCCCGGCATCCTCAATGGTGACGACTGGTGGTGTCAGGGCTACTCGGAACCTGGAGCCGGTTCAGATCTCGCCTCCCTCAAAACCCGCGCGGTGCGTGAAGGGGACGACTATATCGTCAATGGTTCAAAGATCTGGACCACCTACGCGCAACACGCCGACTGGATTTTCTGTCTGGTTCGGACCGATGCCTCCGGCAAACCCCAGAACGGTATCAGTTTCCTGCTGATCGACATGAAGAGCCCGGGTATCACCGTGTCGCCCATTCACAGTATCAACGGGCTGCATTCTCTCAATGAAGTCCATTTCGACAACGTCCGAGTGCCCCGAGAAAACCTCATCGGCGAGGAGGGCCAGGGTTGGACCTACGCCAAATCGCTGCTGGCACACGAACGCACCGCCATCGCCAAAGTCGCCGACTCCAAGAAACGGCTCGACAAGCTCCGGGCACTGGCCGCCAGCGAGCTTCAGGGTGGCCGGCCGATGATCGAAGACGAGGCGTTTCGTTTGCGCTTCACCACTATCGAAATTGAGCTGATGGCACTCGAATACATGGAACTCAGGGTTCTGTCCGCATTGGCTGACAACCGCAGCCCCGGTGCGGAGTCGTCACTGCTCAAAATCAAGGGCACCGAGATTCAGCAAGCTCTTCATGAACTCGCCATTGAACTGGCAGGCGTCTATGGCGGCGTAACAGCCGGTGCTGGCGATACCGGCCACGATTTCGGCAACCAGGCAAGACAGGATTTCATGTATGGCCGCGCTGCAACCATCTATGGCGGCTCCAACGAAATCCAGAAAAACATCATCGCCAAACGCGTACTTGGCTTCTGACAACAACAAACAGCCTGATTATCAAGGAGGGAGTGGCTTGTGAACTTTTCCCTATCAGAAGAACAGCAGATGTTGAAAGACAGCGCTGCCCGTTTTATCCAGCAAGAATATTCATTCGAGCGTCGACAGGAGGATGTCAGCAACCCGGAAGGCTTTGACCCGGGTCTTTGGAAACAGCTTGCAGATCTCGGCTGGCTGGCAATTCCCTTCATGGAAGAGAACGGAGGCTTTGGCGGAGATGCCACAGACCTCATGCTGCTGATGGAACAATTGGGAGCAGGTCTTGTGCCCACCCCTTATCTCGCAACCATCTTGCTGTTCGGCAAACTGGTGGAGTCCGGCACCGACGGCGACCTCCGAGCCAGTCTGCTGAACAGGCTCATAGCCGGTGAGATGCAAGGAGCCGTTGCCTTCATGGAACGCCAGTCACGCTATGCACTGGCAGATACCACCGTTCAGGCCAAACGATCCTCAACGGGCTTTGAACTGAATGGGGAAAAGACCCTGGTTCTCAACGGACCAGTAGCCGACAAGTTCATCATTTCAGCCCGGACAGGGGGAGGCGCGCAGGATAAAACCGGCATTACCTTGTTTCTCGTCGACGCTGGAACAGAAGGTCTGGAGCTCAACGAGTTGCGTCTGATGGACGGCCAGTTGGTGGCAAACCTTACCCTGAGCCACGTACTTGTCCCGGCACAGCACCGGGTGGGCCAGGAAAACCGGGGGTTTGAACTTCTGGAACGGGTTATTAACGAGTCACTTCCAGCTGTATGTGCAGAAGCCCTGGGGCTTATGCACCACCTCACCGAGACAACCATTGAGTACACCAGGGCCCGAAAGCAATTTGGGGTGCCGATCGGCTCTTTTCAGGTGCTGCAGCATCGTATGGTCGATATGTTTACCGCATGTGAGGAGACTCGCTCCCTGCTTTACCGGACCGTGTGCTCAAGCGACAACCTGGCTTCTCCAGAGCATCGCAAAAACCTTCACGCCCTCAAGGTACTGACCGGGCTCAGGGGAAAACGGGTGGGCAACGAAGCTATTCAGCTTCATGGTGGTATGGGATTGACCGACGAACTGGATGTCGGCCACTACGTCAAACGGCTGATGGTGCTGAATTCCCTGTTCGGGGATGCTGACTACCACCAGCAGAAGCTGGCAGAGATTTCTCTGGGCATGTGAAGGGAAAAGGCAGGCTCACCGTTTCATGGGTGAGCCTGCGCTGGCGACCGGGTCGCTCAGTTCCCTCGATTCTGGGCGTTCCGAATCATCTGCTTGGCAATCACCAATTGCTGGATCTGCGAGGTTCCTTCATAGAGCCGGAACAGCCGGACATCCCTGAAGAATCGTTCAACGCAGTATTCGCTGATGTAGCCAGAACCACCGTGAATTTGCACCGCGCGATCAGCAACACGGCCGACCATTTCGGTACAGAACAGCTTACAGCTCGCCGCATTCATGGACACCGGTTCTCCTGCGTCAAACGACCTGGCCGCGGCTTCTACCATGGATTTGCCGGCAAAGTATTCGGTCTGACTGTCCGCCAGCATCGCCTGGACCAACTGGAAATTGGCAATTTCGGTTCCAAACTGTTTGCGCTCGGTGGCGTAGGACACGCTCTCATCAATGAGGCGCTTCGCGGTACCGACACTCAAGGCGCTGATATGCAGGCGCCCGCGATCAAGCACTTTCATTGCAGTTTTGAAGCCCTGCCCTTCCTTACCACCGATCAGGGCATCGGCAGGCACCCGCACATTTTCGAAAACCACGTCACAGGTGTGGGCGCCTTTCTGGCCCATTTTCTTGTCTGGCTTACCCAGGGAGATGCCAGGCAATTTTGCATCCACGAGGAACGCCGACACGCCTCGGCCACCCTCTTCCCGGGTACCGGTACGTGCCATCACGGTAAAGACCCCGGCCCGGGGGGCATTGGTAATGAACCGCTTACTGCCGTTGATCACGTAGAAATCACCGTCTCGGCGGGCAGAGGTTGTCACCGAACCAGCATCCGAACCGGCATCAGGCTCAGTCAGCGCAAAGGAGCCAATCAGTTCGCCGGTTGCCAGCTTGGGCAGGTACTTCGCCTTCTGTTCCGGCGTACCATCCATCACAATGCCCTGCGAACCAATACCCACGTTGGTACCAAACATGGAACGGAAGACCGGCGAGGTATAACCCATCTCCTGAATAATGGCGGCTTCTTCTGACATGCTCAGCCCCAGCCCACCGAACTCGGACGGAATGGAAATACCGAACAGTCCCATTTCCTTCATTTCATCGATAACGTCTTCCGGAATCCGGTCCTCTTCCGCCACCTGCATTTCCAGGGGCATCAGACGGTCACGTACGTAGCGACGAACACTGTCAACAAACTGGTTCAAGGTTTCCTGGTCAAGTGCCACGGACAGTTCTCCCTTCTAATTATTGAAATTACGCTTTCAGCGAGCGGTATTGCCAGACGCCATCCGGGCCGGTCACGCGCTCTACTTCCGCCAGATTCATGAGATAGTTGAGGCAAGCTAGGGTTTCACCGGTTGCCAGGCTGAAAATCAAAAGGTTGTCGTGACCGATATCGCGTCCAAACAGCACTTCGAACAGATCAACCACCCTTTTGGGTTCACGTTTAAGGGCCTGGCGCAACCTCGCCAGTGCCCGTTCCTGGTTGTCCGCCAGCTCGTCAATACGAGCATGCAGACCTTCGAAACACTGTTGATGGGCAGGCAACACCAGTACATCAGCAGGTATCTCACGTTTGAGTTTTTGCAGAGAACTGAGCCAATCCGCCATGGGGTTTGCCTCGGGTTCAGCATGCATGACCGAGATATTTGAAGAAATGCCCGGCAACACCTGATCACCGGAAATCAGCAACCGGCTTTCCTCACTGTATAGGCAGGCATGTTCCGGCGAATGTCCATTCCCGGTGACAACTCGAAAGCGATGCCCTCCCAAAACCAGCTCCTGGCCTTCTTCCAGCCGGCGATAGCTCTTGGGGAACCGGTAGATGCTTGCAGCCCGGTTCCGGAGATTATTGCCATAACCGTCTATCGCCTGTTCCGGCCAGCCGCTGGCACGCTGAAAATCACAATACGCCTGCACCTCGGACTCGTCTTCAGCCTGAGCGGCATGCAGCCGGCATGTCAGGTATTCCTGGCGGGTCATCCAGAATTCGCTCGCACCCTGTTCCATTAACCATCCGGCCATGCCAATGTGATCAATGTGCAAATGCGTTGCGATCACCCGCTTCAATGGCAGCCCGCCAAACTCGGCAAGGACAGAACGCCAGGCGTCTTCAGCCGCCGGGTTGTACATCCCGGAGTCAACAACGGTAAGACCGTCGTCATCACGAAAGAGCCAGACGTTTATATGGTTCAGCTTTCCCGGCAACGGGATACGGGACCAGAACAGGTTGGGAGCGACCTCAACCAGCCCGGCCGGCTCCGGGGACTGAACAACCCGATGAGCCTTTTCCGCAAGTTCAGACAAGACCAGCCTCCTCCGAGCGGGCATCCTCCTGAAGCTTACGCCACATGATTTTTCCGGTACCGGATTTGGGTAACTCGTCGAGAATCGAGACCTGAGTAGGCACTTTGTAGGCGGCCATGTGTTCCTTACACCAGGCGATGATGTCGTCTTCTGTGATATTCACCGGTGCGGTTTCTTTGAGAACCACCAGCGCCCTGGCAGTTTCGCCACGTTTCGGATCACTGACTCCGATGATGCAAGCCTCGTGGATATCCGGGTGCCCATACATGATGTTTTCCACCTCGGCAGGCCAGACTTTGAATCCCGAGGCGTTAATCATGCGCTTCAGACGATCGACCATGAAGAAATAGCCTTCTTCGTCCATGTACGCCAGATCACCCGTACGCAGGAAGCGCTTACCATCAATCTCCATGAAAGACGTGGCTGTCGCTTCCGGGTTTTCCCAGTATTCCAGCATAACCTGCGGACCATGCAGGATAATTTCTCCCGTCTCCCCCTGCGGCAGTTCCTTAAGAGTGCCCGGATCCACAATACGGGCATCAACTCCAAAACTGGCAATTCCCAGGCACTGGCGTTTGCCGCGCTCGATGGGATTACCAAGAATGAAGGCTGCGGTTTCGCTCAGCCCATAGGCCTCATTGAAGACAATATTGAACTCATCGTTGAGTTTCGCAGAGATGGCTTCAGGCATGGCAGCACCGCCGCCCATCAGTTTGCTGAGGCAGGAGATATCGTGATTCGCCAGATCAGGGTTGGAGAAGAAGTCGACAATCATCGACGGTGGCGCACTCCACAAACTGACGTGATAGCGTTCGATGAGTTTAAGCGCCACATCCCGGTCCCAGCGCTGCATCAGTACACAGGTAGCACCGTTGTAGATAGGCCCGTTCATGCCCCCTTGCATACCGAGGAAATGGAACAGTGGCGCGATCGCCAGCGCCGCAAACGCCGGGGAACCACCTCGCCACACCGCAGACCCGGCTACCGATGCCATCACCGTGCTGTGGGAATGTACGCAACCTTTCGGATACCCGGTCGTACCCGAGGTATATCCGATAACACTAAGATCGGTGTATTTCCCGGTGAAAGCCGACGGCTGGAGTTTCTGACCGAGGGCTTCCTGCCAGTCCACCACGCCATCACCCGCAACAAAAGTCCGGGCCTCTCGCAGAGCTGGCGGCAGGTTAAGATCGGTTTCTGCGACCACGTAGTCGGCATACGCAAACGTTATGATCCGGTCCAGTTCTCCCGAGCCCAGCAATGGCCGGGCATTCCCCAGCAACTCCTGAGACACCAGTGCCGTGCGGGCGCCACTGTTCGTAGCACAATAGCGAACTTCATCGGCCAGGTTCATGGGATTGACCGGTACCACGACGGCCTGGGCCCGCAGGATGGCGTAATATCCGATAATGAACTGAGGGCAGTTCTGAGCGTACAGGGCTACTCTGTCGCCGGGCTTAACACCACATTCCTGCTGCAGATAGCCAGCCATGGCCAGAACCTGGTCGAGCAGTTCGGAGTAACTGATCACGGAATCGTAGAACACAATGCCAGGCTTGTCGGGGTAGCGTGTGGCTGCCACTTCAAGGTTATAGAAGAGACTGGTTTTCGGTACATCCAGGGTTCGGGGTAAACCTTTGGGCCAATACAGCGTTTGTTCCACGTTCATTTCTCGCTCCCGGCTCGACGCCAACTTATTATTGGAAATGTGCGATAAATCCCGGGGTTCCGTATGGCTTGAGCTAACGGAAACCCATATTTTCCTATTGGGCTCTTTCCAGAATGGTTCTGGCCATGGCAATGACCGGCGCGTCCACCATCTGGCCATCCACTTTGAATGCCCCGTCATTTGACTCGGCAGCAGCCACCACCTTTTTCGCCCATTCCACCTGTTCAGGTTCCGGCGAAAACCCTGACTGCGCTGGTTCGACCTGCCTGGGATGGATACACAGCATGGCTCCGAATCCCATATTACGGGCACGCCGGGCCCGTGCATGAACGGCTTTTTCGTCATCAAACACCGGGAAAACCGTTTCGACAGGGGCCTGCAGGTTGGCCGCGCGGGAGCTCACCAATAGCTGGTAGCGACATTGGTCCAGAATGGTTTCTGCGCCTTCCGTGTTGCTTTCGATGCCGAGATTCTCGGACAAGTCCAGGCCACCGTAGCTCAGCCGTTCCACACCCTCACTCGCGGCGATGTCATTCAATGCCACCAGGCCTGCGGCAGACTCGATAAGGGGAATGACAGACTTCCCGGTCGCAGCGACCAACTGGATGTCGCTGGCAGACTCCGCTTTCGGCAAGACAATACCGGCTACTTTCCCATGGCGCCGGCAAACCGCGAGGTCAGCCTCAAACTCTTCAGTGCCCCGACCGTTTATACGAACGTAAATAGGCGCTCCCTGATGATCCGACAGAAAGCTGTCCAGTGCGTCTCTGGCAGAGTCCTTGGCGTCTGCAGGCACGGCATCCTCCAGATCAACAATGACCGCACCAGCCCCACTGGCCAGTGCTTTGGCAATACGTTCTGGTCTGGACGCGGGCACAAATAACAAGGTTTTCAGTTGGCTGCCTGTCATGACACTTTCCTGTTTTTATAGGTACCGGCGGCGATCATATGACGCCGTCGTTTTTCAATTGTTCAATGCCTTCGCGGCAGTAACCCAGTTCCGCCAGAATGGCACCGCTGTGTTGCCCCACCGCGGGAACTTCAGATACCGCTTCTGGAAACCAGAGCCCCGGACTTTTCAGGGCTGGGACCACGCCCGCCTGGGTTTTCACACTCAGCCATCGCTCACGCGCAGACAGTTGAGGATGTTGCCAGACCTGATCCATGGTATTGACCGAGGCATTGGCAATACCTGCGTTATCCAGCCGGCGCGAAACATCCTCCAGAGTCATTCCTGCAAATACCCGTTCGATCAGGGCTTTCAGTTCACCCCGGTTGTTCGAACGCAACGGGTTACTGGCAAAGCGTATGTCGTCCGTCAGGTCTGGACACTCAAGCACCTGTTCACAGAAAGCACGCCACTCACGTTCGTTCTGCAAACCGAGCATGACCGTACGCCCGTCGCCGACCGGGAACGGACCATAGGGGTATATTGTCGAGTGTGCCGCTCCTGCTCTTGGCGGTGGGGTCGCCCCTTCGAAGCTGTAGTACATCGGGTACCCCATCCACTCCACCAGGCTTTCCAGCATCGAGACGTCAATGTGACTGCCTTCGCCGGTTCGGCCCCGAAGCAACAAAGCAGACAGAATGGCATTCTGCGCATACATACCCGCCGCAATGTCCGCAACGGAACAGCCCGCCTTGGCCATACCATCCGATTCAGGGCTGCCGGTAACCGAAAGAAATCCACTCTCGCTCTGGATCATCAGGTCGTAGGCCTTCTTCTGCTCGTAGGGTCCACCCTGGCCGTAGCCCGAGATGTCGCAGACAATCAGCTTCGGGTATTGCTCATGCAGCTGCGCATAGGACACCCCCATACGCTCGCAGGCACCAGGAGCCAGGTTCTGCACAAAGACATCAGCTTCCGCCAGCAGACGATGCAGGACGCCCTGCCCGGCCTCGGACTTCAGGTTCAGGGTCAGGCTTTCCTTCGACCGGTTAACCCACACAAAGTGGGACGACAACCCGTGAACACGGTCGTCATAGGCCCGGGCAAAATCTCCATTTCCGGGGCGCTCGACCTTGATCACGCGGGCCCCCTGCTCAGCCAGATGGCGGGTACACAAAGGGGCCGCAATCGCCTGCTCCAGAGACACAATGGTCACCCCTTCCAATGGAAGGGGGATGTTATTTGAGGCAGTCACAAACACTCACCAGCAGTTAGGCCTGTCAGAACGACCGTGGCAGTTCCAACAGGTGCTCAGCCACGTAGGACAGGATCAGGTTGGTTGAGATGGGTGCGACCTGATACAGGCGGGTTTCCCGGAATTTCCGCTCGACGTCATACTCATTGGCGAATCCGAACCCACCGTGGGTCTGCAAGCAGACGTTGGCTGCTTCCCAGGAAGACTCCGCCGCCAGATACTTGGCCATATTGGCACTGGCACCGGAATTACGACCGCTGTCGTATTCCTCACAGGCTTTCCAGCGCATCAGATCCGCCGCTTCCACATTGATGTGGGCCTTGGCAATCGGGAACTGAATCCCCTGGTTCTTGCCGATAGGGCGGCCAAAAACTTCGCGATCAGTCGCGTATTTACGGGCCTTGTCGATAAACCAGCGACCATCGCCAATGCATTCAGCCGCGATCAGAGTACGCTCGGCATTCAGGCCATCAAGGATGTAGCGGAAGCCTTTGCCTTCCTCGCCGATCAGGTTTTCAGCCGGGATCTCAAGGTTGTCGAAGAACAGTTCGTTGGTTTCATGGTTCACCATGTTGGCAATAGGCTGAACGGTCAGGCCGTTACCGATGGCTTCATGCAGATCGACGATGAAGATCGACATACCTTCGGATTTGCGTTTGACCTCAGCCAGCGGTGTCGTCCGGGCCAGCAGGATCATCAGATCAGAATGCTGGATACGGGAGATCCAGACCTTCTGTCCATTCACCACATATTTGTCGCCCTGACGTACTGCCGTGGTCTTGATCTTGGTGGTGTCGGTACCGGTTGTCGGTTCGGTAACACCCATGGACTGCAAACGCAGCTCACCCGCGGCAATTCTCGGCAGATACTTCTGCTTCTGCTCCTCACTGCCGTTACGCAACAAGGTAAACATGTTGTACATCTGGCCATGCACGGTTCCGGAGTTGCCGCCGGCACGGTTCACCTCTTCCAGAATCACCGATGCTTCCGAAACACCCAGACCAGAACCACCGTATTCCTCAGGAATCATGGCCGACAGCCAGCCGGCGCGGGTCATCGCATCCACGAATTCTTCAGGGAATGCCTTGCGCTCATCCACACTGCGCCAGTAGGCCGCATCAAATTCCGCACAAAGGCCACGAACACCTTCCCGGATATCGTCATACTTATCATGGGATGGACTGGTCATTTTATTGTTTCTCCTCAAACACGAGTTCTGCTTCATGGGCCGGGCCATCGTCATTGGCAGCCCAGAGTTTTGCCTGGCCATCGCCATCAATCCGTCCTTCCACCCTGAAGGATTTATTGACAGTCAACGGACGTAAACCACGGTATGACAGGCGGACCGGTTTTAACCCCGGGTTGGCATCAACAAACGCCTGCACCATTAATGTAGCGATCAGAGGGCCATGCACGACCAGATCCGGATACCCCTCTACCTCAGTGGTATAGGGGTGATCATAGTGAATCCGATGACCATTGAAGGTCACCGCGGAATAGCGGAACAACAACAGCGGAGACGGTTCTACCGGCTGACTCCATTGTGCATCCTCAACTGGCTTGTCCAGCGACAGGCGGGGCTTTGCCGGGGCCTTGTAGACGATATCCTGCTCTTCACTCAGGCATAGTTCGCCATTCTGGCGATACTCATGCTCGACAGTAACGAACAACAACTTACCGGAGCGGCCGGTCTTTTCATTCACCGCCTTGATTCTGGATTGCCTCTGTGCAGAGTCACCAATGGTAAGAGGACGATGGAAATTAACCCGGCCCCCGGCCCACATCCGCGTGTTGCCCTCTGATTTTGGAAGAAATCCTCCCGGTGCAATATGGCCATCCGGGCCGGTCCCCTGCGGAGGAACCGGAATCTGGAAAAACGCCCAGTGCCAAAGCGCTGAAAGCTCATCCCCAGCCTGGGGGAAAGGTCTGTCCAACATGGCTGCAATACGGCCGGCATGGGAAGGATCAATCCTGTCCACGCAGGATTCCTGCTTGCCAATCCAGTCTTCGGGGGAGCTAGCCATTTCGCATCCTCTATCAATCTTTATTCTGAGTTTTGGATTTTCATTAGAATGCCGGTATACGATGAAAGAGAGAATTTGTTTTTCCACAAGGGTGCGTTTGGTTTCCATGAACACCCCGGTGGTTTAGACTGATCATCCCATTGTTAGCCTGCTGACTATCTGAACCATGCACTTTGACATCCCTGATCTCCGTCTGTTTATTCATGTAGCAGAGGCCAGCAGCCTCACTGGCGGCGCACGCCGTGCCAACCTGTCCACCGCGGCGGCCAGCATGCGAATCAAATCTCTTGAGGGACAGCTGGGTAGCCGGCTGTTTTACCGGGACAGCCAGGGCGTGGAGTTAACCCCTGCCGGGCATGACCTTCTCACCCATGCCCGCGCCATCATGCGCCAGGTGGAATACATAAAGGATGAGTTTTCCCAGTATGCGGAGGGCGAATCCGGCCACTTGCGGATTTTTGCCAATACCACCGCTGTCAGTGACTTCATGCCAGACGTTCTGGCACGCTTTCTGGTCAGTCGCCCCGGAGTCACCATCGACCTTCAGGAAAGACTCACCCACGATATCATTCGTGGAGTGATCGACGGCTCAACGGATCTCGGTGTGGTTGCCGGTCCGGTGAAGCCGAATAAAAAGCTGGAGGTCATTCCGTTCAGCGTAGACCGCCTGGTACTGGTGACGTCAAAAGACCACGAACTGGCAGAGCGTAAGAGCATTTCGTTCAAGGAAACCCTCAGCTACCCCCACATCGGATTACGGGAAGGCAGCACTCTGTTCAACTTCCTGAAAGATCAGGCCAGTGAAGCAGGCGTTGCGTTGCAGATGCGTATCCAGGTCTTTGGCTTCGAATCCGCATGCCGGATGGTCAGCCGGGGCGTCGGGATCGGTATCCTGCCTCGTTCCATCGCACACCGGTATGAAGAGTTCATGGACATTGCATCCATTGATCTTGAAGACACCTGGGCAGAGCGCGAACGTAGCCTGATCGTCAGAGAGTTCGATGCTCTTCCCAGGTGTGGCAAGGAGCTGGTAGAGGAGATCCGTTCCTGACCAGCTCCGGGAGATACCCTGAGGCTACCTGTCAGCGGGTAGCCTAAAGACCGGAACGCTTCAGAATCAGCATATCCGAAACGCCATCCTGAACCACTTCGTCGTGCTCATTGACCAGCTCAAGGCGTCGGTTAACGCGGCCAACCCGTGCACTTGTCCCCTCCTCAAAATCAAGGATGGTCAGTCGAAGCCTGAGCGTCATACCAACCAGTATCGGCTTGACGAACTTCCATTCACTCAGAGACATCATGGCAACCGCTGACTTATCAAAGATGCCCAGGGTGTGCATCATGCCGGTTGCAATGGCAATGCCGTAGGCACCATGAACCAGCCGCTCGCCGAATCGGGTCTTGCTGGCATATGACTGATCGCAGTGAATGGGATTCCAGTCTCCCGAAAGCATCGAGAAGAAGGTCATATCCGACTCGGTGACAGTACGCCCCGTACTCTCAAACACTTCGCCCTGCTTCAGGTCTTCAAAATAAAGGCTATGGTCCATATTAGTCTCCTGGAGCCCGGTACCATTGAAACATCAGCCACGCTCAAAAATGGCTGCCACACCCTGACCGCCACCCACACACATGGTTTCCAGGCCATAGCGACAGTCACGACGTTTCATCTCGTGCAGCAGGCTGGTCATGATGCGAACACCCGTCGCGCCGATGGGATGCCCCAGGGAGATGCCTGAGCCATTCACATTCAGAATGTCATGGTCATCCCAGCCCCACTCTTTCAGCACTGCCAGAACCTGACAGGCAAAGGCTTCGTTCACTTCAACCAGTCCCATATCGCCAAATCCCAGACCGGTCTTGCGGAAGAGCTTTTCGACGGCTGGCACCGGGCCGATTCCCATGATGCCCGGATGGCAACCCGCCGCTGACCATCCGGCCAGGAAGGCCATGGGTTCAAGGTTCAGGTCCGCCAAACGATCTTCTGCCACGATAAGGCAGGCCGCTGCCGCGTCACTCTGCTGACTGGCATTACCCGCGGTTACCGTTCCGTCTTTCATCAGCGGGCGAAGGTTGGCGAGCGAATCCATGGTGGTCCCCGGACGAATCCCCTCATCACGGGTAAACAGGAGCGGATCAGCTTTGCGTTGCGGAATGCTGAGTTCTACCACTTCTTCACTGAACCTTCCCTCATCCCAGGCGGCAGCTGCGCGCTGATGACTTCTGACCGCATAGGCATCCGCTTCTTCACGGGAGATGTTGTACTTAGTGGCAAGATTCTCAGCGGTTTCGATCATCCCGGAGATATAACCGAAGCGATCCTCCGGCTGAGAACGTTCACGGCCACGGTCAAGACGATCGTGCATGGTGAATGAGCCTGCCCGCTTGCCCCAGCGAACATCATTCGAGTAGTACTCAATATTACTCATGCTCTCGACACCACCAGCGACCACGACATCACAGGCACCGGATTCGATCATCATGGCGCCGTTAATGATGGCCTGAAGTCCGCCACCACAGCGGCGATCCAGCTGCATGCCCGGCACGTGCTCCGGAAGCCCCGCCTGCAATGCAGCCCACCGGCCGACACAGGGCACTTCGCTGTTGGCGTAGGACTGAGCAACGACCACATCCTCTATGACCTCCGGATCAATACCGGACCGAGTAACGGTCTCTTTAACAACTGTGCCAATCAGATCCTCCACCGAAACCGGGCGGAGAGTTTTTCCAAAAGCTCCAACACCGGTGCGGACGGGAGCCACAATAGCTGCGCGACGTTTTTGCATAACAGTTCCTCAATGACTCAGTTTGATAACAGCGCGTTGCTTCAGCTTTCCGCCAACCGCTCAGCGGCCATCTTTCGAAGTTGAACCCGCTGGACCTTGGTGCCATTGGCACTTTCGGTAACCGGGAAACGCTCGACCAGCCAGATACGGCGGGGCAGTTTGAATTTTGCGACCTCACTCTCCATCTGAGACAGAATGCCCGCTTCCGACAAAGAGACACCAGACTCCGGGATGACGAATGCGACACAGGCAGGCTCCCCGGCCAGGTCAACACCAATGACCTGAGCTTCAGCTACTCCGGGAAGCTCACACATGACATCTTCAATCTCCGCAGGATTGACCAGGAAACCCGCCAGACGGATCGCATCGCCCTGGCGACTCTGATAGACAAAGCCTCCATCTTCGCGGAGGTAACCGATGTCACCGGTTTTGAAGAACCCTTCCTGATCCACTGCCTCAGCCGTGGCTTCGGGCGCATTCAAATAGCCCAGGAAGTTCGTTGGCGCGGCGATTTCGATAACACCGCTTTCGCCAAAGCCACAAAGTTCACCACTGTCCACATCGCGAATCCGGACCCTCGCAGCAGGCGATGTCGGGTAACCTCCTCCGAGTACCCGTGAGCCGGGGTCCTTCTCAGCGGATTGCAGAGAGAACAGTGCCTGGACCTCACTGGAACCATACAGCCCAACCAGAGGCAGCTGCCGACTCTCGGCTTCCTTCACCAACTGTTCAGGGCTGGCATTGAATGAGGCGAAACCGCAGCAGCGAAGCGACGAAAACGCCGCCGGGGCGCTATCGACTTCCAGCATGCGATGAAACATTTCATCACTGCCGAAGCAGTGGGTGACGCCATAACGCTCAATAAGATTGACCGCTTCCGTTCCGTCAAAGGCGTCCATAACGACCACCGTTGTGCCCGCCGACAGGGCGGCCAACACCGGGACCAGTCCGAATACACCACAAAACGGAAGCGCGGCCAGAACCGACGCGCCGGCTTGCTCCAGCCCATAGGCGGCAGCAACATTCTGACCGTGAAGACTCAGGGTTTTCTGGGAATGCATGACCAACTTCGGCAGCTTGGTGGTGCCGGATGTGGTGAACAACATGGCCAGCTCGTCTGGTTTTGCCGCAGACACAACCGCTGCAGACACCGTATCGGGCCACTGCATGGGGATCACAGGTTTGCCGAGCAGGTTTGCAGGGATATCACCTGCATCAGCAACCACAATGGTTTCAAGTGCCGGGACGGTTTCCGCATCTACTTCTGCCAGCAACGCCAGAAAGTCGATCTTGCGAAATCGTGACTGGAGCACCAGCATTTTCGCCCCAGAGCCAGAAAGAATGTGCTGGAGTTCTGCGGACCGGTATCGGGTGTTCACCGCGACCACAGCTGCACCAAGGCGACAGGCACCAAACAGCAGGGCCAGCCACTCCACCCGATTCACCATCCATACAGCCACACGGTCTCCCGCCCCGATTCCGCGGCTGGCCAACCACGACGCTGCAAGGTCAGCCAGCACGTTCAACTCTTTGTAACTGACACGCTGCCCGTTTTCGATCACGGCACAGGCATCACCTGCCCGCTGGGCGCGATCCGCCAGGAGGCCTGAGAGTGTGCAGATTTGCGACATCAATACAGCTCCATCAGTTTGCTGTTGTCATCCAGATCCGAAGGCAGACCTTCCCAGGTCATTTCCCCGGACTTCATGACCACAACGCGGTCCGACACCTTCAGCGCTTCCCGGACATTTTGCTCCACCAGCAATATCGACATTCCGGTGCTCTGCTGGAGCTCCCGGATGGGCCCCAGCAGGTCCTGGAATAGCTTCGGAGCCAGGCCTATGGAAGGCTCGTCCATCAACAGGCAGCGAGGCTTGCTCAGCAAGGCCCGGCCAATGGAGACCATCTGTTGCTGGCCACCGGAAAGATTACCGGCACGACGATCATAGAACTGTTTCATGACCGGCAGCACCGACATCACCCAGTCCACCCGGTCGGCACGCTCTGCCTCAGGCACACCAGCGGCCCACATCCCGAGTTTCATGGTCTCTGCCACCGTCATCCCCGGGAATACGCCGCGTCCTTCCGGTACCAGAGACAACCCATTGGCCGTCATCCCTCTGGGGTCCGGTGTCACGGCTTCTCCATTCAGGAGGATCGCCCCGGATTCAGGCGCAACCAGGCCAAACAGGGATTTCAGGAGTGTGGACTTCCCTGCGCCGTTGTGACCAATCAGGCAAAGCACTTCATTGGCGTTCAGGGACAGGTCAATATTGTTCAGAACCGGACGCCCGCCATAGCCGACAACAAGGTCCCTTACACTCAGTACAGCATCAGACATGGCTATCGCTCCCCAAAATAAATGGCGGCAAGTTCCGGATTATTGAGAATTTCGTCTGGCAGGCCGTCCGCCAACAAACGCCCCTGATCAAGGAAGGCAATGCGATCAGAGATGTTCACAACAATGTCCAGGTTGTGCTCGATGATGCACACCGTTATGCCATTCGCGACTTCGCTGCGAAGAAGCTCGAGGAACAAACCATAGGAGTTGGGATCAAGCCCTGACGCAGGCTCATCAAGCAGCCATAACCGGGAATCTGTCGCCATGATTCTGGCCATGCAGAGAAACTTCCGCTCTGCGTAGGCGAGATCAATAGCCCGTACCCGAGCCTTATCTTTCAGCCCCGTTCGTTCGAGAATTGATGCAACCCGCTCCTGACGCGCCGTCTTGGCTGACATACCTCCGGACTGCCACAACCAGCCACCCTGTTCCATCACGGTCAGAATGTTTTCTTCAACCGTCATATGGGTAAACAGACGAAGATCCTGAAATGTTCTCGCAATACCTTGCCGCGCAATCTTCCACGGCGGCTTGCCCAGGAGGCTGTCGCCGAGCCACTCAACTTCACCCGCGGTGGGCTTCAGGTGGCCGGTGATCATATTGAACAAGGTTGTCTTACCGGCACCATTGGGGCCTACCAGCGTTGTGACGATGCCCGCCCGCAAATCCATTGATACATCCTGGATAGCCTTGAGACCGCCAAAATCCATCTGCAGGTTACGTACTTTCAGCAGGGTTTCCTGTTCCGTCACCGGCTGGGCCGCCGTCGTGTCATACGCTGTGTTCTGCATATTCATGCGGCCTCTCCCCGTGTTTTAGGACTGACAATTCCACCCGGGCGATAGATCATCAGCAACACCATGGCGGAGCCGTAAATGATTTGCTGAATCGAACCTATTTCCGTCTGGGGCAGGAAAGACAGGTAGCTCAAAGCACCCGGCAGAAGCATCAGCAGAGCGGCTCCGACGATCGGCCCCAGAATGGTTCCGGTACCACCGATAATGACCATCGCCATGACCAGTACCGAGGTCGCCAGCATGAAGCTCTCAACGTTAATGAAAGCCATGTAGAACGCATAGAGGCCGCCTGCCAGAGCCGTCAATGAAGAAGACAACACCACCGACAAAGTCTTGATGACCGTGATGTTCTTTCCTGCCGCCAAGGCAGCGGATTCACTGTCACGGATGGACTTGAGGCTGCGCCCGAAGCTGGTGTGCACAAGTCGTTGAATGATGGCAATAACCAGTGCCAGACATACCAGTGTCAGGATCAGGAAGTGCCACGGTTTCACAAGGGCAAACCCGAAGATTTCCACAGGTGGAATGCCGATCACACCACCAATGCCCCCGGTAAATCCTTTCCATTCGGAAAACAGCGTTACGGCAAGCATCTGTAGCCCAAGGGAGGCCGCCACAAAGTACTCCCCCCGCACCCTCAGGGCGGGGAGAGCCAGCGCCAGGGAGGTGAGCGCCGCCAACACCATCGCGATGGGGATCGCCACAAAGAACGACGGAGTCAGGTTCATTGCAACAAAGGCCGACGTATAGGCACCGATGCCGAAGAAAACGGCGTGGGCCAGGGAAAAGATCCCGGCATAGCCAATAATAAAGTTCAGTGTGGTGGACAGAATCGCGTAGATCGAAATCAGGACCACCAGGTTCAGTATGTATGCTGTCATGACAATTCCTCAGGACACGGCGGCCCGGCCGAAGAAACCGGACGGTCTGAAAATGATGAAGAAGAACAGAACCGCAAACGTAAGTGCCTCACTCCATTGGGTTCCCACCTGCCAGAGTGCGACGTTCTCCACCATACCGATCAGCAGGCCCGCAAAAGCCGCTCCACGAATACTGCCGATCCCCCCCACAATGGTCGCCGCCAGGCTGATCAGCATGACGTGGTGACCCACTGCAGGGTTCAGGCCTGAACTTGAGGCGGTAAAAATAGCCGCAGGCACAACCAACACCGATCCCAGTGCGAAGGCATAGGCTGACAGGCGGCGGGGGCTTAAACCAAAGGTCTTCACCAGTTCGGTATTCTCACTCAGTGCTCGCAGAGCCATACCCGCGTGGGTATGCATCAGGAACATGTGGACAGCCACAAAACACACCAGCGAGGTAAGAACAGCCAGCCCAACCAGCGGCGAAACGTATAGGTCCGGCAGCAATTCGACGCTTCGGCTCAGCGATGTGGATACCGAAATAAAGCTACGACCGAACACCATGCCGATCACATTCTCCACCACAATCCCGATGCCGAACGAGGCAACAAACACCGTGAAGAATGAACCCTCATGGCGCTGGATTGGCGCATACATGAAACGGTCCAGAAGGATGCCGAACAGCACAGCTCCACCAGCCGCCATGGCGACCCCAAGCGTCCAGTGCAACCCCAGGTTCGTCAGCGCGTAATGGAACAGATAGGCCGCAATGGTGAAGGTAGCACCATGGGCAAAATGGAAGATCTTGGTGGAACCGAAGATCAGCGAGAAGCCTGCAGCAGTAAGGGCATAAATTGCCCCTACCTGCAGACCATTCAGGATCAGCTGAAGTAACAGCATATCAGCCTCGATCAGTCTTCTGCGTAAACTTTCTTGATTTCACCGGCACCGCCAGTGACTTCAAGAACCTGAATCGGAGCCAGAAGTGTTCCGTTATCCTGGAACGACACGGAGCCGCCAACCAATTCGAACTTGTCGGTCGCCTTACGCTGCGCCAGCAGGTTCTCACCGGTAACGTCCTTGCCCTGCGCTTCCAGCTCTTTCGCCAGCAACGCAAACACCCTTACCGCGTTGTAGTAGTTGGCAACGTATGACGTCGGCGTCTTGCCGTTGGCCGCCCGGTAGTCATCAACAAAACGCTTGGTAACCGGGTCGGTAGAATCCCAATCAATGCTCTGGGTGGTGTAGAGCGCACCTTTTGCTTCGGGCAGAGCCTGCAGACTTGGCAGGGAGAATGCGGAGTAGCTGATGATCTGCTGATCGACACCGTTATCCCGAAGCTGCTTCACGATCTGCAATTGCTGGGCGCCGTAGGAGGCAATGTAGACCGCGTCCGGATTACTGCTGCGAACCCGTGCGGCAACACCGCTGAACTGCTGAGCCGATGGTGTGATCGAGTGTGCTTCTACCAACTCACCACCCAGAGGTTCCAGGGTTTTTTCCAGCTCATTCAAGATACCGGCACCCAGAGGGTCATCGACATAAATCAGGGTTACCCGCTTGAGACCAAGCTCTTCGACAAGATATTTACTCGCTGCTCCGACCTCGTTATTGGCCAGAGGAATTACGTTCCAGAAGTACTCCCCGAGTGCTGCCAGATCCGGGCCAACCCCTCCACCGTTTACCGCGACGGTTTCACTCCGCTGGGCCAGCGTTGAAATTGCTTTGGAGACCCCGGTAAACGCGCTCAGGACATAAGGCACCTCTTCAACATTCACCAGTTTATTCATGGCGATAACACCATGCTGAGGTAACGCCTGGCTGTCCTCATACAGTACGTTCAGGTCACCAGACAGCATGTGGTCTTCATTGGCGTGCTTCGCTGCCAGGTTTGCACCAGACATAAAAACATCACCGTAGGACGCGTTGGGACCACTGAGGGGGAATACCGCACCAATTGAAACATCGTCAGCAAGTGCGACAGAGGATGAAAACAACGTGGCGGCCAGCGTAAGGGCGGGAAGGCGCTTGCGTATCATGAGAAATGTCCTTTGTGATTCTGCTTTGTTTTATTTGTTGAGCAAAATCACACTACCCATGCCCGAACAACCGCACAATTTGGGATTTCCGAACGCTGTGTTCAAGAAAAATGAACATTTTAAGTATCCACCCAAACTCAGCATTTAGCCTTTCACTAACCCCCCTTTAATCACTTTGAAATACCCAAAACAACACCACTTGGGCACTCTATGAGACATACATAGCTGTATGTATGTCAGCTCATTTGCTAGCTACAAAACAAATCCAATAAAAGTGAAACACAGCCCAATGGACTATCTGGAACGAGTTATAAGCAGAATAAACACCATAGTGACGTTTCTGGGCGGGCTCGCGATTTCTCTGATGATGATTCACATCACACTGGATATCCTAGCCCGATTCCTGTTCAACACCCCCCTTCCGGGAACGATAACTATCGTCGCGCACTATTACATGCTGATCGCAATATTCCTGCCGCTGGCTTACGCCGAGCAGACGAACTCCTCAATTGCGGTGGAAATTGTGACCACGAAGTTCAGTCAGCGAATACAGCAGCGCTTCAACGGCTGGACGCACCTGCTGATAAGCATTACAGCTTTCCTCATGACCAGCGAGGCCTTCAATGTGGCCGTAAAGAACTACCGCTCAAATACGTCAGTCATGCAGGGCGATTACACAATTATCACTTGGCCCAGTTACTTCATCCTGTGTGCCGGCACTTTCCTTCTGGGAACTTACTGTCTTCTCCGATTCATCACATTTGTTGTAGGTAAAGCACGCCCTGTAGCAGTGGAGGCAGCTCATGTCTGATATCGCTATCGGCTTTACAGGACTTGCCTCGCTGTTCTCTTTGATTGCGCTCAGAGTGCCTATTGGCATCGCCCTGATCATTGTTTCTTTTGTCGGGATCTGGGCCTTGATCGGTGTTGAAGTTGCGATGTCCTCGCTCGGCATTATTCCTTACAACTTTGCATCCAACTGGACACTCAGCTCCGTCCCGCTCTTCCTGTTTCTTGGTTTTATCTGCTATCACGCAGAGTTGACCCAGGGAATGTTCCGGGCCGCAAGAGCATGGTTGGCGGGAATTCCTGGCGGGCTGGCAATTGCGTCAATATTCGGGTCGGCAGGCTTTGCAGCCGTTTCCGGGTCATCTATTGCCTGTTCTGCAGCGATGGGACGAATCGCCGTTCCTGAAATGATTCGCTACAAATACGACCCGGGGCTCGCAACGGGAACTGTCGCAGTAGCAGGAACCATCGGCGCGCTGATCCCCCCGTCAATCATCATGATCCTGTACGGCGTTATCTCCCAGACATCCGTTTCCCAGCTATTTCTGGGTGGTGTAGCGGCAGGTGTTATCACCGTCGTTGGTTATGTTCTGGTGGTCTGGATCCGGGTAAAACTGAACCCTGACATAGCCCACGACGTGACGGAAAAAGTCCCCGTTGAAGAAAAGATACGGTCTCTGAAAGACACCTGGCCACTCTTTGCCATCATGATCGGAATTTTCGGTGGATTGTTTGCTGGTGTATTCACTCCGAACGAAGCCGGCGCTGTCGGAGCATCCCTCGCGTGCATCGTTGCCCTTACGAAAGGAAAACTAACCTGGAAAGTGTTCAAGGCATCGGTTCTGGAGACGCTCGTGACCACCAGCGCCCTTCTGATTATTGCCGTAGGCGCCAGTCTTCTGACACGCTTCCTGGTCTTTTCCGGTGCAGGAGACTATATCTCCGACCTTATTCTATCCTTTGAAGCCAGCGACATTCTGATCGTAATCGGCATTGCGCTTATCTATCTGGCTCTGGGCATGTTCCTCGAGCCTATCGGCGCGATGCTCCTGACCCTGCCTATCGTTCTGCCAGTCATAGAAAGCACGCAGTACAGCCTCGTATGGTTTGGCGTGGTTCTGACCAAACTTCTGGAAGTTGGCATGATTACTCCGCCAGTGGGGATGAATGTGTTCGTCATCAAAAGCGTGGTTGGAAACCTGGTTTCCACGTCCCAGATCTTCAAAGGCATTCTCTGGTTCCTGGTAATGGACCTCGTCATTGTCGCCGTGCTCATTGCCGCACCCGACATCATCATGTACCTGCCCAATTTGCTTAAATCATAACAACAGGACAAGACTCCCATGACTGTATCCGATCAAGTAAAAGCGCTCATTCACAACCAATCGTTCGTCAATGGTGAATGGGTTAATGCCCTAAGCGGAAAGACCTTTTCGGTCATCAATCCCGCAAACAATGAACTGATCACAGAGGTACCAGAGCAAACCCAGGAAGATACCAGCGCCGCTATCGCGGCCGCTGAGGCTGCCCTTCCGGCATGGAAGGAGTTGACCGCAAAATCCCGCTCTTTGATCCTCAAACGATGGGCCCAACTGGTAAACGAAAACCTTGAAGCCCTGGCAACCATTCTGACCCTGGAGCAAGGTAAAGCGCTGGTAGAGTCCCGCGCGGAGGTCGCCTCGTCAGCCAACTACATCGAGTGGTTTGCCAACGAAGCCATACGCATCAACGGAGATACACTGCCAAGAAGTGCAAACGGTAACTTCGAGTACATGCAAAAGTTGCCGATCGGTGTGGTCGCCGCTATCACGCCCTGGAACTTCCCGAACTCCATGATCGCCCGTAAAGTAGCCCCTGCTCTTGCGGCCGGGTGCACCGTGGTTATTAAACCGGCAGAAGATACTCCGCTCTCCGCTCTTGCCCTGACACACCTGGCCGCAGACGCAGGTGTACCCGCTGGCGTCATCAACGTCATTACCGCCAGCACCGGAGCCGAAGTCGGCCTGGAACTCTGCAAGAACCCCACCGTGAAGAAGCTGTCATTCACCGGATCCACGGCCGTCGGCAAGATTTTGCTGGAGCAGTGCGCCAGCACCGTCAAGAAGCTCAGTCTTGAGCTCGGCGGCAATGCGCCATTTATCGTCTTTGAAGACGCTGACCTGGACGCCGCAGTTCAAGGGGCCATTGCCATCAAGTTCTACAACAGCGGGCAAACCTGCATCTGCGCCAACCGGCTTCTGGTTCAGGAAAGCATCCACGATGAGTTCCTGGAGAAATACAACGCAGCCATCAACCAAATGGTGCAGGGCCATGGTCTGGAGGAAGGCGTCAGCCACGGCCCCCTCATTAACGAAAAGGCCATCACGAAAGTTCAGAGCCTCGTAGAAGCCACCATCAAGCAGGGTGCAACCGTGTATCGCGGAGGCAAGGTGCTACCTGAACTGGGCTCGAACTTCTTCCAATTCACGATACTGTCCGATCTGGCTAAAGATATGGACATTTTCAGTTCGGAAATCTTCGGTCCCGTTGCCGCCGTCTACAAATTCCGCGACGAAAGCGAAGCCGTCGCTATGGCGAACGACACACCGTATGGCCTGGCCAGTTACCTCTACACCAAAGATACCGGTCGCATCTTCCGTGTTTCCGAAGCTCTTGAATATGGCATGGTGGGAGTTAACACACCGAAGTTTGTTTCCGAGACTGTTCCGTTTGGCGGGGTGAAGGAATCCGGTATTGGCCGCGAAGGGTCCGTACACGGTATCGACGAATTCCTTGAAATGCATTACGTCTGCATCAGCGCCTGATCAGGACAGAAAAAGGGGGGCTTGAAGCCCCCCTTTTTTGTCGCTATTAGCTATTCTGAAGAATAATACGTCCCGGAACATTACCTGCAGACAGGTCATCAACCGCAGACTCCGCTTTCTCCAGAGGGCGAACCTCCACCGGGATATCCACAAGGTCGTGCTGGCTGGCAAACGCAACCAACTCTTTCATTTCATTCAGCGTTCCTGTGTAGGAGCCAATGATGGAAACAGCCTTGGTAATCAGCACAGGAATCGGGTAGCGAATTTCACCGCCATGCAGACCTACAGCTACCAACCGACCACCTTTCATCAGAACACTCAGCCCCAGCTCTGCAGTCTGCTCATTACCCACAAAGTCCAGCACCGCACGGCAATTGCCATTTGTCGCTTCGAGGATAGTGTCAACGATGCCCTCGTCCCGTGGATCAAAGGCAAACCTTGCACCACTCTTTTTAACGAGCTCTCTCTTCTCCTCAGACACATCGATGGCAATCACGTTTTTGATACCGGATAGCACCAGTGTTTTTACCGCCAACTGCCCAAGACCACCACAGCCGACAACCACCACGAACTCTTCTTCGTGAACAGGCTGTATCTTTTTGATGGCGGAATATGTCGTTAAGCCGGAGCACGCCAGCAGTGAAGCATTTGCCGGGTTCAGATTACCCAGGTCTGCCAGGTACCGGGGATGGGGAATAATCACATATTCAGAATAACCACCGGGTTTAAAGACTCCCAGTGACGCCGGTTTTGTGCAGAGGTTTTCCTCGCCACGCTGACAAACAGAGCACTCGCCACAACCAATCCAGGGATATATCAGTTTCTGCTGACCAACCGCTGCACCTTCTGCGTCTGGGCCAACGGATTCGACGGTACCGACAACCTCGTGCCCCAGGGTAACCGGCAGTTTGATGCCACGCCCACCCAGATCGAGTTTTTTACCTTGACCCAGTTCGTAATATCCCTCGCGGACATGGACATCACTATGGCAAACACCACAAAAATCCACTTTCAACAATACTTCGGTGCCCGTGGGAACCGGAATATCATGATCTACCGGTTTAATTTTCCCGGCAAACTCTGAAAGCTCATACCTTACGTATTTACCATTGGAAGCAACTGTATCAGACATAAAATCTCCTGATTGTTTGAATTATTTTATAAATACGAGAAAAAAATTATATATATCAAATGACTTTGATATTTAAAGGCTACTTAATATACTAAACCCGCGCAACATAATTAATTAACATTTAAAAGACCACAAAAACAAACAATAGGATATTTATATGCCTTCCAGAACAAAATTATATAAATCAATATTTGGCGCCATACTTGCTGGCACTATGGCCAGCACCAGCCTTCAGGCAGACACACTTCGCTATGCGGTCGGTTTTCCTTCAGGTGCGCCTATTGAAGCCGCCAAAGAATATGCGAAAGCTGTAAAGCAGAACACGAACAACGAACACTCTGTAAAACTTTATGAGTTGTCGCTACTGAACCACAGCGAAATGAATTCCGGAATTAGTCAGGGTATGGCAGATCTTGGTTACCTGTTAACAGCTTACTCTCCGTCTGACTACCCTTACTCTAACCTCGGCGCTGACATGTCAATGCAAACCGCATTGAAAAGCGACATCCCAGGTAAAGAGGGTTATGCCTACTCAGGAGCGATGCTCGAGTACATTATGCTGAATTGCCCGGAGTGCCAGGGTGAATTCTCCAAAAACAACCAGGTGTATACCGCCGTCGTATCCACACCTGCGTACGTGATGTTCTGTAACGAGCCGGTAAAAACCCTCGAAGACGTAAAGGGTAAACGCCTGAGGATCTCCGGTGCTCCCTGGGCACGATGGGCCAAACATTTCGAGGCCTCTCCCGTTGCCCTGCCCATCACAGAAATTTATGAAGCTCTCGAACAAGGCGTTGTGGACTGTACCTTCCTGTCACCCACGGAACTGACAAACTTCAACCTCGTCGACGTTGTTAAGAACATTACGACCGATGTTCCTGGCGGTCTGTACGCGGCCGGTGGTGCCGCAACAATGAACAAAGACACGTGGAATCGTTTTGACGACGAAGAGAAAACAGCCCTTTTGAAAGCAGGTTCGGTGATGTCGGCCTACGTGACATTCCTGTACCAGAAGCAGGCTTTCAGTGACATGAAAAAGGCAGCCGCCAAAAACATCAACATCATGACGGCAGACCCAAGCCTGCTGAAGGCATCAAAAGAATTCATCGAAGAAGATCTGAAATTTGTTCCTGAATTCTATGCCAACGAATACAACATTGATGGGGCAAAGACTCAGGAACTGTCTGACACCATGGCGAAGCTTATTGAGAAGTGGAATGGGCTGGTAGGCGATATCGAAACAGCCGACCAACTGTCAGAACTTTACTGGAATGAAGTTTACTCGAAGCTTGACCCGACCAAGTACGGCAATTAATCGAGCCATTTCCTCTAACACAGGCGGAACCTGAGGTTCCGCCTTTTTTACGACTATGAAAAGTTTGTCTAAAACGGCAACGTAAACACCGCACACACTACGCTGGCAGCCCCCAGAGCAACCATCGAGAACTTCAGACTCCATTCATAGGAAGCTGTGTGGGCTTTGTACCCAGTGCACCGCTCAAGCAAAAGGGAGTTAGCCGAGTACGGGGTTCCGGCGATGGTCACACCCCAGCCAACAATGATGCCCAAACCCAGGCCAAGCAGTCCATACGATGGCCAGATAGGGCCGAGTATGCTCCCTGAGAGGGTTCCGGAAATGATCGGATTCACCCCCACACTACCACCGATGAAGAAAAGCCAGGGAACCGCCATAGCAACCATAGGGTAGGCCCATGACGGCAGGCTGAAATCCATGCCCAACCAGCCAAGGGCAAAGGTACCGATAATGCCACCCAGAAACGCCGAGCCTCCCATGATGGCCAATTCATTATTGATCATCGACAGCGAGGGTAGTGCGACCCGTCCGTCCTTTACACGACGATAGAGCAATCCGATAGCAACCGCTGCGAGACAACTGAAGGTCACCGACTGGGAGTATGGCAAACTGCCCTGCGAGTTCAGGAGAAATGCACCAACACAGATCGAACCAATGATTCCGATAAACCTGAGCCACGGAAACAGTGCAGATTCATTAGTGGCATCTGCCAGTTCCCTCACTGGCTCATCTTCCCGAGCCAGCAGACCACCCAACAGGTAGAGAATGGCGAACGGGAGGCCAAGCGCTATGAGCTTCCAGCTCGACAACCCGGGGACAAGCGTGACAGTCATCACGATCGCAATAGAGAGGGGGGATGCCATTGGCGAAGCACCAAAGCCCCGAACGACTGCCCGGGCAGCGTTGCGGGCCGACGCCGAATCGCCCTGCTCTTTGACCTGCAGACCTATCATGGTGGCGATTACGCCAACAGCCCCGAAATTCAGAGGCACAGATAACAACGCCGTGCCGGATGTCATTCCGAAATAGCGGAAGACTGCCCTGCCACCGAACAGGCTTCGCGAAATCACCTTGAGGTCATCCGACTGACTCAGGACTGCAGACAACAACATAACGGTGATGATCAGAGAGCCGATTCTCGTCATGTTTGAAGCTGCCTGTTCAACAGCTTTAGGCTCCAAAGCCAGCGCTACGCCTGCAAGCACGACAATGAGCAGAACGATAACCCTGCCTACCATTCTCAGATTTCCCCACCCAAGCACGATGGCAGAAATCATCAGCAATACCGCCAGGTAGGTATGACCGGGCAGAAAGACCGAAACGCCAACCAGCAGGCCGGCATAGGCAAGCACAGAACGGAGCAACGAGAAACTATCCGGTTTCAAGGGGAGGCTTCCTTATCATCATGACGTACCTCCCCCGGAAACCTCACCAAGCAGGTCGGAGGAGGCAATGCACAGTTATGAGGTAAGAGGCGGCAGCAGGCGGGCGCCGGTAAGCGCCTGGACCTCTTCCAGAGTGTTATCACCAAAGAGCTCAACAACACGTAGCCCTTCCGGTGTGACATCAATGACAGCAATATCCGTGAAAATCCGGCTCACCACCCCCATACCCGTCAGCGGGTAGGTACACTTCTCAAGGATTTTCGGTTCGCCCTCACGGGTCGTGTGATTCATGATCACAAACAGCTTTCGCGCGCCAACGGCAAGATCCATGGCGCCACCTACAGCAGGCGGAAACTTGTCGTCATTGGTTGCCCAATTCGCCAAATCGCCATTCTCAGCCACCTGAAAGGCACCCAGCACGGAAATATCCAGGTGGCCACCACGCATCATCGCAAACGACTCTGCGTTATCGAAATAGCAACCTCCGGGCAGCAGGGTAACGTACTGCTTTCCGGCATTGATCAGGTTCGGGTTTTCCTCTCCGGGCAACGGTGACGGGCCAACGCCGAGGATGCCATTTTCACTGTGATAGATAACCTGCTTGTCGTCAGACACATAGTTGGCCACCTTGGTCGGCATCCCAATACCCAGATTCACATAGGATCCGTCCGGAATATCCTGCGCGGCCCGGCGAGCCATCTCTTCAGAACTAAGCCGTAACATGTTTCTTCTCCTCTGACACGACCCGATCAACAAAGATACTCGGGGTAATAACCTTTTCCGGATCCAGCTCACCCAGCGGCAGGATCTGATCGACTTCGGCAATGGTGACTGCCGCGGCCATGGCCATCATCGGATTGAAGTTACGTCCGGCGGTGTTATAGATCAGGTTGCCCCAAATGTCGGCGGTTTCGGCCTTGATCAGCGCGAAGTCAGCTTTCAGGGGCATTTCCAGGACATAGCCCTTGCCGTCAATAACCTTGGTCTCTTTACCCTCAGCCAGCCGGGTACCGTAGCCGGTTGGGGTCAGAAAGCCGCCAATTCCCGCGCCGGCAATCCGGATACGCTCGCTGAGGGTGCCCTGAGGCACCAGCTCCAGCTCGACACTGCCCTCTTCAAACCGTTTTTCAAACCAGACAGAACCAGCAGAACGCGGAAAAGAGCAGACAATTTTCCGGACCAGTCCATCCCGTAGCAGGCTGGCAATACCTTCCTCCGCCACACCCGCGTTGTTGGAAATAATGGCCAGGTCTTTGGCACCGTGCTGCCTGAGCGCCTCGATTAACTCAAGCGGAATACCTGAGCTGCCGAATCCGCCAATCATCACATCGGCCCCGTCCGGGATATCAGCGATCGCTTCCCGATACGTTGCGACTCGTTTATCAATCATCTTTCTTACCTTTCCAAATCCGGCCAAATCCGGTCATTCAGTGGTTACGGGCAGGAAGCGTGGCAGAGCCAAACAGCTTCTTGCCGGCATAGATCGCAACAATCACGCCTACTCCGAGCATCTCCGAGATTGCATCCGGATAGATCAGCAGCCCGCCCGCAATGAGTGCAAGCACTCGCAACGGCCAGCCGATGATGCCAACACGATAGAGATACCCTTCCATTGCCGAAGCAATCAGCCAGATCGCCGCGATCGCGGTGATTGCAGACATCAGGATTCGCTCGATATCACCTTGTAGAATCAATGACGGATTCAGCACAAACAGGAACGGCAGGATGAACAGAATGCCGCCGAGACGCATGGCGTAAACACCTGTCTTGGTGGCATTTGAGCCAGCAACGCCCGCAGCGGTGATCGCTGCCAGAGAGACGGGTGGCGTGATGTACGACAGCATGCCCCAATACAGAATGAACAGATGACTCGCCAGCGGGTTCAGGCCCGCATTTACCAGAGCCGGAGCCAGCAGGATGGACAGGAAGATGTAGCAGGCGCTGACCGTCATCCCCATGCCCAGAACAAAGCTGGTGACCGCTCCGGCAATCAGCATCAACGGGATGCTGCCGTCGGCGTATAACAACAGTTCTCTTGAGAAGGCACCGGCCACGCCGGTGTACGACAAACCGCCGACAACCAGGCCGATACCCGCAAGGATCGCCACCAGGTTGGAGACATTAGTCGTCAGATCCATTATGAATGCTTTCGCACGGGTCAGGTTCATACGGTAATCACGTTTGAACAGTGCAACAACAAGCAAGACCAGGGACGCGTAGTAGGGAGCGTATGCCTCAATTCGCATGACCAGCAGCATGTAGATCAGCATCGCCAGCGAAAGCAGATACGGCCAACCTTCTTTCAGCGTTTCCTTCAGCGATGGAATCTCAGACTCAGGCAGACCTTCGAGCCCTCGACGAGCGGCATAGTTATCCACCTGGAACAACAACGCGAGATAGAAAAGCAGGGCCGGTAAAAACGCGGCAATCATGATTTCCGCATAAGCAACACCCAGGAATGACGCCATAATGAATGCCACTGCGCCCATCACAGGAGGCATCAGGGTGCCACCGGTTGAGGCACACGCTTCCACGGCTCCCGCATAGTGAGCCGGATAACCGGTCTTCTTCATGGTTGGGATAGTGATCGGGCCGGTGGTCAGAATATTGGAAATCACGCTACCGGACAGACTGCCGAGGATACCGCTGGACAGCACCGACACCTTTGCTGGCCCACCACGGCTCCTCCCCATCAACGCAGTCGCAAACTTCATAAAGAAATCACCACCCCCGGTAATGGTCAGAGCTGCGCCGAACACAACGAAGCCGATCACCAGTTGCGCGACCACCTGCATCGGAATACCAATGACACTCTCCACCCCGATCACATGGGCGCGAAGCAACTCAGGCAGTTCATACTCATTGCCCCAGAGGAAGCCAGGCATGCTGTCGGCATAAAGGGGATAGGTTCCGAAGAACAGGGACACAAACAACAGCGGCCAGCCGCCACAACGGCGCACGCCTTCAAGCACCAGAACCAGCAGGATGCCGGAGAACACTGTCGCCTCGGTGGGCGCCATGTATTCCCAGCCCATGTTGATCATGGTCAGACCGTGGTAACCAAGATAGCCACAGGACACCAGCGCCAACACCGCCAGTACCCAGTCATACCACGAGATACGATCCCGCGCGCCGGACCATGCCGGGAAGCACAGGAAAGCAGCAGCCAGGAAAATCCCGATCAGATAATAGAGATAGGAGTTCCCCAACGGCTCAAATCCGAGCAATTTCAGGTGGAAGGTCTGATTGATTGCCATCAGCAATCCCAATCCACCAAGGGCGAGAGCTGTCCAATAGCCGACCCCGTGAAGGCGCCCCTTTTTCGGGGCTTGAGTTTCAGGAGTATTGGTTTGGGCATCAACGCCCTGAGAAGAAGTCATGTTGCGAACCGCTCCGGAATAGAAGTCAGGAAGACAGCGAGCGCATAACGCACCCGCTGCCCTTGATCAGAACCGGCAATTCCTGCCGGGCACTCAGAGTGAGCTGAGTGCTTGCTTCCGATATTTCTCCCAGATATCGGCGAACTCTTCATCGCTCTTACCTTTGCCTTCGGCAACCGCCTTCGGCCAGGCTTCCAGCAAGGCATTCAGACGCGCTGTGCGAGCATCATTCCAGGCCTGGTATTCATCGTTCCAGATACCTTTCTCTTTCAGGTATCGGATCGCACCTTCGTGAAACGGAACATCAATCGCAGGAACACCAGATTTGTTGATATCCCAACGCGGCATAGCCGCCGTGGCGTCCTTGTACATCGGATAGGTTTCATCCACGGCTTTCAGCATGTTGTAAACCGTGTCTGCGTCCATATCTGCGCGAACCGCCAGAACCGGGTAACGGTAGGCCATGATGTTCACTGGATTTTCTTCACTGATACCGGCTCCAATGGTCTCCGTGTATGGTGCAAAGAACGGAGCCAGTTCGTTTACCTTGGCCCAGCCTTCCGCATCATTCGGGTCCATGTTCAGCCAACGAATACCCCGTGGTGATTCCGCCAGTTCATACACGTGGCTCGGTGTTGTCGTGGTGCAGGAGGCATCCGCTTCGCCCCGCGCAAGCGAGCTCATCGCACTGGCGTAGGTCGGGAAGGTAACAGCTTCTACGTCGTCCTCGGTCAGGCCGGCGAAGGCCAGAAAGGCGCCACACTTCACGTTGATAGACGGGTTACCGGCCACGAACGCAAAACGCTTGCCCTTGAGCTCTTTCAGGCTGGTGATGTTCGCATCACGGGCGGTAAAAATACCGATGGATGAAGGTCGACCAGCAATGGCACGAAGGTCCTGAGGGCCCCACTGACGTGTGGAGAAATCGTAGACACCTTCCGCAGCGAAGAAGGTTTCAGTCGCCAGAAAGCCTACATCTGCGCGACCACTCAGCAACGGCTGAAGCCGGCCGATGGCAGAACCTGAAGGCTGGATCCGGATGCGTGTTCCGTATTTTTTACCAAATGCGTCTGCAATAGCAGAGGCTTCGGCATAACCGGCAGAACCTACGTCGTAAGAAGACCAGGTCATGGTGTCCGGCAAGGTGGTTTCAGCCGCCTGAGCGACAGTCGCTCCAAGAACCAGGGCGGCGGAGCAGATCGTTGCGGCAAGGGGACGTACAAAGTTCGAGGTACGATCGAGCATGGCAGTTCTCCAGTATTTGTTTTTGTTTCATGCAAGGCCGAAGCTAGTTCATCAGAAACAGCATCAACAACTTTCTATAAAAAATGGTTATGCATGTCGCCCTAAGCTAACCGCTGGATGATTCCGTGGTCAACGATTGTTTGCCCCTCCTATAAACCAATTTTATATAGAGTTCATACCGCATTTTTATACCGTGACGAACTAACACGTTATGGCCTGAATCCCATAACAAAAAAGCATAATTTAAAGATTACCTGATACCTGAAACACCCACCTTCGGCGTGACAGGTATCCGGCAAAACAACAGCTAGTACATCAACGAGGGAAGGAAAAGGGAAAGACCGGGGAACGACATAAGGAGAATCAGCACCACCGCCTCTGCAGCAAGGAACCAAACCGTTCCTCTGACGATTGTGCCGAACGGGACACGGTTTCCTACACCGGCACTAACCACAAACAGATTCAGCCCGATGGGTGGTGTCAGCAGCCCGATTTCGATGAACTTGACCACCAACACCCCAAACCAGATGACATCCACATCAAAAGCCATCACGAAGGGTGCCAGCACCGGAAGGGTCACCAGCATCAGACCGATAGGGTCGAGAAACATACCCAGCACGATGTAAAACACCGTCACAATGAGAAGGAACAACCAGAGCGAAACCGCATAACCTTCAACCCAACCGCCAACATTCATCGGTATCTGGCTGAGTGTCAGCATACGGCTGAACAACACCGCACCTATTGCAATCAGAAATATCGCTGCTGTGCTGCGTACGGTTTCGGCAACCGCCTCCTTCATCGCAGACCAACTGAATGCACCCTGCAGAACAGCTGCAATCACCGCAACCGAAGCACCGAATGCCCCCGCTTCCGTAGCCGTGACCATACCCGTGTACAAACCGCCCACAACCCCGGCCACGATGACCGGCAGCGGCCAGGACCGAATCAGCAACCGCACTTTTTCGGACATTTCATAACGATCACCCGAAGCGGGGGCCAGTTCAGGGCTCACTTTTACGCGCACAACAATCAGGACGGCATAGGCCAGCATGGTCAGTAACCCTGGGATAATTCCCGCCATCAACAACTGCCCGACAGAAGCCTCCATAAACACAGCATAAAGAACAAAAGGAATACTGGGCGGAATAAACGCCCCCAGGGTTCCGGACGCTGCAACCACCCCGGTAGCCAACCCCGGGTCGTATTTAGCACGCAGCATTTCCGGCACCGCAAGCCGGGACATAGCACCGGCCATAGCGACACTCGAACCGCTGGCAGCAGCAAAACCCGCGCTGGACACGTTCGTCGCAATCGCCAATCCGCCCGGCAGAAAACCCAGCCATGCACGCCCTGCGTCATAGAGGGTTCGTGTCAGGCCGGTATGGAAGGCTATCGCCCCCATGAGTATGAACATCGGGATGGCAGTTAATGACCAGTGCGCAATAAACTGGAAGGTGGTAGCACCCATCAGTGAAAAGGCAGCAGACGACCCCCTCAGCCACCAGATACCGGTGAATGCCGCAAGACCCAGCGCCACCCCAATAGGTATTCTCAGCGCAAGAAGCACCAGCAACAGGCCAATGCAGGACAGACCAATTTCAACAGGGCTCACGGCTTATCCTCCTGCTGAACATCCTTTGACACCAGAAGCCGGTACACCCCATACAGCGAAGCGAGGAAGGCGAGAAATATTCCGGCCAAAGCAAGCCAGCGCGAAGGCCAGGTGGTCAACTGAAAAGCGATAGCATCCACGGTTTCCTGGCGCTTCCAGCTCCCCACTGCTTTCAGGTATAAGCCGTAGGCGAAGATACCAAAATAGGCAGCAACGGCTATCGCACCGACCCAGTCAACCAGGCGCCTGACGCCGCCTCTGAGAAACTGCGCAAACACGTCCACCCGGACGTGACAGTCCTCCACCGTGCAGGAAAAAATACCGATAAACACCGCAGTCACCATGTAGTAATACGTAACCACTTCCATGGTCCCGGGAATATGGAGTTCAAACAGAACCCGCAACAATACCTCCGCGGTAACATGCAACATCATCAGCACAATGATGCAGCCTACGGCTACCGCTGCCCCATCACTGGTTTTCTTCAGCCAACGATTCATCATCGCCCCCTCAACAAATCCTGAGAATGACTTTGCCAACTGACCGGCGCTCAACAACGCTGGCAATTGCCTGTATTGCTTCGTCAAACTCGAAGGTTTGCGAGTCCCTGACGTTCAGGCGTCCCCCCGCGGCGGCCTGGAACAGTTCCGCCATGAGCTCCTGAATCTGGCTTGCGAACTCCTGACGGCGATCCACTTTGCCCCAGCCGATGTACTCAGAAAAGTTCACCCCATGCAGGCTGATGTTCTTAACCAGCAGGAGGTTCAGAGGCGCCTGGGGGATAACACCACTGGCAAATCCCAGCGTGAGGATATTGCCGCCAATAGCCGTACTGCGGATGAGCTGCTCGAACTGATCACCACCAACCGGATCGAACACAATATCAACACCCCGCCCTCCGGTTTCCGCACGGACAACATCCAGCAGGTTCTGGGTGTTGTAATTGATCAGAACCTCCGCCCCACTCTTTCGCGCAATGTCGAGTTTGGCATCCGAGCTTGCCGACGCAATCACTCGCGCGCCCTTCAGGCTGGCAATCTCAACGGCCGCCAGACCCAGGGCCCCGCCTGCTCCGCACACAAGTACCGTTTTGCCCGCTTCCAGACCACCGCGCTCCAGAGCCGTGGCGGCAGTACCGAAAGACAGAGGGATTCCGACTGCCCGAGCCAGGGGAACTCCGGCAGGGACCGGGTAAACCGTCGCGTCAGGGGTAACCACTTCTTCCCCATAGGCCCCGGCATCCACGATAGCTGCCACCCTGTCTCCCGGTTTGAAACGATCGACGCCGTCCCCGCATTCGAGAATTTCACCCGACACTTCCGTACCCGGAATAAAAGGCAACGGCATTTTGCGCTGGTAACGCCCGCTCACCATCAACGAAATGGCATAACTCACACTGGCATAATGAATCCGGATCCGAACGGCACCGGGTACCAGCTGTGGCCGGTCGGTTTCCGTCAGTTTGAGGTTTTCAAAACCTGAGTACTGCTCACACAAAACTGCTTTCATGACTCACCCGCATGATTATTGTTATTTGCTTGCGCCTGGACACAGGCCCTCTCTCGCATCAGGGCAGCGATTGCCTCATCGTCATATCCCAGTTCCTGAAGCACTTCACATGTGTGTTCTCCCAGTCCCGGGGCGGGCCTGAGATTTTCTGCAACAGCCCGGGAACCCGGAAATTGAGGTAATGGCACGCTACCAAACGCTTCATGATTCACCTCGGGCATCAACCCCAGATGCCGGACCTGGGGGTCCATCAGCAAATCCATGTAGCTGTTCTGCGGCCCACACAAAACACCGGCCTCGTTCAGACGATCAATCCAGTGAGCCCTCGGACGGGTTAAAAAAATGTCGCCCATCAAAGCGTGAATCTCCGTCGCATTCCGCTTCCGGGATTCGTTGTCGGTAAACCTCGGATCGGACTGCCATTCGGGGTGGCCAAGCACATTGGCCAGTGCATAGAACATCTCATTTCTGAGGCAGACGACGGAAATGGCACCGTCGGAGGCATCAAACGTACCGGAGGGCACAGTGACATGGGCATTACGCTGGCCACCCTGAAGGAACGATTCCATCATCGGCATAGCCTGAAACGCGGAGGCTGATGCCAGAAGGGAAAGATCCAGATGGCACCCTTCACCTGTCATCTTCTGCTCATACAGTGCTGAGGCCAGTGCAAAGCCTGCGTATAGCCCGGTGATCATATCCACCGCCAGCATACCAACCCGCTGTGGCTGTCCCGATTTGTCGGCATTCATAACGGACATACCGGTGACCGCTTGCAGAATGCTGTCTGAGCCAGGGCGCTCCACGTACGGGCCTGACTGACCGAAACCGGAAATCGATCCCATGATGATGCCCGGCCGAATCGCCTTGAGCGATTCATAGCCCAGGCCCAGTTTCTCGACAATGCCGGGCCGGAAGCTCTCCATCACCAGATCGGCCTGCCCCGCCAGCTTTTTCAGAACGGCTGCACCGCCCGTTGTCCTGGCATCCAGACAAATCGATCGTTTGTTCCAGTTCGCGGAAACACTCAGAGTGCTCTGATCCCCCCGACGCACACCCATCAACCTGCCCCAATCTCCCTGAGGAGGCTCCACTTTCAACACAGTGGCGCCCATCATCGCCAGCATCTGCGTGGCATAAGGACCCGCAAGGCCCTGACTGACATCCAGCACCCGAACACCGCGGAACGGTAGCCGTTCAGTTTTGTTGTTAGTCATCAATAACTCATCCCGGGAAGGGGGCTACAGGCAGGTTCTGGTGCCTGCAACCCAACGGAGGTTTGGCTCAGAAGGCTTTGTCGTAGATCTCACTTTTCAGAAGCGCGGCGTACTCTTCCTCTGTGATGTCCGGATCGGCCAGCAATTTCTCCCATTTCTCTAGATTGGCGATGAAACTGGCGACGATCCTGTCGGCATTCTCTACACCACGCCCGGCAGCAGTGGCAGCTGCCCGTTCCACCTGTGCCTGCATAAAGTCAGCCCGAACCTGCTTCATCTGGTCTGACACCTCAATAAAGCCAATGCCCTTCTCCGCTGCAGATCCACGCACTTCCTGCTCTTCCTTCTGATACTCGAAAATGGTCTTGGCGACGCCCAGAGGTACCGCAGAAACAACCGCTTGCTGCTCGGCATCAGACAACTCCTCCCACACCGAGTTACGAATGTTGAGTAGTGATCCGCCCACAAACGATCCCATGGGCAATTCAACAACACTGTTGGCCACCTCATTGAGCGACAGGGATTTCAGCCAACTGGTCGCTCCAATCACACAATCGAGCTGACTACGCTCCATCGCCTCATAGGATTCACTATTCGGAATATTGACAGGGATACCGCCGATCTGGGTTACCCAGCGCCCGATTTCCTCGCCGGCAACCCTCATCCTCAGCCCTTTCGGGTCGAAACCATTGGCAAAGTCGGCCTTGCACATAGCCTGATACGGCGGCGTTCCGTAGCTTGCAAGGAAACGCACGTCGTTGTCCTCGAATTCCTGAATGCATTGGGGACAGCCGGTCAGAACCGTATCGATACTGGCCGCGGTCGCAACCAGAGAATTCTGGTCCCAGAAAGACAGATCGCTGATGGTGGTATTCGCCGGCAGGGACGTCGGGTAATACACCGTCACCAGAAAACCGCCATCAATCATGCCGTCGCGGACAGCTGACAGCAGTTCTTTGCCAGAGGCCGCAGCACCGGAGGGGAAAAAATTGAACTTGATGTCGCCCTCAGTTCCGCTCTCCACCTCGTCAAAAAACACTTTCATGCCAGTGCTGGTGGGATGGTGCGGAGGCAGGTATGAACCGTAGGACAGGTCACGGGCCAGGGCGGGGGTAGCAGTAATCGAACCCGCCACGAGAACAACACTGACACCAATCGATGAAAACAGGCCAAGACGTTTTTTTAGCATTGTTGTTATCTCCAAACTGTGGATTTTGCCGCAATGACTTGCACTTCGTTCGCATTGCGAACACAATGTTCTTATTGGGAACACCAAGAAAATAAGTTCAGAAAACAGGCAATGTCAAAATATTTCGGGGAGACAACAGCCATGAATTCAGATGGCCAGGACGAACAGTTACCTATAGTTCAATCGTTTATACGTGGTCTGGAGGTGATAAAAACATTTGGTGAGGGGGCAGCCCAACTATCACTTTCAGAAGTCGCAAACAGGGCATCCATCTCAAGGGCCAGTGCCAGAAGATTACTTCACACACTTTGCGACCAGGGGTACGCGCGTACCGACGGAAAACTTTTCTGGCTGACGCCCCGCATTCTGGAACTGGGATTCTCGTACCTGTCCTCCATGGATATCTGGTCGTTTGCACAGGCGCACATGGAGGAGCTGGTACAGCGTGTCCACGAATCATGCTCCATTGCCGTTCTGGACGGATACGACATCTACTACGTGATGCGCGTTCCTACCAGAAAGCTTCTGAAGAGCACGCTGAATATCGGCTCATCGCTGCCAGCCCACGTGGTTTCGCTGGGACGAATACAGTTGGCGGCGCTTTCTGATGACGAACTGGATTACTTTCTCGAGACCGCAAAAATCGAGCGTTACACGCCCTTCACCATCACCGACAGGGAAGAACTCAGGCGTGCCATTCGGGAGGATGGAGCCAAGGGCTGGTCGTTGGTAGACCGTGAGCTCGAAGAAGGCATGTACGGTATTTCCGTTCCGATTCATAACCGGCATGGCAAAACCATTGCAGCCATCAATATCACCCTTCCCCCCAGCAAAGGAGCCGAACCCGGCATGCTGGACTATTTGCTGGCAGAGCTGCAGGAAACCGCAAATCAGATCAACAAGGAGCTGGCACGGAGACAATAACCGACATGCCACGGGTATTCATACCGGGCATAGCTCCAATAAAAAATATGCTTTTCCCATCTGCCCCTTAACTTGTTACGGTGCAGGGAACAACAATTTCAAGTGCCATCCTGGAGAAAGCTATGGACATGCCAAACCCGACCATTTCGCTGGTTGATTCAATCACGTCGCGACGCTCCATTCGCGGCTTCCTGCCGAAGCCTGTTTCTCAACAGACGCTTGAGCAGGTTTTTCAGCTGGCTCAGCAGGCACCGTCCAACTGCAACACCCAACCCTGGAAAGTATTCGTGGCCTCGGGCGCGACTAAGGACAAACTTCGCGATCAGTTTGTTGCAAGGCAGCAACAGGGTGTAGCTGGCAACCCGGACTTCGAGTATGTGTCTCGCTGGGAAGGGGAGTATCGGCAGCGCCAGGTAGATTGCGCCGTAGCCCTTTACAATGAAATGGGCATCGCCAGGGACGATAAAGCAGGCCGACTCCACGCCGTACAACGCAACTTTGAGCTGTTTGATGCGCCCCATATCGTCTTCCTCGGAATGGACAAGAACTTCGGTTCGACTATTGCTCTGGATGTGGGCATATACGCTCAGACCCTGATGCTGGCCATGCACGCATTTGGCATTGGCTCATGCGCCATGGGTAGCATGCGCGCATACCCTGACCTGGTTCGGGAAGCCTTCGATCTGGACGACAATGTCGGTATTCTGCTCGGTATCAGTTTTGGTTACGAAGACTCCGAAGTAGATGCCAACCGGACAAGGACCGTTCGCGAGCCGCTCTCGCAATCCGTCACGTTCCGGGAGTAATGGGTGCACTTGTGAACACCCTGTCACTACGATGGCCCCGGAGCTATGACTGGCCCACCACAAACCGCAACCTTGCGGCGATCTGTCTGGTCGTCACGTCTGCGTGTGCCATTCTGGAACAGTTTGTCAGTTCTGAGTGGCTGAGTGGGGTAGCCGGTCTGACCCTACTGTTGTTTGTCCTGCTGCAGTGGCATGGCATCACCCGCACCTATCGCATTTTCGCCATTCTCGCCCCATCCCTGACGGTGGGGCTTTGGCTCTCAGGCAGGATTGATCATACGGTTGTTGCGGCGGGTGTTGATCGAGCCACTTTTTTTACGCTCTTCCTGACGTCTCTCGCGGTATTGCGGGAATCCGCCCAGTCATCATCGCTGGTCCAGAGGTGTGGCAAAGTACTGGTCAATCAGCCCCCTGCCCGACGCTACATGCTGATGACTTTCGGCTCCCATCTTTTTGGCGTCATGCTCAACATAGGCGCTCTCAATGTGCTGGGAACCATGGTTCGCCGTGCAACTCGCCAGACGCCTGACCCGGAAGCCAGCCGGATCGCAGGGATTCGGCGAAAACGTATGCTGACAGCAACATTGAGAGGCTTCTGCGGAGTTCCGCTCTGGGCCCCCACATCCGTCACCATGCTGCTGGTACTTTCTTCCATTCCAGAACTGGACTGGGAGCATTACGCACCACTGGGACTGGTATGGACCCTGCTGTTTATTCTATGGGGGGGCATTCTGGACTGGTTTTCGTACCCTCGTCCAAAACCAGATGCAACGCCCGGTGGCGGGCTCAAGCAACTGATCCCTCTGGTAGGTCTGGTCGCGCTGATACCAAGCCTCGCGTTCGCCATCTCCAGGATAACCGGGCTGTCGTTGTTTCCAACCCTGCTGATGTGCGCACCGGTTATCGGTCTTGCCTGGATCTGGCTCCAGTTCCGAGGCCGCCCTACCCGGATAAAATCCGGGCTTTTTGTCAGACGCCTGACGCGGTCATTCCCCCGGACGTTCACTCAGCAGAGAAACGAAGTCGTACTCTTCACCTCATCGGGCATCATCGGCGTCATACTCATTCCGCTGATTGATCCCGTTGCCGTCAGTCAGCTGCTTATCGCCGCCAATATCACCGACGCGACGCTGATGGTCGGCATGTCCTTGACCATGTTGATATGCTCATTTGTAGGCATAAATGCCATCATAACCGTTACCCTGATGCTGGGCGCACTGCAGCAAATCCCTGACATGGCCATTTCACCGCTTGTGCAGGCCTCTGTCATTGCTATCACCTGGGCCGTTTTCGCCGGCGCATCTCCGTTCACTGCTTCTCTGAGATTCATTTCCAACTTCTCTGGCACCCCACCCCTACATTTTGGTGTGGTGTGGAACGGCTGGTTCAGCGTGAGCGTACTGGCAATCATGTACCTGACTCTGTACCTGGTGCTGTAAAGCACTTAGTTACGGGTAATCATACAAGAAGGAGTAAACCACCATGAGCTTACCTGACACCCTGAAAGGAAAACTGAACTTACCGGTTCTGTGCTCTCCCATGTTCATCATCTCAACCCCTAAACTGGTCATTGAGCAGTGCAAGGCCGGAATCATCGGTTCGTTCCCGGCCCTGAACGCACGCCCTGCCGAAAAGCTCGATGAGTGGTTAACGGAAATTGAAGAAACACTGGCCAGGTATAAGGAAGAAAATCCGGACGCCAAGGTAGGCCCCTACGCCGTCAACCAGATTGCGCACCCCACCAATGACCGTCTCGAACACGATATGCAGGTCTGCGTGAAGCACAAGGTGCCCATCATCATCACCAGCCTGCAGGCCAATCCCATGGTCATTGAGGCCGCTCACAGCTATGGTGGACTGGTCTTCCACGACGTGACCAACATCCGTCATGCCAGGAAGGCTCTCAGCATGGGCGTAGACGGCCTGATTCTGGTAACCGCCGGTGCAGGTGGTCATGCAGGCACCCTGAGTCCGTTTGCCCTGTTGTCTGAAATTCGCGAGTTCTTTGATGGCCCGGTCATCCTCGGTGGTGCAATCACCAAGGGTAACCACGTTCTCAGCGCGCAGGTGATGGGTGCAGACATGGCGTATATGGGCACACGCTTCATTGCCACCGAAGAAGCCAATGCCGACCAGGCCTACAAGGATATGGTCGTCAGCTCATCCGCCTCAGATATTGTATACACCAACCTGTTCACCGGGGTGCATGGCAACTATCTGCGAGGAAGCATCGAGAAAGCTGGTCTGAATCCGGATGACCTTCCTACATCCGACAAGAGCAAGATGAGCTTTGGTTCTGGCGGTAGCAGCAAAAGCAAAGCCTGGAGAGACATCTGGGGTGCCGGCCAGGGTGTCGGCGGCATTAGCGGCCAGACCTCTGTTGCTGACACTGTCGCCAAACTTCGGGATGAATACGATACCGCCAGACAGCAGATTGCGAACGGGCAGTAAGCACATTCGCCAAATGTAATCGGCGGGGCATTGCCCCGCCGCGTTACTCCCTCAATTCACCCGCCCGGGAACGTGCCAGCCACCACCTATCTGGAAACGATGTCCCATGCATTGCCAGGAGCTGGGTCCCCTCCCTGGGCAACCAGTTCGTTAGCCACTGCCATGCCCAGGCGCTCGGACCAATAGAACTCCGACCCGAACTCCTCCCGCCAGCACCAGACCCGACGGCTGTACTGCTGGAGAGGGTATTCAAAGCTGAACCCCATGGCTCCGTGAGCCTGATGGGCATCGCGACAGACTTTTCCAGCCGCTTCAGATGCCACCACTTTGGCAGTGGCGACGGCCATGAACACTACGGAATCACCATGAAATGCCTCAGAGTGTGAAGATAGGCTGCGTACGGCCTGTTCCACAGCTGCTGTCGTCAATGCGCTTTCGCCTGCAATATCGGCAACCTTATGCTGAATGGCCTGAAACTTACCGAGAGGCCGACCAAACTGGCTCCGTTCTTTCACATATGCCACGGTAACCTCGCCCATTTTCTCCAACGCGCCAGCTACCTGACTGGCACGAACCAAAGCACAGAACTGGCGGAGCCCGTCTTCGGTCATATCATTCACCGGTTCGGACAACTGACCGGGTATCGCTGATCGAAGAATAACCCGGGTTCTCGCCTCACCTGCCAGACTTTCCCGGTGCTCCATATCGATAGTGGACGGTACGAACGTCGCAATCCGAACCTCACCTTTCTCAATGACCGGCACCACCAGGAAACCCGATTCAACCGCGCCGCTGGCATTCTCCACTACGCCATTAACCTCGCCCTGAACCAAAACCGGCAAATCTCCGCCATCATAAGCAAGGGCCGCCCAACGATCAGACACCTCAAGCCCGCTGCGGGCCAGCAACAGGTTGGCAACCAGGGTATCAGCCAACGCGACAGGCAAAGCAAAACTTGAAGCCATCCGAATCAGGTTAAATCCCAGCGCCAGCGATCCGCCGACACCACCCGCCTCCTCCGGCACCCAGGCGAGGGTCAGGCCACATTCCAGTATGGCCTGCCTCAGTTGTTCAGGCTTTTCTCCGAGCTCTGCTCCGTTAACAACCTCAGCCCCGCTCAGCTCTGAAAATAAGCGGTGGGCTGTATCCAGGATCAATTGATCGGTCTGTTCCATTTCTAACCCCTAAATTTTTTGGTGATAGAGCAATCAACGCAGCCCAATGCCGCGGGCGATAATGCCCTTGAGCACTTCGTTAGTACCGCCTCGCAAGGTAAACGACGGCTGCCTCAGAAGACTGTCTGACATCAGGTACTGAAGCTCATCGCCATAGCCCTGCTTGAGCACGATAGGCCAGAACTCCCTCAAACGCTCAATCACATCCTGTTCGAGTCGGGTTCCCAGGTCCTTCACCAACGCAGCTTCGACATCGGGAGAACATCCCTCCCCAATCAGTGCTGCCACTCCCTGGGACATGGCTCTCAGAGCCCTGATACGGGCCAGGATGCCACCAAGTACAACTGCCTGGCGGCCCTGCATAGAGGGAGCCGCCTGCTGGATAGCCCTCTCCACCGAGACAAAAGTGCTCAAAAAGCGCTCCGGGCCGGACCGTTCCAATGCGAGTTCACTGGTAATCTGTTTCCACCCTTCTCCGACCTGCCCCAGTACGGCATCGTCTGGCACCATAACCCGGTCGAAGTGGCTTTCATTGAAATGTTCAACACCGCTCATATCTCGGATACCCCGGACGCTGACACCATGAGAGTCCAGAGGCACAAGGAACTGGGTCAGGCCCTCGTGGCGTTTGTCAGGATCCCAATCTCCGGTGCGTGCCAGAACGGTCATGTACTGGCAGTGTTGTGCCCCCGAAGACCAGAGTTTGGTACCGGTGATTTCCCAGCCACCATCAACCTTTCGTGCCCGTGTTCGCACGGACGCGAGGTCCGAACCGGATTCCGGTTCACTGAGCCCCAGGGCGACAAAGCAATCACCGGCGGCAATACGCGGGAGAATGTTCCGTTTCATGGCTTCCGTGCCGGTACTCAGGATCAACGGCCCGCTCTGCCTGTCGGCGATCCAGTGCGCATGGACAGGCGCTCCGGCTGCGAGGAGCTCTTCAGTAATGACATAACGGTGGAGAGCACTCATTTCGCCACCACCATACTGTCGGGGCCAGGTAATCCCGATCCAGCCTTTTGCTCCTAGCTTTCGGCTGAATTCGAGATCCACACCTGCACACCAACAATCGGTTACGGGTACAAAACCGCCATTCTGAATTTCTTCCCTGAGGAACTGGCGCACTTCCATGCGTAACGCCTCGACAGTTTCGTCAATTTCAGGGGCAGGAAAGTTGAACCGGACATTATCCATCACGATTACTCTTATAAATTATTTGTATTATTTATATATAAAAAAAGGGTTTTCCGAGAATATCGGAAAACCCTGAAAAGAACCTCACCAGAGGTCATAAGACAACAACGAGATTTCAATATCTAATATATCTTTCCGCATAACAAATACCAATTAAAGATAACACCCATAACAGGCAGGCATTACCTACCATCATTAATTATTTTTTTACGCAATTCAGCCTTCAGGACCTTATTAATTGTCGAGACAGGAAAAGCATCTTCCATAAATGTTACGGATGTTGGGCATTTATAATGAGCAATTCGTTGACGACAATATTCAATAACTTCTTTCTCGGTAATACTTCCAGGTTTCAATAGCCGGACAACGGCATGAACCGATTCCCCCCACTTATTATGGGGAACACCAACAACGGCACATTCTTTAATATTCGGATGGCGTGACAGGATATTCTCAATTTCGATGGGATAGACATTCTCACCACCGCTGACGATCATATCCTTGATCCGGCCAGCCATGAACAGATAACCCGCGTCGTCAAGATAGCCGCTATCACCGGTGTAATACCAACCATCCTGCAATACATCCCGGGTCAGGTCCGGAGCACGCCAATACCCCTTCATGACGTTGCTTCCCTTGACCACAATTTCTCCGACAGAACCGCGAGGCACTGACCGACGCCTGCCATCAACGATCCTGACCTGATTGTGAAATACCGGGCGGCCAACCGATTCCAGACGTTGAATGTGCTCACTGGAAAGGGAGTGGTCCTCGCTATCCAGCACAGTCACAACCGGAGACGCTTCTGTCATGCCGTAGGATTGTGCGAATGACACCCCAGGCAGGACCTCAAGCGCCTGCTCCAGCAGGGCAACCGGCATCGGTGAGGCGCCGTAGGTGATCAGCCGCAGGCTGGCAAACTTTTCGCTCGAAAAGTCAGGATGATCCAGCATCATCTGCAACATGGTCGGTACGATCTGCATCGTGCTTATACGTTCTTTCGCCACCGCCTCCATGACTCCGGGCACATCAAATTTCGAGAGTATGACCGAGTGGGTGCCCGTCATGGTTGCGGTGAACACCCGCGAGCCAGCCGCCGTGTGAAACATCGGGCTGGCCTGCAGGTGGGTTTCCCGTTCCCGCATGCGATACCAGCCAAGCCCGCCCAGCGCATTGGTAAACTGGTTGATATGGGTGAGCATGACGCCTTTTGATCGCCCGGTCGTGCCGCCTGTGTAAAAGAGCACCAGGGTGTCATCATTGCCACTTGGAGCCGTTTCCACCGGGCTGGCCTCGCCAAGCAGGCGCTCATAGGAAACCATGTCCCATGGTTCCTCCTGCCGCCCCGCGTAGATAACCGTTTTCAGCCAGGGGCACGCCTGGGTTATCGCAGCAGCCTGCGCCAGATGATGCTGGTCCACCACAAGAACTGTCGGCTCAGCATCAGTCACGCAGGCAATCATTTCACCCACTGAAAGCCGGAAATTCACCGGTACAAAGATCGCTCCCGCCATCGGTGATGCGAAGAAAAGCTCAAAGCACCAATGGGAATTGAACCCCAGATACGCAACCCGGTCACCCGGCTCGACACCTCGACTGGCCAGCCCCCAGGCAACACGTTGACAGCGGTCACGGGTCTGCTTCCAGTTGAATCGCAGGCCCTCGTAGGAAACCGACGGACTGTCAGGCCAGCGCTCGGCCGCAGCTTCCAGCAAGTGCTGAACTGCGATTGATTGGCTCGTTGCGTTAACGGCGGATTTGGTTTCGACGGCACACATAGGAACTACCCATCACCCCATACTGTTCGGAATAAGGAGAGAGATGATCGGGAACGCAACGATCAATCCCAACACAATCAGGTCAGCAACCAGGAACTTCATGACACCAAAGAAGATGGTGTGCACTTTAATTTCCCGGCCAACCACACTATTGATTACAAAAACATTCATACCCAAGGGTGGGGTAACCAACCCGATTTCGAGCAGTTTGACCACCACAACACCGAACCAGATCAGATCCATGCCCATACCTTCCACCAGGGGAATCACAAAAGGCAGGGTCAGCAACATGGTGCCGATCGAATCCAGGAACATGCCCAGCACGATATAGAGCAACACGATAAAGAACAGCACCATCCAGTTTTCGAGACCAAGGCTCGCAACAAACTCTACAAAAGTGCCGGTAACGCCGGTCAGAGAAACAAACGAAACGAATATCTTCGCCCCGATGGCAATGAAGAACAGGGATGCCGACTGGAAGGCTGTTTCTTTCATCGAGCTGAGGAAATCCGCCCAGCTCAGGCGACGCGAAATCACACCAAAGCCCAGCGCAAAGACAAGACACACCGCAGCAGCTTCCGTTGCGGTGAACAGCCCGCCATAGATACCGCCGATGATGATGGCCATCAACGCCAGAGCGGGCCACCCCTTAACAGCCGCTTTCAGGCGGTCACGATTAGTGAAGTTGAGGTCCTTTGGCGCTGGTGCATGACCCGGCTTCAGCATTGCCCAGACCATCACCACGATAATGAACCCACAAACCGTGAGAATTCCAGGCAGAACTCCGGCCAGGAACAGCTTGTTAACCGACTGCTCGGTGAACATGCCATAAAGGATAAACAGCACGCTGGGAGGAATCAGAGAGCCGAGGGTTCCGCCCATGGCGACGGTTGAAGTAGCCAACTGCTTGTTATAGCCAAACCGCAACATCTCCGGCACACAAATACGGCCCATGGAAGATGCACACGCCAGGCTGGAACCGGTGATCGCGGAAAATCCGCCGCAACCAAACAAAGAGGCAATAGCCAGACCACCCGGGAGCTTCGCCAACCAGACCCTCACAGCTTCATAGATGTCTGTGGTGATCCGTGAATGGTAAGCAATATGTCCAGCTGCAATAAACAGCGGAATCATACTCAGCGAGTAGGAATGGATAAAATCAAACGCATTGGATTCAATCAACGCCAGCGCCGGACGCACGCCACGCTCGAAGATGAATTCGCTTCCCGGTCGCCAGGCATAGGCAATCAATGAGCACACAGAAGCCACGCCAACCAACACAAACGCGATTGGTACCCGCAGAATCATCAGTACCAGGGCAACCGCAAATCCCCAGGTGCCAATTACGGAAGTTTCCATCAGTCTTCTACCTCATCGTTGAGGGTCAATTGCTTGCTCTTGATCACTCCCAGGGCGATGAGAGAGTCGTATACAGCCAGATCAATCAAACGGATAAAGAACAGGACATAACCCAGGAAAAACAGCGTGTGGCCCGGCCACTTTGGCAACGCCAGAAGGCCGAAGAAATACGATTCGGACTCAAAGGCATCAACCATGGAGAGGAAGGCCGCGTAGGTGATGGGCGTAACCGCCAACAGCCCGACTACAACGGTCAGAACATTCAGCACCTGCTGCCACCTGGGCCCTAGCTTCTGGGTGAAAATTTCAACGGAAATAAAACCACGGTCAGCAGCCACAAAAGCCAGCGGCAGAATCAGTGCGCCGATCATCAACTCACCGACAATGACGACTTCATCGGGTATACCGGAAGCCGAAAACAGGCGCAGAAACACACTGCTGGTGATAATGGCACAGAGCCCCAGAATACAGACGACGCTCAGGAGCAGGAAAACGCTCTCAAGCCGCGCCAGGAAGCCCCTGGCCGAGCACAGAATTTTTAAGGAACCGGTTGGGGAATCTTCGGACTGCAACTGTTCCACATGCCCAGTGGTAACCATGTGTACCTCCCGCGGAGCACCCTGACACAAGCGTGCTCCAAATGACGTGCATTGTTATTGGTAGTGGACTGATGGTCTTTTACGGGACAAGGACACCCGAAAAAGACCATCAGTAGTCAGAATCAGCCTCTGGCCCAGGGGTAACCTTTCTCGTCCAGCTCACTCTGGTATTTGTGGAGCAGTCCGCGGTACTCATCCCAGATGGCCTGGCCATCGAAGCCCGCTTTATTCATATCCTCGACCCACTCTTTGACGTACTTGTCAGAGTGTGTGAACAATTTGGCCCGCTCCTCGTCAGACCATTCGATGACTTCGACCTTGTTGCCCAACTCACCAGTCGGCAACTTCTCGCGAACTTCCTGATTATCACTAATCAATTTCTCTGCGTAGAAATCGACCATCTCAGAACCAACCTTGCGCAGCAGCTGCTGCTGTTCTGCAGACAGGTCATCCCAGGTCCACTTGTTCATCACCATGGCAAAACCGGCAATCTGGCCCCAATCCATCAATGCCACGCTGGTGCTGACTTCCGGAGTTTTGAATGCCTTCATGGCATAGAGATAGCCACCGGAGCAATCAACCAGTCCGGTATCCAATGCCTGGTAGATTTCGGAATAGGTAAAGTTGACCAGGTTGGCACCCACTTCATCCAGAATTTTGGCGTAAATGGCGGAAGCCCGAACTTTCTTTCCTACAAAGTCGTCCAGGGTTTCAATTCTGGCATCGCCTGCACACTCAAACTGTATCTCACTGGTGGAGTAGTTAGTGATGTAGACAACGTCGTTCTGAACAAAAGCTTCCTGGATCTGCTCGTTGGTCGTCATCAGCTCATACATTGCCCGCATGCCAACCCAGGCATCAGACTGAGGAACCGGAATATCTCCCACACTCAGAACACGCATTTTCTGGGGCTCATAGGCCGCCAGCACAGAGCCCATATCCGCTGTACCGGAGCTGACACCACCGAGAATCGCGCTGTACTTCAGCAATGCTCCGCCCCAATGGATATCCAGCTTCATGTCACCACCGGACTGTTCATTGAGCTGGTCCGCAAAATGTTGCAACGCCGCTGCCCTCGCCCCCCGGTTTGGGGTCGCCTCGGCATAGCGGAATGTTGTTTCTGCGGCGACCTGCCCCACGGTTGCGGCCGTAAGAACGGAACCAACCATCAGGGATCTGATCAGCTTATTGATACCCATACTTTGAATCCTCTTGTTTTTTTAGTAGCGGCCTGGCCGCCTGTTCGCTGTATTCCAATGCCCCAATCCGTTGTGTGTCCGGGATTGGCCAGCACTCGCTTTGTCAGTTGTTCCAGGGGTAGCCTTTGGTATCGAGTGTCGTCTGATACTGTGTCAACAACTCGATGTAGCGATCCCAGATTTTGCTACCCGCCATACCCCGGGCATTTACATCCTCAATCCAGCTATCCCGATACTTGTCAGCCGCGGCAAGAATTTTGCTGCGCTCATCCGGGGCCATACGGGTCACTGGAACAGTTTTACCGAAAGCACCATTAGCGAGACTCTCCGCCACGACGGTTGCGTCCTCAATCGTCCTTTGGGCGAAATGGTCGATCATGTTGGAGCCAGCCTCCAGAAAAATGGCCTTCTGACGGTCATCCAGATCACCCCAGATGTAGGAGTTCATCACAATGCCAAAGCCCAACAGTTGCCCCCAATCCACCTGGGTCACAGACTCCACAACCTCGTAGGTTTTGTAGGCTCTCATGGTGTAGAAATAACTGGCGAGACAATCCACCAGACCTGTATCGAGAGCCTGATAAACCTCACCGAACGTCATACTTACTGTGTCTGCCCCCAGATCGGACAACACGCTGGTGTAGGTGCCGGTCGCACGAATACGTTTGCCCTTGATGTCGTCAACGGAACGGATCACATTGCCTTCCGTACATTCAAACTGGACACCCGTGGTACTGAAATTGCTCAAATAGACCAGGGATTGGTCAGCGAGGGATTTCCTGAGCTCTGGCTCGGTGGTCATCAGCTCATACATAGCTCGCATGCCGACCCACGGATCAGAAAACTCAAGGGGGATATCACCGATGCCCAGAGCCTTGAGTTCCTGCGGCTCATAGGACGACAGTACGGAGCCGAGATCGGCACTGCCCGCGGAAACCCCCTCCATCACACCGCTCCACTTCAACAGTGAACCACCCCAATGGATATCAAGGGTTATATCGCCGCCGGAAAGGCGTTCAACTTCATCGGCGAAAAATTGGACAGCTTCAGCACGGGTACCGCGATTCGGGCCGGCCTCAGCGTAGCGCAGGACAAGCTCTGCAGACGCCTGCGCGGTCCAGGTCATCGCAAGCACCAGCCCACAGGCCAACGACTTGAACTTTGTTCTCATGATATATAGCTCCGGTCTACCAAGTGTTATTTTTGTTAAGCGGGACGAGAAAACTCACACCCCACGTCCACTCAAGCTATCACCGGAAACCAATATCAACAACGACCTATATTTTATAGAACCCATGCCTGAACAGCATAGGATGAAAAACGTTAATCCGCGGGCACACCTTCCTCGTTCTCGCCGCCAAGAACATAGCGAAACGTTCCCTGCCCCGTCGCGATCAGCAAGTCATCACAGAGAATTTTCGACTCCACAAAGAAAATTTTCCGGCCCCGGTTAACCACCCGGGCCTCAATCCTCAGGGTCCCGGATTTAACCGGGTTCATGAAGTGGGTATTCAGTGAGATGGTGATGCATCGGCGGACATTCCCCGGTACAGAACAATAGGTTCCACAAAGCCCCGCAGCACTGTCCAGAAGCGACACGAATACACCTCCGTGCACGAAACCGTTCCGGTTCAGGTGTCGCTCTTCCATGTTTGCAGTGATAACGGCGTACTCAGGCTTCCACTCGGCAATCTCGAAGCCAAGCACTTCCCGGAACCCGCTTCTGTTCTCCGTTTCATACTTCAGATTTTGTTCGCTCATAACATCCACATCATTTCGGCAGCGGTGCCAGGACAACACGTGGCACTATTTTTTTTATAAATCCGGTTTTCCTGATACAAAAACCGGATAACGCTTTGCAACCTAACAAACTGGTCTGGCAAAAAACATGAAGATCAACGCTAACACTATCCCCATCGCCGTACCTTTATAATTTCTCTATGTTTTCCATGCCAACACGGTATGGCAAAAGCTGGAGTCATGCAGGAATTCCGGGTTAATTTCAGAAGCCATGAAAGAACTTCCCACAATTTCTGACACAAGAACAAAAGGCACCAGCATGAGTGATCTACTGCACAGCATCAGCAATAACATTCTGACCATCACCCTGAACCGGCCAGACAGACTCAACGCCCTGTCCAACGAGATGCGCGAAACCCTGTTGGAGCTGTTATCTCAACAAACAGAGAAGCCCACCGTGCGAGCGATTGTCATCCGGGCTGAAGGTCGCGGCTTCTGCACCGGCGCCGATGTCCAGCCCGATCAGATCCTGGCGCGCAGGGGGAACATTGGCGAGCAGGTCGAGGCCGGGATCAACCGGGTTATCAAACTTATGACGAACTTGCCCATACCCGTGATTGCGGCCGTCAATGGTCCTTCAGCTGGCGCAGGAGTCAGCATAGCCCTGGCATCAGACCTTATGGTGGTCAGCAGCGATGCGGTATTCCACGTGTCATTCGCACGGATAGGCGCCGTTCTGGATGGCGGCGGCTCCTGGTTTCTGACCCGAGCCCTTGGACCACGCCGCACAGCCTCGCTGGCGCTGACCGGGGGAGCCTTCTCCGCCGAGGAGGCGCTGTTGTGGGGGTTAGCCCACAAGCTGACAGAAAGGGAAACCCTGTGGAACGAAGCCGACGCTCTCGCAAACCAACTGGCTTCCGGGCCGACAACAGCACTGGGACTGATCAAAAAGGAAATCCACGCAGCCGCTACTCATGACCTGGCGACATCCCTGAGCCTGGAGGCAGAGTGCCAGCAGATTGCCTTCAATACAGAAGATTTTGCCGAGGCCATCGATGCCCGTCAGAACAAGCGGGTACCGGCATTTACCGGCCGCTGAAAACCAGATAACGAAAAGGACCAGGCCCATAAGAGCCTGGTGTTTTGCTGACAGGCAGCGGTATCAGATCTTGCGGCCTGCTTTTTCCCAGTAATGATCCCTCAACCGGCGCTTGAAAATCTTTCCGGAGTCTTCACGGGGCAGGTTTTCGCCAATGACGATACTCCGTGGAACCTTGAAACCAGCCAGATGCTCCCTCAGGTATACGGTCACTTCGTTGATTGAAACGCCGTCTTCATTTTCCACTTCCAGAACCGCCATGACCGATTCGCCAAACTCGTCATCTGGCACCCCGAATACCGCACAATCCTTGATACCCGGATAGTTATGAAGGACTGATTCAATTTCAGCCGGGTAGATATTCACACCTCCGGAAATCACCATGTCCTTGACCCTGTCAGCGATAAACAGGAAGCCATCTTCGTCCATGTACCCCACATCCCCGGAAGTGATGTAACCATCCCGATCAATTTCAGCCCGGGCTTCCGGCTTGCCGTTATAGGTGAAGTCGTTGATTGGAAAACGGGAATAGATTTCCCCGATGGTATTAGCCGGAACGATATTACCCTGCTCATCCAGTATCCGGACGTCAGCTTCGGGAACAATCGTTCCGACACTTCCCGGTTTGGCCAACGCCTGCTCGGAGTTGCAAGCGACGACCGCCCCGGACTCAGTGGAACCGTAGAACTCGTTAATCACCGGACCAAACCAGTCAATCATCTTGCGTTTGATATCCGCCGGGCAAGGTGCCGCCGCGTGGATAACGAACTCGAGACTGGAGAGGTCGTAACGGCTGCGGGTTTGTTCGGGCAACTTCAGCAGACGGATAAACATGATCGGCACCATCATAGCTGCCGTCAGCTTGTATTCTTCGATCAGCCTGAGAGTATCTTCAGCATCAAAGCGCGGCACAATCACCAGCAGGTCACTGATTCTTGAGGCCTGGACGCCATAGCCGTTAGGGGCACTGTGGTATAACGGACCGGGCACCATACAGCGGGCTCCCGGAGCACAACCATAAACCCGGGAGCGGAAATCCAGCATCTGTTTGGCTTCATCTGCCGCCAGGGGAATACGGCGAACGCCTTTAGGGTGTCCCGTTGTGCCGGAGGTGTAGAGCATTGAGGCGGGCCCTTGCAGCGGTGGCTCGCCGGTCGGCTCATGGGAAGCCAGCCACTTGTCCCAGCTCACCATTCCCGAAGGTACCTCACAATCTCCCGGGCTGAGGCCATAGGCCGCCCGGATGTCCTCATGGGTTTCCACCACAAGACACTGCACACCCTCAGGAATATCGTCACGGATACCCCGCCAGAGATCAGCGTGAATCACCAACACCTTGGCTCCACAATCCTGCAGGATGTAGGAAAGTTCCTCGCCTGCAAGGTGCCAGTTGATCGGCACCGCGTAGGCGCCGATATAACTCGCGGCCTGGTTTACCGCAACAAACGGTATGTCGTTGCGTAGGAAAATACCGATGCAGTCTCCAGGCTCAATGCCCAGGTGCCGAAACCCGGTCGCAGCCCGAAGCATAGTCTGCCGGAACTCTTCATGGGTCAGATGCCTGCTACCGCAGACGATACCTTTGAATGTCGACTTGTCGATTGTTGTCATTGTTTCTGCCACTCATACACGCAAACTGCCACCAGGATCTGAGATCGGGGCCTGAAATATAGCCTTGGATCAACGGCCAGTGAACTGGGGTTTTCGCTTCTGATTAAAGGCGCTGACACCTTCAACCCAGTCTTCACTCATCACCGTTTCACCGAAGGTTTCCGCTTCTGACTGGAGTTGCTGGTCCAGCGAATTCTCAGAGGATTGCAGGATCAGTTTCTTGATGTTGCCATAGGCAACCGTTGGGCCCTGGGCCAGTCTTTCGGCAAGCTTGCGGGTTTCATCCTGCAGATCTGCTGTCGGTACAACACGGTTGATCATGCCCAGATCCTTCGCCTCCTGAGCGGTGAAGCGATCACCCAAAAGCGCAATCTCCATGGCCATTTTGGTACCGACCAGACGCGGCAGATAATAGGTAGCACCGCCATCCGGGCTACTGGCGATCTTTGAGTAGGCGAGGGTGAAGAAGGCGTCATCAGACGCCACAACCAGGTCACAGCTCAGCGCAATACTGACCCCGGCCCCTGCGGCAGCGCCGCGAACGCTCGCGATGATCGGCTTGCTCAGGCGGCGCATCGCATACATCATGCCGTTAAGATTTCGGTGAATGCGGTTTACAAACACGACTCGCCGCTCATCCGGCGTCAGCTCGGTAAACTCCATGAACGACTTCACATCCCCTCCGGACATGAAGTGTTCGCCTTCACCCCGCAGAACGACACAACGCACCGAGTTGTCCCCTTCCAGGGACTGAAATAACGAAATCATCTGCTCCCGCATATCCAGAGACAGTGCATTCCGCACCTCTGGCCGGTTCATGGTCAGATAGGCAACACCATTTTCGACTTCGTATAAAAGATCACTCATCTGTGGCCTCACACCTTATCAATTCGTCAATCACTGCCCCGCCAGCTAACTCAGTTGGCCAGGGCCTCAATTTGTTCAACGCTGTATCCCAACTCTGCAAAAACCGATTGGGTATCGGTACCGTAAGAGCGGGCTGGATGACGTACTTCCGGTTCCGTACGACTAAACCGGGGCGCAGGTGCCGGTTGCATCATGTCGCCAACCTGAACGTAGGTCTTCCGTTCGACGTTATGGGGATGGTCCTGGGCTTCCTGAAAATCCAGAACCGGGGCGAAACAGATATCGGTGCCTTCCATCAGCTGACACCATTCGTCACGGGTTTTCTGCAGGAACACTTCTGCAATGGCCTGTTTCATCTCGGGCCAGCGAGCCTTGTTACCCTGATCCGCAAACGGATCATCCGGCAATCCGGCAACACTCCTCAGCTGCGCATAAAACTGAGGCTCAATGGAACCGATGGAAATGTACTTGCCATCCCGGGTCTCGTAGGAATCGTAGAAGTGGGCCCCACCATCCAGTTTGTTAGTACCACGCTCCAGTGAGTGCAGTCCCATCGCATGCATGGTATGAAACATCGACATAAGAACAGCTGAACCGTCTGTCATGGCCGCATCAACAACCTGCCCCTTGCCAGACTTCTGTGCCTCCAGCAGACCAGAGACAACACCCAGAGCCAGAAACATACCGCCACCACCGAAATCACCCACCAGATTGAGCGGAGGAACCGGTTTCTCTCCAGCACGACCAACGGCGTTGAGCGCGCCGGTCAGGGAAATGTAATTAATGTCGTGGCCGGCAGCGTTGGATAGCGGGCCGAACTGGCCCCAGCCCGTCATACGGCCATAGATCAGTTTCGGATTCCGGGCCAGACAGTCGTCCGGTCCGAGCCCCAGTTTCTCAGTGACGCCTGGACGAAAACCTTCAATCAGAGCGTCGGCGGATTCCACCAGCTTCAACAGGGCTTCAACCCCGGCGTTGCTTTTCAGGTTCAGGGCAATGGATCGCTTGCCTCGCCGGCTGCAATCCAGCTCTGCCTTGGGCGCCTTGGCGCCCAGACGTTCCACACTGATCACTTCCGCCCCAAGGTCTGCCAGCATCATGCCGCAGAACGGGCCTGGCCCAATACCCGCCAGTTCAATGATGCGGTATCCGTGCAATGGTCCCATTGGATTCTCCATGGCTGCCGGGCTTCGGCGGCTCTTGTTATTGTTGATCTGATCCAGCGACGATTTTTGCGTCAAACAGCTTGGCGATCTCACCCGAGCTCAGCCCCAGGGTGTCTGCCAGAATTTCCTCGGTATGCTGTCCCAATCGGGGCGCCGGGCGCACCGCTTCCTGTTCCAGGCCGGTAAACCGGAGCGGATGGTCCGGCATCAGGTATTCGCCGATACCTGGCTGATCCACCATCTGGAACAGCGGGTTATCAGCGGAGCAGTCGATGTCGTTCTCGACCACTTCCCGGATACTCTGATACTTGCCCCAGCAGGCGCCCGCATTGTCGAGTTCGGATGCGACCTGTTCGAACCGGCGCTCCGAGAACCACGGACGGAAGATCTCCGTGATGCCATCACTGCCTTTATAGCGATCGCCTTCCTTGATGAAGTCCAGACCCATGCGCTGCTGCAATTCAGCAACCTGGGCTTCCGTACCAGTAACATTTACCAACGCTCGCCACTGGTTCGGGCTAACGCCCACCACCATGACGCGCTCACCGTCCTGACACTGGAAGTCGTGACCATAGGTTCCGAAGAGGTTGTTACCGATCCCATCCCGCTCTTCACCATTGATCATCATCTCTGCGATATAACCAAGGTTACCCAGAGTCGCCAATGCAACGTCTGCCAGAGTAATACGCACCAACTGGCCCTGCCCCGTACGTGTGCGGTGGCGCTCTGCAGCCAGTAAACCAAGCGCAATCTGCTGACCGGTGATCACATCCCAGGCGGGCAAAGGATTATTGAGCGGGGGAATCTCGCCACTTTTGCCAATACCGGTAATGGCTGGAAAACCGACCTTGCAGTTAACGGTGTAATCCAGTGCGCCACGACCGTGACGGTCACCGATGAGATTCAGATAAATAAGGTCTTCTCGTTGTTTGGCCAGCTGGTCATAAGACAGCCAGCCCTTGGCCGGAAAGTTCGTCAGGAACAGGCCTGCGTCATCACCGGGAAGCGTAATCAGGCGGGTCAGCAATTCCTGCCCTTCCGGGCGACGAAAGTCCACCGCAATGGAACGTTTGCCCTTGTTCAGGCTGTGCCAATAGAGGCTTTTCTGGTCGTTGGTCACTGGCCAGCGGTTGTAATCAATACCGCCACCGATAGGGTCGAATCGGATAACATCGGCCCCGAGCTGGCCCAGGGTCATTCCGCCTGAGGGCGCTGCGACAAAAGCACTGCCCTCAACGATACGAAGTCCGGAAAGAATATTCTGCATAATGTAGGTTCCAGGTTAGCCAGGGGCTGGAATTACTGGCCACTCTCGGAACTACCGTTAGCGGCCAGACGAGGAGATCAGCTGACTTCTGCGTAGCCGTTGTTGATTACGACAACATCGCGCTCAACAACGCGGCAGCGGAACGCCACCTCGTTACCATCACGCCAGATCTCAGTGCGGATGGTTTCACCCGGATAAACCGGTGAAGAGAATCTGAGGCGAATACGATGGAAACGCTCAGGATCATAATCACACAGGTTCTTCAGAATCGCGTGGGTTGCGACACCAAAGGTACACAGCCCGTGCAAAATAGGTGCTTTGAATCCTGCCGCTGTCGCCACCGAAGGAGATGCGTGCAATGGGTTATAGTCACCCGAAAGCCGGTATATCAACGCTGCCATCGGCAGAGTCGGAAGATCACAAACCATGTCGGGCTCGCGCTCGGGAATGGGATCTGGTTTCGGGGACGGAACTGAGGGGCCGCCAAAACCACCGTCACCACGAGCCATGGTGGTGCTGATGAGGGTACACAGATCTTCACCGGTCGCGGAGTCGCGGACGGTGCGTTCGGACAGAATCAAAGCGCCTTTTCCTTCGCCCTTGTCCACAATTTCGTTGATCCTGGTGGTGGCCTCTACCTTACCGGAGGCAGGCAGCGGTTTGTGCATGATCATTTCCTGCCCGGCGTGCAGGATTTTGACCCAATCAATACCGGTATCCGGTTCTTTTGCCCAGAAGCCCGGATAAGCCAGAACGTTGGCCATGCTGGGCATCGCCTTGAGGCCATCTTCGTAAACGAACTTCAGGCAATCTTCGTCGAGCGGGTCAATCCCCATGCCAACACCCAGGGCATACAGAATAGTGTCTTTCTCGGTATAGGTATGCTCGAGACGTTCGAACTTGCGATTCATCAACTTGTCGTAATCGATGGCCACCGTGGTGCTCCTTTTATTGTTGCTGGCTTGGCCTGAAAGGCGTCCGGCCCCTCGGGGCCGGAACTAAACGGCAGAGACGGACCTTAGAACGGGTCCCAGCTGAAGACGTCTGCGGAACGATCAAGCGGGTAGAAATCCGCTTCGAAGGCCGGAAGAACCCGATCCAGCACAGTTTCCGGAGTCCAGCCTTCAGAGGTATGGGCTGAACGGAACGGACGCGGCTGACTGAACAGGAAGATTTCGTTGTTGCGAACACCGAAGATCTGACCCGTTACATTCTTTGCTTTGTCACTGCACAAGGAAACGGCAAGGGTAGCGATCTTGTCTGGGGTCATCTGCTGGATTTTGGCAACACGCGCCTTCTGTTCTTCGCTGTCTGTCGGGATGCTGCCGATCAGACGGCTCCAGGCGAACGGAGCGATGCAGTTGGAGGTTACACCAAAGCGTTGCATGTCCAGAGCCATGGACTTGGACAGACCGACGATACCCATTTTGGCTGCGGCATAGTTAGCCTGGCCAAAATTACCGATCAGACCGGACGTAGACGTCATATTCACGAAGGTGCCGCTGCCCTGCTCGCGGAAAATCGTTGCAGCAGCACGGCTGACGTTGAAGGTACCTTTAAGGTGAACAGCCAGCACCGCGTCGAAATCGTCTTCAGTCATTTTATGGAAGATCACGTCACGCAGGTTACCCGCGTTATTGATCACCGCATCGATGCGGCCGAAGGTATCGACAGCACACTTAACGATATTCTGACCACCTTCCCAGGAGGTAACGCTATCGAAGTTCGCTACGGCTTCACCACCAGCTGCTTTGATTTCGTCAACCACTTCCTGCGCCGGGGTGGCATCATTGCCGGATCCATCTGCAGCACCGCCAATATCGTTCACAACAACTTTGGCACCGTTCTCGGCCAACATGATCGCGGTAGCACGGCCAATACCACGGCCGGCGCCAGTGACAATAACGACTTTTCCGTCAACAATCTTTTCGTTACTCATGACACCCTCCTACAGGTCTCTTGTTTTATGTCTCGGACATTGATTCAGGTTGGTCAGGCGGTAGCACTGCCGACCAGATTTCTTGCTATCACTTTCAGCGCCAGGGTTTCCTCTGCGCCTTCAAAAATCGACAACACGCGTGCGTCGACAAAATAACGGCTGACCGCGCTTTCTTCCGCATACCCCATACCACCGTGAATCTGCATGGCCTCTCGGGTCACCCATTCAGCAGCACGACAACTGAACAGCTTCACCAGGCTGGCTTCCATCTGGCCAGCCCCTTGATCCATCATTCTCGCCACTTCGTAGCTGAACTGACGGGAAGCTACCAGCGTCGAAATCATGCGCCCCAGTTTCACCTGGGTCAGTTGGTAATCACCCACAGGACTACCGAAAACCTTGCGTTCACGGGAATAACTCAGTGCCTTTTCGAACGCTGCCTGCATGACACCGGTAGCTCGAGCGGCTGTCTGGATACGACCGCCGGCAAAGCCCGCCATGGTGAAGTAAAAGCCTTTCCCACGACCCTTTTCCTCGCCAATAAGGCAGTCCGCAGGGACAAAGTAGTCTTCGAAGAACACGTCATAGGAATGCATGCCGCGATAGCCGATGGTCGCGATGGCCTTGCCTGAAATTACGCCACCTTCCGACTGCTGATGCCGGAACTCGTGGCCGGACGCAGCGGGCTTCTCAACGATAAACATACTCAGGCCTTTATGGCCCAGAGACGGATCAGATTCGGTTCGAGCCATGGCCACCAGAATGCGGGCTTTGCCGGCGAAGGTGCACCAGGTTTTGCTGCCATTCAGTACCCAACCACCCTCAATCGGTGTCGCTCTGAGCCCAAGTGAGGCAACGTCCGATCCGAAGTTTGGTTCGGTAATCGCGATTGCGCACAACTTTTCGCCGGAGGCAATCTGGGGCAGCCAGGTCTCCTGTTGGGCTTGAGTGCCCCCCTGCAAGAGGGCTTTGGCTGCAATTTCCGGGCGGGTAATGAGAGACCCTGCGCCACCCAACGATGCTTTGGACAACTCTTCGGTGACGACGATCATACCCAGGCTGTCATCATGATCATCAGGCTGAAGCCCGCCAAAACGCTCGGGAATACTGATACCAAAGCAACCCAATTCGGCCGCCGCCGACAGGATCTCGTCCGGGATATCAAGGTCTTCCCGATGGATCTTCTCCGCCAGAGGCGCGACAACGTCCGTACCGAAACGTGCGAACATGTCCCGCACCATTTCTTTCTCATCGTTCAGCAGAGAAGGAAGGTGGGTACTGCCACGCTCGGTAACCTTGGCACCGACCGCAGCCAGAAACTCAGAACTACCGTATGCCGCACGGAACTCGCCTAACGCGCTGTCGCCATACAGAGAAACCAGCTCACCGTACTCAAAGCCCAGATCCCCGGCACGACCGAGAAGCCTTTTCAGAACAGAGTCCAGCGCTTCTGCTGTGAACGCCAGTGCCGTATCAACCGCAAAACTGTCGAGACCACCCGCATCCCGGGCATACCGACACACAGCCTCAGAGGCGGCAAGCTCAGCACTGCAGAATGCGAGTTCGTAACAGCTCAGCTGATGCCGGTCCAACAGCACCGAATCCAGCTTTCCGTCCACGGTACAGAAAGCATTCAGTTGCCTGAGCCCTGCCTGGACCTTTTCACGTAACCGGCTGATACATTCATCAGCCTGTTTCAGGGATACTTCCCGATCACTGACACTCATCGCATAACCTTTCAGAATCTGTTGGTAAATAAGCGCATCAGAGTGCCCGGACCTGTTAGCCCGGGCACGCCGTTTTACTCGTACCGGCCAATAATCGAAATACTGCAGATATTCTGGTGCGGGAAGCCGCCCAGGTTATGGTTCAGGGCGATACGCGGATCGCTCAGCTGGCGATCCCCTGCCCGGCCATGGAACTGCAGGTAGTTCTCATAGATCATCCGCATGCCGGACGCGCCGATGGGGTGACCGAAGCACTTGAGACCGCCGTCGATCTGGCAAGGGATACGTCCATCGGCATCGAAGTCGCCATTCAGGATGTCCCGAACAGCCTGACCTTCATCAGAGAGCTGCAAGTCTTCCATAGTCACCAGTTCAGTGATGGAGAAGCAGTCGTGCACTTCAGTCATGCTGATTTCGTCACGCGGATTCTTGATACCGGCTTCATCGTATGCCCGCTGAGCCGCAACCCGCGTCGTCTTCAGGTAGGAGCCATCCCAGGTGTTGTAGGTCGCTTCCTCACCGTTTGACGCAGCCAACTGCAAGGCTTTGACCGACACCAGGTCCGCCTTGCTCAGGGCTTTGGCAATTTCCGGAGTACAAACGATGGCACAAGCAGCACCATCGCTGACGCCACAGCAATCGAACAGGCCAATCGGCTCCGCAATGTATGGGGCATTCATTGCCTGCTCTTCGGTAATTTCACGCTGCAGGTGCGCTTTCGGATTTTTCGCACCATTGGCGTGACTCTTGACAGAAACATGCGCCATGGCTCGTTTCAAATCTCCCTTGTCGATACCGTGCTTGGCACGATAGCCACTGGCCAGTTGCGCGAAGGCGCCCGGCGCTGACAGGTTCGGCCAGAACATATCGTTCTCGACACCACGGGTGCGTTGGGGCAGCCCGCCGTAACCCACATCCTTGAGCTTCTCCACACCCAGGGCCAGAGCAATATCACAGGCCCCGGAGGCCACCGCATAGACTGCACCGCGGAAAGCTTCTGTACCGGTGGCACACATATTCTCCACCTTGGTTACCGGAATATTCGGCAACCGCAGGGCGATGGAGAGAGGCATCGCACTGGAGCCAACGTTGAACGCGTCGATGCCTGCACCGAACCAGGCCATTTCGATCTGGGACTTTTCGATTCCGGCATCGGCGAGACATTCTTCAAATGCTTCAGACATCAAGTCCGCCGGGCTGGCATCCCAGCGCTCACCGAACTTGCTGCAGCCCATTCCAAGGATCACTACTTTATCTTTGATTCCACTAGCCATTGCTATTCACCTGTAATTAGCTGCGTGAGTTACTTCTGGACCGGAGTCGCTTTCCAGAAATACTTGCGGAAGCCGCGCTGGTTATCGAACTGACGGATGCGGAAGTGCACAGAGACTTCGACACCGGTATCCATGGTGCCCGGCTCCACTTCCGTGAAGTCCATCATCAGGCGGCCGCCGCCTTCGAATTCCACCAGGCCGAAGTAGGCCGGCGGGTTCCAGTCGAAGGTCAGCCGGTCCGCAGTCCAGGTTTTCACATGCCCTTTCAGGGCTGACATCGGGTAGTCATCCTGGCTGTCCAGGTGTCCACATTCCGGATTTACGCAGTAGCGGTCCTTTGGAATCTGAACCGTTTGGCAATCCCGGCACTTGCCACCGATAAAGCCGGTCAGCAGATCTTTGCGACGGTACATAGCCGCCAGATAACTCTGTTTATCCAGCTCGCCACGCTTGCCGATTTCCCGGTCGACGAGATTGTTGAAACTCAGGAAGCGGTTGTAGTTACCATCCTGACGACCACGCTCAAGCGCGCCGGAAAAACCACTGGCAGGACGCTTGTCAGCAATGGTATCGGTTGCCCGGAACAGCACTGCGTCGGTGCCCTGACCAAAACCAGCCACCAGTATCAGCTGACCCGGCTTAGCAGACTCCAGAACCTTGGTCAGCAACATAACGGGGTGTGCCACACCCGTAACACCCAGGCTCTGGATGTGGTTATCCACAACCGCGTCAGCATTGATACCAAGCTTCTTGGCAACCGCTGGCGGCGTACGGGCCTGATCCGTCGCAAGCACAAAATGGGCGACATCCGCCGCTTTTACACCATTCGCTTCAAGAACACGGTTAACCGCTGTGGGAACGGCTTTCATGTAGCCTTCATCACGAATCCAGCGCTCTTCCCACTCATAATCCATGGTGGAATCTTCACCACGGTAGTGGTCAACAAAATCCGTAACATAAGACGCACTGCCCAGGTATTCAGCAATCACGCCTTCATTACCGACAGCAACCGCAGCAGCGCCATCACCCCAGAGCATTTCCGAACGGGAACCACACTTGCTACGACGGTGCTCGGAAGCCACCAGCAGGGAATGACCAGCCGCAGAGGTGTTACCCTCAAGCAGAGAAATCAGGGCAGACGTTGCAGCGCGCTGGGATGCAGCCACATCCATGGTCCGGATGTTGTCGGCAAGATTCAGAGCCTGGCTAATCACTACGGAATTCTGGCGATCCAGGAATGGCAGGGTGGTAGAAGCAAGGCACAGGCTATTAACAGCTGCCCCCTGACCCAGTGCAGACAGACAGTCCTGACTGGCTTCCACACCCATCGTGATGGTGTCTTCATCCCAGTTACAGACGCTCCGCTCGCCTTTGGCCAGGCCACGCAGACTCGCATCGAACCAGTCGTTGGCATCCGCAATCGCAGATTTCAGCAACCGGGTTTTCGGAATGTAGGTACCGTAAGCGGTAATACCAAACATAGGATTTCCTTCCTTATCTTTTCGGCGCCCCGGCTGACCGGGGCGGCCACAATTGCCACAATTAGAGAGAGCGACCAATGACCAGCTTCATAACTTCAGATGCACCACCGTAGATACGGCGAACACGCGCATCAACGAACATGCGGGCAATTGGGTATTCACTCATGTAGCCATAGCCACCAAACAACTGCAGACATTTATCCACAACCACGCCTTCATTCTCGGTTGTCCACAGCTTGGCCATAGCCCCTTCTTCCGGAGTCAGAGTGCCTTCGGAACATTTCTCTATGCACTGGTTCAGGAACGCCCAACCCACTTCGAGGTTGGTCTTGAGTTCTGCAAGGGTAAACTGGGTGTTCTGGAAGTCGGCCAGGGTCTGACCAAACATTTTGCGCTCTTTGACGTAAGCGTTAGTGATATCGAAAGCGCGCTGAGCCTCGGCCTGCGCACGGCAGGCAATGGTGATCCGTTCCCGGGGCAGCTCATGCATCATCATGGCAAAACCGGCGCCCTCTTCACCCACGAGATTAGTAACTGGCACGCGAACGTCCTGGAAAAACATCTCGGAGGTATCGGCAGCTTTCTGGCCGATCTTGTCCAGGTTACGACCACGCTCAAAACCAGGACGATCAGTCTCAACGATAATCATGCTGATACCACGAGCACCTTTAGACGGGTCGGTCACACAGGCAAGCAGGACAAAATCGGAATTCTGGCCATTGGTAATGTAAGTTTTCTGGCCATTAATGACGTATTCATTGCCATCCCGCACGGCAGATGTTCGGATAGCCTTAAGATCACTACCAGCGCCCGGCTCGGTCATACCAATGGAAGCAATCGCCTCGCCGGTGACCATTTTCGGTAGCCACTGCTTTTTCTGGTCCTCAGTACCAGCATTCATCAAGTAGTAAGCAACGATATCCGCACTGACCGAGAAGCCGACACTGGCACCGCCAATGGCATAACCAGTCTCTTCAGAAAGGACCATGTTGTATTTAAAATCAGCACCGGGACCGCCATACTCTTCCGGCACACCACAACACAGAAAACCGTTCTCGCCAGCCTTGCGCCAGAATGCCCTCGGCACAACACCATCTTTTTCCCACTGCTCAATATTGGGCTCGAGTTCCTCACGGAAAAAGCGGCGGGCATTCTCTCGAAACAGCTCGTGATCGCTGTTATAGATAGAACGGTTTTGCATAGTTTTTATCCTCTTGATGACCTTTTTTCAGGGAAGCCTTCCCACCTTCCTGTCACCGTTTCGTGCGTAGGAAAAGCCAGATATCCCAAACCGTATCAGCAAGAAAAAACTACAACAATTATATACTTTTTATATCACCTATAATTTAACGGCATACATTTCTACAACATCTGCTAGTCATGAAGTACAGGGATGATATAGAGTCAACAAAAACAGATAACCAATTTTTATAGAAGAGGCGCGTCATGTCCTTCAACCTGAATATTGACCTTCGCCAGTTGAACACCTTTCTTACCGTAGCGGATACGGGCAGTTTCAGCCGCGCCTCAGAGAAGCTATTCGTTGCTCAACCAGCCCTGAGCCGACAGATTCGCATGCTGGAGGAAGCGCTGAACGTGGAGGTTTTCGTCAGACATGGTCGTGGCGTGGTACTTACAGCAGCAGGCGAACTTCTTTACGAACGGGCCAGAACTCTATTGCAAAGCCTGGAACGAACCCAGGCTGACGTTACCGCTGTGGCGGGCGAAGTGACCGGTCAGGTTATCTTCGGCTTGCTTCCTACCGTCACCCACAGTTTCTCTGCATCTATTATTGAGAATTACCGAAAGCGGTTTCCGCAGGTTCAGCTGGCGGTCAAATCCGCCATGAGTGGCACGATGCAGCGCATGGTGATGCAACACCGTTTGAATCTCGCCATAAGCTATACTAACTCCAATCACAAAAACCTCCGTTTCCGGCCATTGATCGAAGAACCCCTTTACCTTATATCCCCCAACAATACCCGGGTATCCAAGCTGTCGGAAATTACGCTGGACGAAGTCCTTGAACTTCCCCTCGTCATGCCAGAGGAAAAGCACGGTCTGCGCGTGACAATTGAGAAAGTTGCTGCCGAACGCAAAAAGATTCCTAAACTCGCGATGGAGGTCAGCGCCTGGCCGATGCTGACCGACATGGTTCGCAGGGGCCTGGGTTACAGCGTGCTGTCCCCTGCTGCAGTCCACGACATGGTGCAGCGGGATGAAGTGGTGGCAATCCCGATCACTTCCCCCGAACTCACCCGCACGCTGGCGATCGTGACCCCAACCGACCTGCCGTCGTCTGTCGCCACCATCAAGCTGTCTGAAATGATCATGCAGCAGGTTGCTGAGCAGGTTGAAGCGGGCACATGGAAAGGCAAGCTACTGTTCAACCCTAAGGAAATCAGCCAATCCGCACGCCAGGACGGCGCCATCGAAGAACTCACAAACTAACAACGCAAACTATCAGGCAAACCATCTCCAGAACCACCTATGCCGAAACCGAATACCAATTATCGAATATAGATAATTGTTGACGCTCAATGTCACTGATAGCGTGGGCAAATCGCTTAGCCGAAGGACTCGTGCTAACGCGTACTCAGGTTTTGACGACACATTAGAACAAACTATTTCAACAATAATTCTGGAGACAATTTATGCCTAATAAGAAACTGGCCAGAGCCATTCGACTGACCACTGCCGCCCTCGCTATGGGTATTGCCGGTCAAGCCAGCGCCATCAACTTTCAGGCAGGCGATGTAGATGCGAGCATTTATGGTTATGTTCGCCTGAACATGACTTACGATCTTGATGAGAATCTGGGCGGGCCAGCTCAGGAAGGCTCCTTCACCCGGATCAGCGATTCAGACGCTAACGGTTACTTCGGCGCTTCCGCCAACCAGAGCCGCATTGGTATCCGGCTCAAGAACCCCGATGGAGTGAAAGTAAACGTCGAAGGCGACTTCTACGCGGGCACCTTCCGCCTGCGTCACGCCTACGGTGAGTACAACGGTGTTCTGGCCGGTCAGACCTGGTCCAACTACACCAGTTTTGCAGGCGGCACATCTGTCCTGGACTTCAACGGCGTAGCAGGTAATGCCGGCCTCTGGCACCGTGAGGCACAGGTTCGTTACACCACCGGTAACCTTTCCCTGTCTGTGGAAAACCCCCGCAGCCGACTGGCAAACTCTGTTATCCGTGACAGTTCACCGTCATTCACAGCTCGCTACGAGTCAAAAATGGACGGCGGTGCCTTCGCGGTTGCTGCTCTGACCAAGCAGAATACCTATGACACCGGTACCGACGATGACTCTACCATTGCCTACACCGCGTTCGTGACCGGTAAGATCGCACTGGGCGAATCGGTCACCGTCCAGGGCGCCGTTAACTACTCAGACGGTGCTAACCGCTATCTGTACCAGTCCAATGCAGATGACGCCTATGTTGCTAACGGCAGCATTGAAAACATCAGTGGCTATGGCGGTAACATCGGTGCCACCCTGAAGCTTGACGGCGGCAGCAGCATCAACTTTGTGGCAGGTATGACCAAGGTCGATTGGGACGATGCCCTGGCTGACGGCGTTGCCAATGGCAGCGAAGCCGAAACCAACCGCAACATCCTGGTGAACTACCAGTGGGTTCCGGTCAAGAGCGTCAAAATGGGCGTTGAGCTGAGCAACTGGTACACCGAGTACGTCAACGGCAACGATGAAGATGCTAACCGCATCATGTTTGCCGCCCAGTACAACTTCTAAGGGCTGGTAACGCGATGAAGAATCCGCCGGAGCCTGCTTGGTCCCGGCGGATTCCACGCCCGGAATACCGCAAGTGAAGTGACCCATCGTCTCAGCGCAACTGCCTCTCCGGTCCCGCCCGAATACCTGTTTAGTAGTGAGTACCCCCAAGCAAAACTGGAGACATGAATGAAAATTCTGGTCGCTGTAAAACGAGTCATCGACTACAACGTAAAGGTGCGCGTCAAGCCGGACAACACCGGCGTTGATCTCGCCAACGTCAAGATGGCAATGAACCCGTTCTGTGAAATCGCTGTTGAAGAAGCGGTTCGCCTGAAAGAAAAGGGTGTTGCCAGTGAAATCGTGG
>NZ_VTUU01000037.1 GCF_008370345.1 Marinobacter salinexigens | reverse complement strand
GGCTGCTGGTCCCATCCCAGATGTCGGTCTTGGAGCATGCATACCCAGGACTTGMGGAAGAGGACGGTGATTCTGATTTCTTGCTGCTGGGGTTGTCCCATTATGTGATATTGTAGATGAAATGGAGCTTGATGTAGCTGGTMTGTGTTGCCCGTTAGAGAAAACAGGTCCATCAAACCATGGTACCGGTGATCGCATTCCATCAAAACTGAATCTTGGATCCTGGTAACCGTTTGAAGGAAATCCACCTGGCAAAGATCCCCTACCATAGGAACCGTTCGAAGTCTGTGACTGATTTTGGTGGCTTGGCCTCTGTGGTGCTGACCCACAATTCCCATTTGCATTCCCATTGGCAATTCCATTTGAGTTAGCCTTGGACGTATCCAGGGGAATGGATGGCTGATCAGAAGCAACAGAAGTAGAAACCTCACTTTGAGAAGTAGGGGGTTGGTTTGGTGTATGTGGTGCRCCAGTAAGAGTTGGTGGCTGGAAAAATGGAGTTGGGTACTGATAATGCTGTGGACCATACAGTTGACCATCATGCCCCATGGTAGGAACTGAGGAACCAGGAGATGGATATGCACCAAAAGGAGCATAGCCATAACCATGGTGATACATATCACCGTAGACTCCAGGAGGCATCTCCACTCCATCATGGTTTACATATCTAGGGTAGTCATCCCCCCACTCATTGACAGAACCATCATAACCTCCGTAGTAATAAGGGTATCCGCTGGGTAGATAACATAAGCTTGGATCCATAAAGTCTGGAAGTACGGGTGTCAACGATCGCTCTGATGGGATCGAAACGTTTGGCACTTCTCCACCATTTGCGGACCCAAATTGAATCGCAGGAGGCTTCTTGGTAGCCTCCACAGCGTCATGAGTCTTGGCCTGAGAATCCAACGACAGCTTTTGCAGCAAATCTGCAGCCTGCTCAGAAGCGGTAGCGACGGCCGCCATGGATGATTCTGATGGGATCTGAAGCCCAAACTCTAATAGAAAGAAAGGGGTGGGTGGGGAGAGTGATAAGAACGAAACCCTAGGAGAGAGAAGGTAGGAGGAGGAGAGCCG
>NZ_VTUU01000036.1 GCF_008370345.1 Marinobacter salinexigens | reverse complement strand
AGGGGTACATGTATGTGATARCGCAATAATAATAATAATAATACATCCACTWGKYTTGGCTTGTATTGGTACAAAGGCGGACACGGGCACGGGCTATACATATATATATGGAGTATGCCCATGCGTGSTGGTCTTGTATTATTTCTCTTGTTCCTGGCGACGACATGCATGCGTCTTCATTATTATTMTATTCAGCAGAAGCATCACATGTTTGSCTTCATGTTGAGCCGGGTGGCAATCTTCATCCCCAGCGACGCGTCGCACTTGGCGAGGAGGTCTATCCAGATGGACCTGAGCTCCTGGCTGACCTTTGGGTGTCCGAGCGAGTCGGCGAATCGCCTCACGAATCGGTCCTGTCGGTCGGCGTCCCAGGAGCGGTACCTCTCCCCTGGCTGCTTGAAGTCGTTGGGCTTGCGTATGGTTGCCTTCTCCCTCCTCCCCGCGACCGGCCTGGGCGGCAGTGGCGTGGGCGGCGCCGCCTGCCGCAGCGGCGCGTGCCTGGACGGGTAGTAGTCCACCTCCTCGTCGCGGTGCATGAAGTTCATGGCGCCGTCGTAGTGGTTGTTGTGGTGCGCGCAGCGCGGCGCGKTGACGGGCAGCATCAGGTAGTTGGGCCCCAGCCTGTAGCGCTGCGTGTCGGCSTAGGCGAMCACCCGGCACTGCAGCATCTTGTCGTCCGAGTAGTAGATCCCTGGCACCACCAGYCCCGGGCCGAACGCCAGCYGCTCGYTCTCGTTGAAGAAGTTGTCCACGTTCCTGTCCAGCACCAGCCTCCCCACGGGSCYRAGCGGCAGCAGGTCCTCCGGCCACGTCTTGGTGTCGTCCRGCGGGTCGMAGTCGTACTGCTCCTCCGTGTCCGGGTCCATCACCTGCACGTACAGCGTCCACTCCGGGAAGCTCCCCGCCGCGATGGAGTCGTACAGGTCCTGCGTSGCGTGGCTGTGGTTCCGTCCCCC
>NZ_VTUU01000035.1 GCF_008370345.1 Marinobacter salinexigens | reverse complement strand
CGTTTTGATAGACAGGTGTCTGTYGAYGTTCCTGATGTACGTGGAAGGACAGAGATTCTAAAAGTGCATGGTRGCAACAAGAARTTTGATTCTGATGTTTCTCTYGATGTCATAGCAATGAGAACACCTGGGTTCAGCGGAGCAGACTTGGCAAACCTTCTGAATGAAGCAGCCATTCTGGCTGGAMGRCGGGGRAGGACAGCAATTTCTTCAAAAGAGATWGATGATTCTATTGACAGAATTGTRGCTGGTATGGAAKGGACTGTGATGACAGACGGGAAGAGCAAAAGTCTTGTTGCTTACCATGAAGTYGGGCATGCAATTTGCGGAACTTTGACRCCTGGCCATGATCCTGTCCAAAAGGTTACCTTARTYCCAAGGGGTCAAGCTCGTGGTCTTACATGGTTTATCCCGATGGATGACCCAACACTCATCTCCAGGCAGCAACTTTTTGCCAGAATTGTTGGCGGCCTTGGTGGTAGAGCTGCTGAGGAGGTSATATTTGGAGAGCCTGAGGTGACCACTGGAGCYGCTGGTGACTTGCAGCAAATTACTGGCTTAGCCAAGCAGATGGTTGTGACATTCGGTATGTCTGAAATTGGTCCATGGTCTCTGATGGAGGGTGGAGCGCAGAGTGGGGACGTCATCATGAGAATGATGGCAAGGAACTCCATGTCAGAGAAGCTYGCGGAGGACATTGATTCGGCCGTGAAGCAGTTGTCRGATGAGGCCTACGAGATCGCWTTGAGGCACATTAGAAACAACAGGGAGGCCATYGACAAAATCGTTGAGGTGCTCATTGAGAAGGAGACASTGRCCGGAGACGAGTTCCGGGCGATYCTTTCTGAGTTTGYSGAGATCCCTGTWGAGAACCGGGTTCCCCCAGCCACACCGGCGGCCGCGCTCCCAGCCTAAACCCTAGCCTTGTAGGGGAGGATTTTCTTGTTGTATGGTGTTCATATTTTGGATTCTTGGTGTACACTAACTCTACTAAATCTGCCGGATTTTCGGTACACGAGTATTTTGGATTCTTGGTGTACACTAACTCTACTAAATCTGCCGGATTTTCGGTACACGAG
>NZ_VTUU01000034.1 GCF_008370345.1 Marinobacter salinexigens | reverse complement strand
ACGCGTTCTTACATTACAGAGGGGTGGTAAGTAATACAACCTGCTGCTCCGAACCACACCTAGTACACGTCCGCTAACTTTGGCATGGAGGGAGTACCCAAAAAAAAGAGAGGAGCTTTACAGTGGAGTGGACACACCCAAACTGACGACCGGCCGTGGCCCGACGCGACACGAGCAGTCGATCGTTCGAGCAAAAAAAGCGGGAGTGGCTGGTGCAAGCAAGAAGGCAAGGGAGCAGCAGCGCACTAGTATTAGTATGGTACAGCAGCACGTCGTAGTACAGGTGCACGTCGTAGTATATAGGTGTATAGGTACAGTACAGTCCGTGCGGGGCGGATTGCAGGCAGAGCAAAACGAGCAACGCCGGCGGGAGAGCCCGGCGGTACGGTGGCCTCTCGCCGCCGCTTCACTTGGGTCCCCAGAGCAGCAGGTGCATCACCTTGGCCGTCTTGCCGTGGCCGTGGAGGTGGTCCTCGCGCCCGCGCCACGGCGACGACGACGACGACGCCGACGCCGACGTGCCGGCCCGCGGCAGCCGAAGCTGCTCCGCGGCGTCGCGCGCCAGCGCGCGCAGCGTGGCCAGCTCGRGCCACCTGCTGGCGGTAGTGCTCTCGCTCCCGCTGCTCATGGCCGCCGCCGCCGCCGCGCCCGACCCCCCGTAGCCTCTAACTAAACCCGCTCTCGGGGCTCGCCACTTCCTAAACCCGCTCTCGGGGCTCGCCACTTCATACCATTGACAATGTCAACGCCGGACCAGCAGCGTCTTATCTTTGCCGGCAAGCAGCTGGAGGATGGWCGCACCYYKGCKGRYKACAACRTYCAGAAGGAGAGCACCCTCCAMYTGGTGMTSCGCCTCAGGGGWGGMATGCAGATCTTYGTGAAGACATTGACWGGCAAGACCATCACCTTGGAGGTTGAGAGCTCCGACACCATTGATAATGTGAAGGCCAAAATCCAGGACAAGGAGGGTATCCCCCCGGACCAGCAGCGGCTGATCTTCGCCGGCAAGCAGCTGGAGGATGGCCGTACCCTGGCCGACTACAACATCCAGAAGGAGAGCACCCTCCACCTGGTGCTCAGAAGGAGAGCACCCTCCACTTGGTGCT
>NZ_VTUU01000033.1 GCF_008370345.1 Marinobacter salinexigens | reverse complement strand
ATCGGTCACGTTGACCATGGTAAAACCACTCTGACCGCAGCTCTGACTCGTGTATGTCACGAAGTATGGGGTACAGGTACTGCCAGCGCGTTTGACCAGATTGATAACGCGCCGGAAGAGAAGGCTCGTGGTATCACCATCGCGACTTCTCACGTTGAGTACGACTCTCCGACTCGTCACTACGCGCACGTAGACTGCCCGGGTCACGCCGACTACGTTAAGAACATGATCACTGGTGCTGCTCAGATGGACGGCGCTATTCTGGTATGTTCTGCTGCTGACGGCCCCATGCCGCAGACTCGTGAGCACATCCTGCTGTCTCGTCAGGTTGGTGTTCCTTACATCGTTGTGTTCCTGAACAAAGCGGACATGGTTGACGATGAAGAGCTGCTTGAGCTGGTAGAGATGGAAGTTCGTGATCTGCTGAGCACTTACGACTTCCCGGGTGATGACACTCCGATCATCACTGGTTCCGCTCTGATGGCGCTGGAAGGTAAAGACGACAACGAAATGGGTACTACTGCTGTTAAGAAGCTGGTAGAAGCCCTGGACGACTACATCCCTGAGCCGGAGCGTGCGATTGATCAGCCGTTCCTGATGCCGATTGAGGACGTATTCTCCATCTCCGGTCGTGGTACCGTAGTCACTGGCCGTGTTGAGCGTGGTATCGTCAAGGTTGGTGACACTGTTGAGATCGTTGGTATTCGCGATACTCAGTCCACCACYTGTACTGGTGTTGAGATGTTCCGCAAGCTGCTGGACGAAGGTCGTGCTGGTGAGAACGTTGGTGTTCTGCTGCGTGGTACCAAGCGTGACGACGTTGAGCGTGGTCAGGTTCTGTGTGTTCCTGGTTCCATCAAGCCTCACACCCAGTTCGAGTGCGAAGTGTACGTACTGAGCAAAGAAGAAGGTGGTCGTCATACTCCGTTCTTCAAGGGCTACCGTCCTCAGTTCTACTTCCGTACGACTGACGTGACTGGTTCTTGCGAACTGCCGGAAGGCGTTGAAATGGTAATGCCGGGTGACAACGTCAAGATGACGGTTACCCTGATCGCTCCGATCGCCATGGAAGATGGTCTGCGCTTCGCGATTCGCGAAGGTGGCCGTACCGTTGGTGCCGGTGTGGTATCCAAGAT
>NZ_VTUU01000006.1 GCF_008370345.1 Marinobacter salinexigens | reverse complement strand
AATGCCTTCTCCTGTGCGGAATACCGGCGACGGCGCTGCACGCCAGTTATGACTTCGATTCTCTCCACCTTGGACACTCCTTTGCACTAGGTCTATGCCTAGGCCTTTGCTTCTACCAAGGTGTCCGGTTTAAATGGGGGCTACTACACTTTTGCATTCGGCAAGGCAAGCCGTACAAGCTTATTGATATTGAGCTGGTTGAATCATCGCGCGCAGCAGAACTTCTTAGCGAGTTTGTCCGAGAATTTAACGTAAGTGTATTGAATGTTGCAGGCCCTAGATCAAGCAGTTGCCCGGCAATATACCGCTATGTGAAGCAGGCGATCGGTCGTGTGATACTGCAATCAACATAACCAGGTCAAGCACGGTATAGATTTCCCGGCTTGGGTTGTCGAGTCGTTGGATCGTGAGGCGGAGCACATTAGCGATGAGTTATGCAATTGCGTTCGCCTTGACGTACGTACATAAAAGCGTACAATTGATCAAAATTTGAACATGCAAGGGGTGCGTCATGACCGGAATCACAGCAACTGAGGCGCGCAGCAACCTTTATCGGTTGATTGATGAGACCGCCGAGTCCCACCAGCCAATCGTCATCATGGGTAAGCGGAACAAAGCCGTTCTGGTATCCGAGGAGGACTGGTCGGCAATTCAGGAAACACTTTACCTGCTCTCCGTACCGGGTATGCGGGAGTCTGTTCGTGAGGGGATGGATACCCCGGTGGATGAATGCGATGAGGAGCTGGACTGGTGACATGGAAGTTGGTTTACACCAAACAAGCCCAGAAAGACGCAAAGAAGTTGGCCTCCAGCGGCCTCAAACCAAAAGCCCAGGAACTGTTAACGCTGCTAGCTGAGGATCCATACCGCAAGCCGCCTCCGTTTGAGATGCTCATTGGTGATCTTGCCGGGGCTTATTCACGTCGCATCAATATTCAGCATCGTCTGGTCTACCAAGTGCTCGAGAAAGAACGAGTGGTGAAAGTTCTCAGGCTCTGGAGTCATTACGAGTGATGCATAACCAGCCGCTGTTGCCGGACAATTTTTCCACCGTTGTGCGGCTTCAAAATTGCCGCAAAGCTCCGCGTTAAATACCAGTAATCAAAAAATCTATCGCGTTGATAATTTCATCGCGAAAAGTTTCTAGGTTTTCGACGGGGCGCTTCAAAATGGATGTCGGAGCACTGGTTAGTTGATGGGTAAGTAGCGCGTACTCATTACTATCAATTTGAAAAATTGGGCATAAACCTTCAGGTGCTTCTCGCTCAAGATTTTGGGCGGGAATTACCGGAATCACGATTCTGGAGTTCAATACAGAAATGAGGTCAGTTTGAACATCTAAAAAATATGGATAGGCCTTTCTGGTGGTTTTATCCGTGTTTTCGTAGAGGGTAAACTGGCTCACTAGAAATCCCTAAATGCGTCTGAGAAAAGGCCATTCTTTTCCACGAACTCATTGCATGCCTCAAGGCCTTTTTGATTAGCTTTTAGCCATTCTTCAGCCTGTCGCTTGCTGACTTCGGCAGCCAATGCCTTCTCAAGCGTCGCGGAAAGGTTAATGTTTAGCTGTTTTGCCTTGGTTAGTAAGTCTTTGTTTAAACTAAGGTTTGTGGGTTTCTTGGCCGCTGAATGGTCATAAATTGACTTCATGGTCACAGTCCTTGCATGGGCTATGTGCATATAGTATGCGCATGGATCTTGCGTGGCAAATGCATTTAACGCGGCGTTAAATCAGTAGTGATACCGGAGTTGGGCGATAAGTAAAGCGTCATCCGTGACTTTGTAAGCTATTCGGTGTTCTTCATTTATTCGGCGAGACCAGTACCCGGCGAGGCTGTGTTTGAGGGGCTCTGGTTTGCCAACACCTTCGAACGCTTCTCGCTTGGTCTCTTTGATCAGCTTGTTGATTCGGTTAAGGATTTTTTGTCGGTTTTCTGCCCGCACAGAAGGTACGCCGTTTCTTGCAGCGCCTCGTAGTCCTCCAGGGAGATCATGACCACTGACGGCGACTTGCTCCGGGTGATGATCACAGGGGAGTGGTCTTCACAGACCTGCTGCATGGTTTTTGCTAGATTGGTTCTAGCGGCTGTGTAACTAATGGCATCCATAAGGCTGCTCCTGTACAGGATGTTGAGCATGTTCAGGGTGCCGTACGCATTAAGATTTAACAATCGGCTGCACAGCGACCGATTTTCCGCCGCCTCGCGGCTCCTAACCGGTGGGTGAACCGGGCGTCAGGCGTTCGTAAAGATGAGATGGGTCGTCGTTCTGTTCCTGGCTATTCCTGCCATTGTATTGGCCGAGGCTGAGCCGGAATTCTATTTGTGCTCTCCCTACGTGGAGCAATCTGAAGTTGGCGAGAATACCGATCTGGGCTGGCCGGTATTCGTCAAGTTAACAGAGGTTGGCACCACAAACTTGAAGGCGTTCACGGAAGCAAACGCCGGCAAAATGATCCGAATAATGGTCGGTCGTCGCGAATTTTTGAGGGCGACAATATGGGTCCCAATTTCCAATGGAAATATACGGGCGGCATTCAGCACCCAGGAGGCCGCTACCGATTGGCAGCGAATTTTGGCAGGCAAACTCCCGGCCGCCCCATGCGGTGTACGGACCTGAGAAATACCTGACCAGTTGTTGCAGTTCGTTCCGGGCCTGCTGGCCCATCCACCGGATGCCCTTTGTGCTGACATTAGAGCTAAAAATCCCACCAGTTATTCTGGTGCTTGTTACGGCCCTCCTTATGTGGACATTGGCGGTCGCTGTCCCGGGGCTTGGTTTCACTTTGTCTTCTTCTCCGCTCATCGCACTGGTGCCGGCGGCCATCGGTGTTGCTTTTGCGTTACTTGGCGTTTTGGAGTTTCGGTCAGCGGGCACAACCGTCGACCCACGAGTGCCAAATCAATCCGTTAGCCTGGTCGTTCGTGGGGTCTATCGAATAAGTCGAAACCCAATGTACGTTGGTTTCTTGCTCGTCCTCATTGCTTGGGGAGTTTTTCTTGGCAATTTGGCAAGTATTGCGCTGCTTCCGGCATTCGTTGTTTACATGAACCGGTTTCAAATCGTTCCAGAGGAGCGGCACATGCGAGAGAAGTTTGGTGAGGCTTACCGTCAGTACGAAGCAGAGGTTCGCAGGTGGGTTTGATGCCCAACAAGTTATCAAAATTCGCTCTCATTACCACTGGGGCATCAGGGCTACATGTATATACAAACGTATTCCGCAGATAAGGCTGGTGAGGTTGCTGAATTGTTTTATCAATCTGTTCATGCAATCGACCCTTCATTGTATACCGCTGAGCAAAAGGAGGCTTGGGCTCCTACCCCTGTCGACTATGCGGCCTGGTCTGAGCGACTGAAGGTGAAACAACCGCTCTTGGCGTTCATTGAAAATCGTGTGGCTGGTTTTATCGAGTTGGATGACGATGGTCATATTGATTGCACTTATACCCATCCGGAGTTCCAGGTAAGAGGTGTCGCATCCGCCTTGTATGAGCGTTTGCTTGAGGACGCCAGAGCCAGAAATATCAAACGCCTGTACGTTGAGGCGTCACTCATTGCCAAGCCGTTCTTCGAGCACCGCGGTTTCTCTGTGATCACGAAAAATGAAGTGCAAAGAAACGGGGTTTTGCTGGTGAATTTCTCAATGGAACGGTATCTAAGCTCGAACAATCAAAATCAGCCGACGGTTAACATTTTTCTGGGTTGGTCCTGCCGATGAACCTGAACCTGTATAACCAGTTGCAGCAGTTCCGGGCCGCTGTCCGAGATTAACCGCCCGTCTTCGATACCATGATGCGCACAGGCTCTCCCGGTTCGCCGGCGAACGGGTCAACACGCTGTGTATTGATGAAGAGCAGTTTGCCGTCTTTGAGGATCTTGGCCCGTAGTGCATAGGTCATGCGTTCATCAATAGCTGATGGGCTGTAGACCAGCTTGAAGGGGTAAGGAGGGGCTTTGCCGTCCACCACATAGGTGTAGTCGGTGATCACGGTTGCCGGCGCGTCTGCCCGGGATACGTCTTCAAGAGTCACGACCACTTTCGCTCCGGGCACCAATGCAATGCGTTCCCGGTACCAGACCTCACCACTGATAACGCGCATGAGGGTGTTGTCAGCTGTCTGCCCGGAGTCTGTCATGGGTTGCTCCTGAGTGGCGCATGCGGCCAGTAGCAAGGTGCAGGCGCTGATTAACCATGCAGCTTTCAGTCTCATTGCGTTATCTCCGGTGGTGTCTGCTTATCTAAGAGTCATTATTAATACTGCTTATTGTAGCCTAGCCATTACTGCAGCGCTCAGGAAGCCAAGAACAGCACCGTACAGATGGGCTTCCACGAGAACCGGCGAACCGATGAACTGCACGAGGTCAGGGTTGGGCCCCAGAATCTGTTCAAAAGCCAGTTTGATCACAACAACCAACACCACCAGAGCTGAGAGCAAGGGGTTATGACGCCGGGATAGCAGAGCACCTGCGATTAATAAACCGTGCAGAACCCCCGAGAATCCCACGTACCATTCTACGTCCGAGTTCAGAAGTAACAGGGTGAGTGACAGCCCCATTGAGATGAATAGCGTCAGAATGTAGCCCGCCAGCCCGGCCAAAGCGTGTCCGAAAAACCACCAGGTGATCGCAAGTGTGGTCAGGTTCAGAGCCAGATGCTGAACGCTCAGATGAACCCAATGGGCCGTCAGCAAGCGCCAGATCTGCCCGGCTTCTATACCGGAGCGTCGATACATCATGACATCAGCGGCCACATCCCTGAACCACCACGCCAGAATAAGACTGGCCCCGAGCAGGAGCGGCAGCCCGAATTCACGAACATTAAATTTTCGGCACCCGTTAACTATGTGACATAAACTCATTGAAGCCCCTCATGGGAAAACCAAGCACCTGCGACAGCGGTCCCGGCGTGGTTGCTAATGCCGAATAACTGGATTCGATTATAAAAGGAATAAGTGAATGCGAACCCTATACGGACTGGCTTCTACCATCATTTTTTCACTCCCTGTTATTGCCTCGGCGGAGGTGATCCTGGACGACCTGATTGTTCAGGGTAGCGCCTGTGTGGGCGCTGATTGTGTTGAAAATATGACGTTTGAATTCGACACTCTGGTGCTCCGTTCGGCCACACCCCAGGTGGTGTTTCAGGACACCAGCAACGCCGGCACTTTTCCGTCTGACGACTGGGTAGTTGGGGCGACTGATGGTGGGTTGGCAACGCAAACCTCATTCTTTATCAAAAACCTGACCAATGCTCTCGACGCCCTGGTTATTTCTGCCGACGGTGATGTGGCATTGGGTGCAGGTGCAGCGGTAGTTGAAGATGCGGTATCGGTGGGTGATCTGGGCAGCGAACGGCGGGTGACACACGTTGCTGATGCTGTCGACGACACCGACGCGGTGACGCTGGCTCAATTCAATGTGTTCAAGGGCGAGGCGACGGCTTCCGTGGCAGCGGAAGTCGACGCTTTGGACACCCGCGTTTCAGAGCTGGAAGCCCGGCTATCAACCCTCGTTGACCGTCTTGAAGCCGTCGCGGCTCAAGTCGACTGATCCTGGCCGACCAGCGAGGAACCCTGCGAATGAAAATTCTACAGTGTGGTTTGTTTTTGCTGTGTGCTTCGATGACCTTGCCGTCATTAGCGGATGCGGTGAAGAGCGATGATGTAATCGTGACCGGCGGCTCCGGTGTGTGCGTGGGTTTAGACTGTGGTAACGGGGAAGACTTCGCCCTGGGCACGTTCAAACTCAAGGAGAACAATACACGCATCCGGCTGTATGACAGCACCGCAACGCCGGGAGAGACCGTCCGCCAGGTATTGCCGAATGCCTATGTGGAGGGTGTTGTTGGTGAGTCCTGGCGAATGGATGCCAACCAGACGGCGAGTGGCGGTAGCGATGCCTTTTACATCAACCAGCAGAGCTTGGACACCTATGTAGTGCTGAGTGATGGAACGGCCCCGGACTATTGCCCTGATCCACTCGCGGACCCTGAAGCGGTGATACCCGAGGGCGAGCCAGTGGAGAACGAATTTAATTGTGCCCAGGTCGAGCAGTTCTTGCAGCGGGATGGTCTGGTTCTCGGTAACTCGGCGAGCAGTGGTGCTGCAGTTGGCCTTGATGCAGAGCTGGCTGATGGTGAAGTCAGTTTGGGCAACACCAGTCTGAAGCGCCGGCTGGTGCATGTCGCGGAGGCCCTTGCAGAGTCTGACGTGCTCATCAAGTCTCAGCTGGATGCGGGGGTATTCATGGACGAGCAGGCACGCCTTGATGAGGTTGAAGCACTGATCAACACTGCGGAGCAGGAGATCGCTGCCCTGGAAGCGGCCGTGAATAAACCTTCGGGAGGCGGTGGCAGTGGCGCCATGGGCTGGTTGATTTTGCTGCTCCCTGCGCTAGGCCTGTTCGTGAGGCCGCGTCGGCGGATAGTGTAGACTGGGATGTTATCCAAAACAGCCTGAGTTCTATGCCCAAATCGTTCTACCGTCGGGGCCCGGACCACCGCGCCGGAGCCCCCGTCACCTTTCTGGATGTTCGCCGCCGTTTCCAGTTTCGTTCGGTCGAGATTGGCCGCTGGGTAACGGAGCCGGAGAAGCAGCGCAGTGCCGCCCTGTTTTATGACGCTCTGTGCGACCTGATGACGATCCTCGGTGGCACGGAATCGCTGATTTCCCTGCGTGGCAGTCTGGCTCTGCAATATGGCATCGGTGGCAGGCCGGGGGTGTCTGCCCATTACACGCCTGCTACCCGAAGCTTCGCGTTGGCGAAGAACGCGGGCCCCGGCAGCATTGCCCACGAATGGTTCCACGCCTTTGATCACTACATTGCCGACAAGCTTTTTCCCGATACCCGCAAGGGAGACTTTGGCTCCAGCCTCTGGCTTAAAAGGGAAAATGGGATTGTTCACCCGCTAAACGACAAGCTACAGGCCTGTTACCGCGCGATATTGCTGGATCAGAGTGGTTCCCGGCCCAGCGAGCTGTTTCGCTGCTCTGCGCAGGCGGACAAGGCCGCTGGTATTCATTATTTCAGCCGGCCAGAGGAGCTGTGTGCACGCGCTTTTGAAGCGTTTGTCCAGGATGCTGAGTGCAAGAACGGCTTTCTGGTAAAAGGCACAAAAGAATCTGAGGAGGCTCGACTGGGGCTATATCCGCAAGGTGAACAGCGGCGGAGTATTAATCAGGCTTTTCTCGACTACTACCATCACCTGGGGCGGGCTTTGCGCCGGGCTCTCTAGGACCTTCAGGCTTTCTACGCCATTCCCTTCACAAGTCACATTCTACCCGACCAATTGCAGTGCACCCATGTTCCAGGTTGGGGCATGGAAGGTCGGCTGCTTTGTTCTTTTTTGAATTTTTAGCTCTCTTTTTCTTTTGGTGATTTTCAGGTTATCCGTTTATTTTCAATTGATTATAGCTATCCATTTTGTTGTCAAAAAAAGGTGGTATACCACTTGCTTTGTCCGGGTAACAGTCAGAAAAACGGAAATCATATGAAAAATCTACTTCTGAAAGGGGGGCGGATAGTCGACCCGGCAAATCACAGGGATGAGATCGGCGATCTGCTTGTGGTTGACGGTCGAATCGATCAGGTCGGCGTTGTGGATACGTCTTCTATTGGTGGCGATTACGAGGAGATCGATTGTACGGGGCGTTTGGTTCTGCCTGGTCTTATTGATACTCACAGCCATGTCTACCAGTACGTATCAGGGCGCTTTGGCCTGAATGCGGATCTGTGCGGAGTGCGTTCTGGCGTTACCACCCTGGTTGATCAGGGTGGTGCGAGCTGTATGACCATTCCCGGATTCAGGAAGTTTATTGTCGAGTCCTCGGCAAGTCGCGTCATTCCCTTCATATCGGCCTATCTGGTCGGCGGTCTTGAAGGGCACTTTTACCCTGAGCTGTACCGGCCTGAGTGTTCCGATGTGGATGCCACCCTGATGGCGATCGAGGGTAACCGCGATATCGTTCGTGGCATAAAGGCCCATGCGGAGCTGGGTGGTTTCAACCGCTGGGGTGTGAGTGTGATGGAAAAGGCTGCCGAGATCGGCAGGCGCTCGGATTTACCGGTCTACATTCACTTTGGTCAGCTATGGCCACTGCCAGAGGAAGGGGGATCTGATGTAGACCCGGATACCATTCTCAGCGACGTGGTGAAGCTTCTTAAACCCGGCGACATCCTGGCTCATCCGTTCAGCCGCCATCCGGGTGGGTTTGTTACCACCACCGGCAAACTGCATCCCCTGGTTAAAGAAGCGGTAGCAAAGGGGCTGAAGGTTGATGTCGGCCACGGTTCCCATTTTAGTTATGAGACAGCGCGCATTGTGCTGGAAGAGGGTGTGTTGCCAGACACACTCGGTTCAGACATGCACGGCTACAACACCTCCGTACCCTGCCCGAGCGGCACGCCGGACGAACATCCTGATGAAGGGCATCTGTTCAAGGGCGCGGTGAAGTTCAGCCTCACTTCCGCAATGACCAGCATGCTTGCACTGGGGGTACCGTTTGACCACGTGGTCCGGATGGTGACCACCAATGCCGCCCGGATGTTGGGGATGGAAGGAGAGTTGGGGACACTGAGCCCGGGGGCTGAAGCCGATATTTCTGTGCTCGCTGATGAGCGGGGACAGTGGCAACTGCGAGACAACGAAGGAACCCGCGTTGTGGCAGATCGGTTGTTGGCTCCGTTGTTCTGCGTGAAAAGCGGTGTGCTGTACGAAGCTGACGCAGACATCCTGCCTGAGTTCATGGTGGCCTGAGCGATGAACAGAGACTCTGCCAGCAGCGTTGACCAGACCCGGGCTATGACGGCTAACGCCCTGGTCTGGGATGTCGTTGCTCCTGCCCGCGATGCTGTGGGGTTGGAGGAACGTATGCTGCTGCATGCGGGCCCGCCGTTCATTGATGCAACCGTGCCGAGTAATCCGGTGCTGTCTTCTGCTGTTATTTGCGCCCTCTATGAGGGGTGGGCTGAGGACGAAGTGGAAGCGGAGCGAATGATTCGTGCCGGTGAAATCCGGTTGGAGCCGTCGCTGGGTTACCGCGTATCTGTGCCACTGGCCGGCGTGGTTTCCCCTTCGACAGCGTTGGTCGGCGTGACGGACCCGGCAACGGGTAAGCGCTTCTGGTCGTTGCTGCACAGTGGGCCCGGCGCAGAGGTTCGCTTTGGCTCCCGAAACCCGGACCTGTTTGAACGTATGGAGTACCGCGACTGTCGGTTGGCCGCGGCATTCCAGGCGATATTGTCGGAACGACCCATATCCCTGTTGCCAATCGCAGCACAGGCCCTTGATGCGGGCGACGACCTGCACTGTGAAACCACAGTAGCTACCCGGCTACTCGCTACCCGGATTGCATCACCCGAGCAAGAGATTGCGTTGTATCTCGATGCCACCCCACTGTTTTTCCTGACCTTGTGGATGGCCTGTGCCCTCCACCTTGCTGATCGTTTGCGTTTCGTTGCGAGTGATCCGGATGTGGTGCTTGCGATCGCGGGAAATGGCGAACGGGTTGGTGTGCGCTGTGTTGCGGAACCCGATACCTGGGTGTGCGGTCCGGGGATGCCTCCGGCGGGAGAGCTGGCTGATCCTGAAGTGAATGTCGCGAAGGCGCTTGGTGACAGCGGCGTGATCGATGCTTTGGGTTTCGGTGGGCAAATCTGGCAACACAGCCACATAGGGCAGGTACTGCCCGGCTGGATCGCCGCGCGCCTGGCTCAGGTTGAGGAATACTCAACAGCATCATTTGGCCTGGGAAGGCGAATTCATACCGGGTTCAGGCTTCAACCCATGATGGCTGAAGCAGCGGTGATGAATGTTTCGCTGGCGATGGTGGATGGTCGCGGTGAAACCGGTCTGCTGGGAAGAGGGTTGCTCAGTCTTCAGATGGGGCAGTTGCAACGCCCCCTGTCGTGATCCGGGACTTTTGTTTCTGACGAAAGCCCGTTGTTAAAAAGAAGTGAGGAATTGATGAATAAGATCCCTGAAATCGAGAGAACCCTTGAGCCGGCACTCCTGAATGATTGGCATGTTGTTGCGGCCAGTGAGGAGATTGTAGAAGGCGAACTGACGCCCAGCACCCTGATGGAGAGGGATCTGGTTATCTGGCGTGACAGTTCTGGTGAGGTTCATGTCTGGGAAGACCTCTGTATTCACCGTGGGGCACGCCTTTCCAAGGGGTTTATTGCCAGCGACAAGGTGGTCTGCCCTTACCACGGCTGGAACTACGACGGCACCGGAAGATGCACATTGATACCGGCTTCGCCGAACGAAACACCCATGAAGAAAGCCAGGACCATCGTGCATCATTCCCAGGAAAAATACGGGCTGGTGTGGGCTTGCATCGGTACGCCCGAAAAAGACATTCCTGACTTTCCCGAGTGGAACGACGCTACCTACAAGACGGTTGTATGTGGCCCTTATCCCTTTAAGTCGGCATACCGTGCACTGGAAAACTTTATCGATCCCAGCCATTTCCCCTTCGTGCATGCCGGTGTCAATGGCCTGATGGATAGCCCTGATCCGATCCCGCCATACAAAGTGTGGGAAGAAGGCGGAGAGCTGTTCAGCAGTGAAGTTCAGGTGACTCAGCCATACGGCGATCCGCGTGAAGTACCTGTGATTTCCTATTACTCATACAGAGTCATGCGCCCCTGTGTTGCCTACTTCAAGAAACGGCTCGTGATTACGGATCCAGAGCGGGCTCACGAAGGTCGTGAATCTGATCGTTTCTGTACTTTTTTCACGGCTCAGCAGGTTGATCCGGAACACAGCATCATCCGCATTACCTGCGCCGCAAATTTTGATCCATTGCCCACCGATGAAGACGTGCGTCGGCGTCAGGATCTGGTCTACCAGCAGGATGCCGACATTGTTGATACCCAGCGTCCGGAGAGGATTCCGGTAGATCTGCGTGCAGAGCTGCATCACAGCACCGACCTGCTGGGTATGAAATACCGCGCCTGGATGCGTCAGATGGGGATTGAGTATGGCACCGTCTGAGCCCGTCAGAGAAACCTTTCAGGTGCGCGCGATGAGGGTGGGTGCCCGGAATATCCATCTCTTTGAGCTGTATCCCGAGAATGGCGCTGCGTTACCCGAGGTGGCTCCTGGCTCTCACATCGATCTGGTTCTGCCTGATGGACAGATTCGTCAGTACTCGTTGATTACGCCTCTGTGCTCCAGCAAACGCTATGTGATTGGCGTGAAGAAGGAAGCGGCAGGCAGGGGAGGGTCCCGGTGGTTGCACGACGACCTGAGGCTGGGACAAAGCCTGGCTGTTGGAGGGTGTCGCAACAGCTTCCCGCTGGATGAATTCGATGTTCCCTACACCCTGTTTGCCGGCGGTATCGGTATTACACCGATTTATTCCATGTACCGGGAGCTCAAACGGCTGGGCAAAAAAGTCCACCTCCATTATTGGGGTGAAAGTATCGACAGCATGTTGTTCCACGATGAGCTGGCAGCTGAACCCGGAGTGACGCTCTACCCAAAACAGGACAGTGCTGCCCGACCACGGCTGAAGGAGGTTGTTCAGTCACTTGAGACGGGCTCCTGCGTTTATTGCTGCGGCCCCGGTCAAATGATTGAGGAACTTGTTGAATCCACAGAGGCCTGTGGCCTGACTCGAGTGTATTACGAGTATTTCGGCAAGGCCCCGGTCGCAGATGGCGACGGTGAGGCTCTCCAGATTGTGCTGGCTAAAAGCGGGCAGGTGATCGAGGTGGCTGGGGATGAAAGTATCCTCGACGCCCTGATCCGAAACGATGTCGATGTCATGTATTCCTGCGAACAGGGAATATGCGGCGCCTGTGAAACAAGGGTTCTCGAAGGGAGCCCTGTTCACCTCGACAGTGTGAAAGACGTAGCTGAACACAATAGCGATAGAACGATGATGATCTGTTGCTCTCGGGCCGGTACAGAAAGGCTGGTTCTGGATTTATGACGGAGGATACGGGGAGACAGCAAAGCCTCTTTTCCTCAGTACCTGGGTATTCAATATTCAACGTGACCAAAGGTAAAAAAATGACTTCTTTATTGAACGTGCTCAAGAAAGCAACACCGGTCTTAATGCTCGCAACAGCGGTGAGCTATGGCAGCTTCGCCGCAGCGGCGACTGTGGAGGAAATCAAGGATAAGGGCTTCATTTCTGTGGCTACGGAAGATAATTATCGCCCGTTTGAGTTCATCGAGGACGGCAAATCCACCGGTTACGACAACGAGCTCAAAGCGCTGGTTGAGAAGGAAGCGGGGATCAGCCTCAAGCAAGAAATTATGCCTTGGGCGGGTATTTTGCCGGGTGTGCAGAGTGGCAAGTTCGACATGGCCCTTTCGGCCGTGATGGTTACCGATCAACGCCGAAAGGCGTTTGATTACACCACGCCAACCGCTGCCTCACAGACCTTCTACGCCACCAAAGCCGGTAGCGATATCGAAACCGGTAAAGACCTGATTGGAAAAGTCGTTGGTGCGGAAACCGGGAGCGCGTTCCTGCTGGAACTGAAAGCGTATGACAAAAAGCTCAAAGCCGAGTTTGGCGAGGGTGTAGCTGAAATCGTTGAATATCATGGCTACCCGGAGGCCTATCAGGACCTGGCGCTTGGACGTCTGGATGCGGTGGTTAACACCGACATTACTCTGCGTACGCTGATGGAAGAACGTCCGGGGGTATTCGAACTGGGCACAGCTATCGGTGCGCCGGGTTACAAGGCCTGGGCAGTGAAGAAAGGTAATGATGCCGTCCTGAAAGTCGTCAATGATGCCCTGCTCAAAGTGCGTGAATCAGGTGAGATGTATCGCCTCCAGGAAAAGTGGCTGGGTACGCGGTACGAAAATATGCCGGTTGACGTTAACTGAGAGTAGATAATGAATTTCTACGATTATCTGAGTTTTGTCTACGGCGCACTGTCTACTGTTGGTGTCTCGTTTGTCGCCATTATCGTAGGGATTCCTCTGGGACTTGGCCTGGCGCTATTGCGCTGGGCCAGGATCCCGGTATTCGGAAAGTGTGCTTATCTCTACGTCAGCATTGTGCGTTCCTGCCCTGCAGTTACTCTGATTATGCTGATCTACTTCGGGCTGCCGCAATTTGGTATCTCCCTTAATCCTTTTGTTGCAGCATTGATCTCCTTTTCGATCACGGCCACTGCGTTCAACTGCGAAATATGGCGGTCATCGCTGCTGGCTTTTGACCGTTCTCAGTACGAAGCCGCTCAGGCGTTTGGTATGACGCGCTGGGTTCGGTTTCGTCATGTTCTGTTGCCACAGATCTGGCGCTCCAGTATCCCCGGATTGATTAACGAAATGACGTTGCTGGTCAAGAACAGCCCTGCAATCTCCGTGATCGGTTTGCTGGATATTACCCGTGCTGCCCAGCGAATCGGTGCGCGGACCTACGAGCCGATACCGCCGCTGCTACTTGGGTTTGCCATCTACATCATCATTGTCATGTTGTTGATAGAACTGCAGAAAAGACTTGAAACCAGAATCAGATCTGCGGGGATTTGACTATGAACCTTACAGACTTCCAGATTATTTACGATGAGCGGGAAACCATATACCAAGGCATTGAAGCGACCTTGTCGCTGGTGTTCATTTCCGGGGTTGTCTCGGTGTTCGTTGGCCTTGTTCTGACCCCCCTGTTTTTCAGCAAGGTTTCCTGGCTGAGGAAGGCTGTCGAGTGGTTGTGCAGTGCCATGCGCTGTTCGCCATTCCTTCTCTTCGTCTACGTGATTTACTTTGGCCTTCCCAGCTACGGGATCAATTTTGATAAATACACGTCTGGCCTGGTTGCCTTGATTGTGTATCACTCGGCATACATGGCCATTATCCTCCGCAGTGCCTGGGTTGATATTCCTGCCGATATTCTCGAAGCCGGCACCGCCTATGGCTTTCGCGGTGCCGCCATGATCCGGCGGATTATTGGCCCATTGCTTCTGATGCGTTCAATTCCGATGGTGGGCAATCAGTGGATCCAGATCATCAAGGACAGTGCCTATCTGGGCATCATTTCGGTGGTTGATATCACGGCTGCGTTCAACTCGATTCAGTCGATTTACTTTAATCCGTTTGTCTGCTTCATCGTAGCGGGCTTGATGTACTGGCTGTTGTGCCTGCTCATCGAGTTCATCGTGAATGGTGTAGCCCACTACGCCCGGGAGAGAATTGCATGAATGCCATTGCCAATCCGAAACCCGCCACCACGGACACGGTTCTCCGGGTGCAGGGAATCAGTAAGAGTTTTGGGGACAACCATGTCCTGAAGGATATTTCATTCGACATGCAGAAGGGGGAAGTGGTGTCGCTGCTGGGCCCCTCCGGCTGTGGGAAATCCACTTTGCTCAGGTGTATCAACTGGCTTGAAGAACCTGATGCGGGTCACATCCGGCTGAATTCCGAGCGGATGGGGTATGCCGGATCAGGCGCGAAAATGAACGATACCCAGTTGTCCCAGATGCGCTCCAGAATCGGGATGGTGTTTCAGCATTTTGCGCTCTGGCCACACATGACGGTGCTGGAGAATGTGATGGCGAGCCCGGTTCATGTGCAAAAGCGCGATCGTAAAGAGGTCGAGAACGAAGCCCGAGCGGTACTCAAACGTGTCGGGCTTGAGGACAAAATGGACATGCTGCCTTCGCGCCTGTCGGGTGGTCAGAAACAGCGTGTTGGTATTGCCCGGGCACTGGCGATGAAACCGGAAATTCTGCTGTTTGACGAACCCACCAGCGCCTTGGACCCGATGTTGGTGGGTGAGGTGCTTGAGGTGATGCGCGACCTGGCCGCTGACGGTGCTACCATGGTCATCGTCACCCATGAGATGAAGTTTGCCCGACAGGTGTCGAGCCGGATCATTTTCATGGATAGTGGGCATATCATTGAGAACAGGTCTCCCGAGGACTTTTTCGACCATCCCCAGACCGATAAGGCGAAAACCTTTCTCCACAGTGTCCAGTACAAGTAACGGCCGCCACGCCGTGGAGCAGCGGGTATTCGCTGCTCCGTGTTCCCCTTAATCCGGCAGCTTGAACGGAGCGCTTCCCAGGTGGTTATTTGCCTCGACCAACTGGACCATCTGCAACAGGAATTGCGCGCGATCCTCTTCCGGTAATGCTTCGATGGTTCTGTCGTGCGCTTGTTGTACGCTGGTGGCCATTTTGCGAAGCAACGTTTTTCCCTTACGACTCAACTTGACCAGTTTGACCCTGCGGTCCTCGTTACTGCGCCGCCGTTCCAGAAGTTCTCTCGCTTCCAGGCGGGGAATAACTTCGGCAACACTGGTCCGTTCCAGCCCGATCTCCTGAGCCAGACTATTCTGGTCCATCTCACCTTTGTCTCTCAATGCACTCATGAGGCTGTACTGAACCGGAGTAATGTTGAATTCACTGGTTTCGCTGAGAAACAGGCTGGTGTGGATCTGGTGTAGTCGTCGAATCAGGAAGCCGGGACGAGCAAAAAGTGCCGATCGGTCAACAGCTTTCTGGAGTTCTGTACTGGTCTCTTCGGGTGTCAGAGTGGTCATGGCCAACAGGTCATTCAATGGTAGATCTAATGAACTCTAAACATACCATTCAATGATGCCCTTGGCAGCGTTTTAGGCCGTTAAATCCGGGGTCCTGAAAATATTAGTTGAGGTATATCAAATTGTTTCAGTGCCATTCCATGAAGGGCTCCGCTATCCTGCTAAAGCAGGATGTGTTGGTATTTCGATGTGTGATTAAGTATGGCTAGAGAACAAGCGATCAACGGACTGTTTGCCTGCCCGTGCTGTGGTTATGCCACTTTGAAGGAGCCGGGGCGCTATGGCATCTGTCGTATCTGTTTCTGGGAAGATGATGGCCAGGATGATCCGGAGCAGAACGAGTGCTGGTATGGTCCCAACTACGTGACGCTTGCCGAAGGCAGGCTAAACTTTCTCAAGATCGGGGCCAGCGATCCGAAAGATAAACCACACGTTCGTGAGCCACGGGTATCAGACATAAACATACGCAAGTACACAGTTGAGAACGGTGTGGCGGTCAGTACCACGATTACACACCTTTCCGGTGATGATAGTGGTCAGTGACATGGAGTGTGTCCTGAATTGAAAGACTTTGGAGGGAATAGATGCAGCCAAAAGACATCGTAGAACAGTTTATTGCGGATATTCAGGCCCAGCGCTTTGATGAGGCCAAGGCCTTGCTTGCCGCCGAGGATTTTGAATACGTGGGTCCGAACATGCGTTTCCTGACACGGGACGACATGCTGGCTTACCAGTTTGGTATGGCGGCGATCCAGAAAGACCTTATTGTTCGCCAGCTCAGTGCCGATGGTGAACATGTCTTCGCGATTCTGGACTACCAGACGCACTTTGAACCCATCGGCGATGTGCGCCTGGCGGTCTGGTTCCGGGTTCGTGGTGATAAGATCCACACGGTTGAAACCTTTTACAACGCCGCCGTAGTCGAAAATATGCTTGGGGGGATTCTCCCCTCGGCAGGTTAGAGACGACGAGTCTGCTCGTTATTTCCGTTCCCTGTTCCTCCTCCTTTAGGCGTCAGATGCATAATCACCACCTGTTGCAGAATTATTGATCTAATGCCGGGTTCTGGCTGTCTTATCCTTGAGTCAAGGGGCTGCGTTTCTGAGAGGAGAAACGAAGATGGACAGAGTCGATTGGAGAATAAAAGGCCAGGAGTTCGTTAACTGCAACTGTGACTTGGGCTGCCCGTGCCAGTTCATGGCAAGGCCGACCCATGGGGACTGCAAAGCCTTTGCAGCGGTGAAAATTGAAGACGGGTTCTTCGGAGATACTCGCCTTGATGGTCTGGCGTTCGCCATGACCCTGAAATGGCCGGGCGCGATCCATGAAGGCAACGGGAGCGCCCAGGCGTTCGTGGATGAGCGCGCAAGCCCGGAGCAACGCGATGCGCTGATGGCGATCCTGTCTGGAGAGACATCAGAGCCTGGGGCTACCTTCTTTAATGTGTTTGCCAGCACATTGACCGAGATGCATGATCCGGTGTTCTGCCCGATCGAGATTGACTGCGACGTTGACGGACGCAATGCAACGGTTCGCGTGGCGGATCTGGTTGAGGCCAGTGGATCACCCATCCGAAATCCGATAGACGGTTCCGAGCATCGGGCTCGCATTGATCTCCCCCACGGGTTCGAGTACGCCGTCGCCGAGGTGGCAACCGGAAAAACCAGTGCGCACGCTGACATTCCCCTGGAGCTAGATGCCAGCCATTGCCACATGGCGCGTCTGGACATTGGTCCCACGGGCGTTCATCACTGACCAGGGGTGTGAGCTATGGCCAGCAGTCGCATGGCATACCGTGGGTGGATGTCACCGGGCGCGGTAGCAACCTGGCTCGGGCTGCTGATGATTACCGTGCTGAGCTGGTGGTACCTGGTCGACATGGCCGCAGGCATGGCTGAGATGCCTGCGGGCAATATGATGTCGTTCAGGCATTGGACGCCGGGCTATTTCGTCATGATGTTGGTGATGTGGAGCATCATGATGGTGGCGATGATGACACCGAGCGCAGCACCGATGATCATGTTGTACCGGCAGGTAGCGCGTAAGAATCGTTTGGCTGGCGTTGGGATGGGTACCGCCTTATTCGTGGCTGGCTATGTGTTGACCTGGGTGGTCTTCAGTCTGGTTGCCACCACTCTGCAATGGTTGCTGGAAGAGTCGGCTTTACTCAGTGCCCGGATGGCCAGCCAGAACCAGGTGTTCAGTGGTGTGGTTCTGATCGCTGCAGGCATCTATCAGTTTTCTCCCCTCAAACAGGCCTGCCTTCGCCGCTGCCGGGGGCCGTTACTGTTCATTACCCGTTACTGGCAATCCGGGCTGAGCGGGGCGTTTGTCATGGGGCTACGCCACGGGGCCTACTGTGTCGGCTGTTGCGCAGCACTCATGGCGCTATTGTTTGTGGGCGGCGTTATGGATCTGGTGGTGATCGCGGGAATTGCGGTTCTGGTGTTACTTGAGAAGTTGCTGCCGCTTGGCGAAAGCATGTCGAAAGTCGTTGGCATTCTCGCCATTGCCTCGGGTGTGGTGATGATCGTTTAAGGCGCACTTTTCGACCGTTCTGATTATTGAGCACTGCTCTGGTGCGGGTGACGTTGATAAGTGCCGGTCATAGCGGGTAAATCCGGGTGGCACTGTTCTTGCCTTGAATCCTGTCCAATAAGTCAGATTTTATTCAAGGCTCGAGAATCATGCTGTTCTTGCTACGAAACCTGTCGATGCGCGGCAAGTTGTTGCTGCTCATCCTTCCTGCCCTGCTGGGTATTCTGTATTTCTCGGTTTCCACGATCACCGAGCGTTACGCCAACCTGCAAAGCACTCGCTCCCTGCAAACCTTGTTTAACCTGGTACTGGTAGCCGATCCCCTGGTGGAGGATCTCCAGCTAGAGAGGGGCCTTTCTGAGCTGTATCTGGCGACCGGCGGCAGTGATAGCCGGGTCGTCGAACGCTTGAATACCCAGCGGGAAGAAACCAGCCTCAGCCTCACAGACTTGCAAGCATTCATTGATGGCATGCCGGACAGCGATCGGCAGGTGGTCTCTGCCCAGTTGGCGGCAGTGGAAAAGCGGCTGCAGGCGCTGACGGGTCTTCGCTCGGCCATTGAAGACAATGACGGCGTCACTCTTGAGTCTGTGCGTCACGGCTTCACCGAGAGCATCACCGGGTTGAGCGATCTCATACCGGTGATTCTGCAGCGGGCAGATGAGCCACATCTGACCCGTCAGCTGACGGCGTTTCTGGCGATGAGCGATGCCACGGAGTGGGGTGGTCGGGAGCTGGCGGCAGGCGCTGAAATTCTGAAGGAAAGTGCCACCACTCTGGCCCTGGCATCACGGATCAGCCGCGCAGCGGGGCGTCAGGAGATGCTTCTCACGCTGGCGGGTAATGCGCTGGGCAACGGCTTTTCGGAACAACTTGAAGCAATGCGGGCCTCTGAACCGGTGACGGCGTTCCGGGCATTGCGGGACCGTTTGATCGGCAGTGAATACGGATTCCTCGGAATGGCCAATATCGACTGGTTTGACAGCGCGACTGATGCCATTGGGGCTGTCAGCGGACTGAAAGCTACAGTCAGCGAGAATATGGCGACACGGACGCAGGCGGTGCTTGCGGAAGCGAGGGCGGACCTGCGTGAAGCGGCGATTGTCGGTGTGGTGGTGATGCTGGTGGTCATCCTGCTGGCGGTGATGATCATCCGAGGCGTCAGTGGTCAGGTCAACCAGCTGCTTGGGGACTTCCGGCAGATCATGGATGAGAAAAATCTGGGTGTGAGGACGCAGGTCAGTTCGAAAGACGAGATGGGCTCAATCGGTACCGCACTGAACAGCCTGATGGAGAGCTTTGCCGGGGCGCTGAGCCAGATCGACCAGACCAGCGTGCAACTGGCATCCGCTTCGGAGCAGACCCGGGCAACGGCAGGCCAGAATGCCGATCAGGTGAACCGGCAACAGCAGCTGGTGGAGCAGGTGGCGACAGCGGCAGAGGAAATGACCAGCACTTCCGAGGATATTTCCCGAAACACCCAGCAAGTGGCGGATGCTGCAGCCAGTGCTTCGGGTAAAAATGAGGCCGGTCGCGAGGTAGTAAAGGCCAGTGTCGGTCATATCCAGACCCTTGCGGTCTCAATTGAGCAGGTCAGCGGTCAGATGGCCCGCTTGCAGGAGAGTAGCTCGTCGATTACCAGAGTCATTGATGTGATTCGCAGCGTTGCCGACCAGACCAACCTGCTGGCCCTCAACGCGGCCATAGAAGCCGCCAGAGCAGGTGAGCATGGCCGGGGATTTGCCGTGGTAGCCGAAGAAGTGCGTGCACTGGCACAGCAGACACACCAGTCCACCGTTGAGATTGAATCGATCATCGCCGGCCTGCAAACCATCACCGATGATGTGGGCAGTGCTGTCACAGAAAGCCATGGTCTCGCCAACCAAAGCGCGGACGAAGCGGCAACGCTGGAAGACACACTGGCCGACATCCTTCAGGACGTTGACCGCATTTCCGGCATGGCCACCCAGATCGCCGCGGCTGCTGAACAGCAGGTGACGGTGACCCGGGATATTTCACGCAACTTGTCCACGGTTCGGGATTCCTCCCTGCAGACACTGTCTGGTTCTCGGGAAATCTCAGAGGTAACGATCAGTCAGGCCCAGCTCGCCAGTGAACTGCAGACGTTGGCCCAGGGGTTCCGGGTGTAGGTGAAAATTGACCCATTATGCAAATAGCGAACTACGGGACGGCTAGGTGTTCCTTATTCTCTCCACCTACTGGTCCAATGCGTCTGGTGCTGAGCATTGGGCCGCTGCACTTTGCTCAAGCCGTTTCTGCTCGCGATCCAGAAGTTTTTTTACCTGCCGGAGCTCCCGTATTTTTCTGTCGACTGCGGCTTTCTTGTCAGCCATCAGGCGAGCACCTGCGGCACAGTCGATACTGTCGTTGCGCAAGGCATTCAGAAGGTCGCGGATTTCGCGGATAGAGAACCCCAGGTCCTTTAGCTGGCAGACCATGGACACGCGTTCAATGGCCTTTTCGGGATAGTCACGGTAGTTGTTCCCGCCCCGGTGTACCTCCAGAAGCAAACCTTCCTTTTCATAGTAGCGCAGGGTGTGGCGGCTCACCCCGGTGCGGTTTTCCAGTTCGGCAATACGCATAACCGTGTCCTCTGATGTGGGCCAGAAGGAGAGCTGAAGTCGATGGTTGACCTTAGAGTTTACTCTATACTTTACGCTCCTCAAAACAGCCTGATGATCTTGAGGAGAAGCGTTATGTCACTACTGATAACCGGAGCGACAGGGTTTATTGGCCGCCACCTCTGTGCGCAATTGACGCGAGAGGGTAGAACGGTAACAGCGATGCTGCGTCAGCCCGGGCGGCAGTTGCCGGAGCTGCGCCGGGTGGTCGACGAACTGGGCGGGGATGGATGCCGGATTGAAGCGATTTCCGGGGATCTGGATGCACCGGAGCTTGGCTTGTCCGCAGCACTTCCGGAGATGGATACCATTATTCACCTTGGGGCGCGGTTCGGCTGGCGTCTGGCACCGGAGGTAGCCCGACAGACCAATGTGGCGGGCAGTCTGGCGGTTGCACGCTTGGCGCAAAGTCTGGGTTGTCGTCTGGTTTTTATCAGCGGTTTCATGTTGGAAAACACGCAGCATCTTGAGCAGCTGGGCATCATGGGGGTAGATCCGGATGCGGTGAATTGGCAGCGTGTGTATCGCCGCGCGGGTGCCTATGAGGCCAGCAAGCTGGAAGCTGCGATTCGCACCAGAGCCTATGCCAAACGCGCAGGCCTTGAGTTTGTTGAGGTACAACCTGCCACGGTGGCGGGTTCCAGCAAGACCGGGGCGCTTGATAGGGCACAACCACTATATACCCTGCTGGATAATCTGGCCCGCGGGCGTATGGCCATGGTGCCCGGCACACCTGAGCATTGGTTACCGCTGGTAGCGGTAGATAGCCTGGCCAGGTTGATTGGGCTGGCGGCTACCGTCGAACGGGCGCCCGCTAAGCTGCTGGCGCTCGACCCCGAGACACCGAATCTCAAGAATCTGCTGGCTATTGCAGCCAGTGTTCTCGGAACGAAAGCGCCGAGGCATCACATCCCGATGTGGTGTCTGGCGGCTTTGCTGGTGATCCCCGGATTGTCCCGGCTGATGAACACTCCCCCGGAAACCCTGAGTTTTATTCAATCAACCCGTTTCAATACGGCGGATGTGGAGCGCTTTATGGTTGAGCAGGAGGTACCCCGAACCAATATAGCCGAGGTCGTTCGGAAAACTGCGGCGTTTTATTCTGGCCAACAGTCCGAAACATAGCGGACTACCCGGCCAGCGCTGTGCCGTCCCCACGAGGGTCGTGCATGGCCTCCAGGTTGCCACTGCTATCCACTGAGATGGCCCCGGCTAGGCCGCAAAACGGGCTGAGCTCGGGTATCCATTCGATGTCGTGCCCCCGGCGGACAAGCTCGTCTGCCACCGCCGGGGCAATGTTGCGTTCGAGTTTAAGCGCCTCGCTGCTGCCAAAGAAACTTCGTCCCTGTAGAAAGCGGGGAGCGGTCACAGCCTGTTGAACCGATTGGTGGAAATCAATCAATTGTGTGGCCAGAACCATCTGAGTTTGGGGCTGGCCGTCACCCCCCTGGGTACCGAAGTAGAATTGGCGACCGTCATCTGCCAGATAGGCAGAGGGGTTAAGAGTGAAGGCTGGGCGTTTACCGGGAGCCCAGGCATTGGGGTGCGTGGGATCAGGATTAAATCCGCCGGCCCGGTTAAGCCAGAGCACACCGGTATCGCCGATCATGCAGCCAGAGCCGAAATCATGGAACAGGCTCTGCATCAGGCAGGCGGTCCGTCCTTCGCCGTCCGTGGCTGCCAGCCACACGGTGTCGGCAGGTTGGCCGGCCTCGGTCCAGGGCACGGCAATGTCGGGATCAATGGAGGCAAAGTCGATAGCTGATCGCCCGTGACCAAGCAGGCGGGGTACATCAAGGGTCCCTTTGGCGGGGTCGCAGAGTTGATGGTTGCGCTGCACGAGCTGGGCTTTGATGGCTTCGATCAGGTAGTGGAAGTAATCGGAACCGTGATTTTGGAACGCCCTGAGGTCTACGTGATTGAGTGCATTCAGGGCGCTCAATGTATACAGGCCCTGTGACGGCGGTGGAAAGTTATAGAGGGTGCCTGAGCGGTAACGGACACTGATGGGTTTGCTGTGCCAGGCCTGGGTCCGGACCAGATCCTCCCGGGTCAGGCCGTTGCCGAACTTCCTGAAGCCTTCCGCCAGTGCCGTGGCCAGTTCTCCATCGTAGAAGTCATCGACACCATTGCGGGCAATGTGCGAGAGGGTGGCTGCTAACTGTGGCTGTCGTGTGCGGGCGCCTTTGGTCAGCCACTGGCCTTGATTGTCCTGACACAAAGTCTGCAGGCCTGGCAGGTCCCGGATCAGCCCCTTGCGCTGTTCTGTCCAGAATGCGAGGTTGTCTGAAACATCGTAACCGTCACGGGCCAGAGCGATGGCGGTTTCCAGAAGGTCGGGTAAGGTCATGGTGGAGCCCCAGCGCTGGCGGCTCCAGTCCTGGGCCAGAGACCATCCGCGCAGGGCGCCAGCGGTTGTGGCTGCCGATGCCGGGCCTCGCTCGGCAATGCGGCCGCCCTCGGGCAGGCGTTGACCGGCCTGGCCGAGCCCCATCAGGGTATCCACCTTATTGCCGTCACTCACTAGCCAGAGAGAATCGCCACCGATGCCACACATGTGGGGACATACAACCGATAGCACAGCCCCCGCTGCCAGCATGGCATCGATGGCCGTGCCTCCGGCCCTGAGAACAGCCTGACCGGCTTCTGTGGCCCTGCTGTCTGGCGTGCAGACGATGCCTTTTCCTTTCTGCGCCCTCATTTTGAAGAAGCTCCGTCCCTGGATTGGGAGGGATTGCGGAATTGATGTTCCGCCACGAACTCGGCCGACATGGCGCTGACGGTTTGAACATGGGTGCGCATCAGTCGGGCGACGCCCTCAGCGTCGCCTGTAAGGATGGCTTGAACAATACAGTCATGTTCTTCCCACGAGCGACTCATCCGGTTGTCCATCCTGAACTGGGCCCGACGAAACGGTGCCAGCCGATGCCGGGTGGCTTCCGCGAGCTTCAGCAACTGGCTGCTGCGGGCACCTTCAAAAATCATCTGGTGGAATCGTTGGTTATAGGCGGAATAGTCGTCTGAGCTTCCGTCCCGGACCAGATGAACTGACTGCTGATGAAGCTCCAGCAAGGCCTGGCGCTGCTGGCTGTCCATGCGCAATGCGGCGAGGCGGGCAAGAGCCGCTTCCAGCTCTGCCATGGCTTCGTACAGATCGTTAAGGGTTTCCGGTGACAGCGTTGCAACGATGACCCCCCGGTTTGGACGGTGCGTCACCAGCCCCATGGCAGCCAGGTGGCCGAAGGTTTCACGTATGGGGGTCCGGGAAACGCCGAAGCGTTCTGCCATGCTTTGGGCGTCGAGTTTGGTCCCGGGTGCCAGTTCGCCTCTGACAATGTCATCAGCCAGGGTCTGCACGATGCTGTCTACGACGGTGCCTTTGGCCGCCCGTTCGAGAGTGCTCATACTGACGCCCTCTCGGCAGATTTTCCGGTTTCCGGTGGGTGCGGAATGGCTGCCAGAAGGCTTCGGGTGTAGTCGGTTTTCGGGTTGTCCAGCAGTTCGCTGGCGTTATCTTCCTCAACCACCTCACCGTTCTGCATCACCATGATACGGTCACATAAGAGGCGAACCACATTCAGGTCGTGACTGATAAACAGGTAGCTCATGCCGAGCCGGTGTTTCAGGTCTTCCAGCAGATTGAGCACCACGGCCTGAACCGAGACATCCAGCGCCGCCGTGGGCTCATCAAGGATCAGCAGCTTGGGTTGAAGGGCTATGGCCCTGGCAATGCCAACACGGGCTTTCTGGCCCCCGGATAGCTGGTGTGGGAAACGATTGAGCAGGTTGATTGGCAGGCCTACCAGCCCCGCCAGTTCGACCACTCGTTGTTCCCGAGCTTTGCTATCCATATCCCTGGCCAGGCGGTTCAGCGGGTCGGCGATAGACTGTGCGGCTGTCCAGCGTGGATTCAGGCTGTCAGTCGGGTCCTGGAACACCATCTGTAACTTGCCACGAAGAGGATGGGCGGCAAATTTCGAGGCTTGCACCGGGGCAATATCTTCGCCGAGAAATTCGATCTCGCCCTCACTGGTATCCAGCAACCGCATGACCATGGCTGACGTTGTGGATTTACCGCAGCCACTCTCTCCCACAAGGCCCAGGCTTTCACCTTCCCTGATCTGGAACGAAAGATCCTTTACGGCAAGGTGAGAGCCTTCGGCGCCGGGCTTACCGAATTGTTTACGCAGATGACGAACACTGAGAATCGGGTTGCCGGGTGTGCGCTGCGCGGGAAGTGAAATGGCCTCTTTCCGAAGTTCGTCGGGCAACAGATCCCGAACGTTTGAGTCCCGGTGAGGCGTGGCCTGCAGCAGTTGGCGGGTGTAAGCCTCATGGGGTGCATGGAACAGTTCCGAGGCTCCGTTTGCCTCGATGACTTTCCCTTTTTCCATCACCACCAGACGGTCGCAATAGGCCGCTGCCAGGCCGAGGTCATGGGTGATGAGGATGGTGGACATGTTGAACTCACGGGTGAGCTCCATAATCAGGTCCATCACGGCCTTCTGTGTAGTCACATCAAGGCCGGTGGTCGGTTCGTCCGCAATCAGCAGTCGAGGCTTGCAGGCAAGGGCAATAGCAATGACTACCCGTTGGCACATGCCGCCGGATAGCTCGTAGGGGTAGGCTTCGTAGCGTTTTTCAGGATCCCGGATCTTGACGGCGCGAAGCATGTCGATAGCTTTCTCCCGGGCGTTGGCCCGGGTGGCCTGGCTGTGCTGTATCAGCACGTCAGCTACTTGCTGGCCAATGCGGCGAATCGGATTCAGGGCCGCTCTCGGGTTCTGGAATATCATGGAGATTTCCCGTCCCCGGATATCCCTGAGGTCCCGTTCTTTGGCCTTGTGCAGCGATACTCCACCATACTGGATGCTGCCCCCGGCAATACGGCCAGCCCGGTCGAGGATACGCATGACGGCATAAGAGGTGACGGATTTCCCCGAACCGGATTCGCCCACAATGCCGAGCGTCTCGCCTTTGCCGACGGCAAGGGAAATGTCATCGATGGCTCTGACCGTGCCGTTCCGGGTGACGAAGTCGATGCTCAGACGATTGATATCGAGCAGAGGTACGCTCATGTCAGTCTCCTCAGGTGCGGCGTTGCGGATCAACGAGGTCCCGCAGGCCATCGCCGATCAGATTAAAGGTAAACACGGCCAGCATCAGAGCCAGTCCCGGGAAGATCACCAGCCACCACTCACCGGAAATAATGAAGTTGGCGCCTTCTGCCACCATGATGCCCCACTCCGGAGCCGGGGGCTGGACCCCCAGACCGATGAACGACAGGCCGGCAGCGTTGAGAATGGCCCAGCCCATATTCAGGGAAATCTGCACCATCATCGGCGGCAGCGTGTTCGGGAAAATATGGCCAAACAACACGCGCAGTTCAGAGTTGCCTGCCAGGCGGGCTGCCTGCACATAGCCCGCGTTGCGGCGAATGCTCACTTCCGCCCGGGCCATACGGGCATAGAACGGAAGGTTGATGATGGCCGTGGCGTATACGATGTTTTCCACGGTGTTGCCGGCTGCGGCAACGATGCCCATAGCCAGTACGAACAACGGGAAGGCCATGATGGTATCCACCAGGCGTCCGGTGATGCGGTCGGTCCAGCCACCAAAGTAGCCGGCAAAGCAGCCCATCACGGAGCCAAGCACGAAGGAAATAGCCACCGCTGATACGGAAATCAGCAGATCAAGCCGGGTAGCAACCACGACCCGCGAGAAAACATCCCGACCGAGATGGTCCGTGCCGAACCAGTGCGCAGCGCTGGGTGATTGCAGTGCTGGGCCAGTGTCGGTTTGTAGCGGGTCAAAGGGAACCAGGTAGGGGCCGAATACAGCCAGAACCACGAACATGGCAAAGAGCAGGAAGGCCACGCCGGTTACCGGGTTTTCGGATACCACGTGGCGCAGATGTCGCCAAAGGCTGGAACGGGGCGCGATCTCGGTGTTGGAGACGGTGGTAGTCAGGCTGGTCATGTCAGGCCTCCTCGCCAACACGGGGGTCGATCAGTGTGTAGATAACATCTATCAGCAGGTTCAGTGCCACAAACAGCAACGCCATGGACAGCACAAATCCCTGCACGGCGGCGTAGTCCGAAACCACCAGCGCCTCCACCGCGAAGGAGCCGATACCGGGCCAGGCGAACACTTTCTCAACCAGAACGTTGGCGCCCAGGACGAATGAAAACACCATGCCCAGCGTGGTTACCACGGGCAACAGGGCATTCCTGAAAGCGTAAGTCACCAGTACCCGGCGCCCGCTAAGCCCCGCCGCTCGGGCGGTACGGACAAACTCACTGGCAATGGCCTGCAGCATGGCTGCACGGGTCATTCGGGCAATGGGGGCCAGGGTGAACAGTGCCAGGGTGATGGTTGGCAAAGCGAGTTGGGCGAGGGCAGCCCGAAGCACTTCCCAGTCACCGGCAATGATGGCGTCAATGGTCAGGAAGCCGGTGATCGGTTCCGGCGGCAAGAACATCAGGTCCAGCCGGCCCATGGGGGCTGGCGCCCAGTCCAGCAGGTAATAGAACACGTACATCAAAGCTAGGCCGGTGAAGAACGTAGGCAAGGATACCCCCGCCGTCACCAGGAAGCGGCACAGATGATCTATCCAGGTATTGGGCCGGGTGGCGGCCAATACTCCCAGAGGCACCGCAATCAGGAACGATAGCACCAGTGCCCCCAGAGTGAGCTCAAGAGAAGCAGGAAGGCGGTTTGCCAATTCGGCAGTCACGGGTTGTCCTGTTGAAATGGCCATGCCCAGATTGCCCTGGGCAAGATCCTTCAGGTAGCTGACGAACTGCATTGGCAGGGATTGATCCAGGCCCATGGTACGTCGCACTTCCTCAATGGATTCGGCATCCGCCATATCACCGGCGAAGTAGGCCGCCGGATCCCCGGGCAGAGCCCGGGTCAGCAGGAAGCACACCACCAGGATACCGAACACGGTTGGTACTGCCTGCAACAGACGCAGGGCTACCTTTCGCAGTTTCTCCAGAGCGGCAGTCACTCGATCCTCTCCTTAAACCGGCTTCAGGGCGCGAATATCCATCTGACGATGGAACCAGTATTCATAGCCTTCCACTTTGTCGTTGAACGCAACGTTCAGGGTGGGCTGCCACAGTGGTATGCGGGGGATCTCGTCAAACGCCAGCTCGATCATGCGGGTGACGTTAGGAGCGTAATCCGGATGGTCCACGGCCATATCCAGAGTGTCCTCAACGAGCTTGGCCATTTCCGGGTTGTCGTAGTTGTAGGAATTGAACAGGTTGCCTTTGATGTAGGCCCAGAAGAAGTAGTAATCCGGGGTGTTGAGCCAGCCACCGAAATTCTCCAGGTGCAGGGGCAGTTTCTTTTCCACCAGGGCGATCGTGCGCCAGTTAGCGCCGGGGATTTTCTCAATGGTGGTACGGATGCCGATCTCGGCCAGCCCTTGTTGGATCTGTAGAGCAGCAGGTTCTGCCCAGTCCGCATGGGACAGGTTGAATGACAGCGGAACCTCGAAACCGTCGGCATAGCCAGCTTCGGCCATCAGTGCCCGGGCCTTTTCGATGTTTTGGTTGTACGGTGATTTCTGCGGCCACTGGATGTTGTCTACCGTGCTGGTACCACCCCACATGGGAATGCCCTGTTCGTAGGCCGCCTGCTCGAAAATCTTCTGGTAAGGGATGGCCCACGCGATGGCCTGCCGCACGCGCTTATCTTTGAACGGTTCGAAATCCACATTGGTACACAGTGAGTAGATGCAGTTTTCGATAGGGGTGCTGACCACTTTCACGCCAGGCTTGCTGGCCAGTTCTTTTGCATCCTTGTTCGGGATGTTGACAGAAGCATGCACACTGCCGCGTTCGATCAGTGCCCGGCGGGTGGATTGGGCCGGCACTTCCCGAAGGATCACGCGCTGGAACCCGGGTACACGGCCGCCGCTCCAGTTGTCGTTGCGCTCATACACCAACTGCTGGCCGGCGTCCCAGCGGGCTACTTTGTATGCACCAGAACCGGCAGGGTTGCGGTGCAGGTATTCGGTTGCCCAGGGATCATCCGGTGTCGCGTGGGCCTTGGCGACTTCGGAGTTAATCACGATGGGAATTGGCGTTGCCAGGTCCGGCAACGCCAGCTTGGAGGCGAACGGCAGGGTAATGCGGAAGGTTCGGTCGTCGACAACCTGGAACTGATCGGGAGAGACCAGTCGACCCGCTTTCATCTGTACGGTCGGGAAGCCGCCGAGACTGACTGCACGGTCCAGTGACCACTTCACGTCGTGAGCGGTGACTGGTTTGCCATCCCAGAAGGTTGCGCCTTCTTTGATGGTGAACAGCATCTCGGTGCCGTCTTCACTGATTTCCCAGGATTCGGCCAGTTCCGGCTGAACGTTGTCGTAGTCGTAGCTGAGTGAGCCGTCGGGCATCTGTTTGGTGCCAAAGGACACCAACCGATCGTAGCAGTTAATCGCGACCTGGTAGCTGTCCCGGTTGGTGCCGCTGCGGTGGATGTCCAGGCTGTTGATGGTGCCACCGATAACCACGACAGCCGTTTCGTTATTGGCAGCCGCAGCAGGCAGCGACTTGAAAAGCGGCAGCAGGCTGGCACCTACCGTAAGTGATGTGGCTCCCTTGAGAAAATTCCGACGGTTCATTTTGCATACTCCCTGACGTGTTTGAATGTCAGAGTGAATGCAATCGCTAAGCCATAATTCTGGCTCAGCCGTCGGAATTTATATATTTACCTTTGGATACAGTAAGTTATGAATTTAATCTTGGGTGCGAACAGCCAGCCTCGATGGCAGCGCGGCCGCCTGAATTCATTTGCATGCACTTTGTGGGAGCGTGCTGCCCAATGTGGATGCAATCGGCAGCGCCGTGCCTGATTAGCGCACGGCGCTGTGGCGATCCGATGTTTTCTTGATATGGGCGGCTAACCATGTTTCCAGCTCCTCAAGGCTTTTGGGGCGGCATAGCCAGTAGCCCTGGATCATGTCTGCTCCCAGGTCACGTAGGAGGTTGGCGGATTGCTCACTTTCGATACCTTCTGCGACCACTTTATAGCCCAGGCCGTGCCCCATGTTGATGGCCGTTTCGACAATCACTCGTGACTGCTCATTGGTGTCTATGTCGTGGATGAGCGACCGATCGAGCTTGATCTCTGTGGCCGGTATCTGCTTGAGGTAGGAGAGTGAAGAGTAGCCGGCCCCGAAATCATCAATGGACACGCTAAGCCCCATGCTGGCCAGGGTTTCGAGCGCCTTTAGCCCGGTATTCGGATCGTCCATGGCGGCGGTTTCAGTGAGTTCCACAGTGATGTGTCTGGCGTCGATTTCATGCCGTTTGAGTTTGGTCTCAAACAGCCCTCTGAGTTCCACGGAGGTGAGGTCGCGGGCGGAGATGTTTACGGAAATGGTCAGATCCGGGTCCAGGAGCTGGAGTATGTTCAGGTCGCGCAGAGCCCTGTTGACCACCCAACGAGTCAGGTGCCTTATAACACCGGTTTTCTCGGCCAGCGGTATGAACTCCATGGGAGATACCCAGCCCCGCTCCGGGTGATGCCAGCGAATCAGCGCTTCCACGCCCACAACCCTGCCGGTGGTAAGGCAACACTTCGGTTGATAATACAGTTCCGTTTGATCGTGCTGCAGGGCATCCCTCAGGTCAGACATCAGGGTCAAGCGACTTTCGTTGTAGATGTCTTTCTTGCGGGAGTAAATACCGGTTTCGAACGGAGCATCGGGTGCCATTTCCATCCCGACATGGGCATTCCGGATAAGCATGGCAGCGGTCTGGCCATGTTCCGGATAGGACGCAGCACCAAATCTGGGGTTGGGTTCAATGCCGATATGGTCAAGCATCACCGGGTTGGCCAGAATTTTCAGTGCATTATTCAAAGACTGGAAGTTGTCTCTGGCCATGCCGACATCCACCAACACACCAAAGCTGTCTCCAGAGAGCTGATAGACGCGCTCGGTACGGCCCAGCTTGTCCTCCGTGGCATGGATCATCGGTAACTGTTTTGCCAACAGGGACATCTGGTCCGCAATGCGTTTCAGCAGCCGTTCGCTGCGCTCAAGGCCCAGGGTACGGTTGGTTTCCTTCAGTCGGGTAACCCTTGCTACGCCCACCATGTAGTGGCCTTCGGGATCAAGTTGCAGCTGCTGGTCGACCATCCACTCGAACCGGTTGCGGTTGGGCAGCCCGGTGACAGGGTCATGGGTCATCGCTTCGGCAAGCCGGTTGTGTGCTTCGTTTCGGGCTTTCTCTATGCGCAGGCTGTCGGCTTGCGCAGTAATTTTCTCTTCACGTTCCCGGTAAAGGCGGTCAGCGAGTGCCAGGGTGAGAATGAAGGCCTCAAGCCCAGACCCTATCTGCATGCCGTACTCGGTGAAAAAATTCTCCGGCAGAAGGCCGAGTGCCCGCCCGGCAGTGGCGACAACACCCAGGGTGAGTGGTGTCCATGCGAGCGTGAAGAAAGCGCCGGCCCGGACCCCGGATGCCCAGCTGACCGGGCCTGCAATCAACAGCAAGGTAAAAAAGACGAAGGCAGATAAAGAGGCTGTCTCGATGGCGGCGTTGTAGCTGATGAAGGGAAACAGGATGAATGCCAGAACCTCAAACGTCAGCATCGCGACGAGGGCTTTCCAGAGCCTGGGGCTGTGTGAGCGTACCTTGAGGAAATCCATGCAGAACAGGATGGAAAACATGGCCAGGAACGGCATGGATAACGCCAATACGTGTGCATGCAGGTAAGGTGCTGAAGGGTAGAGGTGTTGGAACGTAAAGCCGCGGATGGCTGCAAAAAAGACCAGATAGCCAAAGACAGCCAGAGCATAGTAGAGATAGAGTTTTTCCCGCAGGGTCAGGAATACGGCCAGGTTCATAAGCACAATTACCGTCAGGCTGCCGTAGAACAGAAAATGCAGTTTTTGTTCTGTTGCTATTGCTTCAAAGAACTGATGTTCGTGCCAGATGGTCAAAGGCAGCACCATGGTGCCTTCGGTGGAGACCCTGATAAACAGTGTTTTCTCCTCGCCGGGGGCAAGCTGGAAGCGCAGAAGCATATTCGGATGGTCGACGTCGCGGGGATAGAAAGGCCGTGTGTCTCCTGTTTTCAGTTCGCGCACCAGGGTGTTGTCGGAGAAAACATAAAATACGACGTCATCCAGCTGAGGGTAGCCAAGCTCTGCGACCAGGTTGGCAGAGTCACCGGAACGATTGAGCACGGGAATTTTGAGCCAGTAGGCGGAGTGAGTGATGCCGAAAGTGGCCTTGCCTGATGGCTGAACCTGCCATGCAGATTCAGGAAGCGCGAGGACCTCATCGATGCTGGCACTGGCCTGGGTGTCTTGCCAGTACCCGAAGTGATTGCTGACAGGAACATTCTGGCTGATGACAACCGGATCGCCCGCTGCGTGCGCGAACTGACCGACGCAAACACAGAGTATCAGGAAGAAGGCACGCAACGACACGTTCAGGATCAAGGACTGGAAACCCCGCTTGATAGCGTTCTAGCTTTTTTTATTAAGGACCAGTGCCAGAGTGTACCAAGCCCGGTGGGGCCTGGTAGAGACTTACCGCTATTTTCGGGACATAGCTTCTAGCATCCGGTTCACTGCATCCATGTGCTCTGGTTCATTATGGCTCATACCTTGGAAGCATGCGCACAAATCCAGAAAATCCTTCAGTTCCATACGCTGTGCCATCTTCATCAGGCGTTTGGTTAGCCGCGTAGCTTTCGGCGGCTGGTTGGCCATGCGCTCGGCCATAGTCATCGTGGTAGTCATCAGGTCATCGTTGGGTACCACATCCACCACGATACCGAGATCTTTTGCCTCCTCGGCGTCCACAATGCGGCCCGTGAGTGTCAGCTCAAATGCCCGTTGGTAACCAATCAACCGTTGCATGAACCAGGCACCGCCATCACCCGGAATGATGCCGAGGTTGAGGAAGGTCTCGCCGAATTTCGCGGATTCCGCTGCAATACGGACATCCGCCATGTTGGCCAGATCGAATCCCGCACCGATGGCCGGGCCGTTCACAGCTGCAATGACAGGCACCTCAATGGCCTGCATGGCCAGGGGAATGCGCTGAATGCCCCGGCGATAGCGTTCGGCGCATTCCGCTGGTGTACCGGCAAAGTCACCCCCGCGCTCGGCCATATCCCGGATATTACCTCCGGCGCTGAAAGCAGAACCCGCGCCGGTTATCACCAGCACGGATACGTCCTCGCAAGTGTTTACCCACTCGGCGGTGGACACAATGTCATCGATCAGGTTTGAGCCGGTCAGTGCATTACGCAGGTCGTGGCGGTTGAGGGTTAAAACTGCAATGCGGTTTTCCAGGGTGAGGGTGGCATCCGTTAATTGCGGGAGTGTGGCCATGGTGGCTTCCTTATTGTTCGGTGTTGAGTGAATAGAGTGTTACCAGCGGAGCGTTGCCGGGCTGTATGGAGCCTTTATCAGTCAAACCTGTCCCAGTAGGGTGGGTCCCCGAAATAGCCATCCATAAAGTCGACAAAGCTGCGCACCTTGCTTGCCAGCAGTTGCCGGTGAGCGTAGACCGCATAGAGTCCCATTGGCTCAGGCTCATACTTTGACAGGATGACCTGAAGCTGCCCATTCCGAATTGCTGAACCGGAGATGAAGGAAGGCTGAAGGGTAATACCGGCGCCTGCAATGGCGGCTTCCACGAGTACGTCGCCGTTATTGCTGACCATCCCGCTGCCACGGGAGGGGGTGGTCTGCTTTATCCATTGGAGTACTTCGGGAATGGCGGCAGGGTCCATGTAGCTGTATCGGAGGTAACGGTGGCCTGACAGGTCCTCCGGGTTTTCCGGGGTGCCATGCTCTGCGAGATAGGCAGGGGAGGCGCACATGACCAGTCGGATGGGCGCAATGCGTTTTGCGACAAGTGAGGAGCTTTTCAGTTGCCCGATTCTGAGGGCGATGTCGAAGCCCTCCTCAAGGATGTCTACTTTTCGGTCGTTCAGCTGCAGATCAATGCTCACCGCCGGATGGGCTTTCTGGAAATCGCTCAACAACGGGGCGAGGTGCCGTATGGCGAACGAGACAGGAGCACTGATGCGCAGCACACCTTTGGCCTCGGTGTGCATGTCGCCCATCTGATTTTCCATATCGTCGATGTCATTGAGCACTTGAACGGCGCGAAGATGATATCGGGTGCCGGCCTCGGTCAGATGGATCCGGCGGGTGGTCCGGTTGAGCAGGCGCGTTCCCAGATGCTGTTCCAGCTGAGACACATATTTACTCACCAGTTGAGGCGACAGGTCGAGACGGTCCGCTGCGCGGGTAAAGGAGCCTTCGTTAACAACGGCGATAAAAGCCCGCATGGCATCAATCCGGTCCACAGGCAGGAGTCTCCAGCTTTAATTAACAACATAGTGTTTATAATTATCCAACATCAGGAATATTACTGTTGGTTTGTGGAGATAGTAAAGTGGTTCCATCTTCTGAGGCAGTCTTCAGAAACAATCAACGGTTAATCATTCGGGGATACTTTTATGAACACTCAATTTATCAAGGCTCTTTTGGGTTCCAACGGTGGCTTTGCTGCGTTGGTCCTGCGGGTACCCGTTGGGCTTATTCTGGCAGCCCACGGAGCACAGAAGCTTTTCGCCTGGTTTGGCGGGTATGGTCTGGAAGGTACCGGACAATGGATGGCGAGCATTGGTCTTGAACCCGGCTACCTGATGGCCCTGATGGCAGGCAGTGCGGAGTTCTTTGGCGGCCTGGCGCTGGCATTGGGCCTTCTGACTCGCCCGGCGGCACTGGTCAGCGCTTTTGCCATGCTGGTTGCTATTTTCGCCGTGCACATTGGCAACGGTCTGTTCATGTCCAACAACGGTTATGAGTACGCACTCACCCTGTTCGTTGTGACTCTGTCCCTGGCCATTCAGGGTGGTGGACGCTTCGCGCTGGATAACGTTCTGTTGAACCGTCTTGGCGGCGGCACTGGTCGCTGAGTGCAATAAGACACGGCAACGATCAGGTACAGCGCTCCCCGGATGTCGGGGAGCGTGACTGAAACGGGGGAGAGCACATGCTGGTTAACGGAGTCTGGAAGGAAAATTGGCAGCCGGTACAGGCGCAGGACGATGAGGGGCGGTTTATCCGGCAGACATCGTCTTTCCGGAACTGGATAACGCCGGACGGCGAGCCTGGCCCCACCGGCCAGGGCGGATTCAAGGCAGAAGCGGACCGTTACCATCTTTATGTGGCTTATATCTGCCCGTGGGCCTCCCGTGCGCTGATGGTCCGTGAGCTGAAAGGGCTGCAGTCATTGATTGGAGTGACGATCGTGAACCCGAGGCTGACGGATCAGGGCTGGCAGTTTGGTGGTTTCTCCGGCGCAGAGGACGATGCGCTGAATGGTGCCCGTTATATGCATGAACTCTATACCAAGGCCGACGCCGGAATTTCAGGGCGGGCAACGGTACCGGTGCTCTGGGACAAGAAAACCGGAACCATCGTCAACAATGAATCGGCAGACATCCTGCGCATGTTGAACTCGGCATTCAACGATCTCGTGGATCAGGGGCCGGATCTTTACCCTTCGGATCTCGCAGACGATATTGATGCATTGAATGCCTACATCTACACAGACCTGAACAATGGTGTGTACCAGGCAGGCTTTGCGTCCACCCAGCAGGCCTATGATGAGGCTTATCTGAAGGTGTTCACAGCTTTGGATGAATTGGAGGCTCGCTTGTCAGATGGCCGGGCTTACCTGTTCGGTGACAGGCTGACGGAAACGGATGTGCGTCTGTTTGTCACGCTGATTCGTTTTGACGCGGCCTACCACGGTCTTTTCAAGTGTAACCGGAACACGCTGAAATCCATGGATGCACTTTACGCCTATATGAAGCGGATTCTGGCTCTGGATGGTATTGCCGAGACGGTGCATCTTGACCACATCAAAGCGGGTTACTACTCCATCAAGGCATTGAACCCGGGTGGCATTGTGCCTGCTGGACCTGAACCCATCTGATACTAGGGGGCGCGAGCCCGAACACACCGACATTCAGGGAGTACTGGTCATGAATCATCAAACGGACATTTTGTTTATTTCCCACGGCGGTGGACCGATGCCCCTGATGGGTGATCCGGGCCACAAGGAAATGGTCGACAGGCTCAGGGATATCGCGGCTGAGCTGCCCAGACCGAAAGCTATCCTCCTGATCAGTGCCCACTGGGAAGAATCGGTGCCCACGATTACGGCAGGCGCCAACCCATCGCTGATTTACGATTACTACGGTTTTCCGCCGGAGACCTACGAAATTCAGTACCCCTGCCCGGGTGAGCCTGAATTGGCCAGGAAGGTACACCAGGCGCTGGAGCAGGCAGGCATTCCTGCAAAGCTCGATGAGCAGAGGGGGTTTGATCACGGGTTGTTTGTGCCGCTGACACTGATGTACCCCGCAGCGGATATTCCCTGCATCCAACTGTCCCTGATGAACAATCTCGACGCCGCGGGCCACATTGCCATCGGCCGGGCACTGCAGGCCCTGGATTACGATGATCTGCTGGTGATTGGCTCCGGGTTCTCATTCCATAACATGCGCGCATTTTTTGCGCCCGATACGCCGGAACTTCGCGCCCGCAACGAAGGTTTTGAGCATTGGCTGGAACAGACCTGTATGGATGCAACGCTTGATGAAGCAGAGCGTTCCAGCAGGCTCGAACACTGGGAAGACGCGCCCCACGCCCGGTTCTGTCACCCCCGGGAGGAGCACCTCCTGCCACTGCATGTCTGCTACGGGTTGGCAGGCAAGCCAAGCGAAAGCCACATATCGGCTACGATTCTGGGCAAAAAATCGGGGATGTTTGGTTGGCGTAGAAGTTGAAGACAGATACCTGAAAGCCCACTCTCTGCTTGCACTACTTGTTATAGACCCTCGCAAATAGCCTGTTCTGTTCTGGACCCTCTTTTCGGCCCCCGCACCATGCGGGGGCATCTGTTTCTCGCCCGAAAATTCACTTTGCAAAGCTAATTAAATTTCAAAAACCCTTTTAAAACAAATGGGTATCTACTCGCTTTTTGTTCTTGGCACAGGAGGTGCAACACCTACTACGGGGGTCATGACCTGTTAGTACAAGCAAACTCAAACGGAAAGCAAAGACGATGAGAGACTCAAAAACGCTTGCAACACTCACGCTATGCGGATCGCTCACGCTGTTTTCAGGAGCCGGGGCAGCCGAAACCATCCGCGTAGGTATAGGCCACCAGAGCATGGTTACCAACACGGTTTCCGGCGGTATTGTGCTTGAAAAGCTGAACCTTCTGGATAAATACCTCCCCACGACCGGTAAGTACAAAGATGTCGATTACGACATCGTGTTCCGGGACTACGATTCAGGTCCCCCCATCACCAACCAGATGCTCGCTAACAAACTCGAATTCGGCGTTATGGGTGATTACCCGTTGATCGTTAACGGCGCTAAGTTCCAGGAAACCGGTAAACAGGAAACCCGCTTTATTGCCGTTACCGGGTACAACCTTCGGGGAACAGGCAATGGCATTGTTGTTCCCATCGATTCACCGGCACAAAGCCTCGCAGACCTGGAAGGCAAGACCTTGTCGGTGCCGGTAGGAAGTGCAGCCTGGGGGATGACCCTCAAAGCTCTCAGTGAAGCCGGATTAAGTGACAAGGTACGGATCGTTAACCAGAGCCCGGCGGTTGGTGCTGCCAACATCCAGGCTGGCCGAATTGATGCCCACGCGGATTTCTGCCCCTGGTCCGAAATCATGGAGTACCGCGCCACCGGCCGGAAAATCTATGACGGCAGCGAAGCCAAAGTCCCCACCTTTCACGGCATTGTGGTTCGCGAGAGCTATGCCGAGAAGTATCCCGAAGTCGTTGAAGGCGTCCTGAAAGCCACCCTGGCTGCCCAGAAGTGGATTCAGGAAAACCCGATGGAAGCTGCGGTCAAGGTGTCTGAATGGACCGGCGTGGAAAAGGAGGTTCTCTACCTCTACTTCAGTGAAGGCGGTATCACCACGGCAGAAGCCAGCATCAAGGATGAATGGGTGGATGCCATGAAATACGACCTTGATCTTCTGAAACGGGAAGTGGGCGTGCCCGATCTCGATTTCGACCGCTGGGTGGATGACAGCTATCTGCGCACGGCCTATGACGAGATGGATCTGGACTATGACGCCATGGTCGATTCTGTTGTGGCATCCGAAGCCGGCAACCCCGCGCTCAAGCCTGCCGAGATCTGGTTTGAGGATAAGGGCATCGTCAAATACGACAGCATCGCTGACATGCTGGAAGCCTCCAGCAGTGCAGACAGTCCCATCAATGCGACCTATGTGTACGACAACCTGACCGGACTGAAGCTCTTCGGCAAGGCTGCGTACCTGGTACGTGGTGATGACGGCGAGGTAGTTGCCTTCCTGAAGAAGACCGATTCCGAGAATTACGTAGCTCAACATGGTGGCTCCCCGGTAAAGCCGGGCACAACCCTTGCGATGGCGCAGTGAGTGGAACCGTGCGGGTGTCTGACCGGACACCTGCACGGTTCCCGGTCTGAGGAGCAGAATATGGACACGAAAAGTAACGTTGCATTCAAAACGCCGGAACCGCCGGTGCTGGAAGTGGATTCCAGCGACCAGGGGCCTGTCTCCGGCGAGCAGGAATCCCCTGGCGCGGTGGCCGCTGTGGATCGGATGCCTGAACGTGTGGCGCCAGCACCCGCCATGCTTTGGCTCAAAACCACGGGGGTTCGTTATGGCATAAGAACCCTGGCCCTCGTTGTGGCTGTAGTGCTCTGGCAAGCCGCCTCAACCAGCGGGCTCCACTTCTACATCAATTTCGAAAACATCCCGGCGCCCACCGTTGTGTGGTCTGCGCTGATCACTGAACTGACGGGTCAGGAGTTTTATCTCCATATCCTCCACAGTATGGAGCGGGTAGCCATCGCCTACGGTCTGGCGGTTGTACTGGGCGTATTGCTGGGTGTGGCCATGGGTCGCTCCCGTTGGGCGGAAGATATCATCCTGCCGTACATCGAACTGCTGCGGCCTATCCCCGCCGTTGCCTGGATTCCTCTGGCTATCCTGATGCTGCCCACCGAGCAGGCCAGCATTGTTTTCATCACCTTTCTCGGGGCTCTGTTCCCGGTCGTCCTGAACACGGTTCACGGTGTCGAGCAGACCAACAGCGTTCTGGTTCGCGCAGCGCGGAGTCTGGGCGCAAGCCGCACAGCCATTCTCTGGCACGTGATCCTGCCGGGGGCCATGCCATCCATTGTTGCGGGGCTTGCCATCGGAATGGGGGTTGCCTGGTTCTCCTTGCTGGCAGGGGAAATCATCAGCGGCCAGTACGGCATCGGCTACTACACCTGGAACTCCTACACGCTGATTCAGTACCCCCAGATCATCATCGGCATGCTTACCATCGGTGGCCTCGGCACCCTCTGTACGCTGCTGGTTCGCTTTGCCTGTAAGCCACTGCTGAAGTGGCAAGCCAAAGGAGGCCGGTCATGAGTGATGTTGCTGTTAACGACAATCGATTAGCGGTACTGGACCACAGCCGGCTGCGCGCGAAGGAAAGTAAGTCAGGCAGTGAGAGAGGACGGATCTCGGTGCGGGATGTCGACATTGTGTTTGATACCCAGAGTGGCCCGCACGTCGCAGTCAAAGACGCCAACCTGACCATTCAGCCCGGTGAGTTTGTCTGTCTGCTCGGGCCATCCGGTTGCGGTAAATCCACCCTGATGAACACCGTCGCGGGCTTCGTGTCGCCCAGCCAGGGAGAAGTTCTGGTGGACGGAAAGGCGGTAACAGAACCCGGACCGGATCGGGGCATGGTCTTTCAGCAGCACTCGCTGTTTCCATGGAAAACCGTGAAGGAAAACGTGGCCTTCGGCCCTTTGATGGCAGGTACCGGCCAGAACGAAGCCAACAGCATTGCCCGAACCTTTCTGTCACTGGTAGGGCTGGCAGCCTTCGAGAATGCCTATCCGAACACGTTGTCCGGAGGTATGCAGCAGCGTGTCGGAATTGCCCGGGCGCTCGCCAACTATCCCAGTGTTTTGTTGATGGACGAGCCATTTGGCGCTCTGGATGCTCAGACGCGGATCATGATGCAGGAGAACCTGCTGGAGATCTGGAGTGAGTTCCGCAACACCGTGGTTTTCGTAACACACGACATTGATGAAGCGGTGTTCCTCTCGGACCGGATCGTGGTCATGAGCGCGAGCCCGGGGCGCATCATTGCCGACATTGAAGTGACTCTGCCGAGACCGCGGGAGCAGTCCCTGTTGACCAGCCCGGACTTCATGAAGCTTAAACGCCAGTGCCTGGACCTGATTCGCCGGGAGACCCTGAATGCTTTCCAGCAACAGAACAAGGTGGGTTGAACCATGGCCATTCAGCAATCACTGACCGTCATGCTTGCCATGACCTGTCATAACAAGACGGAGGGTTGGACATGCAAGATGCAACTCAACTGATTCCGGGCGAATCGCCGCTGCCGCTGTATGTGCAGATCCGCGACAACCTTCGCCGCCAGATTCTCGATGGCAGTTATCAGGTACACGAACGGCTGCCCTCGGAGAATGAAATGATGAACGCCTTTGGTGTCAGCCGGATCACCATTCGCCAGGCCCTGCGGGATCTCCATAACGAGGGCCTTGTGTTCAGCGCTCAGGGCAAGGGCACGTTCGTCAGCAAGCCGAAAGCGGTACAGAACGTTCAGCGACTCGAAGGCTTCGGCGAGGCCATGGCAGCCCAGGGCTACGAAGCGTCTGCGAGGGTTCTGAGCATCCAGCAACTCAAGCCACCCAAAGCGGTTGCAGCCGCCCTGGATCTGGCTGCAGGTGACCAGGCGGTGGAAGTGAAGCGGGTGCGGTACCTGAACCGCTCGCCGGTCTGTGTGGAGAACAGCTACTTCCCGGTGGATATCGGCGGACAAATGTTCGGGCTGGACCTCTCCAACGACATTTTTCCGATGCTTGAGAACCGTTTCGGCATCCCGCTTGGCGGCGCGGATATCAGTCTTGACGCCATTCTCGCCGATGACGAAACACGCCAGTACCTGAACCTGAAAACCGGAGAAGCGATTCTCCGGGTCGAACGACTCACTCACGACCGGAACGGTCGTCCCATCGACTTTGAATACCTGTGCTATCGCGGTGACTCATTCAAATATCAGTTCCGGATTGACCGGAAATAGGAGAGACCAATGAATATCAACGACATCCCTGTGATCGATACTGACGTTCTGGTAATTGGCGGAGGCACTGCCGGGCCCATGGCGGCTGTCACGGTCAAGGAGCAGGACCCGAACCTGAAAGTCATGCTGTTGGAAAAGGCCAACGTGAAACGGTCCGGCGCCATTTCCATGGGTATGGATGGTCTCAACAACGCTGTCGTTCCGGGCCATGCAACACCGGAACAGTACGTCAAGGAAATCACCATCGCCAATGACGGGATCGTGCACCAGCCAGCGCTCATGGCTTATGCCACCCGCTCATTCCCGATGATCGAAAAGCTGGACTCCTGGGGCGTGCATTTCCAGAAAGATGAAACCGGCGACTACGACATGAAAAAGGTGCACCACCTGGGTACCTACGTGTTGCCGATGCCTGAAGGGCATAACGTCAAAAAGATCCTGTACCGGCGCCTTCGCCGCAACCGGGTTGATGTGGAGAACCGGTATACCGCGACACGTCTGCTCAAAGACAAAGACGGCAACATTGCGGGCATGATCGGGGTAAACACCCGGACTGCCGAACCCATCATCATCCGCGCAAAAGCGGTGATCATGGCCACCGGCGCTGCAGGGCGGATTGGTCTGCCTACATCCGGTTACCTCTTCGGTACCTATGAGAACCCGGCCAACTGCGGTGATGGCCACGCCATGGCTTATCACGTGGGGGCAGACCTCGCCAATCTGGAGTGCTTCCAGGTTAACCCGTTGCTGAAAGACTACAACGGCCCGGCCTGTGCCTACGTGACCGGCCCTTTGGGCGGCTTCACCGCCAACGCCTATGGCGAGCGCTTTATCGAGTGTGATTACTGGTCCGGTCAGATGATGCTGGAATTCTTCAAGGAACTGGATTCCGGCACCGGACCGGTATTCCTGAAACTGGACCACCTGGCCGAGGAAACCATTCAGGAAATCGAAACCGTTCTGCACACCAACGAACGCCCGACCCGGGGCCGCTTCCACGAAGGCCGTGAAGTGGATTACCGCAAGCGCATGGTCGAGATGCACATTTCTGAGATCGGCTTCTGTTCCGGACACTCAGCCTCCGGGGTCTGGACCGACGAAACCGGTGCGACCACGGTACCTGGCCTCTACGGCGCAGGGGATATGGCCAGTGTGCCCCACAACTACATGCTGGGGGCCTTCGTTTACGGCCAGATCTGTGGTGAGAGTGCGGCGGAATTTGCCAAGTCCCGCGGGGATGTTGAGCTGGATGAAGCCTTTATCTCCACCGAGCTTGAGCGTATCCAGGCCCCGATGAAAGTGAAAGACGGTATTCCTCCGGAGCAGATGGAATACAAGGTTCGCCGCCTGGTGAATGACTACCTGCAACCGCCCAAGGTCACCAAGAAAATGGAAATCGGCCTGGAGCGCATTCTCGCTGTCCGGGAAGACGTGTCCAAACTGTGTGCCCGTGATCCCCACGAACTGCTTCGCGCCATGGAAGTGCAGTCCATCATCGACTGTGCCGAGATGGCTGCCCGCGCCTCACTGTACCGCACAGAATCCCGCTGGGGACTCTACCACTACCGTGTTGATTGCCCTGATCAGAACGATGCCGACTGGTTCTGCCATACCCGCCTCTACAAGGATCAGAACGGCCAGATGGCCAGCGGCACGCGTCCCGTCGATGACTACATCGTGCCTCTGGGTGAGGAAAAGGATGCCTACAACAAATTGCGCGTCCAGAAAGCCGCCAACGAGTAATCAGCTACGAATTCGAGAGAGGAAGCGACTATGCCTATAGCCAATCACCACGCCGCCGTGCCCGTCATTGTTGACGAGGACAAATGCATCGCCGACAAGGGCTGCACCGTGTGCATCGACGTGTGCCCGCTGGATGTTCTCTGGATCAACGAGGAAACCGGCAAGGCCCACATGAAGTATGACGAGTGCTGGTACTGCATGCCGTGCGAGGCGGACTGTCCGACCGATGCGGTCACCGTCAACATTCCCTATCTGCTGCGCTGAGGTGAGCCATGAAAACGTATGACGACCCCGAACTGCAGGCCATCGCTGTAAAGCTGGCCTCTGACGATCCTGGCATTCGACGGGTAGGTGTTCTGGACCTGGTGGACTCGGGTGAGCCCGAAGCTGTGGAGCTGTTGCTGCTGGCACTGCGCGACAGTGACACATCCGTGCGCCAGGAAGCCGCCAAGGTGGTGGATGAATTTGAAGCCGAAGACATGGCCGATGCCCTGATTGCGGCCCTGGGTGACAGCGACGAAGTGGTCCGCAATGCAGCCGCTCACGCCCTTGCGGACCTCAAGGATCCGGCCGTCGCAGAGCCTTTGCTGCAGGCGCTTGAGGACAGTACGGACGGGTTTGTGGTAGCGGGCATTCTGCGGGCACTCAAGCCGCTTCGTCACCCGGGTTCCCAGCGGCCGGCGCTGGCGCGGCTTGGTGATGAGAGTGCCGTAGTGCGCCGGGAGGCCGTGGGTGTTATCGGTTGGCTGAAGCAGCCTGAGAACCTGCCTGCGCTGGTGGAAACGGCCCAGCATGATGCTGACCCGGAAGTGCGCCGTGCTGCGACGGGAGCCTTGGTGTACGCCACACCGAATCAGGTGGGTCAGGCACTGATCGGACTGCTGAAAGATGAACACTGGCAGGTTCGTTGCGAGGCGGCCAATAGCATCGGCAAGCTCGATTATCAGGATGCGGTGCCTGCCCTGATGGAATCCACACGCGATGAGCTATGGCAGGTCCGGGAAAAATCGGTCGATGCGCTTGGAAAGCTCGGTTCGGTTGATGCCATTCCGGTACTGGGTGAGTGCGCCAAAGATGCCATGAGCAACCTTCGCAAAGCCGCGATCGGTGCTTTGGGAACCATTGCCCACAGCGACGGACGCCCGTTTGTTGTGACTGCGCTGGATGACCCGGATCCGGATGTCCGGAAGCTGGCGCGCTGGGCGATGTCCAAGCTGGACGCCGCAGCCTGACTGATCGGCTGGCCGGCCCGAAGCCGGTCAGCCGGATTCCCGATTCCTGAAGAGGATTACGCCCATGACGTTTGTCGTGACTGAAAACTGCATTCGCTGCAAATACACGGACTGTGTGGATGTCTGCCCGGCGGACTGCTTTCACGAAGGCCCTAATTTCCTGGTGATCAACCCGAAGACCTGTATTGATTGCAGCCTGTGCGTGCAGGAATGCCCGGCAGATGCGATTTACGACGAAAAAGACTTACCGCCGGATCAGCATCATTTCCTTGAGCTCAATGCAGAACTGGCTGAGGTGTGGCCGGTAATTGGAGAAACCTCTGTGCCACTGGCGGAAGCAGAGGACTGGATAGACAAGCCCGAGAAGCTGCAGTACCTGGAGCGCTGATCAATGCCCCGACTTGTCATAACGAGTTCCGGCCGCTGGCTTCTGCTGGCGGTGGTCATTCTTTCCGCGGCTACCCTCGGCAGCGCCCGGCCCATGGAGCTTCCGGGGCGCCATGTGGTATTCCCGGAAGTACCGGAACTCGTCATCCCGCACTGGTATTCGGCCATGTACCGAAGCCCCTGTAGTCAAGGAGAGCACCATGTCTGAACTGCACGCAATTGAATCACCGGTGGTCGAACCACCAACAGAAGTCCGGGTCAAGCGCAGACAGAATGCGATAGAAATTACCTGGCCGGATGGTCTGCAAAGCCTGCTCAGTAGCCTGGCATTGAGGAAGTCCTGCGCCTGCTCCCATTGCACCCAGGCCCAGCGCAATGGTCGGGTCAGCCTGATCGACGCCGATGTACGGGTGGACCGGGTAGAGTTGTCCGGGGTGAGTGGCCTGCAGTTTTTCTTCACTGATGGGCATTACCGGGGCCTTTATCCCTGGGCCTACCTTCGGGAACTCAGTGAGCGGGTGTCATGAACATCACCCTGCGAGAGTTGGATGTTGTGTGCTGGTCGGCACTGCGTGTCCGATATGCGGGTACGGCTTTGTGCATTGTGCTGGCACTGGCGGGCAGCTTTCTGGCAAACCAGTACGATGCGCCCTCGCTGATCCTTGTGTTGTTGTTGGGGTTCGGCTTCGCCAACCTGGCGCGTGATACCCGGCTGCAGCCCGGCGTCGACTTCTGCAGCCGCCAGGTACTCCGCACCGGCATTGCCTTGTTAGGGGCGCGAATCGGGGTTGAGCAGTTGCTAACGGTTGGCAGCCTGCCATTGCTGGTGGTCTTGACCTGTGTGCCAATGACCATCGGTGCAGGCCTGTTGTTCGGGCGCTGGTTTGGGCTGCCGACACTGCAAAGCCTGGTGGCGGGCGTCGCCGTGGCCATTTGCGGTGTCTCTGCTGCTGTAGCCGTGGCAGCGGTGATTCCGGCCGGTCGGCTCGAGGACCGGCGCCTGCTGGGTGTTGTGGTCGGGGTAACCGCGCTGGGGACAATCAGCATGCTGTTGTTGCCCCCATTGTTTACCTCACTGGGTTACACCGAGCCCCAGGCTGGCCTGCTTCTGGGCGCGACCATCCACGACGTGGCCCAGGCGGCAGGGGCAGGGTATCTGGTATCGGATACCGCAGGAGACATCGCCACCCTGACCAAATTGCTGAGAGTCGCGTTGCTGGCGCCTTTGGTTCTGCTTTTAGGCTTCCTGCTGAACCGTGATGGATCGGGAAAGGCCGATTACCCCTGGTTTCTGCTGGGCTTCATTGCCCTGTTCAGCCTGAACAGTATGGGATGGCTGCACGAGGACGTTCGCCACTTTCTGACAACAACCTCCCAGGCCTGTCTGCTTGTCACGATGGCAGCCCTCGGTATGCGGACCAGCCTGCCTGCACTGATTGCTCAAGGCTGGAAACCCTTTGTCTTGCTGGCGTTGCTCAGCACCACGCTGCTTTCGATAGCCATGACGTCGATGGCGATTTTTTCACCCTGACCAAACCTGACGTTAACTGAGCCACTTTTGATGTTAATCGAGCCACTACGGAGGAATATCCCATGGCTGCACTAGGAACCGAGAATGTGATTAGTGTCCATCACTGGAATGACACTCTGTTCAGCTTCAAAACGACCCGGGATCAGAGTCTGCGCTTTGAGAACGGCCACTTTGTGATGATCGGATTGCCAGTGGAGGGGAAACCTTTACTTCGCGCCTATAGCATTGTCAGCGCGAACCACGAGGAGTACCTGGAGTTCCTGAGCATCAAGGTCCCGGATGGCCCGCTGACGTCGCGGTTGCAGCACCTGCAGGAAGGCGACTCGATCTTTGTCAGCCGCAAACCGGTAGGCACGCTCATCATGCACGACCTGAATCCCGGTAAGCACCTCTACCTGTTTGGCACCGGCACCGGCCTGGCTCCGTTCATGAGCATCATCCGTGATCCGGAAACCTACGATCGCTTCGAGAAAGTCATTCTGGTGCATTGTGTGCGTGAGGTCAGCGAACTGGCGTATCACGATTACCTTAATCATGAGCTGCCTGAACATGAGTTTCTTGGAGACATCATCGGCGACAAGCTTGTCTACTATCCCACCGTCACCCGGGAGCCCTTCCGTAATCAGGGTCGGATTACCACCCTGGTTGAAAACGGTAAGCTGGCTGAGGATCTGGGGCTGCCCCAGCTGAACGCGGACACTGACCGGGTAATGCTGTGCGGCAGCCCGGCCATGCTGGACGATCTCACCTCCATGCTGGATGACATGGGGTTCAAAGCTTCTCCCCAACAGGGCGAGCCCGGTGACTACGTGATCGAACGCGCCTTTGTGGAAAAATAACCCGGAGATTCTGCAATGACCGATACTGCCAGTTATGACGCAACCCGTTCCCGGCAAGCCCCGACACAGGAACATAAGCAGGTTCCCGGGGTCAAGCATCTGATTGCTGTTGCCTCGGGTAAAGGGGGGGTAGGAAAGTCCACTACGGCCACCAACCTGGCTCTGGCACTGACACAGCAGGGTGCCCGTGTGGGTATGCTGGATGCGGACCTTTATGGCCCCAGCCAGCCGCGGATGCTTGGTTTGGAGGGAACACCCGAAAGCCCGGATGGCAAAACTCTGGAGCCGATGGTTCGGCATGGCATCCAGACCATGTCTATCGGTTTTCTGGTGGATGAGGCTTCACCGGTGATATGGCGGGGGCCGATGATTACCCAGGCGCTGACCAAGCTTGTTTATGGCACCAACTGGGATGATCTTGATTACCTGATTGTGGATATGCCGCCCGGAACCGGGGATATCCACCTCACCATGGCCCAGAAGATCCCGGTTACCGGCGCTGTGATTGTCACTACGCCGCAGGATGTGGCACTGCTGGATGCCCGTAAGGGACTGAAGATGTTTGAGAAAGTGAATGTGCCGGTGCTTGGCATTATTGAAAACATGAGCACCCACATCTGCAGCCACTGTGGCCACGAAGAGCATATCTTCGGTGAGGGCGGAGCCAGGAAAATGGCTCGTGAGGCGAACTCGGAATTACTGGGGGAGTTACCACTGGATATCCGGATACGCCTGGGTGCGGATGCAGGTGTTCCTGTTTGCCTCAGTGATCCGGGAGGTGAGCTGGCCCGGGCCTACGGCCATATCGCGGCAGAGCTTATTAAGAAGGTCGAGGCGGCTTCCTCCGTTATGGCCCACAGTAATGCGGAACGGGCGATGCCGGAAATTGTTATGGAATGACGATTGGCACGGCTTGTGTTGAATGTATGGCGCAGGGTGTACACTGTACCCCTTCGCCCGTTCACTCAGACCTGACTCGTTATTGCCCTGTCCATGATTCAACAACTGACTGAAGCCCTGTTTCCGGTGCTGTCACTTATAGTGCTGGGTGCGGTTCTCGGCCGCAAAACGGACTTTTTCTCCGGCCCGTCCCTGTCCGGATTGGTCACCACCGTGGGCATTCCCGCGCTGTTACTGCATTCGGTTCTGACCATGGATATGAACATCTGGGGTATGGGTGAGGTTATTGTCCTCACCCTTGTGTGGCTCGGGATCATGTCCCTGGTGACGGCTGGACTGTTGGCGGTAGCCGGGCTTCCGGTGCGCTCCTATTTGCCCGCACTGGTACATCCCAACACCGGCAACATGGGCATACCCGTGTGCTATGCCTTGTTCGGGCCTCAGTCGCTGGGCCTGGCAATGGTGATTTCATCGGTGATCCAGGTCAGCCATTTTACACTGGGGATAGGCTGTCTTTCTGGTAAGTTCTCCTTTCGGGCGCTGATCAAGAACGGGCCGGTTCTGGCTCTGATCGCTGGTGCGATTCTGCTGGCGGCGGAAATCCGGCTGCCGAGTCCTGTCATGACCACTCTGGATATGTTGGGCTCTATCACGGTGCCGGTGATGTTGATGCAGTTAGGGGCTTCGATTGCGAACCTGAACCTGTCCCGTGTCCGGGATATGGTGCGCCCGTTGGCTTTCAGTTTCTATCGCCCGCTGGGCGGCCTGTTGATCGCCTGGCTGCTTTTGCTGGTGTGGCCGTTGGAGGGAATGCAGGCGCAGGTCTTCATGATTCAGTGTGCCATGCCCGTGGCGGTGATGAGTTATGTGCTGGCGGTAAAGTATCGTGGCCCTGCGGAAGATGTGGCAGTGACCATTCCTCTGTCGTTGGTGGTTTCAATCGGGATTGTCGTTGGGTTCAGTCTTGTAAACTGACCCCTGGCTAGTGCTCTTTCTTCTCTTCCGCTTCCAGCTCAGCCTGGCGCTTTTTAATCTTTGCCATTTTCTCGTCCGAGATATTCATGGTGTTGGCGGAATCCCGGAGCAACATCAGGCTGCCTATGATCATGGCCGCTGCAAGAATAATAAAAATCCACCCGATAATAGGCATGTTCCTGATCCCCTTATGACCGGTCACCCGCCGGTAACGTATCGGTCCGTATATTCTGATACCAACTCGTCTACTCTGCCACTGTTCACCAGTTGATAAAGGCGGTCGGCCACTTTTTCGCGAAACTCAAAAGTGTTGCACGGGGATTTTTTGGAAAAGGTAAAAAACAGGCCTTCCTGACTGATGGGCGTATCGAGGGCTGTGAACTCATCGGCTTTGCGGTCTCGTGCCAGCGCGACCTGGCCCTGAAGTTTTTCATACAGCACGTAATCGATCCGGCGTGCACTGGCCATGGCGAAGGACTGATCAATGGACCGGACATATTCAAGGTGCAGGTTTTCCTGGGCGTACTGATCAAACCGTTGTCCAAAACTGTTTCCGATCACCGTACTTCCCACTTTTCCGCGCAGGTCCGGCCAATGGCGATACAGGAATTCCTTGCCTTTGGGCACCCAGACGGCCGTTGGTAGCTGGACGATAGGAGGGAGCATGTAGTCCATGAACTGAAACCGCTCCCGCGTCATGAAGGCTCCCGCCACCATATCGAGCCGACCGGTTTCTGCATGCCGGAGCACTCTTGCCCAGGAACCAATGTGGCGTATGTCTGCGGTGACCCCCAGGGGTTGGAGTATTTCCTTCAGCAGGGCCGGGACCGCACCGACCAATTCATCGGGGTTGCCAGGGGATTGCCAGAGTAACGGCGGGTACTCGGCGTTGCCGCTGACCAACAGATGCTTGCACGCCGTTTCATTGGCTGAGGCATCGGTGTCCATTAAAGACAGCATGAAAACAAAAAGAACGCCGGTAAAAAGACGGGTAAGGGGAGCGGCGCGATAAACGGGAAACGTTAGATGCAACGGACTCTGGGTTCCTGGCGGAATGATTATGACATTGATGTTAAATGTAGCACCGTTCACGTCATATTGATAACGGGATAGCTTGATAATCAGGCCGTTAGTGACTTGGCCCCCGGAACCTGGAAGGGGATACGCCAAAACGTTTTCGGAAGGCTCGGGAAAACTGGCTATGGTCGCCGAAGCCGCATTCCAGGGCCACGGCGGTAATTTTGGCCGCGGGATGCTGAAGCAACCTTCTGGCCCGGAGCAATCGCTGCTCCTGCACGTACTGATAAGGCGCCATTCCAAAACTGGCCCGGAACAGGCGGGCAAAATGGTAGGGGCTGAGATTTACCCAGCCAGCCATGGTGGCTAAATCCAGGGGCTGCGTGAGTGCCTCGTCAATCTGCCTCACCAGGGCACTTTGCCGGGTCCGGGAAAAGGTGCCTGAGACGTCAGGTTCCGACAGTGACGCCGCACCGTAGCGGCTGGCCACCTGAAGAATCAGCCAGTGAGCCAGGTGATCCATGGCCTGGGGCTGGTGGGGACTGTCCCAGTCGCTCATGGTGAGCAGTTGCCCGGCCTGAGCAAGGATGCCATCTTCAACCTGATATTGCTCTTCCAGCCGCAGGGTGGCCGGATCGCGGTCCCAGGTTGCCTCAATACAGTGGTGCAGGTCCTGATCCGTAAAATAGAAATGAAGGAATTCGAACGGGCCTCCGATGCTCCACTGAGATTGGCTCCCCGCCGGGAACAGGCAAACTGCACCGGGAAAGCCATGGCTGACAGCCTGGCCGTTCACCTGCCGGGAGGTCTGTTCGCCTGCCTGGGTATAAATGCTCAGTGAATGATGCCGAGGGCGTTCATAGCGGGTTTGCCCATGGTCGTTGTGCCAGTAGGCAAGAGCCCGGCCGTCCGTGAGCTCGACAACACGGCGAGGTGCCGCCCCGGCGCTGGTAAGCGCGGTAACAATATCCCGGGGTTGTTGTGGAGCGGTGGCCATAAGTCTGCATTCCTGAGCGGTATCGCAAGAATCTTCCAGCCTTGAGCAAGATCTGACAAGTCCCGTTGACGCAGGAGAGGTAGGCTGGTCGGTCTGTTACCTCTATTTGCTCTGGAGTATCCGCAATGCCTGTCAGCGTTCACTATGTACTTACGGTTCTGATCTGGGGCCTGACCTGGACCGCGATTCGCATGCAGATCGAATCTGTTGCTGTGGATATCTCCGTGTTCTACCGGTTCGTGATGGCTGCCGCGGTAGCCCTGGGGGGGCTGGCTGTATTGCGTCGCCTACCCCGTTTCTCGGCTAAACAGCACGGCTGGCTGCTCTTGCAGGGAGTGACCCTGTACAGCGTTAATTTCCTGCTTATCTACCGGGCTGCGGAGAATATGACCAGTGGCCTGCTGGCGGTCGTGTTCTCCCTGGCAGCATTGTTCAATGCCTTCAACGGGCGGGTGTTTATGGGCATCCGGCCCAGCTCCCGGGTCTACCCGGCGGTGGCTCTCGGGGTAACGGGTGTGGCGTTGCTGTTCTGGCACGACCTTCAGGTGGGCAATGCCACGACTGGCGCTTTGCTGTTCGCGGCGGCTGGAACGTTCTGGTTTTCCCTCGGCAATATGGTCAGTCTCAAAGTTCGTGCAGCAGAGATCCCGTTGTTTGCCGGCAACGCCTGGGCGATGTTTTACGGTGCGCTGGTGTTGGGTGTCTGGTGCCTGCTGAATGGCGCCACCTGGGTGCTACCCACAGGCGCGGAATTCTGGGGAGCAACCGTTTTCCTGGCTATTCCGGGTTCGATCATTGCTTTTTTCAGCTACATCACGGTTATTCGTGAGCTGGGTGCCGACAAGGCGGGCTATGCCACGGTACTTTTCCCGGTGGTTGCACTGAGCGTTTCGACCTGGCTGGAAGGCTTTGTCTGGAGCGGGACCGCCCTGACAGGGGCCGCTCTGGCCATTCTCGGGAACTGGGTGCTGTTCGGGCGCAGAACCAGACACGATACCGGCAGGCAAACATCGCAGACCTCTGTTAGGTTTAAAGGGTCGGCCTGAAACTAGGGAGAGGTCATCATGTTTGTAGCAGAGAAGACCACCGGACACCTGATCGAGGTTCTGGATACCAAAGCACTGTTTGATCCCCACGATAGCCGGGTAAAAGGCAGCCTCCATTATGGCGAGGAAGCACAGGATCCCGAGTTCTACGACAAAACGGAGCTCTGTTTCCCGTCCGGAGAAGGTTTGCCAAGGTGCTGGACCGACGCGAACTACCGCCGGAGTGAGTGATGAATGGTGAGGTTAGGTGAACTAACTGTAATTTATTGTTAATTCTTCGAAATACCCCCCGTTTGGGGGGGTGTGTTGTAAAAAATCGCTGCTAACTTCTTCTGTACTTGTGTAGTCGAGAGATCCATCAATAAGGAGAAGTTATGGGTAATTTCAAGAAGCTGGCGCTGGCTGTCGCCATTGCGTCGCCGTTGGTTCTTGCGGGTTGTGTTAACAGCGATGACAACAGCTCGTCCAGTTCAGATGGCACGACGGTCAATCAGACCGTTGTTTCTGGTACCGCTACAGCGCCCGGTGGTTTGGTTGCTCAGTTTGAGCAAAAGAACGTGTTTGAAGTTGCTTTGAACTTTGTGGTTCCACCGGTTGCGGCTGCGATCACCGGGCTGGAGCCCGTGCAGGGCGCCTTGGTTGAGCTGATCCGGGTGGATAACGAAGGCAACCAGATTGGTGATGTACTTGCCACATCACAGACATCCATTACCGGTGATTACGAGTTAACCCTTCCCCAGGGTGTGAACCTCGCGGGTGACCTGATCGTCCGTATTACCGGCCAGAACGGCAATGAACTTCGGGCTCAGGTGGTAGAGCAGGCGGTGAATATCTCACCGGCCTCTGAATTTGTCCTGCGCAAGTTCATTGAGCAGGGTGCGGACCTTGGGGAACTGGTCGTCACCGATATTGTCGAGCTCAGCGGCAAGGTTGAGGAATTTGATCTCACGGCCGGTGCGAACCTTGATGAGATGTTTGAGACCCTTGAGCGGGAAGTTGGCGCCTTCGTTGAAAATGAAGTAGCGGCTGTGTCCGCGCCCGAAGGTGATGGCGCATCCATCGCGGGTAACTATTTCAGCGCTGCGCTCGCAATCGAGTTAGGCGACGAAGATGGCAATGGCTACGGTGAAGTCGCACACGATATGTGGTTTGGCGAGTTCAGCGTCACCGACCAGGGCAGTGGCACGGTAAACCTCGACTTTACTCAGGAAGATTCTGCCTACGGAGACATGTATGGCACTGACCTGCAGACTCCCTATATTTACTACTCGGTGGATTCAGAGGTCCTTGAAGATGAGAGCTTCGCTGTCAGCTTCAACGCCGATGGCATCCTGACGGCAGAGGGCGAGTTTGAGGAAGAAGTGGATGATGATGGCTGGGAGGCACGACGCATGCCTGCGGTCACTTACACCTTCCAACAGGTCAAGAACACGGGCCTTCTGTTCGCGTTGTCTCACGAAGCCGCAGTGTCATACGAAACCATCTATAACGAGTCTAACGACACCTATTCACTGGATCCGGATGCCAAGAAAGGTGACGACGTCATGCGCTCCCTTGAGGTGTTCTCGCGCAAGCCGTCCAACCTGACCGCTGCTGACCTGTCCGGCAATTATGGTCGCGTGTGGTTTGAAGGCTCGTTGTTCGGTGGTGGTATTGAGATGATCACTGAAATCAATACCGTTACTTTCGACGGCTTTACGGTTGATGTGGGTGAGGCTGAAGCCCATAGTCTGTTCGTATCTGCGTCGGGTGTTGAGTACGCACCCTGGACCGAGCCAGCGGAGAGCGGTGTGGCTCTGGATATCCAGTCTGACGGTACCATCCTCGGAGAAGAGGGTGGCCGGGTTGGTTTCGTCAATGATTCCACCGACTACATTGACTTCACTGAATCCTCAGGAGCGAACGAGCAGGAAGCGATCTTCGGCAAGACCATGCTGGTCAAACTGCCTGAATCCCAGCTGACGCTGACCGGCAAAACCTATCGTTTGATGTATCTGGCCATGCACTACGATGACCAGGTGAACGGTGATATCGCGATGACTGCCAGCCAGTTCAACACGCTGATGACCATGGATTCCGCCGCTGATGGCACCCTGAACGGGCGTTTCTCTGAAGCAGTCAAGAACGGCCTTGGTGGAGACATCGCTGTTGGTGTTGATCAGGTGAGTGACTTTGGTTTCGATTACACCATTGCTGCAAATGGTGCTACCGAAATCACCATTGCCGATGGCGATTCCGGCACCACTGTGCTGGACGGCTTCTTCAATGAAGATGCCAGCCTGGGTGTGTTCACTACCCGGTATATGGAAAGTGATACCGGAAATGCGGACGAGCTTGGTATGGCGGTATTGATTGATGTGACTGAGTAAACGCCATCAATCTCTGGAAAAGCCCGCTGTTGCGGGCTTTTTCGTTTCATTAAAACGTCACTGAAAATCCCTATTCTTAGTGTCCAGACAATTGAACTTGCCAGCGGTGTCCCCATAAAGGGAAAACAGTAGCCGTTTCATGGAGTTGAGAGCGGCTATTGTGTCGCTTGGTGCGGCAGATGATTTCCCGGGATATCCAGTATAGGCAGTGCCTATCTTACGGTTGGGAATTATCAATTTTAACCAGGCGCAGAAACTCAGTATCTTGGGCGTCGTTAATTCATCAGATTCCTACACTCACGAAATTAAGGAGTTATCCACAATGGGTATCGTAAACAGCGAGATCAAGCCGTTTAACGCAACCGCTTTCAAACAGGGCGAGTTCGTTGAAATTTCTGAAGCCAATGTTAAAGGCAAGTGGGCGGTATTCTTCTTCTACCCGGCCGACTTCACCTTCGTATGCCCGACCGAGCTGGGCGACGTTGCAGACAAGTACGAAGAGCTGCAGAAGCTGGGCGTTGAAGTGTTCTCCGTGTCCACCGACACTCACTTCACCCACAAAGCATGGCACGACGCTTCCGACACCATCGCCAAGATCAACTACTACATGGTAGGCGACCAGACTGGCACCATCACCAACAACTTCGGTGTTATGCGTGAAGGCCAGGGCCTGGCAGATCGCGCTACCTTCCTGATCGATCCGGATGGTGTTATCCAGGCTGTTGAAATCACTGCTGAAGGCATCGGCCGTGACGCAGACGACCTGCTGCGCAAGGTTAAAGCTGCTCAGTACGTTCGCAACAATCCTGGCGAAGTTTGCCCGGCCAAGTGGAAAGAAGGTGAAGCTACTCTGGCTCCGTCTCTGGACCTGGTTGGCAAGATCTAAGTTTTTCCTACGGGAAAAAACGATCAGAGCGAGGTCTGCGGTGCAGGCTTCTCTCACAACAAAAACCCCGGCATTACGCCGGGGTTTTTGTGTTTTGGGCTGCGGGACATCAGCAGCTATCAGAGAGCTGCAAGAAGGGTCTCGGCGCTGGTGGTGTCCAGTCCTTTGCTGTCGATATTCAGAAGCTCCACGGTGCCATCGTTGATGATCATGGCGTAGCGCTGGCTGCGAATGCCCATCTTGTTGGCGGTCCGGTCCTGGGTCAGCCCCAGAGCACTGGCAAAGTCACCAAGGCCATCGGCCAGCATGATGATTTCGTCCGCATTCTGGGATTTTCCCCAGGCATCCATGACGAAGGCATCGTTGACCGATGTGCAGATGATGCTGTCCACGCCTTTGTCACGAATTTTATCAACGTGCACCACAAAGCCCGGAAGGTGGGCGGCGGAGCAGGTAGGCGTGAAGGCGCCGGGCACGGCGAACAGGACCACTTTTTTACCCCCGAACAGATCGGCAGTGCGTACGAGTTCCGGGCCTTTTTCTCCCATGATCTGCAGTTCAACATCAGGCAAGTGATCGCCTACTTGAATGGTCATTCGTCTGTGCTCCATTGTTTGTGTGCGGGTTTCAGGGATATTTATACGCTTCCGGGGCCGGTTGTGGCCAGTTGGCGGTGCTTCCATCGAACGATGAAGCGGACCAGCTCGCTGAGCCAAAGAACCGAGCTGGCGACGAGAGTGCAGCGTATCCAGTCCCCCGGTTCCAGGCTGACCGTTGAAAAGGCCTTCTGAAGAAACGGTACATAAACCACGGCTACCTGTAACAGCAGGGACAGCAGGACGGAGCCCCAGAGCCAGCGGTTGGTGAACAACCCGCGGAATGCAGTCTGATCATCAGAGCGGGAGACAAAGACCGCAAACAGGGAAAACAGTACCAGTGTCGTAAAGGCCATCGTCTGTCCATACGCGAGGCTCCCGTGACCTTCAATGATCCCGCCGGGCATTGAGGCATCCAGTATCAGCAGCGTGCCAGCGGCGACAATCACTCCGATAAATACAATATTTACCCACATCCGGTGGGTAATAACGCCTTCCACCCTGGGTCTCGGCGCATCCCGCATGGTGTCGTTGATGCTCGGGTCCAGTCCCAGAGCAAGTGCAGGGGCGCCATCACTGACCATGTTTATCCACAGAATGTGCGTTGCCAGCAGGGGCAGGGCAAGGCTTCCGCTGCCAGCCGACAAGCCGATAACATCCGCCAGTAGCACACCAAAGAACATGGTCAGAACTTCGCCCATGTTGGTGGAAAGCAGGTAGCGCAGGAATTTCCGGATATTGGCAAAAATGGTGCGCCCTTCCTCAACGGCGGCGACGATAGAGGCGAAATTGTCATCGGCCAGCACAATGTCGGCCGCCTTTCGGGATACATCGGTGCCGGTGATACCCATGGCAACCCCGATATCGGCGTTGCGAAGGGCGGGGGCGTCATTGACCCCATCACCAGTCATCGCAACGATGGCCTGATTCTGTTGCAGTGCCCGCACAATCCGCAGCTTGTGTTCCGGGTTAACGCGGGCATAAACCGAGATCTGCCGGACTATCTCGCGTAAACGCTCATCTGGCATTTTGTCGAGTTCGGCACCGGTGATTGCCCGATCATCCCGACAGATACCCAGCTCTCTGCCAATCACCGCAGCCGTAACCGGGTGATCACCGGTAATCATGACTGGACGGATGCCGGCCGCAAGGGCCTCGGAGACAGCGGCTTTTGCCTCGTCCCGGGGTGGGTCGATCATGCCAATCAACCCGATGAATATAAGGTCGGTTTCAAGATGCTCACCCACGGCGTCGGGTTCGAAGCTCTCTGCGGGCACCTGCTTTGCGGCCACGCCGAGGGTGCGTAGCGCCTCCCCGGCGAGTTCTTCGTTGGCTCTGAGGATGTCAGCTCTGCGTTCCGGTGTCAGCTCGCGGGTTTCCTGGCCTATGCGCTCTCGATTACAACGGCTGAGAAGGACATCGGGTGCCCCTTTGGTGAACACCTGGATGTGGGCTCGTTGCTCGCTGTCGGTATGCAGGGTGGACATGAGTTTGCGTTCAGACGAGAAAGGGACCTCGCCAACTCTCTCATAGCGGGCGTCCAGCGTGGCATCCGCGAGGCCGATTTTGCGGGCCGCGACAATCAGTGCTCCTTCCGTTGGGTCGCCCTGGATACGCCACTGGCCGTCCTCTTCCTGGAGGATGGCATTGGTGGCCCGGTCCCCGACTGTCAGGGCCCTTTCCAGTTCGTGGCGCAGGGGGGCGGTGATTGTCTCTGTGCCGCCGTCGGCTTTGATCTCTCCAATGGGGTTGTAGCCGGTGCCGCTGAGGGTAACGCGACCGCTTGCGGTAACGACGGCGCGCACCGTCATTTCATTTCGGGTGAGTGTGCCGGTTTTGTCCGATGCGATCACATTGGCAGAACCCAGCGTTTCCACCGCCGCCAGGTGGCGGACAATCGCATTTCGCTTTGCCATTCTCTGAACGCCTAACGCCAGGACGGCGGTAACGATGGCAGGCAACCCTTCCGGAACGGCCGCCACAGCAAGTGCGACCCCGAGGATCAGCACATCAAACAGCCCGGCCAGCCCGGAAACGTGTTCGACCGCAATGATGGTTGCGATAATGATGACGGCAATGGCAATGACGACCAGCCCGAGCAGGCGACCAACACGGGCAAGTTCCTGCTGCAGTGGCGTGGTTTCTGGCGGCGCCTCCTCGAGCATGCCAGCAATCTGTCCCATCTGGGTTTGCATGCCGGTTGCAGTCACTACCGCCTTACCACGCCCGTAGGTAACGGTGGTACCACTGAATACCATGTTCTGTCGGTCCCCGAGTGGGGCCTCTCCGATTATGGTCTCGGGTTCCTTGGCCTCAGGCAGGCTTTCTCCGGTCAGGGCGGCTTCGGCGGTCTGCAGGGCGATGGACTGAAGCAGCCGGCCATCGGCTGGCACGGTGTCGCCTTCCTCCAGAAGAATGATATCGCCAGCCACGATGTCATTTGCCGCGATGCGGATCTGCTCGCCACCCCGAATGACGGTGGCCTGGCTTGCGGACATTCGCTGAAGTTCATTCACCGACTGTTCGGCCCGGGCCTGTTGGACGAAACCCATTGCAGCGTTCAGAAGGACAATGGCGAGGATGGCGATGGCTTCGTAGGGGAGGTCGGAGTCCTGCTCCAGCAGCCAAAGGGAAAAGGAGATGACGGCTGCGACCAGCAGCAGCGCAACCAAAGGTTCGCGGAACTGAGCGAACAACTTGCGCCAGGGGGAAATGGGTCTGGCTGCCGTTAGTGCATTCGGCCCATCCCGCTCAAGGCGGGCGCGGGCCTCATTTTCGCTCAACCCAGAAGATGCGTTGCTTCCCAGAGCTTCAATAACAGCAGCGGGCGATAGCCGGTATGCGGACATCGGTTCGCCCTTCAAACGGTTTCCTGCCATGCGCTGCTGTCCTTAAGGTGGAATTCACAGAGGACAGTTTAGACCGAATAAACAACCGGCCGGATGATCCTGATCAGGAGTTGGCTGCTTCGCTGCCGTAGTCAACGCCCCGGGCCTTCAGGCGGTAGAACTCTTCCAGAACGCTATCCATTGCTTCCTGGCTATAGGGACGGAGCCCGCCGAGCACCAGGCTTTTGGTAACTTCGCCGCAACTGGCGTCTCCGGATGTGAGGTGATAATCCAGGGTGACATTACCCCGCTTGCCAGCGGCTTCCAGTTCGGCGTTATCCAGTTCCAGTTCCGGTGAGGGGATCTCCAGGCTGTTCAGGGCCAGACTCATGCTCTCATACATCACCATGGGCCTGTCCGGATTGAACATCACATCCCGGGATTCCATCAGCGGTTGCAGGGTGTGCGGGAAATTTTTGCCCGAGGCTGCAACGTAACAGCGGATAAAGTCTTCAATGATTTTATCGTCCCGGGTGGAGGTGCCTTCGCGGGAGACTTCGAGGTAGATCTTGCCCGCGTCGTCGCAGACGTCAATGTTGCCCGCGTCGTTCTCACGGAATTGCAGGGATACACCATTACCCACCAGGTTTTTGAACCGGAATGTCATTTTCTCCGATAGCCCGAAGTGGGACAGAACCAGGGCAAACAGCAAGTCTCCGGGTACACAGAAGCGCCGGGCGTCGGGATCGTGTATCGGGTTGAAATCACCGGCGATTTCCTTGGCGAATCGGCTGGCCTGAGCAGCCGTGATCTGGATGTGGTCATTCTCGACGGCGTGAAAACGTTCTAGAAACATGGTTTGCCTTTCCGGTTGTCCGGAGTCAATGCAACATTTGCGACAGGGTTCTTACTGTCATCATAGTTAAGCCTGATCGACTCCAAAATACGCTATTTGTCCTAGTTTGAGCCTTATTAGGGCTATTAGCGCCCCATTCGATGGGTTAGCTCACGAGGATGAACGGGGAATCTCAGACGATTATATAGCAATGGCCTATCAAACGTTTTAGGTCAATTAATTTGAGAGCAGGCTAGCCGACCCGTATCTTACTCCCATCAACAGTTAATCACGTTCTGAACTCAGAACTTCAGAGATTCCAAGAGGAAACGCCGATGCTGGACGCAAACATCAAGCAACAACTGACTGCCTACATGGACAAGCTGCAGCAGCCGATTGAACTGGTTGCCGCTTATGACGACAGCCCGAAGTCTCAGGAACTGAAGGAACTTCTGGAAGAACTGGAGCCGATGTCTGAGAAGATCAGTCTTCGCACCGAAGAATCGGCTGACGTTCGTCGTCCTTCTTTTGCCATCAACCGCGTGGGTACTGACATCGGTGTCCGTTTCGCCGGTATCCCCATGGGCCACGAGTTCACCTCGCTGGTACTGGCCCTGCTGCAGGTGGGTGGTCATCCGTCCAAGGAGTCCCAGGATCTGATCGAACAGATCAAGGATCTGGACGGTGAATATGAGTTCGAGACGTATTTCTCCCTGTCCTGTCAGAACTGCCCGGATGTGGTTCAGGCTTTGAACCTGATGAGCGTGCTTAACCCGAAGATCAAGAACACCTCCATCGACGGTGCCCTGTTCCAGGACGAAGTCGAGAAGCGTGAAGTCATGGCGGTACCGAGTGTTTACCTGAATGGTGAGTCCTGGGGCCAGGGCCGTATGACGCTTGAAGAGATTGTGGCCAAGCTGGACAGCAAGTCTGATGAGAAAGAGGCCGAGAAGATCAACCAGAAGGACGCTTTCGAGGTATTGGTCATCGGTGGTGGCCCGGCTGGTTCTGCGGCGTCCATCTATGCGGCCCGGAAGGGGATTGCAACCGGCATCGCGGCTGAGCGCTTTGGTGGCCAGGTCAGCGACACCATGGGCATCGAGAACCTGATTTCCGTGCCTTACACAGAAGGCCCGAAGCTGGTCGCGGCTATGGAACAACACGTCAATGAGTACGACGTGGATATCATGAACATGCAGCGTGCCGAGAAGCTGATCCCGGCAGCCCAGCCCGGCGGTTTGCACGAAGTGCGCCTTGCCAATGGTGCTTCACTGAAGTCCCGTACCGTGATTCTGTCCACCGGTGCCCGCTGGCGTCAGTTGGGAGTTCCGGGTGAGGATGAATACCGCAACAAGGGCGTGGCGTATTGCCCGCACTGCGATGGCCCGCTGTTCAAAGGTAAGCGCGTAGCGGTGATCGGTGGTGGTAACTCCGGTGTGGAAGCAGCGATTGATCTGGCCGGTATTGTCGGCCACGTAACTCTGGTCGAATTTGGTGCCGAGATGCGTGCGGATGAAGTGCTGCAGAAGAAACTGCGCAGTCTGCCGAATGTGGACATTATCACTTCCGGCCAGACCACCGAAATTACCGGTGAGAACGGCAAGGTGAATGGTCTGTCCTACACCGATCGCAATAGTGGAGAAGCACATCACGTTGAGCTGGAAGGCGTGTTTGTCCAGATCGGACTGGTGCCGAACACGGAATGGCTGAAAGGCGATATTGAACTGAGCCAGCACGGTGAAATCATTGTTAACGACCGCAACGAAACGTCCATACCGGGTGTGTTCGCGGCGGGTGATGCGACCACCGTACCTTACAAGCAGATTGTGATTTCCATGGGTGAAGGCTCCAAAGCAGCGTTGAGTGCTTTTGACTTCCTGATCCGTAACTCTGCGGAGTAAGCGCATACAGCCAGGATAGCCAGGCTGATCCCCAAACCGGTGCCCGCAGGATGCGGGTCACCGGTTTTTTTTGTATTTAACGCGTTAGTGGCGGCCCATGTCCTGTTCGAGGCTTCCGTGATGCTCGTCGACCACTTCAAGGTCGTTGAATAAATGGCTGTACGCGGAACGCACCCCTTCCACGATAAAGTCGTGCGGCACGTCATCAAACACACCGTGGTCGTTGATGTATTCCATGTGGGCTTTGCCGTCTTCGGTGAATTCCTGGAAAACAGAGTCATTCACGCCATCGAACGCCAGGGGCTCCACGTTCATCATTTCACAGAGCTGGCGATTGAACGCTGGCGTAGCCTTGACCCATTGCCCGTTCAGATACAGTTCGATAAATCCGTGCATGCGGAAGATGTCCGACTGCAGCCATTCAATCAGCTTCGGGCTTGAAAGGTGGTTACGCACATCTGCAAGCCCCAGACGGCTGGGAATGCCCAGGTAACGCGCGGCTGCGCCCAGCAATACGGCTTTGGGAATGCAGTAGGTTTCACCGCATTCCAGAGCAAAACTCGCAGAGAGTGTGCGGGGGTCGGTCTGGAACACATAGGGGTTGTACGTGATGCTGTCACGCACTGCGAGATAGAGCGCCTGGATCTGCGCCATCGGGTCTTCGTTCACGCCTGTCAGTTGCTGGTCGATCCAGGCGGTGACGGCCGGATTGTCGTAGTCGAAAAAAGCCGTGGGTCGCAGGTAGTGTTCCATGTCTCGTATCCGGTTTTGACATTGTTGAATCGATAGTCGCCAATTAGCAACCTACTAGCAATGGCCGGACAGTTCACCGCGATTGTCCGAATCGCTCAGGCTTTGCCCTCAAATCCCTGCATCACATTCACTGCATTGACGCCAATCGCGTCCACGTCGTAGCCGCCTTCCATGGTGAACACGGTGGGCAGTCCAAGTTGTTCCAGGCGTTTGCCTAGCGACAGATAGTCCTCGGACTTGAGTTTGAAGAAGGAAATCGGGTCGTCTTCGAAAGTGTCGACCCCGAGGGCAACGACGAGAGCATCGGGTTTGAACTCTGCAATGCGCTGGCAAGCCCGTTCCAGACCTTCACTCCAGACGCTGTAGGGGGTTTTCGGCGGGTACACGATATTGAGGTTGAAGCCCTCTCCTTGACCTTCGCCGGTTTCATCCTCGAATCCCAGGAAGTGGGGGAATACCAGATCCGGGTCGCCGTGGAGGCTGATGGTCAGAACATCGCTGCGGTCATAGAAAATGGCCTGGGTGCCATTGCCGTGATGGAAATCCACGTCGAGGACGGCGACTTTCTCGCAGCCCTGGTCACGGAACGCCTGGGCTGTGATGGCGGCGTTGTTGAAGAAACAGTAGCCTCCGAAGAGGTCAGCATGGGCATGATGCCCGGGAGGCCGGCACAGGGCGAATGCAGCCCGCTCACCACTGGTGACAAGCTTTTGCGCGGTCAGGGCGACATTGGCTGATGCCCGTGCTGCTTCCCAGGTTCCGTCTGAAATCGACGTTTCTGCAGCAAAGCTGTAGTAGCCAAGACGACCATCAATATCTTTTGGAATCCGGTGGCGCATACCCCGGCCTGCCCACACGGCGGGAATCGCTTCGCCGGGTTTGCCTTCGGCGACCCAGTCTTGCCAGCAGGTTTCCAGGAAGCTCACGTAGTCATCGGTGTGGACACGCTTAACTGGCTCCAGCCCGAATTCCTCCGGCTCCACAATGTCCCCGAGTGCCTGGTCTTTCACCCGGGCCAGGATCGTTTCCGCCCGGGACGGTTTCTCATGGGGTTCGATCAGCAGGCCGCCATCCAGCTCGGTTTTAACCTGACGACGACTATGGAGGGGAGAGAACACGGTTTTCATGGCCAGGATGCTCCTTACTGGTAGATTCCGGTCACTGTCGCACACGCCGGAGCGTGGCTCAATCGAACCAACTGACCGACAGAACGGAGAATCCCCGGGTATCAGGCCAATTCCCCGTCTCTGGCAAATAGCTAACGTTGGTCTATCCATAACAATACACGTGGGACCAATGCCATGAACCAACAACATTTCGATGTACTGATTATCGGTGCCGGGGTTTCCGGAATCGGTGTGGGTTGCCACCTGACCCGAGAATGCCCGGGTAAGAGCTTTGCGATTCTGGAGCGCCGACAGTCTCTCGGCGGTACCTGGGACCTGTTCCGCTATCCGGGCATACGCTCCGATTCGGATATGTTTACCTTTGGCTATAACTTCCGTCCCTGGACCGGGGGTAAAGTGCTGGCGGATGGCGCCTCGATCAAGGAATACGTGGCAAACACGGCCCGGGAATACGGTGTAGACAAACAAATCCGCTACGGTCTGGCGGTGCAGAGCGCGGACTGGTCCAGTGTCGACAGGTGCTGGAAAGTGACGGCTCAAAATGAAGCCACCGGTGAGGCCGAACACTACACTGCTAATTTCATGATTGGCTGCACCGGTTACTACAACTATGACCAGGGCTACAAACCGGACTTCCCGGGGGAAAGTGAGTTTCAGGGCCAGGTTGTGCATCCTCAGCACTGGCCGGAGGATCTGGACTACAGTGGCAAGAAAGTGGTGGTTATCGGCAGTGGAGCAACGGCCGTAACGCTGGTACCGACCATGGCTGAGAAGGCAGGGCATGTGACGATGCTTCAGCGTTCACCTACCTACCTGATGCCCCTGCCATCGGTCGACAAGGTAACGCTGGCTCTGCAGAAGGTACTACCGGAGAAACTGGCCTACAAACTTACCCGTGCCCGCAACATTTCCATCTCACGGTTGCTGTACGAGCGTTCGCGCCGGAGCCCGAAGGCCATGCGCCGCCTGTTGTTGAGAGTGATCAAGCACCAGTTGGACGGCAAAGTGGATATGCGCCACTTCAGCCCGGACTACAATCCCTGGGATCAACGCCTGTGTGTGGTGAAGGACGGTGATCTGTTCAAGGCTCTGAAGTCGGGCAAGGCCTCCATTGCCACCGACCATATCGACAGATTTACCAAAACCGGGATCAGGTTGAAGTCCGGTGAAGAGCTGGATGCCGATATCATCATTCCGGCTACTGGCCTGAACGTGCAGATGCTGGGTGGTATCAAGCCGAGTGTCGATGGCCGGGAAGTGGTGATGAAGGACAAGATCATCTACAAAAATGTGATGGTGGAAGGTGTGCCCAATGCCGGGATGATCTTTGGCTATACCAACATTTCCTGGACCCTGAAGGTGGATATTGCCGCTGAATACCTCTGTCGTGTGATCAATCTGATGGACAAGCGCGGTTATCGAACGGTGGTGGCAAACGATACCGGCAATAGCCGTGGAGAGGACACCATTCTTGGCTCGCTCGATGCGGGATACATCAAGCGTGCAGCAGATCGGCTGCCTCGTCAGGGCACCCACGGCCCCTGGAAGTCGTCCCAGAACTATCTGGAGGACGTGAAAATTCTGCGCTTCGAGCCCATCGAGGATGGCGTTCTGATCTTTGACAACAGGCGCACCCATGCCGGTCGCCCAAGCGCTCGCGGTCTCCTCAAGCCGCTGCGGTCGGCCTTGTTCGGCTAATCGGTGCCCCGGGCTGCCCGGCGAGTTAATGCCGGGTAGCCTTGTTAGTGGAATGCTGTCCGAATGACATCCCGATAGTTACGGATTCTTTGCACGTAGTGCACGGGTTCGTAGCCCCGGGCGTAACCGTAGCGGGTGCTGGGGTAGTAGCGTTTGTCCGCCTTGAGTGGCAGTACCTCTGCCATGTCTTCCCAGGAATCCGGGTTCTTACCGAGATCCCGGGCCAGCTGGCGGGCATCCAGAAGATGGCCTCTGCCGATGTTGTAGCTGGCGAGAGCGAGAAAGGTACGGTCTGGCTCGGGGATAGTGTCGGGCAACCGGCGGTGCCGGTCCGCCAGGTACCGGGCGCCGCCATCAATCGCGGAGGTCGCATCCAGGCGGTTGGTTACCCCAAGGGATTCAGCCGTGCTGCGGGTCAGCATCATAATGCCACGAACCCCGGTGGGGGAGACCGCGGCCGGGTCCCAGTGGGATTCCTGATAAGACAGCGCTGCAAGCAGATCCGCAGGAATGCCGGTCTTTGCCTCGGCTTCCCTGAATTCATCAATGAAGTTGGGTAAGCGCTCGTCAATTCGGCGATTCAGAGCCCTGAGATCAACGAAATCAAAGTCCCCGATGTAGGCGTAGTAGCGATTTTCCATCCGGGCTATCGCTTCGTCGCCTTCACCACTGTTCATCCATTCATGGGCATCCGAGGCCAGGGTTTCTGAACCGGCGGGCAGATACCAGCCAATGTTCCGGCCATCGGTCAGTGACATGGCGACTTCCAGATGGGGGAAGTGGCGGCGCATCACCTGAACAATGTTGGAATCGGCGACGGTACAGCCGATGTTCTTTTCGGCAACCTCCGAGAGGATAATCTCTGTCGTTCGGTTGCTGTCTTCAGTAAACGTTATCCCGGGGAATTGCTCAGCCATCTTGCCCAGCGTCTCTGCGTAACTGGACCCGGCGGTAATGACGATGTCAGTGCCGGCAATGTCTTCCGGTGTTCGTGGCAGTGGCCGTGCATCACGATGGCAGACCAGCTGTTCGGTGATTTCGGTATGCGCCGGCCCGCGGGTGTATTGATTGTCTCGTGAGGCAAGGTGGGTCAGGCCGGCTGCCGCCAGATGTGTTGTACCCTCGGCAAGGCTGTTCAGGACAGCTTTTGTGGAATCAAGCATGGTCCATTCAACCTGCCAGCCCCGGGCGTTGGCGTAATCCCGGATGAGGGAATGCTCGGGGCCTATGGGGTTTTCGTGGCGATCCAGATAGTAGGTGGTTGAGCCGTTTCGGGTGGCAACCGTAAGGATGCCGGTTTCAGAAGGCGGCTTCAGTGACATCGTGGCCGGCTCTTCATTGGACTCACCGCAGCCGACCAGTAACAACGGAAGGGCCAGACAACCTGCTTTGAACATACGCGCGAATCGCATTTTGACTCCATGCTTTGATCGTGTGTAAGTACGAGTACCTACAGGAATACTCGCAGACTTCGGTGTTGGATGCATGTAGGAATTGAATACAGGGCCTATCCAGATAAGTGCTGATACACATAGCTAAGTAGCTTCCTTAATATTATGCGACTGATTTTTTTCTGGAGTTCAGAGTGCAGCCATTCCGTTCCTTTCTCGCTTATCTGGCCCTGTTTGCCTCGATATTCTCTTTGTTGCCCGGGATGGCGTGGGTTGGTGCTATTGCCGTCAGCCTGGCGGTGATCCTTGGCTGGAGAGATATGAGATGGGTGCCACGGATGGTGTTTGCGGTTGCCGTTCTGGGGTTGCTTTATGCCCTCGTACAGGACCCCTCGTTGATTACCGGTGCAGTCGCTAATATGAGCCGGCTGGCCGGTCTGGTGCTGTCCGTTATGCTGTTGTCGTCTGTACTGGGACGATCTGGCGATCTGCAACGCATATCAGCGAGTCTGTTTGGGGGAAAGCCGGTAACCCGATACCTCAGTCTGGCTTTCGGCACCTCCCTGGTGTCCATTCCCCTGAATTTCGGCTCGGTGGCTGTGGTTGGACGACTGGTCAGCGAGCGAATCCGGCAAGATGGCGACTCTGTATCCACCCGGAATGCGACCCGGGCGGTATTGCGGGGATTTGGCGTTTCTCCCACGTTTTCACCGCTTTCAATTTCGGTGGTACTGACTCTCACTTTGTTACCAGGGCTGAGTAGTTTTCAGTTGCTGGCACTCGCAATTCCGTTTTCTATTGCAATGATCATGGCAGGGCTTGCTTTCCGGGAACATGAACCCGAGGCATTGCCTTCCGCACCCACAGACCAGGCTGGAGGGGCAACATGGGCCAGGTTTGCGGGCCTGATTCTGGCGATCTGTATCGGCGTGTTCATTCTGAGCCACCGCTTTGAGCTTAGCTACGCGCTATCAGTCACTCTGAGCTGCATGGCCGCCGTTATCGGTGGTCGGTTACTGGCCTGGAGCCGCAGGACCAATCCGCCACTGGTCAACATGGCAAATGTCAGTAACGAGCTCGCGATTGTTGGTGGCTCGGCGTTTATCGGGGCCATTATCAGTGGCGTGGTGTTGGGTCATATTCCCGAGTCTCTGGTTTTTCCTGATTGGACCTGGCCGATTCTCGCTGCCTGTGTGCCGTGGATCTATTTTCTGGCAGGGCTGCTCGGGGTTAACCCGATTGTGATTGGCACACTGGCAGGTGGAATCCTGGGCTCTATCTGGCCACAGGCTGCCCTGATCGGACTGGGCATCGCGATGGTCACCGGTTGGGGGATTACCGCATTCGGCACTCCGTTTTCCGCCAATGCCCTGATCATGGAGCGGCTCACCGGCTATCGGGCCGCAGATGCCTCCCTGCGCTGGAGCCTTCGGCTATCGCTGTCGGGCCTCGCCGTAGCCAGTTGCCTGGGCGCTGGACTTACTGTGGCGCTGACCTGATTTTGTATGGCCACAAGATAAACACCTATAGCTATAGGCGGTGAGCTCTGTTACTGTGCCCGCATCCTGCCTCTAGGGATTCCGCAAATTCGGCAATTTACGCCCTTGCGAACCATCCATACGACCTGTCAGAGGACGTCACCCCGTTAACGGCGTGTGACCGTAGTCGTCTTTTTAGTCCATGAATTGCCATGGCATCTGCCCGCATTCGCCCGACGAGGTGTTCGTGGAGGCAGAACAATCAAGAGTTGATCCTATATGAGTTTTTCTTCCCTCGGTTTGTCCGAGCAGTTGGTGCGTGCAACCAGCGATCAGGGTTATGAAACCCCATCTCCTATTCAGCAACAGGCGATTCCCGCTGTACTGTCCGGTAAGGACGTGATGGCGGCCGCTCAAACCGGCACCGGCAAGACCGCGGGCTTCACCCTGCCATTGTTGCAGCGACTGGCTGACAACCCCCGCCAGGGCAAGGGCCCAAGAGCTCTGATTCTGGCGCCGACCCGTGAGTTGGCTGCCCAGGTTCACGACAGTGTGAACCTATACAGCCGGTACATCCCGACCAAATCCGCGGTGGTCTTCGGCGGTGTAAAAATCAATCCGCAGATGATGAAGCTGCGCAAGGGTCTGGACGTGCTGGTGGCTACACCGGGACGCCTGCTTGACCTGTATCAGCAGAACGCTGTTCGCTTCAATGAAGTCGAGATTCTGGTGCTGGATGAAGCTGACCGTATGCTTGATATGGGCTTTATCCGCGATATCCGCAAGGTGCTCGACCTGCTGCCTGCGCAGCGTCAGAACCTGCTGTTCTCCGCGACCTTCTCCAGCGACATCCGCAGGCTGGCACAGGGCTTGTTGAACAACCCGGTGCAGGTGGAAGTTGCAGCTCGCAATACCACGGCAGAAACCGTGAAACAGTCGGTGTATCCCGTCGATCAGAGCCAGAAGAGTGCGCTGCTCAGCAAGCTTGTACGGGATAACAGTTGGGAACAGGTTCTGGTGTTTACCCGCACCAAGCATGGTGCCAACCGCCTGACCCAGAAACTGGAAAAGGATGGTATTTCCGCAGCAGCCATTCACGGCAACAAATCCCAGGGTGCCCGCACTCGGGCGCTGGCCAACTTCAAGGCTGGCGAAGTCCGGGTTCTGGTAGCGACGGATATCGCTGCCCGTGGTCTGGACATCAAACAATTGCCGCAAGTCGTTAACTTCGAGTTGCCGAATGTGCCGGAAGACTATGTGCATCGTATCGGTCGTACCGGTCGTGCCGGTGAGCGCGGTCATGCCCTGTCCCTGGTCTCTGCGGATGAAGGCAAATTGCTGGCCGGCATCGAGAAGCTGATCAAAAAGCAGCTTCCGCGCAAGGAAATCGAAGGTTTCGAGCCGAAGAACAACCTGCCGCTGAAACCGAAGGCCAAGGCCGACCCGAGCAAGGCAAGAAACCGTAATGGCGGGCGTGGCAGTAACGGTGGGAAGCCGGGGCAAGGTCGCAGTGGCAACGGCAAGCCAGGTAACGCTGCCCAGCCGGGTGGTCGCAGCAATAGCAGCGGTCGCGGCCGTGCCGGTGGCCAGCAGCGGAGTGGGGCACGTCGCCAGAGCGCGTGACTTCTGGCTGTCAGTTCCCATAGTATTCCGGGAATGGATCACACCCGGGATACTGACCCTGAATGGATGACAGCGGATCTCTGAGAGCCCAACTGGGGCTGGTCGCTCCCCGGCGACTGCTCCGGGATTACGTATTCCTGGCTGCTCTGGTGGTCGGTTGCGGAATCAGTGTGGCTCTCGGGGCGATGACTGCTGAACAGGTTGGAGGAAGCATCAGCCTGCTGGCGTTTGTTTCCCTGGTGATCTGGTATCCGTTGATCGAAGAACTCGCTTTTCGTGGTGTGCTGCAAGGCTACTTGCGAGGTTTCCGTTTCGCGCGCAGACAGTTGGCGGGCGTATCCTACGCTAATCTCCTGGCGGCCATCGCCTTCCTGGCCTGGCATCTGATTTACCGGAACGATCTGATGGCCTGGTTTGTCCTCATTCCCGGCCTTGTCTTCGGTTACTTTCGGGACCGCCATGGGTCCCTTGTCCCCAGTCTTATCCTGCACTGTACCTACAACGCCAGCCTGATTCCTGGCTGGCTTCTGTTTGCCTGAACGGCGCCGTTAACCTTAGCTGGCCGGAACGAACGCCTTACTTCCCACCACCTGGCCTTTGATGAGCAGTTCACATCGGATACCTGCCTTCTCTGTTCCGTAACCGGGAAAAGCAAAACGGGGCCTTGGGCCCCGTTTCAGAGTGGCATCAGAAATCCAGTGCGTAACCCACCGTCATGGTGCGTCCGCGGCCCTTGAAGTAACGGGTGTCGTTTACCTGAGCGCTCTGGGAGTAGTAGGTAAAGTAGTCCTCGTTGAACAGGTTGGCGACAGCCAGGCTTAGCTCTCCCACGGATAGTCTGTACCCGATTGATGCATCAACCAGGGTGTAACCGTGGAATTCCTTCTGGGGGTCATCAAAGGTCCGGTCGAAGGCGTGGCTCGCCTGAACCAGGGATGTAAGCCGCTCGTTCCAACGGGCCTGCCAATTCGCGGTCAGCCTGTTGGGGGGGATGTTGAGACCATCGAGTTTACTGTCGACGCGGCCATCTTCGTCACTGTCATACTTTCCATTTTTACGTGAGTAAGCCAGTTCACCACGGTGCTGGTCGTTAAAGTCTGCACCCAGGGTGGCTTCAAAACCGTCGATTTCCGTTTTCTGTCTTTGTACGAAGTAGGTGCCGTCAATCATGGTGAGTCGGGAACCCAGGTCCGAGTCAGACTGGTAGTAGCTGAACTCAAAATCCACTGGCGCGTAGTTGATCCGGAAACCGATTTCCCGGTTTTCTGTTACGACCGGTTGCAGGTCCAGAAAATCATCTACGTCCTGATCCGGCTGATTGATTCCCCTCAGCACCCGGCCCACATCTGCCATTCCAAACCCTTCTGAGTAGTTGGCAAACAGGCTGAGCCAGTTCAGGGGCTTGTAGACAAGGCCAGCGTTAAACAGGGTTTCGTCGAAGTCCGGACTACCTCCATCAACAGTTACGCCATTTGCGGATGCGACGGTCTGGAAAGTGTCTACGTCCAGCTTCGCCACTTCATGACGAACACCGGCATTCAGGATCAGATTATCCAGGGCTTTAACTTCCGCCTGCAGGAAAGGCGCATAGTTAATGAAATCCGTTTCCGGCACCCAGTAGCGGTTGGTCAGTACCAGAGTTTGTGCTGTGGTGTCCTTGAGCAGATCCAGGCCACCGGTCAGCTTCAGGTGATCGTCCAGAAGCCCCGCCTTGGTGAGGGTAAACTTGGCCCCGGTCTTGTCAGACTCGGCTTGGGACTGGTCGTAGAGGGTACCGTCCGGAGCAATGGCCGGATCCTGGAACGTTGAGGTCAGCACCGCTCCAAAACGACCTTCAAACTGCTGGTTGTAGGCCTGGGCGTTAAAGACCATGCCGTAGAGATCGTCATGCTGATATTTGAGGCTGGTGGTGAGCACCTGATTGCGAGGAGCTTTACCGGCTGGCTCGCCCTTGGCCGATGTGGTGGGTACCCCGTTTTCTCTGTCACCATCCACGCTGACATAGTCCTGTTTCCCGCGGACCTCGAAGCGATTAATCTCGAATTCCACATTCTGGTCGTTATCAATCCAGTAGCCCAGCTTGGCGAACACGTCGTAGCCACGGGAGTTCATCAGGTCACCCTGAGTGTTATCCACACCCACCAGGTCGCCGTTGGCGTCTGTGTACACGCCTTGTTCTTCCCATGTGGCCCCCACAAGGTACTCAAAGTCGTTCTGTGTGCCTTCCACCCGGTAATTGAGTTTGTAGCCCAGAGTATCGGAATCTGCATCGTCGGTCGGCGCTGTTGCCTGGATGCTGGCATGTTGGCTGACGCGGTCACTGTCTGGCCGGCGAGTAATGAAATTGATGATGCCGCCTGTTGCGCCGAGACCGTGAATGGCATTGGCACCGTGGATGACTTCGATGCGCTCTACCATGGCGAGGTCAATCGTGTGGGCAGCCCTGCCGGTGCTTCGGAGCGGGTTGGACTGAGGTACGCCATCAATGAGAAACAACGCCTTACGACCGCGGAAGGTCTCTCCTGACCCCGTCATCTTCTCCCGGTTGGGTGTGTAAGCTGGCAGCAGGTTGGCCAGTGCTCTGGATGAGTCTGACGCCAGCTTCAGCTGCTGTTCGATCTGTTCACGGGTGATCACCGTGACCACTTGGGGAGAATCCGAAAGTTGGGTGCCGGAGCGGCTGGAAGTGACCACCAGTTCGTCAAGTGAAGTGGGGGTATTGGCCTGGGTTGAAGCCGCGGCGACGGACAGAGAAAGCCATGCGACGCCACGCTGGACTGGACTCAATGCCATGGTTACATCCTGTTGGTTATGTTGTTGGGGTCAGAAATCGCCGCAAGTTTAATGCAAATAACACTCATTTACAAAAGGTAATGTTTGTCATTTTTGGTTTGTAGGGCGGTAGGGGAATTACCTGGATTGAATGGCCCTGGGGAGTGGGCAGGTGCTGCAGAATTCGACAGGATCGCTGGCGCGGTAGTAATAACAACAGGTTTTTCGGATGCGGGGGGAATCAGAGCAGCAGGTCTGCCGGGTCAGGAAGTAGCGTTGTAGCGGGTTGTCTCTGGTTCCGAACAGGCGGGCGGGGGCGTCGTTAACCAGGTAATGAAAATCATCGGTGATCTGTGTGCGATGGCTCAAGTGTCGTTCCGTGGCCAGGCGTTTTTCATAGAGTGAATACGCCCTGACAGCCACATTTTCCCACAGCACGCTGACCGGAGTTCGGGCAACTGAATTCAGGCTGTTGATGATTGGAGCAAGGCCATTTGCAAACAGATTGCGGATGACCTCGTCCCGCCATTCCTGACGGGCTCCATCTCGGGGACAGGTGGCTGTGGTTGTAACCAGGGGCATCCTTGAGCGCCACAGGGCATTTTCGTGGCGGAATTCCACGAAGACGTTATCGACCGACAGATCCAGGCCCCGATCCATGGCCGACATCGCGTAAAGCGCCGATCCTGTTGTCAGGAAGGCGAGCCGTTTGGCGAGAAGGGAAGCCGTGATGTGCCTGCTGGAAGAGCCCAGCACCGGACCCAGTCGGTCCAGTAGTTCGAGGCAGCTGTCCGGAGCCAGCAACGCCTTCGCGGGCATTGAAAAGGCTTTGTCCCGATGCCTGGCTTCGATGAGCAGGCAGTTTTCCTCCAGCTCTTCTCTCTGATGGCGATCAAGCGCAATCCGCACTGCTGCCTCCAGAACGGGCTAATTTGCTGTCTTTTCCATACGGTATACAGAGTGGGGTATCAAACAGAGGGTCGCGGATAATTCGGCAGCCGAGGTCGAACACTTCCTGCACCAGCTGCTCAGTGACGACCGTTTCCGGATCGCCTTCGGCGTGCACGCGGCCTTGCCGTACCGCGACGATATGGTGAGCATAGCGGCAGGCAAGATTGAGATCGTGCAAGACCATGACGATGGTTTTGCGTCTTCTCTGATTGAGATTGGCCAGCAGGTCGAGCACATCGATCTGGTGAGTAAGGTCGAGATAGGTCGTAGGTTCGTCCAGCAGCAACACGTCGGTGTCCTGGGCCAGGGTCATGGCAATCCAGGCGCGCTGTCGTTGCCCGCCAGAGAGGGAATCCACCGGTGCATGGGCCAGCGCATGCAGATCGGTGTCCTGAAGTGCCTGATTGACCTGTTCTTCATCGTCCTGCGTCCAGGACTGAAGCCAGCGTTGGTGAGGATAACGGCCCTGGCGAACCAGTTGGTGCACGGTAAGCCCTTCAGGCGCGACAGGCCCCTGTGGCAGGATCGCCAGCCGTTGGGCGACATCTTTGGTTGGCCGTTGCTGGATGTCTCGTCCATCCAGTAATACGGAGCCGCTCTGGGGTTTTAGGAGGCGGGCAAAGGATTTCAGTAGTGTGGATTTTCCGCAGCCATTACCTCCGACGAGCACGGTAACCAGCCCTGGTGGAATACGGAGGTCCAGATTCTCGATAACCAGACGTTCATCATATCCGAGGCAGAGTGATCGGCTTTCAAGTGGTGGTGTCTCGGTTAACATGAGGACTCCTGATCAGTAACGCTGGCGGAACAGCAGATAGATAAAGAACGGTGCGCCAACAGCAGAAACGAATACGCCCGCTGGCAGATCGAGTGGGTCGAACAAGGTGCGGCCAATCAGATCCGCAGCGACGACCAGAGCGCCACCGATCATGGCCGCAACGGGAGCGAGAGCAGTGAAATGCCGGGTCACCAGTTTACGGGCAATATGCGGTGCAATAAGCCCAACAAAGCCAATGGCTCCGGCATAGGCCACTGCTGACCCGGCCAGTGCAACGCTCAGGAACAGCAACAGCAGGCGATTTCTCTGTACTGCGAGACCAAGGCCGGTTGCCAGGGTGTCGCCAAACTCCTGGAGATCGATGGTGCGGCCGCTGGCCAGTGCGAGCGGCAGGAGAGCCGCCATCCAGGGCAGGAAGGCGCTCACGTCGTCCCAATCGCTGCCGTAAATGCTGCCCGTCAGCCAGATGTAGGCGGTCATCGTGGTGGTGATCGGGCTGAGTGTAATCATCAGAGTGGTTGCGGCACCCATGGCCGCAGACAGGCCGATGCCGATCAGCACCAGACGGGCAGGTGTGACACCTTGTTGCCAGGCAAGCAGATAGATGATTGCTGCTGCGATCATGGCACCGGCAATTGCCATCACCGGCAGCCAGTGGCTGCCAACGCTGGGTGCAAGGAACGAAAGGAAAGCCACGGCCGCGACTGACGCACCACCGCTGATACCAATAATGTCCGGTGAGGCCAGTGGGTTTCGTACCACTGACTGCAGGATCAGACCTGAAACGCCCAGAGCAGCGCCCACCAGAAATCCCATGACAATGCGGGGTAGGCGGAGCACCTCGATCACAAAGGCTTCCGGACCATTTTCGGTGCCGAGTAATGACCGGATCACGGTGGCAGGTGGGATGTCCACGGAGCCGATACTCAGCGCGAGCAGGACCAGGGCTGAGCAGGCTATAAATATCAGCCCGGTAACCATCAGGGACTGGGGGGATATCGCCACAGATACAGGGCCGACGCTTAATCTGGAACGTTTATCCACGGCTCAGCCCCCGTCGGCACAGGACGATAAAAAAGGGTGTGCCAATCAGGGCTGTCATGACGCCAACAGGAATCTCCTGGGGCATGATGATGAACCGGGCCAGGGTATCGGCGGCCAATAGCAGGATTGCACCCACGAGTGCCGAGCCCGGGATGACCCAGCGGTGATCGCGGCCGAACCAGCCCCGAACCATATGCGGCACGATCAGGCCGACAAAGCCGACGCTCCCGGCAAGGGCCACCGCGCTGCCAGCCAGGCACACGACCAGCAGACCAAGCAAAGCTTTCAGGCGTACCACATTCTGGCCGAGGCCTTTTGCGATGTCGTCACCGGACATAAGGAGGTTGATCTGGCGTCCGAGCAATACGCTGATCATGAGAGCCGGCAGTATCAGGGGAAGCGTAGGTAACACCATGTCGAGGGGGCGCCCGGAAACTGATCCGGCGAGCCAGAACAGAACACTATCCAAACCTTCCTGATTGGTAACGAGCAGTGCCTGGGTGAACGATACAAATAGCGCGGTAATAGCAGCTCCTGCCAATACCAGCCTGACCGGTGTCGGACCTCCTCCTCCGGCGGATCCAAGGCTGTAGACGAGAACGGCTGCCGCCGCGGCGCCTGCCAGGCCAACCCACAGTAACAGGGTCATGGATGAGGTCACCAACAGCGTGCTGACGCACACAATAGCGAACACGGCCCCGGCATTCACGCCGAGAATGGCGGGTGAGGCCAGGGGATTACGGGTCAACGCTTGCATCAGAGCGCCGGCAACGGCCAGTGCGGCGCCCACCAGCGTTGCGGTGATGGCCCGGGGGAATCGTGAGCCGGTAACGATCAGGTGCTGGGTGTTGGTTGCGTCGAAGTGGAAAAGTGCTGCAAATAAGGTGTCGCCAGGAACGGATGTCTGGCCAAAAGCCAGGCTGGCGCAAAAGGTCATTGCCAGCAGAACGAGCCCGAGGATGAGCTTTCTGATCGGGTTCTGATATCCCGTCGGGTTGGATATGGCGCCGGAGAACGCTGCTGATGTTGTCACGGAAGCTCGTCCATCGCGAAATGATCGAACAGTTGATCCAGCATCCGGTTTGCGCTGAGAATCCCGCCGGCGAGGCTCCAGTCGACACGGTCCACAGGGTAAACCTGGCCATTCCTGACGGCATCAAGACGGTGCCAGAGAGGATGGCCGGTCCATGCCCGGACGTTGTCCATCACGGCCGGACTGTCCTTCATGAAGTAGAAGATGATGTCGGCATCCATGATTGGGATGCTTTCCCGTGTGGTGAGTTTCAGTACCCACTGATCCTCTGGCAGGGCAGGTGGACGACTGAACCCCAGACTGTGCAGTACTGCTCCGGCGTAGCTTTCGTTCAGGTAAAGGCGGGTGTGGTCTGCGCGGAAATTAAGGATCGTTGCTGACACTGGCCATGGCTGCCCCGTTTTTCTGGTGGCCTTCTCCCTGAAGGTCTCCAGGCGTTCTTCCCAATGGTTCCAGAGCTCAACAGCCTGTGTTTCCCGGTTAAGAGCCTGTCCCATCAGGGCCAGTGTCTCGTGAACGTCAAACACGGTGCTCAGAGATACCGTGGGGGCAATACTTGATAGTTGTTTGTAGATGCGTTCGTGGCGACGCTTTGACGAGATGATCAGATCCGGTTGCAGCAGTGCAATGGCTTCCAGATTGGGCTGTGTTTCAAGGCCCACATGAGGGACGCCAGCCAGGGCATTGTCCAGATAGTCATAGTTGGCACCTTGCGCCCAGGCATCCACGACTCCGACCGGCGTTACGCCCAGAGCTATGGCCGTATCATTGGCGCCCTGAAACAGAGTTACCACCCGCTGTGGTGTGCCGTAAATCCGGGTCTGGCCCTGAGCGTGGTGGACAACTCTGTAGCTGTCCGGATTGGCTTGAGCAGGCATAGCAAGCAGGCCGGGGACCAGGCTTAGCAGGAAAAGAACAGCGGGGTGACAGATGCCGGAACGGAAGCCCCGATCATGGTTGGGATGCATAAGATGGTAATTTAGTGCCGTAGTAAATGAGTTATATTATCATTTGTGACGGGCAATCGGAACAGTGGGGGAGTGTTAAACGCGGGATCGATGGAGGCGGATTGCCGTTACTCAGGCACAAAAAAAGCGAGGCCGAAGCCCCGCACAGGAGAACGCACCTCCGGTAGCCCACAGACCATAGGCTACCGAAAGCACGGGGATCAGAACTTGTAGGTGAAACCGACCATGTAGACCATCGGGTCGAGTTCGACTTCAAACTCGTCGGTTTCGGCCACGAAATTGCCTGCACCGTCATAGACTTTAACGCTGGCGTCGGTATTGATGTCAGCCCACCAGATTGCAGCGTTCAGGCCGAAATTATCGTTCAGCATGTAGTCAAAACCCGCCTCCAGAGCCAGGCCAACACTGTCATCCAGTTCCAGCTCGCTTGAGCCTACGCCGAGGGCGCCGTCCAGTGTGCTGGTGGTTTTCTCTTCAAAGAAGATGGTGTAGTTCACGCCCACGCCTGCAAATGGCTGGAAGGCCGAATTGCTGTTCAGCGGGTAGTACTGCAACGTCAGTGTCGGAGGCAGGTGCTTGGTTTCAGCCAGCTTCAGGTTGCTGGGGATGTCTCCGCCACCGTTAATGTCGTGCTTGAATGGGGTTGCGCCCAGTACGCCGATACCGAAGTGATCGGTCAGCATATAGGTGGCACGAAGGCCCAACTGGTTGTCGTCATCAACAGTTACCTGGGCATTGGTCCCTGCGCCCAGCAGAGGTGCGCCGCCAACAGTAATGGAATCGCTGGAATCGTCAGGTGTTACGTTAACCACGCCTGCGCGCAGAATGAAATCGCCACCTTCAAAAGCCTGGGCAAGTGGGGCAGCTGCAAGCAGGCCAGCAGCCAGGGCACAAAGTTTGAATTTACGGGACATGGTCATCTCCTTCACCAGAATCGTTGATGGCTAAAGGTTAATGACTCTGGGATTCGGAAACTTGACTTGGCGCAAGAATCCCTAGCCGGCAGTATTGGCTGAAAGCAACTCTTGATGCAGCTCAAGAAAAGCAGCGGGAATGGGACAGTACGGATTGTCAGGCAAGGCTTTTCTTGCTGTCTGGGGTGGACTCTTCAGGAACAAAGACATCCCGGATCGACAGCGGGTTGCCATCGGCGTCCTGTACACCAACCGGTTGGATAGATCGGCCACTGGCCCGATCCCGAAGATCAAGCGGTGTTCCTTCAGGTGCGGGATTCCATTTGTCGCCCCACTGGCGTAGCGCAATCACCACAGGGAAAAGATCCCTTCCTTTCTCGGTGAGGCGGTATTCAAAACGGGAGCCGTGTTCGCCGACGTCGACCTTGCGCAACACATCGTTGTCCACAAGGCGGGTCAGCCGATCACCAAGAATGTTCTTGGCGATGCCGAGCTGCTGCTGAAAATCCACAAATCGCCGCGTGCCGTACATAGCATGGAGCACGATCAGCAGGGACCACCAGTCGCCAACCTCATTCAAGGCGCGGGCGACAGAGCAATTGGAATCATCAAAACGTTTTCTGGCCATGTAGGTAAGTGTACCGAAGAGGGTTGCATCTTAAAACCAGATTTAATAGGGTTGCTTTACGAAACCAAATTAATGAGGTTGCACACTACCATGAGCATGAATCTCGGTCCTATGTTTGAGCCATTTGAAATCCACAACCTCAAGCTGCGCAATCGCGTAGCGATGGCCCCGATGACCCGAAACTTCTCGCCTAAAGGCGTACCGGGGGAAAACGTTGTGGCTTACTACCGTCGCCGCGCCGAAGCCGGAGTAGGGCTGATCATCACGGAAGGCACCGTCGTGAATCATCCTGCCGCCAACGGTTACCCCAACGTGCCGGCCTTTTATGGTAACGAGGCACTCGAAGGCTGGAAGAAGGTGGTCGACGCAGTTCATGAAGCTGGTGGCAAAATCTTCCCTCAGCTATGGCATGTGGGGTCTGTTCGCAAGGAAGGTGTTGAACCGGATCCGTCTGTACCTGGATACAGCCCGTCTGGCCTGTTTGCACCCGGCAAGCCCAATGGCAAGGCCATGACCAAAGACGATATCCAGGATGTGATTAAAGCCTTTGGCGATGCCGCTCAGGATGCCAAGGCCATTGGTTTTGACGGTGTTGAAATCCATGGTGCCCATGGTTACTTACTGGATCAGTTCCTGTGGGAAGGCACCAACCAGCGCGATGATGAATACGGCGGCAGCCTGGAGAATCGTCTGCGCTTTGTGGTGGAGATCGTTGAGGAAGTCCGTCACCGGGTTGGCCCGGACTACCCGATCATGCTGCGTTTCTCCCAATGGAAGCAGCAGGACTACGAAGCAAAACTGGTTAACAGCCCGGAAGAGCTTGAGCGTTTCCTGAAGCCTCTGGTCGACGCCGGTGTGGATATCTTCCATGCCTCTACCCGTCGGTTCTGGGAGCCCGAATTCGAAGGTTCTGACTTGAACCTGGCCGGCTGGACCCAGAAGCTGACCGGTGTTCCCACCATGTCCGTTGGTAGCGTTGGCCTGACGGAAGATTTCATCAGCGGCACTTTTGCCAGCAAGAAGGAAGCGGTTGAAAAGGCAGGTATCGACGAACTGGTTGAGCGCATGAACAACCACGAGTTTGAACTGATTGCCGTTGGCCGGGCTCTTCTGCAGGACCCGGAATGGCTGGTCAAGGTGAAGGAAGGCCGGCTGGACGAGGTGGAACCTTTTGCGAAGAAGTCCCTGACCGAACTCTTCTGATCGTTTTGTAAAGCCCCACTGGCCGCAGAGCTGAAAAGCCTGCGGCTTTTTTATGCTTCAGCCTTTGTGTTGCGTAAAAAATTGCGGAGAACGGACTCATTCATGTGCTCCACCATGGCGCCCCGAAACTGCCGATTGATGAATCGCTCGGTCTCGCGTTGAATCTGCTCCCGTTGATCCGGCTTTTCGATGTAGTCCATGGCCCGGAACAGTATGTAGCGGATGGTCATGTGGGAGATTTCGTGAATCAGTTCGGCCGCCACGCCAACCACCAGTTCCCGTTCCAGTATATCCTCGGCCATTTCCCGGGCGCTGGCGTTCAGTTGCCCTTCCAGCGCACTCCGAAGAACCGGTGACGGCCCATGAAGCTCCCGAACCGCCACCGTGGTTGCTGCCGGGTTGGCCAGAAAATAGCTGTAGACGAAGGCAACTGTATCGCGGGATGCCTGCTCTGACGAATCTGCCATCTGCCGAAGCTGGCGGACGCCGGATTTCATGTCCTCGGCAATGTAACCCAACACTTGCAGACCGAACTCATCCAGATTGCTGAAGTGCCGGTAGAAGGTGTTCGGATTGAGGCCAGCTTCACGGGCCAACTCCCTCAATCCCAGAGACGTCAGGCTTCGGGTACTGGTAATCAGCCTTAGGGCTGCCTCAACCAGTTTCAGTTTTCCGCCACTTAGTACGTTCATCAAAATCTCTACTTTGGAGGTTGGCCGTTCTGGTCGAGCATCCGAAAACCGCTGCGAGTACATCCATGTACGCTTGCTTTTCGCCATCCATGGCTACAAGCATTTTCGGATGCTCGACCAGAACGGCCTCTCAACTGTGGAGTACGCTTTCTGTCGGTGACTGACAGGGCAATTGGGAGAGGAGTGTCCAAAACTGTGCGGAGCCATGGATGGCGGAGCCCAAGCGACACATGGATGTGCTTGAGCGGGTTTTGGACACTCCTCTCCCAATTGACCAAACTCCAATTCCCATAGGCAGGGAAGGACAACCCCCTGTCTCTCAGGGCCATTCCAGTCAAATTCAGATTGCGTGAGTATACAAGTGTCTACTTTTCTATGTATACATGTGTCTACCGGTCATCGTGACCGCAAAGACAATAACAGGCAAGGCCCGAATGGCCTCTGAAGGAGAACAGCAATGACACACAGCGCGCAGATCGCCATCATCGGTACCGGGTTTTCCGGCCTGGGCATGGCCATCAAGCTCAAAGAGGCCGGTTTCCATGACTTCGTGATCCTCGAGCAAAGTGATGACGTTGGCGGTACCTGGCATGAAAACCATTATCCGGGTTGCGCCTGCGACGTTCAGTCCGCCCTGTATTCGTTCTCCTTCGAGCAAAACCCCAACTGGAGCCGAATGTTTGCTACCCAGCCGGAAATTCAGGCTTACCTCCGCCACTGCGCCGAGAAGTATGGCCTGATGAAGCACGTTCGCCTTAACACCAACGTGACCGGTGCTCGCTGGGATGATAAGACTTCCGGCTGGACCATCGAGACCTGCGATAGCCCGACACTCTGGGCCTACATGGAAAAGAAAGGCCTGAAGCCGGGCGATGAGCTGGATCGCAAGGATAAATCCCTGCCAAAGTTCAACGAACTGAAGGCCGATATCGTCATTTCCGGCATGGGGGGGCTCAGCACCCCGGCCTATCCTCATATTAAAGGTATCGAGACCTTCACAGGCACCAGCTTCCACTCTCAGGATTGGGATCACGACTATGATTTCCGTGGCAAGCGTGTTGCGGTGATTGGTACCGGAGCCTCTGCCATTCAGTTTGTGCCCGAGATAGCAAAAGACGCAGGCCAGCTCGACCTGTATCAACGAACACCTCCGTGGATCATGCCGAAGCCGGACCGCGAGATTCGTCCCCTTGAGAAGGCCATGTTCCGAAAATTCCCGCAGACCCTGAATGCTTTCCGTCAGAGTATTTACTGGATGCTCGAAGCCCGGGTGTTGGGCTTTGTCGGCAATCCGCGAATCCTGAAGGTCGGTGAGCTCCAGGCCCGTCGCCACATCCGCAGCCAGATCAAGGACAAAGAGCTTCGCAAGAAGGTCACTCCGGATTTCCATTTTGGCTGTAAGCGGGTTCTGATCTCCAACAACTACTACCCGGCGCTGGATCAGGACAATGTTGATGTACTGACCGATGGTATCCGCGAAGTAAAAGGCAATGTGATTGTGGATAACCTGGGCAATGAGCGGGAAGTGGACTGCATTGTCTACGGCACTGGTTTTAAAGCGCAGGATCCGATTCCCCGGGGAATGGTTTTCGGCCGCGGTGGGCAGGATCTGCTTGATGCCTGGAAAGAGGGCGCCGAAGCCTACAAAGGCACCACTGTGGCAGGCTTCCCCAACTTCTTCATGCTGATGGGGCCGAATACCGGTCTCGGCCACAGCTCCATGGTGTACATGATTGAATCTCAGGTGCAGTACGCCCTCGACGCCATCAAGAAAATGCTGCATCGCCAGTGGAAGAGTGTTGAAGTAAAAGAGGGCGCGATCAGCAAGTACAACGCCTCCATTCACGCCAAACTGGGTGACTCCGTCTGGCAGACCGGATGTAAGAGCTGGTACGTGAACGAAAATGGCAAAAACACCACCCTCTGGCCAGGCTTCACCTGGCAGTTCCGGCAGCAGACCAAGCGCTTTGATGCCGAGCAGTATATTTGTGAGCCTGCTACGGCACAGGTAGACAACGCCGAAGCGGTATTGGCGGGATAACCACTTGAATATGAACCTCAGGTGACATAACGTTCTTCGCTCGACACGCCACGGATCCGGTGTGTCGAGCGATAGCGACCCAGGATGGGGCGCTTCCAGTAAACAGGGAACGTTATGTTTATCAAACACTTCTTTGATCTCCGGCCTGAGGAGTTGCCTCTGGTCGAAAGCCCGCGAGTTGCGGCTGAAACGGTTCGTAAAGAGCTGTCTGCGCCCTACACCTCCCGAGCATCACTGTTTTTCTATCCCTTACCGGGGCTCAGTCCTGAGCAGGCCAAGCGGCACCCCCAGCAGTTGATCGACAAACTCTCCACGGGACACTTCTGCCTGGTGTATTCCGGAATTGGTAGCGATACCCCAAGATGCCCGGCCGTATGCTGGCAGACCTCAACAGCAGGTTCCGACGGTGGCCGTTGGCAGAGTGGCTTGTTCGGTGATTCCATTCCTGGACTCGAAAATACTATCGAAACGTTGAACCGGAAGGCGCTCACGCCTGCGGATCTGGAGCAAATCCGTAGCCCGGGGCGGTGTGATGGGCCGAACCCAGGCAGCACCGTTCAGAAAGTCGGCGACCATTCAGGGCCTTCCGATCATAAACAGCTTCTACCTCTGGGAGCTGCTGCAAGCGTATTGCCAGTCGCTGCAGCTGCCATGGACGAGTCCAAGCCGGATGAACGTGAGGGTGTACATATTGTTCTCGGCCTGTTTACCGATGGCACCCTGAATAATGTGGACAATATTGAAGCCTTTCGAAGAAAACTCATGGCTGAATGCGTGGAACCCGCGAAGGACGATCCGTCCCGTCTGGAGGAATGCCGTGACCGTCTGGCGATGCGGATGGGCGAGAGTTATGCCAATGCACCGACAAATGTCGTGAAGCTGTTTGATTTATACAAAGAAGGAGAAGCGACAACAGAGGCGAAAAAGACTCTTGTTGTGAAAGCCTATCAGCCGGGTGCCGGGACCAAATCGGGAGATAATGATTCGATCATTGGAATGGCCACCGGATTGGGACAGACGGGGGTGCCTGCGCAGGTAGCGGGGCTGTTCTCGGAGGCAGCGATCAGAATATCGGATATCGCAGGAAGGTCGCGGATCGAAAGCCTGACGGTCGATCTTTTTGGCTTTAGCAGAGGGGCGGCTGCGGCACGCCATGCAGTTAATGAGATTCTCAGAGGAAGGGGCGGTGGCCTGGCCGACGCCCTGTCACGGTCAGGACTGGCCTGGCCGGCAGAGGTAAAGATTCGTTTTGTTGGGCTGTTCGATACTGTCGCAGGAATCGTAAATCCTCAGAATCTGGATTTATCTCCCGGCAATGACCGTAACTCCCCGGTGGAGCTTTTCTTGAACCCGGAAAAGGTTGAGCAGGCGGTTCACCTGGTTGCATCAGACGAAAAGAGGGCCAACTTTTCGCTGAACAGCATCAAATCCTCTGAAGACAGCATTGCAGATAATTTTCGGGAAATTTCTTTGCCTGGAGCACATTCAGACATAGGCGGCGGATACCAGGATCTCATGACGGAAGATCTGCTGCTGTATCCCATGCTAAGCATCAGAGGCACAGATGTCCGTTGGCCTGAGCAAACAGTTGAATGGGATAACCTCGAAGCTTTGCGGGCCAGAGTGGAGTCGGAAGGGTGGATTGGCGCCCACAGCATGAATCTGCCGAACGGAAACAAGCCGTCTCTGGGGATTGAGCGAGAGCGTGACGAACACCCTTTGCCGGACGGGCGGGTAGATTTGCGGCTGCGGATGCAGCGTATGGTCCGGGGAGAGTATTCGCGTCTATCACTCCGCTTGATGTATCACTTGGCGGCGGAAGCAAATGCCCCTTTTTATGATATTGATGAAACGGACGAATCATTGGTTATTCCGGAAGATCTGATTCCATTTTTCGGTTGGCTGATGCAAAAAAATGCTTCGGGCGAGCTAGAGCTATATGAGGACTACCCTGACGCCGCAATGTTGAGGCAGCGATATATGCACCATTCGGATCATTTCAACCTAACTGAGTTCTTGATTGGTGACATGGCGGCTGCCGTTGAGTTTCCTGTTCAACAGCTACATCCATTTCGGCCCGCCCTATCTCGTGAGAGAGCGGTCTATTTCAATAACGGTGTTAATTGAGAGATGTTGATCATGAAAGGGATGATTACGGCTTTATGTTTGTTGATGACGGCCTGTAGTTCATATCAGACATCGGAGGAGGAAATAATCTGGAGATTTCAGGTTGCAACACCGAAACATTACGATGTTTGGGTAGAGCATCTGGAGTTTGAGCGTTCCGGTGTTCGTCACTGGTGGCATCCGGTAGGAGGCATGAGTTGTTGTTGGAAAGGCCCGGACGGGCCTACTGGTGTTTTAGGACGCATGGAGCCTTTTCCCAATTTTGTGGCCATCCAGTGGTTTTCGTTCGCGGAGCAGGTGTTTTACCAGCGGTTGATAGAGATCCCTTCTGAATGGAAAGAGCAAATGCGTGCGCTTGCGCCCATGGTCACACACGTTGACGTTCGCATGAGACCGCGGTACATCCTGGCGTTTGGTTTGGCTCCGGGGGGAGAGATTGTAGTTTGGATGAAGAATCAGATTGGCAATGAAGTCGAGTTGGCTCGCTTTCAAGCCAATGAAATTGCAGGCGATAAATCCGCGTACCAAGCCAGAACAGAGAGCTATCTTCAGGAACACGGCGGCTACCTGAAGCAGCACGGGATTCCAACGACTGGCTGGTAGATCCCGAACCAAAATACCCAATTTGGGCAAAAGAATACCCAAATTGGGTAGAAGGAAATGCTGGCCTCTAGACCTCTCACTGGAAGTCTCCCCCTGATTACGTTAAAACTGGCTGGGACTCCCAAAATTCAATAGGTTGGCATGGCATCCAGTAATGATCCCGGAGATTCGACAGACTGGTCTTCTGTGATTTTCGATCCCGCTTTTATGGCGGGGCTGGAGCGCATGGCAGCAAAGCGTTTTGTGCAGCCCGGGCTGAAGGATGAAGCCGTTACAGCCATGATCGAAGCGCTCAGTGAGGATGATTGGCAGTGCTTTCAGAGCTTCACGGGTAAAAGTCAGCCGTCCACGTTTGCCTATTCCATTGCCAGCCGCGCCATGGAAGACTTCGCCCGCCGTCGTTTTGGTCGCCCGCGCCCGCCCGCCTGGTTGCAGGAGTTGGGGCATGCGTGGGTAAAGCTGTGGCACATGCTGTGTCTGGAACGCCAGTGGCCGGAAACGATCAAAACCCGTCTCGCCAAAGATTTTCAGGAAGGCCTGATCGAGCAGGTCATCCGCACCATCAAACAAAAGATCCCCCGCTGTGGCGAACCCGGTTTCGCCGAGTGCTGCACCACCGAACTGGGTCTGGAGCAGTTGCCCGACGATCAGGGTGCTTCCCTCAACGCCAGCCTTCGCCATGCACAGAGGGCGAGAGCAATGGCTCTATTGAGCCAGTTGCTGGGTCAGTCTGAAACATCAGAACAGATGTGTCCGTCTAATACCGAAGAGGCACTGGATGATATTGATACCCTGCTATCCCTCAGTGCAGATGACCGCTTGTTGCTGTCACTGAGTTACGAAGATGGGTTGTCCAGCCGCAAGATAGCCGAACTCCTCGATATCAGCGCGGCCACGGTACAGCGTCGCTTGCAGGGCATCCGCGCCGAGCTTCAGGATTGTTTGCAGCAACTGGGAATCGACGGCGTTACCGATCTGGAGAGTGAGTTTGGCCAATAGCACCGAAAAAACAGTCATTCAGGCGTTGCTAAAGAAGCAGCCGCCGGAGTTATGTGGCCAGCCTTTGTTTTCCGGGTTCGAAAGTGAGGATGCCATCCTGGCGGCCTTTGTGGAACGGGGGCTTAACCCGGAACAGGAGCAGGCTGTTAAAGAAGCCCTGTCCACCAATCCACTGTTGCGCCAGCAGTGGCAGTCCGTTCGTGAAGCCCGGGCAAGACAGCCTGCCGTTGGCCGCACATGGCTGAAACCGGGCTTGGCCCTTGGCGGAGTGGGCATGGTGGCCAGTCTGGCCTTGGTAGTTGTGATGGTCTGGACAGGCAAAGAGCCAGAGCCGCAGTTGGCAGCGAAGCGGGAAGTTCGCGCCCTGGCGAATGTGGCGTCGGCACCTGACTATGCGGCCCAGCCAGTGCCACTATCCACCTGGACGGCCTTTTTGAGGGTGTATGCCGGGGAGCAAAGCCCCGCGACACCGATGGACAAAAGCGCGCAGCTGTTTGCGGAACTGGCTGAGCACTTGCGCACCCTGGAATCAGGCGTTTGCCGGGATGGAAGCAAACCGGATGCCGAAGACATGATGCCTGCACAGTCCCCGTGGGCTCTGTTAGCGAAACGCTTCAATTCGGAGCTGGGGCCGCTCACTCCGAAAAACGATGCCGATTGGTGCCAGCTTGGCTCGGTGCTGAAGCAAAAGGCACAGCAGGCCCTCATAGAAAATGACAACCAATCCCCAGTGCCCAGGGACTGATTTGCGCTTTGATTGGATGCATTTTCGTCTCGTGTCCGTCAAAGAAGGAAACACTGTCGAAAAGGAGATTCCCTTGAAAAAATTACGGTATGTTGGATTGGGCCTGATTGCAGGCAGCCTGTTGTTGGCCTGCTCAAGCGAGCCTGTTGATAGGTCGCCGATCGCGAAGAAGGAAGCGTTAGCGTCTTTTGGATCTCAGGCCAAGATGGTCGAGTCCCGCATGTCGGTTGATATGGCCATGGCGGCTCGACTGCGGCAGGGCGCCGGGCAGATCGCAGAGTCCCGGGATCGCTTTGAGACCGTCGAGGAAAACCGGGTTTATCGAGTGGCTGAAGAGCCTGTTTCCACGTTTTCTTCTGATGTGGACACGGCTTCCTACAGCTTTTCCCGCCGCCGGTTATCGTCAGGGCGTTTGCCTGAGCCGAATGCCATTCGTCTTGAAGAATGGCTGAACTACTTTGACTACGATTACCCCGTTCCCACTGATCCGACCACGCCCTTCAGGCCCCAGGTCACCGTCACAGATTCACCCTGGAAGGAAGGCAATAAGCTGGTGCATATCGGCATTCAGGGTTATGAACTGCCGGAAACAACCCGGCCGCGGGCCAATCTGGTCTTCCTGCTCGATGTGTCCGGAAGCATGAGCGCAGACGATAAACTGCCCCTGCTCAAACAATCCCTGACCATGATGCTCGATGACATGCCAGAAGACGATACCGTGGCTATCGTGGTTTACGCAGGCGCGTCGGGTGTCGTGCTGCCGCCGACGTCGGTGAAGGAAAAAACCAAAATCCTGATGGCGTTAAATCAGCTCCAGGCCGGAGGCTCCACCGCCGGAGGCGAGGGTATCAAGGTGGCGTATCAGCTGGCGGAAGCGAACTTCGATGAAGACGCCGTTAACCGGGTGTTGCTGGCCACCGATGGCGATTTCAATGTCGGCGTCACTGACAGGAAAACCCTGGAAGGCCTGGTTGCCCGCAAGCGGGAAAAAGGTATCTACCTGTCAGTATTGGGCTTTGGGGAAGGCAACTACAACGATCACCTGATGCAGACGCTGGCCCAGAATGGCAACGGTGTAGCGGCCTACATCGACAACCTGAATGAAGCCCGTAAGGTGTTGGTCACGGAAGCCACGTCATCCCTGTTTCCCATCGCTGAGGACTTGAAGATCCAGGTGGAATTTAACCCCGCCACCGTTCTGGAATACCGGCTGCTGGGCTATGAGACTCGCGCGCTGGAGCGGGAAGACTTCAATAACGACGCGGTTGATGCCGGTGATATCGGTGCGGGGCACAGCGTCACGGCCATTTATGAGATTACACCGGTCGGTGGTACGCCGTTGATCACGCCTTCACGATATGAAACCAGGCCGACGCAAGAACAGGGCAAGGGAAAGTCCGGTGAATATGCCTTCCTGATCCTCCGTTACAAGCTCCCGGGGGAGAACGTCTCCAAACACATGGAAAAGCCGATTCCGGCCCACAATACGCCTGTTGACGAAACATTACGCACTCAGGAAACCGCCTTTGCCACCGCCGTAGCGGGCGCGGCCCAATTATTGCAGGGTGGCAAATACACCGGTGACTGGTCGCTGGACGATGCGATTGATCTGGCCCAGGCTAATCGGGGTGACGATCTTTATGGCTACCGGGCCGAGTTTGTTCAATTACTGCGTCTTGCCGGAGCAAGTGATTAATCGGTTCTTATTCTCGGAGAGTATGCTCTTCAATATCATCTGGCGTATGGAGTTTATGGAATGGGGCGCGTAATACTGCTGTTGGTTTGTATTCTGGGGCAGCCTGCTTGGGCTGCCAGTACCGCAACGACTAATGTGTTTCACCACGTACAAGCAGGTGACAGTTTTGAGGTAGAACGCTGGATCAGAAAGGGAGGAGATCCTTCGTATATTTACCACCAGAAAGGGGAGGGTATGAGGCATGACAAGACCTTCACCCCGATGCATGCAGCTTTGGCGTGGGCCGATTATAAGGATGACCCTGTCGATGTGGTGCGAGTGCTCCTGAAATACAACGCTGACATAGACTACTTTGCCGACCTGAATCTGAAATACGCGACAAAGGATTCGTTCAGCATCCCCCCGTTATATCGGGCTGTGAGCAAGGATCAGGTGGAGTCTGCCAGGGCCTTGATAAAGGCGGGAGCCAAAACCCAATACGATTATCGGAAGTTTGATGAGCCAGAGCTGGACAAGAGTGATCCGGCGTGGGTTTTTGGTAATGAAAAAGCCTGGAAAAAGCGCGCGGCATTGGTGAGCTATGTGGATTCTGTTGCCATGACTCGAATGCTGCTCCAGGAAAAGGTCTTATCGCTGGCAGACGTTGCCGCGACGTTGGATCAGAGGAAGGATTTCGTCCCGCAACCGGGATACTCGCAACTGGTCGAAGAGTATTTTCAAACATTGGGTGGGTTCACCAAAAAACTGAATTCCCTTCCTGAAAGTGATCAAACGTTACTGAACACAATGAACAAAGCGAAGTTCAAGCTGGTCGGTGCTTTGATGTATGTCGAGGATGAGAAAGGGTGCGAAATGGCTGAAGCCCTCTTGGACGAAGCCGGCAGGAGTGTGGATCTCGGGGAAGTCGTTGCCGCTAAGGCAAGTCCCGTTTGTTACCAGTATTTCAAGCGGCAGGGAGCTCCGTGGCCGGAATCGGCAAAGCAGCTCGGAGTGGGCCCTTTGCACGTGGCGGTGAAATTCAACAATCACAGGCTGGCAGCCTGGCTGATCGAGCAAGACCCGGATCTGTTGAACAGCCAGGACAATGAAGGCCGGCGTCCTCTGCTCTATTCCCAGAATGATGCCATGGTGAAGTTTTTGCTGGACCATGGGGCGACACCGCCAGAAGCGTGGACGAAGTAACATTCCGGCCTGGGCCGATTGAAGTGATGGTTTGCAATGAGCGATGAGAAGCGAAAGGTTATGACGATATCCGCCGCGACTATGGCCCACCTGGAGCTGCAACCGGGCGATCGATTTGCGCTGCGCTATGACATCAAGGAGCGGTTGCATGCTGATCGCTCGGGCGTCTTGTACCTTGCTGTCGAGAGAGCGACCGGTGAGGAAGTGGAGATCCATGTTTTACATCCGGGCAGGTAAGCGGATTATGCAGAGGAAATTGTGCAGCGTGCTTTTCCTGATGGTGGCTGTTAGCGCCCCTTGGGCAGATGCGGGTTCGTTGGAGAAGAAAGAAATGACCGTGCCAGAGGTGGCGGATTTCTCCGATTATCCGGTGGAAGTCTCCACCCAGCGGTTGCAGCGAGTGGATTTCGACAGCCATCCGGACGCCGCCAGCTTCAAAACCCGTTTCCGGACGCTGGAAGGGCGCTCAGCCAATTTTGCTGGCCATTACCTGTTGCTCTACTGGGGCTGTGGCACCAGTTGCCAGCAGTTTTCCATCGTGGATGTCGAGACAGGGCAGGTCTTCATGGATGAGAACTGGTCAACGTCCATGGGCGTCTGTTTTCGGGAAGACAGTGCATTGCTGATTACCAATCCGGGCGCCGGTGAGTCTGCGCGGGTGGATAGCGGGTATTACCTGTGGGATGGCGGCGAACTGAAGCCTCTCGGGCGCGGTGCGGTGAAGGGACCGGGTGACTGTGATAGCGCCTATGAATAAAAGGATACACGCTGTCTGCGCCATCAGTGCCGCGTCCTATTAGAATTTAATTCGGGTCATGTAATCCACCTTTGTCGCGTCCGCTCTCTCGAGCGGCCCTTTTGTGCCTGCTGCAGTGGTGTTCCTTCCTTGGCGGGCCGCCGCGTCACTGGTCGGGCATTGCATATCAAGCCCGCACGAGTCGTTTTCGTTCAAATAGATGGCTGCCTCGTAAAAGCTGTATTTTTTGCCCTTATAGATAATCCTGAGATCTTCCAGCGCACCGCTACTGTTAGGAAGAATTACAAACCGGCCTTTCTCTAGAATATCGAAAAAGAATTCCTTGAGGGCTTCTGTTTTGGCAGTCAATTTGAAAAGGGTGTCGTTGTAGTCTTTGCCGAATTTATCTTTTGAAAAAGCCGACACCGTATCGCCATAAACCCGGATCGAGATGATTGGTTGATCGCCATAGTAAGTTGACCGGATTTTCAGCCCCTCCGATACCTTGAAGATCTGATCGTAGGCATAGGTGTTCGTCGAAAAAATCAGCAATATAACCATTGCTGCTGTGATGAAGGTTTTCATGTTTTACTTCTCCACGATTCACAGAGATAGTCGGTGGATGCCTCTGGCGCTGCGTGTTCAGGGCTGTTGAGGGGGATCAATATCGGGATCGTTGTCCAGATTGTACCAGTCGGAGTCTGGCGAGAAGCCATCTGTGGTTATGCTGGAAGCATCATCTGATACGGGTGCCGCGATGGTCTTGCATGAAACAACGCGCCCTTTTTCAAAGGCCAGCTCCAGGTAGTTCTGTCCGTTTGCGCCAGAGTTTGGGCTGAGGGTCAGTGTACCTGTGTAATCCAGCGCCAGGTTGATGTCCTGGTAGTGCCAGTAGCCCATTCCGGCGTCGGTGGCCTCGACGCCATTGAGTGGCGGCAAGGTGTAATCACCAAGGGCCTCGTCCATCAGAGCGTCTGATTCGCTCCTTTCTTGATGCCAGGTTCGGTGTATGCGTTTTCGCGCAGGAGGAGTATGGCCGACGGTCAGGTAGTCCAGATACAACCGTTCGTCATTGATATCAAAATGCGCGACAAAACCCGCCCAGTTGGAAGAGTCTGTATCTTCGGGGTGAATGTCGTGGTCCCAGAGTGAGAAAAGTGCCTTGTCTGCGGAGAGCAGGACGTAGCTTTCGCCCCTGAAGCGTACGTATTCCGTTGGTACTTGATCTGTCATGTCGTCAGACGATTACCCCGAAGGGCCCTTGTTACCTTGGTTGGGTAACTGTAGGCCCTAAATGGACAAAAGTGAACGCCAGCGCCTCGCCGGATCACATCTGCCCGGTTTCCTCAAAACGCTGATGCCAGCTCAGGGCTTCACCCAGCAGGTGGGGGGTATGCATGCCCCGGCCGCTGGCACAGGCTCGCTCGAAATAATCTCGCAGTTTCGGGCGGAAGTCCGGGTGGGCGCAGTTTTCGATAATGTTCAGTGCGCGCTGGCGTGGGGGCAGTCCCCGAAGGTCGGCAAGTCCCTGTTCGGTAACCACAATCTGCACATCGTGTTCGGTGTGGTCCACATGAGAAACCATGGGCACAATCGCGGAAATGGCTCCGTCTTTAGCGGTTGAGGGCGTCATGAACACGGAGAGGTAGCCGTTGCGGGCAAAGTCACCGGAGCCGCCGATACCGTTCATGATTCGGGTGCCCATGACGTGTGTGGAGTTCACGTTGCCGTAGATGTCAGCTTCGATCATGCCGTTCATGGCAATGATGCCCAGTCGCCGGATGATTTCCGGATGGTTGCTGATTTCCTGGGTGCGCAGAACGATGCGATCACGGTAGAAATCGATGTTATCGGCCAGTTCCTGGTTGGCTTCCGGACTCAGTGAAAAAGCCGTTGCTGATGCTTTTGCCAGTTTGCCGGATTTCAGCATGTCCAGCATGCCGTCCTGAAGCACCTCGGTGTAGGCTGTGAGGTTGTTGAAGGGGCCTTCATTCAGACCCGCCAGTACCGCATTGGCAATATTGCCCACGCCGGATTGCAAGGGTAGCAGGTTGGCGGGCAAACGCTTTTTCTCCACTTCACTGGCGAAGAAATTGAGTAGGTGTTCTGCGATTTTGCGGGATTTTTCGTCCGGCTCACTGAAGCGTGAATTTCGGTCCGGCGCGTTGGTCTCTACTACCGCGATCACTTTTTCCGGCGGACACATCAGGTACTTTTCGCCAATGCGTTCATCCGGTTGCGTCATCTGGATTGGTTTGCGGCGAGGAGGCAGGGCGGTGCCATAGTAGACATCGTGCATGCCCTCGAGGCCCGCGCTCTGCCCGTGGTTCACTTCCAGGATGACCTTGTCGGCCTGGTCGATCCAGGTTTTGTTATTACCGATGGAAGACGACGGGATCAGCCGGCCGTCTTCGGTAATGCCCACAATTTCGATGACGGCGATATCCAGCTTGCCAAAGAAGCCGGACCAGGCGTGCTGGGCAACATGAGAGAGGTGGATGTCGATGTATTCCATCTTGCCATCGTTGATTTTCTGACGGCAGATGGGGTCGCTCTGGTACGGGAGGCGCAGTTCAATACCGTCCACCTCAGCGAGGGCGCCATCGAGTTCCGGAGCGGTTGAGGCCCCTGTCCAGACACTGATACGGTAGTTTTCACCCTGTGCCCGGTGAGCGCGGATGTGTTCTGCCAACGCTTGTGGAACGGCTTTGGGGTATCCGGCGCCAGTGAAACCACTCATACCAACATTGACACCTGAAGGAATCAGGGCAGCCGCTTCCGTGGCGCTCATTACACGTTTGCTCAGTGTGGGACAGAGAATTCGGGAAGCCGTTGTTGCCATGGTTGCTCCAGATTGTGGTTATGATTTTGAGTCAAAAAAAGGATGGAGATTTTACCATATCGATAGGTATCTATGATTAATACTTATGGTGGTATGACCAGATAAGTTTTCTTGCGTACGGCGTGCCAGCGATTCTCAGGCTATGCTACTCATCTGTATTCACCTTCTTTTTGACTGGATCTGTCCCGGATGTTTGAAGCCTTTTTCAGCACCTATCTCAGCAGTGCTGTTCGTTTTCTGTTTCTCCTTGCTCCGTTCTTCGTGGTAACCATGTTTTTGGCTTTGACCCGGGGCCTTTCCGCCGCGGAAAAAGCCTCGATTATTCGCCGTGCCTGTGTGTCGGCGTTCATCCTCGGGGTGATTCTGTTTTTTGCAGGGCCCCTGTTGTTCAATGCCATTGGAATCACCCTGAACTCGTTCCGTATTGGGGCTGGTTGTTTGCTGTTCCTGACGGCGATCAGCCTGGTCACCAGCGGTACCCGAAATCATGCGACGGGGCTGCCGGAGGAGGATCGCGATGATGTGGCGGTGGTTCCCCTGGCTATTCCAGTCATCATCGGACCGGCGACGATCGGTGCCATCATGGTCTACGGTGCTGAGTTGAAAACAGCCCCGGAGGTTGTGGGGGGACTGTTCGGTCTTACCACCGGTTTGTTGATTCTGGCGGTGTTGTTGCGCCTGTCCGGTTATCTGGAGCGGGCTGTGGGCAAAACCGGTTTGAACATCATGTCGAAGATCAGCGGCCTGATCCTGTCGGCCATGGCAGCGGAAATTGTGCTGACAGGTATTGCCGGTTTTATCACTAGCACTCAGGCCGTAGGTGCCTAGCCGGGGAGGGAGTGGTCACCGTGTCTGCCAACACCATTGAGCACAACCGCAACAGGTTCAGTTTTGAGGGTATCGATGCGATCTGGCTGTTTGGTTACGGTTCTCTGATCTACAAGGTGGACTTTCCATTCCTGGAAAAACGCCCGGCATCGATCACCGGATGGGCACGCCGTTTCTGGCAGGGCTCTCACGACCACCGGGGCACACCTGAGGCGCCCGGACGTGTGGTGACGCTGGTTGAACAGCCGGATTCTGTCTGCAAGGGTATGGCGTACCGGGTCTCGCCGAGTGTCTTCGAGTATCTGGATGTGCGCGAGAAGAACGGTTACCTGCGGTTTGCGACCCGGATGACGTTTGATGATGGCAGCCATGCGGAAGGCCTGGTTTACATCGCCACGGAGGATAACGAGGCGTTCCTGGGTGAAATGCCGGAGCAGGATATTGCCCGCCAGATTGCCTCGGCCTCTGGTCCCAGCGGTCCAAACTCGGAATACCTCCTCAGATTGGCTGAATCCCTGCGAATATTGGGGGACGAATGCCCGCATACGTTCCTGATCGAAGAGCACCTGACAGCTAGTGACAAGTGAACGTCAACCTGTGTAAAGCTTGTGCAAATACCCTTCGCAAGGGCTGACAGCGTCCTTCCAATTGGTAATCTGGCGGTAAGGCTATCGGGGCAGGTTTCCCGGTACCATCATTCTTGTCGGTCAACGAACAGGAGAGCCGTCATGAAAAAACTACTGATCACCAGTATTGCGGCTATCGCTCTGGGCTTTGCCGGAGTCGCCAGCGCGGACAGCTATCGGGGCGAGCATTATCCTCCGGGCATTCAGAAGCGCCTGGATCAGGGCAAAGGGCTACCGCCGGGGCATCAGAAAAAATATCTGCGGGCAGAGTATCGTCGGGATGATCATCGCCGGCATCGGGATTACGATGACCGCCACCGGTATGATCGCGACCACCGGGATTACAGGGACGGATATCGGGGTGGATACCGGGATCGCTACCGGAGCAAATACGATGATCGCCGTTACCGCTACCGGGATGGTTACCGGACGTCCCTGGGGATAAATGATCATTTACCCCCTGAACTGAGGGTCGTCAGGATCATTAATGACGCTCATTCACTTATTGAGCAGTCCCGCCGCTGATGCGGAGCTTCAGGCCTCTGCGACCGGTTTGCGGTCCAGCCGGACTATAGCCACGGGCGGAGTTCTGCCGCCTGTGGCTGAGGCCAATCAGTACCAATGGGACGACGATCATCAGTGAACCCGCCAGGAACCACAGATCCGGTACTTCTCCGAACCATATCCAGCCAATGCCGACGGCCCAGATCAGCCCGGTGTATTCAGCACTGGTGACCTGGTTTGCGTCTACTTGCCGGTAGGCCAGCAATACGGTCACGTTGTAGCCAAGTATGAGCAATGAGGATCCGATGGCACTGACCAGTATGCCCCGGCCAGATTTAGAGATCTTTGAAATCAATTACTTGAGATGCAGTTGCCAAAATTTGGATTTGAGGTGGCCATGATGAGGCGAGATTCCTTATGACTTTCCATGGATAACATGAGATTTTCGAAAAAGGGTAGTAAAAGCAAAGGGTATCGATATAGGCCAACAGATCTAGCCTCAAAATGCAGGCAGGCAAAGCGTTAATAATGTTACCTCAAAGGTCAGAGCTTTAAGGAACGTAGGGATCTGAATTACTCAAATTAGCAGCAGTCTGATGATCGATTTGGCCGAGACTATCATTTGACCTTCCCCCCATTTATGGTGAAATCTAATTAGTACCTGAGTTCAGGCAATTTTAAACGAAATCGAAAACTCGAGGGAGACTCAGAAAAAGCCCACCCCCTCAGCTGTTAATAAAGTCGGTTTCAGAACTGTTCTTGGAAACGGAGCAGAGTCCCAAGCTCCGATGCTGAAGCTGGAAGAGGCGCCGGATTATCGCTTAAATTGGTTTTGGGGTGATCCACGGTTTAAGCTTTGCTCGGCTTGTCCGGCAGGGGCTTTCATTTCTTGAACGTACGATTATGACTGGCATTCAGCACTCCATATAACTGACCGTTGAACCGTTGGGTATGCGATATGGATATAAACCATCTCCTTGCGTTCGTCCGGCAAGAATTGAATGAGGTCTTAAAGATCTCATCGCTTGAGGATCTTGATCTATCATCCCTGGAAGAAGGTCAGGCTGAACTCATTAAAGGAAAGCTTTTGCGTATTGACCACGCCGCGATAAAGGTGCGCGAGTACCTACAGGGTGAGGTAGCAAATTCAGAGGTGCCGTTGTTTAGCGGCTCAAAATCACTGTTAACCTATTTCGAGCATGAATATCAGCCCCGTGCGGATGTCATTCGCAACATTGCGATCTTCGGAGATGCGCAAGGAGTAACACTTGAGGACTTGTTGGCTGGGAGCGGTTTAAGCCTCGGAAATCCGACCAAGTCCTCTCAGAAATCGACCCCAATTCTCGATGCATTTGATCTCGCAACTGAGCAATTGGAGAATCTTCTGGATTATGACCCGCCGGAACATTTGGAGTATATGGCGGATGAGGAATTGGTCGCTCTTAAGGAGCTTGTTTCGGCCAAATTCTTCGAGCCGGACGAGTGGCACGCGAATATGAAGGAATTGAAGCCTATAGTCTCAAGTCGACGGTCGGAGATGCTTCCAGGCCACGTCCGGGAGAGAATCAAGGAGATATACCGGTCGTTCATCTTCGGAAACTTTCAAAGCGTTGCGGCCATGTCACGTGGAGTCATGGAATATGCTCTGATAGATCGCGCTGGCAGTCTTGGGTACGAGGCCTACGAGAATGATAAGTCTGGGAAGGGGCGCCCGAAATCACTAAGATACTTGATAGATCACGCTGGCGAAATGCGTCCACATATAGCCAGTGACATGGATGCAATTCGGGAGTACGGGAACGACGTAATGCATCCCGAGAAAACCAAGAAGATCCGTTCGTTTCTCCTTTCACGACAGCGGGCGATTGATTGTATAGACCGGGTAAAGCGAGTTTTGGAGGCTGTGTACTCCTAGTTAAAAAGTTGAGCGATCTCGAGTTCCTCCTGTAGAGGTAAACAGCAATTTCAGATGGAGTTCATTTCAAGGGCTTCTGAATGACACTGTATCCATTCCTATCCCGTATTTGGCATCCCGCAACGCCAATCAACGTGCATTGATAACTCCGCACTAGTGGAAGACTGTCCGCTACATTTTGGCTCCGCTGCTATCCGGTATCTGCACATGCTGGCGGCGCCATGCATACAAAGATCCATCCATAGACTCAAAAAATCGTTGCTATAAAAACTATAAATACTACTATTAAAGCTTATTTTGCTGAGTTAAGGGTCGAGTCATGGCAACTATCGAAGTTGATTTTGAAGTTTTCAAAGAGCTAACCGTTCGCCGAGAGTCTGAATTGATGACAGAAAATGACGTGATTCGGTTGCTCCTCGGGCTTGACGATCCAGCATCAAAACCCACGGCAGGTAACGAGACTACAGGCGGAAACCCATGGGTATGTAAGGGTGTTGCCTTCCCCCATGGGACCGAATTTCGCGCAACTTATAAGGGCCAGATGTATACCGGGGTTGTAGCCGAGGGTGCTCTTGTGGTTCAGGGCAAGCGGTTTGCGTCACCCTCGTCTGCTGCCGTTTCAATAACCGGCAACCCTGTTAATGGCTGGAGGTTTTGGGAGTGTTTGCTTCCAGGGGAGAAGCACTGGAAAGTTATTGCAGAGCTGCGGAACTAAACATGCCTAGCCAAGCGCGTGCGTGACCAGGATGGAGCAAAGGGCCATCCATTTACTCAGCGTGTTACGGTGCGAAAGATTGGAGCAAGTCATGAAATCTGATGGTGTATCGGCTGCGTTCTCTTTAATACTAGAGGAAATTCAAGCTGTTGAATCCCAATTAAATCAGGAGGGTTCCGCTGCTTTTAGCAAAAGCCAATATGACGACGCTGAGGCTATTAGTAGTGCGGGAAAAAAACTTAAGGAGTTTCGGTCTAAACTCGTAAAGTTACAGAGTGCATGGAGTTCTGGAATCGATGTAAAAACCCGTGAAAGAGTAAAAATCGAGCCCGGATATTCGATAAGGCCGCACTCTAAATCTGCTCGGACAGGTATCAAAGTCACGCTGGCCAATGGGGCCGTAATTCAGAGAGAAACTGCCGCTCAGACGATGGCTGAAACTATCGAGTATTTTGGACTAGAAAACGTTCGTGCCCTTAGGCTTACTGTGAACGGAGTCGACTTGGTCTCGACGTTGAAACATCCAAAATACGGGCAAGTTCAAGTTGGTAAATTTTTTGTCTGTACCCACAGCAATACCAAAAGCAAAAAGAAATTGCTGGAAGATCTGTCAATAAAGCTCAATCGACCACTAAAAATTGAGATTATTGGGTAATAACCCATTGTAAAAAACCTCTTTTAGTTGCACTGTTGATTAGAGTTGTCTGCCCGTTGGGCCAGATTCCAGCCATTCTTGTGGTTGGAATCTGGCCCAAATAAGCAACATCGAAATCACCCTACGTCCAACAATGTCTGAAGTCGCTCAATCTCCGCTTTTATAGCTTCTGGATCTTTTTCCTCAGGAATCTCAGCACAGCTATTTAGGTCAAACCAGTTATCTTGCGCAATCAACACTTGCTCTATTTTTCGATCCCCGAAACGATTTTCGGTAGCACGATCCAGAATGGCTTGTTTTAGGGCTTTCTTGGCCTCTGGCTCGCCGTGATTTATGAAAATGGTCGCCTTCTTCGATTCAGATGCGTATCCAGCTAGCTCGAATACGTTATCCAGCAGTTGAAGTTGATCGCCATGCCCTGAATAGTATGAGGACATATCGACAACTTCGGCGCCGGAATCTGAGTCCTCCAATAACTCTTTGCCAGCAGAACCACTGGCTTGAAAGCCTGAGATTATGATCGTGTTTTTCGGGCTGTCTCGTAGTAGGCTCAGGTACTCTTTGGATGGACCACTGTCACACATACCAGAACTTGCGAGCACGACGTCAGCATCATTGAGCAAATTTTCGCACGAGTTGCCAGCCGACGATTTACTGCGAGTGCTCGACATTCTAAATGTCACCGTTCCATTGCTGACTTCCCGCCCTTCATGTAAATCACGGAAAAGTTCCCCTATTTTGGTGGGACAGCAGGAGGCTCTGAGGGGGAGCTCATCGCTTAAATACTGAAACTTTCCATTTTTCAATCGCTTCCCAAGCTGGTCCGAATACACCCGATTTATGCGATTACTTAAAGGGCTGTGACAAGCTACCTTCAGTCGCCGCTTTTCTGGCAAGCCTTCTTGGGGAATGGCTCCCTGTTTGGAGGCAATGGTCCAAAGGTCTGCAATAAGCTCCTGCATCCGATGAAAAGCAAAGCTGGGAATTAACACCTTTCCACCCTTCAGGAAGACAGTGCGAGCAATTGTAGTTGCCAACAAGGATGTTCGTGTTTGCCAGCATTTCGAATCCCGGCGCCGATTGCCATAGGTCGACTCTGTAACAATGTAATCGGCTTTTGGATACGGCCTATGATCAGCTTTCAGTAATGGTAGATAAGGGTTGTCATCAGTTTGGCAGCCAAGGTCCCCACTAAAGTGAATGGACGCAAAGTCTTTCAATTCCGCACCCGTATTTTTTGCCCAAGACACCGAAATCGAGCAGCCCCCGAGGACGTGGGATCCTCGGTTATACGTGGCGATTAAATCGTCAGCGAGTGTCAGAATCCGCCCCCAGCTGAACTCTCCGCCATCGATGGCGTGCCAGTTGATTCCCTCAACATCGTTCTGAGAATACAGCTGTGAAATTTTGGCAGCATCCGCGAGCAATTCCTTTGCAACTTCCTTGGTTGCCTGAGTACAGTAAACCCAGCCACGAAACCCCTCAGATACGAGTTTCGGTATCAGCCCGCAATGGTCGAGATGTGCATGTGTCAGAAGCACGTACTGAATCTCGGAAGCTTTGAATGGAAAAGCTTTACGGTTGAGCCACTCAATATGGTGGGGGCCCTGATGGATACCACAGTCTATTAAGAGCTGTGTGTCCGATTCTGTGTGCCACAGCCAGCTACAAGAACCTGTTACTCCATGTATCGCGCCTACAAACTTTACTTTAAGCATGGTTTAACCTCAGAGGACTCGGGCACCGGGAACATAACCGCCGGCCTGGGCAATCTGTTCTTTGATGGCTTGTTCTGGTAGACCTTCCAATCCCAGCCACTCTCTGAGTTCGTTCAAATGGTCGAGCACATGTCTGCCCGAAATCTTAGGAACCACGATTTCGCGTAATGGGTAATGATGGCCGCGGGATGACGTTGGAAGCTGATCGTTTCCGAGTTCTATCGCCAAGCTATAGTTACAATCCCGATTTAGAAAAAGCCTAACTCGATAAGTGCTCCAGAAATCTATGCCCCAATTTGCCCGCGTATTCCTTAAAGGGACCTCTAATCGGTCGGGACCTTCAAACGTAGGAGAGATCGCACGTTGAATTTGATCTCCTGGGTATCTAAAGATGATATCTTCCGAGAATGGAAGGCCTATCTTATTGATATTAAATCTTTTTTCCTCTTCCCATATCAGGTCGCCGGTAAGCACAAACTCAACCCTATCGACGAGATCCCGTTTTTTGGGAGGAGTTGACAGAGAAAAGGGCTTATCAAGACCGGCGTTCTGATAGTGTTTTGGTTCTTGCAACGTTAAGAAAGCTGCACAGATTGCTACTAAGTCGAGAGCATTCAGCTGGACGGAGCCAATTCGTATCCCATACTCGACAGCCTTTTTTTCTAACCCTTTGTTCGAGAGCAACCCTGGACTTCCTACAGGAATGGGAATTTCATCGAGAACATCGATATCATAGAAGGTCGAGGCCCAAAAAAAGCTCTCTATGTCCCCCGGTCTAAACGCCTTGAGGTCGAGTTCCTTGTATCTCCTTTGTACAACCGAAAACCATTGCGCGACTTCTGGGCTCAATAAAAACTTCTCAAACTGAGATATTTTTTTTCTGGCATCGCTAGGTGTCAGTTCGGGTGCCGAATATGTTTCCCGGCATATTGGAGTCAATGCTTTAGCAAGGCTTTCAAGAAAGTGCTGATCACATAGCGTGTTCAGAATGTTGCTAATATGACGCTTGCGAGATAACGCGGGCTCGTCATCCAAGAAATCGGAAATTGAGTTTGCGACCTCGGCATAAATATATTGACCAGGAACACCTCGTGGTTGTCCGAACTCTTCAATCAGCTTATCCCTGTGATCTGGCTTTAGGTGCCACTTGCCTTTCAATCCTTCTGATATACGAGGAGCGGGTACGCCTAACGTGAGCGCCAACCCTTGGTTGTTCAGCCGTGTTGACGATGCGAGCGCATGCCTGAGTAACTGCTCCGTTTCTGTGGCAGGAAAACTAAAATTCTCATTCATTATTTCTCTCCTGTTGAATGCTTTCTTGCAGGAACGACCATAACAGTAGCTAATTACGGTTTTATCGTATTTTAAGCGTAATATATTACGTTAACGTTTTATGGTTGAGCTATGTCCTACGGGAGCGCTCAGTATCTGGGAGAGTTTTTTCTGTTTGTCAGGCAGTTGGGCGTTGTTCGTTGGACTTTCTGATGACATGCCCTCAGGTTTAAGTGGGCTATATCGTGAGGTAGGGGCATTCAGCGACTTAAATGGGGCGATTCACTATAAAGCGTGCAAAACAGTTATTAGTCAGAGTGGGGCATTACTAGGCTGAAAGAGCGTGAGGCTGAGGGCGGTATGTCCGATTGCTCAAGCTCTTGAATCGACTGATTCAATTGCGAGGCGGCAAAACAGTGATGAGGTCGAGAGGGGCGTCATTATTCGCACCACTTTTTTTAGCCAACACAAACCTGAGCCCCGCATAAGGCACTATCACTTGGGCCTCGCCCGAGGTTTTTCGGAACAAAAGCTCGCCTTCCAGCCACACTTCGTAGAGGCATGTTAACAACCGCTCGTAACTGACTTCCCCATCGTCGGACAGGCCATAGCCCCGTTGGAGCAGACGCTGAAGTGAATGAAAGGTTATCTTCATGAAAATAATCGTCGAATCTTGTATCGACTGCTCTGATTGGGAACGCTCTGGGTGCAAAATAGCCGAGCGCTCGAGTACGGTGCTGCCCAAGTACAGGCCTTGACCTTCATTGTATTCCTGGCCAAAAGCCGTTTTCCTGATAAGCTCATCAGCGTATAGCTTCACGAGCAAAACAGTATTGGTTCTTTTGGGATCGGGGCGTTCCATTTTTTGCTTTTTTCGGTCAAACCAAAAACCGATCAGATCTTTTCGTGCGATCGGAAGACGCAAGATAGCTCTCCATCTTTTCGTATACGACGCATGCTCATGAAAGCCGAGAAAACTAACCCCTTTGAGCCAATTCTCCGCGTCGTTGTATTGCATCAGCTCATTCATCAGGCGACTGGCCTTCAGCTTGGCGGTCTCGTCTGAAATCCCGCATTTAACAGGCAGCACTCTCATCGAATCTGGTGTGAGATGTCGCTTATTCATGGTTTCTGGCTCTCTCATCTGAGGTGTTCTTTCCGGACGGCTGGTTGCGATGACCAACTTTCTTACTGTCGCTTGCTCAGCTCAGCGCATCTTTAACCGCTGCCCTTGCCATTAGTCCAAACTTCGAGCGGTCGTGTGTATTTTTGCCGAGCCAATTCGGAATGAGCGCTCCTTGGGCGGCGAAGTGCTCCACATGAACGACTGTGATCGTCGAATCGCTGTAGGCAATCTCGTTGATCCAATGCCACGAGCCGGGTCGCACACGTTGGAACAGCTTGAACGCTTCCCTCACATAGTTTTGCCTGCTACCCATACCAAACATCACAACGAGCTTGGTGCTGTCAGGTAAGCGAGCCAAGAATTCAGTTGAGCAGTTCTCCGCAATCTGCTGGCCGAAGTTTGTCGCTACGAATTTATCCAGCATTCCCCCGCCGCTGCCTTTCCAGACTTGGGCTTTATGGTCAAATCGCTCAACTGTGCAGCGGATCAGAGATCCAAAATGGAATCGCCCGTTACGTTCCGCAATCATTCGGTCCACTTGTTCCTCGAGCTGCTTATCGCCTGCCTCCGGTATCAACCCAACATGAGCGAGGATTTTGCCGACGTTCAATCGGTTGCCTTTGTATGCAATCTCGTCGTGCTGCGTATTTGCAAGCGCTCCTGCCTGTGTTGGCCCTTTGGAAAACCCGAGAACGACAACCTCGGGCTCTGAACTACCCCAAGACAAGGGATTTGAAGTAATTCGCCAGTCTTCGCTTTGCTCCGTTGTAACGTCAAACTGAGTCTCACATCCTGAGAAACACCTGTGGCAATCGACCCTTCCATGCTTTGGTAAACAGTTCATCTCGATCTCCTTGATTGTGTCCAACATCCATCGCGGTCATTGTTTAACCGTCTACTGAGCTGTGCGTGCCTTAAGGAGTGCTTCAACCACTTCATTCAGCACTTCGGGGGTTCTTACATGCACCTTCTTAACTTTTGTACGCGCCAACTCCGGGAACTTGGATAGGCCGCTATGCCTGGCCATCGGCTCTGAGCTTCCGACAGCAGGATAGTGCTTGCGCACAGCGTCTTCAGACACTGGCAGTGACTCCGGTACCCAAAAGAACTGACTCTTACCATTGTGTTCGTGAGCGAAAGCTTGACCCCCTGAAACCATGTACCCGTCCAGTTTTACATTCGGCTTTTTCTGAGTTGGATGCCTCTGGATCTCATCGTGACTCCTAAGGACTCGACGGATTAAGTCAGGAGTCACCACGGTTTCATTCGGTGCTTTGTGCAGAGGATCATCAGACTGGGAGTTCTCCATCTCTGCGAGCAACCGCTCCCGACAGGCTTGTGAGGCAAGTCGGTGGAGGTTTTCAAACAGCCATTTCGCGTCGATCATCAGATGTTTACCGAGCAATGTAGCGTTAGTGGTTGTTACCCAATCGAGCCTCTCTGGATCAAATTGCTTGTTCTTAAAGAACGCTTCAAAGTCACCTCGATCCGACGCACTTGGCAGGAGGTCGAAGACTTCAGCAGTTTTTACCAAGTGGCGATAAGTCTGCCGTCGAATCTCGCCGGCAAGCTCTCTTTCGTCTTGGGCGGGCTCCGTCGGTTTAAGAATTTGTGGCGGCACTCGCTTAAATCCTTGATAGCGACCTTTATGCTTTAACCACCGCTTCACATCGGCAGTTTTTGCAATCCCTGGGCGTTGCTGAGGGAGGTAATCATCGCCCTCAGCGAATCCCGCGAGTCTAATCGTTTCGACAGCCAAGCCGCTCAGCAAAGAAATCTGCTCACGAGTAAGCTGATCGTCTTCGGAGATAGGGAACTCAAGTGTCATTCTGGCGTGGTGTGCTTCAAGCAGCGTTCCGATTATTGCCATTGAATCGGTATTGGATGGCGTTACCGCTACATCTCTCAAGTTAATGTGATAAAACGCCTCCAGCGCCTCTTGGTCTGCCTTATCATCGCTGCCCTGGATGGCGTTAAACGCAAAGTCGTGACACCGCTCCAACAGCTTTTCGAGTTCGAACTGTGTCCTTACGCAGCCGTCGAAATCCATGGATTCGACGTCTATCAAGTCCAGAGCCAATCTGCTGCGATCATCGCCCAGCACGACATTGAGCAAATCCTTTACTTCGCTTTGGATGAAGTTAGTGGCAAAGCTTGCTAGGTCTTCGAGATTGTTCGCGTTCATGTCTTTATCCTCAAAAAGTGTGTTAGGCAACCAGGAACACTTTTAAACTAATTCATTCGATGCGAATTGGCAAGAAATAAGTGTAAAAATTTACCAGAAACACATTTTGGTCGTAGGTGGGGGTTGGAGATTGATGTACGGAGGCTGTTAATAGGAGTACTTAGGGCGTGTTTTCCTGGCAGTGTGATCCCAGCAACTAGCCGTTATTCAATTCAAGGGCAGGAATTATTGCGGTTCTATTGGGGCTTGATAGGCTTCAAGGTACGAACCATGAACTCATATGTGGCTATGACCTGCCCCGGCATTCAATCCAACCGGTGCCTGGTAATGTCCGTTATGAAATGCGGCGAAGGCACTCAAAGGATTGAGTTCGTAACGTAAGGTGCGATTTCGTGCCGACGCCAGTCATATTTTCCGGATTCATGCGAAAAATCAGCCAGGACCTTCTCAGGTCTTTTGAGGTCGACCTTTCGATGCTGAAGAACGGGGGTGGGTAAGCCAGAGGGGAGCAGGTCAGGACCTCCTAGCACACAATGGAAAGCTCTTATTCTGGAGCAATGTAACACTAATAGCCTGTTAGGGTCGCCGTGCAGAAATCCGATGATTCTCTTGATGATCTAATCACCTTCAAAGAGCGCGTTTCGCTCAGTGCCCATAGATTCAATTTTGAGATCGCTTTTTCGATAAAGCTGCTTCAGGACTTTCTTCATTTCCTAAGATAGAAATCCTTAGGCACAGCGACGCCTTTGTCGTTGCAGCATAGCCCCCACGAAAGAGCCGCGTATGCTCGCGGCGTTGACCGTCCCTTCCGAATGTCCGCTTTGCGACCAGATTGACCATTTTCAAAGTTCAACCGCTTTCGTTCCATCCCGGTTGCCAGTGAATCTGTTAATCATGGAGCGGGAGCATCACACCCAGCAAATGAATAGGCCCTGAGAGTTTTGGGTTGTCGCTGACGCGCACGAAATCCCACCATAATAAGCGGCACCACAATCATGGCACTGCCCATCGCGAACCAGAGATCTGGCGTTTCGTTAAATCCTACCCAGCCAATTAGTACTGCCCAAATAAGGCCAGTATATTCAGCGCTGGTTACCTGGCTGGCGTCGACCTGCTGGTATGCCAGCAGCACGGTAATGTTGTAGCCAAGGATAAACAGGGCGGAGCCGGCGGCACTGATCAACATGGATCCGTCCCAGGCTGCGCCCTCCCATATCGCCAGGGCACCCGCCGCTGGCACAATAAGCAGATAGTTCAGGAATAATTTATGAACCGTGGACTGCTGCTTGGGTAGCTGGCGGACCATGACCGCGTTGATGGCGAGGGCAAATGCGGCACCCAGCGCAGCGATGGCCGCCCAGTCGAACGCCACCGGGCGGAGAATCATGACAATGCCCAGAAAACCACTGAACACGGCGGTCACGCTCAGTGGTGTTAGGCGCTCACTAAAAAACACGGCGGCTAAAACCATCACCAGTATCGGAGCCGCATAGAACACGGCGTTGGCCGTGGCCAAGGGCAGGTTGCCGAGCGCGACGACCATGCACAGGATTCCGACGAGATGAATATGTGCGCGTAAGGCGTGAACTTTGAGGCCGGAAAACAGGTGTTGCCGGTTTAGATGGCCTGCCAGTGGTAGCAGCATGAACAGCGTCAGGACACACCGCAAAAAGGCAAACTGGAACACCGGGGCGCCCGGTTCCAAGAGTTTGATGAATACGTCTGAGCCAAGGGCCAGCGCATTGCCAATGACCAGCAATAGTATGGCGCTGTTGACGGTTTTGCCGGACATAGTCGTTCCTCCCTCCGATGCTCTCTGATATTGGTGCCAGCGCCGTTTGGGAAACTGCTTCTGAAAACCGCTGCGAGTACATCCATGTACGCTTGCTCTGCGCCATCCTTGGCTCCGAGCATTTTCAGAAGCAGTTTCCCAAACGACTCCTAAGCAATTGAGTGGGAGTCTAGATGTGCTTTAATATCCGATAAAATGATGAATATTGAATATCTATTAGAAAATTAGATATGAAGCTTCCTCCCCTGAAAGCACTCCCGGTTTTCGAAGCCGTGGCCCGGTTGAATAGTTTTTCCCTGGCTTCGGAGGAACTTGCGATTACCCAGAGTGCCGTTAGCCATCAGATCAAACAGTTGGAAACCTACCTCGGGGAGCGTCTGTTCTGGCGCTCGGGTCGTCGGGTGACGTTAACGGATGAAGGGCGTCAGTATTTCGATGCCATTGGCTCGGCGCTGCTGCAGATTGAGCGCGCCAGTGAGCAACTGTTGGGGCATGAGGAGTCTCGCATTCGGCTGTCGGTGTTCAGTTCATTCGCGGTGCGCTGGCTGGTGCCCAGGTTGCCGGAGTTGCAGCGGTTGCACCCGCAGATTGATCTGTCACTGGAGATGACGAGCGAGAATCCGGTGTTGTCGGACCGGGTTGCCGACTGTTTTATCACCATTCATAAGCAATCCACCGCTTACAGTTACGAACCGCTCTATGTGGAACGCCTGTTTCCGGTGTGCAGTCAGGATTATTGGCAAAAGATCTGTCGTGAGTTGGGGCGAGAAGATGCGGATGCTGAACGCCAGGAGATGTCGCCGGAGGAGGTGGCGTTGTTTCCGCTGCTTTCCACCCACAGTATTTTTGACCGGCCGGCAGGGGACTGGGAAGTCTGGTACCGGTCGGTGGAGCGCTCGATTCCTGCCACTGCGCGGGTTCAGCATTTCAGTCATATGCTGCTCGCCCTTGAAGCGGCTCGGTTTCATCAGGGGATCGCTCTCACCAACGATTACATGCTGAGTACTCGCAAAGACTCGGAGGATTTTGTGCGTTTGCCCTGCCCGGCAGTGATGACGGGGGATGAATTCTATTTTGCCTGGAAGACCAGTCGCCGCCAGGAGCGTGGTATTCAGCTGATACGTCGCTGGTTGGTGGATGAGGCCATTCTAGGGGGGCTCAGAGCGGGTGACCCGGCAGGCACGGACGGTGTCTGACGGAATGGTAAGGAACGGTTCAGGCCCGGTGAGCGTGAGAATGGTAATCTGATCATACATTCTGAACGTTCTGAAGGGTTCGATATGAAGCTGTTGTTGAAATCCATTCTTCTTGTCGTCGCCATTGCGCCGGTGTCTGTGCTGGCCTCTCCGCCTCATAGTAATGGGTTGCCGCCGGGGCTACAGAAAAAAGTGGAGCGTGGTGAGTCATTACCACCAGGCTGGCAAAAAAAGCTCGACTACCGTCGTGGTGACTATCTGGACCGCGACCTTTACCGTTACGGTCGGGTTTACGATATTGATGATCGTCGCCAGCGCATCGAAATCGAAGACAAGGTGTACACGGTGATCAAGGATACCCGTGAGATTGTGGATATTCTTAACGGCCGCTACTGATCCAGTGTTTCCAGTGCCCGGACTCTGAGTTGCTCCGGGCCGTTGAATAGCCGGTTGCGCAGTGACTCTGTTGCCTTGTCACGGTCCGTCGGACTGAGCCCGGATTGCTGAATGCGGGCTTTGTCGTGGTTGTATTGGCTCAGCCGGTCCTGCCAGAGCTTCTGTTGCTCATCCAGAACGGCCAGGCGGGTAGCGGCGGTTTCACCCAGAGCACCGGCTCTGAGTTGGTAGAGTTCAGTCTTTGATGCGCCAGTCCTTTTCAGTACGTCGGTTTGCTGATACAGGTCTGCGTTAATGGTTGCGCGCGTTCTTGCGCGTTGCACGTTCTCCGGCAGTTGCTGCTCCAGAATCTGCAGTTGGCGTTTTTTCTCGTCCGGATCAAACAACGTATTCTGTTCGATTTCCAGTCGGGCCAGCGTGAAATCGTCCAGCTGTTGGTCTCTGCCAAAAAAAGCCGCACTTTCTGCCGCCCCGAAGTAGTCCTGTCGCAGGGCATCAAGCCCGGCCTGCCTCTGCCGGAGCGCGGCCACATCAAAACCATCCATGGTGACGCCACCTGGCAGGCGTTCCTGTAATTCTCCCACGGCCATGCGGTAATCCACATAGCGCTCCAGAAGCGCCAGTGCCTGTGCTTCTGCCGGTTCAGCAAGTCGGGTGTTGAGGGCCGACTGTATGCGCTGGAGAACCAGACCCAGCGGCTCCCTGTCCAGGTTTGCCAAGTGGAAGTCAAACAGTCTCCGAAGTTCCGGAGTGGGTAGCAGATTGCCGTATTCGTCGGTAGCGAGGCGTGAGTCAGGCTCCAGTCCCTGCAGTTCGGAAGGCAGTGGTGGCAGGGGAGCAGATAAGGCTATGGGGGCGGTTGCCGGTGTGCCGGAACCGGATGTTGTGGCTGGCTGGCCTGGTTGTTCGTTTTTCACACCGGTGGTTGTAGGTGTTGTCTGCGTTGAGTGAATGATCAGGCCGCTGGCCAGGATCAGGATGGTGATGAGAAACCCGGTATTTCGGACCATGTCTGGCTCCGTAGCTACTCCGGCTGATGCATGGGCACCAGCCGGAATGGGGTGAATCAGAGCCCCGCGTTTTTCAGGCGGTTCGCATGGTTGCGCATCAGGGTCAGGGGAGAGGTTTCGAACAGGGAAACCAGACCAAGGACCTGATTGTTCACATCCAGATGATTCATGAAGTAATCGTCGCGAATAACCCTGCCGAAGTGGCTGGAACAGCGACCGGTCACGCCGTCATTGGCGCCGGGAATCGCAAGGCTTGTGATGCCGAAGAGCGCATCGGAAATGTCGACGCCCGTAGTGAACTGGGCGGTGCCGCTCCAGGAGTAGAGTCGGATGGTGTTGCCATCGATGGTGATCTGGGATGGACCCTCGCCGCAGTGCGTGGCTGGCATGCCAGCAGGGAAAAGAGCGTTGAAGGCGGCGGAGCCGGGAGCGTTGAACTCAGCCAGCATGGCGTTGATGTCGGATGAATCCGCCGTGTTGTCAGACAGCAGGTTCACCAGATTCCCCACCGCATTCGCCAGTGCCTCGAAGCCGACTCCGGTCAGGCTGCCTTCCGGGGCAACGCCGGTCACGATGTCGGCCAGTTGCGAGCCTCTGTGAGGTGTATGAAGTGTGGTGACCGAGGCAACAAGATCCGGGCGAACATTCATGACATAGCGGGAGGTTATACCGCCCTGGCTGTGTCCGATCAGGTTGAACCTGGTGATGCTGCCTCCGGAGGCAGCGCGGATGGCATCCAACTGCTCGATCAGCCGTTCACCCCGTCGGGCAGAGCTATCGAAGGCGTTGATTTTAGGAATGAAAACCCGCGCCCCTTCGTCTTCCAGAGCGCCGGGAATCCGGTACCAGTAATCCACACCCGCAATGGTGTCGAAGGCAAAAATCCCGGGTACGAGAACGATGGGATAGCGGGTTGCGGCTTCATCGCTGGAGCCCCAGAGCCAGTCAAAAAGCCCGGCATGGGCAGGGAAGGTAAAACTGCAGGCGAGCGCTACCAGTGCGCCCTTGAGCCACGATTTCATAGGTTTGTCCTTTTATCTTTGTTATGGGAATGACGTCGTCAGAACGGCAGGCTCAATCTACGCCGGGAATCCACCATGGCGCTTGTAAGAACTGACGAGAAGTGGGGAAAGGATCAAAATTCCATAAACTGATCACGAAACGGACAATTGGTCGGGGTGGTTCGGACCGGATTTACCTAGAATCAGCTCAACCAGTCAAAAAATAAGAAGCCGGCGGGCGGGATTGCCCAGCCAGGCAAGGAATGCGTGTACCGATGGAAGCTGAGCGATCAAATCTCCTGTACCTGTGGCCACGGCGAACCCTGTTTGTAGGCTGTGTTGCACAGCCAATACAGTTCAGTCAGGCCGCAGCCTCTTTGGTGTTTGGTGTGCATGCGCCGCTCACTGTCCGGGTACCGGGCCATGATGCCAGGCAGTGGCATTCGTTGTTACTTGCTCCCGGCGCAAAGGTCGCCATAGAACCCTCCGGCCAGTTAGTGGCCGCGTGTTATCTGGATGCGCTGGGTCAGGATTACCGCCTGCTTTCGGCACGGATGCGTCCGCTGATTCCAGGTGTTCACGGCGCCGTACCCGGGGAACACGGGTTCCGACAATGGCTGGCGGATTTACATCAGTCTCCACTACGTCCGGCTGACGTCTACAGTGAACTGGAAGCCCATATCAACCCGGCGGCAGACGATTATCCAATGGCGGATCCGCGAATCGAAAAGGTCGTGGAGAGGATTCGGCAGGAGGTCTCACGCAATGTGTCTGTGGAGACTCTGGCCGGGGAGGTGAACCTGTCGGTGTCACGGCTGGTGGAGCTGTTTCGTGGGCAGGTAGGGGTACCCATCCGTCGTTACCGGCAATGGCATCGCCTGTTTGTCACGTTTACCGGTGTAAACAAAGGCGAGACGCTGACAGAAGCGGCTATTGCGGCCGGTTTCACCGATTCGGCGCATTTCTCTCATACCTTCCGGATGACGCTGGGTATGAAGCCTTCGGATATCCTCGCCATGCTGTCTGGACGCCTGTTTGTGGACATCCACCAAAGCCATACCCCGGCGAGGTCGGGGTATGGCCCTGCTGGTATCCCGTGCGCTTTCTAGCGAGTGTTTCAGTCCCTCGGAGGGCGCTCGACCACTTTGCGTTTTCCTTTGGCACAGCGGGACAGAGCCTTCAGGCCTTCACCCTCGAAAGCATCCACCCGAATCACGTCGTACAGCGCTGTCAGAGCCTCCAGTAGCTTGTCGCACTCATCGGCTTTTACGATGCCTTGTGCGCAGGCCCAGTCCACCAGTTCCTTGCGCTGATGCCCCATCAGCAGGGCAATGCCGTCGAGTTCGTCCTCATCCCGGTTTCGGATGGCTTCGTGCAGCCGGCTTCGCATGTCTGCGGTTTCGTTAGCCAGTTTGTAGGCGTTCAGTACCCTGCCCAGCGGATCGTCCGGATCCATGGTGCTGAAGGCGCCACGGCTTATGCGGTGGCGCAACGGGGTGTCCTTGACGATGGTGCTGGCCACCTCGGCTCCCAGCCGATCGTCCGGGCCGTTCAGGCCGATGGCTCCCAGCGGGAAGGCCAATAACCGCAGAGGCCAGCGGAGGGCGGGTACCGGGAAATTGATGATGGCTTCTCGCATGGAATCCTGAAGATCCCGCAGGCAGGTTTGCAGGGACCATTCCACCAGTGGACGTTGATCATCCGGATAGCCCTCTTCATGCCATTGCTTGATCACCGCTGTAGCGTAGTAGAGCTGGGTGAGACAGTCGGCCATCCGGCCAGAGAGCCGCTGCCGGGCCTTGAGGCCGCCTCCAACGGAGAGCAGGGTAACGTCGGTCATCAGGGCGAAGGCTGCCGAGAAACGGGCGAGCTGGCGGTAGTGACGCTTTATGTTGCCTTGCCTGGGAACGGATTCAATAACACCGCCGCTGAGCGCCAGCAGGAAAGCGCGCAAGGCGTTGCGGGTGGTGTGGGCCAGGTGGCTGTAGAAAATGCCATCGAACTTCCGCACCGCCTGGCTCTCATCCTCCATACCGGCGGCTTCGATTTCCTCAACGATGAACGGATGGCAGCGGATGGCGCCCTGTCCGAAGATCATCAGGCTTCGGGTCAGGATGTTGGCGCCTTCGACGGTGATACCGATAGGGACTGCCTGATAAGCCCGCGCCAGGAAGTTGCGTGGGCCGGTTATGACACCTCGTCCGGCAACTACGTCCATGGCGTGGTTGATCACTTCCCGCATCAGATCGGTGTTGCGGTACTTGAGCACCGCAGACGGTACCGAGGGCCGTACGCCCCGATCCAGCATTCCCGAGGTCAGCAGGCGTGCGGCATCCATCATGTAGGTATAGCCGGCGATAGGTTCGAGGGCTTCCTGGACGCCTTCGAACTGGCTGATGGAACGGCCAAACTGTTCTCGGGTGTAGGCATAGGAACCGGTGGCCAGGCTTGCCACTTTACCCGCACCGGTGCCCAGTGCCGGAAGGGAGATGGAACGGCCGATAGACAGGCATTCTAGAAGCATGGTCCAGCCCTTACCCAGCATATCCTGGCCGCCGATGACCTGATCCATCGGAATGAACACCTCGGTACCCCAGGTCGGGCCATTCATGAACACGGTATTCATTGGCAGGTGCCGGGCTCCGGCGTTCACGCCCTCGGTTTCACGCGGAACCAGTACACAGGTCACTCCGACGTCGTCCTGCCCACCGAGAAGCTTGTCAGGGTCGTAAACCTTGATGGCCAGACCGATCAAGGTAGCAACCGGGGCCAGCGTGATGTAGCGTTTGTTCCAGGTAACCTTGAGGCCAAGGACTTCCTTGCCTTCCCATTCGCCCTTGCAGACGATGCCTTTATCCGGGATGGCGCCGGCGTCTGAGCCGGCGACTGGCGAGGTCAGGGCGAAGCAGGGGATTTCTTCGCCATTGGCGAGTCGCGGCAGGTAATGCTGTTTCTGTTCAACGCTACCGTAGTGCATCAGCAGTTCGCCCGGGCCAAGGGAATTGGGCACCATGACGGTCACGGCTGCGGATACGCTGCGGGTGGAAATCTTCATCACAATTTCGGAGTGGGCGGTGTTTGAGAAGCCCATACCGCCATTCTCTTTCGGGATCACCAGTCCGAAAAAGCCGTTTTCCCGAATGAATTTCCAGACTTTATCCGGAAGATCATAGTGCTCATGGGTGATTTTCCAGTCGTCCAGCATCTTGCAAAGCTTTTCCACCGGGCCATCAAGGAAGGCCTGCTCCTCGCTGCTCAGGTGGGCGGGCCGGGCGTCCAGCAATTTGTTCCACTTTGGCTTGCCGGAGAAGAGTTCGCCGTCCCAGTCCACCGAGCCGGATTTCAGCGCTTCGGACTCTGTATCTGACAGCTTGGGTAGTCTGCTGCGAACCCAGCCAAGCAGTGGCCGGCTCAGCTTATTAAGGCGGAGATCGCCGGGGAGAACCAGAATCAGTGCGAGGGCCAGCAGGATGCCGCCAAACAGAATGCTGGCGAGGTGCCATTCATCCTGAAATAGCCCCACAACCGTGGCTATGGCCATGATCGCGGCAGCAGTGGAGCCTCCAATACCTAGATAGATCAGCACAAGGGCGCTGATCACCAAGAGCAGAACACTCATGGGCAGACCTCCATATCGTGAATGAAATCAACCAGATTCGTTTTTAACCATCGGTCAAATTTCGTTCAGTTGCAAGGGCGCAGGAGGTGATGTTCACGGCATTGTGGGCCCCATGAGACTAAAGGCTGATGCCGGTCACCAATAACGCCAGGGTGCTCAGCAGAACCGCTACGTTGGTGCCGAGTATCGGGTTCAGGCATTCTGGTTGCTCAAGCACCGACGGCAGTTTTCTGCTTATCCACAGTGCGGCGGGCAACGGGATCAGCGCCAGTGCAGACCAGGCTGGCAGCCACTGTGCGAGGGCACCCATTCCGATCAGGGCGAAACTTCCCAACAGCATAGCCGCTACCAGTCGAGCGGCAGCCGGTTTACCCCGGGTAATAACCAGATGTCGCCGGCCAACCTCCCGGTCTGCTTCGGCATCCGGGATCTGGTTGATCAACAGCAGTTCGCTCACCAGCAGCAGGCTGATCACTGATGCGGTGATGGCGCTGGCATCCAGGCTCGCCCCGAGAGCGACCAGAGTACCCAGCACCATCACCGGCCCAAACCCCATGCCGGGAGCCAGCAGGCAGAGTAGCGGAGAGCGGGTGATCCAGCGTGTATAGGTCAACACGAGCAATACGCCCGCCACGCCAAGAACCAGCATGGGAAGGCCCCGTTGCCAGAGAAAGTAGATGCCAATGGCAACCACGAGCCCGAGGGTACTGATGGCGGCCATCAACACGCCACGGGCTGCACTAGGCGCCTCTGGCAGAGCTCCGCTGCCACCTGAAAAGGGCGTGCGCCGGGTGATCATATCCAAGCCGGAAACGAAATCTTCGTACTCGTTGAACAGATTGACCGCGGCATGGGCCAGCAGTGCACCAATAAGTGCCAGTAGCGTGTCGAGAATGGCAGGGGCTACGCCCTGTCGCCAGGCCAGGGCGACGCCCAGCCCTGCACATAATGGCGCGAGGATCAGAAAGTTAGGGCGGAAGGCCCGTACTACGGCGGCTGTTTCAGGCATCGGGTTCCCTTCACATTCCTTGGCGGGGAGATAACAGGTAAGAAGATCAACTGGATAGCATTTATAATAGCCGAACCGATTTTATCCAGGCAGTTATTCCGGGGTGTTTTGTGTCTGTGCCATTTGATGAATCTGTTAATCGCATCAATACCTGTTCCGTGAAGTATGACGTACGCAAGGCGGTCTTCGGACGCGACGATGTGATCCCCGTATGGGTCGCTGATATGGACTTCCCGGCGCCGGAAGCCGTCACTCAGGCGCTGATGGAGCGGGCCGCTCACCCGGTGTACGGTTACACGATTTTTCCCGACAGCCTCTATCAGGCGATGATCGACTGGTATCGAAGCCGTCATGGCTGGACCATCGAGCGGGATTGGATACTGATGGCGCCGGGTGTTGTGCCTTCATTACATGCCGCTTGTATGGCCTACGCCGAGGCGGGTGAAGGCGTGATTATCCAACCACCGGTCTACCCTCCGTTTTTCAGTTCTGTGAATCTGAGTGGACGCAAGGTGATCGAAACCCCCCTGATCCGGGAAGACGACGGTGGTTCCGGGCGTTATCGGATGGATCTTGAACATCTGGAAGCCTGTGCTGCCAGGCCGGATGCCCGAATCCTGATGCTGTGCTCTCCCCACAACCCCGTTGGACGTGTATGGAGCAGCGAGGAACTGCAGTCGGTTCTGGATATCGCCCGACGTCACGGGCTGGTAGTGATTTCAGACGAAATTCATTGCGACCTCGGGTATGCCGATAGCCACCGTCATTCGGTGCTGGCGACACTGGCTGACGCGGATGACGCCCTGGTAACGGCTGTAGCGCCGAGCAAGACCTTCAACATGCCCGGGCTTGGGCTCTCAGCGTTGGTCATTCCTGATCCGGCCCGCCGTAAAGCGATGAAATCTGTGTTTGAGTCCATGCACCTTCCCCAGTGCAACCCATTCAGCATTGCCGGGTTTGAAGCGGGGTACCGCCATGGTGCTCCCTGGCTGGACGAGTTGATGATTTACCTGCAGAACAACCGGGATTTCGTTGTCGACTGGATAACTCGGCGGATCCCCGGCATCCGGACCACTGCCCCGGAGGGAACCTACCTGATGTGGCTCGACTGCCGGGGTCTGGGGCTGGACGATACTGAGCTCAAACGGTTTTTCGTCCATGATGCCGGAGTTGGCATGAACCCCGGCGTATCGTTCGGGGCGGAGGGCCGGGGGTTCATGCGCCTGAATATCGGTTGCCCGCGAAGCCGCCTGGAGGAGGTACTCGAACGCATCGAAGCTGCGGTCAAAGCCCGGGGCTGAACTCAGTCAGTTTGGAGATAGCCCGGCGTGGGGCGACCAGCCCGGGTGGCGAGCAACAAACCGGTGAGAATGAGCAATCCGCCGATCACATGGAACAGTCCGATCCTTTCTCCCAGGAAGGCCCAGGCCAGAACTGATGCAAACACTGGTGTCAGATAGATAAAGATGGCTGCTTTTGACGGGCCGACCTTGAGCACACCGTGGTTCCAGAAGGCGTAGGCGAGCAGTCCCGGGAACAAACCGAAATAGATCAGTGGTATTGCTGTACTCCGGGACAGTTCAAAACCGCCACTGAAGAACAGGAAGTCCGTCAGGTAGAACGGCAGTACGACCACCGTGCCGAGCAGGATCTGGGCGGTCAGGAAGGTCAAGGGCGGCAGAGGAACGGCCTGCCTTCGCAGCAGTACCGAGAACAGTCCCCAGCTGAACACCGCCGCCACCATGATCAGGTCCCCCGGCTGGGCCTGCAACCCCGTAATAACTGAAAGGTCTCCCCTCGCGACAACGGTGACGATGCCAAGCAGGGCCAGCCCAATGCCGATGATCTGTAGCGGCCGGGTACGATCACCCAGCAGCAGCCAGGCAAGCAACGCCACAAAGATGGGAATGGTCGAGTTAATCAGTGCGATGTTGGTGGCGGTGGTTGTGGTTGCGGCGATGTAGAGCAGCGAGTTGAACGCACCGACGCTTAGAGTCGCCAGGGCCAGCATGGATCCCAGATGTTGGCGAATGGTATGGCGATGGCGCCAGACACCGGGCAACCCGAAAGGCAGTATAACGGCCAGGGCTATGATCCAACGCCAGAAAGACATGGCTAGCGGCGGAATGCTGTCCACGGTTCCCCGGGCGACAACGGCATTACCGGCCCAGAACAGTGGGGTCAGGACCAGACCAATGTAAGCCAGGCCCGGAATTTTAGCGAGGAAACCAGAGTTTTCGGAAGACACGCATACTCCTGTGGCGCTGCAGCCCCATGGGAAATGCGTAGCATACTACTCTCCGGGCACTTCTGCCTCTGTACCAATGTGGTAGGCTGCAAAGCCTGCCATGACAACCTGGTCCACCGCCATTCCGATGATCCTGCCGTCGCTGCTGGAGCGGATCGGGTATTGGGCGTTGGTAATGGGGTCCGCTACGTAGCCGAGGATTTCCCCTTTCGACACCCGGTCGCCCAGATCAATCGAACTGAACAGGATGCCGCCGTATTCTGCCCGCACCCAGGCTGAATCGTAGTACACGGGTTCCGGGTCGCCCCAGACAAACATGCGCGAAATCATCCCCTGTTTTTCCATCAGGCTGTTGAGGCTGTTTACCCCGGCGTCGATCTGGTGTTCCTGAATCCGGTGCGACTCACCGGCTTCCAGCGTGACCGTGGTGATCCCGGCATCCACTGCAGCGTTGCGCAACATGCCGGGCGAGCCGGTACTGTGAACAACGGCCATGCGGTCAAAGCCACGGGTGAATTCGGCTACCGCGGGGTTATTCATGTCGGCGCGTAACTGGGGTAGGTTGGTACGTTTGAGTGAGCCGGTATGGATATCCACCAGCATGTCGCAGTGTTTAATGATGTTTTCAAACAGTGAGTAGGCAATTCGATCCGCCAGGCTGCCGTTCTCGCTGCCCGGGAAGTGGCGGTTCAGGTCCCTGCGATCTGGCAGGTAGCGGCTTGCCTGCTGGAAGCCCGGCAGGTTAACGATGGGAATGCCGACAACGCGGCCGGAAAGCTTTTCGGGATCCAGGTCATACATGGTCCGGCGGATGATTTCGATGCCATTGAGTTCGTCACCGTGGACAGCGCCTGTCAGGCACAGAGTCGGGCCGGCGTTGGCGCCATTCACCACCAGCACGGGGGTCGGCTGGGACAGGCCGGCAATCTGGATGCCGGGCGACCAGGCCAGCCTCGTCGAGGTGCCGGGGAGCACTTCATTGCCCAGCAGGGTCAGGCTGGTGGCCGGTTCCTGCACCGCTTCCTCTGGCGCTTCGGGATCAACTTCAGGAACGGGTTCCAGTTCTGACTGACCAGTGAGGTCTTCCCCGGTCACCATGTCGGGTGTGGCTGGCGCAGCAACCTGGGGTTCCGGAGCCGGAGGTGGTGCAACTTCCTTCAGATCAATATTGGGGGCAACTTTCTTGGCGGGATTGTCTGGTGTATCCGTACCACGGCTGCTCGCTGGTCGTTCGAGCTCTGGCTCAGGTTCGGCGGTGCTGCCGGCTGACGGGGCCTTGCGGGGCTCAGATTGCTCGATGTCTTCTACGCTTTCATCTTCGGCGAGTTCGGCAACGATCACGCTTCCGGTTTTGCTTTTTGCAACTGGGGCAGGTTCCTGGCTTTCGGTTGTTTGTGCCATTCCTGGCAGGCTGAAGAACAGCGCGCCGGAAATCAGGCAGTAAAACAGAGGGAAGGGGATCGATTTTCGAATCCGTAGGGAAAGCATAAGGCCTCGCGGTTGGTCAGACTGCGCTCAAGGATAGTGGCCCCGGGGCTGTCATGAATACCGCTGTGACAAAGTTTTAATGCCATTTTCATAATGGCGCGCACGGTACCTGGCATTTGCCAGGCACCGTGCGGCCAGAACAGGCAGATTATGTAGAAGAGGCGGACGGCTCTTCCGGGGAGGTCTGCGGTGCTTTTTCCCCGCCACCGAGGGAGCGGTACAACGTGATCCGGTTGGTCAGTTTCAACCGTTTCACTTCCACCAGAGACTGTCGAGCGGTAAGTAGCTCACGGCGGGCATCCAAAACAGCGAGGTAATCGTCGGCACCGTTTTCGTACCGCACTTCAGCCAGGGTCAGGCTGCGCTCCGCGGCCTTGACCAGAGCTGCCTGGGCATCTTCCTGCTCTTTCAGGTAGGAGCGTGCAGCGAGGGCATCGGCGACCTCCTGGAATGCGGTCTGAACGGTTTTCTCGTAGCTGACCACGGATTTTTCCGTGCGGATTTCAGCAACATCCAGATTGGCGCGCAAACGTCCGGCGTTGAAGATCGGAATATTCACGCTTGGTGCAAACGACCAGGCTCCGGAGCCACCCTCAAACAGGCCGGAAAGGTCCGAGCTGGCTGTTCCGGCGGAGCCGGTAAGGGTAATGGACGGGAAGAACGCCGCCCGAGCTGCCCCGATATTGGCGTTGGCCGCCTTCAGTGTGTGTTCGGCCTGGCGGATATCCGGGCGCAGGGTCAGCACCGATGCGTCCAGGCTTTCCGGCACATCGGCGAGGAAAGCTATCGCAGGGTCAATGACATTGCTCTCACCCAGTTCGGGCACCGGGCCGCCGACCAGTACTGACAGGGCATTGAGGTCCTGGGATACCTGTTGGCGGAATTGTGCGCGGTTGGCCCGTGCCGATTCCAGAGCAATTTCTGCCTGCCGGACAGACAGCTCTGCGCTGAGTCCGGCGTCGTAGCGGCGTTGCACCAGATCCACGGAGGATTGCTGAGAGGCAACCGTCTCTTCGCTGATTTTCAGCTTCTGCCGGTCAGACAGTAAAGTCAGGTAGGCATTGGCCACTTCTGAAATCAGGGTAATGCGGGTGCTGCGGACAGCTTCTTCGGTCCCCAGGTAGGTCTCCAGTGCGGATTCGCTAAGGCTGCGAACCCGGCCGAAGAGGTCCAGTTCATACGCTGCGACACCCAGCCCTACGCTGTACTGGCCGCTGACGTTGCTGCTGCCGGTACTGCTCAGGTCTGCAGGCAGTCGCTGGCGTGTGCCGTCAGCACTGGCACTGATCTCCGGGTAGAGGCCGGAGCGTTCAATGCCGTAGAGCGCCTGAGCTTCTTTCACATCAAGCAGAGCAAGCTCGAGATCCCGGTTATTGTCCAGGGCCTGCTCCACCAGTGCTTTCAGTTGTGGGTCGGTGAACAGGCTTTGCCAGTCCGGTAGCGCCAGTTCTCCGGTTGCTGTATCGGCTGAGCCGATGACCGCAGGCACCGGGCTTTCCGGTGCCTCGTATTCAGGAATCATGGAGCAGCCGCCCAGGGTCAGGGCGACGGCCAGCGATGTAATCAGTGGCTTCACGAATTTGCCTCCCGGGTTTCCAGAACCGATTCGGATTCCGCTTTTGAGCCAGTCAGCGGAACACCGGAGATCCGGCGCACCAGTACGTAGAACAATGGGATAAAGAAGATGGCCAGCGCTGTTGCTGCGACCACGCCACCGAACACCCCGGTACCGATGGCATTGCGGGCACCAGAGCCTGCGCCGGTGCTGAGCATCAGCGGTGTGACACCAAGGCCGAAGGCCAGTGATGTCATCAGGATCGGGCGCAGTCGCATGCGTGTTGCTTCCAGAGTTGCCCGCAGCAGGCCGCGGCCTTTCTCTTCGAGTTCCTTGGCGAATTCCGCAATCAGGATGGCGTTCTTGGCCGAAAGACCGATGGTCGTCAGCAGGCCGACCTGGAAGAACACGTCGTTGGACAGTTCCCGGAACGTGGCCGCCAACACGGCACCAATGATGCCCAGTGGTACAACCATCATCACCGCAAACGGAATCGACCAGCTCTCGTACAGTGCCGCCAGACACAGGAACACCACGATCAGTGACAGGGCATAGAGGGCCGGAGCCTGGCTACCAGCCTGCTTCTCCTGATAGGACAGGCCTGTCCATTCAAAGCCGAAGCCTCCGGGCAGCTCACTGGCCAGTTGCTCCATGGCGGCCATGGCATCACCGGTGCTGTAACCCGGGGCGGCGTTGCCCTGGATGTTCATGGAAGACACCCCGTTGTAGCGCTGCAACTGCTGCGGTCCGTGGCTCCACTCGCCCTCGGAAAAACTGGCAAAGGGAACCATTTCGCTGGCACCGTTGCGGACATACCAGTTGTTGATGTCGTCCGGCAGCATCCGGAAGGGCGCATCGGCCTGCACATAGACCCGCTTGATCCGGCCATTGTCGGTGAAGTCGTTGACGTAGCTGGAGCCCCAGGCTACCGACATGGTGGTGTTGATGTCGGCCAGCGATACACCCATGGCCCGGGCTTTCTGACGATCCACATCCAGATGATACTGAGGCGCGTCTGGCAGGCCGCTGAATCGGACCTGGCTCAGGGCTGGATGCTGGTTGGCCTGGGCGATCAGCGTATTCAGGGCCTCTACTGTGGCTTCATGGCCCATGCCTCCACGATCCTGAAGCTGGAAGTTGAAGCCGCTGGCGACACCCAGCGCTGGAATCGACGGCGGGTTCAGTGCAAAGATCACCGCTTCACGCACCTGGGAGAATGTTCCCATGGCGCGGCCGATAATGGCATTGACGCCGTTGCGCTCAAGATCCCGTTCGCTCCAGTCCTTCAGGCGAACAAACGCGATGCCGGAGTTTTGGCCTCGCCCCGAGAAGCTGAAACCTGCGACCGAGAACATGGATTCAACCGCTTCGGCTTCATCCACCAGGAAGTGGTGTTCCATCTTTTTCAGCACTTCAATGGTCTGTGCCTGGGTGGAACCTACCGGCAACTGGACCTGTGCCAGCAGGATGCCCTGGTCCTCATCCGGAAGGAAAGCAGACGGCAAACGCATGAAGCTGAAGGCCAGTGCGCCAACGACGGCGACGTAGATCAGCATGTAGCGTCCCCAGCGGCCGATGATTTTTTCGACGCGGCCGGTATAGCGCCCCGTGGCCTTCTCGAAACTGCGGTTGAACCAGCCGAAGAAACCGCCTTTGGTATGGTGATCCCCTTTGTGGGGCTTCAGCATGGTGGCACACAGGGCCGGGGTCAGGATCAGCGCCACCAGCACGGACAGCACCATAGCGGAGACGATGGTGATAGAGAACTGGCGGTAGATAGCGCCGGTTGAGCCGGGGAAGAAGGCCATCGGTACGAATACAGCGGATAGAACCAGGGCGATACCTACCAGCGCCCCGGTGATCTGCCCCATGGATTTGCGAGTGGCTTCCACGGGCCCCAGCCCCTCTTCGGCCATCACCCGCTCGACGTTTTCTACCACCACGATGGCATCATCTACCAAAAGACCGATGGCGAGCACCATGCCGAACATGGTCAGCGTGTTCACTGAAAATCCGAACGCGAACAGCACTCCGAAAGTACCCAAAAGAACCACTGGTACGGCAATGGTCGGGATCAGTGTTGCCCGGAAGTTCTGCAGGAACAGGTACATCACCAGGAAGACCAGGACGATACCTTCAAACAGCGTTTTGACCACCTCCATGATGGAAATTTCCACAAACGGCGTGGTGTCGTATGGATAATCGACTTCCATGCTTTCCGGGAAATAAGCGCTCAGTTCAGCAATGCGAGCCCGTACCCGTTCTGCGGTATCCAGAGCGTTGGCTCCGGACGCCAGGTTGATCCCCAGACCGGCCGCAACCTGGCCGTTGAAACGACCCTGGATGGCATACTGTTCAGAACCCAGCTCGATGCGGGCGACGTCGCTAAGCTGGACCTCGGAGCCGTCCGCAGTGACCTTAAGCAGGATTTCGCCAAACTCTTCCGGTGTCTCGAGTAGGGTTTGGACCACGATAGAGGCCGTCAACTGCTGTTCTTCGATCGATGGCGTGCCACCGAGTTGCCCGCCGGCAACCTGGTTGTTCTGGACTTCGATCGCTGAGGTGACATCGGCAGGTGTCAGGCTGAACTCGTTAAGCTTGTTGGGGTCCAGCCAGACCCGCATGGAGTACTGGGAGCCAAACAACTGAACCTGGCCCACGCCCTGAACCCGGGCAATCGGGTCCTTGATGTTGGCGCCCACGTAATCCGCAATATCCGCGCGGGTCATGCTGTCATCGTTGGATGTGAAGGCCAGTACCATCAGGAAGGTGTCTGAGGATTTGGTGACCTGAACACCCTGCTGTTGCACCACCTGCGGCAAGCGGGGGGTGGCCAGCTGAAGCTTGTTCTGCACCTGAACCTGGGCGATGTCCGGATCGGTCTCCGCCGCAAAGGTCAGGGTAATCTGTACGTTCCCGGAGGAATCGCTGGTTGATCCCATATACAGCAGGTTGTCGATGCCGTTCATTTCCTGCTCGATAACCTGAGTGACCGAGTCCTCAACGGCTTCTGCCGATGCACCGGGATAGGTCGCAGAAATAGTGACCTCCGGGGGCGCAACGGTTGGATATTGCTCTACAGGCAGGCTGTAGATCGCGAGCCCACCGGCCATCATCATGATGATGGCGATGACCCACGCAAAAATTGGTCGATCAATAAAGAAACGTGCCATGGGTATCAGCCCCGGGAGTCAGTGTCTTGGGTGTTGGTGTTAGCGGTTTCGCTGGCGATATCCACAGGAGTGACCAGCGCGCCGGGGCGTATCTTCTGCAGTCCGTCTACGATCAGTCGGTCACCTGCGTCCAGGCCAGAGCGGATCAGCCACTGGTTACCAATGGCCTTCTCGGTTTCCACCTGGCGTTTCTCCACGGTGTTACCTTCACCAATCACCATAGCCACTGCCTGACCATTCGGTTCGCGGCTGACAGCCTTCTGGGGAACCAGAACCGCGTTGCTGCGCTCAGCCTGCGGAAGTTGAGCGCGCACGAACATGCCCGGTAGAAGTGCCTGCTCCGGGTTCGGGAACAAGGCTCTCAGGGTGACCGAGCCAGTGGTTTCATCAACTGCGTACTCTGAGAACTGAAGTGTGCCTTCGTGGGGATAATCGCTGTTGTTTTCCCGCACCAGTCGCACCGGAGCCTTGTCATCTCCCAGGGTTTCCAGCTGTCCGCTGGCAAGGGCATCGCGAAGCTGCTGCAGCTCGCCGTAGGACTGGGTCAGGTCAACGTAGATTGGGTCCAGCTGACGAATGGTAACCAGAGCAGAGGACTGATTTGCGGTAACCAGTGCACCGGCGGTGACACTTGAACGGCTGATGCGACCGCTGATCGGAGCCTCAATGCGGGTGTAGTCAAGATTGATCCGTGCGGTATCGAGCGCAGCTTCAGCGGCAGCTACCTGGGCGCTGGAGGCGTTGAAAGTGGCTCGGGCCTGATCCAGCTCCTGCTGGCTGACTGCGCCGGTCTTGATCAGTTTCTCATAACGATTGGCGGTAAGTTCAGCCGATTCCCGGTTTGCCTTGGCATTCGCCAGGTCGGCCCTGGCACTGGCAAGTGCTGCCCGGTAAAGCTTGTCGTCGATCTGATACAGGGCCTGGCCGGCTTCAACGGTTTCGCCTTCGTCAAACAGGCGTTCTTTGATGAGCCCCGTGATCTGGGGCCGTACTTCGGCAATCTGGTAAGGGGTGGTGCGGCCGGGCAACTCATTCACCAGGGTAAATGGCTTCTCCTCAACCACAACATAGCCGACGTGTGTTGGCGGAGGTGTTGCTGCTGCCTGGGCAGAAGCCTGCTGTTCACCGCACGCGGACAGCAGAAACGATGTGATCAGCAATAAAAGTACGGATTGCGTAGAATGGCGCATGTTTACCTCAACGGAACTGAGTGACCGGGCATGAGAATTGAGAGGCCTCAACCGGACGGATACAGGGCATGTCAGTGAAACTACGATGATACATACATACACGAATGTATGTATAGTGACAAATACTATGTTTGCAGAACTTTTACAGGAGCGGTCATGGCTCGGCGTACGAAAGAAGATGCCCAGAAGACCCGGGAGCTGTTGATTGAAGCAGCGGAAAACGTGTTCTTCGAGAAGGGGGTTTCCAAAGCCTCGTTGAACGACATTGCGGTTGCCGCAGGCGTTACCCGGGGTGCAATTTACTGGCACTTCAAAAACAAACACGATGTGTTTGAAGCCATGATTGAACGCCTGAAAACGCCACTGGAAATGTTACATGACGCGATCGAGCACCCGGACGAGCCTGATCCGCTCGGGCGTTTCCGGGAGCTGATTATCTATCTGACCCAACAGATCTCCCGGGACCCCAGGCGCCGCCGGGTTTATGAAATCATGTTCCTGAAATGTGAACTGACGGAGCAGAATGAACCGCTGGGTAGCAAACACCGTCAGGCCTTTCTGGATGGAACGGTACGGATTCGGAAGGCGCTGGAAAGCGCACTGAAACGAGGTCAGTTGCCTGCTGATATCAATATCGAGCAGGCTATCGTACAACTGCATGTACAACTGACAGGCTTGATTTATATGTGGCTGCTGCTTCCCGGCTCCTTTGATTTTGAGCGGGAAGCGGAGCACATCATCGACACCTATTTCTACGCCCTGCAACACTGCTTTGGCGCGGATGGACTGACCTGCGGCGGCTAACCGGCATCGGTGATACTCCAGACTTCATCCCCGAGCCGGGCCCTGCCATCCTGTTCCAGCTTCAGCAGGTGCGCCAGAGCAGACCGGGCGGCCAGGCCATGCAGCGCGGGCGGTACGTCATCATAGGCTGCTGCCGTAACCTCCTTCAGAGTGCCCGGTGAGCATTTCTTCAGGGCTTTAACGACCTTGTGTTCCCGCGCGAGCCGGTGCGTGATCAGATGATCAATGGCAGATTCCGGCCGGCCCATCAGGAAGCCGTGGGCTGGGGCAATATAGCGCATTGGTTCGGCGAGCAGCCCGTAAAGAGACTCCAGGTATGCCTTCATATCACCGTCTGGCGGGTTAATGACAACGGTTGACCCCTGCATGACGTGATCCCCGGAAAACAGCAGTGCCTGATCGGTCAGCAGGAAGCAGATGTGGTTGCTTGCATGACCGGGCGTGTGGATCGCCTTGAGCTCTCCAGCCTCCGTATTGATGACCTCTCCATCCGACGGCTGATGATCCGGGGTAAAGCCTGAATCCTGCGAAGGTCCCTCGGGCGCAGGCAAACCAACCAGCTTGCAGGCTGTCTCACGCTGCAGAGGCTTGGCGCCGGGAGAGTGATCCCGGTGAGTATGGGTGACCAGAACCTGATCAATTTTCCCGCCAGTTATTTCAAGAATCCGCTGGATATGCGCCGGGTCATCCGGGCCTGGGTCAATAACCGTAAACCGTTCGTGGCCGAGGATATAGGTATTGGTGCCGGGCCCGGTCATAACGCCCGGATTGGGGGCAGTGAGCCGGATAACCCTGGCTGCAACTTCCACCGCTGTTCCGGCAACGATCTCGGCATGGGCCAGCCCTTCACCCTCAGGGTCCAGCTTGGCGACTTCGTCATAGGCTGGAGAGCCGGGTTCCAGCATGACCGGTTTGCCTTTCCTGAGCGCTGGCCACTCCTTGTCGGGTACTGCCTCCGGCGGATTGGCATGGGCATAGCGCATGAGTTCATCCGTGCTGGAGAAACTGCTCAGAACCCGGAGAGTCTTGATCGTTGGCCGCCCGAACAACCGTCGCCCGGAACGATGATCCTCCAGCGCCTGAGCGGGATTGATCCAGACATGATCGATGGTCTCGTTGCCATCATGGCTGGCAACCTGGCCTTCCGGTGCTGTGGCGACAAAGAATCGTGTATCAAACCGGCGTGGAGGCCCCGGAGGGGTGGTCCAGTGGCTCAGATAGGCCAGCCGGTCGAGAGGAATCGACAACCCGTGTCGCTGGCACACCTGGGCTAAAGATAACTCGCCCCGAAACACAGAGTCCCGATCAGTATGGACGCCATGGCTGGCACCAACAGCCTTTCCCTGCGCATCAACAGCCAGAAGAATGCCGGCTTCCTCAAAGCATTCCCGAACGGCAGCCAACATAAAATCAGCCCCGCCCTCATCCAGGCTCATGGTCCGACTGATCTGTTGTTCATCCAGCCCCAGAACGTGCTCCCGCGCCGCCGATTCACTCTGATCCACCGCGCCACCGGGAAACACAAAATAACCAGGCATGAACACCGCCTCCCAGGTGCGTTGCAGCAACAACACCTCGATTCCAGCGTTGGTATCCCGGACTAATATCAGAGTGGCAGCAGGGCGAATATCCATAGTGTTCCCGATCTTTTAATTATGTTTGGTCTGTCAGGTGCGCGAAAAAAGCCGGATCGGGGCCGCTGAACAGGTTATTCAAAACTGTGCGGAGCCATGGATGGCGGAGCGCAAGCGCCACAGGGACGTGCTTGAGCGGGTTTTGAATAACCTGTTCAGTGGCCCAAACGCCAGAAGTTGTTGCGCAAGGGTCCAATAAGCAAGATAACTTAATTCACCGCAGGATGAACAGCAAAACCCAAAAGCGTATGATTCAACCCTAATCAGAACCTCACACAGGACTCCCAAGTGGCCAGAATCAAACTCGCCTTCCCTGACGACGCCTTCAGCTTTACCACAGACATGCCTGTCCGAATCACCGATATCAACGGTGCCAACCACTTGGGCAACGATGCTCTGATCTCTATGTTGTCCGAGGCCAGAGCCCAGTTTCTGGTGCACTTCGGCGTTCAGGAAGCCGATGAAGATCACGTGGGAATTATCGTCACTGACCTGGCAACCATGTACCAGTCGGAATCCTTCTTTCCGGAAATGCTGCGCTTCGAAGTAGGTTTGATGGATTTCAATAAATACGGCGGTGACTTTGTGTTCCGGGTAACCAAAGCAACAAGTGGACAGCCAGTCGCATTGGCCAAATACGGATTTGTGTTCTTCAACTACCAGCGTAAAGAAGTCGTGCCCATGTCGGAAGCCTTCCGTTCACGCTTCAGCTGAAACCGAATCGTTGCGCAGTTTGGCCATACCGGCGCGGTAGAAACTGTAAGCCATCATACCGGCCAGCAGATTCCCGATCAGAGCGCCGGTCATCAGCCCGGTCAATTCACCAAACTGGGAGCCCAACCAGAGCAGGGGCAGGTAGCAGGCAAACAGCCGCAAGGTTGATACAAGCAGAGCCCGCATGGCCAGCCCGAGTGCGTTACAGATAGATACCATCAGCATGCACACGCCCAGGCCGCTGTAGCTCAGGGGCACGCGGACCAGATAATCTCCGAGTACTTCCTGAACATACTGATCGCTGGAAAACAGATCGGAAACCATACCGGACGCGGCGAGCCATATAATCCCGATAGCCAGCTGCCAGCCCACCACGAAACGCACGGCAATCCGCACCAGTTGGCGAATCTGCTCAATCTCTCCCGCGCCCCGTAACCGTCCGATCATCGGTGGCATCGACATGGTGAGCGCCAGCACGACAACAATCGAGAAGAACTCAAGACGGGTTCCAAGTCCCCAGGCCGCAACCGCGGCTGAGCCGAACCCTGCTACCAGAGCCGTTGCCAGCATCGCAGAAAGCGGTGGCATCAACTGACTGACCATCGCCGGGGCCATAATGCCGCCAAGCTGTCGCAGGGTCTGGAACAGCTGGAGATTGCCCAGATCGAAACGCAACCAATGGCGGCGAAGGAGAGTGGGGTAAACCACCAGGGCTCCAATGCTGAAGGCGGTTAACGTGGCCCAGGCAGCACCGGGAAGGCCCCAGTCGAACACGAAGATGTAGAGAGGATCCAGGGCGATATTGAGCAGACTGGTAGCGATCATCATGTAGCCGGGGACTTTGGTGTCGCCATTTGAACGGCAAATACTGTACCCGAAATACACCATCGCCCCGGCCCAGGCGGATAACAGCCAGACCCCCCAGTAACCATGGATGGTCGGCCGCAGCGCCTCGCTGGCCCCGAGCAGATCAAGAATCAGATCCTGAAGTAGCCAGACGGACAGGCAGAGCAGGGCTGCCAGAGAAGCGCCGGTCGTGATGACCAACCCTCCAAGACGGCGTGCGCGCATCTCGTCGTTCTGCCCCAGTGTGCGGGAAATGATGGCGGTAGTGGCGATACCAAGGCCAACGTACATCCCGCTGACCAGTTGCTGTATGGGTACGGTAAAGCCCAGTGCAGCCAGAGGATCCCGGCCCAGTTGACCAACAAAGACGGAATCGGTCAGTTGGAAGGTCATCAGTGAGAGCACACCGAACAGCATAGGCCAGGTCATAGAGTAGAGCTGGCGGGGGAGGCTGGTGGCGTTTGTAGGGGGGCTCACGGGGTGATGTCCGGTTCCGGTTGAATCTGGGTTGGGAAGTCTAACACCCATTCGTGCGGGGCTGGCATTGCCATCCATGGCAATGCACAGTCTGTGAGGGCTGATTCGTACGGCTGACACCGGGCATCGGGATTGTCTGCCCGGGAAAGCGGGTAGTCGTCTACTTAGAGAGCCTTCAGCGCAGCGTCGTAATCCGGCTCTTCTTTGATCTCGCTGACCAACTGGCTGTATAGAACCTTGTTGTCTTCGTCCAGAACCACGACTGCACGGGCGCAGAGTCCGGCCAGCGGACCGTCCTGAATGGCGACGCCGTAGTCCTGCTGGAAGCTGTAGTTACGGAAGGTGGACAGTGTTTCCACGTTTTCCAGACCTTCTGCACCACAGAAACGGGAGGATGCGAATGGCAGATCCGCGGAGACCACCAGAACAACGGTGTTATCCAGGCTGCTGGCCTTTTCGTTGAACTTTCGGGTAGAGGCCGCACACACGCCGGTGTCGATGCTGGGGATGATGTTCAGGATCTTGCGCTTGCCTGCCCAGTTGTCGAGTTTGACTTCTTCCAGACCGCTGCTGGTCAGGGTGAAGGGCGCGGCGTTGTCGCCAGCTTCAGGAAAGTTGCCACTCAGTTCAATGGGTTCGCCGCCGAGGGTTACCTTGCTCATATCAATACTCCTTGGTGTTGGGTAGGTTGGGCCCGGGTATTGGGATCTACTCTGTTTAGTCCAATTTGGACTATCTTGCATCCTAACCACCACTCAAGGAAAGCCCACCAACGGCCAATATCTACTGGGCCGAAGCGCTTTCAGGCTCAAAGCCCGGAGCCGGATTGCTCTGGACCACCAGCAGATAAGCGGCGAGGGCCAGCCCTGCGCTGCCGCAGATCACGAGGGCCATCACCAGCGAGGTACCATCGTGAAGGTGCCCGACGAGCGCGCCAGCAATCGCGGCAATGGCCATTTGTGCAAACCCGAACAGGGCAGAGGCAGAGCCAGCCATGCGAGGGAAGTTGGCCAGCGCGCCAGCCATGGTCTGGGGTAACACCATCCCGGTGCCCGCCATGAAAATGGCTTGCGGAATGATGACCGCCCATGGGCTGTAGACGTTAGCCATCGCCAGTCCGGCCATGATCACGCCACCCGCAACCGCAACCAGAAGACCTCTGACGAGAATCTGATCCGGCAGTAACTTGCTGCTTAGACGCACGGCCGTCATATTTCCGGAAACATAGCCAACCACGATACCAGCGAAATACAGTCCGAAGTGTTCGGGTTTTACCTCAAGAAAGTCGATCAGAACAAACGATGAGCCGGACAGGAAAGCAAACAGGCCGGAGAAAATCAGGGCGTTGGTCAGGGTATAGCCGAGGAACGTCACGTCGGTGGCTATGTGCCGGTAATTCCGCATGAGGTTGCATAGCTTAAGGGGCTGACGATATTCCGGGCGCATGGGTTCCGGCATGCCGATCGCTACAACAACTGCCATCAACAGTGCATACACGGCCAGTGTTGTGAAAATGGAAGACCAACCGAAACTGGTAACCAGAAAGCCGCCAATAGTTGGTGCAACTGCTGGTGCAAGGGCCATCATGCTTGCAAGGATAGCCAGGATTTTTGCCGCTTCCCGTGGGGTATAGATATCCCGGATAGCGGCCCGGCCAAGCACGGGGCCGGCAGATCCACCCAATGCTTGCAGGAACCGGCAGGCCATAAGGGTTTCGATATTCGTGGCAAGTGCGCAGCCAACACTGGCGATGGCGAAGAGGATCATGCCGCAGATCATGATGGGCTTACGCCCAAAGCGATCTGCCAATGGGCCATAGGCCAGCTGGGCAATGGCAAAGCCTGCCATGTACAGGCTAAGCGTCAGTTGTACCTTGTCTGTTCCTGTGCCGAATTCAGAACCAATCTGGGGCAACGCTGGCAGGTACATATCCGTCGCAAGCGGACCCAAAGCCACGGCGGCGGCGAGTAGAACGGTTGTCCAGATGCTGGTGAGTGCGAGCATTCGATGTCCATACCTTACATTGGGGGTAGGCGGGAGTGGGGTGCGCTTTCCAAAACCCGCTCCTGGCGGCACATCCATGTGGCGCTTGAGCTCCGCCATCCATGGCTCCGCACAGTTTTGGAAAGCGCACCCCACTCCCGCCTTCTGGCTGAAGGAGTGAGTCTAGGGAGTGTTCAGGAAGAAAATAACGGTGCTTCGCTAATACAACGTATGAATGAAACTAATTGATTAGCCGGGAAGCTTATTCATCGTGGCCGCAACGGCATTAACCTGATTGCGAAGCCAGCGATGCGCGGGGTCATTCTGATTGCGGCGGTGCCACAGCATCAGCAGGGTAAAAGGCTTGTAGTCGAACGGCAGCGGCACCGACGGAAAGTCTCGAAGTAAGTGCTTGCTCATCAGTTGCGGTGCCGTCGCCAGCATGTCCGTGCCGCGAAGAAATTCAGGAATACCGGAAAAGTTCGAGACCGTAACAGCACTTCGGCGAGAGACGCCACGCGCAGAAAGAGACGTCTCGAAAGCGGGCTTCTCGCCCGAGGCAAACAAAACGGAAATGTGATCTGCCTGCAGGTACTCTGCGAGATCACGGGGTGGTCCCCGCCGTTCTGGATCGTAAAACACGGCCATATGATCGGCCATCAAACCCCGTTGCATGATATCCGTGGCTTCCGGTGCGTGGGGCGAAATAATCAGGTCGCAGGCATCCTTCCTCAGCATGTCGGCCGTTGGAATTCCTGATGGCATAACCTGAAGGCTTATCCCCGGTGCTTCCCGACGCAGGGTTTTAGACAGACCCGGGAGCAGCAAGTCCCGCTGGTAATCATTCGCTGCGATGGTAAACGAGAACTCGGCAGACGAAGGGCTGAATGGCGGGCCCTTCGAGAGGGATTGAAGGTCATCCAGAATCTGCCGGATATGAGGCCCCGCCTGAACAGCATACTGTGTGGGGACGATCCCCCTGCCGGACTTCACAAACAGAGGATCACCAAGGCTCTTCCGCAGCCGCTCCAGTGTATGGCTCACGGCAGACTGGGTAACACCGAGGCGCTCTGCAGCGCGGGAAACACTGCCTTCGTCCAGTACGGCGAGGAAGGTGCTCAGAGCACGAAAGTCCAGATTCAATATATCAACGGGGTTCATGGGTTGCAGTGTAACTGGACTGTCTGGGTGTAGCCAGAACCGGGATTTGTTAGGTCGAAGGCTGTGGCGAGGTTATCGGAGGCGAGTGTGGGGAATGGCGTGCCAAAACTGTGCGGAGCCAGGGATGGCGGAGCTCAAGCGTCACATGGACGTGCTTGAGCGGGTTTTGGCACGCCATTCCCCACACTTGCCGGCATACACCAATAACTAGTCAGACCGCTCAGCCAGCCACTCCGCCATCTCCAGCCAGCTTTCCTTCGGCGCCTTGCTGCCCGCCAGAATCCCCATGTGGCCGCCGGGAATTACCCGGAACGTTTTATCGCTGGAGCTGACATGATCCATCACCCGCTTGGCGGCACCTGGTGTGACCATGGTGTCCTCCTTGCCGGCCACTGCCAGTAAGTTGGCACTTACATTCTCAAGGCGGGCAACGTCATCACCAATCTGGATCTCGCCTTGGGAAAGCTGATTATCGATCCACACACGAACCACCGTATCCTGAATGATACCGCCGGGGTAGGCGACCATCCGGTCAAGGAACGCCGACGTTGTGGCATGGTTGGTGACAAACTCCCGATCACCCAGGCGCACAATCAGTTCCCAGTAGCCCATCACACTGCCGATAGGATTAGTGAGCTTGAAACCGATGGTATTGGCCCAGCCCGGGGTATGGAACCACTGGGGTTTTACGTTGTGGATACGAAAGCCCGTCCGGTTGCGCACCACCTCGGCTGCTCCCGAAATACGCCGGTACATCCAGCCCATAAACCCGGAGGCATGACTGTCGATGGGCGAACCCAGAACGATGGCATTGCGGACATGCTGATCCTGACTGAGGGCCGAATAAAACAGGGTGAACATCCCGCCCATGCTCCATCCATGCAGAGACAACTCCTGCTCGCCACTGTGCTCTCGCACCCGGTTCAGGTAAGCCGGCAATAATTCAGCGGCGTAGGTGTGCATGTTGTAGTGGGTGTGCTCGCGCCCCGGTACGCCCCAGTCAATCAGATAGACCTCGAAACCCTTGGCCCGCAGGAAACGCACCAGGCTGCGTTGCGGAAACAGGTCATAGATCAGCATGTTCACTGCCAAGGGCGGGATGATGACGACCGGTGTCCGGTGAGTTTGGCGTTCTACAGCGATAACCTCGTCACCCAGCTGGATGGAGTCCTCTCCCAGCGGCGGGTAGTAGCGGAGGCTGACCAGACCGTCGCTGTGCAGCGTTTCGAATGGTGTCTGACCTGCCTGAACAAGGCTGGCCGCGCGGAATACCCGGTCGAACGCATTGCCTGCATAACGTGCCGTTTGACGGGTCAGGCCAGAGGCTTTGCTGGCGGCTGTTTTGATTAGATTTGGCATCGGGCGGCCCTTGGTGCGTTATCCCAGAGTGTGAGCATGATCAGTCGGTGCAACACTAACCTACGGGGCCAGGCAGGCCTATGGCAAAACCGTCCAGGGAGGCAGGCATAATAGTCATATCCGGCCACTGCCCATTGTCGAAAACGGCTGTTATTATGGCTCGCCTCAGGAGTAAACAACCAACAACAGGAATATCATGCTCAGCTTCCTTCCAGCTCCCGTTATCGGCGTCCTAAATTCGGTTCTGCTGGGTATCAACACCCTTTTCTGGTGTCTGCTTCTCTACATTCCGGCGGTGTTGAAGCTGATTATTCCGGTTAAGGGATTCCGGGTGCTGTGCACCCGCCTGATTATCTGGATTGCCGAAGCCTGGGTGGCAGGAAACGTTGGCTGGATGACACTGACACACGGCACCCGCTGGCAGGTGGATGGTGCCGACCAGCTCAAGCGTGAAAGCTGGTACCTGGTGTTAAGCAACCACCAGAGCTGGGTGGATATTGTGGCGATGCAGCGGGTGTTCAACCGTAGGGCGCCGTTCCTGAAGTTTTTCCTGAAACAGCAACTGATCTGGGTGCCGGTCATTGGGCTGGCGTGGTGGGGGCTGGATTTTCCATTCATGAAACGCTACACCCGGGAATACCTGATCAAACACCCGGAAAAGCGTGGCGAGGACCTGAAATCCACCCAGAAAGCCTGCGAAAAGTTCCGCTACACGCCTGTGAGCGTGATGAACTTTGTAGAAGGTACACGCTTTACCCAGAGCAAGCACGACAAGCAGAAATCACCTTATCAGCATCTTCTGCTGCCAAAGGCGGGCGGCGTTGGCTTTGTGCTGGATGCGATGAGTGATTCCATCGAAACTCTGGTAGATGTCACCATAGCCTATCCGAATGGCGCACCGACCTTCTGGGATTTCCTCTGTGGCCGGGTGCTGGAGATTCACCTGGATATTCGCACTTCCAAAATCCCCGCCCACCTCAAAGGCCATGACTATTCCAGCGATGGAGAACATCGCAGGAACGTAAAGGACTGGCTGGCGGGGTTGTGGCAGGACAAGGACGCGCGGCTGGAGCAGATGCTGGACAGCCGCGACGAGTGACCGACCTATCGCGCTGCAGCGAAGGCCGCAGCGAATTCGGGATAGATCTGGCTGGTGGCGTTTACCACATCACCGAAGTTCGGATCGGTACCGTGCTCGGCTTTCAGATACTGGGCCATGTCTGCCAGGGAGCGAAAACTCATGTCAGAGGTTGAGCGTACGTAGTCCCAACCGCCGATGCTTTCGATGGCGGTACTGCGACCGATATCTTTTCCGACAGACGAACCAACGAAACCACCCAGCAGGCTCCCGAAGGGCACAGATTCCAGAGCCTTGTTAGCCGCGTAGGCACCTGCCGCTGCGCCAACCACGCTGCCGGCGGTCGCGCCAATGTTGGCATTCAGGGCCTTGTTGACCCACTCGGCTGTAACCCGATCGCTGGTATAGGGGCTCATGTACTGCCCGGAGTTGTCCCGGATCACCAGGCTTTTGCGGGCTTCTTGCTCTGCTTTCTGCTGACGCTCCTGCATCACGGCGGTTAGCAATTCCATGTCGCTCTGTTTGCCCAGAGATCGGGTAAGAGTAATCGTCTTTGGCGTCGCGCTGTCAGGACTTTGAACGGTAAGCTGAACCTCGGTTCCAGGTTCACCCCGGATAAGCCATGTTGCCTGATTCAGGTTGAGAGTGCTTAAGCTGACATCCTGGCTATCGGGCGTTGGTTTCACTGACAGTACCTGGTCGCCGATGGTTAATTCCCCGTTCTCATTGGCACTGCCACCGGGAGCAATCCAGAAGATAAAGATCCCGGAGTCAGTTTGTTCCATAGACGCGCCAATGAGCCCGTTTCCGGGGTGATCGGCTTTCGGGATCGGATGACTGGATACGCTGCTCGGGTAGGACGAGCCGTCGATGTCCGCACACCACCAGGTGTAGTTGAAGGTTTCTGGTTCTCGGGTCACTGCAGACGATTGTGGATAAATCCGGATGATTTCGCCGTTACGATCCTGTCTGGCGCAGTCGGTGTATCCGGCATAAAACCTCTGGCCGGCATTCATCTGAGCTGGATCTGAAGGTATGGGTATGGATGATGAACTGGCGCAGCCGACGAGTGACGCAGCCAAGGGGGCCAGGATCAGGATAGATCTGGGGTTCAGTGCCTTCAAAACAGAATTCTCCTCAAAATGGGCTGCGAAAAAAGGCCGCTGTGTCAGCGGCCCAGTTTCGCGATAGTCTGCAGTGCCAGTTCCTGGCCGATTTCGTCCAGGGTGACCGTCTGCTCAACCTTCTGAAATCCGTGATCGGTGGCTTTCCACTGGTGGGACTTGTCCTTTTCCGGTGGTACGCCGTTGGAACTCAGCATGGCTCGGATAGCGCCATCGCGGACGTCCAGCACTTCAATTTCGAACTTGTCGTGGGCCAGCTTGCGGAAGACCAGTAGCATGTCTGCGTGTTCGCCCAGGGCTCTCATTTCCAGGCGACGCTGGTCCGGTGACAGGCGGGAGAAGTCTCCGGTTTCCAGTGCGTTGTCGGTAATCCGCATAATGGCGTCTCGATCTACCACGGTCACACCGGCATCGTTCAACTGACTGACCAGACCACTTTGCAGCTCAAACGCAGGGCCTGCCGGAGCAGAGCGACGGTTTGAGCGATATTCACCTTGGGCAGCGACCTGTCCCTGACCATCAAGGTTAACCTTGCCATCTGGCACTTCGCCCTTCAGGGAGCCCCGGGCAGAGACAACACCTCGGGTGTTGCTGCTCCAGTCGCTGACCTGATCGTCAAAGCTGCGGTTCCAGAACACGGCAACCCTTGGTGTTTCACTGCCAAAGGCAGCGCGGAATCGCTTGATGATGCTGTCCGCACTTTCCTGACGCTGTGGAGCGTTACGATCGTTGATCAGATCATCGTCGGTCAGCGGCTTCTGGGCGGGTGCCATCATGGGAGCAGCTTCGTGAGTCTGGCTGGCTGCCAGGCTCAGGCCGGGTGCCAGCAGCGGCACGCAGAGTGCCAGGGCCAGTCGTTTCATCAGTTCAGCTCCCGGATTTCCACTCTGTACTGCAGAGGCTGCGTGGAGGTGGACAGTTCACGGTAGGTCGATATGCTGTTTGCCGGTATCGTGCTGCGCTGCCACGTAGGTTTGACGTCGGCCGGGACACCGTCCTGATCGAAGAACTGCGTTCGTGCCTCGATTCGATAGTCGTAATCGGTGTGGTTGCGCAGAACCGCATAAACTTCGGTTGTACCTGTCGCGGTGGGCCGTTGGCCGTGCTGAACCAGTGACAGACGGTAGCGCTCCTTATCACCGAAGATGCCTCCGTCCCAGGAACGACTGAGGTTGTAGTCGGTGAAAACCACGGAATTCATGGTGACCGGTGCAGTGCGTTCTGTCAGTTTTGTGCTGTCCGCCGACCGGTAGGGGGCGCAGCCTGCAACAAGGCTGGCTCCAATGGCCAGGGCAGTCAGGGATTTCAGAATACGGGTCATTGGCTTCCTCCTGGAGTCGGGCGACGGGAAGTGGCAAATGCCAGGCCGGCGCCGCGACCATCAAATTTGAACTCGGTACTGTCCGTGAGACCGGGCACCGGCCGGCCGTTTTCGTCGAGGAACCGGATGGTGACCGGGTCCCCTGCAGTGGCCGTCACCGGCATCAGATGGATAGTGTCTGGCAGGCCGTGCCAGTAGCGGATATCGGCACGGGTGTTGGCAGAAGCCGACATGCCGTCTGCCGCTACGCTGATCAGGCTGATGGCGGCAAAGCCAGCGGCGGCGGCACCACCGGCAGCTGCACTGAACCCGGCCAGGGTACTGTTCTGACTGACGTTGCTCAGGGTCGAGCCGACGGCGCGGGTGTTTTCCTTGTACTGGATCTGGCCCTCAACAATGCGATCGATTGCCCGGCCGCCACGAGTAGACGCCTGGAAGAAGATGTCTTCCATTGGATAGACCGGGGACCATTCTTCACCGTTGCGGTACTCGGCTCCGACATCCCGGAAATTCTTGCCCCGGCGATAGACCAGTTGGTAGTGGCCAACACCATCGCCAAGCTTGCGGGGTGAGTTACCGGTTTCGACCAGGAGCAGAGCATTGTCGCTGGCGTCCGGGATGGGGGCATCCGGGCGGTAGAGTTTCAGCTCTTCGAAGTGCTCTTTGGCGAGCTGGTCGCTACCCATCTGCATGGCGGACCAGCCGGCGAGGTAAAGTAACAACGCGAAATCGGTGCTGTTCTGTTCTTCTTCGGCGAAAGCATCCTGAAGCAGTCCTGCCAGGAAGCTGGCCCGGGCATTGCCGTAGTCGCCTTCTTCAAGGTAGATCAGCCCGAGGTAGAGATAGACCATCGAGCGCTCGTAGGGTTCGCCCTTGAAGTCCTTCTCGGCTTCTTCGTACCAGATACTGCGGGCCTTGCGGGCCGCATCGTTATCGGCGTAGACGTTCTCGATCTCCAGCCTTGCCTGAGTCAGGGTATTCTTGGCTTCCTGGTGATAACCGGCGCGATAGGCCTTTACCCCGATCTCCATGAGGTTCAGAACCTTGTTACGCTGGCCTTCCTCGAACAGGTTCTGGAAATCGGTTTTCAGAACGTCGGGTTTACCGCTGACCAGCGACTGTTCTGCCGGTGCCAGGTCGGCCCGGTCATAGACCTTCGGGCCGGTGGCACAACCAGCCAGGGTGCCGGCGATCAGCGTCGCCAGCACCGGCTTCATCATTCCCTTATCGGTAGACCACATTATCACGGGCTGCTTTCCTCATTTCGTAAAGTCCGCTCCACACGATGGTGCCCAGCTCGAGATCTACCATTTCGAAGGTTATCTGGCTGTAACGGGACTGGGTGCCGGTATTGCGGTCGATGGCATCGAGAGAGGAAATGCGGCCGCCAAGACGGAAGTCTGCGCCAGCCTGGGCAGCCGTCTGGCGGATCGTACCGCCGTCAACTGCGCCATCACGTTTCAGGTCACGTTCTTTCTGGACCATGTCGGAGAAATGGCGACCGACGAAAATCATGCGGCCATTGGCGGCACGGTTCAGTTCGATTCGCAGACGGTCGGTGAGCATGTTGGTGTTGATCACTGACGTGCTTTCGTTCTTGATGTATTCGTTGTCGATAATGATGCGAGGCGACGTCGAACGGCCAGTCAGCATAGGATTGGCCAGCATGTCTCGCATCATCTGATCGGTCATTGCCACCACGTCCTGGCTTTCGATGCCCACGCCGCCCACAGCACCCGTTGTGGAGACGTCTTCATAGACGCTGGGCTTGCCTTTGATGTTCTCGTTTGGGGTGGCACAGCCAGACAGTACCAGGGCGGTCGCAGCCGCAGCGCAGACTGATGTTAGTGCATTCTTCTTGAACATGTGTTTCTCCGTTATTCGTCTCAGTAGGCTTGCGCGAGGGCGTCGGCCAGCTCAGGGTAAATTTGAGAGGCGGCATTCATCGCATCCGTGAAATTCTGGGTATCGCTGTACTTGAAGCGCAGGTAGCGAACCATGGACTGCAAGTCATCAAAGCTACGGTCAGAACTGCCTTCGATCGCTTCCCAGCCACCAGAGGCGCTGATAGCGGTCTGGCGACCAACCTGGTTGCCGATTTCTGAACCGATGGCACCGCCAAGGAAACTGCCTACGAACGGTACTTGTTCAAGGGCTTTCTGCCCTACATAAGCACCCGCTGCTGCGCCGAGGCCGGAGCCGGCGGTCGCACCAATGTTGGCGTTGATAGCAGAGTTGACCCATTCGGCCAGAACGTCATCGCTGGTATACGGGCTCATGTATTGCCCACGGTTGTCCTTACGCACCAGCTGCTCGATCAGCTCTTCCTCGGTAGGAATGTAGATATTGCCATTCTCGTCCCTCAGAGTGCCAGTTTTTGCGGCAATAAGAAGTTCCCGGGACGGTTTGCGGTTGTCCATCTGGCGAACAATGTTCTCAGGCAGGCCTCCAGCTCTGAGCTGCTCGCGATGAGCGTCGGTAAACTCCGGGTAGTAAGGCACCCAACCACGATTTTCTTCGTAGTAGGACATCGTATGTACCTCACCCCGTGCCAGGTCCGCACTGTAGGTAGCGATCTTGGCTTGTTCCAGTTCATCGTCAGACGGGTAGGCGTTGAGCATGTCCACCAGCAGTTCGTCTTCGGTGGAGCCGCTGTCGAGCGCCTGCTTGAGATCCAGACCAGTCAGACCAGAAGGCCCGATCAGCCAGGCCTGATGCTGCTCGGCAAGGAGGTCTACATAGCCAGGGATACCCGTGTTTCTCAGGTGGTAGGCGAGGGCGTCGGTTTCCGGGGCCAGTTCCACGAGCTGCAGGGTGGCGTAGGGTCGATAGACGGACAGGGAGTCCGAGCCTCGCAAATACTGGGCGATCTGTTCCGGAGATGACAGATCAAGCTGATCAAAACGGGATTTCTGGGCAAGTACGGTATTGATCACCTGGGCATGATGGGCATCGTTCGCTGCGATGCGGGCTTTCTCGATTTCATCACTGCCGCTTTGAGGTGCTGTCATATTCATATTCCCCATGGTGCCGAGAAACAGCAGGGGGGTTGGGAAATACAGGGAAAAATAGCCGTCTACGGTGTAGTCGACGGTGGATTCCAGCAGAACCTGATCGTTCCAGGTCAGGCTCATGGTGTCTTCGTAGATCCATTCATCGTGGCCCGGAATGAGGCTCAGGGTCACAATGTAGCCAATAAGGCTGAGCGCATTCATGTTGGTGTCAACATGCTCTACGGTGTGTCGGACCTCAATCTTGGGAAGGTCACCCGAATCCGCGTTCAGCCACTGGGCAACGTCTTTGTCATCGACCTGGAAGGGGACAACGATCTGGTCGGCCTGTGCTGTTTCGTAAGCTGCGATACTGGAGGTATCAAATCTGTGCACCTGGCAACCGGAAAGAATCAGCGCACTGGTGATGGCAGCGGCTGAAAGCTTTGCCCGGGATCCAAGGCAGCGGGTGGCGGCGTTCTGAGCTGGTGAGCGCATAGACTACTCCGAAAATTGAAGACCGTGATGCAGTCCCCAAAACCGGAGACCCATTTGTTAATGGGCGAATATATAAATAATTATTAATAAAAGAGATACACCCCATTTGGGGGTGTGTCTCTGAAACGCCTTGATTAAAGGCAGGAAATTCGGATTTGTTACAAATTAACCGAATGAAATCTAAGAACAAAAAGTTAGAAAACGCACTTATGTAACCGCATGAAAAACATTGCAAAATATTGTTGGCCCAGCATAGCTGGGCCCGAATTGACTAGTCCGTGGTTTCCACTAGCTGGAAGTTGATCTGCCGGCGTTCTTCATCCACACCGGCAAAAGTGACCTTTACTGGCTGATCCAGCTGGAAGATACGGCCATTTTTGTTGTGGATAAGGCGCAGGGTGACCGGATCAAAGCTGTACTTGCCTTCCAGCCCCTTACAGCTGACAAAACCCTCCAGACCGTTGATATCCAGACGCACAAAAAAGCCTGATGGTACGGTGCGGCTGATAAATCCGGCCATGGGCTCCTCGCCCAGAGTTTTTGCAAAGTCACTCTTGAGCCATGCTTCGAGGCTGGCGGCGGCCTGCCGGGCACGAATCTGGGCATTCTGGAGTGCTTCCAGTTGCTCGCTGTTCAGGGCCTTCATGGGAACGTCCCAGAGCGCAGCCTTGATCAACCGGTGCACGTAGAAATCCGAGAACTTGCGCAGCGGAGAAGTGAATGTGGTGTAGGCATCCAGTCCCATACCCTGGTGTGGCGCCGCTTCAAAGCCCAGTTCGGCCCGGGCCAGCTGGCGGGAGATGATGGATTTGACCGGCACTTCGGCGTCCAGCTCATCAGCCTGTTTCATCAGCTGTTTGAAACCTTCGGCACTGTTTGCATCCACCTCGGACAGGTGCGGTGCATGGCTGGCCAGCAGAGCGCGGATGTTGTCCACACGATCATCGCGCAGGCCGGGGTGTTGAATGAACAGCCCGGAATCCACCTTGCTTCTGAGGAAATCGGCAGCGCAACGGTTGGCCGCGACCATGCATTCTTCTACCAGACGATGGGCCTCATTCTGGGCGGCAGGCTCAATGGCCCGAATGCGTTTGTTTTCGTCCAGCCGCAACCGGAATTCCGGCCGGTCCATGCTGAGCAGAGCGTGTTCAGCACGCCATTTACGCAGCGCGGTTGCTGCCTGGTGGAGCTGGTCCAGGCTGTTGGCGACGACTTCCGGAAGGGCACCGGTTTCTTCGTCTTCCCGGCCTTCAATCAGGTTGGAGACCAGCTCATAGCTGAGCTTGCCCTGGGAACGGATAACCGCCTGATGGAAACTGTAGTCGCCAAGGCTGCCATCGTTGTTGACCTGAAGGTCACATACCAGCGCGAGTCGCTTTACGTCCGGCATCAGTGAACACAGGCGTGTGCTGATGCTATCCGGCAACATGGGCAGCGGCTCGCCCGGGAAGTAGATAGCAGTAGCCCGATTGAAAGCTTCCTGTTCGGCAGCACTGCCCGGCTCAATCACCGAGGCCGGGTCAGCGATGGCAATCGACAGGGTCCAGCCAGTGGCATTCGGCTCGGCGAACAGGGCATCATCCATGTCCTGAGTGCCCGGGCTGTCGATGGTAACGAAGGGCTGTGAGGTCCGGTCTTCCCGATCTGTCGATCGTGCCTCGATGTCACTCTCGCCCAGAGAGTCCGCCTGCTTCTGCACGGCATCCGGCCAGCTGTCTGCCAGGTCGAACGTTGCGAGGGTCATAGCGCGTTCAATGCCTGGCTCCCCGGTTTTGCCGAGTACCCTAAGCACTTTCGCCTGGCCTTTGCCGTCCTTGAACGGATGGCGGTGAATCTGGCAGTAGATATAGTCATCCTGCCCGGCGCCCAGACGTTCTTTGGGAGGAATGAAAATCCAGCGGTTGATGCCCGGAGTCTCGGGTACCACAAAGTGACCTTTACCCTTGATCAGATACCGGCCGACAAAGGTTGTCAGGTGCGTTTCCAGGAGCTCGTCCACGATGCCCTGGGTCTTGCCCTTGTCCACCTCTTGTTCGGTAACGTTGACCCGGTCGCCCGGGAGCACTTTCTGCATCTCCTCGGGGGGCAGGAATACATCCCTTCCCTCATCGAGGGCGACGAACCCGAAGCGGCCATTGGTGGCTTTAACGGTGCCGGGGAAAACCACTTTGTTATCTTTGATATCGGATTTCAGCTGGCGCAACTGGCTGAGAGCGTCGGCGTTGAGCATGAAGTAACCTGGTTGGTAAAAATGGATGTTGGGGCGGAGTATAGCGGTTATGGCTGTGTGAGTCAGACCCGTTACAGTGGGTTAATCTCTTCGCCTTCCGTCGTGTTTATACACACCCGGTTGCGGCCATTGCGCTTAGCGTCATACAGAGCACTGTCTGCATGGTGGAGTATGGAGTCACTGGTTTCGCCAGCTTCCGCCAGATAGGCTCCGACGCTGACGGTGACCGGAGTTCCACTGCGCTCGCTTTCTCTTTCCACCATTTGGCGGATGCGATGGGCAATATCCGCCAGGGTGTCCGGATCACAGGGGGACAGAATAACGACGAATTCATCGCCTCCCCATCGTCCGGGGTGATCGTAGGGGCGTACTCCCGCCTTTAGCCAGAGCGCGACCCGGCAGAGAATCTGGTCACCAATCTGGTGGCCCTGTTGATCGTTGATTGACTTGAAGTGATCGACATCGATCCAGATCACGCCAAACCGGCTTCCCTGACGTCGCGCCCGCTGGATTTCCTCTTCCATGGTTTCATCCAGGCCACGGCGGTTTTTCAGGCTGGTCAGGGGGTCGATACGTGCCAGGCGGTTGAGCTCATCGGTACGTTGGGCCACCTTGTCTTCCAGCTCGCGTGTGGTGTTGCCCAGTGCATCTACCATCTGTTCGAAGTGGTGTGAAAGCCGGCCAATTTCATTATCGGGCTTATCTAGGCGTGGCAATTCAAAACTGCCGCCCCGGACCTCCTCCACAGCCTTCTCAAGCGTGGTGATCGGTTTGAGTATCTTGGACTGGATGATGGTGTGGAACAGCACGAGCGTGAGAATCAGTGCGGCCAGGAACACGCCCAGCAAAGGCCAGAGATAGCTGTTGGGCAGTAGTGTGTTGAGATCCAGCAGGGTGATCTCGAACCAGCCAATGGTGGGCAGGTAGGCAACGCCAGCGAGTTGTTTCTGGCCATCGACCATGACAAAACCACTTTCCACCTCGCCGGCCTGATCGCGCTTTTTCAGCAGTTGCAGCATGCCCAGTATTTTCTGTTTGTCTTCAGTTTCGTCAAACAGCAGGTCGACGGTATTCTTCTGGCCTTCAGGTTTAACTAAGCTGGCGAAATCGATGTAGTTGCGATCACGATAGAGCTGGATGGCGCCATTGTAGTCAACGAACAGGGTTGTGATGCCGTCCTGGCCGATGTCTACAATGTCCTGGAGGAAACTGTCGAGGTTCAGACCTGTACCTACGAGTCCGACAGCCTCGCCGTTGGCATTTCTCATCACGACGTCGATCCACAGTTTGGTGACGCCAAGCTCAACGTCTGGATTGACGTTCAGGTGAAAGTCGCGGTTTTCCTCGATCAGTTGGTAGAACCAGGCGTTGTCCGGGTTATCGGGCTCGAGGACATAACGGAACTGATTGTCGGCAAACTCGTTAGCGGCGTTGTTGTAGTAGTAATGGCCATTCTTGCGGAGCGCGACAAAGTAGCTGTTGTCCCGGAAGTTATCCCGGAAACTCTCCATTTGCCTGATCGCTTCGGCCGCCAAGGTGTCGTTGTCCGGGGTCTGGGCCCAACTGATGAGGGCCTGGGAGTTGGCCATCTGCTTGGCGAGACCGATCTCCCGTTCAAGAGATTGCAGCAGCCGGGCGCTGTCATAGCGGACCTGTATCTCGGCGACCTGCTGGCCCCAGCGTTCGATAATGTCTTCGGACAGTGCCTGATAGGCCAGCCATGACGCCAGGGATGCGACGATCATCAGCGTGGCGGCAAGGCCGATGATGCGGGTTTTCAAACTCAAGGGGCGGTCCTGTCAGGTATTTGCATTAACTAATGACAATGATAGAACAGGACAGAGGTGGATTGTAGAGAAAATGGACAGTCTGACTAAAAGTTGGCACTGCCTGGAAAGCGGGCATCAACGGATGGAGGACGGTCGTTGATGCCGCAAACACAGAGTCTCAGTTGTATTCTGAGAACACCCGGGTTTGTCCCTGGTGGTTAAACATCAGAACCTGATAATGATCCTTTCGGTTACCGATCTCCATGCCCGGTGACCCCATCGGCATCCCCGGAACAGACAGTCCCCGTGCATCGGGAGCCTCGGCTACCAGCCGCTGGATATCGGCTGCCGGTACGTGACCCTCAATCACATAGTCGCCAATGAACGCTGTATGGCAGCTGGCGAGCGCGGGTGTCAGTCCGGCATCCATCTTGATCGGATTGAGGTTCTGGGTTTCGGTGACTTCCACGTCAAAACCGTTGTCTTCCAGGTGCTTGACCCAGTCTTTACAACACCCGCAGGTTGGTGATTTGTAGACATGAATGCTCTGGGCAGCGGTTGCCGCCATCAGCGGCGTGGTGAATCCGATAGCACCGGTCAGGGCCATGGCCAGCGTGACTTTTCTCATGGTTGATACCTCAGTGATGATGTTCATGTGAATCGTTGTTGCCAGAGCCGGATAACCAGAACCACCAGACGATGGCTGCAATCAGGGCGATACCTCCAGCGTTGACCAGTAATGTTTCCATCAGTTCCGCTCCTGTCGTGGGGTGTTTGTTTCAGGTTGGCTGGTCCTGAACAACCGTAGCCGGTTGGCGTTGGTAACGACGGTGACCGATGACAGTGACATGGCTGCTCCAGCCAGTATCGGACTCATCAGAATGCCCCATAAAGGGTAAAGCACGCCGGCTGCCACTGGTATACCCAGGGAGTTGTATATGAAGGCACCGAACAGGTTCTGGTGAATGTTTTTTACCGTGGCCCGGGAAATCTCTATGGCATCCGGAACCCCGTGAAGGGAGCCGCGCATCAGGGTAATAGCGGCGCTCTCTATGGCAATGTCTGTACCGGTTCCGATGGCAAAGCCCACGTCGGAGGCTGCCAGAGCCGGGGCATCGTTAATGCCATCACCGACCATGGCGACGGTGTATCCCTTGCGGCGCATGTCGCTGACCACCTCGGCTTTATCCTCAGGCAGTACTTCGGCCCGGTAATCGTCGATGCCAGCTTTGGTGGCAATGGCCCTGGCGGTAGCGTCGACGTCGCCGGTTACCATCATCACCTTGATCCCGGCTTTGTGCAGGCGCTCAATCGCTGCCTTGGAGTCGGGCTTGATCGCATCGGCGACGCCGATCACCCCGATTACCTCGTTATCTGCAGCGAGAAACAAAGGAGTCCCGGCTTCGTCGGTAATCGTTGTTGCGGCATTCGACAGAGACGCCAGGTCTAACCCCTCATGTTCCAGCCAGCGCCGGTTGCCCAGGCGAATCGTCCGACCCTCATGTGCACCGGTTACCCCCTTGCCATTGAGCACTTCGAACCCGGTTACCTTTTCAGGTGCGACTTTGATGTCTTTCGCTTTGGCCAGTATGGCTTCTGCCAATGGGTGTTCGGAATGTTGTTCCAGACCGGCGGCGAGAGCGAGTAGTTGGCGTTCGTCACCGTTGACAGCGTGCATCCGGGTGACCGCTGGATGGCCCTCGGTGATGGTTCCGGTCTTGTCGAGAATGACCAGATCCAGCTTTCCGGCCGTCTGCAGAGCATCCCCTTGACGGATCAGGGCACCATATTCCGCCGCCTTACCAACACCGACCATGACGGACATGGGCGTAGCCAGGCCAAGGGCACAGGGGCAGGCAATAATCAGAACGGTGGTCGCTGCGACCATCATGTGAACGATCGCGGGATCCGGCCCGACGTTGTACCAGACCAGGGCTGAAATCACCGCAATGATCATGACCGTGGGTACAAAGACCGATGAAATTTTGTCCGCAAGGCGTCCGATGGCCGGTTTGGAGCCCTGGGCTTTTTTCACCAACCTGATAATCTGGGCGAGGGCGGTTTCACTGCCCACCCGGGTAGCCCTGTAGATAATCGAACCGTGAGCATTCAGAGTACCGGCAGAGACTTCATCGCCTTCTTTTTTGCTGACTGGCATGGGTTCGCCGGTCAACATGCTCTCATCGATCCGGGTATTGCCCTCGCTGATGACGCCGTCCACAGGAATCTTCTCACCGGGCCGGACGCGAACCTGATCCCCTTTGCGAACATCCTCTACCGGAATGTCGTATTCCTCGCCATCCCGGATCACCCGGGCAGTCTTGGCCCGAAGATCCAACAGACGGCGAACCGCTTCCGATGTCTTGCCCTTGGCGCGCAACTCAAGCGCCTGGCCCAGGTTAATCAGGCCGATGATCATCGCCGAGGCCTCAAAATACACGTGTCGGGCCATCTCGGGCAGTAGCTCTGGCACACTGGCAACCACGATGGAGTACAACCAGGCCGTGCCGGTGCCCAGGGCAATCAGGGTATCCATGTTGGCATTGTGGTGCCGGAACGCCTTGGCAGCACCAATATAGAAATGACCGCCGGTCAGGGCCATCACCAGGAATGTGATACCCCCCAGCGTCAGCCATGTTCCCTGATTTGCCTCGGTCACCATCATCGAGCTGGACAACAGACCCCAGGCCATCAGACCCACCCCCAGAGACAGGCTCACCGCCATCTTGATCAGCAGGGATTTATAGAGTTTCCGATCCTCCGCTTGCTTGCGCTCATCTGCCTCATCGGCATTCTCGATCACAGTGGCGCCGTAGCCGGAGCTTTCGATGGCCCTGACCACTGCCGCGGGATCCACATTCCCGGACGCTGTAGCCGTGTTGTCGGCCAGGTTCATGTGAGCGTGGGTGACACCAGCGACTGACAGGATCGCTTTTTCAATGGTATTTACACAGGACGCACAGGTAGCACCGGTCACTGAAAGATTGATCTGGTCTCCCTCTGGCGAGCTGGGTACGGCCTCGGGCTCAGGGTTGCTTCCGTGCTCGTGGATTGCGTCGCTTTGATGCGGTTTACTGGCCGAATCTTTGGAGGAACAGCAGCCCGACGGTTTTTCGGTAAATTCCTCCAGGCGCTCAGCAGGATAACCCGCCTCAGTGACACGGCGAGCCGCGTCCTCAAGATCAAGACCTTCCGGGAGGGCAACGGTCTGCTTCTCGAGGTCTACCGCAACCAGTTCGGTATCGCCGGTCAGCGGCTCCAGTGCATGACGAATCTTCTTTGCACACCCCTGGCAACTCGCTCCGGAAATGGAGAGGGCCGGGTGCAATTCGGCAACTTCAGTCATCGGTTATTCCCCTTTCCCATTAGTGGGTGTTGTGGGTTCGTCCCAGTGTTCGATCAACCGGCAGATTGTGTGTCCGTCCGGAGTACCGTCTGGCATGTCTTGCCAGGCACTCAGGGCGTTCTTCATTCGTTCTCGAAGTTGCTGCAACTCGGAAATCTCCCGCTCTACCTCGGCCAGCCGCGTCTCGAAGACCTCCCGAACCATCGGGCAAGGTGAGTGGTGCTCATCGGCTTCGCCCAGAATGTTCCGGATCTCCGGTAGCGAAAAACCAAGCTGACGGGCCTTGCGGGCAAAGCGCAAGCGCCGCAGATCGTCCGCACCGTATTGCTGGTAGTTGTTGTCAGGATTGCGCGTTGGCTTTAAAAGCCCCTCACGGGTGTAGAACCGGACCGTATCCGGGTTGACCCCCGCGGCGTTGGCAATGTCTTTTACTTTCATCAGACAACCCTCTTGCAGATAACATTCATACAGATCATCGCCTTCGCCCTTGAAACACGACCAGACATAGCAGGCAACGCCGGTGTTTCGCAGCGTTGGTCATATCAGTGCTTTCGAAAATGCTCGGAGCCATGGATGGCGTAGAGCAAGCGTACAGGGACGTATTCACAGCGGTTTTCGAAAGAACTGATATGACCAATGCGACCTGCACCGGATGCTTATCAGATAGGAGTTAGACTAAAACCTGTGAGCAACTCACAGGTCAAAGGTTTTTTTCAGGAAGGAAAAATCAGCGTTGTCTGGCGCGAAGAAACGTACCGCAGGTTTTGCACTGATCCGGGGCCATCAGCTTTGCCTGCCAGCCGATCTTGTGCCCGCAGGCCGGGCACTTGAGCCGGAGTTGCAGAACAATGATCGGTGCCACCAGGGCCGCGATCAGAATGCCCAATGAGCTCCAACTGTCTCCGCTGGAGAGTCCCAGCTGGCTGCTGAACACCAGAACAACCACCATGGCGGGGAAAGCAAACAAAAAATAATTGCGATTCCAGCGCTCCCAGCGCCGAAGTTGAGCATCCTGTTCCGGAGTCAGGTATTTACTTGCCATGGCAAAACGTTTCCAGGAGAAGTGTTCCGATGATGGAGTTAGCGTGGCGCATGGGCATATTCAGTTCACCGCATTGGCTGGCAGCAGCAGGCCCTTTTCCAGGGCCATTTCCAGATCTTCCGATGGCAGCGGACGGCTGATCAGATAACCCTGGATCAGATTGCAGCCATGGCTCTTCAGGAAGCGGAGCTGGTCTTCAGTTTCAACGCCCTCTGCCACCACATGAATGCCGAGGTTATGGGCCAGATTGATGACGGCACGGGTAATCACAGCGTCATCGTGGCGCTCCGTGACATCAGTAATGAATGAACGGTCGATCTTCAGGAGATCAACGGGAAAGTCTCTCAGGTAACCGAGGGAAGAATAACCCACTCCGAAATCGTCTATGGCCAGATGAACACCCAGCTGACGGAGCCGGGACAGCTGATTCAGGTTGTGCTCAATGTTCTGGATGAAAATCTCCTCGGTCAGCTCCACCTCCAGACGGTTTGCCGGCACGCCCTCCGCCTTCAGTGTGTCACGGATATGATCCACCAGATTTTCGTCGTCCAGCTCGCGGCCAGACAGGTTTACCGCAATGCGCAGGTTTTCATAGGGAGTGTCTTTCCAGCGGGCCAGTTGCTGGCATGCGGCCATCACTACCCAGCGACCAATGTCGTTAATGCGGCCGCTTTCTTCTGCGAGGGGGATGAATTCTGCGGGAGACAGCAGGCCCCTGCGTGGGTGTTGCCAGCGAATCAGTGCCTCAACACTATTGATTTCCGAACTCTGCAGATCCAGCTGAGGCTGGAAGAACAGGACGAATTCATCGTTGGCCAGAGCCTGGCTGAGGTCCTTATCCAGCTCCAGGCGCATCATCTCGCGATCCTGCATACCCTCCGTGTAGAACTGATAGCTGTTACGACCCTGCTCCTTGGCGCGGTAAAGGGCGACATCGGCATTCCGGAGCAGGGTGTCGGCGTCCAGGCCGCTTTGGGGGTACACCGCGACACCTATTGATGCCGTTACCTGATGCTCGTCCCCCTGAATCCGGAAGGGCGGTTCAAAGCACTGTTTGATCTGGCCCAGTAAATGAATGACATCATCAATTTCATCTACCTGCTGCTGGCAGATCATGAATTCATCGCCGCCGGAGTAGGCTACCAGGGCCTGTTCACTGCTCAGGCGATTCAGGCGATCCGCCACCTTGATCAGGAGTTCATCGCCAAACTGGTGCCCGAGAGAATCGTTAAGCATCTGGAACCGATCCAGATCCAGCAGGATAAGCGCCACCTGCCGCATCTGACGGTCTGCAATGTTGAGGGTGTGGGACAGGTCTTCCATGAAAAAACGTCGATTGGCGAGGCCGGTAAGAGTGTCTGTGGACTCAAGGCGTGCCAGATCCTGCTGGACCGCGTGACGCTGATCAATTTCCCTATCCAGCTGCCGGCGGGTTTTGAGCAGGGCGCGGTTACGTTTCAGAATGAGCTGGACCAACAGGGTTGTCAGGCTGGTGAGAAGCCCGATAAAGACCAGGGAGGCGAATGTGATACTGGGCCAGTAGCTGCGTTGTTTATCGAGCCATTCCTGGGTAGGCTGCAGAGCGATGGACCAGTTCAGGGTCGGTAGCTCAACGGACTCCGTGTGGGAAAACCCGGTATTGGTAGCACCAGAGTTATGAAGCTGGTAACTGAGGCTGCCGTTATTGAGAATATTGATCTGAAAATGCTGCTGAACCCGCTCTGTCAGCAGCAAGTGGGCCAGGGTCTCCATCCTGAACACGCCGGCTATAAAACCGTTGTTGGCAACCCCTGTACCCACCGGAGCATAGATGACCAGCCCCTTACCACCCTGTTTTAAATCAATAACCCCGGAAATGTCGTAGCTGCCGGACGCCCTGGCCTGTTCGAGAGCCTGGCGGCGTCGTTCCGAGAAGGCGACGTTAAACCCGATGACGTTTTCGTTGCCATGGGACAGCGGTTCCAGCCAGCGGATGATGAAATTGCGATCCACCCATTCAATAGCCTGATAAACCCCGAAATCCTCCAGATAGTGGCGGGCATCCCGGCGCCAGGTGGCTTCGGCTGTATCCGGTGAGACATCCAGGCGGTGGGCCATGCGGGCGATGGCGGTGGCATGAACGGTGAATTCGCGCTCCAGAATGTTGGCCATGGCCACCGTCTCGTTGACGAGGTTGGCCTGAATCAGTTGATTGTCACGTTGGATAAGGCCGTGACGGAGGCCTACTGCAAACGCGAGGAAAAGCAGGAAAATAATCGCCGGGAACGCCGGATTAAGGAGTCCTTTTTCTATAATTCTTGTGGACGTTTGTGGTTTTCCCACGATCTACCCCGGGGTCGGTTGCGCATGAAATGGCTGTCTACAAATCCGCACTGATTATGAAGCATGTTTGCCGGTAGTGACCATACCGGTACCAGTTCATCCCTTACCAGTGGGAGACTGAATGCCCAGTCTCGGGATTTCCTGCTTCGGGCACCGATCCATTACCACGGAAAGCCCTGCCGCTTCGGCTCTTGCGGCTCCGGCTTCATTGATGACGCCGATCTGCATCCAGACAACGGGAATGGCCATTTCAATAGCCTCGTTGATAATGTCGTCTGTGCGTTCCGGAGCCACGAAAAGCTCTGCCATATCCACCGCTTCGGGCAGTTCCTTCAGGCTGCTGTAGACGGTTTCGCCCAGCAACTCTTTACCAGCAAGGCGGGGATTGACCGGGATAACCCGGTAACCCCGGTGCTGCATGTATTCCATGACCTCATGAGACGGCCGGTTGGGCTTCTCGCTGGCGCCGACGAGGGCGATGGTCCGGATGCGTTCGAGAACGCTGCGAATCTGATCGGGTGAGTTGCTAACCATGGTGCGCTTTTCCCGTTGCGTTAACGGTTGCTGCCGATGAGGTTCAAGAACTCGGACCTCGTGGCCTGGGATTTGCGGAACTGGCCGAGCATCATGGAGGTCTTCATGCGGGAATTCTGTTTCTCCACACCTCGCATCATCATGCACATGTGCTGGGCTTCGATCACCACGGCCACACCCTTGGCGTTAGTGACACTTTCGACGGCTTCGGCAATCTGTCGGGTCAGATTTTCCTGGATCTGCAGCCGGCGGGCATACATATCAACGATGCGGGCAAACTTTGAGAGGCCGAGGACCTTGCCTTGCGGCAGGTAGGCTATGTGGCATTTGCCGATGAATGGCAGCATATGATGCTCGCACATGCTGTATAACTCGATGTCCTGCACCACAACCATCTCGTCCATGGCAGATTCAAACACTGCGTTGTTGACCAGATCGTTAAGGTTCTGCTGGTAGCCTCTGGTGAGGAACTGCATGGCTTTGGCCGCGCGCTTGGGCGTGTCCTGAAGACCTTCACGGCTGGTGTCTTCTCCAAGCCCGTTTATGATTGCCTTAAAGTGGCTTGCCAGGTCGTCGAGGGGGGTGGTCATAGTCTGTCCCGATTGAAAGTGTTTCTCAAAGGCCAAAGCTTAAGGCAATTTGCCCGTCATCTCTATGCCTTAGGGTGGTAAAGCTGGAAAACAGCGCCAGTATTCTCGTGTCGGTTTACCCAGTCGTGGTGGCTATGGAAGGCAGCCCGTTATTGTTTTACAGTCTGGTAAGTGAAAATCGCCGGGGAAACAACATGGAACAGGTGATTGCCAATGCCGGGAGCATAGCTTCTGGCGCACGGGAATCGGATACCCTTGAAGGCTGGCAGCATGGAGGCAAGTGGTTCTGCTATGGTGACCATGCCATTTTCAGTCGCATGGCCGGGCAGGGCGAACCACTGGTTCTGATTCACGGCTTCCCGACGGCAAGTTGGGACTGGAGCCGTGTCTGGCCAATGCTGACCCAACAGCACAACGTGCTAACGCTGGATATGTTGGGATTCGGGTTTTCTGACAAGCCCACCGACTACGTCTATAGCATTGAAGATCAGGCCGACCTGTTTCAGGGATGGCTCGAAGGGCTGGGGCTGTCGTCGGTGCATTTTCTGGTTCATGATTACGGCTGCAGCGTCGTCCAGGAGCTGCTGGCTCGGGAGCAGGAAGGCGCGCTTCCGTTTCGTATAGGCAGCGTCTGCTTCCTTAACGGCGCCCTGTTTCCCGAAGTCCACAGCCCATTGCTGATCCAGAAGCTTCTGAGCAGTCCCATGGGGGGATTGATCAGCCGAGGGCTGACCCGCCGCTCTTTCGAACGCAATTTCCGTCGCCTGTTCGGTAGCCAGAACCCGCCAGACCGCAAGGATCTGGACGACTTCTGGTACCTGCTGACCTACAACAACGGCCGGGGGATCCTGCACCGGCTGATTCATTTCATGGAAGAACGTCGATGTCATCGCCATCGCTGGGTTGGCGCCGTGCAGCGGGCCCGACAACCGATGCGGTTGATCTCCGGGACCGCAGATCCGGTATCCGGGGCGGCCATGAGCAGGCGTTATCGGGAATTGGTGGAAAACGCTGATGTGGTCAGCCTCAGGAATGTGGGGCATTACCCCCACTTTGAATGTCCGTGGGATGTGTTCAGCGCCTATCGGGATTTCCGCAAGCGAATAATCCGGCCATAGCCGCAGGCGGCAGCGATGGCAGAAAGCCCCATGTCCCCTGTGGTGCCTAGCCTGCAGCAGGGTCCGCGATGGGGCCCTGATTGCTGATTGTGCGTGGCTTCATGGCGTTGACTACCTGATTGCGGCCGCGGGACTTGGCTTCGTAGAGGGCGTGATCTGCCCGGTTGAGCCAGACTGACCAGGTTTCTCCCTGGCTGACCTCGGCAACGCTGGCGCTGGCGGTGAGCTTGATATTGTTCAGGAAGGGCCGTGAGCTGATGCTGGTAAGCAACTGGTCGGCCAGTGTATCCGCATCTTTCTGACGGGTTTCAGGCAATACGATCATGAACTCCTCTCCGCCAATGCGGAAGAGCTGGTCACTTTCCCGCAGGCGTTTACGAATCCGGTTGGTCATCTCTTTGAGCACCTTGTCGCCAGCCAGGTGCCCCCACTGATCGTTGATGGCCTTGAAGAAATCCAGATCCAGGAGGATCAGGCTGGAAACCCGTTCGTAGCGTTCACGCATCTGGATCTGACTGTTCAGGATATCGGCCAGTTGGGAGCGGTTCAGACAGCCGGTGAGTGGATCCGTTGTCGCCAGCCGTGTCAGCTCCCCCTGGAGCCTGCCAACCAGCCAGGCGAAGATCATGGCGAACAGGCAGGTGAGTCCCAAAGAGAAGGTTATGCGCCAGAAGTCCGGCTCGGGGAACTTGAAAAACGACACGGCAGACATCGTGGCGACGAAAATAATGTTGCTCGCAATGGCTTCTCGTAACGGCAGCAGAAAGAAAACGGCCGCTGCCGCCGGATAAGACCAGTAAAGGCCGACATGTCCGTTGATTGCGGTGGAATACACGGCGGAGATCGCTGCCAGCAGGGGAAATAGCCGGCCGCGCAGAAAATAGGTGTTGCGATAGCGCAGAAATGCGATGACCAATAGCGCATTGACGCAGAAAAGAATCAGGAAGGACGAGAGCAACAGATGGTCCTGACGCCACTGCACCAGAATCAGGGGGGCAACGGCGATGAACGCCCAGAAGTGCAAGTGGTAAACCAACTGCCGTTTGAAACCAAGAACGGCGAGGGTTGGCGTGGTGGCCAGGGAATCTGGTGAAGGAAAAACAGTCACAGCGAACTCCTGCTGCCTTAGGGGTCTCAGTCGTTGTTTCCGTTCCGACTTTTCGGTTCTAGTATGGCACGCACAGTAATGAAGCGCACCGATTTACTAATAACCTCGATTAGTTTTGTGCAGTTGGTTGTCCTGGCGCGCTTGGTTACACTCCTGCGGGGTTTGTGACAGGGAATCACACCAGAATCTGAAACAGGAAACGCACTATGACCGCAATCCATACCCGAGCACCGGCATTGACCATCCGCGCTGGCCGACGGGCCATGCAGAGACTCAGAGACAAAGCACTGACAGCGGGTGATGTGCACGTAATCCCCGGCGCTGCGGGTGGCCCCAAGGCATTGGGGATCAGCGGTCTCGACAAGGCGATTTTCGGTGACTGGTTGCCGACGACTCCACAGGCACGAGCTTTGATCGGGTCATCCATCGGCAGCTGGCGGTTTGCCGCGATAAGCTCTTCCGATGATCCGAAGTCGCAACTGTCCAAGCTGGCAGAGCTCTACACCTCCCAGCGTTTCTCGAAAGGCGTGAGCCCGGCAGAAGTGTCTCGAAAAAGTGTGCTGTTTCTGGAAGAGCTGCTTGGTGGGCGGGAAGATTATCTGCTCAATCACCCCTGGTACCGCCTGAATATTGTCGTGGTTCGCAGCCTGGGTTTGCTGGAGCATGATACCCGTGGGCGCCTGGGATTGGGCTTGATGAATGCCATCAGTGCCAACATGGTTAGTCGCCGGCATCTGGGGCGCTTCATGGAGCGCGGTATCATCCACGACAGTCGTCTGAAAGCTCCGGTATCCAGCCTGCTTGATTTTCCCAGCCACGAAGTCGCGTTGACGCGGGAAAACCTCCTGCCGGCATTGCTCGCTTCCGCTTCCATTCCGTTGGTGATGTCTGGTGTGCGAAATATTCCTGGGGCTCCGGAGGGTGTCTACCGGGATGGCGGCCTGCTGGATTACCACCTGGACTTGCCTTATGAGCAGCCCGGTATTGTGCTTTATCCTCACTTTACTGACCGTGTCGTCCCCGGCTGGTTCGATAAAACCCTGCCATGGCGTCGAGGCGATGCAACACGGTTGCAGGATGTGCTTCTGATCGCACCCTCGAAGGAGTATCTCCAGAGCCTGCCGGATCAGAAACTGCCTGACCGGAAAGACTTTGAAAAGTACGTGGGTGATGACGACGGGCGTGAACGCAGCTGGCGAAAGGCCATTGCCGAGAGCGACCGACTGGGTGACGAGTTTATGGAGCTGGTGGGAACCGGGCGCCTGGCCGACGTTATCCAGCCACTTTAAGATGGTTGGCGATTTCCTGCCTCAGGACTTTTCAGGGCTCTTCAGGATAAGGGCAGAGCACTGAGGCGGTAGCCGATCAGACCGTGGAGGGGGTCCTGGCGGGCGAGGATCCGGAGAATAACGGGAGTCGTTCGGTCTTCATGGTCATGTTTCAGGGACAGGTCAATCCGTGCCATGGTTCCGTCCGTTCTGGCGGAGTCCAGAGCTCTCAGGTAGTTCTCCCGGTATTCCGTTCCAATCAGTTCCAGGAAGGCCTGCCCCGACAGATCCGATGGTGCGCGACCAATCAGGTTGGCTACCTGAGCTGAGATGTAGCCAATACACCCGTCCTTATCAAGCTCACAGGTGATGGCTCCGGACAAAGCGACAAGATCGCGGCTGCGTTCCTCGCTGTCATTCAGTGCCTGGCGCAGGACGGCTTTCTCGACCTGCAGATTGGTTACCTGGGCGCGGGCACTGGATTCCTTCCCGGCCAGGGTGGCCAGAACGATGGATTGGCGATGAAGCCGTCGGCACAGCAGGACGGCCAGCAGAGTAGCGAAGCCGGAGATGATCAGTCCGCCTGTCCAGACCATGGCTTTCGCCTGGGTGGCTTTCCGGTCCAGTATGGCGGGGTCTGGAACGGTAGTCAGCATCCAGTTGAGTGTGCCACCGGGGCTGATCTCGGTGCGCAAGGCGCGAGTGGGGTCGATATGGCCATTGGTCCTGACCTGGAACAGTGGCTGTTTGCTGTGGCGTTCCAGCGTGTCAATCCGTAATCCAAGGCTCGGAGGCAGCACCTCTGAAAAAAGAGCCTGAAGCCATTCGGTAGTATTTGCTGGTGGCATCTGAGCCGGTGTGCGTGCCAGGAGCAGGTTGACCAGGGTCTGGTGCTGGTAGTGGTACCTGGCCTCGGCGAGGTCCCTGGCCTTTTTCGATTCAACAGAGGCCATCAAAACCGTGGCAATCAGGCCGGCCAGCAGAATAGTAGCCGGTATCCAGAGGCCGGGCCAAAGCCTCGGCCTCCTGGTCAGTCGAAGTAGCGAGCTGTCCATACGCGGTGTCCCGGGAAGTGGCGTAATTACACTGTAGCCCAGGCTGAGAGGTGTGGGAAATGGCGGTCTTGCTTCTCAGGTCTGCTGCTGAGGGGTGCCGCCGTATATCAGCAGGAAGGTTGCAAAGGCCGTAACCACCACCGATGGGCCCGCCGGCGTATCCAGATACCAGGACAGACTGAGCCCGCCTGTTACAGCGATGAAGCCGAAAATGACCGCAAGGCCTGCCATCTGTTCCGGATTTCTGGCCAGGCGACGGGCGGTGGCTGCCGGGATGATCAGCAGAGCGGTGATCAGCAGGACTCCGACGATTTTCATTGCAACGGCGATCACCAGCGAAAACATCAACACCAGAACCAGGCGCAGACGCTCCACCTGAACTCCTTCAACCCTTGCCAGCTCGGAGTGGATGGTGCTCATTAGCAGACCTCTCCAGAGGGAAACAAGCAGTAACAGGATCAGTGCTGCTCCTCCATAGATCCACAGCAGGTCAGCCCGGCTCATCGCCAGCAAATCCCCGAACAGCAAGCCAGTCAGGTCAACCCGTACATCCGGCATGAAGCTCAGGGTCACCAGACCAATGGCGAGGGCGCTGTGGGCGAGAATCCCAAGAAGGGTATCCGTGGCCAGGGTTCGGGTTCTCGAGAAAAAGACGAGGACCACCGCCAGAACAACGCAGGTGAGAATCACGCCTACGTTCAGAGGTACTTGAATGAGGAAGCTCAGGGCGATACCCAGCAGGGCGGAATGTGCCAGCGTGTCTCCGAAGTAGGCCATGCGCCGCCACACCACAAAACAGCCCAGCGGGCCTGCGACCAGAGCAACTCCGAGACCACCGATCAGCGCCCGCCAGAAAAAGTCATCGAGAAGGCTGTCAATGATGGGCATGATCGCACTCCCCGTGGCTTCCTGCGGTGCCGCTGACCACATCGCCGTGCAGATCGTGGCGGTGGTTGTGGTGGTGATGGTACACAGCTACCGACTCGGCCACCTGATGGCCGAAGGTTTCAATAAACGCAGGGTCGTGAGAAATATCCGCCGGATGGCCACTGCAGCAGATGTGCTGGTTCAGGCAGATCACCTTGTCTGTTGCTGCCATCACCAGGTGCAGATCGTGGGAGATCATGATAACACCGCAATTGAGCTCGTCCCGCAGTTGCCGGATCAGCTCATAGAGTGAAGCCTGGCCATTGATATCCACGCCCTGGGCGGGCTCGTCCAGTACCAGCAGGTCGGGCTTGCGGGCCAGAGCGCGGGCCAGCAGCAACCGCTGTTTTTCGCCCCCGGACAGGTGATGCACCGATGCCTTTAGCAGGTGCTTGACGCCTGTCCGATCCAGCGCAGCTTCGCATTCTCCTGCCGATCGGCCACTGAGTTGCATAAATCGCTCGACGCTGAGGGGCAGTGTGGATTCCAGGGTCAGATGTTGCGGAACATAGCCAATCACCAGGCTCCGATTCAGGCTGACTTTGCCGGACGTCGGCTTCTGAATACCCAGGACCGCTTTGATCAGGGTCGTCTTGCCCGCACCGTTTGGTCCGATAATGGTAATGATATCGCCCCGATGAACGCTCAGATTCACATGATCGACCGCAGGCCGGTCGTCAAAGGCAACGGTCAGGTTTTCCAGTGATACCAGCGGTTCACTCATCGACGTGCTCCAGCTGGCAGCTTGGGCACAAACCGGCTATTTCCAGCGTTACATCGCTGACCTTGAAATTCTCGGCCCCGGCGGCTTGCCGAACGGACTCCGATACAGCCGGTGCCGTCATTTCCAGCACATTTCCACAGGCCCGGCAGATCAGGAACATACCGGTATGATGCTCGCCAGCATGGGTACAGCCGATAAAAGCGTTGAGTGATGCGATCCGATGGACCAGCCCGTGTTGCTGCAGAAAATCAAGCGCACGGTACACCGTTGGAGGGGCCGCGTTGTGCCCGTCTTCGGTGAGCTGGGCCAGAACATCGTAGGCACCAAGAGGCTTGTGAGATTGCCAGATCAGTTCGAGCACCCGTTCTCGGGTGGGAGTCAGACGGGCGTTCTGCCGTTGGCAGATCTCTCTGGCATCGGCCAGGGCCTGGTTGACGCAGGCTTCATGGTTATGAGGGCGATAGGGTAGAGCGCTGGCAGACATGATAAGGACCCCGCAAGTTTTGCAACATTATAACAGTTGCGGGAGCCCATACCAGATCCGAATGCAGAATCAGTGGCGGGATTGCAGCGCGAGGCCTTCGAGATATTCGAGGTTGGGAATCCAGGCCTGTTCGCCGTCGACTTCAACCTGCATCAGGTCCGCCGGACCGGTGCTGCCTTCCAACTGGCGGATCTGTTCCTTGCTCAGGCGGGTCTGGCTGGGAATGCCCTGAGTAACCAGGGCCATGAACGGAACGCTCTGGTGATGTTCGCCAATGGTGTTCAGCACCACAATTCTGCCCCGGTTATCACCGGGGACTGTCAGCATGTCACCGTTGGCTGCGTCGTAGGAAATGACCGGAAGCTCCAGCCCCCGCCAGTTCAGGTAGCCAACAAGCCAGTCAGGGGTATTGGTACCGGCATCCGAGCCGGCATAATCCACCACCTCCGCGAGGGTAACGTTGGGTAGCAGCAGTTGCCGTCCGCTCATGGGAATGAGTACACAGGAGAGGGTTTGGCTGTTGTCATTCATCGCTTGTTTCCTCAGGCGGAATCCCGTTTCTGCCTGCCTTTCAGCAAGCAGGATGCTTCAATGGTTTTAATCAGTTCCCGGGCGAGCTCCTCGGGAGTGCCGGTAAAGGTGCTGCAACCGGTTGCAGCAACGGAATCAGGCATTGAGCTGTTGCCACAGCTTTTGCTTTCCTGAACCCAGATCCGGCTGCCATAGGCTCTCAGCATCGGGGCAGCGATGGCGCCGTCGTTGCCCATACCGGAGAACAGGATAGCATGGCAGTGCGAGCCATAATGATCAGCCACATTGAGCAGAACCTGATCAATAGATGGTCCGTAGGGGCCAGGCCAGGGTGTATCCAGTTCCATCAGCTTTCCGGTGCTGTCAAAGCGCCATTCGTGATCGACCGGAATCAGCACAACGTCGCCATTGCGGATTCGATCGCCTTCCTCGGCCTGCTTCAGCTTGTAGTGCGCATGCCGGCCGAGCACTCGCGTCAGGACATCGGTAAAGTTGTCGTCAATGTGCTGGGCATAGACAAAGCCCACCGGAAGATCGGGTGGCAAGTGATCCAGGAACGCCTTGACGGCTGCCGGGCCGCCCAGAGAGGCGCCAAGAATCCAGATTTCATCAGCCACCGAGCCCGCGCTGGCCGGAGTAATCCACTGCGGCAGGCTGGGTGGACTGGCGCTCTCGGGGAGCTGTGTTTCAAGTTGCTCAAGGGTGTCCCGTGAGTCCAGTTGTTCCAGTTCACCGAGTTCCTGTTCGAGCTTGTCCTGAAGACGTCTTTCCCACCGTACATAGGCCTTACTGCCAGGCTTGGGCGCCTGATCAAGGCCAAAAAGTACAGGTGCTTCAGTGTTGTCCAGCAGGTGATCGAACAGGGTCGGATGATCAGCCTCGTCTTCCAGAGTTACCAGCCAGAGTCCCGCATCGGGAAAGGTCGGGTAATCGAGCAGGCGTTCCGGGTCTCCGGCGAAAGAGACTTCCAGGCCCAGCCTGACGGTTGCTTCCTGCAGCCGATGACGCTGCAGGATGACATCCGAGATAATTCCGACTCCGGGCCGGCCCTGCTGGCCGGCCACTAGCGGTTCCTGGTCAGCCGTTCGATGGTCTCAAGCAGCTCGGTTTCCTGGAACGGTTTGCCGAGATACTCGTTGACCCCGATCGCCATGGCGCGTTCCCGGTGTTTTTCCCCGGTCCGCGAGGTGATCATGCAGATCGGGGTATCCCGCAGGTTGTCGTCGTGGCGCACGAAACTTGCCACCTCGAAACCGTCCATCCTCGGCATTTCGATATCCAGAAGAATGATATCCGGCTTGTGATCCTGAAGCTGCGCGACAGCGTCGAGACCATCTTTCGCTGTGATAACCTCCATGCCGTTCCGCTCGAGCAGACGGGAGGTTACCTTGCGAACCGTTACCGAATCGTCCACCACCATGACGGTAGTGATCTGTTCCTCGTAGCGGGCGGCCTCTCTGGACTTCTCGAGGTCTGCGGCGCGCTGGCGCTCGGACAGAATATCGGAACGAATCATCGCCGGGAGGTCGAGAATCACCACTACGTTACCGTCACCGAGGATGGTTGCCCCGGACACGCCCCGGACCGAGTTGAACTGGGGTCCAAGGGATTTTACGACGATTTCCCGGCTGCCCATCAGGTTGTCCACCTGCAGTGCCATGGGCTGCTCGGCGCCGCGAACCAGAATAACTGGCAGAGGCAGAGCCTGGCCTTGCAGTTTCGGCTGATGGTCGCTGTTCAGCAGGCTGCCCAGATACTGCAGGCGATATTCCTGGCCAGCGTATTCATACAGCGGAGCCTCTGGCTTGTAATACTCCTCCAGCTCAAAGGTACTGACCCGCACGATACCCTCGATGGTATTCAGAGGAATGGCGTAGAAATCTTCGCCAGTGGACACCATCAAGGCCCGGTTGACCGACACGGTAAACGGCAGGCGCACGGTGAAGGTGGACCCACGGCCCGGGGCAGAATCGATATCCAGGCTGCCGCCGAGCTGTTTGATTTCGCTGGCTACGACATCCATGCCTACACCACGGCCGGAAATCTGGGTGACTTGCTGGGCGGTGGAGAAGCCCGGCTGGAGGATGAACTGAAGAACTTCCCGTTCGGTCAGATCCTCGTTTTCGCCCATCAGGCCCTGACGAACAGCTTTGTCACGGATGACCTGGGCAGGGATGCCCTTTCCGTCATCCATCATCCGCAGTACCACATCGCCACCTTCGCGGGTCAGCGACAGGACGACTTCGCCAGTCTCGGGCTTGCCAGCATTGCGGCGGGCTTCAGGTGTCTCGATACCGTGATCGAGGGCGTTGCGAAGCATGTGTTCCAGTGGCGCAATCATCCGCTCAAGGATGTTGCGGTCCATTTCGCCTTCCGCGTTACGGACGTCGAAATCGACCTTTTTGCCCAGTTCCCCGCTGATCTGGCGCACGATACGGCGTAGTCGCGGCACCATGGAGGCAAATGGAATCATGCGGGTCTTCATCAGACCCTCTTGCAGTTCGGTATTGATCCGGGACTGCTGGACCAGCAAGGTCTCTGTATCCCGTACCCGGTCTGCCAAGGTTTCGCGCAGATCTGCAAGGTCAGAAGACGATTCGGTCAGAGCTCGGGACAGCTGCTGGATCGACGAGTAACGGTCCATTTCCAGCGGATCGAAGTCCTCGGTGTAGTCTGGCCCGTGTTCTTTCTCGGCACTGAACAGGATCTGGGCTTCGGTTTCGATGTCCATGCGCCGCAGCTGTTCCCGCAGACGCTCAATGGTTGCGGCCATTTCGTCCAGGGTGTGGCCGAAGTCACTTGTCTGCTGTTCAAGGCGGCCACGGGTGATACTGGTTTCACCGGCCAGGTTAACCAGCTCGTCTAGCAGTGGTGCGGATACCCGGATGGTTTCCTGCGGGCCGCGCTGGTTCTCTGTGGCTTTACGGGCCTTTGGCGGAGTTTTACCCGGTGCTGGTTTAGTCTCTGCCGTCTTGGGTTGTTCTGCCGGTTGAGCAGGTACCTGCGGTGTAATGGCCGGGGCTCCCGATACTTCCGGTTCTCTGGTCCCAGGCGCAGGAACAACGTTCGTTGCCGGCGTGGGCTCAACGGCGGGAGAGTCGGCTTCAGCGCTTTGGCGGATGCCAGCGACCAGGGCGATGATGGCGTCGTGGTCGCTGGTAATCTGCTGCCACTGCTCTTCGCCCGGCGCGTTGCCGCCCAGATCGATCAGGCAGGTCTCGAAGGCGTGGGCCTTATCGCCAAGCTCTGACAGCTGTGCCAGCCGGGCACCGCCTTTAAGGGTATGCAGGGCCCGTTGAGCTTCCTGGTTGAAACCGTGGTTGGTCGGTTCCTTGCGCCAGTCATCAAGAAGCTGCTCAAGCTGGTCCATAATTTCACCAGCTTCTTCGAGGAAGATCTCGAGAACTTCCGGATCAACGGGTTCCGCTATGATTTCCTCGGCGGTGCTCTCAACAGTTTCTGCTTCTGTTGAATCAGCGGTGTCGTGTGCCTGATTAAGCGCGCCGATCAGTTCTGGCGCGCCGGAAGGTTTCTGGCCAGCTTCCAGGCTGGTCAGCATTCCGTTGAGTGTCGAGTGTGCCTGTTCACTGAGCGCCAGCAATGTCTGCTGGTTATTGCCACCACTAATCAGGGAATCCAGAGCATCAGACCAGGCTTCCGCCAGGTCGGCGATGGGGTCGACGTCGGAGAGACGAGCGCCACCCTTGAGCGTATGCAGTTCCTGCTGCAGCTGGGTGATTCCGGTAAGTGCTGACGGTTCTTCTTTCCACTGGGTCAGGTTTTCTCCAATGGCATCGTGAATCTCCATGGCTTCATCGAGGAAGATTCCGATCAGGTCGTCGTCGGCGGCAGACAGCGATTCATCCGCGGCTGTCAGATCCGCTTCCGGTAGCGATAGCGGTTCCGAAATCGGCGGTTCCGGAGGCAGTTCCTCCGGTTCCTGAACATTCATGTCCACCGATACTGGTGCAGGGGATTCTCCGCGGAGAATGGCCTCTACCCGGGTGACCAGTTCGTCTGCAGGTGGGCAGGGTTTCTGGGTTGCAACCTGTTCCACCATAATGGCCAGGCGGTCGTGGCAGGCGAACAGGAGGTCGTTCATGTCGTCGGTGGCCTCAAGCTGCCCTTCAGCGACTTTCTCGAACAGATCCTCCAGTACGTGAGTCAGGTCACCAATAGCCTCGACACCCGCCATGCGCGCACCACCCTTGAGGGTGTGCACTTCGCGCTGTAGTTCTGCGGCCACGCTACGATTCGTCGGGTCTTCGCTCCAGGTATGCAGGGCGCTGCCCGTGGAGTTGACCAGATCGTAGGCCTCTTCTAGGAAAATGCCGACCAGCTCCGGATCCAGGTGCGACAGGTCCGTGGCGGCCAGTTGCCCTGATGTCTGCATTTCTTCGCTGTCGTCGACCTCGGCCGTCTCGGGCAGTGGCGGTAGCTCGTCACTATCCGGTTCTTCCGGCTGGCTTGGGCTGACGTCGGTGACGGGGCGGGTACCCGTCGCGTTCGCGATATAGGAGCGGATTTCAACAATCAGATCCGGTGCCGGGCGAGGTGTTTCCGAGGTTTCCAGCGCCTCGACCATGCCGGATAGTCGATCATGGCAGCGGAACAGCAGATCAGACAGTTCCTCGTTGATGGACAGTCGTTGTTCGGTGAGCCCTTCAAACAGGTTTTCCAGTTCGTGGGACAGATCGCCGATTGCCGGGATATCCGCCAGGCGGGCACCACCTTTCAGAGTATGGAGATCCCGTTGCAGCAGCCGAAGAATGTCGAGGTTTTGAGTATTGTCACTCCAGCTTTGCAATGCTTCAGCGCTGCTGTCGATCAGGTCACGGGCTTCTTCCAGGAAGATCTCCGCCAGTTCCTGATCAAGCTCCTCATCGGACTCTGACGTCTCCGGGAGTGGCGGCTGCTCAGACAGGCCCTCCTCAGAGACCGGCCCTTCGAGATCGTCCAGATCGAAGCTCAGATCTATCTCTTCCAGGTCTCCGGTGAATTCCTGTTCAAACGGTGTTGGCTCTGCAACGTCTTCCACGAACGCTTCGTTTGACTGATTGAGCGCTTCCAGGTTGGCCAGTAGTTCGTCATCGGACTGGGTAGAAAGGCCGGCTGCAACCTGATCCATCATATTGATCAGTTGCTCATGGGCAGCGCGAACAGTATCGAAGAAACTCTCGTCGGGGACCTCACTCTGCCCGGCTGCAACATTGTAGGTTTCCTGCAGCGCACTGGAGAGTGTGGCGACATCCGTCAGGCCGGCGTTGTTGGCTCCAATGGTCAGTTGCTCAAGTTCAACGCGCAGCTGGTTCAGAGCGCCAGTTTCCTGTGGGCTTTCTGCCCATTGATCCAGAATCCTGTCGGCATCGAGAACGATGTCCAGACCTTCATTCAGGAACAGCTGAACCAGCTGTGAGGATTCCTGTTGTTGTGGTTCGTCGGCGCTGTCTTCCCGTTGGCTACGGAGAGTGTCGTTGGCAATTCGCTCCAGGCGTGCCAGATAGCTTTCGGTTCCGGCCAGGGCTTCCTGTGGTGTACTCCGCAACTGGGACAGGCCATTGGTCAGGAAGTGACAGGCATTATCAAGCAGTTCAAGTACTTCCCGGTCGGCACGTTTGTTCTGCGCCCGGGACTCTTTTACGAATCGCTCTAGAGGTGTGATCACCGCCGCAATCGGCTCAATACCGGCAGTGTGGGCACTTCCCTTGAGCGTGTGCAACGCCCGGGATAGTTCGTCGGTGTAGGCAACGGTCGCCTTGTCACCGGCATTGGCCAGATAGGTCTTCAGCGTCTGCAGATGGGTCTCGGCCTCGCTCTCAAAAATATCGAGCAGGACCGGGTCGACTCCCGAGTCTTCGTCGTAGCTAACGGATTCGTCCAGGTCAAAGTCCGGCTCAGCTTCTGCCGAGGGCATGGCGCTGGTGTCCGGGATGTCACCATTGGCCAGGGCGTTCGCACGGGCCTCCAGCGCGGATGTGTCCACGGAGGCAGGGCGCTGTTTCTCAAAATCGTCGACCAGCCCGGGAAGAACGGTGGTCACGTTTTCCAGCAGCGTGGCGATGTCATCGTTCATGAAGACGCTGCCGTCGATCACCCGGTTCAGCATGTTCTCGACGGACCAGGCCAGTTCCCCGATGACCAACGCACCAACCATGCGGCCACTGCCTTTGAGTGTGTGGTACGCACGCCGAACTTCGGACAGTGCGGTCCGGTCATCGTGTTGGCGCAGCAGCATGGGGAGGTATTCGCGGATGGTCTCCAGAACCTCGCCAGCTTCCTCAACAAAGATTTCAAGAATTTCGTCGTCAATCAGGTCATCGTCGCTGCTTTCGAAACCGGGTACCTGTGTCGGGGCGGCTTCGCGCGGCGGTTCAGCAACAGCTTGCTCCGGCTCTGCCGGGGTTTCGGCGACCGGTTCAATCGGAGCTTCCGGGGTTGCCGCAGATTCCGCTGGCGCTTCGCTTTCTGCACGACGGGTAGTTGCCAGGGTCTCTGCCCGTTCGATCAACCCGCTCACGTCACCGTTCGCCTGGCCTTGGCGGAAATCTGAGATCAGGGACGGAATGTGGGCAATAGCGTCGTCCACCAGAGTGAACATATCGTCGGTCGGTCTGACCGTCTGATCAATCACCCGGTTAAGCAGGTTTTCGATGGACCAGGCCAGTTCCCCGATGCTGCTGGCGCCCACCAGACGCCCACTGCCTTTCAGGGTATGGAATGCACGGCGGACTTCAGTCAGGGCCTCACGGTCTTCGTGCTCCTGGCGAAGGCGGGGATAGAACTCGTTGATGGTTTCGAGAACTTCTTCCGCTTCTTCTATAAAGATGCCAAGGATTTCGTCGTCGAGCAGGTCGTCGTCGCTGTCGTGTTCTTGCACTGGCTCCGGTTCAGGTTCGGCTGCCGCTACAGCTTCCCCAACAATGGGGAGTTCCTCGACGGAAGGTTCTTCTGCGGCTTCCTGCCAGGTAGGCTCCTGGCCAACCGGGAAGCCCAGGCTGGCGAGGCTTTCTTCTGCAACCCGGAGAATGCTGTCGTTGTCGCTGATGCCTTCGGCCAGGCGCTCCAGATAGTATTCAATGCTGGTTACGGCGTCGGCCAGGGTGTCCAGTTGTTTCCAGTCTGGAACCTGTTTACCACTGAGCAATACATCGGAGATGTATCGTTCGGCGGAGGCAAGCATAGTAGCGACTTGATCAAGGGGGATCAGACTCAGGCCGCCACGAATGCTGTGGAGCAGGCCTGGTACGTGTTCAATTTCGCGGACGTCCCACTGGGATGCGATGAAGTTGACGATGGAGGACTTGACCTGTTCCAGGGTATTTCTGGATTCCCTGAGCAGCGCACTGCTGGCTTCACCCAGTTCCCGCGACCCGAGGTTGATCGGCTCCGCACTGTCATCGGAATTCTGTTCGTCACTCTGGCCGTCGCTGTCAAGGCCGGCAAGACTGGCCTCGACGTAGAGCAGGGCGCCAGCGATATCCATCAGGGTGCCATCGTCCACGGGGTCGGCCTGCTCGCCAATTCTCTGCACAAGTTCAATCTGTTCGGTGACGACCTTGCGGGGAATGCCCAGGCTGATGACTGCAAGGGTATTGGCGACCTGACGCATACCCGGCAGCAGATCCAGCAGTTCATCGTTCTGGCGTAGTTCGGAACGGACAAACAGATCCAGCTGGTCTTTCAGTTTGGCGAGTTCTTCGTTCAGGGCGCTGACCACTGAATGAATGGCCTCACGGCCCGGACCGGAAACCCGTGTGCGGGCAGCATCGACATCATCTTCTGAAGGCAACGCGTCGTTCAGATGATAGGCGTCGCGCAGTGCTGTTACCTGTTGAGTGTTCAGGTCATGGGCACGGGCTACGTAATACAGAAGATGCTTCAGCAGGGCTTCAGGTGCTGGCTGCTGCAGAATGTCTGCATGTTCATCGCTGAGTCGGCGGATTTCGCTGTCCAGCTCCCGCAGCAGGGACTTGACGGCAGCATTGATCGGGTTGACCCGGGCCTGCAGGGTTTCCACAAATGCCCCGGCGGCTTTCCAGAGTTCACCCCGGGGTGTTTGCTGGCACATACGGACCAGACGCAGGATGACTTTCTGAAGATAATCGTAATGGGCATCCAGATCTTCCTCGCGAATAATGCCGGCGAGTGCAAACTGGTACATCTGGCGGAGTTTGCGGATGTGTCCGAGGACTTTGGGGTCGTGCAGACGCTGGGATACCTTGCCACTGACACTGATCCGGGAAGGGCTCAGGTTCGGCTTGAACAAGGAGGTGTCAGACAGCAGAGACTCGCCACGGGCTGCGCGCAGGTCGTTCAGAAGTGGCAACAGTACAAGGGGAAAATCGTCGCGGCTGCTGGCCAGGTGTTCCAGATATTGCGGCAACTGCAGGATAGCCTGCATCAACACTTCGACAGCTTCGTCGATGTTGGTTACGGTCTCGTTCAGAATCGCCTGGGTGAGTTTCTCCATCTCTTCGGTGAGCAGGGCCGCACCATAGAGTTCGACCATCTGCAGGGTGCCGTGCACCTGATGGAGATAATTCAGGCAGAAGCGCAGGCGCGCAGTGTCGTCACGGTTCTCGACATACGCTTCCAGTGCATGCTGACCTTGTGTCAGCGTGTCCTGTATTTCGCCCCGAACCCAGTCGAGTGCGATGCTGTCATGGTGATTGCCCATAACCACTCCGGTTATTCTTCGTCAGTCTGGCGTTTAATCCACGCCAGTACATGTTCCGAGGGTACCTTCTGAAGACCAGAAGGCTGCCAGTCGGTCAGCTCTCCCTGGCCCAGCACCAGTAATCCCCCGGGCGCCAGCCGCTCTGCAAGTCGCCTGACAATTTCCCGCCTGCGCCAGCGACGGAAATAGATCAGCAGATTCTGGCAGAAGATAATGTTCATCCCGTGCATGGGGGCTCTATCCAGATCGAGTACATTCAGACTGGTAAAGCACACCCTCTCCCGGATGCTACTTACAATTTCGACGGTATTCCGTTCGGCCGGGCGGAAATACCGGTATTTCATGTCTTCGTCCATTCCCAGCAGTTTGCGGGGATTGAACTGGCCTATCCGGGCTTTTTCGATGGCAGGTTTGCTGATGTCCGAACCGGTAACGCCAAACAGTGGCTGAAGCTTCAACTGGGTCATACACTCGTTGAGTACCATCGCCAACGTGTAAGGCTCTTCTCCGGTGGAACAGCCAACGCTCCAGGCTTCCAGGGGGCGCTTGCGCAACTGCTCCCTGGGGCGGGTCAGAACAAAATCCGACACCATACGAAAGGCATCCGGGTCCCGGTAAAACCGGGTTTCCTGAACGGTCAGGCGGTCGACCAGTGTTGACCACTCCTGAATCGCGTCAGGGCCGGATACGATTTGCTCGTAATAGGCCTGGTAGCTGCTGCAGCCGATTTCCCGCATCCGGATCCCAAGGTTGGTTTCCAGGAAAGAGCGTCGTTCCACCGGCAGGGTTATGCCAGTGCGGTGCTCCAGCAGGGTTTGCCACTGGTTGAACTGCGCTTCGTCCATATCGGGGAGTCGGCGCAGCGACCAGACGGCATCGGCAGGTGACAGTTTTTTATGCATCTGAGCCATAAACCGTCAGCAGCCCGGGGCCGGAATTCAGCCCACCACCGGTACGTCGGTGTCTTCCTCTTCCTCCTGGTCAACCACATCCTCTTCCGGCAGGGTAAAGCCGGCAACGGAAGACCGGAGCTCGGACGCCATTTCGGCCAGGTTACCGATAGACTTCGCGGTTGCGTTAGTACCGGAGGAAGTCTGGGAAGTGATTTCCTGGATAACGTTCATGGTGTTGGAAATGTGTGCCGCAGACGACGACTGCTGACGCGCTGCGTTGGAGATGTTCTGGATCAGTTCCGCAAGGCTCATGGATACGTTCTCGATTTCCTCGAGCGCGATACCTGCGTCCTGGGCCAATCGTGCACCACGGACCACCTCGGCGGTGGTGTGTTCCATCGAAATTACCGCTTCGTTGGTATCCGACTGGATCGTCTTAACCAGCGCTTCAATCTGCTTGGTCGCGGCAGAAGAACGTTCCGCGAGGCGCTGAACTTCGTCCGCAACCACCGCGAAGCCTCGGCCTGCATCACCGGCCATGGAGGCCTGGATCGCAGCGTTCAGAGACAGGATGTTGGTCTGGTCGGCAATGTCGTTGATCAGGGATACGATGTCACCGATTTCCTGGGAAGATTCACCCAGTCGCTTGATCCGTTTGGAGGTTTCCTGAATCTGCTCCCGGATGTTGTCCATGCCGCGGATGGTGTTCTGTACCACTTCCGCACCTTTCTTCGCGATCGCAACCGACCGCTCCGCAACCGCAGAGGATTCGGCAGCGTTGGAAGATACCTGATCGATGGACACGGCCATCTCGTTAACCGCGGCGGATGCCCCGGCAATTTCCTGGGCCTGGTGCTCGGAAGCATCTGCAAGGTGCATCGCAGTTGACTGGGTTTCCTGGGCGGCGCCCGCAACCCGTACTGCGGTGCCACGAATTGCCTGTACCAGCCCGCGCATCTGGTCGATCGCGTAGTTGATGGAGTCAGCGATGGCACCGGTAAAGTCTTCGGTTACCGTGGCCTCGGTTGTCAGGTCACCATCCGCGAGGTCGGCGAGTTCGTCCAGTAGTCGCAGGATCGCGTTCTGGTTCTGCTCGTTCTGTTCCTGAGTGGTCGACAGGCGTTCCTGGGCTTCGCGATAGAGGGCAAGACCGATGAACACAACGATTGCGACCATGGCCGCCAGGAGGATGAAGGCCAGTGTCGGGCTGATCAGACGCGAGCCGGACTGGCCGCGGAATTGGTCAGCCAGCACAGACAGTTCGGACAGCAGGATCTCGGAATTCTGGAAGATGTCGCTGGCTGCAGTACGAACCTTGAAGAGGTCGGGAGAGGCTTCAAGGATCGCGTCAACGTTCTGGGATACGAACTCGAAAAGTTCAGAAACGGCTTCCAGTCCGTAAATCGCGTCTTCGTCGTTCACCCGGGAAATGCCCATGGCCGGGTTACCGTTCAGCTGCCCGTCCAGTACGCGGCCGAAGAGGCTGGCATCTCGACCGAAACGGTCAGCGGCAATAACCGCATCTTCATCACCAGACAGTACGTTGTTGACCGAGCGTACAATCCGCTCTGCCAGCAGGGACTGACGCTGAGCCAGTGCGATTTGCTCTGCCGGCGCGCCGTTGTCCAACAGGATCTGTACGATGTCATCGTACTCCACCTGCAACTGCGGGATGGTTTCGTTGAGGGTCCGGGCTACTTCGTGCAGGCCAAGCACCGCATCCTGGGTTGAAAGGATGCTGTCGGCGTTTTCGCGAACGGTGTTCCAGTTGGTCTGTACGCCGCTCTGTTGTGCCATTTCACTGGCCGGAAGGCCGGTTTCCGGGTTGCCTTCGGTGACGTTGGTCCAGAGTTGCTGGAACTGGTCCCGTGAACTCCGGAGCTGGTTGAAGGCTTCAGCGGTACCGCCAGCGGCCTCGGTGGCGTTTTTCGCGATGGCCTGGGAGAGTACTCTCAGTTCCGCAGTGTTGGCGATATATTCCTGGTCGTTCTGGCTGTCCTTGTTAATGATGAACAGTACCGCAACGAGCAGGACGGTGAGTGCAATCAGTGCTGCGATCAGGCCGGCAACGAGTTTGTTGCCTCCCTGTCCCGCACCGAGTCTTCCGGCTCTGTTTTTCATTTTCTGGCTCCCGGCCTTTCCATTAAATTGGCAAGTTTGTTATCCACGACTGCAGGCAATCAAAGCGTGAGCATGTTGCCTGAGCCGACCCCTCTTACCACTGCGCTACGTCAAGAAAGCGCTCGTCGTCGACCAGGTCCACGGCGGAGAAAACTTTCCAGACTTCTTCATTTCGTTCGTACTCGCCCGTAACGAACGGACGAACGCTTTCGGGAACACCTCCGGGTGCTGCCCTGAAACTGTCTGTTGCGAAGTACTGCATGCCCAGAACGTTGTCGACAACCAGTCCGCTGAAGATGTCGCCCTGCTCGACCACCAGTACCCGACGTTCACGCTGACTCCGTGACGAGCGCGGAATGTCAAAAAAACCGGCAAGGTCTACCAGTGGGAGGAGGCGCCCACGAACATTGGCTGCACCCAGGAGGAAGGTTTTGACTCCGGGGATGTGAGTGAAGCGGGGGACATGGAGGATCTCGGTGATTTCGCCCATGGGGGCCACGTAGCGCTCACCTGCCAGAACAAACCCGATTCCGTTCCAGAGTTCGACGGCTTCCTGTTGCTCTGGCAGGCCAGCTGCCATGGACCGGCTGCGCTGGGCGATATCCGTCAGAACGGCAAAAGGGGCGGTCTGGGCGGACATGCTTACTCCACAGTTGTTGATCAGGCAATCAGACTGTTGATTGTTTTGATCAGATCATCTTCGTTAACCGGCTTTACCAGATAACCCTTGGCGCCCTGCCGAGTACCCCATACCCGGTCAGTTTCCTGATCCTTGGTAGTGACGATGATGACAGGGATAGACGCGGTTTCCGGAGCACGGGTCAGTTGGCGGGTGGCCTGAAAACCGTTCAGGCCGGGCATGACGACGTCCATCAATACCAGATCCGGAGTTTCCGCACGGGCTTTGGCAACTCCGTCGGCGCCGTTGTCGGCTGTTAGCACCTCATGCTGGTGCTTTTCCAGAATGGTGGAGATTTTCTTCACCTCGGTAGGGGAATCGTCAACGATAAGAATGCGAGCCATGTTTTCCTCGATGGTTCTTTATTTCAGCAGGTTTACTGTTCCGCCTGGGGGACGTACTGGCGGATGGTATTAAGCAGCTCATCCTTACTGAACGGTTTGGTCAGGTATTGGTCCGAGCCAACAATGCGGCCCTTGGCCTTGTCGAACAGGCCGTCCTTACTGGAGAGCATGATCACCGGCGTCTTTTTGAAAGAGGAATTGTTCTTGATCAGTGCGCAGGTCTGGTAGCCATCCAGTCGTGGCATCATGATATCAACAAAAATGATGTCAGGCTGGGAATCGGCAATTTTTGCCAGAGCGTCAAAGCCGTCGGTTGCGGTGATGACCTCACAGCCAACCTTTTTCAGAAGCGTTTCTGCGGTACGACGAATGGTTTTGCTGTCGTCGATCACCATGATCTTCAGATTTTCGAAGTTGTCATCCATTGTCCAACTGCCTTGCGCTCAGCGATGTCATTTTTCAAACGGGGGTTTTTAGCATAAACGTTAAGGTTCTTCTATAAACCCCGCCCATTTATAGATTATCAATGGCTCGATAAAAAGTATTACTTTGTGACCAAATGTACTTTCGGTTGCAGCGTCACGTAATTGGCTGAGGATTTCTGCGGATGCATTCGCAGCTCGGGTACAATAACATTCACCGTCTCAGCATAGCACTTATTGTCCGGCCTGCTCTGCAGACCGGTTCGTGTTTTTCAAACTTGGGAGCTCAAGAGACACTATGACAGTCCGACTCGGGATCGTGATGGATCCGATTGAGAATATCCACTTCAAGAAGGACAGTTCCCTGGCGATGCTTCTGGCGGCGCAGAAGCGCGGTTGGGAGATCGAATACATGGAACAGCAGGACCTTTACCTGGATGGCGGCAGGGCCATGGCCCACACCCGCACGCTGACCGTTCACATGGATCCGGATAACTGGTTCAGTTATGGGCCGGAGCAGGATCGGGCTTTGGGAGATCTGGATGTCATCCTGATGCGCAAAGATCCCCCGGTGGATCGCGAGTTCCTGATGGCGACCTACATATTGGAGGCGGCAGAACAACAGGGCGCCCTGGTGGTGAACCCTGCGGCAACGCTTCGTGACTGTAACGAAAAGCTGTTTGCGACCCAGTTTGAGGATCTCACGCCGCCACTTCTGGTGAGCCGCTCCTCGAAGCGCTTCCGCGAGTTTTACGCCAAACACGGTGACATTATCATGAAGCCGGTTGATGGTATGGGCGGACATTCGATCTTCCGGGTACGTGAAAACGACTTCAACCTGGGCGTTATTATCGAAACCCTGACCAACTACGGTCAGCATCAGGCCATGGCCCAGAAGTTCATCCCCGAAATCACCGATGGCGACAAACGCATCCTGCTGATCGATGGTGAGCCGGTTCCTTACGCCCTTGCGCGGATTCCTTCCCAGGGAGAAAATCGCGGCAACCTTGCAGCCGGAGGGCGGGGTGAAGCGAGGGAGTTAACCGAAAGGGATCGCGAAATCTGTGCCCGGGTGGCGCCGGTTATCAAGGAAAAAGGGCTGATGTTTGTAGGTCTGGATGTCATCGGAGACTATCTGACCGAAATCAACGTCACCAGTCCTACCTGTATCCGGGAAATCGACGCAGCCTACGGTATCGACATTGCGGGTATGCTGATGGATGCAATTGCCAAGCGCCTGGAAACCCCACCGGGGCTTGAGGAAAGGGCTTAACAGGTAACCAGGATCAGGAATGGCAGTACAGGTAAGCGACTTCGACCGATTTTCCTTCACTCTGTTCATGGCGTTGGCTGTGCACGCTGTTCTGGTGCTGGGTATTACCTTTTCACCGGAATCACCGCGGTCATCCGCCCAGACCATGGAGATTACCCTGTCGCAGTTTGATGACGAGGTTGCTCCGGACAAAGCGGATTTCCTGGCCCAGACCAATCAGCAGGGTAGTGGTATCGAGAATGAGGCGCGGGAGCTGACGTCGCCGCAACCTGCCGAAGTCAATCAGGCGCAGGCAGCCCAGGTACAAACAGAGGCACCGTCGCAGACCCGGCCCCAGCCGCGGCAGGAGCGACAGGTTGTCCAGACAGAAGGCCGGTCGAACCGTCAGGTAGAGGCACCGGCAGATCGAAGTGATCCGGTTGAAGAACCGCTTCCTGTCCGCAAAAAGAAAAGCCTGATGGAGCGCAGCCTGGAGATTGCGAGCCTTGAGGCTCGCTTCGATGCCCAGCAACAGGCCTATGCCCGCAAGCCCCGGGTCATGCGGGTGACGGCAGCTTCCACCCTGAAGTCTTCCAATGCCTGGTACGTGCAGAACTGGGTCACCAAGGTTACTCGTGTCGGGAACATCAACTATCCCACCGAGGCGCGCCGTGCCGGACTTTACGGTACCCTCAGAATGCTGGTTTCCCTGAAGAAAGATGGCACAATCAAGGAAGTGGCGATCCTGCAGTCTTCGGGCAGTACGGTTCTGGATGATGCCGCGATCCGGATTGTCCGGATGGCATCACCGTTCTCGCCTTTCCCGGAGGAGATGCGGAAAAGTGTGGATGAACTGGAAATTATTAGAACCTGGTCATTCCAGCAAAGGGGGCTGACGTCCGGATGACAGCAACCAAACACTCTCCCAACAGTCTTCGGCACCATTTTCTGGTGGCGTCTCCCTGGCTTGCCGATCCCCGTTTCCATGGCGCTGTCATTTATCTGTGTGAGCACTCGGATGAGGGTGCACTGGGTCTGATGGTCAATCACCCCCTCGATATCCACTTGGGGGAGATTCTGGAACAGCTCGACATGCACGGTGGTGAACTCGATTTGCCGGTGTTCAGTGGCGGGCCGGTGCAACCCGAGCGCGGTTTTGTGCTGCACCCACCGGGCACGGAGTGGCAGAGTACCGCCGGAGTGGCCGACGATGTTTTGCTGACCACATCACGGGATATTCTTGCGGCGATCGGGCGCGATGAAGGGCCGTCGGAATTTCTCGTGGCGCTTGGTTACTCTGGCTGGGGGGAAGGTCAGCTTGAGGAAGAGTTGGGCAGCAACTCCTGGCTCACCTGTCCGGCAACAACGGACATTCTGTTCAGAACGCCCGTCGAGAAACGCTATCAGGCGGTTCTCGGGCTTATAGGCGTTGATATTAACCAGCTGAGCGAGTCCATCGGCCATGCCTGAGGTTGGCCATCGCCGGGTAATGGCGTTTGATTTTGGCACCCGCCGGATTGGTGTGGCGGTCGGGCAGGAAATGCTTGGTTCGGGACAGCCTGTGGCGATGATCCCGGCCCGGGATGGTATTCCCGACTGGACCCGGATCGAGAAACTGATTGCAGAGTGGGCGCCGGACCTGGTGGTGGTGGGTCTGCCCCTGAACATGGACGATACCGAGAATGAAATGTGTGCCCGGGCCCGTAAATTCGGCAACCGGATACACGGCCGCTACCATGTTCCCGTGGAAATGGTCGATGAACGCCTGACCAGCTTTGAGGCGAAGGGGGACGTAATGTCCGAGGGCGGGAGTCGTGACTATGGGCGCCATGGGGTTGATGACCGGGCCGCTGTTCTGATTCTGGAAACCTTTTTCGGCCTGTAGGGCCCGGTGCCGGCTTACGCCGGCTCCTGAATTTAGAGAGGGTATATGACCGCACAGCTAGAAATTAACCAGCTGTTGGATGAGCTGGAAGCCGGGCTACGCCGGGTACTTGAAGAACGGGGTGTGGAGTCTCCGGTGGTGGTTGGGATTCGTACCGGGGGCGTTTGGCTGGCGGACGTGCTCAGCAAACGACTGGGCGTGGGTGAGCCGTTTGGGGAACTCGACATCTCTTTCTACCGTGATGATTTCAGCCGGATTGGTCTTAATCCTACGGTTAAACCGTCAAGCCTGCCATTTGACACAGAAGGCAGGGATATCATTCTGATTGATGATGTCATTATGAGTGGCCGAACAATCCGCGCCGCGATGAATGAAATCTTCGATTATGGCCGTCCTGCCAGTATCATACTCGCCACCCTGATTGATCTGGGGGCCAGAGAACTGCCGATCCAGCCGGATGTTGCCGGCAAGACAGTGGCGCTGGCGGCCAACCAGCGGGTCAAGCTGCGTGGCCCGGACCCGTTGCGCATAGAGCTGCAGGAAACCGCATAACAAGCCAGCATCCCCAGGCTGATACCACACCGAAGCACAGTAAACAGGCGACCCATGACCGCAAATGATCCCTCCCCGAACCACTTGCAGCTGACCCGGGATGGTCAGTTGCGGCATTTCCTCACTCTGGATGGCCTGGACAGGGCTCTGTTGACGGATATCCTCGATACCGCTGATTCATTTATCGAAGTGGGTGAACGTACCATCAAAAAAGTTCCGCTGCTGCGGGGGCGCACAGTGGTTAACCTGTTCTTCGAGTCCAGCACCCGCACCCGAAGCACCTTCGAACTGGCGGCAAAAAGACTGTCCGCGGATGTACTGAACCTCGACATCAGCACCTCGGCAACCTCCAAGGGCGAGTCCCTGTCGGACACCCTCCTCAATCTCGAGGCCATGGCCAGCGACATGTTTGTTGTACGCCATTCCCAGAGCGGTGCGCCGCACTTTATTGCCGAAAGCGTGACTCCGGGTGTTGCCATTATCAATGCGGGTGATGGTCGCCACGCTCACCCGACCCAGGCCATGCTCGACATGCTGACTATTCGCCAGCATAAAGGCCGTTTCGAGGGCCTGAAAGTGGCCATCGTTGGTGATGTCCTGCATTCACGGGTTGCCCGTTCCCAGATCCGTGCACTGAATGAGTTGGGTGCTGCCGAGGTCAGGATCATTGCGCCCGGAACCCTGCTGCCCCGGGACGTCGAAAGCCTGGGGTGTAAGGTGGAATACGATATGAGCCGGGGCATGAAAGATCTGGATGTAGTGATCATGCTGCGCCTTCAGAAGGAACGCATGGAAGGGGCCTTGCTGCCCAGTGAGAGGGAATTCTATCGGCTCTACGGCCTGAATCAGGAGAAACTCGCACTGGCCCACCCGGAATGTATCGTGATGCACCCCGGGCCGATCAACCGGGGCGTTGAAATCGAATCCGCAGTGGCGGATGGTCCGCAATCGGTCATTCTCAACCAGGTAACCAATGGGATCGCGATCCGTATGGCAGTGATGTCCATGGCTATGGGTGGCCAGATCGCAGAACGTCAACAGAAGTCGAGTGAGAGGGCCCAGGCATGAGTGTGACAGAGACAACCGTTGGGCCGGTCATGAAGCTCGTCGGGGGGCGATTGCTGGATGGCAACGGCGTTGATAGTTCTGGTACGAGTTTGTTGATCCGGGGCGGCAAAATCGCCGCAATCGGAGAGGCGGCGGACAAGGCTGAAGCGGATGACGTGATTCAGGTTGACGGTTGCGTGATCACTCCGGGATTCGTGGATCTCTGCTGTAATCTCCGGGAGCCGGGCAATGGTCAGAAAGGAAACATTGAATCAGAAACCCGCGCGGCGGCGCATGGAGGTTTCACCACGGTGTGTGCGTCCCCGGAAACGTCACCGGTTAACGACTCCGGTGCTGTTACACATCTGATTCGGGACGTTGCGGCCAGCCGTTCTCCTGTCCGGGTGTTGCCGGTGGGTGCGGTGACCCGCGGGCTCGAAGGTGATCTGCTCAGTGACATGGCCGGCCTCGCCAACGCTGGCTGTGTCGCCGTAGGCAATGGCTCCAGGGCGGTTAAAAATGCCCGTATCCTGCGCCGTTGTATGGCCTATGCCCAGACCTTTGGGCTGACGGTGATGTTCAGCCCGGAGAACCAGTCGCTGGCCGCAGACGGCTATGCCCATGATGGATTGGTGACTTCCCGGCTCGGCTTGTTAGGTATCCCGGAAGTGGCGGAAACTGCCGCAGTGATGGAAATGCTGCTGCTGGCGGAAGAAACCGGTGTACGGCTGCACCTGAGTCAGCTTTCCTGTGCCCGCAGTGTGGATATGGTGGCGAACGCCCGTCAGCGAGGCATCGCAGTCACCGCAGACGTTGCGATGCACCAGCTGGTGTTCACTGAGGATTCGATTGCCGGTTTTGACAGCCGTTTCCACGTGCGCCCGCCGCTGCGTGCCGAAGCTGACCGGGTGGCGTTGCTGGCGGGTGTCCGCGAGGGTGTGATCGATGCTATTGTCAGCCAGCATCAGCCCCACGATACTGCAGCCAAGCAGGCACCTTTCGGTGCTACCGAACCCGGACTGTCGAGCATTGAGAGCGTGTTGTCTCTTGGCCTTGAGCTGGTTGAGCGCGCTGAGCTGTCCTTGCAGCAACTGATCGGCGCACTAACGAGTGGCCCGGCAGCGATTATCGGCAGGGAATCTGCCCTGGCAGGCGGTGCGGCCGCTGATCTCTGCATTTTCGATATGCAACAGCGCTGGACTCCCGGGCCGGAAACCCTGATATCGGCAGGGCATCATGCACCGGTTGTCGGGCGATCCCTGCCAGGGGTGGTTCGGATGACTCTGGTCGATGGCTGTAAAGCCTGGACCTCAACCGCAGGCTGATCCGGCCTGCGGGGAAAATGCGGCAGGGGTTTCACCGCCTCTGTCGACATCATCACAGAATTTCCTGTATTGCTGAAAAAACCTTGATGACAGGCACCTGTGCCAACGTATTCTTGTCGGGACCGACATACGGTCGGACAAGAAAACCAGGGTACTGCTGGCGATCATTGGACGAGCCAGGCCCGACAATAATAATTCAGGAGTCATCCCGTGAATTCAGCAACCTTCCCGCAACGGGTGGCCTTGGCGGCTGCTCTTTGTGCCAGTCTTCTACTTCCATCTCTGGGACACGCCCAGGCGAAGGCCGAACCGCTCGAACGCAGTTTCTGCGTCTTCGACCCTGTCGGTGCCAACGGGCCGTTGTTCGCCATTACCAAGACGTTTCAGCCCGTTGCCCTCAAGCGCGGAATCCGGCTTGATCTGCGAGCCTACACGGACGAGAAAGTAGCCGCGGAAGACTTCAAGGCAGGCCAGTGCGATGCCGTCTTGCTCACCGGTACCCGTGCCCGGGAATTCAATCGCTTCACCGGAAGCCTTGAAGCCATGGGGGCGGTGCCGGGTGAAGAAGAAATGCGGTTGCTGTACAACACTCTGAGCCAGCCCAAGGCACGTCCATTTCTGATCGATGGCCCCTACGAAGTGGCTGGTGTGTTCCCGGCAGGTGCCATTTACCTGCACACCCGTGACCGCTCCATCGACTCGGTAGAAAAACTGCAGGGCAAGCGTATTGCCACCCTTGATTACGATGAAGCCTCAGTGCGAATGGTGCGGCACGTTGGTGCCTCAGTGGTCGGTTCAAACTCCGCCAATTTTGCCGGTAAGTTCAATAATGGCAGTGTCGATCTCGCCTATGCGCCGGCGGTGGCTTATCAGCCCCTGGAACTCTACAAGGGGGTGACGCCCAACGGGGCGGTGGTGCGGTATGCGCTGGCCTATATGAACTTCCAGGTCATTATTCACCGCGACCGGTTTCCGGAAGAAGCCGGACAGATGGTCCGGGATGAATCGATCAAACGGATTGATGAAGCCTACGGCATCATTGCCGAGGCGGAGCAGGGGATTCCTGAAGAGGTCTGGATGAGTCTGCCTCAGGAAGACACTGCCGAATACGACAAGATGCTCCAGAAGGTGCGTCTGTCGTTGCTGGATGATGGTGTGTATGACGAGCGGGCAATCAAACTGATGAAGGCCATCAGGTGTCGTGTGGATGCGACCCGTTCCGAGTGCGCGTCCTGACCGCGAAGGAGCTATCTGAACGGGCCCGCGAATGCGGGCCCTGGCGGAGCTGTTAGCCGATTTGATCCTTGAGTGCTTTGCCGGGTTTGAATCCGACGGTGCTGCTGGCAGGAATCTGGATGGTTGCCCCGGTTTGAGGGTTGCGACCGTTCCTCGCCTCCCGTTTGCGGATATTGAAAGTCCCGAATCCAATCAGGGTGACGTCTTCGCCACGGGAGGCAGCCGCGGAAATCTGGTCAGTAAAAGCGGTAATGACCTCGCTGGCCTTTTCCCGGGTCATTCCGGTCTGGTCAGCAATCGCTGCGGCGAGTTCAGGTTTGCGCATCGGATACTCCTTTTTATTCCTGTTATTGGGCACTGAAGTGCAGGCCGCTGCCCCGATAAGGCGCGGTTGCTCCATCTATAGTGGCTTCCGGAGCATTCTGCAATAGTCGGAGCGGGCCGGATCTGTGTTTGCAGGCGTCATTTGCGGTGCCTGTCTCATAAAAACAGTAGCTTGTGGGCCATAATTCCTGCCTGGTTACGGTTTGTAACAAACAACGAGTGATAACAAAAAACAGAAGGTGGCAGCGCCATGACTGACTTTTCCATTTCTTCCCCGGCGAGACGCTGTGCAGCTCCAAATGTGAAAGGGCTGTTCGCGGCCCTTGTGGCCGGTGCCATGCTGAGCGGTTGTGGCGTGGTCAATCACATGGTGTACAAGACCACCGGCGACGTCATGCAGGGCTTTTCCCGTAACCATACCGTGCCCTATTTGATGGAAAGCCGCGATCTGGCAATGGGGTGTTCCATGAGTGAAGCGACAGCGCCATTGCTGATGTCGTTCGGGCGAGTGACCTCTGAACCTGACCAACTTGCCGTGATGTTGTATCTCTCAGCTGGAAGTTGCGCTGAAGAGCAGGCCCGTGAGCATGAATTGGCGGCTCTGGCTGCAATGAACGCCATGAACGCGGAAGGTGCAGAAGATGCGATGATTCGGCAGAAGCGCGCCTATGTTCTGGCTTCTGAGCGCTATTACAAAGCCTGGCAACACCACAACGCCCATTACGGTGAGCCGGGTACTGGTGAATGTCCGGATTTCGATGATGATATGGACGAATTCATCTATCTGGCAGGACTGTTGTCTGGCCTTCAGGCGCTCAATGGTCAGATCCAGTCCACGTCCTCCATTGGCGTTCCTGCAAACATAGGTTCCATTGTCGCCCGCGCGACCGGCTGTCTTGAGAATGACAAGTGGTGGGGGGCTCCAATGGCACTCCGGGCAACAGTTTGGGCCATGATTCCCGGTGCCCAGCCGCAGGGTGAAGACGCTTTTGAACGATTGTCGATTGCTGACACTCAGGGCGAGGATGCGGGCGTTCGGCTGCCCCATGTCTTCCATGCCATCGCGGCAGTAAACAAGGGGGATCAACACCTGGTCAAAGAGGTGATCCGTGAGCATGCCCGTTCGCTTGAGGAAGATCCGGCGAGTGAGGAGTGGCAGTTTGTGGATGCTATGGCCAGCAACATGCTACTCGCAATTTCTGACCGCCTCTGGGTTGAGAATACCGGGCACAGGACTCCGATGGGGCAGTTCGGATCCTTCTGGGATGATGAGCAGGAAGCCGTTGAAACCATGGATCTGGATGATCTTCTGTAATCCTCTTCGTCCCAGAGTGTGTTGATATGTCCAAGGGTGTTAGTCGTCGTAGTGGGTTGGAATGGTTCTCGTCTTTGCCAGCCTGTTTGCTGTTGTTGGCGGTCGTGGTTTTTTCCACCAGCAGTGATATTCATAACCAGATGCTTCGGGGTGGAGAGCAGCTGTGGAATGGCTATTACAAACTCCGGATGGATCCGGTACCGCCGACCTGTGACCCTGACCGGAATATTGACGCCGCCGTAGCACGGGAATTGGCCCAGAGCGCCGATGAGGATGATCCCATGGCTGCTCTGTTGGGGGCTGAGGAAAAGGACCCGGCAGACGTCCGCCTCGCTATCGAACGGTCGGTGAGAGATTGCAGGGACGCGCACGCGAGTTACTCCACGCTGAAAGACCAGATGACCCCCGGAGTGAAAGCCTATCGGGCTGTAGAGCTTTTTGTCGCCGACCTGATTGCCTTTGGCCTTGAGTCGCAGCGCTATATCCTGGTGATCCTGGTCATGCTCTGCGCGGTCACCGCGACCCTGACCCGCCACCATATCGCCATGCGGGCAATGGAAACCCGACTGGACCACACGGTCTCGCTGACCTTGCAGACCATTGCCAATGCGATGTTGTTGGGCTCCAGTGTCATCTTCCGGCAGTCCAGTCTCGGTGCAGAGACCTCAATATCGGCAGACGAGCTACTGCTCCACAATTTCTGGATAACAGGGTTTGCCTGCCTCACCCTGGCTTCACTCTACCGGCTGTTTCGGGTTCCCGCAGGTCTGGGGGAAGGCGGGAGTCTCAACAAGGCGTTCCTGGCGGTTCCCCTCTATACCGTTATGTGTCTGATCTCCGGCACCTATTTTGCCGTAATCGGGCACTCGTCCGGGATTGGTATCTATCTCGGCAAGATGATGGAGCTTGCCGACATGTTTCTCAATGTGGGCCTGTATGTCTGGGTTGGCATGATGCTCAAGCAGACCCGTCTTGCGACTCTTGTTTTCAATGTGTTCCGGCCCTGGCGGATGCCGCCGGAGTTGTTGGCGGTTGTGGCGGTGCTTGTGGCCGCCATTCCGACAGCGTACACCGGTGCATCGGGTATTTTCGTGATCGCAGCGGGAGCGGTAATTTACAGTGAGCTTCGGGCAGCAGGTGCCCGTCGCCAACTGGCTCTTGCGGCAACGGCGATGTCGGGCTCGCTCGGGGTAGTGTTGCGGCCCTGCCTGCTGGTGGTGGTGATTGCCTATCTGAACCGCGAGGTTACGACTGATGAGCTGTTTGGTTGGGGTGTCTGGGTGTTTGTGCTTACGGCCAGCCTCTTCGCAGTGATTGCCGTCTCGGTGAACCGGCAGAGCCGCTTCGATCTTGCACCGTCTTCGGTTGCGTTTCCGGAGATGATTCAGGCGTTCAGGCCGCTGATTCCCTATGTCCTGGTCATCGCTGCGGTGGTTCTCTTTTATCGCTATGCTCTCGATGTGCAGATGGATGAATTTTCTGCACCGAGATTGCTGCCTGTGATTATGCTGGCTGTGCTTGTCTATGAGCACCTCAGCCTCAGGAGCCGGCGTGGCAGGACCTCTGGCGAGCTCAATCACCAGGGGCTGGAGCGGAGCCTCAGGGGCGCGACCAATGACACAACGGCCGAGATTGGCGCGTTGCTTCTGTTGTTGGGGTTGTCGGTCAGTATCGGCGGTGTGATTGAGCGCTCCCATATCATGCAGAGTTTTCCGCAGGCGTTCGACAGCGCCTGGTCGGCGATGGCGTTGATGGTGGTGATTCTGGTGATTCTGGGCATGATCATGGATGCCTTTGGTGCGGTCATCCTGGTGACGGCAACCGTGGCCAGCATTGCCTACGCCAGTGGTATTCATCCGGTGCATTTCTGGATGGTCACCCTGGTTGCTTTCGAGCTGGGTTACCTGAGTCCGCCGGTGGCGCTGAACCATCTGTTGACCCGCCAGGTGGTCGGAGAGGCTGAAATTCATGCCGCCCAGCAGGAAGGCGGCACTTTCTATCAGCGCCACGAACGGATCATCATGCCCCTGATTACCATGGGTATCGCCTTGTTGCTGGTTTCGTTCGTGCCGCTGTTTTTCTATGGGTGACCCACTACCGTTACCGGTTTCCCCACATCTTTGAAACCGCGACGTCGGAACCGAGCGTGCCAGCAATCAGTGATACACCACCTATTCCGAGGAAGGCCAGAACCGGGATCAGTGCCCCGAGTTGTTCGGTGAATAACAGGGCTGCCAGGGATAGTGCGGAGAGAAACAGGAACAGTGAACCAACCACATTGAGGATAGTCCGATGGGATGGTTTGTAGCTGGGGCCAACCTCGCCTGATTCCAGAGGGGTGAGTATGGGGCTGAACAATTTTCTGAGTGTTTGCTTCATCTTTAGCCTGTCATCAAATAGATCGTCTTGGTTTAACACCAATACGGGTTTGAAGGCAAATTGCAGGTATAAAAAAAGCGCCGTGCTTTCGCAGGGCGCTTTTTGAGTACCTGATGCCTTAGCTCAGTTTGGGGCCAGCCTCAACGATGGCATCGGAGACGTCAAACTTCTTGAAGTTCTCCACGAACTGGGCAATCAGTTCCTGTGCCTTGCCGTCGTAGTAGTCACCGCTGACCCAGGTGTTACGAGGGTTTAGCAGTTGGCTGTCTACACCCGGTACGTGCTTGGGCACGTCGACGTTCAGGGCGTCCAGGTGCTCGACTTCAGCATCGTCCAGATCACCATTTTGAATGGCGGCGATGATGGCGCGAGTGGTCGGAATGCTGAAACGGTTGCCTTCGCCGTATGGGCCGCCAGTCCAGCCAGTGTTGACCAGGAAGACCTTGCTGCCGAACTCGTCCATACGCTTCATCAACAGCTCAGCGTAAACGCCTGCTGGACGCGGGAAGAATGGAGCGCCAAAGCAGGTGGAGAAGGTGGACTTCAGTTTGGAAGAAGAGCCCATCTCGGTGGAGCCAACCAGAGCGGTGTAGCCACTAAGGAAGTGATAGGCCGCTGCTTCACGGTTCAGGATGGAAACCGGAGGCAGGACGCCAGTCATGTCACAGGTCAGGAAGACGATGTGGGACGGCTCGCCAGCACGGTTCTCCAGAACGCGTTTCTCAACGTGCTCCAGCGGGTAGGCACAACGGGAGTTTTCGGTGAGGGAAACATCGGTGTAGTCAGGTACGCGGGTTTCCGGATCTACCATCACGTTTTCGACGATGGCGCCGAAACGGATCGCGTCCCAGATGATCGGTTCGTTCTTCTGGGACAGGTCGATGCACTTGGCGTAACAGCCGCCTTCAATGTTGAAGACAGTACCGGTGCCCCAACCATGCTCGTCGTCACCAATCAGGTAGCGATGCGGGTCAGCGGAGAGGGTGGTTTTACCAGTGCCGGACAGGCCGAAGAACAGAGTAGTCTGGCCGTCTTCGCCGACGTTTGCGGAGCAGTGCATCGGCAGCACGTCTTTTTCCGGCAGCAGGAAGTTCTGTACGGAGAACATGGCCTTTTTCATTTCGCCGGCGTAGTGCATGCCAGCCAGCAGTACCTTGCGCTTGGCAAAGTTGATCATCACGCAGCCGTCGCTGTTGGTACCGTCACGCTCGGGTACACACTCGAAGTTGGCTGCGTTGAGGATCTGCCATTCCTGCTTGTCGGCAGGATTGTAGCTGTCAGGGCGGATAAACAGGTTGCGGCCGAACAGGTTCTGCCAGGCGGTTTCGGTAACCATCTTCACCGGCAGATAGTGCTCGGGGTCGGAGCCAACGTGAACATGAGATACGAACTGGTCTTTCTCGGCGATATAGGCTTCAACGCGATCCCAGAGGGCGTCGAACTTGTCGGCGTCGAACGGGCGGTTGATCGGCCCCCAATGGATATCGTCAGCAGTGCTGGGTTCTTCGATGATGAAACGGTCCATCGGAGAACGGCCTGTACGCTTGCCGGTTTTAACCACCAGCGAACCGTTGGATGCCAGCTCGCCTTCATTGCGTTCCAGCGCCAGTTCGACCAGTCTTGCTGTACTCAGATCATTAAAAGTGTTGCTCACTTCGACCTCGCCCTCGGGATGTCTACGTGATTGCCCGATCCGCTCTGAAAATTGGCGGATTTGTGAGCAATCGGATCAATTCAGGCGCGCTATTATGCCAGAGACGCCACTAAAAAACGACCGCCCTGAAAGCCGCACCATGACGGGCTTCAGGGCGAATCACGTGCGGCCTAGTGTAACGTATGGCCGGTGAAAAGGTGATCAATATCATTCCTATCGAAACGATAGTGTGTGTGACAGAACTGGCAGTCCATATCGATGGTTCCCTGCTCGTCGAGAATGCTGTAACACTCATCTCTGCCAATGGCTTCGAGCGCGCCAAGGGTTCTTTCCTTTGAACAGCTGCACCGAAATGCCACCGGCTCGGCGTCGAACAACCTCACGGTTTCTTCGTGGAACAGACGATGAAGAACGGTTTCGCTGTCGAGTTCCAGCATCTCGTCTGACTTCACTGTGCGTGCCAGGTGGTTGACCCTTTCCCACAGTTCATTGTCTTCGTCGCTTGAGCCCGGAAGGCGCTGCAGGAGCAGTCCGGCGGCGCCTTGCTCGTTGGCAAAGAGCAGCAAGCTGGTGGCAATCTGTTCGGAGCGGTCGAAGTATTCCTCAAGGCAGGCTGCAAGGGTCTCCTCTTCCCGGGGTACGACGCCCTGATAGCGGCTGCCCTTGTCTGGAGTGATGGTGATTGCCATGCGCCCTTCGCCCAGCAGGCTGTGAAAATCCTGCTCGGTCATAGCGTGCTCGTCAAAACGTGCCAGGCCCCGGATATAACGGTCGTGGCTGCATTCTGCCATCAGCGTCCGCAGAGGGCCTTCGCCCTGGGCCTGGAGGGACAGTGTGCCCTCGAACTTCAGAGTGCTGCTCATCAGCACACTGGCAACCAAAGCCTCTCCCAGCAAGCCGCGAATGGAGTCGGGGTAGGGCGCCTGGGCAGTAATTTCCTGATAACTTTCGTTCAGTTGGACCCAGGCTCCTCGGACTTGGCTGTCCTCGAATATGAAGCGCTGAAACTGGTCTCGGGATGCCATGTGTGTCTCCTGGTATGTCGAGCAATTCGGTTTGTCGGCCTTGGGGCCGGTAATCAGGTGGGGCGGCAGAGTCAGATGTTGTTCTGCTCGCGGAACCTCTGGATATCGCGGCGATCTTTCTTGGATGGGCGTCGGGCCGGAGGGAGCTGGGCTGCCTGCATGGTTTTGCGTTGCCAGGCCAAATCCTCCCGCTTTTTCACGCTGTCCTCGGTTTCGTGGTAGAGCTTCTGGGCTTCCGGTGCACCTCGGCGGCGGTCGCTGATGTCGTCAATGATCACTACCTTTTCCTGCCATCCCAGTCTCAGTGTCAGCCGGGCGCCAGCTTCGACGGCTCTGCCAGGTTTGCAGCGCTGGTTGTTGTAGTGAACCTTGCCTCCTTCGATGGCTTCCTTGGCCAGGGAGCGGGTCTTGTAGAACCGGGCCGCCCAGAGCCATTTGTCGAGCCTTACCTTGTGTTCGTCAGCGGTGGATGCCGTCATGTCTCCTCACCTGATGAGCGTATGTGTCGATTATAGCGCGCTCATTGGCCTGATGGCAGGGGCCGGCGCAGGCGAAGATCCGGGATGATCTCATCAAAGTGGTGTATGCCCGGTATATCGGGGTGATGGTCCCGCGTTGCCTGCTGGCTGTCAGGCGCAAGAATGGCGAGACACTGGCTGATGCCGGCATCCCGTGCGCTTTCAAGAACCGAGAAGCTGTCGTCTACCATCAGGGTGGTGCTGGCGTTATATGGGGCAAGTTGGTGAAGATCCTGCCAGAACCCTGGATTCTCCTTGGCTTTGCCCAGTTGATGGCTGGATACGATATCGTCTACCCGTTGATTCAGTCCGGTGCGTTCCAGTTTGAGGCGCAGAGGATCCGGGTGGCAGTTGGTGACAATAACGGATCGGAGCCCTGAAGCACGCAGTGCATCGAGAAACTCGGTGACATGGGGTCTGTAGCCGATCCGGTCGCCGACTTCAGCCTTGAGTCCGGTGATGTCCAGCGCCAGACGCTCGCTCCAGTAATCGGTGCAATACCAGTTCAGGGAACCGTGTTCGGCCATGATCATCGGTACCACGTGATCCCGGGCTTCTTCGGGCGAGAGGTTGTAGTGATCGGCGTAACGCCTGGGCAGGTGTTCGAGCCAGAAGTGGGTGTCGAAGTGCAGATCGAGCAGGGTTCCATCCATGTCGAGGAATACTGTCTCAAGCGCGGACCAGTTCACCATAAAACAAAACAGCCTGAAGGAAATTTCCTTCAGGCTGCCTCAGACGCCCGGCCTTGGCAAGCCGGGAAACTACGGACGGAGTTTGGTGTTTACTCTTCCGTCTGCTCGACAGTGTCTTGCTTGCGGCCGCTGCGTGTGCAGCCCAGGCAGCGAACGAAGGTGGCTTCGGCTGGCCCAACAACGAGGGTTTTGCCCGCTTCAGCAGCGTTTCCGCCCAGCAGGGAGAACGGCAGTGACACGATATAAACCGCAGTGCCCACGATGGTGGTAGCGAGAAGAACCGGGCGGGCGAACAGTGCATCGCCAGTCATCGCCAGCGCGGTTGGTTCTTCTTCAATGGTGTTGGCATAACCGATGGACGAGAACGCGAGCAGGCACGCAGTAAGGGTGGCCATCAGCGTGCGGGAAATCTTGCGGGTCATTGTACTCTCTCCTGAACAATCATTCTGCCCTGTAAACGCAGTGCAGGGGCATAAATCCTCTGTTAACTATGAATCATATTTGCGCAATTTCAAACGATTTTTCGTTGCAAAATGTGCGCTGTCACAGACTTTACCGTTGGCAACGGGAGCAATAGACGGTTGAGCGGCCGTTCATCCGGATTTCCTTGAGGTCGGTTTCGCATTCGGGACAAGGCTGCCCGGCGCGTCCGTAGACCAGCAGTGACTGGGCAAAGTAGCCAGGTTTGCCATCGCTGTTCACGAAATCCCGTAACGTTGTGCCGCCCATCAGTATCGCGGCGCTCAGGGTTTCCTTGATCGCTTCCGCCAGGAGGTGGTAGCGGTCCTGGCTGATCCGCCCGGCTTTGCGTTTGGGATGGATGCCCGCTTTGAACAGAGCTTCATTGGCGTAAATGTTGCCGACGCCGACCACCACATGATTGTCCATGATGAAGGACTTTATCGGCGTCTGCTTGCTTCTCGATCGCTGAAACAGCATGCGCCCGTTGAACTCGTCAGACAGAGGTTCCGGGCCCAGTTCCCGGATCAGGGGGTAATCGCCGATATTGTCCGCCCAGAGCCAGCAACCGAACCGGCGGGGATCATTGAAGCGCAGGATGACCCCGGATTGTAAAGTAAGTTCGACATGATCATGCAGGGCGGCTGGTGCCTGGTCAGTGATCACTCGCAAACTGCCTGACATACCCAGGTGAACGATCACTGTACCGGCGTCCAGGGTCAGAAACAGGTACTTGGCCCGTCGCTCCACCGACCGGATAATCTGGCCTTCGAGCCGTGTCGGAAGATCGTCCGGAACGGGCCACCGTAAACGGGGATTACGCACGACGACCCGGTTGATGGTCTGGCCTTCACAGTGCGGGGCAATCCCGCGTCGGGTCGTTTCGACTTCGGGTAATTCAGGCACTCAGGGGGTCTCCGTGCATGGGTAACTGTCGGAAATGTGGCCGGATATGACCAGTAAGTTGCGGTTAAGTGTAATCAGTAACAATTTTGCAGCCAAATGCTGTTGTTGCGGCGAACAGGTGTACGCTAAAGTTGCAGAACTGATTTGTTACCCTTCTGAACCGTTCGGAGGGATGCAAGTCTCTGCCTGGATTTTGAGGAATTGATATGTGGTTTAACGGTCTTCTCGACCTTTCGGTGATGCAGCTGATACTGGTTGCGCTGGGTATGACCCACGTCACCATCGTCAGCGTTACGCTCTACCTTCACCGTCATTCGGCTCACAATGCTCTGGACCTGCATCCGGTTCTCAGGCATTTCTTCCGCTTCTGGCTCTGGCTGACGACAGCCCAGAATACCAAGGAGTGGACGGCCATCCATCGTAAACACCACGCCAAATGTGAAACCGAGGAAGATCCCCATAGCCCGGTGGTGCTTGGTATTCGCAAGGTCGTGTTGCAGGGAGCTGAGCTATACGCGGAGGCTGCGACCCCGGAAACACTGGAACGCTACGGCCAGCGTACCCCGGAAGACTGGATCGAGCGCAAGCTTTATACGCCCCACAAAGCGCTTGGAATTGCTCTGATGGCTGTGCTTGATCTGGCGCTGTTCGGTGTGAACGGCATCTGGATCTGGGCGGTGCAGATGATGTGGATACCGGTCTGGGCGGCTGGCGTTGTTAATGGAATCGGCCACTGGTTCGGATACCGTAATTTCGAGTGTGCTGACAATGCCCGGAATATTTCGCCGCTGGGTATCCTGATCGGCGGAGAAGAGTTGCACAACAATCATCATACCTATCCCAATTCCGCCAAACTGTCCCGTCGCTGGTACGAGGTGGATATCGGTTGGGGCTATATTCGCTTGTTTCAGTTGTTCGGGTTGGCAAAACCGAAAGGCTATCGGCCGATTGCACACTTTGTGCCTGGGAAGCAGGACATGGATGTGGAAACCGTGCAGGCGATTGCCAATAACCGGTTCGACATCATGCGCCAGTATCGCAAGCGGGTCATGGAGCCAGTGTTGCGTCAGCAGCGTCACCTGATGGATGAGGAAGTTCGGCCCCGTTACCGCAAGGTTAAACAGTTGCTGTCTCGCGAGATCAGTCTGATCAAGCCGACAGAAAAGGAAACCCTGGAGGCTCTGCTGGAGCGGAATGCCATTCTTCGCCAGATCTACGACAAGAGTCACGAACTACAGGCGCTGTGGCGCCAGCGCGGACTGAAGCCCCAGGAAAAACTGCATGCTCTTAAGGAGTGGTGCAAGGAAGCGGAAGCCAGCGGCATCCGCTACCTGGAAGAATTTGCCGACCATTTGCGGGCCCACTCCCTGCGCCCCGGGCTTTGAACTGAGCTGCGCTAACGACGATCGCAGTCACGTTGAGTTCCGAAAACCCCGCTGAGGCGGGGTTTTTAGTCGTCTTTGTCGAGCCTGAACAGGGAATAGGTCACCTGCCCGGCTGATTTCTGGCGATGCAGATGCCAACTGACGGGTGTTGGCGGCGTACTCAGTTCGCTCTCGTGCTCCACGTAAACCCAGCCGCCGGGTTTTACCCAGCCCTGCTCGTCCAGTAGCGGAAACAGTCGCTCCAGCCAGCCCTGTCGGAAAGGTGGGTCCATAAACACGATATCAAACGGTGATCGTGTGCGCTCAGTGAGGTAGCTGTCGACGCCTGTACAGATCACCTCTCCGGCACTGGACTTCAAAAGCCTGAGATTGGCTCTTAATGCCTGGGCCAGGGCAGGGGTATGGTCGATCAGGGTCGCGTGGGCCGCACCGCGGGAAAGGGCTTCCAGTCCCAATGCCCCCGAGCCGGCAAACAGATCAAGGCAGTCGCTGCCGGCGATGTGGAAATTGAGCCAGTTGAACAGTGTTTCCCGGGTTCGGGCGGGTGTCGGCCGGACGCCGCCCGCATCAGGAAAACGGAGCTTACGGCTGCGCCAGTCGCCGCCGATGATGCGTAACTCTCCGTCCCCGCCTGCGGGCCGGGGGGTAGGCTTGCCAGCCGACTGTCGGGTGGCGGATTTGCGGCGGCTCATAGAGTTGGCTCCTGGAATGCTAGGCTGTTCTTTAACGGGAATGAATGTTACTGGAAACGACGCCGGTGTGATAACTGGCAGAACCCTCACTTCGCCCGGACAGTCTGCTAGAATGTGCGCCTTATTTGTCCCGCCCAATCAGACTGATGGTATGACTTTATGACCGCAGAGTGGATTTCAATCGGCCTACTGGCCCTTCTCGTGCTCGCATTTGTTCTGGATATCGCCGGTAACCGGAGTCGTGCACCCCGACCGGAGCCTGTGCCCCAGCGCAAACCAGAAGTGGCTAGCGGTCCCAAACCTGTCGCTGAACCAGAGAAAAAGGCGGCACCTGAACCTGCGGTGGCAAAGCCGGAACCGGTTTCCGAACAAAGGCCTGAGCCGATTGAAGAGCCAAAGCCTGCTGCTGAAGCACAACCGGAAGCGGTCCCCGAAGAAGTTCCCGAGCCGGTTGTTGAGCCTGAACCTGCCGCGGAACCCCAGCTCAGCGTTTTCGAGCGTATCAAACAGGGGCTGGGCAAAACCCGGGCGAGCCTGACCGGCGGGCTTGCGGATATGTTCTCCGTGGGCAAGAAAATTGATGAAGATCTTCTCGAAGAGATTGAAACCACCCTGCTGATGGCCGATGTGGGGGTTACCGCGACGTCTGAAATTATTGAATCGCTGACTGACAAGCTTGAGCGCAATCAGTTGAAAGATGGTGAAGCCTTGCGTAATGCTCTGCGCGACGAACTTCATGGGTTACTGGCGGGCGTCACCAAACCCTTGCAGGTTGATGCAGGTAAGTCACCGTATGTCATCCTGATGGTCGGGGTGAATGGTGTGGGTAAAACCACCACCATCGGCAAGCTGACCAAAAAGTTTCAGAGCGAAGGCAAGTCCGTCATGTTGGCGGCCGGGGACACGTTCCGGGCAGCGGCTGTGGAACAGTTGCAGGTCTGGGGTGAGCGTAACGGCGTGCCCGTCATTGCCCAGCATACAGGGGCAGACAGCGCCTCTGTGATTTTCGACGCAATCCAGTCTGCCAAATCCCGCGGGGCCGATGTGGTTATTGCCGATACAGCTGGTCGTCTGCAGAACAAAGACAACCTGATGAATGAGCTCGAAAAGGTTGTCCGGGTTATGAAAAAACTCGATGAGTCTGCGCCCCACGAAGTCATGTTGGTGCTGGATGCAGGCACCGGGCAGAATGCCCTGAGCCAGGCCCAGGTGTTCCAGCAGGCGGTAGGCGTCAGCGGCATTACATTAACGAAACTGGACGGTACTGCCAAAGGCGGTATCGTGTTTGCCATTGCCCGTCAGTTGCAGTTGCCCATTCGCTTTATTGGCGTCGGGGAGCAGGTTGATGACCTGCGCAGCTTTGATGCTGAAACGTTTGTTGACGCGCTGTTTGACTAATTCACCGGCTGCCCGGAACTGTTGTAAACCATGATCGAGTTTCGCCAGGTCACCAAACGATATGACAGTGATCACACGGCACTGCGCCAGGTTAACTTTGCCCTGGATCGCGGTGAGCTGGCGTTTCTCACGGGCCACTCCGGGGCCGGCAAGAGCACGCTGTTGAAACTGGTCATGGTGATGGAGCGCCCCAGTGCTGGCGAGGTGGTAGTCGGTGGCCAGTTGCTGAACCGTCTCCCTCGTCGCCAGATTCCCTACATCCGCCGCCATATCGGCGTTGTCTTCCAGAATCACCAGCTACTGTTTGACCGCACGGTTTTTGACAACGTTGCCATGCCACTTGAGGTGACCGGAGCGTCGCCGTCGGATATCGGCCGGCGAGTGCGGGCAGCACTGGATAAAGTCGGCCTGCTCAGCAAGGAAAAGATGAACCCGATGCAGCTCTCAGGTGGTGAGCAGCAGCGAGTGGGCATTGCCCGGGCTGTGGTGAACAAGCCGCCGCTGCTGTTGGCGGATGAGCCCACGGGCAACCTCGATCCAGAACTGTCAGCCGACATCATGAATCTTTTCGGTCAGTTCAGTCAGGTCGGTGTCACGGTTTTGATCGCAACCCACGATATTGCGCTGGTAAATGAGATGAATCGTCGCACCCTGACGCTTGATCACGGCCGCCTGGTGGCTGGCGGTTCACCGCTGATGGGGGTGTGAGTGGCTACTGACTCACGGCGGAAGCCGGAATCTCCAAAGGGGTCGAAGCCGGTCGGCCGGCAAGGCGCCAAACAGGCGCAATCGCCTTGGCGGCAGCAGGCTGACAGTTATCTGGGTCATCACCGGAAGGTGGCGAAGGATAGTGCCCAACGATTGTGGCGAACGCCCGTTGCCAGTCTGATGACCTGGATGGTTATGGGGGTGGCCCTGGCGCTTCCGGTGGCATTGTTGCTGGTGCTTATGAGCCTGGAAGGCGTCAGCGCCGGATGGGAAAGTGGTGCACGGGTGACGGCGTACCTGAAATTGGACGTCGGTGTTGATGAGGCCCGTGGCCTTTTGCAGGAAATCGAATCCGACAGCCGGATCTCCGAAGTAGAGCTGGTGGAGCGGGATCAGGCGTTGGCTGAATTCAGGATTTCGTCAGGACTGGATGAAGCGCTGGATTTCCTTCAGGAAAACCCTCTGCCCCATACATTGTTGATTACGCCGGAAGACAGCGCACGCACGGAAGCCGGTGTTGAGGGTTTGGTGCGATACATTCAGAAAATGGATTCTGTCGAACGGGTTCAAGTGGATCTGGGCTGGTTGCAGCGACTGAACGCCATAACCGAAATGCTCTCCCGGGCGGTCTGGGCGCTGTCTGTCCTGCTGGCAGCCGCGGTTGTCCTGGTTATTGGCAATACCGTCCGATTGGCCATTGAGAACCGCAGGGACGAGATCCTGGTGGCAAAGCTGGTTGGCGGTACCGATTCGTTTGTCCGTCGGCCCTTTTTGTATACCGGGGCCTGGTTCGGCTTGGGTGGCGGTGTGGTGGCGTTTATCCTTCTGGAACTGTCGTTGTGGTGGCTGAACGGTCCGATTGAACGGCTGGCCGGGCTCTACCGCAGTGACTTTTCGCTCGCGGGGCTGAGTTTTGATGGCGCGTTTGCGTTGATTATTGTGGCCATGGTGTTAGGCTGGCTTGGCGCCTGGGTTGCGGTGAAGCGTCATATGGACGACATCGACCCGGGCGAAATTGCCTGAGGATGGGCGTGATTGCGGGAAAACCGTATTGAAGTCTGCGCCGGGTTCGTCTTATTTTTTGGTGGCAAGTTTGATTAAAGTGAATTTCTCAAGAAGTTGATTTTTAACGGTTTACTTGGGAATTCGGGAACTTTTCAGGTTCTTGGCGGTCTAACTTTTAATTGCTATAGTTTATGGCTGTCAGGTTCGGAGGTAACTGCATGGGTACGAGTTTACAACTGATTGACAGGCTGGTTCCGGGCGCCAATCTTGAGGCCTATATCCAGGCTGCGAGTCGCATTCCGGTACTTACTGTGGATGAAGAGCGTGCGTTGGCGGAGCGCCTCCATTACGAAGGCGATGTTGAAGCTGCACGTCAATTGGTTCTGTCTCACCTGCGCTTTGTGGTTCATATCGCGCGTAGCTATTCCGGTTACGGCCTGTCCCAGGCGGACCTGATTCAGGAAGGCAATGTGGGGCTGATGAAAGCGGTCAAACGCTTTAATCCCGAGTATGGCGTTCGGTTGGTGTCCTTTGCCGTGCACTGGATCAAGGCTGAAATCCATGAGTTCATCCTGCGCAACTGGCGTATCGTGAAAGTGGCCACGACCAAGGCCCAGCGCAAACTCTTCTTCAACCTTCGCAGTCAGAAGAAGAGATTGGCGTGGCTCAGTCATGATGAAGTGAACGCAGTAGCGGCTGACTTGGGTGTAGAACCCCGGGTGGTTCGGGAAATGGAAGGCCGTCTGGCTTCCCAGGACACGGCGTTCGATGGCCCTATGGACGATGACGACGACAACGCCTATCAGGCCCCGGCTTACTATCTGGAAGACCGCCGCAATGATCCTGCGATCCAGTTGGAGAACGCGGACTGGACCGAGGATTCCAATGGCCGTTTGATGGAAGCTATGAGCAATCTGGATGAGCGTAGCCAGGATATCCTGCGTGAACGCTGGCTGTCGGACAGCAAGTCCACCTTGCATGAGCTGGCGGACAAATACGGGGTGTCTGCGGAGCGGATTCGCCAGCTGGAAAAGAATGCCATGAAGAAAATCCGTAATCAGATGACCGAAGCGGCCTGATCAGCGGAATTTGAATCTTTGGCAAACGCCACCACCGAGAGGTTGGTGGCGTTTTTGTTTGTATAATGCTCCCAATCTGAATCACAGGGCTGAATAACAATGACTTCTACGCTTCCCCGCATCGCTTTTCTCGGCATTGGGCTGATGGGGACCCCCATGACCCGCAATCTGTTGGATGCTGGCTTCCCCATGACGCTATGGAACCGCACTCGGAGCAAATGCGAGACGTTTGCCGGAGAAGTGACGATCGCCGATACCCCAGCGGATGCCGTTGCCGACGCAGATGTCGTGATCACCATGCTGGAAAACAGTCAGGTGGTGGAAGACGTGATGATAGGGCAGTCCGCGATGAATTCGCTGAAAGCTGGTGCCCTGGTGATCGATATGAGCTCGGTGCAGCCTTCGGTGGCACGCAGGCATGCGGAACTGGCCGAAAAGCGTGGGGCCGGCTATGTGGATGCACCGGTTTCCGGAGGCACCGTTGGTGCGGCTGAGGCTCGTCTGAGCATAATGGCGGGTGGCTCTGAAACCGATGTTGAGCGGGCGCGCCCGGTGTTCGATGCACTGGGAAAGTGTACTCGCATTGGCCCGGTCGGAGCAGGGCAACTGGCAAAATTGGCTAACCAGGCCATTGTCGGCATTACCATCGGAGCGGTATCAGAGGCCCTGCTCCTGGCTGCCAAGGGCGGAGCCGATCCCGCAGCAGTACGGGAAGCGCTGATGGGGGGCTTTGCCAGTAGCCGGATACTGGAGCTGCATGGGCAGCGTATGATTGACCGGGAATTTGCTCCCGGTGCGCCGGCCCGTATCCAGCTTAAAGACATGCGGATGATTCTGGACGAGGCCCGGGCGGAAGGACTGACACTGCCTCTGGCCCAGCAGACCCACAACGGATACCTTTCGTTGATTGCTAATGGCCACAGCGATGTGGATCACAGCGGCCTTTTGCTGGAACTGGAACATATGAACGGTACACTGATGGGATCACTGGGTCGCGGCCCGAAGGAGTAAGCCATGCCACGTTTTGCAGCCAATCTGTCCATGTTGTTCACCGAGGTGGACTTTCTGGAGCGGTTTAGCCGCGCCCATGCCGCCGGGTTTGAAGGCGTTGAATATCTTTTCCCCTATGATTACCCCGTCGCGCAGTTGCGCCAGACTCTTGATGACAACCAGCTGACTCAGGTGCTCTTCAATTTGCCTCCAGGGGACTGGGACGCCGGTGAACGTGGTATCGCCTGCCTGCCGGATCGCATTGAAGAGTTCAAAGCCGGGGTGGACAAGGCCATTGAATATGCTCGCGAGCTGGGCTGTACCCAGGTGAACTGCCTCGCCGGATTGCGCCCGCCAACGCTGGATGAAGACGAAGCCTGGCAGACGCTGGTGTCGAATGTCAGCTATGCTGCAGAAAAGCTGGCAGCCGAAGGTATTACGCTTTGCCTGGAAGCAATCAACTCCCGGGTGGATATGCCGGGCTTCATGCTCGATACCTCAGGCCGCGTGCTGGCGCTGATCGAAGAAGTGGATGCCGACAATGTGAAGCTCCAGTATGACCTCTATCACATGCAGATCATGGAAGGTGACCTGATTCGCTCTATGGAGTGTCTGAAGCCCTGGATCAGCCACATCCAGTTTGCGGATAACCCGGGACGGCACCAGCCGGGCACGGGCGAGATTAACTTTTCGAATGTTTTCTCTGCCATCGACCGGATGGGTTATGAAGGCTGGGTCAGTGCGGAATACAGGCCGTCCGGGGACACGCTGGATAGTCTGGGTTGGTTTTCTGGTCAGAAGTGACCGTCGCTTTAGGCGACACCCTCTTACAAGATCGTAACTGGCCGGCTATGGGAGTTCTTCGTACCCTTGATGTTAATGAAACGCTAATCGGGAGGAACGCCGGTGAAAGCACTGGTAATCGAAGACGATCAGGATGTAGCCAATTATCTGGTAAAGGGGCTCAAAGAGTCTGACTTCGTTGTGGATCATGCCGCCGAGGGTAAGGAAGGCATGATGATGGCAGCCAGTGAGGAATACGACATCATGATCGTGGACCGAATGCTGCCGGGCATGGATGGACTGTCCATCATCAAAACGGTACGGGCAACAGGCAATCAGGTGCCGGTCCTGATTCTGAGTGCACTGGGTGATGTGGACGACCGTGTTGAGGGCCTTCGGGGTGGTGGAGACGACTACCTGACCAAGCCGTTCTCGTTTACCGAATTGCTGGCTCGTATTGAGTCGCTGGTTCGTCGCAACCGCCAGGCGGCGGAAACGGAAACCGTATTGCGAGTGGCCGACCTGGAAATGGATCTGCTGGCGCGTACCGTCAAGCGGGCTGGTAAAAACATTGATGTCCAGCCGAGAGAGTTCAGGCTGCTGGAATATCTGATGCGCAATGCCGGCCAGGTGGTGACCCGGACCATGTTGTTGGAGAAGGTCTGGGACTATCACTTCGATCCCCAGACCAACGTGATCGACGTTCACATCAGCCGCCTGCGGGCGAAGATCGACAAAGAGTTCGAGACACCCTTGCTGCAAACCATCCGGGGTGCAGGATACATGTTACGTGAAACTGCTTAGCCAGCTCAGGACATCGTCCTTCCAGCTTGCCCTGCTGTACATGGTGGTGTTTGCCACCTCGGTATTTCTGTTACTGGCCTTTATATACTGGCGTACAGCAGGTTTCATGGCTGCCCAGACCGATGAAACCATCGAGGCGGAGATCGCTGGTCTGGCGGAGCAGTATCGGGGCCGTGGCGTAAACGGCCTGATCACCATCATCCGGGAACGTGTAGCCCGGGACCCCAACGCAAAATCCATTTATTTGCTCACCACTGATGACTTCCTGAAGCTGGCCGGAAATATTGAAAGCTGGCCAGAAGGCACGCGGTCCGAGAGTGGCTGGATCAACTTCACACTGGACGAGACGGTAGGCTGGACCGGTGCCAAGCGCCTCGCCCGGGGGCGGATCTTTGAAGTGCAGGGTGGTTTGCGGCTATTGGTGGGCAGGGATGTTGATGAACTGACCAACCTCAAAAGGGTCATCGAAACCGCCATCAACTGGGGAATGGGGATAACCCTGGCCCTCGCGTTGCTGGGTGGCTTTATGATGAGTCGCAGCACCACCCGGCGTATTGAAGTCATCAACAATACCTCCCGCCGTATCATGAACGGGCATCTCTCCTTGCGAATTCCGACCCGCGGCACCGATGATGATTTTGACCAGCTGGCGGAAAACCTGAATCAGATGCTCGACCGGATCGTCTACCTGATGGAGGGTATACGACACGTCTCGGATAATATTGCCCATGACCTGAGAACGCCTCTGACCCGTCTCCGGAACCAGCTTGAGAACACCCTGATGGCCGTCGATAACGATGAAGCCCGGGAACAGGCGGGGCGAGCCGTGGCAGAAGCGGATCAGTTGCTGGCCACCTTTAACGCGCTGCTGCGCATTGCCCGCCTGGAAACCCGTGGTAACACGGCAGATATGAAGCCGGTTGCCCTGGATGAGCTGGTGACGGATGCCTGTGAACTCTATGAGGCCCTGGCGGAGGACAAGGAGCAGACGTTCCAGCAATCGCTCTCTCCGGGGGTGATGATTGAAGGCGATCGGGATCTGCTGTTCCAGATGGTGAGTAACCTCATAGACAATGCCATCAAGTACACACCCGAGCATGGTGCTCTCTGCGTCAAGGTGCGCAAGGAAGGGGCGGATGCCATCTTTGAAGTGAGTGACAGCGGGATTGGCGTGCCGGATGAAGAAAAGGAGCAGGTTTTCCAGCGATTCTATCGGGTTGGTAAAAGCCGCTCATTGCCGGGGAACGGATTGGGTCTGAGTCTGGTTAGCGCTGTAGCCGAAATTCACAAAGGCCGGATTGTGCTCAGTGATACCCAGGAAGGTGAAGAGTTGCCAGGGCTGACGGTGTCTGTCTTTATGCCTGCCTTCAATGGTGTCGGCAAGAAAATAAAAACAACCCTACCGGAACCGGCTGCTGGCCAGGAGGCGGGAGAATCCCGGAATCCACCTGAAACCAGCAATTCCTGAACGGCTTACTGGCTGGCGCGGAACCGGTTTACACGGGCCAGCACAGGGCTGATAACCGCATCGGCCCTGCTCTCCACAAACTGCACTACGTGTTCAAGTTGAGAACGGCGACGATCCACCTTGGCCTGGATGCTGTCCCATTCTCCCTCCAGGTGTTTCTGTTCTGCCATGAGAAAAGCCGCAATATTGTGGCGGTTTACCTTGCCGGTGATGCCAAACTGGTCGAGGCGATAACCTAGGTTATCCACGCCTTGAAGCGCGATGTTGATCAGTTTCTGTGTATTCATTAAGCACTCTCCGTGAATGGGTAGGGTATTGGAATCTTCCCTCAAAACTACTGGCAGTCACTAGAGTGTTCAACCTAATTCCAGTCGGTGAGAGAGCAATGAAAGCCTGACCAAAAGGTAATTCGCAGGCCACTCCCGTGTAACCAGAGATATGGAGAATGGGCAGTGTAGTAAAGGAAGTTGGCAGCAAAGGCTGCTTGCTTCTCCCTCCAGCACAGCGCTAGCCTTGCCCCGTTTTTACGGGGTTTTTTTATGTCAGGATGCCGATGGGGTGAACCATCATGATGAAGGCTGGTAGCGGATCTCATCGATCACCCAGAGTTTCTCGGATTCCGGTGTTCTGACCAGGATTTCGTCATCCACGGACTTCCCCAGGCAGGCTCGGGCAACGGGGGCATTGATCGACACATAATCCCTGGCGCCATAGATCTCGTCGGTACCCACGATACGGAACAACATGCGATTGTCGTCATCGTCAACAAGGGTCACCCAGGCGCCAAAAAATGCCTTTCCTTCCTGAACCGGGTTGTAGTCCACAACACGGAGTTTGGATAGCCGATTCCTGAGGTACCGTACCCGTCGGTCGATCTCCCGCAGGCGCTTCTTGTTGTATTGATAGTCCGCATTCTCCGAACGGTCCCCGAGACTGGCTGCCCACTGAACTTTTTTGGTGGTCTCAGGCCGTTCCTTTCGCCACAGATCATCCAGCTCCTGCTTCAGTGCTTCGTAGCCTTCTCGGGTGATAACGTTGGTATCCATGGGGACCTCTGATCTGTATGCCGGGCGGCGGTGTATACCGTAAAAACATCATACTGCACAAATGGATATGGAGAGAACGGTCGCGATGGCTCGGGTGTTTCTGCAGACTGAGAGGGTCACCCTGACGACCAGTGACAGCCGTCACAGAACCGTCGATTTTATGGGCAAACTGTCGTATCCGGCGATAAACTGATCAAAAAATGTCAGGTAGGCTTGGTTTGGGCAGGGTGTTGATGATGGTTAGCAGTTCAGGTTTTTCTGCAAAAGAATGCTTTTTCTCCCGCTCCGTTGTGGCGTTGTTGGTGACGTCGGTATGGGGAAGTGCGCCGGTATTGGCTGAAGGTGCGGAACATAATGCCGGGGACGCGTTTGGGTATCAGGAGCGTTCCACCATTGAAAACATCCCCTTCCAGTCTGTCGAAGAAGAGGCTCTGGCAAATACCGTGATTGAAGGTGGGCTTGCCGCACCGGCTGCCGGGGTACCAACCTCGCCCACAGGTGACGATGACTTTTACCTGGATCCTCTGGCGTTGCAGCCAGGAGACAGCCGAACTGATCTGGGGCGCTCGGAAGTTCCGGCGGAGTTTCGTTTCAGCAATCCGAAGTCAATCCCCGGGCAGTCCCACAGCAACAATTACGTGATACGCCCGCCCGAGAACCGCAATTACGATGCGCTGAACATCAACATGACGGAACGCTGAGTGGTCGTCGACCTCAGGCAGCAGCAGGACCGTTCAGCGAGGTTTTCCCCAACACATCTTCATAGAAAAACACCAGTGCCTGATTCGCCTGATTCAGCCGTGCCCGTGATACCCGGATGCGGTCGCTGAGGTAGGCGAGGAACTGCTGGCGGTCTTCGCTGGCCAGGGATTCAGGGTCTTTCATGTCGTGGAACAGCACGAAACGGGTAATCCAGTGCAGATAATTCTGCTCCGCCCGTTGGTTGAGCTGTTGATTACGGATGGCAACTCTGACGCGGCCAATCAGGCCTGGCTGGGATTGTTCCAGCGCCTCAGTAATGTCCATTGAAATACTCGCGGTATGAATTTTTGTTGTTATCTTGGTGGCATATTATGACAAATTGTTGAATGCCGCAAAACTTTGCCGAAACTGCATAGGCAGGAGACCCCGGTCATGGGAACCGGGGCCGGAAGGACTTACTTCAGGGATTCAAGCTTGTCGATATAGCGTTGCATGGCGGTGTCGCTGTCTGTGCCCTTGAGCTTTTCCCAGGCGTCATACTTTGCACGGCCAACAAAATCCATCATGCCGGGGCGCTTGCCGGACACATCGCCGTCAGTCGCCTGCTTGTATAGCGCGTAGAACTCAAGCTTCAACTCGTTGGACGGTTTGAAGTCCCCTTCGGCGGTCTGAATATAGTTGACCGCTTCGTCAAACCGGGCTTTCAGGTCACTCATTGTGCTCTCCTTGGTATGTGCCTTGGTATTGGTCATTTATCCTGCAATTATGGTGGCGAGTATAGCCGCCGTCTGCGTGGCCGTCATTGACTGAACCGTCCTTGGGGCCAGTAAGAAACGACAGAACGGCACTGTTTGGCAAAAGCTTGCCTCTACGCACAATCCGAGATTTTGCTGGCCAGTTTTTGCTTGAGAATGCCAAACGAGGGGTGTAGAGTTTTGCGCGTTGCGTGCCAGGACGGTGCGTACAAGGGATTGAACAACTGCAAATGATTTGCACAGGGAGCAAGCGCATGTCTTCTAAAGACGGTTCCGTCGCGCCTAAAGAGCGCATCAATATCAAGTATGTCCCCGCCACAGGTGATCAGCAAGCTGAAGCCGAGCTGCCGCTGAAAATGTTCGTTGTTGGTGATTTTAAGGGACACGCCGAAGAAACCCCCATCGAAGACCGCAAGGCCATTTCTGTCGATAAGAACAACTTCCGTTCTGTCATGAAGGAAGCCGGCCTGAGCCTTACCACGACAGTCTCCAACAAGCTGGAAGAGGGCGCTGACGACTTGCCGGTGAATCTTGAAATCCAGTCCCTGGATGATTTTTCACCGGACAGTGTTGCCCGCCAGGTCCCCGAACTGAAGAAGCTGATTGAGCTGCGCGAAGCTCTGGTTGCGCTTAAGGGACCGCTGGGTAACGTGCCTTCGTTCCGTTCCAAGCTACAGGCGTTGCTGGATAACGACGAAGCCCGGGACAAGCTGCTGGCTGAACTGGAACTGGCCACAGACAGCGAATAATCCGAATCCGCCGCCTGGGAGCGGTGTTCAACATCGAAGATCAATAACGTACTGAAGGGATGTGGTATGTCTGATACTGCTGTGCAGCAATCTGCTGCCTCCGAATCCGTGGGTGATGCTATCCAGTCAGGAGCCGAGGGCTCCCTGCTTGACCAGGTTATGGCCAACAGCCGGATGGCGCCTGCGGATGAAGGATATGATGTGGCCCGAAAGGGCGTGGCGACATTCATCGCCAACTTGCTGAAGAGCGATGAGAAGGGACAGCCGGTCAACAAGGCGCTGGTTGACCAGATGGTGGTGGAGCTGGATCGCAAGATCAGCGCCCAGATGGATGAAATTCTGCACGCACCGGAGTTGCAGGAACTGGAGTCGTCCTGGCGGGGCCTGAAGCTCATGGTCGATCGCACAGACTTCCGTGAGAACATCAAGGTGGATATTCTGCACGCCACCAAAACGGAGCTACTGGAAGACTTCGAATTTGCACCGGACGTAACCCAGACGGGTTTCTACCGGCATATCTACTCCACGGAGTACGGCCAGTTTGGCGGTGAACCGGTCGGTGCGGTTGTCGGCAACTACGCTTTCACGCCTTCAACTCCGGATATGAAACTGCTGCAGTATGTGTCGTCCGTAGGCGCTATGGCTCATGCACCGTTTCTCTCCTCGGTAGCGCCTTCGTTTTTCGGGGTCGACAGCTATCAGGAACTGCCTGCGATCAAAGAGCTCAAAGCGGTTTTCGAAGGCCCGAAATACGCCAAGTGGCGTGCGCTCCGTGAATCTGAAGATGCCCGTTACCTGGGCCTGACCTCGCCGCGTTTCCTGCTCCGTGTGCCATACGATCCCACGGAAAATCCGGTTCGCAGCTTCAGCTATAAAGAAGACGTATCCGCCGACCACGAGCATTATCTGTGGGGCAATACCGCCTATTTGCTGGCAACCCGACTGACCGAGAGTTTCGCTAAATACCGATGGTGCCCGAACATCATTGGTCCCCAGAGCGGCGGTGCGGTCGAAGACCTTCCGGTGCATGTGTTCGAGTCTTTTGGTCAGCTGGAATCAAAAATCCCGACCGAGGTTCTGATCACCGATCGTCGCGAGTACGAGATGGCTGATGAGGGCTTTATCGCCCTGACGATGCGAAAAGGCAGCGATAACGCGGCGTTTTTCTCGGCCAACTCGGTCCAGAAACCCCGGCAGTTCCCGAACACCAAGGAAGGCAAGGAAGCGGAAACCAACTACAAGTTGGGCACCCAACTGCCGTACATGATGATCGTGAACCGCCTGGCTCACTACATCAAAGTGCTTCAGCGCGAGCAGATTGGCTCCTGGAAGGAGCGCCAGGATCTGGAGCGGGAGCTGAACACCTGGATTCGCCAATACGTTGCCGATCAGGAAAACCCGCCAGCGGATGTCCGCAGCCGACGTCCGTTGCGTGCAGCTCAGGTGACGGTGTCCGATGTTGAAGGCGATCCGGGCTGGTATCAGGTTTCACTCGCTGTTCGCCCCCATTTCAAATACATGGGTGCCAACTTCGAGCTGTCGTTGGTAGGTCGTCTGGACAAGGACTAACCGGTGTTTGGCGATGACACGCTGAACCGGGGCGGCAGCCTGTTTGAACGCCTGGAACAGGCTGCCGAACCTGTAGGCCAGAGCATGGGGGACACGCCCCATGTGGTCGAGTCCATCAAACGACATCTGGTTCGTTTGCTGAACGCCCATCCGGGTAACAGTGCCAGCGTGCCCGGCCTGGGGTTGCTGGATTTCAATGATGCAACTCTGGGTACCCATGACCTGAGCATTCAGATCCGGTCGGCGATCCGTAAGTGCATTGAGGACTATGAGCCTCGGGTGAGTCGGGTGGATGTCGTTGCTTTGCCCCAGGGGCCTGACCCTCTGCAGCTGCGGTTTCAGGTGACGGTCTATCTCAGGGTCCGATCAGACGACGACAAGACGACCATTGATTTGTTATTGGATGACAAGCGCTACTACCGGGTGATGTAACGCCGCAGTAGCTAAAGACAAGGATGAGAGCGGTAGCCGGACAGGCTCCCAAAAGTGTGCGGAGCCATGGATGGCTGAGCCCAAGCGCCCCAGGGATGGGCTTGAGCGTCTTTTGGGAGCCTGCCCGGATACTGCTCGGAGTCAAAGGGGATGACGACACTTTTCTTCTGGGAAAAACAACTCGCTGCGCTCAGACATTTTTTTCCCGCCAGAAAAGCGTCCTCATCCCCTTTAATCAGGCATTGGTGTTGTTCCATGAAGTTGAATCGGTTTTACAGGGATGAGTTGAGCTTTCTGCGATTGCAGGGGCGGGAGTTTGCGGAGGCGCATCCGCAGCTTACCCGGTTCCTGTCGGAGCAAAGCACAGATCCGGATGTGGAAAGATTGTTGGAAGGCTTCGCTTTTCTGACAGGTAAGCTCCGGGAAAAAGTTGAGGATGAATTTCCCGAGCTGACCCATTCCTTGCTGAACATGCTCTGGCCGAACTATCTGAGGCCGGTTCCCAGTTGCACCATCATGAAGTTTGATCCGCAGCTGCACACCATCAGCGAGCGTCAGCGGGTGGATCGACACACCGAGATCAAGAGCCGTCCGGTGGGAGACAGCACCAGACAGACTCAATGCCGTTTCCGGACCTGCCGGGTGGTGGATGTGTTCCCTGTCAGTGTGGCCGATGCCTATGCGGAGCATTCCAGGGAAGTCTCCTCGGTCAGCGTGGATCTTGCACTGCATACGGACCAACCATTGAACGCTCTGGGTCTGGATAGTCTTCGCTTTTATCTGGGTGGTGACGACTACACAGCGGAAACGCTGTATCTCTGGCTCAATCACTACCTCACCGGTATCGAGCTCATGGTTGGTGATTCAACCTATCGACTGCCGGCTTCGTCGTTGCGGCCGGTAGGCTTTGCCAGTGATGAGGCATTGTTGCCATATCCGAAGAATGCTTATCCCGGATACCGGATTTTGCAGGAGTACCTGAGCTTTCCCGAGACATTCCGCTTTATTGATGTTGTCGGGCTGGGAACACGGCTACCGGCGATTCAGGCCGATGAACTGAGTGTGCGTTTCCACTTCAGCCGGATTCTTCCGCCGGAAGCCAAAGTACGAAAGGAGAGCTTGCAGCTTTACTGTACCCCCGCGGTGAATCTGTTCAGCCACGAAGGCGAACCGGTGGATCTGAACGGGCGTCAGACAGAGTACCGTATTTCACCCTCAAGCAGGTCCCCCGATCACTTCGAAGTATTCAGTGTCGAGCAGGTGGAAGGCTGGCTGGAAGGTCGCTCGGGGCGGGGGGAACCAAGAATCTACACGCCGTTCGAGAGCTTTCAGCATGAAGTGGAACGGGACCGTGGGCGGACCGCACTGTATTACCGGACCCGGGTTCGTGAAAGTGTACGGGGCGACGGCTTTGACCATTACATGGCGTTTGTCCGCGGCGATGAAAGTGAGTGCCTGAACAGGCAGGAAGCGGTTTCCCTGACCCTGATTTGCACCAACCGGCAGTTGCCGCATCAGCTGGCGGTCGGCGAAATATCGATGGCGACAGAAACCACGCCTTCGTTCGCGTCGTTCAGCAACATCACCCGGCCGACCGCAACATTGCGGCCCACGCTGGATGGCAGCCTGCTGTGGACGCTGATATCGAACCTGTCCCTCAACTATCTGTCAATGCTGGATGTGGATGCCCTGCGTACCGTGCTGAGGGTTTATGACTTCCGGGCACTGGTGGACCGGCAGGCAGAGCGGATATCGCAAAAACGACTGGCGGGTATCTCCGGTATCACCACACGGCCGGTAGACAGAATGGTTCGAGGACTGCCCGTGCGGGGGATCGCTTCGGAACTGACGCTGGACGAGAGTGGATTTGCGTCGGAAGGAGATCTTTACCTGTTTGGCACGGTGCTTAGTCAGTTTTTCGCACTCTACGCGAGCATCAATGCGTTTCACCAACTGGATGTGGTGAATACAGAAAACCAGGAACGGTATACATGGACGTTACAGCAAGGTCAGCAGCCGCTGATGTAGCCGGGCTGCAACCCGTTCTGGGTAATGCGCGGCGATACAGCTTCTTTCAGTTGGTGGACCTGATCCATCGTCACCATGGCGATGATCTGGAGCAGGGTGGCGGTGATCTCGCCCGTCAGGAGCGTATCCGCTTCTCGGCCTCAGCGGGGCTGGGTTTCCCCGGAAGCGATGTGGTGTCGGCCCTCTCTCCGGAACATGAACACGCGCCGTATCAGATGGAGGTAAGTTTCCTGGGCCTGCACGGTTCGCAGTCCCCTCTACCTGGCTATTACCTGGAGGATCTGGCCTGGGAAGCGGGGCAGAATCTCGGTGTGCGGCGGCACTTTCTGGATTTCTTTAATCATCGTCTGGTTACCCTGTTTCATCGTGCGTGGCGCAAGTACCGGTATTACGTCCGTTTTCAACCCGGTGCTTCGGACGGCTTTTCTGACCTGATTTTTGCCCTGGTCGGTCTGGGCGATGCCCGGTTGCGGGAAACTACACCGGTGAACTGGTCAAAGATGCTTGCCTATGCAGGGTTAATGGCCGGCCGGAGCCGTTCCCCGGATGTTGTGAGCGGCATGGTCGCGCACTGCTTCGACCTTGAAGATGTGAGTATTGAGCAGTGGGTGTTGCGCAAGGTCGGGATTGATTCGTCCCAGCAAACCCGGCTGGGCAGCCGCAATGCAACGCTTGGGCAGGACACTCTAGTGGGTTCGCAGGTTCGGGACCGCAGCGGTAAGTTCATCCTGCGTATCCGAAACCTGAGTCGCCAGCGTTTTGCCGATTTTCTGCCGAACGGACGGGAGCACAAGCGGTTGCTGAAACTGGTGGAGTTCACCACCCGTGAACAGCTGGCCTATGACCTTGAGTTACAGATGCGGCCCCGTGACATCCGGCCGATGCAGTTGGGCGAGGATGTCCGGCTGGGATGGAACTCATTTGTGACACCGGAACGGGCCCGAGAGCGTCCGGCGGTGCGGATCCAGATACGCCGGTAGCCAAGCCGGAGAACAGGGAAGTTGACTATGGAAAGGCATCCAGCAGTAATTTTGAAACTGACGGTCACCAATCCGACAGCCATGGGTGGTGGCGCCGCAGTCGAGTACTGTTTCGACGCGGCCGGCGGATCCATTGGCACGGCCGCCAATGATACCTGGCAGCTGTCATCCCATCGCACCGGTGCGGTGCCCGGGCATGCCGAGGTGCGGTTGGTAGAAGGCGACTTCTGCCTGATTGATCGCAGCGGCCGTACTTATATCAACAGTGCCAGCCAGCCAGTCGGCCGTGGCCGTCGGGCGAGGCTGAATCACGGCGACACGCTGGCGATAGGTCGTTACCAGATTCGTGCAGAACTGACCGGGTCGGCATCCGGCCAGCTGTACGATGATGTTCCTCCGGACGATGACCGCCTGATTAATGGGCAGATGGATGAGTTGGCCCGGGCGCGGGTGCGGGATGCCGTGCCGGGTGGCTGCGAACCGTTGGAAGGCATCGGCGAGGTAACGCCGGAACCTGACAGCGATGATCCGATGACATTGTGGCCCGAAGGCGCCATTCCCTTAGAGAAGCCCGGAACCTATAGCGCACGAGAGGAAAAAAGTCGTCAGTACATCAGTGCAGCACCGTTGATACAGGGCATGGATTGTGACCTGGAGGTTGCTGACAGCAACGATATGCTGCTGTTCCTGGTAGAAGCCGGACAGACGCTCAAAGCCGTCATTGACGGGCTGAGTGAAATGCACCGGGATGAAGACAAACACCACCGGGCATTGCGGACCCGACTGCAGCCCATCGAGGATAACCCCCTGCGCCTCGGTGACTCCTATGAGGAGACGGTTCAGACCCTGTTTGCCGGTCAGCGAAGCCCTGTACATCTGTCTGCCCCCGCCGCCGTAAGGGAAAGTCTGGAAAGCCTCGATCTGCATCAGCAAGCGACCCGGGTTGCCATCAGCGAAGCGCTTGATGCGATTCTGCATGCCTTTTCACCAGAGGCCCTGCTACGCCGGTTTCATGGCTATCGCCGGGGCCTGAGGCAGAGCGAGGACGAGGGGCGCTGGGCGTGGGATATGTACCAGCACTATTACCGGGAGCTGAGTTCCAGCCGTCAACAGGGGTTTGAACGGCTGTTTCAGGAAGTCTTCGATCAGGCTTATGACCAACATTTACGCCAACTACAGAGGGAGAATCTGAAGTGAAGACCTGCAAATGGAGCTTGCTGGCCATCGTATTTGTGCTTGCGGGATGCAGCACGCCATACAACGCGGTGACCAAAACCGCCAAGGTGCTGTGGGATCCGGATATTCCGGTGGGCTATCCGGAGGATCTGCCCAGCAGGGTGGATCTGACCATGGTGGCAGAGCCAGATGTGAATCCCAACGAGGCGCTGGCGCCTACACCTATCGCCTTCCAGATCATTGAAATGCGGGACAGCTCACTGCTGATGGCGGGTGATTTCGATTCGCTGCTCAATGACGTCGAAGATTCCCTGGGGCAGAACTATGTGGACCACAGCGACTACTCGCTGGTGCCCGGCCAGTTCAAATTTGTGGAACCGTTTGAAATCAGTGACGACACCCGCTTCATCGGGATTATTGCTTTTTACGCCTATCCCAACCTGTCCCAGTGGAAAAAGGTGGTGAAGGTGGACCCCATCGGGGGCCGTTACCATCTGCTGGTCAACCTGCGTGAGCGGGAAGTTCAACTCAGACGTTCGGATGAATCCTGATGGCTGTCAGTAACCGTGTAGTCTGGAGTGATGGGTTGTTCATCAAGCCCCAGCACTTCCAGCAGCAGCAACGATACCTCGAACACCAGATCAATGAACGGGTCCTGGCGGTGTCGGATTACCTCTATGGCTTCAGTGACCTGGAACTGAATGCGGAATATCTGAGTTTCGGAAGGGTGGGGCTGGTCCGGGGCGCCGGGCTGTTTCCGGATGGCACCCGATTCAACCTGCCGATTGATGATGTCATGCCGGAGCCGCTGGAAATCAGCGATGCCTCTGTGGCAAATCAGGTGGTCTACCTGGCGTTGCCCCTGGGCAGTGACAGCCTGGCAGAAGTGGAGTGGCCAGAGGCAGCGGTAACCGGGCGGTTCAAAGCCCAGAGTGCGGAAGTCAGGGATTTGCACTCGATCGATGGTGATGCCCACAGCATTGATGTTGCCCAGGTCGCACCAAAACTGATGCTCGAGCAGGAAGACCGCAGTGCCTACGCCGCCCTGGCGATAGGCCGGATTCTGGAAAAACGCCCGGACGGCAGTCTGGTGATGGACCCAAACTTCATGCCCACCATGCTCAGTGTGCGGGCAGCTCCGAGGCTGCAGCGCTTTGTCGGTGAGATGGCCGGATTGATGAGGGAACGGGCCCGTAACCTGGCCGAGAGAGTCGGTGCACCGGGCCAGACAGGGGTGGCTGAAGTATCGGACTTCATGTTGTTGCAGACCCTCAATCGCTGCCATCCCCGGTTTATGCATCTGGCCCGTTTGCGTCAGTTACACCCGGAGCGACTGTTTGAAGCATTGCTTGAGCTTTGCGGTGAACTGGTGACCTTTACGGATGAAACCCGCCTGCCTCAGGAATACACCGCCTATGACCATGATCTTCCGGAAGCCTGCTTCAGTCCGCTGATGCAGGTGCTGCGGCAGTCCCTGAGCACAGTGCTTGAGCCTAGGGCTCTGGCCATCCAGCTCCAGCAACGCCAGTACGGTCTGACGGTTGCTCCGGTTCAGGACAGCCAGTTGCTGACCGGGGCCGAGTTCATTCTGGCGGTGAAAGCGGATATACCGCTGGACGACATTCGCAAGCAGTTCACCCAGCAGTGCAAGGTGGCCTCCGTCGAGAAAATCCGTGATCTCATCAGCCTCCAGTTGCCGGGCATTCCACTTACCGCCTTGCCGGTGGCACCGAGGCAGTTGCCATACCATGCCGGGTTCGTTTACTTCCGGCTGGATGATCAGAGCCAGGCCTGGCAGATGCTGGATAACGCCAGCGGTTTTGCTTTCCACGTGGCTGGAAGCTTCCCGGGTATGGAAATGCAATTCTGGGCAATCAGGAGCTAAAGCATGTCTGATGCAGGGGTAATGGATCTGCCCGACAGAGCCGGTTTCAGTGAGTTGCTGTTTGACGACCGGGGAGGGCGCGCTTCCGTAGGCGACTCAAGTTTCGATAATGACCAGTTCCAGCTACGCGGCCTGGAAGACAATCGTTTGATAGATGCTGCTACACCTTTGCTTGGGCTGGTCATCCGGGTTCGGCGGCTGGCTAATTTTGGTGATGTGGAACGTCTTTATCAGCAGGTGGTGGACGACATCGCCGCGATCGACCGGGAGCTGATTGAGCAGGGCTATGAGCGTCCGAGCGTTGTGGCCTATCGCTATGTGCTTTGCGCCTTTATTGACGAGGCTGTTCTTGGCACCGACTGGGGTGCCCACAGTGTCTGGTCCCAACATTCCTTGTTGTCCCGTTTCCATAACGAGACCTGGGGTGGTGAGAAGGTGTTTGCCATCCTGGCCCGGATGGAGAAGGAAGCTGAGCGCTATAGGGACATGCTGGCATTTATCTATTTGTGTCTCTCCCTCGGCTTTGAGGGCCGCTACAAGGTGATGGAAAACGGCCGTGAGGAATACGACCAGATTGTCCGTGGCCTGTACGAAATACTGCATGGTCCGGACGGAGATGGAGAAATCCGGGCGCTGCCGGATGCCCTGCAAAATGTAACGCCAGCCCGCAACCGCCTGCGACGTGGTTTTCCTATGTGGGGCATGGCCGGGCTTTTTGTGCTGGCGATGGGGGGGATATTTACCCTCTACCGCGTGGCACTGGATGAACGCATCAGGGATGTACTCAGCGTTCTCGAACAATTACCGAAATAAGGATATCAACAGTGATTCGGGTTGAATTACCGGCGCTCATAGGGCGCCTGAACGAAATCTGCCGCCAGGGAATGGAATCCTCAGCGGCTCTGTGTATCAGTCGTCAGGGGGCGGAAATTACGCCTGCACACCTGCTGTTCAAACTGCTGGAAACCCCGTTTTCCGATGTCCGCCAGATCCTTGAACGCACGGATCTGAACCCACAGGAAATTCAGACACTGGTAGGGGAAAGTCTGAATGGCGAACGTCAGACTGCAGAGCCTTATCCTTCATTCTCCCCTTTGCTGATCGAGCTGCTCCAGGATGCCTGGTTGCTGGCTTCTACGGAGCTGGGGCACCCGCAGTTGCGGTCCGGTGCGATATTCCTTGCGTTGCTGATGAACGCTGAACGCTACCTGATGCCGACTGTTTGTCAGGCATTGAGTGAAATCAACCGCGAACAGCTTCGGCGCCAGTATGAACGTTTTACCGAAGGTTCTTCCGAGCGCCTGGAAATGGATGCCGAAGCGGGACAACGGACGGAGGCTCCGGTGGATATGGATCCTCTGCAGCGTTACGCCACGGATTTTACCCGCCTGGCGAAGGATCAGAAGCTGGACCCCGTGGTGTGCCGGGATCCCGAAATCGACCAGATGATCGACATCCTTTGCCGTCGCCGAAAGAACAACCCTATCGTGGTGGGTGATGCCGGGGTTGGGAAAAGTGCGGTGGTTGAAGGTCTTGCCCTGCGTATCGTGAAAGGCGATGTGCCGGAACGCCTGCGCAATGTGGAACTCTGGACGCTGGATATGGGGGCGCTGCAGGCTGGTGCTTCGGTTAAAGGTGAGTTTGAAAAACGGCTCAAAGGGGTGATTGAAGCCGTCAAAGGGTCAGCTACCCCCATCATTCTGTTCATTGATGAAGCTCATACCCTGATCGGCGCGGGTAACAGCGAAGGTGGCTCAGATGCTGCCAATCTACTCAAACCGGCCCTGGCGCGGGGAGAACTGCGAACTATTGCGGCTACCACCTGGCGTGAGTATAAGAAGTACTTCGAGAAAGATCCTGCCTTGAGTCGCCGGTTCCAGCCGGTGGCACTTGATGAACCTACGCCGGGGGAAGCAGTTCATATCCTCAGAGGCCTGCGGGGTGTCTACGAGAAGTCTCACCATGTCCTGATTGCCGACAGTGCACTGAAGGCGGCTTCTGAAATGTCCGCCCGGTATCTGTCGGGCCGGCAACTGCCGGATAAGGCAATCGATGTGCTCGACACCGCCTGCGCCCGCGTCAGTCTGAACCTCAGCACGCCTCCGCGCAGGCTCAGCCATGTGCGTAGCGAAATCCATCAGCTGTCTATGGAGCAGGAGCTGAATCATCGGGAACGGACGCTGGGTCTGGCAGTTGATGGTGAGCGGGAAGCCGAGCTGGACAACCTCATCGCTGATCTGGAGCGGGAAGCGGCAGGGCTGGAACTCTGTTGGAACGACCAGCGTGAACTGGTGGCCAGGCTAATTGAGATCCGGCAAGGCCTGCTGGACGGAGACGAAGCTACACCCGATCTGACCAGCCAGGCCGCGGCGGTAGAACAGGAACTGGCGGCGTTGCAGGCAGACGAACCTCTGGTTCATGCCCGGGTGGATGCGCGCCAGGTTGCGGAGGTGATTGCCGATTGGACCGGGGTTCCGGTTAATCGCATGACCACCGATGAGCTGGAAAAAATCACCCACCTGCCCATGTACCTCCAGACGCATATCAAGGGCCAGGACACTGCTATCAACTGTCTGCATCAGCATCTGCTGACGGCCCGGGCAGATTTGCGTCGTCCGGGCCGGCCCATGGGCGCCTTTTTGTTGGTGGGGCCAAGCGGCGTAGGTAAAACCGAAACCGTGGTGCAACTGGCGGAACTGTTGTATGGCGGTCGCCAGTTCCTGACCACCATCAATATGTCTGAATACCAGGAAAAGCACACAGTATCCCGGCTGATCGGATCACCCCCCGGTTATGTCGGGTTCGGTGAGGGCGGCATCCTCACCGAGGCCATCCGGCAAAAGCCCTATTCCGTAGTGTTGCTGGACGAAGTGGAAAAGGCGCACCCGGAAGTGCTGAACCTCTTCTATCAGGCGTTCGATAAAGGCGAGCTAGCTGATGGAGAGGGTCGCCTGATTGATTGTAAGAACGTGGTGTTTTTCCTGACCTCGAACCTGGGCTATCAGGCCATCGTCGATCATGCCGAGCAACCGGATAAGATCGAAGCAGCGCTTTACCCTGAACTCTCGCATTTCTTTAAACCGGCGCTGCTTGCCCGGATGGAAGTCGTACCGTACTTGCCGCTCGCAGACGAAACCCTGAGCCGGATTATCGGCGACAAACTCGAACGCCTGGCGGCCCAGATCCGCGAGCGTTACCAGACCGACGTGGTTCTTGAGCAAGGCCTGGTGGAAGCCATCCGCTCGCGTGCACACAGAAGCGAAAATGGCGCGCGAATGCTCGAATCGATCATTGAAGGGGAATTGCTGCCACCGGTGTCGCAGGCGTTGTTGGAGAAACTGGCAGCGAAAGAACCTGTGGAAAAAGTGACGCTGTCTGTCGATAGCAATCGATTTGCCGGAACGGTTGTTTAATTGCGCACGCGGCCAGCGCGATCTGATTTGAAAGGGACTGAAAAAATGGGACGGATGCAGATGGAACTGCACACCGGCATAGAGCTGGCAGTGGCCATGGTGCGGCAACAAACATTGCCTGCGTTGCTGAAAACTGCGACGGAGCAACTTGAGAAGGCCTTCTGGCTGACCCGCTGCTGGGCATTGGAGCTGGACCTGAGCGGGCGGCTGCTGCATTGCAGTGAACTGGCTGAGCAGGGTGAGTTTGATTGCAGTGATTTCAGTCATCCATTCAGCCATATCTTGCAGACCGGCCGGTCCCGGGAACTGTCCAGGGCAGCAAGCTATCGCCTTGACCATGCAGGTTTCCAGGCCATGTTTGATGCCAGTGATCGTCCCCGGTCACTGTGGCTTGAGCCACTTAAAGGTATAGGTGGGCGCACCCTTGGCATTCTGGTGATGTGCAGGGACGGGGCAGACTGGGAAGGTATTGTCGCGCAGCCTCTTTATCAGGGACTCAAGGAACTGCTGACTCATCAATGGGTAGCTCAGTTGCAAAGCCGTGATGATGTCTGGCAACGGCGCATGCTTAAACGCTCCCTTGACCAGCTAAACGATACAGAAACCCTGCGTAAACGCAGCGAACAGCTCTCCCGGACACTGGTCGGCAATTCTCTAGCCATGACCCAGCTCCGTGCTCAGGTGGTTCGTGCAGCCGGCAGCCGGCTGTCGGTGCTGGTTCAAGGGGAAACCGGCTGCGGCAAGGATGTGGTGGCCCGAGGTATCCATGAACTGTCTGAACGCTCGGGAGGCCCCCTTGTGATCGTCAACTGTGCCGCAATCCCGGATACCCTGTTGGAGAGCGAGCTGTTCGGGCATACCCGAGGTGCTTTCTCCGGCGCAGATCAGAACAAGGAAGGCCTGCTGGCCCAGGCCAATGGCGGCACCCTTTTCCTGGATGAAATCGGTGACATGCCCATGGCCCTGCAATCCAAGCTGTTGCGGGTTCTGGAAAGTCGGCAGTTCCGACCGCTTGGGGCGAGGGAAGAGCAGCACTCGGATTTCAGGCTGGTTGCAGCAACACATCAACCTCTGAAGCAGAGCATCGAAGAGGGTACGTTCCGGCGTGACCTCTTTTATCGCCTCAGCCAGTTTCCGCTGCGAATTGTGCCATTGCGGGAACGCCCGGAAGATCTTGAGGCCCTGAGCCGGCACTTCATTCGCTTGTATACCGATCGGGAGGGCATGGGGCCTCAGGGTATCAGCAGCCATGCGCTGCACGCACTTGGCAGCTATGGGTTTCCCGGCAATGTGCGCGAGTTGCGCAACGTCATTGAGCTGGCTTGTTTGCAGACCCCGGTGGGGGATGACATCCAGCCGGAAACACTGAGGCTGGAAGATCCGTTCGGAAACACGTTTGCCGGATTTGCGGAGGAAGTAACGCCAGACACCCTCGATGGCGTACCGATGCCCAGCGACATACGGGATCTGAAAGCCGCTGCTCAGGCTTTTGAAGCCGCGGTTATCAGGGAACGTCTGCAGCAATACGGCGGCAACCGGGCCCAGGCTGCAGAGAGTCTCGGGTTACCTAAACGGACTCTGGCTCATAAGTGTCTCAAGTACCGGGTGGCAGAGTCATGATTGGCTTCCGGAAACTGATGTCCGTTCTGGTGCTAACGATGGCATGCAACCACTCGTTTGCCGGGCAGCTTGATGAGGCCAGATCCTGCGTGCAGCACCCGGAGAGGCTGGTGCGGCTGGCATGTTTTGATGAGGTATTCGGTACACCCTTTGCGGCTCAGCCGGCCGGGGCCGTAGTGATGGCGAGTCAACCGGAACGGTGGCGACAGGCCTTTGCCCAGGCCAGTGACACCGATACGGCCATTTACCGCGATACCGGGCGGGCAGCAGGATTATTGGTGACGGTTCCGGCATTGGGCGCTCGGCCCCCGCGACCTTTACTGGTGCTGCAGTGCAGTAACAACATTACAGAACTGTCTGTGATGCTGCCTGAAGTGTTGAGTGCGGAACGGGTTCGCATCGGGCTGGATGGAATGACAGAAACCAACTGGCGGGTACGTGATGATGGGTTTGTGGTCAGTGCAGGTCGCGGATTGCCCGCGATCCAGATCGTAAAAACCGTGCTGCCAGAGCGGGATATTCGCCTGGAGGCCAGTCTTCCGGAACTGAACGACCTGATGTTTGATCTGGAAGGCTTTGCTGACGCGATACGTCCTTTGCGAGAGGCATGCGGCTGGTGATGGTGCATCGGGAAAGGAGGTCAGGGTGCAGATCATAGAGCAACATCCCTATGTTGATCAGGTGCTGGATGCGTTAACCGGCGATAACGCGGTGGGCGAATCGCTGGCGGATGACGTAACGCTGGAGTTCCTGGAAGACGAAATCATGAAAGTGGGCTCCCTGGCCCACAACGATATCGACTGGGCGAAAGTGGAATCTGAGTCGCTCAAGCTGCTGACGGATCGAAGCAAGCATCTGAAAGTGCTTGGTTTCCTTCTGATGTCGCTGCAGCGAGGGGGCAGTGGTGAGCGTTTCGCGTTATCGCTTTATCTGATGAGCCGGGTACTGGACAGCTGGTGGTCAGAAGCCTGGCCCTATCCGGGGGGGAAGGGCGCGCGGGCCCGGAACATGATGTTCTCCCAGATGTTGCAGCGGGCGGAAAAAGGTCTTGTAGGGTTGGTGTTCGATGGTGGCGCCGGTGATGGTCGTGGCTACTGCCTCACGTTGCTCGAATCACTGATCCGTCAAGCCGGTGATCTGTCCTTGCCGGATGAGTCTCTGTTTGATCTGAAGCGGGGCATCGAGAAGTTGCCTTCTGCGGAGGAAAACAAAACGGCGGACAGGGCGCCTTCGCCGGAGCCTGCACCCGACGCCTCTGCACAGCCCCGGGTGGCAACGCCGGCGGCCTCTACTGCAACTCTGGGGGCTCTGACCCTGGACCCCGGAAATGAACGGGCAACCCGGCAAAGCCTGCTGAAAGTGGCGGAGATGCTGACAACCACCGAGCCCGGAAGCCCTTTGGGTTACCGGGTGCGACGTTACGCCATCTGGCTCGGGATCACGAGTACACCACCTACCCGGGATGGGCGCCGCACAGACCTTGCGGCAATCAGCGCAGACAGGGTGTCGGAGTACCGGGAAACTCTCGAGAAATCCCCGGATCTGGCTCTCTGGCAACGTATTGAACAGAGCCTGTCTGTCAGCCCTTTTTGGCTTGACGGTCACTGGCTCAGTGCCCGGGTGGCGGCCTCTCTCGGGTATGACGATTGTGCCGAAGCGGTCCGGGAGGGGCTTCGAGGATTGCTCGACCGGTTGCCGCAATTGTCGGACCTCACATTCAACAATGGAACACCGTTTCTCGGTGGTGAAACCGAAGAATGGTTGTGGGCCGCCGCCCCTGGTGGCAGTACTGGAGAGGTGGGAGCCAGCCCCTGGGAACGTGCCTACGAGCAAGCCCGGGAGCTGCTCTCGCAATCGTGTTTCAAGGATGCCATGAAGCTGATGGAAAGCGGGTTGACCGAAGCTCGTGAACCGCGGGACCGATTCTACTGGCGGTTATCGAATGCCCGACTGCTTAGAGAGGCCGGAATGTCCGCTCTGGCGGGACAGCAGATGGATGATTTGAGGCAGCAGGCTTCAGGCCGACTGCTTGAGGACTGGGAACCCGCGCTGATCAAACAGCTCGAACGCCTGGCCTGATGAACTGGTTAAAGGATTGATTTCAGGAATGGATACCATGTGGAGAAAAGCTTTACTCATTGGGCGCTGGCTACTTCCGTACCTTCGTAATGCGGCCCCGATCACCCTTACCCTGGGCGTGATCGTCTTGCTTGTCGCAACCTGGTGGCTGGGGCCTCGCTGGTCCATCAATGGTGAATATCCGCTGGTAGCCTGGCAGATGCGGGCATTGGTGACCCTGGCAGTGGTGCTTGTGGTGGTCATGCTCTGGGGCACGGTTCTCGCCCGTCGCCTTCGCAAGGTGAACCTCGAAAAAGCAGAACAGAAACGGGAACAGGAAGATCCCATTCTGCCGATGGAACGCAGGCAGCAGAGGCTCCTCAATCGGCAACTGGCGTCACTGAAAAGCAACCTGCCCGGTCGAAACGGCGTATACCGGTTGCCGTGGTATCTGATGATCGGTCTTGAAAATGCCGGCAAAACCAGCCTGATTCAACGGGCGGGCCAGACCTACACCCTGACGAATGTAACCCGGAATAACCGGGCAGATCGGAACCCGTTCGGTTTTGACTGGTGGATTGGCGATGACGGTGTCCTGATCGACCCGGACGGAGAGCTGCTGAGCCAGAGCCAGAGCCAGGGGCAGGGAGCCAGTGCGGAAGTTCAGCAACGTCTCTGGCAGCATTTCATGGCGTGGCTCGAGCAAAACCGGTCGCAGCGGCCGCTGAATGGTGTGGTGGTTGCGGTGGATCTGGCGGAGCTGAGCATGGCCAGTGACAATGAACGTCAGGCCCGGGCCCTGATACTTAGGACCCGCTTGCGGGAACTGATGGAGAACCTTGGTTCGCGACTGCCGGTATACATCAGCTTCACCAAAATGGATCTGCTCTATGGGTTCGAACCATTTGCGCGGTCCCTCAGCAAAGAAGAAAAAGAACAGGCATTGGGTTTTACCTTTCACATTGCCAATCCGACTGAACAGGATGACTGGCTGACTGAGTTTTCCGAACAGTTTGTGAAGCTGGTTGAAGACCTGGGGCACAGGCTGCCAGCCATACTGGCCAACATCCGGGATCAGGAAGAACGCTCGGCGGTTTATTCATTTACCCGACAAATGGCGGGACTCAAACCGGTGCTTGAGAAATATCTGGCAGATCTGCTGTCTGCCGATGCGTTTTCGACACCGGCAATGGTCCGCGGCACCTACTTCACCTCCGTCATACAGGAAGGCGTTCCGGAAGATGCCTTCGTATCGGCTGCGGCGGCGAATTATCAAATGACCGGCCCCATTCAGCCTGCCCAGCGTTCAGGCCGTTCTGTCAGTCTGTTTACCCGTGACCTGTTCCCCGAAATCATCTATCGGGAGGCGGGGCTTGCCGGGGACAACCGCAGAGTTGTCCGGGGGCGTCAGCGGCGAATGGCCATGGCGAGTGTGGTAGCGCTGTGTGCCGGTGCGGGTATGACGGCTGGATGGCAGCATTTCTTTATCCGCAATGCTGATGCGGCGACGGAAGTTGAAAGCCGGGTTCAGGCCTTTGTGGATAACTGGCAGCCGGTAGGGTTCGAACCGGACAGCAGCGGACGCAATTTGCTCCAGCCGCTGGATGAGTTACGTGAAGCAACGCTGGCGTTCGGTGATCACCATGATCAGTGGCCGGTCGTCAGTGATATGGGGCTGTACCAGGGGCACCGTGTTGGTCCCCGGGTGGAGGCGTCTTATCTGGATATGCTGGCCTACCAGTACCTTCCTGCTCTCATGTTTGGCGTGATGAGCGAGATGAGCAGGGCGCCGGATGGCAGCAATGAACGCCTGGAACATTTACGGGTGCTGCGCATGTTGTATGACGCCAGTGGCCGCCGGACGGATATTGTAAGCCATTACATGCGGGATTATTGGCAGGGGCTATTCCCCGGGCAGCGGCAGATTCAGCAGAAACTGATGGGGCATCTGGAATATGCCATGGCGCATACCGACCTTGCCGGTATGGCCCGCGATGGCGATAGCACGGCTGATATGGCACTGGCGCCTTTCCGGAGCAGTGTCCAGTGGGCCCAGCATGAGCTGGGACGAATGCCGACCCCGGAAAGGGTCTATCGTGATCTGGAAACCGAAGCGGCACAGGAATTCAGTACGCCGTTTGATCTGGCTCGGGCGTCCGGGCCGGCGTTCAATACCGCATTCCTGACTGTGGATAACTTTGGCGAACCCAGGGATCCGGCGTCATCGGAACCGGACCCGCTGGTTATTCCTGCTCTACTGACCCGGGAAGGACTGGATAAATGGTTCCTGCGCCAGTCCGGTTCTGTCACGGAACTCGCCCTTGTGGATGCCTGGGTATTGGGGCGTCGCGATGATGTGAACTTCAGTGAGGCGGATGAAGCGGAACTGAGGTCACACCTGCAAACCCTATACGCGGAGCACTATGTTGAGGCATGGCGGAAGTCGCTGAGTCATCTTGATATTCCAGGGTTTGACGATCTGAATCACGGCGTCAGAATTCTTGAAAGCTTTACCGGAGGGCATCAACCTCTGGCCCAGTTGCTGAGACGGGTCCGGGAAAACACCCATGTGGCTCCCTCGGCGGAGGGCGAGGCGGCCACGGCTCTGAACGTGCTGGAACAGTCCTCCCACTTCCGTATGCTGCAAGAGATCGAGCGCCAGTTTGCTGATCTCAACCAGCTGACACGGAAAGAGGGTGACCAGCCATCGGGGCTCGATCAGATCATGGTGGTGGTGGGTGATTTGCACCAGTACCTGAGAAATATCCAGGAATCGCCAGATACCGGGAAAGCAGCATTGGCGGCTGCCCGTGCCCGAATGGGGCTGCAAGGTGCCGATCCGATTTTCACTTTGCAACGCATGGCGGAAAACCAACCCGAACCGCTCAAGCGCATGCTCAACCGGCTGGCAGGCGAAAGCTGGCGGGTTATGCTGGATCAGGCCGTCGCGCAACTGGAAAGAGAGTGGTACCGGGAGGTTTATCAGCCGTTCCAGCAGAACCTGGCGCGGCATTATCCGTTCGATCCGGATGCCGGGCGCGATGTGGCCCTGCAGGACTTCGAACGATTCTTCGGGCCGGACGGAACACTGCAGTCTTTCTACAACAACAATCTCAAGTTGTTCCTGGAGGACCATCCGGAACAGGTGGGGGATGCCAAACGGGCAGGGCTTGTCCGGCGTGACGTTCTGGCGTCACTGAATCAGGCGGAACGTATTCGTACAGCATACTTCACACGCAGTGGTTCTCTGGATGTGGAGTTTGCCCTGGAACCGTTAAATTTGTCGGCTAACAAACGACGGAGTGTCGTGAACGTGGACGGTCAGTTGGTGGAATTCAGTCACGGCCCCCGCCAGAGTATTCCTCTGGTTTGGCCCAACACCCTGAGGGATTCGGTGGAAAGCCGGATTACGCTGGTGCCAACCGAGGTGAATCGCTCACCCCGGAGCCTGTCTGAGAGTGGCCCTTGGGCACTGTTCCGCTTGCTGGATAAGGCGGATATTACCGGTGTTAGCAACAGTGCGGTGGATGTGCGTTTCCAGGTGGACGATGGAGAAATGCGTTACCGACTGCATGCAGCAAGTAATACCAATCCGTTCACCCAGGAGCTGTTGGCGGGGTACCGCCTACCCCGTAGCTTGTATTAAACTAGGCAGCCATTCGGGGTGACAGGACGTCACCCCGGACACAGGAAATCCACGAATCTTCAGGGACCGAAGACATGCCCCAGGCAAGCGGACTGCAGTTCACCGCCCGTGTTGGTGAACTTCCCCCAGACTTATTCGCCGTGGTTGGCTTTGCGCTGACCGAAGGCCTTTCCGAACTCTTTCACGGCCGACTGMAACTGGCCAGTACGGATCCCGCTATCCAGCCCTCTGATGTGCTGGAACAACCTGTAAATCTGGTGGTGTGGCAGGACGGCATTCCCCTTCGTCGCTTCACCGGCGTGGTCAACGAATTCGCCCGGGGCGATACCGGCCACCGAAGAACCCGCTATGAACTGGTGATCCAACCTCCGCTGTGGCGCCTGGGCCTGATGCACAACAGCCGCATCTTCCAGACCCAAAACACCGACACCATCGTACGAACCCTGCTCGAAGAGCGGGGCATCGTGGACACCGTCTTTGACCTGAAGCGTTCCCCGGAGGAACGGGAATACTGCGTCCAGCACCGGGAGAGCGACCTGGATTTTATCAGCCGGCTGGCGGCGGAAGAAGGCTGGCACTATCGTTATCAGCACGGCAGCGTGGATGGCGAAACCCAGCCCGGCTTGATCRTCGCCGATCACCACGGCGATGCCCCCAGACTGGACAACGTGGCCTACAACGCCAAAGCCGGTGGTAGCACAAAGCAGCCCTGCGTATTTCGCTTTAGCTATCAGGAGCGAGTTAAAGCTTCCTCCGTCGCCATGAAGGACTACACCTTCAAAAATCCCGCCTACGCCCTGATGCATGAACAGGCCAGTGGCAACCTGAACCAGCGGGACGATTACCAACACTACGACTACCCGGGCCGCTTCAAGGCCGACGCCTCGGGCCAGCCCTTCACCCAGGCAAGGCTGGACGCCCTCAGAAACAACACCAGCACCGCCAACGGCGAAAGCAATCGACCGGACTTCACCGCCGGGGCGAAAGTGGAACTCACCGACCACGACACCGAGACCCTGAACCGGGAATGGCTGCTCACCGCCATCACCCACACCGGCAAACAGCCCCAGGCTTTGGAAGAAGAGGGTGGCAGCGAACCCACCACCTACCACAACGAATTCAGCGCCATCCCGGCAAACAAAACCTGGCGCCCCATCTGCGAACACCGTCCCCTGATGGACGGCCCCCAGATGGCCCTCGTGACCGGCCCGGAAGGGGAAGAAATCCACTGCGACCAGTACGGCCGTGTGAAAGTAAGGTTCCCGTGGGATCGATACTCGCTCAACGACGAACACAGCAGCGCCTGGCTGCGCGTAGCTCAGGGCTGGGCCGGAGGCCAGTACGGCTTCATGGCATTGCCGAGAATCGGCCACGAAGTGATTGTCTCCTTCCTGGATGGCGACCCGGACCAGCCGATCATCACCGGCCGGACCTACCACGCCACCAACACACCGCCGTACGCGCTGCCGGAACACAAAACCCGGACCACCCTGAAAACCCAGACCCACA
>NZ_VTUU01000032.1 GCF_008370345.1 Marinobacter salinexigens | reverse complement strand
GGAGCTGGTGGACGGGTCCTCCTACCTGGGCCAGCCGCTGCCGTTCTCCATCTCGACGCTCATCTGGATCGAGGTGCTYGTGATCGGCTACATCGAGTTCCAGCGSAACGCCGAGCTCGACCCSGAGAAGAGGCTGTACCCCGGCGGCTCCTACTTCGACCCGCTCGGCCTGGCGGCCGACCCTGAGAAGAAGGAGCGGCTGCAGCTGGCGGAGATCAAGCACGCGCGSCTCGCCATGGTCGCCTTCCTCGGCTTCGCCGTGCAGGCCGCCGCCACCGGCAAGGGGCCRCTCAACAACTGGGCCACCCACCTKAGCGACCCRCTCCAYACYACCATCTTCGACACGTTCGGAGGRTCCTCTTAAGCCCGCCATTGCTCCGCYCCGTCCATCGACCGGCCGGAACGTGTTCTTGGATTAATTAACTACGATCTCTATGAGCCTGGGGATGGATCAACCCGTCGTGCGTGGTCTCGTTTTGTGATGAGTGGRAGAGAGAGGATGRCAAGATCGATCCTTTGTTAATGGAGATCTCGTTAATTAGKAGAGCTACCGCTSGGAYTTGGTGRTTTGTAATATATGATCCAACCAGTGATGAATCAATGCATTCACTTGTGTACACATATACAT
>NZ_VTUU01000031.1 GCF_008370345.1 Marinobacter salinexigens | reverse complement strand
ACAGTGCTCTCTTGCCTGCCGCTACGAGCCAACGACTCGAACGCATACACTCCAATGGCAGCGACGGTGATGGCCTCCAKGAGCCCCCTCGCCTCCGCCACCCCAGGCGCGCGTCGCGCTTTCCCTGTACGGCTGCTGCTCCAGGCATCTGCGCTCGCGCCGCGCCGGCGCGCCTTGGCCGTGACCGTGAGGGCCCAGAGCGACGACGCCGAGGCCGAGCCAAAGGAGGAGGCGGCGGCGGCGGCCACCACCCCGGCGCCAAAGTCCAAGGCGGCGGAGACGGCGAGCCCCGGGCTGTGGGACGCGCTGGCGTTCAGCGGCCCGGCTCCCGAGCGCATCAACGGCCGCCTCGCCATGGTGGGCTTCGTGTCGGCAACCAAACCCGCACGACACGACACCAAGTCGAGGAGCTCGAGGGCACCAATCATGGCCGGCGTGAACTCCAGCGTCGTCGGGCTCAAGCCCGCCGCGGCAGTGCCGCAGGCCGCCGCCGCCTCATCGCCGGCGAAGCGGGTGCAGCTGGCCGCGCCCGAGGGCCGCCGCGCCGCKCTGCTCGGCCTGGCGGCCGTCTTSGCYGTCACKGCCACCACCGGGTCGGCCAAGGCGCCGGTCTTCGACGAGTACCTCGAGAAGACGGCCGCCAACA
>NZ_VTUU01000030.1 GCF_008370345.1 Marinobacter salinexigens | reverse complement strand
GTTCACAGCATAGCTGAGCGGAAAGTATGCAGACCAGAGAATGGCGTATTKGGCGTGTTCCATGCTACTGCTCTGTTTAGACTGTTTTGTATCAGAGTTTGCAAAGATGGATACCAAGTATCCAGACCATCTTGCTCATTGATGCGTTTTTACTGTGGTATTCTGGCTAAATACAGGTATGCTTCATGTATCACATGATGACAAACTTGACAGACATTTGTATATGATGTATGTGTGGATCACGTTTGCTGTTGCTGCCTCCCTCCCTCGGATTGAGATGGAGCTCCATCATCATTCCTCGGAATCAGACTCGAGGGGGCAGGAGCCGTCGTCGACGGTGGCTAGCGGGTCGAACATGTCGGAGCTGGGGTCCGTGCATCCGCTCACRATGTCCAGCTTGCACCGAT
>NZ_VTUU01000028.1 GCF_008370345.1 Marinobacter salinexigens | reverse complement strand
TGGACTTCCCCCAATAAATTGGACACGCCCCATCAGTTGATTTCTTCGAACTCTAGCGGAGTCCGATAGCCCAGGCCACTGTGCAGCCGCTGACGATTGTAAAAGACTTCAATATAGTTACTTATATGCCGCCGTAATTGTCTCAACGTCACAAAGCTCGTCGCCTCAAGCAATTCTCCCTTCAACGTCTTGAAGAAGGACTCCACCTCGGCATTGTCGGTGCACTGGCCCGGCCGATTCATGCTGTGGCGGACCTGATGTTGCTTCAGAAGTGCTTGTGTCTTGTGGGCCCGGTACTCAATCCCTCGATCCGTATGGAACAGTAGACCCGGTGCCGGCTGGCGTGTCTTGAAGGCCTCTCTCAGTGTCGCTCTGGAAAAGTCCGCATTCAGGTTCTCGCCCAGCCGCCAACTAACAATGCGGCGGGAGAACAGATCCAGGACAACCGCCAGGAACACGTACTTCCGTCCCAGCTTGATGTACGTGACATCGCTGCTCCAGTGCTGGTTGATCGCCTCTGGTTTAGCCTCATCCAGGCGGTAATTTGGCAGAGTTTTGGCTGCGTCCCGGCGCTTGCTCATTTGCCGATAGACGCGCGTCACACGCGCCTTCATGCCCCATTCCCGCATCAGTCGCGCCACCCGGTTCTCGCCGACCTCAACGCCTTCTCGTCGCAGCGCCTGATACACACGAGGGCTGCCATAACGACCGCCACTTGCGTTATAGGTGCGACGGATTTTGAGCAATAGTTCGGCGTTCTCTGACGCTCTTAGACTGGGCTTCCGATTGGCCCAGGCATAATAGCCGGATCGCGAGACGTTCAGGTGGCGGCACAGCGCCTTTACTCCGTGTTGCCGCCGGTGTTTCCAGATGAACCTGAACGCTTCCGTCGTTCCTCGGCCTGAAAGCGTTGAAACTTTTTTAGGATGTCGTTTTCCTCCTGAAGCTCGGCAACTTGGCGCTTCAGGCGGTTGATCTCATCCTGCTCTTTGATCTGCTGCTTGGCTTTGACGGGTGCCTTTTTGACACGTTTCATGGCGAACTTTCCCTCACGGTATTCCTTTCGCCAGCGTGACAGCATGAAGGGATGAATATCCAGCGCTTCTGCTACGCCTTTGACACTTCGATGGGCCTGGTGGCTCCATTCCACCGCCTTGACCTTGAACTCAGTGCTGTATTGCTGTGTTTTCTTCCCCGTGATCATTTCCGGCATCAGTTTTCTCCTGCTTCGGAGTTATCGATGCGTGTCCACTAGATCGGGGGAAGTCCA
>NZ_VTUU01000149.1 GCF_008370345.1 Marinobacter salinexigens | reverse complement strand
AAAAAGGAGAGGCCGAGAAGCGCTTTAGCGATAAGACTGGTGCACCCGTAGCGGCACGGCATGGCGGCCACGGCGTACTCCGTGGCGCTCGTCGGCGGCGCACGCCTGCCGGCCGCCCTCCTCCCTCGGCGCAGCAGCGTGTGCCACCAGCAGCTTCGCCTCCAAGACGCGCCGAGGCTCTCCCTGCACCGTGCCAGGGCCGCTTCCGAGGACACGTCGGCCTCCGGCGGCGACGAGCTCATCGAAGACCTCAAGGCAAAGTGGGACGCCGTTGACGACAAGCCCACCGTCCTCCTGTACGGCGGCGGCGCCGTCGTCGCGCTATGGTTGACGTCCGTTGTTGTCGGCG
>NZ_VTUU01000005.1 GCF_008370345.1 Marinobacter salinexigens | reverse complement strand
CTGGCTGAAGCGCGAAAGATGGTCGATCAGTCCGTGCAAATCTATAACACGAGGCGACCTCATCTAGCGCTGAAATACAAAACGCCCGATGCGGTGCACCGGGCGTTTCAATAGAAATAGGTGTAAACCTATTTCAGGACTAGACACTGTTCGTGGAACTTTTCCAGCTTCTGGCCCATCTCGCTGCACAAAAGCCTCATACATGATATATCGTCAGTAAAAACAAATAGAAGCAACACGCGATTAGGGGATAAAGCCCATGTCAGGTGCATATTCTTCAGACATTCTGATCGTCGGTGGCGGGTTGGCGGGTATCGTTACTGCCCTGGAGAGTCTCAGAAACGGCAAATCCGTCACCATCGTCGATCGGGATACACCGGAGCGCTTTGGAGGCCTGGCACTCTGGGCATTCGGTGGTATGGCACTTGTGGGCACGCAGTTGCAGCACCGGATGAAAATACCCGATACGCCGGAACTGGCCCTGCAGGATTGGATACGGTTCGGTGAGTTGTCGCCAGACGACACCTTGCCGATGCAGTGGGCCCGCTACTATGTCGAGAACTCACGCTCCGAAGTCTATGACTGGCTTCAGAACGAAGGCATCAAATTCATGCCTGCCGTGAACTGGGTCGAGCGGGGCAGGTTTGGAGAAGGCAACAGTGTCCCCCGTTACCACATCGTCTGGGGCACTTCCCGGGAACTTGTGCGTTGCCTGACATCCGCTCTGCATCGGGCTAACAGTAGCCAACGCCTAACCCTTCTGCACGAACATCGGGTCATTGAACTGGAACGACAGGCTGGCGCGCTTTCCGGTGCTGTCGCCACCAATGAGCAGACCGGCGAGACCATTCGATTGTCTGCGCCTGTGGTGGTTCTTGCCACCGGAGGACTGAACGGCGAATCAGGGGAGTGTCGCGCAAACTGGCCCGTTGACCGGCCCCGACCTGCCAGCATGCTGAACGGGGCTCACCCTTATGCCGATGGCAAACTGCATCACTGGGCGGAAGACCATATGGGCGCCAGGATTACCCATGCCGGGGAAATGTGGAATTACGCTGCTGGATTCCCCCACCCCTACCCTCACTTCGAGGGACACGGGCTATCCACCATCCCCTGTAAATCAGCACTCTGGTTAAATCACCGGGGCGAACGCATTGGCCCTGAACCTCTGATCACCGGCTTTGACACCCATTGGCTTTGCCAGCAGGTCGCGGCCCAGGAAAAGCCCTGGACCTGGCATTTGCTGAATCGCCGCATTGCCGTCAAGGAGTTCGCTATCTCCGGTGCCGAGCACAATGCCAGAATCCGGGACAAACAGTTCCCTCTGTTCCTCAAGGAGCTGCTGCTGGGCAACACACCTCTAATCAGACAGATGGAGCATGAGAGCAACCACTTTCTGGTGGACGAAACCCTGGAAGGGCTGGCAAAGAAAATGAATTCCCTCACCTGCTCACTGGACGTAGACCCGACAACCCTGAAAGCTACTGCTGATTCATTCGACGCTAACTTTCATAACGGCAGCCAGCTCAACAACGATTCGCAAATCCGAATGATCAGGCATGCCCGCCAATGGGGACCGGACCGTCTTCGCACCTGCAAGCCCGCGCCACTGCAAAAGCCGGGATCGGGGCCCTTCATTGCAATTCACATGCAATTGACTACCCGGAAAAGTCTTGGCGGATTACAGACCGACCTGCAAAGCCGGGTTCTGGACCGAAATGGACATCCCATCCCTGGCCTCTACTGCGTTGGCGAAGCCGCCGGTTTTGGCGGTGGTGGCAGTAATGGCAAGCGCTCCCTGGAGGGAACCTTTCTACCCGGCTGTATCATGACGGCCAGGACCGCCGTCCGCTCCATTCTCCGGGGAGGCTGAAACGATGACATACCCGGCATTGAAGATATCGGACCGGAACACCTGGAAGACCTAACAAAACCTGATCAACACCTGGCTGGAGACCAACAATGACCAACGGCGCACAGGCACTGATGAAAACACTGGTGGATGCAGGCATCGAAGTCTGCTTTACCAATCCCGGCACCAGCGAGATGCACTTTGTAGCGGCCCTGGATGGCGAACCAAAGATGCGCGCCGTTCTGGCCATGTTTGAAGGCGTCGCTACCGGCGCTGCCGATGGTTATGCCCGCATGGCTGACAAACCTGCAGCCACGCTGCTCCACCTCGGTTGCGGTCTGGGAAACGGACTGGCCAACCTGCATAACGCACGCAAAGGCAAAGTCCCCGTTGTAAATATCGTGGGAGACCACGCCACCTATCACGTCAAATACGATGCCCAGCTGCAGTCGGACATTGAGTCCGTCGCCCGTAACGTCTCTCCGGGCTTTGTACGCACATCCAAAAGCACCGGCGAACTCTGCCAGGATGCCGCCGACGCAGTCACCGCCGCACGTGGGCTGCCTGGCCAGGTAGCCACCCTGATCCTGCCTGCCGACGTATCCTGGAGTGAGGGCGGCGTACCCTGCAAGACACCAGCACAATCACCTGCGCCAGTCGCTGATGACACGACCGTGAAGGCCACCGCCGATGCCATTCGCAATGGCCGCAAAACGGCATTCCTGCTGGGCGGCCGGGCCCTGCGCGAACCCGGGTTGATAGCCGCCGCCCGTATTGCTGCCCATAACGGCGTCACCCTCTTTGCGGAGACGTTTCCTACCCGGATCGAACGAGGTGCAGGGTTGCCTCCAGTGGAGCGGATCGCCTACCTGGCCGAACTGGCAACCCTACAGCTTTCGGAATACGACAACCTCATTCTTGTGGACGCCAAGGCGCCGGTGTCGTTCTTTGCGTACCCGGACAAGGACAGCTACCTCGTCCCAGACACCTGTAAAGTCCATACGCTGGCAACTCCCGAGCAGGACAGCGTAGCAAGCCTGAACCTGCTCGCCGACGTGCTGGGTGCCCGTAATGCAACCCCAGTGGTGCAGCCTGCAGCTTGCCCCGGGCGTCCCCGGGGCAAGCTCACCGCCGAGAAGGTTTGTAAGGCTGTAGGACACCTCCTGCCTGAAAACGCCATCATTGTGGACGAGGCGATCACCTCAGGACTGATGCTGAATGCCCTGACCGCCGGTGCACCAAAGCATGACCTGCTCACACTGACTGGAGGCGCTATCGGCCAGGGCCTGCCCAATGCCGTAGGGGCAGCGGTCGCCTGCCCGGACAGGCCGGTTATCGCTCTGATCGGGGATGGCACTGCCATGTACACCATTCAGGCTCTCTGGACCATGGCGCGGGAGACCCTGAATATCACCAGCATCATTTTCAACAATGCGTCGTATTCAATTCTGAACGTGGAACTTGAACGGGTAGGTGCAGAAGAGGCAGGAGACAAGGCAAAATCCCAGCTGGACATCAGCGGGCCAGTGGTCGATTTCGCCCGTCTCGCCCAGGGTATGGGGGTTCACGCCGTACGGGTCACCACCGCAGAGGAAATGGCCAAGGCTCTGGAATACGCACTGAACAATCCCGGCCCCCACCTGATCGAGGCGGTGGTGCCCGAATCGCTCAATGGCGTGAAGAGAAAAGTATTGCCTTGGCTGTTACGAACCTTACCGAGCCTACCCAGGCCCGTCAGCAAGGCTCTCAAGAAGAAAATTGCGCCCTGAAGCGCAACAGCGTTCAGCCGGCAGACAAGGCTCAGTCCTTGAACTGAGCCTTGTCCAGACCGTGCTTTTTCATCTTGTCATACAGCGTCTTGCGCGCGATGCCCAACTGAACCATGGTGTCCTTGATACTGCCATGACAGGCATTCAATGCGCTGATGATGGCCGAACGCTCGAAACCATCCATCATTTCAGTGAGCGTCCTTCGGCCTGAGACGTTTTCTGTGTCCCCCGAACCGGTTTCCTCCAACGCAGCAGGGCCCAGTAACACGTAGCGCTCCGCCAGGTTTCGCAGTTCCCGCACGTTACCCGGCCAGGAATGTTGCATCAACCTCGCCGCCTGTCCTGCATCCAGAGGAATGCTTTCCCGGTCATAGCGGGCGGCGGCAATCAGCACAAAGTGGTGAAACAACATCGGGATATCTTCCTTACGCTCACGCAACGGAGGAATGTCCACTTTCACCACGTTCAATCGGTAATAAAGATCCGAACGGAATTCGCCCTCATCACTCAACGCTTTAAGATCCGCCTTGGTCGCCGCAATGATCCGGACGTCCACGTCCTGAACCTGATTGCTCCCCAGGCGCTCCACCTTCTGCTCTTCCAGAACCCGCAGAAGCTTTACCTGAAGCGCCATCGGCATGCTCTCCACTTCGTCCAGGAACAGCGTTCCCTGATGAGCATGCTCAATTTTACCAATACGCTGCTTTTCAGCACCGGTGAACGCTCCGGCCTCGTGTCCGAAAAGTTCGCTTTCGATCAGGTTCTCCGGCACGGCTCCACAGTTGATCGCCACAAAGTTATGGGCACTGCGGTGACTGTTCTCGTGGATGTATCGAGCCAATGCATCCTTACCGGATCCTGTCTCGCCGTGCAGCAGGATATTGGCGGAAATATCGAGAATAGGATCAATTGTCGCCATCACCTTCTGCATGGTCACCGTGTCCCCGAGGATTCGGGGACCAGGTTTGGCCAGCAGTCTGAGTTGAGCCTTCAAACGGCGGTTTTCCAGGGCCAGTTGCCGCTTTTCCAGAGCATGCCCTAACAGTTCGATCAGTTCATCGTGGTCGAACGGCTTTTCAATAAAATCGTAGGCGCCCTTTTGCATCGCTGACACAGCGGTACTGATGTCGCCTTGCCCGGTCAGTATGATGACCGGTATCGCATCATCCAGAGCCCGGACCCGGTCCAGCAGTTCGAGCCCATCCATACCGGGCATGTTGTAGTCGCACAGGACAACTCCGTCAAAGTCATGGGACATCAGCCCAAGTGCCGAGCGTGCATCCTCAAAGCAGGTCACCGAAAGATCTTCCAGAGCCAGTGCCTGCGCAATTGCCTTCCGGATATGCAGATCATCATCCACAAAAATTACGGCTGGCTCACTCATTCGACGATCTCCCGCTTTTTCAGGGTTAATTCAAACTCGGCTCCCGGGCCGTCCGTCCGGTTCTGGCCTGTGAGCCGTCCGCCCAGGGCATCGACGATCTGACGGGAAATGGAGAGCCCCAGACCAAGCCCCTGCTTGACAGATTTGGTGGTAAAGAAGGGTTCAAATATCTGTTCGCTGTTGGCCGGCAATCCCGAACCGTTATCACGAACCTTGCAGCACCAGTGATCTCCCTGGTCCTCCAGCGTAATCAGAACCTCCGGATGTTCGGCTCCTTCCACAGCCTGTAGGGCATTAGCCAGAAGGTTGACCATCACCTGTTCAATACGGATAAGGTCACCGTGGCACAGGGCCGGAGCCTCCGGCCTCGACCATAGGATAGACACCGCCTCGCTGCTTTCCTGAGCGGCGATAATCTTCAGAGCGGCATCGACTGGCTGTCGGAGATCGACCTCTGCCGGCGGCCCTTCAGATTTGCGGGCAAACACTTTGAACTGCCGGGTCAGCTCAGCCATTTTGTCGCACAGGGAAATAATCTCGCCCAGGTTCTCATCCACCATCTCCGCAGCGCCTTTCTGCAGAAACTTTCGGCTGTTTCGGGCGTATGTCTGAATGGCCGTCAGCGGCTGATTCATTTCGTGATTCAGCCCGGCAGACATCTGCCCCAGTACCGCCAGTTTGGCTGCCTGAATAAGCTCTTGCTGAGTTTCCCGAAGCTCAGTCTGGGTTCGTTCACGTTCGTGGATCTCCTCCAGCAACTGCTCATTAGAGCGCTCAAGATCGGCCGTACGCTCAGCGACGCTCTGTTCCAACTGCTCCCCACGCAAAGACAATTCAGCTTCCCTGCGGTATCGCTCCCGAAGGTACAACCAGGTCAGAAAACACCCGAAAAAAATCGTCAGCCCACCGGCCACAAACGCCAGCCGGGTCCACAGCACTGTTCGGGTACTCACCATCACCTGCAGGGTCCAATCGAGTCTCGGCAGCGCGGTTCGTACGCTCAGATAGTCTTCTGCACCATCGTCATCAAGAATACGGATCGTGCTGGACTGTGACGTAAGCCCCCGAGGCTGACCAACGGTGTCAATATTCATGGGCGCCAGATCCCGGTCGGGATAGCGCAGACGGGTGGCGTCGGCCAGCGGTTTTGTTCGGTCGGCGACAAAATCCCGGTACAGCCAGGCAGGTTTACTGGCCAGAAAGCTGATTCCGGTCTGATCGAGAACCACCATTTCCGCATCTCTCAGCGACGCGGGCCTGTGCCATTGAGACTCCAGCTCATCGACCAGCACCTTGACTGCGATCACCCCCAGTACAGAGCCGGCATCGTCACGGACAGGATGCGAGAAATACAGTCCCCGCACCCCGGACATCATGCCGAGCGCAAAATAGATTGCAGATCCCCCAGTTGCCATCGCGTCCGAGAAATAGGGCCTGTACGAATAATTGCTACCAACAAAGCTGTCAGGCTGCTGATAGTTGTTGGCAGCGATTGTCAGGCCGGTGAGGTCCATCAGGTAGACATCAGAACTGCCAACAATGGTCGCCATTTTCTGCATTTCTTCGTTGGCTTGAAGGATAAGGGCAGGATCGTCAGGACGTTTCAGGGCCTGGGCGAGCAGTGGGTGCTCGGCCATCAGTTCAGGGATAGGAAGGTAACGATTGAGTTCGTTGGCGACCAGTTGGCGATAGCGGAAAGATTCCTCGAGACTCTCCTGCTCCACTTGCCGGTATCCCACCCAGCCGCCCAGCATCCAGGACAGCATCAGGGTGATCAAGAGTATTGCTAACGCGCTAATCCGGTATGACATAAAAGCCCGGTTCCTGCATAAAGCATGCTAGCGTAGCGCCCGGAGCCAGGGAGAACAACTGCCATCAGGCAGCATTCCCCCCGGCTTCAGGTCATTACACTAATCAGGCGGCAGAGAGGCCCGGAGCCCGCTGACGCTGCATGAAGAAAGCAGCAACAGCCAAGGCAACGCCTGTCAGATCCGTCCAGATTCCACCTTCAATCATCAACAGCGCAGAGACGATCAGCATGATTCGAACCATCCAGGGCGCTGCGGAGCGGGCAAACCAGCCCAGAACCCCACCAGACAGCAGGTAGACACCGAACGTGGCCGTGACCAGTGAACGGGCGACTTCGAACCAACCTGCATCCATCAGCAGAGCGCTGTTGTAGAAGAACATGAACGGTACGATAAAGGCCGCAATACCGATACGGAAGGAGGCAACCGATGTTTCCATCGCGTTAGCACCGGAGATACCGGCTGCCGCATAGGACGCCAGGGCCACCGGCGGTGTAATGGCTGACACCACCGCAAAGTAGAACACGAAGAAGTGCGCTGTGAGCGGTTCAATACCCAACTGTACCAGGCCCGGGGCCACAACCGACGCCGCAACCGCGTATGCCGCTGTCGTCGGCATCCCCATACCCAGCAGAATCGATATGAACATGGCAAAGACCAGTGCCAACAGATGACTGTGAGCAGCCACATCCAGTAACAGCACGGAGAAACGGGCACCAACACCTGTCAGAGAAATAACACCCACAATCACACCGGCAGCCGCACAGACCACGATAATCTGAATCGACATCATCGCCGCGATTTCAAGCGCATGCAGTATCTGACGGATACCCATCTTGTTGGGTGAAATCCAGCTCACGACAGCAGCAGAAATCGTTGCCAGGGTACCGGCACGGATAACCGAATAGCCTTGGAACAGGGCCACAATCAGAATAATGATGGGCACAAACAGATACACCTGCTTGGCCAGGCGCCTCAGGTTCGGAAGCTCATCGGCACGCATACCGCGCATGCCCAGTTTCTTCGCCTCAAAGTCCACCATAAAGTAGACAGACGCAAAGTACAGAATCGCCGGAATAATCGCCGCAATGGCAATGTCGGTGTAGGGAATACCGGTGATTTCCGCCATGATAAAGGCGCCGGCACCCATGATCGGAGGCATGATCTGACCACCGGTAGAGGCCGCCGCTTCCACAGCACCCGCAGATTGTTTGCTGTAGCCCACCCGCTTCATCAGTGGGATAGTCAAAGAACCCGTGGACACAACGTTACCGGCACTGGTGCCGTTGATCATTCCCATCAGGCCTGAGGCAAAAATCGCAACCTTGGCAGGACCACCACGGGAACGACCCGCAGCCGCAAAAGCAAAGTTAACGAAGTAATCACCGACTTTTGAAGCCTGCAGGAAGGCCGCAAAGATGATGAACAGAATAATGTAGGTTGAGGACACTGCGGTGGTAGGCCCAAGAATACCAGCGTCGGTATAAACCTGGCTGAAGAAGCGCTGTACAGACAGCCCGGGATAGCCCAGGAAGCCAGGCAGGTACGGGCCGGCAAATACATAAACCAGGAAAACCAGACCAATAACCACCAGAGCCATACCCGCTACACGGCGGGTCATTTCCATAATCAGGGCCGTGCCAGCGATCGCGGCAAAGGAAATGCCGATCGGTGCAAAGGACGTTCCGGTCGACATGCGCATGGCCGTGTTGTAGACCACCAGGAAATAGGCCGCGACAGCGACAGAACAAACCACCAGTACCAGATCAGGAACACTGAACGTGGACCGTTGGCGCTGGTGGAACCAGCTCATCACAATGGCAATACCACTGGCCGCCAGCAACGGCCAACCAAAATGCCAGGTCTCCAGATCAGCCGGAACACGCATGGTTCCATTCTGGAGCAACTGGTAGAACGCAAATGTCTGATAGAGAGCGTAAAGCGCTGGCAGCATAGCCGCAGCACTGATCCATGTGGTCCAGCGATGCTTTGCCGTCCCTTCTTCACCAGAAACGAATCGGGCACCGGCAAACAGAATAAAGCCGAGAATCAGGGCGCCGGCAATGTGCACAATCCGGAAAGACCAGGTTTCCAGAGGTGCAATGTTCAGTGTGTACAAATGGAACGCTGAATAGGCAATGGCCAGCAGCGTTACAAATTTGAGCAGCCCGCCCTCGAACAGCCGGCGATTGCTCTCAACCGGCTCCTCATCCACGTTATGGGCGAGCATATGATCGTCATCAGGTATCGCGTTGGCAGACGATTGCTGAGTACCGTCATCGGGATGTTGTTGTGTGGTCATGATAGAACCTGCTTGCAAAGCATCCGTCCCGGGAAAGAATCGGACGCACAGTTGAACCGGTCGGTTTGTAAGGAGGGCCGCCAATCCAGCCCTCCTCAACACGTATTACTGCTTGATCATGCTGCCTTCGATTTCGTAACCGTTCTCGTTGAACCAACGAGCCGCACCCGGATGCCACGGCAGAACATTGTTCTTGCTGTAGTTCTCAGGCACAGAGTTACGGGCTGCCTTGTGAATGGAGACCATCTTGTCGTTGTTCTCCATGGTCAGCTTGGTGACTTCATAGACGAAGCTTTCCGGCATATCGCAGTTCACCATGGCGAAGTTCCACATGGACACCACACGGGAAGGCTCCTCCAGCGACTGATAAGTGGCTGCCGGGATAATGAATTCGGAGACAGGGAAGCTGTCAGTGACCTTCTTGGCCTCTGCATCGGTCATTCCGATGATGTTCACCTCAGTCTGAACCTCCAGCTGGCTGACCGCTGGAATGGGGATACCAGCCGCAAACGCCACGACGTCGATCAGGCCATCCTGAAGCTGACCACCCAGATCAGACCAGCTGCCGTTGCGGCGCTCGTAGTTCACACCCAGTGCATCCATCATGCGGGGAAAGTAAGTGTCTGACGTGGAACCCGCCGGACCAAAACCAATGGTGGCACCGTCCGGGATGTCAGAGATGGACTTGATGCCGGAGCTGGCCAGAGCCGTCACAGAGAACGGGGTCTCGTACATCGGGAACATGGCGCATACGTTGTCCATCTTCATTCCCGGTGCCAGAGGGCTCTCGCCATCCATGGATTCACGGGCCGGGCCCATAGTGGTCAGGCCGAACTGCAGGTCACCGGTATGAACCAGAGCCATATTCTGCATCGGGCCACCCGTGATTTCTGCACCGCCGGATAATCCCAGATTCTCTGCAACAAAGTTGGCCCAGCCAGAACCATAAGCAAAGTAAGTCCCGCCCTGACTGGCAGTTCCAACAGTGAAGTTTTCCGGCCATCCGGAACGGTCCTGGGCAAATGCTGGGTTGGCAATAGCAAGAGTGGAGGCGAAGGCCGCCGCCATTACGGCTTGGGTTTTCATAGAGAATGCTCCCCGTGTCATTTTGTTTGTTGGGTGCTCGACGAAGCCTTGGGTGGCTCCGGTGGCGTAGAAGGGAGCAAGTAACAGACCAGAATTAAAAAACTGTTTATAATCAATGTGATCGGAAAACAAAACAATTCTGGCAGATGAAAAATGGGTGATTTACCACCCATTTTTTTATCCAAATGTATGGAAACCCACACGAAGGCAGGCTTAATATCCGCTAAAAACTTACGCTAAAGCCAGCCATCAATCGGCTCTCGTCGTGAAACCGTCCAAATGTTCCCGAGGGTTTCCCGTAAAAAAGGTCGGCACCTGTTTTCAAAACCACCCGGGTCGAAACCGCATACTCGGCGCTGAGCTGAATCAGAGAATCCCGGTCGTTCAGGTCGTAAATACAGAGCGCTTCAAGCATCAGTGCATCATTTAACGCATTGCGCCTCACCAACAGTGTGGTTTGTTCCTCTGATCTACGATCATCATCAATCGAGAATCGGTACGTCTGAAAAAACTGTGCGCTTATGAACCAATCACTCACACCACTGTAATCCAGTCCGATCACGTATGAGCCAACGTCTGTATCGGCGACCGTTCCGGTAGCGAAATGGACAATCCGTTGTTTGCTTTCCAGCCCCACTTCACTACGAAAAGTGACATCCCCAAATGGCCTGGAAGCCGTACCACCAATCAGGTGCGAACGATTGTAGTCCGCGAGAATCCTTTGCCGGACGGGATCAAACCGAATCAGCGGATCATCAATAGTGTGGTACAGGTAATTCAAAGAGAGGTCCCAGCTGTTCACAAAGGTAGAGAGCCTCAGACCAAAATCGCTGTCGGCCAGCGAATCAGGGCGATCAACCTCAAGGCGACCATCGCCAAACGGATCCGGAATCAGGGAATAGGCAGCAACGGGCAATGTACTCTCAGCCACTGTACTATCGGGCACCCATACCAGCTGAGCGGTCCAGTCTTGTACCGGAATTTCTGCAAGCGCCGACCATAAAGGGATACGGCGATCTTCAATGTCAGGAAGAATGAACTCCCTGTAGCTCAACGGGTTAACCACATCCAGAACCCGGAGACCGTCCGCCTGCCCCCAGACAATCTGCTGCTTGCCAAGACTTACAAAGGCATCGCCAACATAGCGGTCCCAAAAAAATTCCCTGAGCTCCAGCTCAGTGTGCTCGCTGGGAAAGCCTGCCCGCGTATAACGGGCACGAAACGGCTGCTCTGGCTGCCCCGGATTCAGTTTATCCTGCGCGTCCAGACGCGCCTGCCCCCTCAGGGTCAGACGCGCGCTGGAATCAAATCGCAAAATCCATGTCGGTCGCCAGGCAATTTCCTGCTTCTGCCAGGAACCCGACTCGTGGGCATAGGCCGCCCCAACCTCTACAACGGACAAGTGCTCAACATCCATGGCCTGCGTCGACATCGACATCGCTGACACGGCAGCCAACAAAACAGGGAATTGGCGCAATCGCATATCAATACCCCCGTTTCAGGGCGTTCTGCTCAAATAAACGGGCTGGAACCGATGCGCCGTAGTCCGTGTCGTGGAACTGGATGCGGGTTTGGTGACCGGTTTTCCGGTTGGTGGCTTCAATGTCGATGATGGCCCATATACCATCAATCTGCTCAATACGGCGAGCGTGCACAGTCTTGAGCTCGTTACCCGTTACGTCCCAGTACTCGGTGAGGCGTGGCATCCATATCGAAGAATCAATACGCATCAACACCCGGCCGTAGCCCAGGGCCTGGCTTACCTCTGGCCCCACTGGCGTGGCCTCCACCTTCCAGGTGTGATGCCCATCCACCTCTTCTTCCCCGAGTAACGTAAAGTGATAGTCCTCTGCGGCGATCTTGCTTTCCTTCTTGATTTCCTCGTAGGTAAAGTCGGTTCCCAGAAAGTAGTCGCCCCGGTCGGAAGCCGAGATTCTGCGTACCTTTCGCAATGCCGGCAAGTAGAGCCACTGGTCATCTTCCTGTACCTGATCGGGGTAATCCCAGGTAAGGAAAGCTGTTCCCGCCACCGTGCCCGGACGGGTATAGAAGATGACTGTTTTCTTGGTCTCCCCGAAATAACGTCGAAAAGCCCGGGTCTGCTCCTCACGTACATTGCCCCCTTTATCCGTCAACGTGATGAGCATATCCCGCTGAACAGACATCCCTTCAGGCCGGTCGTTCATCTGCTGAATAACCGCTTCCGCAGTCGGTGGCGTCTCCGTGGCAAAGGCTTTTCCCGCCAGCGTGGCGGCCGCCAACATGGCCAGCAACAGTATTCCCGTTTTCCAGAAGTTTCCTTTCTGACCAAAGATGAAGTTTGGTTCAAACACCAGAGTGATCGCAGGCAACAAAAGCAGGCTGGCCATAAAGGCAACGGAGACCGCCAGTGCCACCAGCATCCCGAAGTTCACAAGGGGTGGGACCTGACTCGTCATCAGCACACCAAACCCCAGTGCAACTGCCAGGAGGTTGAACCAGAGCGCACGCCCGGTTGTGGTGAACATCGAGGAGATCCTCTGCTCACGGGTTTCGACCCCAGGCCTGGACATGACCTCGCGAAGCCGGTCCAGAGTGTGAATAGCAAAGTCCACACTCAAACCGATGGCAATCGCCGCAAACATCGAGGTGCCCACACCCAGCCAGATGCCTTTCGCACCCATCACGGCGTATATCACCAGAATGGACAACCCCACCGGAACGGACGCCATCAAACCTGCAATGACCGACCTGAAGAGCAGTGCAGCCATCAGAAAAACGGCCAGAAATGAAATGATCACACTGTTGGCGTGGGTATCCGCAATACCTTCAATCCAGTGGTAATCCACGTTGATTCGACCGCTGATCTGCGCCGTCACGTCGCCATCAAACGACGATTCGAGGTAGCCCTCAAGCCTCGGAATCAGCGAACGGCTCACCACATAGGAGCCCGTTTTCAGGTTGGCCCGGACCAGTGCCTTTTGCCGCCGCGAGTCCACACGCTCCTCAAAGTCCGTAGGATCGCCGGAAGCCGCATAAAGCAAAAACAGCTGGGCAATCAGGTTCTTGTCATCCGGCAACGAATAGAAGTCGGGGTCATCCTCATTGACGGCCTTGTGCATCTGCTTGATGTAGTCGGCAATGGACGTCGTGCCATAAATCTCTGGCTGCGATTCCAGGAAAGTCTGGAGTTCACTGATCGCGGATAATACCGACGGATCGTAGATACCTTCAGGCTCCGACGTCTCAATGACTATGTCGAGATAATAGGTGCCGTCCATCGCTGCATTGATGGCTTTATCAGCAATGTAAATAGGTTCCTGGGGCTGGAAGTTCTCAATCCGTTCTTCGTTAATCACAACCTTGAGTGCACCCACTCCCGCTCCACCAGCGGTCAGCGCAGCAACAAACAGCACGGCTTTCGGATACCTGACAGAGATCACACCAAGTACAGAGACCAGCCCCCGGGCAGAACCGCCAGACAGGCGGCGACGGAAACTCCGGCTGGGCCGGAGCCTGAAAAAAGACAACAATGAAGGCGTCACGAATAGCGTTAAAAGGCCCGCCATGATGACCGCGAAGGCACCAAAAATGCCGAAGTACTGCAGTGGAGGCATATCATTGGTGGCATACAACGCCAGGAACCCGGCGGCCGTCGTCAGGGTCGTCAACGTCACCGGGCGCCACATACCCGACATTGCAGTAGCAATCGCTTCGGCATGGGTGAGCTCAGAGTCACTGGCCAGGGCGTCGTAGTATTCGGAAAAAATATGAATGGAATCGGCGACCGCGATACCGATCATGCAGACGATCAGACCATTGGTGATGACATAGAATTCTGCCCCACCCAGCACCATAGCCCCGAGGGTTGCCGCAACTGTACCGACGACAATCAGATTGGGAATCAACGCGGCTCGCAGGGTGAAAAAAGCGGCAACCAGCACCAGCGTGATAATCAGACCGGCCATTGGATTCAGGCGCTTGGCGTCACGATCAACGTATTCTGACAGGTACCCGGCTACCGCCCCCTCGCCCGCCACATGGATCTGGTCCGGCCTTGCCGGTGCCCGCTCGATCAACTGCATGACCGCCTGATAAGTCGCCTCAGCCTGGCCCTGGTCCAACAGCTCAGCAACGATGATGGTCACGGAGCCATCTTCTGCAACCAGACTGCCCTGATACAAAGGAAAGCTTTTAATACTGCGCTCGATCCATCCGATGTGTTCTTTGTCCAGCGGGCCATCGAGAAACTCCCTGATCTCCATACCGAGGGTATCACCCTGAATATTCGATTCCGTCGCCAGGCTTGTAATGCCCTGAGGATCGATATTCGGCACAGAAACCAACTGCTCACTCAACCAACGCACCAGCTTGAGACTTTGTGCGTTATAGATACCGTTCGCGCCTTCATTCCGCACCGCGAGCACCAGCGGGTCCTTCAGGTTGAATATCTGTTCGACGGCTTCCCGATAGATCAGAGCCGGCTCGTTTTCGTCGATAAAAGCATCGGCCTGAGTGTTTTTTTTCAGGCCTCCGAGCTGACTCCCAAGACCGCCTATAACCAGCAGCGAAACAACCAGAGCGACCCAGCGGTAACGTATCACCTGCATAAAGAATTGAAATGCTGACATCTTACCCTCCATAGTGCATATACACTTTAATTCAGTTTAAAAAATTACCGCCTCTGAGAAACCGCTATGAACTCCAGAATTTCCTGAATCACCTCCGGTCGTTGAAGCAAACGACTATGGCCGTAGCCGGCCGTTCGAACCAAACGGCTTTTTGGAAATACCTGGTTGAGACTTCCCGCTTCATCGACCGGAATTTCACGATCCCGCTCATCGTGCACCAGTAGGGTCGGCTTGGAGATAGATGGGGCCAGGGAGAGCAGGTCCAGCCGATCAATATCCAGCCCGACTTTCATCTCCATATTCCGGATGAACAGGCGTCGGCTTTTCTCTCCCAGATTCACAAACCGGGCGAACCGGTTCAGCACCCCCTCAATCGTCGCGGGCCCCGACACCAGTACCAGGCGCTCAAAGCAGGGCTGAACGGCTTCTACATAGATCAGCGCAGCAGCGCCCAGGGAATGTCCTATGGCAACATCAAAGGAGCGGCCCACATGGTCATGGGCATCCATGACCGCCTCAATGAAGCGGCCCGGGTGCGACTCCGCTGCCTTTGACTCGCCATGCCCAAGTGGGTGAAGGGCATATACAGTGTATTCGTTTGGATCGACTTCGCTGAGAAGGTCATTGAATTGACCGATCCAGCCGGACCACCCGTGTAAAACCAGCATCGTCTTCTGACCGCGGCCATACATGGAAAGCAGAGCGTCTCCCTTGAGCACAACCACGTCATCAAATAACGCTCTGGAAGATTGTCTTCGTTCCGCGCTGATACGGGGACTGGTCATCAGTTTCACCGCCCGGGCAGCGGCGTGTGACGGTAATAACCGGCTATAGGTGCCAAAAGCGGTCTGAAATACATTAAGCGAAAGGCTCATACCTGCTTACCTCTTCTATCCAGTAATTATCAGGGAAATCGGTGGCTCGATATCGCAGACACGGACTAAAGTGTATATGCACTTTTAGGCAAAACACAAGACTTTTTACCCGTCATGCGGCTCCCCCAACCTCTCCCGGTTATGGACAGACCATTGAGATAAACCTACCATCATGCATATACACTTCAGAAAACAGGATACCTTGATGCCAGAACAAACCTCCGACGATCACGCAACTCCCCTCGATGTCGGGATGACCTGTGCGGCACTGTACTCAAGGGTCTTCTCCAGGCTGGTCACCCGCCACTACAACAACAGTCTGGCCGATACGGGGCTTCGCGTTACCCAGTTTTCCGTACTGAACGCCATCAAACTATCGCCCCCCAATTCCATCAATGAGCTGGCCGAGCTTCTGGGCATGGAGAGGACATCTCTGCAACGAACAGTCGAAAAGCTGATAGCGAAGGGGTTGCTTCAATCACAGCCCTCCGGCCACAAACGGTCTCTGGGGCTATCCCTGACGCAACAGGGGGAAGAAATCTACAGGCAGGCGTTGATCCAGTGGGAAGGCGCTCACGATGAGTTTACCCATCTGGTTGGGGCAGAAAACTGGGAGGAAGCTCGACGCAAACTACAGAGGTTCAGCGCCAAGCTCCAGTCAACACTTTAGACTACGGGGTTTAGTGGAGAGGTACTTTCGGACTCACCAACGCCCCTGCAACGTTGCAATAATCCGGCGCCCGTCCGCCTGATTCCTGTGCTCGCAGAGGTAAACCCCCTGCCAGGTGCCCAGCGCCAGATGTCCATGGCTCACAGGCAGCGTCAGGGAAGGCCCGATCATCACACTCTTGATATGTGCGGGCATGTCATCCGGCCCTTCCATCACATGCTCATAATGAGGCGCATTCTCCGGTGCCATCACGTTGAAGTGTCGCTCCAGATCACCCCGAACGTCCGGATCGGCGTTTTCATTCACCGCCAGGGAAGCCGAGGTATGCTGAATGAATAGATGCAACAAGCCCACTTCGCAGTTGGTGAGATCCGGGGCCTGAGCGAGCACCTCGTTGGTCACCAGATGGAATCCCCTCGGCAGCGGGGCCAGCTCTATGGTCGTTCTGTCCCAGATCATGGGTTCTCCAGAGTCACTTCAGGTTCATTTTTGCAGCTCGTCCCACGGGTGAACAGGCACAACGGCTTCGGTCACTTCGGCTTCCAGTGAGCTGCGGAAGTAGTCCATCGCTTTTTCCGCTTCGCTCAGCTCATCAAAACGGGCGATGTGGTAGATAGCTTCACCTTCATTGACCAGAGGCAGGTTGTTCACGCAGATTACGATTCCGGAACATGGTGACACAATCGCGGTTTCAGACCCACCAAAGGGATCAGCCACCATCGCCAGCCTCTGACCTTTGCGTACTTTCTGGCCCAGGCTTGCCACCGGGCGCATGATGCCGTCTATATCCGCCCTCACCCACTGGGAGTTTGCGGCAGTTTCAGAGCGCTTTTTGGGGGCTCTCGGACCTTTCTTCGCGGGCACCATTTCCAGCTCGCGCATCACCCGGACAACACCTTTGACACCACTGGTGATCACCACATCATCAAAACGCAGGGCCTCGCCACCTTCAAACGTAATCACTGGCACGTCCAGTGAGTCGGCATATGCACGAAGGCTGCCTTCCCTAAGCCCGGCATTCAGAATAACCGGAGCACCAAATGCCTCTGCCATCCGCTCGGTTTCCGGGTTCTTAAGTTCCGCACGGATCTGAGGCAGGTTGAAACGGTTTATCGCCCCGGTGTGCAGGTCGATGATGTGAGTGACATTTTCCATAATCTGGGTACGCAGAAGATAAGCAATCCGCCCACCCAGCGATCCTGATTCACTACCTGGAAAACAGCGGTTCAGGTCCCGGCGATCCGGTAGATACCGGGTGCGCTGAACAAACCCGAAAATGTTGACGATCGGCACCGCCACCAACGTACCCCGCAAATGGCGCAGGGCCGAGTTCTTGAGCACACGGCGCACAATCTCAACACCGTTGATCTCATCACCATGAATGGCACCACACACCATCAGCACGGGACCATCCCGGCGGCCGTGTACAACTTCCACCGGAATATGAAGCGGCGTATGGGTGTAGAGCTTGGCGACCGGGACTTCGACAGTTTCCCGGGTTCCCGGTCGTATCTGGGTACCCGCAATTTCAAACGGGGCGCGCGCCATGGATCAGCCCCTTCCCTTGGTCCGGGTCTTCCAGGGCTTCTGGTTCTTCTCGGTCCAGTTAATAATCATCCCTGCTACGTTTTTGCCGGTGGCGTTTTCAATACCTTCCAGCCCTGGTGAAGAATTCACCTCCATCACCAGAGGGCCGCGACTGGAGCGCAGCAGATCCACACCCGCCACGTTCAATCCCATGGACTTTGCAGCGGTGACCGCCGTGCGGCGCTCTTCCGGAGTAATCCGAACCAGAGATGCACTGCCACCGCGATGCAGGTTGGAACGGAACTCACCTTCCGCACCCTGGCGTTTCATAGCCGCAATGACTTTGTCACCAATCACGAAACAGCGAATATCTGCTCCGCCCGCTTCCTTGATGAATTCCTGCACCAGAATGTCTGCCTTGAGGCCCATGAATGCTTCGATCACACTCTCAGCTGCTTTGCGGGTCTCCGCCAGCACCACACCAATTCCCTGGGTACCTTGCAGGAGCTTGATCACCACCGGCGCACCGCCGACCATTTTCAGCAACTCGGGTACGTTATCGGGCTTGTTCGCAAAGCCCGTAACCGGCATGCCGACACCTTTGCGGGCCAGAAGTTGCAGCGAACGAAGCTTATCCCGGGCACGGGTAATCGCAACCGACTCATTCACCGAAAATACACCCATCATTTCAAACTGGCGCAACACCGCGGTACCGTAGAACGTCACCGACGCGCCGATCCGGGGAATCACCACATCAAATCCTTCCAACACTTCTTCATGGTAGTGAATCTGTGGTTTGGCGGATGTAATGTTCATGGAACAGTGAAGACAATCAATAACGTGTACCTCATGGCCGCGGTTAAGGCCTTCTTCCACCAATCTGCGGGTGGAGTAGAGGTTTTTGTTTCGGGACAGAACCGCAATCTTCATTTCTCATTCCTCAGTGCCGGTTCTCCGGCCAGATAGGAAGCTTCAGGGTGAACAACTGCACGCCCGGACATCGCAGTGCGCCCGAGCAACATTCGAAACCGCATGGAATCACGATTGGTCAGTGTCATTTCAATAGGCCAGACCTGCCCGCCGATCACAAGGTTCGCCTCAATCACCAAGCGAAGCTCGCGATGACCACCGGAGTCAGACACATTCCGCTCGTCAAGCACCCGGGCATCACATTCCACAACCTGGTGCATATCGTTCTGGACCGGATGCACCCAGAACCGCACACGGCGCTCACCGTCCTGGGTGTAGGGTTCGGTCCGGAAAGCATGCAAACATGAGGTGCGCGCACCGGTATCCACTTTGGCCTTGATGCGATCAATACCCAGGTCCGGCAGTGACACCCATTCCCGCCAGCCCAGAGGCAATGCATTCTCAATATCAGGCTTGGCTGGGGTTTCCGGGGTCTCAGCGTTCTTCATTTCCATCCAGATTGTCCTTATCAGTCACAGTCTCCGGCCCTAACAACTGCACCCGGAAGGGCTCGGAATGATTGCCGGCGTAAACACTTGTATGAGGGAAAGGAATTTCAATACCTTCCCGATCCAGGGTCTTTTTGATATCAATCATAATGCTGCTGCGACTATCCAGCAGCTTGTCCTTGGGTACCCAGAACGAGAATTGCAGATCAACCGACGACGGTCCGAATGCCGTGACCAGCACAAACGGCTTTGGCTCTTCCAGGCAAAGCGGGTTCCTTTCGGCAAGGTCCAACAGCAGCGATTCCACACGTTCCACATCTTCAGCGTAGGCAATCCCCACCATCAGGTCGAGCCGACGTATCGGGAACCGGGAACGGTTCACCACCTTTGATTTGATCAGTGTTTCATTGGGAATACGCACATACAGGTTGTCCGGCGTACGCAACTTCACACTCAACATGTCGATACCCACAACTTCCCCGATGGTGGCTTCCACCTCAATGACATCTCCGATTTCAAACGGTTTCTCCACCAACAGGAACAAACCACTGATCATGTTTGAGGCGGATGTCTGAGAGGCAAAACCGATCGCTACCGTGAGTATGCCGGCCGCCCCCAATACCACATCCAGCGAAAACCCGGCTTCTCTCAGGGACGCAATCAGGAATAGCAGAACGATGAAATAGAACACCACCCGTCGCACCATGACGGTGTGGTGACGGGAGGTCCTCGTCGACAGGAAACGGGAAACACTTCTGGCAGCCAGGGACCCCAGCAGCAAGCCAAGCACCAATAGAAATCCCGCGCTTATCCACTGTCCCCAGGCAATATCCGTGAACACTGACATAACGCCGGCTTCGATTTCCTCAACCAATACACCAACTCCTCACCGAACCAGTTAACCAAACATACGATCAAACGCCCGCACCAGGCGCCCACGCGCGACCGGTTCCCGGGCTTCCCCCACCAACTGGCAGTTGCCGGCTGCCGGTAACAACGCTGAATCCACCCGAAGACTGGCAGAACTCATATCCGTCTCGCATTCCACCGTCACACCCGGAGTCCAGAGCTGCCCCAGCTCGTTGAGGTGCAATGACAACAACGGTGTCGGCAGACTGAACCGTTCAAGCAATAAAGGCTCATCCCGTCGGTTCACTATGGTTACGGGGGTTACCGCTCGCCAGGGGCGCTTGGGGACGGCATCCAGAACCAGGCGTGCAAAGCTCGGGGAGGAATAACACAGCTCCCCTTCCATGGTGTTACGCCCGACCCAGGTCATAGATGACGGCGCCAGCGGAATTTCCGTCAGCGTTGTCCGGGGATTACCAGAACATATCTTCATCCAGACCAGCGTGCCCACATAGATCACACAGCGCGCGCCCGCCGGAATGGTTAGCGGCTGATAGGGCCGAATCACTGTAGGGCGCGGTGCCAGTGCAGGAACAAACGTAACGGCTCCGGTCGCATCCGGACGAATGAAACGTTGCAATGGAATATCGGCCGAGGGCAGGGTATGGCTGATGGTTTCCGTCCAGCTGACCGGATCGGTATCCAGCATCAGAGTCTCGGAACGAATCTGCCATTCCAGGTCGAGCAGGGTTACCCACAAACGCACATGCCCCAGTTGATGGAACTGGGTCTGCCCTGAATCCAGAGTGTATGGTTGGTTCCAGACACCGCTCTTTACCGTGTCTGAATCAGAAGCAACAGTCGCCACATTTCTCCTTAACGTCGTGCCGGCCATTTCGAGTAACTATAATCCAATCCCGGCACCTCAGCGAATATACAAACTCGTGTTTTTATTGAAAGAATGGCCTGTATTTACCCGTATGCAAGGCAAGGCCGTCAGACTTGGGGTATGAAATGACACAACTGGTATGGTTCCGAAATGACCTTCGGCTCGCTGACAACCCGGCACTCACCGCGGCCTGCCGTTCCGGCGAGCCCGTGCTGGCCTGTTTCGCGCTCACGCCGAACCAGTGGGCGGATCATGATTGGTCACCAGCCAGGGTTCAGTTCGTGCTTGCTCACGCCAATGCCCTGTCAACGGAGCTGGCAAAACTGGGCATCCCCCTGAGGTTTATCCAGGCGTCCCGGTTCGATGACTGCATCGAACAACTGGAAGCGTTCTGTCGCGACGAGTCTGTCACCACTGTTCACATCAATGAAGAATACGGCATCAATGAACGGAGACGGGACAAAGCCCTGAAGCAACGGCTGGATTCATTCGGCGTGCCGGTATACAAATACCGTGACCAGACCGTTGCGCCAGTAGGCGAGATCCTCACTCAACAGAACGAGCCCTACTCAGTCTTCACCCCGTTTTCCCGACGCTGGCGCGCCTGGATTGAAGAAACGCAGCCCTCGGTCTACCCGACACCCAGCGCCCAGGGTACACCCGTAGAACCGGAACAGATCCCGGATATCCCCCCGGCCTTCGCAATAGCACCTCCGCCACTGGTAGAAACCGGCGAAGATGCAGCGCACCATCAGCTTGAAACCTTCCTCGAGGACGATTGCGGAGACTACAAAAAATACCGGGACTTTCCTGCTATAGACGGCACCAGCACAGTCTCCCCTTACCTGGCAAACGGCATCCTCTCGGGCAGACAGTGCCTTGTTGCTGCCAGGGAAGCCCAGACCGAGGTCGGCAACCAGGAAGGCTTTATCACCTGGACCAACGAAATCGCCTGGCGAGATTTCTACATCCACATCCTCTACCACTACCCACGAGTAAGCATGGGCCGGGCATTCAAACCGGAGACCGAAGCGCTGACCTGGAACCGGCCAGAAGCACACTTCGAAGCCTGGAAAACTGGCCATACCGGCATCCCTATCGTGGATGCTGCTATGCGGCAGCTCAACGCCACCGGATGGATGCACAACCGCCTGCGCATGATCACCGCCATGTTCCTGACCAAAAACCTGTTCATCGACTGGCGACTGGGCGAGGCTTATTTCATGTCAAAACTGGTAGACGGCTTCCTTGCCTCCAACAACGGCGGCTGGCAATGGAGCGCCTCCACCGGCACCGACGCAGCCCCCTATTTCCGGGTATTTAATCCCGTTACCCAGAGTGAGCGTTTCGATCCGAAAGGAGAGTTCATCCGGCAGTGGGTACCGGAACTGGCAAAACTGGACAGTAAACAAATCCACGACCCGGGAGCCAGGCGAGGCATTATTCCAAAAGGCTATCTGAGGCCAATTGTCGACCTGAAGGAAAGTAGAAAAGAAGCAATTGCCAGATTTCAATCATTAAAAGAAGGCTAAGTAGGGAGCCGGAAGCAGGATCAGGGCTAACTGGCCCAAAACTGTGCGAAGCCAAGGATGGCGAAGCCCAAGCGCCACATGGATGTGCCGCCAGGAGCGTGTTTTGGGCCAGTTAGCCCTGATCCTGCAAGCTCCAAACCTAGCAAGCTCCAGAACAAACCGGACACTCAGGATCCCGAGCCAGCTTCATCTCCCGCCACTGCATCTCCCAGGCATCCAGGATCAACAACCTCCCGACCAACGGCGCTCCAACCCCTGAAATCACCTTGATCGCCTCCATCGCCTGGAGCGACCCGATCATACCCACCAGCGGTGCAATCACCCCCGCCTCCGAGCAGGTCAGATCCTCATTGCCCTGCTCCGGGTACAGGCAGTGATAACACGGGCTACCCTCCACCCGCAGATCAAACACCGACACCTGCCCCTCACCCCGGATCGCCGCGCCCGAGACCAAAGGCACACCAGCGGCAACGCAAGCCCGGTTCAGGGCAAAGCGCGTATTGAAGTTGTCTGTACAATCCACCACCAGGGTTGCCACTTCGACCTGGCGAGCCAGAGCCTCACCCTCAAGGCGGCAAGACATCGCATCAACGGAAACAAGGGGATTGATCCGGCGCACTCGCTGAACGAGAGCTTCCGCTTTGGGTTGCCCGAGCTGATCCTGATCGAAACCGATCTGGCGCTGAAGATTGGCCAGCTCAACCGTGTCATCATCCACCAGCGTCAACTGCCCTACGCCAGCCGCACCAAGGTAGAGTGCTACCGGACAGCCAAGCCCACCGGAACCAAGCACCAGCACCCGGGCAGCTTTCAGACTTTCCTGGCCAGCGACATCAAACCGCGGCATGAGAATCTGCCGACTGTACCGCATCAGCTCGTCATCACTCAGCATTGCGCACCCCAACACCCCAATGTCATTCGATCCCGACCGCCATAATCCTGGCGACTTTCCACCGAGACGAAGCCCCGGGTACTAAACAGCGCCCGAACAGCTTGAGCCTGATCAAACCCGTGCTCTATCAACAGCCAGCCACCTTCATTCAACCACCCGGGAGCCTGCTCAACAATCAACCGGATATCATCCAGACCATCGGTACCGGAAACCAGCGCAGAAGAGGGCTCAAAGCGAACATCCCCTTCTCCCAGATGATGATCATTGTCTGCTATATAAGGAGGATTGGAAACGATCAGGTCAAACTTCCCCGGCTCAAGGTCGGCAAACCAGCTGCTCCGGGCCACGGATACATCCAGACCAAGTAACCGGGCATTCTGGCGAGCCAACTCAACCGCTTCCTCCACACAGTCACAGGCCGATACACGCCAATCCGGGTGTTCGCTGGCCAACGCCAGAGCGATTGCGCCAGTACCGGTACCCAGGTCAAGCACCTGAGCATTCGCAGGCAATGACAGATCCAGGGCAGTTTCCACCAGACATTCGGTATCCGGCCTGGGGATCAAGGTTGCCGGGCTGACGTTCAGAGGAAGTGACCAGAATTCCTGGTGCCCCAACAGGTACGCAACCGGTTGGCCATCAATACGTCGGGAGACTAGCTGCTCGAATGACTCGGCCTGCTTTCCAGACACTTCCCGTTCGGGCCAGGCCCGAAAACTGGTTCGGCTGAGGCCCGTCACGTGGCTCAGTAACAACTCTGCATCCAGCCGGGCGGTATCACTCGGAATTCTGTCCGCCGCTGCGGCCAGCAGTGCTTCGCAGGCTTGAGGGGATTCAGTGCTCATCGGCGAGGGAGGCCAGCAACTCGGCCTGATGCTCCTGCTGAAGCGGCACAACAACCGCATCCAGATCACCAGCAATCACCTCATCCAGCTTGTAGAGGGTGAGATTGATCCGATGATCGGTCACGCGGCCTTGAGGGAAATTGTAGGTGCGAATGCGTTCTGACCGGTCGCCACTGCCCACCAGGCTTTTGCGGGTCTCCGCAACTGCCTTCTGCTGACGTTCGGTTTCCGCATTCTGTAGGCGGGATGCAAGCAGACTCATGGCCTTGGCCCGGTTCTTGTGCTGGGAGCGTTCTTCCTGACATTCCACCACAATACCGGTCGGCAAATGGGTGATTCGAATGGCTGAGTCGGTCTTGTTAACGTGCTGACCTCCCGCGCCAGAAGAGCGGAAGGTGTCTACCCGAAGATCGGCCTTATTGATTTCGACCGCTTCGGCTTCGTCCGCTTCCGGCATCACCGCCACGGTACAGGCCGAGGTGTGAATACGCCCCTGAGATTCGGTTTCCGGCACACGCTGGACCCGATGGGCGCCGGATTCAAATTTCAGTGCACCGTAAACGCCCTCACCCGCCACACGGGCAATCACTTCCTTAAACCCGCCGTGCTCACCTTCACTTTCGCTGAGCACTTCCACCTGCCAGCGGTGGCTCTCGGCGTAACGGCTGTACATCCGGAACAGGTCACCGGCAAAGATGGCCGCTTCATCGCCTCCGGTGCCCGCTCGAACTTCCAGAAATACACTTTTGCTGTCGTTGGGATCTTTCGGCAGCATCAGCCGTTGCAGCTCTTCGTCCAGCTCCAGGTTTTTCTGCTGGGCATCATTCAGCTCGTCTTCCGCCATGGCCCGCATGTCGGCATCGTTGTCATTCGCCAGCTCTTTGGCTGCATGGATGTCGTCAAGGGACTGCTGCCAGGCGCGAAAGCACTGAACAACGGGTTCAATCTCCGCAAACTCCCGGGACAGATCACGGAACTTGTCCTGATTGGAAATGACAGAGGAATCGCTAAGCAACGCGCTGACCTCCTCGAAGCGGTCTACCAACTGCTCGAGGCGGGATTGAATCGATGGTTTCATATTTTTTCCGGGGTGGCAGGCTCGTCGGCTTCAAGAGCATCCAGCTGGTGCAACTCACGCAGCCATTCGGTCACCTCGGTGCGTCCTTCGGTGGTTGCCTTTCGTACCTGAACCGAAGGTTCATGCAGAAGTTTGTTGGTAAGACCTCGGGCCAGACTGCGCAGAACCGTTTCCGGATCCCCTCCGTTACGGAGGCTGCGCAGGGCCTTTTCTGTTTCCACATCGCGCAGAGTTTCAGCACGCTGACGGAATTGTTTCAGTGTGGATACCGCATCCAGCGCCCGGAGCTGATTCAGAAAATCCTGAACACCGGCGGTAATCAGGTTTTCTGCTTCACGGGCAGCCCCTTCCCGGGAACGGATATTTTCTTCAATGACCTGGCGCAGATCGTCGACTGTATAAAGGTAGACATCCGCCAGGGATGACACTTCCGGCTCAATATCACGGGGTACGGCGATATCGACCATGAAATATGGGCGGTGCTTGCGTTTCTTCAGAGCCCTCTCAACCGCGCCCTTGCCCAAAATCGGCAACGGACTCGCCGTAGAGGAAATGATGATATCCACGTCATGCAGGTAATCGGGAATCTCATTGAGCAGAATGCCCTTGCCACCATAGGCGGCTGCAACGCTTTGCGCTCGCTCAAGCGTCCGGTTTGCCACCAGGAAATCCCGCACACCGGCATCAGCAAGATGACGAGCCACCAGTTCGATGGTTTTACCGGCACCAATCAGCAATGCCTTGTTGCGGGACATGTCCGCAAAGATATGGTGAGCCATGCTGACCGCAGCGTAGGCTACCGATACCGGGTTTTCGCCGATGGCTGTCTGGGTACGTACCCTCTTTGCCACCGAAAAAGTCTGCTCAAAAAGACGGGAAAGAAAACTTCCGCTAGCGCCGTTATCGCGGGACAACGCATAAGCATCCTTGAGCTGCCCAAGAATCTGGGGTTCGCCCAAAACCATGGAATCCAGACCCGCCGCTACCCGCATCATGTGGCGCACCGCATCGGCGTCCCGATGCACATAGATCGCCTGTTCGAGCTCGCCGGCTTCCAGATCGTGAAACCCTGACAGCCAGCGCAATACCATGGGGGCGCAATCGTCGTCACCCGCCAGATAAAGCTCAGTCCTGTTGCAGGTAGAAAGGATAGCGGCCTCACTGGCACCGGAAGCTGCACGCAACTCGGCGAATGCTTCAGACATCCGTTCCGGAGTGAAAGCGATGCGTTCCCGCAACTCGACCGGAGCCGTGCGGTGATTGATTCCCAGTGTGACCAGTGCCATATCTTGGTTCAGTAACCCTGTATAGACGGAGCTGAAATTATCGTCATTTTAACGGCCAGCGCCCGCGGTCGCCACCCATAACCCCACCTCTTTCGGCAAGTGCGGACAGGTTGGGCAATATCAGACGCTTATGCCATTATAGGGAACCGGCCAGGGACCTAACCCGACCCAGCTCAATAAAAAGGGCTAAGGCAAGGCCAATTCTGATGCGTCGTCGACAGATCACGGGAAGTTGCATGTATAGATCCGCACCGTTTTTGGTGACCTGCCTGTTGGGCCTGACACTCTCAGGTTGTTCCAGTCTCACCGGCCCGGAGGAAACTCCTGAGCCTCAAAAAGTCGCCCAGCCTGCGGCAGAACCTGCCGACAAAACCATTGAGTATGCCGACTTCGAACCGGAAGTCCTTTATCTGCTGTTATCCGGTGAAATCGCAGCTCAGCGAGGACGCTTCGACGTCACCCTGGTGAACTACCTGAAAGCTGCACAGAAATCCCGGGATGAAGGCGTCATTGAGCGCGCCATGCGGATCGCCCAGTCACTGAATGGGGATAATGCCCAGCAGCAACTGGCCGAGTTATGGCTGGAGGTTGACCCGGACAACATTCAGGCACACCGGGTTTCGGCCATTCAGGCAATCAAGGCGAATGATCTGGAAACCGCTCTCGGGCACATGGAAAAGATCATGGACCAGGGCGGCGACGCAGACTTTGACAGCCTTGCCGCCATGGCAGGCAACCTGCCGGAAAGCCAGCAGGACGAGTTGTTGTTCCTTTATAAGAAGACGGCTGAGCGCCACCCGGACACACCCGAGCTTGAATACAGTATCGCACTGCTCGAAAAAAACACCGGTGACCTGACCTCAGCACTGGAGCGACTGGAAACACTGCTCAGCAAACACACGAATTTCCAGCCCGCCATTATTCTGAAAGGCGACCTTCTTTATTTAATGGGAGAAAAACGCCAGGCACTGGATCACCTGATGGTGAACACCCGGAAGTACCCGGCAAACCGGCCGATGGGTACGCTCTACGGCAGGATGCTCATTGGCGAAGGTGAACTGCAGGCGGCTCAGGATGAATTCGCGCGCCTGGTCAACCGGTTCCCGAATGTCCCCGGGCTCAAACTGTCCCACGCACTGGTAGCACTGGAAAACAACCAGACCGAACTTGCCCGGGACGAACTGATGGAACTTGCCGCGCAAGGCCACCACACCAACGAAGCGAACTATTACCTGGGACGCATAGAAGACGAGGCCGGGGAAAGTGAAAGAGCCATCGGCTTTTACCAGAGGGTGAAAGACGGAAGCTACTACCTCCCGTCCCTGGCCCGCTCGAGCGAACTACTCGCCGAACAGGGCAAGCTGGACGAGGCTCTGGAACATATCCGAAACCTTCGGGCAGCCAACCCGGGACAGGCCGAAAACTTCTGGTTGCTGGAAGTTAACCTTCTGCTGGACCAGAACCTGCAGGAAGATGTTCTGGCCACCGCTGACGAGGCTCTCGAAGCCTACCCCGGCAACGTTCAGATCCGCTACGCCAGAGCCATGCTACTGGACAGCATGGGAGATGCTGCTCAGGCGGAGAGCGACCTGAAACAAATCGTCAACGAGAACCCGGACAACGCAATCGCCCTCAACGCCCTCGGCTATATACTCACCACGCGGACTGATCGCCTGGAAGAAGCCCGGGGCTACATCGAACGGGCACTGGCCCTGGACCCTGAAAATCCCGCCATTCTCGATAGCATGGGCTGGGTTCTGTTTCAGGAAGGGAGAATCAAACCGGCGCTGGACTATCTGTCCCGGGCCTGGTCTGCCTATCCAGACCCGGAAGTAGCCGCTCACTATGGTGAAGCGCTGTGGATGACTGGCGCCGAGGAGCAGGCTCGCATCATCTGGAAGAAAGGTCTTGAACAGGATGCTGAGCATGAAATCCTACGGGAAACCATCCAGCGACTGACCGATAATGGTGGTATCTGATGCCAAAGCGTGTTCGCTTGTGGCTCACAACGCATGTGCTCGCAGTTGTAGCCCTGATCAGCGCCTGTACGACGATTCAGGTGGAACCACTCCCTGAGGGTATGACGGATCAGCCCCCCGCTGGATGGGCCGAGCGCTCAGATCGCCTGAGCCGCTTCCAGCACTGGCAGCTGACCGGCAAACTGGCTGTAAAGCAGCCTTCTGATAGCGGCAGCGCCATCATCAACCACTGGATACAAAATGGAGACGCCTACGACCTGGCGCTTTCGTCGTCATTTCTGGGGATGGGCAGCACGACACTGAATGGATCTCCGGGATTCATTGAGCTCACTCTGCCCGGCGGCGACACCTACCGTTCCGGCAATCCGGAAGCCCTGATAGAAGCCGCCACGGGCTGGCAGTTACCCCTGGACCACCTCGTCTGGTGGATTCGCGGGCTCCCCGCGCCGTCTGATGACTTCCGCCTACTGTTTGATGAGAGCCAACAGCTGGCCATCATCCGCCAGGCAGGCTGGGAAATCCGATATGACCGCTGGAACCAGTTCCTGATCGATTATCCTGCCCTCCCCGCTCGCATTACCGCCCTGAAAGACGACAAGCGGGTTCGACTGGTTGTCAGCGATTGGCACCTCAGGGAGCGTACACAATGAACAGCATTACCCTCCCTGCGCCAGCCAAACTCAACCTGTTCCTGCATATCGTTGGCAGGCGCCCTGATGGCTACCACGAACTCCAGACCCTGTTTCAGTTTCTGGACTACGGCGACGACCTCACTTTCACCCTGACCCATGACAAGCCCGGAGTGCGACTCAAAGAGTCTATCCCGGGTGTCCCGGATGAGGACAACCTGATCGTCAGAGCCGCACGGGCCGTCCTCGACCGTGCGTCAGGTTCGATACCGGGGGTAACCATAGAAATCGAAAAGCGCCTGCCCATGGGCGGAGGCCTCGGCGGAGGCAGCTCCAATGCCGCAACAACACTCCTTGCACTGAACCATCTATGGAAGGTCGGCCTTGGCACTGACGAACTGGCCGACATTGGCCTGGAGTTGGGCGCAGATGTTCCTGTGTTTGTCCGCGGCCATGCAGCCTTCGGAGAGGGGGTGGGCGAACAACTGACACCGGTAAATCCACCTGAAGACTGGTTCGTTGTCCTGAAACCTGATTGCGAAATAAACACCGGAAAGATTTTTTCAGAAGAAGGGTTGACAAGGGACACCCCGAGAATCACAATAGCGCCCGCTTTTGAGGGAGACGCCTCGAGGTACCGAAACGACTGTGAGGATGTGGTTCGAAGACTGTATCCTGAGGTTAACCAAAGCCTGGAATGGCTTGCACAATTCGGACCTGCAAGATTAACCGGAACCGGGGCTTGCATTTTTGGACGTTTCCCTACAGAATCCGCAGCCCGGATTATCTGGGAAAGCAAACCCTCCGGCATCACAGGGTTCGTAGCTAAAGGGGTGAACACATCACCTCTTCACAAAAAGCTGACAGAGCTGGAATGATGCCAAAAAAGCACGATACTGGGGTGTCGCCAAGTGGTAAGGCAACGGGTTTTGATCCCGTCATGCGCAGGTTCGAATCCTGCCACCCCAGCCACCTTTCTCCCGCTTCTTCCGAATCAAACGCCGATATTGAGAAGGATGCCGTCGTGTCCAAATTGATGATTTTCGCTGGCAACGCCAATCCTGAGCTTGCCAAAGCTATCGCCCAGAAACTCCACATTCCCATGGGTCAGGCCACTGTAGGCCGCTTCAGCGACGGCGAAACCACCGTCGAGATCAATGAGAATGTTCGTGGCCATGATGTTTTCATCATTCAGCCCACCTGCTACCCCACCAACGACAACCTGATGGAACTCATCGTGATGGCCGATGCACTTCGCCGTGCCTCTGCAACACGAGTGACCGCCGTAATCCCTTATTACGGTTACGCCCGCCAGGATCGTCGTGTTCGCTCCACCCGGGTGGCCATCAGCGCAAAAGTTGTTGCTGACATGATTTCCAGCATCGGCGTTGACCGCGTATTGACGGTTGACCTGCACGCTGACCAGATCCAGGGCTTCTTCGACATCCCGGTGGATAACATCTACGCCACCCCGGTCATGCTCGAAGACATCGAGAAGCAGCGTTTCGAGAACTTTATCGTGGTATCTCCTGATGTGGGCGGCGTTGTCCGGGCCCGCGCGGTAGCCAAAAAGCTCGACGACGCTGATCTGGCCATCATCGACAAGCGTCGACCAAAAGCCAACGTCTCCCAGGTTATGCACATTATCGGCGACGTTCGCGACAAGACCTGCATTCTTGTCGACGACATCATCGATACTGCCGGCACGCTTTGCAAGGCAGCCAATGCTCTGAAAGAACACGGAGCGGCACGGGTTGTTGCCTATATTACCCACCCTGTCCTGTCCGGCCCGGCGATTGACAATATCAACGCCTCCGATCTGGATGAACTGGTGGTCTGCGACACCATCCCACTGGGTGACAAAGTCAAGAATTGTGATAGAATCCGCGTCCTCAGCATGGCTGGCCTGCTCGCCGAGTCCATCCGCCGGGTAAGCAACGAAGAATCTATCAGCGCCATGTTTGAGAACGCCTGAGAGCAAAGCACGCTCTGATCTTCAGGCAAAACAGGCAGTTATCGAGTCGGGAGCCTCATAAGGCTCCCGACTCTTTTAGTCAGCCGGAAAAATCCGGCTTTTCAGAAATATCATCTGAGCCAAAGCCTGGTCGCGGGCCTCTCGGATGAACATTGAGGTTAATACCATGTCTCAGGAATTTGTAATCGAAGCATTTCCTCGTGACGACCAGGGGAGAGGTGCGAGCCGCCGCCTGCGTCGCGAAGAGAAAAAAATCCCGGCCATCATCTACGGTGGTAACGCTGAAGCTACTCCGATTGCCATTTGGCACAACGAGCTGAAAAAGGCTCTGGAAAACGAAGCGTTCTTCTCTCACATCCTGACCATCGAACTCGGTGGCAAGAAAGAGACCGTTATCCTGAAGGACCTGCAACGTCACCCGTACAAGCCGCTGATCAGCCACGCTGACTTCCAGCGCGTTGACAAGGATCACGACATCCACGTTAACGTACCGCTGCACTTCCTGAACGAAGAAACCGCTCCTGCCGTTAAGACACACGGCGGCGTTGTTTCTCACCAGATGACCGAAGTTGAAGTTGTATGTCGCCCGCAGGACCTGCCTGAGTTCCTGGAAATCGACCTGACTGACATCGAAATGGACCAGGTTGTACACCTGAGCGACATCAAGCTGCCAGAAGGTGTTCGTATCGCCGCTCTGCAGCAGGGTGAAGATCACGACCTGCCGGTATTGGCCATCCACAAGCCGAAAGGCGCGAAGGGTGACGAAGCCGAAGAAGGTGAAGGCGAGGAAGGCGGCGAGGAATAATCGCTGCGGGGGCAACGGCGAATGGCACAGGATATTGTTATGGTGGTCGGTCTGGGTAACCCCGGTGCCGACTACGAGAATACCCGCCACAACGCCGGCGCCCTGTTCGTCGAAGCTCTGGCCCGCCAAGCGGGCCAGACGCTCAGACCTGAAAAGAAATACCACGGGCTGTACACCCGCATCCATTGGCAGGGCATGGACCTGCACCTCCTGAACCCCACCACGTTCATGAATCGAAGCGGTCTGGCCATCAAGGCACTCGCGGATTTCTTCAAGATCGATCCCGAACAGATCCTCGTTGCCCATGACGAACTCGACATACCTCCAGGCACAGCAAAGCTCAAAAAGGGCGGCGGACACGGCGGACACAACGGCCTCCGGGATACCATCGCACACCTTGGCACAAAAGACTTTCAACGCCTTCGACTCGGCATTGGCCACCCCGGCGACAGCCGCAAGGTGACGGGTTTTGTTCTCGGCCGCCTGGGCAAGCAGGAAACCGAAGAGCTCGACGCTGTCTTTGATGAAGCCATGCGCGTACTGCCCGATGCAGCTAACGGCAAACTGGCAGCCGCAATGAATCGCCTTCACAGCTTCAAGCCGACAGCCTGATCAAGGCACAACCCCTTACTCGCACCAACCCCGATACCCCGGTATAATCCCGCCCAAATTTTTCAGTTCCAGCAGAGGCACTCCATGGGATTTAACTGCGGCATCGTCGGCCTTCCCAACGTCGGCAAATCCACCCTGTTCAACGCGCTCACCAAATCCGGCATTGGTGCCGAGAACTTCCCGTTCTGCACCATCGAGCCAAATGCCGGCGTAGTCGCCATGCCGGACCCTCGTCTCAACAAACTGGCCGAGATTGTGAAGCCCGAGCGCACTATCCCGACCTCTATGGAATTCGTGGACATTGCGGGACTTGTTGAAGGCGCCTCCAAGGGTGAAGGCCTGGGCAACCAGTTCCTGGCAAACATTCGTCAGACCGACGCCATCGCCCATGTTGTTCGCTGCTTTGAGGACGATAATGTTATCCACGTCGCCAACAAAGTAGATCCGGCTTCCGATATTGAGATTATCAATACCGAACTGGCGCTCGCAGACCTGGATACCGTCGAAAAGGCCATCAAGCGTGTTCAGCGCGTCGCGAAAAGCGGCGACAAAGAAGCAAAGGCACAACTCGACATGTTCGAGACTCTTTTGCCAGTGCTGAACGAAGGTAAACCGGTGCGCAGCATGAATCTCGACAAGGACCAGATGGGCCTTATCCGGGAACTGTGTCTGCTGACCGTCAAGCCGACCATGTATATCGCCAACGTTAATGAGGACGGCTTCGAGAACAACCCTCACCTGGACACTGTGAAGGAAATCGCCGCCGCTGAAAACGCCGTGGTCGTTCCTATTTGCAACAAACTGGAAGCCGAAATTTCAGAGTTGGAAGACGACGAAAAGTCGATGTTCCTGGACGAAATGGGGATGGAAGAACCCGGCCTGGATCGCGTTATCCGTGCCGGCTACGGCCTGCTGGGCCTCCAGACCTACTTCACCGCCGGCGTGAAGGAAGTCCGTGCCTGGACAGTGAAAATCGGCGCAACGGCCCCTCAGGCCGCAGGCGTTATCCATACAGATTTTGAACGCGGTTTCATTCGTGCCGAGATCGTCGGTTACGATGACTTCGTCGCCTGCAATGGAGAATCCGGAGCCAAAGAAGCCGGTAAATGGCGCCTGGAAGGCAAGGATTACATCGTTCAGGACGGCGACGTCATCCACTTCCGCTTTAACGTCTAATCTACTGATATATATGACCTCAACCCAGCCAGGGTTGAGGTCACTTCCGCATTACTCCCCTCATGTCGATACCACACCGACACATTCATCAAAATCAAACTCGCAGAAACACATAAATCTCTACGCCCAATAGTTTGATGCAAATCAATTTCCACCCTAATGTTCTTCACAAGACCAGCAAAAAATTAATCGGCATCTAAGCTGAGTCAGAGAGACGCATGGCGGATATATAAAGGAAAACAGGCTGCGCACTTACATTAATAAAAGCGACTTAATGAGAGAGAACGCACAACATGGCAAATCTGAATGAAATCTGTGAAACCATGGTAAGCGAAGTATACGACGCCCTGGGCGCTGCAGTTGTTGACCTTGAATCTGGATTACTCCTATCCGTTGCGCATAACGTGCCCTACTTCACCCAAAGTTACCTCGACGCCGTAGCAGCTGCCGCGGTTGATATGTTCCGTGGCAAAACCGTAAGTACGGTCGAAAACCTGATTGCTTCACAGCGTGGGACCGAAGTTCATCGCCTGCTTCAGGAAGTACAAATGACGACCGAGAAAACCTACCACTTCATGTCGATCGTGCCGGGCAAGCACAACGCCCTGCTAGTACTGATTACCGGGCGCAAAGCAAACCTCGGCATGGGCTGGGCCTCACTGCGTGAAGCCCTCCCGAAAGTAGCTCTTCTCTGCCCCTGAAAATGCGCCTTAAGCAGTCGCCGCCAAGCAGACCAAGTGAGACTCGAAAACTCATCCCAACCATACATATCGAGCCTCATCTGAAAAAAATCGAAAATAACCTACCGATTCTTTGCTTAAGCCCTTGACACAATAACACCCCAATCCTATTATACGCGCCGCTTCCGACGTTGAAGCAATGGCAAGGTAGCTCAGTTGGTTAGAGCACAGCACTCATAATGCTGGGGTCGGCGGTTCGACTCCGCCCCTTGCTACCAGATTTCAAAGGGTTACAGTTTACGCTGTAACCCTTTTTTATTACGCCCTAGAAACACCCCCGCTACCGAAGAATATCCCTGGCAGCATCATCGACACGACAGAACGCCACTGACTGCCTCACGCGGTCCGCCACACCCGACTCTTCCATCGCCCGAGACAAATACAGCGAAGCCGGCAATGTACCTGCTATCTTGCGATAAACACGATCCGCGTGCACCCCGAACAGGCGATCAATCATCGGATCAGGAACTATGGCGACATCCACCCGGGCATGGCTTAGCAGCGCAACCAGCTGATCCCACTCCGAGACTTCCTGTATGCTCGCGTTCTCATCCTGAATGAATCGGCGACCGATAAAGCTTCGGGGAATGGCATACCTGAGCCCACGATTTTGCTCCATGCCGTCCAGGGGCTTGAAGGAGACAAACGCGTAGTCCACTTCAAATAGCGTGCCGGCAAAAATTCCCGCCCGGTCCCGGTCGTCATTTCGGGCCAGGGGCATCAGTGCGGAGATTTTATTTGACTGCAGGTACTGCAAGCCTCGCTTTACCGGCACAGCGAGATAATACGCGTCGATCCCTGCCCTCTCGAAAACACACCGGTAAATCGGTGCAAGAGCGCCGAAAATACCTCCATCGGCAGCTCCGATCACTTCCTCCATACCTAACCCTACGCCAACCCGAAACCTCTCCTGGCTTTGGGCCTGAGCCACCAAGGGTAGAAGAACGACAATAAAGATTCGCAGCGCGGTGGACAACATCTTGCAATCCGAATGTCTGATAATGTTCCTGAGCCGTTCGGCCCAGGCAGGCAGTACCTTACCTCGTCTTTCCAGACTAGCTCAGAGAGCGGCAAGCCGCATAGTTGCCAGCATCGATTAAGTGGTATTTTCAACCCTCCGGCATTGTTCGTAACACCAGCTACAAGATGCCCAACAAATTACACAAGCTTTGACAGTTCCCCCAGCAGCAATTCGCTAAGATAGGTGTCTACCCATTGGCTGCGTATTCAGGTTGTATCGCACAATGAACCCCCGTCACGCTTTTTCCATTTTTCTGGCCGTGCTAATCGTGCCTGTTGCGTTGGTCTTCTCCGGAGCCAGCCTGAAAGCAGCACTGTTATCGGTTGTGATGTTCTGGGCGTGCCTGGCAATTTTTTTCTATCCATCCATTACCGACTACCTGAAAGCCAGGAAGCAAGAGCGCCACAGGTAACTGTCTGCTCACTACGACCTTCGGCCAGCTCAACCTAAAGTAGGGATTTACTGCACCCCGTGTGCCGTTAGAATGCCGCCTCATTTTTGCACACTGAGTTCAACGGACACCCGATGAGAAACCGATTTCTGGAGCTTGGCGCGGCGGGCATTATCACCCTGCCAGGCATTCTGGTTATTTCCAATTCAATCGCCCAGACGGCCTTTCTGAGCGTTTCGATGCTGGCAGCCTATGCAGTGGTTTGCCTGCCTTTCCGTACCAACACCGGAAAATCCAGCTAAGCTGTCGACTTCTAACAGATCGCGGATTGTCATAAGCTCGCGACTGAACCAACAGGAGTCCTGCCATGTCAGAAAGCGGAATTGTCGCCGGCCTGTCCGTCGAACATCTGGAGCGGTTTGCGCACCATATCGAGAACAACTACATCGCCCCCGGTAAGATTCCCGGCGCCGTTACACTGATTGCACGCCGCGGCCAGGTGGCCTGGGTTCATGCGCAGGGGTTGATGGATGTAGAGCGAAATAAACCGGCTCAGAGGGACACCCTGTTCCGCATCTATTCCATGACCAAACCGATTACGTCGATTGCAATGATGCAGCTCTACGAACAGGGGCGGGTTCTCCTCGACGATCCGGTCCACAAATACATTCCGTCGTGGCGTAACCTGAAGGTTTACAAGGGCGGGAGCTATCCGGAGTTCGAAACCAAGCCCGCAGCCACAACCATGACCATCAGAGATCTGATGACTCACATGTCCGGGCTCACTTATGGCTTCATGGAACGGACCAACGTGGATGCGGCCTACCGCCAACTGAAACTCGACGGCAGCTCCATTCTCACCCTGGACCTTCTGATTGAACGGCTGGCAGAACTGCCGCTGGAGTTTTCCCCCGGCACAGCCTGGAACTATTCTGTCTCAACGGATGTTCTGGGTTATCTGGTACAGGTTATTTCCGGCCAGCCCCTGGATGATTATTTCCGGGACCATATTTTTGAGCCTCTGGGCATGAGTGATACCGGCTTTCAGGTCCGGGAGGATCAACTTGAACGTTTTGCGGCCTGTTACCTCTACCAGCCTGGTGATTCAATGAAGCTGCAGGACGATCCTCAACGCTCACGATACCTCAAACCGGCAAAATTCCTTTCAGGTGGGGGCGGCCTCGTATCGACCATCGACGACTACTTCCGCTTTGCCCAGGCCCTTTGCCAGGGTGGCGAATACCAGGGTAACAGGATCATCGGGCGCAAAACCCTGGAATTCATGCGCCTGAATCATCTGCCAGGCGGGAAAGACCTGCCAGCGCTATCCATCGGCTCTTTCAGTGAGACTCCTTACGAGGGAAGCGGATTCGGGCTCGGATTTTCCGTCAAGACCGATGTAGCAAAATCCCACACTAATGGTTCAGAAGGTGAATACGGCTGGGGCGGCCTGGCCAGTACGAATTTCTTTATCGATCCAAAAGAGGAGCTGGTTGCCATCTTCATGACCCAGCTCATGCCTTCGTCATCTTATCCGATTCGCCAGGAACTTCGGGCTATCGTCAATGGCGCGCTGATATAAAAAAGCCCGCAAGCAAATTCAGGACAAGCTGGCCTGTACGCCCGCCACATCGGATGTGGCATACTCCAGAGCCGGACGAAACCAAGAACAATCCAACAGCAAGGAACGTAGCGATGAAACCGGAAACTCTCGCGCTCCACGCCGGGTTTAAAAGCGACCCTACCACCAGGGCCGCCACGACTCCGATCTACCAGACGACGTCTTACACCTTTGACGATACCCAGCATGGCGCTGATCTGTTCGATCTGAAGGTACAGGGCAACATCTACACCCGAATCATGAATCCCACCAATGGCGTTCTTGAAGAAAGGATGACTGCCCTTGAAGGTGGCGTGGGTGCTCTGGCAGTAGCATCTGGCATGGCAGCCATCACCTACGCGCTGCAGACTATCTGCCGGGTCGGCAACAACATTGTCAGCACCAGCCAACTCTATGGCGGAACCTACAACCTGTTCGCCCACTCCCTGCCCAACCAGGGTATTGAGTGCCGCATGGTGCCTCATGATGACTTCGACGCCGTAGAGAAGGCCATCGACGATCAGACCCGCGCCCTGTTCTGTGAGTCTATCGGTAACCCTGCGGGCAACGTGGTCGACCTGCAACGCTGGGCAGAGATCGCTCACAAGCATGGCATCCCTCTGATCGTAGACAATACCGTTGCTACCCCGATCCTGTGCCGCCCCTTTGAACACGGTGCCGATATCGTCATCCACTCGCTCACCAAGTACGCGGGCGGACACGGCACAACCGTGGCGGGCGTGGTCGTTGATTCTGGTAAATTCGACTGGAAAGCCAGCGCAGATAAGTTCCCTATGATGAACCAGCCAGACCCGTCCTATCACGGCGTGGTCTACACCGAAGCGCTGGGACCTGCCGCCTTTATCGGTCGCTGCCGGGTTGTTCCGCTCCGCAACACCGGTGCTGCCCTGTCTCCGTTCAACTCATTCCTGATCATGCAGGGCATGGAAACCCTGGCCCTGCGCATGGAACGCCATTGTGAGAATGCCGAGAAGGTGGCGCGATTCCTTGAGGATCACCCTGCCGTGGAATGGGTAAACTACGCAGCCCTCGACAGCAGCCCCTATAAGGCCACCTGCGAAAAAATCTGCGGCGGCAAAGCCTCCGGCATCCTGAGTTTCGGCATCAAGGGTGGTCGGGAAGCGGGCGCGAAATTCATTGACGCACTGGATCTTATCCTGCGCCTGGTGAATATCGGCGATGCCAAATCCCTGGCCTGCCATCCGGCCACCACGACTCACCGCCAGCTCAATGCAGACGAGTTGAAGAGCGCGGGCGTCAGTGAGGATCTTGTCCGATTGTCTATCGGCATCGAACATGTCGATGACATCATTGCCGACGTTACCCAGGCCCTGGAGAAATCTCAGGCTTGATAGACATCAACCGGGTACGACCAATGTCGTGCCCGGCACCCCCGTGATTGCCCTTACCCGCCTTGTAACTCCACTCTCCGGGGATTAACCTTTAGGGTTCTCCATACCCTAAGTTGAGAGCCTCCGGTCAATGAGCGAAAGCGCAAAGCCCCGTATTACCAGCGGCACAAAATTCCGCAACGAACACGGATTCTCCGCCATCAAGGACGGCGTTAAACGTTCTTCCACTGCCAGCGACGAAAGCAAGCCGGTAGAGCGAAAACCCAAATGGCTGAGAGCCCGGATGCCGGGCGGTGAGCGCTACGACGCCGTGCGCCGTAATGTAACTGAGCACAAGCTCAGCACGGTGTGCCAGGAATCCCATTGCCCCAATATCGGGGAATGCTGGACCAATGGCACAGCCACCATCATGGTCATGGGTTCCGTGTGTACTCGCGCCTGTAAGTTCTGTGCCGTCGACACCGGCAACCCGAACGGCTGGCTCGATCATGACGAACCGGAAAACACCGCAAAATCCGTTGAGCTTATGGGGCTGCGCTACATCGTTCTTACCTCAGTCGACCGGGACGACCTCGAAGACGGCGGTGCCGCCCACTACGCAGCCTGCGTTTCCGCCATCAAGCAACGCACCCCGGAGGTGGCTGTTGAAGCCCTGACCCCGGACTTCGACGCGGTGATGAGCAACGTTGAACTGGTCGTTGATTCTGGCCTGGATGTGTTCGCACAGAACGTGGAAACCGTCGAGCGCCTGACCCGCCGGGTACGCGACCCACGTGCGGGTTACCAGAAGACTCTTAGCGTTCTTGAGCACGCCAAAAAACACAACCCGGATGTTCTGACCAAAACCAGCCTGATGCTGGGGCTGGGCGAGACCGAAGAGGAAATCCTGCAAACCATGGATGACCTTCGCGCCATTGGCGTGGATATCCTCACCCTAGGACAGTATCTGCGCCCGACACCGAACCACCTTCCGGTCGAACGCTACGTGACTCCAGAGGAGTTCAATCGCTATCGCGACATCGGCCTGGAAAAAGGTTTTATGGAAGTACCCTCAGGCCCGATGGTTCGCTCCAGTTACCGTGCCGACAAGGTCTTTGACAAGAACAACCTGGGACTGGCCGTTCCCGAGGTTCCCGAAACCTCCAACGCCCTGCAGATCCCGGTAAAAGCCATCGACTAAAACCTGACAGCCGGTTGAAAAGCCGCGCTGACGGTCACAGGCACTGAGGTTTGTGGCACACTCTGCTCTCGTTTTCAGCAGAGTTGTGACTAAATGAGACGCCTCAGTGCCTTCTATGATCGCCTGATCCTTCCCCATCCGCTTATCGTTCTGGTTGTTTTTGGCCTTTTGCTGGCCGTGTCAGCCCTCAAGTTCGGACAGTTCCGACTCGACGCTTCAGCAGAATCCCTGGTTCTTGAAAATGACCGTTCACTGGAGGAATACCGACAGGTCAATCGACGGTTCACCACATCCGACGATTTTCTGGTGGTTACCTACACGCCTGAGGATGAGTTGTTCACCGAAGCCGGGCTCAGCCAACTGAGACGCCTGAGAGATGAGCTTCAGGCCCTGGACGCAGTGGGTTCAACCAACAGCATTCTCAACGTCCCTTTACTGCACAGCCCGGACCTGACACTGGATACGGTCGACAGCGAGATCAAGACCCTCGATGGTAACGATGTCTCGCCTGAAACTGCCCGTGCCGCGCTGCTGGACAACCCTCTATACCCCAACCTGCTGATCAGCGAAGACGCAAAAACGACCGCGATTCAGGTGAACCTCCCCACCCCGGAGCGTTACTTTGACCTCCTGAGGAAGCGGGACACACTGCGGGACAAAGCCACCAGCGGTTCGGCGACGGAAGCCGAGCTTGCGGATCTCGAGCAGGCCAGAGAAGAATTCATTCGTTACACCGCCACCCTGGGCAAGGAACGGGATGCCACCATCCGCGAGGTCAGGGACATTCTGCAACGCTACAGGAACAACGCGGAGATCCATCTCGGCGGTGTACCCATGATCGTGGCGGATATGATCCGCTTCATCGAAAACGACCTCTCCACCTTTGGCTTCGGCGTGCTCGCGTTCCTGTTGATCACCCTTGCGATTATTTTCCGCCAGTGGCGGTGGGTGCTGGTCCCACTGCTGTGCTGCGGATTTACCGTCTGGCTCATGGTGGGCCTTCTGGGCTGGGCCAAGTGGCCGGTTACCGTCATCTCGTCCAATTTCATATCCCTGCTGCTGATCATGACGCTCTCGCTGACCATCCACCTGATCGTCCGTTACCGGGAGTTCCAGCATGATGAACCGGAGGCCAAACCAGGCACCATCCTCAGGCAGACCGTGATGGCAATGATCAAGCCTTGCTTCTATATGGCCATCACCACCATCGTCGCTTTTGGGTCGTTAACCTTCAGCGGTATCCGTCCTGTCATTGATTTCGGCTGGATGATGACCCTGGGGCTGACGGTTGCATTCCTGATCACCTTCGTTATTTTTCCCGCACTGCTGGCATTGCTGCCGCCCCCACGGGACCGGAAAGTGGCCTCAGACAAGGTGCCATTCACCGACGGCTTCGCCCGCTTTACCGAGCAGCACGGCAAGGTCGTTCTGAGCGGCTCAGTTGTCATTGCTGCGCTCTGTGCTGTCGGCATCAATAAGCTGACCGTTGAAAACAGCTTTATCGACTACTTCAAGTCCAGCACGGAAATCCATCAGGGCATGATCACCATCGACGACCGGCTGGGCGGCACCACGCCTCTGGACGTTGTGATCACTGACGACAAGCCCCCCGAAAGTGCCGGTATCGAGAGCGACCCGTTTGCAAGCAGCTGCGATCCGTTCCTTGATGAGTGTGACGGGGAAGAAGAATATCGGGACACCTGGTACACCTACCAGAAAATGCGCAAGCTGGAGGAAGTCCACCAATACCTGGACAGTCTGCCGGAAACGGGTAAGGTGCTGTCCATCAACACCACCCTCGACATTCTCGCAAGGATCAATCAGGGCGAGCCGCTGGATGCACTGGAACTGGCCTTCGTCCCGGCTGCAGTGCCGGATGACCTGCGGGACATTCTGCTCACCCCGTACATCTCTGAAGAATACGACCAGGCGCGCTTCACCATCCGTATTCTGGAAACCATACCGGACCTGCGCCGCCAGGCCCTGCTGGACCGTATACACAAGCACCTGACCACAGAACTGGGATATGACAAAGATCAGGTGCTGTTCGCTGGCATGACCGTCATGTACAACAACATGCTGCAAAGCCTGTTCGACTCCCAGATCAAAACCATCGGCGTAGTATTTCTGGCGATCATGATCATGTTCCTGCTGCTGTTCCGGTCCCTGAAGCTGGCACTGATAGGCATGGCCCCCAACCTGCTGGCCGCAGGCTCGGTTCTCGGGCTCATGGGGTGGCTGGGGATTCCTCTGGATATGATGACTATTACCGTTGCCGCGATCACCGTCGGCATCGCCGTGGACGATACCATCCACTATATCCACCGTTTCAAAGTCGAATTCAGCAAAGACGCCAACTACATCGCCACCATGCACCGCTGTCACCGGAGCATTGGACAGGCCATGTTCTACACCTCGCTGACGATCATCTCCGGGTTCTCGATCCTGGTGCTCTCAAACTTCATCCCGACTATCTATTTCGGGTTGTTTACGGGCTTTGCCATGTTCATGGCCCTGGTGGGAGCGCTTACCTTACTGCCCAGACTGATTATTCTGATGAAACCCTTCAGCTGACAACCAAGAAATCCGAGCCACAAAAAAGGGCCGCTCCCGGAAGGTGCGGCCCTTTCCCACGTCAGATCAGCAAACCGGCTTAATTGGCAGGCTGCTGCATCTGCTGTTGCATCATCTGCCGCTGTTGCTGCATTTGCTGCTGCATCTCTTTCATCCGCTTGTCCAGCTCTTCACGCTGCTCAGCCGTGAACACACTGTCCACCTTGGCCTGCATCAGTGAAGACAACGCCGCAATTTCGCCAGTCACATCACCCAGCTCTTCCGCTTTTTCACGGATGGCATCTTCATCATAGTCCGGCTTGATCTCGGCCTGCATGGCCTGTTGAAGCCCGCGAGCCTCCTCGCGCAGTTCGCCGATCTGGCCCTGCATATCCTCGATGATGCCGCGAATTTCCTTTTGCTGATCATCTGACAGGCCAACCATCTGAGCCAGTTGATCCACCTGATCCGGCTGCCCACCAGAGGCCTGCTGTGCCAGAGCCGGAGCTGACAATGTCAGGGCAACGAGGGCAGTACCGAACAGTTTTGCGAGCTTCATAAAGTTCTCCGTAAACAAGGCGGCCTTTTCCACAAACCACCAGAATGAATGGGTTTTTGCGTTCAGTCCGTACACCCTAAAGCATCCCGCTACCTTTTTTCACCCCGATACCCCTTTATTTTGTACATACGTCGCACTCATCCCGGCCCCGATCCGCCACACCAGCGGACTCAAACAAATGTGAAAGTTTAGTCATTCCCCTTCATAATGGCGCCGTTCACAAACATCCGGAGTACATGAGATGGCGATTAACTGGTTTCCCGGGCACATGCACAAGGCCCGAAAGGAGATCAAAAAGGTCATGCCGCAGATGGACCTCATTATTGAGGTACTGGATGCGAGGATTCCTTTCAGCAGCGAAAACCCTCTGGTGCCGAACCTGAGGGGAGACACGCCACTGATCCGTGTACTCAACAAGCGCGATCTCGCGGATCCGGCCACGACTGAGCAATGGCAATCCTGGCTGGAACAGGAACGGGGGGTACGTACCATCACCCTTACGCACAATCAGCGCAACGAAGCCATGGGCATCCTCAGACTGGCGGAAGAAATGACGCCCGACCATGACCGACAGAAAAGCGCCCTGCGAGTCATGATTCTGGGTATCCCCAATGTCGGCAAATCCACCATCATCAATACCCTTGCAGGACGCCCTGTTGCCAAAACCGGGAACGAGCCTGCGGTCACCCGCGCCCAGCAAGCGATCAAGCTGCCGGATAACATTCTGCTCTACGACACACCGGGATTCCTCTGGCCCAAGCTGTCTCCGGAAGCCTGTGGTTATCGCCTGGCCATCACCGGGGCCATTCGCAGCGCGGTCCTGGACTTCGAAGATGTCGCCCTGTTCGAGGCAGACTATCTGATTCAGGCCTATCCTGAACTGGTCAAAGCCCGTTATGGCCTGGAACAGATACCGGTGGATGGTCTGGCGCTGATGGACGCCATTGCAGCCAAGCGCCGTTTCTTCTCCCGTGGCGGCATTCCCGATCTTCACAAAGTATCCGAAGTACTGCTCAACGAATTCCGGAGTGGAACCCTGGGCCGCATTTCCCTTGAAACACCGGAGATGGTCGAACGGGAAACCGCCGAAGCGGAGAAACTGGAAGCAGAGAAGGCTGCCCGCAAGGAAGAAACCAAAGAAAAACGCAGGAAACCTGCCCGGCGCTGAGCTTCACCACCACCCTTCCGGGCCCTTACCAAGGTCAAATACCGTAATGGTTTGAAAGCGCATACACTGTTGATCAATGTCATTGGTCACAGGGTGCGGCGGTTCTGCGCCGGCCACAGGAGGAGTGTATGAGACGCGTCGTCGTCACGGGTATGGGTATCGTGTCCTGTCTGGGTAACTCACTGGACGAGGTTCTGGAAAGCCTGAAAACCGGTCGTTCCGGTATTCGCTACAACGAAACCTACAAGGAAATGGGGTTCCGCAGCCAGATCTCCGGATCACCCGACGTGGATACCTCAGTGATCGACCGCAAAATCCGGCGCTTCATGGGGCCGTCTGCCATGTATAGCTACCTGTCCATGGAACAGGCTATTGCACAGGCCGGCCTGACCGAAGATCTGATCTCCAATGACCGTACCGGACTGATTGCCGGCTCTGGTGGCGCATCCTGCTCCAGCCAGGTGGAAGCCACCGACACCATGCGGGAAAAGGGTGTTAAGCGCATCGGGCCTTACATGGTGCCCCGGATCATGACCAGCACCGTGTCCGCATGCCTGGCCACTGCCTACAAGATCCGTGGTGTGAACTATTCCATGTCCTCTGCCTGTGCCACCAGCGCGCACTGTATCGGGCACGCCATGGAACAGATCCAGTCCGGAAAGCAGGACATCGTCTTCGCCGGTGGCGGTGAAGAGGAAGACTGGAGCCTGACCATGATGTTCGATGCCATGGGCGCACTCTCCACCAAATACAACGATTCACCGGCAACAGCCTCCCGTCCGTTCGACAGTGGCCGCGACGGTTTCGTGATTGCCGGCGGCGGCGGCATGGTTGTTCTGGAAGAACTGGAGCACGCGAAAAAACGCGGTGCCAACATCATCGCTGAACTGACCGGCTACGGCGCAACATCGGATGGCTACGACATGGTCGCTCCATCCGGTGAAGGTGCCCAGCGCTGCATGAAGCAGGCCATGGCCACCATCCGTGGCAAGGTGGAGTACATCAATGCCCACGGCACCAGTACTCCGGTTGGTGATGTGGCAGAAATGGGCGCAGTGCGAGCAACCTTCGGGGACGATATCCCGGCCATTTCCTCCACCAAGTCACTGTCTGGCCATTCTCTCGGTGCCGCAGGTGTCCATGAGGCTATCTACTCCCTGCTCATGCTGCAAAATGGATTCATGGCAGGTACGGCTAACCTCAGCGAAGTGGATGAAAAAATCAGCGATCTTCCCCTCGTTGGCCCGGACGCGAAAAACGCGGAACTCTCTACCGTCATGTCCAACAGCTTCGGGTTTGGCGGTACCAACGCGTCACTGATTTTCGAGAAACTTCAGTAAACTCAGCTCGCACCATCGGGCGGGGGTTTCCCCTCCGCCCGGATTTCTGAAATAACTTCCTATCCCCAGCTTTTTTGTTATTGGCAAAACCTTAGAAGCGTATTAAGGTATGCCTTTGATATGAATCAAATTGGTCGGCGCGTCAGCTATGGCACAAGCAATTCGACTCCACCAGGTCAAATCTCCCCTCAAAGCATCTTGCCAGCAGTGCAGTCTCAGCAATCTCTGCCTGCCTCTGGCGGTCGAAGATAATGATCTTGAGCGGCTGGAAGACATCGTCCAGCAGGGCCGGATTTTCAATCGTGGGGAACATATTTTTGATCAGAGCACACCGTTCCGCTCCTGCTTTGCGGTCAAAAGTGGCTCTGTGAAAACATCGATCATCACTGAAGGTGGTGAGGAACAGGTCACGGGCTTTTTCATGCCAGGCGAATTGATTGGCCTGGATAGCATGAGCGGCGAGCACTACGCCTGCACCGCCAAGGCCCTTGAGCGCACCAGCGTGTGTGAGTTCCCAGTAGAAAAACTGGAGGATCTGACCGGCAAGATTCCCGGGCTACAACATCACATGTACCACCTGATGAGCCAGGAAATCCAAAACAGCCACCAGCTGACCATGCTGCTGAGCAAAAATACAGCGGAAGAGCGGATTGCTGCTCTGCTGCTGTCATTGTCCAGCCGTTTCCAGCGTCGGCGCATGTCCGGCACAAACTTCAGCCTGCCCATGCCCCGCAATGACATTGCCAACTTCCTGGGCCTGGCGGTAGAAACCGTCAGCCGGGTATTCACCCGATTCCAGAATCAGGGCATTATCAAGGCCCGAGGCCGTGAAGTGGAGCTTCTGGACGTAGAAGCCCTGCAGATGGTTACACGGGATTTTTCAAGGCAGGGTTGCCAGCAGTAACGGCCACCCCGCAATTATCTGAGCCGGCCTTTCACTCGGCCGGCGCCTTCTCAACACCCTTTTCATCCGGCAGCTTGAGCATCCCGAGCTCATCCACCAATCCTGAACGCCACGGCTGCTGCTTGATACCGAAGGTGTTACGGATCTTGGTGCAGACCATCGTGGTGTTCACCGGCTCCAGATGCCCCCAATCAGGCACATCATCCACCACCCGAATATCCTCGGGAATGCCTGGCAAGCCGGCAATCGCCAGCCCCAGCTCATAGAGATTGATCTCTTCCGCACCAGCATACTGGTAAGTACCCCAGACCTCAGCCCCACAGTCCAACTGAAGCACGACTGCAGTCATCACCCGAGCCAGGTCACGCACGGTCACCGGTTGCCCGCGACAGCGCCCCGGTAGCGACAGGACTTCCTGAGTGGCGGTACTTCTCTGAACCTTCCGGATAAAACGGGCCAGCCCCCACCCGGTTCGCAAAACAATATGCCTTGGCAGCAAGGTTCGCAGTGCCTGTTCACACTCCCACTGCCAGTTACCCAGCTCGTTGACGGGCTGACCGGGATTGGACGTGATGTACCCACTTTGCTTGCGGCCATCAAATACGTAGCAAGAGGACAGCTGAAACAGCGCCATATCACGGTCACGGGCATATTCGGCGATCGCGACCGGCAAGGAAAACGCAGCCTTATGCGTGCGCTCCGGGTCTTTCTCAGCCACTTCCGGGTCAGACAGCCAGAGGGCATTAACAATCAGGTCCGTATCTTCCGGAATCCAGTTCTCCAGGGCATTGAGATCAGCACTGGCAGGGTCGCTCACCAACAACGGGCTGACCTGCAAATGCGTCTCCCGAAGTTTCTCCAGCAGGATTTTTCCCAAAGGGCCGTAATCATGGACAACAAGCACATGCACGAGGATTCATCGCCTCCAGAATATTACTGATGTGACGGGCGGCCCGAATCGCTCAGGCCAATGGTTTCAATCCCGTCATACCTAAAAATGACGTACAACGTTAACCGCTGGTTCACATACCCGGCGTACTTTTTTCAAGAGCATACAACAACAGGAACCGACATGCTGAAACAACAGAGCCACATTGTGGCGCCGATTCCCGACGAGCTCCGCACCCGCGCCCTTTACACCGTAGGAGAACTACGCCAACGTGGCAAAGCCGACAAAGAAGCGATTGATAAACTGTTCAATCTGATTGTCGATATGACCGAAGAAGGCCTCGACTTTTTCTTCCTGGAACCTCTTCGCCGCCTGAATGCCAGTAGCATGATGATGGGCATGGCAAAGGTGGGTATCGGCAGTATGCTCAAGGGCAGCAAAATGGTTGTTCACAAAGTACTCAAGAAGCTGGACGACCGGAGCCTGGCATCCATTCTCGATTTTATCGAGGAGATCATCCACGAACCAGAGGCTGCCTGACGCAAACTCCCGTCTGGCCGGTATCCCTAGCGGTATTCCCGGACAACCCGGGCCGTTATACCGGTCAGCAACTCATAGGAGATGGTACCAGCGCACCGGGCAACTTCGTCAACGCCGACCGTCTGGCCCCAGAGTTCGACCCGGTCGCCGACGGCGGTATCAGGAGCTGATGTCAGATCCACCGCCAGCATGTCCATGGAAACCCGACCGATCAGACGGATACGCTGGCCGTTCACTGCCGCTGGCGTACCGGTCCCCGCGTGCCGGGGGTAGCCGTCACCATACCCGATGGCCACCATTCCCATGATGGTATCACGCTCGGCTACCCAGCCTGCACCGTACCCCACAGACTCCCCGGCACGAACGGTACGCCTGGTGATAAGCGGAGCTTCAAGGGTCATAACCGGCCTCAGGCCCAGCTCAGGACCGGTCTTTCCCAGTAACGGCGAGCCGCCATACAGCATGATTCCCGGCCGACTCCAGTCAAAGAGTTTCTGGCCGGCACGGAAGTGAGCCGCAGAATTTCCGATACTTTTCTGCAGTTCGGGCCAGCCAGCCGTTGCCTCTTCAAAGCAGGCTGTCTGCCTCTCGGTCATCGGGCTTTCGGGGTCATCAGCGCAGGCAAAATGAGTCACAAAACCCTGCAACTGCGGACGGGCACCCATGGCGGTCAAACGATCAACCACATCGTGGAGATCCGCGGGCAGGAAACCTAACCTGTTCATGCCCGAATTGACCTTCAGCCAGAACGCAGGGGGCGCCGGGCAACGCGCCAGCCATTCAAGCTGCTGCTCTGAATGCAGGACTGGCTCGAATTCATGGCGATAGCAGTCTTTCAGGTCCTCACTGGAATGAACGCCCTGCAACAATTTAACAGGCTGACGGATACCCGCGCCCCGAATGGCCAGCGCCTCTTCAATACAGGCTACCGCGAACTTCGGAGCTTCCGGTGCCAGTGCACCGGCAATTTCACGAATACCATGGCCATAGCCGTCAGCTTTGACCACAGCCACAGCCCGGGCACTGCCAGCTAATTCGCAAGCCATCCGGTAATTGTGCTGCAAGGCACGCAGGTCGATGCGAGCGACGGTACTACGGGGCATCAATAGTCCCCGCCGTAGTCGCCATAATCTCCATGGGCGAGATCTTCGAACTTGGTGTATTTACCGATAAAGGCGAGGCGACAGGTACCGATTGGACCGTTCCGCTGTTTACCGATAATGATTTCGGCTACGCCCTTATCCGGCGAGTCTTCGTTGTAGACCTCATCCCGGTAGACGAACATGATGACGTCCGCGTCCTGCTCGATCGCACCGGATTCACGAAGGTCTGAGTTGACCGGCCGTTTGTTGGGGCGTTGCTCAAGACTCCGGTTCAACTGGGAAAGAGCCACCACCGGGCAACTGAGCTCTTTCGCTATCCCTTTCAGAGACCGCGAAATTTCAGAGATCTCAGCGGTACGGCCCTCGGTGTTTCCCGGAACCCGCATCAACTGGAGGTAATCCACCATGATCATGCCGATTTTCCCGTCATTTTCCCGGGCAATTCGCCGGGCCCGGGAGCGCATTTCTGTCGGGCTCAGCCCCGGGGTGTCATCAATATAAAGCGGCTTGTCTTTGAGCAGGCTCACGGCAGACGTCAGCCTCGGCCAGTCGTCTTCTTCGAGTTTGCCGCTCCGGACCTTGGTCTGATCAATCCGACCCAGGGACGACAGCATACGCATGGCCAGTGAATCGGCGGGCATCTCCATACTGAATACCAGAACCGGCTGCCCACTGCTGATCAACGAGTTCTCCACCAGGTTCATGGCGAAGGTGGTCTTACCCATCGAGGGGCGGCCTGCCACAATGATCAGGTCGGATGGCTGCATACCGGAGGTCATGTCATCCAGATCCCGGAAGCCGGTTGTCAGACCGGTATTCGATTCGCCGGATTCAAACAGCTCTTCAATCCGGCTCAGAGTCTTGGTAAGGATCGGGTTGATCGCCTGCGGGCCGGAGCCTTCCTTGACGCGAGACTCGGCGATCTGGAATACGTTACGTTCGGCCTCATCCAGTATTTCGTTACTGGTCCGCCCCTGGGGATTGAACGCGGAATCGGTGATAGTGCCAGACACTTCCACCAACTGGCGGAGAATGGAACGCTCTCGAACAATATCAGCGTAGGCCCGGATGTTGGCAGCGCCAGGCGTTTTCTCGGCAAGCTCGGCCAGGTAAGACAACCCACCGGCATCCTCGATATCTCCGGCACGCTCCAGGAACTCGGCCAGGGTAACGACATCCAGCGGCTCACTTTCACTGGCCAAACGCTCAACCGCACCAAAAATAAGGCGGTGATCCTGACGATAGAAGTCTGCCGCTGAAATCATCTCTGAGATTTCATCAAAGCGGCGATTATCAAGCATCAGCCCCCCCAGAACCGCCTGCTCCGCTTCGACAGAATGGGGAGGCACCTTGATACGACTGGTCTCAAGATCGGTACTGGCAGGTTTCAGGTTAGGATTGGCCATAAATACATCTTCAGCTGGACACCACGGATCACACAGTTTACGAGGATCAATCCGGTAATGGGAGAGGATTACTAGAATACCAGAAAGCAACGGGCCCGAAACCGTCTCCGGTTCGGGCCCGTTTCAATCAAGCCTGGCCAGGCATTGGAGCCCGGCCGGGCAGATTATCGCAAAGAATTACTCTGCAACAACTGCCAGCTTGACCGTTACAACTACATCAGAGTGCAGCTGCAGTTCGATGTCGAATTCACCGGTCACACGGATCGGGCCTTCCGGCAGACGAACTTCGCTCTTCTCTACTTCGGTACCAGCAGCAGTGATCGCATCAGCGATGTCACGAACACCGATAGAACCGAACAGCTTACCTTCATCACCAGCTTTGGAAGTGATGGTGAAGGAAGCACCTTCCAGACTTTCAGCGCGTGCCTGGGCAGTAGACAGCTTGTCAGCTGCTGCTTTTTCCAGTTCAGCGCGACGCTCTTCGAACGCCTTCAGGTTTGCTTCAGTAGCAGGAACAGCCTTGCCATAAGGAAGCAGGAAATTACGACCGTAACCGGCCTTAACCTTTACCTTGTCGCCCAGCGAACCAAGGTTTGCAACTTTCTCGAGCAGAATAACTTCCATCTCGTTAACCTCTTCGTGCTTTATTCAGCCGGCCCGGCAGGCTTTATCCGCCTCCGGATATCCAGCCAGCTATCCACAAAAGCCAGAACCACTAACAGAATCATCAGGGTTGGACCCATCAATACCAGCGCAATGTAAAACAGCACCAGCCATTGGCCACTCAGATTTCTCCTCCCGACAACGCCGTGCACAAGAGCAATACTCGCCAGGAACAACGGTGTTCCCGCAGCCCAGGCCAACAGCATGGAATTCAGCCCGAGTACCGGACCAATCACCATGGTGACCCCGCAAACCACCGCAACAACCGGTGATAGCTTCAGAGCGTGGAATTCCTTACGGAATCCGCCGGGGTTATAAAGCCCCGCCTGCCACGCCCGGGCAAGCATTGTCATGCCGATACCAGTAGCCAGATACGTCCCGGCCATGCTGGCATTCATTGTGTCCCTTATAACCTGCTCAAGATCACTCCCGAGCGTCTGGGCCACTTCAGCATTGTACTGATGGTAGAAACTGACCCCGGCCTGGACGAGATCATCCAGCAAACCGGGATACACCACAGGCAACATCAGCCCTGTGACGATGGCCAGAAAGCTCCCTCCGAGAAGGGCTCTTTCCCAGGACAGCGTGGTTCTGAGTAAAGACGCCATCAACATCACCTGGAGCAACACAGCCAGAGCGGTGGGGTCATGCCCGAACCAACTCCAGCCCAGTGCCGGAAGCAATGCCCAGAGGCCAATATTCAACCCCTGACTGATGCCAAGCCTGAGAATAACCAGGCCGACAACCGCTGCGCCAATCCAGAACAGCAAAGGTAAAGCAGTTGTTACTGCGGCTACCCCGCTGGCCTGCAGGGGACCGCGCATTACGTACTGAGCCAGTGCACGCATGGTCCCAAATCCTGTTTATCTGTAACTTAGTTGTCGTGGCTGTCCGAGTACGGCAGCAGTGCCAGGTAGCGGGCACGCTTGATAGCGGTAGCCAGCTGACGCTGATAACGTGCTTTGGTGCCGGTGATGCGGCTAGGCACGATCTTGCCGGTTTCAGTGATGTAGCCTTTCAGGGTGTCCAGATCTTTGTAATCGATCTCGCGAACACCTTCTGCCGTGAAGCGACAGAACTTACGACGTCTGAAAAAACGAGCCATATCTAACTCCTCAACTCCGGTTAATTACTCTTCTTCGTCCTGGGAAGCGGCCTTCGGTGCAGAATCAGATTCTGCAGCACGGCGCGGACGCTCATCTCCGCCGGAACGACGGTCCTCACGGGACTCAGCAGCTTTCATCGGAGACAGATCGGTAACAGCCTCATCGCGACGCAGGATCAGGTCACGGATGATGGCATCGTTGAACCGGAAGTTGTGAGTCAGCTCGTCCATCGCAGCCTGTGAACATTCAACGTTCATCAGCACGTAGTGAGCCTTGTGGATCTTGTTGATCGGGTAAGCCAGGTGACGACGGCCCCAATCTTCCAGGCGATGTACCTGACCGCCATCTTCAGTGATGACGCTGGTATAACGCTCGATCATCGCGGGCACCTGCTCGCTCTGATCCGGGTGTACCATGAATACGATTTCGTAGTGACGCATGAGTTCTCCCTACGGTTTAAACAGCTTTCTATTCAACGAATGGAAAAACCCCACCCGCCAAACGTGAAAGCAAGGAGTAAGCAGCCGAAGCTGCCAGTTTCTTTTTTTGCTTTATCATTAAGGCTTTACGAGAAAGGCTTGATCAAAAGCAAGGCTTTCCGCCTGTTATCCAGGCAATAAAAAACCACCCCTATAAAAAAGGGGTGGCATATTCTATGCGCACAGCAGCTTCTGCGCAAGCATTAACCAAGTCGCTGGCGCAAAGCCTCGTAAAGACAAACGCCGGTGGCCACAGACACGTTAAGACTGTCCACATGCCCGAGCATCGGAATATTGATCAATTGATCACAATGTTCACGGGTAAGGCGGCGCATCCCCTTCCCCTCGGCGCCCATCACCAGGGCAACCGGGCCTTTAAAATCAGCCTGGTATAACGTGCCATCCGCTTCACCAGCGGTACCGATCAACCAGACACCCTCATCCTTCAGGGTACGAAGAAAACGCGCCAGATTTGTCACCCGAACGAAAGGCACCGTTTCCGCCGCACCACAGGCCACCTTGCGAGCGACCGGCGTCAGCGAAGCGGATTTGTCCTTCGGCACAATCACAGCCTGAACGCCAACCGCATCGGCGGTCCTCATACAGGCGCCCAGGTTGTGGGGATCAGTTACACCGTCAAGTACCAGCAGGAACGGCGGCTTATCGCTGGCCGCCAGCTGTGACAGCAAATCACCCTCGGTCCACTCCCGGCTTTCACTAACGGCGGCCACGATGCCCTGATGAACACCCGAAACCCGCTCGTCCAGCTCCCGCCGATGAACAACCTTCCAGCGAACACCCAGCTCATCCAGAGCCTCGGTAAACCGGTTAACCCGCTTATCCTGCCTGCCGGTCTGAATCCAGACCTGCTGCAAACGCTCAGGCTCGCGCTTGAGAACAGCCTCAACCGCGTGCCAACCAAAAACAAACTCACCAGACACGTAGACTATTTCCTGTTATTTACCGGATACCGGGCGCTTGCGCGGTTTCTTACCCTCGGCGGCCTTGCCACCCTTCTTCTGCTTTTTAGCTGCTTCTCGCGCAGCCTCAGCAACCAACTGCGCTTTGGCACTTCCGGGCTTTCCAGATTTAGCGCCACCAGCCTTCTTACCGGCCTTTGCGCTGCCGCTTTTCCCGGGTTTCTTGCCGCCCTTACCTGCCTTGCCGCGCGCCGATTTATCGCTGCCACCACGCTTTCCACCCCGGGCACGCTTATCTTCCCGGGACACTTCGAGCGATGCCAGATCAGCTTTACGGCGCTTCGGCGTGCTGATCAGCTCCAGGTCTATTTTGCGATCTTCGAGATCCACCCGAACCACCCGGACCCGAACCTCATCTCCCAGACGGAAGCTCACCGCCGTGCGCTCACCAATCAGGCGATGCTTGGCCGCATCGTGGTGGAAGTAATCGCCACTCAGAGTCGAGACGTGCACAAGGCCTTCTATATAGACGTCGGCCAACTCCACAAAGAAGCCAAACGGCACGACAGCCGCAATCACGCCATCAAATTCATCACCAACGTGATCTTTCAGGAACTCACACTTGAGCCAGGCCATAACATCGCGGGTCGCGTCATCAGCCCGGCGCTCAGTCATGGATGCATGCTCGCCGAGCTGCTCCATACGAGCGTGGTCGTATGGATACTCCGCCAGCTCAGGATCAACCACATCGGGTGTGATCACATCTTTATTCACATCCGGATTATGAATCCGGGACTTGATCGCCCGATGAACAATCAGGTCCGGATATCTCCGGATCGGTGACGTAAAGTGGGTATAGCTGGCAAACCCGAGACCGAAATGCCCAGTCTGTTCAGGGCTGTATACCGCCTGACTCAGGGAACGCAGCATAACCGTCTGGATCACATTGGCATCCGGGCGATCAGCCACCTGCGCCAACAGCGCTTGGTAATCCGCTGAAGAAGGCTTATCACCACCACCCAACTGCAAGCCAAGCTCACCGAGGAACAGACGCACAGCCTTCAGGCGCTCTTCCGAAGGCCCTTCATGAACACGGTAAAGCGCAGGAACCTTGTGCTTCTTGAGGAACCTTGCCGTTGCAACGTTTGCGCACAACATGCACTCTTCGACGATTTTGTGTGCATCGTTACGGTGTACCGGCACGATCTCTTCGATCTTGCGCTCGGCGTCAAAGACAATCCGGGTTTCCGTGGTTTCAAAGTCGATAGCACCACGCTCAGTACGGGCCTTCCGCAACACTTTATACAGTGCATAAAGGTCATGCAGGTGCGGCAACAAATCCGCGTACTGCGCTGACAGCCGATAACCCGGCTCTGAATCCGGGCGCTCCAGCATGTCGCTGACTTTGGTGTAAGTCAGCCGGGCATGACTGCGCATGACCGCCTGATAGAAGGTGTAACCGCTGATATTGCCCGCCGCACTGATGGTCATATCGGCAACCATACACAGCCGGTCAACCTCAGGATTCAGGGAACACAGGCCATTGGAGAGTTTCTCCGGAAGCATCGGCACCACGTGATCCGGGAAGTAAACGGAGTTACCCCGCTGGATCGCCTCTTCATCCAGTGGCGAACCCGGCCGCACATAATGGGAAACATCAGCGATGGCCACCACCAGACGATAGCCTCCACGGGGACGTGCTTCACAGTAGATAGCATCATCAAAATCCCGGGCGGTTTCACCATCAATCGTCACCAGAGGCAGGTCCCGGATATCTACCCGGTTGGCCTTGTCTTTCTCTTCCACTTCTTCCGGAATGGCCGCAGCCTGCTCACCCACGGCGGTCGGCCAGCTGTGGGGGATATCGTAGGAGCGAATCGCAACATCAATCTCCATCCCCGGCGCCATATGCTCGCCAAGGACCTCAACAACCCGACCGGTAGGCTGGGTGCGAATGGTCGGCTGCTTGAGGATATCAACCACAACGTACTGACCGTGCCGGGCCTCGCCAATGTGCTCATCGGGAACCAGCACTTCGTGATTAATGCGGGCGTTTTCCGGCACAACAAAAGCAATACCACTTTCCTTGAAGAGGCGCCCCACCGTCTGATGAGTACGATGCTCAAGCACCTCGACAATCACACCTTCCCGCCGACCACGGTCATCAACACGGTCAACTCGCGCTGCCGCCCTGTCGCCATGAAACACCTGACGCATCTGCCGCGCCGTCAGGAACAGATCCGAGCCGCCATCATCCGGCACCAGAAAACCAAATCCGTCCTTGTGACCCAGAATTTTCCCGGTCACCAGATCGGCTTCTTCTATAGGAAGGTAGGCCCCACGCCGGTTACAAATAAGCTGGCCGTCGCGGCACATGGCGATCAGACGTCGACGGAGGGCCTCAATGCCATCGGCCGATGATTGCCCGAGCTCCGAGCACAGTGTTTCATGAGTGGCAGGAGCTCCCCGCTCCTTCAGATGCGCAAGAATGAATTCCCGGCTCTGGATTGGATTGTCGTACTTCTGGGCCTCACGACTGGCGTGCGGGTCCTTGATATTTTTCTTCCTGGAAACCATTCGGATCCTTGTTCTCATGCGGCACGATTGCGACGCAGATTGATTCGTTTGAGATGGAGTATAACGTTGGTATGGAGCCGGTGCCTAACACCGGCGAAAATATAGGCACAAATACCTGCCGATAACTTTTTTTGAAAAAGTGTTTGACACCCCCAAAGGGAATCATTACATTATGCGCCATCGGTTGAGGGACACACCTCACCACTGGCAGAAACGCTAGGTTTTCAAGGCCTAACAGCGAATCTGCAAATCACCTGCCGAGGTGGTGAAATTGGTAGACACGCTAGCTTCAGGTGCTAGTGGGGGCAACCCCGTGGAGGTTCAAGTCCTCTCCTCGGCACCATTTCCTCCCCCAGGAAATGGCTCGAATCCAGACCTTTCAAATAATTTTCGCTTTCTTCCACTGAAGCTTTGCCCCTCAAGCACTGGCAATGATTCTTTGAATGCTTGTTCGATATCCTTATATGCTATTTGCCCTCCACCATCACCGGTGACAAAAGCGGATCGAGCCGGAACTCGCTGTCCGGAACATAGTCGCTGATTTCTCGTTCTTGCAGGTACTTCGTCATGTTCGCTTCGGTCGCAAAGCGAACATTCAGATTCGGTAGCAAGGCGTGCGCGTTGTACTCATTACCAACACCTGAAGATTTGCCTTAAGTCCAATCATAGGCCAGGAGCGTCTAGTGGACCGGGGTAAGTCCATGTAACGCTTTCAGCGTGTCTACTGTATCGGGGGCCAGCCAGAGAGCAGGGGTGCAGATAAAGGAATTTGCAGGTCAGCGCGGCTCAATTCCGGCATCGTGACCGGCGATTCCGGAAAACTACCCGAAATCGGTCACGTTCAAACGGAATGGGCGGTCACGATGGGCCGGAATATGCAGAAAGAGTGGGGAGGGTATTTTTTACCACTTTATGTGGGAATCCAAAGGGTGAGTTTACAATTGGCACAAAAAAACGAACAAACTGCACAGTTCTCCGAAACACAGCGGATAAAGTTACGTCTCCACCCTACTAGGAGACACAGCCATGCATAAATTTGAACTCCACGGTACTGACTCGGCACCAAAGGACTCCCTACCACTTTTAGAAAAATCTAAGAAGGCTTTCGGGATGATTCCCAACCTACATGCGGTTATGGCGGAGGCACCTGGCCTGCTCGAAGCCTACCAAAGGCTTCACGATCTGGTGCTGGAAAGTAGTTTCACAACTGACGAAAAAACCGTCGTCTGGCAGACGATCAATGTTGAACATGAATGCCATTACTGCGTTCCAGCCCATACATTTATTGCAAAGGGTATGGGCGTAGAAGATTCCATTTCGGATGCATTAAGGAACAAAACCCCGCTTCCTACACAAAAGCTGGAAACCCTGAGAGTCTTCACTCTTAGTGTGGTTCGCAAGCGGGGTGACGTTGACACTGCTGAATTTCAGTCGTTCTTCGAAGCGGGCTTTACCAAGCGTCAAGCCCTTGAAATTATTTTAATACTCTCCCAAAAGGTAATGAGCAACTACGTCAATCACTTTGCCGACACGCCTGTGGACGTGCCATTTTCTCGGTTTAAGTGGAAGTAAATACCTGGACGAGCACCTTTGACGTTATCGAACAGTGTCAAAGGTGCCTATTTCCACCTTGAACGCTCCTTCTGTCAGAGTATCCACTCCTCTACTCCACCCTTTCTCGACATTCCATGGGGGGAGGAAACGTATCAAGTGACGACGTTCAGAAGGTTCGTTCAGCCGGAAACAGCGACGCCGAGCTGGTCGAAATCATTAGCAACGTAGCCCTGAACGTTCTGACCAATTACATCTAACGGGTTTTGGCGACTTATATCGATTTTCCGTCGGTTCAGGCCGCTATCGGAGTAACACAATAGAGATCACGGTGGCGAAAAGGAACCACCGTGATCTCCATTTCATTGCTACCATGCTGGAAAATCTCAATCCAAGCCCGCAGGATTGACTGAGCCCTTCAGGTACGCGTGGCAATTCTGAACAAAAACTAGCCTTTTCTTACCCACCACTTGAGAGATCATCTGCTCGTCAACGTCCAACAGCGCCACAATGCTCAACGCGCTTTTATTGCGAAGATCGCAAGCTGTGGCCATCAATTCAACGGTGCTCTATTTCTGAACGAATTTCAGATAAAACCACCGCCGCAAAAGCTCCTTCATTCCCTCTGTCGGTATATAATTTCCCTGCGATACCTGAGTTAAACCGGTCATGGCGCCCCTCCCGAACCTAATCAACGATAGTCATTGGTTTGACGATCAGGGCGGCCGGAATGTTACAGGAGGGTCTCCTCAAGAATCTTGACGCCGAATTAAGAAGTTTACTCACGAACTACTGGTTTAAAGTATCTTCCACCCACTTCAGAAACCTGACTGCACCGCGGGTCTCAAAGCTGTTCTTGTTTGGTACGTAATAGCAAAGGTTTGACTCTACCGGCTGGGTTTCAAACTGGTGTAGAAGTTTGGTCTTTGACAATCTTGCAGCCAGCGTTGTCGAGCAAAACACCAGTCCGTTTTCCGCCATTGCCTGCTGGATTCCGAAAATCTCTTGATCAAACTTTTTGAGTCTTATATCAGCTCCATCCAGTCCATTTTTTTTCAACCAGGCGTCGAATGGGGAATCCGGTAGCGATCTGTTTTTCCACTCGGTTGTAAACACGGTAATGGTCTCGTTTGACCAGTCGGGAGGCGCCTTGCCATAGGCGCCAAACACATTGAACGTCTCGTATTTGACGACATCAGCTGCCTGAACTGTTGAGACATCGCCGAGCCGAATAGGAATAATGTAGGGCTGACTGTCGACAGACTCCCCCGTTGAAATTTCGATAGAAATATCCGGATTGGCCTGCTCAAATTCGTGCTGGGAGGGGATTAGCACCATGGCTGCCAAGGATGATGTTGTTGTCACCCTGACCCCACTACCCGCCTTCATCACCTCCTCCAGAGCACTGTCAATTCTCCGAAAACCTTCCGAGGTGGCTTTTGCCAATCTTGAACCTGTTCCCGTGAGGGATATCCGTCTCCCCTGCCGACGAAATAAGCTCACGTTCAACCGATTTTCGAGGTTGCCGATGTGGTGCGAAATAGCGGTTGGCGTCAGCGAGAGTTCCTCTGCAGCCAACTTAAAGCTTCCCAGACGAGCAGCCGACTCAAAGGCTTTCAGTGCCTGTAACGATACCTGCACGCGTAGTCTCCCAAGTTAACACTAGGCCACAGCTATTCTAGATGAATTTCACTCATCTGTAAGTGCGTTCTTTTCGTTTGTCCCGGGCTTCAGAGGTCCACAAAATATCCCCTGTTATTCACTAACCGAGGTATACAGAATGAGCACACTATTACACATCGATTCCAGCGTCAGAGCCGCAACTAACCCGAACCCGGATCACGACTCCATATCGAAAAACATCGCTCGTCGATTTATTGAGACCTGGCAAGAGAATCGGCCCGAAGATGACTATATCTATCGTGACGTTGGGATGAATCCACCTGATTTTATTTCACAGGATTGGATTGGCGCGGTATTCACCCCCGAGGAAAAAAGGACCCCGGCGCAGAGAGAAAGACTCTCGCTTTCCGATACGCTAATTGCGGAGGTGGCCAAAGCTGACGTCATCCTGATTTCCTCACCAATGTATAACTATGGCATGCCCGCTCACCTGAAGGCCTGGTTCGATCAGATCGTGCGCATCGACAAAACGTTTGATTTTGACCTCTCACGAGGAGACTTCCCCTTACAGCCCCTGCTCTCAGGTAAAACGCTGATCATAGTCACTTCGAGCGGAGAGTTCGGCTTTGAAAAGGGCGGAATACGCGAGGACTCCGGTCACCTGGCACCGCACCTGCGTACGCTGAGTAAGTATCTGGGGGTAGACACAGTCTACGAAATCACCGCTGAGTACCAGGAATTCGGGGACGAGAGGCATCGGAGGTCAGTCGCCAATGCCAGGCAGCGAGCCGAAAACCTTGCTGTCGAACTCAGCATTTCAAACCTGGCTCAATCGTCGAATCATGAGAGTGCCGATGTGTGAGTCCATTTCGAAAGAACGCCTCACGGAGTCTGCCGATATCGCCATTGATTTGGCTATCGGCAGTGTCAAAGCCAATGGCTTACCGTTTTCGGCAATTATTCTCGATCGAAGTGGACACCTGATTGGCCAAGGAATCAATCAAGTCGCCAAGCACCTCGACTGCACCGCACACGCTGAAATCCAGGCGATCAGAGAAGCTTCAAGGACTACAAAGGAGCTTTCTCTCCGCGGGACAACGCTGATTGCTTCAGGAGAGCCTTGCGCCCTCTGCTACATGGCAATTCGTATGGTGGGGATTGAGAAAGTTGTTGTGTTGTCGAATCGATATGAGGCGCAACAACACGGGTTTAATTATCTCTGGACATATGAGTACCTCAACGAGAGCCTCTTTCAGGATATTGAGGTGCTTACGCTTGATCACGAGCGGAAGTTGCTACCATTTCAGTTGGCCCAGATGAATTAGAGCGATTCAGAGCCGACTTCGCCAGTAATCCACGATACAAATGCGCGAACTTTGTCCGTGCGAAATTTCGCTTCTGGCGCAACCAGGTAATACTGGTATTGCGCCGGGACCGAAATTTCAATCGGGCTCTGAAGCAAACCGGCTTTAAGAAGATCGGCCACGAGGCTGTACCGCATCAATGCTATCCCCCTGCCGGCCAGCACAGCCTCTACCAGCGTCGTTCCCTCAGTTACTCGAAGCGTTATGGAGCTGTCAGGTATTTCGATGCCGAGTTCTTGCTGAAACACTCGCCAGGAGCTTTCGAGGTCGCCTGATTCATCGATAAGCCATGGAAGCTTTACCAGACTCTCAGGCGTCACGGAGCCGTTATCAATGAGCATGCTGTGACACACTGGCAGCAGTTTTTCTTCGAGCAATAACCTGGACTCCAGCCCGGGGTAATCACCGCTGCCAAAACGGATCGCGAGATCCACGCCATCACCCTGGAAACCGACGAGCTGCAGATTGGGTTGAAGACTCAGCTGGATCTCAGGATGAGCTCGCTGAAACGAATCAATTCTGGGCACAAGCCACCGACTGGCAAAGGATGGCACCGTTGCCACAGTCAGGCGTGCGGGATCTGAGTCAGGTGCGAAAAGGGCTATTCCACGCTCAAGCTCCTGAAAGCCCGTTTCCACATAGCCCGAGAGTGCCCGGCCCTCATGGGTTAATTTCACTTCCCGGGTCAGCCGGACAAAAAGCTTTAAACCAAGAAACTCCTCAAGACCGCGGATATGTGTGCTCACTGCCGCCTGAGAAATGTTCAGAGCCTCTGCCGCCGATTTGAAGCTCAGCTCTCTGGCAGCATACCGAAATGCCTGCAATGCCCTTAGCGGAGGTAGTCTCTGCATTGGCTCCACTCTACTTACGGTTAATTTTTAATTAAGCATATACCAGTTTTACCCGTTTGTTATCCGCACCGTTCATTGAAAACATTTAGTGACTAAACCCACTGAAGGAAAACGCATCATGAAAATTGAAGTCCCAATCATCAGTGCCTTTGTCGACGGCGATTCAGGCGGCAACCCTGCCGGTGTTGTGCTGCACGCCGAACGCTTCAGCTCCGCGGAAAAACAGAAGATCGCCGCTGCTGTCGGGCTTTCGGAAACGGCTTTTGTCTCCCCTTCGGACTCAGCAGACATAAAGCTGGAATTCTTCACACCAACCCAGCAAATCGCACATTGCGGCCACGCGACCATCGCAACCTTCAGCTTTCTGAGGCAAAAAGGTCTGCTAGCGAATGATTGTTCGTCGAAAGAGACCATAGATGGCCTGCGAACAGTCAACATGGAGGGCGAAGCCGCCTATATGGAACAGAAAGGTCCTCGCTTCGAGCCGCTGGACGACAATGATCTACAGACCGCCCTGCTCTCACTTGGAATAACTGCTGAGGATCTGATCGAGGGTGCCGAGCCGATGCTGGTTAATACCGGGAACAGCTTTGTGGTGCTGGGCATTCGCGACAGCGAAACGATTAAAAGTCTTGAGCCGGATTTCAGCCTCATCGAGAAACTCAGCGAAGCTCTGGATCTGATCGGGTTCTACGTGTTCTCCCTCGATGGCGTTGGCGCCGGCAGAGACGCAGGCGCCCGCATGTTTGCACCCCGCTACGGCATCCTGGAGGAGTCTGCGACGGGAATGGCTGCAGGGCCGTTGGCGTGCTATCTGCGTGAGCAACTGGGTATGCAAAGACAGGAATTTACCATCGAACAGGGTCGCTGGATGGCCACACCTTCACCAAGTGTGATCAACGTAAGGCTGACCATTGGTTCCGACGACAGAATAGAAAACCTGTTCGCGGGTGGCCGGGGCACGATTCGAGACGTTGTCGAAGTAGAGATAACCCCTCACCTGACCTGATGTGTTGTATACCGCAAAGCAATTTTTTCTGAAGACGGGAAACCAAGAGAATAACCATCAAGCCCATACGGCGATGCTGTCTAACTTAACTTTCTTAAAAGGTGGAATATCACATGAACGCAATCAACAAGTTCTTTCTCGTTTTCTCCGTAATCGCTTTCTCTGCATTCGCACAGGCTGAAGGTGTGAGCCAGGAAGATATCGATCGTGGAAACAATCCAGCAATCGAAAAAGTCGATCTTGGTGTCAGCAACTAAGCTGAGCACACCAAAAAGGGGCGGACCATGACCGCCCCTTTTTTTGTCTGCGCAAAAGCATGAGCGGCTAAATACCGCTCTTCAGGTGAAAGACACCAGCACCAGGAGCCCGAAGAACACACTGATCACAGTCGCAAGTCCGGACATATCTCCCGAGCCAGCGTCGCCTGTCACCCAACGCCTTAACGCCTTCAGGAAACGCTTGGGCGTGTAGATGTTTTTGCGGTAATTACTCTGGTAATAGTGTTGAAGAAACAGCGGCATGGATTCACTATCGAACCGATGCCAGAGCTTAAGGACGCCCAGGATATCCTTCCGACAGGCCCAACTCTGGACAGACGATGGCAGCCAACTCAAGGGGATGGCGGAGCCAAAATCGATGATTGCGGGGACGCCGCCGCGACCCGAAACCAGAATGTTGCCTGAATTGCCAAGGTCCATGTGGGCAACGCCATGCTGGTGCAAGGTTTTCACGTCACTGAAAAGCTGTGAGAAGAAGTTGTCCGGTAGCGCATTGCCGGCGGCAATGTCTTTTACCGGCCTACCCTCAATCAAGCGATAATGAATGGTAGGCGACCTGTCCGATGGCCGAGAGGCTTGATCCGGCGTGAAATTAAGGGGCTCTACTTTCTTCAACATCCTGAATTCGTGAGACGCGAGAAACCTGAAGTAATTCCCGAGCAGGCCCCGGGAAAATCTGAAAGCCTTGTATACATGCCTGTTACCGCTGCTGTCGGCGTTTACAGAAATGATTGGCTTGTACCATTTCTGGTCCGAAGCATCCGTGATTGCAGCAGGCTGCCAGCTGGACCCTATCGACGGGCATTTCGTTTGGCCGTTCATTTCCCCTCCCAACTCCAGAACATCTAGATTTTTGGGCAAGCTGGCCGGATCACTGGTGGTCTAACCAAGCCATTGCCGATGCCGCAGTCCGCGGCATCTGGGAGGGATTATTAGAAGTTTTCGGAAGGCTGAATAATTCCGTTGCGGTATCTTTGTCATCACGGAAAATGATGACTGGAATTTCAAGCACTTCAGGCGATGGCTTTTACGGCCGAATGGCCACACGGCGAATTGGTCATGATGTCATGCCAGCGCTCACGAAGGAGCCGTTCAACGTGGTTTCGCAACCAGACGATACCGGGATCGCGGTCGTGGCGCGTGTGCCAGATGAGGTAAAGGCTGGTCGGATCTACTTCGAAAGGCAGCTGACCCATCCAGAGCCCGTCTACGAACCCGCAGTCCTGGCTGATCAATTCCGGAACCGCCGCAATGAGGTTCGACTCCCTGAGAATCTGGGGAACAATCGAAAAATGGTTAACAGTGGCCGCAATGCGTCTGCTATGTCCCTTCTGATCCAGGTAACTATCCACGAAACCATGGGCATCACCCGACATCGTCACGAGCAGGTGGCGGGCCTCAAGGAATTCCTCCATGGTGATCTGCTGGCCAGCCAGCGGATGGTCAGCGCGCATTGCCAGAACATACCCGCCCTCGAATAACCAGGTGCTCCGCAAGCTGTGATCGTGCTGGGTAAGCATACCGACCGCTAGATCCACATGGGCCTCACGCAGGTCGTCGTAGGTACCCTCTGGCGTGTAGGGTACAGCGTGGACGTCCACTCCTGGCGCCTCACGCTCCAGTAGCTCAATCAGCTGACGCCAGATCATTTCGACCGTCACATCCGTTACTGCGATGCGAAACTTTCGCTTTGACGTGGCCGGATCGAACTGAGTTGCACTGACCGCATTGGTCAGCGCATACATATGATCGCCAACCTGGTCCCAGAGACTGAGCGCATAGGATGTCGGTTCAATGTTTCGGCCCTTACGAACGAACAGCGGGTCGTTCCAGATCTGGCGCATCCTTGAAATCGCATTGGACACGGCGGGCTGAGTCATGGCGAGCCGGTCTGCTGCACGGGTCACTGAGCGCTCAGTCATAATGGCATCGAAGATGTACAGCAGCTGGAGTTCTTGAGTTTTCATTCAACGATCTTGGTCATGACAACCGGACAAGTTTGGCTGGCAAATGGTTCCACCGCAATCGCGGGAAAGGCGGGTGTGACGACCTTTAATCGAGTAGGAGGGGGAGTTACCTCCCCCGTCCTCTCACACCACCGGGCATACGGTTCCGTACCACGGCGGTTCACGGTTGGCGCTGAAGCCTAACCATCGTATCCAGCAAGCTTACCAGAGACAGATCGATGAACACCCTCTTGGGCAGCGCCGCGTTCATATGAGATGCACCGCTATTCCACCAAGGACCACGACCGTTCGTCGCACTCATCCAAGCCCGTTGCTCCGTCAGACCAAGCCGCATCAGGTTGCGGGCCCGTGTATAGGGCCGCTTCCATTGTCGCCACAGGATTAACCGGAGGCGTCGTCGTATCCAGCCATCCAGTGCTTCAACCGGTCGTTTCGAGGCCGTCAGGCGATAGTAGTTCGCCCAGCCCCGTAGTACCGGGTTCAGCTTCTGGAGGGTCGCCGGTAGCGACTGCCCGCGCGATCGTCTGAGTAGCGGACGCAGTTTAGCCATAAAAGCCTGCAGACTCTTCGGTGCAATCCGCAACCGCACCTGCTTGTGCCAGCTCACACTGTATCCCAGGAAGCTCCGGCGCCACGGGCGATCCACAGCACTCTTGTCTGCGTTCACTTTCAGGCGAAGATGCCTTTCCAGGAAGCGGGTAATGCTGGTCATGACCCGGTGTCCGGCTCGTTCGCTTCGGACATAGATGTTGCAGTCGTCCGCGTAGCGGCAGAACCGATGGCCCCGGCGCTCCAGCTCCCGATCCAGTTCGGTCAGGAGTACGTTGGAGAGCAAGGGGGACAGAGGGCCACCTTGCGGTGTCCCTTCCCGCCTCGGGCTGACCAGCCCACCTTCGAGCATGCCGGCTCGCAGGTATCGTCGGATCAGAGTGAGTATCCGTCGGTCGGTGATGCGACGAGCCAGCAGGCTCATCAGCACATCGTGGTTGACCCGGTCAAAGAATTGGGCCAGATCCAGGTCGACCACCCAGCGGTAGCCGTCATTGATGTGCCGTTGCATCGTCTTGACCGCCTGATGGGCGCTTCGACCGGGACGGAACCCGTAGCTGTGGTCCGAGAAGCTCGGTTCCAGTATCGGGCTCAACACTTGGTGAAGCGCCTGTTGGATCAGGCGATCCTGTACCGTCGGGATACCCAGTATCCGTTCGCCGCCTTGCGGCTTGGGGATACTGACCCGGCGTACCGGCTGAGGATAGTAATCTCCGGCCAACAATCGCTCACGCAACGTTGGCCAATGCTGTTGCAGGTGGCTCTTCAAAGCGGTCACCGGCATCCGATCGACACCAGCCGCGCCTTTATTGGACACCACCCGCTGATACGCACGCATCAGGTTCGGGCGCTCAAGCACCTGCTCCATCAGCGTATTCGGCTCCGCGTTCGTCCACGAGTGAGCCCCCGCGTCTGCCTCGACACGGACTTCAGTACCTGCCGGGTTCCGCCCGACTCCTTCCTGAATGCCCTGACCCATCCGGGTCGCTTCTGTCTTCATTAGCGCATCACGAGAACTTACCGCCTACTAGCGGCCAACCATGTTCGGTCCTTCAGTACGCGGTGACGTACCTACTATGACCTAGGCTGAGTTCTGGCACTCCATCCCCACCTCTCGCGAAGTGAGTAGCACAGCGGCAGAGAACCAGACTTCCCAGGGTAAGACGCGTGACCTTCACACTTATGCCTGCCGCATTTACGTCCACACCTTCCGTGCAAGTATTGGGCTTTGACGATAGTAGCCGTCTTACCCGGTGTGACCGCCTCAAATGCGATTTCTGTTCGTCGGGCCAGTGTTTTGCCTGCGGCTTCCTTCAGATTCCACCTCGCGGTGGACACCCTTGCCGTCCGGCTAGTGGTTCCCCTTGCCGGGCCCACAGGGGACTTGCACCCCCAAGTCATCCGGCCAGCACCACCTGTACCGGAACAGCGCCCGTCAAGGCGCTACGCGCCATGCCTGGCGCACTACGAAGAAGCCCCCCTTTCGGGAGGCTTTGAACAGGTGTTAAAGGTGTCCTTTCACAAATGCCCTCAACTCGCCCAGGCTGCCAGCCCCGGTTTTCTGGGCAATAACGCCGCCGTCTTGGAACAGGGACAGTGTTGGAATGCCCCGGATGCGCATTTTTGCAGTAATGTCCGGGCTGTCATCCACGTTTACTTTGGCAATCGTCAGTTGCTCACCAAACTCATCTGCGATTTCCTCAAGCATAGGAGCAACCGTCTTGCAGGGGCCGCACCAGGGCGCCCAAAAATCCACCAGCACGGGGCGATCGCTCCTCACAACCTCCTGCTCAAAATTTACATCTGTTACTTCTATTATGTTGCTCATCGGCAAACCTCCTCTACGTTTAAATCTGTTTCGAACATTGAGGCCTTCTGTCACTGAAAACCAATTGCAGGACTGTATAAGTTCCATTTCCTGTAATGATGATTTCCGGTCTGGCTCTCACAGTCGTTTGCTAAACACCAGCCCACCCCACGCAAGCGTACGGTTCCCTGTGCCGGATTTGATTTCGGAACTCTGAACGCGCAGCACATAACTCAGTTCGGTGCCCACCAGGAAGTTGTGGGTGTAACCAGCCCAGACCTCGGCCAGGAGAATGTTTAGCTCATTGGCATCCAGCTCATGGTCCGAATCCCGGAATTGACCCTGCAAGAAAGCATTGTAGGCACGAGCTTTGACTGACATTCCGCCCCAGAAGTAGTTTTCCCGTCCACCCGGGGCTGACACACCGGGGGCGCGTTCACCGTAAGCCATCAATTCGGGGTTAAAGCGGTTATCCGGTGATGAGATCAAACCATCCCTGAAAACCAGGGCCGCACCGAATTCAGTCAGGTAGCCGGCTGAACCGAAATACGTCACTTTGAACTGCTGATTTGGCTGACTGGCATCCAGGTATTGATGGTATGCAGCGGAATACCGGAAGGTCAGCTCTCCGCCATTGGAAATCTGGTGGCCCCAGCCATTTGCCCGGTCGCTACCGACTACCTTGTGAACTGCATTCTGGCCGGATTTGAAAACATCCAGACCCAGCACGCCCACGGTCATTGATGTCGTCCAGCCCGATTTCGCGCCCAGGGCCTGATAGCTCTGGCTCGACGACAGGTAAACCAGGCTGCTGTATGGACGATCGCTCCGGTCAATGGCCGACTCTTTGATCTCCTCGGGCGTGAAGCCATACACCCCAAACTCGAGCGCCGCGCTCTCTGGCTCCGCCACCTTTCCTCCGAGGAATGGCAGCACATACCCATCCAGTCCCTGACTGATGCTCGAAACCGGGTTCTTAATGAATTCCTCGGAATTCGAGGAATACGTAATGGCCACCCCGGCGGTGTAATCGCGATCTGTCTGCGTTGGAGCAAAGAGATCGTTGTCCGTAGACAGGGCCATCACCGAGTCTGCGGACTCGGCATGGGCGGTAAAGGCCAACAGGGCGACCGCAAACATCGGTACCAGAAAACGAGAATTCATAGCCAACTCCGAAAAGTGTGTCGGTAAAGTTGGCGCTATTCTTCGATTGACTGGCGCTCAGGACTAATAAAGCGTTGGTATTCAAAACATCACCCATGCTTATGGGTAAGTAGTTCTACGTGCATTATTTGAGCTCTTCTGCCGAGTGCCCATCACCCAAAATGATGTGTTGCATACCGTTTGGGAATTATTCGTTACGGCTCTTCAACTCCATACTTCGCTTCATCTGATATCGGGTCCATTGGCGACTCCGGTATGAGCATCAACCCATCGAACTTTGGAGAACATGTTATGCGTAAATTTGTACTGATCACCCTGGCTTCACTCTTTGCCGCCTCCGCCCTGCCCGCTAACGCTACCCTGGCAGACCGTAAATCCGATGAGCCGCGTTCCGAGCAGGCCCAGCCCGCGCCCTATAGCGGCCAGATCGTCATTCGTGGCGAAATTCAGGGCCGGGACGCGAAACACCGGAAAGCAGAACCAGCTCCATACGGTGGTCAAATTGTTATCCGCGGGGAAGTACGTCCAGACAGACGCGGTTAAGCGTAAGCAGTTTCACCTGCGTCTGAGCACCAGGGACGGTGCGTTTTTAATCCCGAATCAGGGCCGGAACGGGGAATTGGTAAACTCGACAATTTCGCGAGCCACGTCAGGATTCTGCAACAGCCGGCTATGGCCATATCCCGTTGTATGGATCATACGGCTCCTCGGAAAAGCCTCGTGCAGGGCCCAGGATTCGGCAACCGGGACTTCTGAATCCAGATCATCGTGGATGAGCAACACAGGTGTCTTGATCGCAGGCGCAAGCGCAAGCAAATCCAGGCGTTCAACACTCAGCCCCACCGTTTCTTCCATATCACGTACGAAAACACGTTCACTCCGCTGGCCAAGGTTCACAAACCGGGCGAACCGGCTGAGAACCCCCTTAATCGTTGCCGGGCCAGAGACCAATACCAGGCGATCAAAGCACCCCTTGTTGGCTTGGGCATAAACAAGCGCCGCGGCACCCAGTGAGTGACCGACCCCAATATCAAACGAACCACCCACGTATTCATTGGCCTCCAGAACTGCCTCTATAAAACGACCCGGATGTGATTCGGTAGCTTGCGATTCGCCATGCCCGGCCGGATGGACGGCATAAACGGTGTATTCATCAGCATCTATCACACTCAATAGATCCTTGAATTGTCCGATCCAGCCCGACCATCCATGCAGGAGCAGAATTTTCTTCGGGCCACTTCCATAAATCGACAGAAAGCCTTTGTTACGGAGGGGCACGACCGTGTGGAATAGCTCTCGGGATGAAGCACGCCGTTCAGCCTTGATTCGTGGGCTGGTCATAAGCTCCACGGCTTTAGACGCAGCCCGCGATGGCAGCAATCGGCTGTAAACACCAAACGCAGCCTGGAATAGATTCAAAGAAAGATTCATTTCCGTTTTCCTCAACCTGAAAAAAGCCACTGATTCCGGGCAACCTCTTCCCATATCGAATCAGCCCATTTAAAGTGTATATACACACTTTAATGCAATGCAAGTGAAATTGTTCATTTCTTGCACATGTGGTTCACCAGCAGCGGCCGCTCAAACAGATGGACAACTATTCCAACCGTCCTGCCGCCTCCATTCCGGCCAAAGAGCAGAGAATGGCAGGCACATTCACGAAGAAGGAGACAACCCATGTCCGTCAGTTCGCAAACCACATCTTTCTCTCTGTATCACTATCGCTCATGCCCTTTTTGCGCATACACCCGCTCCGCGATGAAGCACATCGACATCAAAGTGGAAGAACGAGATATCGCCCGAAACCCGGCCTATCGGGCTGAGCTGATCAAAGGCGGCGGCAGAGCGCAGGTTCCCTGCCTAAGAATCGAATCGAACGAAGAGGTGCGTTGGCTTTACGAATCCCAGGACATCGTCCGCTTCCTTCAGCGCCATGCTGCCCAGGCAGCTGATCACGCACAAACCGTGTGAAAGATCCCAGAGACATAAAGGAGAGCAAGCATGCTCAAACGAAAAGTTGATGTTGCCATCATTGGCACGGGCACAGCGGGTATGGGTGCCTACCGGGAAGCTCGCAAGCATACCGACAGCATCGCGTTGATTGAGGGGAGCCACTATGGCACCACTTGCGCGCGTGTCGGCTGCATGCCCAGCAAGCTTTTGATAGCCGCCGCAGAAGCCGCCCATGGCGCAAAACATGCGAGTGTTTTCGGGCTAAATGTCCCGACAGTTGAAACCGACGGTGCGTCGGTCATGGATCGCGTAAGAAGAGAACGCGACCGGTTCGTCGGGTTTGTTGTTGAAGATGTCGACGACTTTGATGATAGCCATAAGGTCCGTGGTTACGCACGCTTCCTGGACGCCCATCGTTTGCAGATTGATAACGGTCTCGAAATCACTGCCGACCGGATTGTTATTGCAACAGGTTCCAGACCATTTATCCCCGAAGTACTGGAGGGCGCGGGTAACCGCCTGCTTGTTAATGACGATGTATTCGAACTGGAGCACCTTCCGTCATCCGTACTGGTTGTCGGGACAGGTGTCATCGGTCTGGAACTGGGGCAGGCTCTAAGCCGGCTCAACGTCAAGGTTACGATGCTGTCGCGCAACGAATCGATCGGTGGAATTGCCGACTCCGAAATCCGGAAGATTGCTGCGGATACTTTCCAGTCCGAATTTGATCTGGTTCTTCACGCGGAAGTCCTTGCAGCGAAAGAAACCCTGAACGGTGTGCAGGTAACCTACCGCAAATCTGGAGGCATCGTTCACACGGTCGTGGTTGACTATGTTCTGGCGGCAACCGGTCGCATTCCGAACACTGACAAGCTCGGCCTCGAAAATACCGGAATCGCCCTGGGCGCCCGCAGCGTTCCTGATTCCGACCGATACACCATGCAAACCAGTGCACCGCACATCTTTATTGCAGGTGACGCAAAAAATGAGCTGCCCCTTTTACATGAGGCCTCAGATGAGGGGCGTATCGCGGGTAGCAACGCGGGAACCTTTCCCACTGTGGAACCCGGCCATCGACGTGCTGGGCTGGGCGTTGTCTTTTCCGACCCCCAAATTGCCAGTGTGGGCAAACGAGCGCACGAACTGCTCCCTTACACCTTCATCACCGGGAAGGTCAGTTTTCACAATCAGGGAAGAAGCCGCGTAATGGCCAAAAACCAGGGCATGCTGAAAATCTACGCAGACAAGCATAGCGGCATTCTGCTGGGAGCAGAAATGTTCGGACCGGCTGCGGAGCATATTGGCCATCTGCTGGCCTGGGCCGTGCAGCAGTCTCTTACGGTAAACGAGATACTCGGGATGCCTTTCTATCACCCGGTTATTGAAGAAGGTGTTCGCACCGCTTTCCGTGATGCTGCAGAACAGCTCAAAACTATTGAACGCGAGGAGGCATCCCATGCAGTTGCTTGAACTGTTCAGGCGTTACCACACACAGGCGGCAAAGGTTGCCCTGGTAGTAGGTTCGATTCTATTGCTGATCAATCAACATGATGCGCTGTTCGGATATCAAAAAATTCAATGGCTGCCGGCAGCCTTGACCTACTGCGTTCCGTTCTGCGTTTTCATGCTTGGCAAGCTGTCCAGCGAGCGGGATTGCCAGAAATCCTCCGGGCTGAATGTGCCCGTTTCCAGGTATCGTTAACCACCCTGATTTCGCCGCGCTGACTCTCAGTGCGGCGAAATCATCCTTGAGGCAATCGCTTTTGCCTTCAGCGCCGCATCCAGGTCACCTTCAACGTGGGCCTTAACAATAGCGCCCTCTTTCAATAAAAACAGTGCATTGGCAAGCTCTTCTGCTTCAGTTTCTGAAGTGCAGATCTCCAGAGCATGTCGCTTCAGTAGCTCGAAAACCCTGGTTTTGTGAGCTGCACATCGCTTATGTACCGGATGCTCGGGATCGCTGTACTCTCCGCAGGTATTGATAAAAAAGCACCCATAGAAACGATGCAGCGTTGGTACGCGGTTATTGAACCAGTCGTGAACTGCATCAAACATCTCCATGAGAGCCTCTCTTCCCGCCGGCCGACTGTTCATTCGCGACTCCAGCCATTGGAAAAACAGCTTGTCGCGGTGTTCAACAGCCGCCTCTACCAGGCTGTCCTTGCTCTCGAAATGATTGTAGAGCGTTTGCTTTGCTACACCCGACTCCTGCAGCACCTGGTTGATACCGATAGCATGGATCCCGTGCTCGTAGAACAGTCGCAATGCCGTATCGATCAAATCCTGTCTTCGCCCCATCTGCAGGCCTCCATTTTTTTCATTGAATATATCTTGACCAAATTAGACAGATCTGTCTAGAATTAAAAATAGACCGACTTGTCTACTTCAGGAAATGCCACGAGCATAACGAACAGGGTGTTTTTTGACTGGTGTTGTTGTCGGTTCCATTTACGAACCACCAGCGAACACGGCACGGAGAAGAGCACGATGGACCTACAAATCAAAACCACGCGGAAGGCGCCCGTGTTTGGGCCTGAAGCTGATCTGATTGATGGCTTGCAGGCCGGGCACCCACAAGCCTTTGCGGAAGCTTACCGGAGATATCATCCAGTAATGCTGAGAGTTGCGGCCAAATACACCTCTGCAGCGCTTGCCGAGGATATCGCTCAGGAGGCCTGGATGGCGGCCATTGGAGCCATTGCTTCTTTCGAGGGCCGTTCTTCTCTCAAAACGTGGCTGTGCCGGATTGTCACCAATAAGGCTTTCAGTACCTACCGGGAAAAACGTAAAGAATTCCCCGCGACGCCCAGCCTTGCCCTGTTGTCCGATAACGCACCGGACAACCAATTTAATGGCGCGACCGGGCATCTCAGCGAACCGGAGTTGGCTACCCAGACTGCAAAGGTTCAGGAACGTATTCGCATTGAAATGAAAAATATGAACCGGGATCACGCCAACGCGATTCTGCTCAAGGGCATGAGCCCACTCACCGGTTCGCAGGTATCGGATGTGCTCGAAATTTCCCACGGAAACCTGCGGGTCATTCTGCACCGTGCACGAAATGAGCTGGCCGCCCTGCTCTAATCCAGGCGGCCTTTTAACTTTGTTTTGCTAAAGCTGGAGAAACCCTATGAATACCCAACGTCCACCACTACCTCCCTTCACACGGGAGAGAGCCATTGAAAAAGTCCGCCTTGCAGAAGATGGCTGGAACAGCCGTGACCCGGCGAAGGTCGCCCTCGCCTACACAGAGGACACACGCTGGCGCAACCGGGCTGAGTTCGCCAATGGCCGTGAGGAGGTTGAAGAATTCCTTACCCGAAAATGGAATCGTGAACTGGATTACCGCCTGATCAAAGAGCTCTGGGCCTACACCGACAACCGCATCGCCGTGCGCTATGCCTACGAATGGCACGATGACAGCGGGAACTGGTTCCGGTCCTACGGAAACGAAAACTGGGAATTCGATGCGGACGGTCTCATGCAGCGTCGATTCGCATGCATCAACGACAGCCCCATCAAAGAATCAGACAGGCTTTTCCATTGGCCACTCGGTCGTAGACCGGACGACCATCCCGGCCTCAGTGACCTGGGTCTCTGATTTCTGCGGTTCAAGCTACTCCGGAGTTTAGTGCCTTCGAACATTCTGCAAACTTTTAAACACATCTCGCCGCCTACCAGGCCTTTGTCAGCACTAGATTAGTGCTCTCAATTCGTCGTTCCACACCTGCATAGAAGGTAGGCATCATGGACAAATCAATCTCGGGGCTGTCTGCTTTAATCAGCGCAGCCTTTCTTTTCTCGGCAACAGCCCACGCTTCCGGCGGCCACTCAGAAATCATTAGACAGGTGACCGATCGGGGCCTGAAAGTTGTGTCGTCTTTCAAAGCTGTGGACGGAATGACCGGATATGTACTGGATTCAAAGGGGTCCCCGGTCACGATCTATGTTACCCGTGATGGCGAACACGCATTCGTTGGAACATTGATTGATAAGAATGGCGCCAACCTCTCAACGCCAAAGGTGCAGGAGTTGTTCATCGATGCCAAGAACCAACAGGCGTGGAGCAGGCTCGAAGACAGTCATTGGATACAGGACGGTGACCCCAATGCCGAAACCGTTCTTCACGCCTTCGTAGATCCAAACTGTCCTTATTGTCACAGGTTCCGGACAGCCGCATCGCCGTGGATCAATGCCGGGAAAGTTCAGATCCGACATATCGTCGTAGGCGTGTTGGCCCACGACAGCGTCGCGAAAGCTTCAACCATTCTCGGTTCGAAAAAGCCCCATGGAGCCTTGATCAAGAACTTTGAGACCTTTCGCAGCGGCGGTATTGTGCCGGTAAACGATGCGTCAGAGCGCGGTAAATCAGGGGTGGAACCCAATAACCGTCTGATGTCGGAACTTGGTGTCAGCGCCACTCCGGGGATCTACTATAAAGACGCCAACGGGAACGTGAACATGCGGCTTGGACTGCCGCCCGAAAGCGAATTCCAGCAAATCATGAATCCATAGGCTTTAGTCTGGGCGGCGTGTCGGTCGCAAGCCGCCCCGCGTCAACAACACCGACGCGCCTGCTCTAAATCACTGCTCTGACGGAGCAAGGAACGTACTGGTTTCGGTAATCAACTCCTTCTCTCCATGCAGGGTGCTAATCTGAAAAACGATGTCGTTGGCGCCAGCATTGAGGGCGGATGCAGGCAGGGCCACGGAATAAGGAACCTCAACCTTCTCTCCGGCCTCAACTACCACGCCCAAGGGGCCTGTGGTTGACACTCGCAATGGATCTTCGACTTCTATGATGAGGTACTTCTGGCTGTTGTCTTTGTTAGTGAGCTTCAGCAGATAGCTGTTTTCGACCTCTCCCGCATTGGTATACCGATACATACCCCGGTCCCTTTCAACATCGAGGGTTATCAGAGGTCTGGACGCCACGCCCCATGCAAACACCGCAATCATCAAAACCAGGAAGGCGAAATAACCCACCAGTCGTGGTCTCAACAGATTTGTTTTCCCGCCCTTCAGGTCGCGTTCACTAGCGTAACGAACCAGGCCACGGGCATAGCCCATCTTGTCCATGATCGAGTCGCAGGCATCAATGCAGGCGGCACACCCAATACACTCCATTTGCAACCCGTCCCGAATATCAATCCCTGTCGGGCACACCTGCACGCACAGCTGACAATCAATGCAGTCTCCCAGCTCCACTGAAGCTGGCATAGCATCCCTTCTCCGAGAACCTCTAGGTTCACCCCGTTCAGCGTCATAGGAAATAACCACGGAGTCCGCATCCACCATGGACGACTGGAATCTGCCGTAAGGGCACATGTGGAAACAGACTTTCTCGCGCAGCCAACCAGCATTCAGATAAGTGGCCGCAGTAAAGAACAAGACCCAGAACAGGGCCCAACCTGATGCTTCCAGGGTAAAAAGATCACCGACAAGATCGCGTATCGGCGTGAAATACCCTACAAACGTTATCGCCGTTAAGAGACTGATAAGGAGCCACAGCCCATGTTTGGAACCGCGACGAACGATCTTCTTTACGCTGAGCGGCGCTGCATCAAGCTTTATCCTTTTTGATCGATCGCCCTCCGCCACTCGCTCCGCCCACAGGAAGACCCAGGTCCAGACACTCTGAGGGCACGCGTAGCCGCACCACACCCGACCGGCCAACACCGTGAGAAAGAACAAACCGAAGGCACAAATGAGGAGAATCCCGGAGAGCAGCACCAAGTCTTCTGGCCAGAACGTGGCGGAAAAGATATGAAACTTCTTCGCTGAGAGATCCCAGAGGACCGCCTGTCTGCCACCCCAGTCGAGCCACGCCACACCAAAATACAGCGCAAAGAGAACAACACCTCCGGTAATTCGCACTCGACGATAGAAGCCGGAGAAACTTCGGGGTTGGATTTTGTGTTCGGCCTCTGGGACTTTCGAAGTTGACTCGATTTGCTTTACAGAGATAAGGCGACTCATTTTTTGCGCACCTTGCCATCATTAAGGAATAAAAGGTGACGCGAGGTTAATGGATCGCACTAAACAGGGGCAGGACCACTTTTTTAATATTTGATAGGGACAGATGGAGGATCTTCAGAACATGAGTGCAGGTAGTCTCTGCAACGCATCTGTTCGTGCTTCGTTCCAGGGATGGGCAAAACTGATTCTCAGGCAGTTCGAAAACTTTCCGGAAACCGAGAAGAGGCTACCGGGCGTTATGACAATACCCTCCTTGAGGGTTTTGGCGTAAAGGCTCAGAGTGTCGACTTCTGGCGGCAATTCCACCCACAAAGCCAAACCACCCTGAGGCGCGGTTGCTTTCAAAGGCACCGGCCAGTCCCCCAGCAGATCCAGTAGATAGTCTCGCTGCAGGCGCAAGCTTTGCCGATACCGTCGGAGGTACGATGCGTAGCCGCCCTCGGCAATAAAGCTTGCCACGCCTTGCTGCAAGAAGCGGCTACTGGCCAACTGGGAGGTCAATTTCAGCTGCAGTATGTTTCGATGCCACCGGCCACCTGAAACCCAGCCCAAACGCAGGTCTCGCGAGAGAACTTTCGAGAAAGAGCTGCAGTGGATGACGCGGTCATGGTCATCAATCGCCTTCAGGGAGTCGGGGGTGTTAAACCACCCTGACTCGCCGTATATGTCATCTTCAATGATGGCCAGATCGTGTCGAGCAGCAAGCTCGAGCAACCGTCGACGGTCTTCGGAAGGCATGACAGCCCCGGTAGGGGTGGCAAAGGACGGTGAAACGACGCAAGCCTTGATGTCCCAGACCTGAAGGCTCTTTTCGAGCGCTTGGATATCCATACCGCTTGTCGGCGAGGCCGGTATCTCGAGTACCTTGAGATCGAGCTGCTCAAGCAACTGAAGAACGCCATAAAACCCCGGCGCTTCCACCGCAACCACGTCACCGCTCTGGCAAACCGCCATCAGGGCCAGGAACAGGGACTGCTGACAACCAGAGGTGATGCAGAACTGATTGGCAACAGCCGTCCACCCTCTTTTGGCGGCTCGCAGCGCAAGCTGAGTTCTCAACTCCTGATCACCAGCCGGCTCGTCATAATACTGGAAGCTCGCGGATTGGCGACGCAGGGCCCGGCCGATTGACCGGTTCAGCTGAATTATGCCCGGTGGCGGCTCGTCGCTATGGAGATCGGGGAGCAAATCAAAGGCAGCGCTTCGGGTCATGATGTCCTGAAAAACCTGGCTCACTGAGACAGGCTGAGGCTCGGCAGGCACGGTGGCTTGCCTTGGGGGCTCGAACTCGCTATGCCCACGCGACACAAAAAAGCCGCTTCTCTCCCGGGCCTCGACCATTCCCTGAGCCTCGAGCCGTTGCAACGCATGCTGTACCGTAATCTTGGAAAAGCCGTACTGGTTACATAGTGCTCTTATGGATGGCAGTCGTTCGCCAGGCCCCCATCGACCATCCTCGATACTCTGTCGAAGAGTATTTTCAAGTGCCTGATATTTGGCCAGATCGACTGTCATTGCCTGATCCATCTCCACAACGCATTCAGGGAATTATTCGGAACATCGATTAGAAGTGCACCTTCCCCGATTTCCGAATAAAAAAAGCCGGGCTTTGGACCCGGCAAACTGAGTTTACTCTGAAAACCGCCAACAACTCACGCCAACTGCGATACCTTATGTTTCAGGCCGTCGATCCACTTGTTTAAATCTTTCAGGGATTTGGACCCGGTCTCCTGCCCCATGAACTGATCTCGTCTCAGCAGAACCAGCGTCGGAATGGCCCTGACGCCAAATTTGGCAGCGATCTCGTGCTTCTGATCCACATCCACCTTGATGACGGCGTTATCGGGATTCAGTTCACTGAACTGTTCAAGCACGGGATTCATGACCTTACAGGGCGCACACCAGGGTGCCCAGAAATCCAGTAGCAGCCATTCGTGTTTATTGGCAAGTTCGCCCAATTCGTCAAACGTATTGAGATTTACAATCGGCACAACGAGGTTCCTCCGGGAACTTTCTGAAGAATAAAAAGGGCGTATTCGGTGAACAATATCGACGCGAGGGGAAATGCCGAATACGCCAAGGGGTGAACGATTATGGATCAGGCTTTTCTCAACCGGTCGCCAATCAGCTTATCCAGGGAGAACACACCCGGACCACACATAGCCAGAGCCATCAGGATCAAGCCCCAGACCACGTGATATAACTCCGCCGCTGGCGCAATCGCTTCAAGACTGATGACCGCTACAATGTTGATGACGAAAAGCCCCAGGGAAGACACCAGCGAAAACAAACCAATCACCAGCAACACCGGAAAAACGAGTTCGCCAAAAGTCGCCAGGAAGGCCGCAAACTCGGGACTCAACAGTGGAACACTGTATTCTTCCTCAAACAGAAACAGCGTTGTTCCCCAGTCATCAATCTTTGTGAGACCAGCTTTAAAAAAGACCCAGGCCACATAAAGCCGCCCGAGAAGCAGTGCAATGGGTAGCAGGCTACCAATCAGTCGCTGAACCGAATCGTTCAAACCATAGAAACTGTATGCCAACGTTTTCATGTCAATCTCCTCTTAATGAATGGCTTTGGCGCCAACAATGACGCCTTTTGCGATCATGTCTTGCAGCCAATGGGTAAAGCTGGTGTCTTTCAGAACATCCTCGCCAAAGACTTCGGCAATACTCCGCTGGTTTCTGACTGACTCCAGCAACAATAAGTCTTTCTCAGGAATGAGTTCCGCCATCCCTTTCCAACCTGCGCGATAGATCAGCGCATTCTGGCCTCGGCCCCTGGCGATCATTCTCTTCGCCTGAGCAAAACTGAGTGTGTCCTTCGGTGTTTCGCTTTTGTGCGCCTCCCAGATACTGACCACCGGGTACATGGAGCGGAAAAACTGGAGTCCTTTGTTGAGAATCAGAGAGCAGGACGCCAGGTCTTCTCCAATTACGGCGAAGCTGTCGACGTTCACCTCTTCATATTGGCTTCTCTCGACTCGCCCGATGTAATTGTCGAGGCGCGCCACATCGGAGAGATAAGGAACCCGGTCTGAAATCCGGTTCGAGATAATCCAGCTCGGAAAGCCCCAGCCGAAATCACTCCAGTCGCCGCTCTGTTTGCGGATCATTTGGAAATAGTCGAGAGCCAGGCCTTCAAAGTCGGCAGGCCCGACCAGTGCCCTCACAGTTGGATAACTTTGTTCGAGGGCTCGAACTGCCTTTACCTCAACCCCGAATCGGTACACTTCTGAATTGGGTAACACCGGCTCGCTGGTGGCGCCGAACAGGAATTGCAGGAAATGGGCCTGGTAATCAGACAGATTCATAGGCTGCGCTCCCTTCTCAATACCTGGCGCTGTGCTTTTCTGGCCTTGCTAGCCTCACCCAGAAGTTCGCGCCAGGATGGGAGATTGTTATCCCATTCGATCAACGTAGGCCTGGGACCGACCGCATTGAGTACGCGCTGGTAGATTTGCCAGCCAGCCTCGGATACCGGGCGGGCATGGTCGTCGATCAGTAACTCTTCGTCGCCCACGGGCGTCGAGCCCGCAAGATGAATCTCGGTGATCGCAGAGTAGTCGAGTGATTCGACGTAGCGATCAACAAAGTTCTCCAGGTTTGAGACTTGCCCATTGCGGGCGTTCACCATCAGATTGTTGATATCGAGGATCAGGCCACACTGCGTGCGAGCTACGATTTCACCGAGAAAACTCGCTTCGTCGAAATCACTTTGGTCATACTCGATGTAGGCACAGACATTCTCAATAGCGATCTGACGGCCAAGGTACTGTTGTATGCGATCAATGTTATTAACCGCATGCCGCAAGCTGTCTTCGGTAAAGGGAATGGGTAGCAGATCACCACCGTGAAAAAGCCTTCCGCCGATCCTTGCCCAGGTGAAACACAGGTGGTCCGACACGAGTATCGGATCCACCCGATCCACAAGACGCTTGAGTTTCTTGAGGTAATCATCAGGAACAGCCTCAACCGACCCCAAACCTGCCGAGGTGCCATGCAGACTGATTGGCGTGCTGGCCGAGACCTCTTGAAGAAGATCGACAGCGATACCAGCGTCCGCGAAGAAATTCTCCGAATGGACCTCAAGAAAATCGAGCGCGGGTGTCTGCTCCAGAACATTCTGGTAGTGCTCGGATCGCAGCCCTACCCCAACGGCGGTCTTCTTGAGTTCCGGATTGCTGTGGGCTGTGGCCTGACGATTACTCATGGCTCTTAACCTTTGCCTTTCTCAGCAATGATTTTCAGGGCCGTTTCCTTGTCAAAACCACCCAGATCCTCGCAGGTGCCTTTCTCGACAATCTTGTACTCACCCGGGTCGTTGGCGACTTTGGACTGCCCTGCACAGGAGTGGGTTCCGGCAAGGTTCGCACAATCGTTACCACCTACAGGCGAAATGCCGTAACACTTTTCTTTGCCACCTGCGTGAGCCAGGGGCGCGGACATGGCGCCGGCCAATGCCGCCGCCAGTGCCGCGCTGAAAAGAAGTTTCTGGTTCATATCTATCACCTTCACAGTTTGTTTCAGGGTCCCCGAGCAATAACGCCAAGGACCCCGGGACGTGCTCATATCATTGGCAGGGAATTACAGCTCGGCTGCTTCCACAGTTTTGATCTCCGGCCAGATGTCGTTGGCATTGGCGATGAAACCGGGCACATCGGTGAGCCAACGCTTCTGCACGTCTTTGTTCAGGTTCAGGTACAGCTTGTTATCGACAATCCGCCAGGCTTCGGGATCAACGTCGAATTTTTTCTCCATGGTCACGCCAAACGCGCAGTAACCACCGTACTGAGGCGCATAGGCACTGGGGTCGGCACGGAACAGATCACGGTTCTCGGCGCTGGAGAAATGGTAGATCGCGTTCTTGTAGGTGGCGGTGTATTCCGCAGAACCCTTGGTGGCTTCTGAATCGGAAAAGTAAGCCACAGGATCGTAGCCGCTGATGGCAACATCATTTGCGTCGGCATTCATGTCGATATCAGCAGCAAAAGCAACAGAGGCAGCGCTCATGGCAGCAACAGCAACGAAGGCACGAAGTTTGTTGAAACGAGTCATTGGGTATCTCCTTTGAATGAATGATGACTACGTCTGAAACATTAAGGCCTTGAGCGGTACTGAATGAGTACGATCGTTCAAACTTCTATGCCAATTATCTGGAGTGGCTTATGGACAGGCTTTCTTACATTCTCGACCAACTTAACGTAAACGCCGGCGTGTTCTTTCGGGGTCAGCTTTGTGGTCTCGCTTCCTTTGAAGAAGAAGGAACCGGTTATATCCATGTACTGCGTTCGGGGGTGCTCGACATCATGGAAGGCAATCGGGAGAAGATTACGCTCACCGAACCAACCATGATTTTCTCAGTGTGCTCTCAGCCGCATCAGCTTTTCGGTGCCAACAAGGAAGGCGCCGAGATAATATGCGCGTCAATCAAGTTCCAGACTGGTTCCCGAAACCCAGTCCTCCAGGCGCTGCCCCCTTCCGTTGTACTTCCCCTGTCTTCGGTTCAGGGCCTTGGCTCATTCGTAGATGTACTGTTCGCGGAGGCCGAAGCAGCCCAGGAGGGGCGGGACGCGGTTATGAACCGACTCGTTGAGGTGATTTTCGTGAATGTGCTACGGCATATCGTTTCCGAAGGAGAAACACCCAAGGGCATGCTATCCGCGCTTGCGGACCGTCAGCTGAGCAAGGTGCTGAATTGCATCGACAGAAATCTGAATGGAGATCTTTCTGTTGATAAGCTGGCTGAAGTGGCGACCATGTCCCGCTCAACCTTCATACAGCACTTCAAAAACGTGCTCGGCCTGGCACCTGGCGAATACGTCCAGAATGTCCGAATCTCTGCAGCCAAGAAGCTCATCCTCAAAGACAAGCCCATGTCGATTATTTGTTTCGAAGTTGGTTACGAAGACGCCTCCGGGTTCTCGAGGGCTTTCAAAAAGAATACGGGCATGACGCCCAGGGAATGGAAAAAGCTGAACGCGACAGCCGCCGAAGCTGAGAAAAACGTAGTTGAGGAAAACGCTAACGTGGCCTGATAGAGCTGAAACAGACAAGGGGCAAGGATTCTGAATCCTTGCCCCTTTTTAGTTGGTATTGCGCTTTACTTCAGAATAACCTGGCCGCGGATTACTTTTTGACCGCTGTACGGGCTACTCACGGAGTGGCCGTAATCGTCGCTGTCTGATTTTCGGTCCGCCAGGGTTGCGCTGGCGGAAGCGGAAATCAGGGCGATGGAAACAAGAAGCAAGGCTTTGGCAGTGATGTTTTTCATGTTGGTTTCTCCAGTGGTTGATGTCTACGAGAGAAATAGTAACCACCGGAGCACCGTCACAAAGGGACAAGCGTTCTAGTTAATGGGCCGATTGTCCAAGCCGGGTTTAATCACGGTTAGCGGACCGCAATCAAGCGCCCTGGCCGCCATCGCGTTTGCCCAACACTCTTTTGCGACCCGCTCGATCACGCTCCGAATCCAGATAATGCCCGGATCCCGGTCGTGTCGGGTGTGCCATGCGAGATACAGGCTGGTGGGCTCCACCTCAATTGGCAGACTGGTAATGGAAATACCTGCGCAGAATTCGCAGTCGCCGGTGATAACTTCGGGGATAGTAGCAACCAGGTCGGAGTTTCTGAGCAGATTTGGAACCGCGGAAAAGTGGTTTACCGTCACTGCCACGCGTCTCTCCAGGCCACGCCGGTTGAGTGTATCGTCGACAACACCGTGAGCCTCACCAGACATGGTTGCCAGCAGGTGTTGGGCATTCAGAAATGAATCAAGGTCAACCGGACGACCACTGAGCTCATGGCCACTTCTCATGGCCAATACATATCCGGTGTCGAACAACCACAGGCTTCTGAGACTGTGATCGTGCTGCTCGAAGAATCCAATTACGAAATCAACACTTGCTTCGCGCAGATGATTCGCTGCAGTGGCGGGTGAGAAAGGTACCGCATGCAAATCAATCCCTGGCGCACTTTTCTGCAGCTCGGAGACCAGCGGTTGCCAGACCATCTCGAGAATCAGATCGGTAACAGCTACCCTGAACGTCCTGCGGGATTCACTGGGTGTGAAACGGGTAGAATTTACCGCATTGGACAGTTCGTACAGCGGATTGCGGATCTGGTCCCAAAGGCTTTGCGCATACGAAGTCGGTTCTACCTGCCGCCCCCGCTTCACAAACAAAGGATCTTTCCAGGCCGTCCGCATTCGGGAAACAACGTTCGAAACCGCTGGCTGGGTCATACCGAGTCGGTCCGCCGCTCGTGTGATTGAGCCTTCCGTCATGATGGCGCTGAACACGTGTAACAGGTTGAGTTCCTGGTTTTTCATGGTGCCTCCCTCGTGTTTGATGAGGTCGTTATAGAGTGATCTTTACTGCACAGACGTCCAGCGGGCCTATCTGTTACTGAAACTACCCCAGAATTGCAGCCATTCCGTTTACCTGATTGTCTGGACAATGCACGCACTGCAACCTACGATCATGCATATACACTTCATTAGCAGGAGCCCAACATGTCTGAGCAGTCTGTTGATCAGGAAACAACGCCGCTTGATGTTGCCAGAACCTGCGCGGCTCTTTACTCCCGCGTTTTTTCCCGGCTGGTAACCCGGCACTACAACCATCACCTTTCCGATACCGGTCTCAGGATTACCCAGTTCTCAATTCTGAATGCCATCAAACTGTCACCACCAAACTCCATCAACGAGCTGGCTGAGTTACTCGGAATGGAGCGGACATCGCTTCAGCGAACGGTTGAAAAACTGATTGCCAAGGGCTTGCTTCAGTCTCAGCCAACGGGCCATAAGCGTTCGCTAGGCCTGGCTCTGACGCCGGAAGGCGAGGAAATATATCAGCAGGCATTGGTAAGATGGGAAGAAGCTCACGGTGAGTTTACCGATATGGTAGGGGCAGATGACTGGTCAGAAACCGTAGGCAAACTCCGGCGCTACAGCGGCAAGCTTCAGTCTACCCTGTGATATCGGTTCAGCCGCCGTCTCGCATCGACTCGAGCAGGGCTTCGACCTCTGCCTGATTGTAGCGAGGGGTTATGTGTTGCGGACAATTCCAGTCGAAGGCTTCGACATGAATGAGCATGCCCTTCTCTACCTTCGCGTCATAACTATCGTCCTTCAGATCGTCCAGAATCGACGGCTGGTCGGAACCCACAAGCGCCATCCGGCCAAGCAGTTTTAGCCTCCTACGGTTCGGATAGTCCATCAGGAACAGCGCCACGCGATCATTGTTCAGGACGTTTCCCGTTGTGACGTACTGACGGTTGCCCGAGTAATCAGCGAAACCGATGGTCGACTGGTCTATTACCTTCAAAAACCCGGCCGGCCCACCCCGATGCTGGATGTAAGGCCAGCCTGTCTCACTGACGCTGGCAATATAGAAACTGTCACGAGCTTCAATGAAGGTGCGCTCCCGCTCCCTGAGCAGATGGTTTCGGTCGGGGCCGGTCTCTATGGATGCGTAACCCGACCGGCTACCCATGTCCTCCTGAACCTGCTTAACGGTCCGGGTAAAAGCGATTTCCGCAAACTTGTGGGCCATGCTGGGCTCCTGAAGGTCTTTAAGGTCTGTGTCCCCGTTACCTATCAGTAACCCAGCCGGTTCAAGTGTTACATCGCGTCGCCACTATATTTAAACAGCTTCAATTTTTCTCTGTCGCTTCCTGGCGCCCTGCTCTAACGAGCGTAAAAATGGAGCTCAGAAATACCCAGCCGAACCCAATCACGCCGACATTGACGCCAAACAACGTCTTTTCAGTGCCATCCGGATGCACCATTGATCCGCCGTAGGCCCCCTGTAAGGCATAGGCTGCGAGGAAACCGCCGGTGATCAAGAGCGCAATTACACTGGCTTTCCCCCGGCCATCCGCAGACATCCAGGTAAGCCACAGGGCAATCGCACCCAGGGAAGAGTTGGTGATCAACTGCCACACTTCGTGCAATCTTGCGTGGGCTACCCAGTCTGGGTTAAAGACGTGGGTGTCGTTGATTTCCAAATACGGAACAGCAATTGCGTAGAGAGCGATTGATATATTTAACAGTATCTTATCAAGCATTTTTTATGTTCTCTGTAAGGTAATATTGGGAGAGCATAAGGTTTGACTACTGCTGAATACTGCTGCCAAACCTGTATGTTTACCCTGGCGCAGCCCGTTACCGCCCTTGCCAAACACCGGTCTCTGCCACTTCCTCGGCATACACAGCGAAGTCTTTCGGTGGTCGGCCAAGTGCCTGTTGAACGCCGTCGGTCAATTGGGCGTTGCGGCCATCTAGAACCGTTGCGAACAGATAATCCAGCATCCAGACCACATCCTTTGGCGCTCCAGCGTTCTCCATCTCGGCGATAAAGCCGTCGTGAGGTACGTCGATGAACGAAATCTCACGGCCGGTCGCGCGGGAAAGGTCTTTGGCCACGTCCGCGAAAGTCATCAATCTTGGTCCCGTCACCTCATAGATATGGCCGTTGTGGTGGTCCTGAGTCAGAGCAGCAACAGCCACATCTGCAATGTCATCCACATCCACGAAAGGCTCGACCTGATCGCCCGCTGGCAGTGTGATCGCGCCATTCAGAACCATGTCGATGAATGCGCCTTCAGAAAAGTTCTGGTTGAACCAGCTTGCGCGGACGATGGTCCATTCCAGTCCGGACTCCTGAACAATGTCTTCGCAGGCTTGTGCCTCGGCTTCGCCACGGCCGGATAGCAGGACGAGCCGCTTCACTCCTCGTCGTTTGGCCAGGCTCACAAACGCCTGGATAGCGTCGGTTGCGCCTGGCATGGCCAGGTCTGGCGAGTAGGTGATATAGGCTGAAGTGACGCCAGTGAGGCAAGGGTCCCAGCTTTTCTCGTTGTCCCAATCAAACGATGGGATGGCTGAGCGGGATCCAACTCGAACCTCATAACCGCTGTCTTTCAGCTGACCGACGATGCGTTTACCGGTTTTGCCGGTACCGCCCAAGACGAGAATTGTCTGATGTGCCTGGTTGGATGGTTTCATTGACTTGCTCCTTTTGATTTAAGTGCAAGTCCATTTTCGTGAAACCGCGTCGCTTGTTATTGCCTCGGCATGCCAGAGTTTGTGCAGACGGCGCCAACTTCAAACTTAACGGGTCAAAAGCCGATAGGATCGTGGAGTCTGCCCTGCCCAACGCTTGAAAGCCCGCGTGAACCCGCTCTGCTCGGCAAACCCCGTCAGGAAGGCGACTTCGGCAAGGCTGTAGTCTGTCTCACGAAGAAGTCTCTGTGCGAGATCCTTTTGCGCCATGTCGACAACGTTTTGAAAGGAATACCCCTGCTCCGACAACCTTCTTTGCAATGTCCGTGCGCCCATATTCAGTTCGGACGCAATCCGTGACAGCTTCGGTACTCCCTCACTAAGCACGTTGGCGACAGCACGCCGAACTTGCTGTTGCAGGTAGATGTCGCCCTTAAGCGAATTCAGTTGCTGTTCAAGATGGCGGTCAAAGAACTGGGCGATGGATTCATCGCCCAGTCTGTTGGGGGTTTCGATGCTTTCTTTTCTTACAAGCACCGCATCTCGTCCCGTCTCGAAATGGACCGGGCAACCGAAATAATTCTCGTACACTCTGGTATCGCCTCTCGGCGCATGCTTGAAGTAGATGGCCAAAGGAATGAAATCTGAGGAGCTGACTTCCTTGATGATGGTATGCACCGCCGACATGCTGGCCTCGTTGGAGAGCAGCATGCCCGTGGAACCATCCCCGGCTTTTTCAAGGTTAAAGAATGTCCCCTGTGCCGTGTCCTCAAGCGAATAGGTTTCTGCACTGCCCAGAACATGCCCGTACCGCTCTGCCCTTGTGAATGAGCCACGCAAGGTCGGCGCGGATTTCCATGCCAGACCGAAAGCGCCGTACTCGTCGCTTCGCATCGAGGCGCCGATTCTCAACGGTAATGAGAGGCCCTTGGGATCTCGATCAACCAAAGCCGCAAAGAAATCATAGTACTCCGGTGAAGACACCATCTTTGTCGGATCGATGGGGCCGTCCACGGGTAGGCCAAGTTTGCGTATCAAGTCCCGCGTTTCGACGCCCGGACTTGCCTGACTGACGACCTTATAGACATACAGTGACGTTATTTGAGCCATGGCAAAATAGATAGTCTATAGTTGGCTGGTTACGCAACTTCTCAGAAATGACGAAGTAGTCGCGATTTGCCAGACCGGCAAATTAGCGTAGGGCCCCATGCCGACAGAATAGAAAAGAGACAAGAGGCAAGTAAGTATTGAGCCAAAAACTGCTCAATGTCTCTGATCATCAGCATAACATCGTCTTCTGAGAACTCCTGACTCGAATGTTCGCTTTATGTTTGGGAGTTTGAGAAGCTCGGCCTGGTCGCAAAGCGAACACTCAGGTTGACCATAAAGCAGACCTTTCCTAGGCCGCGTGAGCCCGCTACCTACCCCACCGATTCCCCGGATGACCTGACCCTTGGGAATACCTAGCAACGTACAACTGGGCGGAAAACTCTAATCAGCGGTGCAACTAAAGCGGGGTTGTTTACAACATGCTGTGCGAGCGATACCGAGACTTATAAAGTAGTATCAACAAAATGAACCTAAGCGACCAAGGTGAACCCAATCACAATAGCTTTCGCATTAAGTGGGATGACGCCGGACAGAGATCTGAAAACTGTATGGTCTTGCTAATACTATCTGGGGCTTGTCCGCGACAAAGCTGCTCATACCCTAGTCGCTCGAAAAAATCAGTCGCCGTTGTGGTTAAAAGATAAATGGCACTGAGCCCCATGAGTGATGCATTCAGTTCGGCGTGCTCCACTAATGCTCGTCCCAGCCCGGTGTTTCGGACTTCTTCGTGTGTTGCCAAAGAGCGAAGCATCGCCGATTTTTTTGCAGATCTCGATGCCGACGGAACCTATTAACTTGCCCTTCTGATGGCAGCCGAAGAAATAAATTGAGCCGGACTGGTTGATATCTGAGGTCGGTAGCGCAAAGCAACTCAGAAGTTCAATCAATGACTCATCAGGGTCAATAGGAACAATTTTCATGCTAATTCAGCCAAGACGGTCGCTTTTGTTCGATTCATGAAGCTCAATACCAATGTCTTTCCGTATATGGTTTGAGATACAACCGAGTTCCTTTTTTGGTTTTCGTCTGCTTTGAAATGTCTTCCAAAGACCGGCAAGCCGCGTTTTGATCCACTCTGCACGGGTTATCAAGCGTGCTTGATTCCGTCCCTCGGCTGATGAGTCGGATCCGTCTCTATTATCAGGGTGTTTGTGATCGCCCATAACTCTGTCCCTTTTCAGCGAGTAACCTTCTGTCATTTCAACTCCGATATTGGCAATGATGTCGATGTCACTCTTTCCAGAAATGTTTTCTGGCTTCCTTCTCGGCATCGCTTCTCGATACACCGATGTCTTTCAGCATGAAGTCAGGTAGTTGGGCCAGTTGCCGACGTGTTCTCCAATTCACGTACCACCGGCTGATCTTTTGAATCGCACTGGCTTTCACTGGTGTTCTGCTGTGAACGTAGCCGACTGCCTGAGCAGTGGGGGAAATGGCTGACATCGTGTCTCTCCTTTACTGTAAAGTTCAGGCTTATTGTTTCGTTTGGACTGCATGCGAACAAACGGGTTAAACTTCTTAACGATTAAGATGAAGTTAACCATGGGTGGCAATATGCAGGCGCTTCCTCCCCTGAGGGCTCTCCAGGCTTTCCGGTACGCCGCCAGGGAACTCAGTTTCAAGGCTGCGGCTGAGGCAATGAACATCTCTAATGCGGCGGTCAGCTCACACATTCGGGGGCTCGAAGAGTTCCTCGGAATGAAACTGTTCGTGAGGCTGACTCGAGAGGTAAAACTGACCCCAGAAGGGAGCCGTCTATCGGGTTTCATCGAAACGGGATTTCAGGAAATCGAAAGGGGAATTGCCACCTTCGCACCGAACTCAGATCCAACCAATTTGAAAGTGGCGACTTTGCCTTCGTTCGCGAACCGTTGGTTGATGCCCAGAATCAGCCGGTTCCAGGAAAGATACCCTCAGATAAAACTCAGCATTATGCCCGGCTTCAGCTTGGTGGACTTTCAGGGTGACGGGGTTGATCTGGCCATCCGTTTTGGCAAAGGAAATTATCCGGGACTGGAATCCCGTTTCTTCATGGAGGAGTCCCTCGTAGTGGTTTGCCACGCATCTCTTGCGGACGGCCGAAAGGTCGAACCGTCAGACCTTGCCAACATGCCCTGGCTGGTTGATGACTCGATTGATATGCAAGGCTCATGGGGCAAATTTCAGAGGGCCCTTGGCATAAAGATCCCCGATACATCGATCAGGCTCGAGGTCAATGAAGCTTCTGCACAGGTTGAGGCGGTCCTTGCAGGCCGTGGCGTTTCTTTGATTCGTCACATTCTAGTCGCCGATATGCTGAAAGACGGACTCTTGATGCAGCCGATCGATTTCTCGATGTCTGCGGAATATCACTATTATCTGGTCGCCCCGGAGGCCAAGTTCAGAACCGAAAAAGTCAGGGCCTTCGTATCCTGGATTTCCTCCGAGATTTCTTGAATTCGTTTTACTCAGGGCGCAAGCCACCGCAACCTCGATAGCCAGTGTATCCCGATATTCTCGCGGCACCATCATTTTGCGAAAATGCGGCTTCTCAGCAAAAAATACGTGAACCCCATTTAAAACCAGATTCAATTCAGAACCAGCCGGGTTTCCGGCATCTTTTTACTCCCTTTCCGCGGTTCTGTTGGTGCAAACGGTTACAGGTGTATTTGCGTTTTTGTTTACCTTTTTTTGATCGGTGTACATGATTCAAAGGGACTGTCGTTTGGTCTGCATGGGTATGATTCGTAAGTTCACGTTCTGACTGGCTCCATCAGGAACCCCCCGTAACGCTCGAAACAGCTCTTCGATCTCATCCGAGTGGCTGCTGACGAACTTGGCTAGCGTCGTGAAGTGAGTAACGGTATCGCAAGAAAGTGCTTTGAGGATGATGCTGGTCTCGCAGCAACACTAAATCTCGCGGCTGGAGGTGATTCCCTTGGAGTAGGCAAACAGGATGGCTTTCAGCAGTATCTGGATCGTAAGCCAGCCGGCCGGTGTCTTCGTTGCGGTACTTGGGGTGAAATATCGACAGGTCCAGCTTGCGCTCGATCAAATAATGCACCGCAGGTTCAAAGGTGCCAGGCTTAAACTGTTCTTAGTAGTCGATCACGACCATGGCGCCCTGGTCGTATTTGTAGTGCTTGAAGCGGGGAATGCCGCATTTCAGTTGACCCGTTTTTTGCGTCTTATCAAAACCAAGCGCTGATTTTTGGTTTTTTTCTACAGCCTCAACGCTTTTAGCAGCGGCCGTAGTGAAGGCGCGAAGCGCCGAAACGGAGTCCAGACCAGCCGCCATTTGACTGGGCGATGCTGGCTAAACTTTCTAAATTGTTGATAGTGCCATTTGCAATATTGGATAAGGCTTGCCCTGGCCGTCGAGAGGCGAACGCCCTATAACTTTGAATCCAAGCTGCCTATAGAAATCGAAAGCCCTGTCATTTTGTTCATTAACATCGACCTTTGTGGCACCTTGATTTTCAATTGCGTTTTTGGTTAACAACCTTCCTATGCCACTGCCCATTGCGGCGGGAGAAATAAACAGCATTTCTATATTTCCGTCGTGCACACCACAGAATCCTTGGATATTACCCTTACTATCTTTGATGCATGTTAAATCAACGGCATCAAAATAGTTTTCTAGGATTACAGGCTTCAATACCTCAATTTCTTCTTCGGGAAGAAAATCATGCGTAGCTCTAACTGAAGCTTCCCATACCTTAATTAACTCTAGGTAGTCCTTACTATCAGCTGATTCTATTTTCATGAACTCCTCCGATAGGAAATTTAACGCTCTGGGTTTGCGGCGTGATCTTGCACCATACTGCCTGGGAAAAAAAGGCCCTTCCAAAAAATGAAACGAGAAGGACCAAAGTGTCGAAGCTTTTGCTAGCTTGAATCTTTAAAGTTTATGCGGAGTATCTGCAAAGCGTCTCGCCGCCATCCAGACGGACAAGGTCGCCATGCATATAGCTTGAATCATCTGATGCGAGGAATACCGCAAGATTGGCAACGTCAGAAACCTCACCCCATCGGCCAAGGGGAATGCTTTCGACAAAGAAGTCGTCAAAGTTTTTGTCATCGAATAGCTGCCGGGTAAGTGCTGTCTTTGCATAGGTCGGGCAAATACCATTCACCCGAATACCGTACTTGCCGTACTCGATAGCAAAACAGCGGGTTAGATTCGCCTGTGCACCTTTGGAGATGTTGTACACTGATTGTTTGGGGTGTCCTTGCAGGCCTGCCGTTGATACTAGGTTTATGATATTGCCGCCATGTCCCTGTTTCATAAACGTGTTGACAGCCTCCTGACAACCAAACCAGGTGCCCTTCACATTAATACGCCAGCACGCTTCCAGATCATCTTCGGTAAACTCATGGGCGAACTTTCCGCCTCGAAAGATACCTGCGTTGTTGATCATGATGTCCAGTTTTCCGTAGCACTCGACACTCGCAGCCATCATGCGTTTAACATCCGCATGAGAGGTAACATCGCACTGAACGAAATAGGCATCACCGCCATTCGACTTGATCTCGTCAACGGTAGTTGTACCTGCATTTGTTTCGAAACCGCCTTGGGATGGAGCTTCCTGAATATCGGCTATAACAACCCGGACACCTTCTTTAGCCAAAGCGATAGCGATCCCCCGACCGAAGCCAGATGATGCGCCTGTGATAATAGCTACTTTGTCTTTAAGATTTTTAGCCATGAGAACTTACTCCGTGCGTATATTATTGAATTTTTTTTGGAACCCATGCTCAGAGGGCAAAAGGAGTAAAGGTTTGAATCCAGATGCGATTATTGCGAACCAACAGCGTGTCAGTAGCCAGCGGCATGAAAGGCTCGGCACTCCAAGTCAAGTAGGCAATGTCGTCTTTGACGTATTGAACCCCTACCTTGAATGCAGCCCAAAACTCTGGTGTAGCCTCTTCCAGAAACTTCTCAAAAAACGCACGGATTTCGGCTTTGCCTACATGGTTTCCAGTAGGGGTGGTGATTACAGAATCGTCGGCATAATCAGCCATTAATGCGTCTATCCCCTCTGCAAAAGCTTCCAGATGATGCTCAAACACCTTGTGCGTTGCAGATTCGTCGACTCGAACCGTATTGTCGGCCATAGGTACTTCCTCAATCTTGTGTGATCGGAGGCCTAACCGCCCGGTTGTTCAAGGGACAGTTAGGCGCTACCTAACAGAATCGGTCTATTGAGCTGCGCTTTCGGGTTGTTGCTCGCTGATGAACGCATCCCATGCTCCTTGCGCTTCCATCCAGCCAATGTTGACGGCCACGCTGCCATCAGGGCTGGTGAAAGCCAGAGGGCCGAGGAACGTCATATAGAATGCGCTATCGACAGGAAACTCAGTCTTGCCATGAAATGCGCCCGAGGACTCGTACCCATATCCAGGTGCGATAGCAGTATCGCCCCCCTTATCCTTGCCGCCACGGACGTCCATTCGTCCTTTGTAAAGGAAATACTCACCGGGACCCGTGTGAATGTGGGAGTTGAACGATGAACCGGCCGGACAATCGAACACGGCTGTCCAGGAGCCCATTTCGGGTGAGACGTGTAGTAGTCTCCAGGTAATGCCACCTTTCGAAAGCGTGTCTGGAAACGGTGCCCAAGGGCCATCGTCCATCTGTACGTATTCTTCTGCAGATTGGGGCTTCATGATTGATTCTCCTAATTGTTTTTGTGCGCTTATTCAGCAAATGCTTCTTCTCGCCGGGACTCGACAAGGAAGCTTGAGCTGATATTTCACAAGTTAAGAGGATTCCGGAATCGCGACATGCTTCTGGGTGCACGGCCTTTGCACCGTCAGTGCAGCGAAAGCTTAAGAAATCAGGGATTGAAAAGTGTCTCGGCGACGCTGGTTCCGGGCAAGCTCTGCCTGCAGCGCGAATTGCAGAGCGGCAACCTTTAATACTTAACGGTCGATACCAGTGCCAGCCGCCTCATTAGCGGACCTCGGCAGGCCGTAGGAGTCGAAGGCGACGACGTACAGCAGCACGATCAGTGCGAACCAATCGATGAACCCGAGAGCGTTCCTATGGAGCGACCCGACCACAGACGGCTCGTGTAACACGTGCTCATCGAGACAGTAGCAGTAGGACACGACAGTGCTATCGCCAGAACGATCAAAATTGCAGCGCGCTCAGCCAGATCGACATTGAGCTAGGACGGCGACTGGTTCATTGCGCCGCCCAAGGCGTCGGCATTAGCCGAACCAACGAGCACCTTTGTGACAAATACGAGCAAGAGCTAGAGCACGGTTCCCATTACGGTATTACCGATCAACGAGAGCCCGACTACTTTGGCTCGCGATCTTCCGACAGATTATGTGGACTGGGACACGTCCAACACGGCCTTGGCACCATCAGTGCAGACTCTTAAAATCAGCGGTTGGCACCAATAACGTGACAAATTGGTGTGGTGATCAAGTAGGAGGCTAAAGGTATCTGGAAGTGATCGAGAATTCCATCACTTGTGTCATTTCAGCGGGAGAGCGCAATACCAGGGTCATGCCGAAAATCGTGGGGAGTCACACCAAATTCGCTTTTGAAGCGCCGGCTAAAGTGGGTGGAGTGCTGAAACCCCCAGCTCAATGCTATTTCCGTGATCGTACGCCGTGACATGCCCGGATTCGATAAATCTCGCTGACAACGAAGCAGACGTTGGTGAATGATATACTGAAGCGCTGTCTGGCCCTCAGATTCGAACAGCGAATGAAGGTGCCGTAATGAAATACGGTGGGCGGATGCGATGTATTTTAGTGACAGTTCGGGATTACTCAAATGCTTATCGATAAACTGCTTGATCTGGATAAGCTGCTGACGCTCATAACACTCTCCCAAGCTAATCGCCGGTCCCAAAGTGCTAACCAGTGTGCCAATCATGGCGTCCGTCAACGCTTCGCTGTTCTCAAGCTTCCCTGATAAAAATTCTGGCGTCATGGTTTGTATCAGCGAACAAAGCATAGTTGCCGTGGTTGAATCTTTAGAATACTTGCTGTCGATCAAATACCAGGAACCCGGCAGCCAGCTGCGAAGGCGGGCCAAGGGCATAAGCACCGATATTTTGTGGAGCTTTTCAGTAACATCGAATTCCATAGGGCGGGTTGTATTCCACAAAAGAATATCACCAGGCATCAACTCATGGCATTTCGAATCGATAGTGAACCTTTCCCGCCCGGAAAGAACGAGTTGCATAGCCAGTGTCTCGATATCATCGCCGGCTATTTCCTTCGCATGGCGGGTAGCGCCGCACGGATCGCATACGCAGGTTACCACCTCAAAGTTTCCGCTGGAGCGATATGCAACTTTTGCCGTGAAGTCAGCGGGCACGTTTGCCCTGGGGTTCCAGAGCCCATACACCGATTTTAGTTTTTCAGTCCACTCATCGTATGGAATCGGGCTTTGAGACTCGGATAAGGCACTTACATTCTGCGTCTGAAACATTTTCAGACTCCTTTCTTGTTATCTCCAACTAACCTTACATTAGACTCCTGGCCGGAGTGTGACAAACTGCACATTGATCTTTGACTGAATCTTTAATAACCACTGCTACCAGGCATCTCTCAGCTTTCTCAAGCCAACAAAAATATCCCGTGGAGACAAAGAGGTAGCCGGAAACGCCTCACTCACTTTCTCTTGCACGGCAGAATCCGTTAGACGCAGGAAGGGATTGTATTGACGTTCATCGCCAAGACTCATGACAGGCGCCGTATGGCCAGTGGCCGATTCGAGCTTTGCCTGCAGCCTCCTTGCAACTTTATTGAGTGGGTCACAACTCAATGCAAAGTTCAGGTTATTCAAAAGGTAGTCATGCCCAGGATAAAGTAATACATCATCATGCAGCTGGCTAAATACTCGTTCGAAGGAATCGAATAACTGATGAACGTTTCCATCATTTTTGCAGTTCCCCGCCGCTGCATTGAATAGTGCATCGCCTGAAAACAACGCCTGCGTTGAAGTGCCGCCGTCGTTACTGACCAACAGACATATATGCGCTGCGGTGTGTCCTGGTGTATGCAAGACTCGGAAATCAAGGTTTCCTAAAGTGATTTGATCCCCATCGTTCAATGCATTATCGACGCCCGGTATGAGCTTTGCTGCATGACTATGAGCGGAGATAACGGCACCGGTCGCTCGCTTGAGCGTGGGGTTCCCGGCAATATGATCGGAATGCTCATGTGTGTTGATGATATGTGAAATTGACAATCCGTGTTCCGCCGCAATCTTCAGTAAGCCAGCGGTATCGAGCGGATCAACGGCCACTGCGAATCTTGAGGCCTCGCAAGCGATAAGGTAGTTGTAATTTCTGAGTGCGTTATCGACGAAGTGTCTTATTATTTTCATAGTTGTATCGCCTTACCGGTGGTTTGCTCTGGCATAGACGCCTGGGCCCATACACGCTAGGTCGAAGCAATCATTTCTGCCAAAGAACGCGCTGCCAGAATTTCAATCCAGTAACCGTCCGGATCTTTAATAAACGCCAATCCTTTCATGCTCCCATCATCTGGACGCTTCACAAAGTCAACGCCCAACTTTTCAAAACGGGCACAGGCCGCATGGACATCAGGCACAGTGATCCCAATGTGACCAAAGCCTTTGGGTTCACTGTTTCCACTGTGGTACCCAGAGAAATCGGCGTCTTTCTCAGTCCCCCAGTTGTGAGTAAGCTCAAGGGTCGCTTTCTGCTTGAAAACATACTCTGCCTTACCGAGAGGATCTGACGGGATAGGCGAGGAACTATTGTCCTGATAGGCAAGAAAATATAGTGAAAACTCCATCTCCGGGAAGTCGAATTTATTGAGAAGAGTCATCCCTAAAACATCACGATAAAATGCGACCGATACTCCGGGGTCGCGAACTCTGATCATGGTTTGATTGAAGATGTACTTTGAAGTTTCACTCATTGCGTTAAGACCGTCTCTGTTGCTGGCTGTAAACGTATGATGATCTACCAAATGGAGGAGTTTATCTTAACTCTGCGTGAGCGATGGGTTGACTGTCAGTGCGTCACTCTACGCCGAACGACCAGATTGGGAGCAACACATGCTGACCTTGGTAGATTTCTTTCCAGTTCCAACCATCGAGGATTTCACCAATACCCGCATTCAAGCGATTGCTGGGGTGAACATAAAAAACGCTTTTCAGGCGAGCAGATCATCAACGTTAGCGACAGACCGTTCTTTCAACCAGACTCACTGCTCGAAACCACTTCGATCGTAAATTTCTGAATTCTGAAAATAGTGGATATAAGAGAGGCGCCGAAGGAAAACTGGCTGGGAATGGATGGTTCTGGAATGTTCGCTTTTGTTTACGACTGAAGGAGCCTGATCGAAACCCGAAGGTGTTCATCAACCGGATCTGACAGCGTCTGCAACATCCAGCGACCAAGGAGCCAAGTTACGCTTTAGATCTCAATACTCTCGGCTATCTCCAGAGCATCCTCAACCTCCACACCAAGGTACCGCACGGTGCTCGACATATTCGTGTGTCCCAACAGCAACTGAACGGCTCGAAGATTTTTGGTCTTCTTGTAGATCAATGTCGCTTTGCTGCGTCTCATTGAATGGGTTGCGTAGACTGAAGGGTCAAGTCCGATGCTGGTAATCCACTTTTTGACAAGACGGGCGTATTGGTGAGTAGTGATATGGTCGAACTTTCGCATCCGGCTCGGCCACAAATAATCCATACCCGAAAGTCCGCGCAACTCGATCCATGCCTCGACCGATTCGCGCGTCTTTTTGGTTATCTCAAACTGAACAGGCTGACTAGTCTTCTGCTGGATGACTTGCGCCCGGTCCAGAACCTCACCGTTTCTGGAAATATCTCGAACCAATAGCTTTACCAGATCGCAGGATCGGAGTTTGCAGTCAATTGCCATGTTGAACATCGCCAGCTCGCGGATGTTCTCTGCAATCTCCAACCGAATCCGGATAGCCCATATTTGTTCGAGTTTGAGCGGCAGCTTCTGGCCAACGAGCTTTCCCTTGTTCCAGGGAGCTTTGCTGATAGGAAATGTCATGACGTGGCCCTCTTTGGAGGGTAAAGGCCTTTAAGTATGGTTCAGAATATTGTTTTCTGCTGGCCAGCCAGGTCGCAAAGCGGACACTCAGGCGGATAGAGAAACGCTCTCATTCGGAAAGGCACTCACCGTTCGAGGTTAGACCTCGGGCCTAGATAGTCATGCTTAGACAGTTGACTCGGTGAAAGTCCAAACAGGCTCCGGAAGGCTCGGTAAAACGCACTGGACTCGGAGTAACCCAACTTATCGGAAATCTTTTCCAGTGGCGTTTGTTGATTCAACTCACGAAGAATGACGTCTTTCAAAACTTCTTCTTTCAATTGTCGGAAACTGGTTCCCTGCTCCGCCAGCTGTCGCTGCAGGTTGCGAGGATGCAAGCCGAGGGCTGCAGCACAAGGCGCCAGGCCCGTTTGTGCAAGGCCGTGATTGGCAATATAGCCACGAATCCGGAACAGTTGCTCTGAACCTTTCTGTTTGGCGCTGAGAAGCCTGGTAGCGTAGTCGAGGCTTAGCTGGTAGAGGTTGTCGTCGCAACCTGCAATGGGCCGATCTATGTCAGTGATCTCTAGCCCAAACCCAAAGCCTTCCGTAGAAGTGGCCACGGGCAGTTGTAGTAGCTCTGACAACGCCCGTCTGGTTGACGCCAGCCCGTCCGGCACAACCATCTGGCGCACTGTGGCTTGTTGGTCAAATAAGTCGCGAATGTACTGAATGGTTCCAGCCGTCACTGAAAGGATTTGTTGCGCGTTAGCCGGCAATGCCGCTGGGGTTTCTTCATAACGACAATAGAGCCGTGCTGATTTGCCACTCTCCACCGAATCCACCTCGTACTTAAATACGCCATTCTCACTGATAAGGGTTTGAAACGTGGCCACATGCTTCAGTGCCAGGCCAACCGAAGGGGAGTGCCAAAGAAGAGGGGCAAGTACACCAATGCTTCGATAGTCCTGTAATTGGCCGATACGTGCCCCCAGTAGTGAGTCTTGCGACATATTAGCTGCGTTATGCCAGAGCTGACGGGCCGAAATCAGGTCGAGCCGACCACGATGGTGGAGCGGGCCTTCCTCAAATCCAGGTAGCCCCGCAACGATAGCATCCACATTGACTCCCAGTTTATGGAAGGTTCGCAGGAGTGAATTGATCCAGACATTGGCAATGGAAAGATGACTCACGGCGGGCCCTAAACATTTGGCTAACAGAAAACGTAACCCATAGTACCCATAATTTGTCGCTTAATGTCAGTAATCGTCGCGGCCAGTCACTGATATATGTCGGCGAAAAGCCAAAAATGGGAGCGTTCAACCCATTCCCAATGAGGGCCCGTGGTATGAGTGACTACAATATAAATGGCTTGGCCATTCCTCTTTTCATGATCCTGATGCTGGCCGAGTATGCACTTCTCCGCCTTCAGGGCCGGAGCCTCCATCGCTTTAATGACAGCGTGAACAGTCTGTCGATGGGGCTATTACTTCTAATTTCCGATGCCTTGCTTAAGGCCTACACTTTTGCCGTGTTTATCTGGTTGTGGGATAACCACCGGCTGTTCGAATTTGCCGTGAACGATCCAATTACCTGGGTGGTTTTCTTTCTTGGTGTCGACTTCTGTTACTACTGGTTCCATCGGGTGGCGCACGAGATCAACTTCCTCTGGGGCGCGCATGTCGGGCACCACCAGGGCGAAGAATACAACCTCACGACAGCTCTTCGTCAGAGTGCCTTTCAGTATGCATTCTCATGGCTTTTCTACTTGCCATTGGCGTTGCTGGGATGTCCGCCTGTGGTCTTTGTAATGCAGTTCATCCTTCTCAAGATGTACCAGTTTTGGCTTCACACCCAGAGTATTAAACGGATTCCGCTGATTGAAGGCTTTATGTCTACACCCTCAAGCCACCGGGTGCACCATGCAAAGAATCCGATCTATATCGACCGAAACTATGGTGGAACTCTGGTGATCTGGGATCGCCTCTTCGGTACCTGGCAGCCCGAGCTCGCCTCGGATCCATGCCACTATGGCACCACGCGCCCTCTGGACACCCTTAACCCCATCAAAGCTAACCTTCAGCACTGGTCAATGTTGGCAAAGGACAGCCGCACAACGGCACGCTGGCAGGACAAGATTATGCTGTGGTTCCGGCCGACCGGCTGGCGCCCGGACGATTGCCTGGCGATGGATGCTGCCGATCCGGGCATGCAAAAAAATGGGTCTGCAGACCGTCCAAAATATGACCCTCAGACCACCTGGGGCAAGAAGGCTTACGTTGCCTTCGCCATGGTCGTGACCTTTGTGGTTTCCACGATCTTCATCTTCCTTTCGCCTCAGCTGTCGGCAATGCAGTTGGCCGCCGGCGTGCTCTTGGTGGTGAGCGGCCTCGTGATTGCCAACGATCTTCTGGAAGGTCACGACCGTTACCGTTGGATCGAATGGCTTCGTATGCCATTGATGCTCTTGTTTGCCGCCAACCTTTGGTCTATTCCTGTGGCGACTACGGTTGTCGATACCATCGTTATCGAGCGGCCTGCGAGCCAGTCTCTGGATTACGCCCGTACGGTCAGTCGCTGGCCCGAGTGGCACCCGCAATCCGCTGTGGTACAAGTAGAGAATCAGGGCCCTCTGGAGGCAGGAGACCGTTTCCATGAAGTAATCGATACACCCATGGGCCGCAGTCGTGTCAGCTGGGAAGTCATCGCCAATTCAGCTGAAAACCAATGGCGCGTACGAGGTGTCAATCTGGACAATGATGTCGAAATCGAATTGGCTTACCGCTTCAAAGCACTCGACAACGGGCACAGCGAATTCGAACGCACTTTACGATACACCATGCCAAACTTCCCGCTTGTATTGGCCAATGTCGTGCATTTCAAAGGCGCAATTGAGCAAAAATCAGAACAGTCTTTGAAAAGGTTTAAAGAGACTATCGAAACGCTACCAGTAGGGCCAAATTGAAATGGACACAGCGCCAGGAGGCAGGCCTGATCAGATGGGAGTCTACGCGAACAGTTATTTGGAGAAACAGCGCAGGAGGTCGCAAAGCGAACATTCAGATCGACCAAAAGTAGACCTTTTCCCGAGCCGCGGGCGTCACCCCGTTTCCTTTCCAAGATTCACTTGAAGGGCAGACGCAATATGGATACCTGGCAAATCACCAATGGGCGGAAAACTCTAATCAGCGGTGCAACTGAAACAGGGATGTTTACAACCACGAATCAAACATTGGGTCGATCTTTCCTGAGGCTATTCACTTCGAACTCCGTTTTCTTTTAATGAACATCAGTGAGAGGCCGAGTGTGAGCAGCCAAGCGGTCGAGGGTTCCGGAACTTCAGTCACGATACCTAGCTCTGTAACCGTCGCGTTGACAATATATGTGCCCTCGTTGGGTAGAGTAGGGTCTTCATAAAAGCCAAGCATGATCATGCTGTCCCAATAGGTATCAATATCCGGCGCAAACAGGGGAATACTGTTGTCACTTAACAGAGTCTGGGTATAGTCGTAGACACCCAAACCAAAATAGCCAAGGGATGCGGTGGTACCTGTACCCCAAATCCCGTCATCAGTATCTGTCCAAACTACATATTGGTCCCAATCGCCATAGTAGCCGTTGTCGATGGTAAGTGTTCCTCCCGTACTTCCACCGCTGAAGCTCTCATACTGAATATCGAATCCGGTAAGGCTGTACTCAGCAAGTATGTCCCCACCTGATCCGAGAACCTGGCTCGGTGTTGCCTCTGATTCGTAGTAGAAATGACCACTAATGACACCGCCAAGCTTAAAGAGATCAGACAGCTCGGTTGACCAATCCTCAGAGGGGTCGTAGTAGGGGGCGCTAGTGAGGTTATCAGACTGATAAATCGAACCGCTGAACTCTACAGTTATTGGAACTGCGATGGCGGAAGTAGAAAACACTGAGGCGAGAAGCATACTTGCTAATTTTTTCATCTTAACGTCCCTGAAATGATTTTGTGGCAACCCTCATTATAGACACGGAATAAACGCATAACGTGAAAATCCCCGTGCAGAGTTACGAAGTTGTCCTAACTCAGACGGGTTCTATTCTGCGACTGGGGACATTTCCAATGTGAGATAGCATCGAACTTGGTTTAATCGTAGCTTCACAGCGACTTACACGCACACCCACGCGAGGTTGATTGGCTCTGCACTGCTTTTGAAGTGGGGTTATTCAAAAATGAGGCGTAAACTCATTCCTCCATAGATGAGGCGAGTGCGGATGTTCGCTTCTGTTTAGGTGCTTAGGTCGCAAAGTGGACATTCAGGCGGATAGAGAAACACTCTCAATTGCAACACCCACCGCGCTGCCAACAATGAAAAGAAAGGCCAGGCGAGCCTTTCTGCGGGCTTCCACCAGATCGTTTCGCCAATACCGGATTACCAGGCTGAGGCCATGTAGGACCACAACGTATTCAAAGAACTGGCCCAGCCGCCAACCGAAGAACACCTCGGGTGTTAACACATCACCCGGCGCCACGAACGGTCGCGCCAGTGCAGGCGCAAGGAAGCTATACAGCGCCATTGCACCCCAAACCGACAATAATCGCAGTCGCGGAGCGAAAATCAGATGACACAACAGCCAGAACAACGCCGGCAACGTGGTTTGCAGGTTAGAGGTAATCCAGCGCTATTCGATCGGGACCAAAGGATCAACCAGAAATGCCGCAGAGGCTATGATCACCAACAGAAAAATCTGGCCAACCAGCAAGTGCCGAAAATCCCGCAACGTAACCACGAAAAGGGGTAACAGGCAACCAAGTCCAAAACCAGTCAGCAACATCACTGTTCCATACCTTCTTGTTATTTTGTTGTTTTTCGAGCGTAATTAGAGCCGGAGTGCTTTCCGGTTTAGTCAGTACCCCTGTCAGATCGTTTCGTCTTTTGACCCGTTTTCCCGAAGCTTTTCAGGGGCGACCCGGTGCCACTTCAAGGAGACACAATGACACGAATGGTTTGCACAAAAGCGATCAGTTGTCCAAACCCACGGCCTGTTCGATAATCATGTCAGCAGCCTTTTCGGCAATGGCAATTGTAGGCGCGTTCGTATTACCGCTGATCAACCGCGGCATGATGGACGCATCAACCACACGCAGGCCTTCGAGGCCGTGCACCCTGAGCTTTGGGTCCACGACCGCCATCTCGTCAGTGCCCATTTTGCAGGTGCCCACCGGGTGGTACACCAGGCCTACTTTTTCCTTCACCTTTTCAATGATCTGCTCGTCTGACTGACAGTCTGCGCCCGGCTGGATTTCCTCCCCCTGATACTCGTCAAACGCCTTCGCGGCAAGAATCCGGCGGGCCTGGCGGATACCATCTACCATCACTTTGCTGTCATCGGGATCGGCAAAGAAATTGTAGTCGATGTCCGGCGCAGCAAACGGATCCGCCGATGTGATGGTCACGGCGCCTGTGCTCTTCGGCCGGAGCACACAGACATGCACGGAATAACCGGGGTTTGACATGAGTTTCAGGTCCCGCCCGCTATCATCAAACAGCAGCGGCAGCATGTGGAGCTGAACATCCGGGCGATCAACGCGGTCACTGGACCTGATGAAGCCGCCAGCCTCGGTGATGGATTTTGCCAGTTTGCCCTGTTTACTAACGATGTATCGGATCGTATCCGGGAGCATTTTCAGCAGGCCACCGGGCGAGGCCGTGAAGCCATTGTTCTTTCGGCTAGAGACCAGCACGCAGGCATCTACGTGCTCCTGCAGGTTTTTGCCCACGCCCGGCATGTCGTGCAGGCAGGGAATACCCAGTTTCTTCAGGGTGTCGCGGTCGCCGATACCGGAGAGCTGCAGTATCTGTGGTGAGTTGATCGCCCCGCCACTGAGTATGATTTCCCGATTTGCACGTAACACCCGGTCTTTGCCCTTGTGACGAAGCTCTACAGCAACGGCTCGCTTCCCCTCGAGCACAAGCTTTTTCACCGTTGCTTCGGTCAGCACGGTGAGGTTCTGGCGATTCATCGCGGGCTTGAGATAGGCATCGGCAGCACCAAACCGGCGGCCATTCTTGATGTTCAGGTGGAAATACCCAACACCCTCTTGCCGGGCGCCGTTAAAATCACTGCTATAGGTAAATCCAGCCTGCCGCGCCGCGTCCACGAAGGCCTCAGACATCGGGTATTCGGCCGATTCCGGGGCACTGATATAAAGGTTGCCCCCTTTGCCGTGATATGGGCTTCCGGAAAGGGTCTCATGGTGTTCCGATTTCAGGAAGTAAGGCAACATCTCGCGATAGCCCCAGCCTCCATTACCGAGGGCCTCCCACTCGTCGTAGTCTTCTTTCTGGCCTCGCACATACAACATACCGTTGATTAACGAGCTTCCTCCCAGCCCCTTGCCACGAGGGGTAAACAAAGGCTGGCCACCGCGTAGGTTCTGGTCGGGCCGGGCGTTGAACGCCCAGTTGAATGTCTTGATGAACATATGGGCGGCAAAAGCGCCCGGTGTCCGGATGGTGAACGAGCTCTTGCCGGGCCCGGCCTCCAGCACGCAGACCGAATATCGGCCGTCGGCTGACAGGCGGTCTGCCAGTACACAGCCGGCAGAGCCGGCACCGACCACGATGTAATCAAAGCTTTCGTTCATTGTTACTTCTCCACCGGTTCAATGATGGCGAAGTTTGCCTGCGGCTGTTCAAGCATTTGCAGCAGGCTAAAGAAAGCGTCTACCGAGCCTTCAACCTGGATCTCGCCTGCCTGCACTGCCTCCGGGAAACTGGTTCTCTGCAAAAGGATATTGTCGAGTACCGCCCGGGGCATGCTCACACTGGCGTGCGCTCCTTCGTCCAGCTCCCCTGACCGGTGAGTCAGCGTGGCATTCTGCAGGTTGAGCCGGAAATCCTCACCCTGGTCAGTGATCGACCAGTTGATCACCAGGTGCTTTCCAGCCGCTTTTTCCGGGTCGACCTTGACCGCCATGGCATCGAAAAACATGCTGGTTTCCAGTGCCTGCATCAGATCCGGCTGCAGACCCACATGTTTTGGCGTAATCACTCCGTGGCGAAGCTCGTGCGCGCCAACCAGGTAGGCGCTACGCCAGGTTCCCGCCTCAGCCTGGTAGCCAAGCTGCTCCAGAGCGTCCGCCCCCAGCTCTCGCGCTTCGCGGTTCTCGGGGTTGGCATACACCAGATCTCGCATGACCGATGCAACCCAGCGGTAGTCGCCGTTGGCGAAGTCTTTGCGGGCCTTGCGGAGCACTTCTGCCTCACCGCCCATGTAGTCGATGGTGCGCCTGGATTCTTCACGCGGCGGCAGCGGGTTGAGATTGGCGGGATTGGCGTCGTACCAGCCCATATAGCGCTGATATACGCCGCGGGCATTGTGGCTGACGGTGCCGTAATAGCCGCGCGCCGACCATTCCTGGTTCAGGCCTTCTGGCAACTGCAGGTTTTCGGCAATATCGCCGGGCAACATGCCACGGTTCATCATACGAACCGTCTGATCGTGAATGTGCTTGTACAGATCCCTTTGAACTTCCAGAAAATGCCGGATGTCCTCAGGGTTCCAGATCGGCCAGTGATGCTGGGCCACCAGAATATCCGCACGATCACCAAAGCGTACCAGCACCTTGTCAATGAACCGGGACCAGGCGCTGGCGTCCCGGATGGCGGCTCCGCGGATGGTGTAGATGTTATGCAGTTGCTGACTGGTAATCTCGGCGGTGTTGAGCACCCGGAACTGCGGAAAATACATCATCATCTCCGATTCCGCCTCGGTGCCATGGGCCATCTGGAATTCGATCTCGATACCATCAATGGTCAGAGTCGCGTTGTCCGGCACCGTGTCCGTGGGTGCAATCAGGCTGAGCCCACCGCTACCCAGGGCCTTACCAAGACCGGTGTCGACATGGCCTCTCACGCCCGGAGCCAGGCCGGCGCCGAACTGGTAGGTGGCGCGGCGAGTCATGGCATTGCCGGCAATGACGTTTTCAGCGATGGCGTGCTCCATGAATCCTTCCGGCGCGTAGACCCGAACCTTCCCGGCCCGGACATCCTCCTCATTCACCACGCCTTTCACACCCCCGAAATGATCCGCATGGTTGTGTGTATAAAGCACGGCCACAACAGGCTTTCTGCTCCGGTGCTGGTAATAGAGCTCCAGAGCGGCGCGGGCCGTGGCAGGCGTCAGCAGGGGATCGATGACAATAAGGCCGCTATCGCCCTCAATGATGGTCATATTGGACAGGTCCATGTTTCGAACCTGGTACATGCCTTCAACCACTTCGAACAGCCCATGGATCGCATTCAGTTGCGCCATGCGCCACAGGCTTGGGTTGACGGAATCCGGAACAAAATCGGCATCGAGGAAAGCGTAGGGCTCCATGTCCCAGGCCACATGACCCTCTTCGCCCATTACCCGGCCATTCGGCAGCGCACCCACAAAACCACGGCGCGCATCTTCAAATGATCCCGTGTCAGCAAACGGAAGCTCGGTCAGTACTGCCCGGTTAACCTGTGCTGTCACCGCGGTTGCCGGCTTGGAAGTCTCGGCCTGAGCGATCGTTGCGAACAGTAAACTGGCACCTAACACTGCCAGCATGGCCTTCTTGAATCGGGGTAGCATCGGGAATCTCCTCTTTTGGCGGCACGCGGGTTTTATTGGCGTTGAATCGTGCGCCAGGTAACTGAAGTATGAAGCGGGACTTTCAGCTTATCCAATGCAATGTTTCTTGCTTTTCCATGCGCAAACCGCATATAAGTATTGGCATGGACACACGGCACATCCGGCATTTCATGGCGTTGGTTGAGTGCGGCAGCTTTGCTCGCGCCTGCGAGGTCGTGCACCTGTCTCAACCGGCACTGAGCCGCAGCATCCAGGAGCTCGAGCGCCAATTAGGGGCAAGGCTTTTTGATCGGGGACGCTTCGGGGTGGTTTTGACCGCCCACGGGCGGGCCGCTCTACCCCATGTCCGGGGTCTGCTGGCCGCCGCAGAGTCTCTAAGGCAGGAAGTCGAGGCCATCGACGAGCTTGAGACAGGTGAATTGAGTATTGGTACCGGCCCTTACCCGGCGCTGGCATTGATGGATCGAGTGTGTGCCCGCTTTGCGGATCAGTACCCGGGAATTCGCCTGAACATTCGAACAGACAACTGGCAGGATCTACGACTTGCGCTCCTGGACCATGAGCTGGAGCTTTTCGTGGCCGACGCCGGCGAACTGTCTGGTGATCCGGATTTGGACCTCGTCCAACTGCCACAACCAGAGGTGGTTGTGTTTTGTCGGCCTGATCATCCTCTGACCCGGAAAAGAACGCTGGCATGGGGGGATTTGCTCGATTTTCCCCTGGCCATGACTCGCCTCCCTGACGATGTAGAGCGCAATATCCAGGCGCTAAGCGCCCAAAAAGGTGGACTGAAACGTCGAATCGAGTGTGACAACATCGCCATGCTTGCGTCCATTGTTGCTGGCAGCAAGGCGGTCAGTATCGCACCGAGGCCCGTGGTAGCTGGTCTGCTTGCCAGCGGACAGGTGGCAACTATTGCCGTAAGCGGCATCGAAACTTTGCGGACACGTTACGGTATTCTGCATCGACGCGGACGGCCGCTTTCACCGGCGGCAGGGAAGTTTCACGCCATGATTCTGGAATTCGCGAATCTGAACTGAACTGCTGATGAAAGCCATCCGCTTTACACGAAGATCACGCTTCACATGAGTCATAAAAAAATGGCTTATCGGAGCATGGACATCTCTGTCACGTAATCATTCATCGTCTGTAATGTGCTCCGCCAAGCATCGGATGAAATGGCTGTGATGGGCTTGGAGGCGCTGCAGGAAAGCCCTTACCCGAATGTTCGCTTTTGTTTAAACAGCGGGAACAAGCGCCACCACATCCCGTAAGCAACGGTCAAAACCGACCTTTCTATATTGCCCAAGAAACTGACAGTGTTCCAAAGCTGAAGTTGTCTTTATGGCGCTCGTCTTCGCTGGTCGAGGCACGCAATGTGACCGCGGCCAGAAAGTGATCCCACTGCCAGGTAGCGCCCAGACCGAGCTGGCCGATCAGCGGCCCTTCGTCGAAACGGTAAGCCCCGGCATTGTCATCGATGTAAGAATAACCTACATATTCCACGCCCAGTCCCACATACACGGACCAGCTACTGCCTGAATCCTTGAACGAGCCCGGCAAAGCGATGGTTGAGGAGGTACCAGCGTAGTCCGGCACAAAATTTGTTGGAAGGTGTCTGCCAAGCTGCCAGACCAACCCGGTTTTAGCGGAGGTTCGAAAACTCGACAGTAGTCCGGATCCGATCACCGACACACGCTGTTCAATGTTGCCGCCCTGCCCGGCTTGCAACAGTTTTCGGCCATGCGCAGCCTGTATGCCACCCACCACATCGGTTCCAAGCTGATTCCCCCACCCTTGCGGCTTGTCGCTTCCCGTGGCTTTGTGCACCCATTTCTGAACCGACTCGGCACCGCTTTCGGGCCCAATAACACCAATGTGAGCACCAAAGCCGGTAATCGTATCGGCGTTCCAGCTCCATAGTGTGCCGCTGAGCGACAGGTGGCCGGCATAGGGAATGTCGTCGAACTGCGGACCTTCAACCGTAATATCTTCAGGCGTAACCATCAATTGCCGCAAACTCAGGCTTACCGCCTGCTTTGAATCGGCAGTCCCAATACCTGGCAGAAAGTGCAGCTCATCACGCAGAACCCGGGCAAATCTTGCCGGCTTTCCATAGTTCTCGTCAGCAGTGTCCGTCAGATACGACAAGCGTACCCCGTTTGTATAGCCACGATCGGTTCCGGTAAGCAGGTCGTTATCCCAGGACAGGTTAACAACCTCTGCCTTCAGGCTGGTTGGGAAAACACTCATAGCGAAAGACAGCAGGAAAGCACATTCGCAGCGACGACTCAAATCCAGTCTCTCCGGTTGAAACTAAAAGTAATGAGCAGGCCTAATGTCGGGTCAGACCTGTTACAACGGCCACTCAATCCAGATGTGCAGACTAAGTGGCTTTCCTCCGTTTTTCGAGTTCCTCCCATCGACGCGGTCAGCTCCTCCGGATTAACGTGCCGCCGGACTGAGATAAGAACACCCGATTACTTGGAAAAGTCCAGCGTAGTCAATCGACCGACAGATACCGGCTCTTTAGCTGTCGGTAGTCTGAATTACTACACTTTATTCCAATCTCCCCGAGTGTCAGCTCTGTGATTAGCCGAATCATCCCCCGTTATTCGCGATAAACTCTGGTGCGGCCAAGCCTTGACTGTTAACGAGTGCCGATGGGTGATACTCTCGCGCAACATATAGCTTTCTACAGGCGGGCTCTCGGACTTCCCGCTGGACTGCTGTCCGATTCTGGACAATCAAAACCAGACACTTTTTTTGAGCTTGAAGTTCGCATAGTAAACTGTAAAGCTAGAAATTAAGCAGCTGGGGCAGTGGTCATTCTGTCCAGGTAGAGCCATCTCAAACCTGACAAATGCGTGCCAAAACTTGGGATAAAACGTGTAACTAGCGGTGTTAACAGAACTTTTTTGAACTTCCGCCCAGCCTGCAAGTTACTGACGAACAACGATTTAGACCCACCGACCTCACTCCAAACCGACCCCAATCGGCGCCCTCCGGAGGCAGAGGTCAGAGGTTCGAATCCTCTCGCCTTACTGCAAGCAAGCGATTGACTTGTTGAGCCAGGCGCAACAGAACCTTCGATCTGAATTTGACTCTGTAACAGGCGAAATCCGGCTTTCGGTTTCATCCGATCTTGGTCGTAACCGCGTTGTGCCCTGGATCGACGAATTGATGGCAACGCATCCAGGTTTGAACCTCAGAGTTCAGATTACTGACACCAACGTGGACTTTTACCGGGATTCGGTCGACATGGCGCTTCGCTACGGCGCGCCCAGTGACACCAACCTGTATGGCTTCAAAATTTGCGATGTGCCGCGCCTGCTTTGCGCATCTCCTGATTACCTGTCGCATCATGGTCGCCCCATTCATCCTGATGACCTTGAGAACCACAACGGGCTGTTCTATCAGTTGCAGGACATCCCATTTGACCTCTGGACGTTCAAACGCGGAGACGAGGAATATCGAGTCAAAATGACGGGCGATCGCGCCTCAAACGATGGCGATCTGGTTCGCCGGTGGTGCGTCGCTGGTCGCGGTCTTGCGATAAAATCGTGTCTTGATATGTCGGATGATCTGCTTGCAGGCCGTGTCACCACAATCATGCCGGACTATGCGCCGCCGGTATCCGAGCTGTGGCTGATTTGTCCTACCCGACAGTCAATAACGCCGGCAATGAGGTTGTTGAGGGATGACCTGCGTGCAAAAGTAGGCGAACTGATGAATGCAATGATTGCCGGAGGCTTTTTTCCTCCGGATCGCTTGTCCGGAGGAAAAAAAGACGCCTGAAAAACAGCGGGTGCGTTATTGATGATAAGAAATTCTCATTAACGTGCAGTACACCACTGGCAGCACCACTAACGTCAATACCGTTGCAACACCCAAACCGAACACGATAACCAGCGCCATGCTCGCGAAGAAGGCATCGCTGAACAGAGGAATCATTCCCAACATGGTGGTTACGGCCGCCATAAGCACAGGTCGTACCCGGCTTACCGCGGCCTCAACCACCGCAGTGAATGCATCATCCTGCTGTTCTAACTGAATATTGATCTCCTCAACCAGCACAATGGCATTCTTCAGTACCATACCGATCAGACTCAGAGTCCCGAGCAGCGCCATGAATGTAAAAGGCGCGCCGAGCAATACCAGTCCACCAATGATTCCAATCATCATGAGAGGAACAATCATCCAGATAGACAGAGCCTGTCGGAAGCTACCGAACAACAGCATCGAAATAATGAACATCCCCAGCAGTCCAAGAGGCAGCGAGGAGAAAAGCGAAGTCTGAGCTTCGGATGAGGTCTCGTACTCTCCACCCCACTCAATCGAATAGCCGTGGGGAAGCTCCAGCGCGTCGACCTGCGGGCGGATCCTCTCCAGCACACTCGCCGCCGTCTCCCCCGACAAAGGCATGGGTTCGGCATAAACCGCCAACATCCGCTCCCTGTTTCTGCGTTTTATCAACGGATCCCGCAGTTCCGTATTGATGGCATTGATGACGTTGCCCGCGCTGACATAGCGGCCCTGCTCTTCACTCCAGACATTGATCGAGGTAAGGTTTTCGATGTCAAAACGCTGCTCCTCTCTTGACCGCATAATGATCGGAATGAGGTCGCTCCCCTCACGGTACACTCCAACCTGCTGCCCCTGATTATTCAGCAACAACGCCTGGTGCAGTGATTCGCGAGATACGCCAAGGCGCCGGGCCTGTTCTTCGAGGAACTCCGGTACGATCACGGCTTCCCGATTACCCCAGGACAAGCGCACGCTGTCGGCCAGAGGTTCATTTTCAAAAATTGCCTGCACGCGCACACCGATTTTCCGGAGTTCTTCGGGATCTTCTCCAAAGATACGAGCTTCAAGACTGGCTTTGGCTGAGGGCCCCACCTGCAAAGCCTGCACTTTGTAATGCACGTTCGGGAAGTCTGTACGCAGTTGCTCAATGACTTCCTCCATACGGGCCTCTCTCGACGCCTTATCCCGGGTCTCTACGATCAATTGGCCAAAACTGGCGTATCGCTGCTCCGGTGAATACGTCAACGTAAAACGCTGGGCTCCGCCACCGGTGACACTGGTCACCTGAACGACCTGGTCCATGTCATTCACGCGCGATTCCAGCCGCTTTACGGTCTCTTCGGTTTGCAAGATGTCGGCGCCCTCGGGCAACCAAAGGTCAACAAAGAAGAGTGGCGTTGTGGCATTCGGGAAGAAAGCATTCTTAACCTGTCCCGAGAACGATAGAACCCCAGCCAGAAGCGCGATCGCAAGTGTTAATGTCACGAAGCGATAATGAATCGCGTAGGTCAGCAGGCGGCGGAAGACGACGAAAACAATTCCCTTATAGGGGTCGTTATCGGATGACTGCCCGACACTCTCGAGCTTGTCGGGATAGAACATATCAAAGAAAAACGGGGTCAGAGTGAGTGCCGTCAGCCAGCTCAGGAAAAGCGAGTAGCACAGAACCCAGAACAGGGAGCCAATGAATTCTCCGGTGGTGTCTGGTGAAAGGCCGATAGGAGCAAAGGCCGTAATGGCAATCACGGTAGCGCCGAGCAGCGGGTACCGGTTCTGCGAGACCACTTCTTTGGCTGCCTGCCTTTTGGACTTGCCCTTGGAAAGGCTAATCATCATGCCCTCGGTGACGACGATGGCATTATCGACCAGCATCCCCAGCGCAATGATCAGCGCACCCAATGAAATCTTCTGGAGCTGAATACCGTGTATTGCCATAAGCACGAATGTACCCATGATGGTAATCAGCAGGATCAGCCCCATGAGCAGGCCACTTCGCAGCCCCATGAACAGCAAAAGCACAATAATGACAATGCCCACCGCCTGAGCAAGGTTCATGAGAAAAGCAGATACTGCCTCCTCGACTACTTCAGGCTGGTTATACACTGTGTTCAGTGTCATGCCGATGGGTTGCTGTTTTTCCAGGCGTTTCAAAGCCTCATTGAGACTCTCACCTACATCAACAACGTTGGTGCCCTCTGCAAATGACACGCCGATGGTCAAAGCAGGCAATCCGTCAGAGTGGTAAAGCAAGGCGGGTGAGTCATTGGTCACCCTGCGAACTTCGGCCAGATCGCTGAGCCGGATAATACCCGAATCAGCGCTTCCAACTGCCAGTTGCTCAAGTGCCTGAACGGAATCAAGCTGACCGGTTGGCTGAACGGATAACGACAGCCCTTCACTGCGCAGGTGGCCAGCGTTGCCCACCGTATTCTGCGCATTCAGAAGGCTTGCCAGGTATTCTGGCGAGATGCCAAGAGCACGCATACGGTCACGGTCCAGTGACACGATCATCTGCTCGTCGACACGACCACCGATACTGACTTTTGCGACGCCCTCCAACAATCGCAGTTCTCGCTGAATGAGATCCGCATGGTCACCAAGATCTTTCAGCGAGTAGCCGTCACCACGCAACGTGAGCAGCAGGCCGAAGACATCGCCAAAGTCATCGTTCACGATGGACGTGTTCACGCCTGGTGGCAGACCAGGCTGGGCATCATTAATCTTTCGCCGAAGGATATCCCAATACTGGTCTAACTCCCCTTCTCTGACCGTCTTCTTGAGTTGGACAGTAATCTGCGACAAGCCGTCCGAGTTCACCGAAGTAATGTCATCGATGCCCGGCATCTGCTGGATCGCTTTTTCCAGAGGCAGCGTAACCTCCTCCTCGACTTCAAGAGGCGTTGCTCCGGGATATTGGGTGGTCACCAAGGCGGAACGTAACGTGAACTCCGGGAATTCAAGCTGGCCAAGACCCAGAAACGCGAACATGCCCCCAACCCCAAGCAACAGCGTGACCATCCAGCTGATGGACTTCCGATCAAGAAAATAATCGACCATCTCAGAGCCCGCCCTCTTTTTCCCAGGGACGGACCGAACGATCCCTGTTCATCCGGTGAGCGCCGGCAACCACGATTCTGTCGCCCGGGCTGAGCTCTCCCCGAACAAGCACGCCATCGTTCATTTTCTTACCCGGCTCGACATCCACCGGCTCGACGCTGCCCGTGTTATCGCCATTCTCACCATCGGCAGCAGCCACGTATCGCCAAACCACGCTAGTGCCGGGTTCTGCGTCAGGTGTTACAAGCGCCGCGGTTGGTATCAGCCACGACGGGGCGCTCTCTCCAGCCAATGTGCCGTAATCAAGCAGAACGGTCGCGCTCATCCCCGAAAGCACTGTGATGTCCTCGGGTTCAGGGAGCGTTACGGTAACCTCATAACTGAGCGACCCCTGAGAGGCATTGCTGTCATGCTCTTTGTAGCTCGCGGCGTAGCGTTTATCGGGAAGCTCGGGAAACTGTACCCACGCGATAGTGTTGCCATTGGCGCGAACGTTCCTGGATCTCTGTGGTTGAAGGCGGCGGACCTGTTGTTCAGGCATCTGGAACGAGACGTCGATAGAGCCGGGCCGTTGCAGTTCGGCAATGGCCTGCTGCGCTGATACAACCTGAAAGACATCCACCGGCACCCGTGAAATGACGCCATCAAATGGCGCTTTGAGAACGGTATAGGAAAGTTGGTCCTCCGCGCTGGCCAGTTGCGCTCTGGCAGAGAGGTACTCGGCCTCGGCCTCATCGAAACGGGCCTGACTGATGGCCTGGCGCTCCAACGATATTCGCATTCGCTCGAAGGTGGCCTGTGCCAGATTGAAATTTGACCGGGCGTTTTCCAGGCGGGTTCTTGCGTCCCGATCGTCCAGGCGGGCAACGACCTCCCCTTTTCCCACAGTGTCGCCTGCTTTAACGGCCAGCTCCGTCAGCTCTCCTCCCACTCTGAAAGAGAGTTCTGAATGGTCAGACGCCGAGACTCTGCCCGGATACTGATTGAGCGTGCCTGACTGCGCCTGCTCCAGCGTCATGAGCTTTACCGGGTAGACAGTTTGCTGTGTCAGAGGGGGCGCCTCCGCCGAACATCCCATCACCAGGAGGCTCGAAAGCATTGCAAGCGCTTGTAGGCCTCTCAAGGGCATGGCGGTACTGACTATCTTGAATTTCATAACGCGTCACTCTCCAGAAAAAATTAGGTATTCCGACGATCGGCAACCGCATCCCAAGCCATATTAAACGCTAATTCGATATGCTCATCGGTACCTTCGAACGACCCTTGCAGGCATCGTTGAACGAGGTGGTAAATCGGGCGGAACATAAACGTTTCGAGAAGTGGAAAAGGTACCGGTTTGATCAGCCCGGATTGCTTTCCCTGATCAACTGCATTCAAAAGATTTGCGGCTCGGCTTTCGTTTCGTGCCTGGATCTCGGGAGTCATCCAAGCAGAATGCGTGAACGTCTCGTGGTAGCGGAATAGTTCCGGACGCTCAAGGCCGATCCGGAACAGTGTGTGCCACTGGCGTCGCAGTCCTTCACGCAGATCTTTCCCGCGAGAAAAACTGTCCAGCGCCGCATCAATGACCTGATCGCTGACGTAATAAAATGTCGCCAATAAAAGCTGTTCTTTATCTTCGTAATAGATGTACAGCGTGGCTGGTGACAAACCCGCAGCCTTGGCTATCTTGCCAACCGAGGTTGCTGAAAAACCGTGATCTGCTACTTCCCTCACGGTAGCTTCCAGGAAGGCTATTCGTTTCGAGTCGTCTCTTTGCCGCATTTGTCTGCTCAACGCTTCAAATTGGTCGGCCTAAAATAATTGAACGTTCACTTATTTTCAAACCGAAAATATAGGCGTATACCGAAGTAGGTGCCCTACTGAAGCTTTATCATTGAAGAAATTTGACTGCGTCATTATTACTGACTTTGAACCATCAACCGCGCTGCACATCAATCAATAAAACAACAGGTTAGCCGAGCATGACTATTTCTGCCATATAATCATTCAGCGTATGCAATTTGCTCCGCCAATCACACTTGATGAAATGGCTGTGATTAGCTTGCACGCTCTGGGGGAAAGCTCTGACTCGAATGTCCGCTTTTGTTTAACAGCTGATCTCTGATCGATAGTTGTCATGAACGGCAACGCTGCAGAAAGTCTTGGATCCACACAGTCTCGGATGGTCGAGGTTCTAGCTGGTATTTCTTCATGATTCTCGAGAACCGCGCCACGTAAGAACACTGACCAGACGGCGGCAACCATTCCGTGGGCCCCTTTGCACCTTTACTACGATTAAGCGATGCCTCGACCGGCAGAAGATTTACGGGGTCATTGGCAAACCGTTCTCGATTTGCGTCACTCCAGTGATTGGCCCCCCGATCCCAGGCCCATTTCAATGGAACGACATGATCGATGTCCGCTTCAGACGCATTCTGAATGACATTTCCCGAGAAAGGGCTTATCCACCTGCCGGTCACGACTCGGCAGCGTCGATCTGTTGCAAATCTGACCGGCGTCGAAGACATCCGAATAAGCGCCTCTGCCCTACTATCCTGGCAATCACCATCAGAATCATCCCATCCGTGACCAAAGGCAGCTCTGGAGTAGCTCTCTGAATCAGAGGGCTTGATTGTTCGCCCGTCATTGGAGGACGGGCGAGCCATTCCTTTCGGCAGGCGTCCGCCCGCCGCAAGGCAGGCGTCGACTGAATCAAACGGCTGGAAGTTTTTCGTGCGGTCGAACCAGCTGCTCTGCGGTGGGTGACAAATGCCGCTGTTCGACATTTTTACAATAGAGGCGAAAGCTGGATTAAAGACTGTCAGAAGGATAAATACGACGATCTTAATTACTGCATTGATCAAAGTTTCTACTTCCTACGATGCCTGGGATAGTCAAAATTTAGGTGCTGGGCCGCTCAGGTGAGTCCTGATTCATCGTCCCTGGAAGCGGACTCGGCCTCGTTTTCCATTACTTCAGCCAGGAGTTCCTCGGGTACAGGATCTGCTTCTCCACCATTTTCTCGAATCACCAGATACCAGCCGAGAATCAAACCGACGACATTATCCTCAAGGCCGTTTTCGAGGTGCTCTATAGGAAGCCCCTCACTGCTCTCACAGATTTGTTTAACCACGTCCCATTCGAATTCGATTTTGCCTGTCTCCGGGCGTTTCAGCCGGAGATCTGTGAACGAAAGATGGTCTGGTATCACCACACGTGCCTGACGTTGCTCCATGGAAGAGCTCCCTGCTAAGCCAGATGCTCAGACCTTAATCATTCTTAGCCTATCGATCAAATTCATGAATCGCATCCCAAAGGTGAATTCCGAGCCATCGAGCAAGGCGTTCATAATCTCCTATGAGCGCAGTCCTGCCAGCCGAGGTCAAAGGCCGACGTTGCGTGAAAACTTCACGCCTTGATTTGTCGTTCAAAACAGCGTTCAGCTGGTAAACAACGCCGGCTGATTTCGGATCGCCGTCCGAGTAAAAGAATGAGATTAACTGGAGAGAATAAATGTCGACCAGCTCGACTTTCCCCGTAAGCCGGGATTCTCTTGAGCCCCTCCAGAAGGTCCCAGATTTGCGGTCAAACACGGGCCTGGCCGCCGAGCGATAGAAAACGTACCCAATTGTGAGGTACCGGGAATCAGGATGAACGGTGCAATAAACGCAAACTTACTCCAGGTGTCGACGACGAGAGTCATCGGCAAGGTGACACGAACAGGCGTCAGGATCAGCAAGATCTTCAGCGAATTTGGCAATGTGAATGTCAGAGCAAGAGGCTGAATGGAGACGAGTCGTCGCCGAAGAAGTCAGCTTTTCGTTTCCATAAGGGACCATTTGACTTTGATGGCAAGGGGGTCCGCATACCGACTTGCATCCACGGGCCCGGGATTGAAGCGATGCTTCATCCGAGCCCGAAACTCATACCAACCCAAAATTTTCAGTAAAGTTTTCTTCATGATCTAAATTGAGATGTCCAATTTCGGCTACTAAGGAGCGTTTGGTCAACCTGGGCGACCAGGATCAGTTGAGCAATGGCATTGGGCAATCCATGAATCCAACAAGGAACATCAGTGGCAACGCTTGCTGGCCAAGAAGTGCGGCAGCGGACTTCTAATGGCCCCCGAGAGACGCTCCAGCTTATCAGCTGATGCATTGCCTAGACGGCAAAAGCCAGAAATAGCGGTTCAATCATAAAGGACAGATTTGATTTTTGGACTTCTGTCTATCAAGTCGAGGAGAGACTCATGGGTTTCATCCAGATCAGTTGGTTGAATGCTTACCGATCCGTAGCCGCCATCAGGAGTAATTGCGTAGGCCGCCACCCTGAAGGCTTCCATCCCTGACGATAGAACGGCAATCACATCCGAATTCGATTCCGCAACAATGGCACAGCGACCTGTGTACCCGGCGGGCAGGTAACTCGTTGCGGTCTCGCCGCCAATTTGATCTGCGACCTGTGCGATCACGATTCCACTGCTTTGGGTCTTCAAATTACGGGCCTGCCTATAAGTTGGCCAGTCAAGTCACCAGCCATTTTTGTTTGGATTTAACCGCTGGAATTCTACTTTGAGTGGCAAAGCCCAACTGAAAACAAAAAGTCATGCCTACCGGATCGTTTAAGTCTCTCTTATCAGTGCAGAGCCGATAGGATGTTGCAAAATTGTTCTGGATCCTTTCGTTATGCTCAAGCTCTCTCATGTTGTCGTGTTCGCAGCTCTTGGCGTTCTCTCTGTGAGCCATGCTTATCAGTACTCTGAGATCCAAACGCTCAAACAAGAGCGATCTCAGGCCACACAGACCCTCACGTCCAATGAAATTGTGTCCATCGTGGATCAACGGTTGGATGTCGCTGAACAAAGGCGGGCACAGGACAAATTTCAGACGCTGATAGCGGATTACGAACTGGCCTCTCCCAGAGTTCCGGAAGATCGACTCGTCTACGGCAGCCTTAACGCTCGCCTGACCATGCAGGAATTCAGCGATATTGAATGTCCGTTTTGCCGAAAAATGCATGGCGGTTTGAAATCCGTCGTTGATAACTCCCAGGGCGTCGTTAATTGGGAGTTCAAGCATTTCCCACTAAGCGGGCATAACCCGGCGGCGGCTATGCAGGCCAAGGCCGTAGAATGCGTGCGTGAGTCCTATGGCAATCGTGTTGCTTGGGCGGCTCTCGATCAGTTTTTCGAGAAAACGCGAAGTAATGGCCAGGGGGTCGGTGATTTGCCAACGTTTGCCCGATCAATGGGTTTGAGTGGGAAAGCAATGAAGCTATGTCTTCAATCCGATGCTCACCAAGACCGAATCTCCCAAGATTATCGGGAGGGATCGCAAATGGGTATTACCGGGACACCCGCTCTGAGAATTCTCGATCACAAAACTGGTCGGGATTACCTGATCAAAGGCTACAAGACACCTGAGCAGCTTACTCAAGCCCTACAGCAGATTCTGGGGACCTAACATGGCAATCTGCTTTATTGTTGATCGCGAAAATCCCCGAGAGCCTGACATCCTGGGCCCTATTGCTCATTTGCCACTGACCGTCGCGGATGCCCAAAAGAACATCGTGTTCGACATGGCGGCACCGGCAGACGGATGGACACAATTCCTTCTGGAAGCGGCCACAGCTCATCTGGAGTTCTCAGAACTGGATGCCTTTCTTGGTGCGGAATGGGTTGGATCTACAGAGGTTTGAGTGCGCCTATTGCGACCTGCCCTTTGTAACGTGGACAGCCTCGAGCTTTTCAGATTTTCCATAATCTTAGATTATGCGCAGTGTACTTGGGAGACCACCAGAGCCTGAAGCGGGTTCCAGGGCACGTCCTTGTGCCGACTTCGTTATTTTGTCTTCCGAGACGGTTTACTCTTTTCACCGACGGTTTCCCGCGGGTGTTTCTTGGCAAAGGTCTCGGTTACATAACGGCCTGTTACAGCGCTTCGGTATTTTTTGGACATGCGTCACCTCACATCAATGAAAAGATTCTAGCGATGCCCAGGGATGCCCTCGGCATCATCCTCATTTAGCGGTTTGGCCAACTCCGGAAATGGGCGCAAACACGCTGAAGCGTGCCGTTGACCATTCGGAAGTAGGCTCGAACGTAGACAGCGGGTCTGATGACCATGGCTGATCTCCTGTACGAGATAGCCAGTGAGGTGACGGTAAGAGGCGTTACGATCACGGGACGATAGATCCAAAGGGTATTGGCATACAAGCGTCTCGTTTTGTACTATTCTCAACCCATCAGTCTTACTGGCTGTGTGGATATAGGTAGGGGGTTATTCTTGGCGGAAGGCCCCTACCGCTTGGTAAAACCTCAGGGCTTCGGTCCTGGGGTTTTTTATCGCCTAAAGAAAGGCGATGGACTGATGATACTTGCCTTTGGCCACTTCGTCAGCCTACTTACCAAACAGACTCACAATATTGTGTTATCCAATATTTTCATTAAAAAACATATGGTTATATTGATTTTTCTAATTTCTATTTAAAAAATCAATGATTACTGCCAAGTACAATAGGATGAATGATTGGGCGGCAAGTTTTTCTGCCGTTTCAGACCGGTCTTCGATGATGTGAGGGTGCTCCTTTAATGCGACTAGGAGCACCATAATTTGATCGGAGATGGCTCCTATCCTAGAGGATATCCAGTTTCGGCAAATTCCTGACAATTTCCTGTGTTCTCATACTGACCGTAATCACCCGCAGGAACAGCTCAAGCGGATACCGTGGATTCCCCATGGTTTCGATCGCCCAGTCGTTTGCATCGTTGACGATGCCAGACTTTTTATCGGTCGTGACCGCCTGGCGTTCCATCACCCATTCCAGGGCTGGTTTGCCGTTTACGACGTAGTCGTAGGCTTCTTCCGGAATATTTTCGATGGTGATCTTGCCGTTGTAGATGACCTTGGATTTATCACCTCGCTTGGCGAATTTCATTTTGGTCACAGTGAAGTCGGCATCCTGACCACCTTTGACGCCCTGATCCGTGACTCGTAACCCCAGCGGGCCAGTAAGTTTGGCCTGGGTGTTTAGGTTCACGCTTTCGTAGTGCAGGTGCACCGCAGCCAGATCACGACCAGCCTGGGCAAAGGTAGCGAAGTCCGAATAGTGTTTCATACGCGGGATACGCGGCTGCTGTTTGCTGATGTTGTCGGCATAGCGCTCACGGTATTCCTCACTATGCAGAAGGCCGTAGATGTAATAGAAAATGTTCTCCTTGTTGATCGTTGAGCCAGAGTAAGCAGATTGGAAGTGCTCCAGAGCGTCATCAGTAATAGCATTCTGACGCTGACTATCTGAGTCAAAGTCAAGAGTGTCGGAAAGTCCTTGCGCATTTTCATTATAAAGATACAACGGGAAGTGTTGCCCATTAGCATTCAAGTGATACTCTGGAAAAATATCCGTAATAAGAACAGAAAAGTCTTTACCGGAGCCTGTGCCAGTCATATGAATTGATAAATTTTCTTTTTTGTAGAAAATCCTTTCATTTCTTCCAGGTCTTTCGATCAGGTCCTTATTGAATAAAAGGTTTTGCTTGAAGTATGGACGATACAGTATTTTTGAAATGTTACCTTCATCTAACTCTATAGTCTTTCTTTTCATGAGCTTACTAATCAGGCCGTCAGACCAAGAGTAGGATGCCGAGTCATAATTTACCGCATTTTTGACTACCGATTTTTCTCCTCGGCTAATGAGATCATCAAGTCTACCCATTTCGCGCTCATAGCCGTCTATAAGACTCTTTGCGTTTTTTAATAATTTATTCTTAGAGGAATTTACAACCCAAACATCACGATTAGTTTTTATGCCTCCGCTGTATAGTGAAAAAACACTATCTACAGACATATAGCGATCAAAGTTAGGATCTCTCTGATTCAGCCAGTCACCAAACTGGTCAGGTTGAATAGCCTGCCAACCTGCCTGCTGGGTAATGCCATCAATGCTGCCGAACGCAGAAACCGCTTCGAGTTTCTGTTCGCGGGTCAAGTAATCACCAATATCATGGAAGTAGATCTTACCGTGCTCGGCAGATTGGGGATTTTTGACCAGGATGGATACGGCAATAGGCGTGCGAGTGCCTTGTCCGAATACGTTGTCTTTCTCTTTTCGACGTCGCTCGCCTGAGGTTCGTGCATTACCTCGCAAATGGAAGACGTAAAGGTTACTGAACTCTTCAACCAGACACTTACGGAGCCCATCAGCCGTGTTGGCCTCGATGAACCCACCGTTGGTCACAAATCCAATCACACCACAATCTTTGACCCGGTCTGATGACCACCGAATAGCACGTACATAGGAGTCGTATAATGCATTCTTCAGCGTAGCTGATGATTTAGCTGCGTAGGTTGTACGGATGCGCTCGTCCAGCAATGGGTACTGCACATTAGCATTGTTGTCGTTCGCCGACTCCTGTCCTGCAGAGTATGGTGGGTTACCAATAACGACCCGAATATCCAGTGACTGCTGACGCTTACGCCGAGCACTGTTCTCTTCGAGAAGCTCATCAACCAGGTCAGCTTTTTCGCCCATCTGAAACGTATCAGTCAGACAGATCCCAGTGAATGGCTCATATTCTGGCTCGAAGATCAGATCATCATTTTCGCCACTCAGGTTGCCCGTCAGAATGCCGTGGTAGGTTGCCTCAATGTTGATTGCCGCAATGTAGTAGGCCAGCAGAACCAGCTCGTTGGCATGGATCTCGTGCTTGTATTTTTCAGGCAGGCGGTCGGCCGGGATGATTCCGCTTTGCAGCAAACGAGTGATAAACGTACCGGTGCCGGTGAATGGGTCCAGAATGTGGACATTCTTGTCGGCCATACTGGTGTTGAACTCGTTTTTTAGAACGTCTTCCACTGAGTGGAGGATAAAGTCCACAACCTCGATGGGGGTGTACACGATACCCAGACGATCCGTCATCCGAGGAAAGGCGTTTCGGAAGAACTTATCGTAGAGCTCCACGATGATTCGTTGCTTGCCTTCAGCGCTGTTAATGCCTTCGGCCCGAAGCTTTACGGATTCGTAGAAAGACTCCAGTGTGCTGCGCTCCTTGTCCAGGCTATGTTCATGCAGCTTATCCAGCACTTGCTGCATCGCCTGGGACATGGGGTTATGTTTGGCAAAACTATATTCTTCGAACAACGCATCAAAAACCGGCTTGGTGATCAGGTGCTGGGCCAGCATTTCGATGATTTCTTCATCTGGAATGCTGTTGTTCAAATCGTCGCGTAGTTCATTTGCAAATGCATTGAATGCGGCAATTTCCTCAACGTGGCTTTCATCTTCCAATATCGCTCTGATCCGGTCGATGTGGGTGTTGGCGATCTTGGCAATATCATTTGCCCAGTCTTCCCAGTGGTGCCTGTTGCCACATTTCTTAACGATTTTGGCGTAAAGCGCTCGCTCAATATCGCCGACCTCGAACACCAGCTCTGCCTGCTGATGATTCGGATTCGGATCATTAGAACCAATTGAACGTCCACCACGGGCACGACCGGCTTTACGCTCTTTTGTCGATTTTTTGGTGGCCTTCGGTGTCACCTTGTCTGCAACCGCCACGACCTCCATCTTGCTGGGCATGCTGCCGTTGAATTCCAGCTTGTTGATCATGGCGTCAAAGCGGTCATCGTGTGACCGAAGGGCGTTTAGAACCTGCCAAACCACGCGGTAGGTTTCGTTATTATTAAGGGCTTCTTCGGGCTCAACGCCCGCAGGAATAACGACCGGCAGAATCACGTACCCCAGGTCTTTTTCCGGAGCCAGGCGCATCACCCGGCCAACGGACTGCACCACATCCACTTGAGAGGATCTTGGTGTCAGGAACAGCACGGCATCCAGTGCGGGGACATCGACCCCTTCAGACAAGCAGCGCACATTCGAGAGAATACGGCAGGTATTGTCCTCCGTAGTGGCCTTCAACCATTCCAGTTTGGCTTCCTTTTCACTGGCGTTCATGCCACCGTCGACATGTTCAGCCTCGCAGGTCATGGTCAGCGCCTGATCAAGCGTGGCATCAGGATCTTTGTCGCGTAGCGCGGCTATTTCGGCTTCCTGATACTGCGACACTACCGCACCAAACATCTCAGAGATCAACTTCGAGCTGACCTTGTGGTTTTTGCCCTTGTATTCCTTTTCGATGACCTGGCAAAACGCAACCGCCCGCTTCATTGGGTCTGGTTCTTGCCCCATGGTTTCAACCAAGCCCTGTTTCGACAAGGCTTTCCAGCAACCCACGATCTTTGCGGCATCATCCACTTTGAGTGAGTTGTCGGCGTCTTTTAGAAGGCTCTGCAGGCGCCGGTTGACGTGGGTTTCCTCAACAGCGAGGACAATCACCTTGTAATCGACAAGCAGCTTGCGGGCTACGGCTTCGGAGAATGTGATGACATAAAGTTCCTCACCGTATAGCGACTTGTCATCCATTGAGCATAGTGTGACGTTCTCGGTGCTCTTGGCATCATCTCCATAGATGCGAGGGGTTGCTGTCATGTACAGGCGTTTGTTGCCCTGGATGTAGCTGTTGTCATGGACTCGAACAAAAGCTGATTCTTCCTCACCATCAAAAGTTGCACCGGTGGTTCGGTGCGCCTCGTCGCAGACGATCATGTCAAAGGCTGGGATCGGGTTGGCTCCAGTCGTCTGAGCCTCGTTCAGAACCCCAATGGAGTGATAGGTGGAGAACACAACGGTCATGGCGTCACCGCTGTGGTGATCTGCCATGTGTTTCTGCAGTGAGGCCGCGTTGGTGGTAGCTGGATATTGCAGGTCACTGATGCCGGCAATCACTCGGTCATCATCTTTACCGCGCCGCTTCCCGACATCGCTATCTGAGCAGACCGCAAAGCTTTTCAGGGGGATCGCAGATTCCTGAGTCCACTCTGTGAGTGTCTGACCAAGGAGAGAGAGGCTGGGGACAAGGAAAAGTACCCGTTTACCTTTACCAGCCATTGTTTCGGCTATCTTCAGCGAAGTGAACGTCTTGCCTGTGCCACAGGCCATAATCAGCTTGCCGCGATCAGCGGTCTTCAGCCCGCTCACCGCAGCGTTAAGAGCATCAACCTGGTGTTCACGGAGTTGCTTCTGAGCCTTGAGGACTGGCTTTGTATCCTCATGATACTGCGACCAGTCGATGACACTGTTTTCCAGGTTATGGAGGTCAATTCGGGACACGGGTGGGTGCTGATTCTCCAGGGAGTCCTGGGCATTGCCCGTCCATTTATCCGTTGTTGTGACAATGATCCGGTGACTGAAGTAGGTTTTGCCGGAGGCTGTGAAGAAGCTGTCGATGTCGCTTTTGCCGATCGTGTGGTCTGGCGAATAGTTCTTGCACTGAATTGCATGGAACTCGCCATCGGTGGTGATGGCTACCAGGTCGATACCGGTATCTTTCTTCGTGCTGATGCCAAGGTTTGTGCCGTATCGGTCAACCCAGTCGGAGTAGGACAGCACCTCAGAATATTGTTCTTTATAGAAGGGTTCCGTTTTGAAGTATTGAACCATCAGGTTCTCGAAGCTGGTTCCCTTGTCACGCTCTGTTAGCGTCATTTCTCTGAACTGCGACAGTATTCTTTGGAGGGCTGTCATCATCATTCCTTGGTCCATTGTTTTCATCCGCAGTCTAGGACTACTGCTTCTGGAATCTTTGCGGTAAAAATACCAGTTAGTTAGCACACAAGCTAAATAGGGTGCCCATTACGCCGAAGTGAAGCGTTGAGCGTGGTCCGACTAATCCCAAAGTGCTGCGCCACCTCTGTCTTGGTGATCTTCGGGTCCAATAACATTGCGGCAGCTTTCTGTGTGTCCGTCTTTGACAACGAGGGCTTCCGACCGCCCTTACGCCCCCTGGCCCGGGCAGCCTCCAATCCAGCCATCGTCCGTTCCCGAATCAGATCACGCTCAAATTCAGCCAGAGCCCCGAAGATATGAAACACCAAGCGGCCACCTGAACTGGTGGTGTCGATGGATTCCGTCAGGGACTTAAAGCCAATCCCGCGATCTTGGAGGTCCTGAACAATTTCTACCAGGTCCTTCAATGATCGAGCAAGGCGGTCCAGCTTCCACACGATCAGTACATCGCCCTGCCGGAGCATACGGAGACACTGCGACAACTCGGGTCGCTCACGTAAGGTTCCGGTAAATTTTTCCTGGAAGACCTGTTCGGCCCCGGCTTTCTCTAGGGCGTCCACTTGGAGTTCTGGGTTTTGGTCTTGGGTGCTGACGCGTGCATAACCTATGATCATGAAAGGGGCCTTTTCTTGTCATAGATTTTTGTACGTGATTGTTGGACACAAAACAAGACGAAATTGGTTAATTTTAAGGGGTAAGGCGGCGCGTTCAACAAACGACCGTTTTCCTGCTATCACGCGGTGCATGCTTCATTTGGATGTATTCGCAATTTAGTGGAGTTTAGCACCGCTGCAGCATGCTTCCTGTAACAGCCTAGAAATGCAATGCCCTCGGCGCTCCAGCTTCCATTGGCCAACCGCAAACAGATAGAAGGATTTGAAGGGGGCATCTTCGCTGGAGATACGAGGGACAGTTGTTGTTTCCGGCCATCTCCGGCTCTATACTGTTATCATATGAAGTATTGGAGCTTATCAAATGATAACTATTGAGTCCGGCGGAAAAGACAAATCCCGCAGCGAAGCAATGAAGGTGTTTAAGCCTCAGCTTGAAAAGCGGACGCAAAGCGATGATGAGCTACGCGCCCAAAAAGAGCTGGTGGTTAAGATCATCTTTAACAGAAACTCTACTTACCGAAAGGGAAATTCAGACATCGTTCATTCCATCATGGAAGGGTTTCCTGCGGCGGCAGTATCTCGGCTCGTTGAGTACCTCAACATTCGTCAGAATGAGATGCTAAAGCTTCTGCATATTACATCGGCAACTTTCAGTCGGCGCAGGAAAGACGGTAAGCTCGAGTCTGTAGAGTCCGATCGGGTCTACCGGTACACGCGTTTGGCTGCATTGGCTACGGATATGTTTCATGGTGATGGAGAGGCAGCCCGGCACTGGCTCAAGAGTCCTGCTTACGCCTTCAAAGGTGAAACACCGCTGGAACATGCTCAAACTGAATATGGTGCTCGTGAGGTAGAGAATCTGATCGGACGGATTCGACATGGAATTCCTTCATGAGTGATTTGAAGTTATTCAGGATATGCGACCCACAATACGCCGAGACTCCTGATCAGATGCTTTCTGGAGAGGGGGCTTTTCGATTTGGGGGGCGCTGGAATACTCCTGGGAATCGAGTTGTCTATTTAGCGGAATCCCTGTCGCTGGCTGCCTATGAGTTGCTTGTGCATGTTCCTGACCAAGTTATTGCACCCTACAAACGGATCCGGATTGAGGTTCCAGAAAAGCTAATCATGACGCTGGATGATTCTGTGCTTCCAGATGATTGGCAGGAACCCGGCCACCCTGACTTGGTAGCGATCGGTGATGACTGGATTGCCAGCGAACAGTCTCTGGGCCTGTCAGTACCTAGCGCCCTAATCCCTGGAGAACGAAACGTAATTTTGCTTCGGGATCACCCCGATTTTGACAAAGTGCGGGCTGGCGAGATTGAAGATTTTCGTTATGACGCTCGGCTTACGGGGCTTATGAAAAAGCGCTTATCGTCGATTGTCGATGATGAAGATAACGACTGAGCTCAGCCATCAAGGACAATCGCCAGCGTTAGCTTGGGGAGCATCCCCTACTCGCCGAATTTCCCGGGACCCCCAGATCAGCACACAGGGCTTACCCGAGCGGTCCCATACAGCAATCGCAGGGTCTACGGATTCTGCAGCAAGCGCCCTCGCCTTTTGTTCAGCCTCATGCAAGGATGCAAATCCGTGTTGGTCGCTCCTATCAGCCGTAAAATAACCACAGTAAAATTCTGATTCTTTCATTTCATACCTGCCTTGGTATTGCCGCATTTAGTTCAGAAGGCGGCTCGCACTCCTGCTGTATTGATCAATCAGTTGTCTGTACTGGTTTACGGTGTCTGAATCCAAGCCAATTGCTTCACCCCGCGTTGCCAACTCATGGGCTGCGGCAACGAGAGCCCCATCAAGCTTGTCCTCGTAACGCGTGTCTTTCAGGTTCACATCAATGGCGGATTGAAGGACTTTCAAACCGTCCTGAAGGTTCTGCCTGGAATTGGAGAGCCAGAAGCCCACCCGGTAGCGACAGGGCGCAAAACCAACTTCGGCACATCGGCTGAAGGCGTCCATCGTCTCTTGCGCTACCTCTCTGAGACCACTGTTCTCAATGATTGGCGCCATAGGAATGGCAACGTCCGGCCCTTTGACCAAATGCTTCAGAAGATTGGTTTCGGCCACAAAATAGTCCGCCGGCCAGTATCCTTGTTCTGAGGCCTTTTTCATTAGGTCATAGGCAGCCTTGTCCCTATTCGGTATATCCGCTTCAGCAAACAGCAGAAGCAGAGCATTGTTGACCAGGACATCAACACTCATGTCCCCGCTGGCCAGCCTGTTTACCCAGTGGTTCGGTCCGTAATGAACAATGAAAGGGATACCAACCTCTTCTTCGAAATGTGGCGACGTTGGCGTGGTGTGGTCCATGCCGATTGCTAAAAGCAGCGTTTGCAGGCGCTCTTCGCTGGTGTCCAGGTTGTGACCGAAAATTTCCGAGACGAGATCAAAGGTAACCTCTGGGAACGGCTTACCAGGAAGAGCTTCAGAGGAGGCCAAGACCGGTCCAGCCATCATGGCACCTACCAAACAAAGAGAGCCGACTAACCTCTTCATTTCACGAGCTCCCGGTCCCTTACCTCGTCGATCTGCCAACTGTCGATGTCTGTTGAGTAGCGAAGCTCGATGGTGCGTGCAATTGTCGGAACGTAGTCCACACAGGTGTTGGTCACCAGGTAATGCAGTTCAGATTGCCGGGTTTGAGAACCATAGGTTTTGGCGGCCTGGAACGTGAGGCTCTCGCACTTTGCATTCATCCGTTCGAGTTCGAGAACACGATGCTGCTCAATGTCAGCGCCCTGGCCGGTCGTCTGGGACAAATGAGCGACTAATCCGCTTAAAGAGCGGCGGTATTTCCGACTGTAGAAGACATTCAAATCTCGATCAGACAAACCAACCGCAGCCTTGTCGTAGTAAATTTCAACCAATTCTTTGGCGTTCGCTTCCGTTGCCAAACGCAGAGACTTTCGGTCGAATTCAGGGGGATCGGCGAGCGCCAATGTGCTCAGGCCTGCCGAAAGGAGCAACAGGGTCAGTTTTTTCATCACTTATCTCCAAAGTAGCCTTTGCGGTCCATTTTGAGCTTCCGCCAAATCGGCAGAATCTTCTGCACCAGCTCATCACGATTTCGAATCGCTCGAATTCGAATGATCGGTTGATCCGCATCTTTTGTTTCAAGGACCAGCGTGGACAGACCGAACAGCCCCATGAGCCCTGCCGGCGGACTCTTGATATCCGAGACCTCTGACATCTCGCAGAACAACTCTTGGCGGAAAATTGAGGTAATGCCCTTCGCTTCTTTGATCTTGTTGCGGGTGATAACTGTTCGCTCACACTTCACAGTTAGGTAGGACATGAGAACGTTCAGGACGCCAACGATGAGAAGCCCGTAGATTGAATACGTGACGACTTGATCGATCAGTGGTGTGTATTGCGCTTTAAGGCCTGCGTTCCACAACACCAGGCCAACGCCGGCTGCCGCAAAAACAAGGCCCCAAAAGATAAAGCTGCCAAGATTCACTATCTGGGATGGACTGCCCTCCCAGACGACTTCTTCGTTGTCATATGAAACGGGGGTGCTAGCGTCCAAAGGATCCGATTTCGGATTCGCTTCAGCCTCGATTTGATTGTTTTCACTCATGATGTCGTCCTATGCAGCTCGAGCATGTTCCAGGCAAGCCAGTGCCGTCGTAATCGAAGCAGTTGCCGGAACGTCGGGCTGGTGCCTGTTGGGTTTATGGTGGAGGTGGCCTGTCGAGCCCAGAACGAGGTGAACCACTGGTCTCAGTCCGGCGGAAGCCAAAAGCCAATTGTCTGGTTGATGATCAACAACGATCAGAACATCCTGCGGGCGGGATTGGGCAATCACGCTGCCCAATATGGTTTCCGGATCCCTTGCCAGGTCCAGATTGTCTAAAACCAGGACCGGGCACTCTGAGGGAATCTGAATCACGTTCTGCCTCTTGCACTCAATCAGGCAAAACTTAGAAAAGTGTTCGAGCAACTGAAATAAACTTCGTTCGATGGCCGCGTCAGCAGTGTGGAATTTGGTAACCCGCATGACATTCATTGTTACCGCCCTCACCTTAAAGCCCGCTCAAACGCGCCAAGCAACAACATGAAGCTGATCGACATGCCCAGTGCGGTGATTGCTCGACTGATGCTGCGATACACCCGCTCTTTCTCCTTATAAAGCCCCGTCACAGAGAGCCCGATCTCTACGCAGGCAAAGAGAATTCCCATTTTCGCGGAGATGAAGAGCAACAGGGGAAACGTCATGCTGACCGGGTCACCCATCTGGATGATGACAAACATCGCGATCGCAGCAGCCACGACAACGAGGATCGGGTATGACCGGGGCGAGCGAAGCCAGCGGGAAAACATCTTTTACAACCCAGACGCGATTTTCGGACGCGACCATACTTTGATGGGCGGATGATCGGCTTTTCTGTCTGCTAGGACTCCATCGAACATCGCCACGAGACGAATCACTGAAATCCCCTCTTTTACTGCGAGAGCGATGATTCGGAAATAAGCCGCAGTGGCTGAGTCGGCCGTTGCCTCGAACTGGTACTTGGTTCGGTTTTCCGTGTACACGTCAGCATTGAAAAATTGCCCATCACAAAGCCGGCCGCCGAAGTTCGCGTGAACGATATTGGTCAATGGGTCACCCCGTCAGAGAAAAAGTGAAGCGAAAAGGACCAGTGCGGCGCCTGTGATGACCACATTGATCTGCCGATCCTGAGACAGAAGCTGCTCACGCTGCTGGCCGTCGATCTTTCCGGACTGGAAAAGCCGGTTAACGAGCCATCTGATTAACGGTGTGGTGATGAACATGAAGGCGCCCTCCTGAGCTTTTGGCCAGTTTATTGAGGGCACTCGACGAATTGGGAATCAAAAGGTCAGCGGAGTGTGACCTTTTAAAATTCTGGTTTCGGGTAGTCGCCGGCGGCCAGAGCCTGCTCAACGAGCGCAATCTGGAACACCAGGTATGCGGCTGTATTCAGATTCTGCGAGTCATCCAACCACGACTGAAGTGTCCCAGCTTCCTGCTGTTTGAAAATTTGAAAGGCGTCGGCGCACGCAACCGCGGGGTTGATGTTGCTGTAGGGCAGGAAACTGGCAAGAGAGTGTTGCTCAGCCAGGCGAAGAATCACTTCGCGTGCTCTACCCAGGATCTCTCGATCATTCCGATACAAAACACCGACCGGTGTGCGCAAAGCCATCCAGGTAGCAATGTCCGCCAGCAAGAATCGTCCTGATAGTGAGTAGTGAACGAGGATGATCGAAGCCGCAACCAACCCCACTTGATCAGCGATGCCGGCCGCCTCGAAGCGAAAGCTCAGTTCAACCAGAAGAAACACTGACAAGGCCCAGATGACCAGTGACGCTCCAGCCGCAATCAGGCGAGCCGGTGTACTGGACAGACCTTGAAAAGTAACCGCCTTGAATAGCTCTGATGTGAAACCCATGTCCGCGATATCCCTGTTTTATTTACTTGTTCTTACATTCTCACGGAATTATTCACGGGCAAGAGCCTTATGCCGCCGTCAAATGTGGGATCATAATAAAGTTGGCAGCTTTTAGGTGGGGCGCCAGAAGCGGAGAGCTACGGGAGGCATACTGTAGTGGTCAACTAACCCCGGACAGTACTTTAAGTTTTTCTTCCGCAACTCTGGAAGGCCCTAAAATGGGGTCAGGTCAATCGCTTGTTCAGCCATATCAACAAAGTCTTACTGTTCGCAGCAAACGGGTAAAACTCATGCTTTATCGAACGCCCTCGCAAAGGGCTTCTGATGTTGATGGAAGCGCACATGGCCCGCAGAGTTGAGTCTGCGCCTAGCTTCTGAAAAGGCGGGAGTGATATAGCCCCAGTTGGAGGTGCGCGAGAAGTAGATAACATAGTCAATGTTGGCGTCGCGCCACTTATTCTCAACGAAAACGTTATCATCGCCACTTTCCAGTGACTTCACTTGTATGCGGTAGTAGTGGTTGTCGTCTGCCACAACAAGATCTGTTTTCCGGTCATGGTCTGTAACTGGCATAAACACTTCCCAGCCATCAGCTGTAAACCAGCTAGCGGCTAGGTTTTCGTAAGAAATTTGCTTGTAGTGTCGGTATGCGGGGGCAGTACGCTGCGCGTTTTTTATGGGCATGATGGCACCTATAAATTGATGCCGTATGTCGGGCTATGGCTTCCCGAATACGAACCGGATCACCCTAAAGGTTGATCCCCAATTTACAATCACCATGCAGCTACAACTGACATCTAGCGACAAAGACTGCCAGCCTCGAAGAACCCCGAACGGAATATCTTTCGTGAATGCCGCTATCAGACCCTAAGGGCCGTGATCAATTTGAATTTGAAATTTATCAGCGATAGGGGGTAGCGTCAATCCAAGTGTCGAGCAGAATGTTGGTGTGGCTACTCCATGAGGCGTCACCGGAGATGGTGCGTCTGTAATTATGGGGGGAACACTAGTACTAAGAATTAAAAAGCTTCTCCGATGTGAAGTCTTCTGGGCCTTGTCAGAGCCATTAAAAATAGCCGGTCGCTGTGTCGCAAAAAGGTTCGCTTTCCAATGAAAGCATGGGGACATCGAGCTCAAGAAAAAAACCCGCCGAAGCGGGTTTTGTGTGTCTATTTCAATTTTCGACAGTCTTGTTGATCCGCCAGGCGACAAATCTCTTGCCACTGAAGGCGGCGCTGATAGACCACAAAGCCGGTACCGACTGTGCCTACCAAGGTTAGGACGATTCCAAACATGAGAAAAACTGACATGGCATTGCCCATCACTGTTTACCTCTTGTCATTGGAGCGGAACCCTTACTGACAGTCAAGTTCAGCCGCTGGCTTCGCAGCACCAAAAGATCCTGGATCAGTTCATGTCCTGCGAGATCGCGAGCCATTTCCACTTCTAACATGAGAATGATGGCGAGCAACCACATCACTAGAACCATTGCGATTGCGTCAAAACTGGAAAGTTCCAGTCCATCGGCAAAGGTTTGGAACAGGTGTCCGGCCATTAAAGCTGAGGCAGCGTAGGCCATCGTTTTCAGACTGCCCACCAACCTGGTGCTTCGCCGGTAGCGCATTTTCTGAATGATCAGATCCTGCGTCCGTAGTTTGTTGAGTTTCTGGTAAAGCAATTTCATACGTGTGTTCTCTCCAGGCATGACCTCGCTCAGAGAAAACAAGCCAGACCCCGGAGAGGGTTGGCTTGCTCTCCGAGGTCGGCAGTTTGTGGTTTAAGCTGTCTGTCGTGGACGGTCCCTTAATAGGTTTCCAATCTGGCTAAAACCAGAAGGGTCACGCTTCAACTGGTCCGCCCAGTCCACACCTTTTGAATCCGATTCGAGCATCGGAATTGATGGCAAAATCAGCTGAACATCCAGGCCCAGAAGACTGAGCTTCTCGGCCAGCGTGTTGGCAGCGACTTCACCCGCTTGGTTACGATCTTTGTCGACGAAAATCAGAACCTTTTCTACCCATTCGGGCGGCAGAAACGATTGCATCATGGTCGTCGAAAGCGTTGGCCACACTGGCAGCTGCGTCATGAGTGTTACCGCAAGAGCTGTTTCCAGTCCTTCTGCGACACCCATAACGGTTCCTTTCACCGGGTTCACGCGAATCTGGCGTCCGCGGCTTTCTTTGTTGACCGCCGGCGTGAGTTTTCGCGACTTGTTCTTGCCGTCGGAAAACTCGACCTTCAGCCCACTTTTGGTGATGAACGTCCGATGAATCGAGACTGGTTCACCCGCATTGTTGCGGACCAGACCGAGGATCGCGCCGTACTGACCCAGCGTTTGACCGTCGGCACCAACGTAGTTGAGTGACGGGTGGAACCGCAGGTCATCGGCGAGCATCGCTGCTGTGCGTAGACTTCTGCGTTCGAAATAGGCTCTCGCCGGGTACGATCGCAGGTCGTTCAGTGGCAGAGCACCCCCCCAGATCTGGTTAAGCCAAAGCCGAAGCTTTGAATCGTCCTGGATCTGAGTCTTGGGCGTCCTGATAGGTTTGGCGTCCACGATCCTTCCGCCCAAAAAGGCTTCAAGTTCGTCGTAGGTCTTGGTGAATGACCAATCGTTCACCCACATCAGCATGTCGATGCCTTCGGGAATCACTCGCCAAGCCTGTTTTACGCCGCCACCAGTGGTGTTGGCGTCACGAAACAGCCGGAAGCCATCGGTACCACCGTCAACGGGACAAGGCACGTTCTGGCCAAGCTTATTGACCGCAGTTTCGAGGGCTGGCGCCAGTGCAAGGAAAGCACTGAGCCAACGTCCTTCCATGCGACGTTTCAGAGCAGTTGAGTTTCGTTTTTCCATGGTTCTCCTCCAGACAGTGAACTTTTCAAGGGACACTGCCGAGCAGTGAGTAAGAAAGGGCCGGGGCCCTTTCAATCATCAATGAAGCGTCAGAACGACTCTTTTGTATTGCACCCAGGTATTCCCAAACTGTTGGAAAAACAATTCGGTGGTTTTCCGGGGCTCATAGATCGTCATGAGTCGGATTGGCTTGCCGTTCCGCGTGGTCAGGCCGTGCTCAATCGAGAGTTCAGGTTGTTGAGACATGGTGCGTTTCCTTTTGAGTATTGAGGGAACACACCAGCCCCAAGGGACAGAGTGTGTCCCTTAGAGGGTTGAGGTCTTTTCTTAGCCAAGCATCTTCTTGCGGTAGTACCGCAGCCACTCGACCATTGTTTCCGGATCCACGCCCCACTCCCTGCAGCAAGCTGCAAATGAGAAGGGCATTTCCCGGTTTTCGGACAGAATCCACTCCCAGGCTTCATCGCACGGTTTGCGAACACCACCGTGCTGACGTATGCCAAAGGCGCTTTTTACTGACTCGATTAGAAGCCGTTCACGAATATCTGCGAAGGCTGATTCGGGGATCTCCTGTCGTGGGCCCGAAGGCTCACAGAAGTCCGGTTTCCGAGAGGTTTCCATGCGTCCTCCTTGCGAAGAACACACCAACCCAACGGGAAGATGTGTTCCCGCGTGGGCTGTTGGAAGATTGTGGAGTCAGGGATCGAGATCGAGGACGTTGCCGGCGATGCGAAACAAAGCTGATTGCAGCTCCCTCACATCGTTGATGACGGTCCAATTCCCAAAATATGACTTCACAGCGTTTGAACCTATACCAATGGCATAGGTGTCGATCTGGTGTTTCATCAGATCCAGCAGGTAGTTGACTGCGTGACCGTTGTTCGGAGAACCGTCGGTAATCACAATCAGGACCTGACGTGGTTTATGACTGGCACTGAGTTCCCGTGCCGCGTAGAGCATTGCTTCAGCCAGAGGTGTGCCACCGCCGGAACTGACCAGGAAGCGCCCAAGATTGGGTCTCACCGGTTGTCCACGATGGATCATCGGACTGACACTCCCCCCACAACCCGGAAACATCGACACCGCGATGTCACATTTCGGGATGGTGGAAATAGCCAGCGCCAACGACACAGTGGCCTGATTGGCAATCTCCTGTCTTTGGCTCATGGAACCACTCGTATCGAGCAGCACATGAACCGAGGTTTCAGGCCTCTTGTGTTCATCTCGCTGGATGAACACCCGAGTGTCGCCTGCAGCCAAACGGCTTAGACGACGGCCATCAACGCGGCGCCCGCGGTCATGCAACCACTGGCGCTGTCGGGTTTCAGCCTGTAGAAGTCCCAGCAATCGGCTGCGAATGCTTGAAGACGTCAAAATGCCCGCCTGCAATTCACTCGTGTCACCGTTACCGTTCCTCATGTCCTGGCCCACACCGGTATCAATCTCGAAAGATTTACCGGACTGGTCTTCACGGGCCTGTGAGCACAAGTCTTCTTTTAGCTGTTGACCGGGATTGGTCGGCATATCCTGCTCCGACATAACCCGTTCATAGGTGCCTCCTGCGCCAGCGTCGCTGGAATCGTCCGAAGACGAGTCCGATTCTGCCTGGTCACCAGCTGAGTCCTGATCAGACATTGATTGCTCACCGGATGCATCCGACGGGCCTTCTGTCTGGTCAGCGGCTTCAGGAGAGGAATCCCCCTGATTGTCGCCATTCTCAGATGAGGAACTGTCTGAGTTGGAGTTCGGGTCCGAAGAATCCCCCTGGCCGTCGGGTGACGGATCAGGCGGCTGTGACGAATCACTATCCGGGCCGGACTTTCGCTCCTGCTCTTCCTCTTTTTCGGCATCCTTTAACGCTTTCAAAATGGCCCGGGCCACCTTGAGAGCGTCATCACTCGTTGTCATGGACATCATGTATTTCGCCAGCAGCCCGTCCAAACGAACGAAGAAGCCTCTGGGAAACGTCTGCTCCAAGACCTTCAAAGACTCTGGAATCAGCGGTTGGTAGACCTGCCGATCCAGAAACTCCCCATACAACCGGTGGTAGAGGTAACGAAACAATTGTGATGCCTCGCTTTCTGCCGTGGTTGGTACGGGTGTCCAGCCTCGCTCATGGATGTAGTTCTCCATGGCTTCCAGCGTGAACTGAGTCCCGGGAAAGGCGTGCTGGATAGCACGCTCAATCCGGATGTCCTCAATCAAGTTGGTCATACTCTTTTCGATCTCAGACCGGCACTTTTTTAAGGTGTCGAAACTGGACTCGCGAATATGAGCTGCTTCGTGAGAGAGATAGCCAAACAGCACATCTTTCATCTCACTCATGTTGTCCAGCATAGGCAGCACAATGGTTTTGCCATCTGTCATGGCGTCTGAGCCCGAAAGCACGACGCGCACACCAAATTGCTCACCATAGGCAGCTGCCACGATTGGTAATGCCCGCTCGAGAGCGTATTGTCTTTGGTTCATAGTTCCGCTCCTAGAAGTAGGCGCCCATTGCTGATGCAGTGGTTGGATAGGTTGAGGAAGGTGAAACCTGGGGCTGTGCGTTTCCGCTCTGGAGCCCGGCGATCAGTTTTGTCACCGAGAATTCTCCAGACACGATCCGCTCCAACTTTTTATCGTCAGAACACATCGTGAGGAACGTCAGTACCCTGCCGAACACAGGATGATCCTGGTCGATTCGTTCCGCTGGGATGGAGCTACACAGCGCGCGGAATTCGCCAAGAACCCTAAGAATCCGGCCGTTGCCGAAACTCAGGGTGTCCAGCTTGGTCACCAATGGGTCGAGTTGTTTGCAAAGTGTCTTTCCGCCGATGGCGCGTTTCCGCTCCAGAAGACGGTCGGACATCTCACGGCAGCTCAGTCCGACTTCGTGCAGGATTTGATCGGCAATTTCTGCCTCATCCGGTTCGAAGCCTTCCAGGGGCTGCATTTTGTAGAGCTTGAATTCGAACTTGAATGCGCTCGCCACGGTTTCACGGTCAGGAACCTGATCCCGCATGATGTGAGCGTACTCTTCGTTCTCCGCGATCCAGTCTTCCTTGTTGCGGTCAAAATCATTGAGAAATTGCTGCAACGCGGATTCAAATCCGGCCTTCACGGTTTCGAGTTTGGCAACTACGTCATCAATTGCTTCATCGCGTACAGCGAATCCGCCCATGAAACGTGTGCCTTCAGCCAGACATGCTCTTTCTGCCGATTTGCGCTTACTGAGCAATGGATCGAGAGCTTTGGGAGGAAAGATCTTCTTTCGACCCAAATCCAGCAGTTTCTGTGGTGGCATATTGCCGTCTGTGCCCAATCGGATATCACTGTCGCGAGAGGCTTTTTTCTCACCGCTCCAACACCGCATTTTCAGATGGACAAGAGTGGTCCCATGGATGAATTCCATGTGTTATCTCCTAAGCAATTATGAGAAGAGGGTGTACCGCCGGAGGCCGGCGGTGAGTTGTGGTTCAGAGAACCGGGGTCGAGGAAAGACTCAGAAAAAGGCGGCCTTTGTGTTTGACTCAATTACCGTCAAATCAATTGGGGCCTCGATTGCGCCCAGTGCGATGGCGTATTTCCTGAAGTCAGCAGGGGGACAGCTCTGACGCATGTCCGAAAACTCCTTGGACGTTCCATAAAGCTCTGCGAGCTCATCGAAACTGTCCGTCAGGAGAGTATTGTCGTCGTCCACAATTTCTATGGGTGCAAATGAGAGCGAGGCTGAGGGGCCTTGCTCAGTCAGATGCCGACGAAGAGCAAACAGCAGCAGAATCGCCAACGGACCTTCGGAAAGTTCCGCGCCGCCGCTGTGACTGCCACTTAAAAGGCTTTTGAACACCGGTAGTGAAGCCAGTGTGGTTGCCTCATCACGGAATTGCTCCGTGAACGTGTTGAGTGCAGACGCCAAGAAGCTGGCGATCTGCGTTTCGGGAACCTGAGTCGAGATCCGAAACCAAAACTGGTTTGGAATGCTGCTCTCCAGGTCGTCTTTCGAAACAACCATGTTGGTGCTTCGATCGATCGTCAGGGATTTGAATTTGAGGTAGCCCTTGCGAAGTTTCGCTTCGTACTGCCTTCTCCAATCCGCCTTATCCGAGGAACGATAAACCAAGGGCTTCCCACGGCGTCCATACCACACATCGTGACCACCTTTGGCGTTTGGCCGCGTATCTATCGCCCAATATTTATCGGACGTTTTATCGGCGTAGTGCAGGACACGGATATCGTCGCTCATGCTCAAGCTCCTTTGGACCAGGAGGTACCAAAGATGTCTTGTGCGATTCGCTCGATTGCAATCCGTTGCTCTGGTTCCGCTTTAGCCAGGAAAGCCTGATTCAGCGAATAAGACAGAGCATTTGGTGCATTTCGGAAGGCCAGAGCCAATTTTGCCCAGCGACACAGCGTGCGCGTGGACATGGTGATGGTCAGCGGCGTCGCCGTTTCCTCACCCCCAATGAACAGCTTCCGAATCTGATTAGCTACGCGAACCATCTTTTTACGCAGCTCTTCGGGAAGGTCTGGTGCCTTCTTTTCAAGGATCGTCAGTTCAACGTCCTCGGTTGGATAGTCCACGTGCACCATCCGGAATCGGTCAAGGAAGGCGATATCAAGCTGGTGTACACCCTGATACAGGCCGGTGCTGTCGCCAGAACCAACGCTGTTGCCGTTCACAATGAACCGAAAGTTTTGATGAGCGTGAATCACTTCGCCACCGTTTGTCGCAATGACCAACGGGTGTCCTTCGAGGACATCATGCAAAGCGGCAAGCTGACCGGGATCAGCTCGATCGACCTCATTCAAAATGAACAGGTGACCATCACGCATGGCAACAGAAAGGGGGCCGTAAACGAACTCCATCGTGCCGTTAACCAATTTCCAAGTGCCTACCAGGTCGTCGAACTCCATGCGCGAGTGCGCAGTGAAGCTCTGCGTCGGCCAGTTAAGGCGTGACGCAACTTGGTAAGGCAAGGTGGTCTTCCCTGCTCCGTAATGACCAGAGAAGTAGAGCCCATCATCGTCGGGATCATCCAGAAAGTTCAGGATGTCCCGCAAAGTTTCCCGGCGGAAAACGTAGGAATCGTTTCGCTTGGGAATGTAGGGATTGGTGGAATCGGCGAAACCGGCTGTGATTACTTCAGCTGGAACGTCGAGGTTGAAGGTGTTGCGAATGGGCAGTGCCTTGTCGCGAACGATCATAAAAAGCTCCTTTTCAGTGAGAATTCACTAATTCCAGAGCGGCATCACACACCAGAAGGTGATGATGGCCTTCTGGCAAGTGAGATTTTTTGAGAGAGAGGAATTACAGCCGTGGCTGACGTGTCCGTTTCAAATTCCGGTATAGACACTTATTTTGTCGTGCAAGCACGATCAAAATGCTCAAGGGATTACCAGGTCTGGTAACCGCCTTCCATAACACCCTGGTTGGCAGGGCCCTAGAGAAGGCAGACACGAAAAATGGAACTGTTCCGAGGATAAAATCCCCGGAACAGCCATTGCTGGTTTAGAAGTAAGCCGCTTTGACCGGTGTAATCACCTCATCCAAGTCGCGATTAACCAGTTCATCCTCAGAACGAGTGAACCGGACCTCCTCACGAACAGGCTTGCGGTAATTCTCCAGCTCTGTGTTCAAATCCACCTCAGGGAAGTTTTCCTTCAGGTATTTGAGATAGTCGACGGATCCCGACTTTTCGAAGCGCGTGACTTTTACGCCACCAACATCAGCGTGGCGAAAAGGCCCCATCATGTTGATCATGGCCTTTTGGACATCCCTCTGGTCTTTTTCAAGAACCTTCAGTCTGTCCTTCAAGGACTTGATCTGTTCCTGTTGCGTCCGCCAGGCATCCGCGTGAGCTTCCCACTTGAATTTTTCCTTTCCGCCCTCTGGAATGTACCAGTCGCGTTCGGGATCGAGCTCAGGTGGAGTCTTGGTCTGTACCAACTCCCAAAACTGCTTGGCAGCCTCAAGAATCTGGTTTTCGCGCTCCGGCGTCAGTCGAATTTCGAAGTCCTGATCCGAACCGTCTTCTCGGTAAAAGATTAGCCGGCCGACGCTGGTACCCGCCACAGTAAGCTGTGTCTGGACCTGAGCTTCGTAGAGCTTGAAGGTCGCAGACTCAATGCCTTTGGTTTCAAGTTCGTCCCAAACGGACTTGGAAGGTGCCTTGAACTCATAGGGCAAATTGTTTGAATCGATGCCGTCGAACGATGCCCTGAGGACATCCCAACGCGCACATTCACCACAAACAGGTAGCAAGATTTCGCCGTAGCGAGCCTCGGCTATCTGTCGTGCCTCATCCTCGAGTTTTACACCTCGCTGGATGTTTGGATTTCCTGAAAGGTCTGGCGGGTTAATCCGTCCGATCTTTTCAGCCCAAAGTTGCCAGGGGGTTTTATAGGGGCTCAGTCCGAGGATTACCGGAATATCTGTTGCGGTGATCCCCAGGGATCGCCATTTCAGCCATTCTTCAGAGCGTTGGTTCAGGTCAACTACAGTCATTTTCGGCATTACGAATCTCCAAAGGAGGGGTAATGCCGCCCAAGGGGTGCATTACCCCATTGGGTTGAGAGAGTGAGTGTTTAGGCTGTCTGGCTCATGGCCGGAAAGTCTTTGATGTACTGTTCGCAGAGTTCTGCAAACATCCTCGCGTAGCTTTCCGATGGAAAGTCAGCCACCGGGAATTCCGGATATTGAAATTGAACACCGGGCCGGAGGTGGCCGATGACCGAATAGAAGTTCGGTCGGCCGTCGTTGCGCTGAGGTTCCGAGTGAGACAGATAAACGGCTTTGACTCGGAAGGAGTCGTAGTCGCGGATCTTCTCCAAGCTATCGAAGTAGAACATCGTCATCTTTGGTTGAGTTTGAGCATTCATGATTATTCCTCTTGAGTAGAGATGAGAGGCATGAACACCCGCGTTGGGGTCCATGCCCCAAGTGGGTTTAGGTTTTATTGATTTACCGCTGCGGACGGGACGGGTTGGGCTTTCGCCTTATCCAATTCGTCCAGAGCGTAGGCCAGCTCAGAGGGATCTTTGATCCTCTCCATCATGACCTCTTTGCACGCTTCAAAAGCGTTTTGGTTCTTTGCCCGGTCCACCAGATTTTTCACGGTGTTGAGCAGTTGGGCCGAGAGTTCTTCTCTTGGCGGTGGTGCAGGAAGCGCCGAAGGCGTAACCGGCTTGTGCTGGTTTGCCAGAATCGCCAGGCCTTCTCCGTTCTCCTCGTTAAGGATCCTGAGTGCCTGTGCCATGCGAGGGTTCGAGATTGGCCACCACTTGCTGGCTCGCTTCACGATGCTTTTCAACATCATTTGTTCAGCCCAATCGACCCAGGGTCCAAAACCTTTTTTGAAGGCTTCAGAAACGTCCCGAACCTTGTCCATGTCAGCTTTCGACATGGCTTCGACCAGAACGCCCCCGGAAGGTAGCTCTGCGATGCAGTAACCACCCCGAATGGAGCCACGATCCGTCGAGAAGGGATCACAGACGTGATCTGGCTTCTCGGCGGGGCCTTTGTAGGAAAACTGGTCTTTCTCGTACACCAGTTCAGCCTTGGCCCAGCGAATCGCACCGGTTTCCACGCCAATTGCAATCAATCCCCGATAGGAAATATCGAGCATGACCTTGGCGTCTTCATTGCGGCGTAGACGACGGGGGACCAAAAACGCCAAGCCCTGGTTGGGATTGAGCGTCAATCCGACCGCGGCGACGTTATACATCGCAAGCCGAAGTGATGAGAGGTTCTTCTTAGCCACATCCAGCAGATAGGAGTTGTTCATCAACTGCTGGGTGGCAAAGATCTGCTCCTGCTTGAAATCCAAACTGGAGCTGTTGAACTTATCTTTTGAGGATTCAATGATCTGATGCCATTGAGCGGGTTGTACTGCCTGAGGTGCCTGATTCATAAAAAGGTCCTTGCGCGTCAAGAATTCCGGGCGATAATTCCCGGAGAGGTGAGAGAAATGCAGACCAACCATTACATCGTCGATGACGAGGGCAATTTCAGGTTCACATCGGTAGGACTTGAGGAAGAAGGACCGCTGCTGGCCAGAGCCGGCATTGATCCCACATCTATCAAGACGTATGAGGCATATATCCAGGCAAGGAAGACCGCAGGTCCTTACTTTATGGATTACCTCAGAGAAGAAACTGACCGTATGCTGGAAGGTAAGCCGGACACTGTTGAGTGGCAGGCCATTAGATCCATCGCGTTTGGGTCAGATGAAGAGCAGAAAGCTCTGATCGAAAAGATGAAGCGGAAACGGTCGTTTAAGACTGTTTAGCTTCTTTACGGGCGTTGATTTCCTCAATGATGCGACTGCGAAGCCACTTCAAAGATTTGATCTGTTCCCGATCGGTGAGAAGCACCAGCATTTCCTGAGAATTGCGAAGGTGCGCCTGAAGTTGTTCATCACTTGCCGTTTCCAGCCAGTAATAAACCTCTTTCCTTGAGAACCCCATGATGTTGTCTCCATCGCGAAGATGGGGCTCTCCCGTCTGGGGTCGAAGCCCCATTCGGGTTTACGGTGAAAAAGCCAGTCGCTAGAACGGGTAGTCGTCGTCAAAGCCATAGGCTTCAACTGGCGGCTGTTCCAGATGCCCGGGCTGACTCGGTGAAGCATGAGCCTGCTGTTGGGGCTGTGGCGCGGGAGCGGCCTGCTGCGAACCATTTTTGGAAAAATACTTCGGCAGCTTGCGTGGGAAATCATTGACCACGATTTCTGTGGTGTAACGATCTTCACCGCTCTGGGTTTGCCATTTCCTGGTTCTCAACTCGCCCTCAAGGAACAAGAGATCTCCAGGTTCAACGTTCATGCCGATGTGCTCAGCAGTCTTGTTGAAACTGACGCAACGGTGCCATTCGGTGTTCTCTTTCCATTCACCAGTTTCCTTGTCCTTGAGAGACTGGTTGTAGCGATTGAATAAGAAACCACCTGGTTGCCGTTTGGGATGGATCGAACCTCTTTTTGACCGAGACGGCCAATGAGCTGTGCTTTGTTGAGCATGATTATTTCCTCGTGAGCTTAGGTTGAGAGTATTCAATCTCGACAGGCGCTCGCTTGCCGGATTGAAGGAGGTGCTGATTTCTCATGTGCTGAAGTTCAGCAGGAGAATCGATGATTGACCGGATGGTCATTTGCTCGGGTTCAGGCTTGTAGAATCGATGGAGAACCCAACGAATCACGAAGACCATTCCTCGAAGCAAGGCTTTGGTGTACAGCGTCAAACGACGTTCACACGCTGCGAGAAGACGGTCTCCAGTTTCGAAACCGAGATCGACCAGGAAAACAATAATCCTGCTACCGAACATCAGGACCAGGATTGCAGACAGACCCAAAACGAGTTCCATCAAGCACTCCTTTTCTCAGGTGAGAAGACATACCCGTACTCGGTGTCATAGACCCAAGTCAGATTCTGTCTCAGAGAGGCGTTAAAGTGCGGCAGTAGCAGCACATTTCCGGCCTCAGAAGTGGCAACGACAAAACGTCCTTTGTCCGCTTTTTCGATTGCCTGTTGGATGACCTCATCAACGTGGTTGACGAATTGAGAGAGATGCTTGTTGGCATCGTGTTCACTTCGATTCATGGGAGTGATTCCTTTGGAGTGTTAAGCCAATTGCCGTAGCAACCGCGTCCGTTTCATGGCTAGGTGAGGACGCTGATCAAGTGCCGAGTTCAGTTGAACTGCAGCAACAAGATTCGAGGAATCACAGGGAAAGCATTCAAGTCTGGATCCGATACGGGTCCAGGCCGCAATGCTCGTGAGGGGTAGGGAAGGAAAGGCAGACGCACGAAACCTAGCAGTTGAGAATCAACTGAGGATCATGCGGTCTGTCGGGGATGTGTTCGTAAAAACGAACAGAGTTAAGGCCGTAGGCCTAGAGGTTTTTCTCTTCGCGTTCGACTTCAGCAATCAATAGCTGCTCGTTCTTCGAGTCGATGTGGGCCGCTATCAAAACGCTGCTTACTACGACGGCTACAAAGCAAGTCATAAAAATAAGCATGGAAGGCTCCATAGGTTGCGTCTCTTTAAGAATGTTGGTGGATTTTTACTCGCTAATCAAGTCTTTCAGACTTGTTCGGAGGGTGATCCAGTCGCATTCGGATTCGCTCTACAGAGTGCTTGTAATGAGCAATTTTTCCAGCGCAGATGACGTTTAGGCTCACAATGATGATCGTGAGAACGAGATAGATAGCCAGTTGGATGAGATCGCCGTTATTGAGCAATTCCCAAAGAGCGACAGATGTGGGCGCCATTGAACTTGCGTTGACGCTTACCATTGCTGCTCTCCATCGTGCATGAAGTTCAGAATTTCGAATGAAGAGTTTTTCTTTTGCAGTAAACATAATTTTCTCCGGTTTAGTGTTAAGCCAAATCGCCGTGGCGATCGCATCCGTTTCGTGGCTAGATTGAGGATGCTTATCAGGTGCCGCTGTTCAGGGAACAAGCAGCAACAAGATCCGGAGAAACCAAAAGGCGGTCTGCCCTGCCCTGAGAAACTCACAGGCACGGCAAAACACCCTCAGGAGAGGGGTGGGACTATCAAAGAGGTCTGATTAATCTGTCTTTGGGTAAAGGTGCGCGGAGGTGCGCGATCTGGAGAGATGGGTCCCGACGAGGCGGTGTGCCGAATGACCCGGTGAGGCACTATTTGGAAATTACACCAGCCTTGTGCGAGGTACAAGGCAAAATATTGTCTCGACGCTCACAATTCTTGAATTTCTGCGAAATGCAGGCTGAGGTCGCAAAGCGAACATTCAGGAAGGTTCATGAGTTTTGGTCCAAGTGGTTTTTTCGAGTCTTCGGGCATTTGGAATGGAACTTTCTGGTGCTATCCAAAATGCCCGAAGACTTGACCATTGAATTACCTCTTTAATTTAACGCATTGATAGTACGCACCGGTATCAGGGCTTCGTATCCGGCCGAGGCACTATATAGATCACGGATCACCCCAGCTCGACGGAGTTTGACCCCAGTAAGCTGTCTTGCGCTATTTATTGCGTCCTCCAGTCTGCCAGTGCCACTGGCCAGCTCGTTCAGACTGGCTTCCCAGTGCGCGCGCTGGTTTGGCAAGTGTCGCTCGTTGAGGATGTTCAGGCGACCATGGCCGGCCTCAACGCTTGCCCTCAGTTTAGCGATCGAAGCCCGCCATTCCCGCTGAGCCTGAGTGGCCAGCCATCGTTTTTGTGAGGCTTCGGCAGTCGCCTTTCGAACGGCGCTGTGCTGGCGCTGCCCACTAAATGGAATCCGAACGCCAATGCCGACGACCCAACGTTTTCTCTCGTCAGCCCACAGGCTGTTATAGCCGGCATTAGCTGTGAACGTAGGTCTACGATCGACTTCGGCAACATCCAGCCGCGCGCGCGCCTCGGCTTCCCTTGCCTCGGCTGCCCGAATCAGCGGATGATCTGGTTCCAACTGTCCATCGGCGAACAGAAGCGTTTCAGATGCCTCCGTCAGTTGCAAACTGGCCCCCGTCGGACGACGCCCAAGCAGAGGAATCAGGTCGCTGGCTAGCCCGGCCTTTTCCGCTTGCAGCTCTACTAGTCTGGCATCTAGAGTGTCCAACTCCGTTTTGACCCTGAGCATTTCACTTTGCGAGCCGATGCCATAGTCAAGCCTCTGTTCCGTTACGGTGGCCAGTTGCTCTACCAAAGCGCGTGTCTCATGATGGAGATTGATCGCTTCATTGGTATACCACCAATATGCATACGCCTCCTTAACGCGAGCTGTCAGCTGCCTTATTAGCCACTGAGTCTCCTGCTGGGCGGCAAGCATTCCGGCCTCCGCTGCCTTGCGAGACGCCGACAGATGATCCGGCCAGGGCAGCTGCTGGCTTACCTCAAAGCGATGCCCAACTGTATTAGGTCCCTCTAGAGTTTCAGGCGCAATGCCATACTTGATGACCGGGTCGGCCCAAGTATCTGTGCACCTTGCTTTTATTGCTACTGCCAGCGGGCATTGCGCTAATGGGGCTTGCATGGCTGGTTCACGGCCTCTTACTGGACCGGATGTCCCGGGAATTCGTCGAGACACGTCTCAAGGATGAGGTCGCCTTTCTGGAGCATCAGATTCGTGATTCTGGCGGTCAATTGGACAGTCTCCAGACTGGTGACTATTTTCAGGAAGTCTTTCACCACGCCTTCGCCATACATTCTCCGTCCAGAACGATCATTTCCCCGGATTCCTGGGCACCGGTGTTAACGTCGTTAATAGAATCAGCAAAGGATGGGACCGTTCGTGTTCGGGATGCGGACACCGTCGAAGGCCCAAAGAGCATTCTTGCGTACCGAAAGTCGTTCCGGATCGGCGATACGCCGATTGTAGTGATCGTGTCCGAGGATCTTGGCGCACTGAAACGCAGCCAGGCAGAGTTGCACGGGTGGACGGCCATCGTCTCTATTCTGCTGATTCTGCTGTTGGTCGTTGTGATCTGGTTCGGTATCAATCTGCCCATGCGCCCTGTCGTCGAACTGAAGGCCACGCTGAAGCGACTTCAGGATGGCAAGGTCTCGCGGATTCATGTCCAAGCACCTGAGGAATTTCGACCGCTGGTCCAGCAGCTCAACCAATTGCTCGACTCGCTGGATCAACGCCTGGAACGATCAAGGGATGCGCTGGCGAATCTGTCTCACAGCGTCAAAACCCCCATTGCGGCCGTCCGGCAGATTCTTGAGGACACCAGTCGTCCGCTCTCCAACGATCTCCGCCTTCAGATGACCGCGAGACTCAATGACATCGACAAACAGCTTGAAGCCGAGATGCGCCGAAGTCGCTTTGCAGGGCCACAGGTTGGGAAAAGCGCTTACCCTCTGAAACAGGCACGGGATCTAGTCTGGATGCTGGGGCGACTATACCCGGAAAAGTCCTTTGAACTGTCGAGCTCCCTGCCGGAGGACGCCCGCTGGCCGATCGAGGAGCACGACCTGAATGAAATCATGGGCAAACTTCTGGACAATGCAGGCAAATGGTCGGAACGATGCGTGGAGCTGTCACTCGTTCAACACTCCGGAAATCTGCAGATCGGCGTAACAGACGATGGGCTCGGCGTCGCGGACGCTGAAATCGGCAATCTGGGTCGACGGGGGTTGCGGCTGGACGAGCAGACCCCAGGCCATGGCCTTGGGCTGGCGATTGTTCGAGAAATTGTCGAACGCTACAGTGGAACCCTCAACTTCTCACCTGCTCCGAAAAGTGGGTTGTCCGTGATAGTTGACCTTCCCAGGGCGGTCCCGGTGATCAATCGTTGACCCGGCCACCTGGTATGTGGTTAAGCGATCACATGTGGATAGTGTTTGTATAGAAAACTTTCCTCACCGTAATGCCTTTTTCAAGCTAGATTCAGCTTCGTCTGTTGTTATAGCGGGTCGCTTGAAGTCCGGTCTCTTAGCTAATTTTGATTTGCTCTCGAGAAGGGCGACAGCCACAATTTTCCAACATCCAGAGACGGCGCTTATAGATGAAGGTTCTAATTGTCGAAGACAACGCGGTACTCGCAGAAAAAATCTCCGTTTGGCTTGCGAAGGAAAACTTTACTGTAGATGTTGCCCAAAACGGAAAAGAGGCAAATTTCTTCGTAGAGACAAGCAGTTATCAGGCGATCATTCTGGATATAGGACTGCCCGACGAGAACGGGCTTTCTTTGATGCAAAAATGGAGAAGCAGTGGCAGAGATGAAGCTATTCTTATTTTAACTGCCCGCTCCAACTGGACAGAGAGAGTTGAGGGCTTGAATGCCGGGGCAGACGATTATCTTCCAAAACCCTTCGAATTCGATGAACTAAAAGCTCGACTTAGCGCCATAATACGAAGAAAAGACGGGCGAGCAACTGATAAGATCATCGTGGATGGTTTTCTACTTAATGCAACCTATAGAACCCTAACAACTCCCGATCATAAAGAGTTCAGACTAACCGCAACGGAGTACCGCCTTTTACAATGCTTTCTTCGCTCTCCTGACAGAGTTTTCTCACAGGACGAACTTGTTGAAGCACTCTATAATATCGAAAGGTGCCCAACCAGAAATGTCGTTCAAGTCTACATAGCCAGGCTCAGAAAGATACTCGGAAAAAAACGAATAAAAACATTGAGAGGACAAGGATATTACTTTGCAAGAGATTCTCTTCAAAAAAGGGTTGAAGCTTAAATGATTTTACTGTGATTTAACCATTTTCCTCAAGGACCAGGGCTCGCCAGATAAATGCGCTGGCCCACAAACCGGGCCAGCTTTCTCAACGATTAACCATTTCGGTGAAAAATACCAAATAGATTAAAAAGACTTAGTCCAGCCCAGCCAAAACTTCGGGTCGTCCGAACTGACCGAACCAAGTGCGTTACTTGAATCGATATCAGCGTACTCCAGATTAACACTAAAAGCTCCAAAGCTTCCCGCATCTTTGGTGACGTTAACAGCTGCATGTCCGTAGCTCGCCTCGCCAATAGACGCCTTGCCATCATCAGTGAAATCATAATAGCCAATCAAAACACCTGTGCTGAAATCGTCTTCCAGTGGCACATCAACTGATGCGTAATAATAGATATCGCCTGGAACGAACAGCCCTTCGCCGCTTACGTCGCTGTTTGCTGTGTAAGCAACACCTATAGATACAATGCTGTAACTCAACTCTCCGTATATTTCGCCAAAATCAATAGATTCAGGAGCATCAGGGTAAGAGTAATAAATGTAGCCAACATCGTAACCGATATCCTCAATTACACCGGAGAAGCCAGCATAAAGATCAAGCTCGTAGCTCGTCCCATCGCCGAAATCCACATTGGAGCCCCAGCCGCCAACATAAAGCCCCGACGCATGTTCGTAGTCAAGCCCGCCTTGCGTCGCCGTTGAGCCATCTGTTTGTGTCACACCGCGAAATAAGTAGTTGCTTGTTATGCCCAAATTAGCACTAACACCTGCGCTGGCAATTAACGGGACCGCTTGGAGAGTTACGAGCAAACCAACACTTAGCAAACAATCTTTAGTCGAGATACGTCTTTTCATCGTTTTTACCTTCTATTTGGGCAGCTTAGTTATTTGCGCATTGAATAACGCACCTATAATGCATACACGTTTTGTGCCACCTTTTAAAAAACTTATTCTATGAGCAATTATTGTCAAATCAGGGCCGCAGTTCATAAAAATGATTAAATATTTAACAATTCAATGCAATAAGCACTCTGCTTCAAGTGTTGCATTGCTCGTCGATAGTGCGCTCATCAATAATGCGCACCAAATAGGAACAAGAATTGAAAAAACGATGACTAAAATAGAACTATTTTTAACTTGGTAATTCTAGATTAGATATGGTTTTATGAAAAATCGAGGGAGGTCTGAATTAGCCATGAATACTGCAAAATATCTTAGTTAAGAATGCAGCTTTCCAACATTTTGCGCTCTGTCTTCCTTACGAGATTCATCAATACTAAAGCGCGACTTTCGCAATTTTGGGAAAATTAACAAAATCTACCATTAAATTAATCTTGGAGCCACGTAATTGCCCGTCTGGCTCCAAGTAAACAACGATAAATGTTATTGCTTTTCCAAGAGATCCCCAATCAACTCTTTAATCAATCTATGTTCTTCCTTCAGTTTTTTGATGGTCTCGCTCTCTTCCACACGATACTGGGAGGAACGTTCATCTATGCTCTTATTAGGATAGCTTCTTGCCTCGTTGTATCTGTCCGCTTGCCCTCCTGCGTGGGCTATAGAAGCACCACTTGCCACGAAAGAAGCTACTATAATCATGGATACTTTCTTCATAAAACGGCTCCGACATTTTTTTCAATTAGACCAGCAACATTCAATGGCCTTGGGTGTTTAGTAGAACATCGAAACTTTAAACACACTTGAAAATATATGCTGATGAAACGTTTTTTTTCAGCGGCTACCACAAGCTCAAAAGCCATTTAGGTCGGCTTTGATTTGATGACACTAAATCAAGTTATTCAAATGCCTAAGAACGATAAGACCAAGCCAGACCGATCTGAAGACCAGAGCGTCCCTCGCTCCGGCTCGCACCCGTTGCGGCACGCTTCGATTCCAACTATGCTTTCCGATCAGAGCACCTCTATGTGCCTTCAACTGAAGCCTTCCGCTCAATCGACAAAAGCACCTTCATGACAGCGCAGAAAAGCATCCGAAAAACTCTCCTCCAATATGGCATCGCTTTCAGCCTCTTGTATTTTTTACTAATTTTTTTCTCGCACACTTATGTAATAGAGCAGCTTTCGAACGAGTCCAGAAAACATCGCCTTGACAAGGAGGTGGAGAGTTTTCAAACCATCATTGAAAACGAAGTTCCGACGCCCGACGAGATTGGCAGCATGATTGATCGATTCCAATTGCTACTGGAGCACGCCCTCGTCGTCGAAGTGAAAGACGGAAGCATCATTGCCAGTAGCAACATAGATCAAACAACGTTGCGAATGGTTTCAAGAAAGCCGGCGGGCTTTGTAGAAATATCCCAAGGTGCAGATGGCCTTCTTGGATTGAAACGAGGTTTCGGAATTGACAGCCCGCTTTCGTCAGTCACCATCCTGGAAATGGAAAGTGGACTCGCCGAGCGATCCAGTGGGGCTCACCTGACCTTGCTGGCTGCCTCCGCATTATTACTTGTTGTTCTCTTGGCTCTGGTAGGCACCACTACTTACCTCGCTTTGAAACCGATCGAACACATCAAGGAAGACATGAGGAGACTGCAATCTGGCAAACAACCTCGTTTGAATCCTGACGCACCAGAGGAGTTCAGTCCGCTGATCAAACAGTTCAATAACCTACTTGAACTAGCAAGTCGTCGCCTTGACCGCCACCGCCGCCTCAATTCCGATCTTTCTCACATGGTCAAGACCTCGATCTCTGCCAATCTCGCAATCTTGTCAGACACTGGTTCATTACCTCCGTCCCGCGACGACATAGAGTTCATGACCTCCAACCTAAAGGATCTAAGCCGGTCCTTGAACTACCGCATGAGCAAGGCAGATATCTCCGGCAGGCAGATGGGGCAAACATGTTTTCCGATTGAAATAGCGAACAACGTCATTTCTGTCATGGAAAAAATCTTTCCCGATAAGAGTTTCCGTATTAATACATCCTTGCCGAATAACTTCAGTTGGCCCATGGAGCGTCAGGACCTATCAGAGTTATTCGGTAACCTGCTCGAAAACGGCGGGAAATGGAGTCAGGCTGAGATTGACGTTTCAATAAGCCAGACCGATTCCGGGCTAACGATAGAAGTTGCAGACGACGGCCCTGGGATTACTCCAGAAGCGGCCTCAAAAGTGATGGATAGAGGTTCCCGGCTTGACGAAACCGTTTCTGGATTTGGATTGGGACTGTCCATCGTGTCCGAAATACTAGAAGACAATTTCGGACGGATGAACATTGGCCCCTCAGAAACAGGGGGCGCCAGAATTACAGTTGTGCTTCCTTTCCCAGAGTAGAGCACAACCATAATTCCTCCGCCCCGCTATGACGGAGGGATTACCCTCCCCTGCTCGCGATCAAAACTGTGTATTTCCACCTCTCTTCTACCGTTGCATATCATCGAGTTTAGACCTTGAGAAGCGCGTGAATAGAGCCGGCAAAACAAAAAGCGTTAGGAAAGTCGCAGTCACGAGGCCACCTACAATCACGCTGGCCAATGGCTTCTGGATTTCCGCACCCACGCCCGTCGACAATAGCATCGGTATCAAACCGAGTGCCGAGGTTATTGCTGTCATCAAGACAGGACGCAAACGGGAGACGGCACCTTCAAACACCGCAGTATCCACGTTCAACCCATCCTGTATTCGCTGATTGATGCTTTCGACCATTACGACCCCGTTAAGCACCGCCACACCAAACAGTGTGATAAATCCAACGGAACTGGGCACCGAAAGATACTGGCCGGAGATCCAGAGTGAAAAGACGCCACCAATAACGGCAAGCGGCACGTTGACCAGAATCAACAGCGCTTGACCAACCGAACTGAAAGCAAAGTACAGCAACAGCGCGATCAGGCCCAGAGATACAGGTACCACAATGGTCAATCGCTTCTGAGCTCGTTGCTGGTTTTCAAACTGACCACCAATATCCACCGAATAGCCGGGGGGAAGGTTCACTTCTGTCGCGATGGTATCCTGAATATCGGCAACCACACTGCCCATGTCACGACCCTGCACATTAGACTGAATGACCACACGGCGCTGAACGTCATCGCGGCGCACCTGAGGCGGGCCGGACTCAATAGATACATCGGCCACATCACCGAGTCTCACCCAGGCTCCGGACGGCGCCTGTAACCTGAAATCGGCAATGGCATCCCGGTCTTCCCGGAAACGTTTGGCCAGACGCACATAGATATCGTACCGCTCATTTCCGTTGATGATCTGGCCCGCGGCGGCACCACCCAGTCCATCCCGGACGACACTCATCACATCAGACACGGCAAGTCCGTACCGGGAGAGTGCCTGACGGTCAGGCTGAACCACCAACTGCGCTTCACCAGCAATCTGCTCCATGGCCACGTCTCGTGTTCCCTGAACTGTTCGGACCGCCGCTTCAATCTGCTGGCCTTTCTCCGCCAGTACGTCGAGATCCGGGCCAAAGAGCTTGATGGCCAACTGCGCACGAACACCTGACAACAATTCATCAACCCGAGTCGCGATAGGCTGAGAAAAGTTAAACAGTAGCCCCGGGTGCTGTTCGAGCTTCTCCTCAAACAGGGCCTGCAATTCATAGCGATTACTGGCGCTGGTCCACTCCGAAGTTGGTTTTAAGCCAATATAGATCTCTATATTGTTAACGGGCTCCGGGTCGCCACCTATTTCTGCTCGGCCAGCCCGGGAGAGAGCGTAAGTCACTTCTGGAAACTCCATCAACATGGCTTCCAATTTTGGCGCAACTTCAAGCGCCGTATCAAGGCTTGATGAAGGGGCCAGCGTAACCCGGAGGTTGATCGTTCCCTCTTCCAGCTCAGGGACAAACTCAGTGCCGAGTCGAGGCACGACCAGAGCCGCCAGCACAACAAGAACAGCAGCAGCACCGACAACAGATCTGGTGTGTTTCAGCGACCAGTCAAGGCCCTTGCGGTAGAACTTCTCAAGAGGTTTTAAAACGAAGCTTTCCCGCTCCCGAATACCCTTGCGAAACATAAACGATGCCAAGGCCGGCACAACCACCAGAGCAACGATCACAGCGGACACGATGGCCAACATTATGCTGATCGCCATTGGCTGAAAAAGCTTGGCTTCCACACCTTCAAAGCTGAATAAAGGCATGAAAACGACCAGGATAATCGCCGTCGCGAAAAAAATTGGTCGCGCCACTTCCCGGCCTGCCTCCTGCAGTCGAAGCGCAATGCCATGGTCATCGTGTGACGCGTCCAATGGGTCAGGGTCGTTTTTCACCAATTCATCCCGACGGGCGTCATGCTCAGCATCCGGATGCGTCAGATGTTTGAACATGTTCTCGACCATAACAACAGAGCCGTCCACCAGCATGCCAATTGCCACAGCAATGCCGCCCAGAGACATCAAGTTGGCCGAGAGACCGAACCAGGCCATGATCATCAGCGCAATACCGATAGAAATCGGTATAGAAAGCAGCACGAGCGTTGTTGCCCGAAGATTCATCAGAAACAGGGCAAGCACGATCGCAATAAACACAAAAGCCAACAGAAGTGCATTGGTCACCGTCTCTACGGCCTTGGTCACCAGATCCGCCTGGTTGTAATAGGGCTCAAAACGAACCCCACTCGGAAGCGCCTGATTTATGCGATCAATGCGGGCCTCGATGCCGTCGATGGTGGCTTTTGTATTGGCCCCCATTCGTTTGAGTACAATGCCAGAAACCACTTCACCCAGTTGTTCAACCTGACCGTCTTCATCCTTCCGGGTCATGGTCACCGCACCCTGGCGAATTTCAGTGCCCAGCGCTACCTGGGCGACATCGCTCACCGTCACTGTAATGCCATCACTGGTTTTAACGGGCACTTGACGGATCTGCTCCAGCCCCTGCTCGCCATTACCCAGCCAGCCCATACCGCGAATAACCAACTGCTCCTGTCCACGGCCCATATACCAGCCCCCAACATTGGAGTTGGTGTTCTCCAGGGCGTCCATGACGTCGTTCTGTGATAAGTCATAGGACAGCATTCGCGCCGGGTTCAGATTGACCTGGTACTGGCGGACCTCTCCGCCAAACGACAGAATCTCTGTTACCCCTTCAGCAGGTATCAGCAACAGCTTGACCAGCCAGTCGTGCAAGCTGCGTAATTCCATTGCGTCGTACCCCGAATCCGGGTCCGCTATCAGCAAGTACTGGTAGACCTGGCCGAGACCGGACGTATTCGGGCCCATTTCAGGCACCCCGACCCCGTCCGGAATCAGCTCCCGCGCGGCCTGCAACCGCTCGAACACCAGTTGGCGCGCGAAATAGATATCCGTGCCCTCTTTAAAGACCACGGTGACACCAGACAACCCGGTTTTGGAGATGGACCGAACCTCCTCAACATCCGGCAACGCATACATCACCGCTTCAATGGGATAGGTGATCAGTTGCTCGACTTCCTCGGCCGCAAGTCCGGGCGCCTCTGTATTAACAGCGACCTGGACGTTTGTAACGTCAGGGAAAGCATCAAGATTCAGTTTTGGGATCTGAAACGCGGCCGTGGCGATAAGCACTGCAAGCGCAATAAGAACCAACAGGCGGTTCTGAACCGCCCAGTCGACAACTCGGTTGAACATAATGGCTCCCGGAATCAGTGGTTGTGTGGGTCAAAGCCGCCTTTGGCAATTTCAGAGGCCACAAAAAATGCGCCCCGCGAAACGATCCGTTGGCCTGCAGTCAGGCCCGAAATTTCACGGAGTCCGCCAATTGCGCGACCCAGTTCCACTTCCACAGGCTCGTACTCCCCTTCAGCCTCTTCCACATAGACCGTCCAGTCGCCATCGGCGCCTCGCATCAACGCACTCTCCGGCACCGCAAGCACCGGCTCCGTGGTTTTAAAAAGGAAATACACATCTGCAAACATTCCGGGATGAAAACGATCTTCCGGATTGTCCAGCTCCAACCGAACAATTCGCGTGCGGGTCACAGCGTCAATGGTATGAGCTTCCTGGGATACCGTTGCCACAGCTACTCGGCCTGCAACTCTTACTTCCGCTTCGGCCCCTTGCTTAAGGACAATGTCGGAGTTTGCTGGCAGGTGAGCCTCTACCCAAAGTTCGCTTTCATTAGCCAGAGTCACCAGCGGTTGGCCTGCCTCAACTCTTTGTCCTTGCTCAAACTCATCGGTCAGCACTGCGCCATCCACGCGAGCTCTGAGCGTGTATTCACCGAGACTACCTACGCCGCTGGCCTTCAACGCACCAATGTCATCATCGTTTAGCCCATAAGCAAGCAGAGTCGCCCTCGCCGCTTCAATATTCGCTTTCGCCGTATTGAACCGCTGATCACCAACCACGGAACGACCCAGCCCGCTGATTCGCTCCCATTCAGGAAAAGCCTTCCTGTAATCAGCCTGCGCCTGTGCCACCGTCTCACTGAACAGGGTTACCAGTTGCTGACCTTTGGTTACGTGCTCACCCAATTCCACGTGACGTCTCAACACCACCGAGGCAACCCGGGGGGACACGTGATAGCTGGTATAGCCGTTGGTCAGCAGCTCACCGGGAGCGTAGATTTCATAGTCAACGCGCTTGCTCTCGAGGGTTGCTACCTCAATGCCGGCGAGCTCTTTCTGTTTGGCATTGATGCTTGCGGTAGTTGATTCTTCATGACCACCATCGCTCTCCTCTTCGTGGCCATGACCTTCTTCCTCTTCATGCTCACGTTCTTCAGCATGCCCGCCCTCATGCTCATCCTCTTCACCGGTACCTTCTCGATGATCGTCGCCACCGGCGGCATGATCATGGCCCGCCTCGTTATGCGCATCTTCCTCGGCCTGCACCAATGAAGGGGGAGCTATAAACAGCGTCAATACAAATACTGAAATCAGAGTTTTTTTCATGATGACTATCCAGTTTCCAGAATATTATTGGAAGGGGGTGATCAGTTCGCCAGACTGGCTCAAGAGTTCAATCAGGCCCAGCTGCGCCAGCTTTTCCAGTTCAATACCGGTTTTCAGGCTCTCCGCGCGCTGGCCTAACGCCTGGAGATACTCAGAGGTGGAGAGGTCGCCGACCTGCCACTGCTTCTCAAGCAAATCGGCACTTCGCTGTACACGCCCCTGGGATAGTTCTTTCCATCGACGAAGTTGCTTGTCGTATCGCTTCCAGGAAGCGCGAGCGCCTGCCAGGTCATATTGTTGTTTCCGGTAGAGCGCCTGAAACCGCGCTTCGGCCTCCAGAGCCCGTCGATTCGCGGCCCGGATTTCAGCGCTGTAGTTATTACGGACGTTCAGAGGGATCGAGAATGTCAGGCCAACCACGTTCTCGCCGCCGTCACGCCCTCCGCTCAGCCCTACTGTCGGCGATGCTGTGGCTTTGCGTCTCGCAACCTCTGCCTCACTTTTCAGCACCTGCCACTCGGCTCGAGCGACTGCAATTGACGGGTGTGACAGCAGATCAGCCTCACCAATCTGGGACTCCAGCGCTGGCCATATATACTCGGGGATTCCCCCATCCTGAGGCCTCCAGTCCGGCAGACGTTCTTGAACCTGAGTTTCTGCCCGATCAACTGCGGCCTTTGCCTGGGCGACTTCGCTCAACTGACGGGATAGATTTAGAAACAGAAGCTCTGCATCGGCACGCCCCAGATCACCTGCCTGCTGGCGCTGTTCAACCTGGTCCAGCAAAGCATCCAGGCGCTGCTGTTGGGATTCAGCAATTTCCTCAAACAGCGTAGTGGCGCGCCACTCGACAAGCGCAAACAATGATTCAGACGTTTGTGTCAGAACTGCTTCGCTCAAGCCAGCTTGCGCAGACAGCCTGATCAGCTTTGCCTTCTCCTGTAATGCGCCCTGTTGATCAGACCAATCGATCGTTTGTGACAGCCCTGCCTCAAAGTTGTTTTCACTGCCCGTTCTGTCTGCTCCAACAGACAGCTCCGGGTTATACAGCGGTTGTTCGCTTGCCTCTGCATCCGAATTCCGGGCTGCCGCCTGCTCTGTCGCCGCCATGACATCCGGATGCTTGCTTATCTGGCCAGTGAGCCAATTTGTCCAATTCACAGTCTCCGCTTGACCGAACAGAGGAATAGACAATAGTACTGAACACAGCAACGCCCTGGGCGAGTGCTTGCTTGCCTTCATCGACTTTCTCCCGAAGGGGTTGTTAGCCACAATTCATAGGCGCGAGGCGTCCATGATGAGGCAGGAAGAGCCCGGGATAGTAAGTGAAAAGATTGAAATGAACTTGAATTCGAAGCGTCATCCACAAAAGAAACCGCTCTCCGGCTCCAGCAGCATTCCCGGACCGTCCTTTTGACGGACAAAATGAGCACCAAAGGCTTATGTTTCTGCAGCGTTCAGATCAATAGACTGTCATTCGATGCCCCTTACTTTCCAACACTTTATCAAGGTGATCTATGTCTGGAGCAACGAATAAAGCAGGCGCACCGCGCCACGTATTCAAACTCAAACTGGCTTTCCTGGTTCTGTTATGGCCCCTCACGGTCAAATCAGAGCTCGCAGTCGATGAAATTTACTCCCCCCGGGTAACTGCGGGGGATCTCGAAATCGGAGTGGTTGGGGCGTTTCTGGACAGTGAGGGGAGCGAAATTGACAACCTTCGTGCCGATCAGTGGGAGGTGGGTTACGGGCTATCTGAACGCCTGAGCGCCGAACTTAACTTCAACGCAATCAAGAGACCGGGGCGAGCGTATTCACTTGAGGAATACGAAATCGAACTGATTGGAAACTTTTTTCAAGACACTGAGAGCGCTGCGGGCTTGTTCATTGAACTGTCAAAAGAACATGGCCAAAAAGCCGGTGGAGTGACCCTTGGGTCACTTTACGAGAGACAGCTATACACGCATTTCAGGATCCTGACGAACCTTTTGGTTAGCCGCTCATTTGGCGAAGACGACGAGCAGCTTGAGCCCACGGGCTCATTACAGGTCGCCTACACGAAGTCTGACACGTTTCAGCCAGGTCTGGAGTATTACGGGGCCGAAAATAATCATTTGATGGGACCTGCGATCCTGGCTGAGTTCAGAATGGGCTCCAGTATTCTGGAACTCCAGGCGGGCGTTGCATTTGGCCTCACCAGGGACTCAGACGATATGATCTATCGCTGGGAACTAGGGATAGAACTGTGATGGCGGCCCGCAACCAAAAGCCGCAAAACCGCCATCCAGTTTCCGGAGCACTAGCTTGAAGCAGGCTCCAGTGCACTCTCACCGGTTTCGCCGTCCTCGATACGAACAGCCCGAACCAGACGGGATACAAGTACCTTGCCGTCGCCCGGGTGCCCATCCTGGGTTCTGCCCGTTCTGACAATGAGTTCCACAACTTCACCAGCGACATCATCGGTCGCTACGTCTACTTCCAGCTTGACCATCTTCACTTTCTCCAGAGGCGACTCATCGCCGACCAGATGACCAAATTCGCTGAGAGGCACGACAGCAATGCTTGTCACGCCCTTGACTCTGGCCAGAGCATCAACCACATGCTCTGCCATAACCTCTCTGACATAAGCCTTTATTTCATACATAAGCCTTCTCCTGCCTATCAGACTTCAACGTCACGACGTTCGGATGCAAACCACTGATACACGCTGGGCAACACTACCAACGTCAGCAGCGTTGAAGTGATCAGACCGCCAACCACAACCGTTGCCAGTGGACGCTGGACATTGGAACCAATACCGTCAGCAAGCAACAGAGGAATAAGCCCCAGAATAGCCACCGAGGCTGTCATCAGAACCGGCCGCAAACGGCGTTGAGCACCCAGCTTGACCGCTTCAATGACTTCGTAGCCTTCGTCACGCAACTGATTGATGTAGCTAACCATCACCACGCCGTTCAGCACGGCTACGCCGAACACCGCGATGAATCCCACGGCAGCGGGCACAGAGAGGTAAAGCCCCGTCACAAACAGCGCGACAATGCCACCAGTAACCGCAAAGGGCACATTCATGAAGATCAGCGCCGCATAGCGAAGACTACTGAATGCCGAAAAGAGAAGCAGGAAAATAAGCGCCAGAGTAATGGGCACAACGATCGCTAGCCGCGCCATGGCCCTTTCCTGGTTCTCAAACTGACCGCCGAACTCCACGAAATACCCCGGCGGCATATCCACTTGCTCCTCGATCCGCTTGCGCAAATCCTGAACAACACCACCCATATCGCGACCACGCACGTTCATCTGCACGTACTGACGGCGACTGGCATTGGAGCGTGAAATTTTCTTGGGGCCTGCGTACATTTCAACATCGGCCACCCGTGAAAGCGGGATAAGCTCGCCACTGTTGCCCCTGAGGGGAAGCTTTCTGATTTCATCGATGGACCCGCGATAGGACTCTTGCAGCCGGGCGAAAATCTCAAATCGACGGACACCGTCGAAGACCAGCCCGGCGCCTTTACCACCTATACCGGTTTCAACCGTACTCATCAGGTTATCGACGCTGATGCCGAACTGCGCCAGCACTTCACGGTCGGGGCGAATAACGATCTGTTTTTTACCCGCACTCTGCTGAGCGCGGACGTCCGTTGCACCCGGCACCTCTTGCGCCAGTGCCGCCACTTCCCTGCCGATCCGGCCCAACTCGTCCAGGTCGTCGCCGAAAATGCTGGCAACCAGTTGCGCCTGAACGCCTGACAGGAGTTCGTCGGTTCTGAGCTGAATCGGTTGGGACAGATTGTTGGCAAGCCCGGGAACCCGCTCATCCAAAGCATCCGCAATCCTGCTTTGGAGATCCTCGTAGCTCACGTCCTCTCGCCACTGATCCAGGGGCTTCAGATTGACAAGCGTCGCAACAACGTTCACAGGTTCAGGATCACCACCGACCTCGGCACGACCGATCCTGGCATAGGTGCCGGTGACCTCTGGAAATTCGTCTACAACGGACTGAATCCTTTTGCCATATTTGATGGCGGATTCAAGACTGGCTCCAGGAGGCAGTGTCGATCGAATCTGGAACGTGCCTTCCCTGAGCGTGGGCACGAATTCGCTCCCGAGATAGGGAAACAGCAGAAGACTGCCGGCAAAAGCAATGACGGCAACGCCCATCACAATCTTAGGGGCTTTGACGACAGTATTCACTACCGGCTTGTATAGCCGGTTCAGGAACAGAACCAGCTTCGGCTCTTTGTGACGCCCGCCCATCTTGAATGTCAGGGAGGCCAGAACAGGCACCAACGTCAACGCGAGTAACAGCGCACCGATCAACGCAAAGCTGATGGTGTATGCCATGGGCGAAAACAGCTTGCCCTCAACGCCCTGTAGCGTAAACAACGGAAGAAAAACGATGATAATAATGCCAATCGCAAATACGATCGGACGGGCCACTTCCCGGGCTGACTCACCTACAAGCCTCAGAACGCTGATCTTTTCATCGGATCGCTCCTCAAGGTGTCGGAAGATGTTCTCTATCATCACGACAGCGCCGTCCACCATCATGCCGATGCCGATAGCCAGCCCCCCCAGACTCATCAGGTTGGCCGACAGGCCCGACATGCGCATAGCAATGAACGCAAAGAGTACAGACAACGGCAACGTCGCCACCACGATCAGTGTGGAACGAATATTACCCAGGAACAGATAGAGAAAAACCAGCACCAGAACCGAGCCTTCAAGCAGCGCTTTCTCGACAGTGCCTATAGCCTTGCCCACCAAGTCTGCCTGAGAGTAATACGCTTCTATTTTCAGCCCTTCAGGAAGTGACTTGTTCAGATCATCGATTTTTGCGTTGACATCCTCTAGAACCTGACTGGTGTTGGTACCAATCAATTTCATCACGTAGCCGCCCACGGACTCCTCACCTGAGGACACCTCTGCGCCACGGCGAATTGCCGGTCCAAGGCCAACCTCCGCCACATCCTTGACGTAAATAGGAGATTCTCCCTCACTCTTGGACACAATGATGTTCCGGATATCTTTGATGCCTGCGGTACCGGAGTTGACCCAGCCGTAACCACGGACAATGTACTCTTCACCTCCTCGAGTAATGAATGAGGCGCCAACGTTACGATTATTCTGGGTGAGGGCACCTCGAACATCAGACACCGTCAGGTTCCTTGCCTGAAGCTTCTGCGCATCAATATTGACCTGGTACTGCTTTACCTCGCCGCCGATAGAAAGCACACCGGTTACGCCCGGCACGGTCCTGAGCTGGGGTTTGACAATCCAGTCCTGAATCGTGCGAATTTCCTGCAGGCTGTATTGATCTTTATCCTCAGCTTCCAGGGAATACATCAGGATGCGCCCAAGACCGCTTGCGATGGGCCCGAGTTCGGGTTCCCCCATCCCTTCGGGAATCTGGCGCTTGGCCTCGGATAGCCGTTCGTTTACCAGCCGCCTGGCGAAGTAGATATCGGTGCCATCTTCGAAATAGATGGTCACCCGCGAAAGTCCGAAAATCGACGTGCTCTGCACTTTTTCTAACTTGGGAATACCATACATGCTGATCTCAACGGGATAGGAAATCAGCGTTTCGATATCAACCGGCGACAATCCAGGACTGGTAGTAAATACCTGAACCATGGTCGGTGTCGCGTCCGGAAACGCATCCACCGGCAGTTTTTGAAATGAAAATACGCCGGCAACGATCACGGCGATAGCAAAGACAAGCGTCATCAGACGATTGTTCAGCGCATAATTCACAATTGCGTTGATCATGCTCCCCCCGAGTATTAGTGTCCGTGAGCGGCGCTGCGGCCACTGGCGGTAATGGCCGACATCAGATCAAAAGCGCCCACTGAAACCACTTCCGTGTTTGCGCTGATGCCGGACTTAATCTCTATCCAGTCGTTAGCCTCCTTACCGAGAGTGACTGGAACCGCCTTGTAGGCTCCCCCTTCATTACCCGGAACAAATACAACGGACTCGTCATCGATGGTTTGCACGGCATCGTGTGGAACTAGGGGCAGTGATGCCGCCGATTGAGTCATGACTCTCGCTTTGGCATAGGTATTTGGACGAAGGTCGCCGTTGGGGGATTCGAGTACAACGCGAACCGGAATGGTGCGGGTTTCCTCATCAAGCTCATTTGAGATCCAGGACACTTCCCCGGTGTGAAAGCGGTCTGCAACCGACTTTGAGAAGACCTGAACTTCATCTCCGACGGATACCCTTCCAATGTCAGTTTCGGCAACTTGCAACATCACCCACACCACAGAGGTATCAGCTACGGTAAAAGGCGTATCTGAAGAGCTTAAGGTTTGGCCCAACCGGGCATCCATGCGCTCAATGCGCCCCTGGATAGGAGAACGGAGCGCGTACTGTGCAAGACTGCTATCTGCGCCTGACGAATCACTGCCAAAAACCTCCAGTTGCTCACGAATTGAATCGTACTCCGCTGTAATCTCAAGATAAGCGGCCTTGGCGTCCAGGAACTCTTCTTCGCTGGTGAAGCTTTCACTCCGCAATTGCTTTTCTCGCTGATACTCCGCAGTCGCGGCTTCTTTCCGAGCTTTCAACGAGTTCAGGCGGGAACGAATGCGAGCCAACTCAACGCTGTTCAGCGTGGCCAACAACTGGCCTTTTTCAACCTGGTCCCCCAGATCAACAGCCAGTCTCGTAAGCTTTCCCTGCAATAGCGGCCCTACCTCAGCGACGCGATCCGGAACATAATGAACTTCAGCTGGCGCAGTAACGATATTATCAGCACGACCTCGGGGCACCGTTACAGTCTGCACGGAGAGCAACTCCCTCTGCTCTGGAGTCAGATGAACTTCGCGGGCCTCACTGCCTTCAGCCGAGTGCCCAGCCTCACCCTTTTGGTGCTGCCCTCCTTCGGCTTCTTCGGCGCCGTACGCCAGTGGCTGATAGACCAGAAAACTGATCGCGACAAACAATATCTGCAGATTTCGAATCATCTAAACACCTTCGATATAAGAGAACGTTCAACCATTAATTTTCTTGTCATCAGGAACCGGATGACATTGAAAGGGCACCGCCGGTGCTCACTTCCAACGCCCGGACGGCGTCGATATAGTCGTGTTGCACTTGGACGTATTCCTTCCTCACCGACAAAAGATTGTCCTGAGCGGACAGGACATCGGAAGCATCGACTTTTCCCGCTTGAAGAGCTTTCTGCATAAGTTGCAGCGTTTCCTCCGAACGCTCGAGAATCGACTCGTTCATCTGGCGCAATCTGCGTACGGCGGATTCGTACTGAGCTACAGCAGATACGACCTGGCGTTCAGTCGCCAAACGCAGCGCCTCGGCCTCAAGCTCGGAGATTTTCAACTGAGCCGAGGCCTTCCTTTTTTCGCCGGAATAATCATGAAACACGGTCAGAGGCATCGACACACCTGCACCAAAAAGGTTGGAGCTTTCCTCCCGCTCGTAGAATCCGAACACTTTCAGGTTCGGAATCGTTAGACTCTTGGCCAGTTCCAGGCCGGACTCATTCGCAGCAATTCTGGCTGCTGCCGCCTTCAGATCCCCTCTCTGGCGCTGAGCCATCGCGACAAGCCGATTAGTTGGTGGCAAATTGGCACGAGCTACATTGAACTCTCCCGCGACCCCTACCGCATCGGAGGGGGACACTCCAAGAACTTCCGTCAGGTCAATTTTTGACTGCCTAAGCTTTTGCGCCGCTTCGGCCTTTTGGTTCTTAGCTCTTGCCAAGCCAATGACGGCGGTATTGAGCTCAACCCGGGTCTGTTTGCCCCGCTCAACGGACACCTCAACCAGCTCTTTGGTTCGCTGCATCAGCTCAACGGTGCGGGTTGCGGTTTCCAGCTCTTTCTGTGCAAGCAGTATCTTGAAGTAGGCTGACCGCACTCGGGCCTTGATCGCCACCTTCAGGTATTCAAGTTCCTGCTGTTGAGAAGTGAGAGTGCTCTGAGCACGCGACTGACCGAGATCGCCCCGATTGCCCATCCAGACTTCCTGAGTAACCCGAACCTCGTAATTCAGTGACTGATCCGCCTGATCTGGGTTGTCACGGCCACTCAGCTCAAGCTCGGGGTTGCTGGGCGCCCAGCGGCTGGCATGATCGAGCCCAGCTTCCTGCATGGACACCGCAGCCCGCCTCAAAGCCAACACCGGGCTATTCTCAAATGCCATTACCATTGCCTCGTTCAAGGAGACAGCCTGGCTGCCCTTGGCTTGCTGGTACTCCTTGAGTGACACGCTCTCCCCGGCCGTGGCAGCCGAAGAAGGCATGACGTTCAAGACTCCGGGTACTATCAGCACCCACAACAACAGTCGTTTGTTCATTCAATATCATCCTGGCTATTTGACTGAGATACATGAATCAGCGTTTTCGCCGTAAATGCCAGGACGACCCTACAGATAGACCTTTAAATCAGTCTGAATTCGGCGTCATCAGACCTTAACTCGTACGGAGTGCGACGGAACTATGGCGAGATATAGTCAAAAATCGGGGAAAGAAAGGGATAAAAGAGGAGAACTTCATCCAGCGCATCGGAGGGAACTGGAGATAAAAAACGACGGGCTTATCTAAGCCCGTCGTTGGGTCCAATGGTGTGGAGCAACACTATGAACGATTAAAAATCGAACTGTGCAGCCAGTTGCAGTCGAGTGTTGTCAGCAGATTCGCCGTTGGCCAGCTCTTTGTCCGCGAAGGAAAGCTCCAATCCCAGCGTTACCGGGTCAGCAACTTTGTAAAAGTTGCTGAAGTGAACGCTTTGCAGAGTTTCGAAGGAGTTCGGGAACAAATCTTCTGGCTGATCACCCTCTACGCGCCCATAAGACAGACCAGAGGAGAACTTTGGCGTCCACTGTTGACTAATAGCAACGTTGGCGCCATATGCCTCAATGGTTTCAAGGTTTCCGTTGGCGTCAACGTATGCCTCGCCAATACCAGTGCGGCTAGCGCTGCTATCATTATTGCTGAAGGAACTATAAATGTAACGACCCACGCCGTCACCAAAGATTGCCCCTGCCATGACCGTGGTGGTGTCGGTCAGGTTTAGCCGACCAGCAATCAAAACGCCATAACCAAAGGCGTTATCGTCGCCCGTAGCAGCGGCAGAGTCAGTCTGAAACGAACGTGCAAGACCGGCAACTTCAATGCCACCAGCACTACCGGCCCACTTGTATTTGGCGGTTAGATCCGGCGCATTATCGCGAGAGCCGTCAAAACCCGTTGTTTCCGGATTCTCAGCGGAAACTGAAAAATTAGCACCGCCACCCAGAGGCATGGTGTAGCGTAGCTGTGCCTGACGAATAAACGAAACACCTACAGGGCCGTCAAAATCAACGGTGGACGGATAGGCGGTAAACTGCATGAAGTTGGTCCAAGTCTGACCTGCGAGCAGACCGTTCAGCTCACCATAAGCGTGACGAAGACGCAGCCCTCTGGAGTTCGAGAAAATTTCGTTGCCGCCACCACCGAAGAAGTCACCTTCAACGGTCGTTTTGACATCGCCCACGTCGGTTGGCGTGGTTGTCTTAATGCGAACCCGTGATTGTTGAGCATGGGCTCGGAATGAAGGGTCGCTTTCGCTATTAGCAGTGTCAAGACCTGCTACGAACAGACTGTCTCCCATGTCCTGATCAAAATCATAGATCATGTCCAGCTTGACATAGCCACCGATTGTTACAGTGGTGTTAGTGCCAGGCACCATCCAACCTTCCGACCCCTTACTTTCCGCCATGTCATCCAATTGGCGCTGCAAATCATTAATCTGTGTCTGAAGTTCAGTTGCAGATTGCGCATGAACAGACGGGGCCAGCAGACCCGTAACCGCAAGCGCTAGTGTTGCTCTCATCGCTAGCCTGAGTTTATTAGTTTGCATTGTAAATCAGTCTCCATGAGCTTTCGTTGTATGTCATCTGACCGGTATTTGGCCCTTAACAAACAGACAGCTAATGCGCTTCAGTTGTCGGCCACTACCGGTAAGTTGTTCATTGATCTCGCACTTTCCGCCAGAACAACGACTCGCCATTGATAGCAGATGAACTTGAAACGAAATTGAAAAAAAGCCCCCTTAATACCTTTGTATTAACGCCCCATCGCAACCGCTCTTCTAACTGAGCCCTTTTCATCATCTAATTTTATTTTTTCAAGCTGAGTTAAAGTTCATCTGTTTCCATCGGGATGCAGACCATTCAACTTAAAGGTGACTCTATGAGAAAACATCTCTTGCTCACATCTCTAGCATTAACCTTGGCGGCAGGAAGTCTCCATGCCTCTGAGGCCAATGATGGCAACCTGGCACAAAACATGCTATCCGAAAGCAGCGTTCAGGACATGAAGAGACAGCATAGGGTAATGACTCAGGCAGCCTTATCTAAAGTAGGCATGGAAGCTCGCCGAAAATTGATGCAATCGAATAAAGACGACATTTATCACGAGATGATAAAGTCGGGCGATATTAATCTATCTAAATCAGACCAATTCTCAAAAGATCAGCTGATTCATTAGAAATAATGTCGCACCAATAGCTTTTTCGATTGAATAATAGAAACTTGTCGACACACGACATTTTAAAACCAGTTGCATCGTGAATGGTCTCCACCATTCCGTCTTGCCGCACTACTTTTGTAGTGCGGCTTTTTTAGGCCTAGATTTAGTCGATAACAAATTCTAACCACCTGCTTGGCAGACAACATGTCCAGAAAACAACAACGCCCTTCAATAAAACGGAAACTGCTTACTTTCCTGACACTAACGGGTTTCGCGTGTACCGGGCTAATATTCTTCTCACACACCCTTTTAATCGACTATATCCATGACGAGCTTCACAGGCAGCAGCTAGAGGCTGCAGCTAACCGACTCTCAAAGATGCTAACAAATGATAAAGAAGAAATTACAAAATCCTCTCTCAGAAATTTTTCATTGTCTCAATATTCTGTTCACATCGAAGACAGTCAAGGTCGGAGTTTTACAAGCGAGAACATTAAACCGAAATTACAGGTGGTAGAATCGTTCAAAAAGCCTGGAATTTTTCACATATCGGATGATGATCGCTCAATCCTTGGCTATTACAAAATATTTAATAACAGACAAGATAAACTAAGCGTTACTATAATTGAAAAAAGCTCCTACTCCCCAAACACGCTTGACAAAATTCACGTTCTTATATGGATAATATCTTTTGCAATTCTCGTTACGATATCAATGATCATATTTATTGGGGTAACTATCGCACTAAAACCCTTAAAAATGATGAGTTCCCAATTAACGTCGCTTAAAAAGGGTGAGCGTAATAGACTGGATGAGAACGTACCTGAAGAATTCAATGAACTTGTCAAACATCTTAATCGTCTATTAGAGTCGTACGACAAAAAACTTACCCGTTCACGCCACCTAGCCGCAGATATTTCTCATAGCTTAAAAACCCCCCTTGCCGTCATAAACTCCATGATCAATGACGAAGCCATTCCCACCACAATCGCGAGTCAAATTAAGTCTCAACTGTCTGAAATGCACGAGCTGATCGACACTCAAATGAGAAAAACCGAAATGTCCGGTCAGTACATTGGAAAGGCGACACCGATCATTGAGAGAACTCTGGCACTGGTGGACGTAGTCAGTCGAATCTATCCTTACAAACAGATCCATCTTCAAGAAACATTACCCAGAGAGCTTGTCTGGCCAATTGATGAGCGTGATTTTAATGAGATCTTGGGTAATGTGCTTGATAACGCAAGCAAATGGTGCTCTCAGGAAGTTCATCTACACTTGAAACTTCACGATGACACTTTGACCATTCTTGTTGAAGATGACGGCCCCGGAGTAGCGTCACACCAACTCGCCGATCTTACCAAGCGCCAGAAAAGACTGGACGAAAAAACCCCTGGCTATGGCCTTGGCCTATCAATCGTTGAGGAAATCATCAATGACTACGGTGGTGCCATGCATTTTTCTTTATCACCCAAAGGTGGTCTTCGGGTTCTAATCGAGCTTCCCAGAAGCATTTGACGACTACAAGGGCAACTTATCCAGCTTTAGTCAGCGACCAGTAGGCATAGCAGCCCGATACACCAACGTCTCAACGTCAAAACTGTCACTTTGAACTGAGTTTTCATCCGGCGACATAAAGAATAACTCTGTATTGCCTGATACGGGGGACACCGGAACCGACGTTAGAAGACTTGTTGACTGCGTTTTGGGAGATTTCCCGGATCTCAGCGTCAACCAATCAACTCGAGTATCATAAACACCTATCATATCTTCGGCTGCACTGGATTCCTGTGGAATCCCGATATTAACTGCGTCCCCACCGGAGCGTACGAGCAGGTTCGGCAAAAATAGTGTTTGCCTCGGACTAAACACCAACTCAGGCGACACGTCGTAAGTCATACTCGTGCCTGCCACCCGGCTTCCAATCTCATAGTCCAGATGTGGGCCCTCGGTGCCAGCAGGGAAAAATGAAACCTTCCCTTGGGAGACGGTCACCATATTCAAAGGTCTCGGTTCGTTCTGAACAACGGCACCGATTACCCGGAACACTGGCGTGTACTGGCTTAATTCTTCATGAACGGCCTTCTCAAGATCAGGCCCGTTCGGTGAGATTGATATTTTATAGATCTCTGAACCAAACCCCTGCTCTGAGTAGAAAGACTGCCCGAGAATAGTTTCCCGGCGACCGTCAGCGTCCAAATCCTGCAATCCCAAGATTAAGGGAATGAAACCGATGGTTTCAGCCTTCCCCTCGGCCAACTGGATCAAAGAACTTGAAACACTACGGCCATTCCACTGATTCAAAATGAGGTAATATGAGTTCTCTGAAACGTACCAGTCCATTCGGATGACTTTCTCCCGACGGGGCACCTCAATGGACGCCAGGCTCTGAACAGCCCCGCTGGAATCAACAAGGAAAAAGCTGAGTTTGTTTCCATGCTCCGCCGCAAAATAGTAATCGCTGCCAGAACGAAACGCGGACAACGACTTTGCATTGATTGGCAGCTTCGCATATGGAGACGATGAAGCCTCCCCCTCAACTGAACCTACCCGATGTGCTTCAGCATCGGTCTGTACGATGCCGACCAACCAGGTGTTATTGTAGGTCGCAACGGCTTGACCTCTCCCGGTAACTTGAAAGCGCACCAATGGCACATCGTTTGACGCCTCTGGCTCGTCCCGCCACAAAAGATCAGGAAATCGGGCTTTCAACGCCGGCGTTACCGGCGTGGGATCGCCGACTCTGTCAGTAAACACCGCCGGAATACCGTAGAAGCGTTTCGATACAGCGCCAACGGAGGGCATCGTTCCAAACAGCACTTTCCCTACTGCTTGATCCTTTCCGATACTCTCGATACCGATGACTGCAAGGTTTTTCTCCGGGATGCCTGCATGATCAGGCTCCCGCAACACAACAAACAAATCACCTACCTCAACAGTGGCATCGTCGACTGTGAGGGAAAGCACTTTTTGATCACGATCTACCTGAATGACCTTTGCCTTTGCTGGATGCTCACGCTCAACCGCCTGTACCGCACCAGCTAGTAGTAGCATCAGGAACACAAATACTGCAGAACGAGTCATCATAGGAAAAAGTCACTTAATGCGGATTCATTTCGTATAACAAAAGCGGGGTGGCGCTCCCACCACCCCGTTCTTGTTAGAACTTGTACCTTACCCGACCGGCAACATGAACAATGTCCTGATCGCTTTTGCCGTCCTGTAAGGCAGTTTCCTCCAGCGCATCCATGGCATCGCCTGATGCCAGGTATGCAGCTTCTGCCGACAGCTCAAGCGAAGGGTATGGGAAGTACGAGACCTTGGAGCCAAATTCCAGTCCGAGATCTTTTGAGGACGATCCATCGGCAAGTGCAATGTCCTCAGCCAAGCGGTTGTAGACAATCATTCCGCTGACCGTAATATTGGCCGCTACTTTATGATCGAGCTGTAGCTTGTTCATGAAATACCCTTTGTCGAGGATATAGGGCGTTTCGGCGAAGTAGTCATCGCTCGTCATGTTTTCCTGAAAAATCATACTGTCGCTGAAGTCGACATCCGTGGCGATGAAGGCGTCGAAGTCCCCGTCTTGCTCATTGCCATCGCCCGATGCGTAGAGCACGGTGTACGTCAGTTGGTTTGGTCCAAATTGCAGCCCGAGCTCGCCGCGTCCCAGAACGGTCGAAAGGTCATAGTTCGTATTGGGATTCGTAGCACCATTCAATGGGACGAAATTTACACCTTCTATTGTTCCGCTTTGGCCAATCACCGTACCCTTCACGAACATGCGGCCTAGCGACGTCTCTTGACCATAATCCATCTCCACCCCAAAGCTGGAAACGGAATATTTGGAGTTATCAGCGATACTCTTCAGTTCATACTCCCTGCTATTTACCGTACCTACTCCCTCAGCAATTTGATCATTCATCTGATAGAGATAGAATAGGCCCGCGCTCAGGTTCGGTGAGTAACGCTTGTTCAGGTTGATCGCGAAGTTGTCCGCGCCATCCCAGCCTTCGTCCTGTTCTGAGTCGACGCCGCTCTCATTGGAAGAGTCACCTCGCCCCCATAACAACTGATAGTCAAATCCAGAGCCCAGTGAGCCTTTCCAAACAGCGGCTGTGGCGGTTTCAGTCCAGACATGTCGGTTCACTGACACTGGCTGCAAGCCCAGCGAGACGCGCTGGTCTAGCGTGTTGGGCACCAAGAAATCCACATAAGCCCACCGTGTTTCGATGTTCACACCATCACCGGAATAGTCGCCACCCGACCCCTCACCGTAGCGGATGCCACCAATCTCCGTCGCGAATACACCGGTAACTTTCTTGTCGTCGGAAGTTGCCTTCGCCCAGAAGCGATATTTGACCTCGCCGAAGCTCTCGGTCGGCTCGTCATCTTTCAGCGTACCGCCACCTGAGTTACCACCAGCAAACCAGTCTCTTTGATTGGTGTAGGCCTGAAAGCGGTTATCCATATCACCGTGGAATTCAACCTCCGCTGCCGTCGCGGCCCAACTTCCCGACAGTGTTGTCATCCCTGCAATCGCAGTGGCCAGAATGTTGCGCTTCAACGTATTCCCCTCCAGTTTCTTTCTTAATTGTTTGTGATATCCGATTCGTACGGATCGTGGCGCAAATCTTAAAACCAGCTAGAACAACGAACTAAAGGTCAAAAAAAAGGCGAGAATGAAGCATTCCCGCCATTAAATAACCTTAGTTAACTCACAAGTAGACTCTCACACGAACCTTAAATGAGCTTGAAATCCGGAAAAGATTTCAGATACGTCGGTCCCCCTGTATTCAGCGATCACGCTCGACTCTACATGGAAAACTTATGCTCGAAGCCCACACCAAATGTGGAGTCCTCAGAGTCGGCCAAGTCCGCCTCCACCTGAGACACATACGCATAGACCTTACTCTTGCTCGCCAGTTTATAATCGAGCCCCAAGGCCAGCAGGGTTAGCTCCTCGTTTGTTGTCTCGGCTTCGGTCAGTCCGTACTGTGCCTTGATCTTCCAACGCTCAAGATTAACGGCACCACCAACCAGATAAGACGTATCTTCTCCAGGGCCATCGCTTTCTTCTGCCAACTGGTAAACTGCGCCGATCTCGAAGTTGCTTAATCGGACCTTCCCTACGGTTCGCAGGATATTAAGACGACTATCGCCACTTGAATCGGCTTCCAGTGAATCTTCGATATCAGAATCGTAGGCAATACTTCCGTAAAAACGATCATTCTCAAACGTAAAAGAGCTGGAAACTGCATCCGCAGGTCCGTCGTTCTCTGCCCCAGCTGACTGCTCTTCACCCGGGATGACGGCAACACTAACGCCCACAGCATCAAACAGACGTGGAGAACTGTATTGAACAATGTTGCTGGTCCGATTTTCACCAGCCATGATATTTTTTATATCCGCCTGTAAGTCGTTGAACTGGTCAACCTTGCCCTGCGCTGACTTTAAAGGTGTGTCAAATTTTCCCGCAATCAGTGCACCGAGGTTCGCCTGCTTGAAGCCACCGTAAATATTACGCTGCGAGAAAGTCTGGCCATCCTTATCTCCATCATCAATCGATATTTCAAATTCTGCCTTGTAGATCGCCTCCAAGCCTTCGAGGTCGGTATTGAGCGCCCCTTTTACCCCCAGACGGGACGCATTACTCTGGAGCTTCCAGGTATCGCTATTACCGTCGTCCTGGTTTTCATACGAAACATTGGCTTTGCCGTACAGGATAGGACCTTCCCCCGCTAGTGCATTCATTGAAGTTACTGCAACCCCACCAAACACCAACATTGATAGACACTTTTTCATGGACACCTCTTCAGATTAGATAGATTCAAAATGACACTTGAAGTCTTTCAAATGCTGAGTAGATGGTGCTTTGCACTTATTGCAGAGTTGTTACATTTTTAAATTTTTTCTTTGTATTTCAACAACCTAAAACCAAAACCTTTTATTATATCCTTTGACACTGAATTGAACTTGAATATAAGCGGCTGTCTTCGTACATCGCGTCGTGGGCACGGAAGCGCTTTCCGTCTGACGCCAGGTCATTCACTAAATTCTTCTGTTCGCTCCCTGTGGTGGCCCCCGCTAAACCGGACACCACCTTGTTAATTTGATGCCAGCTCTGCCCGGTATTCCCCGGGCGATCTAATTGTTCCGCCCGTTCACGCCCTTTTTCCAGCGACCGGCCTGCCAAGACAATGTCGCTGTCGATCCGTTGCCCAAGAGTGTTGCAATAGCCGCCCCTGCAGCTCCGTAGCTACCAAGGATTAGTACGCTCTTGTTGCCCTGCCTCATCGTTGCTCAAACTCCTTTTAATGTACTCCAGTTCAACTCTTTAGTTACTACAGGGTCATACCGCAAGTCGTCGAATCGCGGTGGGTTCACCAGTGTCGTCAAAAACTAACAACTTAACGTTGACCCTGTAGTGACTACAGGGTTTTAAATAACGGAACTTGTGTGAGAACCGGAGCCGCGAAAATGAGCAAACCCTGCGATGGACAGTGTGGCAGCGAAGATTCTGTCGTTAACAATGAGCTTCAGAGCCCCGTCACCGCCGAAACAGACAGCCAGCTCAGCACCTACAGCGTGCCGAAAATGGATTGCCCCTCAGAAGAGCGAATGATTCGAATGGCGCTCACGGGTTTTGACAACATTCAGTCACTCTCATTCGACCTATCGAATCGAAAGCTGGAAATTATCCATCAAGGCGAAGTCGGACCTATTACCAGCAAACTGGAAACCCTGGGTCTGGGCGCTTCCTTGCAGAGGACAGAAGACGCCAGCGCTGAATCCGTCAGAGCGGCTGAATCTTCTAAGGCCAACGAAAGCGAAGAGTCCGGCACTTTATGGATACTGCTGGCAATCAACGCACTGATGTTTCTGGTCGAGATGACGATGGGCCTGATCGCCCAGTCCGCTGGCCTGATTGCAGACTCGCTAGACATGCTTGCCGATGCCGCCGTCTACGGTCTCGCGCTTTACGCCGTTGGGCACGGCATCAAAATGCAGGTCAGAGCGGCGCATGTGGCTGGCATACTCCAGCTTATCCTTGCCGCTGGGGTACTGGTTGAAGTTGGCAGGCGCTTTCTGTTTGGCAGTGATCCCCAGTCGTCAATGATGATGGCCGTCGCATCTGTGGCCCTTATTGCCAACATCAGTTGCCTGCTCCTGATCGCCAAACACCGTGACGGCGGTGCTCACATGAAAGCCAGCTGGATATTTTCGGCCAATGATGTGGTTATCAATCTGGGAGTTATCCTTGCAGCCCTTCTTGTTGCCTGGACCGGCTCCAACTACCCGGATCTGGTTATTGGCGGTATTGTGGGAGGCATTGTACTCATTGGTGCCAAGCGCATCCTTGCGCTAAAAGGATAATTCGATGTCTGAAGACCGTTCTCGCTTTTTTACGCTCACTTTTCTCGGCTTTTCGGCACTTATAGCTCTGGCCGACCAACTTATTAAATGGCTCGTCCAGCAATCCATGGCTTACGGACAATCGGTTGAGATCACCCCTTTCTTTAATTGGGTGCACGTATGGAATAAAGGCGCTGCCTTCAGTCTCTTTGCCGATGGCGGTGGCTGGCAGCGATATTTTTTTATTGCGATAGCCATTGTCGTCTCGGCTGTTCTGGTCAAATTGATTCGGGACAGCCATAAGCGAACCGAAGCACTAGCCTATTCGATGGTACTTGGCGGTGCATTTGGAAATGTCATCGACCGAGTTTTTCGAGGCTATGTTGTCGATTACCTGGATTTTCATTGGCAATCCCGGCACTGGCCGGCGTTCAACCTTGCCGACGTGTTCATCGTCCTGGGCGTGGCCATGATTTTGGTCACGAGCTTCACAGCCGAGAAAGGTGCCGGGAATAACATGGAAAATCGCCAGAATGGCTAGTTTTCGCGCGGTCGCAACACTCGCTAAGCCCTCTGAGCCAGGCTTAGCGAGTGTTGCGACTACGTTTAATTGAACAGCAACGACCAAGGAGAAAACAATGGGCCACGAGCATGCTCACATGTCACCGGATACTAAGGATAAGAGAGTTGCAGTAGCTATCTGGGCGAACGGTATCCTAACCTTGGCTCAGATCGCTGGAGGGATCTTCGCTGGCAGCTTGGCGCTGATAGCCGACGCTATACACAACTTTTCGGATATGGCGTCACTATTTATCGCATTTGCGGCGCGGAAGATTGCACGCCGCCCGGCCGACTCGAAGATGACCTTTGGCTACGGGAGAATTGAGGTTGTTGCGGCACTCATAAATTACACCACTTTGATAATGATCGGGGCATATTTGATCTACGAAGGTGGCATGCGATTCATAGATCCCCCGGAAATCAAGGGGTGGTGGGTAGTTTGGCTTGGCATTATCGCATTGGTAGTGGATGGTTTGACCGCGCTGCTTACTTACTCCATGCAAAAGGACAGCGTCAACATCCGTGCGCTGTTTCTACACAACTTGTCTGATGCGTTTGCGTCAATTGCAGTCGTTGTAGGCGGCGCCCTGATTCTCCTGTACGACATGCGTTGGGTTGATCCCGCGATCACAATTGGTATCGCAAGCTATATTCTCTACCTGGGTCTAACGGAAATCGGCGGAACCATCCGGACACTCATGCTGGGTAGTCCATTGGATATCGACACAGATTCTGTCATCGAGGCTTTATCAAACGTAGAAGGCGTTTTAGACCTTCACCACGTACATTTCTGGCAGATGGGTGAGCATGATGCCTCCCTCGACGCCCATGTGGTGGTCGAAATAAGTGCCTGGAATGAACTTGAAAAAGTCAAGGGTGGGATAAAACGAGCTTTGGAAAACGAGTTCGGCATCACTCATTCAACATTGGAGTTTGAACATCCTGATCACAGTCACAAAGATGCCCATACTTATGGCCATGGCTAGCAGGGCTGCTGAAAAGGGTACCGTGTGGCAGATATGCTGCGAATGGCCGACATTCCACTCGGTTACGAGCACGCCATGCGAGACGTAATTGAACGCCACCAGGTCTGGGCCTACCTCATCGCTGTTGTTTTCGGACTGTCTGTGGATTGGACATCGTCCCTCGGTGACAGTGTGCCGGATTACTTAATCTGGGGGTTGCTCGGAGTTCTGCTCTACGCCACATTTACTCAAACACCGTTGACCCACCTGTCTGATATGTTCCGGGACCGTCGGTTCATGGGTGCCTTGCTCACCGGAAATTTTCTGGTCATGCCGGCGATCACTGCCTTGCTGATATTGGCGCTGCCGGACAATGACGCGCTGAAGTTGGGAGTGCTTCTGGTATTGCTGATGCCCTGTACCGACTGGTTTGTCACCTTCACTCACCTAGGCAAGGGGGACAGCACCCGAGCCATTGCGGCAACACCGGTTCTGCTGATTGCTCAACTGGGTCTTCTTCCACTTTACCTCTGGCTTTTCATGGGTAATCAGTTCGACGTGAATCTTGAGCTTGGGCGGCACCTCCTGCCGGCCTTTGGCGGGCTGATTATTGTCCCGCTTATCCTGGCATTTCTGACTGAAAAATGGGCCGAAAACTCCAGAAAAGCCATCGGGTTCATTCGCTTCATGGGTCTGATGCCGGTCCCTCTGCTGACAGTCGTACTGTTCATCATCTCAATGACACAGGTCAGCCAGATCGACAGTACCGGCTCACTTATCTGGCCCTTGATGATTCTGTTTCCGGCCTATCTTCTAGCTGCGGCTCTGGTTGGAAAGGCTCTGCGCCGGGTCTTTCGATTACCGGTAGAAACCGGTCGCACCGTCATCTTCAGCCTAGGAACACGCAACTCCTTCGTGGTTTTACCTTTGGCACTGTCAATGCCAGAGGCCTGGGCTGTGGCCGTCGTGGTGATTGTCGTCCAGTCTTTGTTGGAACTGTTTGGAATGATGCTTTATCTGCGGTGGGTGCCTAGTCGGCTGCTACCGGACACCTGAATAATCTGAAACCCGTAAACTCATTTAAAATAGGAAGATCTCCCGTGCAAACCCGAACCCTGGTCATCAGTCTCCTTCTTTTTTGTCTGGTTGTCTTTGCTGGTGCTTTTGTTATTTACGATCGCTCCCAGGGCACTAATGAACCCGCCGTTGTTGAAAAAACGCCACTGGTGAGGGATTACTCTCCCGTTATTGGCCCTGAGGACGCGCCGGTAACCATTGTCGAGTTCTTCGACCCATCCTGCGAAGGTTGTCGCGCCATGCATCCCTATGTGAAACAGATTCAGGCTGCCTACCCGGACAACGTGCGTCTGGTACTGCGCTACGTATTGTTTCACAAAGGCTCGGAAGAGGCCGTCAGAATCCTGGAAACCGCCCGTGAACAGGGGGTCTATGAGCCGGTACTGGACGCTGTTATGGAAGCACAACCGAAATGGCACGATGATCCAAAGGTCGCCGCAGCATGGGATGCGGCGGCGTCAGCCGGACTTGATGTCGAAGCCGCTCGGGCCGGTATGAACTCACCCGAGATTGACGGCATTATTCAACAGGATGCTGCGGACGTTAAGGCGGTTGGAATTTCCGGAACCCCAACATTCTACGTTAACGGAGACACCTTGAGCCGCCTGGGGCCTCAGGAACTGTACGACCTGGTGACATCCAAGGTAGGGTCACTGAAATAACAACAAAACAACCGGCAACGCTATGTCACTGCTTGACTACCTTTTACCCTACGATTTCTCGCCGCTGACCATACTCAGCTACATGCTCGTGATGGGATTCTATGGCGTCGGGCTAATTCGGATGCCGGAACAGGACCGGCCAGGCTCACTGCGGATCTTTGCGTTCACCCTGGGGGTACTGATCTGTTATGCGGTGATGCAGACCCGCTTCGATTACTACGCACAATACATGTTCTTCGTCCATCGGGGTCAGCACCTGATTCTTCATCATATCGGTCCGATCCTGATCGCCCTGTCCAACCCTTTACCGGTCATGCGGTTCTGGTTCGCAAAAATCAGCCCGGGCTGGAGGCATACATTGAGGCCTCTGGGCTGGGTCTATAACGTTCTGCAACAGCCTTTTATCGCCCTTTTCCTGTTTGTCGGGCTTATCTATTTCTGGCTGTGGCCATCAATCCATTTTGACGCCATGCTCAGCCGGGATCTGTATTGGGTCATGAACTGGAGCATGTTGCTGGATGGCCTGCTGTTCTGGTGGTTGATCTTTGATCCAAGACCGCCGGCGATCACCTCATCGCTGGGGTATGGCAGACGCATGTTGGTTCTGGCCGCCGCAGGTGTGCTTCAGATGTTTCTTGGGGCGTGGATCGTGTTTTCACGTGACATGGTCTATGACGTTTACGAAGTCTGTGGCAGGGCCTGGCCGCTGGATCCAGAAGTCGACCAGCTTCTGGGCGGCATGCTGACCTATATTCCTCCGGCCATGATGAGCATTCTTGGCATTCTTCTGATGCTCCGGCGAGCCATGCATCAGGACGGAAAATATACCAACCAATCCAAACAACTTGAGGAAACAGCGTCATGAGAACTCGCTTCTGGCGACAGCGCACCAACATCATATCGGCGACCTTAACGCTGATAGCATCCCTATTGCTGACTGGTTGCTTTGGCAATGACGAGGAAGACTGGAACGGTAAAAACATCAGTGGCTTGATGCCTGAGCTGGAATTCGACCTGATCAATAGCCAGGGCAAGTCTGTATCTGGCGATGATTACAGTGGCCGCGTGAGAATGCTGTTTTTCGGGTTCACCTCGTGCCCCGATGTTTGCCCGACCGCCCTGCAAAAACTCAATCAGGTAACCAGTGGCCTGGACCCCGAGCTTCAGGATGAAGTACTCACTTTGTTCGTGAGTGTCGATCCGAAACGTGACACGCCCGAGCGCCTCGCAAAATACGTGGATTTCTTCGGTGACAATATTGTAGGGCTCACTGGAAAAGAACCCCAGCTTCGTGAACTGGCAAAACGATATAGGACAACCTTCGGTTATGACGAACCTGACGCTGATGGAAATTATGCGGTGTCACACAGCAGCGCGATTTATGTATTTGATCGCGAAGGTAACCCTCGCCTTTTAATGCGGCCCGATTTGAGCGGGGAAGAAATTCGGCATGACCTCGCTGCTCTTATTCAGGAGGATGCCTGAGTTAACGAAGCTTGCCATTGGAAAGTAATGCTTAGCTGCTGCGGAATACGGCAGCAGCCCGTGACTCAAGATTTGATTGTCGGATGCTTATGTTCATCTTTTGCCGGGCTTCACATATCCAGTTTTTTTGGCCTTTGGAAAGCTGGGGGCAGGTCAATCGGGGTAAACATCGGCTTAGCCCATTATCGCTAACTCTATACCGGAATTAGTTGGCACCTGAAAGTTGCTCCATCAACCATGATGAATCAAAGGCCAATGACGAGCTTGGAACCTTCGGGGGGGGGAGAAGGAAGGCCTGACTCGAATGTTCGCTTTTGTTTAAGCTCGGCGCGGTCGCAAAGCGGGCATTCGGATCTTAGAACCACGCCCAAGCGGGCCTGCCCCAGAACCAGTAAAAACGGAGGTATATGACTCTTTTAAGGTGTCCGTTAGAAACATAATCGGGATTCACCGAGCTATAAGCCACTAGCGCTTGCCGGACCACTGACCGTCCACGTTAATAATCCTGCACGGGTGATCCGCTTCATGCCTCCCATTATTCTTCCGACAATCGATCAAGGCATTTTGTATGGCGTGCGTTGCTGACGTGCGGTTTGATTTCCAGGACCAGGCACCAACAGCAGACTGGGCAAACGCCTTGTGCCTGGTGGCACTTACGTAGCCCTCCCGGTACGACTTTAGGGCTTGATTAGTCATGATCCAGTCCTCACCGACGGCAGCCTGTTCAAAAACAGGCTCTACGGCGCTCAGTTCGCTGGATGAAGTAGCTGCAGGCATTTGATAGGAAGCGCAGCCGGCCAGTAAGGCGACAGACAAGACTAGAATTCCCTGTTTCACATTTGGCTCCTTGATTGAAGATTATCTCACTCTTCCTTAAGCATCGTTTCAAAGTCCTGATCGTTTTTCGGTTTGCATTCCGCCTGATCAGCTTCGATTTTGCTCTTTTTACCTCCACGTCCGCCAGGTAGGCGTCATCAACCCTGATTTCCGGTAACCGCAGCGAATCAGCGATGCAACTGAAGCAGCGATGTTTACACATTGGTTAGAACCGCTGAGTTCATACGACATTGCGCCCAAGCCCCCACCGCCTGAAAACCTGTAACGCAGCAAATGCAACGCCCCAAACCAACACAATATTCAAAGATAGTTTGGCAAATGATACCCACGTCGGATATTCCTGGGGAAGCATGACAGCATAGGAGCGCGGAAACGAAGGTGGGTCTAGTTTTTCTAAGCTCTGCCATACAAACGGAAAGGGGAGGCCGTGAGGAACGTTACCCATTTCAGATCTACCATCAACCCTTGCCGGCACAAGCAAAGAAGCTATGACGAGGACAACCGCCAAACACACGCATCTGATAATCTGCTTTGCCATGCCACTACCTCCCTGTAGGCCCTACCCCCCAGCCAGCGTGAGCGGCTTTGAAGTGGGGTCAAAAGCCCCGTAAGAGAGCCCCTATATGTTTTTGCTGTGAGCGCCTGACTTCCAGGCAGAGCAGAATGTGCCCTTAGGCGCACCAATGAAAAGGCACGCCCGTTTACAAAGGTCAGCATGTACGACTCTGACCATGAGATGACTGTTGCGCCAGAGGTATCCGCCAGATACCAGGTTACAGAGGCAACCACGGATTCAGAACCAAGCCAACTTAAAGAAAGGTTCGAGTAGCGACATTCACGGCACCCTTGTGAGTAGTACTCATCCAGGTGTGACTGAAAATACTCTGCCAGCTGGATCCGTGAATCAAAAACATGGCAAACATCGCCTGGCCCTTTAGCCATATAAGGAAAGCTGAACTTGGTGGCCACGCGGTCGCCGTCAAAGCTCGAAAACACCGCGACAAAATCTTGAAAAAACTCCTTTACGGCGGGTTCCTGTCTTTCACCCATGTAGACCTATCTCCTTGGTGTGCCGGGAATTCGCCACATAACGCAGAGCGCACCGGTCGCCTTGACGCAGCGTAGTTGGCGTCTCGCTGACCACTTTATGCATGCTCCGGCCACATTCCATCCATCATCACTGGGTAGGTGATCGGCTTGTAATGGGTAAATTCAATGTCTCGAACATGGGTAAAATCACTCCAGAGCAACCTCGCCCCCTTCATCCACTGAGATGGCTTAACCCGTTTTTCTATCCTCTCGATTTCTTCGGGAGTGGCTTCGCGTATTGGTCCGACCTTGCCGTAAAGCCTCACGCCCGGTGGAGCAACGAAACGGCCTTTTAGAAGAGACCTTAGCCAAAAGAATCGACCGGCGTTGACTGCCATAATGCAAACATTCGGGTTCTGATCGATGTTATTACCCAAAGCCTCGGCGTAATGATCAAAAAAGTATCCGCTCTGATCAGCCCGAAGGAAAACAGTACCAACTGGCGTGATGTGGGGTGTACCGTCAGGATTAACCGTTGCAATTGAGCAGTAAACCGTAGAAGCCTGGCCCTGCTCTAGAACTGACTTCACCTTCTTCCAATCATCCTTGAGATTCATAAAGTCTCCATTTGTGCATAACGCGAAGCGAAGCCGCGGCTCGTCAGGGACGTCCGCCTTACGCGGCTTTTTATCGCTGCCTCACTCATACTCTGCATGCTGAGGCAAACCATCCGTAATCTCGAACCAAGGGGCCTTGCTGCCGACGAATACATGGCGCCCTGCTTTTACCTCCGGGTCGGTATCAAGTGTTCCGAGTGGGAAACCATAAATCTCGGGTGCTGCATCGAACCTGGTATAGAGGCTGGAGCCACAGTTTGAGCAGAAGCCTTTGTGCTCACCCGAAGAAGATTCGTAAAACTTCAGCAGCTCCTGACCTTTGACGGTGTGCCAATCAGAAGACCGCACTTTAGCGCGAGTTCTGAAGGCCGTGGCATGAAGCTTTCGGCACATTGAACAGTGACAGTTCAAAACATCGGTAAGCGGACCGTTAATTTCGTATTGAATGCCCCCGCAGAGACAACTACCTCTTTGCTTCATTGAAGCACCTCCTTGTGTGATAACGCCCGGGTTTGCACGCCGGTTTGGAGCCGAAAAGTGGCGTAAAATCAGTCGCCGTGCAGCCGATTGTCAGGGGATTTTATACTCCATGAACACGGCTTCCGGGTGTGGATTGAATCGGTAAGGCTCAATTTCCTTAAAGCCGTAATCGCTGTAAAGTCGCAATGCCTTATCAAGCTCACGAATAGTGTCTAGCCGCACCGAGCCATAACCCATTTCCTTTGCTCGACCAAAGAACGCTTCGGTCAGCGCCTTGCCCACCCCCATGCCATGGTAATCCGGAATGACATACATTCGCTTCATTTCAGCAATGCCGGACTCAAACTCTCTAAGACCGACAGCACCAACATGAATATCCTTCAGTTTGGCCAGCAGTAGCGCTCCTTTAGGTGGGCCGTACATCGTTGGCAGCGAAGCCAACTCGCTGGAAAAACCCTGGAACTCTAAATCCAGCCCGAGAAACTCAGCATACTCACGAATCAACCGGCCACCTGCATCAAACTGGTCAGTGGTCTCGGCCACCTCAATGCTTACAGACATCCCTATCTCCTCACAGCCTATTAGTTGGCATTCTTATTAAATTCCAACGCTGCCTCCCCGTCCAAACCTGATTCACATCCTCAATAACAACGACTCTTCAAAGCGTTATCTTTGGGTCGGCGGCCTTCATAGCGCTGCTCGCGCTTTGAAAAATTTGCATTCGGGCGAATGTCCGCTTTTGTTTAGCTGCTACGGTCGCAAAGCGAACGTTCAGGCAAATAGATTTTGGAATATGCGCAGTAGACGGGTAGGCACTCTGCGAATGATCGTGATAACCGGTAAAGACGTGATAGCAAGGTGCCAGGCCGAATCTTGGCACCTTGCTATCGGCGTTACTCACCAAGAGTTCGCTGTTTCCAGAGATAAAAGAGCACAGGAATCACCAGCAGCGCCAGAATGACAGCGGAAATCATACCGCCCACCATAGGTGCCGCAATCCGGCCCATCACCTCCGACCCTGTACCGGTGCCAATCATAATGGGCACAAGCCCCCCGATAATGGCGGCCGCCGTCATCATGATTGGCCGAACCCGCATACCGGCACCGTGTAGTACGGCATGGCGGAGGGTTTCTCGCCTTGGCGTCAGCCCTTTGTCATCACACGTTTCCAGCATTGCGTTATAAGCCTGATTCAAATACACCAGCATGATCACCCCAATCTCTACCGCAACGCCGGCCAGCGCAATGAAACCGACACCGACGGCTACCGAAAAATTATAACCAAGCAGATACATCAGCCAGATAGCACCGATCATCGCAAACGGTAGCGTGCCCATAATAATCCCCACTTCGGCAAAACGGCGGAAGTTAAGAAACAGCAGGATGACGATGATGGCCAGCGTTAACGGCACCACATAGGTCAGTTTTTCCTTCGCACGGAGCATGTACTCATACTGACCAGACCAGTTGATTGAATAACCGGGAGGTAGATCCAGCTCTTCACTCACGGTAACCATGGCCTGTTCAACATAGGTGCCTACGTCGACACCCTCAATATCCACAAAGGTCCAGCCGTTCGGGCGGGCATTCTCACTCTTAATGGCCGGCGGGCCATCCTCCACGCCGATCTCCGCCACATCTGCCAGGGCAATGCGCTGGCCGGATGCGGTCACGATGGGCAGTTGCTCCAGCTTCTCGGGCGAATCCCGGTAGTCTTCCGGATAACGAAGATTAATGGGATACCGCTCAAGTCCCTCGATGGTTCTGGAAACGTTGATTCCACCAATAGCGGAGGCCACTACCTGCTGAACATCAGCGATATTCAGCCCATAACGAGCGGCACGCTCACGATCAATATCCACCTTGATGTAGCGGCCCCCAGCGACTCGCTCAGAGTAAACGGAGGCTGTACCGGGGATGTCGACCATGACTTCCTCAAGGCGTTTACCGATGTTCTGGATGACGGTAAGGTCCGGACCGGCAATCTTGATGCCCACCGGCGTTTTAATACCCGTTGCCAGCATATCGATGCGCGTGATGATCGGCATAACCCAGGCATTGGTTACCCCCGGGAACCGAATCAGAGTATTGAGCTCCTGCTTCAGCTTTTCGGTGGTCATGCCTTCCCGCCATTGATCCCTCGGCTTGAGCTGGATGAAGGTCTCGATCATCGTCAATGGAGCCGGATCGGTAGCGGTATCCGCCCGCCCCACTTTGCCGAACACGGTTTCGACTTCGGGTACGGTGGCAATCAGCTTGTCCGTTTGCTGCAACAGTTCCCGAGCCTTACCAATGGAGATGCCCGGGTAGGTGGTGGGCATGTACATCAGGTCGCCTTCATCCAGTGGCGGGATGAATTCACTGCCGATTTTGGTGGCTGGCCAAAGGCCCACAGCCAATGCCAGCAACGCAACAATAACCGTCGTTTTCGGGAAGCGTAACACCAGCTTCAGCACCGGCATATAAACGCCAACCAGCAGGCGGTTCACGGGGTTCTTGTGCTCCGGCAGCACCTTGCCGCGAATGAAATAGCCCATCAGCACCGGCACCAGCGTCACCGCCAGGGCCGCACTCGCCGCCATGGCGTAGGTTTTGGTGAACGCCAGGGGAGAAAACATCCGCCCTTCCTGCGCCTCCAGGGCAAACACCGGCACAAAACTGACGGTAATGATCAGGAGCGAGAAAAACAGCGCGGGCCCGACCTCAGAGGCTGACCGTGCAACGACTTCCCATCGGTTCTCAGACGTTAACGGGGTTCGCTCCATGTGTTTGTGCATGTTCTCGATCATTACAATAGCACCATCAATCATGGCGCCGATAGCGATGGCAATCCCCCCGAGTGACATGATGTTGGCATTGATGCCTTGCCAGTGCATGACGATAAAGGCCGCCAGAATACCCACGGGAAGGCTGAGAATCGCCACCAGCGACGAGCGCACGTGGAACAGGAAGACGATGCACACCAGGCCCACCACCAGAAACTCTTCAAGCAGCTTGAAGCCGAGATTATTGACCGCCCGCTCAATCAGACCAGAGCGATCGTAAACCGTCACCACCTCGACGCCTTCAGGCAAACTGGATTTCAGGTCTTCCAGTTTCGCCTTCACGCCATTAATGGTTGCCTGAGCGTTCTCACCAAAGCGCATCACCACAACACCGCCGACGGTTTCACCTTCCCCATTCAGTTCGGCAACCCCACGCCGCATCTGCGGGCCAACTTCAACGGTGGCCACATCTTTCAGCAATATGGGGGTACCGTTGTCATCGAGTCCTAATGGAATCGACAGAAGATCCTCACGGGACTTTATATAGCCAGACGTGCGCACCATGTATTCCGCCTCGGCCATCTCGATGACGGAGGCGCCCACTTCCTGGTTGCCTCTCTTAATGGCGTTCTGGATGTGAGCCAGAGGAATTCCCAGCGCCCTGAGTTTTTCCGGGCTGACCTTGACCTGGTACTGCTTCACCATACCGCCTAGCGCAGCCACCTCAGAGACACCCGGCACCGTTTGCAGTTCGTACTTCAGGAACCAGTCCTGCAGGCTGCGCAACTGGCTTAGGTCCTGGTTCCCAGTGCGGTCTACCAGCGCATACAGGTAAACCCAGCCAACTCCGGTAGCGTCTGGCCCGAGCTGAGGCCTTGCAGAGTCTGGAAGGCTGGGCGCAACCTGGGACAGGTATTCCAGTACCCGGGAGCGGGCCCAGTACATGTCGGTGTCTTCATCGAAGATCACGTAAACATAGGAGTCACCGAAGAACGAGTATCCCCTGACCGTTTTCGCGCCCGGTACCGAGAGCATGGCTGTCGTCATCGGGTAGGTGACTTGGTCTTCCACCACCTGCGGCGCCTGGCCCGGGAAACTGGTTTTGATAATGACCTGCACATCGGACAGATCCGGCAGAGCATCCACCGGCGTTTGTTTCAGCGAATAAAGGCCGAGCCCTGTGATAAGCAACGTCGCCAGCAACACCAGGAAGCGGTTACGAATAGACCAGTGAATAATAGCGGCAATCATGACTCGCCCCCGCCATGGCTCATGGTGCTGTGATCCATGCCTTCATGATCCATCCCCTGCTCATCCATATCCTGAGGCGATGACATCCGTTGGAAGTCCGAGGTTTTGCTGGATTCCGAATCGATCAGGAACTGGGCGGATGTGACCACTGTGTCGCCCGGCGTGAGGCCATCGAGTATTTCCGCATGCTTTTCCCCCACGCGCCCAACGCTGACGTTTATCGACTTGAAAGCTCCCTCCTCCAGGGCCAGAACGAGGCGATCACTCTGGCCAGTGCGGATAACCGACTCCCGGGGCACCAGAAACTGCCGTTTTCCCCGCTCACCCTGAACCTCCAGCCGGGCAAACATGCCCGGCATCAGGGCACCATCCTCGTTATCAAACCGCATCCGGACCCGGGCTGTCCGGGTTTTGGGGTTTACTTCCGGATAGACATAATCCACTCGGCCACGCCACTCACGACCGGGCATGTAATCCAGGGTCAACTGCACCCGGTTGCCTGCCTCTACAGCCGAAAGCTGGCTTTCAAACACTTCACCGATCACCCAGACTTCATCGAGCGCAGCGATCGACAGAACCCTGTCTCCCGGTTTGATGAACATACCCTCGCGCACATTCAGGTTCTCAATCACACCCGAGCGGGGCGCGTAAACGGTCATCGTCCTCTGAATGTCCCGGCTCTGGCGTAACCGGCTGATCAGACTGGCCGGCACATTCAGCGCCGCCAGCCGCTCTGTGGCAGCCTCCACCAATTTCTGGTTGCCACGGTTCATCGCCAACAGCAGCTCTTCCTGAGCATTTACCAGGGTCGGGGAATACAAGGTGTACAGGGGCTTTCCCTGTTCGACAGGCTCGCCTTCGGCTTTGACAAACAGCGTTTCAATCCAGCCTTCAACCCGGGGATGGACGTGAACCATCTGGTCTTCGTCGTAGGCCACATAGCCCACGGTGGTGATGTTGTTGGGCAGCCGCCCCTGAATCACCGGCTCCGTGCGAACCCCCAGATTATTGACAACCGTCGGTGAGATACGGACTGTGCCCGCCGTATCGTCTGCCTGTCCTCCGCCCTCATACACCGGAATCAGATCCATACCCATGGGTGATTTTCCCGGTTTGTCACTTTTGAAATTGGGGTCCATGGGAGCGACCCAGTACAGCGGCTCTTTTGAATCGGAGCTGGCCTGTTCTGCAGAAGAAAGCGCGTGGGTGTCCGATGCAAACCAATAGGTGGCTACCGCACCGGCGAGACCGCCGAGCAACACAAAGCCCAGAGGGCGAACAAAGTTAGCCATAGTGATCAGTCCTGATAACGGGTCATTGAAAAGGTAGGGATCTCGGAAGTGTCAGCCGTCAGGTAGCGGAAGTTCGCCATATTCCCGGCCCGTTCGGCTTTCATCTGAATCAGTTCCACCTGGGCATTAAGCTCGGCAATTCGCGCTCTCACTGCCTCGGCAAAGTCGCCGTCATCGTTGTTGTAGGCGGTCAGTGCCGCACTCGCCTGCGCTTCCATCTGTGGCAGCAAGGTCTGCTCATAGAGCGCTATGCGCTCATCCAGGCGTTGAAGTCTGGCAACCGCAGCCCGAGCTTTGGCGCGAAACCCGCGGAGCTGCAGAATGCGCTCGGTTTTCGCCGCCTCCAGTCTAGCCGCAGACGCGTTGAGCTTCCGGTCCTGCCGATTGCCGGTGAAAAGAGGCAGATCAAAGCCAATCCCCACGGAAAACAGATCGGCCCGGTCCTCGCCGTTCGGAGCCCGGTCCCGATATCCGTATTGGGCCGATATCGACCATTCCGGTTTGTAGGACTGGCGGGCCAGATCAACGTCAACACTCTGGGCTTCAATCAACTGATCGGTGGCGCGCACGGCAGGATGTCGGGGCAGTGAATCAGTAGCGGTTTCAGCCCAGGCAGAAGGGAGTTCTGCCAGCAGTTCGCGGGGGACATGGTCGGTGACGGCCAGCTGTGCCTGATTCAGGCCAATCCACTCGGCCAACGCTTCCCGATTCGATGCCTGTTGCACATGCAGTGCTGTTAGCCGGTCCTCAAGCCTGGTCAGCTCCAGCGAAGCCCGGATAACATCCTGCTGCCTGGCCCCCATGGAGGCAGAGGTGTAGCCCGCCGCAGCAACATCTTCCAATTGCTCAAACAAGCCTCTGTTGCTTTCAATCAATCGGATACTCTGCTCGGAGCGCCAGACCCCCAGCCAGAGTTGCGTGACGGTTTCCGCCACCTGTGCCCGACGATTCTCGCGCATGAACGGGTGAACCCCGGCCATCTCCTCTTTTCTGGCACTTGCCAGCTGACGGCTGTTGCCACGTGGAATTCGCTGGGTAAGACCGACGGTAGCCTGAGTCATGGCCTCCTGGCCCATATCAAAAGTATCTGTGGGCAGATTCGCGGCACCGATGGTCATTCTCGGATCCGGCAGGGCGCCATCGGCAATCGATTCTTCCAGAAGCGCATCCTGAATCTGGACACTCTGGCGAAGCCAGGGATCGTTCTCGATGGCCGCATCAATCGCGCCGGTTAACTCAAGTCTGGGTGCCGTCCAAGCGGGCAAACTGGGCAAAACCAAAGCACAGAGAAAGGCCGGCTTTATAAGGTGAGGAAGAATGGACAATGTTATATCTCCATTGAAATGTTTCTGAATCGCAATCTTATAGCGCTTATCTGAAACCAAACTGAATTTAATGACTAAATAGTTTAATTTGATTTATGTCAAGACGCTGTTATTCCTGAATAAAATTTCTTTTTTTGAATTTTTTATTTTAATTTCAGGATCAATTCAGAAACTGGTGCTTTAATAAAATCACCAACCAATCAGGAGGTGTAAACATGAAAACATTAATTAAATTTGCAGCAGCATTTACTCTTTCAACATCCGTGCTTGCTGGCAACATGTCAGACAATAAGGACATGAAGGAAATGCACAACCAAATGATGGACAAATTATCTGTTGAAGAAATACTTCAGAACGAAGATATGCAGCGTCTACACAGAGAAATGACACGTAATGCGATGTCCGAAGGGGGCTTTGAGGCTCGCGTGCAAATGATGACGGAAGAAGGCCGGGCTTATCACAAAGCTCTGAAACAAAGGCAAAAAAATACCGCAGGGTAATTCCTGCGGTAAAGTCAACTCGTGGAGACACAAGCGTCGGCTGGCTCGGGCTTCAAGCAGCCGACACCCTGATCAAGCTCAAGTAAACCACAGAAACCTGAAACTGAACTGAATTTCTTGAACGGTTTAAGGTAATTAAGGAGAGCATCATGAAAAAAATCATTATCGCTGCCGCAGCTGCCACTTTATTTTCTACCATGGCCACCGCCAATTCAGGATTGGCCGATCGGATCAATGAAGCGCGCACTTACCCAAATAAAACAGTCGAAACGAAAACCGAAATGATGACCTGCATGAAAGACATGCAAGCTCACAAAGATTTTAGCGGGCCCAATGTTAATCGCCAGGAAAGAAAATCAGAAAGTAATACGCATCACAATCATAGTTAAATAAATACAGAACGTCAGAGCAAAACCCGTAGTCGACTGTCTCTTTGAAAGACAGTCGACTACTTATTATATTGATCATCGGAATATAATTTACCTCAATTCCACGATGCCTCTTCGTTTGGCTCTCAGAGTAAACCATACAAGAAACATCCATTTTACAACCAGCACCGTTATCTGTGGCATGAAAACCCATTGGACAAGAGGTAAACCGACAGGAAACGGGCTGGCCTTGACCAGATCGTCGTTGCTGAAGTTCCACCTCATCCTGGGTTGCCGGTCCAGTTCCCGGGTCCAGCATTCGGTTTTGATACGCATAATGAAACGGCCATGACTGCTGTCTACCGGCACAGCACCAATCAGAGCCCACTCCTTTTAGACCATGCCTCATAGATCCGCTTGTCCCATTTACTCTGAAAATAGGCAATAGCGGCTTTTTGATCGTCCTTTGAGAGCTTGCCATCAAAGGCTGGCATTTTTCCGCCCAGGGGAGCTCCTCCTTGCTTGATTGTAGCCATGAGCGTGTCGAATGAGTGGTGCCGCCAGGCATGGCCCGTTCCGTTGAGCGGTGGCGGCGGGTAAGAGCCATCCTTTAGGGTCTTTTTCCAATTGAAAGCGCCTTGGGCATTGCCGCCATGGCAGCTTGCGCAGTTGTCGTCGAACACCACTGCGCCGCGCTCGACCTGGGCCTGTGTGTACCAGCGGTCATCCACCGTCTTACCGCAGCCGCTGATTAGTGCGACCGCAAGAACGCCTATTGAGATAGTTGCCCCATGCATCATTCTTGTTCCTCGATTTCCTTGCGCCTCAAATTCCTCAATTGAGGAATAAAACGGGGAGTTCTGGCTGCATAGGCCCGCCAATCGGAGCCGAACGTTTTTTCTGTTTCACGCTCCTCATACAAAGACAGGCGCGAGTACATCCACACCAGCACCGGGAACATGGCCAGCGTCAGCAGCGTGGGCCATTGCAACAGAAAACCGAACATGATGAGCACAAAGCCGGAATATTGGGGGTGGCGAACGTGGGCATACAGGCCGGTTGTGGCCAACTGCCCTGCCTTTTGCGCGGCATACAGGGTACGCCAGCCAGCCGCAATCAGATAAAACCCGAGGCCAATAAACACTGTGCTCAAGAGATGAAACGGCCCAAAGTGTGGGGAACCCTTCCAACCAAACAGCATTTCCAGCAAGTGGCCACTGTCGTGAGCCAACCAGTTCACGTCGGGATACTGGCTCTGCAGCCAGCCGGAGAGGAAGTAGAGCGTCAGCGGGAACCCGTACATCTCGGTGAACAGTGCCACCAGAAACGCGCTGAAGGCACCAAACGAACGCCAGTCCCGGCGGGTCTGCGGTTTGAAAAAACTGAAGGCGAAGAATATGAAAATCGCCGAATTCAGCACCACTAGGCTCCAAAGGCCATAATCCGATGCACCATCAGTCATCACGCTGCTCTCCACTCTTTCCCGGTTGCTCTGCCTGGTGGTTATGTCCTCCATGCCCTCCATGCCCTCCATGCCCTCCATGCCCTCCATGCCCTCCGTGCATAAAAATATGGATCAGCGGACAAGCAAGCAGTATCAGCCAGGGCAAGGCGCCAAGCAGATGAACCTTGTGTTCTCCCCAGAGTAAAACCAGTGCGATAACGGCAAACATTGCCAAAGTAATTTTAAAGCGTCGATCCATGAGCGGTTCCTTTGCGAAAAAGCCAGTGTCAGAACAGAGTACTAATCGGCCTCAAGGGATATCTGATGGCCTATGCCGCTCAGCGCGATCTCATCAACCACATCGAGGGATTCCGGGTCGAGCACCCAAAGCTTGTTCTCTGCCCGACTGGTCACCAGTAGCTGGCCATCGTAGGGAGAGACCGCAAGATGATAGGGCGCTGGAGCCATCGGCCTGGTGTGGCGGGCGCCGCTGGCTAGCTCAATCCGGACCACCTGGTTGCCGCCCTGGCTGGTGGCATAGAGGGTCTGGCCATCTGCGCTCAAGCCAACGCCATGGGGCGCCTCCCCAACCTCGTACCGGTTCGCCACCGCGCCTTTGGCAAGCTCAAGGACAAGAACCTGGCCGGATGCAGCATCATTCACGTAGAGCCGCTGGTTGCCGGGGGCAAGCACCATATGCTCTGGGTTGCCGCCAACTCGCAAATTGCGCTCGACGAACCAGTGCTCGGTATCCACTTCGCTGACCGTGCCATTACCGGTATTGCTGACCAGAAGGGATTGGCCGTCGTCGGTTTGCACCAGATAGTTGGGGGCCGGCCCCGTCGCCACAGTTTTGACCAACTGACCGGAATCCAGATCCACAACGCTGATACTGCCACGGGCAGGATGCGTGGAAACGGCATAGCGACCGTTGGAAGTCACCAGCACATGGTGCACAGGCCCCGGCACTTCCAGTTTGCGGTCAATCGTCTTTGTGGCCGTGTTCACCAAATAGAGCAGCCCCGTACTCCCTGCTTCCAATTCAGTAGACTTCCCGCCCCCATGATGAGCGGCGTGTTCATCTTCTGAAATGCCTTCGGGGCGACTAACCGGCTTCTGACGATCATGCGCCGACAAACTACCCACCACCAGATACCGGCCATCCGGGGTCAGTGCCGAACCGTGGGTATTCAGGGTGCCGCCAATGGACGACGTCACCTTGCGGTTTTCCAGATCAATAACGCCGACGGCATCCGCTGTGCCCATGGGAACAAATGCCCGGTTCGTGTCTGCGGCCACCATCAGCGAAAAACTCATAGCGACACTGGCCGTAATACCAGCAATACACTGCTTGCGCAACGAATGGTTCATAGCGTGCCCTTTTTGGTCAGAGGGTTTCAGTAAGATCTCCTCGCCCGGTAAGCAAGATCCCGAACAGGCATGGTCATTACTTGGCAGTCCATCACACCAAGCTGAAACAGGCCTGAAAACAGTTGCGAAACATGCATTCGTTTGACCAGAATCATGGTGGAACGATTCACAATGACCATGGACGACCAATGCAAGACGTGCCCCAGGAAAACCAGCGAACAACCAAAACCCACGCCGACCAGCTCAACCGGCAGTGTTACTGCATCACCCTTGACCGAAAAGCGCTCACTGACAGCCTCCAGAAGCAGTTTTCAGAAACTGGGAACGAGGCACCGGCCACTCCCGAGATCCATCATCTCTTTTCAAACACGCCGGTTTTTGTTCCCCAGGCTGACATCGCGACGATGGAGCGGATTGTTCAGGCGATCGAATCCGCAGCCGAGCTTCCGCCCTATAAGGAAAGAGCTCTGTCCTGGGCGCCGGACATCGCCAGTTTTGATCCAGGCCCCATCGGGGCCTTCATGGGCTATGACTTTCACCTGGGCGAGAACGGGCCTCAGCTGATCGAAATCAACACCAACGCCGGCGGCGCATTTCTGAACACGGTATTGGCCCGGGCTCAACACCGATGCTGTGACCCGTCCCAGCTGACTGCTGGCACCAACCGTGCACTGGATGGGTTCGAGGACGCGGTGTTTGCCATGTTCCAGCAGGAGTGGCAACGGCAAGGTGGCGACTCGACACCCGGTTGCCTGGCCATTGTGGACGATGCCCCAGAATCCCAGTTTATGTTCCCGGAATTCCAACTGGCCCAGCAGTTATTCCAGGCCAGAGGCATAGAGACCTTGATCCTCGACCCATCGGAGCTTGAGTATGTTGATGGTGCCCTGAGCGCCCACGGCAAGCCTATTGACATGGTGTACAACCGCCTGGTGGATTTTGCCTTGGAGGCCCCGGCTCTTGGGGCGCTGAGGCGCGCCTACCTCGACGGCGCGGCGGTCGTCACGCCCAATCCACGCGCCCATGCGCTGATGGCCGACAAACGGAACCTGATCCTGCTATCTGATGCCCAAACCCTGCGCGACTGGGGCCTGAGTGAAACCGAGGCAGGATTTCTGGATAGAGCTGTACCGAAGACCCGGCTGGTTTCAGCAAGTGATGAGGCGGAGTTGTGGAGCAACCGGCGTAAACTGTTTTTCAAACCGGTAGCGGGCCATGGCAGCAAGGGCGTCTATCGGGGCGAAAAACTAACCCGCCGCGTTTTCGAAGAGATCCTGAAGGGTGATTACATCGCGCAGAACTTCGTTCCCGCCGGAGAACGCACCCTGAGAGTGGATGGCACGGTCACCACCAGAAAGGTCGATATCCGTTTGTACACCTATGCCGGGCAACATCTGCTTGCCGCTGCCCGTGTGTACCAGGGCCAGGCCACCAACTTTCGAACGCCGGGAGGTGGCTTTGCGCCCGTCTTTGAGGTGTGAAGGTGAGCCTCAATTGGAAACATTCAAAGGGATTAAGCCGTCAGCAAAAGTGCTCGGATCTCATAGATCCTGCATTCGGCCAACCTGACGAGCCAGTCTCATCGACTCATTTTCCTCCATCGCCAAAAGAGATTCGAACAGCTCTTTTGCTTCTGGAATTTCGGCTTTTCCAATCAGCGTTTTGTAGAGATCAATAATCTGATCATGAAAGTCGAACACTTCCCGGCAGATACCATCAAAATCAAGCTTCGCGTAAGGCTCGTCGCAGGTTCGATGAGTTTTGATCGGATTATGGGACAGGTAGTCGTACACCCGAGTTTCCAGTGCCTTCTTATCCCCTTGGTGCTCAAACTCGTTCACGATCCGCTCTATTTCCGATTCATGAGCTGCCAGATAATCCAAAAGCGCACGGGCCCGTTCTTCCTCGTGCTTTGTTGCGCAATGGGACAGACAGCTCGCCAGATGTGAGTGCAGATCGCGCGTCCAGTCGATCAGTTGTCCAAAAGTCTTTATATCCATATCTTTTTTCCTTTTTTCTTCTCCATAATATGACTGACATCAAATAGGTATCCCGTCGTCAAATGAGGAGTCCTATTTGCATTTCCAGTGTTCAGTTGGGCTATGCGCTCGCCTGGCTAATTCGCTAATCCATTGCAAACCGCAGGCACTGCAGCAAATCGACGCCTCTACCGGCTTCAGATCGATTCCACAACCTCAGAGAGCATATCCCTGACCTTCCCGGCAACCTGCTTGAGCTCGTCATTATCGATGGCGCTCATGGAAGCCAATGGATCCACTGCACTTACCTCAATGCCCTCCGAAACCTCACGAAGAATAACGTTGCAAGGCAGCATGGCACCCACGCGAGGCTCCACACCGATGGCTTCCCAGGCCATGCCAGGATTGCAGGCCCCGAGAATCCGATAGGCCAACATATCCTTGTCCAGCTTTTTCTTCATGGTGGCTTTGACATCAATTTCTGTCAGCACACCGAACCCATGATCAGTGAGGGCCTGACGCGCTCTTCTGTCCACGTCCTCGAAATCGACATCTTTGATAACTCGATCGATCGTGTATGACATAGCTACCTCCAATGATTCAGAAGTTCATTGCTTTGACCCGAGTTTCACCACCCTCAAACGCAGCGCATTCACGATCACGCTGACCGAGGACAGCGACATGGCGGCCGCTGCAAAAATGGGCGACAGCAGTATCCCGAAAAACGGGTACAAAACCCCTGCCGCTATCGGAACACCGGCGGAGTTGTAAACGAAGGCGAAAAACAGGTTCTGACGGATATTGCGCATGGTCGCCAGAGACAAACGGCGCGCCTCGACAATGCCCATCAGGTCGCCGCGTAGCAGCGTAATGCCGGCGCTTTCGATGGCGACATCGGTCCCGGTGCCCATGGCCACACCGACATCCGCCGTTGCCAGTGCAGGCGCATCGTTTACGCCGTCACCCGCCATCACGACAACACGGCCTTCGTCTTTCAGGCGCTGGACGATCTTGCCCTTATCTTCCGGCAGGACTTCCGCTTCCACTTCGTCGATATGCAGTTTTCGGGCAACTGCTTCAGCTGAAGTGCGGTTATCGCCGGTCAGCATGACCACCCGGATGCCGTCTTTTTGCAGCGCGGAAATAGCGGCTTCGGTGGTTTCCTTGACCGGATCGGCAATCGCCAGCAACCCTGCGACGTTTCCGTCGACAGCAGCAAAAATCACGGTAGCACCATCTTTTCGGAGCTGGTCGGCGTCGCCGTCAAATCGCGTGGTGTCGACATTTTCCGACTCCATGAGAAGGCGGTTACCAAGTAGCACCCGCTTGCCGTCTATTCGACCGGTAACCCCTTTACCATTCGGAGAGTCAAAGTCTTCCGCATCCGGAAGCTTCAGGTCCATGCCCTTGGCTTTATCGAGTATGGCGTGAGCCAGTGGGTGCTCACTGCCTTTCTCCAGGCCGCCTGCATAACGCATGAGACTACTGTCATCGAACCCGTTGGCCGCGACAAGCCGGGTGACTTGCGGCTTGCCCTCTGTCAGCGTGCCGGTTTTATCCACCACCACGGTGTCCACCTTCTCCATACGCTCCAAGGCTTCCGCATCGCGAATCAGAACGCCACTTTGAGCACCGCGTCCGACACCCACCATGATGGACATGGGCGTCGCCAAGCCAAGTGCGCAAGGGCAGGCAATGATCAGAACACTGACCGCTGCAATCAGCCCGAACGCCATAGGCGGCGTGGGCCCGAAGAATGACCAGGCTATAAAGGCGATAATGGCGATCACGATCACCGCAGGCACAAAATAACCCGCCACCTTGTCGGCCAGGCCCTGAATGGGCGCGCGGCTGCGCTGGGCGCTCGCCACCATCTGCACAATCTGGGACAGCATGGTGTCACGGCCAACCTTGTCGGCCCGCATGATAAAGCTGCCCTGCTGGTTGATACTGCCGCCGATCACCTGGTCGCCGGATTTTTTGCTGACTGCCAAAGGCTCACCGGTCACCATGGATTCATCCACGTTGGAGCTGCCTTCAAGCACCTCGCCGTCCAACGGCACCTTGTCTCCCGGACGTACCCGCAAGCGGTCACCGACCTTGACCTGATCAAGCGACACATCGGATTCGCTGCCATCGTCGTCCAGTTTTCTGGCCGTCGCCGGTGCCAGATCCAGCAGGGCCTTGATGGCACCAGAGGTTTTCTCTCTGGCGCGCAATTCCAGCACCTGCCCCAGCAGCACCAGCACCACGATGACAGCAGCCGCCTCGAAGTAGACGGCGACCGACCCGTCTTCCTGCCGGAAGGCACCTGGGAAGATCTGCGGCGCCAGGGTCGCCACCAGGCTGTAGATCAGCGCGACGCCGGTACCAATGGCAATGAGCGTAAACATGTTCAAGTTACGGCTAACCACGGATTTCCAACCCCGGACGAAGAAGGGCCAACCGCACCAGAGCACCACAGGCGTTGCCAGCACCAGTTGAATCCAGTTGGACATCTGCGGGGCTATAATGTGATCGAGTCCGGTGAGGTGCCCACCCATCTCCAGCACCAGTACAGGCAGGGCCAGCACCAGGCCGATCCAGAATCGGCGGGTCATGTCTTTGAGTTCTTCCGAAGGCCCGTCGTCCAGGCTTACCTGCTCGGGCTCCAGGGCCATGCCGCAGATTGGGCAGTCCCCTGGCCCTTGCTGCCGAATCTCGGGGTGCATGGGACAGGTATACATAGTGCCCGGCGCTACCGGCTCTTGCTGTTTCTTTTCCCAATCGAGGTACTGCTCAGGGTCCTCGTCGAATTTGGACTGGCAACGCGACGAGCAGAAGTACCAGGTTTTACCGCCATGCTGGCTGCGGTGTTCCGCGGTATGCGGATCGACTGCCATGCCGCAAACCGGATCCTTGGCGGTGTGCCCGCCAGGTTCTTTATCGGCGTGGTGATCGTGGTCATGGGCGTGATGGTGCTCAGCCATTCTGTTCTCCTGTTTTATCGGCGGGCCAGTCTGCAAATGCAATGAAATACAGCAGAACCAGATTGACGATAGGGATCAGTATCAGTACACCCATCCACCCCGGATACCCCGTGCGCTGGCAAATACGCCAGGCCGGAATGACGACCACAATGGCAATCACCAGCATCCACAGCCAGTGGCCTGCCCACATGGTGTTCCCGAACATGTTATCTCCCATCATGGCAATAGCCTCTCTTCCTGATTCTGGTTAATGGTGACGATGCGCGTGACTCTCTTCCTGTTTCGCTTGCGCGGATTCCGGCGATCTTTTCAGGAAAATCTGCTCGGAGACTGCAAGCACAATCATGGTGACCACTGCCACGCCGATGACGAACGGGTCCGTATTCAGTTTTACCCAGACAAAGCCGCCCAGAGCCAAAAGATCCAACAAGATGGCTGTAGTTGGCACCCAGGTGTTGGCCTTAATGTCTTTGCGAAGATAGCGCAGTACACCCCAGTGAATGGCAATGTCCATAATCAGGTAAAACACGATACCCAGCGCGGCAATTCGTGACAGATCAAAGAAGGCGGTGAGGATCAGCCCCAGGACAACGGTATACACCAGTGTGTGTTTCTGGATGCTGCCGGGCATGCCAAAATGCCGATGTGGTACGAGCTTCATCTCCGTCAGCATCGCCAGCATGCGGGATACCGCGAAGACGCTGGCGAGAATACCGCCCGCCGTGGCCATCATGGCAATAGCGACAGTAAACCAGACACCGTAATCGCCGAGAGCGGGACGCGCAGCAGCAGCGAGGGAGTAATCCTGCGTTTCGATAATTTCAGCCAGTGACAGGTTGCTGGCGACCGCGAAGCCCACCAGCGTGTAGATCACCACGCAGGCGGCAATGGAAATCACGATGGCGCGCCCGACGTTTCGCTTTGGGTCTATTACTTCCGAACCACTGTTGGTGATGGTCGTAAAGCCTTTGAACGCCAGAATCCCCAGTGCGGTTGCGCCCAGGAAGTTGCCCAGCGCTCCGGCTTCACCGGGCTCCGAAAAATCAACCGCGACTGAGTCGGCAATCCAGATCCCGACCAGACCGAAAATCAGTATGCCGCCGATTTTCAGGATCCCGATAAAGGAAGCCACCCCTTGAATCATCCGATTGCCCAGCAGGTTGATCAGAAAGGCCGCAAGAATGAGCGCCACGCCGAGAATGGGCACCATGCGGCCACTGTCATCCCCGCCGAAAAGTTGCATGGTGTAAGAGCCAAAGGTCCGGGCCAGGAAGCTCTGAGCGATGACCATGGAAAAATACATCAACAGGGCGTTGAAAGCCGTTGGCAGCCGGTTTCCGTAGGCTTTATGCAAGTACATGCCAATGCCCCCGGCCGACGGGTAGGCGTTGGAAATCTTGATATAGGAATACGCGCTGAAGCCAACAATCAAGGCCGCCGCGAGAAAGGCCAGCGGGAAAAGGACACCGGTCATCTGGGCCATCTGCCCGGTAAGTGCAAAAATACCGGCGCCAATCATGACGCCGGTACCCAGCATCACCGTCCCTGACAGAGTGAGACTACCTTCCTGGTAGCGAGTGCTTCGATCTTCCTCCCTGTTCATTCAACCTCCTGTTATTTTTTCATGGGTGGAATCTTGGAACAGCAGAACGGCTCATGCTTGGCATTTGCCCGGACGTTGTCGTCGGTAAACCGGTACCAAGCCAATTTGCGCCGGGTCCACCATCCGGTTTTCAATTGGCCACCGTAAGCCTTGATCAGTTCCAGTAATTCATCGACGGACCAGTGGGTTCCGTCGTACGTCACCTGCAATGTGCCATTTGGCTTACGCTCGGCGAAATCAACGCAGGGGTGGCGATTAAGATCGTGGATGAGCCCATCCCACTGATCCTCTCCAAGCCCCTCGACGGCCATTTTTCGGCGCAACAAAAACTGCTCCTGATTGGTTGCTTTGTGTGCTTTGGTCATGGGGTGACACCTCTCTTCCTGATGACTTCTCCCTGTATCAAAACACTTCAACCTGAACTGCGACTGAAAATGGACACATGCTTTCGGTGGATTTGAGTTACATCAAATCATAGACGAAAAAGGCCATCAGTTTCCCAATGGCCCTTCAACATCAACGTCAGAATGCAATTCGAGCGCCGATCACGGCAAACCAGTCTTCTGTGCTTCCGCCGCCGGTTTCAGCGAAATCCGCGGTATCACCGTATTTTTGTTCATGCACCACACCGACATAGGGCGAAAAGGCGCGATCAACCAAGTCATAACGCAGACGCAGCCCTGCTTCGGTGGACACCAGACCTTTGCCAACACCAATTTCACGATCCTCACTGAAGGCCACCGTTGCGTCCAGTGTCGCCGCGAGGATCCAATAATTGGTGAGCAATAATTCATACTCTGCGTCCAGCTCAGCGGACGTCTCACCTTCATCGCTCACATACAGGTTGGCATCAACCTCAAACCATTGGGGTGCAAGCCCAGCGACACCCAGTACGGCGTAAGTTCGATCCGGTCCTTCAGGGGTGTCAAAGCGAACACCCGCTTTGGCATCGAAGAATTTAGAGATGGGGATCTGGCCGACCAACTGATTTTCCAGTGTTTCGTAGGCCTGTTCTTCTATCTCGTATTCACCGGTTGTGAGCAGCCGGACTTTAAAATCGTCGGTGCCATAAAAGGCATCCGCATTCCAGACGCCCAGTTCCTCATCATCGTCGCTGTAGCGGTATTCAAACTCCTCGAACTGAACCCCCCAGGTTGTGAGCGGCTGTTTACGAGCGGTAGTGTCAGAAATCATTTCCTGAGCTGTCACCGCCGTTGAGAAGCCAACAGAGGCAATAAGACTGACTGCGACAAGTGATCGAATACAGCTCATACCTCACCTCCATCTTCAGCAATCGCGTCTGTTTTCGCCTGGGTTGAATCCGGGCCACCTTCGACAATCACCTTACGGAACATACCAGCGGCCGCGTGATAGGACAGATGGCAGTGGAATGCCCACTGGCCCGGTTCATCGACCTCCGTTTCCATGTACACCGTGGTACCCGGGTTCACGTTGATTGTATGTTTGATCGGGTTCCACTGGCCGGCGCCAACGTCCAGAATCGACCACATGCCGTGCAGGTGCATGGGGTGTGTCATCATGGTTTCATTCACAAACTTGAAGCGGACCCGCTCACCGTATTTCAGACGAATCGGATCGGCGTCTTCATACTTGACGCCATTAATGCTCCAGGTGTAACGCTCCATATTGCCGGTCAGGCGAAGCTCGATTTCCCGGGTCGGTTCGCGGTCTTCATACAACGGATCCTGAGCCTTCAGGTCGGCGTAAGACAGAAATTTACCGCCATTAGCAGCTTTGGGCATGAGGCCACTGCCCTTGGCATAGAAAGGATCGCTTTTATCTTCTTTTCCCATCGTCATGGAACCATGGTCCATACCTTCCATATTGGAATGATCCATGCTGTCCATGTTGGAGTGGTCCATTCCCTCCATTGAGGAGTGATCCATCCCGGACATATCTTCTGAGCTGCCCATATCCATGCCTCCATGATCCATCCCCGCCATGCTGCCATGGTCCATACCGGGCATGCCGCCCATATCAGCCATTGTCAGGCGGGCAGGTTCACGCAGTTGCGGCACGGCCGCTTCCATACCCTTTTCAGGGGCCAGTGTTGCCCTGGCGTATCCGGAACGTCCCATGGATTCGGCGAAGATGGTGTACGCCTGCTCATCCTTCGGACGTACGATCACGTCGTAGGTTTCCGCTACACCAATCCGGAATTCATCGACACTAACGGGCTGAACGTTGTTGCCATCGGCCTGAACGACGGTCATATCCAGACCAGGAATCCGGATATCAAAGTAGGTCATGGCCGAAGAGTTGATGAATCGCAGCCGGATGCGTTCGCCCGGCTCAAAAAGCCCAGTCCAGTTCTGGTCCGGCCCCTTACCGTTGATCAGGCCCGTAAAGCCGTGCACATCCTCAACGTCCGCTTTCATCATGCGCATATCGCCCCAGGCCATGCGGTCTCGGACGGTGTTCATCAGGCCATTTTCGGACACGTCCGAGAAGAACTCGCCCACGGTCTGTTGCTCGCGGTTGTAATAGTCCGGCATCATCTTCAGGTTCCGCATGATGCGGTCGCCGGAGTGCGGGTGTTTGTCGGTCAGCTGAACCACGTATTCGCGATCGTACCGGAACGGCTCACGCCCCTCGGGTTCGATAACGATGGCTCCGTAAGCGCCGTCCGGCTCCTGGAAACCAGAGTGGCTGTGAAACCAATAAGTGCCCGCCTGCTGGATAGGGAATTCATAGGTGAACGTTTCACCCGGCTTGATGCCAGGGAAACTGATACCTGGCACACCGTCCTGATTGAAAGGCAGGATCAGACCGTGCCAGTGAATGGACGTCATCTCATCCAGGTTGTTAGTGACATTGATCCGAACCGTTTCGCCTTCCTTGAAGCGCATCACGGGTCCGGGGGATGCCCCGTTGTAACCAATGCCCTCCTTGACGAAATCACCGGTATCAATTTTTACCCGGTCGACCGTAAGGTCGTACTCACCGGCCAGAACCATGGCTGGCATCAGCAGGCTCAAAAGCCCTGTCAAAAAGCGTGGTTTCATCTGTGTTGCTCCGAACTACACGTCATTGAAGCCGGGCCGAGAAACGTGTCTCAGCCCCGCGCTCGCGGACCTCAGTTAAGCGAGTTACTCGAAATTGACCTCACCGTACATCCCGGCCTGATAGTGGCCCGGCACGTTGCAGGCAAATTCGATATTGCCTTTATCAGAGAACTTCCATACCACTTCTTTACTTTGGCCCGGTTCCAGCAACACGCTGTTCGGGTCGTCATGCTTCATGGAATGGCCATTCCCCATATCCATATTCATCATGTCGTGGTTCAGCTTGCCGCCCTGGATGACGCCATGCTCAACCATCATCATCATTTCCTCTTGATGAGCTTCGTGCATGTCGGGAGTGCCAACACTGAACTCATGGACGAGGTTTCCCTTGTTCTCCACCACGAAGCGAACGGTTTCACCCGGCTTTACACTGATTTCTTCGGGTTCGTAGTAGTTGTCGTACATCTCGACAGTTATGGTTCGGCTGGCCTCCGACGCTTTGCCAGGTTCACCGCTTGTAGCGCCGTGCCCGTGGCCACCATCATGGGCGCCAGCCGCAAACGCTGTTGCCGACATTGAAAGCGCCATACCCGCTACGAATAGTTTTGATGCATTCATCTTTTTATCCTCTGTAAAATATTGCTCGAAAAACACTGCCGGATTGAGCCCCAATCTTGAGCAATGTCCAGAATCGGTTGTTACCTTCTCTCACTAACCTGAATTCTTTCTGAAAAACTCGAACTATTTTCCGTTCAGGCTGAATTCAGGTTAATCAGTCACACTTTCGACCGCGGACCATACATAGAAGGAAAAACTCATGCGTTTACTGCTCGTCGAAGATGACCGCTTGCTTGCTGAGGGTCTGGTCAGGCAGTTGGGAAAAGCAGGTTTCAGCGTTGATACAACTCCCAGTGCCCGAGAAGCCGTCGTTCTGGGTGAGCAAGAGGATTACCGTGCTGTTGTTCTGGACCTGGGTCTACCTGATGGCAACGGGCTGGACGTATTGAGAAAGTGGCGAACGAATCACGTCAGCTGTCCGGTCTTGATTCTGACCGCGAGAGGCGATTGGCAGGATAAGGTTAACGGCTTAAAAGCCGGGGCAGACGATTACCTGGCAAAACCTTTTCAGACAGAAGAGCTAATCGCACGCCTCAACGCACTCGTGCGTCGAAGTGAAGGAAGGGTCCATGCTCAGGTTAAAGCCGGCCGCTTTGAACTGGACGAAAACCGCCAGAGTCTCAAGATGGACGACGGCGTGGAACATACACTTACCGGCACCGAATTCCGGCTGCTACGTTGTTTGATGAGCCGCCCTGGCCACGTCTTTTCCAAAGAACAACTAATGGAACAGCTTTACAACTTGAATGATAGCCCGAGCGAAAACGTCATTGAGGCGTATATTCGGAGGTTAAGGAAGCTAGTGGGCAGCGAAACCATCTCAACACGACGCGGCCAGGGGTACATTTTTAATGCGATTCCTTAAAAAGCCTGCGTCCGTAAAAGGAACCTTGCTTGCGCTGTTACTGCCCGCCGGAATTGGTCTAATGGGGATAGCGTGGTTGGTCCATGGTTTGCTACTCGACCGAATGTCCCGGGAGTTCGTTGAAAGCCGACTGAAAGATGAAGTCGCTTTCCTCGAACACCAGGTTCGCGAGGCGAATGGTCAAGTGGACACTCTCCAGACGGGCGATTATTTCCAGGATGTTTTCCATCATGCCTTCGCCATACATACACCCGAACAGACCATCATTTCACCCGATGCTTGGGCGCCCTTGTTGACGCCTCTGATTGAGAACGAAGGTGACGGAACCGTTCGCGTAGAAGATGCCGAGAGCACTGATACTCCCTCAAACATCCTCGCCTACCGAAAGTCTTTTCAGGTCGGCGAAACACCCATCGTCGTAATCGTTTCTGAAGATCTGGGTGCGCTGAAACGCAGCCAAGCTGCACTTCATGCCTGGACCGCCGTAGTATCAGTTCTGTTGATTATGCTCTTGGTCGCCGTGCTCTGGTTCGGTATCACGATGTCCATGCGACCGGTTGTCACACTCAAAGCCGCATTAAAAAGACTCCAGGACGGAGAGATCTCCCGAATCAACGTTCAGTCGCCAGAGGAGTTCCACCCGCTGGTTCTTCAACTAAATCAGTTGCTGGACTCCTTAGATCAGCGACTGGAGCGCTCCAGGGACGCTCTCGCAAACCTGTCTCATAGCGTCAAAACCCCCATCGCAGCCGTCCGGCAGATACTGGAAGACGACACACGTCCTCTCGACACCAATCTAAGGCGCCAGATGGTGGAGCGACTAAGCGATATCGACAGGCAATTAGAAGCTGAAATGCGTCGAAGCCGTTTTGCAGGGCCCCAGATTGGAAAAAGCGCCTACCCCATAAAACAGGCACGGGATCTTTTGTGGATGCTCGGTCGTTTATATCCGGAAAAGTCGTTTGAACTATCGAGTTCTCTACCTGAAGACACCCGATGGCCGATAGAAGAACATGATCTAAATGAAGTATTGGGCAACTTACTCGACAATGCTGGCAAATGGTCTTCGAGATGCGTAGAGCTCTCTGTGGAACAAGGCAGCGGCTTCAAGCGAATAGTTGTTGCTGATGATGGCCCAGGGGTTAATCACAAGGATTTAGCCAGTTTGGGCCAAAGGGGTCTGCGGCTAGATGAGCAAACACCTGGGCACGGTCTCGGCCTTGCTATCGTTCGAGATATAGTGACTCGCTATGAAGGTAAAATCAGCTTTTCGACTAAGTCCTGTAGCGGTTTACGCGTTTCTATCGAATTATTAAGATAAAATCGAATGTTCGCTTTTGTTTAAGTGCAGCGGTTTTGCGGGGGCAACTACACCGGGCTTCAGCCTATACTTTCCGTCAGGCCAATTTTCGAAGGCAGGCAACATAAGAAGAAATCAGGAGGCAGAGGTGACGATAAAAGGCGGGTTAGTATGGCTGTGTCTTCTGGTACTACCCGCCATGCCAGTGCATGGCGACACACTGGAAATACTCAATCCAGAACAACAGGCGCTGTATGACCAAGCAGTCCGCCAAAACTCAATCGATTTTCTGATTAAGGCAGAGACGAAAAATTCCCTGATAGTGCTGGCTGTCATCTATTCCGGTGACCACATCAAGGGCCTGCGTCGGGATTACACTAAATCCGCCTTTTACTCCCACCTGGCTGCGAAGCGCGGCGCTGAATTTGCCCCAATGCTTCACTGGTCAGCCTGTGGCTCACTCAATGCACAAAAGAGCAAAGAGCGCTCAACGCTGTATCCGGATTATTGTGAAGAAGCGATATCGTTTGACACCCTGGGCAAGCTCCTCGAGCGCGCACAAAAGGCCGCGAACGAGCGTGAATTGGCCGCGGCCAAAGCCCGGATACGGGAGAGGGAAAGACGGACAACACCAGCCAGGATTACCTCACCCGACGGACTATATCTGGTATCCGGTAATGGCGTGTCAAAAATGTCCGTCATTTTGCAGGCCAATCAATCCGACCGGTATGAGTTTAGAGCATTTGTCGTGGAGACCGCCTACCCCGAGTATTTTAAGACCGGGTATGACTATGAGAGAGGCTGGTGGTACCCGTCGACGCAGCAGATTTACAGCCACCACTACAATGTCAAAGTGGGAAACGAACATTGCAATGGCTGGAGTGATTTCAATTGGGGGTTCCAGTTCAACCAGGAAAAAATCTGGCTGGGTGGGGAACTAATGCCTGCCTATAAAGCTTCCTGGGACTACCCCCGCAACCGCGCCCCAAAAAGGGAGTGTGTCAATGAAACTCTGGACAGAAGCAGTTGCCAGGTGGTGAGTTGCGCAGAATGGAAAGACCCGGAACCCGGCAGATACATTGTGCGCTCAAAAGAAGATGCGATTGAACTGTACCACTTGATTTCCCGCTAGGGTCTGTATTTGGCTTGGTGGACCTTCGAGTTCCCCCTCACTCCAGCAACCCGACCAGATAATCCGACAACGCCTTGTACTCATACACCACACGGGCAAAAGCAGCCGAAGGCACATCTTCAAACTCCCTGCCACAGATTCGCACCCCGGAATACTTTTTCAGATAGGCTTCACGGATCAACGAAGGATTGTCCGGCATAAATCCAGCATCCCCCACTGCCGGGTAGTACAGCGCCCACTCAAACCCGAGATCTGTATCAACGTTCGCAAGTCCTGACATCGCCGGGTCCAGGAAGCCGTATCGCAATATCCGGCTGACCTCCAAAGCATCGCCCTCATTGGGATAAGCAAATGTGCGCTGGTCCATTTCAAGAGCCAGCCCCTGGAACGTCAACGGCTGAGGGTCATACCCGGAAAACTGGTAAGCCTGACGGGCACTGACGACAAGGTCCATGCCTACAGCCTCGGGTTCCAAGGTGCAAGCTGCCGCCTCATCAGAAAATATCAGGGACGCCTGTTCGGCCCCTGTTTCCCAAAGCCGGTATCCGGGAAAGGCGTTACTGGTGTGGGCAAAGTCAGGTATCAGGGAACGCTGCAAAACAGAGTCATCAGGCTGTGGAATGTCAGCCACCAGTTCCGCAAGCATCCCATCCTGCCTCTGCCAGCTGTACGTCACTTCGGGGTTTCCGCCCAACTCTGTGGAGCCTGCATAAATGCTTTCGTGTTCATGGCAGGTGGTGGCGGTTTCAAAATAGATTCGCTGGTTATCCCAGTCGAAAATGAGACGCTCATCGATGCCCGCCTGCTCATAATTGATACGGCTCTGAACCGAGAGCGCAGCGGAGGGCAACCACTGAGTATCCAGCTTTGCCATATAACCGCCAACGCCAATCAGTCTCGCCAGCTCCGGCATTGAGGGCGAGAGACAACCGTCGGCAGACACTGACATCAGGCGGCCATCTTCACGATAATCGAGCGTCAAACGGGCAGAGATCGCCAGGTCGGAACGGTTGGCCGGTAAAGTACCGGTGCGTTCGGATTCGGCGTAGACATCCACGGTCGTCAACAGGAGCGGGTCGGTCAGTTCCAGCGACACCTGAGGAAGCTCCAGAGTGTCGACCTCCAACTGGCCGTAATCACCGGCATAGACGCCACTGACCGTATCGTCGACCAGCGCAAAAATGTCATCGGCATGCTGAACCACTGATATTCCTAGGAGAAAGGCTGCCTCCCGGCTCAGGTATCGCTCTGTACCGTCCGCCCCGGGCATCGTCAGCAGGTTACGATAGGCTTCGGGAATCTGGCTCGCCATAAAACGCGCCAGCGCACGGGCGTAGGCATGGGTTCGATCTTCACGGGCAAGAATATAGTCCCGAAGCAGGTTCAGCCCTTCCCCCTCGTTTGCATCTTGCACAAACAGTCCAGCCAGGGCCCGGTACCTCGCCAGGGTGGTCAGCGGAGTAATGTTACGCACGCCCGGAGAGGCGGACATCAGAAACGCATCGCTCACCAGCTGTTCGCCGTCGACCGTTTCTTCCTGAGTCAGCCCCGGGATGGCCAGTGCGTACAGCGGGTAATCCCGTGGGTCCAGATCAGGACCCACGGTCGGATCCACCGTCATCCCGGAAACATCCAGAGAAAAGACACCGCCGGCGCCACTCATGGTAGTGGGCTCCCCCGCTTCGAGGATAACCTGGTTGCCATTTGCCAGCTCAACGGAGAGGGGCCCGGGCGTGTACTGGCTGTCGCCGTCCAGATCCAGCCAAACCCGGGCATCACGAAGGTAACCATCAATCACTTTGCCGGTGTACGGCGCGGACTGGCTGTAATCAACACCATCAAAATCCCGGCCATCGACCGGCAGCACATCGGATTCTTCCCCACATCCCACAAGTGTGAGCATCAGGGCAGTAACGGAGAGAGAGCAAGAGAGGCGATTCATCGCGGCAACCAGTTATCCTTGTTAGAGGTTGTGCCGCTACTTTAGGAGATGTGATCGCCAGAGACCTTGATAGGTTTGGCAATTTGTAAAGTTTGGTAACCGGGCTATCAGGCATTGGCCCCGCCAGCGATCACCCGGCGGGGCCTTGCACGTCACCGCTGTCAGAAGGAGCGGGCGACAATTTCCTTCATGATTTCGTTGGTGCCCGCATAAATACGCTGTACCCGGGAGTCTGCCCAGGCACGGGCAATCGGGTATTCCCACATATAACCGTATCCGCCATGCAGTTGAACGCATTCGTCCATCACTTTGCACTGCAGGTCTGTGGTGTGCTGCTTCAGCATGGCAGCGGTCGGGATATCCAGCTTGCGTTCCAGGTGCAACTCCAGGCAGCGGTCGGTGAATACCCTTGCAGCGGTGATTTCCGCTTTCAGCTCTGCCAGCTTGAAGCGGGTGTTCTGGAAGGAGATGACGGGTTTACCGAAGGCTTTTCGCTCTTTGACGTAATCCAGAGTCCATTGCCAGGCCGCTTCCGCCGCAGCCACGGCAGTCAGAGCTACCTGAAGGCGCTCGGCCGGCAGTTCCTGCATCAACTGGAAGAACCCCTGCCCTTCGAGAGAACCCAGCAGGTTTTCCGCCGGAACCTTCACGTCCTGGAAAAACAGCTCGGAGGTGTCCTGGGCTTTCATACCCACTTTGTTCAGGTTCTGGCCTTTCTCGAAGCCTTCCGATTCAGACTCCACAATCAGCAGACTGGTCCCTTTAGCACCTTCTTTGGGGTCAGTCTTGGCAACCACGATCACCAGATCCGCCAACTGGCCATTGGTAATAAAGGTCTTTGAGCCGTTCAGGAGATAGTGATCACCCTGTTTGACAGCCGTGGTCTTAACGCCCTGAAGATCCGAGCCTGCACCGGGCTCGGTCATTGCGATGGCACCCACCATTTCTCCGGAAGCCAGCTTGGGCAGATACTTCTGTTTCTGCTCCTCAGAGCCGTAGTTCAGTATGTACGGAGCGACGATGTCGGAGTGCAGGCCCCAGCCGATGCCCGATAACCCGGCCCTGGAGATTTCTTCCATGATGACCGCGCTATAGCGGAAATCGGCGCCGACGCCACCGTATTCTTCCGGCAGGGTCGGGCACAGGAAGCCCAGTTCACCGGCCTTGCGCCATAGTTCCCGGCTTACCTGACCGTCCTTTTCCCATTGCTCGTGGTAAGGAGCGGCCTCCTGCTCAAGGAATTTGCGAACAGAATCGCGGAAGCCTTCGAGATCGGCATCAAAGAGTGTGCGTGGAATCATGGGAACCTCGGTGAATGAACTGTGTTGTGATTGTCGTTCACCAAGTCTCGGCTGGTATGGGCTTGTGCTCAATGATGAAAACCATCAATCGGGCTGACCAAAACGCCCGATATCAGTCAGTTGCCACTGCGCCTGTCAGCACGCTCCTGCCCCCAGCGGGGCATGAGGTCCTGCGGGATATCCAGATGGTCCAGGAGGCGGGCAACCACAAAGTCCACAAGATCCTCTATGGACCCCGGGCTGTGATAGAAGCCTGGGCTGGCCGGCATGATGACCGCCCCCATTCGGGTCAGCTTCAGCATATTTTCCAGATGCACTTCCGAGTACGGCGCCTCCCGAGGCACCAGAATCAGCGGACGGCGTTCTTTCAAAGCAACATCACCGGCCCGTTCAATCAGGTTATTGCTGGCTCCTGTGGCCAGCGCAGACAGAGTGCCGGTACTACACGGGCAGATCACAAGCGGCGCTTTTTCTCCCGACCCGGAAGCCGGCGGTGCGAACCAGTCTTCCCGGCCAAACACGATGACCTGGCCCTGTTCTGCTCCACTCCACTCGCTCAGGGCTTCCTGCATGGCCGGAGGCGTACCGGGCAATTTGAGATCCGTTTCGGTGGCAATCACAACCTGTGCTGCCCGGCTGATCATCACATGGACCCGGCAGCCGGCAGCCACCAGGCACTGAAGAAGCCGCAGTCCGTACTGGGCGCCAGAGGCCCCGGTGAAGGCAAGATTGATGGTTCTGGCCTGGGCCTTTGCTGTGGTCATAGAGTCAGTATTCCTGAATCGATTGGCGTCATGCACATTACGAGTGAATACGCTCTATTTCAGACACCAGTTTGCCGTGAATACCGCCAAATCCGCCATTACTCATAATGACAATGTGGCAGGGCGTTGGCAGATCTTCCAGTACCCGGGCGATCAGGCTATCAACCGACGCCTCAACACGGTGACGATCATCATCCGGTTCACTTTCCTGCCACTGCCCCACCAGAGCAGACAGCCAATCCATATCGTTCAGATTAGCCCAGAGAACATGGTCTGCAGCATCGGCACTCGCGAGGAGCGTTTGCTGGTGAACACCCTGCTTCATGGTATTCGAGCGGGGTTCTATCAAGGCCAGAATGGGCTCATCGCCAACCCGTGCACGCAAGCCTTCCAGCGTTGTCTGGATCGCAGTCGGATGGTGAGCGAAGTCATCATAGACTTTGATGCCGCCCACATCAGCGAGCAACTCCATCCGGCGTTTAACCCCGGAAAAACGACAGAGCGCAGCCACGGCATGATCCGGTGTAACCCCGACATGTCGAGCAGCGGCAATGGCCGCCAGCGCGTTGTGAACATTATGGAGTCCCGTCTGTTCCCACTTGAGTACAGCCACGGGCTGTTCATGGTGGATGACCATGAACCGACTACCATCTTCCGACAGCAACTCCGCCCGCCAGTCCGTTGTTCGTGGAGATTCGCTTCCTACGGCCGTGTCCTGAACAGGACTCCAACAGCCCAGAGCCAGCGCATTGTCGAGATGCGAATCCACCGCCGGCCGGACAATCAACCCTTTAGAGGGTACGGTTCGCACCAGGTGATGGAACTGACGCTCAATCGCTTCGACATTCTCAAAGATGTCGGCATGATCAAACTCAAGGTTATTCAGGATCAGCGTGTGCGGACGGTAATGAACGAACTTCGAACGCTTGTCGAAGAAGGCGCTGTCGTACTCGTCAGCTTCAATCACAAAGAAATCACTCTTGCCCAGCCGTGCTGACACCGGGAAGTCTTTGGGGACACCGCCAACCAGATAACCTGCGTCAAAGCCCGCCTGCTCAAGAATCCACAGCAGCATGGATGTAGTGGTGGTTTTGCCATGGGTGCCAGCCACCGCCAGCACCCAGCGATGGCGGAGCACTTCCCGGGCCAGCCATTCCGGGCCGGACATATAGTCAATATTGCGGTTCAGCACCGCTTCCACTTCCGGGTTGCCCCGAGACATCGCATTACCGATCAGCACCAGATCCGGGGCCGGTTCCAGGTGATCGGCACTGTAGCCTTCCATCAGGCTGATGCCCTGGGACTCCAGTTGAGTGCTCATCGGTGGGTAAACGCCCTGATCCGAGCCGGTCACTGCATGACCCAACTCCCGGGCAAGAACCGCCAGACTACCCATGAACGTGCCACAGATTCCCAGAATATGAATGTGCATTCGGCAACAACCTCTGATTTGAAACCTGCCAAGACTCCCTTATCCCCCTCAGGTCGTCAAGGGTGCTGGCATCCGCAATCCTGCTCATGAAAATCTGGCCAGTTTGGCGTATCATCAGCGCCAACGTCGAACCAGCAGGAGGCTCGTGCCTGAAATGGCCATCAAGAACGCATTTTACGCCCAATCCGGTGGTGTTACCGCCGTCATCAACGCCAGTGCCTGTGGTGTCATTGAGACCGCACGCAAACATCCGGACCGTATCGGAAAAGTCTATGCCGGCCACAACGGCATTATCGGTGCTCTGAAGGAAGAACTGATTGATACCAGCCTGGAAAGTGATGACGATATCCGGGCACTGCTGCACACGCCGGGCGGCGCATTCGGCTCCTGCCGTCACAAGCTCAAGAACATTTCCGAAAATCGCCGGGAATATGAGCGCCTGATCGAGGTGTTCCAGGCCCACGACATCGGCTACTTCTTTTATAACGGCGGCGGCGACTCCCAGGATACGGCGTACAAGGTTTCCCAGATCGCTGACAAAATGGGCTACCCGATTACCTGTATCGGCGTACCCAAGACCGTAGACAACGACCTGCCGTTCACCGACTGCTGTCCGGGCTTTGGTTCCGTTGCCAAGTACATTGCCACTTCCACCCTGGAAGCCAGCCTGGACATCAAGTCCATGTGCGACACTTCCACCAAGGTGTTCATTCTGGAAGTCATGGGGCGTCATGCTGGCTGGATTGCGGCATCTGGCGGACTCGCCGGCGAAACCGAAGGCGAGCCACCGCACATTATCCTGTTCCCGGAAATTCCGTTCGATCGTGAAGCCTTCCTTGCCCGCGTGGACTTCTGCGTGAAGGAATACGGATACTGCGTCGTCGTAGCATCCGAGGGTGCTCAGTACGAGGACGGTCGCTTCCTGGCGGACGCTGGCGCTAAAGATGCGTTCGGTCATACCCAGCTGGGTGGCGTCGCCCCGGCACTGGCCAATATGGTCAAACAAGCTCTTGGCCACAAGTACCACTGGGCCGTTGCTGACTACCTGCAGCGCAGTGCCCGCCACATTGCGTCCGCGACGGATGTTGAGCAAGCTTATGCTGTCGGCAAAGCCGCCGTTGAGATGGCCCTTGAAGGCAAGCAGGCGCTGATGCCGACCATCGTTCGCGAACAGGCCAGCCCCTACCAGTGGAAAATTGGTGAGGCACCGCTGAGCGAAGTGGCTAACCAGGAGAAGAAGATGCCGATCCACTACATCACGGATGACGGCTTCGGAATCACTCAGGATTGCCGCACTTACCTGGCACCGCTGATTTCAGGCGAAAGTTTCCCTCCGTTTGAAAACGGCCTGCCGAAAGTGGCCAAGCTGAAGAACGAACTGGTCGAGAAGAAGCTGAGAACACCGTTCGAGCTCTGATTCCCGCGCCAACAAAAAACGCCCGGAGGCTATCCCCCCGGGCGTTTTTTTATGCCTGAAACCTGATGTGGTGCAACGGATCAGCGCGCAGCTTCCGCCTCGTGATCACGCACCCAACGCATAAACTCGTCACAGCCACCAACGTACTCACTGCCCACAAGAATCTGGGGCACGGTGTAAACCGGTCGTCCAATTCTGGCTGCGATGTCTTCCTTGGTCAGGTTCTCAGCGATCATATCCACCCACTGATAGGGCATGCCTTTTACTTCACACAGCTGCTTTGCGCGAACGCAGAACCCGCAACTTGACCGGCCGTAGATCGTGACCTGCTCCATAAACTCCTCCCGCACAATGGCGTACTAAATCACAGTGGCGTACTGAACATATCGTTCTTGATAAAAACTGGCGACCATCATCGCACGCCACGCGCGGATTGAAAATTGAAGGTTCCGATGACCTCAATAGATCAGGTTTTCAGGCGCCCCAGCTCCCGGTCCAGAACCTGTACCTGGCCGTCCAGGGATTCACCGCTCTGGCGAACCCGCTGCGCCAGCTCCCGCAGATCATTGGCCACATCGCCAATCTGGGTCAGATTGCGGTTAATTTCCTCACTGACCGAGCTCTGTTCCTCGGCGGCAGTGGCAACCTGGGTCACGTGCTCAACGATGGTGGCAATACGCTCCACCACTGTTGCCAGGGAATGATCAGCCTCCCGGGTGCCTTCCACCGCGGTCGTCGCCCGACCCACACCACTTTCAATGACATCCACGGCAACACCAACATCCCCCTTGAGACGTTCGATCATTTCGCTGATTTCATCGGTGGATTCACGGGTCTTGGAGGCCAGTGTGCGCACTTCATCCGCCACTACCGCAAACCCACGCCCCTGCTCACCGGCCCGGGCCGCCTCAATCGCGGCGTTCAACGCCAACAGATTGGTCTGCTCAGCAATACCCCGGATGACTTCCAGAATACGATTAATCTCTTCACTTCGCTGTTCGACTTCACTGATCGCGGAGCTTGCCTGCCCCATATCGCCAGCCAGAGCATCCACACCTTTGAGAGCAACGCCAAGGGTCTCCTGGGTAAAGCGAATACCATCGCTGGCCGCCCGGGCATTTTCTGCGGCTTCACCAGCGAAACCGGCTACCTCTCCGGCAGCGGCAGACATTTCGTTCATCGCGGTGACCACGCTGTCGATATCCTGGTGCTGGCGTGCGGTCTGATCATCTGTCTCCCGCGCGATCACGCCCACGTCACCCGCCTGAGCCCGAACCTGACTGTTAACGTTCTTCAGGTCATTAACCATTTCCCTCAGGCGGGCAAGGAATGCATTGAAACCTCCGGCAAGATCAATCAGTTCAGCGTGGGTATCAATTGCCAGTTCCCGGGTCAGGTCACCCTCGGCACTGGCCAGATTTCTCATCCGGTTCCGGATTTCATCCAGAGGACGGGTGACCGATCCCACCAGCAGGATCAGCAGTCCGATTGCGACAATAACAACGACTGCACCTACAAGGGTTTGTCGGGTTGCCGTCGCAGACACTTCGTCTGACAGCAGGGTTGTCATATCATTCACACTTGCAAGAGCCGCCGCCCGGGGCAATTCAATCAACAATGACCACTGGGTGCCCGGCAAGCTGACATTCACCGGATAGGACACAGCCAGGGTCTCACCGTCATCGTAACTTCCTCCCTGCTGATGCAGTTTCTGAAGCTCATCTGCGAGGTCCGGTTTGGCCTCTGCGAGCGGCCGGCCCAGCTTTTCCTGGTAATGACTGGACGCTGCAATCAGGCCTTTTTCGCTCAACAGGGTTACCCGGGACTGGCCGCTAAACAGTGCCTGACTCACCTCAGAGATCGTTGTCTGCAGGGTGGTCAGGTTGATATCGACCCCAACAACTCCGGCAAATTCACCATTGTTCACGATCGGAACCACAAGGCTGGTCATCAGCTCGGAATACCCTTCCTCAATTTCATAGTCATAGGGTTCCATCAGACAAGGCTTCAGGGTGTCCCGGGAACAGAGATACCACTCCGCTTCACGGATACCGAACTCGTTGCGCTCATCCAGATACTTGGTGGCGGGGTCATCGGTTCGGCTGAAGATCACCTTGCCCTCAGGGTCACGGTAGAAATAAATTTCCAGCGTGCCCTCATCGCTACTATGTTCTTCCACCCCGCCGGTAAAATAGCGATCCTGGCCGTCATAGGCGTCAGGTTCAAACTGGGCGTAAATCGAGCTCAGGTGAGGATGTTCCTCGAGTATATTGCCAACGGTTTCCTGCAGATCCCTCCGGCTGATGCGCCCGGAACTGCCGGCATCAATGTTACGGCTGACAATGCTGCGCACCAGCTCCGGTGTCTGGTAGGCTTTCTCAAGGAGGCCAGCGACCAGTTCGCCGTATTTGCCGGCAGTCGCACTGAGCTGTTCCATAACGATGCCCTGCACCGTTCCCCGTGCCTGGGTGGACAGCCTCTCTTCCATGGCGCTCAACGACAGCTGGGCGGTAATAACCACACTGACACCCAGAAGCAACAACAGGGAAATAACCAGAGCGTAAAGTTTGAAACGTAACGACATGCCTTTCATGGACAACCCGACCTTTTCTGAACTTCGGTTCCTAACATACTAGAGTACGGAGCGGATTTTGGCCTATCTGACGCTGTTTGCAACAGCCTTTGCCGCCGCAACCCTGTTACCGGCCTATTCGGAAATACTGCTGGGTACGCTGGCCACCCAGGGTCTTAGCCTGTTCTGGCTCTGGTTCTGGGCAACGCTGGGGAATACACTGGGATCGGTGGTGAATGGCATCATTGGCCGGCAGGTGGACAGGTTCAAGCACAAGCGCTGGTTCCCGATCAGTGAACTGCAACTGCACCGGGCTCGCAACCGGTTCAACCGATATGGTCAGTGGTCGCTGCTTCTGGGCTGGCTGCCACTGGGCGGTGACGCGCTGACACTGGTTGGTGGCATCATGCGCGTACCCTGGCTCAACTTTGTGATTCTAGTGGCGATCGGCAAAGGCCTCCGTTACGCCTTTGTGCTCTGGGTAGTGGTCGAAGCATCGGCTGCGGTCGCATCATAGAGATAACGCTTCAACAGCGGCTCGCCATTAAACTCTGAATGCAGAACCGCAATGAAGGTATAGACGCCGATCAGCTTCCGGTTCAGGAAAACAAATTCCTTGGGTGGTACCCGGAAATAGCGACTGATAGCTGACTTTGCCGCATGTCTTGCCACCCGGGAAGGCAAGTCACTCTGTTTCCAGCGATACTGACCCTCACCATTGACCGCGTAGTCCGGCCATTGCCCCTGATCCTTCGCCAACGGCTCCAGCACCGACATGCAAACACTGCCAAATTTCTCCAGTACTTCCTTCGGCCAATCGAGATTCATGAACTTCAGTTTCACACCGCCATCGATCACCCCATCCAGATCCTTTTCGTAGCTGGCCCGGATCATTTGTCTGACCGGTGTAAGAAACTCGTCGGCATAGGCCTGAACAGCACCAAAATCCAGCAGTACAATGCGGTCATAGCCGGGGTCTTCTCCGGCCTCGCCAGCAATACGAATCCGGTAGTTACCGAAGTTCGGGTCGGTCTGAATTTCTCCCCAGACGAACAGCTCCCTGAAAAACAGCTCCAGAGCCGCTTCACCCAAGGCACTGCGGCGCTGCAATGGCAGATCATGGACAACCGGGGCGCCAACAGAGTGCCCATGTTCGTAGGTCGAGGCGATCACGTGAGCGGTTGAGTATTCAGGAAGTACCCGGGGCACAATAAACCGGGGATCATCCGCCAGCATGCTACGGAATTTTTCAGTCGTTCGGGCTTCCAGACGATAATCCACCTCGCGATGCATCATCTCTCGAACTTCTTCCAACCAGTCATTGAATTCGGGCCCGAAATTGACGAGCCGGGCAACCTTGAGCAACTGGGCGACGGCGTTCAGATCACTGTCGACTGCATCTGCCACGCCGGGATACTGAACCTTTAACACAAGCTCCAGCCCATCACTGTGCCGCACGGCACGATGCACCTGCCCCAGAGACGCGGCCCCCAGAGGTTCAGGGTCTACCTCCAGTTCCCGCAAACGGGCATCGCCCAACTCAGCTTTCAGCACCCGCTCGATCGCCGCCCATTCCAGTGACGTAGTCTGGTCTTCGAGAGTATGCAAAGCCTCGGTTACTTCATCGGGCAGGAAATGTTCGCCATAAAGCGCCATCACCTGGCCAATCTTGACGACGCTTCCCTTGAGTTTCCCGAGTTCATCCACCAGGAAACGGGCCTGGTTGGACAACATCGCTCGATGTCGCTGCTCCCGTTTCTCCTTGCTTGAGAACCAATTCGTAGCCATATGAGAAGCCATACGGCCGCCGGCAAAAAGGCCTGCACGAGTCAGGCTTAGCCGTCGTTCGAAACTGCCAGTCTTGATGCGGGAAACGGTATTACCGGATCGTCTGGAAGACATGAAAGACCTGTCGAATGCAAAAGAATTTAGCGCCAGCGGCTGCCACAACTATTATACGGATACTCTAACGGCCTAACCTCACCGTTTCGACCCGCATTTTCCGGCCTCGGGGCCAATGCGCCATCCGTCAGGACGAGTTAAACGTTACAACGCTCCCGGTGACACTTGAAGACAGTGTATGACCAAAAGCACAATTTAGAATTGACCACCAACAAAAACAAATACATACAGAACTCTCAAGACGACATCATGCGCAATAGCATTGAGAAAACGCCGGACACTCAACTCTCTCAGTTCAGGGTCAGAGGCGAGATTCCGGTTCCCGTCCTGATCAACTGGTTAACGATCTTTGCCGTTCCGTTGCTGGTCTTCTTCGCCTGGCGCTCAGACTCCCATAGTCATGACCCGAACACGCCAGCATTTTTGCTCGTCTTTGCGGTGTTACTGGGTACTAACGGCCTGATCTACCGAATCGGCGGCAGCAAGACTCTGCAGAGGCGGGGATTTATCACTGTCATCACCCTGCTGTTTACCTATCTCGCCACGCACGCGGTCGAAGACGGCTCTGCCATTCTCTGGCTCTTTGCCTACCCACCTATCGTGTTTTACATCAGCCAATCCAGGGTTGGCGTTACCGCCTGCGCAGGCGGGCTGACTGGTGTGATCGTTTTGTTTAGCCCTTTGGGCGATCTGATCTTTGAGACACCCTACACAACCAGTTTCCGGCTATCTATGATCATCGCCCTGGCCTTCGAGATGATGACCTGCTACATCCTCGATCAAAGCAGAAGGCGCAGTAAACTGGGATTACTGAGGCTGGCTGCGGACTTCGAACACGCAGCCAAACATGATGCGCTGACCGGGCTGGCCAACCGGCGGGAAGGGCTGGAGCAACTGGAAGGTGAGCAGGAACGGTACAGCCGGAACAAACGGCCTTTCTCGGTGCTGCTGATGGACATTGATTTGTTCAAACAGGTCAACGATACCTACGGGCACCACGTAGGTGACAAACTGATTATTCTCGTGGCACGCATTCTGCGGGAACAATGCCGCAAGGTCGACACCATTGCCCGTTGGGGCGGAGAGGAGTATCTCGTATTACTACCAGAGACCGGTGAGCAGGCGGCCACCCGGATTGCCAACCGTGTTCGCCTGGCCATCGCCGCATCAGCCATCACTCAGGAGGAAACCAGAATCCAGGCCACGATCAGTGTCGGGGTGGCGACCATCCATGGCGGTGAATCCATCGACCGGCTACTTCAACGCGCCGACGAAGCCCTGTATGCCGCAAAGAAGCAGGGCCGCAACCGAGTATGTTCCTACAATAAAACGGAATGTGTTGCCTGAGGGCTACCAGCCCTGCCGGTACTCGACACTGCCCTCGTTGCAACCCAGCTTTTCGACCAACTGGCCAACCAGGCGCCGCTCAATATCTTCCAGGGCTGCGCCAGGCACAAAATCTGTCACCTGGCTCATGGGCATCCCGGCGTAGCCGCAGGGATTGATCCGACGGAACGGTTCCATGTCCATATCGACATTCAGCGCCAGACCATGGAATGAACAACCGCGCCTGACCCGAAGCCCGAGGGAGGCGATCTTGCTCTCACCGACATAGACTCCTGGCGCATCCGGGCGGGGCGCGGCCTCGACACCCAGCTCTGCAAGGGTACCCACGATGGCCTTCTCGATCACATCCACCAGAGCCCGGATACCCAGTTTCCGACGGCTGAGATCGATCATCAGGTAAATCACGAGCTGTCCCGGACCGTGATAAGTGACCTGCCCTCCACGATCCACCTGGATGACTGGAATATCCCCCGGCGCCAGGATGTGCTCGGCCTTGCCCGCTTGCCCCTGGGTATAAACGCGGGGATGTTCCAGACACCAGAGTTCATCGCAAACGGATTCATCCCGTTCAGCGGTGAAAGATTTCATCGCTTCCCAGGTTTCCTCATAGGGCTGCTCACCCAGAGAACGAACGACCAGATCAGTCATCAGCGTTACAGCACCATGTGGACCCGGCCACTGGCTTTCAGGTCTTCAAACAGCGCTTTCAACTGTGCCTCTCCAGTTGCAACGATCTTGAGTTGTACTGATGAGAAGCGTCCTTTGGAGCTGTCAGTCACCGAGATATCCGCCTCGCAGATTCCTGGCGCGTGCTGCTCAACCACTTCCACAACGAACTCGGTGAAATCAGGGGCCGCATTACCGATGACTTTGATAATGTAGTCACAGGGAAATTCAATTTTTGGTGCTTTCGGCTCACTCATACCGTCTTACTCCCGGCGACCACCGTCACCCTTACTGAAATAGCTGGACAAAAAAGAGCTTGATAGCATCCCAGATACGTTTGAATAGCCCACCTTCAGGAATGTCTGTGAGGGCCAGTACCGGCTGATCCACAAGAACTTCACCCTTCAGGGACACTTTTACACGGCCAAGCTCATCCCCCACCTTGATGGGTGCTTTAATCACAGAATCAAGGTCCACGCTTGATTCCAGATCATTTCGGGAGCCTCTCGGGATGGTCACATACACGTCTTCGGACAGGCCTACAGACAAGTCATCAGACTGCCCGCCCCAGACACGCGCCTTGATCAACTCCTGGCCAGACCGGAACAGGCGTTCGCTCTCGTAGTAGCGAAAGCCGTAGTTCAGCATTTTCTGGACTTCCTGCGCCCGGGATTCAGAACTGCTGGTACCCATTACAACGCCGATAAAGCGGGTATCGTTGCGTTTGGCAGAAGCCACCAGGCAATATCCCGCTTCTTCGGTATGGCCAGTCTTCAGACCGTCAACACTGTCATCCCTCCACAACAGGCTGTTGCGGTTGGGCTGCCGGATATTGTTATAGGTAAAATGCTTCTCCGCGTAGATCGCATAGTTTTCCGGATAATCATTAATAATGGCCCGGGCGAGCAGGGCCAGGTCGTGGGCGGTAGAGAAGTGGTCAGGTTTGGGAAGGCCAGTGGCATTTTCGAAGTGCGTGCCCGTCATACCGAGAATCTTTGCCTGCTGGTTCATGATATCCACAAACGCACCTTCACTACCGGCGATAAACTCCGCCAGAGCCACGGACGCATCGTTTCCGGACTGGATAATCACACCTTTGAGCAAGGTTTCCACCGGGACCGAGGTACCCTCCCGGACGAATGTTCTGGAACCTTCGGTTTTCCATGCTTTGACACTGATCGGCACCATGTCAGTGAGGGAAATCCGCCCCTCATCAAGCTCACGCTCAACGATATAGGCCGTCATCATTTTAGTCAGGCTGGCCGGCGGTAAACGCTCATGGCTGTTCTCCTCCATGATCACCCGCCCGCTTTTGGGATCCATCAGCACGTAGGAGCTGCCGGCGATCTGGGGCGGAGAGGGTATCAGCACAGACTGAGCCATCGCTTTGCTGGCCAGCAGGAAAACCAGCGTGAAGATTACAGAGAGTGAGCGAAACAGGGATTTAGAGGCCATGGGTCCAATCATTCGTCGTAAGGTGTGTGACTTTCTTTATAAACAGGTTGTCAGTGTGTGTCTGTCAGCAGGATCGATTGCGAAAATCCCCGTGCCTCCAACAGACTTTGAGTACGTCTGGCACTATCTTCGTCTTCAAAAGGGCCAACCTGAACCCTGTGAAAACGGCCGGATGCAGTATCAATTGATCGCACCCGCATCGGGTTTTCCAGCACCGCCCGGGCCTCAGTCAGCAGACGCTCGGCCGGGTCCCGGCTGGAAAAGGAACCAAGCTGCACGTAAAGCGCCTGGCTGGCTCCGGTTATATCGCCACTGGCTGCCACGTCTGTATCGCTATAGGTCACGGGCTGCCCTGGCTGGAAAGGCTGACCGGCCAGTGTCATCGACCCATCCGGGCGAACGGTAATGGCAGCCACTTCCACTCTTGCCGTGCCCCGGGCCTGATAACCGAGTTTTTTGGCAGCAGCATAGGACAGATCAATCACCCGGTCACTATGGAACGGACCACGATCATTGACCCGGACAATGACCGAACGGCCGTTGTCCAGATTGGTCACCCGGGCATACCCCGGAATCCGCAGCGATTTGTGTGCAGCACTCATGGCATACATGTCGAACACTTCGCCATTGGAGGTTTTGTGGCCGTGAAATTTTTCTCCGTACCAACTCGCAGTACCACGAGCGACATAGCCATCATTACTGGGGAGAACATGATAGCTTTTGCCCCAGACCGTGTAGGGCGATTTGTTACCTGCGTTTCTCGGCGCTTCGTACACAGGGCGGGCGTCAGACAGCCCGGAAGCGTCAAAGTTTCCCTCCGGCGCACGATCCTGACTGATGGTATACCGGGAAGAATGATCAACTTCCGGTGAAGAGGCACAGCCGCCGAGCACCAGAAACGATGCCAGCAGCCAACTTGTCAGATATTTCATGTTCACTGAACGGAACACCTCTCCCTCTCTACAAAACCGGCTTGCGGATACACCACCGGAGACGTTACTCAGACCTCATGGAACCATTGTAACGGGTTCTATCCGCCAATCACCATTACCGGCAGGCCACGATTGCCTGATCAGGCACCAATCATCCGCCGGTGGGTATGAATAGACATCAATACTCCGAATGCAGCCATCAGGGTAACACTCGAGGTGCCACCATAACTGATCAGGGGAAGTGGAACTCCCACCACCGGCAACACCCCGCTAACCATGCCTACGTTCACCACAATATAGATAAAGAAGGTCATTGTCAGCGCACCCGCCAGCAGTCGGCTGAACGAGTCCTGAGCGGTTGCAGCGATGTAGAGACAACGCAGGATAATCAGGAAATACACAGTCAGCAGGATGAGCATGCCAACGAAGCCAAACTCTTCAGCCAGTACCGCCACAATGAAATCGGTATGGCTTTCCGGCAAAAATTCCAGATGCGATTGAGTGCCAAGCAGCCACCCCTTGCCATCAAAGCCCCCGGAGCCTATGGCCGTCTTACTCTGGATAATATTCCAACCGGCGCCTAATGGGTCACTCTGGGGGTCGAGCATCGTCAGTACCCGCTGCTTCTGGTAATCCCGCATAACGAAGAACCACATCATCGGCGCAGACACGGACACCATCACAGCAAACGCACTGATCAGCTTCCAGCTGATCCCGGCAAAAAAGACGACAAACAACCCGGCCAGTCCGACCAGCAATGAGGTTCCCAAATCAGGTTGTTTGATAATCATCACCATCGGCAACAACACAATCGCCAGGCCAACTGCGACATGTCGAAATCGGGGCGGCAGGTAATGTCGCGAGAGATACCAGGCGGCCATCATGGGGACAACCAGCTTCATCAGCTCGGAAGGCTGGAAACGAGGGAGCCCGGGAAGCGCCAGCCAGCGTTGAGCCCCCTTTGCTCCAACGCCGACAAGCAACACGGCCAGCAGAGCAACCAAACCAACGGAATACAGCCAGGGAGCCCAACGCCGGAACACCCCCGGGTCGAACTGTGCAAAAACAAACATCACAATAAAGGCAACGCCCAGCCTGATGCCCTGGGCCTTGACGACTTCAATATTACGATCAGCACCACTGTAAAGGACAAAAAGGCCACCGGAGACAAGAGCCAGCAGTAGAAACAGCAGGATCGGATCGAGATGAAGTGTCGCCCAGATACCTTTCTGACGCCCCAATGGGTGCCCTGCAGACGAGCCCAGGATTTCTCCTAACGCCATCAGTTCTGCCCCCCGTCACCATCAACCTGCCCTACCACTTTACCCTGGTCCTCTTTGGGAAATTCCAGAAGCCAGGCGTCAAACAGAGCCCGCGCTACCGGTGCCGCGGTACTGCTTCCACCGCCGCCGTTTTCAACGATGACAGCAACGGCGATCTGAGGTTTATCCACTGGCGCAAATCCGACAAACAACGCATGATCGCGCAAGCGTTCTCTGACCTCTTCAGCGTCATACTCTTCGTCTTCCGCCAGGCTGAACACCTGCGCAGTGCCAGTTTTCCCGGCCATCCGGTAGGGCGCATCGGCGCCAGCCCGGCGTGCGGTGCCGTGGCGCCCGTGCATAACCTCGGCCATGGTATCGACAACGAATTCCCAATCACTCGGGTCTTTCAGCTTCAAAGGCTCGTGACTCTCGCCAGGTAAGTACTCTTTTACCGGAGTATCGCCATCAATATCCTTCAACAGACGGGGCTCAACCCATGTTCCGCGGTTGGCAATGAGCGATGTAGCCGTCGCCAGCTGTAAAGGTGTTGCCAGCATAAATCCCTGGCCGATCCCCAGATTGACAGAGTCACCGGGATACCAGGGTTCGTTGCGCATAGCCTGTTTCCAGTCTCTCGATGGGAGCAGGCCGTCAAGCGCACCGGACACGTCCAGAGCCGCGTCCTCACCGAAGCCGAAGCGAGACAGGTAGTCGTACATGGTGTCGACCCCCATTTTCACCGCAGCCTCGTAGAAATACACGTCGCAGGACTGTGCCATCGCACTTTTCAGATCAACCCAGCCATGACCACCCCGCTTCCAGTCACGGTAGCGCCGCCCCGCATCGTTAAGCTGGAAATATCCCGGATCCCAGACTGTGTGATCCCTGGTCGTTGCCCCACTATCCAGAGCGGCTATGGCAAGCATCGGTTTCAGGGTTGACCCGGGCGGGTACTGTCCCCGCAACGCCCTGTTGAACAACGGCTTATCCCGGCTCTCACTGAGTTCCCGATAGTCTTTTACACTGATGCCGGTAACAAACTTGTTGCTATCGAACCCGGGGACGCTGGCCAGAGCAAGAATACCGCCGGTGGATGGCTCAATGGCCACAATGGCCCCCCGGCGTCCATCAAGGAGCTCATAGGCCCGTTGCTGCAGGCGGAGGTCCAGATGCAGCTGCAGATCCTCACCTGGCACGGGATTTTCACGCTCCAGAACCCGCAAGGTTCTGCCCCGGGCATTGGTTTCCACGTGCTGGTAACCTACTTTCCCGTGCAGTACATCTTCGTAGAAACGCTCGATTCCGGACTTGCCAATGTAGTTGGTGCCGGCATAGTTCACCGGATCAATCCTCTGCAGCTCATCACGGTTGATTCGCCCGACAAATCCGAGGGCATGGGCTGTGAGGTCACTGTGGGGATAATATCGAACCAGTTCAGCCTTCACTTCCACGCCCGGTAGCTCATGGCGATGCACGGCAAGCCGGGCAATTTCTTCTTCATTCAGATCGTAACGAAGCGGGATTTCCTGGTAGGGCCTCCGGGGTTCCCGTAAACGCCTCTGAAAACGGTCCAGGTCTTCCTCAGAAACATCAAGAATCCCCCCCAGGGCATCCAGGGTCTGCTCCATTCCTTCAACCCGTTCCGGGACGAGCGTTACGCTGAATACAGGCCTGTTTTCAGCAAGCAGCAAATGATTTCGATCGTAGACCAGGCCACGGGGCGGAGGAACGGACTGAACCTGAACCCGGTTTTTATCTGACAGCGTGGTGTAGATTTCGTGTTCGACGATCTGCAGCTGATACATCCGGGCAATCAGACCGCCCAGGAGCAGCATGACGAAGGCCAGCATAACCGAGGCCCGGCGCTGGAACAGCCGTCGCTCAGCTGCGGTGTTTTTGAATTCACCCCACGGCATATTCGCTTCCTATGCCCGGTGGTACGGGTGATTGCGGGTAATAGACCACGCCCGATAGAGCTGCTCGGCGAGAAGGATGCGCACCAGGGGATGCGGCAGGGTCAACGGTGAGAGCGACCATTGCTGGTCGGCCCTCTGACGACAGGCATCCGCGAGTCCATCCGGCCCACCCACCAGAAAGCAGACATCACGACCATCGAGCTGCCAGTTCTCCAGTTGGCCGGCCAGTTTTTCCGTCGACCAGGGGCGACCGCCCACTTCCAGAGCGACCACACGGTCTTTCGGACCGGTCGCCGCAAGGATGGCATCGCTTTCACGCTGCATCAGTCTGGGAATGTCCGGGTTCTTGCCCCGGTGTGCCATGGGAATTTCCACCAGCTCCACAGGCAGCTCTGGCGGCATACGACGAGCGTACTCGTTATACCCGGCACTGACCCAGTCGGGCATTTTCTGCCCCACGCAGATCAGACGAAGCCGCATGATTATTCGCTGCCTGCGGCACCAAGATCCGGTGCATCGCGCCAAAAGCGCTCCAGATCGTAGAACTCCCGTGTAGCGGGCATCATGACATGGACAACCACATCACCGAGATCCACCAGTATCCAGTCGCTGGCAGCACCGCCTTCGACATTACTCGCACGAACGCCCTGCTCCTTGGCATCGGTTACCACGGAATCCGCAAGGGACTTGACGTGACGATTGGACGTTCCAGATGCGAGAACCATGAAGTCGGTCACACTGGTGCGGTCGCGAACATCAATGACGCTGATATCCTGTGCTTTGACGTCTTCGAGTGCGTTGACGACCAGTTCTTTCAGTTGCTCTGCCTGCATAATCACCCTGTTAGACGGGCATCGGCCTGGGTGGCCGCCCGAAAAGTCATATTCGGGGGCAATTGTATCATTAAAAGTTGTCGTCAGGGCAGGCACCGTAGAGTCCCATTCTACGAATCTCGTCCCAGACCGGGTCCGGAATCAGATATCGGGGCGACCGGCCCTCTCCGATACGTTCACGAATGCCCGTGGCAGATATGTCCAGAAGCGGAGGATCCAGCTCCAGGATCAGACCACCGGGTTTCCCATACAACGCCGAAACATCTTCCGCAGCCCGCTCCGCAAGCAGCCTGGCTGGTTTGCCCGAAGGGTCCAGCGGCGGCCCGGGGCGACGCACCACTACAATATGGGCTAACCCGGGAATCTGTTGCCAGTCCCGCCAGCGATCAAAGCCTGCGAATGCATCCGTTCCCACGACCATGACCAAAGGTTCATCTTCACCGACTTCGCGACGCAACTGACGCAAGGTATCCGCCGTATAAGACGCACCTGCACGATCCAGCTCCCGGCTATCGATGGCCAGCTGCGACTCACCTGCAATTGCCAGTTCCAGCAACCGGAGCCGCTGGGCCGAACTTGCGCCCGTTTCACCCCGGTGTGGCGGTATATGACAGGGCACCAGATGAATGCGCGGCACCCCGAGCCGGTCACTCAGCTCCAACGCCAGCCTCAAATGGCCATGATGTATCGGATCAAAGGTACCGCCATAAATAACATGCATCGTCAGGTCAGGCCCGGATATGGCCGTCGCCGAACACCACATACTTCTGGGATGTCAGTCCTTCCAGGCCGACCGGCCCCCGGGCGTGGATCTTATCGGTGGAAATGCCGATTTCGGCGCCCAATCCATATTCGAAGCCATCCGCAAAGCGTGTTGACGCATTGATCATCACGGAGCTGGAGTCCACTTCAGTCAGGAAACGGCGGGCACGGGTGTAATTCTCAGTGATGATGCTGTCCGTGTGCTGCGAGCTGTAGCGATTGATATGCTCTATAGCGCCATCAAGACCATCCACAACCCGCACGGCAAGAATCGGCGCAAGGTATTCCGCTTCCCAATCCAGTTCCGTCGCTTCTCTGGCATCGATGATCGCCCGGGTGAGCTCACACCCGCGCAGCTCAACACCCTTCTCCGCAAAGGCCGATGCCATCAGCGGCAGGATATCCTCCGCGATTTCCCGGTCGACCAGCAACGTCTCCATGGTGTTACAGGTTCCGTACCGATGGGTCTTGGCGTTGACGGCTACTCTCAGAGCCTTTTCAGGATCGGCATGGCTGTCGACATACACGTGACACACACCGTCGAGGTGCTTGATAACCGGAACCCGGGCATCGTTGCTGATGCGCTCAATCAACCCCTTGCCTCCGCGGGGGACAATGACATCCACATACTTCGGCATGGTTATCAGCTCACCCACGGCTGCTCTGTCAATAGTTTTGACCACCTGCACAGCTGTCTCCGGCAAACCGGCTTCCGCAAGACCCCAAGCGATACAGCGGGCAATCGCCTGATTGGAATGAATGGATTCAGAGCCACCACGCAGGATGGTCGCATTGCCAGACTTCAGACACAGGCTGGCAGCTTCCACGGTCACATTCGGACGGGACTCGTAGATAATGCCGATAACGCCGAGCGGAACCCTCATCTTGCCGACCTGGATACCGGACGGCCTATAGGTCATATCGGTGATTTCACCAATCGGATCCGGCAGCGAAGCCACCTGGCGCAAACCCTCGATCATGGTATCGATGCGCTGCGAGGTCAGTCCCAGGCGATCCAGCATGGCTGCATCCAGACCATTTTCACGCCCCTGGTCCAGGTCCTTGCGATTTGCTTCAGCAAGTTCATCCCGAGCCTTGTCCAATGCCTCTGCCGTTGCCAGCAGCGCTTTGTTACGGACCGCGGTGGTAGAGCGTGCCACCAGTGTTGCCGCTGCCCGCGCCTGCTGCCCGACCTCGGACATATAAGCTGCAATATCCATCCAGTTACCTTCGTGTCTTCGAATAGAATTCGTAAATAAGGGGCTAACTTTACCTTTCCCGTTTCAAGTACGCATCCCAAACGGATATTATACCGCTGCGATGTGCCATAGTTAGGGAAAGAAAAAAGGACGGACACCATGGCCCGACTGGCCGATAAATTCCTGTTAAGCCGATTGTCTCGCTCCGGTTTCGTCGTGCTTATTGCCGTCGCAACCTTAAACGCACTGCTGGGCGAGCCCCTGGCCGCAGCCATCGCTGCCGCGGCGGCCGGCATTGTCGTATCCGGCCGGACCTTCCACGCAAACCGTGAAAAGAATCCGTGGCCACGGATACAGCAACTGTTTTTTCTGGCGCTGCTCCTGCTTCTGTTAACCAGTTTCTGGACCGGCCCATGGGCGCTTACCCATTGGCTCTACGTCATCCCGTTAGTCGCCTTTGCTCTCGTGCCTCGCGCCATCGCCACCACAATCACCGTTGTGATGGTGGTACTGGCGACCATCGCGGTCCAGTGGGCCACCGGCCTGGCAGACCGACACCAGATGCTCAGCGCCTTGCTGTTAACGGTTCTGCTGTCGGTCGTTCTGATTTTTCTGAGAGAGTACAAATCCCGACAACTCGCACCTTTACGGCGAACCGATGAACTGACCCAGGCCGCCAGCCGGGAATACCTGTCTGCCGACCTGCACAAGGAAATCCAGCGCAGTGAACGAGAAGGTACGGACATGTCGATCATTATGATCGGGCTCGACACACACTTGAGCGACAACGACCCGGACGCCGATATCCGTTCCATATTGCCCCGCATCGGACGTTATCTGCACTCCCAGATACGTGACTTCGACACCTACTACCGGGTAGCTGATCTGCAGTTTCTCGTTATCCTTCCCGGCATCACAACCAGTGACGCGGTGAACCGCGCCGAAATCATTCGCAAAGGCCTTGGCACATTGATGGATTCCCACGGCATGGCCCTGACGGTCAGCACCGGTATCGCCGGGCTGAATATCGGGGACGATGCACACAGCCTTCAGCAAAGTGCTGCCAACGCTCTCCGGCGAGCCCAACAACAGGGCGGGAACCGCAGCCAGGCCTACAGCGCCTGGAATCAGGCAGCCTCCAACCATCAAACCCCGGCTGAAGGGCCTGCATCATGACTGAAACCCGGCTCCGAACCTGGACTCATAGTGCGGCCTACGGCCTCGCCACGCTGTTCATTGCCGCATTAGCCCTGCAAAACCTCCGCTATGGTTTCTACCAACTGTTTTACCTGGCATCCGGAATGGCGGCGCTGACCTTTGCGGGCAATATCTATACGTTTATCTGTCGCAGGCACCAACTATCCGCCCCCGGCCACCTGATCATCCTGACGGGCCTGAACAGTGGCCTGATCGCGGCGATGTTTACACTGGACAGCCCTGGCATCACGCACTGGATCATGCCATTGCTGGTCCTCAACCTGCTTATCCTGCCGCTCCGACAGGGGGTCGCTCTGTCATTGCTACTGCTCTTGCCCGCATCAGCACTGATCATCAGCGAACAACCGTACGCACATGCCACAATCATTATTCCCGGATTGCTGCTGTTACTGGCAGCAGCCTCTCTCTATGCCTGGCACTATGACAATATGGCCCAGTCAGCCGAGGACCTCGCCATTACGGACCCTGTGACGGGTGCGCACAATGCGCGGTTTCTCGATGAAACCCTGCAAAAAGAAATCAGCCGGGCAATCGCCACCGGCCACCCTCTGGCGGTCATCAATATCGGTATTGACTACGCCGACCAGGCTATCGACCTGCACGGCAAAGCGGGCTTGCAAACCCTCTTCCGCTCAATCACGGAGCACCTGTTCGGCGTTATACGGGCCGGCGACACCTTGTATACCATCAACGACTCTGAATTTTTCCTGATCCTCCCGTTCACCCCGGAAGAAGGTGTCCGGGTCATTGCCGAACGTATACGCCGCACCATTTCGGAACAGAACTGGCCAGTTACCGGAAAAACAACCGTCAGCCTGGGATGCACCAGCAGAGGCTCCGGCGATACCCGCACAGACAACCTCAGGAAGAGAGCCCACAAAGCACTCGAAGATGCTCAGCGCAAAGGAGCTGATTCTGTCTGGTTCAGCCCGGGAGAATCCATCTCAGCATGAGCGCGGGCTGGCTGACGGATCTTTCCATCTGGCTGAGCGCACACCCGGGATGGCTGGCACTGGCCCTGTTTGCAACCGCCTTTACCGAGTCACTGGCCATTGCCGGTGTTATCGTCCCCGGCGTTGCTATCCTGTTTGCGGTTGCCGCGCTGGCCGGCCAGATTGGTATGCCCCTGTTCGAAGCATTGCTCTGGACCGGCCTGGGCGCCATCGCGGGGGACGGACTCAGCTTCGCCCTTGGGCGGAAATTGCAGGGACGCCTGAACAGCGTCTGGCCATTAAGCCGCTATCCCGCACTGCTCGACAAGGGCGAAGCATTCTTCCAGAAACATGGGGGAAAAAGCGTCGTTCTGGGGCGATTTATCGGCCCCATCCGCCCTGTCATTCCATTGGTTGCCGGCGCCCTTTTGATGCCATGGCGGCGTTTCCTGACATTCAATATCCTGTCCGCTGTCGGCTGGGCGCCAACGTATATCCTGCCGGGTTTCTTCGTCGGCAGTGCCCTGGCAGCGGATATTCACCCGCCAGCTCATTTTTATCCGGTCATTGCTATCAGCCTGCTGGTGCTCCTCGCGGTCTACCTGCTCCTGTTCCGGATTCAGCTGGGCCTGGGCGAAGGTGGCCGAACTTACACCTGGGTAAAAAAACGCATGGCGAAATACGACGCTACCCACCGTTTCTGGAGAATCTACAGCAACAGCCGTCCCGCCCGGGACGGCGAATTCCCACTCGCGTCGTTCATGCTGGCACTGGGCTCAATCGGTCTGTTTCTTATCTGGGGGCAGCTGGCGAATTTCACCAATCTGCTGGAGCCCTTCAACGAACTGAGCCTGACCTGGTTTGCACAGTTACGACAACCCCTGCTTGACGGCCCCGCCCTGCTTTTCACATTGCTGGGAGACCCTCCGGTATTGTTAGCAGCCGCCGGGCTTGCGGCACTGGCACTGGGGTTCAGAGGCTATTACGCAGCTTCAGCCCACATACTGGCAGCATCCATCCTGACTATGGGGCTTGTCTGGTTACTGAAAATGGGACTGAGCGTGCCTCGACCGGATGAAGTCATAAAACCGCCGTCATCAGGGGCATTCCCTAGCGGCCATACCGCAGGCATAACGGTACTGGTGACACTACTCGCCAGCTTTGTGGCCGGGGAGACCCACAACAGGAAGCGCTGGCAGGCCTATGTTCTGTTTTCACTACCGCTGCTACCCGTTGCCATCAGCCGGCTGTATCTCGGGGTACACTGGTTTACGGATGTTGTTGGCGGGGTATTGCTGGGACTGGCTGTCACTGGTGCAATCCGGGCCAGCTACAGCCGTTTTGATCGGGTTCCCATGGTCGTGGATGCGAGCACAATTGGTGCCGGCCTGCTCTGGCTGCTATTTACCGTGGGCTATGTGTACACGCGCTGGCCGACAGCCATCGCCAGCTATCAGGTTGCATGAGTTGCCGAAAAGGTCAGCCTCCCTCCTCTAACACCTCAAGAAGATCCTGCAATCGACTCAGCCGCTCCAAGGGGTCCTGAAGCTCCACCAGTCGCTGCTTCTCCTCTTTCTCCAACGGCAACAGCTCGGTCAGGCGCCAGCCAACTTCCCGGGCGTCCTCATAATCCACATCCATATCCAGATCCTGAATAACCGGATGCTTGAACAATGCACGCAAAACCGACGGCAACTCACCAAAACGCTCCGGGACATCGATTTCCGCTTCATCCACCAGAAGTTCGACATCACCGACATTCAGGCCATCTTCCTGCTGCCAGCTACGGATCACCGATACCTTCGCCGAACCTTCGACGGTAATCCCCAGCAAACCATTCTCCAACTGCTGAAAATCGATGATCCGAACGTAAGTGCCGATATCGTAGAATTCTGCGACCCGTCCCGTTTCAGCCCCGTCGCGGAGCAATACGATAACGAAACCACGGTCTTCCTTCATGCACCTCGTCAGCATATCAATGTAACGGGGCTCGAAAAGCTGAAGAGGAATCCTCCCCCTCGGAAGGACGATTGAATTCAGGGGGAAGAGAGGTACATTCATATCAGGGACAATCACCGCTAAGCAGACTCCAAATAGTCGCTGGCCATGCCAGTTACCGGATCGAAAGTAGCTGCTGAACCTCATCGACCCGTGCCCGAGCTTCTGACAGGACCTCAAGACTACGGGAAGCATTCAGTTCCAGTTCGCCCAGCCGGCGGTATGCCGGTACCTCATCAAAAGACGGAAGCTGACCATTTTGACTGGAACCGATCATTGAATGCAATTGGGCGACAATCACCACGTCCACCAGTTGAGGGTCCGCCTCACGACATTCATAACCCCAGTCCTCTGCATGACGGACTGCTTCAACAAAGGTTCCAGGGAAAGCCCAGTTTTCCAGCACTGCGGTGCCCACATCCGCCCGTAATTCATGGATGGCATGCTGGAGATTGGCATCATCAGCAAAAAGGTTCACGTGATGTTCCGCCTGTACCAGCACCGGAACCACACCAATATCGTGCAACAAACCCGCCAGCAGCGCTTCTTCAGGGTTCAAGCGGGTGGCATGATCCGCCAGCACCCAGCACAGGGCCGCCATTTCCCTGGAATGATTCCACAGTTTCTCCATTTCCCTCTGCAACGAAGCCTGCTTGGTTTTGAACACTTCCCGCATGGAGAAAACAGTCACCAACTGACGGGTGGTTCTCATCCCCAGACGAACCACGGCCTCACGCACATTGCGAACATCACTGAAACCCCGGTACAAAGGACTGTTGCAGGCCCTTACCAGCTTGACCGCCATGGCTGGGTCAGCAGAGATTGCACTGGCAACCTGGTCTGCCGTGGAATCGTCCCGATCAACCGCCCGCCGCACTTTCCAGGCAACGTCCGGAACACTCGGCAGTTTCACCTGATTGGAACGAAGCTCCGCGTAGAATTCCATCAGCAGGTGATGCTCTTCCGTTTCCTCAGACCCGAAAGCTTCGCCCGAATCCATTTCCACCTGGCTGACCGGCGCAGCCCGAAGCATCTGATTGAGTACATCCTGTTCGACGACCAGAAACTCACTGGGTCGGACAGCAATAACGTCGTACATGCGCGGCTGCAATCGCGCCAGAGGGTGCAGCGCTTTATCGGTTTCAGCCTGAACGACGGACTTCCGGCCATCAATGGCTTCCAGCTCCACCTCACCACTGATCAGGAAAAACTCCAACCCGTCGCGCACCCCGCGTTCGATCACACGCTGGCCGGGACCATGGGTTCTCCGCTCAGCCCTACTGGACAGCAGAACCAGTTGATCCTCGGTCAGCTTGTTAAGTGGCTGAAATTCTTTTAAACGGTTGATGGGCAGGCTGTCCTCGCCGGCCATAGGCATCTCCTTGTCTTGCATAAATCCGGGAATAATTCAGAGACTCTGTTAAACATTGTAAACACCGACTGGCAAAACAACCATGCGTCAGGAGTCGAATCTGGTATCCTTGATCCTTACTAACCACACGTGACATTCACTTTCAGGTAACAAGAGAGACCAGAACACCATGCCTCAGTATCGTTCTCGGACTTCCACCGCAGGCCGCAATATGGCTGGCGCCCGTGCCCTCTGGCGGGCTACCGGCATGAAGAATGACGATTTTGGCAAGCCTATTATTGCTGTTGCCAACTCCTTCACCCAGTTCGTTCCCGGGCACGTCCATCTAAAGGACCTGGGACAACTGGTCTGCCGTGAGATTGAGGAAGCGGGCGGTGTCGCCAAAGAATTCAACACCATCGCCGTGGATGACGGCATCGCAATGGGCCATGATGGCATGCTCTACTCCCTGCCTTCCCGGGAGATCATTGCCGATTCCGTCGAGTACATGGTGAACGCCCACTGCGCCGACGCTCTGGTCTGCATTTCCAACTGCGACAAAATCACTCCGGGTATGCTGATGGCTGCCATGCGCCTGAATATCCCGACCATTTTTGTATCCGGCGGCCCAATGGAAGCCGGTAAAACCAAGCTTTCCGAACACAAGCTGGATCTGGTGGATGCCATGGTGATTGCCGCGGATCCTAATGCCAGCGATGAGCAGGTGGAAGAATACGAGCGCAGCGCCTGCCCGACCTGTGGCTCGTGCTCAGGTATGTTTACCGCCAACTCCATGAACTGCCTGACCGAAGCCATCGGCCTGTCCCTTCCTGGCAACGGTTCGCTGCTGGCAACCCACGCTGACCGCGAGCAACTGTTCCTGAAAGCCGGACGCCAGATCGTGGAAAATGCCCGTCGTTACTACGAAGGTGAAGACGACAGTGTTCTGCCTCGCAGCATCGCATCCATGGCCGCCTTCGAGAATGCCATGACGATGGACATCGCCATGGGCGGTTCCACCAACACCATTCTGCACCTGCTCGCCGCAGCTCAGGAAGGTGGCGTCGATTTCGGCATGGAAGATATCGACAAGCTTTCAAGGCACGTACCACAACTCTGCAAGGTCGCACCCAACTCCCCGAAATACCATATGGAAGATGTGCACCGGGCCGGTGGCATCATGGGTATTCTGGGTGAACTCGAACGGGGCGGCCTGATTAATGCTGATCTGCCGACCGTGCACAGCAAAACCATGAAAGAGGCTCTGGAAACCTGGGACATCATGCGCTCCCCGACCCCGGAAGTTGTAGAATTCTACAAAGCCGGGCCTGCCGGAATTCCGACCCAGACCGCATTCAGTCAGAGCACCCGTTGGCCCAGTCTGGATGGCGATCGGGACAATGGCTGCATTCGCACCGTTGCCAGTGCCTATTCCTCTGAGGGCGGTCTGGCCGTACTTTACGGCAATATCGCCCTGGACGGCTGTGTCGTGAAAACCGCTGGCGTTGATGAAAGCATCTATGTCTTCGAAGGTAAGGCCAAAGTCTTCGAGAGTCAGGATGCCGCTGTAGCCGGCATTCTGGGCGACGAAGTCAAATCCGGCGACGTCGTCATTATTCGCTATGAAGGCCCTCGCGGCGGGCCGGGCATGCAGGAAATGCTCTACCCCACCAGCTACCTGAAATCCAAAGGGCTGGGCAAGGAATGTGCTCTGCTGACCGATGGCCGATTCTCCGGGGGCACTTCCGGGCTGTCTATCGGACACGCTTCCCCGGAAGCCGCTGCCGGTGGCGCGATTGGCCTGATCGAAGACGGTGACACCATCCTGATCGACATTCCGAACCGGTCCATCAATGTTCAGCTGGATCAGGCTGAGCTGGACCAGCGCCGTGCAGCCCGGGATGCGAAAGGTTGGAAACCGGACCAGGTCAGAGAGCGCAAGGTCTCAGCCGCTCTTAAAGCCTATGCCTTGTTGGCCACCAGCGCTGATAAAGGCGCGGTAAGGGATCTCAGCAAACTGGACTGAACCCGCCGTTAACAAAAAGCCCGCCGGAAATTCCCGGCGGGCTTTTTGTATGAGACTGCCCCATCCTGAAATACGTTGTCATTCTATAACCAGGTAGGGGGCAACAGGGCGATAGGGCAACTCGTTACCACAGCTTCCAGCCGCCGTCCTTGTCTTCTTCACTCGCACCATCTTTGTTAGCTGCAGCGGCCTGCTTCTGTTCAGGTGCAGCCGTTAACTCGGCCGCCTTTTCACCGCTTGTTGAGGTCGCGGCGGCAACTACCTGAACCGAAATCATCCCCAGGGCTTTCTTGGCTTCTTCATCCAGAATACCGGTAGCCTGCAGCCCGTGATCCTTCTGAAACTGCGTCAGCTGTGCCCTCGTCGCATCATCCATCTGAGGACTGACATTTGTGATGTGATACCCGGCTCCGTAAAGAGCGTTTTTGAGCGCAACGGTTTCATTGGCGTAAGCCGCGGGCGCAAGCCCAAGCATTACTGTGGTACCGGCCGCAATGACAAGCCTGCCGAGGTGTCTGGTCGCTTTTCTCATGGTAGTCACGTGCATAACTCCTGATATCACGGGGATATCTTTTCTCTTCTTTTTATTTTGTGGTGCCTATCTCCACCGTCGAGGGCAAACAATGAAAAGCGTATCATACTTTGGGAAGCGCATACCTCAGGGGGACTCGGGACCGGAGTCATCAATTTCCGATTCTGTGAACTGGGCCCGGTGATCTTCATGACCGAATTCGCGGATAAATATGCCCCAGAATGCCATGAACAATGCTGCCACCAGCGGCCCCATCACGAACCCATTGATCCCGAACATGACAATCCCACCGAGCGTAGACAGCAGCACAATATAATCCGGAAGTTTAGTATCCCGGCCCACAAAGATCGGACGCAGAATATTGTCGGCCAGACCAATCACCACCACTCCGAAGGCCGTCAGAATGACTGCCTCAAGCACATCGCCAACCGCCGCCAGATAGATCGCTGCGGGAACCCAGACAATCGCCGCACCAACCGCCGGCAACAGCGACACGATCGCCATGACCACGCCCCAGAGCAAAGCGCCACCAATCCCCAGCATCCAGAAAATCAGGCCACCCAGTGCGCCCTGGATGATGGCAATCAGCAGATTTCCCTTCACTGTGGCACGGGTAACTTCGGCAAATTTCGCAAACAACAGGCGTTCCCGCTCATCCCCGAGCGGCAGGGCCTTGATCAGCAGTTCAATCAGCTTGCTACCATCCCGGAGCAGAAAAAACGCGAGATACACCATTAAAGCCAGCCCGAGGAAGAACTGGAAGGTGTTCTGGCCAACCCCGATGGCCTGTTTAGCAAGAAACTGACTGCCACCCACGAAGAAGCTCACAGCCCGGTCTCTTAGTTCCGAAAAGTTGATATCGAACTGAGCAAGAAACGATTGAATGGCCGGAAAAGACTGGTTCACCCGGTCAATGTATTCTCCTGGCCGAATGTCCCCGTCCTGGATCTGTTGGTAAATCCCGACGCCTTCGGCGATCAGAGAAGTCACCAGTACCAGAACAGGAATGACCACAATCACCATGCAGATGAACAACGTGATCAGCGCATTGGTGTTCGGCCTGTCACCGAACTTCCGAACCAACAGTTGCTGAACAGGATGGAAGATCAGCGCAATGGCAACGGCCCAGAAAATCGGGCCAAAAAAAGGCTTCATCAGCAGCACAAAGGCCAGGGAAACCCCGACCAGCATCGCAAGAAAAGTCCGTGTTTCCAGTTTTGCGTACATAAGATCCCGTGAGTTCCAGACAGACAGGTTATGGCCAGGGGCCGTTGACGAGAATCGCCTCCAGAGCCGCTAGCCTACCACGACGACATGGCCTCTGTAGTCTTGTTCGGGTTATAGTGGACGGTTATTGATCAGCGATAAACCAGGTCCCGCTTACGCCCGTGGAAACGTTTACCGAAGACACTGCTCTCGACGCAGCGATTGAATTGCAGAAGGTTCTGGCCGCCCGTACCCATCGGCGCAAGGTCATGGGGCAGGACGTACTCGTCCCGGGCCAGCTTGGCGAAGCACTGCAACTGCCTCGAATCATCAACAGATTGCGCAGCAAACAGCAACGAATTCGAGACCTTGGCGTAGACGACTTCCAGGAACTCTGGCCGACTCTCTCGCCGCGAACCCGGGAAAAGGTTCTCAACGCCATTGGCTGGTATGACCCCAAAGAACTCGACTGGGACGACAAACGCTCCAACCGCCGTCCAGTTATCGATCCCGATCAATAGGAACTCTCCAGACTTTGAATTGTCACAGTCCGTCCTTATGTTGGGATTATGAGGAGGATATTTATGACCAAACAAAAACATTACGTCGCACTGCTGGCCGAAGGCAGCGCCGTTCCCACACTGCTGTGTGGCCACTGCCAATCCATTCTTTCACGCTCCCGACTGTTCCGTAATACCGGCGACAGACACCAGGACATCGAGTGCCAGACCATTGCCCTTTGCTCCGCGGATGACTGCGGTGCGGTCAACTGCTGCGATAGCGCCATGGCCCGAATTGACAACCCGGAACGCCTGTTTGAAATAGCGTCCTGATTCAAAGCGACAACGCTCTGTTACGCAACTCAAACACACCAGAATTCCATCTGATTTATCCTGATATGCGACGATTGTATTAGAGGGATCACGATCCCTCACAATCACGCAACCACTCAGTCAGGACAGTCGATGGCATGCGTATTCTGAGAACCGATGAAGCCCGCTTTACCGGTCTACCGGATTACCCCTTTGCGCCCAATTTTCTGGACGTAGCACCCAATCTGCGAATGCATTACGTGGATGAGGGCCCTTCCCGGGGCACTCCGGTGCTCATGCTCCACGGCGAGCCGTCCTGGTCTTATCTCTACCGCCACATGATCCCGCTGGTCAGTCAGGCAGGTTACCGGGTGTTAGCTCCAGACCTTGTGGGTTTCGGAAAATCCGACAAACCGGCATCAGTGGAGGATTACAGTTACGACCAGCACATGGCCTGGCTTACCACCTGGATTGAGAAACTGGACCTCAGGAACGTCACCCTGGTTTGCCAGAACTGGGGATCCCTGTTGGGTCTGCGTCTTGCAGCCGAACACCCCCAACGCTTTAGTAGGATCATCGTCGGCAACGGCATGCTGCCGACCGGCGAAACCCGCGTGCCGCCCGTGTTTTCCATCTGGAAGGCATTTGCCTCCCATAGCCCATGGTTTCCCATCGGCAGAATTGTGCAACTGGGCACCGAACGTACCCTGTCAAAAGCAGAACTCGCCGCCTACGAAGCTCCCTTCCCGTCTGCGGAATACAAGGCTGGAGCCAGGGCATTTCCCAAACTTGTGCCGGTGTCTTCGGATGATCCCGCCAGCGATGCCAACAAAGCCACATGGCGAGTTCTGGAGAAATGGAAGAAACCGTTTATTACCTGCTTCAGCACCGGAGACCCCATTACCAGGGGCGGTGACCGCTACATGCAGCGCAGAATTCCCGGCGCTCACGGCCAGCCCCACATCACCTTACGAGGCGGCCATTTCCTTCAGGAAGACTCTCCTGAGGCCTTTGCCCGCACCATCATAGATGCACTGAAAACAGAAATGGCGGCCTGAGGCACAGCGCAATAGCCCTTCACCGGCAACTACCTACAGGGCAATCCGGATTTTGCATACTAAACCATCAATAAAGCGGCTATAATGACAACTATCACGCATTGCTTGGCAATGCATTACCCTCCGAATTCCGAGTGAATCAATGTCAGAACTTTCCTTTGCTGAGCTGGGGCTGGATCCATCCGTCCTGGAAGCCGTTACCGCGATTGGTTACGAAAAACCGTCTCCTATCCAGGCGAAATCCATCCCTGCCCTGCTGGCTGGTAACCACCTTCTGGGCGTAGCCCAAACGGGTACCGGCAAAACCGCCGCCTTCGCCCTCCCTCTGTTGAGCCGTATTGACGCCTCTGCCAGTGAGCCCCAAATCCTGGTGCTGGCACCCACACGGGAGCTGGCCATTCAGGTGGCCGAAGCATTTACCAGCTATGCAGCAAAGTTCCAGCAATTCCACGTTCTGCCTATCTATGGCGGACAGGACTTCGGTCCGCAAATTCGTGGCCTGAAGCGTGGTGCACAGGTCATTGTCGGCACACCGGGGCGTATGCTCGACCACCTGCGCAAGGGCACGCTGAAACTGCACAACCTCAAGGCGCTGGTTCTTGACGAAGCCGACGAAATGCTGCGCATGGGCTTCATTGATGATGTTGAAGCCATCCTGGCGAAAACGCCAGAGAACTGTCAGCGCGCACTGTTCTCCGCCACCATGCCGCCCCAGATCAAGAAGGTTGCCCAAACCTATCTGAAGGACGCCACGGAAGTAAAAATCGAGAGCGAGACCCGTACCGTCGAGCGCATCGCTCAGTTTGTGCTGCCGGTCTATGCCGAGCGCAAACTGGACGCTCTGACACGGATCCTGGAAGTTGAACCTTTCGACGCGTCCATCATCTTTGTGCGCACCAAGGCAGAAACGACCCTGTTGGCAGAAAAGCTGTCCGCCCGTGGTCATGCCGTCGCACCGCTGAATGGCGATCTTAACCAGCGCCAGAGGGAGCAGACTGTTGAGGACCTGAAACGGGGCAAAAAAGACATCGTCATTGCTACCGACGTTGCCGCCCGAGGTCTGGACGTACCCCGCATCACGCACGTAATCAACTACGACGTGCCTTACGACACTGAGGCTTACATTCACCGTGTTGGCCGCACAGGTCGCGCCGGACGCACAGGTAAGGCCATCCTGCTGGTAACCCCTCGTGAGCGCAGCTGGCTGCGCACTCTCGAGCGGGCCACTAACTCTCCCATGGAGGCGTACCAACTGCCCTCACCGGCTGACCTCCAGAAGCTTCGGGTTGAGCAGTTTGAAACCCAGCTGATGAGCTTTGCAGAAGACGGTAAGCTAGCAAAAGCCATGTCCCTGCTGGACGAAGTCGCCGAGCGTAATGACATGGATATGGCGATGATCGCTGGCGCCCTGGCCTGCTGGATGGAAATGGCACAACCGGGCTCCCTGCCACTGGAAACACCGGAAGCACTGCCGGAAATTTCCACCAAGCCGCGAGATCGCCGTGGTCCGCCTCCAGGCAAGAAGAGTTTCCGCAAAGGCCCTGGCAAAGGTGGTTTCCGGAAAGATGGAAAACCTGGCGGCCCCCGCAAGGGACCGAAAGGAGGCCGCCCGGCCAACAAGAGCGGCAAGCCTGCGGGTAAGCGCCCGGCCCGCTAAGCGGAGCCGACGCGCTGATAGACTACGAAGCTGTAGTCGTACGGATTGTTATCGGACGCGGAGAAATCCTCCCGTCCGATTTCTTCCCAGTCATCCCAGTTCACTTCGGGAAAATAGGCATCCCCTTCCACTTCCGCATGAACCTGGGTGATGTACATGCGATCCACAATCGGTAACACCTCGGCATAAATCTGCCCTCCACCGATCACCATTACTTCATCCCCGCCTTCCAGTTCAGCCTGGGCTCCCGCTTTCAGCAGGGCTTCATCCAGTGATCTTGCAGCGACCGTACCGGTCGGCGCGTCCCATTCCGGGCTTCGGGAAATCACCACGTTCATACGACCCGGCAGCGGCCGTCCAATGGAATCCCACGTCTTTCTGCCCATGATGATAGGCTTGCCCATGGTGGCCTGTTTGAAATACCTGAGATCACCCGGGAGGTACCACGGGAGCTTGTTGTTTCGGCCTATCACCCGATTTCGGGCCATGGCTACTATGAGGGCCTTTCTCATCTGTTGTCCTCTGCTTCTGGAGTTAGCGAGAGTCGGCCAGGTCGCTCAAAACCCGCTCCTTCGGCACGTCCATGTGACGCTTGAGCTTCGCCATCCATGGCTTCGCACAGTTTTGAGCGACCTGGCCGACTCTCGCAAATACGTTTGGCGTTGGCCTTCCATTAATCCATGCACCCACCCGGGAAAAAGCAACACCGGCAAGCAAGCACCCGAGGCTGACGCAAGTGGGTGGGGACGAATTCCCGAAAATGTGCGGAGCCATGGATGGCGGAGCCCAAGCCGCACAGGATGTCTTGAGGCGGTTTTCGGGAATTCGTCCCCACCCACTTGCCCGCACCAAAGGCTGGGTTAAATAGCGATAGGCGCCTTTATCACGGGGCAAGGCTCGTACCCTTCGAATTCGAAATCCTCTAGCTCGTACTCGAATATCGATGCCGGCTTGCGCTTGATCACCAGTTTCGGCAACGCCCTCGGTGCGCGCTTGAGCTGCTCGAACACAATGTCATCGGTGAGGTGGTTCTGGTAGAGATGGCAATCGCCGAACGTGTGCACAAACTCACCCACATCAAGATCGCATTGCTGCGCAATCATGTGAGTCAGCAAGGCATAGGAAGCAATATTGAACGGCACGCCCAGGAACAGGTCGGCGCTGCGTTGATAGAGCTGGCAGGAGAGTTTGCCGTCTGCAACGTAGAACTGAAACAGGCAGTGGCAGGGTGCAAGGGCCATCCTGCCCTCGCGAACATTGTCCTGAGGCCCGATGGATTCGTCCGGCAATTCCGCCGGGTTCCAGGCCGAGACGATCAGACGCCGAGAGTTTGGCTTGTTACGGATCTGATCAATCACTTCACTGATCTGATCCACTACACGACCATCGGCACACTGCCAACTGCGCCACTGTTTGCCGTAGATAGGCCCGAGGTCACCGTTGTCCAGCGCCCATTCGTTCCAGATGGAGACTTTGCGCTCAGTCAACCAGTTGTTATCGGTGGAACCACGAAGGAACCACAGCAGTTCGTAGATGATGCTGCACAAGTGTACTTTCTTGGTTGTTACCAGCGGAAAACCGTCCTGCAGATTGAAGCGCATCTGGCGACCAAAAACAGAGCGGGTTCCAACTCCGGTCCGGTCACCTTTGTCGAACCCGTTGTCGACAACATCCTGCATCAGGTCAAGGTAGGCTTTCATGCCGCATTTCTCCGGTAAGCAATAAACATCAGGAACATGCCGGCCAGAATCATCGGAGTAGACAGTACCTGCCCCATGGTTAGCCAGTCGAACGCGAGATAGCCGAGCTGCGCATCTGGTTGACGCACGAACTCAACCAGGAAGCGGAAGACCCCGTAGGCAATCAGAAACAAGCCAGACACTGCCATGCGGGGCCGAGGCTTGGCCGAGAACCACCAGAGGATCACGAACAACGCCACGCCCTCCAGCGCGAACTGGTATAACTGGGACGGATGACGGGCCAGTGCGTCCGGCGCCTGGGGAAACACCATACCCCAGGGTACGTCCGTAGGTTTCCCCCAAAGCTCGCCGTTAATAAAATTACCAATCCGTCCGGCACCCAGGCCGACCGGTACCAGCGGGGCAACAAAATCCGCAATCCGCCAGAATCCGACGCTCAGTTTGCGGCCATACCACCACATCGCAAACATGACACCGAGCAGGCCGCCATGGAAGGACATTCCACCTTCCCACACCCGGAACAGCCAGAGCGGATCGGCCAGAAACGTGTCGAAGTTATAAAAGATCACATAACCAAAGCGACCACCCAAAATCACGCCAAGGGCCATGTAGAAAAGTAAGTCACCCATCTGCTCCTCGTTCACCGGGGAACCGGGTTTGCGGCTGCGGATCCGACCAAGCCACCAGCCTGCAACAAAGCCAACAAGGTAGGTAAGCCCGTACCAGTGAATCTTCAGGGGACCGATAGCAATCGCCACCGGGTCAATCTGGGGGTGCTGTAGCATTAAAAACCTCTCAGCTCAGAAGAAAACGGAGTCCTACGATAATCAGGATGATCGCGAAAGTTCGTTTCAGCACAATGGCGTCCAGGCGATGGGCCAGGGCGGCACCGACTTTTGCAAACGGGACACTGGTCAGGATGATCCCCAGCAGTGCCGGCAAGTAAATAAACCCGAGGCTGTACTCCGGAAGATCTGCATGCCCCCAACCGGTCCAGATATTGCCCAGCGCGCCAGCAATGGCAATGGGCAGGCCGCAGGCCGCCGAGGTGGCCACAGCCTCCTGCATGCGGACATTGCACCAATTGAGATAGGGCACGGTAATTGTGCCGCCGCCGATGCCAAATATCGCAGAAGCCCAGCCAACAAGCCCACCAGCGCCCGTGAGGCCGACTGATCCGGGCACATTACGTCCGGGTTTCGGGTTTGCGCCGGTGATCATTTTAACCGCCACCAGGATCGCGAAAACACCGATCACCAGTTTCAGGGTCTGGCCATTCATCAGCGAGGCCGTCCACGCTCCCAGGACAGCGCCAACGACAATGCCAAAGGTCATCGGCCGGAACACCTCCCAGCGCACAGCGCCTCGGGCATTGTGAGAACGGATTGAGCTGATAGAGGTAAACACAATGGTTGCCAGAGACGTACCCACCGCCACATGCGCGGCTATTTCCGGGCTAACGCCCTGAAGGCCAAAACTGAAGATCAGTACGGGGACAATGATCAGACCACCACCGATCCCGAACAGACCGGCAACCGTGCCGGCCAAAGCCCCCAACGCAAGATAGGACGCGAATACGTAAACCAGTGCCATAGCCGAGCCACACCCGAGGAAAACAAGGCTGGTATGATACACACGCAGATCGCCAACTTCATTAACTGCGGAGCCTCCCGACCACCATGTGCCTGATCGCCTTCACCCTGGGACAAAATCCACTCTTCCCTCTGGTCGTCGCGGCCAACCGGGACGAGTTTTTCCGGCGTCCCACGGCATCCATGGACTGGTGGACAACCGATCAGGGCCAGGCGGTGCTATCCGGGCGGGATCTCCAATCTGGCGGTACCTGGCTGGCCATTTCCCGGGAAGGTATTGTCAGCGCTGTCACCAATGTCAGAGAAGGCACCCCGGAAGCAGGTGCACGGAGCCGTGGCGAACTGCCACTCAGCGCCCTTTACCAAAGCACCGACCATCTGAAGGCTGCACTGGCATCCAGTTCAGGCCATTATTCCGGTTTTAACCTGGTAAGGCTCACCCCGGCCGAAGGCTGGTATTACAGCAACCGGGATGCCCATCCGGGCAGGCAAGTCCATCGTGGGCTCTATGGCCTCAGCAATCACTTGCTGCAAACACCCTGGCCCAAGCTTCTGCGCCTGAGACAGAATGTTGGCCTGGCTGTCCGGGATGCCAGCGAAGACGTATCCGAATTGCACGATAAACTGATCCGCCTGCTGCAGGACACCACCACAGCGCCGGACCATATGCTGCCAGATACCGGCATTAGTCTGGACACCGAGCGCTTTCTTTCCTCGCCGTTTATTGCGGGAGACCACTACGGTACCCGGGCAACAACCGTCGTCACGGTTTCCCGGGACGGGCAGATTGACGTTACCGAACAAAGCTGGGGACCAAATGCAGAAAAGGGCGACTACCGCCACTTTGATTGGCAGCGATAGTACCGAAGCTCTGATATAATCCGCGAAATTCTGTTACCCGATCGGAGGAAGCCTGATGGCCGGTGAACAAGGCACAACATCCATCGCCGATTTTGAGAAATCCCTCGACGAACTGGAAAAGCTGGTCCGGGATCTGGAACAAGGTGAACTTTCGCTTGAGCAGTCACTGTCTGCCTTCGAACGGGGCGTTAAACTGACCCGAGAATGCCAACAGGCCCTCAAGAACGCAGAGCAACGCGTCGAGGAACTGGTGAAATCCAGTGATGGTTCCCTTGAAACCCGATCGTTTTCTCCGGATGACGCCGACTGATGACTGACCAGCATAAAAAGGCACTGGATTTCCTGGAAAGCTGCAGAGTGCGGGTCGACGCGGAACTTGACCGCTGTATTGAGCAGAACTCGGCATCGGAGCGATTGCAGTCCGCCATGCGCTACAGCGTACTTGGCGGCGGGAAGCGTATTCGTCCGGCACTGTGCCTGGCAGCTGCGAACGCCGTTGGCAGTCAAGGCGACGCAGCCCTTGCATCAGCCTGTGCCGTGGAACTCATCCATGCGTATTCACTGATCCACGATGATCTGCCTGCCATGGATGACGATGAACTGCGTCGGGGCCGACCTACCGCGCACATTGCCTTTGATGAGGCGACCGCGATTCTTGCCGGGGATGCCTTGCAGGCATTGGCCTTCCACTGCCTGACAGACAATCAGTCCGTGTCCGAAAGCGCCCGACTCGCCATGGTTCGGGAACTGGCTGATGCCAGCGGTCATGGTGGCATGGTAGGTGGACAGGCCATCGATCTTGAAGCTGTCGGCAAAACCCTGAGCCTGTCAGAGCTGGAAACCATGCATCGGCACAAAACAGGCGCACTGATCGAAGCATCGGTCCGCATGGGCGCACTGACCTCACCGTCAATCAGTGATGACACACTGAACTCACTCGCTGAATATGCCAGAGCCCTGGGGCTGGCTTTCCAGGTTCAGGATGACCTTCTGGACATTGAGGGTGACACCGAAGTCATCGGAAAGCCCCAGGGATCAGATGCCGCCCGGGCAAAACCCACCTACCCCGCCCTGCTGGGCATTGAGGGTGCACGAAAGCATTTGTCGGCCCTTCTGGCCAAAGCACAGGACAGCCTCGCCGGTTTTGGCCCCGAAGCAGACCCCCTGCGCGCCATGGCAGATTACGTAGTGGCACGAACCCATTGAATCCCGGCGCCCCGAGAGCGCACACTGGGCTTTACAATCTTGCAACATCTGGCCCTTTAGGTGTGAAACAGCGCGCCCTGTTCCCGTATAATGCCAGCTGGTTGCCGAACATTCCGGAAAAGACCCGAGTAGATGCAGGACACTTATATTTTCAAGGAAATCCCGTCACAGCGGCCCAATACACCGCTTCTGGACAGGATTGACGCCCCAGCCCAACTGCGCGAGCTCCCGGCCGAGCAGCTTTCTCAGCTGGCCAGGGAGCTCCGTTCATTTTTGCTGTGGTCTGTAGGCCAGACCGGCGGGCACTTCGGTGCCGGGCTGGGCGTACTGGAACTGACCATCGCTCTGCATTACGTCTTCAATACCCCGGACGACCGGCTGATCTGGGACGTGGGTCATCAGGCCTATCCCCACAAGATCCTGACCGGACGTCGCGAGCAAATGGGCTCCATACGTCGCAAGGGCGGCCTTGCCGGCTTCCCCAAACGTGCAGAAAGTGAATACGACACGTTTGGTGTTGGCCATTCCAGCACGTCGATCAGTGCCGCCCTCGGCATGGCCATTGCAGCCCGGCTTCAGCACTCTCAGCGCAGAAGCATTGCCGTGATCGGCGACGGTGCCATGACTGCCGGCATGGCGTTTGAAGCCCTGAACCATGCTGGACACCTGCATTCGAACATGCTCGTGGTTCTGAATGACAATGACATGTCGATCTCGCGCAACGTCGGTGGTCTGTCCAACTACTTTGCAAAACTGCTGTCCAGCCGCACCTACAACCAGGTACGCAACAACAGTAAAAAAGTCCTTCAGGACAAGCCTCATCTAAGGGCATTGGTCAAGAGGACTGAAGAACACGTCAAGGGCATGATTGCTCCGGGCACGCTGTTTGAAGAGCTCGGTTTCAACTATATCGGCCCCATCGACGGGCATGACCTGCCTCTACTGGTGGAAACCCTGGAAAACATCCGGCAGCTGGAAGGCCCCCAGTTCCTGCACGTGGTGACCACCAAAGGCAAAGGGTTTGCGCCGGCCGAGGCCGACCCCATTGGCTACCACGCCATCAACAAGATTGAGCCAGTTCCGCCCACAAAGCCGGAACCGGTATCACCGAGACCGGCCAGGCCCAAGTACGCCAACGTCTTCGGTCAGTGGCTGTGCGACGCGGCTGAACAGGATGAGCGGGTGGTTGGCATTACTCCGGCAATGTGCGAAGGCTCTGATCTGCTGGCCTTCTCCGAACGCTTCCCGGATCGCTACTTCGATGTCGCCATCGCTGAACAGCACGCAGTCACCCTCGCAGCAGGCCTGGCTTGCGACGGAGCCAAACCGGTGGTGGCAATCTATTCCACATTCCTTCAGCGCGGTTACGATCAGCTTATTCATGACGTAGCGATACAGAATCTGGATGTGGTGTTTGCTATTGACCGTGCCGGACTGGTTGGTGAAGACGGCCCGACTCACGCGGGGGCTTTTGACATCAGCTATCTGCGCTGTGTTCCCAACATGGTGATCATGACACCTTCGGATGAAAACGAAACCAGGCAACTACTGCACACCGGCCTGATGTTCGACGGCCCTGCCGCCGTTCGTTATCCGCGAGGTACAGGCCCTGGCTCCGAGATCCTTGATGAGCTTACGGTTCAGCCGCTCGGCAAAGGACGCATCATTAAAGAAGGTAGTGAAATTGCCATCCTGAACTTTGGCACCTTATTGACCTCCGCACTTGAAGCCGCAAAAGCGCTAGGGGCAACCGTAGTGGATATGCGGTTTGTTAAGCCCCTCGACGAACAACTCGTCCTGGCTATGGCTGAAAGCCACGACCTGCTGGTTACTCTGGAAGAAAACACCATTGCAGGCGGTGCTGGCAGCGCGGTAACCGAATTCCTCAACAGCCGAGAAGTTACAATGCCGGTCCTTCAACTGGGACTCCCGGACACGTTTGTCGACCATGGCAAACATGAAGAGCTGCTGGCGGACTGCGGCCTGGATTCTGCCGGCATACAGAAAACGATCGAAGATCGGCTGGAACGTTTACGGCGCCAGACTCTTAAAGCGGTCAAATAGACCCCGAGCAGCTCATGTAAGGTACAAAAAAGCCCGCGTTAAAACGCGGGCTTTAAGCATCCGGACACATCAACATCACTCGGCGGGATCATCATCCTGATGGGTTTCCAGCCAGTGGCCAAGCTTACTCTGCTTGGTATTCAGGTAATGCTCATTGTGGGGATTACGGCCAACATGCAAGGGCACCCGCTCTGCGATGTCGATGCCGTAGGAAGACAGTGCGTTCACCTTGCGCGGGTTGTTGGTCATCAGGCGCAGGCTCTTGATGCCAAGGTGCTCGAGCATATCCTTGCACATGCTGTAATCGCGGAGGTCAGCGGCAAAACCGAGACGCTCGTTCGCCTCAACGGTATCCGCACCCTGATCCTGCAGGTTATAGGCCCGGATCTTGTTCAGTAGCCCGATCCCACGACCTTCCTGGCGCAGGTACATCAGAATTCCACGGCCTTCCCGGGCGATACTTCGTAGCGCCTCTTCCAGTTGGTATCCGCAGTCACAACGCATGCTGTAGAGTGCGTCACCCGTCAGGCACTCCGAATGGGTGCGCGCCAGTACGGGCTCGTCGCTGTCCAGATTACCCAGAGTAAGGGCGACATGCTCCTTGCCGGTATCCGGCTCTTCAAAGCCATGCATATCAAAAACCCCGAACGGGGTCGGCAACCGGCAGGTCTGGATGTAACGAACAGCCACAGTCTTTCCTCGAGATTCAATCTATCGGGCGCGCATTCTATCACGAGGGCGTCATTCAGGCGTAGTCCCGGCGACCCAATGACCACTACGGCCACCCTTCTTCTCGAGCAGACGAACACTTCCGATTTCCATGCCCCGGTCAACCGCTTTGCACATATCGTACAGGGTAAGCGCTGCAACGCTGGCCGCTGTCAGGGCTTCCATTTCCACCCCGGTCTGACCCGACAGTTTGCATCGTGTCAGGATATGTACTGAGGCGCCGTCTTCACCCGGTGAAAGCTCGACTTTCACCGACGTCAGATTCAGGGCATGACAAAGGGGAATCAGGTCATGGGTTTTCTTAGCAGCCATAATCCCGGCAATGCGAGCGACTGCAAGCACATCACCTTTTGGGTGCTCGCCGTCAATGATCATTTTCAGAGTTGCCGGCGCCATACGAATCGTCGCTTCGGCGCGGGCTTCCCGCTCAGTGACGGCTTTATCCGTCACGTCCACCATACGGGCCTCGCCCTTGTCATCCAGGTGAGTCAGTTTGCTCACGGCTTCCCCCGATTTATCGAAGTTCCAGACAGCAATTCAAGAGTCCGCCAGCCTAACAGACGGGATTCAGAGAACTGCTGACAATTATCAGTTTGATGGCCACCAGAAGCGAATTCCGGCAACTCCCTGAGCACCGGCAACTTTCGCTTCAGCGACCTGATCCCGTCCAAGGCCGCCAAGCCCGTAGACCGGCACCGGAGCCGAATCCACGATATCCTGGAAAGCTGACCACCCTATTCCCGGTTCCCCGGGATGAGTCGCAGTCTCCGCCACCGGCCCCAATGTCACATAATCAGCTCCGAGCCGCACTGCATGGGCTATCTCGTCAGCATTGTGACAGGACACCCCAAGCCAGACGCCGCCAGGCACCGGGCGAGCCATCAGCTTCTCCGCCTCCCGCCAGGGCAGATGCAGACCGGAGGCGCCGGCCACCGATTCAAAGATGCCCGGCGCTCCGTGAACGATAACCCCACAATGATCACCGGTCAGAGCAACAGCCTCCTCGGCCAGCCGACAGTAGGCGTCAGAATCCAGCGCGGGCGAGCGTAATACAAGCAGAGGGCTCATCACGTTCTCCAGAGAACGGGACAACTTTTCCAACCCTTCGGCAATGTCTGCAATCTCGCCAGTAATTGGCAACGTCGAGGGTAACCTCAGGGCTCGTATAATCGGCCGGTTTGCCGCCGGGAAAGCGTCGTCGGCGAGTGCCTCCGGCAACAGCCAGTCGACCGGCTGCCCTTCGCATCCACGCGCCTGCCCTTGCGCCTCTGTCGTGCTCCAGACATCGAGAAACACACGTTTGTCGCCATAGTCATGGCGAATGCCAATTACCGGCTCCAGAGAGCCCTCAGGCACCGTCAAACCAGTTTCCTCACCAATCTCCCTGACCAGGGCCTGCTGGACTGTCTCGCCGGGCTCCACCTTGCCGCCGGGAAATTCCAACAGCCCCCCCTGGTGCACATGATCAGGCCGACGGGCGATCAGAACACGGCCATCACGTATCACCACAGCGACAGCAACATGCACCTCCTTCACGACAACTGCTTCCGCCGTCATATCAGGTCCGGTACTCGGCATTGATGGTGACGTAATCATGGGAGAAATCGCAGGTCCAGACTGTCTCCGAAACGTCTCCTCTCTTGAGATCAATTGAGATAGTGATCTCTTCCTGATCCATCACAGACTGCCCCCGCTCTTCGGAGTAGTCCTCAGCCCTTCCACCATTGCGAACCAGGCAGACGTCGCCAAGGAAGATTTCCAGCGCATTCAGATCCAGGCCCTGTACCCCTGCACGCCCCACAGCCGCCAGAATCCTTCCCCAGTTCGGATCTGAGGCAAAAAGGGCGGTCTTGACCAAAGGCGAGTGTGCAACGGTATAAGCAACATCCAGAGCCTCCTGCTGGGCTCGGGCACCGGTCACAGCAATGGTCACAAACTTGGTGGCGCCTTCACCATCTCGCACGATGGCATGAGCCAGCTCAAGGTAAATCTTCTGCAACGCGTCCCTCAGCTTCGGCAGGGCCGGACTGTCAGCGTTAATCTCCGGGCCATCGTACTGGCCGCTGGCGATCAGCATGCAGGCATCATTGGTTGAGGTATCACCATCGATAGTAATCCGGTTGAAGGACTTCTCGCCCAGTTCCGAAGCAAGGTCTTGCAGCACCGAAGGCTCGATACGTGCGTCGGTGGCAATGAACCCAAGCATGGTCGCCATATTGGGGCGAATCATTCCGGCCCCCTTACTGATGCCGGAAATAGTGACAGTATGTCCATCGAGCTCAAACTGGCAGGACGCCCCTTTCGGACGCGTATCCGTGGTCATAATGCCGCTGGCAGCTTCTGTCCAGCGATCCTCAGAAGTGTTGGCCAGCGCCTCAGGCAGCGCAGCAACAATTTTGGCAACCGGCAGCGGCTCCCCAATGACGCCGGTTGAATACGGCAGCACGGCCTCAACGTCTACACCGGCGTTCGTCGCCAATGCCTGACAGCAAGCCAGCGCGTCTGCCATACCCTGATCACCGGTGCCGGCATTGGCATTGCCCGTATTGATCAGCAAATAGCGAGGCGACGCACTCGCGAGGTGCTTACGACTCAATGTCACGGGCGCAGCACAGAACTGGTTACGGGTAAAAATGCCGGCCACACGGCTCTCTGGAGCCAACTCAAACACCACAACGTCCTTTCGACCAGGTTTCTTGATACCTGCACTGGCAATACCCAGCCGGACACCGGCAACCGGGAAAAAGTCGGGTAAGGTTCCAGGACCTACGGCCATGCTGCAACTCCTCAATAACAATGCCGATATTCGGCGAATCTATAACGGAAAAACCCGCAGCCCGATCAGGTCGGGTTGCGGGTCTTGAGTATCAATCCAGTGTCAGACGTTCAGGCAATCTTGCCGTGACACTGCTTGTATTTCTTACCGGACCCGCAAGGACACGGCTCGTTTCGCCCGACCTTTCGCTCCTGTCGGACGAAGGTTTCAGGAGTCGTCTGTTGCTGGCCCTGGTTGTCCTCCTCAGCACCGCTCTCTGCAGTAGCACTGGTTTCATCGTGACGCATACGGGCCCGCGCCAGCTCCTGTTCCAGTTCCTGCTTGCGGCGGCGCTCGACCTCTTCCATTTCTTCCTGGCTCTGCACACGCACGTGGCACAGAATACGCGTCACGTCCCGCTTCATTGCATCAAGCATGTCTTCGAACAGGTTAAAGGCCTCACGCTTGTATTCCTGCTTCGGATTTTTCTGGGCATAGCCACGCAGGTGAATACCACGACGCAGGTGGTCCATATTGGAAAGGTGCTCTTTCCAGAGCGTATCCAGAACCTGCAGGAACACCTGCTTTTCAAACTTGCGCATCGGCTCTGCCCCAGCAATTTCTTCCTTGCTGCGGTATGTCGTGACGATAGCTTCCAGCACCTTCTCGCGCAGATTTTCCTCATAAAGATTCTTGTCCTCATCCAGCCACTGCTGAATGGGAAGCTCGATCGCCATTTCGGACTGCAACTGCGATTCCAGGCCGTTAACGTCCCACTGCTCAGGCATACTCTGGGGCGGAATATGTTCACTAATGAGCGTTTCCACAACATCCGCACGGATGGTGTCGATCATCTCGGACACATCATCAGAAGCCATCACTTCGTTACGCTGATCGTAGATCACCGTACGCTGGTCATTGGCAACGTCATCATATTCCAGCAGCGTCTTACGCATGTCGAAGTTGCGACCTTCCACCTTGCGCTGAGACTTCTCAATGGCATTGGTGACCATTCGATGCTCGATGGCCTCGCCTTTCTTCATGCCCATAGCCTGCATCAGGTTCTTAACCCGTTCAGGGGCAAAGATGCGCATCAGGTTGTCTTCCAGAGACAGGAAGAAACGGGAAGAGCCCGGATCACCCTGACGACCCGCACGACCTCGCAGCTGGTTATCAATCCTCCGGGATTCATGGCGCTCGGTACCGATGATGTGCAAGCCACCATTTTCCAGTACCTGATTGTGGCGCTCTGTCCATTCCGCCTTGATACGGGCCACTTCTTCCTCTGACGGATTCTCCATTGCGGCAACTTCATATTCCCAGTTACCACCTAACACGATGTCAGTACCGCGACCGGCCATGTTAGTTGCAATGGTCACTGCCCCCGGACGACCCGCTTGAGCAATGATCAGAGCCTCGGATTCGTGCTGTTTGGCGTTGAGGATCTTGTGGTCGATGCGCGCCTTCTTGAGCAGCATGGACAGCAGCTCCGACGCTTCAATAGAGGCAGTACCCACCAGAATCGGACGCCCCTCGGTGGTTACGTCCTTGATTTCGTCGATGATGGCGTGGAATTTCTCTTCCTGGCTCAGATACACCAGGTCGTTATAGTCGATACGCTGAATCGGCTTGTTCGGAGGAATGACCACCACATCCAGCGCGTAGATCTGACGGAATTCGAAAGCTTCGGTATCGGCGGTACCGGTCATACCAGCCAGCTTCTCGTACAAACGGAAGTAGTTCTGGAACGTTGTGGACGCTAGGGTCTGGCTTTCAGCCTGAATTTTAACCCCTTCCTTCGCTTCCACAGCCTGGTGCAGACCTTCGCTCCAGCGACGTCCCGGCATGGTACGGCCAGTGTGTTCATCGACGATGACCACCTGTCCACCCTGAACAATGTAGTCCACGTCTTTCTGGAACAGGTGGTGGGCACGCAGGGCAGAATGCACATGATGCAGAAGGCTCAGGTTTGCAGCGGAGTAGAGGCTTTCCCCTTCCCCCAACAACTCCTGGCCTAGCAGCAGTTCTTCCACTTTTTCATGACCGGCTTCGGTCAGCTCAACCTGGCGGGACTTCTCGTCGATGGTGAAATCGCCCGTAGGCTCGCCGTCCTCAACCACCTCGCCCTTCTCAAGCTTGGGAATCAAGGCATTAACGGCCTGGTAAAGCCTCGAGCTGTCTTCAGCCGCACCGGAGATGATCAGAGGTGTACGGGCTTCATCGATCAGGATGGAGTCAACTTCATCGACAATGGCGTAGTTCAGACCGCGCTGCACCTTGTCCTCAGTGCTGAACGCCATATTGTCCCGGAGGTAATCGAATCCGAATTCGTTATTGGTTCCGTAGGTGATGTCTGCCTGATAGGCCGCCCGCTTTTCTTCCGGCGGTTGACCGGAAGCAACCACTCCGACCTGCAGGCCAAGGAAACGGTACAGTTTGCCCATCCAGTCCGCGTCCCGGCGTGCCAGGTAGTCGTTGACGGTCACCACGTGGACGCCCTTGCCCGGAAGCGCATTCAGGTAGACCGCTGCCGTCGCGACAAGGGTTTTACCCTCACCGGTTTTCATCTCGGCAATCCGGCCTTCATGAAGGGTGATACCGCCGATCAGCTGGACATCATAGTGACGCATGCCCATGACCCGCCGGCCAGCTTCGCGAACAGTGGCAAAGGCTTCAGGGAGGATTGCATCCAGCGATTCGCCTTCGTCGAGGCGGCGACGGAATTCAGCGGTCTTGCCTTGCAACTCGGTGTCAGAAAGATTCCCAAATTGTTCTTCGAGCTCATTAACGCGCGAGACTACCTTGCGCATTCGCTTGATTTCTCTGGCGTTCTTACTGCCGAACATCTTGGTTGCAAGCTTTGTGAACATAGACCACTGCTTCTTTGATTAAAAGGAGGAAGCCGGCATTCTAACCTTATTTAGCGACAGGACAAAAGGCAGGGCTCACAGCTACCGATTTTGTATAACACACTGATATGGCAATCCGCCGCCGGAAAGCGGTGGCAGATTGCAGGATGCAGAATAAATGAGAGGTATGACAAAGGGGTTTAACGATTCGCCCGTGCGATGTACTTTACCGGATCCTTGGCCTTGCCATTCTGCAGCACTTCAAAGTGGACGTGAGGCCCTGTTGACCGGCCAGTACTCCCCATCAGGGCAACGACCTCACCCTTCTGTACAACATCACCCACTTTCACCTTCACGGTTTTGCAGTGGCCGTAACGAGTGACCAGGCCATCTCCGTGGTCGATTTCCACAAGATTTCCGTAGCCGTAGCGTTCGCCCGCCCAGGTTACAACACCGCCAGCGACGGAAATAATGTCACTTCCTTCCTTGCCAGCAAGATCCACACCGTTGTGCCACGTACGCTTACCGGTAAACGGGTCTGAACGATAACCGTATTTCGATGACAGCCATCCCCAGGTAATCGGACGGCCTTCAACGTACATTTCATCTTCCAACTTCTGCTGGGAAGCCAATTCATCCAGCAAACGTAACTGCTGCTCCCTGTCAGCCAACTGGGCTTCCATTCGCTCAATCAAGGTAGTTAAAGCCGGAGCGGTGAAGGACTCTTTAGCAGCACTGTCTTCAGGCCCGCCCATCGCCGCTGGCTCTTCAAAATTAAACTCTTCGCTGGCGACAATACCGGATTCGACGAAGCGCTGCCCCAACGCATCCAATCGCAACATTCGCCCCTGGATTTCACCAAGGCGCAACGTCAGCGCATCGATCTGCTGTTGAGCATTCAGCTCCACATCCGCCAGTTCTGCCTTCTGTTCCTCCAAACGGTTTTGCCAATAGGATACCAGTTCAGAGGGGGTCGGTTCTGCGGCCATTGCCTGGTGAACGGCCGCCTGGTATCCGGCCCAACCCGCGGCCGCCAGAGTCGCCAGCACGAGGAATAACAGTGCCGCAGCAACCGGCCAACTCAGGCTCAGAACGCGAGACTTCCCGTGGTGTTTGCCAACGAAGATAATATTCATGTTGTCTTCAGACTTCATCAATGAATCGCAACCCTTGCGTCCTGTAGTGTTGCGCTGCGAGAAAAATATCCGAGCGGGCTTGCCATCCATGACAACAACTACGTACTGAAAAATCGTAGCGCCCGGTAGACACACTCGTTACACACAAGGTAAAACGAATGTAATAAAGGCACTACGCATAAACCGTGCCGAAGTGTAACCAATCGTTAACAGGGCCGTCGAGTAAAAACGCCGTCATCCTCCGGAAAAGTGATCAGAAAATGACCTTCGACAATCTCAAAGGCACACGGGCACTCAACGAACTCGTGGCGAAAGCCGAGCTGCACCGGCGAGCAGAGGACCTGTTGCTAGAGGTAATTCCCGACAATCTCCGGGGCGGAACCCGTTTTGTCAGTTTCAAGGAAGGAGAGCTGGTATTGTCGGCAGAAAATGCCGGCAAGGCGAGCCAGATCCGCTTTCGCCAACACGAGATTATGCAACGGGTACGGGAAATCGAAGCGTTCCAGTATGTCTGGAAACTGCGCGTAAAAGTTGCACCACCGCGATACCGGGAAAAAACTCCAGTGCGGCGCGAACCTCTCAGCAAAGAAAATGCCCGACTCCTCAAAGAGGAAGCCGGGCACACGAAGGATGCAAAACTACGCGAGGTTCTCGAAAAACTCGCAAGCCACGTCCGGGATTAAAGCGTCCTGCTTTAAGCCTGGGCCGCAAGCACCGGCTTCATATAGGAAATCGGGGCAGTGGCCTCATCATCAAAGGTAACCACTTCCCACGCATCCTCTTCAGCCTTGAGCTTACGTAGCAGCTTATTATTCAGGTCGTGACCGGATTTCGCACCACGGAACTCACCAATCAGACTGTTGCCCAACAGGTAAAGATCACCGATGGCGTCCAGCACCTTGTGCTTGACGAACTCGTCATCGTAACGAAGACCGTCTTCGTTCAGAATCTTGTAGTCATCAACCACAATCGCGTTGTCGACACTGCCACCCAACGCCAGATTCATCGCACGCAACTTCTCGATATCACGCATGAATCCGAAAGTCCGGGCGCGGCTCACTTCCTTGACAAAAGAAGTGCTGGAGAAGTCGACAGTGGCGGTCTGCGCACGGCCCTTGAAGACCGGGTGGTCAAAGTCGATACCGAAACTGACCTTGAAGCCTTCAAACGGCAGGAAGGTCGCCTTCTTGTCGCCTTCTTCAATGGTCACTTCACGCTTGATGCGGATAAACCGCTTGGCCGCTTCCTGCTCGGCGATACCGGCAGATTGCAGCAGGAACACAAACGGTCCGGCAGAGCCATCCATGATGGGCACTTCCGGTGCGCTAAGTTCCACATAGCAGTTATCGATACCAAGACCAGCCATAGCAGAGAGCAGATGCTCTACTGTCGCCACACGGACACCGTCTTTTACCAGCGTCGTGGACAGCATGGTCTCACCCACATTTTCCGCACATGCACGAATTTCGACCATCGGGTCCAGATCCGTCCGGCGGAAGATGATGCCTGTGTCAACCGGGGCTGGCTTGAGGGTCAGGTAAACCTTCTCCCCCGAATGCAGGCCAACGCCGGTCGCACGGATGGTGTTTTTGAGTGTCCGTTGTCTGATCATCGGTTCATCATTCCGTCACAAATTATCGGTAATCTGAGCAAAAATATGCCCGGAGAATACCAGAATCCAAGACTGAGCACCATTTAACCAGGATGACTTTACTTAAATACAACAATAGTCACCCTTAATGGTTCGCTGCCTCACTTCACGCTCTCGGCTAAAGCTTCGAAGGCCCCCTGAACTGAGGCCTCGCCGGAGCAAACTGAGGACAGGTTATCAGTCAGCCTGACGGCGAAGGAATGCGGGAATATCGAGATAGTCCACGCCTTGCTCTTCGCTTTCTTTGCTCTGATCGATGGCCACATTACCATGGGATACCGCCCGGCGACGCAGCACAGCAGGCCGATCCAACTGGTTATAGTCGGTGGTACCATCCAGGGTACGGGTATTGTCAACGACCTTGGTTGGCTTCTCACGATCACCGCCCAGACCGGTGGCAACAACGGTCACCTTCAGCTCTTCGGTCATTTCCGGATCGATTACGGTACCAACCACAACGGTCGCGGCATCAGACGCAAATTCGCGAACGATATCTCCCACCTCGGAGAATTCGCCCAGGTTCAGGTCCATACCCGCGGTGATGTTGACCAGGATACCCTTCGCGCCCTGCAGGTTGACATCTTCCAGCAGAGGACTGCGGACAGCCGCTTCCGCCGCTTCCCGAGCACGGTTCTCGCCAGTGGCACGGGCGGTACCCATCATCGCCATGCCCATCTCGGACATAACCGTTTTTACGTCAGCAAAGTCGACGTTGATCATACCGTTGCGGGTAATCAGGTCGGCAATACCCTGCACCGCGCCAAGCAGCACGTCATTCGCTGCGGCAAACGCATCCAGCAGGCTGGTTTTCTTACCCATGACCGCCAGCAGTTTTTCATTCGGAATCGTAATCAGAGAGTCTACGGTCTCTTCCAGTTCCTTCAGGCCGGATTCGGCAACGCTCATCCGCTTGCCACCTTCAAACTGGAATGGCTTGGTAACAACCGCTACGGTCAGGATACCCAGTTCCCGGGCCACATCGGCAACAACCGGAGCAGCACCCGTACCCGTGCCACCACCCATACCGGCAGTGATGAAGACCATATCCGCACCCTTGAGGGACTCAGCGATACGATCCCGGTCTTCCAGAGCAGACTGACGTCCTACTTCCGGGTTGGCACCCGCACCCAGTCCCTTGGTGATGTTACCACCCAGCTGGATGATCTGACGGGCGTCCATATCAGTGAGCGCCTGGGCATCAGTATTGGCGCAGATAAATTCCACACCCTCAATATCGCTGTTAAGCATGTGGCGTACGGCGTTGCCACCGCCACCACCGACACCAACGACTTTAATGACAGCGTTTTGCTGGACATTATCGACTAGTTCAAACATTTCCCTACTCCTTCGTGCTGTTTTCCAGCCTTGTACCAGGCTGTTTATTCGAGATTGTGTTTTCGAGATACCTTCGTTTTCTACTTACTGGCCCGCCGTCAGAAGTGACCGGTAAACCAGGCTTTCATGCGCTCTACAAGCGAGGGTGCATCCTCCCCCTTGAGCACCGGCTCCTGCCCCAGATCCATCTGGCGGAAGCCATGGATCAACAATCCGACGCCTGTGGCGTATATCGGGTTGTTGACCACTTCCGTCATGCCGGAGACCGCCTGCGGGCAGGCCAGCCGGACCGGCATATGGAAGATTTCCTCGGCCAGTTCCACCACCCCTTCCATGGTGGAGGAACCGCCTGTAATTACGATGCCCGCCGGAATCAGGTCTTCAAATCCGGAACGGCGTAGCTCGGACTGCACCAGAGTGAAAAGCTCTTCGTAGCGCGGCTCCACAACCTCAGCGAGAGCCTGGCGGGACAGATCCCGCGGCGCACGGTCGCCCACACTGGGTACCTTGATGGTTTCATCAGCACCCGCCAGCTGGGTCAGCGCGCAGGCATACTTGATTTTGATTTCTTCGGCGTTCTGGGTCGGAGTTCTGAGCGCCATGGCGATGTCGTTGGTCACCTGATCACCGGCAATAGGAATCACCGCGGTGTGCCGAATCGCGCCACCGGTAAACACCGCGATATCCGTGGTGCCACCACCGATATCAACCACACAGACACCGAGTTCTTTTTCATCCTCAGTGAGAATCGCGTGACTGGAGGCAAGCTGTTCCAGAATGATGTCGTCCACTTCAAGACCACAGCGCTGGACGCACTTTTCGATATTCTGAGCTGCGTTGACCGCACACGTCACCAGGTGAACCTTGGCCTCCAGACGAACGCCAGACATCCCCATGGGCTCCTTTATGCCCTCCTGGCTATCAATCACAAATTCCTGCGGCAGAATATGCAGAATTTTCTGATCAGCCGGGATGGCCACAGCCTGGGCCGCATCAATCACCCGGTCTATATCGGCCTGAGTCACCTCTCGGTCACGGATAGCTACGATGCCATGGGAGTTGAGGCTCTTGATGTGGCTGCCTGCAATACCGGCATACACCGAGTGAATCCGGCATCCTGCCATCAACTCTGCCTCTTCCACTGCGCGCTGGATCGCCTGCACAGTGGTCTCAATGTTCACCACCACACCGCGCTTCAGCCCCCGGGAGGGATGGGAACCGATACCCACCACTTCGATGGAGCCGTCCATTTTGCGCTTGCCGACAATCGCAACCACCTTCGAGGTTCCGATATCGAGGCCGACTATCATGTTTTCCGTTTCAACCGATGACATGTATTTCACCAAACCGTAGGTCTGAATTAACCGTTTCTATGATTTCGGACCGGAAGCCGACACCTCGGACTTCCACTGCACCGCCACACCATTGGTGTAACGGGCATCGACCCGACTGACTTCATCCGACCGGGACTCCAGTCGGGTCTCGTACACTGCAATAAACCGATCGAAGCGCTGTTCCACCTGATCTCTGCCCAGAACGACCTGAATGCCATTGCCCAGCTCCAGCGTCCACGCACCCCGTTTCTCCAGGGAGAGGCCGGCAAACAGCAAACCGTGGCTAACCAGCTTGTCGTTCATACCCTGCGCCATCCGGATCACATCCCGAACCCGTTCGTCCGGGCCTGCCAAACGCGGCAGGTTGCCCGCTACTTCCGGGTTCCCGGGCGAGAACAACTCTCCAGTGCGACTCACCAGACGACCATCGGTCCAATAGGCCAGCGGCTTCTTCTCGCGGATATTGATCACCAGCCGGCCAGGCCAGACCCTGCGTACGGCTGCAGATTCCACCCAGGGACGCTGTTCCAGACCCGCTTTGATCTCCGAAAGATCGGTCGAGAAGTAGCTCTGGCCGATCCATTGGGACGCTGCCCGCTCGATGTTGCTGCGAGTGTCACCCACAAACTCGCCATTTACGTCGACCGCGACAATCTGCTGATCCATCGCACCCAACACCTTTCCCGTTCCCCAGGGCACCAGGGCCGCCAACATAACAATAAGTGTCCCCAATCCAACCTGCAGCCAGGGCACTGCCGCCAACACAGCCTTGAGCACGCCAAACCGGTCCCGATCGGGTTCGAGGGACGTTGCCCCCCGGCGCCGCGGGGGCTCGGACGGAATCGCCCGGCTCCGGATCAGCAGTGTCTCAAGCATCGGCATCCTCCAGGGTGTCGCGCAAAATACGCACTACCAGCTCTTCAAATCCGATACCCGCTGCACGAGCGGCCATAGGCACGAGGCTATGATCGGTCATGCCCGGCACGGTATTCACTTCGAGCAACCAGAACTGGCCATCCTGATCCTGCATCACATCCACACGCCCCCAGGTGCGACAACCCAGCACCCGGAACGCCTCAAGTGCCAGATGCTGCAAACGAACCTCATCGTCGGGCGCCAAACCGCAGGGAATCCGGTAGTTGGTATCGTCTGCCAGATATTTGGCTTCGTAGTCGTAGAACACATGGTCCGTGCTCGCCCTGAGGCCAATGGCGGGCAGTGCCTGATCCTGCAACAGGCTGACGGTGAACTCAGGCCCCTCGATCCATTCTTCCACCAGAACCTGAGTATCAAGCTGTTCCGCTTCCCGATAAGCTTCGGCAAGTTCAACCGCCGTGTTCACCTTGCGGATACCGATACTTGATCCCTCATGGGCCGGTTTCACACTCAGCGGCGGCTTCAGCTCACTGATGATCTGCTCAGCCTCGCCCTCCCCGGTCATTGTCCGGAAGCGCGGAGTCGGCAATCCAAAGCCTTCAAACACGTACTTGCTGCGCAACTTGTCCATCGCCAGTGCTGACGCTGGCATCTCGCTCCCGGTATAAGGAATACCCGCCTGAGACAGAATGGCCTGCAACGTTCCATCCTCGCCTCCACGCCCGTGAAGTGCTATGAACACACGGTCAAACTCCGGGTTCTCAACTGTTTTCAGAAGGCAGCCCTGCACATCCAGAGGGAAGGCATCGACACCCGCTGACTGTAAAGCTGCCAGTACGGCCTTCCCGCTTTTCAGGGACACGTCCCGCTCGGCCGAGTCTCCCCCCATAAACACAGCCACACGCCCCAGGGCCCGGACGATTTCCGGCGGTGCCTGGTATGAAAGACCTTCGGCGTGATGCAGATCAGTCATTTGCAACCACTCCTGCGGCCGCCAGCCGTGCCGCCACACCACCGATGTCGCCGGCACCCTGGGTAATCAGAAGATCACCGTCCTGCAACACATTCGCCAGCAGGCTTTCGATTTCGTTATTGTCCTCAACAAACACCGGCTCCACCTTGCCCCGTTGCCGAATGCTCCTGCACAGAGCCCGGCCATCGGCACCGGGAATCGCCGGCTCACCCGCAGAATAAACATCCATCAGCAGCAGGCCATCCACCTCGGACAGAACGCGAACGAAGTCCTCATAGAGATCCCTGGTACGGGTATAACGGTGCGGCTGATACAGCATGACCAGTCGGCGACCAGGCCAGGCATCCCGCGCGGCACGAATAACCGCATCCACTTCAGTCGGGTGATGGCCGTAGTCGTCAACCAGGGTGATGTCACCCTTCGGTGTCTGGTAGTCGCCATAAATCTGGAACCGGCGTCCCACACCGGCAAACCCGGCCAGGCCGCTGCAGATGGCTTCATCGGCAACGCCTTCATCGGTCGCCACGGCAATAGCCGCAAGTGCGTTCAATACGTTATGCCGTCCCGGCATTTTCAGCTCCACATCCAGATCACTCCGATCTCCCGGACGCTTCACCACGAACCGGGTTTTAAGACCATCCGATTGAATGTTTTCAGCTCGGTAATCGGCCTCCGGATTATCAATGCCATAAGTAATGATGGCCCGTGAGATCCGGGGGATTATTTCCTGCACGTAGTCGTCATCCACACACATCACGGCAATACCGTAGAACGGCAGGTTGTGCAGGAAGTCCACGAATGTCTGCTTCAGCTTTTCAACATCGCCGCCATAGGTGTCCATATGGTCGGCTTCAATATTGGTCACCACCGAAATAACGGGGGTGAGATGCAGGAATGAAGCATCACTTTCATCAGCCTCGGCAACCAGGTAGCGGGAACCACCAAGCTTTGCGTTGGTGCCTGCACTGTTCAGCTTGCCGCCAATGACGAAGGTTGGATCCAGACCCGCTTCGCCAAGCACGGAGGCAATCAGGCTGGTCGTCGTGGTTTTACCGTGGGTACCAGCCACAGCAATGCCATGGCGATAGCGCATGATTTCCGCCAGCATTTCCGCGCGGGGAACAATAGGTACCCTGCGGTTGCGGGCAGCAGCCACTTCCGGGTTATCCGATGACACTGCGGAAGATACAACCACGACATCAGCGTGCTCGCTGTTTTCTTCCCGATGACCGATCTGAACCTCAACCCCCATGGCTTTCAGGCGGTCCGTAACCACCCCTTCTTTCAGATCAGATCCGGAGACCTCATATCCCTGGTTTTTCAGAACCTCGGCGATACCACTCATGCCGGCACCGCCGATACCCACGAAGTGGATATGACGGATCCGGCGCATCTCCGGCACCTGATAAACCAGAGGCGGGTTGGTTGCATCAGCCATTGGCGGCCTCCAGACAGTAATTCACGACTCTCTCCGTTGCATTCGGGCGGGCCAGCGATCTGGCGGCCTTCGCCATAGTCAATACTCGTGCCCGATCGTTGGACAGATCGGTCAGTGTTTCAGCCAGCCCGGCAGCTGTCAGCCGTGATTGGGGTATCAGAACGGCCGCTCCGGCATCGACCATTTGCTGGCCATTTTTCGTTTGGTGGTCATCAACCGCGTGGGGAAAAGGCACCAGCAAAGCACCGATTCCCGCCACACAAAGTTCCGAAACCGTCAGGGCGCCGGAGCGACACAGGACCAGGTCTGCCCAGCGGTAGGCCTCAGCCATGTCCTTGATGAAAGGCTCCACACTGGCCTCAACGCTGTGCTTCTCGTAGGCTGCTTTCGCTGCATCCAGGTTTTTCTCACCACACTGGTGACGCACCACTGGCCGAATTCCTTCTGGCAACAGAGCCAGAGCTTCCGGCAACTGCTGGTTAAACACCTGAGCACCGAGGCTGCCACCCACAACCAGCAGGCGCAGGGTACCCTCATGTTCTGCCATCCTCTGTTCAGGCTCCGGCAACGCAGCCAGATCCTGACGGACCGGGTTACCCGTGCAGCGAGTAACCACCTTGCTACCGAAGCTTCCGGGAAACGCCTCCAGTACAGTTTCGGCAAACCGGACCAGAATCCGATTAGTCATGCCAGCAATGGCATTCTGCTCATGTATAACCAGAGGAGTGCGGGTCAGCCAGGCAGCAACACCACCTGGACCGGTCACAAAACCACCCATACCAACAACACAGTGGGGTCTGATCTGGAGCATTACCGTAAAGGCTTCTCCAAGGGCCCTCATAAGACGAAAAGGAGCCAGCAACAAAGCCATTTTGCCCTTTCCCCGAAGCCCGGAAATATGGATCAGAGACATCGGAATTCCGGTATCACCGATCAGGCGCTCTTCCATACCACCACGGGCGCCAAGCCAGTAGACTTCATGGCCCTGCGCCTGTAGCGCCCTGGCGGTCGCGAGAGCGGGAAACACATGACCGCCGGTTCCGCCAGCCATCATCAGAAAGCGCCGGGGATCAGTCATAAGACGCACCTCCCCTGAACGACTTGCTCTGAGTCTTTTCCTGTGCCAAACGCTCCCTATCCAGGCGTTCCATCTCCACCCGGGCCAGAATGCCAATGGATGCGCACATGATCATCAGGCTGGAACCACCGTAACTTACCAGCGGCAGCGTCAGACCTTTGGTTGGCAGAAGTCCGGTACTGACGGCAATATTGATGGTGGCCTGCAAACCAATCAGCAGCGATATGCCGTAGGCAAAACAGGCGCCGAACGGCATACCTGATTTTTCAGCACGTCGGGCGATCACAAACCCGCTCACCACCAGCAGCGCAAACAGTGCCAGCACGGTCAGCGATCCCAGCAGACCAAACTCTTCCGCGATGATCGCAAAGATGAAATCGGTGTGGGCCTCGGGCAGGTAGAACAGTTTCTGAATCGAGTTTCCAAGGCCAACCCCGGCCCATTCTCCACGACCAAAGGCAATCAATGACTGGGTCAGTTGGTACCCGCTGTCGAACTGGTCCTTCCAGGGATCCAGATAGCTGACAACGCGCTTCAGGCGATAAGGCTGGGTCACAACCAGCAGGACACCCAGGACAACCAACACTACAATGAGCGGGACGAAACGGGTAAGCCGGACCCCACTCAGGAAAATCATTCCTGCCGAGGCGGTAACCAGTACGACAGTGGCGCCGAAGTCAGGCTGGATAACCAACAGAACCGAGGCGATACCGAGTACCACCAGTGGCTTCAGGAACCCGGGCCAGGTGTTCAGCAACTCATCTCTGCGCCGAACCACGTAGCCGGCGAGATAGGCAATCAAACACAGTTTCGCGACTTCCGATACCTGCACGTTGAACAGTCCGAACGGAATCCAGCGAGTTGAGCCGTTCACCGTCCGCCCCAGTGGGGTAAGAACCAGTACCAGCACCAGCAGGCCAATGCCCAAGAGCAACCAGCCACTGCGTTCCCACCACCCCAGGGGAACGTTGACGGTGATCAATGCAGTCGCACAGCCAAGGGCGGCGAACAACAACTGCCGGACAACGTAGTGATAGCTGTTGCCCAGAGTCTCGGATGCCATATCCATGGACGCCGATGAAATCATGATGATGCCCAGCGTCAGCAGAGCAATAGAGCTGATGATCAGCGTTGGCAGGGGCTGAATTTCGCCAAGCCAACGATGACGAGCGGTCGTTGCGATTCCAGTACTCATCGCAAGGCCTCCACCAACGTGCGGAACTGATCCCCGCGATCGCCATAGTCCCGGAACATGTCGAAACTGGCGCAGGCCGGTGACAGGAGGACCCGATCACCGCCTTGCGCTTCGTCTGTAGCAAAGGAGACAGCCTGGGCCAGTGAGTCTGCAAAGCGCACCGGCACCCCGGTTCCAACCGCTTCCGCGATAGCACGGGCATCGCGCCCCATCACGATCAGTGACCTGCAATGCCTCAGTACGGGGGCCTTAAGCGGCTCAAAATCGGCACCTTTTCCATCCCCACCGGCGATCAGTACGATCTTCCCGTGGTCCGGAGCCAGACTCTCAATGGCAGCGACCGTCGCGCCAACGTTCGTGCCTTTGGAATCGTTAATGTAATCCACGTCATCCACACGGCGAACAAGCTCGCATCGATGCGGCAACCCACGGAACTCACGGGCAACAGCCAGCATCACTGACATCGGAAGCCCAACGGCATACCCCAGACCGAGAGCCGCCATGACGTTGCTGATATTGTGCAGCCCCATCAGTTTCAGCTCACTGGCCGGAAGCAGGTTGTCAAACCCGAAGGTTATCCAGGTGCCCTGTTCATCATCGCGGGTACTGAATGTATCCGGGTTGACGCGATGGAATCCGAAGCAGATGAAACGGAGCGTATCCCGGGCCATGGGAGTACTGAGGGCATCGTCAAGATTGACCACCGCATTGCGACATCCTCTGAAGATTCGCTGTTTGGCCTGGAAGTACGCCATTTTGTCCGGATAACGGTCCATGTGATCATCGCTCACATTAAGAACCGTTGCCGCTTCGGCATTGAGCTCGTCGGTTGTCTCCAGTTGAAAGCTGGAAAGTTCGAGCACATACAAATCCGCGCCCCGACCCAACAGATCCAGGGCCGGTGTACCGATATTTCCACCAACCTCTACCTTGCGCCCAGCTGCCCTGGCCATTTCGCCGACCATCGTGGTGACAGTGGTTTTTCCGTTCGATCCGGTGATCGCAACAATCGGCGCATCCGCCGCTTCTGCAAACAAATCAATATCGCCGCGGATTCTGGCGCCCTTCTGAGAAGCCGCCACGATCGCAGGCTCAGCAACCGCAATTCCCGGGCTGACGACCAGTTCGTTAAACCCGCAGAACAGTTCCGGATCAAATGTCCCCAGATGTACTGGCACGTCTGGCCATTGAGCCCGGAGTTCATCGAGACCCGGAGGCAGTTCCCGGCTGTCGGCAACAGCGATCTCCCGACCTTGTCCGACCAGATAGCGCACGCAGGAGAGCCCGGTTTTACCGAGCCCTACGACCAATGTGCGACGATCTGAAACAATGACACTCATAAGAGACTCTGCAACTTAACGAATCTTCAGACTGGCGAGGCCAATCAGGACCAATACAACAGTAACCACCCAGAAGCGGACAATAACCCGCGGCTCTGGCCAGCCTTTCAATTCAAAATGATGATGCAGCGGTGCCATGCGGAATATCCGGCGACCTGTCAGGCGGAAAGAACCGACCTGAAGAATGACCGAGATGGTTTCCATAACGAACACACCACCCATGATAAAAAGCACGATTTCCTGGCGCACAATGACAGCTACCACGCCGAGAGCCGCCCCCAGAGCCAGAGCTCCGACATCCCCCATGAAGACCTGCGCAGGGTAGGTGTTGAACCAGAGAAACCCGAGACCGGCACCCACAATCGCACCACAAAATACAATCAGTTCGCCGGTTCCCGGCAGGTGGGGAATCAGCAGGTAGTTGGCAAATTGGGCATGCCCGGACACATAAGCAAAGATCGCCAGAGCCCCCGCTACCATGACCGTTGGCATGATCGCCAGGCCATCAAGACCATCCGTCAGGTTCACCGCGTTGCTGCTGCCAACAATGACGAAGTAACTGAGCAGAATAAAAATCACCGGACCCAGGGTCAGAGAAGCCTCTTTTATAAACGGCAGGTACAGCGAAGTTTCCTGTGGCAATGAGGCGCTGAGATACAACGCAATAGCCGCACCGGCACCAATCACCGACTGCCAGAAGTATTTCCAGCGCGCAGGCAACCCCCGTGGATTACGCTCGACAACCTTGCGATAGTCATCGACCCAGCCGATCGCTCCGAACAACATGGTGACCAGCAGGGTGACCCAGACATAACGGTTACTCAGATCAGCCCACAACAGAGTGCTCACACCGATGGCTACGAGAATCAGCGCGCCCCCCATGGTCGGAGTACCCGCCTTGCTCAGGTGAGTCTGAGGACCGTCATCCCGCACAGCCTGGCCAATCTGGTACTGGCTGAGCTTACGGATCATCACAGGTCCGATCAGCAGCGAGATCAGCAGAGCCGTCAGCGTGCCCAGAATGCCCCGCAACGTGAGGTACTGAAACACCGTCAGCGAGGTAAAATATTGAGATAGAGCCTCTGTCAGCCAGAGCAGCATGATTTATTCACCTTTTCCTGAATTCCCTCCACCACAAGCTCCATGGCAGAACTGCGAGAACCTTTTACCAGCACGGTGACTGGCTTCCTGTTTGCGTTGATGACGGCCTTAACAGCCTCATCATGGTGCTGATACGCTTCGGTGCCGTCGCCGAACCCTTCGGCATACCCCTCACAACCCGGCCCTACGGTCATCAGCCTGTCTATTTTCTCATCACGGGCGCACTGCCCGACTTCGCGGTGAAGCTCCCCGGCCTTTTCCCCCAGTTCCGCCATGGCTCCGAAAACCGCAATCCGCTCACCGTTTTTTCTGGCCAACACACGCACCGCAGCCTTCATCGAGACCGGATTTGCGTTATAGCTGTCGTCAATAACCGTCATATCCGGGGAGACCTGCAAGCTTTGCAGGCGCCCCTTGACCGCTTTCACGGAGGCCAGGCCGGAAACAATATGCTCGTTGGTCGCTCCCAAATGACGGGCTGCCGCCAACGCCAGCATGGCATTGACGACGTTATGTTCTCCTTCCAGAGCAAGGGCCACATCGCATGACCAACCCGCAGGGCCAATCACGGTAAATTTCAGGCCTGCCCCCGCAGAACCTTCCATTCTCGCGGTGTAGGTTGCGTCGGTGGCGCCGGTACAACTCACGCTAACCACGGGACGATCAGCTGCACGTTCCAGCCACTGACCAAAAGCCGGATCATCCCGATTAAGGACAACCAGCCCTTCCCGGCTGACGCCCTCAATAATCTCGCCCTTGGCCAGAATGATGTTCTCGTAGCTGCCAAAGCCTTCGAGATGAGCCGAACCCGCATTGGTCAGGATCGCTACTTCCGGACGGGTGATCGCGACTGTGTGAGCAATCTCCCCAAGTCCGCTGGCGCCAAGTTCAATGGCCCCGTATTGATGCTCCGGAGCAAGCCTGAACAGCGTCAGAGGCACACCAATGTGGTTGTTCAGATTGCCGCTGGTTGCCAGGGTCTCACCCATCCGGGTGAGAATCGCTGCAGTCATTTCCCTCACTGTGGTCTTGCCACTACTGCCGGTTACCGCAACCAGCCTTGCGCTACTCTCGTTACGGTTACCTGCCGCCAACTGCGCCAAGGCATCCACGGTATCGTCGACAACAAGCTGAGGAATACCCAGGCCAACTTCTGCACAGTCAACGACGACCGCAACGGCACCACGGTCCCTGGCGACATCCAGGAAACGATGGCCATCAAAGTTATCCCCGCGAAGAGCAACAAAAATCTGTCCTGGCTCAATCGCCCTGGTATCGGTAGAAACGCCGGTGAATACCTGCGACTCCAACCCGGTTGCAGAGCAGGATGCCGACAGCCAGTCTTTCGCTTCCGCCAGCGAAAAGGCGCGCATCATGCCACACCCCCGGTAAGGTTCAAGCCAAGGCGCACCTGTTCGGCATCGCTGAAATGTAGTTTCTGGCCCGCGATTTCCTGATAAGACTCATGGCCCTTGCCCGCGATCAACACGAGATCTTCCGGAGTTGCCATGGCAATCGCACGTCGAATGGCTTCTGCCCGGTCATGGACGAGTGCTACTGAGCTACCGGATGAGAAGCCAGCAAATATATCGGCGGCTATAGCTGCAGGATCCTCACCCCGGGGATTGTCATCGGTGACGATAACCACGTCCGCCAGCATTTCTGCTTCCGCAGCCATTTCCGGGCGTTTTCCACTGTCCCGGTCACCGCCACAGCCAAATACACAGATCAGCTTTCCACTGGTATGCGAGCGCAATGCGGCAAGCGCATTTGCCAGGGCATCCGGTGTATGGGCATAGTCCACCACCACGCGAATGCCTTCAGCGCTGCTGAACCGTTCGAGACGCCCCGGAGGAGGAGCCAGCCGGGTTACCGCTTGCTGAATCCTGTCGACAGGCACACCAAGTGCCAGCACCGTTGCCATGGCAGCCAATACGTTACTGGCGTTAAAGCTGCCCATCAGCGGCACTGCAATATCGAAACCTCCCCACTGACCATCCACCTCGGCCCGGAAGCCCTCATCCGTCGGATTGAAGGACCTCATCCAGAGCTCAGTCTCGCTTTCATGCAAGCTGTAGCGAATGCGGTCGCACTTTCCGTCAAGCTGCCCGAACAACTGGCGCCCGAACGGATCATCAAAATTGATCACGGAGAAATGGAGCCCTTCCCGCTCAAACAACCGGGCTTTGGCTTCGCCGTAGGCTTCCATGGTCCCGTGGTAATCAAGGTGGTCCCGGGTCAGATTGGTAAACACCGCACCTGTCATTTTCAGACCGTCCACCCGCCCCTGATCCAGAGCATGGGAGGACACTTCCATCGCAGCTGCACGACCGCCCTGTTCGAGGATTCGCCAGAGGACACGGTTCACCTGCACCACGTCCGGCGTGGTGTGAGTTGCTTCTTGTAGGGCTCCGGGCATGCCGTACCCTACGGTGCCAAGAATCCCGCAAGGTGTACCCGTTTCCTTCAACAGCTGTGCAATGTACTGCGACACCGAGGTTTTGCCATTCGTACCTGTAACACCAACAAGTCTCAGTCTCTGAGATGGATGTTCAAAAAACCGGTCGGCGATCGTTCCCAGACACCGCTTCAGACCAACCACGGGCACAACCAACGCTCCGTGATATTCATAACACTCGCGTGCATCGGCCGATTCCAACAACACCGCCGACGCGCCTGCCTTGATGGCGCTATCGAGGTAATGATCCGCCGGCGTTTTAGCACCCGAGACAGCAACAAAGGCATCGCCGCTCGTTACATCCCGACTGTCCGTTCGCAAGCCATGGATGGTGAGATCAAATACCGACGGTACTTCAACAATACCGTGCAACAGCGTGCTGAGCGATGTGATGCACATAAGGTTTACCCCCGTGCTCCCGGAGCAGGTTGAGACTTACCCGCCTCACCAACTTCCAGTTCAGGCTTCACATTCAACAACCGAAGAGCGTCACTCATTACCCTGGCGAACACGGGTGCAGCTACCTCGCCTCCGTAATACTCGCCGGACTGCGGCGCATCCACGGCCACAACCGTAACAATTCTTGGATCATCAATCGGTGCCATTCCGGCAAAGATTGCTTTGTATTCGCTGTCTTCGTATCCCTGCTTACCCACCAGGTGGACCGTACCGGTCTTGCCGCCCGCCGAATACAGACCTGTCTTGGCCCGGCCTCCGGTTCCATGCTCAATCACTTCACGCAGCATGTTCCGAACCTCGTAAGTAACCTTCTCGGAGAGCACTCGCTGCCCTTGCGGCTGTTCCTCGAGCTTGAGCAGGCTCAGTGGGTACCGGACGCCACCGTTGGCAATCACCATATAAGCCTGGGCCAACTGCAGCGCAGTAACACTCAGACCATATCCATAAGACAGTGTCGCTTCTTCAACTGGACGCCATTTCGGGGGTGCCGGCAGAACGCCAACGGCTTCGCCCGGGAACCCTATACCTGTCGGCTGCCCGAGCCCTACGCGGCTGTAGAGATCCCGAATGACATCACCACCAATATCGGTTGCGATACGACTCATCCCGACGTTACTGGACTTGGCGATAATTTTGGTCAGATCCATGACGCCATAATTCCGATGGTCGCGAATGGTAAAGCGACCAAAACGCCGGTAACCCGGTGACGTATCAATCGTACTACCCACCACATACTTCCCGGTCTCCAGTGCCGCAGCCATGGTGATCGGTTTCATCGTGGAACCTGGCTCAAACAGGTCTGTGATCGCCTTGTTTCTGAGATTTTCTGCCGTCAGCTGGCTTCGGTCATTCGGGTTATAGGAACCCTGATTGACCATCGCCAATACCTCACCTGTGTCCACATCAAGCATGACCAGCGTGCCACCCCGGGCCTTGTGGGCACTGACTACCGCTTTCAGCTCCCGATAGGCCAGGTACTGCAAGCGTAAATCGATACTGAGATCAAGACTGCGACCTGGCCGGGCATCACGGATCAGGCTCAGGTCCTTGATAACGCGACCCTTGTTATCTTTGAGAACACGCTTACGGCCAGGTTCCCCGGAGAGCCACTGGTTATAGGTAAGCTCCATGCCTTCCTGACCATGCTCATCGATGTTGGTGAAGCCAACGACGTGAGCGGTCACTTCTCCGGCCGGGTAATAACGCCGGTATTCCTGGCGGGCATAAACCCCGTTGATATCAAGCGCCAAAGCCTGCCGGGCAAGGGCAGGCTGAACCTTACGACGCAGATATATGAACTCTCGGCCGGAGTATTTTTTCAACCGTTGCCGCAAATCGGCTTCGCTGATATCCAGCAACCGGGCGAGATTGGTCAGACGAGGCTCATCGGCATCCATTTCCGAGGGGTTGGCCCAGATTGTCTGCACAGGGGTACTCACCGCCAGAGGTTCTCCGTGACGGTCTGAAATCACCCCACGGTGAGCATCGATACTCTCTACGCGAATGGTACGAACATCACCTTGCTTGCGCAGAAAGTCATTATCGACAACCTGTAGATCGATCAGGCGCCAGCTGAGAAGCCCGACCACCAGCAGAAAAACACCCAGCACGGAGCCAAAGCGCCAGGCCTTCGCACCCTGCACCAGCATTTGTCTCCACGTTGTCTGCTTTCCCTGACCGGACAATGCATTCACCCTGACGATAATTTTTCTTTAGAATCGTTATTGGATATCAATTAACTGCAGGTGACATCAGCGGCACAAGGACAATGTCCTGACGCCCGGGCACCACCATGTCAAAACGCTCGGCGGCGAGCTTTTCCACTCGCCCATGGGCACTCAACGCACTCTGCTCCAGCAAAAGCTGACTCCATTCACGCTGGTAACCGTCCCTTTCGCTTTGCAGATGAGAAAGAGTGTTGAACAAGCTCCGGTTCTCATAAGCTCCGGCTACGACACCTATGGCCGACACCAGCAGCAACGACGCCAGCACAAGCGAAACCAGCACATTCCTCTGCTTGGTCGCATCAAATACCTGGCGTGAAATTCTGACAGCGGTTACAACGCCATCACGCATTGTCTGCTTGCTGATTTTTGCCGAACGCGTCGGCTGTTCAATGGCTACCGCACCCATAATTACGCACTCCCCTGCGTACTGTTGTTCGTTCCGGTGCGCTCAAGCACTCTCATGACTGCACTACGGGCTCTCACGTTGTCACCGATTTCTTCTGCATTGGCCTTGGCGGCCTTGCCCACCAGACGAAATGCCGACGTTTCCTGGTCGGCGGTAACGGGTATCCCCCTTGGCAGCTTCGGCCCCCGGGCAAGATCCCGCATAAAGCGCTTAACCAGCCTGTCTTCAAGCGAGTGAAAACTGATCACTACCAGGCGACCACCAGGTTTGAGGCGATCAGCCGCCGCCTGAAGGCCTAACTCCAGATCCTCAAGCTCCCGATTGATAAAAATCCGGATGGCCTGGAAAGCGCGAGTGGCTGGATGCTTATGCTTTTCCTTTTTGGGAACCGCTTCGCTGATCAGTCCCGCCAGTTGCCGAGTTGTTTCAATCGCCTCTTCCTGGCGACGCTCCACGATCAAACGAGCGATACGGCGGGAGAACCTCTCTTCGCCGTATCGCCAAATCACATCAGCAATTTCTTTTTCGTCAGCATCTGCCAGCCATTCCGCGGCACTGGGCGATTGCTGAGGGTTCATCCTCATATCCAGCGGTCCATCCCGCATGAAACTGAATCCTCTGGCCGGGTCGTCAAGCTGGGGCGAGGAAACCCCCAGATCCATCAGCACGCCATTAACTTCGCCCCACTCCCGCCGATCCAAGGCAAGGCCGAGCTCCGCGAATGAGCCGTGAAACCAGGAAAATCTCGTATCTTCGACAGCCAGTTCTTCAGCAACAGCAATCGCCTCTGGATCTTTATCGATCCCCAGCAAATGCCCCTGATCACCCAATCGATCAAGAACCAGACGCGAGTGACCACCACGCCCGAAGGTGCAATCGACATACTGTCCAGCAGGATCGTTAACCAGATAATCGACCGCCGAATCCAAAAGAACCGAGCGGTGAGAAAACTCAATACCGCCCTTCTTCCCGTGATCGGAGGTCATAGAGAAAGAGCCTCCATCTCTGGCGGCATATCATCATCGTCGGAAGACTCATCAAGCCAGGCGAACCAACGCTCCTCACTCCAGAGTTCCAGTTTTTTACCCTGACCGATCAACATCAGCTTTTTCTCAAAATGGGCATAGCTACGCAGCGTTGGCGGGATAAGGATACGCCCTGCCGAGTCCAGTTCCATTGGCGCTGCATTACCAAGGAGTAATCGCTGCAGCCGCCGTGCCGCTTTATTCATGTTCGGGAGTGCTTCGATCTTGGGACGCAACTCTTCCCACTCGGGCTCTGGATAGACCAGCAGACAACGTTCTTCATCAGCATTGGCAGTCAATACAATGCGGCCACCACAAGACTGCACGAGCTCTTCGCGCACCTTGGCGGGGATCGCCAGGCGACCCTTTGCATCCATATTGATGGCATGACTGCCGAGAAAATTGCTCATTTACGCTGTCTCTGGGGTCCAGAATCCACAAAAAACCACTTCAAACCACTTTTTCCCACTTCTGCACACTATAGAAACACGCAAAACACAATGCAAGCGCCATCAATAGCGCCACACTGACAAAACTTCCTTTTATGACAAGAGGTTACGAGCGACCAATAAGAAAACCGCGGAGATTACGGAAAAGAAAAGAAGGAAAATCAACTACCTGCAAAAAGTTCTGAAGACAACAAGTGAGGTTTAAGATTATTTGGCTATAACAACGGAGACGTGAGAACGGCAGGAATCACAAAAGAAGAAGGCGAGCTCGCCGATAAGCCGGGTTCTGTCTTGGACAGTCATTCATCTAGGGTCTGCGTCACCACAGACCTCAAGCAACCTACCCGAATCCAGCGCGGGCCACGCCATTGGATTCCTATTTGGTCTTGCTCCAGGTGGGGTTTACCATCGCCGTGGACTGTTGCCAGCCACGCGGTGCGCTCTTACCGCACCATTTCACCCTTACCGTTGCCCGAAGGCACTTAGGCGGTTTACTTTCTGTTGCACTTTCCGTCGGCTCACGCCGCCCAGGCGTTACCTGGCACCTTGCCCTGCGGAGCCCGGACTTTCCTCCCCCGGAAAACCGGCGGCGACTGTCTGGCGAGCTCGGGCGAGACAATACTCCTGCCCCTTCGTGCTTGCAAGAAAAAACCGTCGCCAAACCGCTCAGTCGGGCTTTAGCTCCAAAGCACGCTGATAAAGCTCGTTCTTGGGCTTACCAGTTAACCCCGCAACTATTTTAGCCACCTTTTTTACAGGCAGCTCTTCAATCAGAGCCGAGATCAGACGATCAACTTCGATCAAGCCGTCCTCCGATTCGTCGTCCTCGGGGGCAGCTCCATGGACCATCACCACGAACTCCCCTCGACTACCGTTCGGATCAGACACAAGAGTTTCCAACACCTCCTGAGCCGTTCCGGAGTAAAAGGTTTCAAAGGTCTTGGTGAGCTCCCGCCCGAGAACAAGCTCCCGACGGTCTCCGAACACCTCAACCAGGTCCTCGATTGTGTCGACGATTCGATGAGGCGATTCATAGAAGACCAGAGTTGCGGTTTCAGCACACAAAGCCTCCAGCGCAGAGCGACGCCCACTCCGTTTGGCCGGCAGAAATCCAACAAACAGCAGACGATCCGTTGGCAAGCCCGCAGCGCTCAGAGCGGACACAAAAGCACATGCTCCCGGAATGGGCGAAACGGTCAGCCCACGACGACGGGCCTCTCGAACCAGAACATACCCCGGGTCAGATATGAGGGGCGTTCCCGCATCAGAAATCAGGGCAACATTCCTGCCGGCATCAAGCTCATCAAGAACACTACCCGCCCGGGCACGCTCATTATGATCGTGAAGCGCTATCATTTTTTTCTGGATGCCTAAATGCTGCAGCAACCGCCCGCTGTGCCGGGTGTCCTCGGCGGCGATTACGTCTGCCCGGGCAAGTACCCGTGAGGCTCTGAGGGAAAGATCATCAAGATTTCCTATCGGCGTTGCGACGATATACAGCGTTCCCCGCGCCCGCCCGCCAGCACCGACCATATCCGCCTCGTCAGAATCCACGATCCCCACTCCTTTACGTTAAATGCCTGAAACACCGACAACGCATGACACTAACGTCATGTGAATTACCCCTGGAACTGGTAAACTTGCCACCTTATTTATCGGCGCCCCGAACCCACTCACCCGGAGTAGTGTTGCCAGCCATGATCATGAACCGACTCAACCAACGAGCCTTCGCCACGCTATTCACTGTGGCCCTGCTTTCCACCGGTTGCGCCAGCGTGGATTTGCAATCACACGTTGCAGCAACACCCGAGCAAGCCCTGGACATGGCCGGCCAGGAAGACAACCGGGAAACAGCACAACGGTATTTGCTTCGAGTCGCAGGCCAGTTCCAGGACCGGGGCGATCATGCTGCTGCCCGCAAGTTACTCCAAAGCGAGATGCTGGCGCAACTTAGTCCCGCCCTCGAGGAACAACGCCGACTCATGGCCATGGCCAGCATCGATGCCCTGCAGGACAGCTCCTGGGCCAAAACGTTAGCCGGCACACTGTCGCCCGACAGCTTCATCAGTTACCCGCCGGAATTGATGGCCAGAGCCGCGACGCTCCAGGCAGACACCTTCAGCCTGGCCGATGACCGCCCCCGAGCGGCAATGACACTGATCCTGCTGGCGCAAACGGATAGCTCGGCAAACCCACAAGCACTGCACGACCAGATATGGCAACTGCTCAAATCCACCTCCGAGAAGGAGCTCTCCGATGCCAGCACCGTGGCTATCGGCTTCGAAACCCAGGGCTGGCTCGAACTGGCTTCAACCATACGGCGTCCGGGCACAGGGCTCGACGAACAGGGGCGTATCATTCGCCAGTGGCAAAATAACTGGCCCGGCCATCCAGCTGCTCAGGTACTCCCTTCGGAACTTCAGCTCATCGCATCTCTTGCTGAGAGCCGACCGGAAAAAATTGCTTTGGCACTGCCACTTGATGGCGCCCTGGCATCCGCTGGAAAGGCAATTCGGGATGGTTTTATTGCTGCCTATTATCTCGACCAGTCTGCGGATCGTGAAGTAACCGACATCCGGATTGTGAACAGCTCAGGCAGGCCGTTCACTGAGATTTACCAGGAGCTTTCCGCACAGGGCGTCGACCTTATCGTCGGCCCTCTGGAGAAGGATGCACTTGCCAGCCTTTCCTCCATGAATACGCTGCCCACTCCGACGCTGGGACTTAATTACCTGCCGGAGGATAGCAAAGTGCCAAACGGGCTGTATCAGTTTGGCTTATCGGCCGAAGACGAAGCCCGCCAGATCGCAGAACAACTGTCCAATGACGATATTCGGGACGTACTGGCACTCATACCTCAAGGGGAATGGGGTGATCGGGTAGAAGCTGCACTCCTGCAAAAGATGGAGGAAACCGGTGGAACCGCGCTCGATATCGAACGTTTCTTCGCTGAAGACAACCTCCGCGCGGTAACCGCAGACCTTCTCGGCATTACGGTCTCCCGTGACCGCGCCATCCAGGTTGAGCGCACCATTGGCCTGGACGTCGAGTTTGAGCCGCGACTCCGGCAGGATGCCGAAGCCATCGTTATGGTTGCAAACCCGACCATTGCGCGGCAATTCAAGCCTCTGTTCGCTTTCTATTTCGGGGGAGAACTTCCCGTATACTCACCCTCCATGGTGTATGAAGGAACGCCGGATGCTTCCCGTGACCGGGACCTGGAGAATGTTATTTTCACAGACACCCCCTGGACTCTCAGCCCGTCTGACGAACTTAAAACTCAGGCGGACAAACACCTTTCCGGCACCCGGGGCCAGCTTGGCCGACTATTCGCCATGGGAGCAGACGCATGGCAACTGAGTAAACGTCTGCCTTTGTTGAAGCAGGTAGAGTCAGCTTCGCTACAGGGGTACACCGGCGAATTGACTATGACGAGCGCAGGAAGTGTTCACCGAAAACAGTTGTGGGCCCAATTCAGCAACGGCACTCCCGCCTTGATTGAGACTCCCACCGATAAGCCTGAAGACAGCAGCGAGACCACCTCTCCCTGATGACAGGAAAGGAAGAACACCGTTTGCCATGGAAGGCGCAAAAGAACGCGGAAATCACTATGAAGGCGTGGCCGCCCGCTACCTCGGTAGCCGCGGCGTTCAGATCGTAGAGCGGAATGTTTATAACCGCGGAGGCGAACTGGACCTTATCGGCTATGACGGGAACACTCTCGTGTTTTTTGAAGTTCGCTTCCGGGGCCCTGGCAGCCTTACAGATCCAGCCGGCTCCATCAACTACACAAAGCAGAAACGCCTGCTTAAAGCCGCATCATTCTATCTTCACAGACACGGACTCTGGAATGCCAACAGCCGTATTGATGTTATCGCCATTTCGCCGGGAACCGTCAAAAAATACCGGGTACAATGGATCAAAAATGCAATCCAGGCAGGGTAAGTAAGGGTAATGATCGAAACCGAGCAGCAGATAAACCAATGGTTTGCCAGCCACATGGAACAAACCGCCCAAGCCGCAAGCACTGTTGGGCCGGCCATCGAAGCGGTCGCTGACGCCTTTGTGGCCACCCTGCTTCAGGATGGCAAAATCGTTACCTGCGCCAATGGCAGCGCCAACATCCTCGCCCAGTATTTCTGCACCGCGCTTTTGAACCGATTCGACCAGGACCGCCCAGCGCTCCCGGCCATAAATCTCGGGGCCGATGCCACAACCTATTCAGCCATTTGCAGGGACAATCGGTTTAATGACACGTTTTCCCGCCAGGTCCGCGCCATTGGCAAGCCGGGAGATCTACTGTTTGTCATCGTCGACGATGGTCACAAAGCTAACCTGATCCAGGCTATCCAAGCTGCACACGACCGGGAAATGAGCGTTATGGTACTGAGCGCCAGGGAGAAATCAGATATCACATCGCTGATGCACGCTGAAGACCACGAAATTGCACTAAGCGACCTCCCTCCGACCGAAGCAACCCCCTTGCTATTGGTTATCATCAATGCCCTTTGCGGGCTGGTCGACAGCAAACTGTTCGGCGGATAAAAAAAAGCCAGCAGATGCTGGCTTTTTCTTTAGTATTGACCGGAAACTCACTTCACCACTTTCAACGTGGGACGCCCCGAGGGACGTTCGTCGGCACTCTGTGACGCAGGCGCCTTATCCCCGGAACCGTCCGGGTCGGGAGAACCGGGTTCACTACCGAACACCATGCCCTCGCCATTTTCCTTGGCATAGATAGCCATGACAGCCTGTAAAGGAATAAACACCTGCATAGGCACACCGCCGAAACGGGCACTGAATTCAATCGCACCATTTCCAATCACCAGCCCACGCACTGCACCAGGACTGATATTCAGCACAATCTGGCCGTTAGCGACATGCTCCGTAGGCACCTGAACGCCCTGAATGCCCGCATCAACGACGATATACGGCGTGCAATCGTTGTCCAGAACCCACTCATTGAACGCCCGAACCAGGTACGGGCGACTGGATGTCATGGTGATCTTGCTTTCCGACATTACGACTCTCCTGCCAGAACTTCAGAGCTCCCGCTCAATCAGCTGCGAATGTCTTCTTCCAGATCAGACAGGCTTGCCCTGAAGCCTTCACGGCTGAAAATGTTTTCCATGTACTTCAGCAACGGCTTGACTTGCTTATCATCGCCCAGATCAATACCCAGAGCCGGCAGACGCCAGAGGATAGGCGCGATGCAGCAGTCAACAATCGTGAACTCTTCAGACAGGAAGAACGGCATCTCACCAAACAGCGGAGCGGTCGCCATCAGGCTCTCGCGCAACTCCTTACGAGCAGCATCGGCAGCCTTGCCAGTCGGCTGAGCAAGAATCTGGTCAACCAGGCCACACCAGTCTTTCTGAATCCGGTGAATCATCAGACGGCTATTGGCACGAGCAACCGGGTATACCGGCAGCAGAGGAGGATGCGGGAAACGCTCATCCAGGTATTCCATCATGATATTGGGCTCGTAGAGCACCAGATCACGATCGACCAGGGTAGGCAGGGCGTTATACGGGTTCAGATCAGCCAGTTCTGCCGGCGGGTTATCCGGATCCACATCAACGATATCAACAGTTACACCCTTCTCTGCCAATACGATACGAACACGATGGCTGTATTGGCTGGCCGGATCCGAAAAAAACGTCATTGATGACCGCTTGGTCACAACGCCCATAGAACTACCTCACGAGTAAACAAAACCGAAATGGTCCTGAGAAAATGCAAAATTCCAGCGGGCCAAACGACCCACTGGAACTCAGGAGACGGGATTATACCCTATTTCTCAGTGTACGTCCTTCCAGTACTCACGATTGAGCAGGTAAGCAAAGACGAAGAAGATCGCAACAAAAATCAGCACGAAAATCCCCAGGCGCTCACGCTCGATCTTCACCGGATCTGCCATGTATGACAGGAAGTTGGTCAGGTCATACATGGCCTGATCAAACTCAGCTGCCGACATGCTGCCTTCCAGTGCGTACTCGGGACACGCGTCCGCATTATTAACATTGCCGCTCAGCGGCTCCACAGAGGGAGCAACACCAATGTGAGGTTCAACTGCACACAGTCCCTGCAGGCCAACCAAAACATGAGGCATACCTACGTTCGGGAAGACAACGTTGTTGACACCTAACGGGCGGCTTTCATCCTTGTAGAATCCACGGAGGTAAGAATAAACCCAGGACTCACCACGCAGACGGGCTTCCAGAGTCAGATCCGGTGGCGGAGCACCGAACCAGCCTGCAGCCATGTCCTTGTTCATGGAGTTCTTCATCAGCTCACCGATTTTGGCGCCAGTGAAGATCAGGTTATCCGTGTAAAGATCCAGAGGAATCTCAAGATCCTCAGCCACACGCTTGTAACGGGCGTACTCGGTGGAGTGGCAGCCCTGACAGTAGTTGGTGAACAGAGCAACACCACGCTGCAGGGATTCTTTATTGGTATGATCGGTTTTGATGTGGTCCATCGGGACCCCCTCGCCACCCGCTGCCAGCGCAAAAGCTGGCAGGATTGCGATGAAAAGACCAAAAATCAGCTTTCTCATTATCCTGTCACCCTCTCTGGCACTGGCTTGGTTTTCTCCATACGCGTATAGAACGGCATGAGAATGAAGTAGAGGAAGTACAGCACGGTCAGGACCTGCGCCAGAGCTGTACGACCCGCCGTCGCAGGCACCAGGCCGAGATAGCCGAGGATCACGAAGCTGATCGCAAAGATGATCAGTGCAATACGGCTCAACCAGCCTTTGTATCGAATGGAACGAACCGGGCTACGATCAAGCCAGGGCAGCACGAACAGGATAGCGATAGCACCACCCATCACAACGACACCCCAGAACTTCGCAGGCAGACCGAACAGATCAACCGTTACCGCACGCAACATGGCGTAGAACGGCGTGAAGTACCATACCGGAGCAATGTGAGCCGGGGTCTTCAGAGCATTCGCAGGCTCGAAGTTCGGCTTCTCCAGGAACAGCCCGCCCATTTCAGGGAAGAAGAACACCACAACGAAGAAGATGAAGAAGAAGACCGCAACACCGACCAGGTCGTGAACGGAATAGTACGGATGGAACGGGATGCCGTCTTTCGGAACACCGTTTTCGTCTTTGTTCTTCTTGATGTCGATACCGTCAGGGTTATTCGAACCCACTTCGTGCAGCGCCAGGATGTGCAGAACAACAAGGCCCAACAGAACGATCGGCAGCGCAACAACATGAAGTGCGAAGAAGCGGTTCAGGGTAATGCCGGAGATCAGGTAATCACCACGAATCCACAGAGACAGGTCATCACCGATTACCGGAATAGCACCGAACAGATTAACGATTACCTGGGCACCCCAGTATGACATCTGACCCCATGGCAGCAGGTAGCCCATAAAGGCTTCAGCCATCAGCACCAGGTAGATCAGCATACCGAAAATCCAGATCAGTTCGCGGGGCTTCTGATAGGAACCGTACATCAGGCCGCGGAACATGTGGAGATAGACCACGATAAAGAATGCCGAAGCACCGGTGGAGTGCAGATAACGGAGCAACCAGCCCCACTCGACATCACGCATGATGTATTCAACAGAAGAGAATGCACCTTCCGCTGACGGGTTGTAGCTCATGGTCAGCCAGATACCGGTTACCAACTGGTTAACCAGAACCAACATCGCCAGGGAGCCAAAGAAGTACCACACGTTGAAGTTCTTCGGCGCGTAATACTTGGCCAGGTGATTATTCCAGGCATCAACGATTGGCAGACGCTCGTCTACCCACTGAATTATCTTTTGCATTACGCCGCCTCCGGATCAAGACCAATCGTGAGGGTCGCATCGTCGTCATAGCGATAAGGCGGAACCTCAAGGTTCAGGGGAGCAGGCTGCGCCTGGTATACCCGACCGGACAGGTCATAGTGGGAACCGTGGCATGGGCAGAAGAAGCCACCCAGCCAGTCTTCACCCAGATCAGCGGGAGCGACTTCCGGACGGTAAGAGGGCACACAGCCAAGGTGAGTACACAAACCTACCAGTACAGCAAATTCAGGCTTGATCGCCCGATAAACGCCTTCGATGTACTGTGGTTGTTGCGGCTCTTCGGACTGAGGGTCTTTTACCGCGTCGTTCAACTTCTCGATGTTTTTCAACATCTCCTCGGTACGGCGGATAATCCAGACAGGCTTACCGCGCCATTCAACGGTAATTTGCTGGCCTGGCTCGACCTTGCTGACATTGACGGTTACCGGCGCACCTGCTGCTTCCGCTTTGGCACTGGGATTCCAGGATGCCACGAAAGGAACTGCTGCACCGACGACGCCGACTCCACCTACCACGGACGTAGCACCGATCAGAAACCGGCGCCGGCCTTGGCTCACGTCGCCATTACTCATTATGGTTTTCTCCCATCAGGCGATGTCACAGCCCGCACCGAAGCAGGCAACGTGCATCTTATAAGGACTTCACAACCCAAAAATATAAGCGCCCAAATGGTAATGAAATTACCAGGGCCTTACAAGTCGGAAAGCCGCCCGCGGCGGCCCTTCCCTGCTCTAGGTCAATTTGCTGACAATTCGCAAAACCATAAAAAAACCCGACCATGACTGGCCGGGTTTCTTCGGATCCTGCTCCAGCGAGATTAACGCTTGGAGAACTGAGGACGCTTACGCGCCTTGCGCAGACCCACTTTCTTACGCTCAACTTCACGAGCATCACGGGTAACATAACCCGCTTTGCGCAGAGCCGGACGCAGAGTTTCATCGTAATCCATCAGCGCACGGGTAAGGCCGTGACGAATCGCGCCAGCCTGACCACTTGTACCACCACCCTTAACAGTGATGTTGATATCAAAACGATCAACAGACTCGGCAACCACCAGCGGCTGACGAACGATCATGCGCAGAGTCTCACGACCGAAAAACTGCTCGATAGTGCGACCGTTGATAGTGATGTTACCGCTACCCGGCTTGATAAAGACGCGAGCCGTGGAGTTTTTGCGGCGACCAGTACCGTAATTTTGTGCTACAGACATATCCGCCTTCCGTTAGATGTCGAGTTCTTTGGGCTGCTGGGCAGCATGAGGATGCTCAGCGCCGGCGTAGACTTTCAGCTTACTGAACATGGCGCGGCCGAGCGGGCCCTTCGGAAGCATGCCTTTAACAGACTTCTGAATAATTTGCTCGGGAGCCTTGTCTACCAGCTTCTCGAAATTGATGGACTTGATTCCACCCGGAAAGCCGGTGTGGCTATAGTACATCTTTGCAGATGCCTTTTTGCCGGTAACCTGCACCTGGCTGGCATTAATAACTACGATGTAATCGCCAGTGTCCACGTGAGGGGTATACTCAGCTTTATGCTTGCCCCGCAGACGACGGGCGATTTCGGTTGACAGACGACCCAGCGTCTTGCCGGCTGCGTCTACAACGTACCAGTCACGTTTTACTGTTTCTGGTTTCGCACTCAGAGTCTTCATTGATTCCGCCTTGAACGCTATATAAGAAACGTTAACAACCGCCGCCGAACCACAATGTACTCGGCAGAGGTATATTCACCTGTATTAAGTCGGCAGTGACACCATTCGGGGCTGAGATAGTGACATCGCCTTGAAAAGCCAGGGCGCGAAGTATACTCGAACCACCAAAGAATGCCAACCCTCGACAACGGCGTTTCGTTATTCCCTTATGCGGGGACAGCCTGTGTCGTTTACCCAGCCATACATTCTTCGCACATTCTTCAATAAAGCAAATGCGATCTCTTCCAGCTCCATACCCCGCAACTCTGCCAGAACACGCATGATCCGGGGCAATTGGGCGGGAGAGTTCTGGCCTTTATCAACACCTGCCGGCGCCATGTCCGGCGCATCCGTCTCCAGCACCAGGGAATCCAGGGGCAGCTGACGAATCGCTTCCCGGGTCTTTGCGGCGCGAGAATAGGTAATCACACCTCCAACACCGATAAAACACCCTCGATCCACCAGATTCTTAGCTTGCTGATAGGATCCGGAAAATCCATGGACAAGCGCCCTGCCACTCCAGCCAAGCCGCTTCAGCTCAGACCGCACTTCATCATGGGTTTTAACGGAATGGATGATCAATGGATAATCATACCTGGCCGCCAGTGCCACCTGAGCCTCAAACCAGGGCATTTGCTCACGAAGCTCGCCCCGCATTCGATCGAGACCACACTCTCCAACTCCGACACACCCGCCGGGGCGCAGCTCCAGCAAACCGGACAGCGCCTTCAGATCAACCTCATCATGTTCGGAGACATACCAGGGGTGAATACCAAGGCAATAAGATACCCCCGGAAACTGCCTGGAAACGTCGCGGATTCTCTCCCAGTGCTTTCGACGCACACCGGGAACCACCAGTTGCGTCAGGCCCATGGAGCGGGCCAGCGCCCACTCCTCTTCCCGACAGCCATCAAAACGGGGAAAGTCGAAATGACAGTGAGCATCAACAAATTCCATTGCTCCTCCGCTTTCGCCCCCCCCCCGAAACGACCACCTCATAGCTGATCCGCAGCCGTCAATGCTCCCGGGTTTTATGGAACTGAATGTCAGGAAAACGCTCCTGGGCCAGATTCAGATTTACCATGGTCGGGGCAATGTACGCCAGACGATCGCTTCCATCGAGCGCGAGGTTATCGTTGCTCTTGCGCTTGAACTCATCCAGCTTCTTCTCATCGGAGCACGTAACCCAGCGAGCGGTAGCGACATTAATGGGTTCATAAATGGCTTCAACCTTGTACTCACTCTTTAACCGACTCACAACGACGTCGAACTGGAGCACACCAACCGCACCGACGATCAGGTCATTGTTACGGGTAGGCCGGAAGACCTGAACAGCGCCCTCCTCCGACAGCTGAATCAGCCCCTTCTGCAGTTGCTTCGCCTTCAGGGGATCTTTCAGACGAATACGACGAAACAGTTCCGGCGCGAAGTTGGGGATACCGGTAAACTTCATATCCTCGCCGGAGGTAAACGTATCCCCGAGCTGGATGGTCCCATGGTTATGCAAGCCGATAATGTCACCAGCATAGGCTTCTTCGGCATGCTCGCGATCACCAGCCATGAAGGTCAGGGCATCCGAGAAACGAACGTCCTTACCAATCCTCACATGGCGCGCTTTCATTCCCTGAGAATACTTGCCAGACACAATCCGGAGAAATGCCACCCGGTCCCGATGCTGCGGGTCCATATTCGCCTGAATCTTGAAAACGAAGCCGGAAAAACCATCTTCTGCCGGCTCAACCACCCGCTGGTCAGTTTCCCGGGGCTGCGGCTCAGGAGCCCACTCGACCAAACCATCCAGCATGTGATCAACACCAAAGTTGCCGAGAGCGGTACCAAAGAAGACCGGTGTCAGCTCGCCAGCGAGAAAGAGCTCCTGATCAAACTCGTGGGATGCCCCTTTCACCAGTTCGATTTCGTCTCGAAGGTCCGATGCGTAGCTGCCGATTACCTCATCAAGTTCCGGGTTGTCCAGACCACTGACAATACGTTTCTCCTGAATCGTATGCCCCTGTCCCGTCTGATAGAGAATCACCTCATCCCGCAGAAGGTGATAAACACCTTTGAATCCTTTACCCATTCCAATTGGCCAGGTGATGGGCGCACAGGCTATTTTCAGGACATCCTCAACCTCATCCATCAACTCAATTGGGTCACGGGTATCCCGATCCAGTTTGTTCATGAATGTCAGAATGGGCGTATCCCGTAGACGGGTTACTTCCATCAACTTGATCGTCCGTTCCTCAACACCCTTTGCGCTGTCGATTACCATCAGACAGGAATCCACGGCCGTCAGAGTCCGGTAGGTATCTTCAGAGAAATCTTCGTGGCCCGGGGTGTCCAGAAGGTTGACCAGCTTTCCACCGTAAGGGAACTGCATGACCGATGTGGTCACCGATATGCCCCGCTCTTTTTCCATTTCCATCCAGTCGGACTTTGCGTGCTGACCGGACTTTTTGCCTTTCACGGTGCCGGCCTTCTGAAGCGCCTGACCGAACAGCAGCACCTTTTCAGTAATGGTGGTCTTACCGGCATCCGGGTGGGAAATAATGGCGAAGGTGCGGCGCAGGGCCACTTCCTGGGAAAGGCTGGACATAGTGTGCAAATAACCTGATTAGGATGTTCTGGAAAGCCCGCTATTATAGGGGTTAACTAATCGATACGCGAACAGCACGCGGAGCCTTGTGTACTAGCACCCGAGGCCGAGAGTCATAACCAGCGCAGCTTCGCGCCCCCGTGCGGAAGGGTAGTAATCAGTCCGCTGTCCAACCTGAGAGAAACCTTCGCTGAGATAGAGGCGAGCTGCGGCATCATTGCTGGCCCGGACCTCAAGAACGACCTGTATCATTCCGTCCCGCGCCGCTTCCGCCAGTAGGTAGCGCAACAGAAAGCGGCCCGCTCCCTGCCTGCGTACTGATGGGTCTACGCAAATATTGAGGAGATGCGCCTCGTCAAACATGTAAGCCACAATCGCGTAACCGACCAGACGACGTCCATCGTCGAGAGCCCAAAGGCGATAGTTATCTCTGAAGCAATCTTTGAAGACCCCCTCGGACCAGGGAAACGAATAGCCCTGATGCTCAATGTCGAGCACCTGAGAAAGATCACCCGGAGTCAACGCCCGGATTTGCAAATCAGCAGCCCGGACATCAACGAAGTCATTGCAGGCAGGCATCAACCCAGCTCCAGGGATCGAAGCTGCTGCCATAACTGGCGTTTGAGGTCGGGGTTAGCTGCCAGCTCAGCCAGCGAATGTCCAAAGGCAAGATCAGCCCTCACCCCTGACTCCTTCAGTACATCCAATAGACGCACGGAATCTCCGTCTGGATCGGCCGCCAGGAGCGAAATAACCGTCCGCCCTGCATATCGAGACAAAACACTGGATAGCACCCGCCTGAGATCACCAGAGGAATTACCAGCAACCTTGAGGTTATTGAAGAGGGGCCAACGGATCGGGCCCACCGATTCCGGGCTCGCCTGATCAATGCTCTTGAGAATGTTCAGCGCCAGAGTTTCCTGCAACCGAGCGCTCGAATCCTCTGTCAGCCCACAGAGCAGACACACCCCATCACTCGCCCATAGTTTCAGATTCAGCCGGATCGGGGACTCTGCTGGCGCCGCCTTTTCCTCGACCGGATCAGTCTCGACTGCCTGGACGACACTAGGGGTTTCGGGCTCTGTCGAGACAGCCCTGGACCGATCAGGGGCAGGTTTTTCACTTGCCTTACCCATAAGAGCCTGCAGGTCCGGAATGCGACCTGCGCCCTGAACACCAGCCTGTGCTGCAGGCCCCTCTCGGGGGGCACGAGCAGAGGAGATAACCTCCTGTGGCTGAGCCTCCCCTTCCTCGGGAAATACAAACTCCGGACTGGGTGCTGCTCCTGGCAATGCATCCCTGGCATACCAAAGATGCACGCCCGCCATACCAAGATAAAACTGCCGCTCAGCTTCAGTCTGAATCATTCTTCTTTCCGGCATAAATGTCGAAATATTCTCAAACGTCAGCGACCTGCGGGTGACGACGCAAACTGGAGCAATTTATCAGGTTCAGCGCCTCCACATAGGCCTTTGCGGAGGCGATAATGACATCCGTATCTGAGCCCACACCGTTAACAATGCGGCCGCCGCGCTCCAGGCGTACGGTGACCTCGCCCTGGGCATCCGTTCCACTGGTTATAGCATTGACAGAGTACAGCTGCAGGTTACACCCCGAATCAACAAGGGATTCGATGGCTTTGAACGTCGCATCTACCGGGCCGCTACCTTCAGCTTCTACCGTATGCTCCTTACCATCGATCATGAGGGTAATCCTGGCGTTCGGCATAACGCCGGTTTCCGAGTTTACCCGCATGCAGACCAGACCATATCGACCCGGTTCCTCATCGTGAAGCGTGTCGCTGGCAATTGCCTGGAGGTCTTCATCGAAGATTTCGTGCTTAAGGTCAGCCAGCGCCTTGAACCGGGTAAACGCTTCATTCAACTCGGTCTCGGTGTCAAACTGGATACCCAGCTCCAGCAAACGGGTCCGGAATGCATTGCGCCCCGAATGCTTTCCAAGAACCAGACTGTTGGTATGCCAGCCTACGTCCTGGGCACGCATGATTTCATAGGTTTCCCGATGTTTCAGCACACCATCCTGATGAATCCCGGACTCGTGGGCAAAGGCATTAGCGCCAACGATTGCCTTGTTTGGTTGAACCGGGAACCCAGTGATCGTCGACACCAGTCGTGAGGCAGGAACGATATGCTGGGTATCGATTCGGGTATCTACATTAAAGAGATCCTGTCGGGTGCGCACAGCCATCACTATCTCTTCCAGAGAGGCGTTACCGGCCCGCTCACCGAGACCGTTAATGGTGCATTCAACCTGACGAGCGCCATTGGTGACGGCCGCGAGAGAGTTAGCAACAGCCAGCCCCAGATCGTTGTGGCAGTGGACTGAGAAAATCGCTTTATCAGCGTTCGGAATACGGTTCAGCAGCTGAGCGATTGTATCCCCGAACTGTTCGGGGATCGCATAGCCCACGGTGTCGGGAATGTTGATCGTCCGGGCACCGGCATCAATTGCCGCCTCGATAATACGGCAGAGAAAATCCAGCTCGGAACGACCGGCGTCTTCGCAGGAGAATTCCACGTCGTCGACATGACTCCTGGCACGCTTTACCGCCCTGACCGCCTGCTCGATCACTTCATCGGGTGCCATTTGAAGCTTGTGCTTCATATGGATAGGGGAAGTTGCAATGAAGGTATGGATACGACCACGCTCTGCCGGACGAATTGCCTCTGCAGCCCGATCAACATCCGCATCCAGCACTCTTGCCAGACTACAAACCGTGGAATCTTTGATGTTCTCTGCAATGGACTTCACGGCCTCGAAATCGCCCTGACTGGCGATGGCGAATCCAGCCTCAATCACATCTACCTTAAGTTTTTCGAGTGCTTTCGCAATACGAAGCTTCTCAGCCTTGTTCATGGTAGCGCCGGGGCTTTGCTCGCCGTCCCGGAGGGTCGTATCGAAAATGACCAAGTGATCAGTAGCGGCCATTGGAGGGCTCCCGTGTGAAGAAACGTTGGATTGCTTGTAGTAGGCAGTATATCACTTCTTGGTTTGCCCAGAATCGAGCCAGGAACGAGTTTTTTAGGGCAATAAAAAACCCCAGCATCAAGGATGCTGGGGTTTAGGTATTAAGCGCCTGACGATGACCTACTCTCACATGGGCAACGCCACACTACCATCGGCGCAGGACTGTTTCACTTCTGAGTTCGGGATGGGATCAGGTGGTTCCAGA
>NZ_VTUU01000148.1 GCF_008370345.1 Marinobacter salinexigens | reverse complement strand
TGATAATCATTTTTTCCGTCCATTTCTAAGAATTCCAACAGATCGAAGAACTTCAACCTGGGAGATTAAAAAAAACCCTCTTCGGTATAACATTACTGTACACAGCTAGCACGCCATTCATGGTTCGCTCACTTCTTGGACACGTAGGCGTAGTACTGCGCCATGGGCACGACGACGGCGATGACGAGCAGGCCGCCGACGACGAGCGTGAACTGCCCGCGCTTCTCCTCCGTCTCCTCCTTGGTCTTGAAGTTGGACTCCCGCTTGTTCTCCTTGAACGACGGGCCACCAGTGTCCGGCAGCCCGTCGATCGCCGCCGCCAGCCGCTTCGCCGTGCTCAAGATCGCCTCG
>NZ_VTUU01000027.1 GCF_008370345.1 Marinobacter salinexigens | reverse complement strand
TGACCCGTCCTGAATAAGGTTTACACCTTCCGACTGAAGATTATGGAGGGTGTTATGAATACGAAGAGGCGCAGGAGTCAGCGGGATTATTCGCTGGCCTTTAAATTGGCGGTGGTAGGTCAGGTTGAAAAGGGCGAGATGACCTACAAGCAAGCTCAGGAACGGTACGGTATCCAGGGGCGCTCGACGGTGCTAACGTGGTTACGTAAGCATGGTCATCAGGACTGGAGCCCGGCGGCCTTGCTCTTCGTTCGCAAGGGGGCTGCGATGGCCAAACCGGATCTTCCGCTCACACCCGAGCAGCGCATCAAAGAGTTGGAGCAACAACTCGATGAAGCCAATCAGAAAGCCCAGTTCTTTGAATCCGTTGTGGATGTTCTGCAAAAAGACTATGGCTGTCGAGTCGTAAAAAAGCGGTCGGGCAAGTCCTCTCGCAAAAACAGATCCCGGGGCTGAGTGTTGCTCGGGCTTGCCGATACCTGGGCCTCTCCCGTCAGGCGTATTACCAGTACCTTAAAGCTGAAGCGGTTCGTCAGGCCCACAACCGCCTGGTGTTGGACTTTGTGCGGGAAGAACGACTGCTTCAACCCCGCCTGGGCACCCGCAAGCTGCATTCACTGTTGAACCTGAATGCCCATTTGCGCATGGGCCGGGACCGATTATTTGACCTTCTGAGAGCGCACCGACAGCTGGTTCCTCGCAAGCGGTCTTATCATAAGACCACGCATAGCCATCACCGCTTTCGCTGCCATCCCAATTTGTTGAAAGCAGGCCCGGAGCAAGTGGTGCCAAAGGCCCCCGAACAGCTCTGGGTGGCCGACATCACCTATTTGCCGACCCATCAAGGCTCGGCCTATCTCAGTCTGATTACGGACGCCTTCTCGCGCAAAATCGTGGGCTATCACGTCCATGACACGCTCCAAACGGAGGCCGTGATACAAGCCATGCATAAAGCATTGAAGGGTCGGCAATACTCTGGCAAGTTGGTACATCACTCGGATCGGGGGATCCAGTACTGCTCCACGTCATATCAACAGCTTCATGCCAAACACGGTATTCGCTGTTCAATGACAGATGGCTACGACTGTTATCAAAATGCGCTGGCTGAACGGGTGAACGGGATTCTGAAGACGGAGCTCTTGCTAGCGCGCCCCAAAGACCTGGCTGAAGCGCGAAAGATGGTCGATCAGTCCGTGCAAATCTATAACACGAGGCGACCTCATCTAGCGCTGAAATACAAAACGCCCGATGCGGTGCACCGGGCGTTTCAATAGAAATAGGTGTAAACCTATTTCAGGACTAGACA
>NZ_VTUU01000147.1 GCF_008370345.1 Marinobacter salinexigens | reverse complement strand
GCACGATGCAATCCGTGTGAAATCAAGTTATGTATGTATGTATGTACATAGATAGATAGAGAATGTCTTTCATCATCGTAAGGTATGTACATCGATAGACGATAGAGAGAGCTGGGTCTGACTCGGGCGCGGCGACGAGCGCGAGCCAACGATTTGATTGATCTCCGCAGTCGTCAACGGATGGATGGATCAGTAGACCTCGACGTTCCATTGCTCGCCCTTCTTGAGCTGCTTCTTGTACTGCATCCAGTCGATCCCATCCTTGGCTGCAAGGTCGAGCATGATGTCGTCGATGCCCTTCTCCATGCCCTTGAGCCCGCACATGTAGACGTAGGTGTTGTCCTTCTTCAATAGCTC
>NZ_VTUU01000026.1 GCF_008370345.1 Marinobacter salinexigens | reverse complement strand
TGTAGTTGCCCCCGCTAAACCGGACACCACCTCATTCGTTTGATGCCAGTTCCGCCCGGTACTCCCAGGGCGATTTCATTTTCAGCCCCTTGTGCGGGTGGCTGCGGTTATAGTCCTCGATCCATTCCGGCAACCGGGCCATCACCGTGGCGGCATCAGGAAGATCGTTCAGGTACACATAGTCCCGCTTGAACGTCTTTACGAAAGCCTCAGCCATGCCGTTACTCTGAGGGCTTCTGACCGGTGTGGTACACACCACAAAGCCCAGAGAGGACGCGAAGGCCCGCGTTTCTTTGGCAATGTAGCAGCTGCCATTGTCCGTCAGCCATTCGAGCGGGTGCGACACCCGCTCTGACTGACCGAACCGGTATTCCATGCTTTCCAGCAGTAGGTCCTGAACCATCTCACCGGTGATGCCACCGGTGGTTGCGACATAGCGCATCAGCTCGCGATCACAGCAGTCCAGGCTGAAGGCCACGCGAACGACCTCCTTGTTCCAGCAGCGGATCTCAAAGCCGTCTGAGCACCAGCGAAGGTCTGACTTCAACGTAATGACCTGGCCGTTGTGACAGCGTTCCTGGGGTCTGCCCGTATACCGGGGCAACAGCAGCCCATCCTGCTTCATCAGTCGATACACGCGCTTGTGGTTTACTCGCTCATCGTTGGCTGCGAGCAACCGATTCAGTCGAGCCGTGATCCTTCGATAGCCATTGGCAGCACGGGCCTCGCACAGCTCACGGATAAACGGTAAATGCAGATCATCGTCCTGTTTGCTGTATCTCGGGCTTCGGCCTTTCTGGCGACCATGAAGGCGATCCAGAAGATTGGAGCGCGATACCTTCAGCACTTCAGCAACCCGCTTCAGAGGGTATCGTCTGGTGGCAGCAACGGCATGCGCGAGATCAACTTTTTTGACTGAGCCACCTCCAGGGCTTCCCGGAGTATTTCAGCTTCCATCGTCTTGCGGCCCAACATCCGCTCCAGCTCCCGAACCTTCTTGTTCAGGGCTTTCAACTCGGATGCGCTTACAACCTCATCACCGGACTCAATCGCGGACATGCCACCGTCTTTCATCAGCTTCTTCCAACGGAACAACAGACTTGCTGATATACCATGACGCCGGGCTACAAGCGATACTGACATGCCTGGCTGCTCACACTCCGCAACCATGAATGCCTTCTCCTGTGCGGAATACCGGCGACGGCGCTGCACGCCAGTTATGACTTCGATTCTCTCCACCTTGGACACTCCTTTGCACTAGGTCTATGCCTAGGCCTTTGCTTCTACCAAGGTGTCCGGTTTAAATGGGGGCTACTACA
>NZ_VTUU01000025.1 GCF_008370345.1 Marinobacter salinexigens | reverse complement strand
CGACGTCTCAGTTGCGGCAAGATTATACATTTTGGCATCTCTGGATTGAAATTCTTGTGTGTCGCAAGGAACACAGAACTCCGTTGCGTTTGTGCTATTATCAGGAATTACAGGCAGAGKGGARAAAATGAGGAAAAAGAATTATATATAGCAGGAGCACMGCACCACCAAGGGGACTCAGGCTCAGCCAGCGAGGGCGTCGGCACCGRCGACGATCTCGAGGATCTCCCCGGTGATCTTGGCCTGGCGCTGTCGGTTGTAGGCGATGGAGAGGTTCTTGCGGAGCTCGATGGCGTTGTCGGTSGCRYTGCTCATSGCGCTCATCCKSGCRGCRAGCTCGCTSGCSAGCGACTCCTGCARGGCMCKGAGRATCTGGCTGTTGAGGYAGAGCGGGAGCAGCGCGTCCAGGATCTGCACGGGGTCCTGCTCGAACTGCACCACGGGGGAGAAGGGCTGCGTCTCGATCTTCACCTTCTCGCGCTCCACSGTSAGCTTCCCCTCCTTGGTGGTGAGSCGGAAGAGCTCGTCCTCGGTGGCGTCCACGCAGACGCCGTTGACGTCGCAGATCTCGCCCTTGGGCGACATGGGGAGCAGCGTCTGGATGATGGGGTCGGAGCGCACCAGCGACACGAACTTGGAGTAGAGCAGCTCCACCTTGTCCACCTCCTCGGAGACGAAGAGCGAGTAGACGAGGTCGCAGATGGCCTGCGAGTCCTTGACGGTGGGCACGCTGCTCACCTCTAGATCGCGCTCCAACGGGATGTAGGGGCGGCGCTGGAAGTAGGCGTTGCCCTTCTTCCCCACGCTGACGACGGTGTACTGGAGGCCCAGCTGCTTGAGCTCATCGATGCGGGTTTCCGCCTTCTTGAGCACGTTGTTGTTGAAGCTCCCGCAGAGGCCGCGCTCGCCGGTCAGGACCACGAGGGCCACCTTCTTGACGGGGCGGGTGCGGGTGWGGGGCAGGTCGATGTCCTCCGTCKGGATCTCCTGGTTCATGTTGTAGAGCACCTCCACCAGCGCCTCCGMGAAAGGGCGAGAGGAGACGACGGCCTCCTGCGCGCGCCGGACCTTGGCGGCGGCCACCAKCTTCATGGCCTCCGTGATCTTCTGCGTGTTCMTGACGGAGTCGATGCGGGTGCGGCGCTGACGGAGGGAACAACGCACCAGGAGACCCGAGCGCGGGGGGGAGCGCCGTCGGGTGGTGGAGGCGCTGCTGGCGAGCGCCGAGGAGGACCAGGCGGTGGAGAGGGGGGAGCACGACATGGCTGCTGGTCCGGGGCGCGCGGGGTCGGGGGGAAGCGGAAGAGACAAGGGGCGGG
>NZ_VTUU01000146.1 GCF_008370345.1 Marinobacter salinexigens | reverse complement strand
CTGCAGTCTCTACCACGGCCCTCGTTGGCATGCTGCGATCGTCTACGTTCTGGGGTTTTGGCTCCTTGACTTCTCCAACAATACTGTGCAAGGTCCAGCGCGTGCTATGATGGCTGATCTGTGCGGTCATCATGGGCCTAGTGCAGCCAACTCAATCTTCTGTTCTTGGATGGCGCTGGGAAACATCCTAGGCTATTCCTCTGGTTCCACAAACAACTGGCACAAGTGGTTTCCGTTCCTTATGACAAACGCGTGCTGTGAAGCCTGCGCAAACCTGAAAGGCGCGTTTCTGGTGGCTGTGGTGTTCCTAGTCATGTGCTTGACTATAACCCTGTTCTTCGCCAAGGAAGTGCCCTACAGAGGAAACCAGAACCTCC
>NZ_VTUU01000145.1 GCF_008370345.1 Marinobacter salinexigens | reverse complement strand
CCTGGCCTGCCGCCGTGGCCTTGGGGAGTGGGATTGCCCCTTCCCCTCTGGTGAATGCTCGGCGGAGAAGCTGACGACGGCAGGTTCAGCTGCGGGGTCCAGTAGTCTTCGCGCCCTGCGTGCGCCGTGGCCGTGGCCGCGCCTCCCGTCTTGCGCCGGGCGGCGGCTGCTTCTTGGAGCCTCTCCGTCACGGGGTCAGCGGGTGCCGCCGGCGGCGGCGGCAGGAGGCGCGAAGCGAGGACAATGGTGACCGGGGCCGATGGCCCGAACCCGAATGGCCGCCAGTACCACCAGTTCGACATGGATCTGATGGCGTGGACTGCTGAAGTCCTCGACTGCCGTGCCGCCTCCGACTCCTGGAATTCTCTGGCCGCAGATTTCTG
>NZ_VTUU01000144.1 GCF_008370345.1 Marinobacter salinexigens | reverse complement strand
GATCATGTTCTTAATGAAGTCACGGTGACCAGGAGCATCAATGACCGTGCAGTAGTACTTGGTAGTCTCAAACTTCCACAGAGCAATATCAATGGTGATACCACGCTCACGCTCAGCCTTCAGCTTGTCCAAAACCCACGCATACTTGAAAGACCTCTTGTTCATTTCCGCAGCCTCCTTTTCAAATCTCTCAATCACACGCTTATCAATTCCACCAAGTTTGTAAATGAGATGCCCAGTGGTGGTCGACTTGCCAGAGTCGACATGACCAATGACGACAATGTTGATATGGACCTTCTCCTTACCCATGGTTGCTTTTGGAGGCGATGGCGGTGTGGAACGACTCGGCTCTCCTTAAAAAAGAGAACTAGGGCAAGATTCAGC
>NZ_VTUU01000143.1 GCF_008370345.1 Marinobacter salinexigens | reverse complement strand
AGATCATACTCATCCATTTCTTTGTTTCGTCGGAGCTTCCTAACCTTGAATTCCTCCCCTCTCTCCTCGGCTTCCTTTTTCAGCCTTTTTATCAGCTGGCGTTCTGCACGGGCAGCATCCAGATCAAGTTCTTTGATGCTAATATTCACAACTTTCTTTTTTAGCAGTGTTTCTTTGAAATATCCTTCGGTGTATTCAACTCTTTTTTCTTCATCGATTGAGGGTGCATCAACTGTGGACTCATATGTTGTATCCTTGAATTTATCTGGGTTTTGTTCCTCGTAGTCTAAAATCATCTGCTCTGCATTATGCCATTCCCAAAGCGTGTCAACAAAAGGATGGTCTGATACCAAAGGTTCCTTTTCCATATCTTTTAAAGGTTTTT
>NZ_VTUU01000142.1 GCF_008370345.1 Marinobacter salinexigens | reverse complement strand
CATCCACGCTGCCGTGCTGATAACGATAGTGCCAGCCTTCTTCCGCCGCCAGCCGGCTGATAAAATCCAGGTCGCTCTCCCGGTGCTGGACGCAGTATTCCCGTTCCTCCGGGGAACGCTTCAGGTCAAAGACGGATTCCACGATGCCCCGCTCTTCGAGCAGGGTGCGCACGATGGTGTCCGTACTCTGGGTCTGGAAGATGCGGCTGTTGTGCATCAGGCCCAGGCGCCACAGCGGAGGTTGGATCACCAGCTCATAGCGGGTTCGCCGATGGCCGGTATCGCCCCGGGCGAATTCGTTGACCACGCCGGTGAAGCGACGAAGGGGAATGCCGTCCTGCCACACCACCAGATTTACAGGTTGTTCCAGCACATCAGAGGGCTGGAT
>NZ_VTUU01000141.1 GCF_008370345.1 Marinobacter salinexigens | reverse complement strand
TTTGGTATAGTGGCATGCCTTCACCTTTGAACTTCCTGATCTCCTTCGGTTTGGTGATGCCCTTGGTGCCAATTTCTACCAGATGGTTGTCAAGATGCTTGATTGTCTTCTCGAAACCAACCAGAGCTTGCAGCAGGGATATTGTAACTGTTGCATGCAGGTCATTGCCTTCTCGTTTGAAGTGGCTGTGTAATGCTGTTCGGATCCTGAACTTCAAATCGCCTGGTTCGCCATCAATCTTAGGCTCGCCTTCCTCGAAAAACAAAACCTCCTGTCC
>NZ_VTUU01000140.1 GCF_008370345.1 Marinobacter salinexigens | reverse complement strand
TGAAAGATATCCTTGTAGCCTGATCAGAATGTGAATCGTTGAAACCTGCTCTGAATGCCGCCAAATTAGTTTCACCGATGATGGGCACAACAAGGTTCTTGGTTATTTCATCAACCACTGTAGCTCTTGATTTTTCGTATGTTGGCTGATTATAGTAACGTTCCTGGTATTTGAAGAACTTCTCCAGCAGAGGGTACACGAACGACGGATTTAGTTTGTTCACCGCATGAATTGACCGGCACGCAATGAAGGCATAG
>NZ_VTUU01000138.1 GCF_008370345.1 Marinobacter salinexigens | reverse complement strand
CATCACTTCTCCTAAAGACAGATACATCAATATTTGTAAATAAGCAATTATAACCCATATGACATAATTGGCTTACAGACAACAAGTTGTACCCGAGCGATTCTACTAGAAACACATTTGAAATTGAATGCTCGACTGTGATGGCTATTTTGCCTAAGCCCTTAACCTTGCCTTGGTTCCCATCTCCAAAGATGACAGTGTCTTGGGAATCCCTGTTCTTGACATAGGAGGTAAACATTTTCTTCTCCTCCGTCATGTG
>NZ_VTUU01000136.1 GCF_008370345.1 Marinobacter salinexigens | reverse complement strand
TTTGAGTTTTTTCAAAATTGTCGTTGACACCGTCGGGGAGGTCTGTAGAATGCGCACCTCTTCTGACGGGGACGGCGCTTGAAGCGGCCCGATTTGTTGGTAGTAACTGATTGAAAGTATTGAAGAAAACGCTTTTCAGTTTCTTCAAAAATCAGTTGACAAGGCGGCGGTTCAGTGTAGAATGCGCGCCTCGTTTGAAGCAGTAAGCCGGACGGTTTTTAGCGGTTTGAGAGTTTCGAAAACGCTGAAAATTAACGGTTGACAAGGTCGGGATTCGATGTAGAATACGCGGCCTTGATTGAGCAGAGGCTCAACGCTCTTTAAAAAGTTAACCAAGTAATTCGTGTGGGCGCTGACTGGGGTATTTCGGACACGAAATATCGAGACAGCGACTCGTCGAAATT
>NZ_VTUU01000023.1 GCF_008370345.1 Marinobacter salinexigens | reverse complement strand
GCTGTGGATAGCAAGTACAAACCTCGGGGCCGAGGCAATGGATATTATGGTTATGGCAATGAGAACCAAGATGGATTTACGGAGCTGAACAGAGGGCCTAGGGCAGGGCGCTTCAAAAACCAAAAGACATTTGGACCTGTTAAAATTGCTGTAAAGGGGCAGAACCTCTCTTCAATTGGGAATGAGGATTCTAGTATAATACCGGATAAGGAACAATACAACCTGGCTGATTTCCCTGAGAAATACACCGATGCAAAGTTCTTCATCATTAAATCATACAGCGAGGATGATATTCATAAGAGCATCAAATACAATGTCTGGGCCAGCACCCCCAATGGAAACAACAAGCTGGATGCTGGATATCAGGAAGCTCAGGAGAAAGCTGATGGATGCCCTGTCTTTTAGCATCTCTCTGTCAACACCAGTGGGCAATTTGTTGGTGTTGCGGAAATGGTGGGTCGAGTTGATTTTAACAAGACCGTTGAGTACTGGCAGCAAGATAAGTGGAATGGTTGCTTCCCTGTCAAGTGGCACATTGTTAAGGATGTACCTAACAGTGGGTCGAGTTGATTTTAACAAGACCGTTGAGTACTGGCAGCAAGATCAAACAGTCGGGACACTCAGGAGGTAAAACTGGAGCAGGGTCTTCAAATGCTGAAGATTTTTAAGGAACATGTCAGTAAGACATCCATTCTGGACGATTTCATGTTCTATGAGAACCGCCAGAAAGTGATGCAAGAGAAAAAGGCAAAGCATGCTGAAGATTTTTAAGGAAGGGATGGAAAAACTTCTGATGCTGTTGCTGGGGAGATAGAAAAGGATGGGCCAAATGGGAAGCCCAGATTGCAGAAACCTTTGGAATCGGTTTCAATTTTGAACAAGGATGTGCCACAAGGTGGCCTTGGGGAACGAAAGCTATCTGAGGAAAATGGTGTGGYTGCAGCAGCTGGTGATGCCTTGAAGATTGCTAAGCCAGTAACAGMGAAGCGGGCTATTGCGAATGGTGTTGCTAATGGATGTTAGGTTGATTTGGCCCCCTTGTTCATCAGCTGTAGCTATTGSAATTGTGTAGGAGTGGTTTCAGAAAACCTTTTTGTTGGCTGAGAAAATAAATGTCATTATTATACTTGGGTGTCCKGAACCCATATTTGCAWGGCTGCAGAGGATTTACATTGTTGGKGGCGGGGGCTTTTGAGATCTTRKGCAATWAAAGCCTCCATAGCCWCKGGTGTKTKGTGAAGTTGCTGGTTTTCTTTAATGMCTTAGAGTTGGGTTACTGTTATCTCATTTGGGCTGTTCCTTAGGTTCAGGAACATGGGGTTTTATAGCTTTAAGTAGTGTACTGTGCTGGTTTTCTTTAATGCCTTAGAGTTGGGTTACTGTTATCTCATTTGGGCTGTTCCTTAGGTTCAGGAACATGGGGTTTTATAGCTTTAAGTAGTGTACTGACGAG
>NZ_VTUU01000135.1 GCF_008370345.1 Marinobacter salinexigens | reverse complement strand
CGGCAGGACACTCGCAGACTATAATATCCAGAAGGAGTCGACCCTCCACCTGGTGCTCCGCCTCAGGGGAGGGATGCAGATCTTCGTGAAGACTCTTACCGGCAAGACGATCACCCTCGAGGTGGAGAGCTCGGACACTATTGACAACGTGAAGGCGAAGATCCAGGATAAGGAGGGGATTCCGCCGGACCAGCAGAGGCTGATCTTCGCCGGGAAACAACTGGAGGACGGGAGGACTCTTGCGGATTACAACATCCAAAAGGAGTCTACGCTCCATCTGGTGCTCCGCCTCCGTGGTGGGATGTGAATTCTCAGCCGTTGATCCGGTGTGGTCCTGGTGCCGTTCGCGTCTTGTCATGTCTTGTGTGTCGGTGTCGTCCTCTCCTTTGTTCTCTCTCCTTTGTTTTCGT
>NZ_VTUU01000022.1 GCF_008370345.1 Marinobacter salinexigens | reverse complement strand
ATGGTAAGCGACGAGCCTCTTCTTCTCCTCGGAAACAACAGCATTTTTCTTCTCAGGGCCAGCAATGATTCTCTCAAGAGCATCAGAGATCTCMTCCTTGCTAATTTCCTTAAGATCACGGCGAGCAGCAAGGATGGCAGCCTCATTCATGAGGTTTTGGATGTCAGCCCCAGTGAAATCAGGGGTCCACCAGTGAATTTTGTCAAAATCAACATCTTTCGCCAAAGCCTTTCCTCTGCAGTGGCCCTCACGAATCTTGACGCCTCCGGCAACATCTGGCCTGTCAACGGTCACCTGCCTATCAAATCTCCCTGGTCGTAGGAGCGCGGAGTCCAGCACATCGGGCCTGTTGGTGGCGGCAAGCACAATGTGGTGGCGGCAAGCACAATGACACCGCTGTTCCGTCAAGAGCTGGTTAATGGTCTGCTCTCTCTCGTCATTACCCCCACCAAGTCCAGCACCGCGCTGCCTTCCAACGGCATCAATCTCATCAATGAAGACAATGCAGGGCGCCTTGGCCTTGGCCTTCTCGAAGAGGTCGCGCACCCTGGAGGCACCGACACCGACGAAGAGCTCGACGAACTCAGAGGCAGCGCAGGAGAAGAAGGGCACCCCGGCCTCCCCAGCGACGGCACGCGCAAGGAGGGTCTTCCCGGTCCCAGGCGGGCCGACGAGGAGACAACCCGGCCGACGAGGAGACAACCC
>NZ_VTUU01000134.1 GCF_008370345.1 Marinobacter salinexigens | reverse complement strand
GTTTCCAGCATGTGACCCTCCATTAATCACATTAAAGGCAGGTACAGGGAGCACCAGAGTTTTGTTCCCAGCAAGATTTGCGATGTGCTGGTAAAGAGGAATCTTCTTCACCATAGCTCCAGCTTTGCACACAGCAAGTGAAACCGCAAGGATGGCATTTGCTCCAAGCTTCTGTTTGCACCAGCCCCACTCATTGGAGGTTCCATCAAGCTGTTGGACCATGAAGTTGTCAATCTCAACCTGCTCAGTGGGGTCCTTTCCAACAATCGCTGGTCCAATAATGTTGTTTACGTTGCTGACAGCCTTAAGAACACCCTTGCCAAGATAATCAGATCCTCCATCCCTCAACTCCAAGGCCTCATATATTCCAGTGGATGCGCCGCTGGGTACGGCCCCCCTCGCGTAGCTGCC
>NZ_VTUU01000133.1 GCF_008370345.1 Marinobacter salinexigens | reverse complement strand
TATCACAAGAAAGTGTAATAAATTAAGGTAATGAAGATTATCCTCTACTAAAAAGTCTTTTTTAGATCTCATTTCGAGAGTCCAATCTCGCATCTTCTCAATATCAGATTGATCAAAGAAATTTAGTTCAATACCTGCACAAATGTACTTTCTAATTACTCTGGTTACTTCAATATTTTCCTTAGATTTTAATTCAACTCCTAAAGTTACATCTGTTTTTTCCAAAGAATTTGCTAGATCACAATTTTCTAAATGTGCACTTTGTCCCTTTAAATTCTTAAAAGTCACATGTTTCTGACGCTTAGAATCGGGACTAACAACTAATATTGCACCATCAACCCTGCAAGAGGGACATAAGACATCAGAAGATACGAAAGAACGAAAATCTAGAAATGAATCATTTTTTATATT
>NZ_VTUU01000132.1 GCF_008370345.1 Marinobacter salinexigens | reverse complement strand
CAGGGAGCACCAGAGTTTTGTTCCCAGCAAGATTTGCGATGTGCTGGTAAAGAGGAATCTTCTTCACCATAGCTCCAGCTTTGCACACAGCAAGTGAAACCGCAAGGATGGCATTTGCTCCAAGCTTCTGTTTGCACCAGCCCCACTCATTGGAGGTTCCATCAAGCTGTTGGACCATGAAGTTGTCAATCTCAACCTGCTCAGTGGGGTCCTTTCCAACAATCGCTGGTCCAATAATGTTGTTTACGTTGCTGACAGCCTTAAGAACACCCTTGTGCAGGTGGCGCCGCCGCAGGCCGGCGAGGTCCGCGTCAAGATCCTCTTCACCGCGCTCTGCCACACCGACCACTACACCTGGAGCGGCAAGGATCCTGAGGGTCTTTTTCCTTGCATTCTTGGCCACGAAGCTGC
>NZ_VTUU01000131.1 GCF_008370345.1 Marinobacter salinexigens | reverse complement strand
CGGCGGACGACATCGTCGACTTCATCAAGAAGAGCAAGGAGACCGCAGCCGCCGCCGCCACCACCACCCAGGTGCCACCGGCATCCGAGAAGGCAGCCGCCGCCGAGCCCGTCAAGGACGAGCTGTGAGCATCCAAGGTGTGGACGGCTGTGGCTGCGTATGCGGGAGGAAAACCTGGCGCTAACGTGCCTCCAACGCCTAGTTTTTGCGGGACCAGAGGGAGACAGAGGGGCGGAGTTAGAGAGAGAGGGGATCTGCGACGTGTTTTGCTCTGCGGCGGCATGTTGTGTATCCCATTGAGGTTATGTACACAATTACACCGCGGTCGGTGGGTGTCTTTTTAGTTAATTATCACAAGTGACAGTAGAAAGGAACAGATTGTGATGAGGTTGAATGGATTAATAAACCGCTG
>NZ_VTUU01000004.1 GCF_008370345.1 Marinobacter salinexigens | reverse complement strand
GTGATGGCCCGGTTGCCGGAATGGATCGAGGACTATAACCGCAGCCACCCGCACAAGGGGCTGAAAATGAAATCGCCCTGGGAGTACCGGGCGGAACTGGCATCAAACGAATGAGGTGGTGTCCGGTTTAGCGGGGGCAACTACAGCTACATCAATGCTCTGACGGAGCAAGGAACGTACTGGTTTCGGTAATCAACTCCTTCTCTCCATGGAGGGTGCTAATCTGAAAAGCGATGTCGTTGGCACCCGCATTGAGCGCAGATGGAGGTAGGGCTACGGAATAAGGAACCTCAACCTCTATGACGAGGTACTTTGGGCTACGTTCTTTGTTAGTGAGCTGCAGCAAATAGCGGTTTTCGACCCCCCTTCTTTTATATACCGATACATACCCCGGTCCCGCTCGACATCCAGTGTTAGCAGAGGTCTGGACACCAAGCCCCGGGCAATGGACTTACCCCGGTCCACTCATCGGAAACCGAGAAGAGGCTACCGGGCGATATGACAATACCCTCCTTGAGGGTTTTGGCGTAGAGGCTCAGCGTGTCAACTTCTGGCGGCAATTCCACCCACAAAGCCAAACCACCCTGAGGCGCGGTTGCATTCAAAGGCACTGGCCAGTCTCCCAAAAAATCCAGTAAATGGTCTCGCTACAGGCGCAAGCGTTGCCGATACCGGCGGAGGTACGATGCATAGCCGCCCTCAGCAAGAAAGTGTGCCACGCCCTGCTGCAAGAACCGGCTACTGACCAACTGAGAGGTCAATTTCAGTTTCAGTATGTTTCGATGCCACCGGCCACCTGAAACCCACCCCAAACGCAGGTCTCGCGAGAACTTTCGAGAAAGAACTGCAATGGATGATGCGGTCACACTCATCAATCGCCTTCAGGGAGTCGGGGGGCAAATCGACTGTCATTGCCTGATCAGATCTCCGCACACTCAGGGATTCATTCGGAACATCGAGTGGAAGTGCGCACCTTCCCCGATTTCCGAATAAAAAAGCCGGGCTTTGGACCCGGAAAGCTGAATTTACTGCTGAAAGCAGTCAACAATTCACGCCAACTGGGATACCTTGTCTTTCAGGCCGCCAATCCACTTGTTCAGATCGTTCAGTGATCTGGACCCGGTCTCCTGCCCCATAAACTGGTCTCGTCTGAGTAGAACCAGAGTCGGTATCGCCCTGACGCCGAATTTGGCAGCGATCTCGTGCTTCTGATCCACATCCACCTTGATGACGGCGTTATCAGGATTCAGTTCACTGAACTGTTCAAGCACGGGATTCATTACCTTGCAGGGCGCGCACCAGGGTGCCCAGAAATCCAGTAGCAGCCATTCGTGTTTATTGGCGAGTTCGCCCAATTCTTCAAAGGTATTCAGGTTTAAAATCGGCACAACCAAGTTCCTCCGGGAACATTCTCAAAGATTAAAAAGGGCGTATTCGGCGAACAATGTCGATGCGAGGACGGAAACCGAATACGCCAAGGGCGAGAAGCATGCGTGATCAGGCACCTTTCAAACGGGCTCTGATCAGCTTGTCGAGCGACAACATACCGGGGCCACACATGGCCAAACCCATCAGAATCAGGCCCCAGACCACGTGATATAACTCTGCCGCTGGTGCAATCGCTTCAAGACTGATGACCGCAACAATGTTGATGACGAACAGACCCAACGAGGACACCAGGGAGAACAGGCCAATGACCAGCAACACCGGAAAAACCAGTTCTCCAACGGTCGCCATGAAAGCTGCAATCTCGGGGCTCAACAGCGGAACACTGTATTCTTCCTCAAACAGAAACAGCGTGGTTCCCCAGTCATCAATCTTTGTGAGGCCAGCCTTGAAAAAAACCCAGGCCACATAAAGCCGCCCGAGAAGCAAGGCAATGGGTAGCAGGCTGCCAACCAATCGCTGAACTGAATCGTTCAAACCATAGAAACTGTAAGCCAACGTTCTCATGTCGATCTCCTCTTAATGAATCGTTTTGGCGCCAACAATGACACCTTTCGCGATCATGTCTTGCAGCCAATGGGTAAAGTTGGTGTCTCTCAGAACTTCCTCGCCAAAAACTTCGGCAATACTCCGCTGGTTTCTGACTGCCTCCAGCAACAGCACATCTCTCTCAGGAATGACTTCCGCCATTCCTTTCCAACCCGCACGATAGACCAGCGCATTCTGCCCTCGGCCCTTGGCGATCATTCTCTTCGCCTGAGCGAAACTGAGGGTGTCCTTCGGGGTCTCGCTTTTGTGCGCCTCCCAGATACTGACCACTGGGTGCATGGAGCGGAAAAGCTGCAGCCCTTTATTCAGAATCAGAGAGCAAGACGCCAGGTCCTCTCCAATTGCGTTAAAGCTTGCGACGTGCACCTCTTCGTACTGGCTCCGCTCGACGCGTGCTACGTGATTGTCAAGTCGCGCCACATCAGAGAGATAAGGAACGCGGTCTGAAATCCGATGCGAGATAATCCAGCTCGGAAAGCCCCAACCAAATTCGCCCCAGTCTCCGCTTTGCTTCCGGATCATCCTGAAATAGTCGAGGGCCAGGTCGTCAAAGGCAGCAGCTCCCACCAGCGCCCTCACGGTCGGATAACTGTGTTCGAGGGCTCGAACCGCCTTTACCTCAACCCCGAATCTATAAACTTCTGCATTGTGCAGCTCCGGTTTGCGGGTGCCGCCGAACAGAAACTCCAGAAATTGGGACTGATAATCAGACAGATTCATGGGTGCACTCCCTTCCAAATACTCGGCGCTGAGCTTTTCTGGCCTTTGTAGCCTCCCCAAGAAGCTCGCGCCAGGATGGAAGATTGTTATCCCACTCAACCAAAGTTGGCCTTGGGCCAATCGTTTTAAGCACGCGTTCGTAGGTTTGCCATCCAGCCTCGGACACCGGGCTGGCATGGTCGTCGATCAACAGTTCTTCTTTAGCCACGGGCGTTGAGCCCGCAAGATGAATTTCGGTAATTGCAAAGGGGTCGAGCGATCCGACGTAGCGATCAACATAGTTATCCGGATCTGCGACTTGCCCATTTCGGGCATTCACCATCAGATTGTTGATATCGAGGATCAGGCCACAGCGGGTGCGAGCCACGATTTCACGTAGAAAGCTCGCCTCATCGAACTCACTCTGGTCAAACTCGATGTAGGCACAGACATTCTCGATAGCGATCTGACGGCCGAGATACTGTTGCATGCGATCAATATTGTTCACCGCATGCAGCAAGCTGTCTTCGGTATAGGGAATGGGTAGAAGATCACCACCGTGAAAAAGCCTTCCACCGATCCTTGCCCAGGTGAAACACAGGTGGTCCGACACGAGTATCGGATCTATCCGGTCCACAAGGCGCTTCAGTTTCTTGAGGTAATCGTCAGGAACAGCCTCAACCGACCCCAGACCTGCCGATGTGCCATGTAGACTAATCGGAGTGCTGCGAGAGACCTCCTGAAGAAGATCGACAGCGACGCCTGCGTCCGCGAAGAAATTCTCCGAATGCACTTCAAGAAAATCAATCGAAGGTGCTTGTTCCAGAACGTTCTCATAGTGCTCAGATCGCAGCCCTACCCCAACGGCAGTCTTCTTGAGTTCAGGCTTGCTTTGGAGTGTGCCCTGACGATTACTCATGCCCCTTAACCTTTGCTTTTCTCAGCAATGATTTTCAGGGCCGTTTCCTTGTCAAAACCACCCAGATCTTCACAGGTACCCTTCTCGACAATCTTGTACTCACCAGGGTCATTGGCGACTTTCGCCTGCCCTGCGCACGAGTGCGTTCCCGCAAGGTTTGCGCAATCGTTACCGCCTACCGGGGAAATGCCGTAACATTTTTCCTTGCCGCCTGCATGAGCCAGCGGCGCGGACATGGCGCCGGCCAGTGCAGCGGTCAGTGCCGCGCTGAAAAGAAGCTTCTGGTTCATATCATTTAACTCCAGATTATTTCCGGACCTTTGAGCGAATATCCCGAAGGTCCGGATGATTGGTCAGATCTTTTTTCTCAGTTTTAAAGCTCAGACGCCTCAACGGTTTTAATTTCCGGCCAGATCTCATTGGCGCTCTTGATGTAACCAGGAACGTCAGTCAGCCACCGCTTCTGGGTGTCTTTATTGAGATTCAGGTAGAGCTTGTTATCGACAATTTTCCAGGCCTCCGGATCTGTCGGCAGCTTCTTCTCTACAGTAACGCCGAATGCACAGTAGCCACCGTATTGGGGCGCATAGGAACTGGGGGCGGCCCGGAACAGATCACGATTCTCTGCGCTGGAAAAATGGTAGATCGCGTTCTTGTAAGTGGCGGTGTATTCGGCAGATCCTTTGGTGGCCTCTGAGTCAGAGAAATAGGCCACCGGGTCGTAACCGCTGATGGCAACATCATTGGCGTCGGCGTTCATGTCGATATCGGCAGCAAAAGCACCCGTAGCAGCGCTCATGGCAGCAACAGCAACGAAAGCACGAAGTTTGTTGAAACGAGTCATTGGGTATCTCCTTTGAATGAATGTTGACTACGTTTGAAACAATAAGGCTTCGAGCGGTACTGAATGCGTACGATCGTTCAAACTTCTATGCCAATTATCTGGAGTGCTTATGGACAGGCTTTCTTACATTCTCGAACAGCTCAACGTGAACGCCGGCGTTTTCTTCCGGGGCCAGCTTTGTGGCCTCGCTTCCTTTGAAGAAGAAGGAACCGGATACATTCATGTACTCCGTTCGGGAGTGCTCGATATCATGGAAGCGAACCGGGAAAAAATTACGCTTACAGAACCAAGCATGATTTTCTCGGTACGCTCCCAGCCGCATCGACTGTTCGGTGCAAACAAGGAAGGTGCCGAGATAATTTGCGCCTCGATCAAGTTCCAGACTGGCTCTCGAAACCCGGTCCTTCAGGCCCTGCCCCCTTCCGTTGTACTTCCCCTGTCTTCGGTTCAGGGCCTTGGCTCATTCGTAGATGTGCTGTTCGCGGAAGCCGAAGCAGCCCAGGAAGGGCGAGACGCGGTTATGAACCGACTCGTTGAGGTCATTTTCGTGAATGTGCTCCGGCATATCGTTTCCGAGGGAGAAAAACCTAAGGGGATGCTATCCGCGCTTGCGGACCGTCAGCTGAGCAAGGTACTGAATTGCATCGACAGCAATCTCAATGGAGATCTTTCTGTTGATAAGCTGGCTGAAGTGGCGACCATGTCTCGATCAACCTTCATACAACACTTCAAAAACGTGCTTGGTCTGGCACCTGGCGAATACGTCCAGAATGCCCGGATCTCCGAAGCCAAGAAGCTCATTCTCAAAGACAAGCCCATGTCGATTATCTGCTTCGAAGTTGGCTATGAAGACGCCTCGGGGTTCTCCCGGGCGTTCAAAAGGAATACAGGAATGACGCCCAGGGAATGGAAAAAGCTGAACGCAACAGCCACCGAGGCAGAGAATACAGTAGCTGAGGGAAAGGCCAACGTGGCGTGATAGATGTGCGAAAAAGAAAGGGGCAAGGATTCTGAATCCTTGCCCCTTTTCGTTTGTTGCGGTGCTTTACATAGGAACAACTTGCCCGCGAATTACCTTTTGCCCGCTATATGGGCTACTGACGGTTTCGCTGAAATCATCGATATCGGACTTGCGGTCCGCCAGAGATGCGCTGACGGAAGCCGAGATCAGGGCGATGGAAACAAAAAGCAGTGCTTTGGCAGTAAGGTTTTTCATGATGGGTTTCTCCAGTGATTGATGTCTACGGGAGAAATACTAACCACCGGAGCACCCCGACAAATGGACAGCTGTTCTAGTTAATGGGCCGATTGTCCAATCCGTAATTAATCACCGTCAGTGGTCCACAATCAAGTTCTCTGGCGGCCATGGCTTTAGCCCAACACGCCTTTGCCACTCGCTCGATCACGCTTCGAATCCAGATAATGCCAGGGTCCCGGTCGTGGCGGGTGTGCCATGCGAGGTACAGGCTGGTTGGCTCCACCTCTATTGGCAGACTGGTGATCGAAATACCCGCGCAGAATTCGCAGTCGCCGGTAATAACTTCCGGGATGGTAGCAACCAGGTCGGAGTTTCTGAGGAGATTTGGAACGGCAGAAAAATGGTTTACCGTCACTGCGACGCGTCTCTCCAGGCCACGCCTGTTGAGTGTATCGTCGACAACACCGTGAGCCTTACCAGACATGGATGCCAGCAGGTGTTGAGCATCCAGAAATGAATCCAGGTCCACGGGCCGACCACTCAGGTCATGGCCGCTTCTCATGGCTAGCACATAGCCGGTGTCAAAAAGCCACAGGCTTCGCAGGCTGTGATCATGCTGTTCGAAAAAACCAATCACAAAGTCGACACTCGCTTCTCGCAGATGGTTCGCTGCCGTGGCCGGCGAGAAAGGCACCGCATGCAGATCAATCCCGGGCGCACTTTGCTGCAACTCGGAGACCAGCGGTTGCCAGACCATTTCGAGTATCAGATCGGTGACCGCTACCCTGAACGTCCTGCGGGATTCGCCGGGCGTGAAGCGCGTGGAGTTCACTGCGTTGGAAAGCTCGTGCAAGGGATTGCGGACCTGGTCCCAGAGACTTTGGGCATAGGAGGTTGGCTCCACCTGCCGGCCCCGTTTTACGAAAAGAGGATCTTTCCAGGCCGTCCGCATGCGGGAAACAACATTCGAAACCGCTGGCTGGGTCATGCCGAGGCGGTCCGCCGCTCGTGTAATCGAACCCTCCGTCATGATCGCGTTAAACACGTGTAACAGGTTGAGTTCCTGGTTTTTCACCGTGCGTCCCTCGTACTTGTGATCTCAGCCAGAGTGTAGCGAGGGGTTATGTGTTGCGGACAATTCCAGTCAAAGGCTTCGACCCGAATGACCATGCCCTTCTCTACCTTTGCTTCATAGCTGTCGTCCTGCAGATCATCTAGAATCGATGACTGGTCCGGACCTATAAGTGCCATCCGGCCGAGGAGTTTCAGTCTCCTTCGGTTCGGATAGTCCATCAGAAACAGTGCCACTCGATCATTGTTCAAGACGTTACCCGTCGTGACGTACTGACGGTTGCCTGAATAATCAGCGAACCCGATGGTCAACTCGTCTATTACCTTTAAAAAACCGGTGGGCCCACCCCGATGCTGAATGTAAGGCCATCCTGTCTCGCTGACACTGGCAATGTAAAAGCTGTCACGGAGTTCAATGAAGGCGCGTTCCCGGTCCCTGAGCAGATGGTTTCGGTCGGGGCCAGTCTCAATGGATTCATAACCGGACCGACTGCCCATTTCCTCCTGAACCTTCTTTACGGTTCTCGTGAAAGCTATTTCTGCAAACTTGTTCGGCATTCTGTGTTCCTCCGGTTTTCATACAACAGCTTTGCCAATAGCTACCAGTAACCCGTCACACCCAAATGTTACGCCTCATTGCCATTTTCTACGCTGGCTCATTCTCGGTCTGAGCCTTGGAGACGTCTTCAGTGATCCGCCACGCTCCCGACTCAGCAACCTGCCGCGCGAAAACCGCGAAATCCCTGGGCGCCCTGCCCAAAGCACGATAAACCCCGTCGCAGACATAAGCATTGCGCCCGGAATCGCCAGATCCGGCGAATAGATCACGTAAACAGACTCTCCCTGTCTGAACAAAAAGCCCAGAATATTGAACAGACAGCCATTTTCAGAATGGTGCCAGGGGATACATTGAAGTCCCTTGAATAACTGGAGATATCCGGATGAGTAAGTTCAACCTTCATAACATTGATTCAGCACCGCAAGATTCCCGCCCCCTGCTTGAGAAATCCCAGAAGGCCTTTGGAATGATTCCAAACCTTCATGCGGTTATGGCAGAGGCCCCAGGTTTGCTCGACGCATACCAAAGGCTACATGATCTGGTTTTGGAAAGTAGCTTTACAGATGATGAAAAAACGGTTGTTTGGCAAACCATAAATGTTGAGCACAAATGCCATTACTGTGTCCCGGCTCATACCTTCATTTCGAAAAGTATGGGGGTCGAAGAGTCTATTTCAGATGCACTGCGGAACAGAACCGCTCTCCCGTCACAGAAGCTTGAGGATTTGCGCGGCTTTACTCTGCGAGTTGTTCAAAAACGTGGAGAACTGGCCCCTGAGGATTTTGACAGTTTCTTCAACGCCGGCTACTCCAAGCGTCAGGCACTTGAGGTTATCCTGGTACTTTCGCAAAAAGTGATGAGCAACTATGTAAATCATTTTGCTGACACACCAGTGGACGCCCCATTCGCACGCTTTAGCTGGGCATAAAAAGCATCAGACCACGGTTGATCTGCATGGTCAGATCAACCGTGCTTTCACACTCAAGAAACCTGAACATTCCGTTGCCCGCATGGCGAATACTTCATAATTTCGCTCCATCGCTGCTGAAGCAATTCCTCAATATGGCTCCGCAGCCATACCACGCCCGGGTCCCGATCATGACGTGCGTGCCAGATAAGGTACATGCTCGTTGCCTCCACCTCGAACGGCAACTCGCTCATCCAGAGGCCATCAACGAATCCGCAGTCCTGACTGATCAGTTCCGGTATCGCTGCAATGAGGTTGGATTCCCGCAGCACCTGGGGGACGATCGAAAACTGGTTAACCGTAGCCGCGATGCGCCGAGTAAGACCTTTCTGATCGAGATAGCCATCAACAACGCCATGAGCGTCACCTGACAGGCTCACCATCAGATGTCTGGCTTCCAGAAACTCCTCCATGGAGACCTGTTGGCCAGCGAGCTTGTGCTCTTCGCGCATAGCCAGAACATGTCGACTCTCAAACAACCAGGTGCTGCGCAGACTATGGTCATGCTGGTTAAGAAACCCGACAGCCAGATCCACGTGGGCCTCTCTCAGGTCACTGTGACTCCCTTCTGGTGTATAAGGCACGGCATGGATATCGACACCAGGCGCCTCGCGCTCAAGCAATTGGATCAACTGGCGCCAGACCATTTCAACGATGACATCGGTCACCGCTATCCTGAACGTCCGCTTGGAGTTGGCTGGATCAAACTGAGTAGCGCTCACCGCATTGGTCAGTGCGTACATGTGATCCCTCACCTGGTCCCACAGGCTGAGTGCGTAGGATGTTGGCTCTATGTTGCGCCCTTTTCGGACAAAGAGAGGGTCGTTCCAGATATGGCGCATTCTTGAAATGGCGTTGGATACTGCGGGCTGAGTCATGGCCAGTCGATTGGCAGCGCGGGTTACAGACCGCTCTGTCATGATGGCGTCGAACACATAAAGTAAATGCAGTTCCTGAGTTTTCATTCAGTATTTCCCGGCGGTAGAGTCGAGCCCCCAATGTGTGGAGGCTCGCCAGGTGGAACCTTATTGGTGCCCTTTCACAAAGGTTCGAAGCTGGTTAAGACTACCAGCTCCCGTTTGCTGGGCGACAACGCCGCCCTCTTTGAACAGTGCCAATGTGGGAATACTACGGATACCCATCCTGGCCGTCACCTCCGGGCTTTCATCTACGTTGACTTTGGCGATCGTTATCTCGTCAGCGAACTCGTCAGCCAGAACTTCAAGCAAGGGAGCAACGGTTTTACATGGGCCGCACCAGGGCGCCCAGAAATCAACCAGTACAGTACGATCACTGTTCCTTACAGCTTCCTCAAAATTTGCATCGGTTACATGGATGATATTACTCATAATAGGACCTCACGGTTTCAATGTTTCAATAAACACCATGTGCTCTGCTGCCAACAAACTCCAATTGCCGGATCATATAACTCGTATTTTCCTCAATGATGTATTGACGATTCTGCAAGCTCAAAGGCGTTTGCTGAAGACGATGCCGCCCCACGCCAATGTGCGGTCTCCCTTTCCGTCCTTGATCTCGGAACTCTGTACGCGCAGCACATAGCTCAACTCGGTCCCACCCAAAAAACTGTGTGTGTAGCCAGCCCAGACTTCCGCCAGAAGTACGTTCAGGTCGGCCGAACCAAGCTCATGATCAGAATGCCGAAACTGGCCTTGCAGGAATGCGTTATACACTCGCGCTTTAACAGACACGCCACCCCAAAAGTAATTTTCCCGCCCGCCGGATGCAGAGACGCCTGGGGCTCTTTCACCGTATGCCATCAACTCGGGGTTGAACCGGTTGTCCGGTGACGATATCAGCCCGTCACGAAATACCAGGGCAGCACCCACCTCGGTCAGGTAGCCTGCCGAGCCGAAATAGGTCACCTTGAGTTTTTGGTCCGGCTGGTTGCTATCCAGGTATTGATGGTAGGCGGCAGAATAGCGGAATGTGGGTTCACCGCCGTTCGATATCTGGTGCCCCCACCCTTCTGCGCGATCACTGTTCACCACTTTGTGAATAGCATTCTGGCCAGCCTTGAAAACATCCAACCCCAATACCCCCAATGTAAGGGAGGTTGTCCATCCCGAGTCACGGCTCAGACTCGTGTAGCTCTGGCTTGAGGACAAATAAACAAGGCTGCTGTAGGGCCGATCTTCCCGATTGATCGCTTTATCTTTGATGTCCTCCGGCGTAAAACCATAGACACCAAATTCCAGCGCCCCGCTCCCAGGCTCCCCCATGCTCTCGCTGAATCCCGGCAGTAGGAACCGGTCGACACTCTGACTGAGTTGGGAAACCGGGTTATCCAGGAACTGCCTCGAATTGGAGGAATAGGTGGCCGCAACGCCGGCCGTGTAATCCCGGTCGGTTTGTGTTGGAGAAAACAGATCGTTGTCTGTGGAAATGGCAATCACCGTGTCGCCGGACCCTGCCAATGCCAGGGGCGAAAACACAGCTGCGATGAATACAAAGGGAAGAAATCGATGTTGCATAGCCAACTCCGAAAATAGGTGTCGGAAACCAGTTGGCCAATATTCTTCAGTTCATAACGTGTTAAGACTAATCAAAGCTCCGCATTCTTAATATCACCGTAAGTGATACATAAGTAGTTATACGGCTACTATTCGAACATTTTATCTTTGGATCTGTTTCAAACCCCTCCCTTTCATCACTTTTCATGATGATTCATATATAAACTTCAAATTATTTATTGATGTATTCAAGTGCGAAGATAAATCCAGATTCTCACCGAGACATCCGTTCTGGGAAAGTCCCAGGCGTGCTGACTTTCGGTAAGCTCTGCAAGCGTTGATTGCGTCTGTACACCACGGATGGTGTTTTTTTCCTCACACGGTATGTCACTGCATTTTTTCGACGAGGTAGTCGATAAATACCCTCACCCGGGCTGGCATGGTCTTGCCCCCGATAAATACCGCATTAATGGCTTCAGTATCGCCGGGGTTGAATTCCTCAAGGACGCGAACCAGCCGCCCGGACTCCAACTCCGGTCTGATATGAAAGTCTCCAAGCCGTGTAATACCCACACCCTGCAACGCCAACTGCACCAGGGTTTCGCCGTTGTTGGCTTGTGCATTGCCGTCTACCGGTAACATGATTTCTTTACCGTGTACTTTAAATGGCCAGCCTGGTTCGATCCGTTTAAAACTGAAGTCGAGGCAATTATGGCGCCCCAGATCAGCCGGGACACCGGGATAGCCGTGCTTTTGCAGATACTCCGGTGCAGCAACGATTGAACGGCCTGTTTCTCCAAGAGGGCGGGCACTGAGTAAGCTATCAGGCAACGGGCCAAAGCGGATAGCCACGTCGATTTGCCCGCCCTCCACATCAGAGATCTCATCACTCAGGTGGATATCAACAGTGATCTCAGGGTATCGTGCGAGAAATTCGGGGATAAGTGGCATGATAGAGAGACGGCCATGTGCCAGAGACGCACTGACCCTTACCAGCCCCCTTGGGCTCCCCCTGTCTGCAATCGCTGATTCTGCTTGCTCCAGTTCCGTCAGAACCCGACGCGCTGCAAGTGCGTAGTCATCTCCTTCCCTTGTCAGCCTGAGGCTACGGGTGGTCCGAACCACTAACCGAACGCCCAGCCGCTGTTCTATCCGTGTAACCAGCCGGCTGACAGCCGACGGAGTTAATCCAAGCTCCCTTGCCGCAGCGCTGAAGGAACCAGCGCAAGCAACAGCCAAAAAGGTCTCCATCTCGGCTGTGCGATCCACCCTTCGATTTTCCATTGCCATCCCCGCGATATAAATCGCTCACTATTTTAAATTCCCGGTACTTGTGAATCAAATGAACAGCTGGATGACCGGAAACCCCATTTATCTACTGTCAGGCGTGATTTATATTCCGCCACTGAAAAGATTAAGGAGGCACTCAGCAATGAAATTTAACTTCCCTCTTATGGCGCTGGCATTAGGCGCCTTCGGTATAGGGGTAACCGAATTTTCTCCGATGGGCATGTTGTCAGTAATCGCCAGCGATCTCGAAGTCAGCATCCCGACTGCCGGGATGTTGATCAGCGCCTATGCCTTTGGGGTTGTCGTTGGTGCACCGATCATGACCCTGGGCTTCTCCAATATGTCACGCCGTAGCCTGCTATTGTTGGCCATGAGTATTTTTACCGTCGGAAACCTGATCTCGGCGCTGGCAGACAGCTACACCACCCTGCTCATTGGCCGAATCATCACATCGTTCAACCACGGCGCCTTTTTCGGAGTAGGCGCCGTTGTCGCAACACAACTTGTGGCGCCCGATAAAAGGGCGAGTGCTGTAGCCATTGTTTTCTCCGGCCTGACCATAGCCAACATTGGAGGGGTACCGTTGGCAACTTATGTTGGCGAAAGCATCGGCTGGCGTACCGCGTTTTACGGAATGGCGGCTCTCGGTTTGGTGACACTGATTGCACTTCGGGCATCACTACCGAGGCTCAGGGTGGACGGTCAAACCTCCGCTGCCAGTGAAATCAGGGTGCTGGGAAAGCGTTCCGTTCTGTTCGCGCTACTGCTCACCGTGGTGGGCAGCAGCTCAATGTTTACCGTGTTCAGCTACATCGCCCCGATCCTGCAGGATGAAGCCCGGGCAGGAACTCTGTTCGTTACATCCATGTTGATCATTTATGGATTTGGCCTGGCAGTTGGCAACGCCCTTGCGGGGCGATTTGCCGATCGGAACCTTACCGGGACACTTGTCGTATCAATGGCCGGCACAGCCATTTTACTTACCGTATTCGCGATCACTATGCAAAGCACGCTGCTCGTGCCGCCGCTGATTTTCCTGTGGGGGATAACCAGTTTTGCGGTCGTGCCACCGCTTCAGGCGCTGGTTGTCTCTGAAGCGAGTGACGCCCCCAATCTGGCTTCTGCAATGAACATAGGCGCCTTTAACCTGGGAAATGCCATCGGTGCCGCGCTCGGCGGTCTCGTCATCCACCTGGGGCTAGGCCTGCCCAGTGTGGCCGTTGCCGGCGCAGCTACCTCCGCTTTGGGGCTGATTCTGGTATTGGCGTTCCAGAAACACAAAAAGGTACAGGGCGAACTGCTCGCAGGCACGAACTGATTCAATCATAAATATCACTGGGCGTGATGAATGGTATACCGCAAAGCAATTATTTTTCAGGATGGTGATCGGTCAGAATTTTAATCAAGCCGATTAAGGTGACGTTGTTCCGATAACCCGTTTAGAAAGTGGAATCACACTATGAACACTCTGAAAAAATTCTTTCTCGCCTTCTCAATCCTCTCTGTTTCTGTCCTTGCACAAGCCGATGGCGTAAGCGACGAGGACATGGCATGTGGCAACCATCCGGCCGTTGAACAATGCGCCTTCGATGGACACGGCTAAAACCTCGCCGGTACAGCTCTGGGGGGTTGTCGGACCGCTTTGACTGCGGCTCAGGCAATCCCCAAACGCTGATTAACCGCATCACGAATTTCCCGGTAGCGGTCTGGATCTGTAGCCAGTGTTTCAAGGTTGTCTTCCGGGAAGATCTCTCTCAATTTTTCCCGCGCTTCGTCTTTTGTAAATATTGCTGGCAGGAGCTGTTCAAGAGCCCGCAGCATCACCTCTGGTGATACCGAAGCTCCGGGTGATGCGCCCAGCAGAGTCCCGTACGTTTTGTCGCTGGAGACCAGGATCTCGGTGCCCATCTGGAGGTCACCGTCTTTGATAATCTGGACCCGCTGCCCAGCCTCGATCGGCTTCCAATCGAATATTTTGCTCATGCCCGGCGCGAAGTGTTCGAGTTCTTCAAACATGCTTTTCTCGCCCTTGAATGTCTCCGACACCAGGTACTTCACCAGTGGGAAATGCTCCAGCGCGACGTTCAGCAAGCCCGGAATGTCATGCAGCCGCATCGCCCGCAGATAGTCGATGAGGCCTCGCCCTTTTTCGAGCACCGGTTTGAACGAAGCAAATGGGCCGAACAGCAGGTAGTGCTGACCGTCCGCAACTCTCAGGTCCAGGTGCGGTACGGACATCGGCGGTGCCCCAACAGCGGCCTTACCATAGGTTTTGGCCCGATACCTATCAGCCTGCTCCTCAGTAACAGGCGCCTGCAGGAATCGGCCTCCCACCGGAAAGCCCGTAAAGCGCTTGGCGAATGGCAGATGGCTCTTCTTCAGGATCGGGAAAGCTCCCCCTCCGGCGCCGACAAACAGAACGTCTGCCCGGTACTGGCTTTCTGCACCGTTGCGCATTGTTTCCACGAGCCAGCTACCCGATGGGCTACGATGCACCCGCTTAACATGCGTGCCGTACTCAATCTTCACCCCAAGATCCTGAACCGCGTACTTCGCCATCTGCTGGGTCAACGAGCCGAAGTTCACATCTGTACCGGTTTCGATCACCGTCGCGGCCATCTTTTCCGTCGGAGACCGGCCCTCCATCAGGTAGGGAATCCAGCTCTTTATTTCCTCAGAATCTTCTGAGAAGCGCATCTGCTCGAAGAAGTGATGGGCAGACATTTCCCTGAACCTCAGCCGCAGTTCGTCAATGGCCGATTCCGCAACGATGGTGCAGTGCTTTGTCCGGTTGATGAACGTTTTTGGATCGCTGATGGCACCGCGCTTTACCAGATAGGCCCAGAACTGCTTCGCGATGTTAAACTGTGCATGGATCTTCAGTGCCTTTTCTACGGCGATGACCTCTTCATCCACCGGGGTGTAGTTCAGCTCACAGTTCGCTTCATGCCCTGTACCGGCATTGTTGAAGACCCAGGAATTGCCTTCACCAGGGCCCTGCAGCCTTTCAAGAATGGTGACATCAAGCCCGGGAGCCAATTCCTTTGCCAACGTGGCAAAAGTCGTCCCCATGATCCCTGCGCCAATGATGATTACGTTCATAATGTCTGCTCGCCAGTCTCGATTAACGGGAAGTTCTCAAGATCACCTAACCATCGAAGATAGCATGCAGGGAAGCAACTCGGAAAACTCTGGCGACGAAGGCGTAGAGGATGCGCGCCACATTAATCTCTGTACCGCAACCGATCGACAACTAACCGGAAGGCAGAGCTCATCTGGCGGCGTCCGGAATAACAGAGGTGGAATCCGTCAAATGGCGGGCACCAGTCCGCCAGCACACGTCGAAGCTTGCCTTCCTGAATATCAGCAAGTACTTCCGGCTCTGTAACAAACACAATCCCATGACCTTCTCTCGCTGCCTCAATGCACATATCGCTGTCACTGCATATCAATGACCCGTGAACCTTCTTCACAATGACTTCACCACCTTTCTCGAATTCCCAGTCATAGGGAGGTGCAGTTGGGCTGAAGCGCATTGCCAGGCAGGCATGGCTATCAAGATCTTCTGGATGTTCCGGTACCCCGTGTGTCCTGAAATAGTCCGGAGACGCTACCGCAACCATTCTGATTTGAGGACCTATCCTGACAGCGATCATGTCCGGACTAACAAATTCCCGCAGTCGCACCGCAGCATCAAACCTGTCTTCGGTAATATCCGATAGTCGGCTCTCAAGATTTATTTCTATCTGGACTTCAGGGTAGTCTTTCAGGATCTGGGACACTTTTGGCCATAGAATCGTACGGGCGGCCGTTTTGCTCGCCGTCAACCGCACTAACCCGCGAGGGGCATCTCCCAGCATACGAATTTCTTCGATCCGGGCATTGATCTGCGAAAAGCTCGGACGCAGAGTGTCGAGCAGTTTTTCCCCCGCCTCCGTTGTCGAGACCTTTCGAGACGTCCTGTTCAGAAGCTTGAGCCCGACTGACTCCTCAAGCCGTCTTACCGAGTGACTGACCGCCGGCTGCGACAAACCAAGTCTCACTGAAGCCCGGGTAAAGCTGCTTTCTTCTGCAACCGCCAGGAATACAGCAAGATCTCCCAGTTCCTCTCTCATGACCGATTACTCAACAATATGGTTTCTCTATTCTGCTCAGTATAACTCCCGAAATCACTAATGATTCATGCACAGGATTTATAGGTGCAATCAGCCCTGGGTCGTTGATGGCTGCGCAAAAAAACCTATCCTTGTTGACGCTCTCGCCTGCCCACGGGAATCAGGTTACGCCTTTCTTAATCCGGAAACACACAATGAATCAGTCCTGCGAAACACCTTCGGGCGCTGCCATTTCACACCAGGATCAGACAGCACCGACGGCTCAATGGAGTGCGGTCCTTGCCATGTCGCTCTGCGCCTTTGCTATGGTCGCTTCCGAATTTCTACCAGTCAGCCTGCTTACATTGATGGCAGAAGACCTCCACGTCAGTGAAGGTGCTATCGGCCAGGGAATATCGATTTCAGGTTTCTTTGCGCTTATAACGGCGCTGACTATCTCGTCACTGGCCGGAAATCTGGACCGTCGAATGTTACTGCTTGGACTGACCGGTTTAATGGTAGTGTCTGCCCTGACCGTCGGCTTTGCTCACAGTTATAGCGTGTACATGACCGGAAGGATTCTGGTGGGGGTCGCCCTCGGTGGCTTCTGGTCACTTTCGGCTGCAGCAGCCGTTCGTCTGGTTCCCGCGGATCAGGTAGCAAAAGCATTGGCTATTTTTAACGCTGGCAATGCGCTGGCAATGGTTATTGCGGCTCCACTCGGGAGCTATCTGGGCTCACTTATTGGGTGGCGAGGAGCCTTTCTCTTCCTGGTGCCTGTCACACTGCTGGCTTTCGCGTGGCAATGGATTTCGCTCCCGTCAATGGAAGGAAACCAAACTCAGAAGAAATTGGCGGATATCTTCGGGCATCTTAAGCAGTTAAAAATATTACTGGGCTTTATCGCAGCTTCTCTGTTTTTTGCCGGACAATTTTCATTGTTCACCTACATCCGCCCGTATCTTGAAACGGCTGCGGGTATAGATGCTCAAACCCTGTCTTCCATTCTATTACTCATGGGCGTAGCCGGATTTATCGGCACCACGATCATCAACCGGTTCCTGAAAGCGGGCTTGTATCTGACTCTGAGTTTCATGCCAGCCGTGCTGGCGGCAATCGCAGTGTTATTGATTGAGTTTGGCGGAAGTCTGACAACGGTCATCGTTCTCCTCGGATTCTGGGGATTCATTGCGACAGCTGCCCCGGTCGGATGGTGGGCCTGGGTTGCAGAGGCGATGAACCACGACCCGGAAGCAGGTGGCGGATTGATGGTGGCGTTCGTGCAACTCGCCATTGGGCTCGGTTCTACCGTCGGGGGAATTATGTTCGACCACTACGGATATGAACTTGCTTTTGGAGTTAGCGCACTGCTATTGCTGGCAACATCCCTGGCCGTATGGGGTCTTCGTTGGGTATCTGGGAGCAGAGTAAATCCGTTATAATAGCGAGCTTCCTACCCATATTACCTCAAAGGCCTGATCCCTTTTGGACATCATCAACGTCATCATGGCTTCCGGCAGGTCTGCCGTCGAACTTGCACTGTTTATTCTGCTGCCGATCATGGTGATCATGCTGTGTGTGATGAGGTTGTTGGAGGCAGCGGGCATCATGGATTGGGTAGTTGCCAAAGTTGCACCCATCCTGCGGCCAGCGGGACTGACCGGGTTGAGCGTTTTTGCCATGCTTCAGGTTAATTTCGTAAGCTTTGCTGCACCGCTGGCCACGCTAACCACGATGGAGCGCAGAGGCGCGTCGGAACGTCACCTGGCTGCAACCCTCGCGATGGTGCTGGCCATGGGCCAGGCTAATGTGGCGTTCCCCCTTGCCCCCATGGGGCTGCATCTTGGTCAATTCTTCGCCCTGTCTATTCTGGGTGGGATTATCGCCTCTATTAGCACCTATTACCTGCTGGGTCGTAATTTATCATCTGACGAACAGACTCTGGACGAGCGGCTGGCCCATCCCACAATGGAGGATCCGAAGGGCGTGCTCGCGGTGATCAATCATGCCGGCAACGAAGCCGTGCGCATAGCGATTGGAGCCATCCCCTTGGTGGCGCTGTCTCTGGTGGTTGTCAACGGTATCAAGGCTGCGGGAGGTTTTGACCTTTTGGAAACCGCGCTTTTGCCATTGCTGCAACTGGTTGGTATCGATCCCATTCTGGTCGTGCCCTCGGTAACTAAAATCCTTGGCGGGGGCACAGCTACCCTCGGTGTGCTCGTTGAGCTCAAGAACAACGGTGCAATCGATAGTGCCTTTATTAATGCAACCGCAGGCTGGCTGGTTCATTCGTGGGACATTGTCGGCGTAGCGATCCTGATATCTGCGGGCCCACGCGTGGCGAAAGTCTGGAAGCCCGCAGTGCTGGGCGCAGGCATAGGCATTGTGGTTCGTATCATCGGTCATGCCTGGCTGGCTTGAGCAGCTCTCCTGCCTCAACTAATCTTACCTGTGTGCCGCCGCATTAGCGGTTCGTTCAAGCCATCTCCCATCCAAACGCGAAGGAGTACGCCAGCATGGCTATCAAGATCGCAACCATCTGCGGCAGTGTCCGCCCCGGAAACTATACTTCAATGGTTCTTGACCTCGCGCTCGATGAGCTGGGCACATACCCTGACGTGGAAGTGACACCGTTGTACCTGGATAACCTGGATTTACCCCTGCCCGGCCTGCCAGCCCGGAACCCGGAAGCCATCGAAGCATTTCAGAACTCCGTCAAGGGCGCTACGGGCATCCTGTTGGCTTCACCAGAGTACCATGGCGGTATCAGCAGCCCGATGAAGCTCGCTATCGACAACCTTGGTTTCCCGAGCCTGCTGGCAAACAAACCTGTATCCCTGCTTGGTGTGGCCGCTGGCGTGATCGGTGCCATCAAATCCACTGAGCAGCTCAGAGCCATCTGTGCACACGTCGGCGCCCTTCCGCTGCCGGCGGTCGTATCAGTCGCCAAGGTTCAACAGCTGTTTGATTCAGAGGGCAACTGCCAGGATGAAGGCATGGAAAAGCTGATCCGAAGTTCCGCAAGCAACCTCATTGATCACATCAAGGATACGGTATGTGCGAAGAAGAGCCTTGAGGAGGTCTTACGTCAACTGGGAGAGCAGCAAGCCTGAAGTGTCAGCGCGGAGGCCAGTCAGTTGCCGGCCTCCCCATTGCATCGTCAGATCCAGAGCAGGACGATGGATAGCGTCACGATTGACCCTACCGTAGACCACAAGATAGACCGCGCCACCACCGAGGCCTCCCGCCCATAGAACTCAGATAGCATGAACGGTCCTGTTCCGGTTGGCAGCGCGCACAAGAGCAGTGCAGCCTTCGCCCACAAGGGCGGGAGCATGAAAACGTAGCTTGCCAGCCCCCAGACAACCAAGGGGTGAATGACCAGTTTAATGCCCACCAGGCTAACAGCCCCACCCTCTTTTGCCTTCTCTTTCTTGGCAAGAAATGCACCCAGTGAAATCAATGCACAAGGTGTGGTCGCGGCTCCCAGCATGTCGAGGAACCGGCCAGCCGAAGTGGGAATCTCTAATCCCGATACCGCCCAGAGCCCACCCAGAACCGGTGATACCACCAAGGGGTTTTTCGCGAGTGACATGACAACCTTGCGGAAAGCCTTCGATGCAGAACCTTCGTTCTGAAGGCCCACTTCCACAAACACGATGGCAATTGAAAACAACACGCAGACCACAATCAATGTGGCGATCAGAGCCGGTGTCAGGCCTTCATCTCCCAAAACGAGTATGCAGAGAGGAATACCGATGTAGCCGGTGTTTGCATAAGAAGCACTGAGCGCATCGATACTGGCATCAGACAGAGAGCGCTTACCCATCCAACGTACCACAAGGGTTATGGCGAAGACGACCAAGGTACCGATGGTGACAACCGCCACAAATCCCGGATGCCAGATTTCCTCCAATGACGCTGTAGCGGTTGCGGTGAATAACAACGCGGGCAGGCAGAGCCAGACAACAAAGCGGTTCAGTTCAGTGGCGGCGTACTCCCCCAGACAGCCGGTTCGCCTGCACACGAACCCCGCCAGGATCAATCCAAAAATAGGCAGCAACACATTGACAACGTTGGACATCGATACACTCTTCCCGGTGTTAAAACGGCCCCTAGCCTAAGCCTTGATGACCAATGCAGTCTAATGCTATATAACGACCCAATTGATACCTATAATGCATAGATTATGGATCTAAAACACCTACGCAGCTTCCTTGTTCTGGCTGAAACGCTCAATTTCAGTCGCGCGGCCCAGCGCCTGAACATTACCCAGCCGCCGCTAAGCCGCCAGATTGCAACGCTGGAAGAAAGCATCGGAACGCCATTATTCTGGCGTCATTCCCGGTCCGTTGTGCTGACACCGGCGGGCGAGCAGTTTCGACAGGATATCAGTCGATTGATTGGCGATCTGGATTTTGCAGTCGAATCCGCCAGGCTCGCAGCCTACGGCGGGAGGGGAAAGCTGACCCTGGCATTTACGATGTATGCGGCGTGGAACGTGTTACCAGACATGGTTGCCCGGTTTTCTGCTGAGTATCCAGACGTTTCACTATCCCTGAGTGAAACCCTGCCCCGGGATCTGCATGACTCCCTCATACAGGGATTGGCGGATGTGGGACTGAGCTTTCCTTTCCGCTTTGACCACACCCTTCAGTATAAACCCGTGTTCCGGGAACCCCTTTGCGCGGTGCTGCCCGCCAGCCACCGGTTATCCAGCCAAACTTCTGTGTCTGCGGGAGACCTCGCTCAGGACGCGTTTATCACCTTCCCCAAAACCACCGCACCCGCTCTGCATGAAGCGGTTACCAACTGCTGTGAGAGCTACGGTTTCAAACCCGCAATCAAGGTAGAAACCCAGCTCCAGCAAACCATCGTCAATCTGGTTGCCAACGGGCTGGGGGTTGCGCTGGTACCGGACTCCATGCGCAAGTTAAGGCTTGAGGGAGCCGCCTTTCTTTCCCTGAAAGATTCTCCGGTGATTGAGCAGGGGCTTTACTGGAATGAGCACAATCCAAACCCCTGCGTTCAGCGATTCATTGAATTACCTGCAGCACTCAGCTGAGCTGATCCGCGACCGGCAAACGCCGAATGCGTTTTCCCGTTGCAGCATAAATGGCATTACACAACGCAGGGGCAACCGGGGGCAGCCCCGGCTCACCCACACCGCCCGGCGCAATATCCGGGTTGTCGTTGATCAGATGTACCCTGATCTTGCGGGGTGAGCTGGGCATACGGGCGAATTCATACTGGTGGAAGTTATCCTGCTGGACACGCCCCTCTTTCATGGTGATTTCGCTCTGAAGCGCAATGCCTATGCCCATGACGCAGGCGCCTTCCATCTGCGACCGGATACGTTCCGGGTTGACCTGCGGGCCACAATCGAACGCAATATCTGCGCTATGAATAATCAACTCACCACCGTCTTTGACTTCAACGTCAAACACGACAGCCGCGTAGGAAGCAAAACTCTGGTGGACAGCAAGACCCAACCCGCGTCCATCCGGGAGCTTTTTACCCCATCCGGCTTCTGCCGTTGCCTTTTCCACCACTCCGCGGAACCGACCGACATCAATCGGGTAAAGTTCAGGGTTTTCGCCGTAGTTCCACTGTTCCCCCACCGATTTCGGATCGATCTTCCGTGCCGGGCCCAATAGCTCCAACAGGTAGTCTCGGTGATCCTTACCGGAGGCAGCCGCAACTTCGGAGACAAAGCTCTGGATGGCAAACGCGTGCGGAAGGTTATACACCGACCGGAACCAGCCAATACGGACATGGGCTGAGGCAGGCGGATTTTCCAGCTGTAGCGACGGGATGTTAAATGGCATCGTGTTGAATCCCATGCCAAGCTCAAAAGCTCCCTTGTGCTCCGGATCTTCCGTGAACAATGAGCTTATGCTGGGTGACAAGGTTCTGTGCCGCCAGCCGAGGGTTTTGCCACTGGCGTCCAGACCCGCCTCAAGACGATCTACAGACAAGGCGTGGAAGTAAGCGTGATGAAGATCGTCTTCCCTCGTCCACTGGACACGAACCGCTCTGCCAGGGAACGCGTTAGCGAGGTCCGCAGCTTCGAATATATAATCCGGCTTCGATTTTCGTCCGAAACCGCCGCCCAGTAGCGTGATGTTTACCGTCACTGCACCCGGCTCAAGACCAAGCCTCTGAGTAACACCATCAACCGCTGCCTGCGGATTCTGGACCGGTGCCCAGATCTCGGCGCGGCCGTCAGATACCCGGGCAATGGCGACCGGTGGTTCCATGGGTGACTGGGCCATATGGGGCATATAATACGTGGCCTGGACTTTTTGTTCTGCGGCGGCCAGAGAGGCTTCAATATCGCCTTCAGAACGAATGACCTTGCCCGCGGATTCCGCACGCGCCATCAGCTCTTCGGTGAACACCGAAGTGTCGTAACTCGCGTTATCGCCTGCCGGGCCATTGTCCCACTCGATCTTCAGGGCACTGCGTCCCTGAATTGCTGCCCAGGTATTCTCAGCAACCACGGCAACACCACCAAGTGGATTAAACGCCGCCGGCTGGCCGGCACCGTCCATTTCTCTTACTTCGATCACCCCTGGCACTTTCATCGCTTCGGAGGCATCAACACTCGCAACTTTCGCGCCGTACACGGGCGGGCGAGCAATCACTGCATAGAGCATGTCATCAAAACTGACATCCGCCCCGTAGATCGCCTTACCGGTAACAATATCCTGACCATCAATAGCAAACGGCCGCTGGATCTGGTCTCCCTTCAGATTTCCATGGGGCCCGGTAAGTTGACCGATGTAGCGCCATTCATCGCGGGATTTAAGGCGAAGGGCTGAGCGATCAGGTACAGGCAATTCCCGTGCAGTTGCCGCCAGGTTGCCAAAACCGATCTCCCGGCCGGTTGGCTCATGCACGATCACACCGACACCGGCTTTGCACTCATTCACTGGCACGTCCCACTGCTGCGACGCCGCCTGCTCAAGCATGGTTCTGGCCGACGCCGCAGCGCGACGGATCGGATCAAACCAGTGGCGCATACTTCGGGAACCATCGGTATTCTGGTTACCGTATTTTTCCTGGTCTCCCGGAGCCTGTTCAACGCGAACGTTCTCCCAGTCTGCCCCCAGTTCGTCCGCAGCAACCATCGCAAGGCTGGTACGAATACCCTGCCCCATTTCCGAGCGGTTGTTGATAATGGTCACGGTACCGTCTTCATCGATGCTAATGAAAACATTAGGATCGTCCACCCAGCCACCGGGCATCGCCTCCGCGCCAAACTTCTGTTCCTGCTGCGCAAAGGCAACATCCCACTTGGCGGCAATAACCAGTGCACTGGCGGCGGCGATACCTTTCAGAAATCCACGGCGGCTAACATTGGCAAGAACGACATTATCGTGTGAGCGACTCATACCTTCACCTCCACGGCATCCGCCGCGCGATGAATGGCCTGTCGAATCCGCGTGTAAGTTCCGCAGCGGCAGAGGTTACCGCTCATGGCGTTATCGATATCTTCATCGCTGGGATTGGCGTTCTGCTTGAGGAGACCAGCAGCATTCATGATCTGCCCACCCTGACAGTAACCACACTGCGCCACACCAAGATCGAGCCATGCCTTCTGAAGCTCTGCGCCCTCGGGTTCGTTGCCGATAGCTTCAATGGTGGTGATTGATTTGCCTTCAAGAATGGAAACCGGCGTGATGCATGAACGTGTTGCCATACCATCCACGTGAACCGTACACGCTCCGCACAAAGACATACCACAGCCAAATTTGGTCCCGGTCAGTTTGACCACATCTCTCAGAGCCCACAGTAAAGGCATATCGCCAGGCACATCGAGTTCGTGCTCTTTTCCATTGATGGTAAGGGTCACCATGCGCTGTCTCCCGCTCAGAGTTTGTTAGATAGTGTAGACACTCTCCCACGTAATTCTGCGTTATTTGGACATTCAGGCAATTGAACAATCGAATCGAATTCTTGCCTGATTCTCCGTTGCCTTTATTCTTTCGGCGCCTGGCGGCGACCTATATCCTGCTCGGCGTCCTCGAGAAACGATTCAACCGTTTCTCCCGGCAGTAGCAACTGCTTTCTGATCATTGAATCCCGCCACTCGGACTCCTCGAAAATGCACCGATAGTGGTCAGGAAACTCAATGTATAAGCGCTTGAAATATTCGCGGGCGCGAGCCTTGTTGGGTGGTTCATTCCGTGAGTGCAAAACAGCCATGTTATAGAGGGCTGCAGCGCGCACGGAGTCCGCTTGCGTCTCATCCCGATAGATCGCTTCAAGCCGCTCCATCACCTCATCAAAACCACTGAGTCGATAATCCTTGATAATTTCCACGGCGGAATCGAGAACCCGATCTTCACCACTGGTGCAGGGCGAATCAGCGTGATCTGCGATATACAGGTCCACCGCCCGCTCAACCTTGTGCTGGTGGTCGTATTTGCTTTCCTGCTCAAGGATGATGCCGGTACCCACCGCTGTTTCGATGGTTCCCGGCATGCAGGCGGTCAGGCTGATGGAAAAAAACAGAAGGGCGATGCCCGTGCTTCCGACTTTCCCTGTCCGGAAAATCCTCATGATTGCTACCCCGATATGGCGTTGATGTTAAGAAATGTAACAGCGACGCCATTTAATCATGAGTCAGCAGCGGTAAATGTGAGCCCCGTAGAATATTCGGGATTGCCTTTATGTCAGCTACCAGCACCGTTCCCGGTGAGAGTCTGATAAAGCTCGTCCTTGAGTTGCGCCCTTTTCTGTTTCAGGCGGTGAAGCTTGTCATCGCCGATCGGGGCATCCCTCTTTTCCAGTCCTTCGATTTCCTGATCCAGCTCCGAGTAGGCCTTGCACTTTTCACTGAAGGCGAAATCCGTGGACTTGAGCTCGCTGATCAAATCGCTGAACTGGGGGAATTCCTTATGAAGTGCGTGGTTCGAGATGCCCATTTTTGTATTCTCCTGTTGATCACAATGTATTGGATCTTCATCCACTTCAATCATAGTAGAGCGTGCCAATTTCAGCGGGTCTTTGACAAATCGCTAATAACGCACAGGGATACTTGGGTATAGCATGGTGGGATCTTATAACAGCAATTCTTCGGGACACTCACGAATGACCTTTGCACGAATTACCGGCACTGGTTCCTATTTGCCGGACAACATCGTTACCAACAAAGACCTCGAAAAAACGGTCGATACTTCAGACCAGTGGATTCGCGAGCGGACCGGGATCGCACAGCGGCACATCGCCGTGGAAGGACAAACCACTGTCGATCTGGCAGAGCAAGCCGCCCTGCGAGCTATCGAGGCGGCCGGCGGCCGTGCCGACGACATTGACCTGATTGTGTTTGCAACGTCCACCCCTGACAAAATTTTTCCAAGCTCTGCCTGTATCCTTCAGGCCAGGCTTGGCATTCAGGGCTGCCCGGCGTTTGATATCCAGGCTGTTTGCAGCGGCTTCGTCTACGCTCTGGCTACCGCCGACAAGTTCATTAAAACCGGCAGCAGCAAAAAAGCGCTCGTGATCGGTGCTGAAGTCTTTTCCCGCATCGTTGACTGGGAAGACCGAGGCACCTGTGTGCTCTTTGGTGATGGTGCTGGCGCGGTTATTCTCGAAGCCAACGAAGAGACCGGAATCCTCTCGACCCACATCCATGCCGATGGCCGGTACGAAGAACTGCTTCATGTTCCTTGCGGTATTGCAGACGGTTACGACCAGGTAAAAGCCGGCAAGGCCTTTGTAGAAATGAAAGGCAACGAAGTGTTCAAGGTGGCCGTTAATACCCTGGGCAAAATCGTTGACGAAACGCTGAGCGCCAACGACATGCAGAAGTCTGACATCGATTGGCTGGTGCCTCACCAGGCTAACTTGCGGATTATTTCCGCAACCGCCAAGAAGCTCAACATGTCGATGGACCAGGTGGTGGTTACTGTCGATAAGCACGGTAATACCTCCGCTGCGTCTATCCCCCTCGCCCTGGATGTTGCAGTCCGTGATGGGCGTATCAAGCGCAACGATGTCATTCTGCTTGAAGCCTTTGGCGGTGGCTTCACCTGGGGTTCAGCTCTGGTTCGCTTCTAAACCCTGTAATATAGTTGGATCCGTCGTTCAAAAAACAATAACTGACGGATCCTGCGCATGACCCACACCCCAACCGACCACTCTCTGTCGGTCGTCATTATCGGAACTGGCTTTGGCGGCCTTGGAATGGCCATTCAGCTCAAAAAAGCCGGCTTCACCAACATTACCCTTCTGGAAAAAGCTTCTCGGGTTGGCGGCACATGGCGGGACAACACCTATCCCGGCGCAGCCTGTGATGTTCAGTCGCACCTCTATTCCTACTCCTTCGAACCGAAACACGATTGGTCACGCAAGTTCGGCCCGCAATCCGAAATACTCGGGTATATGGACCATTGCGTCGAAAAATACGACCTCGCCAGACATATCCGGCTGGGCGCAGAAGTACAGGAAGCCCGGTTTAATGATGCCCGGAACATCTGGGCAATTACTCTGACCAACGGCGACGCACTGGATGCGAACGTACTGATTACTGCAACCGGGCAGCTCAACCAGCCAGCCACCCCCGACATTCCCGGGATGGATCAATTCGAAGGCACCGTGTTTCATTCGGCGCGCTGGGACCACGATTATGACCTGTCCAACAAACGGGTCGCCGTGATCGGAACCGGAGCCAGCGCGATTCAGTTTGTTCCTGAAATTGCCAGACAGGTAAAGTCCCTGAGCCTTTTTCAGCGATCAGCCGCCTGGGTTCTGCCCAAACCAGACCGACCATTCACTTCCCTGGAACAAACGCTGTTCAAATCTGTGCCTGTTTGGGACAGGGCCTATCGCGCCTTTATCTACTGGAAAAATGAAAGCCGTGCGCTTGCCTTCACCCGTTTCAACAAATTGCTGGAACTGTTTGCGTACCAGGCAAAGAAAGAAGCCCGCAAACACATCTCCGATCCGGAAAAACTGAAAAATATCATTCCGAACTACCAGATCGGCTGCAAACGCATTCTGATTTCCAACGATTGGTACCCCGCTATCAACCGTCCAAACCTGAACCTGGTGACAGACAGCATCGACCACATCGATCAGGATGGCATCGTGACCAACGACGGTCAGCACTACCTGGCAGACGCCATTATTTTCGGTACAGGTTTCAGAGCAACGGAGTTCCTCTCACCTATCCGTATCACCGGCCGAGCCGGGCAGACTCTTAACGATGCCTGGAAAGATGGCGCCTCTGCCTTCCGGGGCATTTCCGTCAGCGGCTTCCCGAACCTCTTCATGCTTTATGGTCCGAATACCAACCTCGCTCACAACTCGATTATCTATATGCTGGAATCCCAGTTCAGTTACATCGTCGACGCCCTAAGGGCCCTGAGTAAATATCCGGGCTCAGCCATGGATGTGCGACAGGATCGGCAGGATCGCTTCTCTGACGTCATTCAGGGCGGGCTACACAACAGTGTCTGGGAAGCTGGCTGCAGCTCCTGGTATCTAGACAAGAATGGCCGGAATACCGTGAACTGGCCCGGTTTTACCTTTACCTACAGAGCATCTACCCGGCGCGTAGACACGGCAGACTATCAGTTTATATATCCCGCAAAACCCACCTGAACTCATTGATTCAACCCGAAGGGGTTGAAGCACGCGGTTATTCATAGGATGATTGGATTATATGCTCAAAGGATTATCATCTTATGCTTCAACCGATTCGCAAAGGGTCGCTGGTCGAAAATGCCATCGACAGCCTCCGCCAGGCCATCGAAAACCAACAATGGAGCGTCGGCACCAAATTGCCGGTTGAAGCCGAACTTGCCGATGCCCTGGGTGTTGGCAGGAATACCGTACGTGAGGCTGTCCGGGTTCTGGTCCACGTGGGCATGCTGGAAACCAGACAAGGTGATGGCACCTACGTTCGTGCCACTCAGGACGCCGGTGAAACCCTGCGCCGCATCTCCAGAACGCGTCTGGCGGAACAGATTGAGGTACGCCTGATGCTTGAAGTACAGGCTGCCCGCCTGGCCGCCACACGGCGGACCGATGACGATGTCCGGGTTATGTCTGAGGCGCTCGACGCCCGGGCCAACGCTGGCAGAGACTTACCAGAACGGATACATCGCGACGAACAATTTCACCATGCGGTTGTTAGCGCAGCCCACAACGACGCACTGACGGAACTGTATAACTACTTTTCCCATGCCGTTAGCCAAACCATTGAACAGACTGAAACCCGGCCGGATTTGCCCGAACCATCACAGGAAGACCACGAACTTCTGCTGGCGGCCATCCGCCGGCGCGATGTCGCCAAGGCCGAGCAACTGGCCTGCGCCCTGCTCACGCCCAGCCTCAATGCATTAAGAGACGAGTCTTCTTCATGAAGTTCCGGATTGACACCTTCACTCTGCTACTACTGGGAGCCATTGTTCTTGCGTCATTCGTTCCTGTGAAGGGCGCGGCAGCGGATCTTCTGGCAAGCGCAGGAACCGTCGCGGTTGCGCTGCTGTTCTTTTTCCACGGCGCGGCTTTGTCCCGGGAGCAGATTGTCGCTGGTGCCACCCATTGGCGCCTGCACATTCTGATCACTGCCCTCACCTTCGTATTTTTCCCGCTCGCGGTGCTCCCGATTAACGGACTTTCTGACATTGTACCGTCCTGGATGCCGAAGGATCTCGGGCTGGGATTTCTCTATCTGGGGGTATTGCCATCGGCCGTGTCCTCATCCATTGCCTATACCGCCATGGCGAAGGGAAACGTCCCGGCAGCCATCTGTAGCGCTGCGGCATCCAATGTATTCGGCATGATGCTGACGCCTTTCCTTCTGCTGTTAGTCGTCAGCACCTCGGGGACAGGCGAGTTTCCAGTTGCGGAGGCTCTGAAAGATATCGTTCTTCAACTGCTCCTGCCGTTTGCCGTTGGCCACGCACTTCGCCCCTGGCTGGGAGGTTTCCTGGCAAGAAATGAACGACTGATGGCCCGCTACGATCAATGCGTTATCTGGCTGATCGTCTACTCGGCGTTCTCCCATTCGGTCGCAAGCGGACTGTGGCAGAATCTTCCGGTTCAGGCCATCGTCTTCGCCGTGTTGCTGTGCTTTGGCTTGCTCGCACTGTTTATGTGGGTGGCCCGGGTTATGGTCCGGCGTTTCGGGTTTGACCTGAAAGATGAAGCAGCCGTGGTTTTTTGCGGCTCGAAGAAAAGTCTGGCCTCGGGGCTCCCCATGGCCAAGGTGCTGTTCTCCGGCCACCCTGGGTTTGGCATGATCGTACTCCCGATCATGTGCTACAACCAGATCCAGGTCATTGTCGGAGCGGTTCTGGCCCGGAAATACCAGGCCATGATCGAGGAGGAAGAATCGCTGAAAAGTGACTCAGCCTCCACCCATTCCGCTGAAGAACATGGCGAGAACCGCTAGGGCGACAATCCAGCCGATGACCGCCGGCCAGAAGTTCACCATTTGCGGGGACTGCTCGTCCTCGGCCCGGGCGGCATCTTCAGGTTCCGGGAAATTGCGGAAGTGTTCAGGCTCGGGCTGGGCCTCGAGTCCCGGCCAGTCAAACCATTGCCCCAGGAACTGGGCAACCGGTGCCGCCAGGCTTCCGTTTTCAGCCATCGGACGAACCTGCGGCTCGAGTAGCCGGGCGATCTCACCGCGAATCGCCGGCTTATCGGCCGGCGGCTCACACAGAATTGCTTCCCAGATACCGGCGTCAGCACTTCGACGGGAATCATTCAGGAGAGCTTTTACCTGTATAACAACTTCCCGAACAACCTGACCTTCGTTTGCACCAAGCGGCTCACCGGGTTCAGCAACACGCGATTCTGTCGGTGCAGGACGGGATGCTCCTGGTTCGGATGTCGTTCGCTCCGGCACAGCCGCCGGCGCTTCTCCAGTGGCTTCCCGATAGGCTTGTAAAAGCTTATCCGCGTCATCGCCTGTCGCAAATTTTAGCTGTTGTTCGTATGCCTGCTGGATTTGCCGACGATCGCTGGTCGGTTCAATACCCAGGGTTTCCCAACAATTCATTAAGCTGTCACTCCCCACTACCAGAATGATTACATTTTAGAGAGACAAACGGTCTGTAGTTCCCTACGATAGGTAGGTAGAAAAACACATAACGTTATTCTTCAAATAGCTTGGCAGATTATAAAACGACCCCCATGAGAGTTTCGACCGGAATCACACGTGCATCATCACGCGCTGACTATTTGCGACCGCTCACCATCGCTGTAGCGCTGGCCTCACTGGCACCGACACTTACCTATGGTCAGTCAGAATCCACTGACTTTTCATCCGAACTTCTTTCCCTGGACGGCGAACAGTTCGAGATGCCTGAGGTACTGACCACGACCCGCCTGAGACAGTCGAAACTCCGTGTTCCCGGTACCACCACCATTCTCACCGGCGATATGCTACGAAACCTTGGCGTCATGAATCTGGTTGAGGCGTCCCGACTGGTTCCCGGTATGGTGGTAGGCCACTACGGCAGTACAAATCCGGTTACCAGTTATCATGGCACATCTCAGTACGAACAGCGGCGCCTGCAGGTACAAATCGATGGTCGCACCGCATACCGTATAAGCCTTTCCGATGTTGAGTGGCTGGCCATGCCGGTCGCCATGGAGAACATCGAACGCATTGAAATCAGCCGCGGGCCCAACTCGGCGGCCTACGGCATCAACGCTTTCCTCGGCAGTATCAATATTATCACCCGTTCGCCTCAGGATACCGCTGGCGCAGAAGCCTATGCCGCAGCGGGCTCCAGGGGGCATCTTCGCACCTTCACATCTGTCGGCACTTCAGATGCAGATAAAAGCTGGCGGTTGTCCTATGAGAAGCGCAAGTCCAACGGTTTCGATTCCCAGATCGATGGCGGCGAGGAAATTCCCTTCCATGACGGCCATGATGTCAACAACTTCAACTTTGACAGTATTTTCCGGGTAGATAACCGGCATTCTTTTGATATCCGGGCGGGTGTCCTGGACGGCGTCAATGAAGAAGACCGCGAAAAGTCGGGGAAGTTTGGAGCAACCACAGACCCGGATATTTTTATGCGGGATTATTACCTCCAGGTTCGCTTTGACGGATCCACTTCGGACTCCCACTTTTATTATCTGCAAGCGAGCTACCAGAAACAGAAACGGCGCCAGAGTTGGACGGCAGAAATCTCAGCTGAAGACATCAATGCCCTGCTGCCAGCCGGTAACACGCCCTTCCCAACGGACCAGGGCCCATTCATTGCCGATTTCAACGAAGATGCCGAGGAAGCACGGCAGGAATTCGAACTCCAGGACACCCTCATCTTCAACGAGAACCTGAAACTGGTGTCTGGCCTTGGTTACCGCAAGGATACTTATGTCTCCGAGACCTTTTTTAATGGTCGCGGCGACAATTACCAGTCACGGCTGTTCGCCAATGTTGAATATAGCCCTCTGCGCTGGGTAACGTTCAACCTCGGCGGCAACTGGGAACGCACCACCACCACTCGGGAAACCTACTTCTCACCGAGGGCCGCGACCAACTTTATTTTCAATGACAACCACGCACTGCGATTCGTATTTTCAAGGGCCGTAAGAACCCCTGATGCGTTTGAGCAGGATCCGGACTGGTCATACCTGCCATCCAATGTACAGGCACCATTTGAAGCACTCGAAGGCTATCGCTTCGTCATCGGCGATCTGCTGGATCCGACCACGTCGACTTACGGACAGAATCTGGAAGAGGAATGGATCACCTCTCGTGAAATCAGCTACTTCGGCCAATTTCATATGGACAGGGCGCTGTTGTCGGTGGAGGTGCGCTATTTCAACGATTACATGCATGACATGATCAGTGGCGTTCTCAATGAAGAAGAGTGGTACATTGATAACAACGTGAATCTGGAGCAGGAAGGCGTAGAACTCGAAACCTCCCTTGAGTTCTCCGGAACCCAGTTCCGTGTCAGCTATGGTTATCTTGAACAGGATGCCTGGTACATCGGCGACCCGTCGCTGCCCGCCCGCGAGCAAAGTAGAGCCGTGGATCTTCTGGGCCGCCTTTCTGCCCGCAATTCAGGCAGCGTTGCCTGGATTCAGGACTGGCCGCTTGAGTTGACCTCTTCTGCTGCCTACTACTGGACCAACGAAGTGCGAGACACGCGCTTTGAAAGGGCGGATTTCCGATTGGCACGTCGGGTAGATATGTCCGATTATAGCTATGTACTGGCATTGACCATCCAGCACTACCTTAACCCCAAACCTTGGATGAGCCCGGATAACCGCATTGATGATCAGAATCAGATGTTTGTTGAGGCTGGTGTCCGTTTCTGACCTGATCCGCTTCCCTATTTCGGCGGCGCTGGTGTTTTCGATACCGGTGTCGTCCTATGGGCAATCGGATTATCCGGATGTTTCCACTGAAACATTCAGTATGGACGGCGAACAGTTTGAAATGCCGGAAGTGTTGACCACAACGCGCCTTCGCCAGTCCAAACTGAAAGTGCCCGGCACAACGACGATTCTCACCGGCGATATGCTCAGAAGCCTGGGAGTAATGAACCTGGTTGAGGCCTTCAGGCTCGTTCCAGGGATGGTAGTAGGCCACTATGGAAGCACCAACCCGGTGGCCAGCTATCACGGCACGTCTCAATACGAACAACGGCGCCTGCAGGTACAGATTGATGGGCGCACCGCCTACCGTATCAGCCTTGCCGATGTCGACTGGATTGCTATGCCCGTTGCGCTGGATAACATAGAGCGCATCGAAATCAGCCGAGGGCCCAACTCCGCAGCCTACGGTATCAATGCCTTTCTTGGCACGATCAACATCATCACCCTCTCGCCACAGGACACTGCCGGGGTTGAAGCCTATACATCTGCCGGGGCGCTGGGGCATCTGCGGGCATTTACGTCTGTCGGTGATACGTCAGCAGACGGCAGTTGGCGGCTGTCCTATGAAAAACGTAAATCGAACGGGTTTGATGCCCAGGACAACGGCGCCCGCCCCTCCCATGACGGCGACGACGTCAACAATTTCAATTTCGACAGCACCCTGCAACTCGATGGCCGACATTCGCTGGACATACGAGCGGGCGTGCTCGAAGGCGTTAACGAAGAGGATGCGTCATCCTGGACCGATCCGGATGCGTCCACCGCCCCGGATATTCTGATCAATGATTACTACCTGCAGCTCCGCTTTGATGGCGCCACATCGGAACGGCACTTCTATCACCTGCAGGCGAGCTATCAGAACCAGGAACGCCGTCAGCACTGGACTGTCACAGCGCCACCGGAATTCGTCAACGCCCTGCTACCGGACAGTTTCCCGGCCTTCCCTACGGATCAGGGGCCGTTTATTGCGGACCTTAACAGGAATTCCGAGGAATCCCGGCAGGAATTCGAATTGCAGGATACGCTCATCTTCAGCGAAGATCTGAAGCTCGTTTCGGGACTCGGCTACCTGAAAAATGCCTATCGCTCAGAGACTCTGTTCAACGGGAGTGGCTCAAACTATCAATCGCGACTGTTCGCCAATCTGGAGTATTCACCACAGCCATGGGTAACCTTTAACCTGGGCGGGAACCTTGAAAAGACGACCACCACGTCTGATACCTATTTTTCCCCCCGGGCCGCAACCAACTTCATTCTTAATGAAAACCATGCCCTGCGCTTCGTTTTCTCCCGGGCAGTGCGGACACCCGATGCGTTCGAGCAGGATCCGGACTGGGCCTATCGCCCCTACAACGTTCAACCCCCTTTCGAAGCATTGGAAAACGTTCCGATCTACGTTGAAGATATCATCGACCAGGACACGTCCACCTACGGCGAACACCTCGACGAAGAGTGGATCACCTCACGTGAGATCAGCTATTTCGGGCAGTACCCCATCCACAACGCCTTGCTGTCGGTAGAAGTTCGTTACTTCAATGATCAGTTGCGTGACATGATCAGCGGGGTGATCAACGCTCAGGAATGGTACATCGCAAATAACGTTGCGCTTGACCAGGAGGGGGTAGAAATAGAGGCATCTCTCGACTTCTCCGGAACGGTACTTCGGACTACCTGGGGTTACCTTGAGCAGGATGGCCGATATACCGGAGATCCTGACGCCCTCCCGGCTGACAAGCAGCAACGGGCGGTTGATCTGTTGGGTCGTTTGTCTGCCAGGAACTCCGGAAGTGTTGCCTGGATCCAGGACTGGCCGTTTGATTTAACCTCCTCAGTTGCCTATTACTGGACCAATGAAATCAGGGATACCCGCTTCGAAAGAGCGGATTTCCGGCTCGCGCGCCGGGTCGACCTGAGCAATATCAGTTACGAAATCGCTCTGACAGTTCAACATTACCTGAATCACGATCCCTGGATGTCCGACGATAACTATATCGAAGACCCGAACCTGGCCTATATTGAAGCAGGCCTCCGTTTTTAATTGTTTTAAGCCAGACATGGATAGCACGAGCCGCCGGCACTATGCATAAAAGGATTAGCATTCCAGAGACAGCGTCTTGCAGACTGAGGTCCGCGCTACGGATCCTCCTTACCGTCTGTACCATTCTGTTCGCGAGCAATACCATCGCCAGCGATGGCTCGGTGCGAACCGTTTATATTGCAGGTTCCGGCAATACCGGCCTGGACCAACATCTGACGCAACTGCTCAAGGCCCAATTCGATGAACACATCGTTCTGTTGCCCGTCAGTGATGACAGACTGCCAGCCATTCAGGATGCTCCCGTCATAGCCATCGGCCCTTCCGCATTCACCCGCGTCTGGCAGGCAAACAGAAAGATTCCAATTCTCGCCATGCTGGTGGAAAAGGACCTGGTTCAGAGCTATGCGGAACGCTCTCCTGGCCAGATCAGCGCGGTACTTTACGATGTCCCCCTGCTGCGACAGGCACTGACCGGAAAGAGTATTCTGCCGCAGGCGACCAAGATCGCCCTGATGGCGACGTCTTCCAGCGCAAAGCTCTATGACCCACTTATTGAGCAGCTACCAGATTACGGGCTGGAAGCGCGCCTGTTTCTGGTAGACGGCAACGACGATCTGATCCCCACCCTGGTCCGAGCCCTGGGGTACGGTGACTTTCTGCTGGCCGCATCCGATGATCTGATTTACAACCCGAGGACCATCAAGCACATTCTCCTCACCTCGTACCGCCGTAACCGAATCGTCATTGGTCCGAGCCAGGCTTACGTCAAAGCCGGTTCCCTGGCATCCAGTTACGCCCCTTTTCCGGTTATGGCAAACCTTGCTGCCCGCTTTATCAACACCTATTTCAGCGATGGGAAACTGCCCGCTCCGTCCTATCCTGAGAGCTATAAAGTTGAAGTGAACAAACAGGTTGCCAGATCACTGAATATCCCACTACCCGACAGAGATGAAATCGCGGAAACCGTCAATGTCCGGCTTGGTGATCATGGAGGGGCTGAACATGAGTAAGTCCAGGCTGGTGAAACACCAGGCCCCTCTTACCCGAAAACTACTCTTGCTGGGCGCGTTGCCAGCCGTTGTCATGTTCATCGTGCTGATGGTGTTTTTTACCACCGCACGACTGGAGGACGCCCGCAGGGATCTTTCCCAAAGCAGCCAGATGATGGCAGACAGCCTCGCCCCTGCCCTGGAATATGGCGTGGTGTCCGGCAACTCCATCGCACTCAATCAGGTACTGACCCAATCCTTGCGCCATAGCCGTGCTGAATGGATTCGGGTTTACGATGTACTGGGCGAGGAGCTGGGGTTCGTCAGCAATACTGACACAACACCGGCCGCCAACACCGAGCGTTACACAATCTACGAGGCGGAGATCCTCCAGCAGCCGCTGGAACTGGGTTCAGGTGGCGATGCCGAGTGGTTTGAACCGGACTACGGATTTGGCACTGGCGCTCTGCGGGTGGGTACCGTACAGGTTGGCGTGAATGTCGATCTGCTGGAAAGCCGTCGGGAAGACATCCTCTGGACGTCACTTGCCGTCGGTATTTCTCTGCTACTGTTCACCATGATTCTGATTAACCACTATCTCAATACCATTCTTTCTCCGATCCGGTTACTTTCCGACCGTATCAGCCGGCTTATCGACAGGGATTTCACGGAACAACCGGTGCACGACCATGGCAGCTCCCAGGAAGTGGTTGCTATCGAATACCAGCTTAATCAGCTTGCAGCTCATCTGGAGGAGCTCAGAACGTCCAGAGCCCACACCCTGAAAGCGTCCGAAGCGGCAAGGGAGAAAGCTGAAAAGGCCAACCAGGCGAAGTCGGAATTCCTGGCAACCATGAGTCACGAACTGCGCACCCCGCTGAACGGGATGCTGGGAATGATTGATCTCGTGCAGGAAGATCCGCTGACCACCAAGCAGTTGGATTACCTGGCAACGGCACGGCACTCCACCGAGGATCTCCTGACGGTCATCAACGACATCCTGGATTATTCACGGATGGACAGCGGCACTCTGGAGATTAACAGTCAGGAATTCGATCTGCGTCGCCTGATTACAAACTGCACGGCCACCTACCGGCAACTGGCCGAACAACAGGGATTAAACCTGAGTTTGAGCCTGTTCGGGAACTGGCCTGAAAACCCGGTAGTGGTTGGCGACGCGCCGAGGCTGAGGCAAATCATTGCCGGGCTGTTGGACAACGCCATCAAGTTCACCAACGACGGGTTCATCAATATTCAGGCCGGCTACCTTCCGCTCGAAGATAACTGCATCGTTCTGAATTGCTCCATCAGCGATTCCGGTTCCGGCATTCCGCTCGATCGGCTTCCGGACATCTTTAACTCGTTCCAGCAGCTCAACAGCGGCGATCAGCGTACTCATGGCGGCACCGGCCTGGGGCTGTCTCTGGTACAACGCCTGATCGAGCTTATGGGGGGCCATATCCAGGTGGAAACAGACCTGGGCAAAGGCTCGTCGTTCCGTTTTGAATTGCCATTTGATCTCGCGGCAGAGCAACCCCTGCACCCGAAATCAGAGCCCGCTAAGCTGGAACGAACCGAACCGGCTACCGGCAGAGCACTCGTTGTTGAAGACAACCTCGTCAACCAGCGGGTCGCCATTGCGATGCTGACCCGATTCGGGTTTGAAACCTCTGCAGCCAACAATGGGCGGGAAGCCCTGGAGATGATTCAATCAGGGCATTCCGGCTTTGACGTGATTTTGATGGACTGCCAGATGCCTGTGATGGACGGCTATGAAACCACGCGGCACATTCGCGACTGGGAGCGCAATATCGGATATGGCGAAACCCCCATCATCGCGCTAACCGCGGACGCACTGCCCGGCACGGAAATACAATGCAGGGACTCCGGGATGAACGACTACCTGGCAAAGCCTGTCAGGCAGGAAAACCTCAGGGAAGTACTGGGTCGCTGGATACAACTTGAGAAGCCATAAAGCCCGATAACAAAAACGCCCCGACAGGCTTTTCCTGACGGGGCGTTTTTGTATTTAGCCGGGACCAGAATTCAGGCGACTGGCTCACGCATAGTAACGAACTCTTCTGCAGACGTCGGGTGAATACCGATGGTTGCATCAAACTGTGCCTTGGTCGCGCCCGCCTTGATCGCCACCGCAAGCCCCTGAGTGATCTCTCCGGCATCTGCGCCCACCATGTGAGCTCCGAGGACCTTATCGGTTTCATCATCCACCACAAGCTTCATCAGACAGCGCTCGTCCCGCCCGCTCAGCGTGTGCTTCATGGGTCGGAATTCGGAGCGATAGATTCTGAGCGTATGGCCCTGCGCTCTGGCTTCGTCTTCGGTAAGGCCGACGGTACCAATGTTGGGTTGGCAAAAAACCGCGGTTGGAATAGCGGAGTAATCCATATCACCCTGCCCGTCGCCAAATAGCCTGCGGGACAGCACCATGGCCTGGGCAATGGCCACTGGCGTAAGCTGCGGTGTGCCGATCACATCACCAAGCGCGGTTATGGACGGTACAGCGGTCTGGAAGTGATCATCAACCACCACGTGTCCGCTGGCATTCAATGTGACACCGAGTTCCGTCAGGCCGAGCCCGTCCACCAGTGCCTTGCGGCCAGTAGCCGCCATCACCAGCCCGGTTTCAAGGATTTCGCCATTGGTCAGACGGACCTTGTAATGGGAATTTTCCGCCTCCACAGCCTCAATATTGACGCCGAACTGCAAGTCGATGCCCTTTTTACGCATCTCTTGCTCGGTAAAGCGGCGAATATCTTCATCGAATCCCCGTAGGAAGAGGTCGCCACGATAAAGTAGCGTGGTCTCTACTCCGAGTCCGTTCAGAATACCGGCAAACTCAACAGCAATATAACCGCCGCCCCAGACGACCGCGTGCTTCGGCAACTGAGGGAGATAGAACATTTCATTGGAGGTAAGCACGGATTCCTTGCCGGGAATGTCTGGTACAACCGGCCAGCTACCGGTCGCAATCGTAATATGGCCAGCAGTGTATTGCTTATCGCCAACTACCACGGTATTGGCATCCGCCAGCGAAGCCGTACCTTCGATCACCGTTACACCGGCATTCTCCAGAAGGCGTCCGTAAATGCCGTTCAGCCGCTCAATTTCAGCGTTTTTGTTGGCAACCAGGGTTGGCCATTCAAAGCGGGCTTCATCCAGCGGTAGCTTCCAGCCGTAGCCAGCTGCATCCTCAAGATCTTCATGAACGTGAGAGCCATACACAAACAGCTTTTTCGGCACACACCCAACGTTGACACACGTGCCCCCCAGGTACCGGGATTCCACAACAGCCACTTTTGCCCCCCGCTGGGCAGACATCCGGGCCAGACGAACACCACCAGAACCGGCACCAATTACGATCAAATCAAAATCATGGGTATCAGACACAGTGTCTCCTGTTGTTCAGCCAAACATCATCCGCGGCCTTCCGCCGCTGCCGCTCCTTCGGCGTGTACTTCCCTGAACAAAACGTGATCTTCAAAGTCACCCAGGCGGATCTTGCCAAGGCTTCGGAAACCTTCAGATTCATAAAATGGAAGATAACGGCTATTGCCGGTGTCCAGCACCAGACCGCTGCCGCGGGGGTTTTCGGAACAGAGCCTTTCCACGGCTTTCAGCAACACCCGGCCATACCCCTTGTTCTGGTATTTGGGATTAACCCCCATCAGGGGCAACTGATGAGCCAGGGGCTGGGGCAGCATGGATTGAATCGCGTGATGGTAATCAAGATACCGCCGGGTTGACGCAAAACCAGCGGTCAGCACCATGCGGATGCGCCAGCCAAGCTGCTCAGTGAGATTCATCCGGAGCTCCGGGTCACCGATAAACGCGACTGCTACGAGGGTATCATCCACCATAACGCCAATCGCATCCTGATCCAGTTCCATATAAAGCTCGATCAGCTCCCGAATCGTCGCCCGAACCCGGGTTTCGTACCCTGGCTTCCGGTGATCAAACAGGTACTGAAAGGTAGGCTCGTCCTTATAAGCACTAAAGAGAATGGACCGCGCCTCGTTCTCTGCCTCCGCATCCAGACGCACAATGACAGGCTCAATGTTGTTCTTGTTTTCATTGCCGTTGCTCATCAGCACTCTCCCGCATCGGGCCGGAGCCCATCGCTCCGGCATCCGGTTTTCAGAGTCAGATCGCCAGAGTCAAACGGGCCGAAATCAACCCGGGTTCCCGGGATCGGTCCATGGCGGCCTGATCAATGATCACACCATGTTCGGTTTTCAGCGTTTCCAGCCAGGCGGCCACATCCGCAAATGGCGCATCCTCAATCCAGACCCGGACTGCGTCGTCTCCGCTTGGTTCAAAGCGCTGCAGAGACAGCCCCCCATCTCTGGCAGATCGGGTGACCAGCGCCATCAGCGCTCTGCCGTCTGCAGGCGTATTAGCTGCTGAGGCATCCGAGCCGGAACCCGAAGAACCAAGGCGTTTGATTGTGGCCTCATTGGCTTGCATCCAGGCAAGCAGTTCAGTGGCGTTTTCCCGCTCCGATGCGGCCGTTTCGCTAAACACCATTGCCGGGCGCCATATTGCAAAATAGAGGATGCCGAGGAATACGGCCAGTGCAAGAACCATCAATGCCTGCTGGTCCCTGCGCGGCAGCTGATCATATTGCGCAATCAGTTTACCGACCGCGGGTTGGTCTTTGATCTTGTCAAACATACGTTATCCCCCAGAAACCGTCAGGCGACCGCGGGCACCATCAGCTTCATTCACCACAGATCCGATCTGTGCTTCCAGCCCACTGTTAGCCAATCCGTTGCGCAACGTACTCAGCCGCTCATAGCTGTCGGCCCGCACATCCACCACCAGCTCAGCCCTGTTACGGCTGTAATTGACGGAATTGAAATCAACGGACGCATTGGACGGCAGTTTTGAATACTGCTCGCCGGTAAACTTCATCAGTGTAATGAAATCCAGCTCAGGCCCCTCAGCACCCGCAACACGCAGCTGCCCCTGAATGACCCGGCGAACATTACCCGCAGTGGTTCGGCGGTCCTGCGGAAAAGCATTGCGATAGATCACCATAGCCTGTTGCTCAAGCTCACGGGCCTGCTTCTGGTGATAGAACCCCATCCCGACCTCAAGGGCTACCTGAAGCACAAACCATACGGCCGCAACTGCAATAAGTGGCTTCCATGGCTTCAGCGGGTTGGCCCTGTCGGCTCCAACCGCAAAACGGCCCTGGCACAGGTTGATCGGCTGACAAAGGTGATGATGGTGTGCATGGGCAAGCAGCTCCAGCGGCATCAGTTCCAGCGTTTCCGTCTTCACCGATAACCGACCGGTTGAACTCAGGCCAGACACGGCCGTCTGCTGAAACTCCAGATCGGATTCCGTGGCGTAAATCATCATCGGAACTTCCGCAACCACTTCTTCGGTCGGTGGAACGGCAAGGGTCTGCGCAAACATCTCCAGGTTTGCCGACTGCATACTGAGCCATTCACCACGGTCACTTGCCATCAAGACCTGTTCACCGGAAAGGCATATCGTCCAGCCACCTTCGGTCACCGGCAGCAAGGCGGCATCGGGGTAGATGGCGTCAAGGCGGATATGATCCCAGCCGCTGAATAGCGCAACCCACTGGGCCATACGCTCCTGATCGATGACGGCTACACCGTATCCGTCACTGCCATGGCGCCCCAATGCCAAATGAACGGAATCAATATCCTGAGCAATCTGCTCCTCAACCGCATAAGGCAAAGCCTGCTGAATGAACCGGGACTGTTTGGCAGGAATATCGGCGGTACAGAACAGGGCTTCATCGCCCGGAATCAAACCTGCAAGCAGGACATTCTCCAGTGCATTCTGCCCTAGCGTCTGCTCGATAACATCCCGAGGGTCGGCAGCCCCCTGAGCCTGGGTATGACCACTGGCATCCTGCAGTACCCAGTTGAACAACTGGGCTTCAGGATTCTGATCCAGGTCCGCCAGCGGCAGCGTTGGTCGCACATAAAGGCGATATGACATGGTTATCCTTCTGAAATGGTAAAAGGCTCTTTGGTTATTCTGTTCTTTTGCCCGGTATCCCTGCGAACCGTCCGGACTTCACCTTCCTGATTACGGAAAACGGTACTGACCATATTAACGACACGGTCATCGTAGGTAATCCGTGACACAACTTCAAAAAACCGGGTCTGAAGCGTCAAACCGGTCGATTTAAGGCCAAGGCCGGCAAACTCCGACCGGGCAAGAAAGTCCTGCAGGTTCTCAAACCGTTCTTCAAGCCTTGCTTCCAGAATAGACTCGGCCTGGGCGTCCGTCAGTTCCTCATGGAGACTTCTAAGGACCGGGGCTGGTGCAGTGTTCACGTTGATCCCCAGGCCGGTCACCGGAAGCGCCGTTACGTTCGGCTTGAGCGCCTGATAGATTTCTTCTGTCATACCCTCGATCAGGCGTAACTCAGAAACGCTGACAAACGGCTGGTTGCCCGCCCGATACCCGGGTTCGGCAACGAGATACTGGCCGTCTTCAGCACCATAGGCGCTGGTTGTCTGGTCATTGGAGTCAATCCAGTCGATCAAGGCATCAACGCGAATATCCGTTATACCAAGAACGGAAAGCAGCCGGGCGAACCGTTCCCGCACCACCGTATTCACTTCCCCGTTGGTACCAACCAGGTCATTCAGATTGATCCTGCCGCCCAGATCATCAATCTGAACCTGCACAACGCCATTGTCATCCAGTGGCAGAACGGCTGAATTTTTGGCCCAGAACTCGTCCAGGCTATCCACCATCAGGTTGTCTTCCTTGTCCTGATCAAAATCCCGGACCAGGATCTGTTTGGCAAACGATTCCGCCCCAAGGGCAATCGTCATCCCCTGCTGTTGTGCCAGGGCGTGACCCGCCTTGAAAACTCTCAGGCTCTGATGCTGCGTCATCCCAGCGGCCAGCATCACAACCAGCGCCATGGCTAACAGCACCATAATAAGAGCCACACCGTTCTGGCGGTTACCGGATGACAGTGGTGTCAGGCGTATCATTGCGCTAGGACCCCTGCTCCTGATTGGCCGCATTGTCTTCGCCCGCAGACTCGTCTTCATTCTCTTCCGCGTCGTCACCCTCTTCGGCTGATGCGTTGAAGTCATTGACCAGTCCCTGTGCTTCATCTACGTCGAAGTCGGGCAATACGAAGGTCCGTACAATCGTTCCAAAGACCTCATGCTCCAGAGTCAACTCCAGCCCGAGCGGCAGCGCAACAAGAGGCAGGCTGCCCTGCGTCAGGTTGGCCATCGTCTCATCGGTAGGCCATTGTTCCTGCCAGTTTGCGTTGTCATCCAGAAACCGGATTTCGAGATCCGTTACGCCTTCCAGCAACAACAGATCAACACTGTTATCCTCCTGCCCCTGATCCACATTCGGCCAATACCGGCGATGTAATTCATTGCCAGTATACTCCCAGGCAACCCGTTGCAGCTCACTGCGCCGGGTTCCCAACGGGTTTCGCCAACCCTGACGCGTCAGCATCAGAGAAAACCCTTCTTCCCGGGTCGTCAGCGCTGGCTGGTAGTCACCGTACACATCCCGTGCCGGTCGGTTTACCACCTGGGTGATGTCCCGCTCCAGTAACAACATGGCACGCTGAAGCCCATCAAACTGATCTGCTGCCACATCCACCCGGTCCCGGGATCGAACAACTCCGTTGATGACCTGCCATACCCCCAGGCCGATCACCGCCGTAATGGTAACGGCGATCAACACTTCCATCAGGGTAAAGCCATTCTGGCGAGCGATTTGGCGGAAGGCGAGACCGTGCATCAATTCTCCCCCACAAACGCCGACAGGGTATGCACGGGAGCCGGCTCAGAGCTGTTGCTGGTGTAGCGGGCTACGGTTACTTCGATACGGCGCATGGTCGGGTCTTCGGTGGCAAGCACACGGGTGGTGACTTGCCAGCGGTACGGGCCGTATTCCGTGTCGCGGGTGTTTTCCGAGATGCCCGGCAGTTCCTTTTCGAGGCGAAGTTCATTGATGCGGTTATCCGCCATCCAGGCTGCCAGCGTTTTATCCCGGACGCGTTCGTAGCTGCCAATGTACTGACTACCTACTTGCGCCGCGGCACTGGCAATCAGACCGAATACCAGTAATGCAACAAGCACCTCGATGAGCGTAAACCCGTTGTGCTTTCTCACAGGTCGTCCTCGTCATCCCCGGGCTGTCGCCATTCCAGTGGCGAAACCCCGTCGGAGGCGATCACGTGCATATAGTCGCTACCGGTACCCAGGGTAAATTCGAGTTCGAAAGGCGTTGTCTCGCCACTGGAGAAAAACACCACATCGGGGAGAAGTTCGTCTTCTGATGAGGCCAGTCTCGGCGCATCGCTCTCGATAAACTGGGTAACAACCATCCATTCAGGAAAGCTGCGAGCCTGGAAGATACGCTCTCCAGAACCCTTCCAATCGCCGGTCTGATCCTGGAAGGCCACAAACCGGTAGCCGGTTTCGGTGAGCTTCAGCCCCATCTCGAGGTTATTCATCACCGCCTGTTCCGATGCGGTCTGCATCAACAGGTACAGCTCCCGGATTTGATTCTCCATTTCGCGCTGCTGGGAGCTGCCGCCCATGCTGAAAACAGCCAGGGCAGCCAGCAAACCTACAATGATCAGGACAACCAGAATCTCAATGAGGGTAAAACCCTCCTGCCGGGTCCTGACTCGCACGCTCAATCAGCCCTTCTTGTTCCAGACACTGATATCAGCCGCATCACCGTCGCCACCTTCCTGACCGTCGGAGCCGTATGAGTAGAGGTCATAAGGGCCTTCAACACCGGGGCTCACGTATTGGTATACGGAACCCCAGGGATCTTCAGGAACGCTCTTAAGGTAACCATCCGGATTCCAGTTTTTCGGCTCCGGAGAACCACTGGGCTTGGAAACCAGCGCCTCCAGGCCTTGCTGAGTGGATGGGTAATGGCTGTTATCCAGACGGTAAAGGTCCAGGGCATTGGCAATGTTGCTAAGCTGGGTTTCCGCCACGGTCACCTTGGCCTGGTCACTCCGGCCCATGATATTCGGCGCAACGATCGCCACCAGAAGCCCGAGAATGACCATGACCACCATGATTTCGATCAAGGTGAAACCCTGGTTGGCAACGCGTTTGTTCATCATTGGTGTTGTCATCTTTTCACTCGTCATTGGCAGAAATTCCTTTCAAATGGTTCTTGAATCCATGGTTGTTCCGTAACGTGGTTGTCCCGGGAGATTAACCCACCAGGTTACTCATATTCAGAATCGGCAGCATAATAGCCAGAACGATAATGAGTACCACCACCCCCATGAACAACAACATCATAGGCTCGAACAAACCTACAATGGCTGCAATCTTGGACTGCAGAGTATTTTCCTGCATTCTTGCGGTCCGCTCCAGCATGCTGTCCAGTTCACCACTGGCCTCGCCGCTGGCGATCATATGCAGCATCATCGGCGGGAAATAGCCCGTCTGGTCCAGTGACCGGTGCAACGAGCCCCCTTCACTGACCTTCTTCGCCGCCTCCCGCAACTCCGTACGCAGAAAATCATTCGACAGCACTTCACCGGCAATTCTCATCGCTTCCACCAGCGGCACACCGCTCGTTGTCAGAATACTCAAAGTGCTGGCGTATCGAGCTGTATTTACCCCTCTCACCATTCCAGAAAATAATGGTAAATGAAGTAGTTGACGATGAAACTTCATGCGGAATCCAGGTTTGGTCAACGCAAACCGGAAACCAACCAGCAAAGCCACCAGCAGAATAAACAGATAGACACCGTAATTGCCCAGAAAATCCGACACCGCCAACATAGCCTGGGTCAGCGCTGGCAATTCCTGCCCCTGCTTGAGGAACACTTCAATGATATCCGGCACTACGTAAGTCAACAGGAAGACCACAATCGCAACGGCAACGACACTCAGGATGATCGGATAAATCGCCGCCAGCTGGATTTTTTGGCGCGCTTCCTGACGGCTTTCCGTGTAATCCGCCAGCCGGTTCAGAACCAGGTCCAGATGGCCCGCGTGTTCACCGGCAGCGACTGTGGAACGGTATAAACGGGGAAAGGCCCGGGGAAACTCGGCAAGGCTGTCTGCCAGGCTATAGCCTTCCATCACCTTTGCCCGTATGGCGATCAACATACTGCGAATACGGGGTTTGGTGGATTGTTGCGACGCCGCAGATAACGCCTGCTCAACGGGAATTCCAGACTGGATCAGGGTTGCGATCTGGCGGGTCACCAGCGCAAGATCGCTGGCGGACAACGAACCGCGGCTGCTGAAAGGCGTTGTCTTATTCTGTTTATCGGCCGCCGGCTCCACAGCCAGCGGCGTCATGCCCTTTTCCCGAAGCTGCTGCCTGACCGCCCTGGGAGCATCCGCCTCCATCACGCCCTGTTTCTGCTTGCCCCGGGAATCCAGTGCCTTGTATTCGTATGCAGGCATGACTTACTGGCTCCGGTGGGTGACGCGAAGGACCTCTTCGACGGTGGTCACGCCCTCCAATATCTTGCGGACACCATCGGCGTGAATACTGGGACCTCTCAACCGCGCTTCCTTCTCCAGCTCAAGTTCACCCGCGCGTTTGTGAATCAGGGCGCTGATCTCTTCATTGATTTCGACAACCTCATAGATACCGATTCGTCCCCGATAGCCAAGTTGATTGCAGTGATCACACCCTTTTGCGCGGTAGATCGATGGCGGATTTTCAGGATCCTGCTGCAGGAATTCGCAATGCTCGGCCGTTGGTGTGTAGGGCTCACGACACTCCTTGCACAATACCCGGACCAGTCGCTGGGCAACGATACCCACCAGACTGGACGAGATCAGGAATGGCTCAATCCCCATATCCATCAATCGGGTAATGGCACCAACCGCCGTATTGGTGTGCAACGTTGAAAGCACCAGGTGGCCAGTCAAACTGGCCTGTACCGCAATCTCTGCCGTTTCCAGGTCCCGGATCTCACCAATCATCACAACGTCCGGATCCTGACGAAGAATGGCCCTGAGCCCGCGGGCAAAGGTCATATCCACCTTGGTGTTGACCTGGGTCTGGCCAATGCCGGCCAGGTTGTATTCAATCGGGTCCTCGACGGTCAGAATATTCCGCGTACGGTCATTGATCTCCTGCAACGAGGCATAGAGCGTGGTGGATTTACCGGAACCGGTGGGACCCGTGACCAAAAGGATACCATACGGGCGGTTGATCAGTTTTCGCAGGGTGGTCAGATCCTGACCCGTCATCCCCAGCGACTCCAGACGGATCGCGCCGGCCTGCTTGTCGAGAAGACGCAGTACCACCCGCTCACCACTGGATGACGGCATGGTCGAAACCCGAATATCCACTTCCCTGCCAGCGACCCGCAAAGCAATGCGGCCATCCTGGGGAATTCGCTTCTCGGCAATGTCGAGCTTTGCCATAACCTTGATACGGGACACCAACAGCGGCGCCAGTGCCCGCTTGGGCTGCACCACTTCCCGCAACACACCATCAACCCTGAAACGCACAACCAGGCGCTTCTCATAGGTTTCGATGTGAACGTCCGAAGCGCTCGTCTTTACCGCCTCGGTAAGAATCGCATTGATCAGACGGATGATCGGCGCATCGTCTTCCTGCTCAAGCAGATCTTCCGTTTCAGGAACCGAATCCGCCAGCGAGGCAAGATCCATGTCATCGCCAATGCCCTCAACCATCTGCATCGCTTCGGCAGAATCGTTCTGATACGCCGCATTGAGGGCACTGTCGAACTGTGAGGGATCAATGGTAGAAAACCGCGCACGACCACCGCTGATCCGGTTCGCTTCCGCCAGCGCTGAGTGAGATGCACCGGGTTTAACCAGAATCACCGGCTCCCCGTCTTCCGAGCGCGTAAGGATGACGCCGTTACGCTTTGCGAACGTGAAAGGAAGACGGCCCAGCGGAGCATCCTGCTGCTGTAGTTCGGTTTCTGTCGTCAAGGTCGTTCTCGTTATGAAATTCTTTTTTGATTCAATTAATTCAGAAAGGCTACCACAGGATATGGGCCCGCTGAATAACTCTATACACTATACTGCCACTATTACGTTTCAGTCTGATAACCTGTGGGCCTTTTTTCTCAGCCCACTCAATTGCATCCGGGACGATCAATGCAGTTAAACGACCATAGGCTTCCTGGCATTCTCGCCCTGGCTGCAGGAGCCACCATGTTAGGTGTGACTGCCTGGCAGGGGTACAGTTTCTGGCAAAAGGAAAGCCAGAACCCGGGACTTCAAACCCAGAATGTCATTACATCCGAAGCACAACCCGCACAACAAGTGCCAACCGTTAACCTGGGATCACTGGCCCTGTTTGGAAACGCCGATGCGAAAACGGCTGCGGCGGCCCTGAGTACGGAAAATCTGCCTGAAACCAATCTTCGTCTGTATCTCAGAGGTGTTCTGGCTGCGGACGGAGATTTCCCCGGCAGCGCACTGGTCGAAGACGAGCAACGAAATACGGAAGCGTATCTTGTGGGCGATGAGCTGCCCGGTAACGCCACTCTCCGTTCAGTCCATCCCAACCGGATCATCATTGAACGAAGCGGCAAACTGGAGAACCTGTTTTTCCCGGAAGAAGACGACCCGTCGGGTATGTCTGTAGCGTCGAACACGACACCAGAGGCGACCCCGACTCCTGTTTCCGAACCCTCTCCCTCCCCGCGCGCGACCTCGACCGACAGCGCCGAGCAACAGCGCAGGGATGAGATACGCAGGCGCCTGGAACAACTCAGGGAACGCCTGCGCAATAATAACTGAGAAACGCCATGGCGCCGGCAGCCTCCTCCTCGTGTCGCCGCTCCATGGTTTTGCCAGCGCTGCTTCTGGCCACCGCCCTTGTTGGCGCGGTGGAGCTCAGCAACAGGTTGATGACGTACGTTCTTGAAACCTTCGGCACCGAAGCCCATCAGCGGCTCCAGAACTGGCAGCAGTTGGAATCCCTCGCCGCAAATGCCCCGGTCGACCGAAAACTCCGGCTGATTAACTCTTTCTTCAACCGTGTTGCTTTCGTAAGCGACATCCAGCACTGGGGCGAAGAAGACTATTGGGCAACCCCCGTTGAACTTCTAACCACCAATGGCGGAGATTGCGAGGATTTCTCCATTGCCAAATACCTCAGCCTCAAATCCATTGGTGTGCCGGATGACCAGCTCCGAATCGTTTATGTCAAAGCCCTGGAGCTGAATCAGGCGCACATGGTGCTGGCATGGTATCCCCAGCCAGACGCCGACCCACTGATTCTTGACAACCTCACAAATGACATTAAACCTGCATCTCAACGCACTGATCTTGAACCCGTTTACAGCTTTAACGGGGACGGTCTCTGGCTTAATAAATCCGGCGGTGAACGCACACGGGTTGGTCAGGCACAAAAACTGTCCCGCTGGCAGGAACTTAATAGCCGGCTGATGGAATCACTCCGGCACTGACCCGCGTTTTCATTCACACACCTCAAGATATCTACGCCGGCGCAGGACTGGTTAGCAACCCAACTAGATAACCTGACACCAACGGACTATCCTCATGGTATTGCTTACTTTGCACCGCGTAAGTGGCTAACCATGAGGATGCTTGCCCCTAATGCAAGACAGAAAAGGAATTCGCTCAGCCACAGAAGACAGTGAGAACCGGTTTTACGAGCTTATAGAAAGCCTTCCAATGGTCGCTGTCCAGGGTTACGACAGACACCGCCGCGTCATCTACTGGAATGAGGCTAGTGCCCGCCTGTATGGGTATTCCCGAGAGGAAGCCCACGGGCGGCTTTTGGAAGACCTGATCATTCCGACCCACATGCGTGATGACGTGATCAAAGCGCACCGTGCCTGGCTTGAGAACAACATCAACATCCCCTCCGACGAACTCGAATTGAGGCATAAACAGGGGCACCTGGTACCGGTTTATTCCAGCCATGTGATGATCAAACAGGAGAGCGGTGCCTGTGAGATGTTCTGCATCGACATCGGACTGGAAGAGCAGAAGCGCGCACGAGATGAGCTCTACCGAAAAGCGAGCTTCGATGATCTGACCGGATTACCCAATCGCAACTTCATGGAAACTGAGTTGTCGGCCAGACTGGATAAGGCTGATCGTCTGCAGGAGGAATTGGCGGTTGTTTTTATTGACCTCGACAACTTCAAGGTCATCAATGATACCTTGGGCCATCATCACGGCGACAATCTCCTCAAAGCCGTTGCAGACACCCTGAAACAGGAACTTCGAGACGGAGACCTTCTAACTCGCTTTGGTGGCGATGAGTTTGTCCTTCTGATATTCGATTTCGAGGGGCAAGAAAGCATACACGAACTTGTTTGCCGGCTGATTAACGCCCTCGAACATGAGGTTCGGCTTGAAGAGGATTGTTATCAGGTAACCGCCAGTTTCGGTGTTAGCCTGTATCCACATAACGGTGGAACCGTAGCAGAACTGATGGGTAACGCAGATGCGGCCATGTATCAGGCGAAGGAGACTGGTAAAAATGGCGTTTGCTTTTACACCCCCGACATAAACGACAGACTCGTCCACTATCAGGAAATCACCAACCTTCTCAGAGACGCTCTCAACAACGATGGCCTGGAATTGCACTTCCAGCCCCAGATCCATCTGGCAGAGCGGACGAGCAACTCCTGCGAGGCGCTGATTCGGTGCTTCCACGGCCAATCCCGGGCAGTGTCACCTGCCGTTTTCATCCCCGTGGCAGAGAAATCCGGCCTTATAAATCGTATTGGCGAATGGGTGATAGAGGCAGCATGCAAACAGCTCAGCGCATGGCAGAAAACGCCTCTGAATAATTTTCGGGTTGATATCAACCTCTCAGGACGACAGCTTACCAACCCGCATCTTGCGAACCACATTCTCGAAACCGTGAAACGTTACAACCTGCAGCCTCACCAGCTTGGGGTCGAACTGACTGAAAACGAGGTTTTCGGCAGCGATGAAAGTCAAACCAAACAGCTGGAGAAGCTGAAACAAGCTGGTGTACACATTTCAATCGATGACTTTGGTACTGGGTATTCTTCTCTCGTCTATCTCAGAAAGCTCCCGGTCAGCGGCATTAAAATCGACAGAAGTTTTCTCCAACATGCGATGCAGAATAACGCCGATATGGCCATCATGGAGGCCATGATTACAGTCGGCCACAGCTTGGGGTTAAGCGTGTTGGTTGAGGGTGTTGAAACAGAGGAGCAAGCCCAGCTCGTCACGAAACTGGGGTGTGATCTTGCCCAGGGTTTTCTCTACGCGAAGCCTATGCCGGCTCAAAAGATGGCAGAATTTCTGGAAAGCTTCTGACCGATTGAGCCCGCCTCCTTGGCGATTCGGTTACGGTGAATTCCTGTTAGCTAATCAGAAGGTTTCATTGTTACAGGCCCAACCATTCGCCTAACTGAAGATTGGTTTTCAGTCTCAATCGCTGCTGAAGCATCCCCTCAAAGACGCCCTCGACGGTTCGCTCCTGCCCCAGCAATGGCAGAGAGGCCTCAGCCTCCGAGAAGAACTGATCCTCACGAGACGTGCCCACGATGGCTTGTTCCCACCAGTTCAATACTCGTGGGTACGCCTCCTTGAGTAGCAGGTCCGCAGGCAGCTTTTCTGACTTCGATGCATTCGCAGTATGAGTCGCTGGCATCAGGTTCCAGAGATCATTGTTGTTCCATCGTGACCATGGAAAACAGTGGTCGACGTCAAACCGCTTCTCTTTGAGATTTTGGGCTGTCCATACACACTCTACCCTGCCAGTCTCGAGCTCCTGATTAATCATTTGACGGACAGCTGACGTATCGCGCCGGCCCTCAACCCACTGCAAACCACGATGATAGACATCCATGGAATAACGCAGATCCCAGCTTCCCATCAAATCAACCCATTCATTAACAATCGCAGGCTCGATCCAGCACGCATAGCGACTGAATGCATCCCAGAGGAATGAGGGAACACGGAAGGTACCGAACCGGGAAAGCGTTGCCTTATCCAAGCGCACGGGCGCCTTCTTGATGGTCATCCTGGCCGAACCGCCCTCAAAAACGGGACGGTTAGAGCCGGGCCAAGTCGTATAGTGCGCGGGATTATCGAGAATATTGCGGCAAGCCGCCTTGATCGCACGAAGAACCATCGGCGCAACATCCGCCGACAGCGACATACCCACGCTGAAATCCAAAGGCGAGAAACTCTGCAGCTTGTAAAAGTCCTGCGTTGCGAAGCTATAGCCGCGGCTACCTGGCGCTTGCCTCAGCTGATGCCTGAGAACCAGAGGGTGATAGAGCATAATCCAGAACAGCCCAACCGCGCCAAGCGGAATCTCCACCCAGTCATCGCTACGATTAAGCGCCAGGCCGGGCGCACCGTCCGCCATCCGGACGAGGGTTCGCAGCAAACCCAATTTGTAAGTCGAAGACTTATTATCATTAACGATGATGTGGCGGACTGTCGGCAAAGCGCCAGTGCCATCGTCCGCCAACCGAAATGCCAGTGTCTCCCAGGAAACTCCGTCCCTCTTCAGTTCATCCCTGCTGCGCTCTACCGGCACCGGAAGCGGGATCAATGCCCGGCGTTTGGCAAAACCCTCCAGCTCTTCCCTACTGACATCGTAAAAAAGTCGTTCGCCATCACCGGGCCCATGCCGGAGCGTGATCACCAGCATTCCACCCGGTGCCAAAAGCTGTGTCAGGATTCGAAACGCACGTTCACGATCAGAGGGCGGGACATGCATCCAGACTGCGGAAACAAGAATCAGATCGAAGCGATAGCTCAGCTTTCGGATCTTACCTAGATCGGGTAATTGATCGTCTAGCCAGTGAATACTCTGATCGCGAGTGGCGTTCTGCCCCAACTCTCGCAAGCCAGTTGCGGGCTCTACTGCGACGACGTCCCATCCCCGCCCAGCAAGAGCACTGGAATCGCGGCCGCTGCCTGCGCCGACGTCAAGAGCAAGGCCTGATTTATCGCCAAGGAAGGAGAGCCAGTCTTGGTGTACCTGTTCGAAGGTCAGGGACTGGTATTGGGTGAAGAAGTTTTGGGCGTTTTTGTTATAGGGACCGTAACTCATGCCGCCGCCAGCTTCGCTGCCTGCTGCCACATAAAGTTCGGCATTGGCGTTCGGAGTTTCCAGGTAATACTCATCGGCTGGGAACCGGTGTGAGACACGTAATCCACCTCACCATAATTCACAAACCCCATCGTGCGACCATATTCGTCTTTCGCCTGCTCTCTTACAAACAAGAACAACCGCTTGTTGATAGCTTGGTGTTGAATATAGTCCTTCCCTTTACCACGGTCAGGCCGGGAACTGTTTTGCGACTGCCAGTGGAATAACTGCTCATTGATGGCGTAGTCGTGGTACATGGTGGTTGGGGAGAACTGCTTTTCGTTTTTGTCCAAAGTGACAAACAGCAGCTCAATATTTTTATCCTGAATGACATATACACCTTCCCTCGATGGTGGCTGATGCTCGAACGTCATCGCACCAAAGCCAACCAGAATCTGCTCTCGGGAATAGCGGGCGTGCAATCGCAGCGGGACTTCCCGCAACTCCAGCATCGCCGGCTGCTCGTGTTTGGTTCTCGCCAATTTCCAGTCGAGCACGTCCATCAGCTCCTGCTCCAGCCCCAGCTTGCTGAGTTCTGCCAAGCTTTCTGTTAGCGAATCAAATTCCAGCTCTGGCCCTGCTTTCTGCCAGAAGTCGTAATGGCACATGAGTGCCTGGCGACCTTTCGGGTCGTCACAGCTAAACCCTGCGTGGCATAGCTTCTTAAGAAACAGCAGGTACTTGTGATCGTCGCAGATCAAAATCCGATTGTGGATAGCCTTCTTCGCCAGTTTAAACGAGTCATCGGCTCTGTCTTCGTCTTTTGCCTTGCTCACCAACTCGGCCCAACTGGCCCGTTTGTAGAGTTCGTTCAGGTCAATGTGGGGATGATGGGTTATGAAGTTCTTCAGCGTGAGGGGCTGAGTGAAATGCTGAGGGAACTGCCGAACAAGAGACACCAGCCGCTTCATGGTCAGCGTGGCTTGCCGGATGTTGCTCAGCACCATTTCCTGGGTTTTCTTGGTGAGCTCAATTCGGCAACCCAGTGGTGCATGGGGAAAGCCCTGCTTCAGTTCTTCCGAAATTGAGCGATCTGACTTACCCACCAGTGCCCGGAATTTATTGGCGAAATCATATTCAGGCCGAGAATTACCAACAAAGTCCAAGACTGTGCAGCAATCTTTGTCGTCAGCAAGGCGTAAACCCCGACCCAGTTGCTGAAGGAAGATGGTCAGGCTTTCGGTTGGGCGTAGGAATAACAGGGTGTCGACTTCCGGAATATCGACGCCTTCGTTGAAAATGTCGACCACACACAGCACGTTGATTTGCCCGGAGCGAATGGCTTGCTGCTTTTGTTGGCGTTCGTGGCTGTTGTCACTGGTGAGCACATCGGCCTTGATGCCGTGTAACAGGAGCTGCTCCACCATGAAGGTCGCGTGTTCACGGCTCACACAGAAAGCGAGAGCTTTCATGCTGGCTATATCGGTGACGATTTCCCGCAAGCTTCGCAGAATCTTTTTTACGCGATTCTGGTTGTGCGTATACAAGTTAGTCAACTGAGCAATATCGTAACGCCCACGACTCCAAGGAATAGTGCGCAGGTCGGTGTCATCATCTATTCCAAAATATTGGAAGGGGCAAAGGTGGCGGCGGTTGATGGCCTCCGGTAACCGGAGTTCGGCGGCAATCACGCCACCAAAGTCGCCGAGAATATCGCCGCCATCGTGTCGCTCCGGAGTCGCTGTCAGTCCCAGCAGTATTTCGGGCGAGAAGTGTTCCAATACCGCCCGATAACTCGACGCGGCAATGTGGTGCACTTCGTCGATTACGATGTAGTCGTAATAGCCTTCAGTGAGCTTTAGCTGATCCAGCTGGTTATTCAGAGTCTGAATCGAAACGAACAACTGCCGGTAGTGTTCCGGCAACTGGCCGCCTACCCAGAGTTCACCGAAAGCATTATTACGCAGCACGCCACGGTAAGCTTCCCGGGCTTGGCGCAGAATTTCTTCCCGGTGCGCCACAAACAGAAAGTGTGCGTTTGGTTTTGCTTTCAGGAAGCGCCGAAAATCAAACGCCGAGATCAGGGTCTTGCCGGTGCCAGTGGCGGCCACCACGAGGTTTCGGAAACGCTGGTGCACGTCCCGCTCAACAGAGAGTTGCTCTAGAATGTCTTTCTGATGCGGAAACGGCGTAATTTCGAAATAGTGGGAGGAGCCGGGAGCGCCCAACCCTTTTTGTTGTTTTAGTGCGCGGTTGAGCTTTTCGGTACTCTCAGCCCGGCCATCGAACCATTCAAAGTCTTCCGAAGCCCAATAGGTTTCAAAGGTGCTGAGCGATTTGTTGATGATGTGAGGGATTTCCTGAGCGGTGATCTTTAGATTCCACTCAAGGCCATTGGTCAGCGCCGATCGGGATAGGTTTGATGAACCGATGTAACCGGTGTGAAAACCCGTGTTCCGGAGGAACAAATAGCTCTTGGCGTGCAGCCTTTCACGCTCGGTGTTGTAGCTCAACTTCACTTCGGTGTTCGGCAGGCTCGCCAGATACTCAACGGCTTTGGCATCCGTTGCCCCCATGTAGGAGGTGGTGATGATTTTCAGCTCTCGGCCACTCGCGGTGAAGGCTTCCAGTTCTTTCCGGAATATCCGAATTCCGGCCCATTTGATGAATGAGACCAGCCAGTAAATCCGGTCCGCTGACAAAATCTCGCGCTTTAGCTCTGATTCCAGTGACAAGCCAGCATTACTGCCTGAAAATAACTCACTCTGTGTGAGCCCTGAAAGCGGAAAAACGTCTTCAACATACTGCTTCAGGTTCGCAGCAACCGGGCTTTCCAGTTCATAAAGCGCGGTAAGGATCTTTCCTTGGCTATCGAGGAGGTTCTCATCCAAGAACCCATCATCCTGCACCTTCCCCTTGAGCCACATCAGCAACTGATTCGATAACTCGATTTGCTCCTGAAGTCGGTTATCGCCCGAAGGCACCGACCCAATAGCGAACTCCAGAATGTTAGTCAGGAATCGTGACAACCATACGGATGCTTCCACACTGCTAAGCTGACGCTCGCCTACGTAAAATTGTTTCCGGTCCAATCTGTTTTCTACGAGACGGGTAATAAGCTGCTCGTAAATTCCGGTCTGCTGCATCGTGTACATCCCACCTTGATGACTTCCACAAGAACGGCGCTATGGCCACCGGCATTCTTTATATCCGCAATCAACGGCGACTCAGTCGTCCGTTGCATTGCTTTGTTCAACTATTTGGATTTCCGCTTCTGATAACCCATAGAGTTGATACACTAATTTATCTATCATTTTATCGGTCGACGCAATCTGAGACTCAAGTAATTTTGCTTTAGACGGGTTACCCTCAGTAGAAGCTCGCTTAACCAAATCCAACATGCGCTTTACTAAAACAACCATCTTGCCATGTCTTTCCTTTTCATCAGATTTTTCAAGATCAACGACATGTATCGGAAAACGTTTGCAATCCCGAATAAGGATTTTTTGGAAACGCATTTTAAATTCATCTAAAAATCTTTTCTGATGATAGAAATTTAGTAGCTTAGAATTAAGTATCCCCAAAATATACTCTAGAGAAATATCGCTCTTAGAAAGTAAATTAAATGCGTTCTGAGAATTATAAAGCTCATCGGAGGTTAAAGTAGACCATATCCGCAGACTACCCCAATCTATAATCTGTTTGACAAGAATACGTTTTTCCGTAAAAAAGCGTTGTTCTCTCGGGGCACCCAGCCAATCTCCATAGCTAATCCATGTTTCTCCATTCCAAGCAACATGGTACCTTCGGACATCGTTACCTTTTAGCAGCTTTTTGAAAGTCGAATCCTTTTTGTAATCAGCATGAAAAACCTTTTCCTCAATCTGTTTCTTCGTGTGCCCTTTGTACTTGTCATAGGGTGTAAAACCCAAACAAAACTCAACGAGCGTATCGAGTTGAACACCCTCACTTTCAATTTTTTTAAGAACTAAATGCTGCTCATCTGTCGTACTGATAGGCCATACAAAATCTGGACTTTGGGATAAATAGTCCACTGATAATTTGCCCGATACGTGAGCTGCATCCTTGGTTATAGATGTTATCCGTTCATATCCGCGATACGCTATTAAATTAACGGAGACACTAGGCTTTCGTGGGGTATTCCATGTAACTATTACAGTATCAACTTTTACTTCGCCCGCAGCAGATCCAAAAGATTCATTAGGCAATCTAGCGATATCTAGAAGCGTTGCTTCATTTATAATTTTTTCTCGCAATTCTGCATAGGATGCCTGAGAAAGAATAGAGGTAGGAACAATCATAGAAAAATAACCGGATTCATTCTTTATCAATGAAAAAGACTTTTCCATAAATGTTGCAAATAAGTTAATTCGATTATTTGCACAACTGTAATTCTTAAATATATATGACAACTCCTGCTCAGGAAAACCTTTCAAATCAACATATGGCGGATTTCCAATTATGCAGTCAAAGCCGCCGGCCTTAGATACCTCAGGAAAAGAAGATTCCCAATCGAATACATTTAAGCGGTACTCAATTTCATCATCTAAAATCTGCGATTCTTCAGAAAAGTAGATATTTGGGCCAATAAGCGAATTTCCGCATTGTATATTATGCCCTAAGTCTGGCAGAATTCTTTCTCTTGCTGCAATGAAATCTCGTTGAAGTTGTTGCTGAGTCTCCCCTTCAAGCACCTTTAGTAATAGCGAAAGCTTCGTAACTTCTACGGCCTGAGAATCCAGATCAACTCCATATATATTGTTCAAAAGAATTCGTTTTCGCTCATCAACCGTCAACCGCCATTCCCCTGTGGGAGTCTGATATATCTTAGGAGACTTTCCGCTTGAATGTCTCTTCAACTTACCTTTTTGCAGCTCTCCAGTTTCTATGTCAGTTGTATATTGCTTCAAATGCCAGTCGATTAAATATTGATAAGCTACAATAAGAAACGAACCTGATCCACATGCTGGATCTAACACTTTAATCTTCGCGGCGCTTAACACTGAAATCGGATTTTCAATATCAGGATTGGTGCCATTCAATATATTGCCTAGAGTTTTTTCCACGATGTAGTCGACGATATAACTTGGCGTATAGTACACGCCCCCCGATTTTCTAACTTCAGGCTTTTCTTCGATCTTAGCTTGATGAGATGCTGTCAGTCGAATTGTTTTACCTAAGAACTGTTCGTATACTTGACCAAGTATATCTGCTGGTAGTACAGAAAATTCGTAAGGTGAGTCTGGGTAATAGAGGTTAGAAATAATGTCTTTTAAAACTCTATCATCTACAATAAGGCCGGGAGTTAGGCTATCTCGTGCACCCCGCCCCTTTTCGCTGGAGAAATGAAAGAGTCCAGAGTTATAGCGGTCATCAGCTTCTTTAAAGAGCTCAACAAGGTTGTGGTATACCTCCCTCTTGTTTAAAAGCGAAGCCAAACGTTTATAGTCTTCAGTTCCTCGATCTTCGCAAATTCGTAAAAAAACAATACGATCAATAGTCTTTTGAACTGCGAAGTTTAAATCTCTAGCATCTAGTTCAGCATTTCTTAATGCCAGATTTTTAGCAAGTGAGCTTCTCCAGCCTTCAATTTCTTGAAGGAACGCTTTGTCAACAGTCTCCGTCCCTTTGTGCCTTTTAGAGTCTATAGTGTATTTATCAAAGGAACCTTTTAGTATTGCGTCCTTGGAAAAAATACTATAAATTTCATCCCACCTATTTACATATTCATCAAACTTGAAATAGCTAATGCGTGAGGTTGAAGCTTTTTCGTTTCGCTTTGGGCGTTTACGGCAATCGTAAATGGCGAATTCTTCGAAGTCAGTTAATATTGATACTGGTAGCTTGGCAGACCACCCATATCGCCTAAGTTGATATGCTGGCTCTGAGTCATCTCGAACATTAACAGATGGTTTTTTTGCTTCGAGAAAGAATTTGTACTGCCCATGAATAGAAAAAGCATAATCGGGCGCCTTTGTAGAACCTCCAATTTTGATCGAAGCCTCGTGAATTACATCCCTATATTGAGGCGCAAATCCAGATACATTATCCATATCCCAGCCTAGTTCGCGAAAGAATGGATCTAAGAATTCTTTCCGCATTTGAGCTTCGTTATACTTTTCCGATTTATAGAAATTTATATTGTTGCTGAAAGTGTCAACTAATCGTTTTACGATTTCTGGTGCTGGCATCAAACTTTCTCTTTTTAATAAACCTATAGGGTTGAACGGTTGCTTATGAAACGAACTCGGGCAATAAGTCGCCGAATCCCCAAATCAAAGTCCCGATAATCACTGTAATGTGAGCGAAATATCGTAATCTCTTTTCACCATCCGCAAGCAACGCTGCTTTCCCAACATCTCCCAATGAAACTGGGGCGCCGGGTGAATAGAAAGTTTCTTCTTGACCTTTTGTGGAAATCTTATATCCCAGAACTACGCCGCAAAGGGTAAGAACAGCACCAGACCTTCCGAACAAAGCAAAATGAGCGGTATAACCTGCCAGATCTGTCCAGATTTCTATGAACGAACAACCCCAAGCAATTACGGCTAAAACTGAAGCAGCAATGATCACTTGCTCTCCTTTTCATAGACATTATGACTCCCCACTAAGGGGCTGCCCCCACCTCGTGGGATAGCCTCAGCCAGAGCCACAATTTACGTGTTCACATGCGTAAAATCGTGGGGCAGCACCATGAAAAAACATAGCACAGTGTTCATTGGCCTGGTGACCTGCCCGCGGCGAATGAACGGGTTCGGGAACACACCTGGAAGAAAATCGATGAGCAAACACAGCAGCTCCGGGATACCTGGCTCGACCTTAAAGAACGCGGCGTCAAGGCCGAACAGCTAGCCATACTGAGTCCCTATCGCCCGGAAAAAAGCGGCGGTATCCGCGCAATGCAACAGCAATTCCCCGAAGAGGACTTCGTGATCAGCACCATTAGTAGTTACAAAGGTCTTCAATCGCCGTTTGTTTTCCTGGTCGATATGGAGAGTGGCGATTTCGCATCCCGCGAGGATCTTTGGTATGTGAGCGCAACACGAGCAACTGTTGGCCTACAGGCCTTCGCAAAGAACGAGAGCTAAACGAGGCGACTCCGTAGCGTCATAGATTGTCGCACCAGTCCCCCATACTGGTTTCACGTTGGCAACCAAGGGGGATTGAATGACCAGCTATCAAACCTACATCACCAGAGATACCGCAGGCGGTGCCAGCATCGCCAACTTCCCGGGCACAGTCCTTGAAATAGATGAACCCGATGTATTTGCGCTGGACATTTTGGATGCGCCAAACCTGAAAAGCATCCACATCAAACGGCTGAAATCCCTCAAGCGCCCACACCTGATGCTTAGCAATCTGCCAAAGCTTACCCAAGTGTAGTGGTCAACTCATCCCCACTCCTTATCGCTATTTCATAGCAAGGTGAGCGCATCCTCTCCTGCCCTAAAGCACCTACTTTCCCGTCATTCGATCACCCGTACACACCCACTCAAACCCGTCAGCAGACAACAACTGCTCGCCACCAAAACGGTATGCACATAACTTCCCTCCGGATTTTCCGGCGACACTATAGTCGAGACATGCGATATGCTCATTCAGTGGTTGCGGCTTTCCATTGAGCCAATAGTGTCCAACAAACACCGGTTTCTTTCCGTCGTAGCCCGGCAACACATCGGCTTCCACCGGGGTGTGGGGAATCTTTTCAATAATATCTTCTGGCACCATGGCCAGGTCACGATAGGTAAGGTCACCTCGCCGCCACCATTCGGTGCGAATATCGGTTCGCTTGTTGTCATCTTTATCGAAAAAGTGATGATCGCCTGGCAACGGAATTTCCAAACCTTTGAGCAAGGTCTCGATGGCTTCATAGGCCTCAGTACCCTTCCGGCTCGCCTGTTCCCATGTCTGTGGCAGCAGTTGGTGGTCTGCATTTACGTAGCCGGCTATAGCGGCGATCTGGTCCGGATGCCAGCAGGCGTGAACGACTCGAAACTCAGGTAGTTCCAGATAAACAGGAAGGGTTTTGAACCATTCGATCAGGCTTCGGTGTAGTTCGCTGCCCTCACCGACCTGCTCAAGAAAGGCTTTGTGCTGTTTCAGGTTCTTGTCGTTATGAGGCCGGAGATATTCGCCGGCGTTTTGCGGGTCCTCTGTCGCCCAGGCGACAGCGTTGAATTCATGATTGCCCATCACTGCCAAGGCGTTACCGCTCTCAACCATGCTGCGGGCAATGTTGACAGTCTCAATTTGTGCTGGGCCCCGGTCTACGAAATCACCCAGGAAAATCACTTTGCGTTCGGAGTGCTGCCATACTCCGTCAATTTCACGGTAATCCATTTTAGCCAGGAGAGCTTTGAGCTCTTCTGCGTAGCCATGGATATCGCCAATCAGGTCATACATCTAAATTGCTCCATCATTCGTTATTTCTGCGAATCCCTCGAGAAACGACATCAAGCTCCCTGCCTCCGGTCGCCTGATTGGCTACAGGCCCCTCGTGCCTGCTAATTACCTCACCGTTCAGACTCAATAGATAGGCTGCGTCCTTTTCGTAATAAAACCAATACTGCTTTATCTCTCCCCAGATTCCAAGTTCTCTCCCGTTTTCATACACATGCTCTTGAACACGACACTTCGCCACACCCAGCTGCTCATCAATAGAGAGCCGCCAGAAATCTTCAGGAAAATGCAGGTACCGCTGGTGTTCGCATACCGCCAACGCGAAAATCGGTTGGCTCTTTCGCACAAATCCGGTGTCCACCCAAATAAAAGGTTTGAATGCCTGGCGCTCTTCCTCCAGGCGGGATCTGATTTTCTGAATACGCGCATCAGCAACCTTGGCGTTTATTCCCACCGCCACGCACAAGGCTCTCAGAAAATTATCGCTACTGTATTTAAAATCAAAGTGACTTTGGCCTAACCCAAATTCGGGGTCATCCAGCACCACCTGAAGGCGCTCGAACTGGGCCTGCGTTGGCTTGCCGTAACCCATGGAACGAAGAATGTTGTCCCTTGCCTGACCAGCCACTCGCACTATCAGGTCGGTTTTGAAGTCGTCGATCATTCCCTCTCCCAAGTCAGCAGGTCCAGGGTGGACTGTAGCCGGCTGGAGTCGAATCCATCGCCATCAAAAAACCAGGCAGAGATTTCCTCGATCAAGGCTTGTTCCAACCTGCAGCCAAGCTTAAGTCTTTCGGAAACAGCTTCGGCGACACGATGATATTCGTCAAAGCAACCATTCTCTTTGCAGCAGGTGTTCATCGGATCGGTTTCGAACAGAGCTCGGGAGATTTGTTTTATGCTTGGTTTCTGGATCATCTAGCTCCTCCTGTATGGGACTTTTAGATCATCCAACAGTAGGGCGACAGCTGGTGTCGCTATCAGGCAGCATGCGTTAGGTATCGAATTATCAAGGAGACACGCTACGGACAAAGCGAAGCTACATGAGGAGAAGGAGCTTGTACTGAGACAGGGAGCAGCGCCCTAGAGCTCTACCGAGAATTATCTACCTGAGTTGACGCAACCTGTAACACATCAACGATTTCTTATCCTTATCCGTATTTTTGACACCACCATCGGTGAGTGCGTTGTACTTTCGCTCGGCCTCTTCAAAGGACATAAGCGCGCTTTCAAAACTGTCTGAGGGCGTCATACGGTCGATATAGTCAATCACCCAAAGTTTTTGGCTTAGCTCTTTTTCTTTTTTATCTTTCCCCATTCTGATCTCCTTCCTGGTCCCCATAACTGGAACAGCGATCGGTTTCGCCACATCGAACTTTGACACTGCCCCAACCAAGCGACAAGCATTGTCGCAAAGCTAGTTAGAAGCTTCATGAGCTTGAAAAGAAGCTCCGTTTTTTACACTGTACGAGCCAAGCCCCGCTCCAACGTCGAAGCAATCTCTTGACGCAACCACGCCGGCTCCAGAATATCGCAGTGCTGGGCCTGGGCAGTGAGCCACCAGCGCAAATCCTGGGTATCGCCCACGGTCACTATTATTTCGAAGGTGTTTTCGTCGATGTCCGTTGTCACCTGGTCAAAGCCCAGCGGCGATTCGATCAAGTGATTGAGCACTGGCTTATCGCAGCGTAGATGCAGAAAGATTGGTTCCCGGGAATGAAGAATCCCCATTGCACCGGAAGAAATGTATAGATCTAAATCAAAATCCTCAGGGCGTTCCACGGGTTGTTCAATGAGTTGCCCGCCAGATGCGCGGTGCAGAACTAATTGCCGAACACCCTCCCTACCCTCAATATTTCCGATCAGATAGACATTCGGATCCCGAAAAATAAGCCCCAGCGGGTGAACCAGAATTGCTTCTGGTTCTGGCCAGCTTCGGGCCTGGTAGATGAGCTCGCACCGGAATTCCTTTAACAGCGCCTCAGTGACTGTTTCTAGCACATCAGCGTCAATACCGGGCCTCTGGCCTCCAAGGCCGCGGTTAATTACCCGGATTCGATCAGGCCATTTCCCAAGTGGGCTTTTCTCCCGCAAAAGCGCCCTGTGAGCCTCTTCAAAATGCGGCTGTAAGTGCGAAAGGGCTCGCGGCGGGAGCATGGGCTTGAGATAGGCTCGGGCGAGCTCAAAAGTAAGTGCGGCTGGTAGATCAAGCGCTGGAATGATGTCCAGGGTTGCTTCCCGGTCAAATGACCAACGGTACGGGCGCGCATCGGTATCCACGAGAAGCGGGAAAAAAGCAGAAAGTTTTTCGAGATCTCTCTGTATAGAGCGCTTTGTGACGGACATTTCCCGGTCATTTAAACGCTCTGCCAGTTCCGTGGTGGTGATCGACTTCGGGAATCTTGGGACCATGCGGAGCATGGTGAGATATCTGACCGCCGTTTCGGACATGCATTCGCTCCTTGAATCTACAACCGCTGCATCAAGCAACCCGATGGATTGAACATGCCGGAAGACTATAGGAGCTAATGATAAGGAAAGAAAGTGATCAGATGACTTGCAGTGATCTGCCAGCACCGATTGCATTGGAATCAATCCAGCTGGAGAACTCACGATAAACGTCAGGGAAATAATGGAGGCGCGGGTCGGAATCGAACCGGCGTACACGGAGTTGCAGTCCGCTGCATAACCACTCTGCCACCGCGCCGGAAAAGATCGAAGGGATCAGATCTTTGTGCTCTCAGGTGGGCAATGAGAGACTTGAAATTGGAGCGGGAAACGAGATTCGAACTCGCGACCCCAACCTTGGCAAGGTTGTGCTCTACCAACTGAGCTATTCCCGCTCTTCGTTTTTGAGGTGTTGCCTCATCAACGGCTGCGTATTCTACGGATTCCGGTCCTGCCGTCAACACTTTTTTTACAAGTTTCTGTTTTTGCGGGTTTTTGAACAAAGTTTAGCCAGATGCCCCAGATCCCCACATGCAAGAGCAACCAACACCCGTGATACACTTGCACCTTCTCAACGGGGTGCCTTCCGTATCAGGAGGCTGAGACCATACCCGCGGAACCTGATCCGGTTTGGACCGGCGAAGGGATTGAGCATTCACCACGTTCATGGTGACTTCCGCAGTGGGCTCTACCCCAGGCCATTTCCGGAGGAATACCCGCCATGCCGAACCGCCTTTCCCCACTGCTGTCCGCCGCGCTTTTCTGCGTTGTGTCCTCCGTTCAGGCATCCGAAGAACTGACGATCTATACCCATCCTTCCTTTGCCTCTGAGTGGGGCCCCGGGCCGGCAATCACGGAAGCCTTCGAAGAACAATGCGACTGCCAGGTGAACCTGGTAGCATTGGACAGCGGCGGAGACATCCTGCAGCGGTTGAGACTGGAAGGATCAAGCAGCTCCGCAGATCTGGTGCTCGGGCTGGACACGGGCACCATGGAAACGGCCCGCCAGACAGGGCTGTTGGCACCACACGACATCGACCTGTCTGCGCTAACGCTTCCTGTCGATTGGAGCGACTCGCTTTTCGTTCCCTATGACTGGGGATACTTTGCCTTTGTGTACAACACCGAGCAGTTGCCAACCCCTCCCGCAAGCCTGGACGATCTGATCAACGCGCCAGACGACCTTAAAATCATCATTCAGGACCCCCGCACCAGCACGCCAGGGCTTGGACTGCTGTTGTGGATGCGTAGTGTGTATGGCGATCAGGCGCCTGAGAAATGGGTAAAGCTTAAGAACAAGATTCTGACGACCACAAAGAGCTGGAGCGACGGCTACTTCTCACTGTTTATGAATGGCGAGGCGCCCATGATTCTCTCCTACAGCACCTCGCCCGCTTACCATATGGCAATCGACAAGACCGATCAGTACCAGGCTGTACAGTTTGAGGAAGGCCATTACCTGCAAGTGGAAGTGGCGGCTCTGGTTGAGGCTTCTGAGCATAAAGCGCTGGGCCGGAAGTTTCTGGAGTTCATGCTCACCAGGGACTTCCAGCGCCACATTCCACTGAAAAACGTGATGTACCCCGCCACTGATCTGGGTGCGGAATTGCCTGGCGTGTTCTCGAAGCTGATACAACCTGAAACCACTCTGTATTTTGATCCGGCAGAGGTCGCGAGCAATCGGTCCAGGTGGCTCAATGAATGGCTGGACGCCATGACCCGGTGATGCACCCTCCCCTTTCCCATCCAGGCTGGCAGACCTGGCCCGGTGCCGTGTTTGCGATGGGTATCCTCGGGCTCAGTCTCTCGGGGCTGGGCGCTTTGATCTGGCAATCACCCGGGGTTGATATCACATCCCTCTGGCACAGTTCCTATCTGCGCGGAGTGATCGCATTTTCCTTCTCACAGGCGACCCTCTCGGTTGCACTCAGCCTCTTTGCGGCCATCCCTGTCGCCCGGGCCCTGGACCGTCACCGCAACTTCGCCGGTCGGAGTCTGCTGTTGCGATTGATGGAGCTCAGCCTGGTGCTCCCTACCATCGTCGCTATTTCCGGCCTGGTCGCTATTTATGGTCGACAGGGATGGCTTACCCCCATCATCAGTTACCTGGCACCAGCCCTGGACTGGAATCTCTATGGGCTATCGGGGATTGTTCTGGCCCATGTGTTCTTCAACGCGCCGTTGGCTGCACGCATCCTGCTTCAATCCTTTGAAAATATGCCATCTCAGCAGCGTAAACTTGCCAGTCAGCTCGGATTAGGGTCGCTCTGGCTATGGCGTACCATTGAGTGGCCGGCCATTCGAGGCATTCTCCCCGGCTTGGCCGGACTGATTTTTACCCTCTGCTTTACCAGTTTTGCCATTGTCATGACGCTGGGGGGCGGGCCATCCGCCACCACTCTGGAAGTGGCCATTTATCAGGCCCTGCGATTTGAATTCGATTTTGGCCGGGCCGCGTTGCTGGCACTGGTTCAACTGCTGGTTTGTGGCTCACTCTGGTGGGTTGTAGTTCGCCACAACACCAATGCCGCACTCATGCCCAACAGGGTTTCACAGGAGCATCCGAGCCGTCGTGACAGCACCGGCATCAGCCATATCACCGACAGCTTGATGCTCCTGTTTTTTTCAGCGTTCCTGGTGTTGCCCCTGGCCGCTATCATCTGGCGAGGTCTGCCTGGTCTGTGGGATGGTCAGGTAAGCCTTCTGCTTCCTGCCACGCTTCGTAGCTTTGCGATAGCGTTACCAGCAGGGGCACTGTCTGTCATCGTTGCATTGCTCATCGTGACCGCATCCGGTTCAACTCGATCCCGAATCATTTCGAGGCTGTGCGACATAGCCGCCCATTTCCCGCTGATTATCCCCGCAATCGTCATGGGTACGGGGCTATTCCTGTTGCTCAGGCCGAGCCTTGGCACCCGTTACGACGGATTTGCTCTTGTTGCGTTGATCAATGCGTTGATGGCATTGCCTTTCATAGTCCATTTGCTCCGGGGACCTTTGCAGGGGCTTGATGGCGATACCCTGAAGGTGGCGGACCAGCTCAACATTCGCGGCTGGTACCGTTGGCGCTGGTTGCACTGGCCACGCCTGAGAAAGCCCTTGGCTCTTTCAATGGCCTACGGTACGGCGTTATCCCTCGGGGACTTTGGTGTTATTGCGCTGTTTGGCACCCCCGCACAACCCACCCTCCCGGTGCTGCTGTACCAGCAACTGGGTAGTTATCAGATAGCCTCGGCGGCAGGTACCGGCCTATGGATCATCGCGTTGCTGCTGGCTAACTTTGGAATGTTCAATTTGCTTGGGCGGTCTCCACGCCTGAAAGAGTCCAACCATGCTTGATGTGCAGAACCTGACATTTTCCTATGCCCCGGAACAAACGCCGTGGACGTTCAGTTTTCAGTTAGAGCCTGGGGAATGTATTGCCATTCAGGGCCCCAGCGGGTCAGGTAAATCCACCCTGATGAACCTGCTGGCGGGATTCCTGACACCCCGGAGCGGAGACCTTCTCTGGAAAGGCAGGAGCCTGCTCAAGACAAAGCCCTGGGAGCGGCCGATAACCAGTGTCTTCCAAGAAAACAACCTGTTTGAGCACCTCAATGTTCTGCGCAATATCGGCCTGGGTATCCACCCCGGAATGAAGCTGTCAGTTGCTCAACAACAGGCTGTAGAGAATGGGCTCAGGGAAGTGGGCCTTGGCGGGCTTGGCAGGCGCATGCCGTCCGAGTTGTCCGGTGGCCAGCGCCAGCGAGTCGCGCTGCTTCGTGCCCTGCTTCGCGATCAGCCTTTACTGCTGCTGGATGAGCCGCTGACCGGGCTTGATGCAGAAACCCGGGCACTGCTGCGAAGTATGTTGCTGCAGCATAAGTCCCGGGGTACAGCCATTGTCCTGGCGAGCCATGATGAAGAAGATCGGCAACGGCTGGCGGATACTGTGTGGAATCTCTAAGCTAAGCGGTAAGAGCCTGAAAAACCAAGAGACTGGCAAGTATTGTGAAACCGGCTTCCCGCAATCAAGCATCCGATGAAAGCGGATCGGCGCCCGCCAATCACGGTCGCGTAACCCAAACCAATACCACATTGGCCATTCATGGCGATTGGACGCTGGGCGGCTACATGCCGCAGAAGTCGGTCGTCATGGAGTACTCGGCACGCAACCTCGGAGACCTGTCACTGGACCTTTCCGGCCTGGGTGTTGTGGATACATCAGGTGCCTCACAACTGGTTTCGCTGCTGGGCACAGAGCGCATCCGCAATACACTGGCGCAACCAGGCCTGTTACCGGATGAAACTGCCGCGTTACTCTCTACCGTTTGCGCTGCGATGACGGATAGAACCGAGCCCGCGGCGGAAAAGCACCCCTGGTGGATAAACCTGCTCTCCGAAACCGGTCAACGGGTAGAAAGCCTTTTCCAGCTGCTGAAGATGCTCAACGGGTTTATCGGCCAGACATTAGCCGCCCTGCTCTGGACCCTGCCTCGCCCCTGGCGTTGGAGGTTCACACCGTTTATAGCCGCCGTACAGGATACCGGCCTCAATGCCCTTCCCATCGTCGCTCTGCTGACCTTTCTCGTCGGGGCTGTTGTCGCCTTTCTGGGCGCGACGGTTCTTGAAGAATTTGGTGCCACGATCTACACGGTCAATCTCGTGGCGTTCTCGTTTTTGCGGGAATTCGGAGTGTTACTGGCCGCCATTCTGCTCGCCGGAAGAACCGCCAGCTCGTTTACTGCACACATCGGGGCGATGAAAGTGAATGAGGAGCTGGATGCCATCCGGACTCTGGGCCTCAACCCGATTGAACTGCTGGTTCTGCCGAGGGTCCTGGCGATGATTGTCAGCCTGCCCATCCTGGCGTTTGTCGGCATGATCGCCGGCCTGGTGGGTGGGGCCACGGTATGCGCGCTGGTTCTCGATATCTACCCCGCCCAGTTCATCGCTATCGTCGAGCGGGATATCGCCCTGCGGCACTTTCTTGTGGGGCTTTCCAAAGCGCCTGTCTTTGCCTTTCTGATTGCCGTTATCGGCTGCCTGGAAGGTTTCAAGGTTGGCGGTAGCGCCCAGTCTGTTGGCGAGCACACAACGTCCAGCGTGGTTCAGTCGATCTTCATGGTTATCCTGCTGGACTCCATTGCCGCACTGTTTTTTATGGAAATGGGGTGGTAAACATGCACGAGAACGCCCGCGAACACACGTCTACTTTCTCCAGCGCCCAACCGGTGATTGAGGTCCGGGGGCTGGTTAATCGCTTTGGTAATCATGTTATCCATGACGGCCTGGACCTTGATCTCCAGAAAGGCGAAATTCTCGGGGTTGTCGGCGGCTCCGGCACAGGAAAAACAGTTCTGCTGCGGACCATTATCGGGCTTAACAAACCGGCTGCCGGGCATATCCGGGTCTTTGGTCAGGACCTGGAACAGCTTTCAGCAAGGGAACGTTCCCAGGTGGAACAGCGCTTTGGCGTGCTGTTTCAGGGCGGAGCACTCTTCACGTCCCTGAATCTTCAAGAAAACATTGCGCTCCCCCTGATTGAACATGCCCACCTGCCCCGCCCGGATGCGGAGGCTCTTGCCAGGGTTAAACTGGCTTTGGCGGGTCTCCCTCCGGAAGCCGCTATCAAGTACCCCTCGGAATTGTCTGGTGGCATGGTGAAACGCGCCAGCCTCGCCCGGGCGCTCGCGCTTGATCCGGAAATTCTGTTTCTTGACGAGCCTACGGCAGGGCTGGACCCAATCGGCGCAGATGCATTTGACCGGCTGCTGGTCACCCTCAGGGATGCCCTTGGTTTTACCGTATTCCTGGTTACCCACGATCTGGATACGCTATACGCAAGTTGTGATCGGGTTGCGGTTCTTTCACAGAAGAAAGTGCTGGTTGCAGATACACTGGACCGCGTCGCATCCACCGACGACACCTGGGTTCAGGAATACTTTAATGGTCCACGGGGGCGTGCAGCCAGTCACAGCCCCCACGGCCTGTTACAGCATAATCACCGGGAGTAGTGATCATGGAGCCAAGGGCTCATCACGTGATTATTGGACTGTTTACCCTGGCAGCGTTCGCTTCGGCCATGGTCTTCGCACTGTGGCTGAGCAAATCTTCTGCTGATCGCGACTGGGCCTACTATCAGATCGGTTTTGACCATGCCGTCAGCGGGTTGGCGAAAGGGAATCCGGTTCTGTACAGCGGCGTCCAGGTAGGCGATGTGCTGGAGCTGAATCTCGACACCGAGGACCCGAGCCATGTGCGGGCGCTGATCAGAGTCGACAGCTCCATTCCGATTCGGGAAAACACCAAAGCCAGCCTGATCCTCGCCAATATCACAGGGAGCATGAGCATCCAGTTCAGCGGAGGCTCAACAGACAGCCCCATACTGACGGGTGACGAACAGCGCCCACCCCTGATAGTGGCCGAACCCTCCGCCTTCAGCAATCTCGTCAATAACGGAGAAAGCCTGCTCGCCCAGGCCGAAAGCCTGCTGACAAACGCTAACCGGGTATTTTCCGAGGCGAACATCGACAACCTTGCCGGAATCCTCGCCAATACCCGGGAGGCCTCTGATGCGCTCCTCGCCCAGCGAGAGGACTTTATTGCACTACTGGAGCAGTTTGATGCCGCAGCCATCCGGGCTGAGGAAGCCGCCATCAAGGTCTCTCAGGTTTCTGACAACGCCAACGACATCCTCGATCATCAGGGCCGGGAAGCTCTGGAAGCAATGACGCAAGCCCTCGCCACGATTCACACGGCAACACAGCGAATAGACCGACTGACAAGGGAACACGAAGGTGCTGTCGCCTCCGGCCTGCAAGGTATGGGCGAACTCGCGCCTGCTTTGCGGGAATTGCGCAGTACCCTGCGGAATCTTAATCAGTTCACCCGTCACCTGCAGGAGAACCCTTCTGGCCTGATCTGGGGAGGCGAAACCTTCAAGGAGATATCGGATTGATCACACACGTTGTAAAACGAACTCTGGGCCTGGCAGCGGTTGTCACCCTGGCTGGCTGTACTGTTTTTCCTAACCCGGAACCGCCGAGGGTTATGGATCTGTCGGTCTCCCAGCCGGTTTTCCAGGCGGTAGTTCGCTCGGATAAAACCCTTCGCGTAAACACACCCCAGGCTTCGGAGCCCTTTACCGGAACCCGGATTCTGGCCAAGCCCACACCCTATGAATACAGGGTTTACGGGAAAGTGCGCTGGCGCACGACAACACCGGTGCTGGTCAGGGATCTTCTGACGGAGAGTTTGAGGGCAAGCAACAGCTTTGGAACCGTCATCAGCGATGCCAGTTCTGCAGAAGCGGATGAAACACTGGTGAGCGAAGTGACGGCTTTCCATACCGAAAGCCACGGTGGAGACACTAATGCTGTCATCACCCTGCACGCCCAGATCGTAGACAACCGATCCCGATCGATTCTCTGCTCCAGGAGTTTCAGCAGCCTTGAGCGAGTGCAGAGCGACGATATCGAACGGGTTGCCAGGGCATTCAGTGTTGCCGGAGAAATCCTGGCGAGGGATATCAGCGAATGGGCTGCAACCTGCCGCTAGCTGGCTTTGCTATCAGGAAACAGGTCAGGCCACGCGGCTTTCAGGTACAACCCCATGGACCACAGTGTCAGCCCGGCCGCCAGATACAGCAACGCTATGGAAACATCGGCCCAGATCACTCCGGGAGGAAACGCCAGCAGACCCACGATTGAAGCCATTTGAGCCGTTGTCTTAATCTTGCCGATGTAAGAGACCGCAACACTGGCGCGGCTGCCGATTTCAGCCATCCATTCCCGCAGTGCAGAAATCACGATTTCACGGCCGATAATGACCGTTGCAGGAATCGTCAAGACGATCGCAGCATGCTCTTCAATCAGCACGGCCAAGGCGACCGCCACCATCAGCTTATCGGCTACAGGATCCAGGAAGGCGCCAAACGGCGTGCTCTGATCAAGCTTCCTGGCCAGGTATCCGTCCAGCCAGTCGGTGGCACCTGCGAGCGCAAAAATAGCGGCGCTGACAAGATAACTCCACTCCACCGGCAAATAGAAAATCACCACGAACACGGGGATCATGATGATGCGGGAAAGAGTGAGTATGTTCGGTAAATTCATGCTGTCCTTACTCGTCGTGCAGTGCTGCGTAGATGGCTTCTGCCAACGATTTACTGATGCCCTGTACCTTGGCCATCTCGTCGACACTGGCTTTGCGAATTTCCTGTATACCACCGAAGTAGCGAATGAGTTCCCGGCGACGTTTGGGCCCCACGCCTTCAATACCTTCCAGTGTTGACTGGCGTCGCTTCTTGTCCCGACGGGCGCGATGGCCGGTAATAGCGAAGCGGTGCGATTCATCCCGGATATGCTGGATAAGATGCAGTGCCGGAGAGTCCGCCGGAACCCGGAAGACGTTGTCGGTCATGGCGTCTATCAACTGCTCCATACCCGCCCGCCGAGTGACGCCCTTGGCGACACCAATCAGTGGTATATCAGAAATCCCCAGCTCATCAAAGACTTCCCGGGCAATATTCAACTGGCCTTTGCCGCCGTCGATAAAAACCAGGTCGGGGCGTTTGCCCTCCCCGGCCGTTATGCGCCGGTAACGCCGGGTAAGAACCTGACGCATGGCAGCGTAGTCATCACCGCCGGTGATCCCTTCAATGTTATACAACCGGTAATCACTTTTCAGCGGCCCATTCTCGTCGAAAACCACACAGGATGCGACGGTATTTTCCCCGTGGCTGTGGCTGATGTCGAAACACTCCATCCTTGAGGGCGTTTCTGCAAGGTCGAGCAAATCCCGCAAAGCCAGCAACCGGCGATACACGGTCTCCTTGCTCGCGAGATGGGTCAGAAGAGTCTGACGTGCATTGGTCATCGCCAGTTCAAGCCAACGCCGGCGCTCCCCCCTTACATTGCCCCGAATGCGGGTTTCCCGGTTTGCGGCTTCTGTCAGTGCCTCTGCAAGCAGTGCCTGACCATCTACATCGACCGGTACCAGAATGTCTCTGGGAATTTCACGACGGGTGTTCCCCCCGAAATAATACTGACCAAGGAAAGCGCTCAGCAATTCGCCTTCGGTCTGCTCGATGGAAAACCTCGGAAAATAATCCTTGGTACCCAGCACACGGCCGCCGCGTACAATAATGACGATAATACAGACAATCCCCGCATCCTGGGCAATGGCAATCACATCCGCATCGCCACCCTCGCTGTCCACGGATTGCTGTTCCTGAACATGGCGCAGGTGATTGATCTGGTCCCGGTAGGCCGCAGCCTTTTCAAACTCCAGCGCCTGGGAAGCCTCCTCCATGGCATTCATCAGATCGTGGATGATGACCGGGTTCTTACCCTCAAGAAACATGGTGGCGTGACGGATATCTTCCTGATAGTCCTCGGGGCTGATATAGCCAACGCATGGTGCCGTGCAGCGGTTAATCTGATACTGAAGGCACGGACGATTTCTGTTTCTGAAATAGCTTTCATTACATGATCTTATCCTGAATATCTTCTGTAATACATTAAGACTTTCCTTTACCGCTCCCGAGCTTGGAAAGGGTCCGAACCAGGTACCGCCACCTTTCTTTGTACGGCCACGACGGAACGTCAGTGACGGATAGTCACTGTGAGACGACAGATAGATATAGGGATAGGATTTATCGTCCCGCAGAAGAATGTTGTACGGCGGGCGCAGAGATTTGATGAGGTTCTGTTCAAGCAGGAGCGCTTCGGTTTCACTGCCGGTAATCGTCACTTCAATCGAATGGATCTTCGCGACGAGCGCCTGGGTTTTCGGGGAGAGGCCTGTCTGCCGGAAATAACTGCTGACGCGGTTTTTAAGGTTCCGGGCCTTGCCCACATACAGCACCTCCGAGGCTTCATCGTACATACGATAAACGCCCGGGCGCTCTGTGAGTTGTTTCAGGAAGCTTTTGCTGTCAAACTTCCAGATGTCGCTTTCTGGCTGATCAGACCTTTTCGGCATCCAGTAATCCAAGCCGTACAGCCATCAGAGCAAGCTCAACATCACTGGAAATTTCCAGCTTTTCAAAAATGCGGTAACGGTAGCTATTGACGGTTTTAGGGCTCAGGCAGAGTTTGTCGGAAATGTCCTGAACCTTCTGGCAATCCACCACCATCATGGCAATCTGCATTTCCCGCTCGGACAGCCGCTCGAAGAGCGACAGTTCGCCATCTTCGTCACGATCACCGCCAAGCTGCTTCAGCGCCATTTTCTGGGCAATTTCGGGGCTGATGTAACGCTGGCCAGAATGCGCCATGCGGATGGCACGCACCATCTCTTTGATGTCCGCGCCCTTGGTGATATACGCCGTAGCGCCACTTTGCATAACCCGCGTCGGATACGGATCATCCGCGCAGGCAGTCACCACGATTACCCGTATGGAATCATCAATGCGAAGGATACGGCGAGTCGCCTCAAGACCACCAATTCCGGGCATGCGGATATCCATCAAAACGATATCCGGGCGATCCTTGCGCACAAATTCGATGGCATCTTCACCCGAAGATACCTGCCCGATGACGTCCAGGTCGGGGTTATCGGCCAGCATCCGGGTAATACCGGAGCGAACCAGCTCATGGTCATCGACAACCAGTACCCTGATCAACATTCACCTCGTATACGGCTTTCGAAAACAGCGGAATTGTACTATCTACCGAGGATTCACGGTAGGTAGTGATCAAAATTATGTACTTTGATTGATGCTCAGGCCGGAGCGCCCAGCCCTGCGGTATTCTCCACAGGGTCAAACCAGACAACGAGTTCCCCACGCTTGACTGCAGCCCGTACACGATCCCGTTCTGCCAGTGGATTCTCGGTATCATTCAGACCATGGTAACGGGTGCAATACTCTTCCACCAGCCCGGCCACCTGATCTTCTGTCAGCAGGTCTGTATCGACTACGAATTTTTCCTGGCGTGGGTCAGGCTGCGGTTGGGTACCGGAATCGTCGGACATAGTTCCTCCTGCTGAAATCAACATGGTAAGGATTATGGCCGGGAGGGAGAAGTCCTTTTCTCCCCATTGACGGCTGGTCGGGGTCAGATGGTGTCGGTGGCGGTACGGAAACGGGCAATGACCTGCCGCATACCGACAGACTCCTGGCGAATCTGCTCACTGATGGTTCGGGTGGTTTCAACGTTTGCAATCAGAAAATCAGCACTCTCGTCCAACACGGCAGAACGGCGCCCTACCCGGCCAATTTCGTCCCTCTGGTAAACCACGGCTGAACCGATTTCTGCACTGTGCTTTTCCAGCTCCACAAACTGGAGCCTCAGGCTTTCCAGGTGGTCCCGCAATGCAACCAGGTTGTCGCGGTTATGGCTGCCAGCATTCCGCATTTCTTCCAGCAAACCATCAACACCGCCAACGCCTGAAACCAGATCCTGTACCCATTGTCCGATATCACGGGTTGATTCCGACGTGCGCCGGGACAGCGTTCTGACCTCATCAGCAACTACGGCAAAACCCCGACCATGCTCACCGGCCCGTGCCGCCTCAATCGCCGCATTCAGGGCCAGAAGATTGGTCTGCTCGGCAATATCGGCAATCACACCGATCACCTGTTCAATCTTGCCGGTGGATTCGTTCAGTGTATGAATGGACTCCGACACCCGGGAGATTACATCCACTGTATGTTCCGCAGCCTGCTCGCTGGCAACCAGCCGCTGCTGGACCTCCTCATTCGCGGCCACCGCGTCTTTCACAGTTTCGGCAGACTGGGCTGTCGCACCGTCAATCGCTGACGCCTGATCAGCAATCACCGCCATAGCCTGGGTAACATCCCGGATCTGTTGCCGGGTCTTTTCAGAGGCTTCCTGCAGGGACTCGGCACCAGTATCCAGGGCACCAGAACGGTCATCCAGCCCACCCGCTGCATTGCGGATATCAGCGATAAAATGCTCGAATCGGCTTACCAGGCCGCCGAGCGCCCGGCTTACGCCCGCAACCTCATCACGACCGGTTAATGACGGTACCCTGGTCAGGTCGGAGTTGGTTTCCATGTCGGTCAGATCCCGCTCCATTCTCTGCAGACGGAGGATCACAGACTGCCTCAACCACAAGGTCATTCCGATCACCACCAGCAGGAACAGCAACGAACCGGATGTGAGCCATACCTGCTGGTCCGAAAGGAAAGCGAGGAGCTCGTCAGCGCCACTGGAAACAGCTTCCCGGCTCTGCATCTGGCGCTCATTCATGGCGGACAACATCGGCTCAAGGCTAGGAAACAGATTAAAGTCCACCACCTTACCAACGCTGTAATAGCTTTTCTCGGCAATGCCTTCGGCCATATCATCCATAAGCGCCACGACCTTGGCATATTTTTCGCCATTTTCATCGGCCCACACAGTCAGCCCATCGCTGCTCTGTATGGCCAGCCAGTGTTCCGGCAATCTGCTACGAATCTTGTCAAAGGCTGGCTGGATTTCGTCCCATAGCAGCAGCTGAGCTTTTATTTTGAACGCAAGATCCTGCAGCTCGCGATGATCCTTCTCAAGATCCGCCAGCAGCCAGGACTCCTGCAGGCTGGTACGGATCAGCGTATTCGAAGCCTCTTCAGCCTTAAGAATAATGGTCCAGGACAGGGCTCCCAGCCCTGCCAGAGCAAAGACCGAGAGAAAAGCAAAGCACAGGATTCGGGTGCGAACGGTACCGAACATGACTACTCCAGCGGTGGGATTCTGCGGGCATGTTATGTCGAATTCATGACACTTTTATGTCACATGTCGTGACAGTATTTCGTTCGCCCAGCAGACTTCGCCCTTTTGCCCGCTTTTAAATCGCGCCCGCGTTCTCTATCATCGCCGCTTTTGAAAGACGGATGCCGATGAACCGTTCAGTTTTCCACCTCACCCTTCCGGTCCTCTTTGGATACCTGCCTCTGGGCATGGCCTTTGGGGTACTGTTTTCAACCCAACTCGATTATGCGTGGTGGATAGCACCCCTCATGGGCGTTGTGATTTACGCGGGCGCAGGCCAGATTCTGGCGGTCAGCCTGCTGGCCGCCCATGCGGGTTTACTGGAAGTGTTTGTGGCGATGCTTGTACTTAATGCCCGGCATCTGTTTTACGGCCTGTCGTTGCTCAGGCAGTTCCATGGTGCCGGGTGGCGCAAGCCCTATCTCATTTTCGGGCTCACGGATGAAACCTATTCCCTGTTAACCAGCCGCCCCCGAGGCCCGGATCGCGCCCATGAGCAGGAAATTGATTTCCGGATTACGGCTTTCAACCAGGGCTACTGGGTGATCGGCTGCGCTCTCGGCGCCCTGCTTGGCAAAAATGTCGCCTTCGACAGCACCGGAATCGAGTTCGCACTGATAAGCCTGTTCATCGTACTGACCATTGAACAACTCAAGGCCCTTGGGCAGAGCTTTCCGATTTGGTTAGGGGCTGGAGCCGCAGCTATTGCCGTCATGATACTCCCGCCGGCCCATCAGCTCATCGGTGCCATTGCCATTGTGACAGCCGTGCTGCTGTTGCAGTACGCCAAAACAAGGGATACGGAAAATTTTGAGGGGCAGGAACATGGCTGATGAGATCTACCTGGCCGGCTTTGTGGCACTGGCGGCACTGGCAACCTTCGCAACCCGGGTGATTCCTTTCCTGTTCCTGCAGGGGCATACCGATCATCCGCTGATAAAACATCTTGGCAGATACCTGCCTGCGGCAGTCATGGCTCTGCTCGCGGCGATATTTCTTCAACGCTCGGCTGATTGGAGCACAACAGTACCCGGCGTGGATGCCTTGATACCCGGGCTTCTGGTGGTGGGAGTACATCTGTGGCGACGGAACGCACTGCTGTCCATCGCCCTGGGAACTGCCAGTTATATGGTCATTCAACAGACCGGCTGGCTGGGGGGTTAACTCTGGTTTTCCAGATTGGCGACCAGGCGAGAATCCTGTACCGCCGCAGTTCTGTGCCTGACAATACCTTTGTATTCGTGGCTTTCGATCATCGCCATAAAGGCATCAATGGAAGGATAACGCACCAGCAACACCTGATCCCAGGATTCATCAGGCGGCGCAATTAACGAACCAACACTGCGCCCCGACCAGATAACTTCGGCACCGACGGATTTCACGCAGTCCGCCGCTTCCTGCATATACAACTTGTATGCTTCCCGGCCAGAACGCTCCGGAACATCCTCTTTATAATCTGCCCGCTCTCTGAACCTGAGCAGATTCAACATCACCACTGGCTGGTCTTTCGGGGTATCGGCGAGCACTCTCTCCAGTTGCTCGGGGGTGGGATTTACGGACTCCATTCTGATCCTCTTGTTCTGCACCATGTGCGGCCTACTATAGCCCACTCTTATGGCGGGCACACAAGCGTTTTCTGCGTTTTTTTCGATATGGTAACAGTCCAAATACCACCAGAATTAGACGAATAGCCAATATCCGCTAGGTAGCTTACTACCCGCCCATTCAATACACTGATCGGCTCCCCGGGGCCTCCCCCTTCTACTCTCTTTCGAAATCTGTGAGCCGCCATGACCATAGCTGACGTATTCCTTCAGACCCTTGAAACGACACTTCCCGTTTTTGCCATGGTCTTTATCGGAATGGGTCTTAAAAGAATCGGCTGGATTGACACATCGTTCATTCATACAGCCTCTGCCCTGGTGTTCAAGGCCACTCTGCCCACTCTCGTTTTCCTCAGCATTATCCGGGCTGACTTGAATGTCGCCCTGAACCCCGGCCTGCTGGTGTTTTTCCTTTGCGCAACACTGGTGAGCTTCGGCCTGACGTGGGCCTGGGCACGCTGGCGCGTCGCACCTGATGACCGGGGCGTCTATGTACAGGGAGCCTTTCGGGGCAACTGCGGGATTGTGGGATTAGCACTGGCTGCCAATCTCTATGGTGACTTCGGCCTGTCGGCGGGTGGCATTCTGCTCGGACTGGTCATCATCTCCTACAACGCGCTTTCCGTCATCGTCCTGCTTGCTCACCTGCCGGGCCAGAGCGCAAGTTGGCAAAAGATCCTGCACGACATCAGCAGAAATCCACTTATCCTCGCGGTGGTTTTCGCAATCCCCGTCGCATGGCTTGACCTCCAGTTTCCCAAATGGATCATGACATCCGGCGACTACTTCGCCTCATTAACCCTGCCATTGGCCCTTCTGTGCATCGGCGCCACAGTGTCCCTGAACTCGGTTCGCGGCGACAGCAGTACAGCCATAAGCTCCAGCCTCATGAAAATGGTCGTCATACCCGCACTCGGCACGCTCGCCGCCTGGCTTGTCGGCTTTGAGGGACCCGAGCTTGGGCTCCTGTTCCTGTATTTTGCCAGCCCCACAGCTGCTGCGAGCTTCGTGATGGTGAAAGCCCTGGGGGGCAATAGCCGTCTCGCGGCCAACATCATTGCGCTCACCACACTGATGGCCAGCGTAACGGTGACCCTTGGAGTATTTATTCTGCGCAGCACCGGTCTCGGCTGAGGGCACATCGGTGTTATCTACAGGTGGCATCTACAGGTGCTATCTACACACTTGAAGCCTATGGCCCGGTGGCAGTAAATTCAGAGGAGCACATACTGATGCCCTATTTTGAAAAGGACAGATGAATGACCGAAAAGCGATGGCATATTCTGGTTTCCGGCATTGTTCAGGGCGTTTACTACCGGGCATCAACGGAACAAGAGGCAAGGAAAATCGGGATCACCGGATACGCCAGAAATCTGCCTGACGGGCGGGTGGAAATTATTGCTGAAGGTACTGACCGGCAATTATTGCAGCTCAAAGAGTGGTGCCATCAAGGGCCGCCCGCAGCAAGTGTGGATGCCGTCGAAGTCAGCGAACAGTCTGCTACCGGAGAATTTTCAGAGTTCGGGGTTCGTTACTGAGAGGCAATAAAAAACCCCGGCATTTCTGCCGGGGTTCTCTTATTGGCGGAGAGGGAGGGATTCGAACCCTCGATACGCTATTAACGTATACACACTTTCCAGGCGTGCTCCTTCAGCCACTCGGACACCTCTCCAATAAACTGTTTCAAATCAGCAACCTCGTCGCTCATTTGAGGGCGCAAACTTTAATGGTTTTTCCCCCGCTTGGCAACTCCCTTTTGAAAATTCTCGAAAAAAATTCCCTGGACGCAGGCGCAGGCTAACCAACCGAGCATTTGCAGCGTATGGTTAGGGTCATACTCATAACAACAAGGAAATGCCCAATGATGATGAAAGCCGAACAGTCCACCCTGGTATTCATAGACCTTCAGGAAAAGCTGATGCCAGCCATCAGTCACGGACAGGAGGTTATTGACCAGTCCGTCATTCTAGCTACCATCGCTGGTCTTCTTGATGTTCCGGTTCTCGGCACCGAGCAGGTACCAGAAAAACTCGGTGCCAACGTCCCGGATATCCGGGAATTGTGCCAGCAGACAATCGGCAAACATCATTTTGACGCCTGCCCCGATGGACTGATCGACCAGCTTCCCGAAGGGCGCCATCACATCGTGGTCGGCGGATGTGAAACCCATGTCTGCATGCTACAGACCGCCATGAGCCTGCTGGATGCCGGCTTCAAGGTCTGGGTCGTGGCGGACGCCACCGGCTCCAGAAATGAATTTGACCGCGACGTGGCTCTGGATCGCCTTCATCAAAGCGGCGCAAATATCGTGACAACAGAAATGGTCGCCTTTGAATGGATGCGCGACTGCCGGCATCCCCGATTCAGGGATGTTCAGGCCCTGATCAAGTAAAGAGGTACTTCAATGCTCAACATGGACTTCTCAAAACGGGTGGTTATCAGAACCCAGGATCAGCCATGGGTACCCAGCCCTGCCGGAGGCGTTCTCAGAAAGCCCCTGGCCAGAGAAGAAGCCGAACGGGGGCACGCGACCAGTATCGTCCAATACGAGCCTGGCGCCTCCTTCAAGCGCCATGAACACCCTCTGGGGGAAGAGATCCTGGTGCTTGAAGGGGTGTTTTCAGACGAGACTGGCGATTATCCGGCCGGCACCTACTTGCGCAACCCACCCGGAACCGGCCACGCTCCGTACAGCACTAATGGCTGCACGCTGCTGGTGAAGCTCCATCAGTTCAACCCTCAAGACCGGGAACCGGTGCGTATCGATACCCGCTCGGCCCCCTGGTTACCCGGCAACGGCGGTCTTGAGGTTATGCCGCTCCATGATTTTGAAGGTGAACATGTGGCATTGGTGAAATGGCCAGCGAACGAGGTCTTTCAGCCCCACAGACACTTTGGCGGAGAAGAAATTCTGGTACTTTCAGGAGAGTTCTGTGACGAGCATGGCCGCTACCCGGAAGGCACCTGGATACGAAGCCCGCACCAGAGTACCCATCATCCGTTTGTTGAGCAGGAAACCGTGATATGGGTGAAAACCGGTCACCTGCCGCTCCCGTGGTGAGCCACCATGCAGCCCGGCTCAAGCCGGGCGTGGGATTTTTACGATATCACCGAAGGTGACATATTCGCTGCCGCCAAGGCGGCCAATGGGGTCGATTTTGTCACCATGGATTTTTAACCGCCCCTTCTCGTCTTCGCCGGTGACACTGTCATCCAGATAAATACCCTTCACCCGACCAAAGATAAGCGATTGCGGCGCCGCACCAATTTCCTTGATCTCTTCCAGCTCACAGGCCATGGCTACGCGACAGTCTTTCAACCTGGGCAGTCGTGATCCTTCGAACTCCACAACTTCCAGCCCGATATTCGTGAGCTCTGACTCGCCAAGAGGCAAGGTTCTGGAGGTTTCCGTAACAGCCGGAGCTAATTCCCGGTGAGCTATGTGAATCACGAAGTCCTTGCGGGCTTCGATATTGACCCGGGTATCCTTATTCGACTTATCCGTCGGTTTCTGACCAACAGACAACATGACCAGCGGTGGATTGCTGGTGACTGGAGTAAAAAAGGAAAACGGTGCCAGGTTGTATCCACCGTCAGGGTTTTCGCTCAGTACCCAGGCGATCGGCCTTGGTATAGCGGTCTGGGTCAGCACATGGTAGATACTTGTGGGATTCATCCCGTCAAAATCGACAAACATCAATCACCTCTTCTGAGTAAAAATCTCTTCCCGGATCCTCAGGCAAACACAGGGAGTGGCGCTATTTCTTCCTGTAGATGATCCCGGGATGACACTGCACCATCTCATAAAGGTGCGGCAAGCCGTTAAGGGATTCCGATGCACCAAGAATCAAATAACCGCCCGGGTTCAGCGTGGCGTGGATACGGGTGAGGATGTCCTTTTTGAGTTCCGCAGAGAAGTAGATCAGCACGTTTCTGCACATGACCACATCAAACTTGCCCAGCATGTATCGATCCAACAGGTTCAACTCCTTGAACTCGACCATGCTCTTGAGCTGCGGACGAATCTGCCAGCCCCCGTTAACCGAAGGCGTGAAAAACTGTTTCTGGCGCTCTGGTGACAAGCCGCGGCCAATGGCCAGCATCTCGTACTCCCCTTTTCGGGCGACTTCGAGAACACTCTTGGAAATGTCGGTGGCGGTAATGCGGACATCCCGCAGCTTACCCGGGCGGGTACGCCGGAATTCTTCCAGGATCATCCCGACGGAATATGGCTCCTGGCCCGTAGAACACGCAGCAGACCACATCCTGAGGGGTTGCGCCCCGTTGCGATCAGCAAACTCGGGAAGCAGTTTGTCCTGAAGAATTCTGAACGGATGATTGTCCCGGAACCACAGGGTTTCATTGGTCGTCATGGCATCGATGACAACCTCCCGAAGACCACTCCTTGCCGGACGTTTAAGGCGCTCGAGTAACTCCCCAAGAGAGTTCAGCTGGTTTTCCTCAAGAATACGACGCAACCGGCTCTTCACCAGGTACTGCTTGTTTTCGCCCAGCAAAATGCCACACGCATCCTGCAGGAACGTCTTGAAGGCTTCATATTCCTGTGGAGTGATATCCGCTTTCATTAGATCTCTGTTCTGAGTGGATCAGTGAGCGTCGCCGTCATTCCCGATCGATGATTTCCATCACTCGTTCGGCTAACTCATCAGGGCTGAACTTCGCCATAAAATCATCAGCGCCTACTTTCTGGACCATCGCCTTGTTGAACACGCCACTGAGCGATGTGTGGAGCATGATGTACAAATCTTTGAGCGACGGATCCGCCTTGCAACGCGTTACCAGGGTATATCCGTCCATTTCAGGCATTTCGACGTCGGAAATCACCAATTCGAGATGATCAGTCGCTTTGCTGCCATCCTGAGTAATTTCCTTCAGATACTCCAACGCCTGTTTGCCGTCGTTCCTCAGCACCACATCCATGCCGATCGCTGTGAGGCAGCGCTCAACTTGCCTTCTTGCCACTGAAGAATCATCGACCACCAGAACAGGCCGAAGGCCCGGTGCGCGCTCAGCACTCTTACTCACAATGGCTTCAGTTACGTCTTCCCGCAGCGGAGAAACCTCTGAAAGAATCTTCTCTACGTCGATGATTTCTACAAGTTTATCATCAATTTTTGTAACAGCGGTAAGGTAGACATCCTTTCCGGCCCCCTTTGGCGGAGGAAGGATCTCTTCCCAGTTCATATTCATGATCCGATCTACGCCCACCACCAGGAATCCCTGAGTCTTTCGGTTGTACTCGGTAATGATAATAAAACTGGACGCCAGCTCTTCCTGGGGAATGCCCGGCAGGCCAATGGACATGGCAAGATCAATAATCGGGATGGTTTCGCCACGAATATGTGCAACGCCGCGAACCACGGTCTTGCTGTTCGGAATCGACGACAACTTCGGGCATTGCAGGACTTCCTTCACCTTGAAGACGTTGATCCCATACAGCTGCCGCCCCCGCAGGCGGAACAGCAGCAGCTCCAGGCGATTTTGTCCAACCAGTTGGGTGCGTTGGTTAACGCTGTCCAATACCCCTGCCATGTTTGTCTCTCCAGCCTTTGGGAATTCACCCGGCATGCATTTTGCTGTTGTATTTATCAGGTAGTGTTCGACGGAAAGTCGACACTTTCGCATACAGTCAGCCCGATTATCGGCGGGCACGCCCGAATCCTTAGTGTTATTCGGAACTTTTGCTCCATAAACGACAGCATAGGACAAACTGACGCAGATGCGCACCACCATTTTGGCTACAACACTGGCAATATCCGCCTTTTCAGGAATTGCCTCGGCGCAAACCACCGCCGAACAGATCCGGGCCGCTGCGCTCCGGTTCCTTGACGGGTTTGCCAGTGAACAAGCTAGTGAAGGATATCGCGTCAGCTACGAAGCCGGGCAACTCGATGACCGGTTAGCCCTGGCACAGTGCGATTCCGACCTGCACGTTCAGTTCAGCGGGGACCCATGGGAAAGTACCCACCCCTCACTCCAGGTTGCCTGCGAAGGTAAACGCCCCTGGCGAATGTTTGTCACGCCAGAAGTCAATATTCATGGGCCAGCACTGGTCGCGACACGTGCCCTGGCAAGGGGTGAATCGCTCTCTGCCAGCATGGTGACCACCCAATCGGTGGTGGTGAACGCCAGTCGGCGGGGTTTCACGCGGCAGCTTTCTGACGTAAACGGCATGGAGATCCGAAGGGCAATCAACGCAGGTACGCTCATCACGCCGGATATGCTTTCCGCCCCCAACGCAGTGGAGCGCGGGGATCATGTTATTATCGTCGCCCGAAGCGGAACCTTTTCAGTCAGTTCCCGTGGAGAGGCGTTAGCAAGCGCAGCGGTGGGAGAACAGGTCAGGGTTCGTAATCTCCGTTCCGAACGTACAATCCGGGCCAATGTGATCGCGCCCGGGCGTGTCGAAATTCCCATGTAGTCCGGGTTGACAATGTCTGCCCCGGTTGCCGGCCGGCAAGCCTTTGCCCACAAACGGCAACCACTTGCAGGCAAGACTTCACCAGGTGAACGGAAGTTAATAAAAAAGATCCGGCTTTTCGCTAAAGAATCTGAATAGCGGGCCGCTAAACAGACATAAACTCGAGTAGGCCATGCATAGCGTGGCACCCAAACTAGCAGGTATTGATATGTCAGTTGACTTCAACGGAATTGGCCCCGGCCAGGTCAACACCCAAAGAACCACGGCCGACAAGTCCGGCGCCACCCAGACTGCCAAGCCGTCAACGGGTGAACAGGCACGCACGCAGGCCCAGAGTGCCCGTGGCGAGCAGGTCAGCCTGAGCAACCAGGCAAAGAATATGAAACAGCTCGAGCAGAAGCTCGGTGACTACCCTGAAATGGATGACGACCGTATTGCGCAGATCCGCTCCGCGCTGGAAAACGGCACATACAAAGTGGATGCCGAGAAGCTGGCCCAGAAAATGCTTGAGATGGATCAAAGCATTTTCGGATGATTAAATCATGGCCGCAATTGATGACTTGAAGCACCTCCTTTCTGAGGATGTCCGCCAGCTTGAAACACTGTCGGGCATCCTTAAGTCCGAGCAAGACTGCCTTGCCACATCAGATCTGAAATCTCTTCATTCTCTGACAGCTGAAAAGAACCAGCTACTCGGGCAGGTTCGCGAACGTGCGAAGCAGAAAATTCATGCGCTCGTGGCCATCGGTTTCCGCCCGGAAGCCGGAGAACCCTCCCGCTTTATTCGCAGCGCCGGCTTCGCTGAACTCTATGACCTATGGAAACAGGCGGATTCCGGCCTGCGCCAATGCCAGGAGCTCAACCGTCACAACGGTCGTGTTATGGGGCACCTGCAGACGCGACTGAACCGCCTGACCGATATATTCAGGGGATCAAGCGGCCAGCAGAAGCTTTACGGCGCGACAGGCCAGCAAACCTCCGTTTCCAGCAGAAACGTGCTGGCCAGCGCCTGAGATTTAGCGGGTATATATAGTCATACGCGAGTCCGGATGGAACCGGATGTCGTGGATGCTCACGTTACCCAGCGAAGGGGCTGCGCTGCCGATAACCCGAATGTTGTCCATTCGAATCTCGTCGATGCGCTCCGGCATGGCCAACACCAGCGCACCGTCATCCCGTATCGAGTAGCGCCCCTCACCCTCTCGAAAGTGAACACCGGAGATGGTCAGGTTGGAATCCAGAAAATTCAGCATGGGAACGAACACATTCGCCGTCAGTTTCAGGCCTTCGATCGCATCCACCTGATCGTCCTGCCCTTCCGCTGCAGCCGACGGCATTGCGGTCACTCCCGCAATCCGGGCCAGGAGTTTTGAATCGCCCTGCCCGGAAACCACTGCCAGCTCATCGTCGGTCAATTCGGACAGCCCGCTTCCTTTGTGGAATTCGCCGGTATAGAGCTCGCCGGCTTCAAAAGCCTGGGAAGCATTCGCACTGTTACTCGCCGCAAAACTGACCAACGGCTGAAATGGCAGGGTGACCATAGTCACCAGTGCAGCCGCATTGCGATAACGGGACTGGTGTTTCAGTACGCGATCCAGCTCTTTCTGGCTGATCCAGCCAGACTGGATAAATACCTCACCGAGCCGCTGGCCGGTTTTGTTTTGTAGCCGGAGCCCCTCTTCTACCTGAGTTTCAGTTAAATACCCACGATTGACGAGGAGTCGGCCAAGCCGAGACCTTTCCTCAAATCCCTGACGGATTCTCACTTGTTTCTCCTTTCTTCCAGTGAAAACCGTACAACCCGGCCCGGCAGTCTGATTATTGTTATCCTCTGGAGCTTAGTCGATTGGTCGGATTCCATCGCGAAAACCACCGAAAACCGGCGCAATCTGCTAACATCCTGCTCCATATAACGGGATACGTTGATTATTGCAGGATTCCCGGCCGTCACTCACCAGGAGATGCGTTTCCAAATGATAAATTCCGTAAAAACAACACATAATGTGATCCCCGCCCTGCTTTTTGCATTTATCGCCATGACCCTGACATCATTTGCACGAGCAGAGTCGCCAGATACAGCCGCTGAGCAAGCGCTTCCGGAAGTTCGAGTGGTCACCAGTGAGGGCGCTTTCACCCTCCAGCTCCGCCCTGATGTAGCACCGGAAACCGTTGATAACTTCCTGGAGTACGTAAACAGCGGTTTCTATGACGGCACAGTATTCCACCGGGTTATCCCCGGATTCATGGTTCAGGGCGGAGGGTTTACCGGAGACATGTCACGCAAGACAACCCGTGACCCGATTCGCAATGAGGCCACCCGCAGCCTGCCCAACCTTCGCGGCACAATTTCCATGGCACGTACCAACGCGCCCCACTCCGCCACCTCCCAGTTTTTCATTAACGTGGCCAACAACGGCTTTCTCGATGCCGGCGTACGGGGTGCGGGCTATGCCGTATTCGGTAAAGTGACCGAAGGTATGGGTGTTATCGACGCCATTGCGAGCAAGAAAACCGGCATGAGCAACGGAATGGCTGACGTCCCCGTCAACACCATCACGATCGAATCCATGTCTGTGCTCGACCTTGACCTCGACCCCGACGCCTGATCCGTGGCACAGCAGGTACTGAAGCCGGGGATCGAACCGGCAGATCTGGTCTGGAATGACGGCGTCCCTGAATCCACTCGCTTTGGGGACGTCTACTTCAGCCGGGATAACGGTCTGGAAGAAACCCGTTACGTATTTCTGGACAGAAACCGTCTCCGGGAACGATTTCAGGCGGTTGAGGATGGCGGGCACTTCGTCATCGCCGAAACGGGTTTTGGCACCGGCCTCAACTTCCTTGCTACATGGGAGCTGTGGCAGGAAGTTGTCGCAGACAAAAGTGCAATCCTTCACTTTGTTTCGGTCGAACGATTTCCACTAACTCCCGAAGACCTGGCCCGCGCGCTGGAATCCTGGCCGACTCTCGCACCTTTTGCAGAGGAGCTACGGGCAAACTACCCACCTCTGACCCACGGCGTTCACCGTATCCATCTGGCTGGTGGCCGAATTCGCCTGACGCTGTATTTCGGCGATATTCTGGACGCCTGGTCGGAGCTTTCCTTCTGTGCCGATGCCTGGTTTCTTGACGGCTTTGCGCCTTCGCTCAATCCGGAGATGTGGCTTGATCAGGCCATTGGCCACATTCGCTCTCACAGCAAGGCAGGTACAACACTGGCCACGTTTACCGCCGTCGGCAGAATCCGAAGGGCCCTCGCCGATTCCGGTTTCACCATGCAGAAGACTGCCGGATTCGGGCGCAAACGGGACATGCTTATCGGCGAACTCGAAGACCCGGCTCAAACACCCGATACGGGCATCAAAGAAAGCCACCCTGCCATCACCATTATTGGAGCCGGGATTTCGGGGTGCCTGCTGGCACGCAACCTGGCCGACAGAGGCGTACCGGTTACGCTGATTGAAGCGGCCGATGATGCCGGTTCTGCTGCGTCGGGCAATCGACAGGGCGCCCTCTACGTCAAGCTTGGCGTCGAATTCAATGACCAGACAGAACTGGCCCTGACAGCGCTCACATTCAGCCAACGGGCCTACAAACCCTATGAGGGCCGCTTCTGGCATCCGACAGGCCTGCTCCAGCTCGCGTGTGACGACAAAGAAGCTGAGCGCCAACAGCGCTTTCTTGAGCGCTCGCACTATCCCGAAAGCCTTCTGAGGCCCGTGGACAGCATGCAAGCAAGCGAACTCTGTGGCATCGCAACGCAGCACTCCGGGCTCTGGTTTCCCGGATGCGGTTGGCTGGAGCCTGCAAAGGCATGCACGCTGCTGGCTGAACATCCTTTGATTCAAAAACGCTACGGCGTTCAGGTGGAAATGCTGTCGCGGCACCGGGAACGCTGGCACATCTCGGCTTCGGACGGCAGCACCTTTGAATCAGAAACGTTAGTTCTGTGTACCGGGCACACGACCCCCGACCTGCTGCCGTTTAGCGGTAACATCCGCCTGAAACGCATCCGCGGTCAGGTCACTCATATTCCCTCGAACGATCTGAACAACCCGGACTGCGTCGTTTGTGGGCACCGCTATCTGAATCCCGTCAGTGATGAGTATGCGGTAACCGGCGCAACCTTTGACCTGCGGGATGATAACCCGGATGTCACTCTCGAAAGCCATCGTGAGAATCTCGACGAGCTGAATCAGATGCTACCGGGTGTGGGCGCCGCCCATTTACTGGAAGGGCTCACGCTGAACGATCTGACTGGCCGGGTGGCCTTCCGCTGCACAACTCATGACTACCAGCCAGTGGCAGGCCCTTGCGATATCGGCTCTGATCACTCGGGCCTCTACCTGTTTACCGGCCTCGGCAGCAAAGGCTTGACTTACGCCCCCCTGCTTGCCGAATACCTCGGGGACAGACTGACCGGGCAACCATCCTGCCTTCCGCTGAAGCTTCAACGCCGGGTAGACGCCAACAGGATACTCCGATAACTATGGCGATTTGTTAATAAACTGTTTCTGAAGTTTTTTGGCCATTCGCCGATAACCTGAATGAACCGTGTAGAAGTCGGAGTCATAACCATGTCCATATTCGTCAGTGAACCTGGTCGCCCGGTAGGCGCCCGAGTACCGGAAATATACCGGGGACGGCGCGTGGATGATGTGTCTGAACTGACCGAGAGCCACCCTGTGAACCCGAGCCGCAGCGAAGCGACCGATGCGGAGTTTCAACAAGCGGCGAATTCGGGCCGGCATAACCGGGCCCTTGAGGAATATGGCTCTGCTGGCGCCGGAGAAGCGCGATTAGAGCGGCCTTACCTTCCTGTCTCCAGCTTCTGCTCACCGGCGCTTTATGTCATTCCCGCAGCGGCGTCAGTCTCAGAAGCCTTGACGAGCATGGATGAACATGGCGTTCAGCACCTTGTGGTGATGTCAGAAGATAACGTTGCCGGGCTCGTAGAGCTACGGTGGTTGCTGGAATGGGTCCACAGGAACGGACCGGATGCCATGGCTCAGGGGCTGGTTCACATAGAACTGCCTGCATTTCTCACCGCCTCACCCGAAACCGATGCGCACCAACTCGCCCGGCTCATGCTGGCACATCGCCTGAGTGCCGCACTGGTTATTGATAGCAATGGCCATCCCACGGGTATTGTTTCGAGCACCGATTATTTGCGGCTCTACGCCAGCTCGGGCCAGCAACAGGGTCTGGTCTGACTTTATGGAGTCAGGATGACACCTTCGGGGCTCAACACAAGTACCTCCCAGCTGGCCCCTTTGCGGGCAAGAACCGTAATTTCATCGTCGCGGTAGTTCCCCAGGCTTTCAATACTGGAATCGGGGTCTTCCAACTGGTCACGCCATTCATTCAGGAATACCTCATCAGAGCCAGAATCACCTGATTCATTCAGGGAGACCCGGGCTGCAATTCCCTGGCGCTGTCCTGAAATAACGGCGCTACCCGTGAAATCTCCGTCGCTACTACCACCTACCACGAGATCTCCGTCAAATACGATGACAGAGGCCAGGACGTCATCGGCCTGATCAGCAGGGTCATTCAGGGTGATTGCCCGATCAATATCCCCCGACAACCCATAATTGAGCAGAAAACCCGCCGAGGTATTCGTGGCGGATTGGGTCAACTCGTCGTCACCGTCTTCCAAGGTCTGAACGCGATATTCAGCGGCACTGTTACCAACTAACCACAACCCGGTTTCGTCATACAGGCCATCCGTTACCGCCTCATCCCCGGACGTACCGACCTGCCTCACTGAAATGTCTGTTGATGCCGTGGAGGTACTGTAGAAATAAGCATCTACACCACCAATCACTGAAGCACCGTTGACGGCTCCCCGGGCGGAGCCAAACAAAGTAGGCGTCAGAGACGAGGAAGAAAGGCCGGCGACGGAATCGTCAGAAGATGATCCAACCTGGCGGCTCCAGGCGAGCGCTGGTACGTAGCTGGCACCATCGAGCGTGGCATCAATTCTCTGCAGGAAGCTGTCGTCGCCGCCAGCAGAGTGCTCTTCCGGCCAGGTCCCTGTTGTTTCTCCAGCAACGAGAACATAGCCGCTGTCTCCGGCCTGAGCGATGGCTTTCACAACATCATCGCCACTGGTTCCGGTGCGGATACTCCAGTCAGGCACGTATTCGCCACCGTTAGCGGCAGAGTCGTACCAATATCGATGTACCAGAACATCCTGCCCGCCATTGGAGATCGTGCCGGTAATCTCAGCATCGGTACTGTAGGCAACTGCAAGTTCGTAGCGATCAACCTTGGTTGCACCCGATGTGACCTCACGGGTCTGTGTCGACAGTGTTGGCTTCGGCGATGACAGAACAGCCGCAGGATCCGATACGTCGATGTTCTGAAGCAGCAACCCTTTCTGGTTGAATATCCTGACCTGAACCTGATCGTTGTTGGCGCTGTCGTAACCGGCCACGAATACCCTCCCGGAATGAGCCACGACCAGATCAGTGGCCACAAAGTCCTCGGTGGCGTTCAGCACTAGAGGCGTTACCAGTTCATTCAGGTTAACCCTCAGTACTGAGTCATCCGGTGCTCTGGCAAAGTTTTCGCGGCCGGCCTGGTATCGCTCATCCAGTGTCAGCAGGATAAACCGGTCATCCAGGGCAGGATTGGAATAACCGGCAGCATCAACCCGAATTCTGAAGCGCACTTCATCAACCTCAACCGGGAATGACAGAATGTCATTCTCTATCCAGCTGTTGTTTTCATAGGTTTCGGTAACAAACTCGGTGCCAAGCCGGGCTGTCGAACCGTCAGAATGCACAAGCTTCGCGGAATATTCCTGATCCCTCTCGCCTTCGAGTCTGGCAACATATTCCCCGGCAGTGCCAACATTCAGTGCGTCCCGCTCTCCACCTTTGGCCGTTTGCAGTAAAACGAACGGCTCGTTGTCATCAATGATCACGCTTGCCTTCACGCCGCTGTTGCTCTCACCCAGCCCTGCGAGGCCGGAGCGAACCTCAGTCAGGGTTATCAGCGCCGATTCCGACGGCTCGGGGAAGCTGTCATTAACCACTTCCAGCCGGATATAACACTCGGTAATGCCTGGCTCCAGCGTGACAACGCCTTTTGAGTAATAACCACTGTCGTCCTGTTCGTAAGTCAGATAGTCCAGTTGCTCAAGAAGCTGCGAACTGTTGCTTCCCAAAGCGACCAGATCCTGCCCGATAATGGCATCGCCGGCATTGGCGTCGCTGTAGTCGCAACGCTGGTGGGGAGCACTAACCTCCCCGTCGCAGCTGTCCGGGTTGTAGGGCGATGTTAGCTCAAAGGCAACCGCAACACGGGTCACAGAAGGTTGGTCCAGGATAATCTTCACCAGGACCGGATGCGTGTCTGCCGTCACTTCCTTGCTGCCAGTCACCGAACCATCAGCGGCATATTCGTTAATGGTAAAGGTGTGGGAACCGGTCGTTTCAAGATTCGGCAGTGAGCAATGTTCCCGGTAACCCTCCTCTGTTTCAGACACGGCACCTTCAACGTAAGTGTCTGTCTCGAGAGCAAGTGGATTGTATTTGACCTCCACGTCGAAAGGCTGGACCCCGGACATGCTGCCATCCGTGGTGACGAGGTTGATGTCGGATACTTTGCCAAGGTCCGCTTCGCCCCGGTTACCGCCGGTCAGGCCTGGAACACCTCGCATAATAACCCCCTGCCGGGCTTTATTACTGGTGTCTTCCAGTGCAAGCCAGGATGGAGCATTGGTAAGGGAATAATCGAGAATACCTTCACCACCATAGGCACCGAAGTTGTAGTAATACTCGACGCCGAGGTAGGCCGTTGAAGGAGGAACGCCCAGAATCGTCGGCTGATCCGGAGCCTTTTCGGTTTTACACGCGACCAGTGTGGCGCCCAGAAGAACGATGGTCAGAGAGCGGAAAGCAAGAGTAAAGAAAGAGGAAACATCGGCGCGCATGTATAAATCCGTTTAGCACATTATTGTTATGGGCATGGCCGGCCAATCTGCTCAGAACTCGTACGGGCGCCGGTTTACATACCGTTACAGATCATCGCCATGGTAGCCAATTTAGAGGCTGGGAGATCTGCGCGAGTTCTCAGATTCACCTGCCAGCCTGCGTCCCTGCATGGCTGGCACGGAAGGACCTATTCGGAAATAGTCAGTTGGCCATACCGTATTGGCCGAGAAGTTCAATCAGAGCTGATTCGTCACGAACTTCAACTCCCAGTTGCTCGGCTTTCGTTAATTTTGAGCCAGCCGCTTCACCCGCAACAACACACGCCGTCTTTTTTGAAACGCTGCCAGCTACCTTCGCCCCCAGTTTCTCCAACCGGGCCTTGGCCTCATCACGGGTCATGGCAGACAAAGTACCTGTGAGCACCCAGGTCTGACCCTGTAAGGGCTTTTCGCCCTCATGCACTTCCTCTTCCTGCCATTCGACGCCTGCCTGCTTCAGTGCATCCAGGGTTTCGCGGTTATGGGGTTGCTCAAAGAAACTGCGAATGTGGCCAGCAACGATAGGGCCCACGTCATTGACTGTTTGCAAGGTCTCTTCGTCTGCCCCGGCGATGGATTCGAGGGTTCCGAAATGGGATGCAAGGGATTTCGCGGTTGCTTCGCCCACTTCCCGAATGCCGAGAGCATAAAGGAAACGCCAGAGCACCGGGTTGCGAGCCTTATCGATCGCCGCAATCAGATTCGATGCAGATTTGTCCCCCATCCGCTCGAGGCCTGTAAGGTCTGCTTTTCTCAGGCGATAGAGATCAGCGACGGTTTCCACCAGCTCGCGGTCAACCAGAATGTCGATCCATTTATCTCCAAGGCCCTCGATATCCATCGCCTTTCGTGACGCGTAGTGACGGATAGCTTCCTTTCGTTGGGCCGGGCAGTAGAGACCACCAGAACAGCGCGCTACGGCCTCTCCTTCGATCTGTATAACGTCAGAGTCGCACACCGGACACTTCGAAGGGAGTACCACCCTGAGCGCGTTCGCGGGTCGCTTCTCCGGTACAACCTTTACCACCTGAGGGATGACATCGCCCGCTCTGCGGATGAATACCGTGTCACCGATGTGCACGTCCAGACGTTCGATTTCGTCCATGTTGTGCAGGGTAGCGTTGCTTACGGTCACGCCCCCGACGAACACCGGTTTCAGTCGCGCTACCGGGGTGACAGCGCCGGTGCGGCCAACCTGAAATTCAACGTCTTCAATGATGGTAAGTTCCTCCTGGGCAGGGAACTTCTGTGCAATGGCCCACCGTGGCGCCCTTGAGACGAAGCCGAGCTGGCGCTGGAGGTCCAGGCGATTGACCTTGAATACGATCCCGTCTATTTCATACGGCAACGAATCCCGCTTTTCCATCAGATCACGGTAGGCATCCAGGCAGGCCTGGGCGCCTATGGCTTTGCGCATTTCCGGGTTAATCCGGAACCCCCACTCTCTGACCCGTTGCAGGCCATCCCAGTGGTTGTCACCGAGATTCTGGCCTTCTGCTACGGCCACGCTGTAGGCACACATCTCAAGCGGTCGTTTCGCCGTGACCGTTGATTTCTTCTGCCGCAGGCTGCCAGCAGCGGCGTTACGGGGATTTACAAAGGTTTTCTCCCCCTGATCCGCCAGCCGCTTGTTCAGAGCTTCAAACCCCGCCTTGGGCATGTAGACTTCGCCACGGACTTCCACCAGTTCGGGGATTCCTGCTCCCCGCAGTTTTAGCGGGATCGAACGAATGGTGCGTATATTGGCGGTGATATCCTCACCGGCGTAACCATCCCCTCGGGTGGCTGCAACCGTGAGCACACCGTTCTCATAGGTCAGGCTGACGGCCAGGCCGTCAAGCTTGGGTTCGCAGACATACTCAACAGGATCTTCACTACCCAACCGGTCCCGAACCCTTCGGTCGAAATCTTCCAGCTCTTCCTCGCTGAACGCGTTGTCCAGAGACAGCATCGGGATACGATGAATGACTTCATCAAAAGAGGTTTCAGCAGAGCTGCCTACCCGTCGGGTCGGTGATTCGTCCGAGGCCAGTTCCGGATAATCCGCCTCCAGCTTTTGAAGTTCCCGAAACAGGCGATCGTATTCCGCATCCGGCACCCGAGGGTCATCCAGCACGTAATACTGATAGTTGTGGTTTTCAATCACCGACCTGAGTTCGTCAACCCGTTGTTTGATGTCCGGTGTGGCGTTGCTCATGAATGGTTGCTCTCGAATATCAAAAAAATGCCCGGAACGATCCGGGCATTGTCCAATCGGTTGTCACCCGTCGATCAGACCCGTCGGGAACGCTCTTTGCGTTCAAACTCGCGGATGCGCTGGCGACAATGCTCTATGGTTTGGGGTGTCATCACACTACGCCGTTCGTCCTTGAGCTCACCGCCCAGGTTACGCACCACGCACTGGGCGGTCTCCAGCATGAAGTCAAACGCCTGGAGGGCACTCGTTGGCCCTGGCATGCTCATGAAAAAACTGATTCCGGGGGTCGACAGGGTTTGCATATCCTCCGGCCGGAAGGTACCTGGTTCCACGGCATTTGCCACACTGAACTGTACCGGACTGGTGGTGTCTGATGATTCATGGCGGTGGTAAATATCCAGATCCCCGAATTCGAGACCACAGGCATCAAACAGTTTTTTCAGTGCGATACCCTGGAACTCATTTGCATCCCGGGCCAGGACGTTAATCACGATCACTTCCCTGGCCTCAGGGCGGTTTGCACCTGCTAACGGCTGGCTCCCCCGTGACGCAACATTTTCTCTGCGAGCGGTATCTTCCTCTACTTCGCTGGTGACGACAGGAGGCGGAACTTCCTGATTGTCCCCGGAAGCCTGGGCCACTTCAGGCTGATCGTCGTTGGCGCCCCAGCCAGCTTCAATCTCCGGTTCAAGATCATCGCGGGATGAGAAACCGGTATCGTCTTCTACGGCATTCTGCACGTCACTGTCGTCGGGTTCCTGAGCTGGCAGGCTATCCTTGACCGGACGGGTAGGTTTGGGGGGCGGCGTGGCAAATCGGCTGGGTTTCTCCGGTTTGACATACCCGCGCTCTTCCAGGGTTTCCCGGGAGATCGTCCTGGCACCGCCATTAGGCAGCTCCGGGTTGTACTCTTCGTCCAGCGGTGACTCTTCAAGATCATCGGCGCCCATTCCGGACGAAATGGCTATGGACTCTTTGCGAGCCCGCCGCATCCGTCGAACGCCGTCGATAACAATGCCGATGATAACCAGGGTACCGATGGCAATTAACCATTCCCTAAGTGACATAGTGCTGCTGTCCTGTTTGCAGATTCTGTAACGTTGCTACTCTAAGAAAAGCCCGTAACGAATACAACGCACACCCGGGCCAGATGGCGTTTTTGTCATGCTTGCCGATTTTCTACCCAGACATCGGATCAGGCCTCGGCAAGGGCCGCGGCTTCTTCCACATCCACCGAAACCAGACGTGAACAGCCCGGCTCGTGCATGGTGACCCCCATCAGCTGATCCGCCATCTCCATCGCAATCTTGTTGTGGGTAATGTAGATGAACTGAACTTGTTTGGACATTTCTTTGACCATATTGGCATAACGGCCCACGTTCGCGTCGTCCAACGGGGCATCCACTTCGTCCAGCATACAGAAGGGTGCCGGGTTGAGCTGGAAGATGGAGAATACCAGCGCAATAGCCGTCAGCGCCTTCTCACCCCCTGACAACAAGTGGATGGTACTGTTTTTCTTGCCCGGTGGCCGCGCCATGATCGCCACACCGGTTTCCAGAAGGTCTTCACCAGTCAATTCCAGGTACGCATTCCCGCCTCCGAAAACTTTCGGGAACAGAGCCTGCAGCCCACCGTTTACCTGATCGAAGGTTTCCTTGAAACGCTGGCGAGTCTCCCGATCGATTTTGCGAATCGCATTATCAAGAGTTTCCAGAGCTTCGATCAGGTCATCATGCTGGCTGTCCAGGTATGTCTTGCGTTCGCTCTGGACCTGATATTCTTCAATCGCTGCCAGGTTAATGGCTCCGAGCCTCTGAATACGATTGCCGATCTTTTCCAGCTCTTCAGCCCAATCCTTCTCGTTCGCCCCATCGGGCAACTGTTCCAGTATTTCCTGAAGTTTTACGTCCAGCTCTTTCAGCTGCTCCAGATGGTTACCCGAGCGTATCTCCAGCGCCTGGGACTCCATTTTAAGTTTTTCCAGACGTGAACGGACATCCTGAATTCTGTGATCGGTGCCGGTCCGGCCCTGCTCCTTGTCACGAACCTCCCGGTCGATTTCCTCCAGTGCATCCCGCGCCGCAGCCAGCTTTTCTTCTTCAGCCACTCGGCGGTCAAGCAAGCCTTCCAGCTGCATCTGAAGATCTTCCATAGGCTCTTCAGCACTCTCCCGGGATTCCCGGAGAATGTCCAGCCGCTCTTCAAGTCGTTCTTTCTGGAGCTGCATCCGTTCAATCGTCTGCCTGAGCGCATCCCTCTGGCTCGTGAGCGACTGTGTCTGCAACTGGAGTTGGTGGGAATGGTCCCGGTCGTGCCTCGCCTCCTGACGCAAACGATCCAGGTTCTCCCGCAGGCTGTCCCGTTGTTCCAGAAGACGCTCCTTTTCCTCGTCACTGTCTTCGGTCGCCATCAGGGCCTGCTGCCATTCCTCCCGGACATCCTCCAGGCTCTCCTGCTGGGACTCCCGGTTCATGGCAACATCCGCCAGATCCTCGCTGATGCGTTCAAGGCGGTCGTCGATTTGTTCAGCCCTTGCGCGCAAGCCACTGACCTGTGACTGCAAGCCGCTCAGCGCCCGCTCCGCATCGCCAAGAGCAGACTGGGCCTCCTCGCGAGCGGCCTCTGCGCGCTCGGCACGCTCCTGGTGTTCATCCAACTGCCCGGAAGCCTCTTCAAAGGCGGCTTCCGCCTCGGAAAGCTGATCGGTCAGCTCTTTGACCTTCTTCTGACGCTCAATCACCCCGACCTGCCCCTGATCAGAGTTCGGCATCAGTACCCAGTCCCGGGAAACCCACACGCCTTCCGGGGTAATTGCACTTTGCCCCGTGCTCAATGTAGCGCGAAGCCCCAGCGCATCCGACAAGGTGTCAACGGTCTCTATACCCGTTAGCAAAGAAGCTACACCATTAACGCCGGACACCTTGGCTGCCAGCCCGGTTCTGGTGGCGCCCGAATCCGATGCCGCGTCGACTACTGCAAGCCCCTTCGGAGCATGGCTGAAAGCTCCGTTAAGCGGTTCGATGCCTGCCAGAGACAATCCCTGAATGAATCGGCCGATTACCTGTTCAACCGCAAACTCCCAGCCGCTTTCAATGACCAGTTGGCTGGCAACCCGCGGAGAGTCGGTAAGACCGTGCTCCAAAAGCCAGTCCTGCAGTTCGTTATCCTGACTCCCCAGCTGTTCATCAAGCATCGCTTGTTGGGACTCCAGCGCAGCCCGCAACGACTGAACCCGCTGGCGCTGCTCGGAAACGGTCTGCTCTGCCAGCTTCTGAGCCTGACGGGCATCCTGCAGCTCTTCCTGAACGACACCAATCCGATCGGCGGCTTCCTCCCGACGAAATTCCAGGGTTTCCTGCTGCTCCAGCAGTTCCTCGAGTTCGGCACGATCAACCTGATCATCGAGCTGGGCTCGCTCGTCCTGCAGTTTCTGGTGGCGGGCAGACAGCTGTTCTATAGAGTCTTCGATTGACCGAATCCGGGACTCGGCAAGCTCGGCTTGTCTTCGGGCATCAGAGGAGCGGGAGCTGAATGCCTCCCATTGATGCTGCCACTGTGTCATGGCGTCTTCCGCCACCTGGAGTTTTTCTCCGGATTCCTCGGAGCGGATCGCCAGAGATTCCATTTCCGGCTCCATCATGTCCAGCTCTTCCTGGATCCGGGCCAGTTTGTCTTCGTCCTGCTCCAGTTCGCGGCTTACCTCCCGCTGGTTCGCCATCGCCTGATCCAGCTCTGCCGCGGTCTGGCGGCTACGCTCTTTCTGGTGCTCCAGGCTCTGCTCGATACGGGCAATGTCCGCACCCGCTTCGTAGTAGCGGGCCTGGGCGCGGTTAAAATGCTCCGTCCGGTCGTGATGGCTTTCCCGAAGTGATTCCAGAGACGTCTCGAGATTGACCCTCTCGGTAAGATGCTTTTCCAGTTCCAGTTCCGTATCCCGGATTTTTCCGCGCCAGGTTTCCAGATCATCATCCAGCGCCCGCCACCGCAGAACAGTCAGTTCCGCTTTTTTCTGGCGTTCATCTTTCTTGTACGATTTATACTTCTCGGCAGCGGCTGCCTGGCGTTCCAGATGCTGCAATTGCCGCCCCAGCTCCTCGCGAAGGTCGGTAAGGCGTTCCAGATTCTCCTGGGTACGGCGAATACGGTTTTCCGTTTCCCGTCGACGTTCCTTGTATTTAGAAATGCCCGCGGCTTCCTCGATGTAGATCCGCAGTTCTTCGGGTTTGGCTTCAATAAGCCGGGAGATCATTCCCTGCTCGATGATGGCATAACTGCGGGGGCCCAGGCCGGTGCCCAGGAACAAGTCGGTAATGTCCCGCCGACGGCATTTTGAACCATTGAGGAAGTACTCGGACTGCCCTTCCCGGGACACCCTTCGCCGCACGGAGATTTCGTTAAAACTGACAAACTCTCCCGGTGCTGTACCATCACTGTTATCGAAGACCAGCTCGATGGATGCCTGGCCGACTGGCTTTCGGGCACTGGAGCCATTGAAGATAACATCCGTCATGGATTCGCCACGCAGATACTTGGCGGAACTTTCACCCATGACCCAGCGCACAGCATCAATGATGTTGGATTTGCCACAACCGTTCGGCCCGACAACGGAGGTCATGTTGGTCGGAAAAGGCACCGTGGTCGGGTCAACAAAGGATTTGAACCCGGCAAGCTTGATGGATTTCAGGCGCATATCAGGCGCTCTCCTCCTCCCTGAGAATCTTGAGAACCTGCTGCCTCTGATGTTCACCGAAAGTCCGGATGACGGACTGAAGGCCTTCGGCATCATCACTGACTGCAGCGTCCGCTAACTGGCGGAAAAACGTCGCGGTGGCCGCGATATCCTCACGAAAATAATCCAGCGTCACGTAATAGGTACGACTTATGGCCGGACGGAAATTTTCCAGTGTTTCTTCAAGAAACGGATTTTCTACCAGCCGGTAGGCATAATGAATAAGCCCGAATCCGGCATCAATTACCTTCTCAGCGGCATCGGCACCGGTGGTATTAATGGCATCAACCACCGCCTGAAGTTCGCGTACCTGCCCCATCAGCCCACGGAGCTGGTCACCCGACCAGCGCTCCAGCACCTTCCTGCCCAGCATACACAGCAGATCGATATACATATCGTACAACGCATTGACGCTGTCCGCCGTCAAACTGGAGACCACCGCCCCACGCCGGGGAAAGATATTGACCAGGTGCCGTCGTTCCATAATCAGCAGCGCTTCGCGAACAGAGCCCCGGCTGACATTCAGCTCCCCGGCGACTTTGAGTTCCTGAATACGCTGCCCCGGCTTCAGTTCCCGGGTAACGATCCGTTGACCAAGATGCTGGGCGATTTGCTCGGACAGACTTTCAGGGGCCTGAAACCTCATAGAACCTGGTGCTCGCTTTGCAGACGACAGACTTACAAAGCGCCGAGTTTACCACAGCCTACCCGCATCCCAATCCCCCTTGTCGGACATTTTGATTGGTCACCAGAACCCTATGGCAATTATCTGCCGGATTTTTGGCAGCTCAGGCCAAAAATCCGAAATTTTGTTAGAACTCACTTGATATCTACAGCTTATCTTATTGTTTATACGTACTTTATATATTTAGGCACGGGATATGCTGAATACATGTTCAGTCACCTTTGAATCTGTCAGCGACCGAGTACACTCACGTGAAAAATATCCCGACTATCCAGCGCTCTGCTTCGCAGCCCAAAAAGCTCGCCGATTTGTGCCAGGCTCATCAGGAATGGGTCTCTGCGCCGGACGTGCTGACCCGACTCACCCGTCGCTTGTCCACCACTCTGGCACTGGAAACACAACTGGGCATTCTTGCTGAGGAGCTCGGCCAGATAATCCCATTTGATTCCATGAACTACCGTCACCGGATCAACCGTCAGGATTTCGTATTTTCCACCGGCATGGGTGGTCCACATCGCTGTGAATATCGTCTCAATCTTGAGGGCAACTGTTATGGCACGCTGCCCCTGAACCGTAGACAGCGCTTCAGCGAGGAAGAATTGCAGGGTGTAGAAACCATCATCAGCGTGGCAATCTGCCCGCTGCGCAATGCTTGCCAGTACCTGGCCATTGAACAGGCTGCCCTGACAGACGCCCTGACCGGCGTGGCCAATAAGCGAGCGCTGGATGAGGAACTGGCCCGCTGCAACCAGTTGGCCCAGAGGCACAATCAGCAATACTCGCTCATTTTGTGCGATCTGGATCATTTCAAGACGATCAACGACAACCATGGACACGTTGTCGGAGACCACGTGTTACGGATGGCGGCAGAGGCCATGGAACGCTCCTTGCGCACCTCGGATACGATCTACCGCTTCGGGGGTGAGGAATTTGCAGTGCTGTTGCCGTTAACCGGAGGGAAGGATGCCCGGGACGTAGCAGAAAGGCTTCGTATAGCGATTGGCAATATCAGGATAGACTGCGGCGACACCACGCTCTCGGTGACCACGAGTTGCGGTGTAGCCACTCATCTCCATGGAGAGACGACCGAACAATGGATCGCCCGGGCAGACGAAGCGCTGTATCAGGCGAAACACCTGGGACGTAACTGCACCCGGGTGTTTGCCTCAATCAGTTAACGGTGTTTGGAAGCTGGCTTGCGGGCGCTATCCCGACTATCCCGGCGCTTGCCCGGAGATTTGACAGGCTTGCTATCGCTGACCTGCCAGCTTTTGCCCCCTGCCTTTCGGCCCGCTTTTGCAGGAGCTTTACGGCGTTGGCGCTCCTGGGCCGCCTTCTCGTTCGGGGTCTTCTGTGGAATGGCGACCGGCGCGAGATCCACGGATCGACTCAGAGCGTCTACCGCCTTTTGATCAAGTTCTTCCCACTTTCCGAGCGTGAGTCGGCTCGGTAAAAAGGTAGAGCCGTACCTTACCCGCTTGAGTCGGCTGACCTTCACCCCCTGAGATTCCCACAAACGGCGAACTTCCCGATTACGACCTTCAAGCAACGTGACATGGAACCAGCGATTCATACCACTTCCGCCGGCCGGCGACACGTCCGTAAATTTCGCCATGCCGTCTTCAAGCAGGACACCTTCAAGCAGGCGCCCGATCATCGCGTCATCGACCTCACCAAAGACCCTCACCGCATACTCACGATCAATCTGACGGGATGGGTGCATCAGCCGGTTGGCCAACTCGCCGTCTGTTGTGAAAAGGACGAGCCCCGTGGTGTTGATATCAAGGCGGCCGATGGAAATCCACCGATGCTCTTTGAGGCGCGGCAAGCGATCAAACACCGTCGGGCGTCCCTCCGGGTCTTTGCGGGTAGTCACCTCACCTTCCGGCTTGTTGTAGATCAGGACCCGACGGACGATTTCTGCTGCCGAGGACACTTCAAGGCGCTTGCCATCAAGCTCGATATGATCGTCAACGGTGGCCTTTTGCCCCGGAGAAACCGGTTCTCCATTCAGCGTTAGCCGGCCAGCTTCAATCCAGCCCTCAACTTCCCGACGGGAACCAACACCTGCACGGGCCAGAAGCTTCTGGATACGTTCCGGCTCCTGCTGAGTCTCTGAACCATCTACGGGCTTTTTCGGGCGTTCTGACGCCATGAATCAAATCCTTTACTGAGAGACACGCTGGCCGTGTCAATGAAGTGTCTTTTCGTCTGAATCGTCGCTTTCAGGAGATTCAAACTCGATTTCCGCTTGCATGTTCTTTTCAATCTCCCGGCCAATCTCCTCAAGATCCCGCACTTCGGATAGTGGAGGCAGCTGGTCAAGACCGTTCAGATTGAAATAGTCCAGAAACTGCTTGGTAGTGGCATACATCGCGGGCCGTCCGGGAACATCGCGATGCCCGACAACACGCACCCACTCTCGCTCAAGTAGTGTGCGAATGATATTGCTGCTTACCGTAACGCCCCGTATATCTTCAATTTCACCCCGGGTAATAGGCTGACGATAGGCAATCAGTGCCAGGGTTTCCAGCAACGCCCGGGAATATCGCTGGGGCTTCTCTTCAAACAATCGTGCTACCCAGGAGGCATATTCCTCTCGTACCTGAAGACGGTAGCCACTGGCCACCTGGCGCAGTTCAAAGCCCCTTCCCTCGCAGGCCTGCTCCAGCAAAGCCATCACATGTTCCATCACCTGCCTTGCCGGCCGCTCATCTTCGGTGAACAATTCACGAAGCTGCTCTAGGGACAGAGGCTTGCCTGCCGCCAGCAATGCCGCTTCGGTAATCGCCTGAATTCGCCTCAGATGTTCATCATTCATATCCGTTAATCCAGTTCCGGTTATTCTCGTACCGCCGGGTATCAGCCTGTTGACCTGGCTCTGACATGAATGGGGCCCAGGACTTCGGCCTGAACCACTTCGATCAACTGCTCCTTGACCAGCTCAAGGGTAGCCAGAAAGGTCACCACCACACCCAGCTTGCCTTCTTCTGGAGTAAACAGGCTTTCAAAGCTGACAAAACGGTCGTCCTGAAGCACCGAAAGTATCGCCGACATCCGCTCCCGGGTAGACAGCTTTTCCCGTTCCACCTGGTGGCTGGTAAACAGGTCAGCCCGCTGCAAAACTCCACGCAGGGCCAGCAGCAACTCCTTCATATCAACATCGGGATGGGGCTGGCTGGATGGCAGTTTGGGCAACGAAGCAGATGCCACAAAATTATCCCGTTCGAGACGAGGCATCTGATCAATATCTTCAGCGGCTTTCTTGAACCGCTCATACTGTTGCAAGCGTCGGATCAGTTCAGCCCTGGGGTCCAGCTCTTCCTCGTCTTCACTGGCCTGACGAGGTAACAGCATCCGCGACTTGATCTCCGCCAACGTCGCTGCCATCACCAGATACTCAGCGGCCAGCTCAAAGCGCATGGACTCCACCACATCAATGTAGTCCATGTACTGGCGAGTGATTTCACTGACATCAATGTCCAGAATATCCATGTTCTGGCGTCGAATCAGGTACAGAAGAAGATCCAGCGGGCCCTCGAAAGCTTCAAGAAACACCGCAAGGGCATCAGGCGGAATGTAGAGATCCTTCGGTAGATCCACCACCGGCTTGCCCGACACCAGTGCAAGCGGAGACTGCTCTGATGCCTGGACGTCTTCTGCAACGTCTGCCGTAACCGTGGTGTCGTCCGTCATGCCCTATCTCCGGAGGAGGACTTCATTTCCGCTGACTATACCTGCCAGACGTCAGATCAGCGATAGCCCAGGCCCATCGCTGCGCGGACTTCGTCCAGAGTATCCCGGGCTGCGTCCCTTGCCTGTTCGCGACCTTCCTGCAAAATCGAATGAACGAGGTCGGGGTTGCTTTCATACTCCCGGGCTCGTTCATGCAGAGGCCGCTGTTCTTCGATGATGGCATCGATCAGCGGCTTTTTGCAGTCAAGGCAGCCGATACCGGCGCTACGACAGCCGTTCTGCACCCATTCCTGAGTCTCGCCATCAGAATAGATCTTGTGCATGCCCCACACCGGGCACTTCTCCGGGTCACCCGGATCGGTCCGGCGTACACGCTGCGGATCGGTCTGCATGGTGCGGACTTTCTGGGCAACAGTGTCCGGCTCTTCCCGAAGACCGATGTAATTGTTGTACGACTTGGACATCTTCTGTCCATCAAGGCCCGGCATTTTCGATTCTGGAGTCAGCAGGGGCTGCGGCTCCGGCAGGATGACCTTGCCGCCACCTTCGATATAGCCATAGAGGCGCTCCCGATCACCCAACGAGATGTTCTGCTGTTCTTTCAGCAAAGCCCGGGCGGTCTCGAGCGCATCGAGGTCACCTTCTTCCTGATAACGCTTTTTCAGATTCCGGTAAAGCTTGGCGTTCTTCTTGCCCATCTTGCCGATGGCGGTTTCCGCCTGTTCTTCAAAGCCCGGTTCGCGGCCATAAATATGATTGAAGCGCCGCGCTATCTCACGGGTAATTTCCACGTGGGATACCTGGTCTGCCCCCACAGGTACTTTACCTGCCCGGTACATCAGAATGTCCGCACTCTGAAGCAACGGATAGCCGAGGAAACCGTAGGTCGCCAGGTCTTTCTCCCGGAGCTTTTCCTGCTGGTCCTTGAAGGTGGGAATACGTTCAAGCCAGCCCAGCGGCGTAATCATCGACAACAGCAGATGCAATTCTGCGTGTTCCGGCACCTGAGACTGAATAAACATGGTGGAGGAACCCGGGTTTACGCCGGCCGCCAGCCAGTCAATAACCATGTCCCAGACACTCTGTTCAATCCCAGAGGGGTCGTCATATTGCGTAGTCAACGCATGCCAATCAGCTACAAAGAAGAAGCACTCGAATTCGTGCTGAAGTTTCACCCAGTTTTTCAGCACACCATGGTAGTGGCCAAGGTGAAGCTTGCCGGTCGGACGCATGCCGGACAAAACTCTTTGCTGGGAATCTACAGAACTCAAAGCGCGAACTCCTTCTTTTAAATGTTATCTGGCCATGATGCGCATGGCGATTCGGCATTATAAATAAAAAACCCCCGCACTGCAGAGCAGAAACGGGGGTTTTGACGAAAGAAGGGGCTTACCAGCCAGTCACTTCCTTCAGAGCCTTGCCGATATCGGCCAGACTGCGCACGGTTGTAACACCGGCGTCTGCCAGGGCAGCAAACTTCTCGTCTGCAGTTCCCTTACCACCAGAGATGATGGCACCTGCGTGACCCATACGCTTGCCCGGAGGCGCAGTAACACCAGCGATATAGGAAACAACAGGCTTGGTTACGTTCTCTTTGATGAACGCAGCCGCTTCTTCTTCAGCGGTACCACCGATTTCACCAATCATAACGATGGCTTCGGTTTCCGGATCTTCTTGCAGAAGAGCCAGGATATCGATGAAGTTGGAGCCAGGAATCGGGTCACCACCGATACCAACACATGTAGACTGGCCGAAACCGAAGTCAGTCGTCTGCTTGACGGCTTCGTAAGTCAGGGTACCGGAACGGGACACGATGCCGACCTTGCCCTTCTTGTGGATATGGCCAGGCATGATGCCGATCTTGCACTCGTCTGGAGTGATCAGACCCGGGCAGTTAGGACCAATCATGCGAACGCCTTTACGATCTACGTATTCTTTGGCGTACAGCATATCAATGGTCGGGATACCTTCAGTGATGCAAACGATCAGCTGAATACCAGCGTCGGCCGCTTCAATGATGGCATCTTTACAGAACGGAGCCGGTACGTAGATAACGGTGGCTTCCGCACCGGTTTTCTCAACCGCTTCGCGAACGGTGTTGAATACCGGCAGGCCCAGGTGCTCGGTGCCGCCCTTGCCGGGGCTAACGCCACCAACCATCTTGGTGCCGTATGCAACTGCCTGCTCAGAGTGGAAAGTACCCTGCGCGCCGGTAAAGCCCTGGCAGATAACCTTGGTGTCTTTATTGATCAGGATGCTCATTATTTACCCCCTGCGGCTTTAACGACTTGCTCTGCGGCATCCGCCAGGCTGCTGGCGGCGATGATGTTCAGGCCACTTTCGGCGAGTACCTTGGCACCCAGCTCAGCGTTGTTGCCTTCAAGACGAACCACAACCGGAACCTTAACACCAACTTCCTTAACAGCACCGATGATGCCTTCCGCGATCATGTCGCAGCGTACGATACCACCGAAGATGTTAACCAGAACCGCCTGAACAGCGTCGTCAGACAGGATGATCTTGAACGCTTCGGAAACGCGCTCTTTAGTAGCACCGCCACCTACGTCCAGGAAGTTTGCAGGTTGGCCACCGGACAGCTTGATGATGTCCATGGTACCCATGGCCAGACCAGCGCCGTTAACCATGCAGCCGATGTTGCCTTCGAGGGCAACATAGTTCAGCTCCCACTTGGCTGCTTCTGCTTCACGGGCATCTTCCTGTGAAGGATCGTGCATTTCGTGGATTTTCTTCTGACGGTACAATGCGTTGCCGTCGATACCAACTTTGGCATCCAGGCAGTGCAGATCACCAGCCGGCGTGATAACCAGCGGGTTGATTTCTACCAGTGCCAGGTCGCATTCTTCGAACAGCTTCGCCAGACCCAGGAATATCTTGGTGAACTGACCGATCTGCTTGCCTTCCAGGCCCAGTTTGAAAGCCAGTTCACGGCCCTGGTACGGCTGAGCGCCAACCAGCGGGTCGATTTCTGCCTTCAGGATTTTCTCAGGGGTCTCTTCTGCAACCTTCTCGATTTCAACACCACCTTCGGTGGATGCCATGAAAACGATACGACGGGTGCCACGGTCAACAACGGCACCGAGGTACAGTTCCTGATCGATGTCAGTAAGGGATTCAACCAGAATCTTGCTAACCGGCTGGCCATTTTCGTCAGTCTGGTAAGTTACCAGGTTCTTGCCCAGCCACTTTTCGGCAAACTCGCGAATCTCTTCTTTGCTTTTGACCAGCTTTACACCGCCAGCCTTACCACGGCCACCAGCGTGAACCTGAGCTTTAACAACCCAGCCATCACCGCCAATCTGGTCTGCTGCGTCAGCAGCTTCTTTCGGAGTATCGCAGGCAATGCCCTGGGATACGGGCAGGCCGTATTCAGCAAACAGCTGCTTGCCCTGATATTCGTGCAAATTCATAGTTAATGTCCCGTCTATTGATGGATAACCACGTACGGAAATGAACCCGCTGGCCCACCGCCATTGATGAACCTTAAGCGAATTCTGTTTAGCGGGCCAAGGATCGCCTGAACCCGCTGGTTACGCGCCTGAAAAGCTGCCTTTATGATGGCAGCGGGGCGCCACGAATGGCGCCCCGAATTTCAGAATTGCGTTACTTCTTCTTGCGGCGGTTAGCGACGTGAATCGCGCCACCAGCTACGGCCAGCGCCGCCTCATGCACAGACTCGGACAGAGTCGGGTGCGCAAAGCAGGTCAGAGCCAGATCTTCAGCGCTGGAACCGAATTCCATGGCGATAACGCCCTGGGCAACGATTTCAGAAGCTTGCGGTCCACTCACGTGGAAGCCAAGGATACGATCTGTCTTTGCATCAGCAATGATCTTGACCATACCCGAAGCCGCATTAGCGGCCATGGCCCGGCCATTTGCTGCGAACGGGAAGGTACCCACATTGTACTCTTCACCATCGGCCTTCACCTGCTCTTCAGTCTTACCGACCCAGGCAACTTCAGGCGTGGTGTAGATCACGTTCGGGATGCAGTCGTAGTTGACCTGCGGCTTGTGGCCAGCAATACGCTCCGCCACAACAACACCTTCTTCAGATGCCTTGTGCGCCAGCATCGGGCCACGAACCACATCGCCAACAGCCCAGACGCCAGGAGCTTCAGTCTTGCAGTTGTCATCAACGAAGATGAAACCACGCTCGTCCATGCTCACGCCGGAATCTTCAGCGAGGGCTCCGTCAGTATAAGGACGACGACCTACGGCAACGATCAGCTTGTCGAACTTGGCTTCCTGCTTGCCCTTGCTGTCTTCGTAGGTCACGTTGACCAGCTTGCGCTTGACTTCAGCGCCGGTCATGCGAGCACCGGTGATGATGTTCAGGCCCTGCTTCTGGAACTGCTTCAGCAGATCCTTGGCAATCTGCTGGTCAACGGCTGGCAGGAAGGTATCCTGCGCTTCGAGAACAGTGACCTCTGCACCCAGGCGAGCCCATACGCTGCCCAGCTCCAGCCCGATAACGCCCGCTCCGATAATGCCAAGACGCTTCGGCACTTCAGGGAATTCCAGAGCGCCTTCGGAGTCTACGATGTACTCACCGTCAAACGGCGCCGGCGGGATCTCGATTGGCTTGGAGCCAGTCGCGATGATCACGTTGTCCGCTTCGTAGGTAGAGGTTTTGCCATCCTTATCGGTAACTTCGACCTTACGACCGGCCAACAGCTTGCCGTGACCGTGGATAGAGGTAACGCCGTTAGCTTTGAACAGACCAGCAATACCGCCAGTCAGTTGCTTAACGATGCCGCCCTTGCGCTCCATCATCTTGGCAACGTCAATTTTCACGCCACTGGTCTGGATACCGAAACCATCGAAGTCATGGCTGGCTTCTTCGAACTTGTGGGTAACTTCCAGAAGTGCCTTGGAAGGAATACATCCCACGTTCAGGCAGGTACCACCCAGTACCTGGCTCTTGCCATCTTCGGACGTCCAGGACTCGACGCAAGCGGTTTTCAGCCCGAGCTGCGCGGCCTTGATAGCTGCTACGTAACCGCCAGGGCCGGCACCGATGACAATGACGTCGTACTTATCAGACATAATTTATCCCGTTTACTGATTCGTTGAGTGTCGGTTTACACGTCCAGCAGGATACGTGCGGGATCTTCGAGCATTTCCTTGATAGCAACCAGGAACTGCACAGCTTCCTTACCGTCGATCATACGGTGATCGTATGACAGAGCGAGGTACATCATCGGCAGGATCTCTACCTTACCGTTTACCGCCATCGGGCGCTCCTGGATTTTGTGCATACCCAGGATTGCAGTCTGAGGCGGGTTCAGGATCGGAGTAGAAATCAGTGAACCGAAGATACCACCGTTGGTGATGGTGAAGGTGCCACCGGTCATTTCTTCAATAGCCAGCTTGCCTTCTTTCGCTTTGGTGCCGTACTCGACAATCTTCTTCTCGATATCGGCCAGGCCCATCGCATCGGAATCACGAAGAACCGGAACAACCAGACCGCGGTCGGTAGATACGGCAACGCCGATATCCTGGTAACCATGATAAACCATGTCGTTACCGTCGATAGAAGCGTTAACCGCAGGGAATCGCTTCAGAGCTTCGGTTGCTGCTTTGGTGAAGAACGACATGAAGCCCAGCTTGATGCCGTGACGCTTCACGAAGCTTTCCTGGTATTGCTTACGCAGCTCCATAATCGGAGCCATGTTCACTTCGTTGAACGTGGTCAGCATCGCGGCAGTTTGCTGCGCATCGACCAGACGCTTGGCGATGCTCGCACGCAGGCGGGTCATCGGTACACGCTTTTCAACTTTCTCGCCCTGAGCAACATTCACCTCAGCAACGGGAGCTGCAGGCTTGGCTGCTGCCTGACCCTTGTTGCCGTCGATGAAAGACTGAACGTCTTCTTTGGTGACACGTCCATCTTTGCCAGTACCTTTTACAGCACTCGGATCAACGCTGTTTTCCTCGGCAAGCTTACGGGCTGCCGGGCTCAGGATTGCATCACCAGACGCTGCCGCAGGTGCTTCAGCCGGTGCTTCTTCAGCAGCAGGCTTGCTTTCTGCCGGCTTGGCCGCGCCAGCCGCACCTGCCTTGAACTTACCGATTACTTCACCGCTCTCGACGGTGTCGCCTTCGCCCTTAAGGATTTCCTCGATCACACCATCAGCAGGTGCAACAACTTCAAGGACAACCTTGTCGGTTTCGATATCGACAATCAGTTCGTCACGGGAACAGGCTTCACCCGGCTGCTTGTGCCAGGTCGCGACGGTACCCTCTGCGACCGACTCCGGGAAAACGGGGGATTTAATCTCAGTTGACATTACAATTCCTTAGTTCGGTAGCTCGTCAGATTTCAAACGCGTCGTTAACCAGTTTCTTCTGCTCTTCAATGTGAACCGACATATGGCCACAGGCAGGAGCAGCCGAAGCATCACGACCGGCATACTGAAGGTACAGCTTTGGATTCAGGCGCTGCAGTGCATTGCGCATATGGTGCTGACTACAGTACCAGGCACCCTGGTTCATCGGCTCTTCCTGACACCAGACAACGTGTTTGAGCTTCGGATACTGGCTCAGCAATTCGTCGAGGTCATCTGCCGGGAACGGGTACAACTGCTCGATACGGATGATGGCAACATCATCACGTTCGTCAGCTTTTTTCTTCTCCAGAAGATCAAAGTAGACCTTACCGCTACACATGATCAAACGGGTAACCTTCTTGGGATCGGAAGGCTCCTTCTCTGGCAATATGGTCTGGAAGGTACCTGACGTCAGGTCGTCCAGATCTGAAACAGCTTCCTTGTGTCGCAGAAGGCTCTTCGGCGTGATCGCGACCAGCGGCTTACGCAACGGGCGCTTGACCTGACGACGAAGCATATGGAACACCTGAGACGGCGTGCTCGGAACACAGACCTGGATGTTGTGTTCAGCACACAACTGCAGGTAACGCTCAAGGCGTGCAGAACTATGCTCTGGCCCCTGCCCTTCATAACCGTGCGGCAGCAACAGTGTCAGACCACACAGACGGCCCCACTTGTGCTCACCACTGGTCAGGAACTGGTCGATAACGACCTGAGCACCGTTGGCAAAATCGCCGAACTGAGCTTCCCAGACTACCAGTCCGTTAGGTGCGGTGGTCGAATAGCCGTACTCAAAGGCCATAACCGCTTCTTCAGACAGCAGAGAATCGTAAAGCTGGAAACTCGGCTGATCATCTGCGATATGCTGAAGGGAGATATGGGTTGAACCGTCTTTCTGGTTGTGAAGAACCGCATGACGGTGGGAGAAAGTACCACGACCAACGTCCTGACCGGTGATCCGGATCGGATGGCCTTCGCTCAGCAGAGAGGCGTAGGCCAGCATCTCACCGTAACCCCAGTTCAGCCCAAGAGCACCTGCGGTCATTTTTTCGCGGTCATTAACGATCTTTGACACCTGACGCTGAACCACAAAACCTTCCGGTACAGATGTGATCTGTTTGCCGAGTTTCTTGACGGTCTTGAGGTTTACACTGGTCTTACACTTGGCTGTCCACTCGTGTCCCAGGTAGGGAGTCCAGTCAACGTAGAGCTCTTTATTGGGCTCTTTGACCAGAGACTTGACCACGTGTTCGCCGTTATCCAGCGCGTCACGGTATTCGGTTTCGCTCTGCTTGGCTTCTTCTTCTGTGATCACGCCCGCAGCTACCAGCTCTTCGGCATACAGACCACGAGTCGTTTTGAGCTTGCGGATCTTTTCGTACATCAGTGGTTGGGTTGCCGCCGGTTCGTCCGCCTCGTTGTGACCGCGACGACGGTAGCAAACCAGATCGATAACCACGTCACGCTTGAATTCGTTGCGGTAGTCCATGGCCATCTGGGTCACGAACAATACCGCCTCGGGATCATCAGCGTTCACATGCAGGATCGGAGCCTGAACCATCTTGGCGACGTCCGTACAGTACTCTGTAGAACGGGCATCTTCCTGCTTGCTGGTTGTGAAGCCTACCTGATTGTTGATGACGATATGGATGGTGCCGCCTACCCCATAGCCCCGGGTCTGGGACATCTGGAAGGTTTCCATCACAACGCCCTGACCGGCAAACGCCGCGTCACCGTGCATGACAATCGGAACAACCTGGCTGCCATCGGTATCACCACGGCGATCCTGACGGGCACGGACTGACCCTTCAACAACCGGAGACACGATTTCGAGGTGAGATGGGTTAAACGCCATTGCCAGGTGAACCTCGCCACCCGGCGTCATGACGTTGGAAGAGAAGCCCTGGTGATACTTGACGTCCCCGGAGCCGGAATCCGCCAGTTTCTTACCCTCGAACTCATCGAAGAGTTCTTTCGGGTTTTTGCCGAGTGTATTCACCAGTACGTTCAGGCGGCCACGGTGAGCCATACCCAGAACGATTTCTTTCGCACCATAGGAACCCGCACGCTGAATAAGCTCATCCAGGCAAGGGATGAGACTTTCACCACCTTCCAGACCAAAACGCTTAACACCGGGGTAACGGGAGCCGAGGTATTTTTCCAGCCCTTCAGCTGCTGTCAGGCGCTCAAGGACGTGTTTGCGGGTTGACGCCTCATACTCCGGCCTGGAGCGTACCGGCTCCATACGCTGCTGGAACCAGCGCTTGATACGGGTGTCGACGACATGCATATACTCAGCGCCAATGCTCTGGCAGTAGGTCTTGCGCAGTCCTTCAACAATATCCGAGAGCTTCATCGTCTCGGACCCGAAGCTCAGAGAACCAGTCTGGAATTCGAGATCCAGATCGGCATCGCTGAGTTCGTGGAATTTGGGATCGAGATCTTCTACCGGTTCACGCTGCCATACGCCGAGTGGATCAAGCTTGGATTCCTGATGTCCGCGGAAACGGTAAGCGTTAATCATCTGCAGAACGCGAATTTGCTTCTTGTCTGCATCAGATGTGGCACTGGCGGGAACGCCGCTGGATGCCAGAAAACGCTGGTTACGGGAAATGTGCTCAAACTGTTCGCGAATTGAAGAGTGAACGACGTCCTGGCCTTGGTAGCCATCGACACTCGGCAGCTTTTCAAAATAGCTGCGCCACTCTTCCGGTACGGCGTTGGGGTCTGTCAGGTAGGTCTCAAAAAGCTGTTCAACGTAGGCAAGATTTCCACCCTGCAGGTGGGAAGTCTGCCATAACTGCTCCATGATGCTTTCGTGCATGTGAATAGCTCACCTTGGGCTGGTGCGGGGAGCCGGTATGGTCGGTCAGGGGTAATTCTCAGTCAATACGCGTTATTACGGCGTGACTTTAACCACCACACACGACATGGATGTTTTCCTATCCCCAGTGGTTTTTATACTCGGCAATCCGTTGAGAGCCTCTTAAGCTCCCGCGACGGCTTGCGTAGTGTGCACCCCTCTAAGACTTATGACTATAAGCCTTTGGTTGAAGGCCCCGCGCCATTGCAGGGCCTCCGAGGTGCTAGCCTGGTCAGAACAGTATAGCGTTTGCTGAGAATCCTGCTGCTTAAGTAGCCCGTTGCAACAGAAGGTTCCGGATATGGCCGATAGCCCTTGTGGGGTTCAGACCTTTCGGACAAACGCTGACACAGTTCATGATGCCCCGGCAGCGGAATACGCTGAACGGATCATCCAGATTTGCCAGACGATCTGCCTGGGCTGTATCCCGGCTATCAGCCAGGAAACGGTATGCCTGCAGCAGACCAGCAGGACCAACAAACTTGTCCGGATTCCACCAGAAAGATGGGCAGGAAGTAGAACAACATGCACAGAGGATACACTCGTACAGGCCGTCCAGCTTCTCACGATCTTCCGGAGTCTGCAGACGCTCAATGGCAGGCGCCGGCTTGTCGTTGACCAGATACGGCATGACCTTTTCGTACTGCTTGTAGAACAGGCTCATGTCAACAACCAGGTCACGGATGACCGGCAGACCTGGCAGAGGACGCAGAACCAGCTTGCCATTCTTGACCACATCCGATACCGGAGTGATACAGGCCAGGCCATTCTTGCCGTTCATGTTCATGCCGTCGGAACCGCAAACACCTTCACGGCAGGAACGACGATAAGCAACGGTGGAATCTTTTTCCTTGGCCAGAGCCAGGACATCCAGAACCATCAGGTCCTTGCCTTCCGGCAACTCGATCTCAACGTCCTGCATGTAAGGGGCGTTATCGGTTTCCGGATTGTAACGGTATAGGCTTACCAACATTTCGTACTACCCCCTTAATAAGTCCGGATCTTCGGCTCGAAGGTCTCAACGGTCTTCGGAGCAAAGTTCACATCACGCTTACCAACCCGCTTCTCAAGCGGGAAGTACATGGAGTGCTTGAGCCAGTTTTCATCATCACGCTCAGTGAAGTCATTACGGGCATGCGCACCGCGACTTTCCTTACGCTCGATAGCAGACTTGGCTGTCGCGTAGGCAACCTCAAACAGGTTGTCCAGCTCCAGTGCCTCGATGCGGGCAGTATTAAAGGCGTTACTGGTGTCAGTCAGCTTCGTCTTACGAACGCGCTCACCGATCTCTTCCAGCATCTTCAGACCCTTCTCCATGCTTTCGCCGTCACGGAATACGCCGAAATACAGCTGCATGCAGTTCTGGAGATCCTTACGAACCTGAGCAACATCTTCACCATCGGACGCGCTGTTCAGACGGTCCAGACGAGCCATGGCACGCTTGATGTCGTCCTCGCTGGCGCCATCAACCTCAAAGCCGCCACGAAGCTGCTCTTCAATGTGCAGGCCAGCCGCACGACCGAAGACCACGAGATCCAGCAGAGAGTTACCGCCCAGGCGGTTCGCGCCGTGAACAGATACACACGCAGCTTCACCGCAGGCAAACAGGCCAGGGATCGGCTGATCATTACCGTTCTCGTCCTGAGTCAGTGCCTGGCCGCCAACGTTGGTCGGAATACCGCCCATCATGTAGTGGCAGGTCGGAACAACAGGAACCGGAGCCTTAACAGGATCAACGTGAGCAAATGTCTTGGACAACTCACAGATACCCGGCAGACGCAGGTTAAGCGTTTCTTCACCAAGGTGGTCGAGCTTGAGGAGAACGTGATCCTTCTCTGGGCCACAACCACGACCCTCAAGGATTTCCAGAACCATGGAACGGGCTACAACGTCACGACCCGCCAGATCCTTAGCGTTGGGAGCGTAACGCTCCATGAAGCGCTCGCCCTCGGAGTTGATCAGGTAACCACCCTCACCCCGACAACCTTCAGTAACCAGAACACCAGCGCCATGAATACCGGTCGGGTGGAACTGCCACATTTCCATGTCCTGAACCGGGTAGCCTGCACGCAGGGCCATACCGATACCGTCACCGGTATTGATCAGGGCATTGGTTGTAGAGGAGTAGATACGGCCGGCACCACCGGTCGCGAGGACAGTCGCCTTACATTTAACGTAAGCAACTTCACCGGTCTCGATTTCGATGGCTACGACGCCAACCACTTCGTTCTTGCTGTTTTTGACGAGATCAACAGCATACCACTCGTTAAGGAAGGTGGTACCGCCCTTAAGGTTGGCCTGATAAAGGGTGTGCAGCAGCGCGTGACCAGTACGGTCAGCAGCAGCACAGGTACGAGCGGCCTGACCGCCCTTACCGAAATCCTTGGATTGACCACCAAACGGACGCTGGTAAATACGGCCCTGCTCAGTACGGGAGAACGGCAGCCCCATATGCTCAAGCTCGAAAACAGCCTGAGGGCCTACAGAACACATGTACTCGATCGCGTCCTGGTCACCGATATAGTCGGAACCCTTGACGGTATCGTACATGTGCCAGCGCCAGTCATCATTGGGATCAGCACTTGCGATCGCACAGGTAATACCGCCCTGGGCGGACACAGTGTGCGAGCGGGTTGGAAATACTTTTGTGATACACGCGGTATTGATACCGGATTCGGTCAGCTGCAGGGCGGCTCGCATACCAGCACCGCCACCACCGATAACAATCGCGTCATAAGACATGGTCTTGATGTTAGACATTGATTAAAGCCCCCAAAGAATCTGAATGCCCCAGACCACATACACGAACATGGTCAATCCACACGCTGCCTGAACCAGGAATCGCGGGCCCATGGACTTGATGTAGTCGGTAGTAACGGTCCAGAGACCAACCCAGGCGTGAGCGCCGAGGGACACGAGAGCCAGTAGACTGAAGATCCGGAACCAGGTCTGGCCGAACAGAGCAGACCAGGTTTCGTAATTCACATCTGATGTCAGCATGAAGCCAAGCAGAAAGATTGTGTACAACGCTAATACGTAGGCAGTTACCCGCTGGATCAGCCAGTCAAAGACTCCACTGCGACCCAGGTTCGTGACGCTGTTTACCATACCCAGACTCCTGCCAGAACGATGAGAATGACGGAAACCACAATAGTAATCTTCGCGGCGAGGCGGCCGCTCTCAAGATCTTCACCAATACCCATGTCCATAAACAGGTGTTTGATACCTGCAACAAGGTGGTAAAGCAGAGCAGACAAGATGCCCCAGATAATCAGCTTGGCAAGGAAGCTGTCCAGCAGTTCACTCACACGACCGAAGCCATCTTCCCCGGACAGGGAAAGCTGAAGTCCGTACAGCAGGAAGGCAACACCAACAAAAATGATGATGCCGCTTACGCGGTGCAATATGGACGTTATGGCTGGCAGTGGAAAATGAAACTTGCCGAGATCGAGATTTACTGGTCGTTTGCTATTCACAGCGCTCTCACACTCTCTCTTGGTACCGCAGGACCGGAAACCGGCAGCGGTTAGTTGGTATGTAAGGATCAGCGTGCAGATACGAAACCGGCACACGATTGGCTCAGGAGGGAGGCTTACACCGGTTGAATCTGCCGACTGGCGTCACCAGCAACCGGGTGTATCCCCGTTTCCGGGCTACGGATTATAAGGAGTAGCCCTAGTAATTACAAACCTGCAATACGGCCCCCACCGCGGTTTTGCAGGCACAACGGCAGCTATAAGGACTATTGACAAAATATATTTCTGCCCGAAAAGGCCGTCATTCGGGTTATCACGGATTTACTTGAGTTTATTAAAAATGAGTTTTCCACCCTCTTCCATTGACAAAAAAAGCCAACGCCCTATATTTTCCCGCCAGTTTTGCGATAATACGCGCCTTCTAGCGCATCTATAAATGCAGAAAAAGCTGTTTCAAGCTGATAAATAGGAGAGCACCATGACCGACAGGAAAGCCACGCTCTCGATGGGAGACACTACCATTGAGCTACCGGTTTATTCCGGCACCGTCGGCCCTGACGTTATCGACGTACGAGGCCTAGTCCAGGAAGGCGTTTTCACTTACGACCCCGGATTCGTATCCACAGCAGCCTGCGAATCAGCCATAACCTACATTGATGGCGGCAAAGGCGTTCTCCTGCACCGCGGTTACCCTATCGATCAGCTCGCCGAGCATTCAGACTACCTTGAAGTCTGCTACCTGCTCCTGCACGGAGAACTGCCGTCCGAGGAAGAGAACAAGCGCTTCCACGAGACCATCAAGAACCACACCATGCTGCACGACCAGATGCGCAACTTCTTCCACGGTTTCCGCCGTGATGCGCACCCGATGGCGATTATGTGTGGCGTTGTTGGCGCTCTGTCCGCCTTCTATCACGACCAGATGGACGTCACTGACGTGCATCAGCGCGAAATCACCGCCCATCGCCTGATTGCCAAAATGCCCACCATCGCAGCCTGGTGTTACAAGTACAGCCTGGGTCAGCCGTTCATGTATCCGCGCAACGACCTGTCCTACTCCGAAAACTTCCTGCAGATGATGTTTGGTGTTCCTTGCGAGGAGTACAAGCCCAATCCGATCCTGGCCAAGGCCATGGACAAGATCTTCATCCTGCACGCAGACCACGAGCAGAACGCGTCCACATCGACCGTTCGTCTGGCTGGCTCTACCGGCGCTAACCCTTACGCCTGTATCGCCTCCGGCATCGCAGCACTCTGGGGCCCGGCTCACGGCGGCGCGAACGAAGCCGTACTGGACATGCTGGCCGAGATCGGTGACGAAGCCAACATCGAAACGTTCATTGCGAAGGCCAAAGACAAAGACGATCCGTTCCGCCTGATGGGCTTCGGCCACCGGGTTTACAAAAACTTCGATCCGCGCGCCAAGGTTATGCGCGAAACTGCGCACGAAGTTCTTCAGGAACTGGGCCTGGAAAACGATCCACTCCTTCGGATCGCCCAGCGCCTCGAACAGATTGCCCTGGAAGACGAGTACTTCGTTCAGCGTCAGCTCTACCCGAACGTCGACTTTTACTCCGGCATCATCCTGAAAGCCATCGGTATCCCGACCTCCATGTTCACAGTGATCTTCGCCATGGCCCGTACCATTGGCTGGTTCTCTCACTGGAACGAGATGGTCAGCGGCAACTACCGCATTGGTCGTCCTCGTCAGCTGTACACCGGCTCCGAAAAGCGCGACTACCCGAAGAAGTAAGCCTCGCAGAGACTTCTTTTCCGGAAACAGAAAGGCCGCTCTTAAGCGGCCTTCCTGTTTCTGACGATCAGCAGAATATCTCCTGCAAACATTGATATTCCATTACTGACAGTCACCAGGCAGAAGTTTCGACTCCACATTCTGTCCGTAACAGGACCAGGTGATGTCACCTTCCGAATAGGTAGGCTCGAGAACGATGTATTCCGGCTCGCCATCGGCGTCTACACCCATCTCGACACCGATCATTCCGCCATCGTAAAGATCAATAGAAAAATTGCTCTGGGTATTTTCAACCAGTGGCTCAGGATACCCCAGATCAAGCATGGACTCCGGCCAGGCTTCATTTTCAAAGGCATAGTTCGTTACCTGCTCCTGAATGCTCAGTGCCTCGCTATAACCTATCGCAAAGCGAGCCCGTTCCTGATACTCCTTGTAGGCAGGAATCGCGACGGCCGCAAGCACACCAATAATCGCAACGGTAACAAGCAACGACGCGGCTCCGCCAGCACCACCGCCCACTCTGGGCACCATCAGGGACAACATCCAGGCCAGCAGGCTTCTCCGCGGATGATGGACCTCCCTTCCCTCCGCCAACGCAACTGCGGTCGCCATGCGTTTTGTCAGCCAGGGATAATCGCCGGTAAGCTCGTTAAACGACATCCAGAACCCATTAGTGGCCTGAACCTGCCCAATGTAGGCGTCAACGTTAATGGTTTTCCAGCGAGTGTCACCGGCAGCTATGGCGGCAATAGCTGCCCTGATATCTGCGCTCGACTCACAGCATGCAACACCGTAGCGATCACAGGTATATTCTTCGGCACGCCGCAATGCAGGCCCGACCACCGGAAGCAACGACCCAGGCATAAGGAAGGTACGCCATGTGAGATGTTTACGGTGAATATGCCCCAATTCGTGCCCGATATAGAAATCTATAGCTCCAGGCTGATCTTCAAGCGCATCAATGACATCCGTAAAGATCACGACGAAATGCCGACCAAGAAACTTCGTAGCCAGCGCATTGAAGAAGTCGGTGCGCAGAAGGTAGGCCTCCGGGACATCCTTGACACCCACCCTTTCGCAGCAACGAACCAACCGCTCGTGCAGATCTGGATACTGCTCTGCCGTTATTCTTACGCCCGAGCCTTTCAAATGGGAAATAAACGCAGAATGCGCAAACAGGAAAAAGAGGTAACCGAGCAACAGATAGAGCAGTACAATTCCAAAGGTACCAACAACCAGCGCCAGCCAGATCACAGCCGAAAACACGGCCGCTATTCTTAGTAGCGGCTTTTCATTTTTATAAACCAGGTTCATGCAATTCCCTCAACATGATGACCACATGGAGCCCCTGTCTCTTGCAGGCTCCGCCAGGACATGCTGCAGGAAAGGGGCCAGGAATCAGAACCTTGCCAGCCAACTAAACGAATGTGCTTCCCTGCAACAGACCCCGAAAGTATAGGAAGCCCGGTCCTCCTGGTCTATCGCAACAGGTCATGGCGTTACCGTTCTTTGCAATTACTCACATAACTCCCAAAAACACCCTCATCTACGCTATTCTCGCTAGTTGTCATAGGCGAATCACATCCAGACACATCGCTCGCCGAACAGCCACCCGTTTTTCATGGAGTAACACAATGACAGTAACCGCCACCTTCATAGGTCTTGGTGTTATGGGCTACCCAATGGCCGGACACCTTGCCCGCGCCGGTCTGACAGTAAAAGTATGGAACCGGACTCATGCCAAAGCAGAACAGTGGGCAAAGGAGTATTCGGGGACAGCCTGCGAGACCATCGCAGACGCCGTGCAAGGCGCAGATTTTGTCATGACCTGTGTGGGCGCTGACAAAGATTTGATAGAAGTCTATGAAGGTGACAGCGGGATCATTACCAATGCGCCAGAGGGAGCTATCCTGATTGACCACACAACCGCATCAGCCGGTGTGGCAGAGCGTCTCTCTGAGGCTGCCTCAAAACGCAATCAACCGTTTATTGACGCCCCCGTATCAGGTGGCCAGCAGGGCGCGGAAAACGGCCAACTCACCATCATGTGCGGTGGCCCGGATACAGCTTACGAAAAGGCACAGCCCGTGATGGATCACTACGCCCGGGCGCTTAATCTGATGGGGCCGGCTGGTAGTGGCCAGAAGACGAAAATGGTCAATCAGATTGCCATTGCGGGGTTGGTCCAGGGGCTCTCCGAGGCGTTGCACTTTGCCGAACAGGCCGAACTCGATGTCAGTAAAGTCGTGGACGTTATTTCAAAAGGTGCTGCCCAATCCTGGCAAATGGAAAATCGCTCCGGGACTATGATTGCAGGTGAGTTCAATCATGGCTTCGCGGTGGACTGGATGCGCAAAGACCTTGGCATCTGCCTTGAAGAGGCGCGCAAGGTCAGAGCCTCATTACCAGTAACCGCCCTGGTGGACCAATTCTATGGAGATGTGCAGGAAATGGGGGGGCGCCGCTGGGATACATCCTCCCTCATTCAACGGCTAAGAAAGTTCAGGAAATCCTAAAAAAACGGGGGCTTACGCCCCCTTTTTAAATTACTTTTTAGTTTTTTCCTGGGCCTGCCATTTACCGTTGACATACCAGGCAGACCAACCAGTCGCCTTGCCGTCCTTCTCAGACATGACGTACTGCTCCTTGGACTTTCGACTGTAGCGAATGACCGAAGGATTACCTTCCGGATCAGCTTCCGGTGCGTCCATCAGGAAATCGTACTTGGGATCGATTTCCTTCCGATGAGGCTTAATTTCCTTCACCAGAGGCGGACGGGTCTCCCGGTTTTTCGGGAATTTGCTAGCCGCGAGGAACAGGCCGGACGCACCGTCTCGCAGTACGTAGGTATCATCGACCTTTTGACACTGCAGCTCCGGCATAGGCACAGGGTCCATTTTAGGCGGCGCAGGCTCACCGTTCTTCAATAGTTTACGGGTATTCTTGCACTCCGCATTGGTGCAACCGAAGTACTTACCAAAACGGCCGGTTTTGAGCTGCATTTCCGAGCCGCACTTGTCGCACTCCAGAGTTGGGCCATCGTAACCCTTGATCCGGAAGGTTCCTGTTTCGATTTCGTAACCAGAACAATCCGGGTTATTACCACACACATGCAGCTTCCGGGTTTCATCGATCAGGTAGCTGTCCATGGCAGTACCGCACTTCGGACAACGACGTTTTTTGCGCAGCAGGCGGGTCTCGCCCTCACCTTCAACATCGTCGTCCGCGCTGACCACTTCGTCGCCCGAGACCAGGTTAATCGTAGTCTTGCAACGCTCCTTCGGCGGCAATGAGTATCCGGAACATCCCAGGAACACTCCCGTGCTGGCCACACGAATCTGCATATTCCTGCTACAGGTCGGACAGGGAATATCAGTCTCGGTGGGCGTGTTTGCCCGCATACCACCTTCACCCGCACCTTCAGCCGACTCGAGTTGCTGCCGGAAACGGCCATAAAAGTCGTTCAGTACGTTCTTCCAGTCGACATCACCCTCAGCGATTTCATCCAGCTCATCTTCCATCTTCGCAGTGAAGTCGAAGTCCATCAGGTTTGGGAAGGATTCAGACAACCGTTCGGTTACGATCTCCCCCATTTTTTCCGCGTAGAAACGACGGTTCTGAAGGCGGACATAGCCTCGGTCCTGAATGGTTGAAATGATTGAAGCGTAAGTGGACGGGCGCCCAATACCCTGCTTCTCAAGCTCTTTAACGAGGCTCGCTTCGGTGTAGCGCGGAGCCGGCTTGGTAAAGTGTTGCGATGGGTCCAGCTTATTCAGGTCAAGCACATCGTTAACCTGAATATCCGGCAGTGCCACATCTTCATCTTTTTTTGACGACTGTGGCGCCGCCTTGAGGAAACCGTCGAACTTGATGATACGGCCACGGGTGCGCAGCTCGTAGTCACCGTTAGCAACAACGATAGAGGTGCTGAGGAATTCCGCATCAGACATCTGGCAAGCGATAAACTGCCGCCAGATCAGGTCGTACAGCTTCTCAGCGTCCTTCTCCAGGCCGCTGATATCCGAGGGGCGACGGGCAACATCCGTCGGTCGAATGGCCTCGTGAGCCTCCTGAGCGCCTTCCTTGCTGCCGTATACCCGCGGGCTCTCCGGCAGGTACCGATCACCGAATTGCTTACCAATGAATTCACGGCAGCTGGCTACAGCATCCTGGCTCAGGTTCGTGGAATCGGTACGCATATAGGTAATGAAGCCAGCTTCGTAGAGTCTCTGAGCCAGCATCATCGTTTTCTTGACGCTGAAGCCCATACGGTTGCTGGCCGCCTGCTGCAGCGTTGAGGTAATAAAAGGCGCAGACGGACGAGACCTTGTAGGCTTGTCTTCGCGCTTGGCCACTTTGAAAGCGCCCGCTTTCAGGCGAGCGACATGATCGTTACTTTCAGTCTCGTTGACAGGACGGTAGTTCTTGTCCTGATAGCGAGTCACTTCGAATCGTACCTGCTGTGCAGCCTGACCCGGCGTCAGGTCCGCATGCAACTGCCAGAATTCCTCTGGCACAAATTTACGGATTTCCCGTTCACGTTCAACGATCAGCCGAACAGCAACTGACTGCACCCTACCAGCAGAAAGACCACGAGCCAGTTTCGCCCACAGCAGAGGCGAAACCATGTAGCCCACGACCCGATCAAGGAATCGGCGGGCTTGCTGGGCGTTGACCCGGTTGTTGTCGAGTGTTCCGGGGTCCTTGAAGGCCTCCTGGATCGCCCGCTTGGTGATCTCATTGAACACCACCCGACGATATTTTTCGGGCTCGCCTCCAATAGTCTGCTGCAGGTGCCAGGCGATCGCCTCTCCCTCGCGGTCCAAATCCGTTGCGAGATAGATGTGATCGGCGGACTTGGCCAGACGCTTGAGCTCGCTGACCACCTTTTCTTTGCCAGGAAGAATTTCGTAACGGGCGTCCCAGTTTTTGTCGGGATCAACACCCATCCGAGCAACCAGCTGCTCTCGGGCCTTACGTTTCTTGTGAGCTGCTTTCTCCTCCGGACTCATTTTCCGGGTTAGCGCAGCCTGGCGGGCACGTTCTTTCGGATCACTCTGAGATCCACTTCCACTCACGGGAAGATCACGAATGTGCCCCACACTCGACTTAACGATGAAGTCTGAGCCCAGGTATTTATTGATGGTCTTCGCTTTCGCTGGTGACTCGACAATTACGAGACTTTTACCCATATCGGAGATCTGTATCCTTGGCGATAAATCGGTCAATTATTCAGCAAACCGTAAACTCGCTGTAAAATCAGTCGGCTAGAAAACACACAAGCGCCGCTATTCTGTATAGGCTCACTGTTTTACAGGGTCAAGAATAGCAAGACAACCCATTCTTTGGTTTCCATCGCGCTTTTTTTCCCGGTGCCGGGAGTTATGGCCCTCCCGGCACAAACAGAAAGGCCCGGCATAAAGCCGGGCCTTTCAGGACATCGCCTCTTATTCCTCCAGGAAAATCAGAGACGCTCCCATACGGTCGCAATGCCCTGACCAAGACCGATACACATGGTGGATACACCATATTTACCGCCTTTGGCTTCGAGTACGTTAACCAGGGTTGTAGAGATACGGGCACCGGAGCAGCCGAGCGGATGGCCCAGGGCAATCGCACCGCCGTTCAGGTTAACCTTCTCGTCCGCAACAGCGGTCAGCTTGAGGTCCTTGATCACCGGCAGGGACTGACCGGCAAACGCCTCGTTCAGCTCCCAGAAGTCGATGTCTTCAACCTTCAGACCAGCACGCTTCAGTGCCTTCTTGGTGGCCGGAACCGGGCCGTAACCCATGATTGCGGGATCGCAACCGGCAACCGCCATGCTCACGATACGGGCGCGCGGCTTGAGGCCGAGGGCTTCTGCACGCTCTGCGGACATCAGCAGCATGGCTGCAGCGCCGTCGGTGAGCTGTGAAGAAGTACCGGCAGTCACGGTACCGTTCTTCGGATCGAACGCCGGACGCAGCTGGCCCAGGGACTCAGCAGTGGTCTCGGGACGAATGGTTTCGTCGTTTTCGATCAGCACCTTGAAGCCATTCTCGTCGTGACCTTCAACAGGCACGATTTCGTTCTTGAAACGACCTTCCAGGGTCGCTTCGTGGGCCAGGCGATGAGAACGTGCACCGAACGCGTCCTGCTGCTCACGGGTGATACCGTGCATCTTGGCCAGCATTTCTGCAGTCAGGCCCATCATGTTGGACGCCTTGGCAGAATACTTGGAAGCAGCCGGGTTGTGGTCAAAGCCTTCGGTCATGGGCACGTGGCCCATGTGCTCAACACCACCAACCACAAACACATCACCGTTACCGGTCATGATGGCCTGGGCCGCGGTGTGGATAGCAGTCATAGCGGAACCACACAGACGGTTCACAGTCTGCGCTGCAGATTCGTGAGGAATCTTGGTCAGCAGTGAAATCTGACGTGCAACGTTGAAGCCCTGTTCTTTGGTCTGGTTTACACAGCCCCAAATCACGTCTTCTACTTCTTTCGGGTCGAGCTTGGGATTACGCTCGAACAGTGCGTCGATCAGGACAGCCGACAGAGTCTCCGCACGTACATTGCGGAAACAACCGTTTTTGGCACGACCCATCGGAGTCCGCACGCAATCGACGACGACAACGTCTCTCGGATTCAGGCTCATAGATCTTTCTCCGTTCGGAAATCTCGTTCAGGGTTAGCCAAAGAACTTCTTGCCAGTCTTGGCCATTTCACGCAGCTTCTCGGTCGGATGGTACAGAGGACCGAGGTCTGCATACTTGTCTGCCAGTTCGACGAACTTGTCGACACCCATGTCATCGATGTAACGCAGGGCGCCACCACGGAACGGAGGGAAGCCGATGCCGTAGATCAGACCCATATCAGCGTCTGCTGCAGCTTCAACAATGCCGTCTTCCAGGCAACGAACAGTTTCCAGGCACAGAGGAATCATCATGCGAGCGATGATTTCTTCTTCGTCGAAGTCCTTCTGACCATTAACAACAGGCTCGATCAGCTTGTAGGTCTCTTCGTCTGCAACCTTTTTCTTCTTACCCTTGCGATCCAGTTCGTACTTGTAGAAACCGATGTCGTTCTTCTGACCGTAGCGGTTATTTTCGAACATGACGTCAATGGCGGACTTGTTCTCGTCCTTCATCCGATCGGGGAAGCCTTCAGCCATAACTTCGTTGGCGTGCTTGGCAGTATCCATGCCCACAACGTCGAGGAGGTAAGCAGGACCCATTGGCCAGCCGAACTTCTCCATGACCTTGTCAACTTTCTGGAAGTCGGCACCATCGCGGACCAGGCCGGCAAAGCCGCCGAAGTACGGGAACAGGACACGGTTAACCAGGAAGCCCGGGCAGTCGTTTACGACGATCGGGGTTTTGCCCATGGCCTTGGCGTACGCAACTGTAGTCGCGATCGCGCGATCACTGGTCTTTTCACCGCGGATAACCTCAACCAGCGGCATCATGTGTACCGGGTTGAAGAAGTGCATACCACAGAAGTTTTCCGGGCGCTTCAGGTTCTTGGCCAGAAGGTTGATGGAAATTGTGGAGGTGTTGGACGTCAGGATAGCGTCTTCACGAACCTGATCTTCAGTTTCGCACAGAACAATGTCCTTGACCTTCGGGTTTTCAACAACCGCTTCAACAACCAGGTCTACGTTCTTGAAATCACCGTAATTCAGGGCCGGAGTAATGCTGTTAAGAACATCCGCCATCTGGTCAGGCTTCATCTTGCCGCGGCCTACGCGCTTGGTCAGCAGGCCTTTGGCCTCCTTCAGACCCAGCGCGATACCTTCCGGCGCAATATCCTTCATGATGATAGGCGTGCCTTTCAGTGCGGACTGGTAGGCCACACCGCCACCCATGATACCGGCACCAAGTACGGCAGCCAGTTTGACGTCAGAAGCTTCTTTCTCCCATGCGCTGGCTTTTTTCTTCAGCGCCTGGTCGTTCAGGAACAGACCGACAAGACACGCGGCAACGTTGGTCTTGGCCATTTTGGCGAAGCCTTTGGCTTCAACCTCAATCGCCTTGTCACGGGTCATGCTGGCATGCTTCTGCATGGTCTTGATGGCTTCAACCGGCGCAGGATAGTTCTTGCCAGCTTTGCCACCGACGAAGGCTTTGGAGATCTCGAACGCCATCATGCTTTCCATAGCGTTCAGCTTGATCTTGCCTTTCTTTTCTTCGCGACGGGCCTGATTGTCGAGCTTGCCTTCGTTGCACTGGTTAATAATGGCAACAGCAGCGTCAACCAGCTTGTCAGCTTCGACTACAGCATCAACAGCGCCAACCTTGAGTGCGGCATCAGCACGATTTTCGGTGCCACCACAAATCCACTCAACAGCATTGTCAACACCAACCAGACGTGACAGACGGACCGTACCACCGAAGCCCGGGAAGATACCAAGCTTGACCTCGGGAAGGCCTACTTTCGCCTTCGGAGCCATAACACGGTAATCAGTCGCGAGGCACATTTCGAAACCACCACCCAACGCGATACCGTTGATGGCGGTTACGGTCGGGAACGGCAAATCCTCAACGGCGTTAAATACTTCGTTAGCTTTCAGGTTGTTGGCAACCAGATCTTCTTCTGAGCCAGCAAACAGCTCAGTAAATTCTGTGATATCCGCGCCAACAATGAAGCTGTCTTTAGAACTGGTTACAACCAGCCCCTTCAGATTCTTCTGCGCTTTGATAGCGTCGGTAGCGGCACCCAGCTCTTCAATAGTGAGACGGTTGAACTTGTTCACTGACTCGCCCTGCAAGTCGAAGTTCAACTGAGCGATCCCGCCTTCGATCTCTTTAACCGTGATGGCTTTACCTTCGTAAATCATCAACTGATCTCCAGTCTGTGTTTGGAACTGCTTTCAGCTGGCAAAAAGGCATCTCCAGACACCCTGATACCGGCTGTTTGTGCAGCGAGATTTCGGTCACTGCCCGATCAATCGATTCAAAATTCATACAGTCGTTTGAATCGTGAGGGCACACGATGAAAAAAAAACGGGCGTTTGTCAATTTCTTTCTTGTCGAAAGGACGCAAAAGTCTCCGCTGTACCGGAGGCGTCGGAAGAAAGGACTACAGGAATTGTTGTAGTTCAGTGGCGCAGGCAACACACCACCGGCAAAACCGGAACTTCATCACGTAAATTTAAAAGTTATTTACAGTTACCGCCCGGAACGCCGGCAAAACCGCTTGATTGGCCGACTCAGTTACTTTAACTTCGATCTACGACTTTGGTCCACAACCATAGCCGGTTTTAGTCTACAACAATAAAACGCACTACGGAGAAGCTTCCGATGAAAGACACTCGCCTGCGGGTCCAATCGCTGGTCATAGCACTGATTCTCTTGGCATTTACATCACTCGGCGCTCGCGCTGCAGAAACATCCGACAGCTTCCTTTCCGACCTGCATACTTTTCGCATAAGCAACTACATGGCTCTTGATGCCTACTACAAATTCAGCGCCAACGGCGACACCAACACCCTGAATGAAATTGTGGCGGGCATTAATGCCGCAAACGATGCAATGGACCGCCTGGGCGGCGACTCCACCGGCGTACTCACGGGTGAGCAGGTAGGAACCCTCAGTCAGGAGTTCGACAAGTTCAAGAACCTGATGCGTGACAATATCAATGATGTCCGCAAAACCGGCTACCCGGACCTCCGGCTTGTCTCGGACATGGCCAATCAGGCCCTGGAGATGAACAACATGGCCACTGAACTCTATGAAACTGCCCGTGAGAGTAACGAAACAGCCACCAGCCCAAGGGTTGAAGCCGCCCGCTCTGCAGCCGTTAAAATGGCCCAGATGATGGCCAAATACTCTGCCCGAACCAATTCTTCGGTCTCCCAGACATTCCAGGGTTCCGCTTCAGAAACGCCTCTGGATGTGCAAGCCCGGGAGTTCGACGCCCTGCTCTCGACAGTGAAGAAAGGAAACAGCTCTGACAAGGCATTGAAGGCGGCCATTGAAGACGTTGCCTCGAAGTGGCTGTTTATCCGCAACTCCTATATCAACTACAACGAAAACAACGTCAGCTTCGTTATCGACCGCTACTCAAAGGGCATACTGAAGGGCCTGGCCAATACCATCGATCTGCTGGATGGCACAGCCTGATTCGACACCCGGCGGGCGTAATTGCCCGCCAACCCTCACTTTTTCTTACTCATTTAATTGATACCCGTCAGTTTCCCACTACACTTTTGAGAACCGTTTTGGAGTACTATTCTTGTATCCAGACTGAATTCAAAAGGAAAGGAGTAAGACCATGTCTGCTTTCAAGAAAATGCTTGTCGCCATTGATCTGACCGAGGAAGCCCCTCAGGTCCTGGACAAAGCGAAAGCTATGAGCGAAGCGCACAATGCAGAACTGTTACTGGTTCACGTGGTAGAGCCCGTTGGCTATGCCTACGGCGGCGATATCCCCATGGATCTGACCGAACTTCAGGATCAACTGGACAAAGCCGCCCACGAACAGATGGAAAGCTACGGCAACCAGTATGGCGTAGACAAAGCCCGGCAAGTGGTAGCGGTGGGACGCCCGGAATCAGAAATTCACCGGATAGCGAAAGAAGAAAGCGTGGATCTGGTTATTGTCGGCAGTCATGGCCGAAAAGGCTTCCAACTGCTTTTGGGCTCAACTGCCAATGGCGTGCTGCACGGCACCGAGTGCGACGTACTTGCCGTTCGGATTAACTGATCCGGGATTCAGATGTGCCCGGAAGCTCCGCCTCCGGGCATCCCGGCCACCTACCGGCCGGAACCGACGTTCAGCACCAAGCCTAACAAATCTCTTCCCCTGTCATTTTGGTTTCAAGCTTCCTGAGCTGACTTTCCAGCGAAAAACTTACACTTGAGGCCATAGAAAAGAAGTTAAGCAGCGCTTTCAGGTTACTGTCGCCCTCACACACTGAGTGAATGCGTTGCCACAGCGCCTGATTGACAAGTTGCAAACGCTGGTTACGCTCGACCAGACCTTTAAGATCCCAGTCCGGCTCTTTGTGGTTGCGCATCGCAAAGTATTGTTGAAGAAGATAATCGCTGACGCTACGCATGATGAACTCGTCAGAACTGGCAAACGGCAGATGATGTACCGCCATCGACCTCAGCTCGCTCAGTACAGGACATCCACTGTTGGCCATCTTGAGCCCCAACAAAGACCGCAGAGCTTCTTCCAGTGAGGTTCGCTTGGTGTAGCTCCTGCGATCATCCGTAACCTTCACGTCGACCTTCTGATAGGCATCGTCTGACCTGAAGGCTTCAACAACCGGGAGGATCTCAATGGCAGCCGGACAATGGGATGTGCCCGACGCCTTCAAAGGACAACTGGAGCATTGGCAGTGAGCCAGTTTCGTCCAGGATGGCAAGGGGGACTCAGGTTCACCGGGGCAATCCGTTACCCGAAACTCTACCGTCCTGCCGTCATCAAACCTGAAATCGTAATTTACGTTCATCCGTTGGCCTGTTCTTCCAGCTCCATCCATCGTTCGATCACCTGCTCCAGCGTAGACTCCTTCTCCGCCAGGGATTCCAGTGTGGCCGATACTTCATTCGGCGGGCCTGAATAAAAATCAGCACCGGCAATCGCTTCGTGCAGCTGGGCGATTTCCCGTTCCAGTGCCTCGATTTGTCCAGGCAACTTCTCTAACTCAAGTTTAAGCTTATAACTCAACTTTGCGGGTTTTCTTTTTGCGGACTCGTCCACAGCTTTTGCGGATTCTTTAACCTCAGACGGCTTCGCTGAACCGGCAGACTTTCCTTGATCCCGGCTTTGCCTATCCGAACGATCAGGGGAACGCTCCGAAGGGAAGCAACCGCCCTGACGGCGCCAGTCAGAGTACCCACCAACATATTCACGAACCTTACCAGATCCGTCGAGAAAGAGTGTTTCAGTTACCACATTATCGAGAAATTCCCGGTCGTGACTGATCACTATAACGGTGCCCTTGAATTCCGCTAACTGCTCTTCCAGCAACTCAAGAGTCTCGACATCAAGATCGTTAGTCGGCTCATCGAGTACCAGTATATTGGCGGGCTTACTGAATAGCTTTGCCAGCAGCAGACGCGCCCTCTCTCCACCGGAGAACACGCTGACCGGTGACCTTGCTCTTTCAGGAGTGAACAGGAAGTCCTGTAAATACCCCAACACATGCTTCTTCTGGCCATTTATCTCGATAAATTCACGACCTTCTGACAGGTTATCCAACGCATTGCGACTGAGGTCCAACTCCCCCCTGAGCTGATCAAAATAGGCGACTTCGAGATTGGTACCCAGACGGATGGAGCCTTCGGTCGGCGCCAGATCTCCCAGCAGAAGGCGTACCAGTGTCGTTTTCCCGGTACCGTTCTCTCCAACCAGTCCAATCTTGTCCCCACGCAGGACGGTCAGATCCATTCCACTAACGACATTCGCGTCATCACCCCAGGAAAAACCAGCATTAACCGCTTCTACGACAAGCTTTCCGGAACGCGCTGCATCTTCTACCGCAAAGCTGGCTGTTCCAGACCTCACCCGGCGCTGGCGATGTTCTTCTCTCATAGCTTTGAGAGCGCGTACCCGCCCCATATTTCTGGTTCTCCGGGCCTTTATACCCTGCCTTATCCAGGCTTCTTCCTGCTTGAGTCGCTTATCGAACAAGGCATTCTGCCTTTCCTCTTCCTCAAGAGCCTTTTCCTTGAGATCGAGATACCGATCGTAGGTTGCGGCGAAACTGATAAGCTGGCCACGGTCCAGCTCAACAATGCGGGTCGCCATACGTCTGATGAACGCACGGTCATGGCTGACGAACAACATGGCACCACGGAACTGCCCCAACGCCTCTTCGAGCCAGGCAATTGCCGGAACATCGAGGTGGTTTGTCGGCTCGTCCAGCAAAAGGATATCCGGGTCCGCCACAAGCGCACGGGCCAGCAGAACACGGCGCTGCCAACCACCTGACAGCGTATTCAGCGTCCGATCAGGCTCAATGCCATACTGGCCGAGAACGGCATTTACTTTCTGATCCAGCCGCCAGCCATCCAGCGCCTCCAACCTCTCCTGGACCTTCATCAAACGCTCCAGGCTTGCCTCATCCGCCTGCTGGGAGAGCCGATGAAATTCGGCCAACAATTCGCCGGTTTCAGGAAACGCTCCGGCGACCACATCATAGGCGCTACGCTGGTCGTCAGACGGCAGATTCTGGGGCAACACGGAAAGAACCGAGCCATCCTCCAGACGAACGACACCGCTATCCGGCTCCACATCACCAGCAACAATCTTCAGTAACGTCGACTTACCCTCGCCGTTACGACCCAGCAGACAAACCCTCTCCCCGGCTTCGATAACAAGCGACGCATGGTCCAGCAACGGGTGCATGCCGAATGCGAGAGATAGGGAATCCAGTGTTAACAGTGGCACCTTGGAATTTACTCCTTCTCGGAAATGGTAACGGTGTCGCCTACCCGGATCTGGCCTTGCGATTCGTGTATGGCGTTCATGCCGAAAATAACGCCGTCTTCGGTGCGCCGGAAACCAGAGAGCGTCTTTAGTGGCTGGACCTCCGGGTCCTTAATCCCGGAATCAGGATCCACCGTGGTCAGAACACACCGGGAACATGGCTTCACCAGACTGAACACCGTTTCTCCAACAAGTAACTGACGCCAGCTGTCTTCATCCCAGGCAGTATCGCCATCAACCACAATGTTCGGCCTGAAACGCCGCATTTCCACCGGCACCTCAAGGCGTTCATTAAGATCACCCAAGGAAGCAGTATTCGTAATCAGAAATGGAAATCCGTCAGCAAAGCTCACCCGACGACGGTCAGAAACCCGGGCAACATCCACCTGTCTGAAGGATTCATCAGGCATGTACACAAAACGGAATTTTTGCCCGCAAAACCGGCTTAGCGCCTCGTTGGCCTCAGTCTCTCCGACCAAGGCCTCAGCCCAATCCCGCCACACAAGCGCCCGGAGAGCCTCGGCAGTCGGACGTAGCTCGAAGCGACCCTCTCCAGGAATGTCGACGGTTACCACGCCACCGCTTAATGACGTAGCGATTCTTGCCAATTGAGGGTATTTCCTCTGGGTGATGAAAGACCTTTCTTCGTCAATGATCATCCACCGGCGATCACCAACCGGACCGAAGTCGTCCAGATCAAAACTCTGCACTTCAATACCCGCCAATGATTTGACCGGATAAACCCAAAGTGACTGAACGTTCATAGCCCTTTACCTCCCGACATCCTGTGGTTAACGAACAAGCGGTTGATTATACCTGACGAGCCAGACGGTTACCGACTTTCCGGGCGGCCAGAAACGAAAAAACCCAGTCTCTTCCGAGACCGGGTTTTTTGAAATCTGGAGCGGGAAACGAGATTCGAACTCGCGACCCCAACCTTGGCAAGGTTGTGCTCTACCAACTGAGCTATTCCCGCAGTGCTATCGAGTTGATGTCGACAACGGAGGCGTATTCTACGGATCGAGCGCCGTCCGTCAACATTTTTCCAAAACTTTTTTTCAATTTGATTTTAAGACCAAAAATCTGATCAGAAATCCCTCAATCGGGTTAAAAAATCAGCCAAGCGGCCCGAGTTCACCTCTATTTTTGCACGGACTACTGACCAAATCGCTTGCCCTGGGTGAGATAGTCCTGCTCTTCGGCGGAGGAAACGCGCTTCAGCACCTTGTTCCGATGCGGGAAACGCCCAAAACGCAGGATGATGTCCCTGTGGTCCCGAGCCGACTGCACAAAACTTCCCAAAAATTCACCCAGTATCCCGGTGGTCGAGGCAGACAATTGTTCATAGCACTCCACTGACAGCTCCTGATCCTCCTTTCTTTCGGAATGTTGTAGCGGCATATAGAGAAACGCACGCTGAACCGGCGGCAACGACACATCCATCCCCTTCTCCATCGCCCTTCGGCACAATTTCCGTGCCTGACGATCCTGCTCGAAAGCCAGCGCGCCACCACGATAAATATTTCGGGAGAACTGGTCGAGGAGAATGATCTCTGCGAGACAACCGCCAGGCTCGGTGCGCCAATGCTCCAATCCATCTTCAGAGGCGAACAACACCATCGACAAAAACCGCCGGCGTATTTCCTGATCAAACTTTCGGTCGGAACGGAACCAACGATTACGATGAAACCCGTCAGGTAAGCCATCGGAATCAATTTCACCGAACCAGAAATCCAGAATCTCTTTCCAATCGAACATTCCTTCGTACCTTGTTATGTTATGTAGATCAAAACGATGAATCAGGAGCCTTTATGAGCCGCCGCATTATTCTGTTGGCACACGGAAGCAGTGACAAGCGCTGGTGTGAAACCTTTGAAGGGCTGGCCCAACCAACACTGGACGCAGTACCTGACTCACTCATTGCTTACATGGAGCTGGCCTCACCTTCTCTGCAGTCGGTCATTTCCGACGCTGCAAAGGAAGGCGTTACCGAGTTCTCCATAATCCCGCTTTTCCTTGCCGCTGGCCGGCACCTGCGTAAGGACGTCCCGGCAATGATCAGGGAACTTGAGCAATCATTAGGTGTCACCATTGACCTCGGTGCACCGGTTGGTGACAACCCCTTGCTGGGCTTCGCGATCCGCGATCTGGTACAGCAACAGGTTTCTAGCTGATCACAACCCGACAAACTGATGCCCATGGGAGGTATGGTATGAATACGTCCGTACTCGTCACTGGAGGCACAGGCTTTATCGGCCGACTACTGTGCCAGCAACTCCTGGCCCGCGGTCATGACCTGACGATCCTGAGCCGGCAGACTCCCGAACGGGTGAAAGCAATCTGTGGAAACGTGGCTACCGTAAGGTCCGTTGATGAACTACAGCGGCACAACGGCTTCGACGCTGTCATCAACCTCGCCGGGGAAGGCATCGCCGACAAACGCTGGAGCCAGAAGCGAAAACAGGTTCTCCGCTCCAGCAGAATTGACCTTACCAGAACCCTGATCGAGAGTATGGGCAGTTGGCATAAAAAGCCAGCCGTCCTCGTCTCCGGCTCAGCGGTCGGGTTTTATGGCGATCAGGGTAGTCAGATCGTTACGGAACAAACTGCTCCCAACGAAGAGTTCACTCACCGATTGTGTCAGGATTGGGAAGCCGAAGCACTGGCTGCGGAGACCTACGGCGTGCGTGTCTGCCTGTCCCGAACCGGTATTGTTGTCGGGCCAGATGGTGGATTTCTCAAGCGCATGATTCCACCTTTCCGGCTGGGGCTTGGCGGCCGACTGGGAAACGGGACGCAATTCATGCCATGGATCCACAGAAACGATGTGGTGAACGCGCTGTTGTTCCTGATGGAAAACGGGGAGGCCAGCGGCCCCTTCAACGTCGTCAGCCCGAACCCATCAACCAACGCTGATTTCACCCGCAGCCTGGGCCACGTACTGAATCGACCGACACCTTTTCCCGCGCCGGCAGCATTGCTCAGCCTCGTACTCGGTGAGATGTCCCGGTTACTGCTTACCGGCCAGCGGGCCATTCCACAGAAACTTCAGTCATCCGGATTCAGTTTCAGTCATGCCGATCTGGAACCAGCGCTAGCGGATGTGCTGTCATCCGGGAGAACGTAAAACGTAAATAGAAACGATAAGGCGTGAACGAAGCGATAAGGAGCGGTAGAAAGAAATCTGAACTTTTTTGAAAAAAGTCGTTGACACATCAGGGAGCCTTACTTAATATACGCGCCACCTCGACGAGGCAAGGTTGAAAAGAACGTTGCGTCCCCTTCGTCTAGTGGCCTAGGACTCCGCCCTTTCACGGCGGCAACAGGGGTTCGAACCCCCTAGGGGACGCCAATCTTTTTCAACTGAGAAAGGAGCGTTACGCTCCTTCCCTTCAGACAGTTTTACCAGTGTGCTTTCCTTTTTTTGTGCTTCCAGGGCCATGCGCCTTTTGGTCTTTCATTACAAAGACACCAACACCCACAAAAAAGCCCAAGATAAGCAAAACTGTCACAATACCAGCGATAACGACCGCATCCATATACATTTTAAAGCCCTCCAGCCTTAACTAATTCAATGAATTCAGGTTACGCCGCTACCCGCCTGTGAGTATTGATCTACGTCAAGCAACCAGACAGCCGCCAGATACATACAACTACTTAATACCAACAAATTTCCCTCGCGTTTTCCTGCATTTGCACAGCATTCGCCAGAAACTACTGCTATAGTCGAAAAGTGATGTCTTATCCGCTTTTCAAAACAGCATCAGGTGGCGAAGCTTTACGACATGCCGAAATTGTCGACACGCATACAACGTTTTCGTAAAGGCTCACCGCTTTCGTTCAGATTGCTGGCCTGGATACTGCTATTCATCTCCCTGTTTACGCTGATAACGTCGGCTGTTCAGATATACTCCGACTACCGCAAGGACATCTCGCAGATAGACAGGCGAATGGAAGTGGTCGAATCCGGCTACTCATCGAGCCTCGCCAGGAGCCTGTGGGCGCTTGATCAGAAGCTCCTTCAGACCCAGATGGAAGGCATCCTCAGCCTTCCCGATATTGTTCACCTGAGATTGCGAATCGAGCCCGATTCTGAGCTTGTTATGGGTGAAATTCCCCGGGATTCCGAAACCACCAGCCACAGCTTTGAACTGGTTCATCAGGGTGATGAAGACTTCAAACTGGGTGAACTGACCATTACCGCTGATCTGGACAGGGTATACAAGGAAATGGAACGGAAGGTTGCCATCATTCTGACAACCCAGTTCCTCAAGACCTTGCTCGTTTCCATACTGATCATCTGGATTTTTCAGCATTTTGTAGCCCGCCACCTGACTACGATGGCGAACTATGCCCGGGATTTCTCACTCAAGAACCTGTCCAGGCCACTGATACTTGATCGCCCCGACACACACACAAACCGTACGGATGAATTGGGCAAAGTTATTTCCGCGATTAATCAGATGCGGGAGCGACTCAATGAAGACATTGGCCGCCAGGAAAGGGATGCAGCTGAAATCCGCAAGTTCTCCAAAGCGATTGAACAAAGCCCCTCCTCCGTGCTGATCTGTGACCGTCAGTGGCACATCGAATTCGCCAACCAGAAGTTTACCCAGCTGACTGGCTATGACGCCCACGCCATTGTCGGCAAGCATCCGGGCTCCTTGGCTGACAACAACCTAGAGAATCGTGAGAGCAGGCACCTCTGGCAGTCGATCCGCCTCCAGGTCCAGCGAGTAGGTGTCTGGCAGGGGGAGGTAAACAGTATCCGGAAAAGTGGTGAGAGGTTCTGGGAACAGCTGATTGTCACCCCTATCAAAGATGGCAATGGGGAAGTCACAGGCTACCTGATTCTCGGGGAAGACATCAGCATCCGGAAACGCTATGAGCAACAGTTACTCAGGCAGGCCAATTACGACATTCTCACCGGGCTGCCAAACCGGATGCTGGCTCTCGATCGCCTGAAGCTCGCCCTCGCCCAGGCCCGCCGGGAGAACTCCCAGGTCGGCGTAATGTTTCTTGACCTGGATAATTTCAAGCATATCAATGACACACTCGGGCATGATGCGGGTGATACCCTGTTGATTGAAGCAGCCCGACGTATATCGAGTTGTCTTCGGGGAACCAGCACCGTCGCCAGGCTCGGTGGCGACGAGTTTCTGGTGATCCTGCCCGGCCTGACCGGTCCGGATTCGTCTTCGCAGGTTGCGGAACGTATTCTTCAGACGTTCTCAGCGCCCTACATCCTTAACGGCCAGGAAGTGTTTGTCACCACCAGTATCGGCATTGCAATCTTCCCGTCCGACTCCGACAACAGCGGCACCCTGCTACAACACGCCGACGCTGCCATGTATCAGGCCAAGCACAAGGGCAAAAGTGCCTACGCCCATTTTGCTCCGGAGATGACCGAGGTATCCCACGAGCGCCTGCAAATGGAATCCCGGATGCGACGGGCCCTCGAACTCAATGAATTCGAGCTTTATTTTCAGCCGATTGTTCATACCGATTCAGGCCGACTAGCCTCTGTAGAAGCCCTGCTCCGGTGGAATAATCCGGCAATGGGCATGGTCATGCCTGACCGATTCATTCCATTAGCGGAAGAAACCGGCCTGATTATCCCCATTGGTGAATGGGTTCTCGAGGAAGCCTGCCGTGCCGCCTACAGTTGGCGGGAAGCCACCGGCCTGGATATCGGCGTTGCGGTAAATGTATCACCCCGCCAGTTCCGTGACCCCGGATTTACCGGCACGGTCATGCACGCCCTGAAGAACTCCGGGTTACCGCATAATCAGCTGGAACTGGAAATTACTGAGCGCCTGATCCTGGATAATTCGATCGAAACCGCAGAAATCCTCAGACAACTCGATAGCGCTGGTATCCAGCTGTCGGTCGATGATTTTGGTACAGGTTACTCAGCATTGAGTTATCTCAAGAGCTATCCTTTCGATACCCTTAAAATAGACAAATCCTTTGTTCAGGATGTCATGAAGGAATCCGATGATGCCTCGCTGGTAAGAGCCATCATCAATATGGCCCACAGCCTGGGATTAAAGGTTATCGCAGAGGGCGTCGAAGAAGAGGCGCAAACCCATTTCCTTAAACAGGAAGGCTGCGATCTGTCCCAGGGATATTTCTACAGCAGACCACTTCCGGCAGATGAATTTGAAAGCTGGTTAAGGACCAATCAGCGAGTCGTTCAGGCCTGAAGCAGCAGGATAACGGTTCCCATGGATGACACCAGACTTGTCGTTAATTGCGGCAGTTCATCACTCAAGCTCGCACTGTTCGATGCCCAGGATCGCTTAATCACCTCGGCCCTTGCCGAACGCCTGAACAGCTGTAACGTTCGGGCCACCATCAGCGGCAAAGACAGTCCGGTCGCCTTGCCTTCGGAAGCCAGCCACACGCAAGCCCTGGAAGCCCTGATCGACGAGTTTCGAGCTCTCGGGCTGATGCCTTCTGCTCCATCAGCAATTGGCCACCGAGTCGTCCACGGCGGCGAGACCTTTCGTCACTCGGCCCTCATTGACGACGCTGTTCGGGAAGCCATTGATGCCTGTTCCGGTCTTGCGCCCCTGCACAACCCGGTCAACCTGACAGGTATTGACGCAACAAGAGCAATGTTTCCGCGCGTACCTCAGGTAGCCGTTTTCGATACAGCCTTCCACCAGACACTGCCACGAAAGGCGTTCCACTATGCCGTACCTGAGTACTGGTATCGCGATTGGGGCGTGAGGCGATATGGATTCCATGGTACCAGCCATAAATATATGGCTCAGGAAGCTGCACGACGGCTTGGGCAGCCTCAGTCGAATACGTCCATCATCTCCTGTCACCTGGGAAATGGCTGCAGTATTACGGCGATCCGCAATGGCATCAGTGTGGATACCAGTATGGGGCTTACCCCGCTGGAAGGGTTGGTGATGGGAACCCGAAGTGGCGATGTTGATCCTGGCTTGTTCGATTATCTGGCAACCAAAGGCTTGTCTGCAAAAAGGGTTAATAAAGCTCTGAACTCGGAAAGCGGGCTTTTGGGAATTTCAGGTCAGACGAATGACATGCGCACACTCTGCGACCTGGCCGACAATGGCCACGAGGCCTCGAATCTGGCAATTGATATCTTCTGCTTCCGGCTGGCAAAGTATATCGGGGGCATGATGACCTCCCTGAGCCGGCTCGACGCTCTGGTCTTTACCGGAGGTATCGGTGAAAACAGCCCCCGGATACGGCAAATGACACTGGAGAACCTGACTATATTGGGTTTCAGCATTGATCACGAAGCCAATAAAAACCATGGCCGCCAGGCTGATGGCCGTGTAGACGAAAAGAACTCCCGCTTCCCGGTACTGGTTATTCCCACTAACGAAGAACTGGTCATCGCCCGGGAAGCCGCACGCTTTGCTCACGCACCCGATCCCGCCTAGCTCAGCACAGACACCAGGATATCCGCTATGGCTAAAAGTCTCTTTATTGCGCCCACGTCAATCGACGCCGGCCTGACCTCTGTCTGCCTCGGCCTACTCAGAGCCCTGGAGCGGGTTGGGGTCAGCGTGGGTTTCTATAAACCGTTTTGCCAATCTGTCCATCAAAGCGAACATCTGCACAACAACGGCCAGGACTCATCCGTCGAGTTCATCCGTACCCGCAGTCATCTTGAGCCCCCTACCCCCATTCCCCTGAAAGATGCTCAGCAACGGCTCAACAGAGGCATGTCGGATCTGCTGATGGAGAATGTTGTCGGCGACTACCAGAAAGTCGCCAATGATGTGGATGTGGTCATCATTGAAGGGCTGGTACCTGACCGCAGCGAAGCATACATTGCGAGACTCAATGTCGAGGTTGCCCGGAACCTGGGCTCGGAAGTCATTCTGGTATCGCCACCGAAAAGTCGATCACCGGAAGAATTGGACGAAGAACTGGAATTTTCCGCCCGGCTATTCGCCAACCCCTCCGATCCGGACGTCATTGCAATCATTCTCAACAAAGTCGGCGAACCCGTCGACGCCGGCCTGTCCGCCCAGAGAATTCTGCCGTCGTCGAAACTCCCTGCCCTGGACTATCAACAACTCTGCAAGGTGTTCTCGAGCCAGAAATTCCGCCTGCTGGCCTCCATCCCCTGGCAGCCTGAACTGCTGGCTCCGCGGATGTCGGACGTTGCCCGCGAACTGGGAATGCGCTTCCTTCACGAAGGCCAGATGCACACCCGACGAATCCACAAGGTGTCTGTCTGCGCCCGCACTATTCGCAACATGACCGACACTCTTAAGCCAGGAACATTAATGGTCACCCCCGGGGATCGGGACGATATTATTGTCGCTACGGCTGTCGCGGCGCTCAACGGCGTTCCTCTGGCCGGGTTGTTACTGACAGGTGATCTGATGCCCGATCCGAAGGTAACTGAGTTGTGCAGGGGCGCGCTGGATACCGGGCTCCCGGTATTGATTTCAGAGACCAACACGTACGAAACAGCACACCAGCTCGCCAATCTTTCCAGCGCCATCCCCCTGGACGATCCGGAGCGGATCGAAAAAGCCATGGAAATGGTTGCCACCCGGATCGACACAGACTGGTTGCAAGAGCATCTCAAAGTTCAGCGTCAGAACCGGCTTTCACCTCCCGCCTTCCGTTACGAGCTATCCGAGCGTGCGCGGAAGGCGAACAAACGCATCGTGTTGCCTGAGGGCAATGAACCAAGAACCGTTCAGGCCGCTATTATCTGCCAGCAACGGAAACTGGCCCGCTGCGTACTCTTGGGAGAACCGGCTGAAATCGAACGTGTTGCGCTTTCCCAGGGCGTGGCCCTTCCTGACGGGATTGAGATTATTGATCCCGCAGATGTCCGCCACCGGTACGTTGAAGCCATGGTAGAACTACGCAAACGTAAAGGGCTGACGCCTGCCATGGCGCTGGCAATGCTAGAGGATAACGTCGTTCTCGGAACCATGATGGTTGCACGGAATGAAGCCGATGGACTGGTATCGGGAGCTGTCCATACCACGGCCAATACCGTTCGCCCAGCCCTTCAGCTGATCAAGACCCATGACCAGGCGAAAGTGGTATCGTCCATATTCTTCATGCTGCTACCACAGCAGGTAGTGGTATACGGTGACTGTGCGATCAATCCGGATCCTGATGCCGAAGAGCTTGCGGATATTGCCATCCAGAGCGCCCAGTCGGCAGAGGCGTTCGGGATAGAGCCGATTGTCGCCATGATCAGTTACAGCACAGGGGAATCCGGTAGCGGTCAGGACGTGGACAAGGTGCGTGAGGCTACCCGGATTGCCCGTCAAAGACGTCCTGATCTGCTGATTGATGGCCCGTTACAATATGATGCCGCCGCTATAGAAAGCGTCGCCAAAAGCAAGGCGCCAAACAGCAACGTTGCTGGCAGGGCTACGGTTTTCGTCTTCCCGGATCTGAATACAGGAAACACCACCTACAAGGCAGTGCAACGAAGCGCAAACGTGGTGAGTATCGGCCCAATGCTGCAGGGCCTGAGGAAGCCGGTGAATGACCTGTCCCGGGGCGCATTGGTTGACGATATCGTCTTTACCATTGCCCTCACAGCTGTTCAGGCGAGGCAAGTAGAACTGGCGGGGCTGAACTGAGTCAGTCCCCGCTCGGGAGCAATCAGCGCTTAACGCTTTTCTGGCGCGTTTTCCTGATTCGACGTCCCTTTTTCAGGTCATTGTCCTTCTTGACCTTCTGTCTTGGGGTCAACCTGTCGACCTTGCCGGCAAACGGGTTGTCACCGCCTTTGAACTCAAAACGGATGGGCGACCCCGTCACCTTGAGCACCTTGCGGAAGGTATTCTCCAGGTAACGTTTGTAGGCTCCAGGCAAAGACTCAACCTGATTACCATGCACAACGATGATCGGCGGATTGGACCCACCCTGGTGCGCATAGCGAAGCTTGATCCTGCGCCCCTGAACCATGGGAGGCTGATGCTGGGCAATGGCATCCTGCAGGATCGCTGTGAGGCGATTGGTTGGCCATTTCGCCATCGCAGACTCATAGCAGTCCTGAACGGAGTCGTACATCACACCCACACCTGAGCCGTGCAAGGCTGAGATATAATGCTTGTCAGCGTAGTCCAGAAAATCCAATCGGCGCTGAACCTGTTCCTTGACCCTGGCGCGTTCTTCCGGGTCCATGCCGTCCCATTTATTGACCGCAATAACGAGCGAGCGACCGGCATCGAGCACAAACCCAATCAGGTGCAGGTCCTGATCTACCAGGCCTTCCCTCGCATCGATCACAAGAATTACCACGTGGGCATCATCAATCGCTTGAAGGGTTTTGATAATGGAGAACTTTTCGACCGTTTCCTTGACGTTCTTCCGGCGTCGAACCCCGGCGGTGTCGATCAGGGTGTACTTCTCGCCCTGCCTTTCATAAGGAATGTAGACACTGTCCCGGGTGGTTCCCGGCATGTCGTAGACAACAACCCGGTCTTCACCCAGCATGCGGTTAACCAGTGTCGACTTGCCGACATTAGGGCGCCCTACGACACCAATCCGGATGCCCGGATAGCGTTCCGCACGATCCTGCTCTTCACGCTCTTCCTCGGAGGGCAGCAACGTCTCAAGCAAAGAACGGATTCCCCGGTTATGGGAAGCAGCAATCAGGAACGTGGATTCAAAGCCAAGGCTGAAGAAATCCGCCGCAGCTACATCCGGATCCTGACCATCAGTCTTGTTCACTACCAGGTGCGCCTGCTTCCCGGAACGCCGGAGGTGGTCGGCAATCATCTCGTCGCCACCGGTCAGACCCGCACGCCCATCCACCAGGAACAAAACGATATCGGCTTCTTCGACAGCCTGCAGAGACTGACGAGCCATCTCAGCATCGATACCGACTTCATCACCGGTCAGGCCACCAGTATCAATGACAATAAAGCGCTGACCTTCGTAGTTGCCCTCACCATATTTCCGGTCCCGGGTAAGGCCCGGGAAGTCCGCGACCAGAGCATCCCGGGAACGGGTCATCTGGTTAAAAAGCGTCGACTTGCCCACATTCGGGCGGCCAACAAGAGCAATTACTGGGGTCATAATCAGTCGCTACACAAAAAAAAGGAAACCGCCCCGACAAACTTCGGGGCGGAAAAATCAATCAATCTGGCGAATCTTGAACACTGCCATATCGCCGCTGTTGCCAAAAACCAGCAGGTTACCATCGCTCAGGCGCTGAACCGGTACGCGAATACCCTCATCATCGAACTCCATCTGGCCAATGAGGCTGCCATCCTCACGCGAAAGAACGTGGAGATATCCCTCAAAGTCCCCCACGACAAGGTAATCCTCGTAGACCATGGGCTGGGTCAGTTGGCGCCATGACAGGCCATCCTGTGTCCACAGTTCCCGGCGATCCGACCCACGCAAAGCAATAACGTCTCCGTTAACGGATGCAAGGTAGATATTGCCGTCACCAATCATGGGTGACTGAAGGGTTGATGCCTTGCGGCTCCAGATTTCCTGCCCAGTACGGATATCAACTAATGACAGCTTGCCCTGATAACCCGCAACGAGTATCGCCGAATCCAGAACCAGCGGCTCGCCACCGATATCGACGAGCCTCTCCAGTTCAGTCCGCCCCTGAGGCAACCCTACTTCATACTGCCACACCGGCTGCCCGGAGTCCGCAGACAGCGCAATCAGCTTACCGTTGGAAAATGATGCAATGACGAGATCGCCGCCCACGAGAGGCGACGCTGCAGCCCGCATGGCCAGAACAGGAACAACACCGTCGTATTGCCACAATTTCTCCCCGTCACTGACATCAAAGGCCAGCACGCGGCCATCGGTCGTCTGGGTGACGACAATGCTGCCATTGGAGCGAGGTGAGGAAAGGACTTCAGTCGGCAACGATGTGCGCCATAGCTCACTGCCATCCTCGCGGGACAAAGCAACCAGGTCGGCTTCCCGAGTCGTCAGGTAGAGTTTCTCTACGTCACCACCAAGGCCGGAAAAAATCCGGTCTTCAAGCTCCGTCTCCCAGACGACCTTACCGTTCTCCCGCTCAACCGCAACCAGTTCCCCGTCTGCCGAGGCGGCGTAAAGCAGATCACCAGTATTCAGCGGTGCCAGGTACAGAAATTCCTCATCGTGCCCGTCGCCGACAGACATACTCCATACCTGATCGAATTCAACCGTCTCATCAATATCAGGGACCGGTACCGGCTGTTCAAAGGTATCAGTCGTGCTGCAGCCTGCCAGCCCCATGGCCGCCAGCAGACCACCGATCAGTCCAGCGCGGACAAACCTGTTGCGCTGATAACGCATCAGGCATCCTCCCCTACGCCAAGATCGGACAGTTTCAGATCCAGAACGCCGCTACGGCCCTGCTGAGCTTCCTCACGGGCGGCCAGATACGCCGCTCGCGCACCTTCACGGTCGCCCTGAGCCAGCAGAATATCGCCCTTCAGTTCGGAGAATATTGCGTTGAAGCTGTCTGCTTCGCCTGCGGAATCGATCGTCGCAAGCGCAGCGTCGTACTGTTCAGCGGCGAACTGGGCGCGGGCCAGACGGTTGCGGACAACTAATGCCAGCGCCTGATTGTCGCCGGACTTTTCAAGGGCCCACTTCAGTGAATCGATCGCAGCTTCCGGCTGATCAGCGGTAAGTTGCTGACGAGCGAGAATCAAGTTGCCATACACCGCATACGCACTGTCGGCAAAGTCCTCACGCAGGGTCTTGGCCACGTACTCTACGGTATCGCCGCTGGTTTCATCAGCCTGATTGCTGAACGCGTTGATCAGGTTGGCGAACTCATTCGCGGCTTTGGTGCGCTGCTCAGCCTGATGGTTCTGCCAGGCCTGCCAGCCGAAAACAATCGCCAGCGCAGCACCAACACCGATTAACAGGGAGGTTCCGTTATTCTTCCACCAGTCTTTAATCGCCTGGATCTGTTCTTCTTCGGTGCGCATCTCAGCCATGGTGGCTCCTGTAGTCGAATCTTTTTACTTTTATGTGGTTTGAATTCAGTGTTTCAGTGCGTCAGCCAAAACAGAGGCCAGCTCCGCCTGGCCAACTTCCCGTTGGTCTTCAGCAGCCCGCAGGGGCTTGAGGCCCGCTGTTCCGTTTTCAATCTCATTGTCACCGAGAATGACGGCGTAACGAGCTCCGCTGCGGTCAGCCTTTTTCATCTGACTCTTGAAGCTACCACCACCACAATGAGTAATAACTGTCTTGCCCGGCAACGCGGTGCGGAGATTTTCGGCGAGCGCCATAGCAGATGCAACTGCGTTATCGCCCATGGCGGTAACATAGACATCAGCGTCGCTGTTCACCGATTCAGGAATCAGATTCAGGGTCTCAAGCAACAGGATCAGCCGCTCTACGCCCATGGCGAAACCAACGGCACGGGTGGGTTTGCCCCCCAGTTGCTCTACCAAGCCGTCATACCGGCCACCGGCACAGACCGTGCCCTGGGCGCCAAGGCTTTCGGTGATCCACTCGAATACAGTCTTGCCGTAGTAATCGAGCCCACGAACCAGGGCTGGATTAACGGTGTAGGTCACGCCGGCCGCATCGAGAAGCGATTTCAGGCGATCAAAGTGCTCGCGAGACTCTTCATCAAGATAGTCATCAAGGCTCGGTGCATTCTCAAGAATCTTTCGGGTAGCCTGATCCTTGCTGTCGAGGATGCGAAGAGGATTGGTCGCCAGACGGCGCTGGCTATCAGCATCAAGGTCTTCCTTGAATTGGCTCAGGTAATCAACCAGAGCCTGGCGGTAAACCTTACGCGCTTCCGAGGTTCCAATGGAATTGATTTCCAGCCTGGTGTGCGTGCTCAGGCCAAGCGCCTTCCAGAGACGGGATGTGAGAATCAACAATTCGGCATCAATATCCGGGCCGTCCATCCCAAAACATTCCACCCCAATCTGGTGGAACTGGCGATAGCGGCCTTTCTGTGGACGTTCGTGGCGGAACATCGGGCCGGTATACCAGAGCCGGCGGGTCTGGTTAAAGAGGAGGCCGTGCTCTTCCGCTGCACGCACACATCCGGCCGTTCCTTCAGGGCGCAAGGTCAGGCTATCGCCATTGCGATCCTCAAAGGTATACATTTCCTTTTCGACGATGTCCGTCACTTCGCCAATTGAGCGCTTGAACAGGTCAGTCTGCTCTACAATTGGCATACGGATTTCCTGGTATCCATACTGTGCCAGGACGCCCCGTACGGTACTCTCCAGATACTGCCAAACCGGCGTCTGTTCCGGCAGGATGTCGTTCATCCCGCGAATTGCCTGAATTTTTGCCAAGTTAAACCCTTAAACGTTAATCTGAATATTAAATCTGCAGGAGCTGACTTTGTCAGTCTCCGGAGCGAGCGATGATCGCCTCTTCCTGCTCCTGGCGCCGCTCAACTTCTTCACGGATCAACCGTTCAAGGTCATCGGTGAGCGTTGCGTTTTCAAGTTTCTGATTTGGTTTACCTGCCATGTAGAACAGGTTTTTGGGACTACCGCCGGTCAGCCCCAGATCAGCTTCCTTGGCCTCACCCGGACCATTGACGATGCAGCCGATAATCGCCACATCCATGGACGTATTGACGTCTTCGAGTCGAGCCTCGAGATCGTTCATGGTCTGGATAACATCAAAGTTCTGCCGTGAGCAGCTCGGGCAAGCAATAAAGTTGATGCCACGGCTACGCAGACGAAGACTTTTCAGAATGTCGTAACCGACTTTGATCTCCTGAACCGGATCAGCCGCGAGAGACACGCGAATGGTATCGCCGATACCGTCCATGAGCAGCATGCCAAGGCCAATCGATGATTTAACCGTACCTGAGCGGAATCCTCCGGCTTCGGTAATGCCAAGATGCAACGGCTGCTCGATCTGCGAAGCTATTTTGCGGTAGGCCGCAACCGTCATGAACACTTCAGAGGCTTTGAGACTTACCTTGAAATCCTGGAAATCATGGCGATCAAGAATGTCGATGTGTCGCATCGCGGACTCAACCAGCGCTTCCGGCGTCGGCTCTCCATACTTTCGCTGGAGGCTCTTTTCCAGAGAACCGGCATTGACACCGATCCGAATGGGGATATTGCGATCCCGGGCAGCATTGATTACCGCACTCACGCGGTCGTCACGGCCGATATTGCCCGGATTGATACGCAGGCAATCGACTCCAAGTTCAGCAACTCGCAACGCGATCTTGTAATCGAAATGGATATCGGCGACCAACGGGACCGAAACCAGCTGACGAATCTTGCCGAATGCCTCGGCTGCGTCCATATCCGGTACCGATACCCGAACGATATCAGCGCCAGCATCCTGGATCGCCTTGACTTGCGCAACGGTAGCGTCAACGTCGCAGGTGTTGGTGTTTGTCATGCTCTGCACGGCGATGGGGGCATCGCCACCGACAGGCACATTACCAACCATGATCTGGCGGGACTTGCGTCGGATGATCGGAGATTCGTGTTTCATGGATTACAGACCAATATCGTTTGATTCTTCGGAGATTCAGATTGTCAGGGTAAATTCTGACCGATTATTTACGACGGGGTAATCGCCCATTTCCAGGGGTTCTCCCTGGAAACTGATGGTGCTCACGGCGTCCACTGCACCAATCACCACGGTCAGGGGCAGGTCACCGACCACGTCGAGATTATCGCCTGCCCGCTGAAGGGAGCTGACCAGCCGATTCCCGTTCGAATCACTGATTCTCACCCAGCAGTCTCTGACAAAGCTGATCTGGAGCCGACCGGTGTTGTCTGCCGCTATGGCTTGCACTGACGGTTCTGACACGGACTCAGGCTGGTCAGACTCGAGGACTTCGACAACACCCTCTTCTGACTGCACAGGCACCTCAACCTCAGCAGCTACTGTTTCTACAGAAGGCTCTTCGACCGACTCAGACGCTACATCCTCTGCAACTGGCTCGGCATCACTGACTGCCTCTGAATCAGGCACTGGCTCTTCGACGGAAACGTCTTCAACTACAGACTCTGGCACTGAAGGTCCCGGTGCTTCTGCGTCAGACGCAGGAGCCGACTCTTCAATGACCTCGCCAGGTTCCTGACTGTCTGGCGCGACCGTTTGCTGGGCAGGTAATAGAAAATGCACCACGACCCAGGCTACCAAACCAATAATTGCCAACAGAAAAACCGCCTTTGCCGCACGACGTTTCCGGCTGCGACGGCGTTCAATATCCACCAGTGGGCTGGCTTCAAATTCCTGTTTGCGCTGCTCGCGCATCGGTTCCAGTTCCTGATCCAGATCCGCAATGAGGCGGTCCGCATCCAGTCCCACATGGACGGCATAGGCCCTGACATAACCTTTAAGGAAGAGTTCACTGTCAATCTTCCCATAATCACCAGCTTCAATCGCCTGAATGACGGCAGGCCGCAAATGCTGGACATTGGCGATGTCGTTAACATCAAGCCCTCGGGATTCCCGGGCCTTTTTCAGCCGTAATCCGACCGGATTATCGTTCACTGGCTGGGTAACGTCTTCATTGGCCATTAGACATCAACACCTTATATTGTTGGTATTCGTCTGACTCCGGATAATTATTTTTCAACTGAAGTGCCAGGCTGGCTTCCTGGTCACGATCATCGAGGCTGTGAGCAATCCGGATACCAGTCCAGAGGCTTTCCGCAGAGTGACGCATGCGAGTATCCCGCTGCATCATAGAAGTGAGGCGACTGTAGTAACGGCTGGCAGCACTGTAGCGCCCCTGCTCGACCAGTACCCGAGACAGCGACAACAAAGGACGGGCATCGCCCCGGGAGAGTTCAACCGCGCGTCGGTACGCTGCTTCTGCGTCCTCCAGCTTGCCCAACCGCTCCTGGGTCATTCCCAGATTGAAGAAAACCGAGCCTCGGTCCGGGTATTCGGTATCCCGGGAAGCAGCGGTAAACTGGGCGCTTGCGTCTTCAAACCGCTGCTGGCCATAGAGAAACGCACCGTAGTACACCCGCCCGCGGGTATAATCACTATCGCTGCTGATCGCTTGCCTGAAGCTCTTCTCAGCCAGCTCAGCCTCACCTTCGGCGTTGTAAACAAGTCCCATAGCTGAGCGGGCTGCAGCGCTGTCAGAGTCGAGCTCCAAAGCACGATCCAGGTGGTGACGTGCCCGATCCAGATTGCCCTGGCCAATGTAGGCCGTACCCAGACGGACATAATTGGCGATGGCATCCTGTCGATCAGCTTCCCTGGCAAAGGGGCTGTCCGTCGTTGTAACGCAGCCTGTGACCAAGACGGTGGCAATAAGAGCGGCCACGACAGAGAGAAATCTGCTTTTCGTTTTGAATGTCACAGTCCTGCAATCCTCGCTAACTGATGTATGGTTCCAGATCAGGGATTAACCTGTTGAACCTGAATGTAACGCTGGCTTCGACGGGTGCGGTCTTCCACCCGGCCAACAAGCTGGCCACAGGCGGCGTCTATGTCGTCGCCACGGGTGGTCCGGATAGTCGCAATATACCCGAGTTCGTTCAGCACCGTCTGGAACCGACGGGTTGCGTTCCTGCTCGGTCGCCGGAAATCGCTCTCCGGGAATGGATTGAAAGGAATGAGGTTGATCTTGCAAGGAAGCCCTCGCAGCAGCTCAGCCAACTGCCGGGCGTGTTCCGGCTGATCGTTCATCCCTTCAATCACGGTATATTCGATGGTTGCTTTCCGTTTGTCAGGCAGGCCGGACAGATAGCGCCTGGTGGCCGCCAACAACTCGGAAATCGGGTATTTTTTGTTCAGAGGAACGAGCTTGTTGCGGAGCTCATCATTGGGGGCATGAAGCGAAATGGCCAGTGAAACATCGGTAACTTCACCCAGGCGATCAAGGGCTGGCACCACACCGGATGTGCTGAGTGTTACGCGCCGTTTTGAAATACCGTAGGCGTTGTCTTCCATCATCAGATTCATGGCATCAACAACGTTGTCAAAGTTGAGCAACGGCTCACCCATGCCCATCATGACCACGTTAGTGATCGGACGATCCGGACCCGGCTCGAATGGCATGAAGGCTTTACGGGCCACCCACACCTGGCCGATGATCTCGGCAGCGGTCAGGTTCCGGTTGAAACCCCGTTTTCCGGTTGAACAGAAAGTGCAGTCAAGGCTGCAGCCAATCTGCGAGGACACACAAAGAGTTCCCCGCTCACCATCCGGAATCAGAACAGTTTCCACACTGTTGCCATTGTCCATCCGCATCACCCATTTGCGGGTGCCGTCTTTGGAGGTTTCGTCATAGATCACTTCCGGCCCACGGACTTCAGCAACGAGCTTGAGCTTGTCCCTCAGGGACTTGCTCATATTGGTCATTTGATCGAAGTCATCAACCCCGCGCTGATGAATCCATTGAAGGACCTGCTGCGCGCGGAAGCGCTTTTCGCCCAGGGACTCGAAATAGGCCTCAAGCTTGGCTTTCGGCATCCCCAGCAAATTGGTTTTTTCAGCAGCAGCTGTCATGTCATAACCTCGATCAGATAACCAATCCGGAAGCGAGCCAGCAGCGGCCCGCTTCCAGCGACAACCTTAGCCGCGCGGGCAGATTTCGTTGTCGTTAAAGAAATACGCAACTTCGCGCTCGGCAGAAGCAGCGGAATCAGAGCCGTGAACGGCGTTCGCATCGATGGAAGAAGCAAAGTCAGCACGGATGGTGCCGGCATCAGCTTCTTTCGGGTTGGTGGCACCCATCAGCTCACGATTCTTAAGGATGGCGCCTTCACCTTCCAGAACCTGAACAACAACCGGGCCAGAGGTCATGAATGCAACCAGGTCATTGAAGAACGGGCGCTCTTTGTGCTCAGCGTAGAAGCCTTCTGCCTGCTCCTGGGTCAGGTGCATCATCTTGGCGGCTACAATGTTCAGGCCAGCTTTTTCAAAGCGGCTGTAGATTTCACCGATCACGTTCTTTGCTACCGCGTCGGGCTTGATAATCGAGAGCGTGCGCTCGTTTGCCATGATCTTTCTCCATTTGAGTTCGGGTTAAAATTCCGGCCTGCGATTATACGCAGTCCGGCGCCAACTGCCTACCGCACTGAACGAAGGCGGGTAACAACATCAACAATTTGCGCACTGGCGAAAACCACTTCCTCATGACTGGTGAAACGACCAAAAGAAAATCGTAGCGCTCTGTGGGCCTGCTCATCACTGAGACCAATCCCCCGCAGCACGTAGGATGGTTCGATGGTTGCCGAAGCACACGCCGATCCAGAAGACACAGCCAGGTCACGCAGCCCCAGCATAAGGGACTCTGCGTCAACTCCTTCAAAAGACAGGTTGAGTATCCCGGGGACTCGCCCCGTATCACTGCCGTTAAGAGTGACCCCTGCCAGTCCTGACAGCCCCTCCAGAAAAGCATTACGTAGCTGTTCAAGCGCTTCTATTTCAGCGGACAGGCTCTGAGCAGCAATTGCAAAGGCCTTTCCCATACCCACGATCTGGTGAGTCGGAAGCGTGCCGGAACGCATACCCCGCTCATGGCCACCACCGTGAATCTGAGCTTCAATTTTTACATCGGGCGAACGACGGACATAGAGCGCGCCGATCCCTTTCGGTCCATAGACCTTATGACCCGACAACGCCATAAGATCCACTGGCATAGTTGTTACATCAACCGGCATCTTACCTGCTGCCTGAGCGGCATCAACATGGAACAGAATGCCCCGCTCTCTCAACATGCCGCCGATAGACGCAATATCATTAATAGTCCCGAGCTCATTATTCACCAGCATCAGGCTGACCAGAACGGTATTATCCCGCAACGCCCCTTCAACCTGAGCCGGGCTGATCCGGCCCTCGTGATCCGGTTTCAGCCAGGTCACATCCACACCACGACCTTCCAGCCATTTACAGGTATCAACAACCGCCTTGTGCTCGATAGTCGACGTGATCACATGCACATCGGTGCGACCCGCAACAGCGCCCTTGATTGCCAGGTTATCGGATTCCGTCGCGCCGGAGGTCCAGACGATTTCCCTCGGGTCAGCGTGGATCAGGTTAGCCACCTGCTTTCTGGCGGATTCAACGGCAGCCTCAGCCTGCCAGCCAAACGCGTGGGAACGTGAAGCAGGATTACCAAATATGCCGTCCGGGGTCAGGTACCTGACCATATCGTCGGCAACAGAAGGATCAACGGGCGTGGTGGCCGCGTAGTCCAGATATACGGGCTTTTTCATGGCTATTTTTTCAGGACTTGGTTTCAGACCGCCGCCTGGTCTGACAGGCGTTCGGTGTTAATGGTTTCAGAATCGACACCTGATGACTGGAGGCGATTCTGCCGATCCGCCACGTTGCGGATTTCCCGCTTTTTCATCAGATCGCCGAGGCTGATTTGACTGAGGAACTGGTGAATCTGATCACTCAGATCTGACCAGAGATGGTGAGTCAGGCACTTCTCGCCATTCTGGCAGTCGCCCTTGTTACCGCAACGAGTCGTATCCAGGGACTCGCTGACAGCATCGACAACTTCGGCAACATACACTTCATCGGCATTGCGGCTCAGACGGTAACCACCACCAGGGCCGCGTATGCTGATAACAAGCTTTTGCCTGCGCAGACGGGAAAAAAGCTGTTCCAGGTAGGACAACGAGATTTCCTGACGAGCGGAAATGTCCGCAAGACTGACCGGCCCCTGATCTCCATGGAGAGCAAGATCCAGCATTGCCGTAACGGCATAACGGCCTTTGGTGGTCAGTTTCATAGCGTCAGCCCCAAGGCGGGATTGAATCTCGGTTAACAGCAGCGAGTATGTATTGACCGAGTAAATCAGTCAAGTATTCAACCCTGCTTCTCCTCGCCCGGATCACGAACACAATCGAAATCCTCTTCCTGCAATGGCGGCAACTCTCCATTCTGGTATTCACTGTTGACCGTGCGAAGTGCCTTGCACATAGAGTCGATGCGATCATCCACCGCGTGCATGTGATCCAACAGCGAACGAACAGCACGAGCTACCGGGTCCGGCATCTCTTCAGTAACACCGTAGGCATCAAAGCCCATGCGCTCTTCCATTTCTTTGCGGCGCACCTCATCTTCGGTTTGACGCTTGATGATGACCCGCCCTGGAATGCCAACGACCGTAGCACCGGCAGGCACTTCCTTGGTGACCACAGAATTGGAACCTACTTTCGCTCCCTCACCCACCTCAAACGGACCGAGAATTTTGGCGCCGGCGCCAACTACAACGCCGTTACCGATCGTGGGGTGCCGCTTACCCTTATTCCAACTGGTTCCACCAAGGGTGACGCCCTGGTACAGGGTGACGTCATCGCCTATAACCGTTGTTTCGCCGATCACAACCCCCATACCGTGATCGATGAAGAAACGCCGACCGATGGTTGCCCCAGGATGGATCTCGATACCGGTCAGCCACCGGGAAATCGTCGAAATGGTACGAGCGAGCCATTTCAGACCCAGATTCCACAACCAATGAGCAAACCGGTGAAGCAGAAGGGCATGGAGCCCCGGATAGTTGGTGAGAACTTCAAACGTGTTCCGCGCAGCCGGATCCCGATGAAAAACACTGCTAACGTCTTCCCTCAATCTCTCAAACATGCCCATCTTCCTGTTCTGCCGCTTTGTCGACGGCCTCATTGTTTTTACCCAAACCCTGGGCTTTGCCGTGAGTGCCTGCCGCCTTTTGCACGGCGGTCAGTATGCCTCGCAGGATATTAATTTCCATTTGGTCAAGCCCGGCACGCTGAAACAGCCTGCGCAGCCGGGTCATCAACTGACGCGGATTTTCGCGACGATGAAAGTCCACATCCACCAAAACCTGCTCAAGATGACCAAAGAATCCCTCTACGTCATGCACTTCCGCTGGAGGGACATCCCACCCCTCATCCCCCGGCCGAGTCATGGCCTTTAAGTATGGGCTCCCTTCTTCACCTTCAAGCCCCCGTAAGTAGTGCATCCGCAATTCATAGCACATGACCTGAACCGCCATAGCAAGATTCAGCGAACTGTATTCGGGGTTAGACGGGATATGGATGTGGTAATGACAACGCTGAAGCTCATCATTACTCAGACCATGGTTTTCACGGCCAAACACCAGGGCAACCCGGCCGCCTTTTGCAGCCTCTGAGGCTGTAGCCGCTGCATCGGGCGGCGCAATAACCGGCCAGGGAACTTTCCGCCCGCGGGCACTGGTACCCATAACCACAACGCAATCAGCGATGGCTTCATCCAGCGTGGACACCACTGTTGCCCGATCGAGAACATCCGAGGCACCGGAAGAGCGGGCATAGGAAGCTTCATCAGGGAAAGAGTTGGGATTGACCAGCCAGAGATTACCCAACCCCATATTTTTCATGGCGCGGGCAACCGCACCGATATTGCCTGAATGGGAAGTTTCGACCAGTACGATACGAATCTGGTCCTGGAACGTGTCAGTACCTTCCAGAGGAAGTGCCGGCTTGTGCATTGCGAACGAATCCAAGCAGAATGAGTAAAGGACGCAATGATAGCAGAAACTGCCACGCCCCCGCGCCTCCGAAGAACCCGCAATTAGCCATCATCCGTGGTATTGCTGAGTCAAAAAACGTACAAGCGCAGCTATCTTTTGCTATCATACCCGGCCTTCACACATCCGGATAATGAACACTCAGATGCAACCAGCGATTAAAATGGCCCTGCGCGTTGCGCGTCAGGGGTCGGACTATCTGAAAGCCCACTTTGAGCGCCAAGCCTCCAACGCCAACGACGACGAAGAACGCCGTCGCCAGCTGGACCGTGTAGAACAGTCCATTTATGACAGTTTCCTGGAGCAGCTTGAAAAGGCCTACAAGGATCACAGCATTGCCCCTCTGAATGAGGCAGATGCTGGCAGCAGCGAGAAGAGCTGGCACATTTTCCCGGTACTCGGCCGCGACAATTTCCTGCGTGGTATCCCGGAGTTTGCCATTGCTCTCGCGCAGAAGAAGAACAACCGGACCGAGAATCTGTTGATCGTTAACCCGATTACTGGTGAAGAGTTCTCGGCCAGCCGAGGCCACGGCGCAGCACTTAACAGCCGCCGTATCCGCACATCCGACACCAAGGTCACAGGCAAAGCCGCCATTGCGAGCAACCTGCTGGACCAGACCCGCAAGAGCGAAGATCCGCAATTGTGGGGCGAAATGTCTACCGTGCTGGCCCAACACTCCGCAATGTTCCGGACCTCCGGTTGCGCAGTTCTCGATATTGCACGCGTCGCCTCAGGCAACCTGGATGCAGCGGTTATCTTCCGGCCGGAAGCCACAGACCTCGAACTTGGTGCAACCCTGGCTATGGAATCCGGCGCGCTGACCGGAGACTTCTCCGGCAACCCTTCTACCGCCGGTGCTCGCCAACTCGTTGTCGCAAACCCGAAGCTTTTCCGGGAAGTGCTCAAAGCCCTTCATCCGTACCGGGGCCGCCTGCCGCGTTAATCGGCATCAAGCAGGCATAAAAAAACCGCCACTCCTGAGAGTTGGCGGTTTTTTTGTACCACCTACGTGGCGACACCCTTACATCCGATTCAGCCATTCGGGCGGCTGTTCTTCTTCCTCTGCGCCCGCAGCGCCTTCCTTTGCTGGAAGGATCAGATCCTCTCGGGTAACTCCAAACGCGATCAGAAGGTTCGCCGAAACGTAGATGGAAGAATAAGTACCCACAACCACGCCAATAATCAGCGCCAGGGCAAAGTTGTTAATTGCCTCACCACCAAATACGTAAAGAGCGATCAGAACAACCAGCGTCGTCCCCGATGTATTGATGGTACGACCAATGGTCTGGTGAATTGAGCTATTGATGATTTCCCAGGAATCGCCGACCCGCATCTTTCGGAAGTTCTCCCGAATTCGATCAGCGACAACGATCGTATCATTCAGCGAATAACCGATGATCGCCAACAATGCAGCCAGTACCGTGAGGTCGAACGTCCACTGGAACAACGCAAACACCCCCAGAACAATCACAACGTCATGGGCGAGCGGAAGAACAGAGGCAATACCAAACTTGAACTGGAACCGCATGCCGACATAGATCAGCACTACAGCCAGCGCCAACAATAACCCCAGACCGCTGCTCTCACGGAGCTCATCACCAACCTGAGAACCGATAAACTCGGAACTCACAAGTTCCAGCTGCTCGCCACCGGCCTGCAGCGCCGACGTCACATCTTTCGCAAGCTCGTCATTGCCGGCTTCGGCAAGGCGAACCAGCACCGTCGTGTCCGCACCGAAGTTTTGTACAACAAACTGGTCGTACCCGGCCTCAGTGAGGGTTGTCCGAATCTCATCCAGAGACGGGGCTGACGCGTACTCAAACTCTACCGACGTTCCGCCAGTGAAATCCATGCCGAGATTAAGGCCCCGCACAGACAGAAGAATGACAGACGCTACCAGCAAAGTGATAGAGAACACGGAAGCGATTTTCCGCAGCCCCATAAAATCAAATGGCTTTTTCGCTTGATCAGACATTGACCTGCTTTCCTCCGATCGACAATTTCTCGATCTTTCGACCTCCATAAACCAGATTGACGATGCTACGACTGACCATCAGACCACTGAACATGGAGGTCATGATCCCGAGGCACAGCGTCACTGCAAAGCCCTTCACAGGACCTGAGCCCATAGCGAACAGGATCACAGCCACCAGAAGCGTGGTGATGTTGGCATCGAAAATAGACACAAACGCCCTTGAATACCCGGAATTGATCGCCGACTGCGGTGGCACCCCAGCCTTCAGCTCCTCTCGGATTCGCTCGAATATCAGCACGTTGGCATCAACCGCCATACCGACTGTCAAAACGATACCGGCAATACCGGGAAGGGTCAGAGTCGCTGACAGAATCGACATACAGGCGATCAACAGCATCAGGTTGAGAGTCAGAGACACATTGGCAATCAGACCGAAGCCACGGTAGTAAGCCAGCATATAGGCCAGTACCAACGCAAAGCCCAATGCCACCGACATCATGCCGGCATCAATGTTCTGCTGCCCCAGGCTGGGACCAATCGTACGTTCCTGAACAAAATACATCGGCGCTGCAAGCGCACCGGCCCGCAACAGCAGGGCCAGCTCGGACGCTTCCGGAATCGAATCGAGACCCGTAATCCGGAAACTACTGCCCAGCGCGGACTGGACCGTCGCCAGACTGATAATGCCCTTGTCGACAACGCGCTTCTCGACCGCGGTCATCTCACCATCCACCATGCGATTCTCGGTTTCCGTACGGAACTCAATGAAGAGCACAGCCATACGGCGGCCAATCGCATTGCGGGTTGCCCTGTTCATCTGGTCACCACCCACGGAGTCCATGGTGATATTGACCTGAGGCTGACCATTCTCGTCAAACGCCTGCTGGGCGTTGGAAACGTTGTTACCCGTAGTGATAACGTCTTTTTCAAGGCGAGCTGTTCGCTGGGGGGTATCCCGGAACCCGAACGTTTCAATCTCGGCAGCGGAAGCGTCCTGGCGGGCTTCCATACGGAATTCCAGGTTGGCAGTTGCCCCCAGGACCCGTTTGGCCTGAGCGGTATCCTGCACACCTGGCAGCTCAACAATAATGCGATCAGCACCCTGGCGCTGAACCAACGGCTCAGCAACGCCCAGCTCGTTCACCCGGTTACGGATGGTGGTAAGGTTCTGCTCAAGGGCGTATTCCTGAATAGATTTCACTTCAGCTTCAGAAAGCGACAGAACAATCTGGAGATCGCCATCTTCAGTTTGCTCGTCCATCAGGAACTGGTTGTACTTACCACGGATCAGGTCGAATGCTTCCGCCCTCGCCTCTTCATCACGGAAGCTCAGTACGATCTCACGCTGACCCTGTACATCACCGCCGCGATAGCGAATCCGCTCTTCCCGAAGGTCTCCCTTGATCTGGCTGGACAGCGCTTCAAGACGCTGGTTAACCGCCGTTTCCATATCCACTTCGAGCAGGAAGTGAACCCCACCACGCAAATCAAGGCCAAGCTTCATCGGGCCAGCGCCCATGCTCTTCAGCCATTCAGGGGTGGATGGCGCCATATTCAGGGCAACCAGGTACTCACGACCCAGCGCACTCTGGACCACAGGCCGGGCCTGCAACTGGGCATCAGCGCTGGTCAGACGAATAAGGGCGTTACGATCCTGCAGCGCGCTGCTTTTAACCTCGATACCCTCAGACTCAAGGGCCTGAACAGCGCGATCCAGAATGTCGGTGTTCACCTCGGTGCTGCTCCGGGCACCAGTAATCTGAACAGCGTAATCATCAGGGAAGAGGTTAGGTAAGGCGTAGATAAACCCGATCACAAGCGCGACCAGGATAACCAGGTTTTTCCAGAGCGGGTACTTGTTAAGCATGGGATCCCTTTTAGCCGACCGGCTGGACGGCCGTGGTGTTTCTGCCAGAAAAAATCAGGCCGCCATAAAAGGCGGCCTCAGGCTCAGATATCTTTCAGAGTGCCCTTCGGAAGAGCCGCTGCAACAGCAACCTTCTGAACCTTGATTTCAACATTGTCGGCAACTTCGATAACGATAAAGTCGTCAGTTACCTTGGTGATCTTGCCGGCAACACCGCCAGAAGTCACAACCTCATCACCTTTGTTCAGGCCGGACATCAGGTTCTTGTGCTCTTTCGCACGCTTGGATTGCGGACGCCAGATCAGGAAGTAAAAGATGGCGATAAAACCGGCAAAGAAGATGACCTGCCCCATTACACCCATACCCTGAGCTGCCGGGTCCTGTGCCATTGCCAGTGCCGGCATCATCGCTACCAGACCAGCGAGGAGCATTTTGATTGACTTCATTAAGTTTCTCCGTTGATTAAGCAATTAATTCAGACTTCCAATTCAGGCTTCGGCCAGCGGTGGTACGCTTTCGCCGCGAAGTGCGTAGAACTCTGATACAAAGTCCGACAATGTACCTGCTTCAATGGCCCCACGCAATCCAGCCATAAGGTTCTGATAGAACCTGAGGTTGTGAATTGTGTTCAACTGAGAGCCAAGCATTTCTCCGCACTTATCAAGGTGATGCAAGTAACTTTTAGAAAAATTCTTGCATGTGTAACAGTCGCATCGGTCATCCAGAGGACCCGTGTCGTGACGGTTCTTCGCGTTTCGGATCTTTACGATGCCGGTTGATGTGAACAGATAGCCATTCCTGGCATTCCGGGTCGGCATCACGCAGTCGAACATATCCACGCCGCGGCGCACAGCCTCAACAATATCTTCCGGTCGACCAACGCCCATCAGGTAGCGGGGCTTGTCTTCAGGCATTTTGGGAGGCAGATGATCCAGAATCCGGATCATATCGTCTTTGGGTTCACCAACCGAGAGTCCGCCGATGGCGTAGCCGTCAAAACCAATCTCTGTCAGGCCTTCCAGCGAACGATCCCGCAGGTGTTCATACATTCCGCCCTGAACAATACCGAACAGTGCCGACGGATTACCTTCGTGAGCCTTCTTGCTCCGACCGGCCCAGCGCAGAGACAGCTCCATGGAATCCTTAGCTTCGCGCTCTGTGGCAGGATACGGGGTACATTCGTCAAAAATCATGACAATGTCGGAACCCAGATCACGCTGAACCTGCATGGCAATCTCCGGTGACAGCTCAACCGGGGAACCATCGACCGGTGAGCGGAACTTTACGCCCTCCTCGGTGATTTTTCGCATGTCGCCCAGGCTGAACACCTGGAAACCGCCGGAATCGGTCAGGATCGGCCCTTTCCACTGGGTAAAGTCGTGGAGATCACCATGAGCCTTTACCACTTCAGTACCCGGACGCAGCATCAGATGGAAGGTGTTACCGAGAATGATTTCAGCACCGATTTCCTCGATATCACGGGGTAACATGCCCTTCACCGTTCCATAGGTCCCCACAGGCATGAAGGCCGGCGTTTCCACAGTGCCACGGGGAAACGTGAGCCTACCCCGGCGTGCGCGGCCATCCTCGCCGAGCTTCTCAAAAGACATGAAACAGGTCTGGGTCACACAGCCTCCCCGCCACTCTCTGGACGTGATTCGATAGATGATCCCGACGGAGCCTGAAGCATTCCGCGACTGGGCTCCTGTCCGGTGATAAACATGGCATCGCCATAGCTGAAAAACCGGTAACGCTCAGCGACAGCTTCCCGGTAGGCGTTCATAACGTTTTCATAACCGGCAAACGCGCTGACCAGCATGATCAGCGTGGATTCCGGCAAATGGAAATTGGTAATCAAGGCGTCTACGGTCTGGAAACGGTATCCCGGGTGGATAAAGATATCGGTTTCGCCCTGGAAGGCTTGCAGACGACCGCCTCTGCTCGCCGATTCAAGGGAACGCACAGACGTTGTGCCTACGGCAACAACCCGGCCACCCCGGGCCCTGGCGCGCTCAACCGCATCGACGGTTTCCTGGGATACCTGAACCACTTCGCTGTGCATGACATGATCTTCGATCCGGTCAACCCGCACAGGCTGGAACGTGCCCGCCCCTACATGCAGGGTAACGAACGCGGTTTCAACCCCCTGCGCGCGAAGTTTTTCCAGCATCGCCTCGTCAAAATGCAGTCCAGCGGTAGGTGCAGCGACGGCGCCCGCTTCACGGGCGTATACGGTTTGATAGCGTTCCCGGTCAGTGGATTCATCAGGACGGTCGACATACGGCGGCAGTGGCATGTGGCCAATACGCTCAAGCACATCCAGAACCGGCTCAGATGCCTCGCACTTCAGGTGGAAGATCGCATCGTCGCGCCCGGTCATTCTTAGCAGCGTACCGTCTTCGAGAATGACCGCCTGCCCCGTTTTCAGGGCCTTGGAAGCACGGACATGGGCCATGATCTCATGCTGACCGGTTACCCGCTCTACCAATACCTCGACCTGCCCGCCAGTTTCCTTTTTGCCGAACAAGCGCGCAGGAATCACCCGGGTATCATTGAATACCAGCAGGTCACCGGGCTGAAGCAGACCAGGAAGATCGGAAAATTGGCGATGATGCGTCCCACCGGTAATACCTTCAAGGCATAGAAGACGCGAGGCTGTGCGATCTGAAAGCGGATATCGGGCAATCAGTTCATCGGGCAGATCAAAATGAAAATCAGAGACGTTCATGGAGTGGGTATGTCGTGACACTGCAGGAAAGTGGTAGCGGCGGGCGGACTCGAACCGCCACGGGTTTTACCCCAACGGATTTTGAATCCGTCGTGTCTACCAATTTCACCACGCCGCCATCGGAGAGTGAGGGGATTATACTGAGCTTATCCGCGAAATCAACACGTCAGCGGGCAGATCTGCCCGCTGCGTCAATTATTTACAATCTATCGAACAAAGAAAGCTGGGAAACCTGTGCAAATGACTGCTGCGCAGCTTGCAACACGAAGCTCTGAAAGCTCAGGTTACTGATCGCTTCGGCGTAGTCCACATCCTGCAACTGGGAGCGAATTTCATTGCTGTAAACCGATGAATCCTCCAGGAACGTTTTTGTGGACTCAACCGCGTTCATCCGACCACCGATCTCGGTTTGCTTGAGGACCATACTTTCCTGAGCATTATCCAGGTTAACCAGAGACTGAGCGATCAGGTCATCATAGGCAGAATTCCCCTGCCCCGTGGATTTGTCCAGGGTCGTCAAGCCGGCAATCAGGTTTTCGATACTTGCAAAGACCGACTGTTTACCATTCACGTCGATGGTGAACTGATCCCCCGCTCCCGGTACAGCATCCGTAATGGTCATTTCGATGCCTGCAACCACGAACGGCTCTCCGCTCTCATAGGTTGCAGGCTCAACGGTTAACACATCCCCCTGCGCGTCGATCGCAAGGAGAGTACCGTCTGCCTGAATTTCTACCGTGATATCATCCGGAAACGCATTCGGGTATTCCGCCGCCAGATCCGCCTCACTCACCAGCTTGACCCCGGAAATATAGGCATCAGGGTTAACGAGATTGGTGTGCTCTCCAGTAATCGCCTCCGGAACATTCACAAAAATGCCCTTTCCATGGTCGCTGATCGGAACGGTTACGCCATCGTCGATCTCCAGCACCCGCTGGCCTTCGTCGCCCTGATAAACCCAACTGCCCGTCGCGTCCTGCTTGAACGACTGAACCGATCCCTGGAAGCCACTGAAGATATACTCTCCGGATGCATCCTGAGTGTTCGCGACCGTTGCTAACTGTTCCAGGCGCTCTTTCATTTCCGAAGCAATGGACTGCCGGTCATTGACAGACAATGCGCCGTTACCGGCCTGAACGGTAAGCTCCCTGATCCGCTGAATAATATCCGTGGCACTCTGGAGTGCGCTCTCTTCCTGGCTGAGCCGGTTATCCGCCAGATCGACATTGCGCTGATAGGTTTCTACCCGCGCCAGCTCCTGATCCAGCTTGAGTATCCTGGCGGCAGCAACCGGGTCGTCCGATGGCTGGTTAACCCGCTTGCCCGTGGATATCTGCTGCTGGGTATTGTTCAGGCTGGTATTCAGCTCTTGCAGCCGGCTGATACCGCTGGAAAAAATCTGTTGGGATGAAATTCGCATCATCGCACGTCACCTCTTACTGCTTGCGCCGCTGTGATCAACGAAACGTCTGCAGCAATGTATCGAACAAATCCTGGGCCACCGACATAACACGCGCCGACGCGTTATACGCTGCCTGGTACTGAATCAACCTGCCCGCTTCCTCATCCAGGTTAACGCCGGAAACACTCTCCCTCTGAGCGGTCGACTGCTCTACCAGGGTCTTGCTGGCCTCCATATCAAGCTGGCTCTGGCGGGTTTTTACACCAATATCTTCCACCAGCCCGGCGTAGCCTTCAGTGAAGTTCTGGGTACCGTTATTCATCGTATTGGCGGTACCAAGCCCAGCCAGAAGCTCTGCATTCCGGTTATCGGATATGCCGTTGCTGTTGTAGCCGATGGAGAAGGTATCCCCCGGTGCCGGTTCGCCAGTCACCCGGAACTGAAAGCCCTGATAGGCGGCCCCGGCTGCCGGGTCTTCCGTAAACAGCTCGTTGATTTCGCCAACCGCATAGGGCTGATTAGCCGCACCGATCACGGTTCCGCTAACGTCGGTTACGGTGAAGGTCAGCCCCCCCGCGCCATCGTCAGCAAATTCGACAGTTAACGGCCCGTTGCTGAGCTCTCCGGCCGACTGAAATCCCGGCAGCAACGAGTTAGTAAAAGGGTTCCGCACATTCAGCATGGTGCCCTGATCAATCTCGCCGGTTCCGATATTCTGATCGCTGGCGGAGGCCCGGATGGGACTGGCAAAAGCCAGATCTTCCTCACGGTTAATCTGCAGGCCTATGCTCTCCGCTGCATTGCGGGTTGGCTGAATCAGGTATTTGTCTCCGGCATTGAAGGTGCCACCCTCAATGCGGATGTTGAACCCGGGCAATGTGATTTCAGACTGAACAGGATCTGGCAGGCGCCCTTGATTCACTGTTTCGCCAGTGAGGTTGTCCAATACCTCATAGCTACTGCCATCACCTGAGAACTGGATGGTGTAGCTGTTGCCTCCCAGTGCCGAACTGTCGGTTATCTCAACCGCCAGCAATCCGTTCTGGGGCAACTGATTATTGGCATTGGTCACCACCCGGCTGCGCTGGGCTTCCAGGGAGTTGATGTCGTTAAAGAACAAACCGCCCAGATCACCTTCCAGGTCCATTCCAATTTCATGCTGGTGATTGATCGTATCGGCCAGCACAATCGCAATACGGCCCAACTCATCAAACGCGGGCTTCAGTGCCTGGTTATCAAAATAGTAGAGGCCACCCAGTTTGCCCCCGGTGATCTGCTCGTTGATGTTAAGCGTGCGACCACCGCTGGTCAGAGTGAAATCAAGGCGACTGGGGTCCTCGGCACTCTTGCTGGTGCCAAGGGTTGCGGCGTTGTTGCCCACGACCAGAGCCAGCCCGTTGCTTAGCGCAACATTGACCTGACTCCCTTCGGTCTGGGTCACTTTAATGCTCACCAGCTCTGAAAGTTCTTTCAGCTTCTGGTCACGCTGATCCAACAACTCGTTCGGCATCAGACCCTGGGCAATACCAGGCGACTCCGAAATAGCCAGATTCAGATCGGCAATGCTTTTGAGCAGCGTATTGGCATCGGCAACGCCCTGCTGCATTTGCGTTTTGACCGATTCTCTTTGCTGAACAAATTCCTCGTTCAGCCCCTGAAAGCGGTTAACGATCTGCTGGGCTTCGCTCAATACCAACTGGCGCTGAGGTAGGGATGTCGGGTCTTCCGCTGCATTCTGAAGACTGGCAAAGAAATTATTGAGGGCGTTGCTAAGGCCTGTCGTATCACCACCCAACAGGTTATCCAGCCGGCTTAGCTCGGAATTCAAGGCCTGCTGTTCGCCGTAAAGAGTGCTGTCTTCCCGAAGTTGCTGCGACAGGTACTCGTCCGCCAGCCTCCGGATATTGGTGATGGTAACGCCACTGCCCACGGTACCGGCACCGGTGCGCTGACCTTCCTGGGTTTCGAATAACACTTCCTGGCGGCTATAGCCTGGCGTGTTCGCATTGGTAATGTTGTTACCGGTGGTATTCAGTGCTGTCTGATGGCTTAACACGCCACTCAGACCAATGCCCAGCAATCCCGCCATAACGATTACTCCTTACGCTCGCCACTGTCTATGGACAGGGTCATCAGGGAATCCCGGGCCATGATTCTGCGAATCTTCTCGCCGTATGCCGGATCTGTTGCGTAACCTGCCTGCTGAAGTTTTTCAGCGAACACTTCCGGCTGGTCTGCTACTTCAAGCACATCTCGGTATCGGGGATTCGACTCCAGGAACGACACATAGTCCCTGAAACTGGATTCATAATCGGGGTAGGCCCGGAACGAAGCCTGCTCCTTCATGGGGATACCTTCCCGGTATTCTGTTGTCGTGATAGAGACTGAATTTCCTGCCCAGCGGCTGTCAGCCTTGATACCAAACAGGTTGAAGCTGTGCTGATGGTCCTGACCGTTCTGGCCGCGAATCATGTGTCGTCCCCAACCGGTTTCGAGCGCGGCCTGAGCGACCATAACTTTTGCATCAACGCCTGATTCCTCAGCGATGCGTTCCGCCATCGGCAACAGCGTACTCACGAAATGCTCCGGGGATTCAAATCGCTCGGGTAAATCATCAGTCGGCTCACTGACCACCATCGGTTCAGCCGCGGTGATGGCCTTCACCTGCTCAACCTGATCCGCCAGTTTTGGTGAGATCGCAGGCAAGGATCGGTCATAATCCGCGAGACTGCCCTTGTGACCGGCCAGTTTTTCGCCCTTGTCATCCATCCCCGGAATCTGCCGGCTCATTTGTTGCACCAATGCCTCCGCCAGGCCTGCGCCCCGACCGTTGGCCATCGTAAGGCTCAACTGGCTATCAAACATGTCCCGGTAGAACTGGGATTGATTGGTGTTGAGGTAATTACCCTCGGCAAACACATCACCCGCCTTGCGCATGGACTTCAGCATTTCCGACAAAAACATGCTTTCGAACTGACGGGCAACTTCCCGCAGCGCGGCCTGCTTATCGCTGTGCGCTTCGGACTTCAACGCATTCAATCCGCTGAAATCGGTATAAACCTGCGCCTGCTGGAGTTGATAGTCCTGCATCATGCCACCTAGATCACAATCAGCTCGGCGCGCAGTGCGCCTGCCTGTTTCAGCGCTTCGAGAACCGCCATAACATCACCCGGCGCAGCGCCCACCTGGTTTACCGCCTGAACAATCTCGTTCAGGGTGACAGCAGGACCGAACTTGAACATGCGCGCAGGGTCTTCAGTCACGGCAATCTGGCTATCCTGCTGCAGGGCCGTCTCACCACGGGAAAATGGATCAGGCTGTACGATTTCAGGATTTTCCTGAATGGTGACCGTCAGGTTGCCGTGGGTGATGGCCGCCGGGCTCACCTTGACGTTCTGGCCAACCACAATAGTTCCGGTGCGACTGTTGATGACCACTTTGGCCGCTTCTTCCGCAGGGTCGACTTCGATATTTTCGAGAATCGACAGGAAACTGACCCTCTGGGAGGGGTCCCGCGGTGCCCGAACGGAAATCGACGTGGCGTCGTGGGCGTAAGCCATGTCCGGTCCAAGGTAACCGTTAATGGCCTCAACCACCCGCCTGGCCGTAGTGAAATCGGACTGCAGGAGGTTGAAGGTAATGGTGTCTCCTTTGTTGAACGGCGAGGCCACTTCCCGCTCAATGGTTGCGCCATTGGGAATCCGGCCAACACTGGGAATATTTACCGTAATGCGGGAACCGTCCTGGCCACTGGCATCAAAGCCGCCGACCACCAGACTGCCCTGACCAATCGCATAGATCTGTCCGTCTGCGCCTTTCAGCGGGGTCATCAAAAGTGTTCCGCCGCGCAGGCTATCGGCATTACCAATCGATGAAACAGTAATATCGAGTTCCTGACCCGGCTTGGCAAAGGCTGGTAAGGTCGCGCTCACGGTGACCGCAGCAACATTCGCCAGATTGGGGTTTACCCCGTCCGGCAGAGTGACGCCGAACTGGCTCATCATGTTACGGAACGACTGGTTCGTGAATGGCGCCTTGTCCCCCGTCCCATCAAGCCCTACCACCAGGCCATAACCCACCAACTGGTTATTACGAACCCCCTTGATGCGGGCCATATCTTTGAGACGGTCTGCCAACACCGGAGATGCCAGTACCGACAGCATCAGAAACAGGGCAAAGGCCTTTCGCAGCATCATAGCGGCCACCACTCACTGTTGAAGAAGCGCGCAGCCCAACCCATCTGGTTGGCCTGATCAAAATCACCCGTGCCACCATAGGCAATCCGGGCGTCGGCAATCCGGGTGGAGGCCACGGTGTTATCAGGCTGGATATCCTGAGGACGAACCATTCCGGTCAGCCGGATATATTCATCGCCGTTGGTCAGCGACAGCCACTTTTCACCTCGAATCCTCAGCACACCATTTGGCAGTACCTCGGTGACCGTAACGGTGATATTGCCGTCCAGGCTGTTACTCTGGTCAGCTTCAGCCGAGCCCTCAAAATCACGCTCATGGTTGAAGGACGTGTTGAGCCCGAAGTTACCCTTCCCCAGGATCGTGGGCTCCGGCAGTGTCACCTCATTGTCCTTGGTGATACTGGTATCCGCGTTCTTGCTCGCCTGCGTCGATTCTTCCAGGGTGACCGTCAGAATATCGCCGATATTCAGTGCCGTTGTATCACCGTAGAAATTGTAATTCCGGGATGGCTGGAAGATGGCACCCGACGCCGGGTCCGCCTGCATCATTGCCTGGGCGCGGACCGGCGCGTACCGGGGGTCATCCGGCATCGCACGGGGGCGGCTCATCGCGGTGCAACCCTGCAGCACAATCAGAGCTCCGACAAGTGCCAGTGAGCTGGCTCTCCTGACGTTACTGATTTGAATGATGCGTTTCATGGCTTAACCAATATTGTTGGTGATGAATTGCAACATCTGGTCAGTGGTGGACACCACCTTCGAGTTCATCTCGTAGGCACGCTGGGTGGTAATCATGTTCACCAGCTCTTCCACCACTTCGACGTTGGAGGCTTCCACTGATCCCTGCTCAATGGTTCCCAGTCCCGCCAGGCCGGCTTCACCCTCGTTGGGATCACCGCTGGCATTGGTCGCCTTGAACAAATTGTTCCCAATCGCCTGTAACCCCTGCGGGTTAATGAAATCAACCAAGGTGATCTGGCCAAGGTTGACCGGTGACGCCTGGTCGTCGGTCACGGCAGTCACAGTGCCATCCTTGCCGATCGTTACCGTGGTTGCATTGTCCGGAATCGTGATGGCCGGCTCGAGCGGGTAACCATCAGGATTGACCACGTCGCCATTGGAGTTGAGCTGGAACTCGCCATCCCGGGTATAAGCGATCTGACCATCCGGCAACTGCACCTGCAGGAAGCCGCGACCATTGATCGCCATGTCCAGAGGCTGCTCGGTGATCTGGAGGTTGCCCTGGGAAAACTGCTTGGCAGTGCCGACAACCCGCACACCGGTACCCAGCTGAAGGCCAGAGGGCAACTCGGAATTCTGGGTACTCAGGCCGCCCGGCTGACGATGAATCTGGTACAGCAGGTCCTGAAACACCGCACGATCCCGCTTGAAACCGGTGGTGTTCACGTTTGCCAGGTTGTTCGAGATGGTGGACATATTGGTGTCCTGCGCGCTCAACCCGGTTTTGCTGACCCAAAGTGCTGGATGCATGTCTTTACTCCTTGCCGGGGACTTTCCCAAGCGGCCATTTTTTGCCGCTTTTAGCCCGCCAGACCATTGTATTCAGTCGTTATCAGAGGTTTTGCAACAGCCGTGCCGTCGCCTCAGAGTTCTCGTTTGCCGTACGCATGACCTTCACCTGCATTTCGTACTGCCGTGACTGCTCAAGATTGGCAATCATCTCTTCAACGGCGTTAACGTTCGAAGCTTCGAGAAATCCAGTGGCTACCCGCAGGTTGCCATCGGGCGGTTCGGGGCCATCAATAGCCTGGTCAGGCTTGCGGCGAATAAATCCATCGGTTCCCTTCTCGAGGGCTTCGGCTGGTGGGTTCACCAGCTTCAGGCGATCCACTTCCACCAATTCATCCGGTGCACCACCCACCGGAACAATGGAAATGGTTCCATCAGCGCCAACCTGAACGTTTTCAAAGGGAGGCAAGGCCACCGGCCCACCATTCCCCATGACCATCTCGCCGCCAGCCAGTCGCACAATTCCGTTCACATCGATCTGCAAGCTGCCAGTTCGAGTGAAAACTTCCTCGCCCTGGTCATTCTGAACCGCGAGCCAGCCTTCGTTTTCCACCGCAACGTCAAGTTTTCGTCCGGTATCCATCAAGGCGCCACCAGACAGATCGGTGCCTGGCCTTTCGGTCATGGCATAGGCCCGTGTCGGGTAGTGTTCACCAAACACCGGCATACTCCGGGCCTGGGCAAAGTCTTTCTTGAACCCTGTGGTATTAACGTTCGCCAGGTTGTTGGCATGGGCACGCTGGGCCAGCATATTCTGCTTGGCACCAGACATACCGATGTAGAGGGCTTTGTCCATGGGAAAACTCCTGCCGGAATTTTGACTGTTACCAGTCTTCCTGCAGGAGTCGTGCCATGTTCAGTTTATTGCAGATTAGCGGAGGTTGATGATGGTCTGGGTGACCGCATCAGAGGTCTCGATGGTTTTCGCATTGGCCTGATAGTTCCGCTGGGCGATGATCAGGTTAACCAGTTCCTGGGAGAGGTCCACGTTCGACTCCTCAACAGAACTCGCCTCAATAGACCCAAGGGTTCCGGTATCAGGGGAACCGATAATTGGCTGGCCAGACTCGAAGGTTTCCACCCAGGTGGTATCCCCCACCGGAGACAAACCATTGGTGTTACTGAATGCCGCCAGCGCAACCTGCCCCAGTGCCTTGGACTGACCGTTCGTATAACGGGCGAAGATCACACCGGTATCGGAAACATCCAATCCCGACAAGCGCCCTGTCGTGTAACCGTTTTGCTGCTGATCATTGACCCCGAAGGCTGCGCCATACTGGGTGGTTTCACTCAGGTTCAGCACAAACGCCGAAGTGGTTGGCGGCTCCGGAATCGGCGTAACCACCGTTGCTCCGACAGCAGGGGGGCCATCCGCACCGTTAGGCAGGCCAGCTTCGTCCTTGGGCGTCCAGTCGGTGATGACTATTTCGCCGGACGCGTCGCCATTGATGGACTGCAGGTTGCCGCTTTCATCGAAACGCGCCGTGTAGGGCGTGACATCCGTGCCGCCAACCATTTCGCCGTCAATCTGGAGGTAGATAGACCACTCACTGACACCCACGCCACCACCCGGAGACGGCTCCTTCACAAAGAACTGGGTGAACTCATGGGGATTACCCAGGCTGTCGTAAATCGTAGTAGACGTTGCGTGGTTATAGGTTCGCTGATCAATGGGATTGAACTCGTTGGTAATCCTGATCGGCGACGCAGCGTACGCCGCCACAATATCATCATCGCCACCCACGGGTACTTCTGTCAGACCGGCAACCACCCGCTCGCCGGTAATACTTACATCACCCTGAACCGTGGTCGGCCCAACGCTTCCGGATGCATCACCATAGGTGTACTCCAGGGTATCCCCCTGGTTATGAATCACCCTCAGCACATCGTTACCCGCGCCATCATCGACGATGGACGCAGAGATCGAGGTTTCACTGGAGTTATTGATGGAGTCCACCAGATCCTGCAGCGACGTGATATTGCTGGTATCCACCGTCAACGGCGATCCGTTGATGCTCAGACTGAAGGTAAAGTCCGCCGCTCCGGCTGCAGTAATGTAGGCGTCGGTGATTGGAGTCGTAGCCGTCGTGGTGGCCGAAGCGCTGAGCCCCGGCGCATCATTGATTGCTGCTGCCGCCTGACGGGCCGTTGTGATGGGCGTACCATCTGCTGCTGTGGTCAGATCAACGTTGTAGTCGGGAGTACCATCGTTGTATGACACATCAAAGATTTCGTTCTCGATGTCCGAATAGGTAAGAGGCCCCACATCCCGGACTCTCGTTTCAAGGACCGTTTCCCGTGAATCCAGGTTCAGATCAGATACGAGGTTCGTTGTACGATGCGGCGCCAGGTTATCGGTTTCGATCTGCAGATCACCACGAATCCCCGAGAGATTACCATCGTCATCGGCTGTATAGCCCTGCACCCGCATGCTCTGGCTGTTGACCACGAAGCCGTCTTTGTCGATACCGAACTGCCCCGCCCGGCTGTACCGGATTTCCCCGCCGTTGCTCAGGATAAAGAAGCCGTCGCCGGAGATGGCCATGTCGAGACCATTGTCGGTAAAGCTGACATTACCCTGACTAAACGACTGCTTAACGTCCTGAGCCCGAACGCCATCGCCAATCGGATTGCTGCCCGCGCTGAGGAAGCCACTGGCATAGAGATCGCCAAACTGAACGTCACTACCTTTGAACCCTACGGTACTGGCGTTAGCAATATTGTTGCCGGTTACGTCCAGATCCACCGATGCTGCCCGCAGGCCACTGAGTCCTGTATTAAATGCCATGGTTCACCTCTTGGTCTGACACCGGTATCAGTTGATTTGTTTAACGTCGGACAAGGCAAGAGAGCCAAGGCCGGCAAGATTCAGAGTGATGGAGCCATCCTGTCCAAGGGAAACACTGTCCACATTGGCGCTCACCATCGTTGAAAGCTGCTCGGACCCACCGGAATAACTGCCGGAGGCCACGATGCTGTACGGACCCTGCGGCAAGGAATTGCCGTTGCCATCTGTACCATCCCATGAGAACGACAACACACCAGGCTCACTGGCTCCCAGATCCAATTGCCTTACCAACTCGCCGCTGCTATTGAGGACATTGAGCTTCACACCGCCGGTAGAGGCCGGCACCTGAATGGTTCCCGTCACTTCGCCTTCAGACCCGAGAATACCAACACCGGACGGAGCCAGAACCGTTTTGCCAACCATCGCCGAGGCCTGAAGCGCCTGACTGGAACGGAACTGGCCCATCGCATCATCCACCGTACTGGACAGATTCTGAATCTCTTCCAGAGAACTGAACTGGGCCAATTGGGCGATAAAATCGCCATTATCCTGGGGCTCAAGAGGATTCTGATTCTTCAACTGGGCCAGCATGAGTTCCATGAACTCACCCCGCCCGAGTTCACTATTCCCGCTCGCACTGCTTTGCTGCTGGACCTGATACTGGCTCAGAACATCGCTGGCGTTGGCTGTGCTGGATACGCTCATTGTCTGCTCCTCACCGAATTACTGCTGACCCAGCGTCAGAATGCGCTGCATCATGGATTTGGCTGTATTCATCACGTCCACATTTGTCTGAAAGCTTCTGGAGGAAGACATCATGTCTGCCATTTCCTCAACCACATTCACGTTCGGGTAAAAAACGTACCCGTCTTCATTCGCCGCCGGGTGATTGGGCTCATAGCGCATCTGCAACTCAGCATCGCTTTCAACCACCCCTTCAACCCTTACTCCGGCACCAGGCCCGGACTGAACAGGAAATCCAGCCCCCTGCTGATCCGGGTTCAGCATCGACTGCTGGATAGCCGCAAACACCGGCTTACGGGCACGATAGGTGGTATCGATGCTGGAACTCGCCGTCTCCGCGTTGGCAATGTTGGACGCGGTGGTATTAAGCCGCAGTGATTGCGCTGTCATGCCTGAACCGGCGATGTCAAAAATATTGCCCAATGACATGGAGAATCTCCTTCGCTGATCGCGTTACTGCGACTTACTCGCCTTTAATAGCCTTGGTCAGGCCGGAAAATTTGCTGTTCAGGAACTGGAAGCTGGCCTGGTAGTCCATGGCATTACGCATGAAACGGGTCTGCTCCTGCTGTGCATCCACGGTATTCCCATCCACCGATGGCTGGTGTGGAACACGGTACATCAGGTCCGAATCAGCGCCACCTTTACCGGTATCCATGTGATGCTCGTTCGTACGGCTCATTTCGAACCCGCCCATATCCTGCTGGGCACGCGCCATCATAGTCTGAAAATCTATATCCCGGGCCTTGAAACCCGGGGTATCGGCGTTGGCCAGGTTATTCGCAAGCACCTCTGCGCGCTTGACTCGCGCTTCCAGCGCGTACTGGTGAATACCCAGAGCCTTGTCAAAAGAAATCGCCATACTGCCTCCCAAATCGGCACCTGAAGCCCGACAATCTTTGCCGGCTGTGCGTTATAAGAGGGTTAAAGCAAAGGCAGTGCCAGAATACCCAAACCCTTTAATACCGGGGGGCGGGCTGAATTGATGAGCAAAAAGCTGAACAGAGGAAGGGATAGGACCGGCAGAAGCGGCAAGGGTTTTCCCCGCCACTCGCCGGCGAGTAATCACTTGGGCCAGCGTCCCACGTAGTCACTCAGTTCCGGCCGGGGGACCGCCGGTTTTTCGGACGTGACTGTTCCGGTATAGAGAAAAGCGATAATGGATTCACCGTCTTCAAGCCCCAATCCCTGGTGGACCACTGGGCTATAGGCCGGTGAACCCGTACGCCACATGACCCCGAAACCGGCTTCCTGCAGCGCCAACTCTATAAAAGACACTCCTGCAGCGGCCGACATCACCTGCTCAACCTCGGGAACCTTGGGGTGATGTGTCGGTGAGGCAATACCAATAATAACCATCGGTGCCCGCAGCGGTGCATGTCGGGCTTTCTCTATTTCCTGAGAAGTACTGCCCTCGGAACAGGCGCTGGCAAACAGGTCTCCCAAAGCCTGAAGTCCTTCGCCTTCCACAACCAGATAACGCCACGGCCTCAGAAGCGCGTGATCAGGCGCGCGGGCAGCGCAGGCAAAGGCCTGTTCCAACGTCGCCTTATCGGGCGCCGGAGCCTGCAACCGGGGTTCGGAACGTCTGTTAAGCAGGAAATCGGTAACGGCAGTCATAGTGTCTCGCTGTGCCTTAAATTGTGACTTACACTTAATACTGTTAACCTTTAGTCGTAGTCCGGTCTGCCTCATCAAAAAAATAATCGAAGCGGTAGCAGCGCCATGAGTGACCAGCAAACCTTTAGCAGCTTTTCGGAATTCTATCCTTACTATCTGGAAGAACACAGGGACGTTACCTGTCGCCGCCTGCATTTCGTGGGTAGCCTGCTGGTTTTGCTAGTCGCCATCTCGGCACTGGGCACTGGCAAACTGGCCTGGCTCTTGATTCTACCAGTGATTGGCTATGGCTTCGCGTGGGTTGGGCATTTCAAATATGAGAAAAACCGGCCTGCAACCTTCAAGCACCCGATCTACAGCCTGATGGGCGACTGGGTCATGTTCCGCGACATGCTTACGGGCAGGATTCCTTTCTGACATGATGAGCGCACCTGCCGATCTTCGTAACGCCAGCACATGTGCAGGAAAGTCACTGGGTGTCGAAACCAGTGGCGGTACTGTTGCGATTCCTCCTATGCCGGATTACAACGGCCGCATTCTCGCCTATGCTGCTTCGGCCGTTATCGTGGTGTCAGGCGTGCTTCAGGAAGCTTTCCCGCAATGGACACTGTGGTTGGTTGCTGGCGCCCTGATCTGGCCTCATATCGCTCATACCCTGACCCGCAAAACCTTTCTCCGTCAATCGGCCCGCATCCGACAGAAAATTCTGTTTGTCGACTGTGCCGGCGGCGGCATGTTCATTGGCTGTATTGGCCTGGTCGGGATTCCATCAGTTTCTGTCGCCCTCATGCTGATGTTCAGCTGCCTCATCGTCGGTGGTATTCGCCAGTGGCTTGTAGGAACCGGATTCATGGTCGTAGCCATCGCCGCCACCGCAGCCATTGTCGGCCCGGCAGAAACACTACAGTCACCGCTACTGACCAGTATCGCGGCCGTAGCATGTACAGGCCTCTATATTTGCGTTACCGCTTATTACTCGCACCAGCAGGCCCGCGCTCTGATGCTCGCCAAAACCCAGATCCAGAACCAGCGGGAGCAATCGATTGCCCTTTCCCACAAGCTCTCCAAATACCTCTCGCCTCAGGTCTGGCAATCCATTTTCACCGGCGAACGCGACGTCCGCCTGGAAACCCAGCGCAAAAAGCTCGCCATTTTCTTCTCTGACATTAAAGGCTTTACGGAACTGTCGGAGGAGATGGAGCCGGAGGCGCTGACAGAACTGCTCAATCACTACTTCAATGAAATGTCCGAAGTGGCATTAAAGTATGGCGGCACGATCGACAAATTCGTTGGTGACTCCATCATGGTGTTTTTTGGTGACCCCACCAGCCGGGGGCCGAGAGCCGATGCCTTTGCCTGTGTCTCCATGGCGATTGAAATGCGCAAGCACATGAAAATCATGCGGCAGAAATGGCGCAGCCAGGGCATCAAGACGCCGCTGGAAATTCGCATGGGCATCAGTACCGGCTACACCACCGTGGGTAACTTTGGCGCCGAAAACCGGATGGACTACACCATCATCGGCAAGGAAGTGAACCTGGCAAGCCGACTGGAATCGCTGGCTGAACCAGGCGAGATTCTGGTGTCCTACGAAGCCTTCTCGCTGATCAAGGACAAGATCATGTGCCGCGACAAAGGTGAGATCACTGTAAAGGGGTTTGCGAAGCCTGTACCGATCTACGAGGTAGTGGATTTCCGTCGCGACATGGGACCAAACCGGAGCTTCCTGGAACATGAGCACAGCGGTTTTGCCATGTATCTGGACTCGGACAAGATTACAGAGAAAGAGCGGCTGGCTATTCTGACCGCCCTGGAAGACGCTGCCGATCGGTTACGGCGGGAAGAAGAGGACGCCTGAGCGCCCTCTCGCCAAACCATACTTCGAACGCTTCTGGATCAAGCCTACTGACGGATCAGCCTTGGGCCTGCATTACCGTCGGCGTCGGTGCTACGCCAGGGATTGATATCAAGCCCGCCACGTCGCGTGTAGCGAGCACATACCGTGAGCGCCTCCGGCTGGCAGCGCCCCATCAGGTCCGTAAAAATGGTTTCCACACAATGTTCGTGGAAGTCCTGCTTCTGCCTGAAACTCACGATGTACTTCAACAATCCGGCCCGATCAATTCTGGGGCCGGTATAGTCAATCAACACAGTGGCCCAATCAGGCTGCCCGGTCACCGGGCAGTTGCTCTTCAGCAGGTGAGAACACAAGCGCTCTGAGACAACAGCACCGGACGCTGTCAGGGAGTCAGGCGCGTACTCATACACCACCTCATCCAGCGCTTCGTCATCGACCAACAGGTACCCGCCCGGGCGCCCCACGGCTTCACCGGACTCATCAACGCTCCGCATCCACACATCGACGGCAGCGCCGCACGCACTCGACAGATCCGCCTTTATCGTCTCTGCCACCTGCTCGGCTGAAGAAAAGATGGTCTGATTCAGGGAGTTCAGATACAACTTCAGAGATTTCGATTCAATGATCGACGGCGAAGCAGCCGGAAAACGAATCTCGGCCCAGGCCACCGCAGGCACCCCTCCCGGTCGTACCCATGACACTTCCCAGGCCTGCCACAAATCTTCACCAAACCAGGGCCAGCGCCCGTCACTAAGGCCAAGCCGACGGCGATTCTCCTCCCTGGAAACCGGGAAGAGAAGATTTGGATCGTATCGATCCGGATAGGCGCTGTTTTTACCAAGCGGCGCATTATCAAGAGCCATAAAAATTCCTGTGCTCAGTGGCGGATACCTTTACCACGCGCCAGCATTCGCAGAGCAATGATGGTCAGCACGGTAATGAAAACCAGAATCATACCAAGAGAAACGAATGGATTAACGTCCGAAACTCCCAGTATGCCGTAGCGAAACCCGTTGACCATATACAGGATCGGGTTCGCCATGGACACGCCCCGCCAGAAATCCGGCAGCAGATCAATGCTGTAGAACACCCCACCGAGGTAGGTCAGGGGCGTCAGCACGAACGTCGGCACAATGGAAATGTCGTCAAACTTGGTGGCCAGCATTGCGTTGATAAAACCACCCAGGGAAAACAGGGCCGATGTCAGAAAGACGGTAGTCACCATGATGCCCAGGTTGTGAATCGTAAGGTTGGTAAAGGCCAGCGACAATACTGTGACAATCAGCCCGATACTCAGGCCCCGGGCCATTCCGCCACAGACCCAGCCGGCGAGGATGATCCAGTTAGGAACCGGCGACACCAGCAGCTCTTCAATGTTGCGCTGGAACTTCATCGAGAAGAATGACGAAACTACATTCGCGTAGGAGTTAGTGATGACCGACATCATGATCAGGCCGGGCACGATGAAGGCCATATAGTCGAGCCCACCCATCTGCCCGATGCGGGAACCGATCAGGTTACCGAAAATGATGAAATAGAGTGTCATGGTGATGACGGGGGGCAATAGGGTCTGTACCCAGATCCGGGTAAACCGGCGGATTTCCTTCACCACAATCGTTTTAAAAGCGGTGAACAGGGCGGCCGAACTCATACCACTCATGCAACGCCCTCCCCGGCTCTCCGTGTTTCTTCTGCGTTTTCTTCGATCATGCGTATAAACAGTTCTTCCAGGCGATTCGCCTTGGTCCGCATACTCAGTACCTTAATACCCAGCTTCTCGAGCTGAATGAACACACCATTCAGCCCCTGGCCTTTTTCGACATCCACCTCAAGGCTGCCTTCATCATCCAGGCGAACCTCAAAACCGTGGAGCACCGGAACCACATCAAGTGCAGTATCAGTGTCCAGCACGAACGTCTCGATGCTCAGTTGCTGCAACAGTTCCCGCTTGCTGGTGTGTCGTACAATCCGGCCGTGGTCGATAATGGCAATATTCCGGCAGAGCGCTTCCGCCTCTTCCAGATAATGAGTGGTGAGGATGATCGTGGTGCCCTCGCGATTCATCTCTTCCAGAAAGGCCCACATCGAGCGCCTGAGTTCGATATCCACCCCGGCGGTTGGCTCGTCAAGGATGAGCAGGCCGGGCTCGTGTACCAGGGCACGGGCAATCATCAGGCGCCGTTTCATACCGCCAGACAACATTCTCGCTGGCGTGTTGCGCTTGTCCCACAGCCCCAGCTTCCTGAGGTACTTTTCAGCCGAGACCGACGCTTCCTTCAGTGGGATGCCGTAGTAACCCGCCTGAGTAGTGACAATATCGAAGACCTTTTCAAACTGGCCGAAATTGAATTCCTGTGGAACCACGCCGAGATTCACTTTCGCATCCGAAAGATGGGTATCGATGTCGTAACCAAATACCCGGACCTTTCCCGCAGTCTTGTTCACCAGCGAGGAGACGATCCCGAGAGTGGTTGATTTACCTGCCCCATTGGGCCCAAGAAGGGCGAAAAAGTCGCCCTGCTTAACGTTCAGGTCGATGCCTTTCAGGGCCTGGAAACCGCTTCCATAGGTTTTTGTCAGGCCCTCAATTTCCAGTGCGTTGGTCATACAGGTTCCCGATCTGGGTCAGCGACCAGAATACCTGGCCCGCCGAAGAAATTTAGAATGCTATTCATTGTGGCAAGTCATGGTTTTTCAAGCCTGTCAGCCCAAACTGCGACAGATATCGCGATATCCCTGCAGGCCCACCCCTATAATCCGGTTACAACAACTTACAAATAGTGTGATGCCCGGATGCCGGCACCACGTACATCGCACGCGATTCAAGGGAATGTACGAAACACCATGAGATCCGCTCACCTCGTCCGTCTGTCCTTTGGCCTGGCTACGTCACTGGCACTTACTGCATGCCTCGGAGACAGTGGCGGTTCCGGTGGAACTGCTGCAAGCACAGGATACCTGAGCTACAACGGCCTTAGCGGTTTGAGCTACCAGACTGCCAGCCAGACGGGCACAACCGACAGCAGTGGCAGATTTCTCTACTATCCTGGAGAGACCCTGAGCTTCAACATTGGTGACCTGGCCCTGGCCGAAGGCGTTCCAGCCAGGGAGTATGTGACGCCACTGGAGTTTTTTTCCGATGTCCGGGCCGCACTGAATAACGCAGGGGTTGATGGCGAAGGACTCAGCACGCACACCATCACAGAACAACAACTCCTGCATGATGCGACTCTGAGCAACTTCACCCGATTCCTGATGTCTCTGAACTGGACAGAGAACGTAAAGGACGGCGAAGGCATGGACATCCGCGACCGCGTGATACAACAAATCAACGCAGCGTTACCCAAGCTAAGCGGCCCTATCGACTTTGCTGTTCCAGAGCCGGAATTTACCGCTACAGGGACAGCACCGTCTCCTGCCAACCAGCTATTGGCCGCTATCTGTTTCTATCCGGAGGGCGACGAACTCTGTGAAGCCCCCCCCACTCAGGATGAAATCGACAACGCTCCGGGAAAACCCGAGGAAGAAGCCGACTGGGACCCCGATATCGACTACAGCGAGGATCTTCAGGCCAAACGGGACCGGATTCTTGATTCCGTCAGAACCCTTGATGTGATTGATGAAGAAGACGCCAGAATCTATCTGACCCGTGAACTCAACGCCATCAGTACAAACCTGGCAAACCGCTATTACCTTGAAAACCACGTGGCCAGCCACCCAGCATCCGATACCGGGATAAAATCTCTGGAGATTCACGAAATCGGGAAGGTTCTGGCGCTTTCAGATCTGGAAGCCATCAGCACCCGACCGTCCGATGTGGTTATCCATGCAACGGACTGGCAATCAGGCAGAGTGGAATATTTTGTGGATGGAGAATCGGGCGGAGAGTCAGAACTGATCCTGAGCTTCCGCCCGGAGGGCACCTACCGCTGGGTACGAAAGCAGTTGCGAGTAATTATCCGCTGATCAACCGCGAGAAGTTCCAACGGGAATCAACGCCGGTGACATCGTAACCTGCAGGATTCAGCCCCTCAGACCCGTGCGGGAGACATTCACGGACAGTCACCGCCTCAGCTGCATCCCGTTCTTCATTGAACCGGGCCAGATCGACTATTTTTGCGGATTTAAGCGGCTTGCGATCGGTATCCGTCATCACCATGACCCGCGGCCACAACCGGCGCTCCCGGGAATGGGAAATCACAATGCCACGCTGGCCGTCAGTCAGTTCGACGAGGCTGCCGGTGGGGTAGATGCCAATGGCCTGAATGAATACTTCAATCAGGTCTTCCTGGAATTCAATGTTGCGCATGTCGTACAGCATGGTAACGGCTCGCGCCGGCGTCACCGGTTCGCCGCCATCCCGCGGGCCGACCAGCGATTCAAAAAACTCCGCCAGGCCTGCAATCTTCGCCAGCAAGGGAATCCGGTCACCCCGGACACCTTCCGGGAAACCTGAGCCATTATGACGTTCACGGTGTCCCTGAATCACACTCAGCACCGCTCGCGACAAACCCGTACCACTCAGTTTGGCAACACCGCGCGCCACGTAGGTTTTATATTCAGCGAACTCTTCCTGATCCAGTTGCCCTTCCCGAGCCAGCATATCCTGAGACAACTCGGTTTTGCCTACCTGGGACAACAGACATCCCACGCACAGGTGGTTAAGTAAACCTTCGTTAAGGCCAAGCTGCCGGCCACACACCAGGGCCCAAACCGCCGTGTTAAGCGCATGCCGGTAGAGGAAGTCATCATGCTGCCGGGTGCGAGCCAACCACAGCAACGCGTCTGGCTGACGCACGACACTACTTACCATTTGGCTGGTCAGGCGGGCAATCGGTTTGAGGTCCGCAACACCCTCGGACCGAATCGTTTCAAACAGACGATGCAACGACGCTTCGACGTCTCCCAGCAGCTGCCTGGACGTCCTGATTTCCTTCCTGAAGCTTGTCACTTCTTCGTAGACCAGAGGCTCGCGGATACTGATCGGCGGCAACTGCAGTACATCACGTCCACGCCCCCGGCTCTTGGCATTCCGGCCAAATACTACCGGCTTCGCATCGCTGAGTTCGAGGGACTCACGTATCTCCGCAACATCAACCATTACCCAGCGGCAATGGGAAGACACCGCTCGGATATCATCCTGGGAGCGAATATGAAAGCCCTGAATCGGGAAAGGTGTCTGGTGCCAGGGTCGATCAAGGTCTGACACAAACATGCCCACCTCCAGATCGTGTACCGCTACCTTTTTCTGTTGGACGCCCACAAGTCACCTCAGTGCATAAACTTTTTGATGATTACTATTCTGCCCGGCTGCCCGGAAGAGTCCATTACAGTTTGGTAGCACAAAGCAACCCGGGGCAACAAAGCGTAACGCAGATTATCCAAGAGAAACAAAGTGTAGCAGTGTGACGCCGTTCACAAGCCGACGTCAGAAAGTGTCAATTTCCGTCACAGATGCTTTCCTGAAATTCCGGAATGCGGGCCCTGAACGCGCCTCTTGGGGCCTTACGGGTGTATACCATGTAAGGGACTGGAGACGCCCGGAGGTAGTCCAGGTTCCGAATATTGTCACCTTCACCCTCGGAGACTCGTGCGGGCTGGCAGGACACGGCAAGCTCCAGTCTACCGTCGATATCGGCAATTCGCTTACCGGATCCTGATGGGTAGGCCGCCAGACAAACGGTTGAAGGCCCTACCGGAGAAGCACCCGGAAATGAGATGTCACGCTTCGGATCACCGCAGGCCCTGATACCCTCACCGCAACTACCTTCGCCGTCCTGGCTGCTATCTCGCAGACGCCAGATACGTTCACTACACTGGGTTTCGACACTGATCGGCGTTGCCTTATCACTGACCGGCCACCACCCCGGATACTCTGCCGTCTCCCAGGTAAGTCGCACCTGCCGGGGTTCACCGCGGGAATTCTCAGCCTGAAAAACAGCAGAATGGGAATAGTAAGAAGCGCACCCCTGCAACCATAAAGGAAGGAAAATCAGAATAAGGAATCGCTTCATATCAGTCGTCGCAATGGTCGAACTGCAAGCCGTACCCATCGTTAGTCTGGCGCACAACCACCATGTCCAGCACTGGAGCGGGCACCGGAAGCCCTTGCACCTGTACCGTAACACGGTCCCCCAGAACGGGCGTGAACGGTTCCGTATCTACCACCACAAACACGCCGCCGTCCGAAATATCCCGAGTAGAGAAAACGAATTCCCCGAACTCAGGATGGGTCACCTTTACCTTTGCAGTCATTGCCGTACGGATGTGCTCTCTTCGATCTTTCCCGGTCATGAAGTGATTTCCGTCAATTTTTGCATATTTTTTAGGGTGTTCCGAAGCATAGCACCATTCCGTTTGAAATATCCTATCGGGAGTATTGACTATACCTTTAATACTAATGAGAATAGTTGCTGTTTATAACTACCGGTGCAAACCGGAAAATGCATCCATTTCGTGGAAGGACAATTACATGCGAATGAAACTGGCAGCCGCCGCTGCAATCGCCCTGTCTGCTCTCCCCCTCAGCGCCAATGCCGATGGTGAGGTCAACATCTATTCCTACCGTCAGGCTTATCTTCTGAAGCCTCTGATGGATGCCTTTGAAAAAGAAACCGGCATCGATACGAACGTTGTTTTCGCCAAAAAAGGCCTCGCAGAGCGCCTTGAACGCGAAGGCCGCAACAGCCCTGCGGATGTTGTCATGACCGTGGACATTTCCCGCATCAACGAGCTGGTTGAGCGTGACCTGGTCCAGGGAGTGACCACAGACACTCTCGAGCACAACATTCCAGAGAACCTCCGTCACCCGGAGGGTAAGTGGTACGCCCTGACCACACGTGGCCGCCTGATCTTCACCTCCAGGGAACGTGTCAAAGAGGGTGAAATCACAACTTACGAGCAGCTGGCAGACCCTGAATGGGAAGGCCGCATCTGTACTCGCAGCGGCAAACACCCGTACAACATTGCCCTGATCTCATCCATGATCGCCCATCACGGCGAAGCGGATACTGAAAAGTGGCTGGCTGGCCTGAAAAACAACCTGGCCCGCAAACCGCAAGGCGGCGACCGCGACCAGATCAAGGCCATTGCCGAAGGCGTCTGTGACGTATCCATTGGCAACAGCTACTACTATGGCAACATGCTGCAGGACGAAAACCAGCGGCCTATCGCGGAACAGGTTCGCCTGGTATTCCCGAATGCCGAAGGCCGTGGTACCCACATCAATATCAGTGGTATCGCACTGACCAAGAGCGCACCAAACAAAGAAGAAGCCATCAAACTGATGGAATTCCTGTCTTCTCCTGAAGCACAGCGAATCTATGCAGAAGCCAACACAGAGTATCCGGCCAACCCGGATGTGAAGCCTTCAGGTCTTGTGGCCGAGTGGGGTGAAATCCACCCAGACGCACTGCCACTGCACACCATTGCCGAGAACCGCAACGCAGCCGTGAAAATGGTTGACCGCGTCGACTACGACGGCGAATAAGCCATACTGCCCCGGAGTAACCCAGCCTGCTCCGGGGCCACCCTCCCCTGATATCACTGTCGGAAATGACGCCAGTCATTGCAGCAGACTGTTTAGCTGACTAAAATCGACACCCTTTCTCATTCCGATTCAAAAAACAGGACACCGAATGACCGAGGCTGTCACCAGCGTTGAGCCCGGGCTCACTCAGCCCCTTCTGGCAAAGCGCACCTCGAAACGTTGGCTTATTTCAGCCATTGTGACAACCGCTGTCGTTGCCCTTCCTGTTCTATCTGTGATCTTCCTCGCCTTTTTTCCTGAGGAAAACATCTGGCCACACCTTCTGGATACCACCATGCCCCGGTATCTGGTAACCACACTGCAATTAATGGCTGGTGTAGGCATCCTCACCCTGGTGATCGGTCTGGCCTCCGCCTGGGCAGTCACCATGTGTGAATTCCCGGGACGGAAGTTTTTTGAATGGGCCATGCTCCTACCGTTCGCCGTGCCGGCCTACGTAATTGCCTACGTCTATACCAGCTTGCTCGATTATGCCGGCCCCGTTCAGGGCGCCCTCAGGGACTGGTTCGGGTGGCAAAATGCCACTGAATACTGGTTCCCCGAGATCCGTAGCCTTGAAGGCGCCACCCTGATGATCGGGCTGGTGCTCTATCCCTATGTTTATCTGCTTGCGAGAGCCGCTTTCCTTGAGCAGTCCCCGTCCCTGTTTGCCGTAAGCAGGAGTCTTGGGCACTCTGCGCTCAGCACCTTCTTCCGGGTAGTTCTACCCATTGCCCGCCCGGCAATTGCCGTGGGCCTGTCACTGGTCTTGATGGAAACCCTGAATGACTTCGGCACGGTCGACTTCTTCGCAGTGCAAACCCTGACGGCCGGCCTGTTCGATACCTGGATGAACCTTGGCAATCTTGGTGGTGCGGCCCAGATCGCCACCACTATGCTGATCTTCGTGGTTATCCTGGTGACGCTGGAGCGTTACTCACGACGCCGGCAACAGCAGTTTGCGGCCCGGGACAACCGCGACCCGATCCAGCGTTTCACCATGTCCATGCCACGCCAGCTGATCTGCGTTGCTGTTTGTGCCATACCGGTTATTCTCGGCTTTGCTATTCCGGGTGCCACTCTGGCGGTCTATGCGTGGGAATACTTCGACCAGAGCTGGAATCCTGACTTCCTTGAGAATGCGCTGAACAGCCTGCTGCTGTCCGGCACCGCGGCGCTGACAACCCTGATCGTCGGGGTCACCCTGGCGTACAGCCGCAGACTTCACAACACCAGGGGCATGCAGGTGTTGATGCGCCTTTCAAGCCTTGGTTATGCCATGCCGGGGGCCGTATTGGCGGTCGGTGTCATCGTTCCTCTGGCGGGTTTCGACAACTGGCTGGATGCCATTGCCCGGGACTGGTTCGGGTTCAGCACCGGGCTGCTGCTGAGCGGAACGGCGTTTGCCATGGTGTTTGCCTACACGGTCCGCTTCCTGGCGGTGTCGGCCGGAAGCGTTGAAAGTGCCTTGCAGAAGATCACCCCGAGTATGGACATGGCCTCTCGCTCACTTGGCCATACACCAGGTAAAACCCTGGTCCACGTGCACCTACCCATCCTTCGGGGAACCTTGATGACGGCAGCGCTGGTGGTATTTGTGGATTGCATGAAAGAGCTGCCCGCAACACTGATCCTGAGACCGTTCAACTTCGAAACCCTGGCAACCTACGTTTACCAGTTTGCTTCAGATGAGCGGCTGTATCACAGCGCACTGCCTGCACTGATCATCGTGCTTGCGGGGATTATTCCGATCATTCTGATGAGCCGGTCCATCTCCAACGCCCGGGCGATCGGATAAGCTGGGTCAGAGGTTCACCCGGGAACGGGCATCCTGAACAACAAACCGGCCCTGGAATACCGCCACCGGATCACCCTTGGGTTCCGTAGTGGGAGTGCCACAAAATACTTCCGCAGTCAGGTCCAGACGCCCCTTCCCGTGGCGGGCCAGGCTCTTGCGGAACCGATCAGGCACTTCATCGCCGGGCAGCCGGCAAATCACATAAAAATCGCTTTCAACCGGGTCCACATAATCGATGGTACCGGTCTGCACGACCACACTGCCCTTGAGCCCGAGGTCAGCCAACGCAAGTTCGGTTACTCCCCAGGCAGCGGTCACGGCAGCAGAGTAAACACTGCCTCCAAACCCGGTGCCCTGATGATTGCGGTTTGGCTCGAGAGGAGCCTGCAGCAACAGCGCATGGCCGTCCCAGGACAACAGGCGAATTCCCAAAGCGTTGGTTAGCGGTATCTCTTCATTGATACGCTTTTGAAAGACATCCAGCTGACTCATAAAATCTGATTTCCCTTCTGACATTGTGTCAGTCTATGCCCCCTTTCGGGTTTTCCAAATGCTACTTATGTACCCCAATGATTGATTTACGAGAAAACGCTTACGCCCGAACGAAATCAGGCCCGGCAATGCCGGGCCTGATTGTCTGAGTTATCGGAACCTGCCGGGAAGCACTACTGCCAGATGACGGGCTGCCTCTTGGCGTACCAGCTGTCTACCTTCGCCTGGTAGGCATCCTCAACCACATTCCGCTTCAGCTTCAGCGTGGGTGTCAGAAAGCTGTTCTCGATAGACCATTCGTCCTTCACAACGGTGATAAACGCCAGTTGTTCATGGGGATCCACGGTCTTGTTCACTTCCTGGATCAGGTTCTTGAAGCTGGCTTCCAGCTCCTTGCGGAAATTTTCATCAGCCGTCTTGGGCTGAACTTCCTCACCCAGCATGACGAGTGCATAAGGCTGGGTCTGGTTAGCACCAGACACACAAACCATTTCGATGGCATCGTGCGACATCAGACGATTCTCAATGGGCGCAGGCGCAATGTACTTGCCCTTGCTGGTCTTGAAGATCTCTTTGAGGCGCCCAGTCAGTTTCAGGCGACCCATTTCATCGATCTCGCCCTTGTCGCCGGTGCGCAGGAAGCCATCTTCGGTGAAGGCTTCTTTGGTTTTCTCTTCGTCCTTGTAGTAGCCCATCATAGTAGCCGGGCTCTTGATCAGAACCTCGCCCTGTTCGCTGATACGGACTTCAACACCCGGCGCCGCTTCACCCACATACCCGGTACGGGACCGTCCCGGTTTGTTCATATGGGAGTAGGCGAAGTTTTCGGACATGCCATAGCCTTCAAGCAACTCCAGTCCCAGGTTGCGATACCAATCCAGCACATCGCTGGATAAAGGCGCTGACCCGCTGCCGGCGAGCTTGACCTTGTCCAGGCCAAGGCCCTTGAGGATCTTCTTCTTGATCACCTTGTTCAGCAACGGAACCTTCATCAACCGATCGAGCTTCTTCTTCGGCATCTTTTGCAGAACGCCATGCTGGAATTTCACCCACAGACGGGGAACAGAAAGGAACAACGTAGGCTGCGCCCGCTGCAAATCCTGAACAAACGTATCAAGCGATTCAGCGAAGAACAGATGGAACCCCGCGTAGAGAGAACCAAGCTCCACAAACGTACGCTCAAACACGTGGGCCAGCGGCAGGTAAGACAGCATTCGCTCACTCGGCCCGACACCCAGCACTTCCATACCTCCGGTGGCCGCAAACGCCATATTCCGGAAGCTGAGCATCACGCCTTTGGGGCGCCCGGTGCTGCCAGAGGTGTACACAATGGTGGCCAGTTCGTCGGGATCGCGCCGGGTTTCACCTTCAAGGGGCGGGAATTTTCCGACAATATCGTCCCAGGTTTCAAAATCGTTAGGAGGGCTAAGCGGATAGGAGATGCACCGGACCGACTCCGGCACCCCCGGTTTCATCATGTCCCAGTCATCCAGCTTGCCAACAAATAGAACCTCGCATCCGGCGTGGTCCAGAATGTAGTTAACCGTATCTGCGTTCAGCGTGGGATACAAAGGCACAGAAATGTGGCCCGCCATCCAGATGGCCCAATCGGTCATAATCCACTGCGCGCAGTTTTTGGAAATCAGACCAATCCGGCTTTTTTCGGGCAGATTCAGTGATTTCAGATAGGCCGCCATACGGCGCGCCTCGTCAACGGCCCGGCCCCAGGTATACTCAACCACGTTGCCGTCGCCAATGGGCTGAGTCATGTACAAGGCATTCGCCTTGTTCTTTTCCCAGTGGTAGACCATCTCAAGGGGAAGTTTGTTCGTTGCGTCCATGGATCTTCCTTGCGTTATTTGTTCGAGTTATTTTGATCTTATTATTAGACTTTCGTAGGGTATTTCAACACACTATCGCCGGTCAAAACGTGACGCAAGCAAAAAGGTTCCCAAAAACAACTAACTCGTTTTTCTGCCCTTGCCCGCGTTGATTACCACTACCCATCAAAGACGCCCGCTGTGGTAAACTTGCGGGCTTTCGTATAACCAATTCGGAGAACGCCACATGGCCAAAAAAACCCTGCGCACCCTGATTGGTGCCTCGATGCTGGCAGCCGCCAGCCTGGTGCAGGCGCAAGAAGCCCGTACCGTTGCCATCACGCAGATCGTTGAGCACCCGGCTCTTGATGCCGTCTATCAGGGCGTGAAAGACGAACTTGCCGAGCAGGGTTATAACGAAGGCGAAAACCTGACCATCATGCACGAAAGTGCACAGGGTAACGCCGCCATTGCGTCCCAGATTGCCCGCAAGTTTGTGGGTGAAAACCCTGATGTTATCGTCGCGATCGCAACACCTTCAGCCCAGACTGTGGCTGCGGCCGCCCGCGACATCCCGGTGGTATTTTCCGCTGTAACCGATCCGGTGGGTGCCAAGCTGGTCAAAAGCTGGGAGCAGCCGGGAGCCAACATTACCGGTGTGAGCGACATGCTACCGATCGACAAACACCTCGACATGCTGCTGCGGGTGGTTCCGGATGCAAAGCGCATCGGTACCGTTTATAACCCGGGCGAGGCCAATGCAGTATCCCTCGTTGAAATGCTGGAAGAAAAGCTGAAGGCCCGGGGCCTGACTCTGGAGAAAGCGGCTGCCACCAAAACCTCAGAAGTCCTGGGCGCTGCCCGTTCCCTGGTGGGTAAGGCTGACGCAATTTACCTCACCACCGACAACACGGTGATCAGCGCCGCGGAAGCCGTTATCTCCGTGGGCGAGCGCGCCGATATCCCCGTATTTGCGGCGGACACGGCCACCGTTGAGCGTGGTGCCGTTGCAGCCCTTGGTTTCGACTACTACAACCATGGCCGCCAGGCCGGCCGGATGGTACTTCGGGTACTCGACGGCGCCAAACCAGCCGACATCCCGGTTGAAACCATGAGCACCCTTGACCTGTTCGTGAATCCGGCGGCAGCCGAACGGATGGGGATTACCCTGTCTGACGACCTGATTGCAGAAGCCAAAGAGGTCGTCAAAAGCGACAAATAACGCCTGACCTGAACGGGCGGACCCCACAAGGGCCCGCCCGTTTTCTTTCACAGTGAATATTACCCATGCTCAGTGAAATCGCATTTTATGGTGCCGTCGAAACAGGCCTTATCTACGGCCTGGTCGCGTTCGGCATCTACATCTCCTTCCGGGTACTCGACTTCCCGGACCTGACCGTAGACGGAAGCTTCCCCCTTGGGGCAGCCGTGGCTGCCATCCTTATCATTAACGGATGGAATCCCTGGATTGCGACCGGTGCAGCCGTGCTGGCCGGAATGGCCGCCGGTGCTGTCACCGCCATCCTGAATGTAAAGCTGAACATTCTTAATCTGTTGGCTTCTATTCTCACCATGATCGCGCTTTACTCCGTTAACCTGCGCGTCATGGGCCGGCCCAACGTGGCCCTGCTGACAGAAGATACCGTCCTCACCCCCTGGTACGACCTTGGGCTGGCCTATCACCAGGTTCCGGTGGTGCTGTTTATTCTTGTGGTGATCGTCGCCTTTATCCTGCTGTGGCGCTTCATGAAATCTGAAACCGGTCTGGCCATGCGCGCTACCGGCGCCAATGCCCGAATGGCCCGTGCTCAGGGCATTGCCACCGGCGGCATGATTATTCTCGGCGTCGCCCTGTCCAACGGCCTGGTTGGTCTGGCTGGCGCCCTGTTTGCCCAGAGCCAGGGTGCCGCGGACGTGACCATGGGTGTTGGCGTGATCGTAATTGGGCTTGCTTCGCTGATCGGCGGTGAAGCCGTTATCACACCGTCGTCGGTTGTGCGCGCCCTGCTCGCCTGCGTGTTTGGCGCCATCATCTACCGCCTCGCTATTGCGTTTGCCCTTAATGCAGACGTACTCGGCCTGCAGGCGCAGGATCTCAACCTGATCACGGCTGTGCTGGTGACCCTGGCAATTGTACTGCCGGGCGTTCGCACATCGGTGATGGGCAAACTTTCCCGCAAGAAGGCCTGAGGAGGCGATATGATCAGTGCAAGCGATCTCCGGCTGACCTTTGGCAAAGGCACGCCTCTGGAAAACCCCGCACTCCGGGGTATGAGCCTGACCGTAAACCAGGGTGAATTCGTAACGGTTATCGGCAGCAATGGCGCCGGAAAATCCACCTTCCTCAACGCCTTGGCAGGGGAAGTGCTGGTGGATAGCGGTGAAATCATCGTGGACAACACCGATGTCACCAAACTGCCTACCCACAAACGCGCCAACCGCGTTGCCCGGGTATTCCAGGACCCACTCGCGGGAACCTGTGAAGGCCTGTCCATTGAGGAAAATCTCGCTCTGGCCATCAAGCGCGGACAGCGCCGCGGCCTGACAACGGCTGTCAAGAAGCAGTACATGGAGAAATTCCGGGAGAGCCTCTCCTCCCTGAAACTGGGACTTGAAAACCGCCTTGGCGACAAGATGGGCCTGCTCTCCGGTGGACAGCGCCAGGCCGTTAGCCTGTTGATGGCGAGCCTGACGCCTTCCAGCATTCTCCTGCTGGATGAGCACACCGCAGCCCTGGACCCCAAAACGGCAGCCTTCGTACTGGAACTTACCCAGAAGATCATCGAAGAGCAGAAGCTGACGGCCCTGATGGTGACCCATAGTATGAAACAGGCCCTGGAAGTAGGCAGCCGGACCGTGATGCTGCACCAGGGACAGGTGGTGTTCGATATCGCAGGTCAGGAACGGGAAGGTCTTGAGGTTAAGGACCTGCTTGGTCTGTTTGAGAAGCAGCGCGGCCTCTCAGTGGATGACGACAGCCTGCTACTCGGCTGATCGTGCTCTCACTGGTAAAAAGCGGGGCCGGCGGGCCCCGTTTTTTATGAGCTTCACATACAGTGGTTAATGACCATATATGCGCATCGCCGTATTGGTGATCGCCAGGTTATCCATGGCGATCGAACCGATGGATGCACCACCCACAATCACACCACCCACCCGTATATCCGCCTCAAAGGTGTTCAGATCCACCGCAAGGCTCTCCACACCCGCATTATTGGGCGCTTTGTAGATGTCCATATCAACACTGGCAAACAGATCCAGCGGCTGAGGCGCCTGCAAGTCGTAATTCGCACCGGTCAACTGGAAATCCTGGATGCCGATGGCCAGGAAAGGCACATCAAAATCCATGTCATCAATGGCCAGGTTGGTCTTGAAGTTCAGTTTGTCTGTCGCAGTATCCACCCGTATCGTGCCTGAGCCAATCAGGGCATCCATCCGGAAGTTATCCAGAATGGTGGTGCTGTCGGCGGAGACCGCGCTGGTCAGGTTCCACGCTCCGGTTGCCACGGTCAGATCCACTGCCCCGAAGGTCATCGGGAGAATATTGATGATCGCATCACCATCCTGAGCAATGTCGATATTGATCCGCACATTATCCAGCAACTCCGACGGCGCAGCGCCCGTCAGGTTGAATCCCATCTCGGAGAAATAGTCGTTTCGGTTACCGCCACCCACGAAGATATCATTCACTTCCAGTGAGCCTTCGTCGGTATAGATAAAACGATCAATATTTACCCGGGTCTCCAGCTCAATGGTGACACCCGCCTGACCGGTAATGTTTCCCATCGAAGCATCATCCAGCAACTGAATCTCCGCCATGGCAACAGGTGGCGCACCTGCAACGCACAGCGCTAGCAAGGAAGGTTTCAGGCCTTTCATTTTTTATTCCTTTTATAGTGGTTATCACTTCCTGTGGGCCACTGCAGACTCCGACGCCACGCTCATACTTTAGCGACACGTTGTCTGCGGGTACGTGCAGAAGTCACAAATCGGCCCAGGCCAACACCACCCGCCCGGGAGACCATTTTTTAACCACAATATATAGTGGCAAGCGCCTATGTGACCGCAAACCCGCCAACGGCGCCATCTTGCAGGGATGCAAGTCCAGTTTGATTGATTTTCTTTGCGGCATCCTCTTCTTCAATAGTTCCGTTCTTATTCACAGAACACTATATCCTGTTATACTTTCCGAAAAACAAGCCCACATATAGGGCCAAAGACTTCCAGACCGCATAGCTCTCAGGCTATGGGGCAAATGGCCAAAGCCAGGCCTACAACAAGATCCAAAGCAAAAACAGACTCCGTTTCGTATGCCTCGCGGCACATTACGACCACCATATCTAGTGGTTTCGTACGAACAATCGGATAGTCTGGCAAAAACACGAATCAGAAGGGGTACAGACTGTCCAAAGGACAGTGCTGTCAAATCAGTACATACTGGGAAGACCGAGGGTGGCAATGAACGCTAAGGCACAGGCAGTGATCACAACGATTCCGATGCAGGAAGCTTCGCTAGACATCTGGAACAGCAAATATCAGCTGAAAACCAAGACCGGCGAGCCCGTAGATAAAGACATCAACGCCACCTACGAGCGCGTGGCCAAGGCCCTCGCGGAAGTAGAAAACAAGTCCGTGCGCACCAAGCACATGAAGGACTTTATCTGGGCGTTGCAGAACGGCGCCATCCCTGCTGGCCGTATCACTTCCAACGCCGGTGCAGAAGCCCACAAGCCTGCCACCTCCACCATCAACTGCACCGTATCGGGTACCGTTCACGACTCCATGAACGACATCCTGGAGAAAAACCACGAAGCAGGCCTGACCCTCAAGGCCGGCTGTGGTATCGGTTATGAATTCTCCACCCTGCGCCCTCGTGGTGCCTACGTTGCCGGCGCCGGCGCCACCACATCCGGCCCGCTGTCCTTTATGGATATCTTCGACCGCATGTGCTTCACCGTGTCTTCCGCCGGTGGTCGCCGCGGTGCCCAGATGGCTACGTTCGACATTCACCACCCGGACATCATCGAATTCATCCAGGCCAAGCGTGAAGATGGCCGCCTGCGCCAGTTCAACCTGTCCCTGCTGATCACTGAAGACTTCATCGAAGCCGTTCGCAACGGCGACGACTGGCACCTCTCCTTCCCCGTTACCCAGAAGGAAGCCGACGAAGAAGGTCTGGATCTGGCCGACGCTTCCCAGTTCCTGTACCGCGACTTCCCGGTTCTGGATGGCTACGTTGTAAACGACGAAGGCAAAGTGGCCTGCCGTATCTACAAAACGGTGAAAGCCCAGTTCATCTGGGACACCATCATGACCAGCACCTACGACTACGCCGAGCCGGGGTTCATCCTGATCGACAAGGTCAACCAGATGAACAACAACTGGTTCTGCGAAGACATCCGCGCCACCAACCCCTGTGGCGAGCAGCCCCTGCCCCCTTACGGCAGCTGCCTGCTGGGCTCCGTGAACCTAACCAAATTTGTGGACTACCCGTTCACCGAGAAGGCCAGTTTCAACTACGAGAAGTACCGCAAGGTTGTGGGCATCTTCACCCGCATGCTGGACAACGTAGTAGAGATCAACGGCCTGCCGCTGCCTGAGCAGCGCCACGAGATCACCCACAAGCGCCGCCACGGCATGGGCATCCTCGGCCTGGGTTCCACCCTTGCCATGCTGCGAATGCCTTACGGTTCGGACGAGTCTGTAGCCTTTACCGAAGAAGTGGTTCGTGAGATGGCCGTGGAAGGCTGGCGCCAGTCCCTCTCCCTGGCGGACGAGAAAGGCGTTGCCCCGGTGATGGACGAAGACTTCGAAATCACTCCGAAGATGATGGCCAAGCGCCCGGAACTGGCCGAAGACGGCTACAAAATCGGCGACGTACTGAAAGGCAAACTGCTGCACGCGAAATACAGCCGCTACATGCAGGAAATCGCCAAGGTAGAGCCGGAGCTGGTTAAACAACTGGCCGAGAAAGGTGGCCGCTTTACCCACCATACCTCCATCGCGCCGACCGGTACTATCAGCCTGTCGCTGGCCAACAACGCCAGTAACGGTATTGAGCCGAGTTTCTCGCACCACTATGCCCGTAACATCATCCGGGAAGGTCGCAAAACCAAAGAGAAGGTTGACGTATTCTCCTTCGAACTTCTGGCCTACCGTCAGTTGGTGAACGCTGCTGCGATGCCGTTCTCCGATGACGCAGACAAAAAGCTGCCGGCTTACTTCACCACCTCGGATGACGTAACCCCACAGCAGCACGTGGACATCCAGGCCGCCGCTCAGAAATGGGTAGATTCCTCGATTTCCAAAACAGCGAATGTTCCTACAGACTTCGCATACCAGGAATTCAAGGGCATTTACCTCTACGCCTATGACAAAGGCCTGAAGGGCTGCACCACCTTCCGCTTTAACCCGGAAGCCTTCCAGGGCGTTCTGGTTAAAGAGAAAGACCTTGAGAACACCATGTACGAGTTCACCCTGGACGATGGCAGCAAAGTGACGCTGCGTGGTAACGAACAGGTAGAATACGACGGTGAAATCCACACTGCCGCCAACCTGTTTGATGCGCTTAAAGAAGGCACTTACGGCAAGTACTGATCCGGGAACCGACATAGGACAACGAACATGACAGTCAAAATTACCAACCAGATCGTCGGCTACCGCGTTAAGAAAGCCGACGCAGACGCAACCGAACACCAGGCGCCGGTACACGCAGAAACCAAGCCCGTTGAGATGAACGAAAACATCGAACGGCCGGATTTCCTGCTGGGTACCACCTACAAGATCAAGCCGCCGGTGGCTGAGCACGCGATGTACATCACCATCAACGACATCCTGCTCAATGAAGACACCGACCACGAGAGCCGGCAGCCGTACGAAGTGTTCATCAACTCCAAGTCCATGGAGCACTTCCAGTGGGTTATCGCCCTCACCCGCGTTATCTCTGCGGTATTCCGCAAGGGTGGCGACGTGACCTTCCTGGTGGAAGAGCTTCGCTCTGTGTACGACCCGAACGGCGGCTACTTCAAGAAAGGCGGCGTGTTCATGCCGTCTCTGGTAGCTGAAATCGGCGCCGTGATCGAGAAGCACCTGAAGGCCATCGGCCTGCTGGAAAACGACGAACTCAGCGAAACCACCAAGCGCATCCTCGCGGAAAAGCGCGCTGAATTCGAAGCCAGCCAGAGCACGGCGACCAACGACGACACCAGCAACGACTACCCCGCCAACGCCACCATGTGCGGCAAGTGCAACACCAAGGCGGTGATCGTGATGGACGGCTGCGCCACCTGCCTCTCCTGCGGCGACAGCAAGTGCGGTTGAGGTGACTCAGTGGTGAGTTAAAGGAAAGGCCCGAGGTTAACGCTTCGGGCCTTTTTTTGTTTTCGGCTCAGCGAGATTGGAGCTGATCTGTATTCGCTTGACTGCTTCGTGATTGCGCGTTGTTATTTGTGCATCCCCTGCAGGACATAGAAGGAAATCCGATGACTGATCACTGTGGTTCTTGCCTGTGTGGCACTGTGAGGTTTGAGGTACACGGGGCCTTCGACAGTTTTTACCTGTGTCATTGTCAGCATTGCCAAAAGGATACAGGATCGGCCCATGCTGCAAATTTATTCTCGCGTTCAGCTAAATTGGTCTGGCAGTCGGGTGCAGATGCTGTGACTACCTTTACGCTCCCCGGCACTCGTCATAACAAAAGCTTTTGTAAGTTGTGTGGTTCCGCATTGCCAAACACTCAGATTACAGGTCTTCTCGTCGTTCCTGCAGGGTGTCTGGACACTGAGATCTCCGTGTTGCCCACCGCTCATATCTTTTCTTCCAGCAAAGCTACTTGGGAGGGAAAACTAGGGGAAGTGCCGAAGTTCGAGGGCTTGCCGGATTGAGCTACCATCACATAACCAGTGACTGATAGCAGGCGCTGTGTAGCCATCCTTTAAAATCGGTGAATGCGTCATTCAAGTTCGTTCCGGCTACAACCAAGGAGTAAATCGTTTTGCCCGAACTGAAAACCGTTGGCCTTTTCGTCGTTACCGCATTAGCGGAAATTGTCGGCTGTTATTTGCCTTACCTCTGGCTTCGAGAGGGCAAAACGATCTGGCTGCTACTGCCCGGTGCACTGAGTCTTGCACTGTTTGCCTGGCTGTTGTCATTACATCCTACCGCGGCTGGCCGAGTCTATGCGGCGTATGGTGGCGTTTATATTTTTATGGCAATCATCTGGCTTTGGGCAGTGGATGGCATCCGCCCAACTGTGTGGGACTTAGCTGGCTCAGCCGTCGCTTTATTGGGTATGGCCATTATCATGTTTGCACCGCGCAGCACATAACGGGGCCTTGTATGAAATGATGCAACCAATCTCAGGCTTCCACAAAGATGAAGAAAACCACTGGGTAGCAGAACTGGCATGTGGGCACTACCAGCATGTTCGGCATGACCCGCCATGGACCAACCGACCCTGGACTCAGAGCGAAGCTGGCAGATCCGGTATGATCGGCCATGAGCTAAACTGTGTGAAATGTGACCAGGGTAAACCCTTGGATCAGCCTGCCACGGATGGTCTGTTGGGAAGGCAGGTAAACGTCTGACTACGTTGGGGCGGTTTTATGGGTCGTATATTGATTACCCTGCTCTTAGCTGCCCTTGTAGCTGGCTGTGCCAACGTATCACGCTTTGAACGGGGTGCACTTGTTGCCTTTGGCGAGGTTCTTGGGGATTCGCCTGAACCGTTGTACTACCTGATTTCCATCGATCTCACAAAAGCAACCGACGATCATATTCTAGAAGCCCGCTTGCAGTTAGCCCCCGATACGGAATCCATCCCCCTTTCACAGCTGGGCCCGGAAATTGTTGCGAGCTATTTGCCCCCGTTTGTACCACCAACTGAATGGCCAGAAGCCTTGAGGCGCAGAGCCGAAGAAGACGACGGCTATTCGGGGGGAGGATTTTCGATTCGCTTTCGTGACGGCATACTTCTCTCGGTCGGCGCTTGTTCCCATTGCGCGGCTGGACGCGCCTCTCCGGTAATTGTTAGCCCTGACCAATTGCACTATTACCCGCTGCCGCTGACTTTCGATCAAATTACGGAAGTGTTTGGCGAGCCTGATCGGGTCTATAAAGTCGGCGAAGTGCGCTATTAAGATTGCAGAAGGAATATAACCATGCGCACTCCAAAGAACAAAATTTGCCTTTTGTAAGACGGCAATGCCGAAGAGGCAGCCCGCTGGGGATGAACTATAAAGAAAGGTTACAACGCTCCTCCGACGCTGTATAACATACATTGTGCATATTGTTTTAAGCTGTGAAACCGCAACCGCAAGTGAATGCGAACAAGGAGAAAAGGACGATGAAACGGGTTTTCTGCCTTTCAGCTATCATTCCCGTGTGTCTTGCCAGCACCATGGCTCTGGCATCCGAACAGGAAATAGACCGCACAGTACTCCCCATTAAATCACCTGAGTTCAAAGGCAACATCAGCGAGACCTTTGAAAACTCCACACAGGATTATCCTCAGCCGGTTACCCCGCCCGATGGCGCGCCTAACGTTGTAGTGGTGCTGATTGATGACTTCGGTTTCGGACATCCGGGAACATTCGGTGGCCCGGTGCCGACTCCAAACCTTGATCGCCTGGCCGAAGAGGGTTTGCGCTACAACACCTTCCACACAACGGCCATATGCTCTCCCACCCGCTCAGCCCTGCTCACCGGTCGGAATCATCATCAGGTCGGGTTCGGGACTATTACAGAACTCTCTACGGGCTATCCGGGTTATCACAGTATCTGGTCGAGCGAGACCGCGAGTATTGCAGAAATTCTGAAAGACAATGGCTACAACACAGCGGCCTTCGGCAAATGGCACAACACTCCCGACTGGGAAACCAGCCCGATCGGTCCATTCGATCACTGGCCAACCGGTCTCGGATTTGAATATTTCTACGGTTTTCAGGGCGGCGAAACCAGCCAATGGGAGCCCCAGTTGTTCCGCAATACAACTCCTGTCGAACCGGAAAAAACACCGGACGAAGGATATCATCTGACGGAAGATCTGGCCGACGACGCAATTGCGTGGATTAATCAGCAGCAATCCATCGCGCCCGACAAGCCCTTTTTCGTGTACTTCGCACCCGGTGCAACCCACGCGCCTCTGCATGCGCCCCAGGAGTGGATAGACAGGTTCGATGGCCAGTTTGATCAGGGCTGGGACAAGGTTCGCGAGGAGACCCTGGAGCGCCAGAAAGGGCTGGGAGTGGTTCCCCAGAACACCCGCCTGACCCCAAGACCCAAAGAGATTGAAGCGTGGGATTCTCTCTCAGATGATGCCAAGACGTTGTATGCGAAACACCAGGAGGCCTTCGCTGGCTTTGCTGCTCATACCGACCACCACATTGGCCGTATGCTGGATGCGGTAAGGGCCCTGCCAGACGGGGACAACACCCTGGTGATCTACATCGCCGGAGACAACGGCCCCAGTGCGGAAGGCAGTCCCACCGGTACACTCAACAACATAATGACCCAGAATGGCGTACCGGATACCGTGGAGGGCCAGCTCCCCAAGATAGACGAAATTGGCGGGCCGCTGCATGAAAACCATTTTCCGGTTGGCTGGGCCTGGGCCGGTTCCTCTCCATTCCAGTGGATGAAGCGTGTACCTTCTCATTTCGGCGGCACACGCAACGGTATGGTGATTTCCTGGCCTGCACAGATTAAGGATACAGGTTCAATTCGAACCCAGTTCCATCACGTGATCGATGTTGTCCCGACTATTCTTGAGGCCGCCCACCTACCGGAGCCGAAAACAGTCAACGGTGTTGATCAGGTGCCCATCGCCGGCACAAGCATGCTCTATACGTTTGAGGATGCCGACTCACCGAGTCACAGAACCACTCAGTATTTTGAAACCGGTGGGCATCGGGCCATTTACCACGATGGCTGGGTGGCCGCTTCTTTCCATGGCGTGCCCTGGGAGCTTTCTGGATCGACCGGCTTTGGGAACAGTACCTGGGAACTCTATAACATCGAAGAAGATTTTTCTGAAGCCGTTGATTTGGCGAAGGAGTATCCCGAGAAGCTTGACGAGCTAAAAGACATCTTCGATGCCGAGGCCAAAAAATACAGCGTATATCCGTTGGATGACCGGTTTGTAGAGCGCGGCCAGAACCCCGAAAGGCCCAGTGTTACCCGAGGGAAAACACACTTCGAGTACACACCGGGAGCCAAGCGAATTCCGGAAGGCAGTGCTCCACCCGCCTACGCGCGCAGCCACACAATTACCGTGAACCTTGAATCACCGGAGCAAAATGCCAACGGGGTCCTGGTGGCGAACGGTGGGTTAAGTGCTGGCTATACGCTGTATGTCATGGATGGCAAGCCAGTCTATGAGGTTAACTTCTTCGGCAAAGAACGTTACAGGGTCCGGTCTGACAAAACCCTGCCGGAGGGCAAGGTCACACTGACCATGAATTATACCCAACAAGGCAAAGCTCCGATGGGAGGCACCGCGAAGCTGCTGGTGAATGGGCAGGAGGTCGCTACTGGAAAAATCGAGAAGGTGCCGCCGGTCCGATACTCAGCTACGGAAACCCTCGATATTGGCATGGACCTCGGGTCCTCGGTATCCCTGGCTTACCACGGCAAAGGACCCTTCCCATTCAACGGTAAGATCGAAAAGGTCGTTATTGATCTTGAGTGATAAACAGCGGGCCGCGTGTCGTGGCCAGGGATAACCTGGCCACGTCGATAAGCGGTATTAGATTTCGATGCCTCTATATACAATTGCAATCACTGTCGTTTTATTCGTAGTGGCGCTATGGACCTGGCGCCGAATCGACCACTGCGCTGATCGCAAGGCCATGGATAATCTACATTCTCTGCAGCCTGTAGAGCCTGGACGCTTTCAAAGCGAAACAGTGTCAGCCCTCCCGGAGCCTGCCCGGCGTTTCTTCCAGTACACCATCGCCCCCGGCACCACGCTTTACACGGTGGCCGACATCTCCATGACAGGAAAGTTTGGTATGGGCTCAAAAGAACAGCCTAACTATTCCGATATGAAGGCTACGCAGGTTCTGGCGTTGCCGGCCGGATTTGTCTGGAAAATGAGTGCCCGAAAAGGCGCTTTGAGGCTGTCAGGATCTGACAGCGAATCCTGGACGCGTTTCTGGCTGATGGGGCTACTGCCAGTGGCTCGTATGGGGGGCAACATGGATCATGCCCGATCGGCATTTGGCCGGTACGTCGCTGAAGCGGTGATCTGGTCACCGGCAGCCCTACTGCCCGGGCCGGGTATCGAATGGAGCATAGTGAATAATGATTGCGCTCGCGTCACCGTCAGCCATGGGAATCTCACCCAAGCCGTAGACCTCACTTTGGCACCAAACGGGCAACCAATCCAAATCTGTTTCCAGAGATGGAGCAACGCCAACCCGGAAAAGAAATATAAGCTCCAGCCCTTTGGGGCCTCCCTGTCCTCGTTCCGGTTATTTAATGGATTCCAATTGCCTACTCATGTGGAGGCAGGCAACCACTTTGGAACAGAAGACTATTTCCCATTTTTCGTAGCGGACGTGGAATCGATCGCGTTCCCAAGTCCCCCTGATATAGTCAAAGATGATCACACTTAACGAGATCAGCTTTAGCCTTCCCGGAAAGCTTGAACATGCGCATCGGTGTTATTCGTTATCCAGTTCTTTAATGAATTCATCGTAGGAGTAGTCTTCAAAGCCACTACCCTCCCCCTCCTTCAATAACTTCCTGAGGGTGTTCAAGCGGGTCTCAGACTCTTCAAGCAGGCGCAATCCTGCGCGCACCACTTCACTCGTAGAACTATATCGACCAGTCCTGAGCTGTTCGGCGATGAAAGAATCGAAGTGTTGGCCCAGAGCGATGCTCGTATTCTTTTGCATGTTGACACCTCGTTAGTACCAATTATTGGTATATTCTGAGTTGCGCTCAGCACGGATGCAAACGACTTTGATAGGCTCGGAGAGCATGAACAAAACCTACAAAACCCGCATCGATACAGTCATTCAATACATCGAAAGCAATCTCAACTCCCGGATTACGCTCGCAGACGTTGCGGAAGTCAGCCATTTCTCCCCCTACCACTTCCACCGGATTTTTACGGGAATCATGGGTGAGACAGTCAACGACTTCATCGCCCGGCGCCGGCTGGAGAGAGCGGTAAACCAGCTCGTGTTCAATCCGGACATGCCCGTTACCCAGGTTGCGCTGGACCTCGGATTTTCATCAAGCGCCAACTTTTCCAAGGCCGTGAAGCTCCACTTCGGGTATAGCCCGTCGGAGCTCCGGAATCCGGACAAAGTCAAAGACAGCAAGATTGGAAAACTCTTTAGCAAGTATGGAAAAGAGTTCCAACCTTCTGATTTGTATCCTTCTTCCATCACAAATGACGTGATGAACCGAAAGACTTTCAAGGATACAAACATGAAAATTGAAGTAAGAGAACTGGAACGCAAACGGGTTTGCACTCTCGCCTCTGAAAGAGGCTACGAGCCGGAAGGAATCTATGCCGCCTGGGATAAATTGATTTCCTGGGCAAGTAACCATGGCATCATGCCCGGTAATCAGCAGCGATTCGCCCTGGCCTTTGATAACCCCGCGGTGACTCCGATCGATAAGTGCCGCTACACGGCAGCTATCGTGATTGGGGAAGAAACGTTGGTGAATGCACCATTCGAGTTGTCTGAAATTCCCAACGGAAAGTACGCAGTGCTGTACTATAAGGGCCCTGTAGAGGAAACCCTCAACGCCCAACTGAGCATTTACTCAGACTGGCTTCCCGATAGCGGCTTCGAGCCGGATAACTATCCGATGATGGAACGCTATCTGAACGATGCGCGCTCAGATGGGTTCGTTGAGATGGAAATTTACGTAAAGCTGAAGGAGATCTAGTGCCTTCTGCTCTGCGGCTTAAGGTGCTTTATTGATGATCAAATCGTTCGCCCTGGCAGGATTGCTTGTTGTCCTGCTGGGGTTTCTAGGTATTCAGTATTACATTACCTCAGTTCCGGGCCTGGATTCCCCTGTTACCGTTGAGGAAGTTCGGGATCTGGCGTCTGAAAAATCATTGGTTATTACCCTGGTGGATTCCGAAGGGCTGCGCTTTATTGTCGGCCTTCGCGGTGATTCAGATAAACCAGAGGACGCCGCACTTTTCTATATCCGTAACCCCGACGTCATCCCCTACGTTTTCTGGCCAAGCCTTCGCAGTAACGACGAAAAGCGTGTGCTGGAATTACTGGAAGACTGGCTTGAAGGCAACGGGAATGATTCTGCTGCTCCTCAGGTGGAACGCATCTATTCAGTGTTAAAGGAACGCAATTGAAGCTCTCTGGGTCCTGATTTCCCTAGCCATACCCTACAGATCCAAAGAGAAAATCCCCGTTCATACTTTACAAAAGCGGTATCACCCACAATCCTCAATCTGCAGACGTCCCAATGAGTACCGTCGCGCAATCATACACATAGCAGGTACACGCGGACGCCTGACGAAATCGCTACCACGCGTAAAAGTGTGCAGTGAAGTCCTGAAATGATGAAGTTGTCTCGCCCTTTGTGACTGCGCGATCTGTCCGGGCCCGGTTGTATTGTCTGAAGAGTCTGCCCCGCGGGTAATCAAGACACGGATGCAATAGCGACAAGAAGGGCCCCCATCATGCCAGATTTCCTCAAGCTGAGAATCGAACCCAAGGAAAGCGTCGACAGCGTGGAAGCCGAAACCTTACAGGTACGGTTGTCCTACGAAATCCCCGGAAAAGATGACGAAGGCGAACCCATTACCCACCCCGGCAGCGAACTCGTGCGCCTTGATCGCAACGCACGGGCTGAGGCACGAATAGAACCTGTCGCCCTGGATAAGCCGGTCTCCGCCATTCTGGAAAACCGGCAAGGCCTGGAGATTGCAGACCTTGGTTCGGTCAACACCGCGGCGGCAGCGAATGACGAGGCGGTGGTACTTGCCATACCGGCAGCGACCATAAAGCAAGCGCTGACACGTCTCGAACCCGATGAACAGCCGGCCCTGGTCAGGTCAGGACGATTCATCCGGCTAGGCAAGCCGGAGCAACGTTTTGACGGCTATGCCCTGAGCGTCGATCTGGTTGATACGGCAGCAAAGCAAAACGCTCTGAAAGCCCTGCTTGGCCTTGCGGATGGTGCCGCACTGCAGACAAACGCGAAACAGGTTCCTCTGGATGCCACCACTGCCGGTCAGCTTGGCGCCCTTTCTTTGACCGCTGCCGACCTCAAGTTCGATGGCAGCTTCCAGATCCGTCGGCCGTTTCATCCCCGAACAGAGGCCCCCGGCTGGGTCTGGATGCTTAACGGCCCCGAACTGCTCATTGGCTACCGTGAAGATGCAGAACTCAGGGTGCCCCAGCACGATCTGAGAATCCTGCTCCCCTGGCAAGACGACGAGCCCGCAGTGACTGACGGCACACCATCGGATTCCACTTCCGGATCGACGAATCCTCCGCTCGATGTTGACGAAGGCAGCCTTCTGAATGAACCGGACCTGTTCAGCGATGATCCAGGTTCTTTCTGCAAACCGTTCAGCAACCCCGCCAGAATTCTCGGGGAAAGGCGTTTCCACACGGTTTTCCGCGTGGAGCAGCCCGAGATAGAGTCCACCTCCAACAACAGGCCTGATTACAGCGGGTTGCTACACCCCAAAGATATGATTCAGCCCATGGTTGCGATGAATGCTATGGTGGCCAGCCCGGTTGGAGGTGGCAACGTTGTTTCTCCTGTGCCCACAATTACCAATCTCGGTTCCGGCCTCAACCGCTTCATTCCCAGAGACAGCTCGATTCTCAGGCCACCGTCGTCCGCAGTCGATTTCCTGCCGTTCCCGAAGCTTCCCTGGCGAAACCGTCGCCAGCCCGTAGGTCCTGACAATCCAATCGACTGGGATGGCGATTCAACCCAGTACCAGGCATTGTCAGTCGCCGGCGGCCACATTATGGAGTGGCGCGTGCAGTGGCGCTCTAACGGTTATTCCCTTGGGGATGTTGCACACACTCTCACGCTGGCTCCCCGGCAGACCCGCCGAATTGTCAAACTGGATTGGCGCAGGCGGGAACAAAGCGTTCGCCGGGAGCGTACAGAGTTCGGTGAAGAGGTGGCACAAACCACACTAAGGGAAAGGGATTACAACGACGCGGTGCGTTCCAACCTCAATGAATGGAGCAAAGGCGGCAGCAAGTCACAGACTACGGGCGTTGCCGGAGGTATCGGGTTTGCCATGGGCCCCGTGGTTATCGGTGGCGGCGCCGCCCACGGCAGGGCGAGTTCAAGCAGTTGGCAACAGGGTGGGCGCAGCGTGGCAGCGGCTGAAGAACAAAGCCTGCGGGATGCCGTTCGCCAGTTCGGTGATTCTCTGCGTCAGTTTGAAAGCACGGTGGTCAACGAAGTCAGCCAGGACGAATCCATTGAGGGTGTCTCAGAGGTGGTGCGAAACCCCAATTACTGCCACTCCCTCACCGTAATCTATCATGAAATTCTGCGTCACATGCGCGTGGACACGGTGTTGGCAGGCGTCAGGGAATGTCTGTTTGTTCCTTTCTCCATACGCCCGTTTACCCTGGCCCGAATCGCCCGTTGGCAGGATATTTTTGAGCGCTACCTGCTGAAGCCAGAACTCCGTTGGGCACTAAAATATTCCGATGAAATTGCCCGCAGTTGGGCGGGTGTAGAACTCCCCCCCGATGGGCCAAGGAAGTCTCAGTACCTGGTGAGTCTGTCCGGTTCCATCTACATCAAACTTGGTATCGAGCGTCCAAGAGACGAAGTGATGTCGGATGAAATCGACGACCAGCTCAAAGAAGACGGTGCGGTAGGCGAGCGTGTTACCACCAAAGTCTGGCAAACATACGCAAGCATTCTGCCAATCCCGGTAGGGCAAATTGTGGCGAGAATCCGAAGCTACACGGCGTCCCAGAGGGACACGTATTTCCAACGTGAAATCGCTCCGGCCATGGCTCGCCGATGGGTCGACAGGCTAACGGTCAGCGCATCATCTGGCCCCCTGCAAGGCGCGGATTTTACGTTGGTCGGGGAATACGGATTCAATCGCACGGTGCGAGTGGACTTCACCGTGCCGGCAGCAGCCCTGCAGGACGCCCGTCGTGAGAGTATTGAAACTCTCATTCTTTCCGCAACTGAACACCTGCCCAAGGGCTCGGTAGCCAACGTAACCGACGCAAACGTTGAATTTCATACCGACCATTATCACCGCCGCGTGAACTCTTCCGGCGGTACAGATGATCTCATCTCCCCTCCGGCCTGGGATGATGACGAATCTACCCGACCCGCGCCAACCGAAAGTGCCACCCTCAGCTTCACTGCATCGCACTGGGAAAACCAGAACCCAAGACGTAAAGCCGAGGAAGCCATCGACAAAATCCTGGACCACGTGAATGACAACCTTCATTACTACCACAAGGTGCTCTGGTGGACGATGGACCGGGATGAGCTCTACATGCTGCTTGATGGCTTTGCGATTTCGACCAGTGATCGCCGCTCCATAGCTTCCGTCGTCGAACGGGAGCCCATTGCCATTCTTGGAAATGCGCTCGTATTCCGAGTTGCGGCCGGCGCTTTCCTTGGGGTAAATGGCCATAAAAGTTATGAGGATGCATTTAAATACTACAAAGGCGAAGGCGCGCCTTCGACACCCATGCGTGTCAGCCTGCCTACAGATGGCCTTTATGCCCAGGCCATCATGGACCAGTGCGAAGCTTGTGAGGAGCATGAGGGTTCAACAGACTGGGTACTCAACGATGACGACCCTGCCCTCGCCGAGTTCCCCAGCAACTTCTTTGACTCCCGTCGGAGCCAGCCTCAGAACACGACTCCGACAGACATGCCCGACTCCATCATTAATCTTCAGAACGCACCTGCAGCGCCGGCTCCGCAAGGTTTTGGAGATATCCTGAGCACCCTCGGAAGTAACAGCGCATTCCGTGACATGGCGGGGCTCGAAGGAACTCAGAAGAATGCGCTGGGCGCACTCAACTCTGCGGCAAACCTGGCGGGACAGTTTGGGGGATTTGCACTTCAGGCACGTTTGGCGGAACTGCAGGCAGAACGTGACGCCGGGAAGAACTTCGATAAGAAACGCGCAGCCGTAGACCGGGCGGTCAAAAACGGCTCCATATCCAAGTCGGATGGCGAAGCCGCTCTGCGTAAAGAAGCCGAACAGATGGGCCAGAAAACGGCGAAAGGTGTCTCAGACAGAGCCAAGTCCATCATTGATGATTTCGGCAATAACCGGGACGTCACCATAACTGAACAGGATACCGATGGCTCCCGTACAGTCACGGTCAAAAAGCCGGAACCAACAGACAGCGGAGATGATCAGAACAAGCCGCCCCAGAAAAAAGAACCGACAGCCGCCGAGCTCGACGAACAACGGCGACTGGAAGCGCAGGCGCCTTTGTACTTCCTTGAGGAGAAAAGGCCGGGCGTTTGGGAGTTGGTTCTGCTGAACTTTGCTGTTGAATCCAGCAAGCTCAAACCCGGTCACGAAGAAGGCCTGCGTGCCGCGAGCCACCTGATGACGGAGGATCCCAGTCTCGGCACCTATAAAACCGAAGCCTACACAAGCACCACGGGGTCAGCCGCTTTTAACAAGGAGTTGGCCTGGAAGCGAGCTCGCTCTGCTCTCGACGGTATTCGGGAGAAAGGTATTCCCGATGTTCAGATTGACGGTACTGAGTTTTCTACCTTCCGGATACAACCTGTTGGAGAAGCAAGATCTCTTGCGAGTTATCTGAGGGACAATGGATACCCGATACCAGATACGCTGCCGGCGGAAAACCCATACGACCGGGGCGTGGTCATCCAGCTATCCGTGTACCCGGAATTACGCCAGGTAGATGCCGCCGCACCATACTGGAAGCAACCGACAAAAGACTGGCGTATGCGGCTGCTCTATCCGAAAGACGATACCGGCCCGGATCTGAGTATACCCACGAGCGTGAAAGACGTGTTCAATCTGGGACGCTACGGTGAAGTCGACTTTGAGGCCTACGGGATTTATGACGTTAATGGCACTCCCAAAAACGGACCGCTGATCAAAGGTTCGCTGCGCGGTAATCTCATCAAGGCAGTTGCTCTGGCAAAATCCCAAAGAGACGATTGGACAGACTGGCTTGAACTAACCCTCGACCATGCTCCCATGGCAACAGTTGAGCAAGACTGGCACTCAGCAGAGGTCAGCCTTATTGGCGGCCAGCTGGACATGTTCATCTCCAAACTTTTTGATTCCAATCCCATCCTGCGCAACCTTGTCGACATAGAGGACGTTCTCGAAGAAATCAGATCGCAGTACAACATTCCTCAGGGTGGCCAGTATGTTTTACGGATTCTCCGTCATATGACCAGCTTTACAGCGCCCTTTACCTTCGAGCATATTGAGCACGAGCGTATCCTCTTTGTCGCGCTGCAGGTGCCATTGCCCGACATCGTGGAGGAATGGATTGGAGGCATACCTCCGGCAGAATTTGCTATAGCATCCATTGCCGCTCAGCCATTCGTTGACAATTAACCTGAAATGGCCCGAAGCTCTTCGGGCCATTTCCTTTCGGAGCGAACATGAAAACCATCGGCCTGCTCGGCGGAATGAACTGGCACTTTCGGAGAACTGAATGAGCGATCTGGCCAAGCCAATATTCTGGCGCGATGAACGAATGCCCCACGTGGAACTTAGAAAGGTCAGTGATGGCCGCAAGGTCTGCTATGCTCTCCACAGCCACACGCAATGGTCTATAGGCGCCATTACCGGGGGAAAGAGCACTTTCCGCTATCGCGATGATCAGTACCGGATTCAGGAAGGTGACCTGGTGCTGATGAACCCAGACTGGGTGCACGCCTGTAATCCCATTGAAAACCAGCCCTGGGCCTACTTCATGCTCTATGTCGACACAGACTGGCTGACTCAGCTGAGGTACAGGGCAGGACTTCTGAACCAGCCCCGATGGCGCGATATTTCCACACCGGTCGTCTCCGGTCCCGTTTGGTATCAACGATACTGTCAGATGGCGGAGTGCCTGCTGGATGGAGAACGAGATCTGCTGGACAAGCAGACGGAAGTTGTCGAATTTCTCTCAGACCTCATGCACGACCTGGCCCAACAACCTATAGAAGCTATCAAACCAGCACCGTGTCAACTTATGGACCTGGCCCGTTATCTTGATCAGCATGCTACGGATGAGCTTTCTCTCGACACTCTCTGTGAGCTTTCCGGCTATAGCAGTGGCCACCTGATCCGCGCTTTCAAACAGTATTTCGGCCTCACACCGCATGCGTATCTCGTGAACCGCCGCATCCAGCTCGGACGTGATGAACTGCGCAATGGCACGCCTATCGCAGACGTTGCGCAGAACTCGGGATTTGCCGACCAGCCCCACTTCCACCGCACGTTCAAACGCCTTATGGCAGCGACACCCAACCAGTACCAGCGCAGCCTAGGCGAACAGAAGATAGAGACAACTGAGCACCAGTAACGAAGCCAGGGTCCGGTTTATTGTCATCAGCACGGATGGCTTCCGGACGTGCCGGCGAAGAAAGGCGCCTGCGTATACCCAGCAGGCCAGCGACAGCCAGCATATTGGCAGGTACAGGCCGGCAAACAGCAACACCTGATTCAAGTCGTTTGCACTGGTGTAGGCACCTATTCCGGACGCCGACGCCAGCCAGGCTTTGGGGTTTAACCACTGCATCATTGCGCCGGTTCCAAACCCTGGCGCGTCACCCTCATCCCGATCGGGAAGCACGCCACTGTCCATCGCCAGTTTGAAGCTCAGATACAGCAGGAAGGCCACACCGGCCCATCGAAGCAGGGTTTCAAGCACCGGCATCAGCGTGAGCACGGAATACAGCCCGAGCCCGACGCCGATGAATAGCGCGATAAACCCAAGAGTTGCTCCGGTAACAAAAATCAGCCCCTTTGATATGGGGTAGCGTGTACCACTGCTCAGGCACATCAGGTTAACCGGACCGGGGGATATCGAGGCTGCCAGTGCAAAGGCAGACATGGGAAGAATCAGGGACAGAGTCACAGCGTATTGCTCCTTTAACAGATACGCCGCAGTCTGCCCCTTTCTGAACCAGGCTTATTGAACAAAATTGATATTGAGTACCTTGGCGTTCGCGCCTTATGTCAATAACCCCAGCAGAATGCTTTTCCAGATAGAGTCCCGATAGCGTTCACGGAACCATCCAAGGTGGCCAACCTGCTCCTCGCCAATGTCCTCAGGCCGGACTCTGATCATCGTCATCGGAGCGTTTTTGTAGAACCCGTGAATAGAGAGGGTATTACGTTCAGACATCATCTCATCATCGCTGAAAGAGACGGCGGTTATAGGCACTTTTACATCAGCGTAATGCTGACGCAAAGCAGGCCCTTCAACACCTACGGCGTAATCAGGATCAAGGCACCAACGACGCCACTGCCGCATCACGTTGGGAGGAAGGTCGCCCACTATATTCAACCGCTTTCCCGGAAAATATCCGCACAACGGGACGGTCACTGGTACGAGAAAATACCAGAGAAACCACGCAATCCGTTTGGTTGGTGGTGAGTTTTCCCGCCAGTAACCACTGCCGCAGGCCACCGTTATAGCGTTATCCAGCAGGTTCACATTCGGCGTCATACCCAGCAGTTGTCCGCCAACACTATGCCCTACCCACTGCAATCGTTGGTCAGGAAATTTCCGGCGGGCAAATTCTATTACCTCCCTGCAGTCCTCCGTCCCCCAGTCGGTAATGCCCGTTGTGTGATGCTTTAGCTTGCCACTGACGGAAGCCCCCATGCCTGAGTAATCAAAGGTGATCACCGTAAATCCCTGTGCATTCAGAAAACGAGCAAACTTTTCATAGCAGTTCTGAACAACACCCATAGCGCCAGCCATGATCACCACAGACTGTGAAGCCTCAACACGGAATAACCGCGTCGCAATGAGGTGCCCGCCCTCGGTTGTCAGGACCATTTCTTCTGGCTGATGGGATTGCAAGCTGGTTTCCATAACACTCATGTTTCAGCCCTCTGTTAAAATTCGTTGGCCAGGTGATTCAGGAATTTGAGAATCACAGCAACTTCCTGCTCATCAAAACCTTCCGTCATACGTTCGTTCAAACCAGCAATGAGCGGTTTGGCCTGCCGAATCTTTTCGCGCCCCAGATCGGTTAAATAAAGTCTGGATGCCCTTTTATCCTGATCACATGGCCGCCGTTCCAGCAGCCCCCTACTCTCCATGCGCGCCGCAAGGCCGGTCAGTGCCGAGTTATTCAGATTGAGGTTTTTGGCCACGTCCTTCAGCAAGCAGCCTTCGTTCTCCTTGATCAGAAACAGAGCACCAATCTGGGTAACGGAAATACCGAGATTCGACTCGCTTTGTTGGTCAGCCACTTTGTAGACCCTGTGGCGCCCTTTGTTCAGCAAATAGAAAAAACGCTTGTCCATATCCCCACCATTTACTACACATGTGAACCACTTTACTTCACATGTGTATCAAATAACAAGAGTTGATAGAAGGACTGCCCGTTGCCGGCAAACGCCGGTATTAAATCTCATCCATCTACGGACACATTGTTGTCCCGCTAACATTTTCCCGGGTCCGGACTGCTATGCTGTTCCCCATCAATAGCGAGGAATAGTCCATGAAGATGAAAAGCATGGCCCAAGCGTCAATACTCTCTGTGGTGCTGACGTCTGTGCTTACCGGATGCGCAACCTTCGGCAACTCTCAGAGGCTCCACGACATCTGGGGTCTGGAGACAATGAACGGCAAGGAACTGGAGCTCAGTAGCGAGCGGCAACGGCCGAGAATGGAGATTAACCTTCAGGAGATGAAGGTTTCGGGTTTCGATGGCTGTAACAACTATCTCGGCCCCATCGAGGACGTTGGTTTCGGTGACATTGCATTCGGACAGATAGCCGTCACCCGCAGGTTCTGCACGGATATGGCAACTCCAGACCAGTTCGACAGCAATCTGGGCGAAGTCCAATCCTATTCACTTCAGGAACTTAAACTGTATTTCTACGACGACGAGGGCAACGAGCTCTTCTCCTTCCAGAAGACTGACTGAAACCTGGAAGACGAAGCACCCTAAAAACTGGATAATGGCGGGTTCCAGTCCACCGGGACTCGCCAAATTCTCCAATCCGGGTAGCTTCTTCCATGGAAATCAACGTCAACTTTCTCGATAACCTGCGGCTTGAAGCCAAGTTTGACGATTTTACCGTCATCACCGATCAGCCGATTCGCTACAAGGGTGATGGTTCGGCCCCCAGCCCCTTCGATTACTTCCTGGCATCTTCCGCGCTGTGTGCAGCCTATTTTGTCAGGGTTTACTGCCTGGCGCGGGACATTCCCACCGAGAACATCCGGCTTTCCCAGAACAACATTGTTGATCCGGAGAATCGCTACAACCAGATTTTCCGGATTCAGGTCGAGTTACCCGAGGACATCTCGGACAAGGACAGACAAGGCATTCTGCGTTCCATTGAACGCTGCACGGTTAAAAAAGTTGTTCAGACCGGCCCGCAATTTGAAATCGAGACCGTAGAGAACCTGGACGCAGACGCCCAGGCACTGTTGATGGCCGAGCCCGATGGCACCAGCACCTTCATCGAAGGTAAGGACCTGCCGCTGGAGCAGACCATTGCCAACATGACGAAAATGCTCGAAGACCTGGGCATGAAGATCGAGATTGCGTCCTGGCGCAACATTGTTCCCCACGTGTGGTCACTGCACATTCGGGATGCCGCCTCGCCCATGTGCTTCACCAACGGCAAGGGTGCCACAAAAGAAAGCGCCCTGTGCTCTGCCCTCGGCGAATTCATTGAACGCCTGAACTGCAACTTCTTCTACAACGACCAGTACTTCGGTGAAGAAATTGCCAACGCAGAATTCGTCCACTATCCGGATGAAAAATGGTTCCAGCCCGGGCCCGATGATGAATTGCCAGACGGTATTCTCGATGACCACTGTATGGCCATTTATAACCCTGAAGGTGAACTGGCCGGATCCAACCTCATCGATACCAATTCCGGTCGAGCAGACCGTGGTATCTGTGCCCTGCCCTATGTTCGTCAATCTGACGGCGAGGTGGTCTACTTTCCCTCTAACCTGATCGAGAACCTGTTCCTGAGTAACGGCATGAGCGCGGGGAATACCCTGGCGGAAGCTCAGGTCCAGTGCCTGTCAGAAATATTCGAGCGGGCGGTTAAAAAGCAGATCATCGAAGAAGAAATCACACTTCCGGATGTTCCGAAGGAAGTGCTCGCCAAGTACCCGGAGATCGTTGAAGGCATTGAAGCGCTGGAGGCGCAAGGCTTCCCGGTGCTGGTGAAAGACGCTTCTCTCGGCGGCCAGTTCCCGGTCATGTGCGTCACTCTGATGAACCCCAAAACCGGCGGTGTATTTGCGTCCTTCGGTGCTCACCCGAGTTTCCACGTCGCGCTGGAACGCAGCCTTACAGAACTGATGCAAGGCCGCAGCTTCGAAGGCCTGAACGACGTACCACCGCCAACGTTCAACAGCCTGGCAGTGTCTGAGCCGAACAACTTCGTCGAACATTTCATCGACTCTACCGGTGTGGTGTCCTGGCGCTTCTTCAGTGCGCGATCAGATTATGAGTTCTGTGAATGGAACTTCTCTGGCACCAACGACGAAGAAGCCGCGCTGCTATTCGGCATCCTGAGTGATCTGGAAAAAGAGGTTTACGTTGCCGTTCATGACGAGCTGGGTGCCCAGACATGCCGTATTCTGGTGCCCGGTTACTCCGAGGTTTACCCGGTGGAAGACCTGATCTGGGACAACACCAACATGGCCCTGGACTACCGTGAGGACATCCTCAACCTGCACCGTCTAAGCGACGAGCAACTGGCCGAACTGGTGGAACGCCTCGAAGAAAGCCAGATCGACAATTACATGACGATCATCACGCTGATCGGCGTAGAGTTCGATGAAAACACCATCTGGGGTCAGCTCACCATCCTTGAGCTGAAACTGTTGATCTACCTGGCGCTGCAACAGCACGAAGAAGCGCTGGAGATGGTGGAAACATTCCTGCAGTTCAATGACAACACCGTAGCTCGCGGCCTGTTCTATCAAGCCATGCAAGCTGTACTTGAGGTCTCGCTGGACGACGAACTGGAGCTCGACGACTTTATTGACAACTTCCGCCGCATGTTTGGTGAAGACACCATGGATGCGGTGGTCGGCTCGGTCGACGGCAGCGTTCGTTTCCACGGACTCACCCCCACCAACATGCAGCTTGAAGGCCTCGACAGGCACCTGCGCCTGATCGAGAGCTACAAAAAGCTGCACGCCGCCCGGGCCGCCAACGCCGGCCTTAAATAAGATCCAGCCTGGTAAAAGGCAACAAAAAACGGCGCTCCGATAACTTCGAAGCGCCGTTTTTCTTTTGGAGCGCGGGCTGATTTCCGCGCTCTTTTCGCTATGAAGGTATCAGGCCAGATCGAACCGATCCGCGTTCATCACCTTCGCCCAGGCCGCAACAAAGTCGTTCACGAACTTCTCTTTATTGTCGTTCTGGGCATACACCTCAGCGTAGGCACGCAGGATGGAGTTGGAACCAAATACCAGATCCACACGGGTAGCTGTGAACTTCGCGTTACCTGACGTGCGTTCAACAATGTCGTACTTGTTGTAGCCCTTCGGCTCCCAACGGTAGTTCATGTCGGTCAGGTTCACGAAGAAGTCGTTGGTCAGCTGGCCTTCACGGTCCGTAAAGACACCGTCTTTACTGCCGCCGTGGTTGGTACCCAGTACCCGCATGCCACCCAGCAGAACCGTCATCTCAGGCGCTGTCAGTCCCATCAACTGAGCACGGTCCAGCATCAGCTTCTCGGGAGACACCGAGTAGTCCTTCTTGATCCAGTTGCGGAACGCATCGTGGATGGGTTCCAGGAATTCGAAGGACTCGGCGTCTGTCTGCTCTGCGGTGGCATCGCCACGACCCGGAGCAAAAGGCACGGTCACGTTTACGCCAGCAGCTTTTGCAGCCTGCTCAACACCTACGTTACCCGCCAGCACAATCACGTCAGCAACACTGGCACCGGTTTCAGAAGCAATGCCCTCAAGCACACCGAGCACTTTGGCCAGGCGCTGCGGCTCATTGCCTTCCCAGTCCTTTTGCGGAGCCAGGCGGATACGGGCACCGTTGGCACCACCTCGCATGTCAGAACCACGGTAGGTACGTGCGCTATCCCAGGCCGTGCTGACCATTTCACTAACGCTGAGACCGCTGGCGGCGATCTTCGCTTTAACAGCGTCAACATCGTAGTTGGTGCTGCCAGCAGGAACAGGATCCTGCCAGATCAGATCTTCAGCAGGGACTTCCGGGCCAATATAACGGGCTTTCGGGCCCATATCCCGGTGGGTCAGCTTGAACCAGGCGCGAGCGAAAACTTCGTCGAAATAAGCGGGATCTGCGCGGAATTTCTCGGAGATCTTTCGATACTCAGGATCTTCACGCATTGCCATGTCGGCATCGGTCATCATCGGCTTGCGGCGGACGGATGGGTCATCCACGTCAACCGGCATGTCTTCTTCTTTGATGTCTTTCGGCTCCCACTGGTTAGCGCCAGCCGGGCTTTTGGTCAGTTGCCATTCGTGGCCGAGGAGCATCTCAAAATAACCGTTATCCCACTTGGTCGGGTTGGTTGTCCAGGCACCTTCAAGGCCACTGGTAACCGCCTGGCCGCCCACACCACGAGTCTTGTGGTTCATCCAGCCAAGACCCTGTTCTTCAATATCTGCACCTTCGGGATCAGGTCCCAGGTTGTCGGCATTGCCGTTACCGTGACATTTACCAACGGTGTGGCCACCGGCTGTCAATGCAACGGTTTCTTCATCGTTCATCGCCATACGGGCGAAGGTTTCTCTTACATCCTTGGCTGTTTTCAGGGGGTCAGGATTACCGTCAACACCTTCCGGGTTCACATAAATGAGCCCCATCATGACCGCGGCCAGCGGATTTTCCAGATCCCGCTCGCCGGAGTAGCGGCTCTTCGGGTTGTCGCTGGTTGCCAGCCATTCGTCTTCTGCACCCCAGTAAATGTCTTCTTCGGGGTGCCAGATGTCTTCACGACCGAAGGCGAAGCCGAAGGTCTTGAAGCCCATAGATTCATAAGCCACGTTACCAGCCAAGATGATCAGGTCCGCCCAGCTCAGCTTGTTGCCATACTTCTGTTTAATCGGCCACAACAGACGACGGGCCTTGTCGAGGTTGCCGTTGTCGGGCCAGGAATTCAGGGGTGCAAAACGCTGGTTACCGGTGCCTGCACCACCGCGACCATCAGCCACACGGTAGGAGCCGGCTGCGTGCCATGCCATACGAATCATCAGGCCGCCGTAATGGCCCCAGTCCGCCGGCCACCAGTCCTGGCTGCTGGTCATGAGGTCAGTCAGGTCTTTTTTAACGGCTGCAACGTCCAGCTTTTTGACTTCTGCTCGATAATCAAATGCCTGACCCATCGGGTCAGTCTTGGTGTCGTGCTGGCTCAGAATGTCCAGATTCAGGGCATTCGGCCACCATTTCATGTTGGTGCTGCCTTCGGTGGTATTGGCTCCGTGCATCACCGGGCACTTTCCTGATTTGCTCATGTTGTCGGCCATGGTTGTCTCCATTTTTTTGGGTGTACTCAAACTCTTGAACAACATCTCGTTGACACCCATTCAATGTAGATCACACCCTTTAAATTATCTAAATTTCTTTTTTTATTGATTTCATTAGTTTTTAGCTATCATAGATGGAGGTACCCGCCCCTTCTCTATAGCAAAGCCCCTGACCCGCTCAAAATCCCCATCGCCGAACACACCATTCACCCCGGATATAGAAGCCAGCTCCATCCCATGTCGTAGTCCCAGCTTGTAGATTTCCCTCACTTTTTCCCACTCGATATTCCTGCCAAGGGTAAAGTTCTCAAACCTGCCCTCCAGAGCCAGCACAATGGTTTCCGCCAGGCACGCATACGCAATGCCTTTGGGAAGACCAATATCTTTCATGATGGGGTGCCCCGGTAACTGAATCTCGCCCGACTCGATCACCAGCACATCAGGCCGCTTCGCGACGTCCTCCGCTGGAATATCCAGAGGTCGGGCAACATCGGTAATCACACAACCGGGTTTGACTCTTGTAATGTCGAGAATTCGTTTCCCTGCCCCCGATGTCGCAGTGACGATCATGTCCATGTCCGATACGTCCCGGTCAGCAGAACCTGCTACATGTACCTTTGCCCCCGGCGTTTCCTGCTCAATGCTTTCTTTCAGCGACAACAGTTTTGCCGGTTCCGGCGCCGCCAGGTAGATCTCATCCACAGCTTTAGCCAGCAGGCGGGCGCATACGGAACCAATGGCTCCTGTTGCACCGACAACCATCGCCTTCCCTGCCATTTTTCCGCTTTCCCCAATCTCTACCAACCCGATCCGCTTCAGGGCGTCATGGGCTGCCCATAAGGCGCCCGACGCGCTGTAGCTGTTGCCGGTAGTGATAGGTATCGGTGCACGTTTGGCAACGGTTATGCCTGCATCGCCCACGACTTTTGTAAACGCTCCCAAGCCCATGATCTGAGCACCAAGTTTTTTCGCCAGCTTCGCAGCCGCCAACAAACGGCTGTAGGTGAACTCCGGCCCATGAGCCATAATCTCCCGCGGCGTTCCTCCCACCGTTATCAACCAGCCCTCCACTTCGTCCCCGGTCGGGGACCGGATACCGGAGACTTTCGAATAGATAAACGGAGGTGTGTAAGCTACGGCTTTCTCGACCAGATTCATCACGGCAGGAGGAGATACCTCAGCAATCCAGTCCAGTGGCGGGGTCTTGGTGAGGTACTGCTGCGACAAGGGGTGGATCACAAAGGCAAACCGGTTTACCCGACGGTAACCATCCGGATAGATGACTCTGGGTTCAATTCCCAGAGACTGGATGATATCCAGGTAATCATCCGGTGCCAGCTGCTCCGGTGTGCGGGATAAGACCGCAGAAATCATAGCCTCCATCACGTTAACACCAACCGGTCTTCCCTCGAGCCAGGGGCTGTAATCCACCACCATGGCTACCTTCCGGGATCGGAGCCATTCAAGTGCTGCGTCGGTTACGCGGGATGTAATCACGGTTTTGCCGTCGAGCTCTTTATCACCAAACTCAGCAAGCTCGCCGACCGTGGCAACAATCACATGAGCGTTTTCCACCGCACTACTCAGTGATCCCTGCACCAGCCTTTCTCCCAAACGATAGAGCGGCGTTTTCAGCAGAGCGTCAACCGCTTTAGCAGCCGCTGGATGGAAGGTCACCTGAGCGGTCAGGGAGGTGTAGATTTCCAGTTGTCGAAGGGAGGTCAATGTTCTCGGAACACCGAAATCGAGATACGGGTCGGCGAAAAACAGGTTATCTGTGTGTTCTGCCAGGGACTTTGCGATCCGGTATCCGGCCTGCCCGTTCATGAACAATACCCGGGCATTATCGAAAAAGTGCCCCAGCTCAGACTGGCTATGACGCACGGCCCATTCCTGGAGAATGCCGCGCAGACCTGCTCCGGTCGTCACGGGCTTATCCGGGACGCAGGCCTGAAGACGAGCCGTCTCCGGATGTTCGATCAGTTCGTTGCCAACCCGGTAGTGGTCGTGGACCATACTCAGCCCGATCGCATCTGCCTGATCACGAACCGATTCAAGCACAGACTCTGCCCGCGCAATATCGCCATCGGTACCAATCCTGAGAATACGAAACGGCTGCCCCAGGAACTCTGTATCCAGTTCGTAATCGTCTTCCGACGCCCCCAGGCTGACACTCACCACGGTTTTCATAATCCGTCCCTGCGTTTGCCCGCTATTGTTATTTTCAGCGTAATCCACAGTACTCCCTTTTGCCTTGGCTCAGATCAAATTCCAACCAGCGGTACAGGGTCTACAATAACTATCCATCGACAGAGAAACACCTCATGCGCACAGGGGGTGCAACATGGGTATACAGGCAGAACTCACAGCAACCATCGAAAAACTCGTGCAGCCTGGCAAAGGTATTCTGGCCGCCGACGAAAGCCATCCAACCATCGCCAAGCGCTTCAAGGCTATCGGCGTAGAGTCCAGCGAGGACAACCGAAGGGAATACAGAAGTCTGATTCTCTCTGCTCCCGGCCTTGGGGAATTTATCAGCGGTGTCATTCTGTTTGAGGAAACACTGCGACAGTCCAGTCTGGACCTGACCCCATTTCCTGACTTACTTGAAAGCCAGGGAATCGTGCCGGGTATCAAGGTGGACAAAGGCAAGAAGCCACTGATCAACGCTCCCGGCGAAGAAATAACGTATGGCCTGGATGGTCTTGATGACCGGTTGGAGATCTACAGGAGTCAGGGAGCGCGGTTCGCCAAATGGCGGGATGTTTTTTACATTACCGATACATTGCCTTCCCGCCAGGCCATCGAGGCCAACGCGGAAATGCTGGCCCGTTACGCCGCCCTCTGTCAGTCCATTGGCATGGTGCCCATCGTAGAGCCAGAAGTGCTGATGGATGGCGAACACAGTATTGGTCGATGTGCGGAAGTCAGCGAAGCCGTCCTGAAGGAAGTGTTTCAGGCGCTATACCGGCACCGGGTTGAACTGGAAAGCATGATCCTGAAGCCCAACATGGTGACGCCGGGTAAAGGCAGCCCCAAAGCCACCCCAGAGCAAGTCGCCGAAGCCACCCTAGCGGTCTTCCGCCGGACCGTGCCCGCAGCCGTCCCCGGTATCAACTTCCTGTCGGGCGGGCAAGCGCCGGATGAAGCAACCAGAAACCTGAATGCCCTGAACAACCTTGGACCGCAACCCTGGGCGCTCAGTTTTTCTTATGGCCGCGCCTTACAGGAGCCGGCTCAACACGCCTGGGCCGGGAGCCTTGAGAACCGGGCTGCGACTCAACAAGCCATCCTGAAGCGAGCCAGACTCAACGGGGCCGCCCGCTCAGGAAGCTATTCGCCCGAGATGGAGGAGTAATCAGGCCGCCCGATGATTGCCTTGCGCAGTGTCGGGCACCTGCTCCAGACACGCCAGCATGGGTTCGACTTCTCTCAGCTTACGAGCCTGGGGCCAGACCGTATCAGCCTCCGAAAACCCCTGACGCAGGAAGTTCATCCATTGTTTGATGCGGCCTGTGACGTATCGGTCTTCCAGCCATCCCTGCAGAACCTCTGCGTACTCGCGAACGAGGGCGACCGCTTCCAGCCATGCCATATCGGGGATTTCCTCCCCTTTCTGACTGGCTTTGATCTTACGGGCCAGATCAGGTCGCGCGATCAGCCCCCGACCAATCATCACGTCGTCACAGCCGGACACCTCACGGCAGCGCCAGTAGTCCGAAACCGTCCAGATTTCGCCGTTTGCGATGACATGAGCCTGGACGGCTTCACGGACCCTGGCGATTTCTTCCCAGTAGGCCGGCGGTTTGTAACCGTCCACCTTGCTGCGGGCATGAATAACAATTTCAGACGCGCCAGCGGCATCCAGTGCCTGGCCGCAGGCGACGCCCATGGACCGATCGTCGTAGCCCAAGCGCATCTTGGCGGTAACAGGGATGTCTTCCGGCACCGCCTTGCGCACTGCGGACGTAATCTCGTGCATAAGCTCCGGTTCACGCATCAGGACACAACCACCCTTGTGCCGGTTTACGGTCTTGGCCGGGCAACCGAAGTTGATATCCACCTGAGTGGCCCCAAGCTCGGCCGCGCGGGCGCCGTGGAGCCCCATCTGCATCGGATCAGAACCCAGTAACTGCACAGCCACCGGCGTACCCACGCGAGTCAGGGACTGGTTATGAAGTTCCGGAGCATATTTGTAAAACACACGGGGTGGCAGCATGCCGTGAGTCACCCGCACAAATTCTGTGACGCAGCGGTCGATACCACCAACTTTGGTGAGGGTTTCACGAATGGGTGCGTCAACCAGCCCTTCCATAGGGGCGAGGATAATGCGCATACCGGCTCCAGCTTGTTCCGAGAACGTCAGTGACGAGAGTGGTTAAAGATTAGGCGGGCCGGCATTGTAGACAGAATTCGGGACGGATTGAAGCCAAACCGTCCCGAATACTTATTGGGAAATCGCGTAATTGACGTAGTAGTCGATAAACAGCTTGCCTTGCTGCTTCCAGTTTCCTGTCCAGGTCTGCATCCAGTGGGACATCTCACAACTCCTTCACCGCTGTGGATGTATTCAGATTAGTCAGCTGGATGGCTTCTGTGAAATCAAAGAAACAAAATTTTACGAAAGACTTTAACTATTAAAGGCGACTAACCGATTGAAACTTCCCTTGATCGTCAAAAACAATCCGGAAAGAACCGCGCACACCGTCGCTCAGGCAGAAACGGGAAAGGATACGAGCCGGGAAGCGGACACTGCGTCCGTCCCGGGCTCTGGCGTGAACATCGGAAGCAACGCCCTGATAGAGCTTTATCCACTCATCAGGGCCGATGTTGATGTCCACGACAATCTGCTGCATGAACTCAGTTAGCCAGTTCCAGCAGCAAACGGTTCAGGCGGGTCACATAGGCACCCGGATCTTTAAGCTGTTCACCGCTGGCCAGGGTTGCCTGATCCAGAAGAACTGCAGACAGCTCCGTGAACCGCTCTTCGCCTTTCTCATTCTCAAGGCGCTGAACCAGAGGATGCTCAACATTGATTTCGAAGATCGGCTTGCTGTCCGGCACTTTCTGGCCGGCAGCTTCCATGATCTTCTTCATCTGTGCCCCCATGTCGAAGTCGCCAACGACGAGACAGGCCGGAGAATCCGTCAGACGGTTGGTCACACGGACTTCCTGAACACGGTCTTCCAGAGCGTTCTTGATACGCTCCAGCAGATCTTTGTGCTCCGCTGCCGCTTCTTCCTTGTGCTTCTTGTCTTCCTCGGTTTCTACTTCGCCCAGGTCCAGATCACCACGGGCAACATCCTGCAGGGATTTACCGTCGTACTCGTTGAGGTATCCCATCATCCACTCGTCGATACGATCGGAAAGGATCAACACCTCGATGCCCTTCTTCCTGAAGACTTCCAGATGCGGGCTGCTCTTGGCGGCCATGAAGCTGTCAGCGGTGATGAAGTAGATCTTGCTCTGGCCTTCTTTCATCCGGCCGATGTAATCGTCCAGAGAGACGTTCTGGGTGTCTTCACCGGTATGAGTAGAGGCAAAGCGCAGCAGGCTGGCAATCTTTTCGCGGTTGCCGAAGTCTTCCGCCGGGCCTTCTTTCAGGACAGTGCCGAACTCGCCCCAGAACTTCTGGTACTCGTCGCCATCTTTCTTGGCCAGCTTGGACAGCATGTCCAGAACCCGCTTGGTGAGCGCGCTGCGGATGCTCTCAACGGTACTGTCGTTCTGCAGGATCTCACGGGAGACGTTCAGGGACAGGTCGTTGGAATCAATAACTCCCTTGGCGAAACGCAGGTACAACGGCAGGAACTGCTCGGCGTCATCCATGATGAAAACGCGCTGAACGTAGAGCTTCAGACCCCGGGGTGCTTCACGGTTATACATATCGAACGGAGCACGAGCCGGGATATAAAGCAGACTGGTGTAATCCAGCTTGCCTTCAACCTTGTTGTGAGACCAGGTGAGCGGGTCTTCAAAGTCGTGGGCGATGTGCTTGTAAAACTCTTTGTATTCCTCTTCCTTGACCTCGGTGCGGGGAAGAGTCCAGAGAGCGGTGGCATCATTGACGGTTTCGTCCTTGCCTTTTTCCTCTTCTTCCTCTGATTCGGATTTCATGATCACCGGGAACGAGATGTGATCAGAGTACTTCTTCACGAGGCTACGCAGGCGCCAGCCGTCAGCAAATTCCTTGTCTTCGGATTTAAGGTGCAGAACGATCTCGGTACCGCGGTTCTCACGGGTGACCTGCTCAATCGCAAACTCGCCGTCGCCTTTGGATTCCCAGTGAACACCCTCTTCTACCGGAGCACCGGCACGACGGGTAAACACATCAACTTTGTCAGCCACAATGAATGCGGAGTAGAAGCCCACACCAAACTGACCAATCAGTTTGCTGTCCTTCTTCTCATCGCCGGAAAGCTGCTTGAGGAAATCGGCTGTGCCGGACTTGGCGATGGTGCCGAGGTTGGCAATCACATCGTCGCGGGTCATACCAATGCCGTTGTCGGTAATGATGATGGTACCGGCGTCCTTATCGTAATCCAGACGGATATTCAGATCGGACTCACCTTCGTACAGGCCGTCGTCTTTCAATGCGGCAAAGCGCAGTTTGTCCTCGGCATCCGAGGCGTTCGAAATCAGCTCACGAAGGAAGATTTCCTTGTTGGAATAAAGGGAATGGATCATCAGGTGAAGCAACTGCTTCACTTCTGTTTGAAAACCCAGGGTCTCTTTTTTTGACTCAACCGTCATGGCTTATATTTCTCCTGCATTGTTTAGTTTGGTGCAGCGGCACAGTCAGGCCGGGACTTCCAAAACACGCTGTGAATACATCCCTGTACGCTCGGCTCCGCACGGTTTTGGAAGTCCCGGCCTGACTGCACCACCCTACTGTTGAGTAGATTCTGGAGAAAAAAGTGGGGGCACCCGGAGGCTTTTCAAGTCCTGACAGGTCAGGAAATCAATCTTCCATGAGGAAGTGGGCCCTGGCAGTAGCAATCGGCTGGGAACGGGATTTTTGCCATGCGGTAATCATCACATTGGCTACCCGGTTGCCCTGACGGGTCAGGCGGCATTCGGCGTAGGTTTCCCGGTTCAGACCGGCGCGGAGGTAGTCCAGAGAAAAGTCCACGATTCGCGGCATGCGGACTGTATCTTGAGACATCATCAGATAGATCGCAGCCGACATTTCCATGAAGCCGCCGATCACGCCTCCATGAATGGCTGGCAATATCGGGTTACCCAGATTCTGTTCTTTCTGGGGTAACCGGAAAATCAGGTCATCTCCGAACTGGTCGCAGGCAAGGCCGATAAAGCGTGCGTAGGGAATACTTTCCAGCATGCGGGAGAAATCGCCTGTTTCACGGGTATAGCGCAGAACTTCAGGGTCAGTCATTCACCACCTCCCGCAATAAGATCCCGATAGTGCTTAGGGGTTGCTTCCTTACCAATCCGCATGAACGTCCCCACACAGTTCGCTATGGTTTCACCGCCTTCCTGAAAGGCCTCACAGCGGGTAAAGATGATGTTGCGCGTCACTTTGTATGTCTCAGCCCGGGCGTATACCGGCTTTTTCGGTTCTGCCGGACGCATGTAGTCCACCCGCAGATCCAGTGTCGGACAAAGCTCGAAATCCTCGAGAGCACAGAGGATGACAGAGCCGGAGGCCGTGTCCATCAGTGTGGTAATCGCGCCACCGTGTATAACCCCGGTATCCGGATTACCGATGATCCGGTCATCGTAGGGCATGCAGAGTGTCAGGCGCCCGTCACTGGCTTCAGTAGCGGTCAGGCCAAGCTCCCTGGCCTGATTGAGTGTTTCAATAAACCGGGTTACCCGGTCCTTACGGATTTGATCGTTCATTCGGGAAAACCAGCTGTTCAGGATTTTGAATCGGGAGTTGCCTCCCCCTTTACGCCTCTGGTAGGGGCAGGCTCTTCGAATACCTTGCCGGACCGCAGGGCGACCAACGCACTGGAACAGAATTCCCGGCGATAGAGAACCACCACAACCAGTGTAGACGCAGCAATAAACACGGCCGGATGGATAAACCAGCCAACAACCGCCAGAGCATAGTAGTAGGAGCGCAATCCGAGGTTGAATGCATCACCGGCGAGATTGCAGACATTGCCAGCACTGCGGGCGAATGCCTCTTTGGAAGCAGGGCTCGGCTTGGGGTCGTCCGGTGTTGGCGCGCTGCCAATCATCACCGACACAAAGTTATACATCCGCATGGACCAGGTGAATTTGAAGAAGGCATAGATAAACACCACCAGCAGCACCACCATGCGCAATTCCCAGATTTCACGGCTGGGCAATGTTCCAAAGGGCATGGTTCCGAACACTTCCATGACCTGTTCGGTGTACCCCAGCGCCGTGATGATACCGGCCAGGATAAGCAAACAGCTGGAAGCGAAAAAAGCACCGTTACGCTCGAGATTACCCACAACGGATGCATCGGCAATCCGGTTACCCCGTTTCAGCATTACCCGCATCCAGTCCTCCCGGTAAAGGTCCAGGGTATTGGACAGACACGGGCGATCTGCAGCGCGACGTTTAGAGTATGTTGCATAGCCCAGCCAGCAAATCAGGAACCACAGCAACGATGCGAGTTCGAGGACGTTACCCATTAACAACCTTTGGATATGCGTAGAGAATGAAACGGAGAGGGAACAAGTGTTTATCATACGCCATGGGCGCCTTGGCCACCACTGATGCCCGGGATTTTCAGCAGCTTGAAGGCGTGTAATCATGTGGTATAACGCAGGGACGTCGGAGCCGGAAAATTTTGGCAAATCCGCCCGCGGAAGGAAACGCATTAAAATGGAGCAAGGCGTGGCTAAAATAACCAAATTTCATATTATTACATTGCTTTTATCAGCAATCACTTTAACTGGTTGCTCGGTAAATCCTGTGACCGGTGAACAGCAACTGTCCCTGATTTCGGAAAGCCAGGAACTTTCCATGGGTGCGGAACAGTACACACCTACCCAGCAAACCCAGGGTGGTATGTTCTATCTGGACTCCGAACTGACCCTGTACGTGCGAGAAGTTGGTCAGAAACTGGCCAGAGTCAGTGACCGCCCGGACCTGCCTTACGAATTTGTCGTTCTGAACAACAGTGTGCCCAACGCCTGGGCCCTTCCGGGTGGCAAGATTGCCATCAACCGGGGATTGTTGGTCAAGCTGGAAGACGAAGCCCAACTGGCATCGGTCATCGGCCATGAAATCGTTCATGCTGCAGCCCGCCATAGCGTTCAGCGCATGCAGAACGGAATGCTGATCAGCGCAGGCGTCGCAGGACTCGGCATCGCCCTTACCGATAATGAGTGGGCCGGCCTGATCATGGGTGGCGCCGCACTCGGTTCCCAGTTGGCACTGGCCCAGTATGGTCAGGGAGACGAGCTGGAGTCTGACTACTATGGAATCCTGTACATGAAAGAGGCTGGATACGATCCGGTGGCAGCCGTTGAATTACAGGAACTCTTTGTAGAACTATCCAAAGGTCAGGAAAGCGGCTTCATCGATGGCCTGTTCGCTACCCATCCGCCTTCCGTTAAACGGGTTCAGGAGAATCAGGCGCTCGTTAACAAGATTGGTGCCGGCGGATACCGGGGTAAAGACGTATTTGATCGCAAACTTGCCACTCTGCGTAAACTTCAGCCCGCCTACACGGCCCACGATGATGCCCTGAAACTTGCTGCGAACGGTGATTTCACTAGCGCCCTTACCAAGGTGAATGAAGCCATTCGCCTTGCTCCCAATGAAGCCATGTTCTATTCTCTGCGCGGCAGAATCTACGAAGAACAGAATCAGGAACAGAAAGCTGAAGCCGACTTTGAAAAGGCTGTTTCCCTGTATCCGGAAATGTTTGAGTACCGGCTATATAACGGGCTAACAGCCCTGAAGCTCAACCAACTGACCAAGGCCCGCGAAAACCTTTCCCGTGCCAATGAGATTGTCCCGACATCCATCGCCTACCTCAGGCTTGGCGATATTGCGGTGAAAGAAAACCGCCGCGACGAAGCCATAGCCTTGTACACAAAGGTTGCTGAGTCTGGTGGAACTGCCGGTGAAGAGGCCAAGCGCAAGCTGGCCCAATTAACCCAATAACCCGTATACCTTTCCGAAGGCTGGTGCAGCACGGGCTCACCAGCCTTTTTTATATCTCCGATCAATCATTTGCCAAGTTGACGCAACGTCCACGTCAGACCTTTCATTGACTTTTAGAGCATTAACTCTAAAAATCAGACTATACCAACAACGAACGGATGACCGCGATGCTAGCGAAACGTATCCAACCCATGGTTTTCCAGGCCCGCCGAATGTACGTGGAGCTCATGTTCCAGGTGATGGGCAGAGCCCTTCAGGCAGTGAGTGAAGTGGATAACACCGTCAAGGAAGAATCCCGGGTTCTTCCCGAGGGATTTCTATTCGAAATGATGGTCATGCCTGATGGCCCCAGCATGGTCGTTGAACACACCGGGCTTGGCCGTTTTCGGTACCACGGCAACTCGGCTCCGAGGCCGGTAGACCTCTCTATCCAGTTCAAGCACATCGCCCACGCCTTTCTTGTCCTGTCCTTCCAGGAAAAAACCTCGGTCGCCTTTGCCAACGACCGGATGCTGGTGGACGGAGACATCAGTTATGCCGTTCGGATGACCAGGGTACTCAACCGACTAGAGTCGTTCATTCTTCCCAAACTCATTGCTGAACGCGCGGTCAAGGAATACCCCCAGAATCTGCACCTTCCGGAGAAGCTGGTGAGTGCGGCCCGAATTTACCTGAAAGTAGCAACCAATTTTGTCGAGACGGTGAGAGCATAATGACCAACAAATACTATGAGTTCTTCTGCCCGGTAAAAGTCATCGCCGGAAAGGCTGCTCTGGAGCACATTCCTTACGAGTTGGCCGGGCTTGCCGCCAAACGGCCGATGATTATTACCGACAAAGGGGTTCGTGCCGCGGGACTACTGGACCCTGTCGTTGCTGCCTGTGAAGAGAGTGGCCTGGAGATCGTCAGCATATACGACGACGTTCCGCCGGACTCCTCTACCTCAGTCGTCAGGGACATTGCAGGCGTTTACCGCTCTGAAAAATGCGATTCGATTATCGCCATCGGCGGTGGTTCCGCCATCGACACCGGCAAAGCCGTCAATATCCTGGTATCTGAGGGTGGGGACGACATCGCAAAATACAGCGGCGCCGGCATTCTCAAACATCCTCTCAAGCCGTTTTTTGTGGTTCCGACCACGGCTGGAACCGGTTCGGAGGTTACCGCGGTTGCGGTGATCACTGATGAAGCTAAAGGCGTCAAGCTGCCGTTCACATCTTCGTTCCTGCTACCCAACGCTGCCGTTATTGATCCAAGGATGACCCTCACCCTGCCGCCTCATATCACGGCCGCAACAGCGATGGACGCCCTGACCCACGCCACCGAAGCCTTTACGTGTATGGCCAAGAACCCGCTGAGCGACGCCTATGCGACGGCTGCAGTGAAAAAGGTCAGCAATGCACTCCTTGCGGTCATGGACAATCCCAAGGATTCCGACGGCCGTCTTGAACTGGCGCAGGCCTCAACAATGGCGGGGATTGCATTTTCCAACTCCATGGTAGGTCTGGTGCATTCACTCGGGCACGCCACTGGTGCGGTTTGTCACCTGCCCCACGGATTGTGTATGAGCCTTTACCTGCCCTACGTTCTGGAGTTCAATCTGGAATCCATCCGTGAACCTCTGGGCGAGCTCCTGCTTTATCTTGAGGGCCCGGAGGTCTACGCCACCACACCGGCAAGCCGGCGTGCCGAGGCCAGCATTTCAGCCATCCGTAAGCTAAGGGACCAACTCTACAAGCGCTGTCAGCTGCCGAGAACCCTGAAAGAAACCGGCAAAGTTGAGGAAAGCCAGCTTGACCACATTGCCGAGGTTGCGCTGGATGACGGCTCCATCATGTTCAATCCCAGGGAGGTAAGCCTGGAAGATGCGCGGGCAATTCTTCGCCGGGCGTGGGCCTGAATTAACGCCAAGGGGTCGCAACGCGACCCCTTGAATTGTTTCATTTTTTTTACACCGAACTCAGCAGCTTGATTTCCTGTATAAAACACGAAAAAATGATCGAAAATCTGGCAGGGAGGTAGCCGGGCAAGACACCAACATGCACTCTGAGCTCCATATCAATGACAGGCCTTCCCGCTTCCCTACGGTTTTCCTCAGCTCACTATACCCTGACATTTCTGGCAATTTTTGTTCTTGCTTCACTGTTTTCCGCGATGACGTTTGCGGATGAGCCCCCCCAAACCTTCCGTCTCAACGTCTCACCGAATGGCTACCCCCCCTACCTGATCGTGGATCAGGCAGCCCCATCAGGCATTATGTGGGATGTGTTCTCACTGATTGCCGGCCGAATCGGCTACACCGTAGAAGCGGTCAAGATCCCCCGAAAGCGGGTGGACGAACTGCTGTTCGAGGGATACTTCGATGGCACACCAAGAGCCGTAGAGTGGACCAAGCATCCGGAAGATTTTGTGTTTACAGCCCCCATCGTCACGGTCGAGGAAGTGTTCTTTGTACCCCGGGGATCAGATCTGACCTACGACCAACCCGAAGATCTGTTCGGAAAAACAATCGTGACGCCGCTGGGATATTATTACCCGGTGCTGCAACCGCATTTTGAGTCCGGGGCCATCAAGCGCTTTGAAGTACCCCGGGACCGGGACATGTTCACCTTCGCCCGGCATAACGAACGTTTCGATGCCATTGTCGCCGAGCGCCGCCTGGGACAATGGCTACTCCGCAATCTGGGGCTACGTGATGAGTTCGTTTCTCTTCCGAAAAACCTGACCCATTTTGGCTATCGAATTATGGTTCGAAAAGAATTCGCGGATTTCATTGAACCATTCAACAAGGAACTCAGACATATCCAGGAGAATGGCGAACTTGACGCCATTCTCGCCAATTACCGTTAACCCGTTATCGGTCCCGCCAGGTTACTCAAGGCGTCTCAGCAAAAGCATCGGAGAAACGCTGAGCACGGGCCCAAGCTGCCAGCGGCCAAACAACGCAAGAACCACCGCACTGATGACAGGAATCGGCAGAACCACCTGCCAGTGCCAACCGAAGTTACCATCGAACATCCCGAACTGCAGGGCCCATACGGCAGCCTCCGCCGCAGTCACACCCAGAAGCCCGGCGAAACCGCCCAACAGCACGAATTCCAGCATCGTGCTCCGAACCAGCAAAGACTGTTGCCCACCCAATGTTCTTAGCAACGCCCCTTCCCGCTGACGATCCCTGAGCGTCGCACTGACAACCGCCGCCATCACCACCAGCGCTGCCGCAAGGATCAGGGCAAGGATAGCCTCAATCGCCTGGGTTACCTGCTGAACGATTTGCTGGATACGGGCAATGATGTGGTCTATTTCGAGTACCGATATGGTCGGGAATTGCCGCGAAAACTCATTCAGCCCCGGCTTACCTTCTTCAGGCAGGTAGAAGCTCGTAATCCAGGTAGCAGGCATATCGGTCAGCCCCCCGCCCGGAGGAAATGCCATGTAGAAATTCGGTTTCATACTGTCCCACTGGACAGTCCGGATACTGGTAACCGACTCGGTGACCTTTTGGGAGCCAATAGTAAATGTCAGCCGATCTCCGATCGCCAGCCCCAGACGCCCCGCGAGTTCCGCCTCGACAGACACACCCCGGTCCTGCCCCGGAGTGAACCACGCACCCTCGACAATCTCATTGTCCGCAGGCAACGAGGACATCCAGGTCAGATTCAGTTCCCGATTCAAGGCGTTGATACGTTCATCTTTGCTGACCGCCTCTTTCACTGGAAGGCCATTAAGTTCGGTCAGGCGACCCCTCACCATCGGATACAGCTGGTCCAGGTCGTGCCCTCTTTCGCTCCAGAAGCTGGCAACGCTTTCCACCGAATCCGGAGAAATATTGATCAGGAAATGGTTGGGAGCATCATCGGGCAATTGGGCCTGCCAATCATCCAGCAGTGAAGTTCGCACCAGTACAAGTGTTGCCGCCAGCATCAGTGTCATGGCAAATACGGCAATCTGGGACATACTGGCACGACGATGCCGATAAAGGCCGACAAGAGCCAGCCTCCAGGCATTGCCACCACCGCGAACCCGACGCAGACCAGACACCAGCAGCCAACCAAACAACGCAAGAACGCCCAGCAGCAGGAGCAGACCGCCCAGTAGTGCAAGCACCAGACCCAGCTCGCCAGCGTAAAGCCAGACCAGACCAAATACCGCAACAATAGCCACCAGGATGTCCGGAATCGCTTCACGACCCGTTTCCCCTGGCTGGCTTCGAAGCACCCGCATCGCCGGAACATTCCGGAGCCGGCGAATTGGGGGGTAGGCAAACGCAAACAACGACACCACGGCTGTCAGTAGCGCCGGCGCCAGGGCCATGGGATCAAGGTAGAGTTCAACAGGCCGTTCCAGAAGCTCGCTCAGCATACGCGTCAGCCCCCAGAACAGCGGCACCGCGACAAAAAGACCCGCCACCGCTCCGGCAATGCCCCAGAGGGCCAGCCTGCGCAGATACAAACGGCCAATACCGTTACTTCTTACGCCCAGGGTTTTCAGCAAGGCTACCGTGTCGCGCTGGGATAGTGCGTACTGCCGGCTTGCAACTGCAACGGCGACCGCCGCCAGAAGCACGGCAAGGCTACCTCCGAGCAACAAAAATCGTTCAGCCCGTTCGAGGGACCGGGAAAACGTGTCCCCATCCCTGACACCTTCCCATTCCTGACTTGGCTCCAATTGTGGCTGAAGCCAACGGTAATAGTCGTCCAGAGCCGTCTCCGAACCGGCAAAAAGATAAACATATTCGACCCGTGAACCTTCCTGGATAACCCCCGTAGACGGCACGTCATCCGCATGCATCATTACCCTGGGAGCGAGTGCAGACAGCCGGAATCCGCCATCCGGTTCCCGGATCAGTAACCCGGTAACTTTCAGATTTCGGTTGCCTACCTCAAGCGATTCACCAATGGTCAGATCCAACAGGCGCAGCAACCTTGGGTTAATCCAGACTTCACCCCGCCCAGGACCCGCGCCGACCAGCGTTCTCGGGCCTTCGGATTGCCTCTGGACCTCAATTTCGCCGCGCAACGGATACTCATTGCTCACAGCCTTTACCGACACCAACTGGAAATTGTCAGCACCGAACACCATGGTCGAAAATTCCACCATACGACCGGTTTCCAGCCCTCGGGCATGGGCTTCAGTCAGCCATTCGCCAGGGATTTCCCTGCCATTCTCCGCTTCCAACTGGCGATCCGCTGCGAGAAATGAACTCGCAGACGAAACCAATGTCCGCTGAAGCTGCCCTGCAAATAGGGCAATCGTGGCTACTGTGGCAACCGCGATGATGAGTGCGGCGAGAACAACACGAACATCCCTTTCCCGCCAGTCCCGACGGACAGACATAAGCTTGCTGGCTGCAGCCATCAGTCAGCCATCTCCCGAACCGCTGCCGGTTCTGTCAGCACTCCGGATTCAATCGTGAACTGTCTTCCGCACCGTGCAGCAAGCTGCTCATCGTGGGTGACCATGACCAGAGTTGTGCCCTGCTCACGGTTTAACGCCATCAAAAGGTCAGACACCGCCTGCCCGGTACGGTTATCAAGATTACCCGTGGGTTCGTCGGCAAAAAGCACCGACGGTTCGGAAGCAAATGCCCGTGCAATGGCCACTCGTTGCTGCTCACCTCCGGACAATTGCCTGGGCGTATGGTTCAGGCGTTCTCCGAGCCCCACACGCTCCAGCAGGTCCCTGGCACGCTTTTCCGGCGCGTCGATGCCGGCCAGCTCCAGGGGCAGCATGACATTCTCCAGAGCCGTCATCGCGGGTAGAAGCTGAAAGGACTGGAACACAAATCCGACACGGCGGGCCCGCAGCCTGGCACGCTCGTCCTCACTGAGATGGCTGATCACGGCGCCATCCAGCTCAACCGTACCCTCACTGGGTGTGTCCAGCCCGGCCAGCAATCCCAGCAGGGTTGTCTTACCCGATCCCGAGCGGCCCACGATCGCTACGGACTCTCCCCGATTGATTTCGAGGTTGACCCCCTGCAAGATCGTCAGCGTATCGGTTTCAAGACTGACTCTATGGGACAGGTTATCGACCCGCAGCATGGGCTGCGATTGATCGGAACTGAAATCGGTCATCTGATTCACGGAATCTCCCGTTCCTGAATGATTTGAACTGAATTGAGGCACTGAATCTGACTATGCATACGGCACCGAAGTCTGTCCGCCCCATCCTCATCCTGTTTTACGCACTGCTCGCGGTGGTTTTCTCGGCACCCGCTGTGGCTAACCGGAATACCGTTCTGGTTCTTGGCGACAGCATCAGCGCGGCCTATGGCGTGCCGTCTGAAACCGCCTGGGTCCGACTCCTCAGTGATCGGCTCGCCAACAATGGCCTGAGCAGCTGGCAGGTCGTCAATGCCAGTATCAGCGGAGAAACCACCGACGGTGGCGCAAGGCGGTTACCAGCGCTGATCGAAGAACATGACCCCGGAGTTGTCATTATCGAGCTGGGAGGCAACGATGGGCTCCGCGGCTTTCCCCCGAACATCATCGAGAACAATCTGGCCGATATGATCAGCCGGGTTCAGAAATCCGGTGCCGAGGCAATTCTGGTCGGTATGCAGATACCACCTAACTATGGGCGCAGGTACACCGCGATGTTTGCAGACATCTACCCGAAACTCTCCGACCGCTATGGCACCGAATTGGTTCCCTTTTTCCTGGAAGGAATTTACGACCAGGACGGATTAATGCAGGAAGATGGCATCCATCCGACGGCCGAGGCCCAAATCAAACTGCTCGACAACGTGTGGCCGGTTCTGGAGCCCGTTCTCCAGTAACTGGCCAGCTCAACCCAGATCCTGAAGAAACGCGATGGCCCGGCGCTCAGACCAGTAGTAGCCATCCCGGGCGTGCTCAACAAACCCCACGTGCCCGCCCCATCGGGGCGCTTCCATGGTGACATGGGCACCCAGCTCAGCTCGTGATTCGGGAAAGCAGCGTTCGGACAGAAACGGATCGTCTTCCGCATTCAGCATCAGGGTCGGAACCCGAACATCTTTAAGCCGGCCGAGGGAGGAACAGCGTGCCCAATAATCCTCGGCGCTCTCAAAACCGTGCAGCGGAGCCGTATAACGATCATCAAACTCCCGAAAATTACGCATTTCCTCAAAGCCGGTAACATCGATCAGATCCGGGAACTTTCTCGACTTTTCCTTCATTTTCCCGTGAAGATCGTTCAGAAATCGCTGCATGTAAATTTTACGACTGGGCCTCGCCAGCACCTCGGCGCAACCCGCCAGATCACAGGGCACGGAGTAAGCCACGGCGCCACAGATCCGGCTGTCAGTGTGCTCCCCCTGCTGGCCGAGATACAGTAACGTCAGGTTACCCCCCATACTGAAACCGGACAGGAACAGGGTTTCATACCCCTTCCCAAGCCCGTGCTCCACCACCCGCTCCAGATCCTCCGTCGCGCCGCTGTGATAGAAGCGCGGCTGCAGGTTCATCACGCCGCCACAAGAACGATAATTCCAGGCCAGCACATCCCAGCCATCGCTCAGCAGCGCCCTGGTCAGCCCGAGAACGTAGGAACGCCGGCTGTGCCCTTCGAGGCCATGGGAAACAATGGCGAGCCGATTACTGCCCTGACGATACCAGTCGAGGTGCAACTCGTCGTCGTCATCAGTCGGGAGAACTTCGGACTCTGGCGCAACCATTTCCACCTTACGGAACAAGGTCGGCCAGACCGATTGCAGATGCCCGTTTCGCAACCAGGGAGGTGGTCGATAGTACAATTTTTAACCTTTCAATTCAGAGGGTTGACCCCGACGGATAAAGTGCTTAATATGCGCGCCATCTTGATTGATGCTGTTCCCCGATAGCTCAGTTGGTAGAGCAACGGACTGTTAATCCGTTTGTCGCTGGTTCGAGCCCAGCTCGGGGAGCCACTTATTTCTGAATGCCGCTGCTTTTTACGAAGCAGCGGCATTTTTCGTTTACCGCCTCAGAAAATCTTCTTCCGCTGCATAAACTCCGTCAGTACCCGGAACAGAGTATACCCGTCCTCGGTTCCAATCAGCTCACGAATGGAATGCATACCAAACTGAGGCACACCGATATCCAGGGTCGTCACGCCCAGGTTCCCCGCCGTCAGAGGGCCAATGGTACTGCCACAGCCCATGTCACTCCGGACAACAAACGTCTGATGAGGTAAACCCAGTTCATCGCTGATATGGCGATAGACAGCGGCAGAGCGACTATTGGTGGCATACCGCTGGTTGTGATTCACCTTGATTACCGGACCACTGTTCAGCAAAGGACCGTGGTTTTCGTCATGCTTGTCCATATAATTCGGGTGAATACCATGGGCATTGTCTGCCGACACCATCATGGACCCGGCAATTGCCTTGGCCTTCCCGGTACCACACCAACGATCAAGAACCGCTGACAGGAATGGCCCCTGAGCACCCTCAGCCGACACACTACCGACCTCCTCATGGTCATTGCAGACCAGTAGCGCCGCTTCGTCGCCGGAAGTGTTCAACAGGGCCTGCAATCCGATATAACAACTCAGCAGGTTATCCAGACGAGCCGACGCGATGAACTCATCCCGCAGGCCTACAAACGCTGCACCACTCGCATCGTAGAAGCTCAGTTCATAACCGAGAATCTTGCGCGCCTTCTCACCGGATTCTTCACTGATCTGGCGCTGCAGCAAATCATGAAAGCTGGTGGTGTCTCCATCCGGCACCTGCATCATCACCGGAGGCAGGTCGGTCTGGGCGTTTACCGTCCGGCTGGAATTGGCTTCGCGGTCCAGATGAATGGCCAGGCTGGGAATAAACGCCACCGCCTTACGGAAGTCCACCAGCGTATCGTGAACCTCTCCGTCTTCGCCCAGATAAGTCACACGCCCGGCCAGAGACAGATCCCGATCAAACCAGGGGTTCAGCAGTACGCCACCGTATACTTCCACGCCCAGCTGAAAGAAACCCTTGCGGCGTAATTCCGGGTTTGGTTTTACCTTCAGACAAGGACTGTCGGTATGAGCACCGACCATGCGGATACCGGAGGCCGAGACATCGCCATTGCCGGTACGAAATGCCACAATAGACGAACCGTTGCGGGTCACGTAATAGCCGGTACCAGGCTTCAGCTCCCAGTCATCCCGTTCGTTCAACGCGTGAAAACCTGCTGCCGCCAGCCGGCTCTCCATCGTCGCCACGGCGTGCCACGGCGTAGGCGAGGCATTCAGAAACTTCAATAAATCTTTGTTGAATTCAGCGTGTTCCATGATGTCCCTGATTGAATGATAATTGCTTCAACAGTATGGCATGAAGCCGCCAATCAACACACCCAAACGGGAGCCCGAGCGTGCAACTACCGACTTTCCTCGACATCGAATACTGCCAGACCGACGACGCTCTGTTCCCCGTCGCCATGGCCTGGTCGCTAACCGATGGCCGCATGAAAACCGTCGTCATCAGCCCGGAAGACGACTGGCTCCCTGAAGACGGCGACCTGCCGGACATCGATCAGAGATACCTCGATGAACAGGGCGTGCCCCTGCTGGAAATCGTCCGCGAACTCCATGAAGACCTTCCAGACCAGACCGTCTACGTGGATGGCCTGGACCCGGATGAAATCCTCGTGGACCTGATATTCAGTGCCGTGGGCCACGAGCCGCCCTTTGAAATTGCGCCTATCTCCGACCTGATCACCAACCTCGACAGAGAGACTCTGGAAGACCGCCGCCGCCAACTCATGATCGACGAAGGCCTGGAACCACAGCTACCGGAAAACGGCGTATACGCTCTGCTCCTGCTGGCCAGAGAAGAAGGATTGATGGACGAAGACTGAACAGCCCTGAGCCGCAGATAGAACCTGCACGGGGAAGTGTGACACGGGTCGACGTAACAAACAGTTACACAAGGCAGAATCTGCCCCTAACCGTTTTTTACCTCTACCCGCGTCAGGAAACCCGATAACAATGAATAACCTAGCGCTAAACGTCGTGCCATTCCCAAAGTCAGGCGCACTGACGCTGATGCTCACCGTCCTGCTCACAACCCTGCTCGCAACCCCGCTCACAGCAACTAAGGCCATCGCTGACGACACTCCCCGATCCGACAAACACTACATCGGTATACTGGCCACAGCACTGGAACACCGATCCCTCGGCTACCACCAGACACTGCCGCACACAAAAGAAGACGGTTGGAGCCAGGCCGGCACACTGGTCATCGGCGGGCACATCACGGACTACGCCCACGCTGAACTCAGATTCGGAGGGGGATACAGCGATGCAGAAATATCAGACGACCTGACCCTCTCAGTCGACTATTACGCCAGCTGGTACATGGGCCTGCACTACCCGATCACGGAATACGCTAACGTCTATGGGCAAGGCGGATTCAGCTATATCCATGGCGAAGCCGATCTGGAAAACAGGGAAAGCAACCTCAACCGCCAATATCGCTACCTCGACGAGCAATACCCTGCGAGCAGCTTCAGTGTGAGCTGGCTGGTGGGACTGGACTTCGAACTGTTTGACGACACCTTCCTGGTTTTCGAAGGCGGGCGCCTGTTCAAAGATACGGACACCTATGCCAATACTTTTCAGTTCTCGAGTGGGCTTCGATACGAGTTCTGAGGGACAGCTGTCACCCAACGATGGCAGAGGGGGTTGCGACAGGCTATCCCGGAATGTGTGACGCCAAGGACGGCGTCACTCAAGCGCACATGGATGTGCTCGTAGCGATTCCGGGATAGCCTGTCGTAATCCCCGATATTCCAGCGGCAGAGTTAACCCGAATGCCGAATATGCCAACACCTGTGAATCTTCTGGTTCCGCTGAAAATCCTTATCAATGGTTGACCGGGAAACCTCCTTCACCTCGAATTCCGCCTCCAGTTCCTCATCCAGCTTAAAGCGCCGGAAATTGTTGGAAAAAATCAGCAGCCCGTCAGATGACAACCGAGCCATCGCCTGACGAATCATCGTTCCATGATCCTTCTGAATATCCAGCACACCCGCCATACGGGCAGAATTCGAGAACGTCGGCGGATCCATGAAAATCAGATCAAATACCTCATTCGGAGCCGGCCTGGCCGCAAGCCACGCCAGACAGTCCGCCTGCTCCACCCGATGCTTTTTCCGGTCCGCACCGTTCAGCGCCAGATTGTCCTGAGCCCAACCGACATAGGTCTTCGACATATCCAGACTCAGCGAACGACTGGCACCGCCCACCACCGCATGCACCGAGGCCGCTCCGGTATAGCAGAACAGATTCAGGAAACGCTTACCCTTAGAATTCTGCTGAATCCAGTGGCGTACAGGCCGGTGATCCAGGAACAGACCGGTATCCAGGTAGTCTTTGAGATTAACCTTGAGCACACAGCCGTGCTCATGCACCTCGAAAAACTCCCCAGTTGCCCCCTGCTTCTCGTACTGACTCGTACCCGCCTGCCGCTGACGTTGCTTGCACACCATGTCCTCACGCTCAATACCCAGAGCGTCGGGGATCACAGCAAGAGCCTCCGCCAGCCGTTCCCGGGCAGCCCGCTCATCCACAGACTTTGGTGCCGCGTACTCCTGCACATGCACCCGCCCCTCGTATATATCAATGGCCAACGCAAATTCCGGCATATCCGCGTCATACAGGCGATAACAGCCTATTCCCTGCTTGCGAGCCCATTGGCCTATGGTTTTGAGATTCTTTTTCAGCCGGTTCCGCAGCATGTCGGCCCGTTCCTGATTACGAATCCTGGGGGTGAGTTGCCCTGGAACATCCGGCTCATGGGGTTCCATCGCACTGGCTTCATTGATCTCGAATAGCAACAACTGCGCCGGCAACTTACCGTTGAATAGCCGGTATTGCTTATAGCTGCGCAGACCGATGGATTTGCCGTATTCAGGAGCGCCGGTAAAGACACCCAGGCGCCATCCCGTTACCCTTTGCTTCACTGCATCCCCCAGCGACTGGTAAAGCGCGCCGAGCTGCTTGCGTTCGCTCAGCCGTTCACCGTATGGAGGGTTAGTCAGTACCAGACCTGTAGACGACCATTCGCCTTCAAGCTGGAGCTCGCTGACCGGGCGGCTCTCAACGTGAACCACATCCTCAAGCCCAGCCCGCTGAATATTCTTCCATGCCGTTGCAATCACACGGCTGTCCTGATCAAAACCGGCAAACCTGGGAATTCGCCCCTGCCTGCCCTCATGGGCCCGCCTCTCCGCTTCCTGACGCAGCGCCAGCCAGATATCTGGCTGATGCCCTACCCACTTCTCGAAGCCGAACCGATCCTGCCTTCGCCCCGGAGCCAGATCCAGCGCCATCATGGCAGCTTCGATTACCAGGGTTCCGGAGCCACACATAGGGTCAACAAAATCACCGCCTGCGGCCGCAATATCCGGCCAGCCTGCTCGCATTAGCAGAGCCGCAGCAAGGTTTTCCTTGAGCGGCGCAAGGCCCGTCTCCGTCCGGTAGCCACGCATATGCAGACTGTGGCCACTCAGATCAATCCCCAATGCAAGGCGCCCCCGGTTAAGCCGGGCAGACACAATCACGTCAGGCGTCTTGGCATCCACCGAAGGCCTGGCCGTGCCACCAGCACGGAACCGGTCAACGATGCCATCTTTGACCCTCTGGGCACCGAACTGGGTATTCCGGATGGTTTCATTCTGACCAAGGAAAGTAACGCGAAAACTGCCATTCAGCGGGATGTGTTGCTGCCAGTCGAGGTGTACCACACCGTCATAGAGCTGATCGCCACTATTGGCGTCCACCTCGGCGAGATGGAGTATTACCCGGTTGGCAAGCCGGGACCACAAACAAGCTCGATAGCCGGCTTCCAGAGGGCCTTCTACCCAGACACCTGCCGGCGCATTGCGGACAGTCTCCAGTCCGAATGTGCTGAGCTCATCCGCCAACAGGTATTCAACACCCTTGGGACAGGTTACAAAAAAGACAGACTTGGACAAGTTCAACTCCCGGTTCTTCAGGCCTTCTGGGTAAGTTTCTGGAATGGCAGCGGAAACTCCCGTTCCCCACCTTCCTTTTATTTCATACAACTATAAGAAAAGCTTCACATAGATGAAATAATTAGTGTACACCGGCGCAAAGTTCGCATTACCTTGTAACTGACGCGTCGTTCTGGAAGTTGGAAAACTTCCATTAACAGGATCCTGACTGCTCTGGCTTGAACTGACAATAGTGGGTTGTCCCTGAATGGGTCTCACAGGTCGCAGCCACTGCAGATGTGTACACGCTTGTTCTGTTAATCCATCAGTGAGGAACGGCATGAAAAGACAGAAAAGAGACATGTACGCTCGTGCATACAAGCGGGGTTATCTGGCCGGAGTTTCCGGTAAACCGAAAGACAGCTGCCCGATTGAACAAGTGGAAGTTCGCCAGGAATGGTTGAACGGGTGGCGCGAAGGACGCACCGATAACTGGGAGGGAATGACCGGCGTATCCGGCATCCACAAACTTTCCAACGTCACCTCAGCATGAGGTGGCATTAACCCACCAACCCCGAATCTTGATCTGTTTTTTACAACACAATTTAGAGCAGTAAAAAAAGAGCAAACCCAAACGGGGCCTCCCGCCCCGTACCATACGAAGAAGCGCTACGGGGTTAATTCCCCGCTCGGGCCCGCTAAGCGGGCCCACCTTCTTTCCGGCAACCGGAACCTGCCGCTCACATTTCCTTCTTCATAGCACGAATACCTTCTACGGCTTCCCGTATCAGATCCGGACCGCGATAGATAAAGCCGGTGTAAACCTGCACGAGCTTCGCACCCGCGCGAATTTTCTCAGCCGCACTTTCACCGTCAGTAATGCCTCCGACCCCAATAATGGGCAAGGCTTCACCCAGCTCGGCATACAACCCCTCAATCACTCTGACGGATGGTGCGCGTACCGGTGCGCCACTGAGCCCTCCAGCCTCGTCAGCATACCGATGGCCTGCAACCGCATCGCGTGTAATGGTTGTGTTAGTCGCGATCACTCCGTCGATGCCACTCTCTTTCAATGCGTTGGCGACGAACCTGATTTCCTGATCATCCATATCCGGGGCGATTTTTACTGCCACCGGCACATAGCGCCCATAGGCCTTCTCGCATTTACGCTGCTCATCCTTGATCGCTTCAAGCAATCCCTTCAGCGAATCGCCGAACTGCAAATCCCTGAGGCCAGGGGTGTTCGGGGAAGATACATTCACCGTGATGTAGTCCGCCTGGTCGTAGACGGCATGAATACCTTTACGGTAATCCGACTCAGATTCTTCATTCGGGGTGTTTTTATTCTTACCGACGTTAATCCCCAGAACACCGCGGTAGTTACGACGTTTTACCTGAGATAGCAGGTGATCAAGGCCCTCGTTGTTAAATCCCATACGGTTAATGATGGCCTGATGCTCCGGCAATCGGAACATTCTTGGCTTGGGATTACCGGGCTGAGCAACCGGCGTTACAGTGCCCACTTCAATAAAGCCAAATCCCAGTGCTCCGAGCGCATCGAGATGATCCGCATTTTTATCAAGCCCCGCAGCCAAACCAACCGGGTTGGGGAAATCCAGCCCCATAACCTTCACCGGCAATGCTTCAACTCGCGGCGCGAGTGCGCCTATCAGGTTCAGCCTGTTTGCAACATCAAGGCTATTGAGTGCCAGGTTATGTGCCTGCTCTGGAGGTAACCGGAACAGGAGGTTGCGGATTAAGCCGTACATCTCATCACTCCTTAACAACAAGTGGGCGGAGTATACCGGAAGTTTTCCACAGCATCCCGACCCAACAATGAATACCTCTCAAATGGCCGTTTGATTAAGTTCTCGTGACCTTTTCCACGGATTCTGTGGATAACTCTGTTGAAAATCACGGGGCAACGGTTGCCATCCCTTGATAACTGCGCCGCTCTACAAATTGATCATTTTTTGATCAGTTTTAAAATTGTTTATTTTCAATGACTTAAATATTAAAAGATGACTAAAGACAGAAAACAAAACACTCTGTTACGTCGTCACGGTATTGAAACCGTGTGCACAATTCGGGAGGAAATAATGTTAACGCACCAACTCGCAGTGTGGTTCGTTAACGGTATACTGCCCTATCAGCTATCACCCTGCCCGGAGCTCCAGGATGGAAGAACCGTTGTCCCCTTCAGAACAGCATCGCAATAATCTGGCCGCCGAAATGAAAGCCGCGTCCAGAGTCACCATCATTGGCATGGTGCTCGATGCCGTTCTGGGGATTATAAAGGTCATAGCCGGTGCCCTGTTTCATTCGCAGGCACTTATTGTTGATGGCGTTCATTCATTCAGTGATGTGGCATCAGATCTCGTTGTGCTCAGCGTGATGCGGGTATCCAGGCAGGCTCCTGACGATAACCATCCCTACGGGCATCAACGCATCGAAACCTTCGGGACCCTTCTCCTGGGCTCCATCCTTATCGCGGTCGGGGCGGCGCTGGCCTGGGAGAACACCTTGCGACTACTGGCCCATGAGGCCGTAATAGCCCCGGGCTGGCCGGTACTGGTCGCCGCAGCCGTTTCTGTCGTGGGCAAAGAGTGGATCTACCGTTATACCCGCCGGGTCGGTGAGCGCATTCGTTCGGATCTGATTATCGCCAATGCCTGGCACAGCCGAACCGACGCCTTTTCTTCTATCGTCGTGCTGGTATCCACCGCAGGCGCCATGCTCGGGTTTATCTGGCTGGATGTTCTTGCGGCCGTGATCATAGCCATCATCATTATTCACATTGGCTGGTCTTTCACCTGGGACAGCGTGAAAGAACTGGTGGACACAGGCCTGTCGCCGGAAGACACGAAATTGCTGAAAGACATCGCCCGTAAAACCGACGGTGTGCGCAACGTGCATGAACTGCGCAGCCGAAAGATGGGCCACGATATTCTTCTGGACGTGCATCTCGTGGTACGCCCGGACATCAGCGTCTCCGAAGGCCACCAGATTGGCATTCAGGTTGTGTCGGGGATGCGCGGTGCACTGGAAAACATCCGGGACATCAACTTCCACATTGACGCGGAAAACGACGAGAACCTGCCCCATACAACCCACGAACTACCCTCCAGAGAGCAGATTCGTCAGGCGCTCTCAGAAGCGCTTGGAGAACTTCCGGCTGACAGCAGGCTGCGTCTTCATTATCTCAAAGGCAAAGTCCATCTGGAGCTGTTTCTGGACTCCCCTGACATCAACAACATGCTGACGACGGAAAACATACGGGAGAAACTAGGCGATAACGAATGGTTTGGCAGCGCCAGGGTCTGGCAGTCCAGACCCTGATTCCTGATTCCTGACCCAGGGCGATCGAAGAACGGTCAACGGCGGCGTTTTTCTTCCATCCGTGACAGGAATTCCTGCATCACCAGGGTATAAAGCTCGCCGCCCAGGAAGCGGTCTTCTACCCCGGCATCAATACTTGGGTTATCGTTTACTTCAATAACCGCAACCCGGTTGCCAGACTGTTTGATATCAACCCCGTACAGACCGTTACCTATCAGACGGGTTGCGTTGAGAGCCGCCTGAATCACATTTCTCGGCACTTCATAGGTCGGCAATGTTTCAAAATCGCCGCTCTCGCTGGATGACTCGCCGTGTTGGTAGATCTGCCAGTGCCCCTTGACCATCATGTACTTGCAGGCATAGATGGCACGACCTCCCAGAACCCCGATGCGCCAGTCATAGTCGGTATAGAGGTACTCCTGGGCCAGGACCAGAGCCGACTGCTTGAACAGCGCCTTGAGTCCGGCACGCAGCGACGCTTCATCTTCTGCCTTGGTTACACCCCTGGAAAAGGCCCCATCAGGTATTTTGAGAACCACCGGATAACCCAGTTCCTCTATTACCTGCTCTGCAGCATTCTTTCTGTCCCTGGACAAGATCAACGTCTTTGGCGTCGGTACTTTGTTGTTCTTCAGCAGGTCTGCAAGAAATACTTTATTCGTGCACTTAAGGATTGAGACCGGGTCATCGATAACGACCATACCTTCGGCCTCCGCCTTGCGCGCAAACCGGTAGGTGTGGTGATCAATAGCCGTTGTTTCCCTGATAAACAGGCCATCGTACTCAGGGAGACGCATGTAATCCCGGCGAGTGATCTGCTCAACATTGATCCCCAGCTTCCTGCCAGCTTTCTCAAATCGCTTCAGGGCAACCTTGTCACTGGGCGGCATGTCTTCGTCAGGGTTGACCAGCACCGCCAGATCATAGCGATAGCGGCGCCGGGTCCGGGGCTTACGCCAGACCATACTGCTGAAACGATCGAGCGCCGAGGCAAACAGGTCTTGTTCCTGTTCATTCAGATCCGCCGGTGCCGCCGGCCTCATGGACTCAATCTGCCAATGTTTGCGACGCTTGAACACCACTTCCAGAATCGGACAAGGGAACCGCTCGAACAATACCCTGGCCACGGGCTTAAGATCCGGATGCTCAGCCTGCCCAAAGTAGGTTCGAATCCGAACTTCATGGGTTGCAGCCCGGTCATCCTTGGCCGGATCGATCTCCGAACCGGAAGCTTCCAGCCAGTTCACAACACTGTCGTCCAGCTCTTCCAGTTCCAGCGAAAACAGGCCCTTACGCCCGAGATCATTGAGCGTCAGAACAGACGGCACAACATGGTGCCCACGGGCTTCGGCCAGTAATGAGCAGTAATAGCCCTGACTGAGATACCGGGCACTCTGACACAAGTTGATTACCCGGACCCTGCCAGCACTGGATGGGGAAAACTGGAGGTACTGGTCGAAGGTCAGCACATCGTCACTGGGGTAGTAAGGAGACCAGTCTTTGGCGCGGTCAACAACGATAAGCAGTCGGGACATCCGGACACTCCTCCCTGAAGGTTCAGCCGGGGAAATTTTCGCAACAATACGCCTGGCTTCCAACCTGCACAATCACCCGTTGATGCGTGCTTTTACGCATGCCGGGGCTACTTGTGCAAGCTGCATGTTCTACCATAATAGCCGCTCAGGGAGTGACTGTTTCGCCGCTTCCCCCACCCATATACCGGGGTTCGAAAAACATGCCTGACATCGAGCTGCGACATGCCACCAACGCTGACCTGAATACCCTTGTTGGTCTTGAAAACCGATGCTTTACCGAAGACCGGTTGTCGCGCCGCAGCTTTCGGCGTTTTCTGGATGTGCCACGGGATCGGCTGATCGTGTGCTGCATGGACGGGGAACTTGTTGGCTATTGCCTCGTACTGATGAATGCCGCCACCCGGCTGGCACGAATTTATTCCCTGGCGGTTGCCCCAGAAGCCCGGGGCTTCGGAGTCGGAGAAAAACTGGTCCGGGAAGCGGAACGAGAAGCCGCCGATGCAGGAAGAATCGTCATGCGCCTGGAAGTCCGGGAAGACAATGCCAGTGCCATCAAACTGTACCGGCGCCTCGGCTATCGCCAGTTCGGAACCTATCGTGATTACTATGAGGATCACGGTGACGCGCTTAGATTCGAGCGTCGCATTCTCTTTTACGAACCTTCCCGTGCCTACCCGCAGGTTCCCTACTATCCGCAGACAACCGATTTCTCATGCGGGCCGGCAGCCCTGCTGATGGCCATGGCGGCACTCGACGAGGATCAACCGCTGACAACGCTTGAGGAGCTCAGGATCTGGCGCGAGGCAACTACCATTTTCATGCTGGCTGGCCACGGCGGCTGTGGTCCCCACGGCCTGGCGCTGGCGGCCTGGAAGCGTGGTTTCGAGGCCAGTGCGTGGATCAGTGCGGAAGGCCCCCTGTTCCGGGATACCGTCAGGAACGAACACAAGAAGAAGGTTCTGGAGTTGGTACATGAGGGATTCATGCACGACCTCGGTGAAACCGGAATCGAACTGCACCACGAACCGCTGACACTTGACCGAATGGAAGAAGCCCTGCATCAACGGCAGGTGCCTGTCATCCTCATCAGTACCTGGCAGTTGAACGGCAGCCGGGTACCACATTGGGTGACGGTATGTGCGATGGATGAGCAGTTTGTCTATCTACACGACCCTGAAATAGACACCGACGCAGGGGAGTCGGTCGCCGACAAGCAATACTTGCCGGTAGACCGCAAGGTGTTCGGAAAAATGTCGAGGTACGGCCGCGTCCAGCCATTACAGGCCGCGGTTATTGTTGGCCCAAAGCGTCCCGCCCTGTTATCCAGTACGTAGCGCCGCTTCTTTGAGTTCGGCAATTTCGTCCCGTAAACGCGCAGCCGTTTCGAAGTCCAGTTCAGAGGCAGCCTTGAACATATCATCCTCCAGCCTGGAAACTCTTTTGAGAACCTCTTCCGGAGACTGATTGCCCACCTTCGTCCGGTATTCTTCCGCTTCTTCAGCCGCCTTCTGACCTGGCCGTTCAGCTTTGCGACGACCACGTCCACCGCCGGTTGCACCTTCCATAATGTCGGCGATTTTCTTGTTCAGTCCTTTGGGTGTTATACCATGCTCTTCGTTGTGTGCTACCTGTTTGGCTCTGCGCCGCTCCGTTTCGTCCATGGCCGTCTGCATGGAGCCGGTAATCCGGTCACCATACAGAATCGCCTTGCCGTTGACGTTACGGGCCGCACGACCGATGGTCTGGATCAACGAACGCTCCGAACGCAGGAAGCCTTCCTTGTCGGCATCAAGAATCGCCACCAGCGACACTTCAGGCATATCCAGACCTTCTCTGAGCAGGTTGATGCCCACCAATACATCAAATTCACCGCGACGCAGGTCCCGGATGATTTCGACCCGTTCAACGGTATCAATATCCGAGTGCAGGTAACGGACCTTGATGTCGTGCTCCATCAGGAAGTCGGTGAGATCTTCCGCCATACGCTTGGTCAACGTGGTTACCAGCACACGTTCCTGCACTGAAATTCGCGCACGAATCTCTGACAACAGGTCGTCAACCTGCGTCGAGGCAGGACGCACTTCGATTTCAGGATCCAGCAGACCGGTAGGCCGCACCACCTGTTCAACGACCTGGCCGGCATGTTCGCCTTCATAGTTGCCAGGCGTTGCCGACACGAAAATCATCTGAGGCGCGATCCGCTCCCACTCCTCAAAGCGCATGGGGCGGTTATCCAAAGCTGACGGCAGCCGGAAACCGTACTCCACCAGAGTCTCCTTCCGCGACCTGTCACCTTTGTACATGGCTCCGATCTGGGGAATCGTCACATGGGACTCATCCACCACCAACAAGGCATTGGGCGGCAGGTAATCAAACAGCGTTGGCGGCGCCTCCCCTGGCTTTCGACCGGACAGATAGCGGGAATAGTTTTCAATGCCATTGCAGTATCCAAGCTCCAGCATCATTTCAATGTCATATCGGGTCCGCTCTTCAAGCCGCTGAGCTTCTACCAGGCGGTTGTTGTCTCGCAACACCTGCAAACGTTCGTCCAGCTCCGCCTTGATCTGCTCTGTTGCATCCAGGACTGTCTGGCGCGGCGTTACATAGTGGGACTTCGGATAGATGGTCACCCGCGGAACCCGGCGCAGAACCTCCCCGGTGAGCGGGTCAAAATAGCTCAGATTCTCTACTTCATCGTCGAACAGTTCGATACGAATGGCTTCCCGCTCTGATTCCGCAGGAAACACATCAATGACATCACCGCGAACCCGGTAGTTGGCCCGATGGAATTCCACGTCATTTCGAGTGTACTGGAGCTCCGCGAGACGGCGAAGAATGAAGCGCTGATCTATCTGATCGCCGCGGTCCAGGTGAAGCATCATCTTCAGGTAGGATTGCGGGTCACCCAGACCGTAAATGGCCGACACGGTAGCGACGATAATCGCATCCGGTCTTTCCAGAAGCGCCTTGGTGGCGGACAACCGCATCTGTTCGATGTGTTCGTTTATGGATGCATCTTTCTCGATAAACGTGTCGGAGGACGGCACGTAGGCTTCAGGCTGGTAATAGTCGTAGTAGGAAACAAAGTATTCCACCGCATTGTCCGGGAAAAACTCTTTGAACTCACCATACAGCTGGGCCGCCAGAGTTTTGTTATGAGCCATGATAATCGTTGGCCGCTGAATTTCCTGGACTACATTGGCGATGGTAAACGTCTTACCTGATCCGGTAACCCCCAGCAATGTCTGGTGGGCCAGGCCCGAATGAATCCCATCAACCAGACCCTCAATTGCCTTTGGCTGATCGCCAGCCGGCTCGTAGGATGAATCGACCCTGAAAACCCCTTCTTTGGGTGTGCTGGACTCATTTTTTGCCATAGCGGGTGGCAAACCTCCGGTTTGTAGCGTGATTGCAGTCTCAGACTATCGAGAAATTTAGTGTTCTGGCGGCTTCATGATACCATCTGTGCGATCGACGGCTGGGCGAAATTCAGCCAGACCTCTTGGTTCCTCCCCGGCCGATCGCAGCCCAATAAGACGCAGCTTTAAGGAGCTCAAAGTTTGGACCTTCAACTTTCCAGCCGAGTACAGGCTATCAAGCCCTCTCCCACCCTTGCTGTCACCAACAAGGCCGCAGAACTCCGTGCGGCTGGCCAGGATATTATTGGCCTCGGTGCAGGCGAGCCGGACTTCGACACCCCAGAACATATCAAACAGGCAGCCATTGAAGCCATTACCAACGGCCAGACCAAGTACACTGCCGTTGACGGTACGCCTGCCCTGAAGAAAGCGATTATTGCGAAGTTCAAACGGGATAACGGCCTGGATTACGAAGCCAACCAGATTCTGGTATCCAGTGGAGGCAAGCAGAGCTTTTTCAACCTCGCACTTGCCACACTGAACCCGGGCGACGAAGCCATTATTCCCGCACCTTACTGGGTTTCCTACCCGGACATGGTGCTGGTGGCCGAAGGCAAGCCAGTCATCATTGAGACAACTGCTGAGACACGCTTCAAGATCACTGCTGAGCAGCTTGAAAGCGCCCTGACCGAGCGCACTCGCCTGTTCGTGATCAACAGCCCGTCCAACCCCAGCGGCATGGCGTATACCCTGGAGGAGCTCAAGGCCCTTGGCGAGGTACTGAAGAAGTACCCGAATGTAATGATCGCCACTGATGACATGTACGAGCCGATCCTGTGGACCGGCAAGCCGTTCTGCAACATTCTGAACGCCACGCCAGAGCTTTATGAGCGCACGTTCGTGTTGAACGGTGTGTCCAAGGCCTACTCCATGACAGGATGGCGTATTGGTTATGCCGCAGGCCCGGCAAAAATCATCGGCGCCATGAAGAAAATCCAGTCCCAGAGCACATCCAACCCCTGCTCTATCTCCCAGGCTGCTGCAACAGCTGCCCTGGACGGTGATCAGGCATGCGTTGGTGAGATGGTCAAAGCGTTCAAAGAGCGCCATGACTGGCTTGTAGACGCTCTGAACAAGCTGCCTGGTGTGGAATGCCTGAACGGCGATGGTACCTTCTATGTGTTCCCGAGCTTCCAGGGCGCTATCGATGCCGACAGCAGCGTCAGCACTGACGTTGAGTTTGCCGAGAAGCTGCTCAGCGAAGCTGGTGTTGCACTGGTTCCCGGCTCTGCGTTCGGTAGCCCGGGCCACATGCGACTAAGTTTTGCGACCAGCATGGAGAACCTGCAGAAGGCCATTGAGCGTCTGCAGAAAGCCCTTGGATAAAAAGTTTATTTAAGGGGTTGACGAGGCGCTGCCTCCCACTTAATATACGCGCCTCGTCACATGACGACGTTCCCCGATAGCTCAGTTGGTAGAGCAACGGACTGTTAATCCGTTTGTCGCTGGTTCGAGCCCAGCTCGGGGAGCCACTATTCCGAAAGCCCGCTAATTCTCTGAGTTAGCGGGCTTTTTTATTGCCCTTCTTTTCGTTGCCCCCTCATCCCGAGAACACCGTCCCGCCCGTCCCGAGCCTGCTTGGGCGCGGAGTCAGGGGTAGGAGAACAGCACGCCCAAAAACCGCTACAAGCACATCCATGTGCGCTTGGGCTCCGCCATCCATGGCTCCGCACATTTTTGGGCGTGCTGTTCTCCTACCCCTTTCGCATCCCGTGCTATCCGCAAAGAAATACAACAAAAATATTTGGCGCTAACAGCTGAAAGCCGAACCAACTGGAAGAGGCACTGGAGGTAACCGAAAGGTTCGGACCGGAGATGCCGGGCCTTCCTCCCGAAAATGTTGGAGGCCAAGGATGGCCGGAAACAAGCGCACATGGACGTGCTCGTAGCGGTTTTCGGGAGGAAGGCCCGGCATCTCCGCCCCCATAACCAACAGGCTTGGAGAAGGCCAGACCAATCCAGGACTATACGTTAGAGACCTGAGATTTCGGAGTGAATCGCGTCAAGGGCAGCAAGGGGATCGGCGGCCTGGGTTATCGGACGACCGATAACGAGGTAGTCGGAGCCAGCTTTGAGGGCATCTGTTGGGGTCATGATCCGCTGCTGGTCGCCCTTGTCGGCAGACAGAGGCCTGATCCCCGGGGTGACCAGCTGGAAGCCTGCACCCTGCTCGGCTTTGAGCTTGGGCGCTTCCTGTGCGGAACAGACGACACCATCCAGTCCACAGTTTTTGGTCAGGGCGGCCAAACGGGACACCTGCGCTTCCGGAGAGTCGGTGATACCAACCCCCACCAGATCCGACGCACCCATGCTGGTAAGCACGGTAACCGCAATGAGAAGCGGCTTGTCGGCGCCGAAGGATTCCAGGCGCTCACGGCAGGCCACCATCATTTTTTCGCCACCGGAGGCATGCACATTGACCATCCAGACCCCCAGGTCTGCAGCAGCAGCCACGGCCGCAGAGGTGGTGTTAGGAATGTCATGGAATTTCAGGTCCAGGAAAACATCAAACCCGCGGTTCTGCAGCCCCTTTACCAGCTGCGGGCCGGAGCGGGTAAACAGCTCCTTGCCGACCTTCAGGCGGCACTTTGCCGGATCGAGTTGATCAACGAGCGCCAGGGCCGGGTCTTCAGATGGGAAATCCAGGGCAACGATAATTTTCGGGTCATTCAGGGTTTGCACGGCGGGTATCCTGCACTCAGTCGGTGAATTTATTCGGCTTCAACGCCCTGAATCGGGCGAATGGTTTCCCATTGTTTACAGCTCGGGCATAACCAGTGTAACTGCTGACCAGAGAAGCCACAGCTGACACAACGATACACCGGGCGATTGGCCAGAATGAGGTGACCAATCCGGCTGACCAGGCGCCCCTCGTCGGTGGTCATACCTTTCTCGTATCCTGCAATCTCGACCAGACGGAGCAGCCCTCTGACACTTGGTCGGGTTTCAAGCTCCAGCCTCAGCAAATCAATAGCGGCCTGACGGCCATGGGAGCGCTCAACCGATTCGACCAGTGCGAGCAATAGACTCGTGCTGGGATAGCTTTCATAGAGCTTGCGGAGTTTCTTGACCAGACGCCCTACATCGCCATGCTCATGCTCCAACTTCATGAGCCGGTCGACGGCCTCGGAGCCGAATTCAGGGTTCTGGTCGAAGACTTTCAGGCTCTGGTTCGCGGCTTCGCGAAAATTACCCTGCCGCATCAACAGCTTCATCATAATAAAGGTCGCCCGAACACATGAGCGATCATACTCCAGAGCTTCCCTGGTAAGTTTCTGCGCAGTCCAGCGATCGTCCTGCTTCAGAGCCTCGTCGGCGAGCTCACAGGTGATATAAGCCAGTATTTTCTGCATGTCGGGGTCCGCATCCCCCCGGGTCAGGGTTCTGGCAACGTCGCCCGCTTTACGCCACTCCCGCTCCTGCTGGTATAGCTCGATTAGCTGCTGAGCCGATTTCCGACCATAGTCCCGGTCACCCATTAGCTGATGAAGCAAAGCCTCTGCCCTGTCCAGCAACCCGGCCTTGAGGTAGTCCTTGGCCAGCTCTAACGTTACCTGAGGCGTAAATCGAGTAGGAAGCTCCGGGCGGGCGAGAAGGTTCTGGTGGATCAGGATAGCCCGGTCGCTTTCGCCCTTCAGACGAAAATGACTACCGATAGAAAGGTGAAGACTGACAGTATCCTTGTTAACAGCCAGGGACTGAACAAAGTTCTCTACCGCCTCATCAGAATAGTTGGTAAACAGAAACTGAAGGCGGTCACGCACCGAGTCTTCGTCCGCGATCGCCTTATTAGCCTTGCTTCCATTATTACCGAGCCGACCAACCAGCCAGCCAGCCGCCACAGCCACCGTGAGCAGCAGCCATTGAAGCACTATATCCATCAAAGAGTCCGGTCGTTCTGGGCCCTGGATTTCTCCAATGCCTGTTCAGCACGATCAAGTCGCTTCTGAAGGGCGCGGCGGGAGACCGAACCACGAACGGTCGCCAGCATTGTCATTAGCACTCCAAACAGAGAACCAATAACGAAAGACATGATAATCCAGACAGCGACACCGTGAGGCTGAGTTTCAAACAAAAGGAAGTTAAGCGAAACTGCCATCTGGTTGTTCAGCGAAAACACGAGCGCCAGCAGGATTAAAACCAGTACCAACAGAATAATGACGACCTTCTGCAATCCTGCCATAGCAATAGCACTCCTGGGCGAGTCCATTAAAAACCCGCATTATACGCGTTTCCAGCTCGAGCTTTTTAAAAGCCCTTTTTCAGACTGTCGTTCACCTGCTCCCGCAGCTCCTTCCCCGGTTTGAAGTGAGGAACGAACTTTGCCGGCAGCTGTACTGCATCCCCAGTCTTTGGATTTCGACCGGTTCGGGCTGCCCTATGATGAAGGGAAAAGCTCCCGAAACCCCGAATTTCAATTCTCTGCCCATCAGCAAGCGACTGGGACATATGCTCGATGATGGTTTTTACTGCCAGCTCCACATCTTTAACAGACAACTGCGTCTGCTTAGAAGCAATTAACTCAACCAGCTCAGATTTCGTCATGAGGCGCTTCCCTCTTCGTTATTATCAGCCGTCGAATGCCGGACACCCATGACCACTAGTTTAGCCAAACACAAAAAAAACACAAAAAAAACGGGCTCTTAGAGCCCGCTTTTTCTTACCAACCGGAAAATTATTCCTTGTTGGCGTTTTGCTGCTGCATCTGCTCCTTGATGAGATCACCGATGGTGGTCGCACCAGAAGTCTCTGCCGCCTTGCTGCGCACATTTTCCAGCGCCTGCTTGTCGTCCTCAACGTCTTTGGACTTCACAGACAGGTTGATGATGCGGTTCTTGCGGTCGATGCTGATGATCTTCGCTTCTACTTCTTCGCCTTCCTTCAGCGCGTTACGAGCGTCTTCAACGCGGTCACGGCTGATTTCGGAAGCCTTCAGAACAGCTTCAACTTCGTCGTTCAGAGCGATAGTTGCCGCCTTGGCGTCAACTGCAGAAACAGTGCCCTTAACGATAGAGCCCTTGTCGTTCAGCTGAACGAACTCGGCAAACGGATCGCTTTCCAGCTGCTTGATGCCCAGGGAGATGCGCTCACGCTCTGGATCAACAGACAGGATAACGGTTTCAACTTCGTCACCCTTCTTGTATTCGCGAACCGCTTCTTCGCCAGTCTCGTTCCAGCTGATGTCGGACAGGTGAACCAGGCCGTCGATGCCGCCGTCCAGACCGATGAAGATACCGAAGTCAGTGATGGACTTGATCTTACCGGAGATACGGTCGCCTTTGTTGAAGTTGCCGGAGAAATCTTCCCACGGGTTAGCAACACACTGCTTGATACCCAGGGAAATACGACGACGCTCTTCGTCGATATCCAGGATCATAACTTCAACTTCGTCGCCTACCTGAACAACCTTGGACGGATGGATGTTCTTGTTGGTCCAATCCATTTCGGATACGTGAACCAGACCTTCAACACCTTCTTCCAGCTCAGCGAAGCAGCCATAGTCTGTCAGGTTGGTAACACGCGCCTTGACGCGACCACCTTCAGGATAACGACCTTTGATATCTACCCAAGGATCTTCACCCAGCTGCTTCAGACCCAGAGATACACGGTTACGCTCGCGATCGAACTTCAGGACCTTAACGTTGATTTCGTCACCAACGTTTACGATCTCGCTCGGATGCTTGATGCGCTTCCAGGCCATATCAGTGATGTGCAGCAGGCCGTCAACACCGCCCAGATCCACGAATGCACCGTAGTCGGTCAGGTTCTTGACGATACCCTTGATTTCCAGACCTTCGGTCAGGGTTTCAAGCAGAGCTTCACGCTCAGCACTGTTTTCAGCTTCCAGAACGGCGCGGCGGGAAACAACCACGTTGTTACGCTTCTGGTCGAGCTTGATAACTTTGAATTCGAGTTCTTTGTTCTCCAGGTGCGCAGTGTCGCGAACCGGACGAACGTCTACGAGTGAACCAGGCAGGAACGCACGGATGCCAGCCAGGTCGACAGTGAAACCGCCCTTGACCTTGCCGTTAATAACACCCTTGACCACTTCTTCAGCTTCGAAGGACTTCTCGAGCACCTTCCAGGCTTCTGCACGCTTGGCCTTCTCGCGGGACAGACGGGTTTCACCGAAGCCGTCTTCAACAGCGTCGAGAGCTACATCGACAACATCGCCGACAGCAATTTCCAACTCGCCTTTTTCGTTAAGGAACTGGGAGGCGGGGATAACACCTTCGGACTTCAGTCCGGCGTTAACTGTGACCCAGTCGTTGTCGACGTCAACTACGGTTCCCTGGACGATGGAACCTGGTTGCATGTCAATTTCTTTCAGACTTTCTTCAAAAAGATCCGCAAAGCTCTCGCTCATTATGTGCCCTATATGATCTACGCAAGTTTACTCCGTGCTACCAGCAACACGGTCTGTTAGCGATTTCCGGAAGCAACCTGTGGCTGGCAGATTTCGCTGATTCCGGCATTCCAACGACAAAAAGGTGTAGTCAGGCCTGGCTAACCGCAGCCATGCACCTGTCCAACACCTCCTTTATACTCAAACCTGTAGAATCAATGACTTGCGCATCATCCGCAGGCTTGAGAGGGGCCGCAGAACGGTTCATATCCCGCTCGTCACGCACCCGTATCTCTTCCAAGAGGGCGGACATGTTAACATCCACCCCGGCTTCCTTCAACTGATTGTATCGCCTGCGGGCTCGCTCTTCGGCGCTTGCGGTCAGAAAAATCTTGACCGGAGCATCAGGAAAAACCACCGTTCCCATATCGCGGCCATCCGCCACCAAGCCCGGCGCCTGGCGAAAATCCCGCTGGCGCTGCAACAGCGCATCCCGAACCGGCTGCATTACCGCAACCCGGGAGGCATTATCCCCGCAGATTTCCGTACGAATTTCCGAGGTCACATCCTCACCAGCCAGGATCACCTTGGCGGGCTCACCCGGAGGCGTCGGCTCAAAGGACACATCAAGCGTAGCCGCTACATCAACCAGAGCAGACTCATCGTCCAGCGCAACACCCTGCCGAATAGCCGCAAGAGCCGTCAGCCGATACAGGGCACCACTGTCCAGCAGGTGCCAGCCCAATTCCCGGGCCAGCATCTGTGTAACCGTTCCCTTTCCGGATCCACCAGGGCCGTCTACCGTAACAACGGGCGCCTGCACCTGAGACATCATTCAGCTCCTTCGGAGGAAATATTGATCCCGGTCTGACGGGCCAGCTCGACGAATCCCGGGAATGACGTAGCCACGTTCGCGCAATCGGTCACCTCAATCTCGCCTTCCGCCCGAAGCGAAGCAACCGCAAATGACATGGCAATCCGGTGGTCACCGTGGCTGTCGACCTTGCCTCCGCCTATCGTCTGGCCGCCGTCGATAATAATGCCATCTGGCGTGACAGTGGTTTCTACGCCCACTGCCGCGAGGCCATCCGCCATGACCTGAATGCGATCACTTTCCTTGACCCTCAGCTCTTCAGCACCTCTGAGAACAGTACGCCCCTCTGCACAGGTTGCAGCAATAAACAGTACAGGGAACTCATCAATAGCCAGCGGAACCTGATCTTCCGGAATGTCGATGCCCTTCAGTTCTGCCGACCGGACCCGGAGGTCAGCTACCGGCTCGCCACCAATTTCCCGCTCATTGAGCACTTCAATGTTTGCGCCCATCAGTCGAAGAATATTGATAACACCGACCCGCGTCGGGTTCATACCCACATGACGCAGAGTCAGATCAGAACCAGGAGCGATACTCGCTGCGACCAGGAAAAACGCAGCGGAAGAAATATCCGCCGGCACATCAATATTGGTCGCCGTCAACGAGCCGCCACCCACAACGCTTGAGGTCGCCGCATCCCGATGCACGTGGTAACCAAAACCAGCCAGCATGCGCTCTGTGTGATCACGGGTAGGCGCGGGCTCAGTAACCGACGTGCTACCTCCTGCATACAGTCCTGCCAGCAACAGGCAGGATTTCACCTGAGCACTGGCTACGGGCATTTCATAGTGAATGCCTGTGAGCTGCTGGCCGCCGTGAATCTTCAGGGGAGGACGACCGCCCTCTGCGGTGTCGATCCGGGCACCCATTGCACGCAATGGATCAGCAACCCGGCCCATTGGACGCTTGGAGAGACTGGCATCACCCGTCAGCTCGGAATCGAAGGACTGCGCCGCCAACAGGCCAGCAAACAGACGCATGGCCGTACCGGAATTACCGAGATAAAGCGGGCCACGGGGCGCCTGGAGGCCGTTGATACCGACACCATGAATGCGAACGAAGCCATTTTCCGGGCCTTCAATGGTTACTCCCATATCCCGGAATGCCTGGAGTGTCGCGAGGCTGTCTTCGCCCTCCAGAAACCCCTGCACTTCAGTAATGCCGTCGGCCAGCGCCCCAAGCATAATTGAACGGTGAGACATGGATTTATCACCGGGAACCCGGATATCTCCAGAGATAGCACCACCGGGCTGGAGGCGGAACGTTACCTGTTTTTCAGCGTTGTTTGTCACGTAAGCCTGTCCTGAAAGCATCTTCGAAAAATGTTCACGCGCCGCTTTGGCGCGACTGAATACCCGCATGAGCGTAGCGCCATCCTGATTCGCTATCGCTGTTCGCAGCTGGTCCAGATCGTGAGTAAAGTGATCAATAACCCGCAACACAGCATCGCGATTCGACAGGAATATATCGTGCCACATCACCGGATCACTGGCAGCAATCCGGGTGAAATCCCGAAAACCGCCAGCAGCATACCGGAAGATATCCATATTCTCGTCTTCACCGGCGAGGGTATCCACCAGTGAAAACGCAATCAGATGAGGCAGATGGCTGGTCGCGGCCAATACTTCATCGTGATAGGCAACTGACATGGTCAGCACTGTCGCTCCACAACCTTCCCAGAGTTGCCGAAGGCGGCTCAGACCGTCCTGATCAGAATGCCCGGAGGGGGTAAGAATCACTTTGTGGTTAGCGAACAGGTCCGGGTTGGCCGCGCGGATACCGCTCTTCTCGGACCCTGCAATGGGGTGGCCGGGGATGACATTGGCGGGCCACTTCCCGAAAACCGCCTCAACATCAGCAACAAAGCTGGATTTGGTGCTGCCAACGTCTGTCAGCAGAGTATTTCCGGACAACCAAGGTTTGATCTCTTCGAGAACTGACCGCGTAGCACGTACCGGCACAGCGAGGATAACCAGATCGCTTCCTGCTACCGCGTCCCGAACTGTATCAGCAACCTCATCGACAACACCCAGTTCCACGCCCAGAGCCAGTTCGTCGTGACGCGTATCCGTTCCTACCACAGTCCCGGCCAGCCCCTGACGACGAATTGCCGAAGCCAGCGATCCGCCGATAAGGCCAAGCCCGATAACTGCAACCCTCTGAAACAAAGGTGTTTCAGGCACGTCATTCACCCCGGTTCACAGCGTCGAGCGCATGTTCCAATGCCTGGATAAACTTTTCGTTCTCTTCCGGCAGACCAACAGAAACCCTCAGATGCTTCGGCATACCGTAGCCTGCGACTGGCCGGACAATAACGCCCTGCTTGAGCAACGACTGGTAGACCTCCATGGCCTGATCACCGACATCCACCGCAATGAAATTGCCAACCGATGGAATGAATGGAAGTCCCATCCTTTCAAACGCCTGCTCAAGCTGGCGCAGCCCTTTAGCATTCACCTCGCGGGAGCGCTGCAGGTAATCCTCATCATCCAGCACCGCAGTTGCCGCGGCCAATGCAATGGAATCCACATTGAACGGCTGTCTTACACGATTAAGGATGTCGGCAATTTCCGGAGAGCTGAAACTGTACCCTACCCTGAGTGCAGCCAATCCCCATGCCTTGGAGAAGGTGCGGCAAACGATCAGGTTGGGATAGCGGGAAAGCAGCTTGAGGCCGTCCGGAGCATCCTCGCCCTCAAAGAATTCGCAGTAGGCTTCGTCGAGAACCACGATGACACTTGCCGGAATGCGATCAAGGAAGGACTGAATGGCTTCCTGTCCGTGTACCGTGCCGGTGGGATTATTCGGGTTGGCAACGAAGATCAGGCGAGTTCGATCGGTAACGGCCTCAGCCATGGCATCCAGATCGTGTCCCCAGTCTTTCGCCGGTACCGAGATACCCTTGGCACCAATAGCCTGGGTAACGATTGGATAGACCGCAAACGCGTACTGGGAAAATATCACCTCAGAATCGCTGCTGACAAAACAGCGGGCGACAACTTCAAGCAGGTCATTAGAACCGTTACCCAGCGTAATCTGGCTCATATCCACGCCAAAACGCTTCGCCAGCGCCTGCTTGAGATCGAAGCCGTTCCCGTCAGGGTACAGGCAAAGCTCGGACAGCGCCTCTCTGGCGGCTGCCAGGGCTTTCTCGCTAGGCCCCAAAGGATTTTCATTACTGGCGAGTTTTACGATATCCGCCGGGTTCAGCCCCAGCTCACGCGCCAGCTCATCAATCGGTTTACCCGGCTGGTAGGGAGACAGTGCCTGAACTCCCCGGACCGCCAGGCTCTGGTAATCAATCGACATAGTCCTTCCTTAATTTTCCGGACTCAAAGAACGCCAATCGGATAGGAACCCAGCCTCTTCAGCTCTACCGCCTCATCATCAACTTCCGCCAGCAGATTTTTCACCTGCTCATCGTCCATGTGCCCTTCGAAGTCGATGTAGAACACATATGCCCAGGTACCACTGGGAGATGGCCGTGTTTCAATGCGGGTCAGGCTCACACCGTGGCGGTGGAACGGCTCCAGCAGCTGGTAAAGCGCGCCGGGCTTGTTACGCATGGAAACCAGGATCGACGATTTGTCGTGACCGCTTGGCGTCACTTCTTCGCGCCCGATGATCAGGAACCGTGTTGTGTTATCCGGGCGATCCTCAATGCTGTTGGCTACGACATCCAGACCATACAGCTCAGCAGCCATATCGCCGGCAATGGCTGCCGTACCGGGTTCTTCAGCAGCGCGACGTGCCGCTTCAGCATTACTGGAAACCGTCACTCGCTCAATGCCATAGCGGTGCGTATCCAGCCACTGGCGACACTGGGCAAACGACTGCTGATGGGAATAGATCCGGGTAATTTCCTGGCCTTCATGCTTGGGAGACACCAGCAGATGATGATGAATCCGGAGCTGTACCTCACCACAGATCTTCAACTGGGATGACATGAACATATCCAGCGTGTGGTTAATCATGCCTTCCGTCGAGTTCTCTACCGGCACAACGCCATAATGAGCCGAACCGGACTCAACTTCACGGAAAACAGCATCAATGGCCGGCAGCGGCACACTGACAACCGAGTGCCCGAAGTGCTTCAGAGCAGCGGCCTGCGTGAAAGTGCCGACCGGCCCGAGAAATGCAATATGCATAGGTTTCTCAAGCGCCAGGCAGGCAGACATGATCTCCCGGAACAAGCGGGCCATTTCCTCACCGGAAAGCGGGCCGGGGTTCTGCTCCTTGATCCGCCGCAGCACCTGAGCTTCGCGCTCAGGACGGTAGAAGAACACATCCTCACCGGGATTGGCGTCCATCTTCACATGGGCCACTTCCTGGGCGCAGCGTGCCCGGGCGCTGATCAGATCCATGATTTCCTGGTCGATCCGGTCAATTTCAACCCGGAGTTTACCCAGGCGAGCCTGCTCGTCACTCATGATCAGCCCCGCTCCTTCGCAAATTCAGCCATGTACTGGATCAAGGCATCCACACCGGCTTCTGGCATGGCGTTGTAGATACTCGCCCGCATCCCGCCAACCGAGCGGTGGCCTTTCAGGTTCAGCAAACCGCGGGCATCAGCACCCTTGAGAAACGCGCCGTTCAGGCCATCATCCGCCAGGGTAAAAGGAATGTTCATCCAGGAACGGAAACGCGCGGCAATCGGATTGGCATAGAAGTCACTGCCATCGATGAAGTCATAGAGCTTCTTCGCCTTACGCGAGTTCAACTCAGCCATCGCCTGAACACCGCCCTGCTCCTTCAGCCACTGGAATACCAGACCGGCCAGGTACCAGGAATAGGTTGCAGGAGTGTTGTACATGGAATCGTTATCTGCGATGACCTGATAGTTCATCATCGTCGGTGTTTCTTTGCGCGCCTTACCCAACAGATCCTTGCGGATAATCACCACCACCAGACCAGACGGACCGATGTTCTTCTGGGCGCCTGCGTAAATCAGGCCGAACTTCGAAACATCCAGGGGACGGGACAGAATGGTTGAGGAAAGGTCAGCAACCAGAGGTACGCTTCCGCTTTCAGGCACAAAATCGAATTCCAGACCACCAATGGTCTCATTCGGCGTGTAGTGCAGATAAGCCGCGTCGGCGCTGGTTGTCCAGGCAGACTGATCGGGAATGCTGGCAAACCCGCTGTCTTCGGCACTGGCCACAACATTCACATTGCCATAACGCTTGGCTTCGGCAATCGCCTTCTTGGACCAGATACCGGTATTGACGTAGTCGGCAGACGTCTTTTCACCGAGCAGGTTCAGCGGGATGCTGGAAAACTGGCTGGACGCACCACCCTGCATGAAAAGAACCGCGTAATCATCTGATATACCAGCCAATTCACGCAGATCTTTCTCCGCTGTTTCAGCAATTTCCACAAATTCGTCACTGCGATGGCTCATTTCCATCACGGACATACCTGTGCCGCGCCAGTCCAGCATTTCGCTCTGGGCCTGTTTCAGCACGGCTTCCGGCAACATGGCCGGACCCGCGCAAAAGTTGAACGCCCTGCTCATTCTTCGCTTTCCTCACCTTCAACTTCTTCATCATCGGATTCTGCAATCCGCTCAACGCCCACCAGGCGCTCATCTTCCTGAGCAAGGCGGATCAGGCGCACACCCTGAGTATTCCGGCTCAGCACAGACACTTCGTCAGTGCGGGTACGTACAAGCGTGCCCTTGTCGGAAATCAGCATCATTTCGTCGCCGTCAAACAACTGCAGGGCGCGAACAAGGTCGCCGTTGCGGTCGGAACACTGCATGGCGATGACACCCTGACTACCACGACTGTAGGCCGGGAAGTCCTCGATGGCGGTTCGCTTACCGTAGCCGTGCTCACTGGCGGTCAGGATAACGCCGCCCTCCTCCGGAATGATCAGGGAGACAACATGCTTGCCTTCCGGCATTTTGATACCACGCACGCCACGAGCCGTGCGGCTCATCGGGCGCACCTGCTCTTCAGCAAAACGCACAGCCTTACCTGCACTGGAGAACAGCATAATCTCGGCGTTGCCGTCAGTGATCGCAGCACCGACCAGGGTATCGCCCTCATCCAGGTTAAGCGCAATCAGGCCACTGCTGCGCGGACGGGAGAAGTTCGGCAGCGGAGTCTTTTTGACGACACCGTTAGAGGTGGCCATCAGAACAAACTGGTCTTCGGGATAATCACGTACCGGGAGGAAGGTGGTAATACGCTCACCCTCATCCAGCGGCAGGATGTTAACCATGGGACGACCACGGGAACCACGACTGCCACGGGGAATTTCAAACACCCTCAGCCAGTAGACCTTACCGCGGTTCGAGAAACACAGGATGGTGTCGTGGGAATTGGCCACCAGCAGCTTCTCGATGAAGTCTTCATCCTTCATTGATGTCGCAGCCTTACCACGGCCACCACGACGCTGCGCCTGATAGTCCTCAACTGCCTGGGTCTTGGCATAACCGGTGTGGGAAATGGTCACCACCAGGTCTTCTTCATCAATCAGGTCAGCGATAGTCAGGTCACGGCGGGAGCTGGTGATTTCGGTACGACGCTCATCGCCGTAATCGTTTACGATTTCTGTCAGCTCGTCACGAATAACCTGCAGCAGGCGCTCCGGATCACCCAGGATATCCAGCAGATCAGCGATTTTCTCGAGAATGTCCTTGTACTCGTTCTGCAGCTTCTCGGTTTCCAGACCGGTCAGGCGGTGCAGACGCAGATCCAGGATTGCCTGTGCCTGTTCCGGAGAAAGATGATACAGGCCATCACGCAGGCCGTAGATTTCCGGCAGATCATCAGGGCGGCAGGCGTCTTCACCGGCACGTTCCAGCATCGCCATCACACCGCCCGGCGACCAGCCCTTAGCCATCAACTTTTCTTTAGCCTCGGCCGCAGAAGGTGATGTCTTAATGAGCTCGATGATTTCATCAATGTTGGCCAGCGCAACGGTCAGACCTTCAAGGATATGGCCACGTTCCCGGGCCTTTCGCAGCTCGTAGATCGTCCGGCGGGTGACGACTTCACGACGATGGCGCAGGAATGCATCCAGCAGCTCTTTCAGGTTCAGCGTCTTCGGTTCGCCATTAATCAGACCAACCATGTTGATGCCGAATACGGTTTCCAGCTGAGTCTGGGCAAACAGGTTATTGATGACCACTTCCGGGTTTTCACCGCGGCGCAGCTCAATTACCACCCGGATGCCTTCCTTGTTGGACTCGTCACGCAGCTCGGTAATACCCTCGATACGCTTTTCTTTCACCAGCTCGGCGATCTTTTCAATCAGACGGGCCTTGTTGAGCTGGTATGGGAGCTCGGTAATGATGATGGACTCTTTACCGCTCTTTTTGTCCTGTTCAATCTCATGGCGGGCACGAATATAAATACGCCCGCGACCGGTCCGATACGCTTCCATGATACCGGCGCGGCCATTGATGATGCCCTGGGTCGGGAAATCAGGCCCCGGGATATATTCCATCAGCTCATCAATCGACAGATCAGGACTGTCGATCAGCGCCAGGCAGCCATTAACGACTTCGGTGAGGTTATGGGGCGGGATATTGGTGGCCATACCAACCGCAATACCGGAGGAGCCATTCACCAGCAGGTTGGGCACACGTGTTGGCAGTACTTCCGGAATTCGCTCCGTGCCGTCGTAGTTATCGACGTAATCCACGGTTTCCTTGTCCAGGTCCGCCAGCAGGGAGTGGGCAATTTTCTCCATGCGGATCTCGGTGTAACGCATGGCTGCCGCGTTGTCACCGTCAATAGAACCGAAGTTACCCTGACCATCCACCAGCGGATAACGCAGGGAGAACGGCTGAGCCATACGAACAATGGTGTCGTATACCGCAGAGTCACCATGGGGGTGGTATTTACCGATAACGTCACCCACCACACGGGCAGACTTCTTGTAGGCTTTGTTCCAGTCGTTGTTCAGCTCTGACATGGCGAACAGAACACGACGGTGTACCGGCTTGAGGCCATCCCTCACGTCCGGAAGCGCCCGGCCGACGATAACGCTCATGGCGTAGTCGAGGTAGGACTGTTTCAGCTCATCTTCAATATTAACCGGCAGGATCTCTTTGGCTAATTCACCCATCGAGAAAGGTTCCTTTGCGTTATCTGGAAGTCGTACCGGGGCCGTATCCGGGCCCCATGATTATTCTGCAATAAGCCGCCAAGTCTACCACAGTCCGCCCGCTTCCGGGGCACCTGCGGAGCGGGCTCAATCAAACACTACGGTTTTGTTTTCGTAGGTGATAACCCTGTCTTCGACGTGGGAACGCAGGCCACGGGCCAGCACATTCTTCTCTACGTCCCGGCCAAGGCGAACCATGTCCTCAATGGAATCGCTGTGGGTAATGCGGATCACGTCCTGCTCGATGATCGGGCCTTCATCCAGATCCTCGGTCACATAATGGCACGTTGCTCCGATCAGCTTCACCCCGCGGCTGTGAGCCTGGTGATATGGCCGGGCACCCGCAAAGGACGGAAGGAAACTGTGGTGAATATTAATGACCTTACCTGCGTATTTGGCGCACAACTCGGACGGCAAAATTTGCATATAGCGCGCCAGTACAACCACATCGGCTTCATACTGCTGGAACAGGTCGTCGATCTGGGCGAAAGCGGCTTCCTTGTTTTCCTTGCTCACCGGAATATGGTGATAGGGAATGTCGTGCCACTCCACCATCCGGCGCAGATCATCGTGATTGGAAATGACCGCAACCATTTCAGCGTTCAATTCACTGCTGTGCCAGCGGTGCAACAGGTCTGCCACGCAGTGGGATTCCTTGCTGCACATCAGGATAACTTTCTTGGGCTGAGCGGAATCCGCGATGTGCCAGTTCATATTGAACTCTTTCGCGATTGGCTCAAACGCCGCGCGGAACTGATCCAGACCGAACGGGATAGAACTGGCCTTGATTTCGTGCCGCATAAAGAACCACCCTGACTGAAAATCCGAGTGGTGGCTCGCCTCAGTAATCCAGCCATTATAGGTGGATAGAAAATTACTCACCTTGGCGACAATTCCGACCCTATCCGGGCAGGAAATCACAAGACGATAGGTATGCTCCATGAAAGCCTTTCCTTAACTGAAATCCGGGAAAGCAGATGCGCAAGGGAATCGCTGACGCATGTGTCGCCAGACTGACGGTACGCACCTATGAAAATGACCGGCTATGATAGCCTATCTGAACGCCAGAAACGAGGAACACGAACATGGACGACCTTCCCCACATGCAAATCCGCCGAGCAGGCTTCTGCAGGCGCTCAGGACGCCTCAGCACCGCCCTGCTGATAGGCACGCTCACCCTGACCAGTGTTCAGGTCTGCGCCCAGGCCATTCTGGAAGGCGAACGATTCCACCCTGCTGTTGCCCGTCAGGGTATGGTCGCCACCAGTCATACGCTGGCAACTACCGTAGCGCTTGAGGTTTTGAAGAATGGCGGAAATGCCGTGGATGCAGCGGTTACCGCAGGCTTTGCCCTGGCCGTGACCCAACCACGATCCGGCAATATAGGTGGCGGAGGCTTCATGCTCATTGCCCCCGGAGATGGTTCCGATCCGGAAGCAATCGACTACCGTGAAACGGCACCTGCCGCGGCGACAGAAGCCATGTTCCAGGATCAGGAAGGCAATGTAGTCAAAGACCGGAGCCGGTTCACTCACCTTGCCGCAGGCGTACCGGGAACCGTTGCCGGGCTCGCACTTGCGCTGGAACGGCACGGTACTATTTCACTGGAGCAGGCGCTGATTCCCGCTATCAGGCTGGCCCAGGACGGATTTATCGTACCCCAGCGATTTACCGACGGACTGGAGCAGGCCCGGGAGCGCCTTACCCGCTGGCCAGCCACTCTGGAAACCTTCTACAAAAAGGACGGCTCAGCCTGGAAACCAGGCGAACGCTTCCGCCAGCCAGAATTGGCAGAAACCTTACGACGCATCGTTGATGACGGTGTGAAAGGTTTCTATGAGGGTAAGACAGCGGAGTTGATTGCCGATGAAATGGAACGCCATGGCGGCCTGATTACCCTGGATGACCTGAAGAATTACACGCCGCAAGTTCGCAAACCGGTGCACGGCAATTATCGTGGCTATGACATCTACTCAATGTCGCCCCCTTCATCCGGCGGTACTCACATTGTACAGATACTGAATATTCTCGAGGGATACCCGATCGGCGAATCTGGCCACAACTCCGCAAAAACCATTCACCTTATGGCAGAAGCCATGAAGCTGGCCTACGCGGACCGATCGGAATATCTGGGCGATACAGACTATGTCGATGTACCACTGAAAGGCCTCACCAGCAAAGTCTACGCAGATAAACTCCGCTCTCGAATCAATCCCGACAAGGCTACTCCGGCCAGCAAAATCAAGCCGGGACAGCCAGCACCGTACGAAAGCAACGAAACCACGCACTTTTCGGTCGTCGATCAGTGGGGCAATGCGGTTTCCAACACCTACACCATTAATTTCAGCTACGGATCCGGCATTACCGTAAAAGGCGCTGGCTTCCTGCTGAATAACGAAATGGATGATTTCAGCGCCAAACCTGGTGTACCCAACACCTACGGACTGATCGGCGGCGCAGCCAACAAAGTGGAACCTGGCAAGCGCATGCTCAGTTCCATGTCCCCCACCATAGTGCGCAAGGATGGCAAAAACGTTCTCGTAACCGGGAGTCCCGGTGGGTCGCGCATCATCACCACGACCTTGCAGGTGATCATGAATGTGATCGACCACGGCATGAATATCCAGACTTCCGTCAGCTCGCCACGGATTCATCACCAGTGGCTGCCGGATGAAATCCGTATTGAGCAGGGTATCAGCCCCGATACTATCCAACTGCTGGAATCCCGTGGCCACAAGGTAGTGACCAACTCGGCGATGGGGGCAATTCAGAGTATTATGGTGGGGGAGGACGGTACCCTTTATGGTGGCGCCGACCCGCGGCGCAGCACCTCGTCAGCCATGGGGTTCTGACCAAGGCGTCGTAGGTATTCCGCAAAAAAGGAGTTGTGTATGTATCTGTCTGTGCAACTGAGCTGCTATCCACTCAAGGACGACTACAAACCTCCCATCTGGGACCTGATTGCCCGGCTGGAGCAGACCGGCCTGGAAGTCTATCCAGGTCGCATGAGCACCGAGATCTTCGGTGAGTATGACGAAGTCATGAAGGTACTCTCCGATACCATGAAGTGGTCCTTCGAGACCTATGGGAAGTCCGTCTTCGTGGCAAAAATCATGGAGGGGGACCGGAGGCCAAAATGACTGCACCGAACGGACCCCAGGAACAGAAGCCATCAAACTCCCAGCAACCGGGCATTCCTAACCAGCTCTCGTTTCTCTGGCTCAGTGCGGCCATCTTTTTGATGGTACTCTGGCTGCAGGATAAAGATCAGCCCCGGCTTCAGGAACTGCCCTACTCCGATTTCAAAACCGCGGTCTCCAGCGATCAGGTATCAGAGGTCACCCTCAAAGAAGAGAATATCAGCGGCCTGTTCACCGACAGCGGTGCAGCCCGGTTCAGCAGCGACACCTCACAATCGTCCCAAGGCACCCCCGGATTTCATACCGTTCGCCCCCCGATGGAGGATCCGGCGCTGCTTGAGCTGCTGGAAGAGCATGAGGTCACCATCAAGGCCGCACCTTCTGGTCTGCCCTGGTGGCAGGAGATGATTCGGGGGTTCTTGCCCTGGATTCTGCTGCTGGCCCTGATGTTCTGGTTCTGGGGCGCTGCCCAGCGGCGGATGGGACAGGGTGGAGGACCGTTCGATTTTGGAAAATCCAAAGCCCGGCGCGCTCGCAAGGAAACCTCTACCACCACACTGGATGACGTGGCCGGCATTGAGTCTGCCAAAAGGGAAATCACCGAAATTATCGACTTCCTCAAGTCCCCCGAACGCTTCAGGGAACTCGGAGCGGTCATGCCCAAGGGTGTGCTGCTGGTCGGCCCGCCAGGCACCGGAAAGACTCTTCTGGCCCGTGCCATCGCCGGCGAAGCGGAAGTGCCTTTCTTCAGTATCAGCGCCTCAGAGTTCATTGAGATGTTTGTGGGTGTTGGCGCCTCCCGGGTGCGGGACATGTTCCAGACTGCACGTAAGGAAGCCCCCGCACTCATCTTTATTGATGAACTTGATGCCGTCGGACGCTCCCGTGGTGCTGGCCTTGGTGGCGGCCACGATGAACGTGAGCAGACCCTCAACCAGATCCTGACGGAAATGGACGGTTTTGAAGCTCACGAAAACATTCTCGTTCTGGCTGCCACCAACCGGCCCGATGTGCTCGACAGCGCCCTGCTCCGCCCCGGCCGGTTTGACCGAAAGATCACCCTGGACCGCCCTCACAAAGATGCGCGAGAGGCCATTCTGAAAGTACACGTGCGCAAAGTACCGCTGGCCAGCGATGTAGACCTGGAGGCAATTGCCGCACGAACTATCGGTTTTTCCGGCGCGGATCTGAAAAACCTGGTGAATGAAGCCGCACTGACCGCCGTCAGGGAAGACCTTGATGAGGTCAACTCCCACTGCTTTGACCTGGCCCGGGACCGGATCATCCTGGGCGAGGAACGGGATGCCCACATGACCCCGGAAGAACGTGAGGCGGTGGCCTATCACGAGTGTGGCCACGCCCTGATGGCGTACTACATGCCCAAGGCAGATCCCCTGACCAAAGTAACCATCATTCCCCACGGCATGGCAATGGGGGTTACAGAGCAGACCCCCCGGGAAGATCATTACACCTATACCGAAAGCTATCTGAAGGACAGGATCAAAGTCATGCTCGGCGGTCGTTCTGCCGAGAAGGTCGTCTATGGAGAAGTGAGCACTGGCGCCCAGAACGATCTCAAGGAGGCGACATCACTGATCAGGAAAATGATCGGCCAATGGGGCATGAGTGAAAAGATTGGACCACTCGGACTCAGCATCGGCGAAGAGAACGTGTTCCTTGGCCGGGAGATGGGCCTGCCCCGTGAATTCAGTGAAAAGATGGCCGAACTAATCGATTCCGAAATCCAGGCGCAACTCCAGGCTCTGGAGAAAGCGACGATAGACTTCCTGCAGGAGCATCGTAGCCAGCTCGATACCTTGGCCAAGGCCGTGCTTGAGCAAGAAACCCTGTCGGCGGACCAAATCGAGGACCTTCTCGGTAAACAGCAGGCACCCAAAATAGCCCGATCAGACCGGGGCGATCATATCGTGACTGAATAGCGCGATACAGAAACCGATCACAGCACCCAAAGGCGGCCCCCAGTGCCGGTCAAGCCGGGACTGGGGTGCAATATCCTGGAACAGCAAGTACAGGATGCCCCCCGAGGCAGTCAGCATGATGGCCCCGAGAATCACCGGCCGATCGGCCAGAAGAAAATAACCCGACAAGCCAGCAAGGGGCCCGGCAGCAACCAGGAAAGTCATAAAGGCAAGGGTTTTCCGGGAGGAGTAACCCAGATTGCACAACTCCCTGAAGGCATTAAACCCCTCAGGTAAATTTTGCATAGCAATCAGTAGCGCAAGCAGCCAGGCCGTATCCGGACTGACAATGGCCACACCGCCCAGCGCCGTTGCCTCTGGCACAAAATCAAGCATCACCCCCATAAGCTGAGGCGATTCTCGCTTCTGCAGTCCCAACACCCGCTCGATGGCAAAGAACAGGATGCCACCAAGCACAATGGCCGGGATAGCCCAAAGCGAATCCCCCATGCTCTCCTTACCCTGAGGAACCAGGACAACCGCAACGGCACCCAACAGGATTCCTCCCCCGAGTGCGATCACGAAATGGCGGAACTCCTGCTCCAGCCAGCCGGGGCTGAGCCTTTCCAGACTTGCGAGCAGTCCACCCAGAGGAATACACGCCCCCGCCATCAGAGTCAGCAAGGTAATGGACAATATATCGGTCAGCATATCTACATCACGGAGTTACGGTCACCGGGAGATTGAGGCTTGCCACGAGATCTTCCATTCCCGGCTTTCTGAACAGCGAGCATTCACGACTCATCACCAGTTCAGACGCCTTTTCCTCATGTAGCACCCGCGCTACTGTCGAAGGATCACAAACCGTGAGTTGGCGCAGTCGCGTGCCCGCCCCCAACACATCAAGATCCTGCTTTATACGCTCCAGACGTTCATTTGTCAGCCCGGCATCCCCGGGAAGAATCACCGTTACCGGCTGATGCAGGTGCCGGGCCGACTCTGCTGCAGCCAACATCGCCCGGTGATTCGCCTGTTCGTGATCGTTCAGGAATACCACAATCCGGTTCCGGTCAGACACCGGCCGCTCGCACCAGAGCAATACCCGGGAAGGAGAGCGCCGGATCAGACCCAGAGCGGTAGAGCCAATGGGTCTGCCAACCCCGGAGGACCAACCCGTTCGCCCCAGAACAAGAATGTCATCGGGTGCGGTCAGTGTTAGGACTTCATCAATCACCCGGCCACGTGCGATGCTCAGACCATGGCGGCTTCCCTGCCCGGACATTGCCTCGGCCAGCGCCTTTCTTGCCTGATCAGCCATCCGCACCATACGTTCCTCTACCTTATCAGTACTGAATGGCCTGCTTATGCCGGAGGCAGCGCCTACTTCACGGGCAAAACCATACCCGGCACTGCGTAACAGATTGGACTCTTCCACAAACACACCCAGAATCTCTGCCCCCGTACGGCGGGCGATGTCCGCAGCAGCCTTCAAAGCGACGTAACTCATTCGGGACCCATCAAGGAGCACCAGCACACGTCCATGAGGGTTACCGGAAGGCATACCGGAAGCTTGCTCAGTGACCATTCCCGCCTCCATTCCTGGCTCCTTCACCATCGTCGCCATTACTCTCCTTTTTATTACTGGCTTCAGCGAAAAGGGCCAGACGTTCAGAAACCATTCGATTAAAGGAACCTTCCGGGTACACACCCTCCTCGTCAGCCGCACCCGCTTCCATTCCGGTCAGAAGCTCAATAGCCTGGGCAATATCAGCAATGGGGTAGATAGAAAAGTCCCCTGCAGCGATAGCGGTTCTGACCTCTTCCCTGAGCATCAGATGTTCGACATTGCTGGCCGGCAACAACACACCTCGACCCTTGACCGAACCAGCTTCCTTACAGACATCAAAGAAGCCCTCGATCTTTTCATTCACACCGCCAACTGCCTGAACCTCTCCATGCTGATTCATGGAACCGGTCACCGCAAAAGACTGTTTCAGGGGAATGCGGGCAATGGCAGATAACAGGACACAGGTTTCAGCAACGGAGGCTGAATCACCCTCCACGCCACCATAAGATTGCTCAAACGCCAGGCTCGCCGACAGCGACAATTCACCGTCTCCCGCGTACCGGCTTGCAAGGAAACGGGACAGAATCATGACCGCCTTACTATGGATGGGGCCTCCGAGCTTAGCCTCCCTCTCTATGTCGACCACCTGGCCTTTGCCAGGCCGGGCAGTGGCTGTAATCCGGCTAGGTTGCCCAAACATCGAAGCGCCTATTCTGAGCACGGACAGCCCGTTGACCTGAGCAACCTGTACGCCCTCAGTGGCAATCATCACGATGCCTCGGCTGATCTGCTCGCGGCTACGTTCCCGGATACGGCTTGCACGGTATTCCCGCTCATCAATCGCCTGCTGGATATGCTCAGCACCAATCCCCTCCGCACCGGCCTGGTCAGCCCAGTGGTCTGCCTCACTGAGCAAATCCCTTATGACACGATCATGAGCGGTCAGCTTTTTCTGATCCGCCGCCAGTCTGCTCGCATGCTCGATCAGCCGCGCCACGCCGGCCCGTTCTATAGGGCGGGTTTTTAAATGTCGGGCCATGGTGGCAATCATCCGGGCGTATAGGTCGTAGCACTCATCGTCCCGGTCGAGGTCGTCTTCGAAATCCGCTTCTACTTTGAACAGGTCGAGAAAGTCCTGATCGTAGTGGGACAGCAGGTAATACAGCATCCGGTCCCCAAGTAACACGACTTTTACCGACACCGGAATCGCTTCCGGCTGGAGGCTGACGGTACTGACCAGGCCATAAAGACGTTCCAGGGATTCAATGCGGATTTCACCCGAGAACAGAATGCGTTTCAGGCTCTCCCAGGCCATAGGCTGTGTCAGCAGCCGACGAGCATCAATCATCAGGTAGCCGCCATTGGCACGATGCACAGCGCCGCCCCGGATAAGCGTGAAATCGGTATAGAGCGTGCCCTGGCGAGCGTGATGCTCAATCTGGCCAACCAGATGCTGATGATTCGGCAGGTCCTCATAAATAACCGGAGCCCCCACCGTTTCGCTGTTATCCACCAGCAGGTTGATCTTGTAGCGCGCCAGTAATCCCAGAGGTGGACCGTTATCGGAATCCTGAAAAGCCTCGGCATGTTCTACAACATCTTCCCGAACGGCATCCAGATACTCCACGACATCGGGCAGATCCTGCCATTTCGCCCGGAGCTCACCGATCGGCCCACCCAGGGTCAACTGCACCATCTCCTCATTCAGGGCATGAACCCGTTCCCTGACTTCCTTGCGAAGCCGGGGAATTTGCTGGATGTTCTGCTGGAGTTTTTTCTGTAATTCCTCAACCTTACTCTCAACAAGCTCCTTTTCTTCATCTGAGAACTTCTTGTACTCCTCCGGGTCGATCACTTCGCCTTCTTTCATTGGCGCAAACGTAAAGCCGGCGGGCGTCGTCACCATGGCAATGTTGTTACTGTTTGCTTCTTCCTGAATATCGAACAGCCCCTGATGCTGCCGTTTGGCCATTTCTTCCTGCAGCTCCTGCAGGCGGGATTGGTATTCCTCACTCTCGAAGGTAGCGGGAATGGCCGTGCGCAATTCATCCGCCAGATCCGCCATGTCTTTTCTGAAGGACTGCCCCTGGCCTGCAGGTAAGGCAATGACCCGTGGCCGGTCTGACACCTTGAAGTTGAATACGTAGCACCAGTCAGAAGGTGCCGATCGAGAAGCGGCATGTCCGGCCAGGAAACGTTTTACCAGCTCATGCTTACCCGCGCCCGAAGGACCCAGCACAAACAGATTGAACCCAGCGGCCTGCATACTGGCACCAAACTCCAGTGCCCGGAGTACCCGCTCCTGACCGCACGGCAGCTCAAGATCTTCCAGTGATTCCGTGGTTTCAAAATCCAATTTCTCAATCGGGCAACGGTGGTAGACCTGATCACTCGTCAACGGGGCGGGGATTGCCATCAACGTCCTCCTGATAACTCGATAGCGTTCACGCATTGTCGTTAGCATCAAGGATAGACTACACAGCCGAGGTGGTGGCTGAATAACAGTTAAAAATAAGACAAACAATTAACAACTACACCAAAAAAATAAATATAAAATAAAAGAACAGCTAATAATAAATTAAAATAAATTTTATTTATTCGATCCATAGGAAATATATTTATATTTTTTTGAACTTTACTTATCCCGCCATGTCTTAATTAGTGAATCTGGGTTTTTTAACTTATATGACTTGAGAGGTCTCTATGAACATCAAACCCTTTATCACTGCTGCACTGATCAGTTCACTCACTTTAAGCGGTACCGTTATGGCCGCTGGCCCAGGGAATGGCGGGAATCAAAGGGATACATCAGCTACAACCAGCACAGAGCTTACAACCATAGAGACCAGTGATCTTCAGTTTATGCGCGAAGAAGAGAAGCTGGCGCGGGATGTTTATCTTACCCTCGACAAACACTGGGGGAATCAGACGAATGTTTTTGCAAACATTGCAAAATCAGAGGAGTCTCATACCAGCACTGTAGATTATCTGCTCGACAAATTTAATGTTGAGGATCCCGTTGTAAACGACACGATTGGCGTTTTCACAAATGAGGAATTACAGGCTCTCTACAATGAACTTGTAGCCACAGGCACCAACTCATTTATCGACGGCCTTTATGTCGGCGCGCTTATCGAAGAAAAAGATATGAAAGATATACTTGCTGCCATAAACCAGACCGATGAGAGAGCGATCATTATTGCCTACTCAAATCTGCTGGATGGTTCCAAGAGCCACCTGCAGGGGTTCGTCCAGGTGATCGAAGCACAGGGGCTGACCTACGAAGCGCAGATACTGGATCAGGAGGAAGTTGACCTCATCCTGAATGATGAAAGCAGCCTGTAATCCGAAGCGCTTTCGCGAAGCAGAAACGGCAGCCATAGGGCTGCCGCTTTTCTTTGCAGCTCAGAATCAGGCGTGGCCTTCTTCTGCTTCCAGTTTCTCCTGAGTGCGAAGCTCAAAGTCGCTGGCGTCATGGCGTTCATGGAGCTGTTCTGCGGGGTCGCCCCAGGTGCGATTCACCATCCGACCACGCTTTACTGCCGGCCGCTTACCGATTTCCTCCGCCCAGCGGACAACATGGGTGTAAGTATGCGCTTCAAGGAATTCAGCCGCTTCATAGACCGTATTCTGGACCAGAGCGCCATACCAGGGCCAGATAGCCATGTCGGCAATGGTGTACTCGTCACCGGCAATGTACCGGTTGTCTGCCAACTGCCGATTCAGTACATCCAGTTGCCTTTTAACCTCCATGGTGTAGCGGTCAATCGGGTACTGGAATTTCTCCGGCGCGTAGGCATAGAAATGCCCGAAGCCGCCACCCAGAATCGGAGCACTCGCCATCTGCCAGAACAGCCAGTTCATGGTTTCAGTGCGGCTATGGATATCCTTGGGCAGGAACGCGCCAAATTTGTCCGCCAGGTAAAGCATGATTGAACCGGACTCGAACACCCGGACCCCGGGATTTTCACTGCGATCGAACAAGGCCGGAATCTTGGAGTTCGGGTTCACATCAACAAACCCGCTGCCAAACTGGTCACCCTCCATGATGCGGATCGGATAGGCATCATATTCGGCGCCGGCAATACCCTTCTCGATTAACTCCTCCAGCATGATCGTTACCTTCACGCCGTTCGGAGTTGCCAGGGAATACAATTGCAGCGGGTGCTGACCGACGGGCAGATCTTTATCGTGTGTCGGTCCGGCAATCGGACGGTTGATATTGGCAAACCGGCCGCCATTGCCCTGCTCCCAGGTCCAGACTTTCGGTGGGGTATAGGGTGCATCACTCATGCTGATATCTCCGTTCAGTGAATGGATAGAACGCACTTTAACAAGAGGAAGCTAATGATCTTAACCCAGTATTAACCGGCATGGCGATAAGGTGGCCACTCGACTATCTGCGAACCGTATCTGGTCGCTTCCGGAGACTGTATATGCCCTATCGCGCTGTATCGACGCTACTGCCCACCGTTGCCTGCATCCTGATTCTCACAGGTTGCAGCTCGATGCCAGGCGACCACGGCTACCTTACGCAGGCTGAAGCGGAAAGACAAAGCATCGGCCAATGGTCTCAACTGGATGGCACGAGCGATGCGGTCTACCTTGACGATCTAATCGACAGTCAGGAACTGGCTGAACTTATAAATGAAGCACTGGCCGCCAACCCTGGCCTGCAACAAACTCTGCTCTCGCTGGATATCCTGCAGACTCAGTACAGGATAACCCGCTCCGGGCAGCTCCCGGCCGTGGAGGCCGGCCTGAGCGCCGGCAAAGAGGAAAATTCCGATAGCAATTACACCGGAACGGTCTCGGTCAGTTGGGAGCTGGATCTGTGGGCTCGAATTTCCAATGAGAAGTCAGCTGTTGCCAAAGACATCGCTGAACAGGCAGAACTTTACCAGGCAGCCCGTGACACTCTTGTTGCAGAAGTCATGCAGAGCTGGCTGCAACTGATCAACCTTCAACATTCCTCTGGAATCGAACAACAGCGGGTTGAATTACTGGAACGGAATGAACAGCTGATAATCCAGCGGTACCGGTCAGGACTCGGTACTTTGGAAGATCTGGACAGTGCTCGAAGTTCGTCATCCAGCGCCCGCGCTACCCTGGTTTCAGTCCAGGAATCCCTCCAGCAACAACAACGGGCAATGAACGTACTACTAGGCCGCAGCCAAGGCGACATCAACGTCGCGTCTGATTACCCGGAAGTGCTTGTTCCTCTGACAGAGCTTCCAGACCAGACCCTGCAGCGTCGCCCGGACCTTAAAGCCGCATTCCTGGCAACAGAAGCTGCCGATTTTCGCACCAGGGCCGCCTACAAAGAGATGCTGCCAACCATCAGTCTCGAAGCCGCGCTCAGTGACAATGGCAGCTCACCGGCTGAAGCCCTGTTGAAAGACCCGGTTTGGACCCTGCTAGGACAACTGACCGCGCCACTGTTCCGCGGCGGTGAGTTGCAAGCCACCGCAGATGCGGCGGAACTGACCACCGCTCAGAGCTTCCAGGCCTACCGGGAGACCCTACTGAATGCCGTTCAGGAGGTCGAAAACGCCATAGGCCTGGAAGCGAGCCTGGGCCAACAGCAGGAACATATCAAGCAGGCTTTGGAAAGCGCTCATCGCAATCTTGAACAGTATCAGAGCAAATATCGTAGCGGACTGGTCTCCATGCTTGATCTGCTTGAGGTGCAGCAACAAACCTTCGACCTGCAATCACAACTAGACGAATTGACCTACCAACGCCTCAGCAACCGCATCACCCTCGGTCTCGCACTGGGGCTGGGCATCAAGGAGATCACCCAGGAATGATCAGACAATACTCGAAATGGCTAGTCCTGCTGGCAGCAATCGGGCTACTCGCGCTGGTGTTCATATACAACAACCAGAAAATGGCGGAACAGGCAAACCGCCCTATTCCCGTACAAGAAGAAGTGTCCCACGCCGCTGATGTTGCCATTATGAAAGTCACAAACGATCGATATGCCGTCACCGTTGAGGGGTTTGGTATAGCCGAACCACACAACAGGATGACGCTGACCGCCCAGGTTTCAGGCCGGGTCGAGGACATAGCTGAAGCATTTGAAACCGGCCTTTCCGTGAACGCAGGAGATCTCCTGCTGACGCTTGAATCCAGCGATTACCGCTCTGCCTTGGCAAATGCCGAAAACGACCTGGCCAGCGCGAGGGTCGATTTGCAGGAAGCGGAAAGAGAAGCTGAGCAAGCCCGTATCGAATGGAAGAGTTCCGGTCTTGATGGCGAACCGGATTCACCCCTGGTATTGCATGAGCCCCAGGTGACGGCGGCCAGGGCTGCATTGACCATGGCGGAAGCGGCTGTGGCAAGCGCCCGTAAAGATCTGGAACAGACACAGATCCGCGCCCCTTTTGACGCACTGATCGTCACCCGCAGTGTCGCTCCAGGCAGTTACCTGCAGGCCGGCGGTGAAGTGGCAGAACTTTACAGCACGGACCGGGTGGAAATAGCGATTCCTCTGTCACAACGGGACTGGAGCAACCTGCCAGACGTTCTCACACTCGATAAGCGCGAATGGCCTGTGTCCCTCACTTCTGTCGAAACCGGGCAACAGTGGGAAGGCTATATCCGCCGCGCAGAGCAGCATCTGGATGACACCAGCCGTCAGCAATCTTTAATTGCAGCCCTCGACCTCCCGTTGAAACAAACGCCTGCGCTATCGCCGGGCACGTTTGTCCAAGCGGAAATCACGGGCCGTGAACAGGAAAACCTTTGGCGCCTTCCGTCCTCAGCGCTGAGTCAGCGCGGTGAAATCTGGTACGAGTCCAATGGCGTGCTGCGCAAGTTCAGCGCTGAAACGCTGGCCACTGACAAAGATGCGATATACATTCGGCCACCCACATCGCTGATGGGTCAGCAGGTCAACGTTCTGACACACCCTCTCAGCAGTTATCTGCCAGGCATGGCCGTCAACCCAGTGGAGGCCGCCCATGAGTGAGCAGAACTGGAACAAGGGCATTATCCCCTGGTTTGCCAATAACCCGGTTGCGGCCAATCTGCTCATGCTGCTGGTGATCGCCCTTGGGCTATTCCAGGCTGGCAGCCTGCGCAAAGAAGCCTTTCCGAGCATGGAGCCAGACAGTCTCACCATTTCGGTCAGCTACGACAGCGGTTCTGCACAACAGGCAGAAGAAGGTCTGGCTATCAAAATTGAGGACCAACTGGAAGACGTTAATGGCATCAAAAGCATTACCAGTTCCTCGACCGCCAGCAGCGCTACAGTCACCATAGAAAAGCAGAGTGATTACGATCTCGATGAGCTTCTGCGCGATGTAAAATCCAAAGTCGACGCTATTTCCACGTTTCCTGCAGATGCCAAAAGCCCGGTCATTGAAAAAGCCGAACGGGAAGAGCATTCCCTTTGGCTGCAGCTTCATGGCGACGCCGATCGTTACACGCTGCAGCAACTGGCTGAGGAGCTGAAATCAGACCTGGTTGCTCATCCTGACATCAGCCGCGTCAGCAAGTCCGGCTGGCTAGACCCGATGATGGTGATTGAAGTAGACGAAGGCCAACTTCAGGCTTACGGGCTGTCCCTCTCCGATGTCGAAGATGCCATCAACCAGGGCTCCTCCAGCACCATGACAGCGGTTCTCAAGAATGACCAGGTCTATCTACAACTCAAGGCATCGCAACAGGCTTACCTGAAGGAAGAATTTGCCAATATCCCACTCGTCACAACCAGCACGGGCGTCATCCTCAAGCTGGGCGACGTGGCCGCTATCAAGGACACCTACGATGACGATACCTCAGTATTGTCACGATTCGCCGGTGAAAGCAGCGTGGCCTTACAGATCATTACAACCGGGCAGGATGACATCACCAACACCGTAGAGGCTGCCAAGTCCGTCGTGGCTGAGTGGCAAGATGATGGCAAACTGCCTCTGGGAGTGGAGCTGACCAGCTGGTACGACCGCAGCAGTTTTATCAGCGAACGCCTGCAGCTTTTGGTCAGCAATGCGATTACCGGCATCGTCATGGTGTTTGTGCTGCTTGCGCTGTTTCTGAATCTGACCGTCGCATTCTGGGTAGCCATGGGCCTTCCGTTCATTTTCTTCGGCACACTGTTCTTCATGGGTGACAGCTTTGCCGGGCTATCTCTGAACGAATTCACCACCTTCGGATTCATTATGGCACTGGGTATCGTGGTAGATGATGCCGTCGTGGTCGGGGAAAGTGTCTACACCGTTCGCAGCGAAGAAGGCGATACCCTTCGCAATACCATCAAGGGGACATTACGGGTTGCCGTGCCTACGCTGTTTGGTGTTTTTACCACAGTAGTCGCCTTTTTCTCATTGTCCAACATCAGTGGTGGCATGGGCCAGCTGTATGCCCAGTTCGCCGCTGTTGTCACCATCTGCCTGCTACTGTCCATACTCGAATCCAAACTGATTCTGCCTGCACACCTGGCCCATCTGAACACCCACAAAAGGTCTAACCCGCATCCCTCGATGCGCATCTGGCAGACAATTCAACACTGTGCAGACACCGGATTGCAGTGGTTCAACGACCGGCTCTATAAGCCTGTCATCGACCTTGCCCTGCACTATCGCTACGCCGTTGTTGTGTTGTTTGTTGCCCTGTTTATTCTGGTTATGGCCATGCCGTTTACCGGCGCCGTACGCCTCAGTTTCTTCCCGGATATTCCCGGCGACAATGTGCGGGCCGAGATCACCATGCAGAATGACGCCAGCTTCGGGTTGACCCACCAGGCACTGCTGTCTCTGGAAAAGAAGGCCCACGAGATCGACCGTGAACTCGTTAACCAGTCTGGATCAGATAACGCTACTGGTATCGGCAATCTGCAGGTACTGTCGGAAGCCGACCAGTCCGGCAAGGTGACCGTTGAGCTGGCAGCCGATGCGCCCTATGACATCAACACGTTTACCCGGCTATGGAAGGAAAGCGCTGGTTTGCCGGAAGGGGTAAAAACTCTCAGCGTGGCCAGCCATCCGGATATGGTGGATGCTTTGCGAATCGAACTACGGGCGAACGACAATACTCTGCTCTCAGCGGCAGGAGAAGACGCCAAGGAGCAGCTACAGCAGATTTCCGCTATCAGTGGCATTGAAGACAACCTCGAAGCCAGCCAGCCTCAACTATTCCTCCAGCTCAATGCTCAGGGCAAGGCACTCGGCCTCAGTACCGATATGCTAGCGCAGCAAGTACTTCAGGCATTCAGTGGCCAGGTTGTACAGCGCTTCCAGCGTAACAGCGACGAGATCGAAGTGAAGGTCCGTTATCCAGAGGAAGCCCGTCAGAATCCAACGGATGTACTCAGCGCCCGCATACGGACTGATGACGGTACCGTAATGCCGCTGTCCAGCGTAGCAACCGTGGAATACGGCTATACCCGGGACACCATAACCCGCATAGATGGCAAGCGCGCACTGTACATTTCAGCTGACGTGGATAAAGACTCGATGTCATCCACCGAGCTTGTCGCCAACCTGCAACAAAACCTGGTTCCCGAGCTGGAGCGACAGTACCCGGGTCTTGATATCAGCTTTGCCGGAGAAGCCGAACAGCAGGCCGAAACCCAGTCTTCAATGACCGAAGTGTTTATCATCGCCATGCTGGTGATCTACATGTTGCTGGCAATTCCTCTGAAGTCCTATATCCAGCCGGTGCTCATCATGACGGCCATCCCATTCGGCGTCGTTGGCGCCATCCTCGGCCACTGGATGAACGACCTGCCCATGAGCATACTGTCGTTCAACGGTATCATTGCCCTGAGTGGCGTAGTGGTCAATGACAGCCTGCTCCTGGTGTCCCGCTACAATGAACTCAGACCAGGTGCCGATCACCCACTGGAGGCCATCGGTCAGGCCTGCAGGAGCCGCCTGCGGGCTGTCCTGCTTACCTCCCTGACGACCTTCGCCGGCCTGGCCCCATTACTGACCGAGACGTCAACTCAGGCCCAATTCCTGATTCCGGCTGCGGTAGCCCTCGGCTACGGCATCATGTTTGCCACCGTTATCACGTTGATTCTGATTCCGGTACTGGTCGCCATCCAGCATGATGCGGAGGAACGCTTCAATCAGATCCGAAGCTGGTTTAGTGTGGATTCAACGGATCAAGGAACGAATCAATGCTGAAGTTATTGCTGGTAGAAGACGATCTGGACCTGGCACAAACGCTGGTGCAATACCTGGAGCTGGAAGGCATGATATGCGACCACGCCAGCAACGGCATCGCCGGCCTCAACCTGATTAACAGCAACAGTTATGACGTACTGCTCCTGGACATTAACATGCCTCGGCTTGATGGTCTGGGGCTTTGCCAGCGACTGCGTGCTCAGGGCAACGACACGCCCATACTCATGTTGACAGCACGGGACCAGCTGGACGACAAGCTGGAAGGCTTTCGGGCAGGCACTGATGATTATCTGGTAAAACCTTTCGAAATGGCCGAACTGGTTGTACGGGTAACGGCTCTGTCACGCCGGCGAAGTGGCCAGGTTCAGAAACTCACGTGTGGTGGGCTGGAGATGAATCTCAGTGAACACAGCGCCAGTCGTGACGGCCGGACGCTAAAGCTCTCACCCACCAGCTGGCGCCTTCTGGAATGCCTGATGAGGGCTTCCCCTGCACCAGTTTCACGGGAGAACCTGATGGATGCCGTCTGGGGTGACGACCATCCGGACAGCAACAGCCTGAAGGTTCACATCTTCAATCTCCGGAAATCCATAGATGGCCCGTTCGAGGAACCACTTTTACATACGATCACCGGAGCAGGCTTCGCATTGAAGCAGGCTGGTACCGGAACGAACAATCATGAACATTAAGCTCAGCCTGCGGGCCTTGCTGTTGGTCTCGTTTATCTCTCTCGGGATGATCCTGATGACGGCGTATTCCCTGGTGTCTGATGACTATTTCATCCGCGGACTGGATGCCGCCATGGCCTCCAACATGGAAAAGTCCGCCCGCACATTCGAAGACGTAGTCACTCCGGAGCAGCAGCGGCAAGGTCAGGAATTCAGTGGTTTCTTCATAAGTTCGGAATGGCTCAACATGCCAGACTATGTACACAGGGCCTTTCTCCAGGCTCCAACCGAACCTGCCACTCTCTATAAAGATACAAACGGCCCCCTATTCGGCCCGCCCGATCACGTTATCTTCGCCATGCGCTACAACACCAACAGCGGGCCACTCTATATCAGCCAAGAGCTGGTTCCACCGGTGGAGTCTACTGTCATACCAATCACTGCCAGGCAAAAACAGCGGTTCACAATCACCGTCAGCGTACTTGTCATCGTTTTCATTGCCATCATTGCCTGGTTGCTACTTCGCCACGTGTCCCGCCCAATGTCGGCGTTGAGAGCCTGGACCCATTCACTTGACCGCGACAAACTCTCACACCCCATTCCGGATTTTTCCTATCCAGAGCTGAACGAAATGGCCGAGCTGATCCGGGCCAGTCTGACCTCTGTACAAGATGCCCTTGATAGAGAGCGACGCTTTCTGCGCCATGCGAGCCACGAACTGAGAACGCCTATCAGCACCATCCGCTCTAATATCGAATTACAACGCAAGCTTGCTCTGAAACGAGAAACCATCAGCGCCGAGCAAGCGATTGTCGAGCGTATCGACCGCGCCAGCCTGACCATGAAACACTTGACCGAAACACTGCTCTGGTTAAACCACGAGCCAGATACCCCACTGGACAGCAGATCCATTGACGTATCGATGCTCGTGGACGAACTTGCGGGCGAAATGACCTACCTTTTAACCGGCAAGCAGGTCACCACAAAGGTAAAAACCAAACCGTTTGACTGCGTGGTACCCCCCGTTCCGGCACGAATCATCATCGGAAACCTCATCCGCAATGCTTATCAGCACAGCTGGCAAGGCGAAGTCGTGATCGACCAGAGTGGTAGTCACCTGATAATCAGCAATCCTGTGAGTATGACTGAGGGTGAGGATAGCCCGAGCCTTCAGGAACAAACGGGCTACGGCCTTGGCCTCGAGCTGACAGACCAGCTAACCCGACGTATTAACTGGGAATACACACACAGAATTGAAGCCGGCCGCTATGTAGTTGAGCTGGAAATGAGTACACAGCCCTAGTCATCCTGATTTCCGACTCTCCGTGAGTGCCAGTAAGCATCCTCCCAGTATGGATTGAGCAGCGATGAGATGATCACTCCCCTACTGGTCGACGCATGGAGGAACCTGCCATCCTCCAGGTACATACCCACGTGGCGCACTTTGAAACCGGTCTTGAAGAACACCAGATCACCGGCACGCAGATCTTCCCGAGCTATTTCCCGACCGACGCTGGCCTGGCGTTCTGTGGTCCGGGGCAAGTGCCAGCCCAGCCGGTCACGGTAGGTCACATACACAAAGCCCGAACAGTCAACCCCAGACAGGTTCAGGCCACCAAGATCGTAAGGCGTTCCCTCCCAGAGACGGAACTGCTGGTACAGGCTCTCCTTTACGGCCTGGGTATCCGCAAGATCAATGTTTTCTCCAATGGCAACCGACACAACCGGGGAGCCGTTATCCACACTCACGGCGCTGCAACCAGATAGCAGCAAGAGCATGAGTGAAATGACGATCCCCCTCGGATTCATTGCAGTTGATACTCCACAGGTTGCAGAGGCTCGGGTGCGGGCTCACCCAGCGCCTCCGCAACACTGATTTCATGCACCCGGCAAATGGCATCCAGAGGCAGATCGTTGGTATGACGACCGAAGGGAAATTCCAGTTGCTCTGATAGCCGGTCCAGACCAAAAAATGTATAGGCCACGATGATTGTAAACACCGGAGCAAACCACCCGGCCACACCCACCAGCCCGAACGGCAGCATGTAGCAGTACACATAAGCTGTGCGGTGCGCCAGCAAGGTGTAGGCAAATGGCAAAGGCGTCTGCGCGATGCGCTCGGATGCAGCCTGAATACCCGCCATCCCATGAAGGTGCCGGTCCAGCGCTGCTGCCGCCACTGAATCGATTTCTCCTTTCCGGCGGCTATCCGCGATGACATTCCCCGCCTGCTGCAGCATGAACTCCGCGGGATTGCGTTTGCTCAGTGCCTCGTCAATCAGCGATTCAGAGAGCGACGAGGGCAGATCGGAGCGAACGTTTTCATCGCGAAGCTGACCCCTCAACAGATGCGCGTGAGCAAGGCAACGCATCAGGAGTTCGCGACGCTGCTCCGGATTCAGATAGATCGCCCCTGCCCTCGCGAGGCTGCGTATTTCATAAACCATATGGCCCCACTGCTTGCGCGCTTCCCACCAGCGATCATAAGTTGCGGTGTTACGCACGCTGAGCAAAATAGACAGAGCGATCCCCATAAGGGTAAACGGAAGCAGCGTATATTCTACGATGCCATCCAGATAATGATGACGGGAAACCCAGGTCACCACGATGGCAAATAACCCGGTGAGAATGAGGTGAGGCAGGATATGGGGGACTACCGACCCTTTCCAGGCCAGCATAAGTGCCAGAGCACCCGGACGATCACGAACAATCATGTGAAGCTCCTTCTCTTAGCCAAAACAGCACCCCACTCGCCCCCAACACAATGCCTAAACTACAAGCCCCTATCCATCCGGCAAACTCAAACAGGTAGGCTGCCCCGGCCGACCCGGCGGCGCCACCAAGAAAATAGAAGGTCATATAAGCCGTGGTAATGCGGCTACGCGCTTCCGGCCGGATCTGGTAGATCGCACCCTGGTTGAGGATCATATTCCCCTGAACGCCCAGATCAAGCACGATAATGCCAACGATGATCGCCACCAGATTCTCCGGAAATACGGCCATCAACACAAACGACAACCCCATTGCAGCCTGAAACAAACCGGTTCCGACCCGGGAATATCCACGATCATGCAGACTTCCTGCCAGATTGGCACACAAAGCTCCCGCCACACCCAGCAAACCAAACAGCCCGATGACTGCATCCGGATAATGGTAAGGGGCTTGCGCAAGCAGGAATGGAAGGGTGGTCCAGAACGCGCTGAAAGAAGCAAAACCCAGAGCACCGTATACAATTCGCCGGCGCAGCACCGGTTCCTCACGAACCAGGGTTGCTACCGAGCGCAACAACCCTGCATATCGCATCGGCGACTGGGGCGACTCTTCCGGCAACAGGTGACGCAATGCCACCACCTGCACCAGCATAATCACTGCAGCAATCCAGTACACCGCCCGCCAGCCAAACAGATCAGAAATGCTGCCGGAGACCACCCGCGCCAGCAGAATCCCGAGCAACAGCCCCGTCATTACTCGCCCTACCACCCGGCCGCGCTCGGCATCATTTGCCATATGCGCCGCAAAGGGGACGAGAATCTGTGCAACCACTGCGGTTACTCCGGTGATCAGCGCAGCGAGGATAAACAGGCTGCTGGTCGGAGCCACTGCCATGCCAACCAGCGACAATACAGCAACGCTGCTGATTACCGTGATCAGCCTTCTCCGCTCCAGAAGGTCTCCCAAAGGGACCAACAACATAAGGCCAGCGGCATACCCCAGTTGAGTCATGGTAATAATGACACCGGCAGTGCCGCGATTAATCCCGAAATCCCCGGCCAGGGTATCCAGCAAGGGTTGCGCATAATAGATATTCGCAACCGCCAGGCCGCAGGCTACAGCCATGACAAAGGTCAGTAGATCATTTGGGCGTAACCCCGGGGAGGACGCATTTTCAGACATGACAGATTGTTTTTCCCTGCAATAGCGGCTTATAAACAATGAAAAACACCCCGGCAAGCGGGGTGTTGTTTGAACGTGCGGACATAAGACTGGTTAGTCTACCAGATGACCAGTCTCGTCTGTCGGCCTCTGCCTCAGCTGTCGACAGACAACGCAGACATGTCCATCACATACCGGTGAGCAATATCGCCTTTGTTCATAACTGCAAAGGCATCATTGATCTGATCTGGACGAATAATCTCGCAGATCGGGTGGATGTTGTGCTCGGCACAGAAATCCAGCACTTCCTGAGTTTCTTTGATACCGCCAATCAGCGAACCAGCCACACGGCGGCGCCCCATGATCATCGGCGCAGCCATGAACCCTTCCATTGGTCCAACCTGGCCAACGATCACCAGAGTGCCATCAATGTCCAGCAGTGATGTATAGGGGCTCACATCGTGCTCAACGGGTACCGTATCAATAATCAGATCCATAGACGCTGCCGCTGCTGCCATCGCCTCTTCGTCGGTTGATGCCAGGATGCCGTGAGCACCAATAGACTTGGCCTCTTCCTCTTTCTTCTTCGAACGGCTCAGCACCGTAACCTCGGCCCCCATGGCTACGGCGAGCTTAACCGCCATGTGACCCAGGCCACCGAGGCCAATCACCCCTACCCGGCTGCCTTTACCAATGTTCCAGGTGCGTAGTGGTGAGAACGTGGTAATGCCGGCACACAGAATAGGGGCAGCCCGTGACAGGTCCAGGGCATCTGGAATACGCAACACAAACTCTTCCCGCACCACGATGTGCTTGGAATAGCCGCCCTGAGTGATTTGCCCGTCAATACGATCCGGTGCACCGTAAGTTGGGGTCATGCCGTGGCGGCAATATTGCTCTTCGTGATGATGGCACTGGTCGCATTCCTGGCAGCTATCCACCATACAGCCCACACCGACATTATCACCAACCTTGTAATGGGTGACATCCGGGCCAACTTCCAGAACACGCCCGATAATTTCATGGCCAGGCACCAGCGGATACGGCTGAGGCCCCCAATCACCATTGACCGTGTGCAGATCAGAGTGGCACACACCGCTGTAGAGAATTTCAATGGCCACATCGTTCGCGCGCAAGGCGCGACGTTCGAAGTGGTAGGGTGCCATTACCGCATCAGACGAATAGGCAGCATATCCAACCGTTTTCATGGAAACTCCTCACACAGGTTCAGATTGAAAGTAGAAATGCAGCGCGACGAACATCACGCCAACAATAGAACCATTGTAAAAGCAGAGCCCTCTTGGCTTCCTGTCCGATCCTGCTTATTGCTTGCCTGATTCTCTTAAGAAACCTCAGAAATAGGCAAATTACGAACGAATGCTTGCCAAATACCACGAAGGAGGTCGTGGCGAGTGAGGGGGCGAAGCGGATTGTCGGGCGAACCTGGAAGCCTCCCTTCTCGGCCTGCCTGCCTCAGCCTGCCTGCAACAGCTAACGCCCCCTCCTCTGAAGCTGCTGATAAACCTCATCGGTCCGAGCAGCCATAACGAAATCGTTCTTGTGAAGGCCGCCCATTTTATGGGTCCACCAGCGCACGGTGACCCTGCCCCACTCCAACAGAATGGCGGGATGATGATTCTCGGCCTCCGCTAGCTCACCGACGGTATTGGTAAAAGCCAGTGCCTGGGCAAAATTCCTGAACCGGAATTCCCGGCGCAGTTGTTCTTCGCCATCCAGTTCAACAATCTCCCAATCCGGCACGCTCTGATGCAGTTGTTGCTTCTCGTCTTCAGTCACCCGTGGCGCGTCGGCGCTGCAGGCTTCGCAGGATTGTTGTTTCAGCTCTGTCATGGTTTATCTCCTTTCCATGCCCCATCTCTACACCTTGGATCTCTGCCAACCGTTTATCAACCCACGAAAAACGTAACCGCCAGCCACAACCGGTGCGATTACAGCTAAGCTGAAAGCAGAACCAGGCATTCTTCGAAGACAGGCATTAACCACAGAGCATGAACAGTTCTTGAAATTCCTATCGCTTCAGAATACTGTATATTTAAACAGTATATTGGAGCAAATAGCCATGAGCGAGTTACTGAACACGCTGATGCAGGACGCCCGTGTCTGGCAAGGACACCGGCATCAACAAACAACGCAGCCCTCTGAGCTTACGGGATATCAGATTCTCGATAACCAGCTTGGCGGCATTGGCTGGCCCAAAGGCGCCTTGAGCGAATGCCTGCAGGATGTTCATGGCATTGGTGAACTGCATCTGGTTCTACCCTTGATGCAGCGCCTTACCCAGGCAGACAAAACCGTTTTCTGGTTGAACCCACCCCAGATCCCCTATGCCCCAGCCCTCGCACGCGAGGGCGTGAATCTGGACCAGGTAGTGCTGGTTCATACCAGTGATGCCAATGATTTTCTGTGGACTCTGGAGAACTGCCTGCGCTCTCCCGTCACCGGACTGGTGCTCGCCTGGCCGGGTAAGTTAGCCAGCCGGGACGTACGGAGACTGCAACTGGCAGCTGAAGCCGGTAGTAATGTGTGCATTCTGTTCAGGGAACGCCAGCACGCCGGGCAGAACTCGCCCGCAGCCCTTCGTCTGGAGCTGGCACCAGAGACAAACCAGGCATTATCCATCCATGTACTCAAGCGGCGGGGCAGCTGGCCTGGCCAGCATTGCAGCCTCGCCATGGCGCACAGAGCCGATCTCTCATTTCAGGAAGCGCCCCGGGTTATTCAGGGGCCCTGGCCCGATAATCGCAGGTAGTTCCGATGCTTTGGCTATACCTGCATTTTCCGCATCTGCTGCTGGACCATCTTCGCCGTGACCGCGAAAACCCGCAGGCGATGGTGATTGTCGAAAGTACTGGACAACGGGTTGTTCAGGCCTGCCCGGAAGCCCGAAATCAGGGCATCAGTGCCAGCATGCGCCTGAAAACCGCCATTAGCCTGGTTCCAGAACTGGCTATCGTACGGGCAGAGGCCGACCGGGAAGCCCGGATTCTCGAAGATCAGGCTCGCTGGCTTTACCGCTATGCCGCTCACATTTCCCTGGTGCCACCAGACGGCCTTTTAGCGGAAGTCAGCAGCCTGCAAAAGCTCTATGGCGGTTTGCCTGCTGTCTGGCAAACCGTGGAGCAGGCGCTGAATGAACACCAGCTCACAGCCTGGGCAGCTATTGGCCACACCCCTCTTTCGGGCCGGCTGCTGGCGCGGGCAGGCACAGGTGAATACACCGCAGACAAAGAGCATGTCCTACGAGCCCTGAAGCAGATGCCACTCTCTGCGGCAGAATTTGATGATAAAACCTCTACACGCCTTCAGCGGCTCGGTCTGAACACGCTGGGAGAGGTATTTGCCCTACCCGCTCCAGAGCTGGCCCGTCGGCTATCACCGGAAACCCTGGCGCATGTTCAGAAGATTCAGGGCACCCGCCCAGACCCGCGTTCCCCATGGCAGCCGCCACACACCTTCCGGCAACAGGCAGATTTCATTCAGGAGATCGAACATAGTCAGGGGCTCCTGTTTCCTCTGCAACGGATACTCTCAGAGCTGGAAGAGGACCTGTGCTGGCGCCAGCAGGATACCGATACCCTTTTTCTGGTTCTGCGCCATCGCCATGAGGAAGACACCCGGTTGCGTATCCGGACCGCAGGACCGGAACATCGCTCCGAATCCTTTCTTGATCTGATTCGCCTGCGCCTGGAACAGAAGCCATTGCGGGCCCCGGTCATTTCCCTGGCACTTTCGGTTCGCCGCTTTCTTGGGCGTGAAGCACCTGCTGGCCAGGATCTTCTGGGAGAAACACAGGATCTGAACGAAGCCTGGCATACGCTGATCAGCCGGCTACAGGCCAGGCTGGGTGAACTGTCCCTCACACGCCTCTCCCCCCAGGCTGACCATCGACCGGAACATGCATGGTCGGCTACCCCGGTACAACAAAGTCACAGGATTCGTCAGGCCATTCCTGCCCATTTTCCCCGGCGGCCACTCTGGTTACTCAAGGGCCCGCAGCCTCTGGCAGAACAGCCTGTTGCCTGGCTCTCAGGCCCCGAGCGTATCAGTGGTGGCTGGTGGGATAGCCAGCGGGTGATGCGTGACTATTACATCGCCCAGTTAAAGAGCGGTCAGTTGGCCTGGGTTTTCCGCGACGTGCAGGAAGGCTGGTTTGTGCATGGGTGGTTTGGTTGATGACGGAAGCCAGCTACGCCGAATTGTTCTGTTTCAGCAACTTCACGTTCCTGACCGGCGCCTCCCACCCCCATGAACTGGCGGAACGGGCCGCCGAACTTGGCTACCATGCCCTTGCGATAACCGACGCCTGCTCCGTAGCAGGTATTCCCCGGGCCTGGGCGGCCCTGAAAGATAGTGGCGTCAACCTGATCACCGGTAGCTGGTTCGAGCTGGAAAATGCCCCCGAAGGTGCCGCTCTCCCCCGGTTCATTCTGTTAGCCCGCACCCGCAAAGGCTACGGCCAGTTATGCCAGTTGATCACCACTGGCCGCCGTCAGGCTGAAAAAGGCCGGTACCGGCTGTATATCCAGGACATCGAAATCCATGAGCTGGATGATTGCCTGTGCCTCTGGCTACCACCATGCCCTGCTGAGGCAGATTCCAACCAGGCCCAAGCCTGCGGAGAATGGCTGCACCGCTTGTTCGAATACCGCTTCTGGATTGCCGCCTCACGTACTCTGGCATCCGGTGAGGAACAGCACCTTAACCGGCTGCGTTGGCTGTCCGATCAGCTCAAGTGTCCCGTCACCGCCATGGGTGAGGTTCACATGCACAGCCGCGAGCGGCAGCCCCTGCAGGATGTACTCACTGCACTCCGCCACCACACCAACCTTGAAAACGCCGGGCATTGTCTGTTCCAGAACGGTGAACGTTACCTGAGGCCATTACCCGTTATACAGCGTTTGTTTCCAGACAGCTGGCTCCGGGAAAGTATCCGGATTGCGAATCAATGCTCATTCAGACCTGATGAACTCCGTTACGAATACCCTGCCGATCTGGTTCCTGAAAACGAAACGCCTGCCGCCTACCTGAAGCGACTCGTCCACGAGGGAGAACAGCGCCGATTCCCGGAAGGCACACCACTTCAGGTGCAATCCCTGATTCGCAAAGAGCTGGAGCTAATCGCAGAAAAAAACTACGAACACTACTTTCTCACCATTTACGACATCGTCGCCTTCGCCCGCAGCCAGAATATTCTTTGCCAGGGCCGGGGGTCTGCAGCTAATTCTGCCGTGTGTTACTGCCTTGGCATCACTGAGGTAGACCCCACCAAGGTGAAAGTACTGTTTGAGCGTTTCATTTCCAAAGAACGCGACGAACCGCCGGATATCGATGTGGACTTCGAGCACGAACGCCGGGAAGAAGTGATCCAGTACATTTACCGGCGCTACAGCCGCGAACGTGCAGCACTGGCGGCCACGGTGATCCGCTACCGGCCCCGCAGCGCCGTTCGCGATGTCGGTAAAGCCCTGGGGTTCGATCCCTCGCTAGTGGAACGGTTACTGGAAGGTATCGACTGGCGGGACAAAGCCAGCAACTGGCGCCAGCAGATTCTGGACAAGAACCTGACCCGCAATCCAAAGGTCGCAGACCAGTTTTTCACCCTCGTTAACACCCTGCTGGGCTTCCCCCGCCACCTGTCCCAGCACGTAGGCGGTTTTGTCATCAGTGCGGGCCCACTGGCCGAACTGGTGCCTGTCGAAAATGCCGCCATGGCTGACCGCACCGTCATTCAATGGGACAAGGACGATCTGGAAAGCCTTGGGCTGATGAAAGTAGATGTGCTGGCCCTGGGCATGCTCTCGGCCATCCGCAAGGCTCTGGAACTGATCAGCCAGAAACTGGGGGGCCCCTTTGGCTTGCCGGACATCGAACGGGAAGATCCCAGGGTGTATGACATGCTCTGCGAAGGCGACAGCATTGGCGTTTTCCAAGTGGAATCCCGAGCCCAGATGAACATGCTGCCCCGACTACGCCCCCGAAAATACTATGACCTGGTCATTCAGGTGGCAATTGTACGCCCCGGCCCTATTCAGGGAGATATGGTTCATCCCTTTCTGAAACGCCGGGATGGCATTGAGGCTGTCGATTACCCCAGCGACGATGTGGCCTCGGTGCTGGATCGCACGCTCGGAGTACCCATTTTTCAGGAACAGGTCATTAAACTCGCCATGGTGGCCGCCGGTTTCAGTGCCGGAGAGGCAGACCGACTGCGCCGAGCCATGGCCGCCTGGAAATCCCACGGAGACCTGACACCCTTCCGGGACAAACTGATCCGGGGCATGCTTGAGCGGGGTTACAGCGATGACTTTGCCGAACGGCTGTATCACCAGATCTGCGGCTTTGGCGGCTATGGTTTCCCGGAATCCCACGCTGCCAGCTTTGCCTTGCTGGTGTACGTTTCCTCCTGGATCAAACGGCACCACCCCGAAGCTTTCTACTGCGCCCTGCTCAATAGCCAGCCCATGGGGTTCTACTCACCATCTCAACTCGTTCAGGACGCAAAGCGCCATGGAGTTACCGTCTTACCTCCGGATGTAAACCACAGCCAATGGGATCACACCCTCGCAGGCGAACAGCAGCATCTCCGCCTGGGCCTGAGAATCATTCAGGGGCTGTCTCGCTACAGCGCCGAACGCATCCAGCAAAATCGTCCGGAAACCGGCTACCATTCCACCGCCGAACTACGCCAACGGGCAGCCCTGAACCAGCGAGACATGGAAACCCTGGCCGGAGCCAACGCCATGCCCGGCTTCACTTCCAACCGCCACCAAGCCTACTGGCAGCTACTGGACCACGAACACCCCACCGAACTGTTCGCTGGCGAAGCCCCTGCCAGCTACCAGCCAGACCATTGCGCCCAACTGCCCGAGCCCAGTGAAGGCCAGAACATACTGGCCGACTACAACACTCAGGGGCTGACCCTGCAACGCCACCCCCTCGCCCTACTCCGGGAACAAGGCCACCTGCACCATTGCATGACTTCAGACCAGCTCAAAACCACCAAAGCCGGCATCCCCGTCCAGGTCGCCGGCCTCGTCACCGGCCGCCAACGCCCCGGCTCCGCCGCAGGCGTTACCTTCGTCACGCTGGAAGACGAAACCGGCAACGTCAACGTCGTCGTCTGGCTCGAAACTGCCCGCCGGCAACGAAAGCCGTTACTGACGGCTCGGTTATTACACGTAAAAGGCGTTCTTGAAAGGAAGGGAGATATTGTTCATGTGATGGCGGGAAAGCTATCGGATCTGAGCCATCTGATTAACTCGTTACCAGTCAGTTCAAGAGATTTTCACTGAAAATCCATTGCTGCTGCTTTAAAGACAGCCTGCTCTGAAGCGAGAAGCACCTGTGTGATGGTTCTTTTCGGGAATCTCGGAGGCCAGGGATGGCCGGAGAGAAGCGCACATGGATGTGCTCGTAGCGGTTCCCGAAAAGAACCATCACACAGGTGCCAACACCAGAACCAAAGGCCAGAAACAAGAAAGCCCCGCACAAAGGCGGGGCTTTCTCAGTGCAGCAGAGAGAGATCAGCTAAGCAGCTTGATCATCACACCCGCAGCAACCGCAGAACCGATAACACCGGCCACGTTCGGGCCCATAGCATGCATCAGCAGGAAGTTATGCGGGTTAGCCTCAAGACCAACCTTATTGGATACCCGCGCAGCCATCGGCACCGCAGATACACCGGCAGAACCGATCAACGGGTTAATCGGATCCTTGCTGACCTTGTTCAGCAGCTTGGCCATCAGAACACCAGATGCCGTACCCACACAGAATGCAGCCATACCCAGAAGCAGAATACCCAACGTCTGCAGATCAAGGAACTTGTCAGCACTCAGTTTGGAACCAACAGACAGGCCAAGAATGATCGTCACAATGTTGATCAGCGCATTCTGGGAGGTATCACTCAGACGATCCACCACGCCACACTCACGCATCAGGTTACCGAAGCAGAACATACCGAGCAGCGGAGCTGCATCCGGCAGGAACAGTGCGGTAGCTATCAGCACCACTATCGGGAAAATGATCTTTTCCTTCTTGGTCACCGGACGCAACTGAGACATCTTGATGGCACGCTCCTTCTCGGATGTCAGCGCCTTCATAATCGGCGGCTGAATCATCGGAACCAGAGCCATGTACGAGTATGCAGCAACCGCAATCGCACCTAGCAGATGCGGAGCCAGAATGCTGGCCACATAGATGGACGTAGGACCATCTGCACCACCGATGATACCGATAGCCGCAGCCTCAAAGATGGTGAAGTCCATCGTGCCAGACATTGTCAGCAACGCTGCGCCAATCACGGTACCGAAGATACCGAACTGCGCAGCCGCACCCAACAGCAGAGTCTTCGGGTTAGCCAGCAAAGGACCGAAATCAGTCATCGCACCAACACCCATGAAGATCAGCAAAGGTGCCACACCACTGGCAATCGCCACACTGTAGAAGTTGTACATCATGCCATTGGTATATCCCAGGCTCTGGGCGATCACCGCAGCCTGCTGGTAAACACCGTAGCTCGCTTCCTTGTAGGCATGCTTGAATGCTTCCAGAACTTCAGGCGTTACCGCCTGACCAGCCGAGAAATCAACATTCAGAACACCAGCCAGGGCCGCAAGCACTTCCGGCTTGGCAAAGTGAATAGCATTTTCCGCAGCCGAAAGCGCAAGTCCCGCCTCCGGAATATTCGCCAGGATACCGCCGAAACCAATAGGCACCAGCAGCAGAGGCTCAAATCCCTTACGGATCGCAAGGAATAGCAGCACCAGGCCGATACAGATCATGAAGAACTGTCCGCCTGTCATGTTGAACAGGCCACTACCTGTCCAGAGCGTCATTAATTTATCCATGGAATGCTGGCCCTTATGCGATTGTCAGCATTTCATCATCAACAGCGACGGCATCACCGACCTTGATGAAGACTTCACCGACGGTACCGGCCTTGGGAGCCCGAACCTCAGTTTCCATTTTCATGGCTTCGAGGATAATCAGGACATCGCCTTCCTGAACGCGGTCACCCGGGGAAACCAGAACCTTGAAGATGTTACCTCCCAGAGGCGCAGGAACCGGGTCGCCACCACCAACAGGTGCAGGTGCAGCGGCCGCAGCAGGTGCAGAAGAAGCCGCACCGCCCTCACCCTGGATCTGAGTGATCTCACCACCCTCGGAAACAGCAACCACAAACTTCTTGCCGTTAACATCCACGGTGTAGGTCTCAGGGCCGCCTGCTTTCTTGGCCGGGGCTACGTCATCGGCACTCGGAACCGGCTCGAACGCGTCTGCATTGCCACGGTTCTCCAGGAACTTCAGGCCAATCTGCGGGAACAGCGCATAGGTCAGAACGTCATCGACGGTGTTCTCAGCCAGCTTGATGCCCTTCTCTTCCGCCAGCTTCTTGAGCTCGTCAGTCAGCTTATCCATTTCCGACTCGATCATATCCGCCGGGCGGCAGGTGATCGCTTCAGCACCATCCAGAACACGTTCCTGCAGTTCCTTATTGAACGGTGCAGGTGCGGAACCGTACTCACCTTTCAGGATTGCAGAGGTTTCTTTGGAGATGGACTTGTAGCGCTCGCCAGTCAGTACGTTCAGTACTGCCTGGGTACCTACGATCTGAGAGGTCGGAGTCACCAGCGGGATATAGCCCAGGTCTTCACGAACCTTGGGAATCTCGGCCAGAACCTGGTCGAACTTGTCGGCCGCATTCTGTTCTTTCAACTGGCTTTCCATGTTGGTCAGCATACCGCCCGGAACCTGAGCGGTCAGAATGCGGGAATCAACACCTTTCAGGCTGCCTTCGAACTTGGCGTACTTCTTACGTACTTCGCGGAAGTAACCGGCAATTTCTTCCAGCAGGTTAAGATCCAGACCGGTATCGCGGTCCGTACCTTCCAGAATCGCTACCACAGCCTCAGTCGGTGAGTGACCGTAAGTCATGCTCATGGAGGAGATGGCGGTATCCACGTTATCAATGCCTGCTTCAGCGGCCTTGATGGCAGTCGCTGTGGACATACCAGTGGTCGCGTGGCACTGCATGTGGATAGGAATATCCAGTTCTTTCTTCAGACGACTGACCAGATCGAAAGCCACGTAGGGCTTCAGCAGACCGGCCATATCCTTGATGGCAATGGAATCAGCACCCATGGCGGCGATTTCCTTGGCCAGTTCAACCCACATATCAACCGTGTGGACCGGGCTGGTAGTGTAGGAAATGGTGCCCTGCGCGTGTTTGCCAGTCTTACGAACGGCCTTGATGGCAGTATCCAGGTTACGCGGGTCATTCATCGCGTCAAAAATACGGAATACGTCAACGCCATTCTCTGCGGCACGGTCAACAAACCGCTCTACCACATCATCCGCATAGTGGCGGTAACCCAACAGGTTCTGGCCACGCAGAAGCATTTGCTGCGGCGTGTTGGGCATCGCTTTTTTCAATTCGCGGATGCGATCCCAGGGGTCTTCGCCCAGGTAACGGATGCAGGAATCAAAGGTGGCTCCACCCCAGGATTCCAGAGACCAGAAACCGACTTTGTCGAGTTTCTCGGCAATGGGCAGCATGTCATCAAGCCGCATACGGGTGGCAAGCAGGGACTGGTGGGCGTCACGCAGGATAACGTCCGTAATCCCCAGCGGTTTTTTGGTGTCAGTCATCGTGTCAGCCTTCTGTTTAAAGGTTCTAGTCGTTTACCGGATCACTTCTTGTGGCGCGCCCGGAATTGTGCAATCGCCTTCTTGATGGCCTCGGCGGTGTCAGGGTCAACCGACGCGGGCGCCTGCGGCTTGGCACGTGGCGTTTTCGCCGGGGTTACCGGCTCTGGCGCAAACCGGCCCAAGAGTTTGGACATGGCCATGGTCGCGAATACCAGAATAATCAGGAACGCGAACACGAAACCCATGCCTGCAATCATCAGGTCAACGGCTTGTGACATCAGGTTATTCATATCGAATAGCTACCTGTTTATTGGCTTTGAATGATTTGTCCGATCTCGCCCGGTATGACCAGTTAGACTAAGGTCTACGGCCATCCCGCAACAATTCGGGTGGCAAAATCCTGCGTAATTTACCGTTTTCGACTGCCATGAGCAACCTAAATGCCAATTACTATACGGGGTTTCCGAGGCCAACCCATTACCCTTAAAACCCGCATGGTTATTGAATCCACTTGATTTTCAGGCAAACCGGACCCGAACCTTCCGCCCCTTGATCCGACCACTTTCCAACCGCTTCAATGCCTTTCGGGCCAAATTTCGCTCAATTGCAACAAAACACTGGTAGTCGAACAAATCGATTTTCCCAACAGCCGCTCCCGGAATCCCGGCTTCACCGGTTAAAGCCCCCAACACATCTCCCGGGCGAATTTTTTCTTTACGACCACCGGCAATGCACAATGTTGTCATCGGAGGCTCAACCGGAGCCAGAGTCGTTGACAGCAGCCCAGCCGAATCGCCCCACTCCACCGGTTGGCCCCGGTCCGATTCCAGGCGATTAATCTTGTGGCCCTGAGACGGCGTGCAGAAAGTGACGGCAAGCCCCTGCTCACCAGCACGCCCCGTGCGCCCGACCCGGTGGGTATGCACTTCCGGATCCCGCGCTGGCTCCGCGTTAATCACCAGGGGAAGTGATTTGATATCCAGCCCTCTCGCAGCGACATCCGTAGCCACCAGAACCGAGCAACTCTGGTTGCCGAAACGGACCAGAACGCTGTCCCGATCTCGCTGCTCCAGATCACCATGCAATGGCAATGCGGAGAAACCTTCTTCATTCAGAGCATCAGCCAGCTCATCACACTGCTGTTTGGTCGTGCAGAATACGATGCAGGAAGCGGGTTGCTGCTGAGACAACAAGGCCATGACAGCAGCCTCTGTCTGCCCCCGCTCAACTTCATAAAAGATCTCCCGAATATCCGGGTTTCCCTGTCGGCTTTCCACCCGCACATCCACCGGATCCTTTTGATAGCGACTGCTCAGGCTCCGGATATCAGCAGGCCAGGTTGCTGAAAACATCAGCGTTTGCCGCGTCTCCGGTGAGTGCGAGAGGATGTCCTCAACAGCTTCCTGAAATCCCATGTCCAACATCCGGTCAGCCTCATCCAGCACAACCGTAGCCAGGCGATCCAGGGACAAGGTTCCCTTGCGCAAGTGGTCCTGAATCCGGCCTGGCGTCCCAACAACAATATGAGCGCCGTGACTCAGAGAACCAATCTGCGGCCCAATGGGCACGCCGCCACACAGGGTGAGCACCTTAATGTTGTCCCGGGCTCTTGCCAGCTCCCGAAGGGATTTGGCTACCTGATCTGCCAGCTCACGGGTCGGGCACAGCACCAGGCCCTGAACCGCAAACAACCGCGGCTTCAGGGATTCGATCAATCCGATGCCGAAAGCTGCCGTTTTACCACTGCCAGTCTGGGCCATGGCAATAACATCATTCCGGGCCAGACATGGCGGCAGGGCTTTCGCCTGGATATCTGTCGGTTGTTCAAAACCCAGCTGTTTAAGGTTTGAAACCATGGCACTGGAAAGGCCAAAGGAATTAAAGGAAGACATAAAAGGAAGTCCCGGATTGTCAGATGCTGGTTATGGAGGCACGAACGAGGGCGTATAATGCGCCAGAGGATACCAGAATTTGCCAATCATTGACGGAGTTACCAATGGCATCCCTTCAGGAACAGCTATTGAAAGCGGGCCTTGCCGACGAGAAGAAAGCCAAGTCAGTCCGCCAGGAAAAACGTAAACAACGAAAGCAGCAGCCTAAAGGAGCGGCCCAGGTCAACGAAGCCGAAGAGCGGGCTCGCAAGGCCCGTGAGGAAAAGGCGGAGAAAGACCGCCAGCTCAACAAGCAACGTCAGCAGGAAGCCGAGAAAAAGGCCATTCAGGCCCAGATCAAGCAGTTGATCGAAACCAACCGGGTTGACCGGAGCAATGGCGAGACCTCCTACCAGTTTGCCGATGGCAAGAAGATCAAGAAGATTTTCGTGGATGAGTCCATGGTCGATCAGCTTTCCCGGGGCCGGCTTGCCATTGTATGCGTCAATGACGCATACGACCTTGTCCCTGAAGGCGTCGCACGAAAGATCATGGAACGGGACGAAGCAGCGGTTATCGTCCTACATGACCGCAAATCGGAAGACTCGGGTGAAGATGACCCGTACGCCGGATACGAAATCCCGGACGATCTCATGTGGTAAGTACTTTTCATACCCCCGGCGGTGTGAGCCAACAAAAATGGGGCTAATGATCAGCCCCATTTTTGTTACCCTCACCAGAATCAGGCGTTTTGAGGAGACTGTAAATAAAACTGTGTAAACCGCCTATCATTGAACCCCGACAGGGTAAGGATAGGCCGCATGAACAAGAAAGAACTGGAAGCCTTCGCACGCGAGGCTGCTAAAACGCTCAAGACCGAGAAGGATCTCAACGAGTTCAGTCAGATGCTGACCAGGATAACCGTCGAAGCCGCGCTGAATACCGAGCTCGACGAGCATCTGGGCTACGAGCGCCATCAGGCATCTGACAACACTAACTGCCGTAATGGATACACCCGCAAGACCTTGAAGACCGAAGACGGTCAGTTCGAGCTGAACACACCCCGTGACCGTGAGGGCAGCTTCGAGCCGCAGCTGGTGAAGAAAGGCCAGACCCGCTTCACCTCGATGGATGACAAGATCCTGAGCCTCTACGCCAAAGGTATGACCACCCGGGAAATCGTCGACACCTTCAAGGAGATGTACGACGCGGACATCTCGCCCACGCTGATTTCCAAGGTAACAGAAGCCGTCATTGGCCAAGTCGTGGAATGGCAGTCTCGCCCCTTGGACCCGGTTTATCCAGTCGTTTATCTGGACTGCATCGTGGTCAAAATCCGGCAGGACAAGCAGGTCATCAACAAAGCGATCTATCTGGCCCTGGGTGTGAATCTCGAAGGCCACAAGGAGCTGCTGGGCATGTGGCTCTCCGAAAACGAGGGCGCCAAGTTCTGGCTGGGCGTCCTCACTGAACTTCAGAATCGAGGTGTGAAAGACATTCTCATCGCCTGTGTGGATGGTCTAAAAGGCTTTCCTGACGCTATCAGCACGGCCTACCCGCAGGCACAGATCCAACTCTGCATCGTTCACATGGTTCGCAACTCGATGAAGTATGTGCCGTGGAAGGACTACAAGGCTGTGACGGCTGACCTCAAACGCATCTACCAATCCGTCACCGAGGAGGAAGCTCTACGGGCCCTGGATGAGTTTGAGCACGTCTGGGGCGAGAAATACCCTCACATCGGTCGCTCCTGGCGAAATCACTGGCCGAACCTGAGCACGTTGTTCCTTTACCCAGAGGATATCCGCAAGGCCATTTACACGACCAACGCCATTGAATCTCTGAATAGCGTCATCCGCAAAGCGATCAAGAAACGTAAGCTGTTCCCGACTGATGATTCCGCCCGCAAGGTGGTCTACCTGGCTATCATGGATGCGTCCAAGAAATGGACGATGCCGATCCGGAATTGAAAGGCTGCGCTGAACAGGTTTATGATCGAGTTCGAGGATCGAATCAGCGACTACGTTTAACCCCGGCGGTTACACAGAATTATTTACAGGCTCGTTTTGAGTTCTCTTACGCGCCCACAGTCCAGCCAGAGCCATAAGCACCAGGCCTGGCAATACCGGGTCTACCGGTGCTCCGGGGCGACCCGTAGTACAACCAAAAGGTGTGCTGTCGCTACCCGAACCGGAGGTTGCAACGTCAGAATCCACATTGGCAGACGTTCCGCCGGAAATCGTCGGAACCTCAACCGCATCATTGATTCCCGTCACACGGATGGTAAAGGTGCAGTTGGTAGAGACGCCATCGCCCGTACAGGTCGGCCAGGAGGAGGTATCTGCCGCCACTTGAATGGACGTATTGACGTTCACATTCGCCAGATCTTCCACGGCACCCTGAACGTAACCCGGCACCCAATCCAAAGCACCCGCAGAGCCTGCAATCTCGGCCGTCATCTCTTCCAGGGTTACCCAGGAAGCATCCGATGCAAGCTGATACATACCATCGTCACCTTCATCAGCAAACCAGGTGGCATAGGTTGAATTATCGCCGGTGTTCTCAACCGTCGGAGGGTTGGCAGCCCAATCCGCAAACGGATCAATGGTGACTGCTTCGCCATCAATCAGAACTTTGAACACCCCGTCATACAATCCAGCGGCAGTGTCCTCTACGAGAGATATAGCATCTGGTATCTGATCATCTTCGTCACCCTCACCGATCGTCGCCACCAGCGGTGCAACGTTTCCGGCGACAGCGGGATCGAAGTTGACGCTGTTGGGATCCCAGTTATCAGCGGAGATCTCGGCGGTTAAATCGTCTCCATCGTGATCAACCGTGACCACGGCATTGAAGACTTTTTCGAAAGTCTTCCAGTCAGGCGTAGCCTCAGTTCCCGCATTCCATGCCAGGAGAATGGAATCATTCGCCGGGTTGCCGTCATGATCAATAAACCAGCCGGTCGGCACTGCAGACAACGGCTGCCAATCACCAAAGAGAGCTGCATAAGGTGCAGGTATCGTCCCGTCAGTCTCCAGCGCATCTTGAGAGAGAGTGGTCGTGCCCTCAGAAAATGAAGCAATGCTGGTACTGAAGAATGGGAGACCTTCTACCCGGCTTCCACCGAACAGGCCACCAGGATACTTACCAACGGGTCCAACAGACAGCTTGGCGGAGTCATCATTCAAAAAGCCGAAGGACAGACCATCTTCAGCCGTCGAGCGCACGAAGCCACTTCCGGTACCAAACCCGGTTTCAAACCTGAAGGCTTCAAGACTACCGGTGGTCAGGTTGGAGAATTTGCCAATGACCCGGTAAAGCCTGGTTGAAGTATCTTCTGTTACGTTAAAAACCAGATCGATGGGGCCATTGATTTCAGTGGTTTTGAGCTTGAACCGCTTACCGGAATCCCCGGGAGCGGTGCAGTTCTGAGCAAGGTCCGGCTGGGCCATAATACAACCGGCAAAGTCATAACCCACGTCGTCAACGTTACCGCTGAAGGCCTCATTGTAGACCGAGATTCCCAGGCCTATCTCTCCACTGTCGTTAACGGGGTCCAGCCACCCAAACGAAGCTGTTCCGACGGCATCGGTATAAATGAGCGTCTGCCCGTCGAGAGGCGGTACTGCCAGGTTGTCAGTATTAACATCCTCGACGACTCCCGCCAGCGCGAGTGGTGCAAAGCCAAGCGCAGAGCAAACAATCGCCTGGGCGAGCGGTTTTCGTACCAGGTTTCTGGTCTTTTCGGTCATAAAACATCCCCTGCTGAACAAATTGCTAAAACTGGATAGCTATAAAGCTATAAATATGCAAAGGAATATTCAAATACTATTTAGGAATAAGAAGCCCGTTTTGTCCTGGATCAACCCGCTGCTACGGAGCTGTAATACGCTGATTGCCTGCTAATCTTTCAGTTAAAACAGGGGCCAACTGAAACAGCCCGACAGGACGAATTCAGGTCCGGCGTTCTCTGTGTCAGTGCCAATAGCCACAGCGTAGCAGTGGCATGTAGCACTGGAGAAAACCATCGGATGAGAGGCGAGACCAACGCTTGAAAATTGGCCGGAATGACAAAATAGCAGGCAATAAAAAACCCCGCCGAAGCGAGGTTCTTTATTCAATATGGCGCGGCTGGGAGGATTCGAACCTCCGACCGCCTGGTTCGTAGCCAGGTACTCTATCCAGCTGAGCTACAGCCGCTTAAAACTTGTGGCAAGTGTCTGAAGAAGTGGCGCGGCTGGGAGGATTCGAACCTCCGACCGCCTGGTTCGTAGCCAGGTACTCTATCCAGCTGAGCTACAGCCGCGCATCTTTCACTTGCTATGGTTGAATGCTAAATCAACCTGGCCTCAAATTCCTTTAAAAGGAATGGCGGAGAGGGAGGGATTCGAACCCTCGGTACGATTGCTCGTACGGTTCCTTAGCAGGGAACTGGTTTCAGCCACTCACCCACCTCTCCTTGAGAACGGGGCGTATACTACCATAATTTTTCTGTTTTCATAGGGTTGACACAAGATTTTTACACCCTGTTTTCCCTAAATATAAAAAAAGCCGTTCAGGCTTCCCTCGAACGGCTTTTTCTTGATCAACGATTGCCCGATTCCGGCTCGTCTGAGTCTTTCTCGGACTGAATTCGCTGATAGATCTCTTCGCGGTGAACCGCAACTTCCTTTGGGGCATTCACACCAATGCGAACCTGATTCCCCTTCACTCCGAGAACGGTAACAGTAATGTCATCACCAACCATCAGAGTTTCGCCAACACGGCGAGTCAAAATCAACATATCCCATACTCCCTATTCAGAGCTACCTGTTCCGACATAAGTTTCTATGTACTTATTGCTTTTATATCGGGATCACTGAAAGTCTAATAGACGCATTTTCCCTTATAAGAATCTGCATTGTCATAGAATTGATCAATGATTCCCTTTTTGAGAGGCTCTACTGAATCAATTGGTGACGCGTTGATTCAGGCCTCTTCCGACACCGCAGGCTTGTCCAGCTCAAATGCACTGTGTAGTGCACGAACGGCCAGCTCGAGGTATTTCTCATCGATCACCACAGAAATCTTGATTTCGGAAGTGGAGATCATCTGGATGTTGATGCCCTCATTAGACAGAGCCTCAAACATCTGAGTTGCAACACCAGCGTGAGAGCGCATACCCACACCCACAATACTTACTTTAGCAATTTTACTGTCGCCGCCAACTTCCCGGGCACCAAGTTCATCAGCGACCCGCTGCAGAACGTCCTGAGCTCGCTTGAAATCATTGCGGTGAACCGTGAATGTAAAGGCGGTTTTATTATCTTCACCAACGTTCTGGACAATCATGTCCACTTCGATATTCGCATCACTGATCGGCTTGAGAATGCGCAGGGCGCTGCCCGGGGTATCAGGCACACCGGAAATAGTCAGTTTAGCTTCGTCACGGTTAAAAGCGATGCCGGAAACAACCGGTTGTTCCATGGCGTTATCATCCTCAAGAGTAATCAGGGTTCCCCCCCCATCCTGGAAGCTGGAAAGGACCCGTAATGGAACGTTGTATTTGCCTGCAAACTCTACAGAGCGGATCTGGAGAACCTTGGAACCAAGGCTCGCCATCTCAATCATTTCTTCAAAGGTAATCCGGTCAAGCCGACGAGCACTGTCAACAACCCGTGGGTCGGTCGTGTATACGCCGTCCACATCGGTATAGATCTGACACTCGTCAGCTCTCAGCGCGGCCGCCAGGGCAACGGCTGTAGTATCTGAACCACCCCGACCGAGAGTGGTGATGTTTCCATTCTCGTCGATCCCCTGGAATCCAGCCACGACCACAACCCGGCCAGCATCCAGATCTTCACGCATACGCTGCTCGTCGATCTGCTTGATCCGGGCTTTTGTATGAGTGCTGTCGGTTACAATCCGGACCTGAGATCCGGTGTAGGAACGTGCATCACATCCGCGCTTCTGCAAAGCCATGGACAACAACGCAATCGTCACCTGCTCACCGGTCGATACCAATACATCCATCTCGCGCGGTACCGGCTCTTCCATAATCTCGCTGGCCAGTCCAATCAGGCGATTGGTTTCGCCGCTCATGGCGGAAACAACCACAACGACGTCATGACCTTCCTTACGGAACCTGCACACCTTGTCGGCAACTGCCGATATACGCTCGGTCGTGCCGACCGAGGTGCCACCATATTTCTGAACCAACAGAGCCATGTTATTCCCAAACTCCGAAACGCGGACTCACAGCAAGGCAGAGCCTCGCCAGTAAAAGAAAACGGACGGAATTATAAACGCCGATCCGTTTTCAAAAACAGTTGCTTAACCGATATTTTTTTCAACCCACGCCGGAACGCCTGCCAGAGCATCGGCCAACTTGCCAGGGTCATTACCCCCGCCCTGAGCCATATCAGGACGACCGCCGCCTTTGCCATCAACCAGGGCAGCGAGATGCTTCATCAGATCCCCCGCCTTTATACGGCCTGTCGCGGACTTGGTCACACCGGCAACCAGAGTGACTTTGCCGTCCTCAACACTGGCCAGGACAACGACACCCTCACCCAGCTTGTTCTTGAGCTGGTCTGCCGTATCCATCAGCGCCTTGCGATCAGCACCGTCAAGTTCGGCAGCCACAACCTTGAGACCAGCCACGTCAACCGCAGAACCCGCAAGATCACTTCCAGCCGAACTTGCCAGCTTGGATTTCAATGCATCGATCTCTTTCTCGAGCTGACGATTGCGGTCGACTGTCTGCTGAACCTTTTCGACAACCGAATCGCGAGTGCCTTTTACCAGTCGAGCCGTGTCACGCAAGGTACGGTCGGTTTCTTCAACCCATTCCAGAGCGCCAAACCCGGTAACCGCTTCAATACGACGAACGCCCGCCGAAATGCCGCTTTCAGAGGTAATTCGGAACAATCCGATATCGCCGGTACGTGAGACGTGTGTGCCACCGCAGAGTTCGACGGAGTAGCTGTCTGTTCCCATGCTCAACACACGGACGACATCACCATATTTCTCGCCGAAGAGTGCCATAGCACCCTTCTGCTGAGCAGTTTCCATATCGGTCACGTCAACCTGTACCGGAGTATTTTCCAGCACCTGTTCATTCACCTGGCGTTCAATCTCCTTCAGTTGTTCAGGAGTGACGGCCTCGAAGTGAGAAAAATCAAAACGCAGCTTGTCCGGATCAACCAGTGAGCCTTTCTGACTTACATGCTCACCAAGAATATTGCGGAGTGCAGCGTGCAGCAGGTGTGTTGCCGAGTGGTTGCGCTTGGTGCGCTCGCGACGTGCGTGGTCGATACGTGCGTCCACCTCCAGTCCCGGGAACAACTCACCTTCAATCAGTGTGCCCACGTGCAGGTGATTGTCACCTTCCTTGCGAGTATCGGTCACTTTGAAACGACCACCACTCCAGGTCAGCAGACCGGTATCACCAACCTGACCACCGGACTCGGCGTAGAATGGCGTCTTCTCCAGGACAACGACGGCTTCATCGCCCGTTTCCGCTTTTTTCTCTTCGCCGTTAACGATGACGGCACGAACACGGCCCTGGCCGTCCACGTGATCATATCCGGTAAACTCGGTCGAGCCTTCAACAGTGAGGCCTGCCGCGTTGTAGTCAATACCGAACTTGCTGGCAGCACGTGCACGCTCACGCTGGTTTTCCATTGCCTGCTCGTAACCGTCGTAGTCAAGAGTCAGGCCGCGCTCGCGGGCGATATCGTTGGTGAGATCCACCGGGAATCCGTAGGTGTCGTACAGTGTAAAGACCGTTTCACCCGGGATAACGTCGCCTTTCAGTTCGGCAATGTCCTGCTCAAGAAGGCGCAGTCCCTTGTCCAGGGTCTTGGCAAACTGTTCTTCTTCCTGGAGCAGTACCTTTTCGATCTGTTTCTGACTGCTGACCAGCTGCGGATAGGCTTCGCCCATTAACTCAACCAGCGCGCCTGCCAGCTTGTGGAAGAACGCACCCTTGGCTCCCAGCTTGTTACCATGACGAGCGGCGCGACGGATAATGCGACGCAGGACAAAGCCGCGACCTTCGTTAGACGGCATCACACCATCGGAAATCAGGAAGGCGCAGGAACGGATATGGTCAGCTACCACCCGCAGTGATGCTTCGGTTGTCGGCACGCCACCGAGTACGTCGGATGCGGCTTTCAGCAGATCCTGGAACAGGTCGATCTCGTAGTTGCTGTGAACGCCCTGGAGAACAGCCGTAATCCGTTCCAGCCCCATGCCGGTGTCTACAGACGGCTTGGGCAGCTTCAGCATTTCACCATCAGCAGTACGGTTGTACTGCATGAAAACCACGTTCCAGATCTCGATATAGCGATCACCATCTTCCTCCGGGCTACCCGGGGGGCCACCAGCCACATCCGGGCCGTGGTCATAGAAAATCTCGGTACAAGGACCACACGGGCCAGTATCGCCCATCTGCCAGAAGTTATCTGAGGCATAACGGCCACCCTTGTTGTCGCCGATACGGACAATGCGGTCAGCCGGAACCCCGATTTCTTTGTTCCAGATGTCGTAAGCTTCGTCGTCTTCTGCGTAAACCGTTACCCACAGTTTCTCGGTGGGCAGCTTCAGCCAGTCGTCACCGGTCAGGAAGGTCCAGGCAAAATTAATCGCTTCGCGCTTGAAGTAGTCGCCGAAGCTGAAGTTACCCAACATTTCAAAAAACGTGTGATGACGTGCGGTGTAACCGACGTTTTCAAGATCGTTGTGCTTGCCACCGGCACGCACACATTTCTGGGAGGTGGTCGCTCGGCTGTAGTCGCGTTCTTCACGGCCAAGGAAAACGTCCTTGAACTGGTTCATGCCCGCGTTGGTAAACAGCAATGTCGGATCATCATGGGGAACCAGAGAACTACTGCCTACGATGGTGTGACCCTGCTGTTTAAAATACTCAAGAAACGCTGTTCGCAATTCTGCGGTTTTCATAGACCTTTAATACCTTTCCAGAACCCGCCGGTTAGCCCTATGGGTCCGCTATTGAAGTCGATTACTTACATGCGTGTGCAAATCCGCTACTCTAGCACACGCCGAGTACAGGAAAAACGTGAAACATCACAGGAGACCCCATGCCCCGACGCTTTCATAATGCCGAGGAACTGTTCCCACCAGCGACGTTTATCAAACGCGCCCTCGCCATTATTTATGACGGCCTGATCAGCATCGCCGTTCTATTGGTAACCAGCTGGATTTACACCATGATCGCAGGTTCGCTGACCGGGTGGGATCGCTATGAGCAAATGGCCGAGGCCGGTCAGATTTCCGGGGATCCGGGACTAACTTTTGTACTGTTCCTGGTGCTTTACCTGTTCTTTGCCTACTTCTGGACTCGCATCGGCCAAACCCTCGGCATGCAGGTCTGGCGGGTGCGTATTGAGAACCTCGACGGCACTTCGGTCAGCTGGACCCAGTCCCTGATCCGTTATGTCACCGCTGCCGCCGTGGTATTCGTGACCCTTCTTGCATCCCATTACATTGGGGCCATTACCCTTCTGATCACCATCCCGGCAATTATCGCCCTGTTCCTGCCGATCAACGGCCTCTCCATCACTGACCGAATGTCCGACAGCGTTGTGATTCAGGTACCCAGGGAGCCCAAGAAAAAATAACAGATTTCGGGCCGGTCAGCCGGCCCGTCGCATCAGGATCGCGCCAACTACAGCGTTCACTGCAATCGGAATAAAGACCGCCAGCACCGGGTTAAAGCCGTAGACCAGACTCATCGGCCCCAGCAGGTCCTGCATATACTTGAACAGAAGCCCCACCATCAGACCAGTAAACACCCGGAAACCCATGGTCACTGACCGCAAGGGACCGAAAATGAACGATATGGCCACCAGCACCATGACCGCGGTGCCCAGAGGCATCAGCGTCTTTTTCCAGAACGCCAGCCAATAAGGTGCGGCATCCAGATCCTGCTCACCCAGATAACTGGCGTAGGTGTAAAGGCCGGACATGGAGAGGTTTTCGGGCTTGACGATCAGCACGCTCAGCACACTGGGAGACAGGCCGGTTTCCCATCGCTGGGACGGGGTTTCAACCACCTCGGTGCCCTGTTCGCCGATCCTTGTTGTCCGGACATTTTCCAGTTGCCAGTAACTACCCTGATAAATGGCGCGACTGGCAAAGCTGGACGACAGTAACTCCCGCTGATCATTGAACCGGAACAGCGAGACACCGTGCAAAACACCATTGGGCTGAACCGCGTTAAGGTGGATAAAAATATCCCCTTCACGATGCCAGACACCGCTGGCAGCCGCCACATTACGGCCAGCACCCAATGCTACAGCCTTATCACTCTGGGCAAACCGCTCGGCCGGTGGCGCAATGTACTCACCAATGACCACACCCAGCATGACCACAATCAGCGCGGGCTTCATGGCCGACCAGACAATCCGCTTTAACGAAACCCCGGCTGCGCGGATAACCGTAAGCTCGGAAGAACTTGCCATGGATCCAAGGCCAACCAGACACCCCATAAACGCGCCCAACGGCAGATAGTCGTAGATGCGCCGGGGTAACGTCAGGAACACGTACCAGAGTGCTTCAAGGGTCTGGTAGCCATTACGGGTGTCCTCCAGCTCGCCGATAAAGGCGAAAATCAGGTCCAGCGACAGCACCACCACCATGACCAGAAACATGGCGCCACCAACGGTCCGCATGACATAACCGTCAATTTTACGCATGGCTGCGGACCTCCTTCAGTGCCCGCCGGCGTTGTCTCCAGGCGGTACCAAACTGCAACCAGAGGCCAAAGGCCAGGAATAACCCGTGCACCCAGAGCATGCCGACCCATTCGGGCACCTTCTGGTCAGCCAGCGCGTCCCTGGCGACAATCAACAAACCGAGATAGGTGATGTAAACCAGCATTGCCGGCAACAAGTGGAAGAACCGACCTTGCCGCGGGTTGACCCGACTCAGCCGAACCGCCAGCAGTGTAACGATAGGGACAATCAGCGGCAGTGAGAAACGCCAGTGAAGAAGCGCCCGGGCTTCAGGGTCGTCCGACGCCATCAGTTCCATCGTACTGATCCCTTCCTCCAGCTCGCGAGTGCCTTTCTCCCCGCTCTGGATCTTCAACCCGTAGGCTTCAAAGCCTGTGACGTTGTATTCATGACTCCCGGAGACGCCAGCGAACCGCCCCCCATTTTCAAGAATCAGAAAACGGCTGCCGGTATCCTGATCAACCAACTGGGAACCCTTTTCGGAGGTAAAGATAGTAATACCCTCACCGTCCGCGCCGTATTCGGCAATAAAGACTCCCTGAAGCTCGCGTTTATCGTCGCTCAGGGCTTCGGTGTAGGTGACCCGGTCCCCGGAACTGAAATCCTGAAAGCGACCGGGAGCCAGCATTTCAAACTCTGTAGCCTGCCGCTGCTCATTGAAAATCTGCTCAACCTGCTTCATTCCCCAGGGCGAGACATAAAGACTCATTGCACCGACCACGACCATCACCGGTATACTTCCCAGCAAGGTCTTTATCAGCAACTGACGGTCGCTGACACCACAGGCAAACAGCACGGTCATCTCGCTCTCGAGATACATCCGCCCATAGGCAAGCAGGATACCGATAAACAGGCCAAGCGGCAGGATCAGCTCCAAAAATCCGGGGAAGCGGTAGGCCATGATGGAGAACAGCACATCGGCAGAAATGTTGCCTTCGGCTGCGCTGCTGAGATATTTCAGAAAACGGCCACTCATGAACACCATCAGAAGAATGCCCGAAACGGCAATCATGCTGATCATGACCTGACGGATGAGGTAGCGAAAAATAATCGTCAAAAGGGGTCTCTCTGGCCTTGCTCGTTGCAACGTGGAGGAAACAGGGAACAGAGCGTATTCTATGTAACCTTTCCCTCGAATGACAGTACGGCAGAATTACAGACTATTGCAGAATCGGTAGTCGTTACCTGCTTGATAATTTTGACGCTTGCCCCGATGCTAGACTAGAGCAACAGCAAGCCCCGGGATCGGGGACAATGCCCGGAACAGACCCCAGAACAGACAACAGGAGCTTCCATGAATTTCAGCCTGAGCAGTAAAGCCATCACCAGCACAAAATCCGACTGCCTGGTGGTCGGCCTCCCCGAAAAAGGCGAATGGCCGGAGTCCACAAACCAGGCGAACGAAGCGCTGGGCGGGCTGATCAAAGCCATGGAAAAATCCGGAGACATCAGCGGCAAGAACTCGAAAACCAGTGTCGTACCCCTGATCGATCAGCCGTGGGCACGCCTGCTGGTTGTTGGTACCGGTAACGATACCGACCGGACGCCGGCGAACTACCGAAAGTCACTGATCGCCCTGGTCGGCGCCCTCAAAGATGGCGCCTCGAAATCCGCCCTGATCGCGCTCGCCGACACCGCCGTTACCGGCGATGACGCCGTAAGCTCGGAAACTGCAAAACTGAGCCTGATTGGCAGGGTTCTGGAAGAGCACCTCTACACCTTCCACGATTACAAGAGCGACAAGCCCGCAGTCAGCAAACTGAACAAGGTTGTTGTGCAGGCAACCAGCACAGCGAAGGCCCAGAAAGAAGCCTTCAACCTCGGCCTCGCCACTGGCCGGGGCATGAACTACACCCGCGACCTGGGCAACACCCCACCAAACATCTGCCATCCGGTCTGGCTCGCCGACCAAGCAAAGAGCATGGCCAAGGAATACGACTGCATCAAGACCGAAGTGCTTGATGAAAAGCAGATGGAAAAGATGGGCATGAATACCATCCTGGCAGTGGGCAAAGGCAGTTCGCAGCCGCCACGCCTGATCGTAATGGAATATCGGGGAGGCAAAGCCAAAGACAAGCCTTATGTTCTGGTCGGTAAAGGCATCACCTTCGATACCGGCGGCATCAGCCTCAAGCCCGGCGAAGGCATGGATGAAATGAAATACGACATGGGTGGCTCGGCCAGCGTATTCGGCACCATGAAAGTTCTCGCTGAGACACAACCAAAAATCAACGTCGTCGCAGTGATCGCCGCCGCAGAAAATATGCCGGACGGCGGCGCATCCCGCCCGGGGGACATCATCACCACCCTCAGCGGCCTGACCGTTGAAATCCTGAACACCGACGCCGAAGGCCGCCTGGTACTGTGCGATGCCCTCACCTACGTCAAGAAATTCAACCCTGCGGCCGTTGTCGACATGGCCACCCTCACTGGCGCCTGCATCATCGCCCTGGGCAATCACGCAACAGGCCTGCTCTCCAACAACGACGAACTGGCCAACGAACTCCTGGCCGCAGGCGAACGTACTGGTGACCGCGCCTGGCGCCTGCCGCTCTGGGACGAATATCAGAGCCAACTCGACAGCAACTTCGCCGACATGCAGAACATCGGTGGTCGCCCGGCGGGCACCATCACCGCAGCCTGCTTCCTGTCCCGGTTCGCCAAGGATTACCCTTGGGCCCACCTGGACATCGCCGGCACAGCCTGGCACTCAGGAAAAGCCAAAGGCGCCACCGGACGCCCGGTACCACTGCTGGTCAACTACCTGATGTCCCATGCAGGAAAGTAACCCGGCAACACCCCCGGAGACCGGCAGCCCTGCTGCCGGAACCTCCGAACCGAACAGCCGGAACCAGCGCTACTGGTTCCACATCCTGTCCCAGAACTCCCCCGCAGCACGCAACCTCCACACCGCAAAACTCGTGGACAAAGCCTGGCAGCAGGGAGACCGCGTGTGCATCGTTTGCGACACCATGCAACACGCTCAGGAACTGGATGATTTGCTCTGGAGCTTCAACCCGGACTCCTTCATCCCCCACTCCATCGTTCCGGACTCCGCCACCACCTGCCCCGACCCCGTCGGCATCCTGTTGTGCCCGCCCGTTGCAGAAGACTGGGACACCGTCATCGTTCTCTCGGCAACATTACCGACAGATGCCGACCGGTTCAGCCGCCTGGCTCTGGTTGCCCAGAACGATCCAACGGTTCTGAACCAGGCCCGATCGCATTTCCGGCAACTAAGGGCTTTGGGGATTGAGCCCAGGGTCCACGATCAAAGAAAGCGATAAGAAAACTGCACACTGCCTGATCTGCCGGGTTGCGACAGGCTTTCCAAAAATGTCGTAGGCCAGGGATGGCCGGAGACAAGCCCACATGGATGTGCTCGTAGCGCTTTTTGGAAAGCCTGTCGCAACCCGGCAAGCCACCAGATCTCACAGGCCTCCAGTGAAGAGACGTTCGCCGCAACCTCCGCGAGCATGTATAATCGGCCCTCTAATTTTCCCCTTGTGAATCAACCAAACGGTCACCAGCAGAAACCCATGGAAAAAACCTACCAGCCAGAAAACATCGAGCGCCAGTGGTACGAAAACTGGGAATCCAAAGGGTACTTCCGCCCAAGCGGAGAAGGCCAGTCCTACAGCATTGCCATCCCGCCACCCAACGTGACCGGCAGCCTGCACATGGGCCATGCCTTCCAGCACACCATCATGGATACCCTGACCCGCTACAAGCGCATGCAGGGCCACAACGCATTGTGGACTGTGGGCACTGACCACGCCGGCATTGCCACCCAGATGGTCGTCGAGCGCAAACTGGCTGCAGAAGAAGACAAAACCCGCCACGATCTCGGTCGGGAAGAATTCATCAAACGCATCTGGGAATGGAAAGAACATTCCGGCGGCACCATCACCCGCCAGATGCGACGCCTTGGCAACTCGGTAGACTGGAGCAATGAACGCTTCACCATGGATGACGGCTTCTACAAAGCCGTGCAGGAAGTCTTCATCCGACTGTACGAAGACGGCCTCGTCTACCGCGGCAAACGGCTGGTGAACTGGGACCCGAAACTGCACACAGCCATCTCCGATCTCGAAGTCGAGAACAAGGAAGAAAAGGGCTTTTTCTGGCACCTCCGTTATCCGCTGGCAGACGGAGAGAAAACCCAGGATGGCAAAGACTACGTGGTTGTAGCCACTACCCGCCCTGAAACCATGCTCGGTGACACCGCCGTCGCCGTACACCCGGATGACGAACGTTATCAGCACCTGATCGGCAAGCACGTCCTGCTGCCTTTGGTGAATCGCCTTATCCCCATCGTCGCCGACCACCACGCCGACCCCGAAAAAGGGTCCGGCTGCGTAAAAATCACACCAGCCCACGACTTCAACGATTACGCCGTCGGCAAACGCAACAACCTGCCCATGATCAACATCATGACCCAGGATGCGAATATCCGCGACGTGGCAGAAGTCTTTAATGCCGATGGAACCAGCAACAGCGACATAGACGGCACTGTACCAGCCGCCTATGCAGGACTGACCCGCGAAGCAGCCCGCAAGCAGATCGTCGCCGACCTGGAAGCCGCGGGCCTGGTAGAGAACATTGAAGACCATGTACTGTCTGTACCCCGCGGTGACCGCTCCGGACTGATCATCGAACCGATGCTGACTGATCAATGGTTCGCAGACGCCAAGACGCTGGCCAAGCCAGCCATCGAGGCCGTCGAGGATGGCCGCATCCAGTTCGTACCCAAGCAATACGAAAACATGTACTTCTCCTGGATGCGGGATATCCAGGACTGGTGCATTTCCCGCCAACTCTGGTGGGGCCACCGGATTCCTGCCTGGTACGACACAGAAGGCAACATCTACGTTGGCCGCACGGAGGAAGAGATTCGCCAGAAGCACAGCCTGGCAGCCGATCTCGAACTGAAACAGGACGACGATGTACTCGACACCTGGTTCAGCTCCGCGCTGTGGACGTTCGGCACCCTTGGCTGGCCGGAAATCACCGAGCGCCTGAAGAACTTCCATCCGACCGACGTATTGGTCACCGGTTTCGACATCATATTCTTCTGGGTAGCCCGGATGATCATGATGACCATGCACTTCATGAAGAATGAAGATGGGTCGCCGCAGGTTCCGTTCCATACCGTCTACGTAACCGGTCTGATCCGGGACGAGCACGGTGACAAGATGTCCAAATCCAAGGGCAACGTGATCGACCCCCTGGATATGATCGACGGCATCAGCCTGGACGATCTACTGGACAAGCGCACCGGCAACATGATGCAGCCGAAGCTGGCAGAGAAAATCGGCAAGCGCACCCAGAAGGAATTCCCGGAAGGCATCGCGGCCCACGGTACCGACGCCCTGCGCTTTACCCTTGCCTCCATGGCCACCACTGGTCGTGATATCAACTGGGACATGAAGCGCCTGGAAGGCTACCGCAACTTCTGCAACAAACTGTGGAACGCGGCCCGCTATGTGCTGATGAACACCGAAGGGGAAGACTGTGGCGCGAACAACGAACCGGTGGAACTGTCACTGGCTGACCGCTGGATCATCAGCGAACTGCAGAACTGCGAGCAGGAAGTCATTCGCCACCTTGACCAGTACCGCTTTGACCTCGCGGCCTACGCGCTCTACGAGTTCATCTGGAACGAATACTGCGACTGGTACCTGGAGCTTTCCAAACCGGCCCTGAACGACGACAGTGCAAGCGCTGAAGCCAAGCGCGGAACCCGCCGGACCCTGGTCCGTGTTCTGGAAGCTGTGCTGCGTCTGGCCCACCCGATGATGCCGTTCATTACGGAAGAAATCTGGCAGCGCATCGCACCGCTGGCCGGCAAATCTGGTGACAGCATCATGCTGCAACCCTTCCCGCAGCCAGACGCCAGCAAGCAGGATGCAGCCGTTGCCGCTGATATCGAATGGCTCAAAGGCGTGATCATTGCCGTCCGCAATATCCGGGGTGAAATGAATATTTCCCCGGGCAAACAGGTACCGGTCCTGCTCAAGGGCGGCAGTGCCGAAGACGAGCGCCGCCTGAACGAAAACCGACAGTTCCTGATTTCCCTCGCGAAACTGGAGAAACTGGAGTGGTTCCAGGGGGATAAGGCACCGATGTCTGCCACACAACTGGTCGGCGAGATGGAAGTTCTGGTGCCGATGGCCGGACTGATCGACAAGGACGCTGAACTCAAGCGTCTGGATAAGGAACTGGATCGCCTGAAAAAGGAAATCGGTCGCCTTGAAGGCAAACTCGGCAACGAGAAGTTCACGGCCAAAGCGCCAGCCGAGGTTGTGGAGAAGGAAAAGGAGAAGCTGAGAGACGCCCAAGGCAGCATGACCCGCCTGAGCGACCAGCGGGCCGAAATCGAGGCCATGTAACCCCGATGATCGGGATTCTGGGCGCGGGAGCTTTGGGGCGGCTATGGGCTGCCCTGCTCCCTGAACACCAGAGTTGCTTTCTGCCGCGGCCGGACACTGATCCGGCCGCTTCCCCTGTCCGGTACACCTTCCAAAACCTCGATGGCAAGCCTACAACCATTACTCGCCCGTGGCTGACACTCCCAACCGACATTAGCCTGCTGCTGGTAACGACCAAAGCGGGGGACACGGTAGAGGCACTGGACTCATGGCTTCCGCACATTTCATCAAAGGTGCCCGTTCTCCTGTTACAAAACGGACTAGGTAGCCAGCAAGCCGTTGCGGAGCACTGGCCAGATCGGCCAATCCTGGCCGCCTCCACGACGGAAGGCGCCAATCGCCCGACCCCTGATCAACTGAAGCACGCGGGACAAGGCGACACCTGGATCGGCCCACTGACGTCAGCCGCCGCCCCACTGACAGAGAGAGTCGTCGAGTCCCTGCAACCCTCCGGGCTACGTATCCACTGCGAGCAGGATATCCTCCCCAGGCTCTGGCAGAAACTCGTCATCAACGCGGGCATCAACCCGTTTACCGCCTTACTTAACTGCCCGAATGGCGATATTCTGGACAACGACTTCTTCCAACAGAAAATCATCCCCCTCTGCGCCGAAATAGCTCAGCTGATGTCCGCTGAGGGAATTGAGGGAGCTGCCCCGGAAGAACTGCGCAACCGGATCGAGAACGTGGCCAGGGCCACGGCACGCAACACTTCGTCCATGCGAGCAGACACACTGGCTGGCCGCTGCACTGAAATCGATTTCATCAATGGCTATCTGGTCAGGCTTGGCCAGAAGCTCGGTATTCCAACCCCGGTGAACCAGTTGCTCACCCATCAAGTAAAACAACTGTCCCCCTAACCTGTCTCAGAGGAGTTTACCGATGGGCAACCGCCTTTCTAAAATCTACACACGCACCGGCGATGATGGCTCTACCGGCCTGGCAGATGGTAACCGCATTGCAAAGAATGCTCAGCGAGTAGAAGCCATGGGTACCGCCGATGAAGTGAACTGCCATATCGGTCTGCTGATCGAGACCCTGAACAGCGATGATGAGATGATCAGCCCCCTGCGCCGCATTCAGCATCACCTGTTTGATCTGGGCGGTGAATTCGCCATCCCCGGAAGCGTGGTGATCAGTTCCGACCACATCCATTGGCTGGAAGCCACACTGGACGAGTACAATGAAGATCTTCCGCCACTGAAAAATTTCATCCTGCCCGGCGGTTCCCCCGCTGCCGCTCAATGCCATATGGCTCGCGCTGTGTGTCGAAGGGCCGAACGGATTGTCGTCGCACTCGGGCACGAAGATTCCATCAACTCTGCCTCCCGGCACTACCTGAACCGCCTGTCAGATCTGTTGTTTGTATTTGCCAGGGTACTTGCTCGCCGCGACGGCGCCGAAGAAATTCTGTGGGATCAAAAAAAATCCGGCCTCTGAAGGCCGGATTCTTTCACTGCATGTCAGCCTATACCTTGAAGGCTTCGACCAGTCGCTGCAAGGATGCCGTCAGTTCAGACATTTCCCGGGATGATCCCAGAGTTTCCTCGGCATTAGCCGCTGTGGCCTGACCCAACTCACCAATCTGTTCAACGTTAGCATTCACATTCCGGGCAACAGCCGACTGTTCTTCAGCCGCTTGCGCAATCTGGTGACTCATATCCACAATCGCCGAAATACCGCGGGCAATACGATCCAGAGCTTCAGTCACTTCACCGGACTTCTGCACCGTTGTTTCAGTGACATCACGACTGTTGGTCATGGCAGAAACTGCGTCCTTCACTCCACTTTGCAGGCGAGAAATCATGCCCTCTATTTCTTCAGTGGATTTGTGCGTCCGCTGCGACAATGAGCGCACTTCGTCGGCAACCACCGCAAAACCGCGCCCCTGCTCTCCGGCACGGGCGGCTTCAATGGCCGCATTCAATGCCAACAGATTGGTCTGTTCGGCTATCGCCTTGATCTCGACCAGGACCTGGCTGATATTGTCGCTGTCCTGACTGACCCGGTTGATCACGTCCACCGCACCGGAGATCTCAGCTGACAGGCGATTGATCGTCTCAACCGTGTCTGCCACAACCGCCCGACCGGTCTCTGTATCGTTCTCCGCTGTTCCAGCACTCTCTGCAACGCGATGGGCGCTTTCGGTCACCTCGTGGACAGCTTCAACCATCTGGTTCATTGCTTCTGTGATCTGGCCACTCTCTTCCATCTGTCGGGCAACCGCCTCGCTGTTAGCGACTGCGGTATGATTCACCTGACTGGCTTGCTGATCCACATCTGCGGTGGTTCTGCTTACCGAACGGATCAGCTCTGCAATCCGATCCGTCATATTATTGAACTCGGTTGTCAGTTCGCCCAATTCATCACGGTTACGAAGCTGGATATGGGTCGTCATATCCCCGGCTGCAACCCGCCGTGCTGCATCGGAAAACCGGTTAATTGCGGTCCGAACCGAGACAAAAAATCCCACGTACAGGTAAACAACCACCAACAGGACGACGACGAGAGCCAGCACAATCAGTCGACGTTTACTCAGTTCTTCACCGAGCTTGGATGCCAGATTGGCCTCAACCAGATCGAAAATAGTGTTGTTAAGCTGATCAAAGTAATTCAACTGATCCCTAATCTGGTCGTTGAATTCGGCCCATGGCATTTCCAGGCGCATGGGCGTGATGATGTTGACGTCAACAGCGTCACGAACCGTCACGAGACTTTCACTGACCCGGTCCATGGTGCTAGCCGCCTTGTCAGCCAGGGCTGGTGATGATTCTTTTGCCACGGAAAGTGCGGGCGCCAGCAGTGAAGTCTGATTGGTCAGCAAATCGTAGGTTTCATTCAGGATCTCACTCAGCGCATACCCTACCTGACCATTCACCAAGGCGTAGGTACCGTACGCCCTGGCCTGACCAATCGTGCCGCGAGCTGCAGGCAGACTCTCGCGAATCAGCCCAAGCAGGACCTGATTTTCGCGGGAATCCTGACCCAACCCGGAAAGCTCCATCGTTGCAGGCAGCAGAGCCAGCACTTTCTGGGCAAACTGTTGGTAGTATTTGAACTGAGGATCAATATTGCCCTGATAGTTATCGTCATTACTCAAAGTCTCCCAATCTTTCCGGAGGTCTTCGACCTGAGCCGCCCAGGTGCCGGATCGATCAAAAGAATGCTCGCGCGCGACTAATGCCTCAAAAATGCCGTTAATTTCCCCGGCAGCCTTGTCAGATTCCGCAAGCAAGGCTTCATGGTTCCGTAAAACACCCACCGAACGGTAATCACGAAAATCGATAGCCAGAGACAACAGGCGATCAACATTTTTGACCTGCTTAAGGCCCTCCACACCCTGGGTTATGGTCTGTACCGAGCGGTTCAGCTCAGACATCACCAGCCAGGAGAGGCCTCCAATAGGGAGCAAAAATAAGATACTGATGAGACTGAACTTATACACCATTGGCAACCGGTTCATCAGCGCTATGGCGGGATTGATGAGATGTTTCACGAAGTCCTCACTGCTATCAACAACTGAATTATTGTTCTTTTCTTTAGTCTATAGCTTAACTAGCGATAACCTAAGACTTTATTTGTTATTAAAGGTAATATTTTTCTTATTGGTTTCCGGACGCGTCAGACAAGCCCGGCAATAACCAACAGGGCCAGCAGGCATATCCATACCAACATGCTTCGATTCAGTAGATCCCGAACGGCCCGAAGACTACGCCCGCCGAAATCAACCCATTCGTCAGGGTGGATCCGGGAAAATCGCTCCGGATCAAGTGCATACCCGGTTAACGACCCATTGGCGGAAATCATGAGAACTTCATCTTTATTTTTACCGAATCCCGTCAGAACCCTGCGAATATCCCGAAGCCAGCCGGCCAGGTCACCCGCAATGCCGAAGGTCAGAGACAACAGTCGCACGGGAATCCATGCAACAATCTCTTCCAATCGGCGATAGCCGGGCCTCGCCGGAGACTGGGGCCATTGCTCTGAAAGCGCGACAATTCCCCGGGCCAGCACAGCGAGCCCGATTCCGCCCACCACATACCAGAACGCAACGAGGAAAAAGCGCTCAAAGACGGAGCACATAAAAGTACGGGACAGCGACAGATGCATAGCATCCGGAGACAACGCCGAACCTCTTTCCGCGGCCGGCAGACGGTCCTGAACATGGTGCCAGGCGCCCTGCATATCTCCCCGCCGCCAGGCATCGGCATAGACCCGGAGTGTATCCCCCCACCCCGGAGCGCCCATCAGGAAGACCATGACCAGAAATTCCAGCGGATAGGCCAACACCCTGAGGCCATAATCATCCAGAAAGACCACGACCAATCCAAGTAACAAAGCCGGCAGGATGATCAGAACGATACCCGCCTTAAGAGAAGACTCTTTCCCCGCAGGCGCCGTCGCATGCTTGTGGAACCAGCGCTGCCATAGCCGGTCACCGGATAGCCTGTCTTGCGCATCCAGGCGACGCCGCACAATGTAGGCCAGCAAGAACACAACCAGAACCATTCAGCGATTCTCCTCTGGGTTCAGGGCCAGATCCAGCACTGCCCGGTAGCGGGACCAATCAAAAGCTGGCCCGGGATCGGTCTTTCTTCCGGGGGCTATATCACAATGTCCAGTCAAACGGTCTTCAGTAATGTCGGGCCAGGCCAGCATGATCAGGGCTGTCAGACCGGACAGACTGCGGTACTGGGCTTCGGTATAGCGAATATCATCCGCACCCTCGAGCTCAATGCCAATGGAGAAATCATTACACTCCTGCTCGCCCCGGAAGCACGAACGACCCGCATGCCAAGCCCTTTCAAGCAGGCTGACAAATTGAACAACAGAGCCATCCCGACGAATCAGAGCGTGGGCTGATACCTGCATTCCGGCAATGGACTCAAAATAGGGATGCGCCGAGTGATCGAGCCGATTACAGAAAAAGTCCTCGATTTCAGGACCACCAAACTGGCCGGGAGGCAAGCTGATGTTATGAACAACCAGCAGACTCACTGAGGCGCCTTCAGGGCGCGAACCAAAGTTTGGGGATGGGCACCACCGTGCCGAAGGGAGTCTGCCGCTGGACCGAAGGTCAGCGGCTTCTTTGGCCGTTATTGCCAGCCAGTCAAACGCGGAGTGGGTATCGTGCAAGGTAAATCCATACTCATCAGGACATTACAGTAGCCCCGATTGAAGCACAAAGTGATCGGCCTTGCTACGACATCAGTCCCGACGATTGCTACGAAGATTATCGATAATGGATTCCAGTGCCCGGTCGAAGATCAGACCATCGTCCAGCATGCCAATCTCGCCCTCAGCCATCGCGGCCGCCAGTTCCTCGCGCTGATATTCTGCCACTTTGGCACCACTGCGGTTCACAAAGATGTACTTTCCTGTGGCCTTGATGAACGCCGCCAGCTTGCACCTGATGCGTGTTTCATCCCGAGTCATTTCAATCCAGGAGCCGACACGGAGGCTATCTGCCCGACCCAGCCACTCACCAGCAACCGCCGCTGGTGCGACGTCCTCCGCCGTTTCCGCAGGAACCACTTCGTTTTCAGCAACCGCGCCGACGGAGACGTCTTCGATTGCAGCAGCCGCGACATCGGTTTCGGTTTCTGTTTCAGACTCAACCTCGGCAACCAGTGTTTCATCACGTGGAGGAGCAGTAACGAGCTTCTGGAACACATCAACGTGAGCCAGTTCAAGATCATGGATAGCAGAATCGGTGGCAAACGGGTCCCAGGAAATCTCCTGCAAAGCTCTACGAAGGTCGTCAACAATGGACGGAATGGCCCTGAGCAATTCACTGCGGGTATCGTCGGTAACCGGTTTCGGATCAACACTCCAGACCAGGCGTTCCGTCAGCTTTCGCGCATCATCCCAACGCTGGCTCTCGTCGCCCTCGCGGAGAATGACCCATTGTAGATACTTGGCCCACGGCTCGCGCAACAGTTTCAGTACAGGCTCGGGAATCTCGCGCCGGACGATCACCTCTTCGATCAGCCCATTAGATGCCGTGGACGCGTATTCCTGGCGAGCCCGACCTTCCTCGGCATCTTTCAACCGCTGCTCAATCAACTCACGACGCCGACGATCCAGATCCATGAAATGGCTGAAATCCTTGAGCAACTCTTCAAACAACTCGACGTTGTTGGTGAATTCATTGAGGATGCGGCCTACAACCTGCTCGATTTTATCCCGCAACGGGTCTTTCTGGCCCTCACGTTTTTCACTCCAGCCTATGGCCGAAAGAGCCAACTCATTCAATAGCTTGCGAACCGGATGACCACCACGATTGAAGAAATTCCTGTCACTCAGAGCGACTTTAAGCACCGGAATCTGCAGCCTGCCGATCAACGATTTCATGACAGGGTGCAACTGCCGGTCTTCAAGGATGAAATCAAACAGCATCGAGACCAGATTAATTACATCATTATCAACCTGCCCGACATTGAAAGGCGTTTCTGTGTCCGCACGCAGCACCGGCTTGAGCAAGTCGTTCAAGGCAATAACCCGCCCAGCTCCGAGCCTTCCGGAAGCCACCTGAATTTTACTCAGCCGAGCCATCAGCCGACTGGTATCCAGCTCAACGCCGTCAGCAAACGATGACTGGGAGGCCCCACCATCGGATTGATGGAGCAAAGCACTCAATTCAGAGAACGTCGCCTGGGGCATGGAACTGTCTTCCCCCGCCCCAGCGTCAAAGCCCGACGGTTTCTTTGCTGATCGGGAAGCCTTTCCAGGCCCCACCGGCGCACGTTTCAGATCCGGCATGACACCATCGTCTGCCAGCTTGCGATTGGCCTGCTCGTAAAGCCCGCCCAGCGAATCTTCCAGCAGCCGGTCAAACAGTTTCAGAACCACAAGTTTGGCTCGAATATCGATATCCAGATCAGAACAGGCTTCTGCCACGCCACCACATATCACCTCGGGGCTGAGAGGCATCTGACTATCAGAAAGCCTGGTCTCCGGTATCAGGTGGTTAACTCGGGTCGTGAGCAGACGGATTTGCTCGCTATAGTGACTACGGAGTTTATTGATGAGATTGTCGACAGCAACCTGCTGTTCAAGCTGGGAATGATCCAGAAGGCTAAGAGAGTCCTGATCCACGTCGTCGAGAGCGCCGGAACCATACTCCGGGTGGAAACGGCCAATATCATTAAACGCCTGGCTGACATACTGCAGTACCGACACCACCATAGACTTGCGCCGGAGGCGAAGCTCCCGCATTGCATCAAAAAAAGTATTTTGATCCGTGTTCGTTCCGGCCCGGTCTGCCAACTCGAAAAGCGCATCGTCCGAACGGTCAAAGAAATTGGCCAGTATCGTCCGCAGGGACTGCCCAGACACGTCACGCAATCCAACCAGTGAATTCGGCAACAAAAAACGCTGCGACGGCTGCCTGGCCGAAAAATTCACAACATTGATGTCCTGCGCCATGGAATGGTGCTCCGAGATAGTCCAGCGGACTGTTAGATTCATCTAGGTTCTATCATACGAGCTACTTTTGTCAGCTTGTGTCAGATTTTGTCACCTTTTGTGTACACCAGACGCAGTTCACATTTTTTCGTTCCACTCGAATCGATAACGGGCGTTTGGCGAATCGGCTCCCGCCCTATAAAATCGTCCGCCAAACGACACGTTCCACCCAGATGACACCGGACCCTTCATCATGATCCCAGCAGAGCTCCTTCGCCAGTCCCGAGTTGAAAATGTTGCACAAAGCCTTCGAGAGGACATCGGCGATGGAGACATAACAGCCATGCTGATTCCTGCTGACAAACACACGACCGGGCGCGTTATCACCCGCGAAGCGGCCACAATCGCCGGGCGGGAATGGGTTGATGAAGTGTTCCGTCAGGTAGACCCCCGGGTAACTCTTGACTGGAATGTGCGGGATGGTGACCGGGTCACTCCAAATCAGGAACTGTTTCGCATGGATGGCCCGGCTAGAAGCCTGCTGACAGCAGAGCGCGCCGCGCTGAACTGGTTACAGACTCTTTCGGCTGTGGCAACAACCTGCTACGGCTACGCAGAGCAGGTTGCCCACACCGGCGTTCGCCTTCTGGATACCCGCAAAACCCTCCCCGGCCTGCGGCTGGCCCTGAAATACGCGGTAACCTGCGGTGGGTGCCACAATCACCGGATTGGCCTTTGGGATGCGTTTCTGATCAAGGAAAATCACATTGCAGCTTGTGGCTCCATTGCCAAAGCCGTTGCGGAAGCGCACCGGATCGCACCGGGCAAACCAGTGGAAGTAGAAACAGAAAACCTGGAAGAACTGGAGCAGGCCCTGAGTGCAGGGGCCGATATCATCATGCTTGACGAATTCTCATTGCAGGATATGAGTACGGCTGTACGGACAACCGCTGGACGCGCAAAACTCGAAGCATCCGGCGGCATCAACGCCGATACCCTGGTACCCATCGCAGAAACCGGCGTGGACTACATTTCAATCGGGGCCCTGACCAAAGACGTCAAGGCCGTCGATCTTTCCATGCGACTGGATTGACTCAGTCTCCAGACAACAACCGGTCGATTTCCTCCAATTCCCGAATCAGTTCCAGACCTGATTCGGGGCGCCCCCGAAAATGCTCCTCCGCCATCGGCGCTATCCCGGATACGGAGGGCAATGGATGCCCTCCTTCAATCAGAATTTTCATTCGTTCAACGAAAACAAACTGGAGCCACTGAGTAAACTCCAGAGTATCAATGCAGAAAGGCTGGGTGCTCTGGAAAGCTTCCTCAGGAGGAGCCTCCGATTCCCAGACATCAAGTCTGCGAAGCTCGATCTCAATTCTCAACAGGCTGTCTGCCACCTGCACCAGTTGTTTCGATTCAGTCATGAATAGCGTTCTCTAGTCTGCCAGTGGCTCCAGCTCCACCGCCTCACCATGCAGCACCCGGAACAGGTCTTCGTACTGCTGGGTAAGAGCATGCTTCGGCGCCATATGTATGAGCGGTTGCCGCGCCTGGTGGGACTCCTTCATTTTCACTGAACTGGAGAGACGAACCGGCAACACCGGCAAACCTTCTTCGGTCAGTTCTTTAACCAGCTTACGGGGCAGACTCGCTCGCGGCTGAAACTGGTTTGCGACGATACCTTCTACAGCCAGTTCGTCGTTATGGTCTTCCTGCAGTTCACGTATTTCATTCAGAATGTTGTACAGCGCCTGGCGGGAAAAATCGTCGCAATCGAACGGAATCAGGCACCTCTGTGCGGCAATGAGCGCCGAGCGGGTATAAAAATTCAGTGCTGGCGCCGTATCCACATAGATTTCATCAAACGACTCCCCCAGTTTCCGGAGCGCCTCTCTCAGTTTGTAGATCTTGTGCTTGGCTTCCAGTTTGCGCTCCAGAAAATCCAGTTCAGGACTGGACGGCATGACAAACAGGTTGTCAAAGGGAGAAGCATGGACAAACTCATCAGGACGACGGTTGAAGACCGTAAACGCAACGGTCTGCTCCAGCAGGTCTGCCACGGTGTCTTTGAGTTCGCTCGCGGGCTTACCCAACAGGTAATGGGTGGAATTTCCCTGCGGATCCAGATCCACCACCAGGGTTCGCTTGCCTCGGGCAGCGCTGATGGCCGCAAGATTACAGGTGATGCTGGACTTGCCAACGCCCCCCTTCTGGTTGAACACAACCCGTCTCATGTCACCTCTCCTTGCACGCTTTATCTTTTTTGGGGGTCACACCATACCGTTCACCAGCCCATCACGGACTTTACGAACGGTATAGTCAGTCTTCGCTGAGCCTTCAGCGAATTCTCATCCAGAGTATCCAGAATTCCCAGCAGGTCGCCAAGTCGCCGGGGAGCCCTGCGCATGATAAAGGTAACCACATCCTCTCCCATGACCAGCCCACGCTGCTCTGCCCGGGCTACCAGAATACGCTCGCGATCTTTGTCCCGGTATATACCTAACTGCAGTGTCAGTCCATGGCTCAACCGGGACTTCAGGTCTGGTAATTGAAAAGGTGTGGCGCCGGGCACTTCCGAGAGACTGACAAGCAACAGCCCTCCCCGGTCGTGTACCCGGTTATAGAGATGAAAAATAGCCTCTTCCCAGGCTGCCTGCCCCACAACGTTGTCAAAATCGTCAAGACAGACAATATCCTGCACGTCCAGCCCCGCCAGGGCCTCTGGCCCAAACGGCTGTAACTCGGAAAGACTGATACAGACAGCGGTTCTGCCACGGTTTTCGGCATCGTGGCAGACAGCCTGCAAAAGATGACTTTTGCCGGTATCAGAGTCACCGCAGATGGCAATGACCGGGATACCGACGGGTTGATCCAGAACCGCAATCAGACGTGAAGCCACGTCCCGGTTCCGTTCACCCAGAAAATTGTCAAACCGGGCATCGTCCCTGAGCTTTACGCCCAGAATCAACTGCGAGGTACTCACGACCGTTTGGCCCTCCAAGCCCGTAACCCCCAGACCAGAACATAATGGCCTCCGCTGACAACTGCTGACCCGGCTACCAGGAGGATTCCAACCTCCCTCACCCACGGCTGCATCGGCAGCCCAGCCAACAGGATGATAATCGCGAGAACCACCAGAATCTGGATTAATGTGTTCAGCTTGCCCGGGATACTGGGCTGCATGTCAAATCGTCCAATTCCGTAATGATACGCCAGTGCGCCACTAACAATCAGCAGGTCACGGCCAAGAACCAGCAAAAAGAGCCATATTGGCAGCACCGAAGTGATCGTAAGCATGAGGTAGGCGGTAATCAGAAGAGCCTTGTCAGCAAGCGGGTCGGCAATGGCACCAAAACGGGACCGCCAGTTGAAATGCCGCGCCAGGAAACCATCAAAGCCATCAGTGATGGCAGCAACGACGAATATCACCAACGCAACCCGATAGCTTCCGGACAACAATGCCCCGGCAAAGGGGACGATCAGCACAATGCGCATGAATGTCAGTGCATTGGGAATCCAGCGCCATTGGTGCAGGCTCACAAGGCGTAATCCTCCGACAGCGGCTTACTGCCCACCACCACTACCGATCACCGAAGCCGGTTGCCAGCGATAATACAGCACCTGATACAGCGACTCGAAAGCCTGCTCAGCGTCCTGCTCATCAACATCAACCGGCTGATAGGAAAACATTGCCTGCTCTTCGGGAAGCGTCTCACCAGAAGGAGTGCTATCCATCGCAGTCTTTTCTGCTTCGGTGACTGGCTGGGATGGCGATTCCACTGCTTCAGATGCAACGTCACTCACGGCAGGCGCAACATCACTCACAACAGGAACAGTGCCAACCTCTGGCGACTGCCCTTCCAGGGCAACGAATCTCGAATCGAGGGCAATGTACTCCCTAAGCTGGTCCAGCTCTCCGGAAAACGCTACCCGAAGTGTAAGTTGATCACCTTTGACTCTGGCTGCGCCAACGCTCACAACGGGGGTCAAACGCTCCAGCACATTATTAATATCGCCGTAGTCTTCGAGAGTTCTGACTCCGCGTACGATGATATCCACCTGGGGGGACTCACCAACGTCGCCGGCCGCCACCGCGTAGCGTTCTGCATACAGGTCAGCCCAACGATTAACAACAGCCGTGGCCAAAGCCGACGGCGTGTTCGCAGTTACCGATTCTTCACCGACATCGATCCCCATACCCTCAAATACCCAACCCGCGCGCCACTGACCACCGCTTCTGTTGACCCGGACAAGGGCGAGAACATCGTGATCCAGCTCGTCGGACGTACCGCGAATTCGGCTGACAAACTGACCCCAGATATCTGACAGCAGCTCACGATCTCCGGCAAACCGGGAAGGCGGCAAATTAATCGGCAATCCCCGCTCCAGGGCCGCCGCGTTGAATGCCGCCTGCCAATTATCAGATACTTGGCCTGAGCTTGCGCCCCCGTCAGCCGCAGTCACCAAAGCACGGGAGCCACGGTCTTCAACGGCGACCCAAGCCAGTGTAAGAGGGCGATTGGCTCCCCAGACTGGCGCATCAACGGATGCCAGGGCCCGGTTCACACCAACGGCGCCAAATCCCATACGCAGGCGATTGCCTCCGTTTTCATCCCGCAGGAACTGGTACGACAACAGAAGGGTTTCGGCATCCGCCAACAACGCAGGTACACCTTCGTTCTGCAACACATCCCGGGAGCCGGAAACCCGAACCAGAACCCTGGCGAGACCATCTGCGTAACCTTCCGCCAGTTGCGCCGGGGAAGAGCCCGCGACAGGGACCTCCACCGAGTACAACCCGGAAACGGTCACTGCGGAAACCGGTGATCCAATCATCGCCAAGATGAGCCCCAACGCTCCTGCCCATGCGGTCTTCCATGCGGCCTTAGCTGACCCGCACATCGACTTTGGTCCTGTCACTGACATGAAATACCCTGCTATTCACGTGAATGGCGCATAGGATACACCATGCCCCAGGACGTGAGTAGCGAAGAGGATTTCAGAAAAGCAATAATAGCCAGTGCCTTGGCGGGAATACTTCCAGCTCCAGTGGCGCCGTCAGTCGTAGGGGGAAATACATTTGGAGCGCTCCTCTGCACCTGTTAAAATCCGCCGCCTGACCCATTGGCCAACGGTTAAGTACACCATGAGCGAACAGAAGCCCTCCCTGACCTACCGCGACGCCGGCGTTGACATCGACGCAGGCAACGAACTCGTTAACCGCATCAAGAATACTGCCGCGCGCACCCGTCGCCCGGAAGTTCTGGGTGGTCTTGGCGGATTCGGCGCAATGGTTTCCATACCTGCCGGTTATAAAGAGCCCGTACTGGTTTCCGGTACCGATGGAGTGGGCACCAAGCTCAGACTCGCCATGCAGCTCAACAAGCACGACACCATCGGTATTGACCTGGTGGCCATGTGTGTTAACGATCTGGTTGTTGGCGGGGCCGAACCCCTGTTCTTCCTCGATTACTATGCGACCGGCAAGCTGAACGTCGACGTCGCCGCCAACGTGGTTGCCGGAATCGGCGAAGGCTGTGAACTGGCGGGCTGCGCATTGGTCGGTGGCGAAACCGCCGAAATGCCGGGCATGTATGAAGGCGACGATTACGACCTTGCAGGCTTCTGTGTTGGCGTCGCCGAGCGCAGCGAAATCATTGATGGGTCCCGGGTTCAGCCGGGTGATGCCCTGATCGCTCTGGGCTCTTCAGGCCCACACTCCAATGGCTATTCCCTGATCCGGAAAATCCTGGAGGTCAGCGGTGCTGACCTGAACGCGCCAATGGGCGACACCACCCTGGCCGATGCGCTGATGGCTCCGACCCGCATCTACGTGAAGAACCTGCTGAAGCTGATTAAGGATGTTGACGTTCGCGCACTGTCCCATATCACTGGCGGCGGGCTTCCTGAAAACATTCCCCGCGTTCTGCCGAGCGGCACTGTAGCAGCCATCGACACCGCCAGCTGGACACTGCCTCCTGTGTTCAAGTGGCTTCAGGATGCCGGCGGTGTGGCCAGCGAAGAGATGTATCGCACCTTCAACTGCGGCATCGGCATGATTGTCTGTGTCCCGGCAGACCAGACAGATCAGGCTCTGGCCACTCTGCAATCACTGGGTGAAAACGCCTGGCAGGTTGGTGTTATGGAAGCTGCCGACACAGCAGATACCGACGCCAGCGTACGCTACGCACCAGGACTTCTCTCCGCATGAAGGCAGACCAGACTCCCCTGCCGAGGATTCTCGTCCTGGCCTCTGGTAGCGGCACCAATCTGCAAGCACTGATCGACGCCACCCGGGAACGAGACTTCCCGGGCGAGATCATTGCCGTAGGTAGCAACAAGCCAAACGCCTTCGCTCTTGAACGCGCGGCTCAGGCCAACATTGACACCTTTGTGGTGGATCATACCAAGTACGATTCCCGCGAAGCATTTGACGGCGCCCTGATGGCGGAGATTCGCCAGCACAATCCTGACCTGATCGTGCTGGCAGGATTCATGCGCATTCTGACAACTGATTTTGTTCGCGCCCTCCGCGGCCAGATGCTGAACATCCATCCGTCGCTACTACCCAGCTATACCGGATTGAACACCCATCAGCGTGTACTTGAAGCCGGCGACAGCAGCCACGGAGTCTCGGTTCACTTCGTGACGGAGGAACTGGATGGCGGCCCCGTCATTGCACAGGCAGAAGTAAACGTTCTTGCTGGCGATACGGCGGAATCACTCGCCGAAAGGGTTCAAGTGAAAGAACACCTCCTCTACCCCATTGTCGTGCGCTGGTTCTGCGAGGGTCGCGTGCAACTTGGAACGGACTACGTGCTCTTTGATGGAGAACTGCTGAAAAAGCCAATGAGGCTGGCCGACAACTGAGTGACGCCTGAACGGATTGTCACATTTCACATCCGTGTAAACAGCTAGACTGTCGTCATACGAGACGGCTTTGAGATGTAAACACATGGACAGACGCCAACAACCCGCAAGACGCCTTGCCAGCGCCACAGCAACTCTGCTGCTGGCGCTCGGTGCCAACACCGCACTGGCCAACACAACGGCCGACACCCCCCCTGGTTTGCAACCGTTCGAAGCCAGCTATACAGCCGCCATGGATAAAGGCGTCTCGCTGAATGGCAGCGCCAAACGCACTTTGACCTCAAAAGGTAACGGGGTATGGCTTTACAGGACCGACGTGGATTCGTTCATTGCCGATATCGACGAATCGATCATCCTGAAATGGGAAAACGACCGGGTTGTCCCCCTTCGCTACCGTTATCGATTATCCGGCTTCCTGATCAAGGATCGCGAAGAGTCCATTGATTTTGACTGGGCTTCAGGCAAGGCTACCGGCAAATACAAAGGCAAACCTTTCAGCCTGGATCTTGAAGAAGGCACCCTGGACCCTTTGGGCTTCCAGCTTCAACTTCATCAGGACATCAAAGCCGGCAAACGCGACGTCACCTACAGAATCATTGATGGCAACAGCTACGACACCGACCGGTTTGCGGTGATCGACAAAGAACCTCTGGAAAACAACGGGAAAACGCACATCACCTTCAAAGCAGAGAAAGTGCGTGAAGAAGGCGCCAAACGCCAGACATTGATGTGGTTTGCGCCCGACGAGGATTTTTTGCTGATGCGCCTGCTACAGGTGGAGCCGGATGGCAGCCACTACGAGCTCAGGCTGAAAGACGCGGAGCTGGGCAGTTAATCTGACCGCCCCGTCTCTTTCCATACAGCTTTGACTTCGTCTGCGATAATCCGCAAACCTTCCGCAACCCGGTCATCATCCTGAGAGTATGTTACTCGCAGACATTCATGGCGATGCTTCCAGCCATCCTCCGGCAAGCCCGGGAAGAAGTAATGACCGGACACGACCAACACCCCGCGCTGTTTGAGTCGCTGATACAACTCAAGACTGGAGATCGGCAAATCCGGAAACCATAACCAGAGGAACATGGCGCCCTCAGGCTTGTGGATGTACCAGCGGCAGCTGTCCTCCCCCATAGCCGCCCTGAAGGCCGCGACGGCCTTTTCCATTTTGGCTTTGTAGAACGGGCAAACCACCTCTCGACTCAGGGACAGGATCTCCCCGGTTTTTACTAATGGCTCCGCCAGCATTGCGCCAAAACTGCCCGTGGCCAGGTTAAGAATCGCATTGATACCTGACAAGGCCTTAATAGTGGGCTCCGCGGCGATTACGATTCCCGTTCTGGCTGCCGGCAGGCCGAGCTTGGACAAACTCAGACAAAGGATAATCTGATCATTCCATGTTGGCTCAGCATCCACGAACAGCAAGCTGGGGAATGGCGTGCCATAAGCCCCGTCAACGATAAGCGGTATGTCATGATCCCTCGCCATCTGCTCCAGTCGCAACAACTCTTCATCCGTTACCACGTTTCCTGTCGGGTTGGTCGGCCTGGAAACACAGATAGCACCCGTCTCTCCAGTAACCTCAACAGCATCAAAGTCAACGCGGTACTTGAACTCGTGAGCATCAGTAAACGAAATTTCCGGCTGTACCGCTCGGAATAACCCGGGATCAATCCCTGCATCGGCGTAGCCGATGTACTCCGGCGCAAGCGGCAGCAGGATATGCTTGTGGTGTCCATCTCCGTAGTTGCCACCAAACATGTTAAACAGCATGAAGAATGCCGCCTGACTGCCGTTGGTCAACGCAATGTTCTCAGGCGTTAAACCCCATCCGTATTCCCGGTTCAACAGCTCCGCCAGGGAGGCAATAAACTGCTTTTCACCCTGTGGGGGATCATAGACACCAACCAGCCTCCGCATATCGGCCTCATTGCCGCTGATGTCCGCCAGAATCTGTTGAACCCTTGCCTGCACCTCCGGAATATGACCCGGGTTGCCACCGCCCATCATGATCATGTCATCCCCGGATGCCATCGCATTCCCGAGATCATCCATCAGGGAAGTGATACCGGCATCGGCAGTGAACTTACGGCCAAAAGCAGAGAGTTTCATAAAACCATCCAATCAATGCAGAAACATCAGGGGTCGGAACCAGCTGTCTTTGAGCAAGTGTAGCCCCGACAGCGGGGAGGGCTTAGCTTTCCAGGGCAATACCGAGGTTACTGACGCCATCGTTGGCCGCACCCTCGCGCAATTCATCAACAAAGACCTCCGTAGGTACTCGCTGGCGCTTCAAAGCCAGAACCAGATCCCGTTGGAACATCTTGTCTTCTTTCATCAGAGGGTGCTGATCCAGCAATCGGACCAACTCATCTTCGGCCAGATCCTCGCCTTCAGACAACTCGATGAAGCTCACAATCGTGGAAGTCGCCAGCTGGGACGCATCCGTTGCCCGGTGCTTGCCTGGATTCAGGCGGTTAAGCAGTGCCTGCTCCAGTAACTGGCAGAAATCAAACGCAGGGTAAACACCGTAGGCATCGTAGTCGTCGACATTCGGGGAAAGGCTTTCCAGCTTGCTGAGTAACTGGGGAATGGCCGCTTCCTCGACATCCTTCTGGAGCATATCCCACGCCAGGTCGAGTAACTGGCGCATTTTACCGCCACTTTTGAGCCCTACCGCATCTGCGAACAAGGCGTAGTTCGGAAAGGAGCGCTCAGCGAGAGACAGCAGGAAGGCGCATTCGCGCCAACCCTGCAGTTGCGATACGGCTTTTAGAAACTGATTGGCGTTCATGTCCTGGGCAGGGTCACGCCGGTCTGACCAAGGTACTTTCCACCCCGGTCCTTGTAGCTCGTTTCGCAGACTTCGTCCGATTCAAAGAAGAGCATCTGAGCCACGCCTTCGTTAGCGTAGATTTTAGCCGGCAGGTTGGTGGTGTTGGAAAATTCCAGGGTAACCTGGCCTTCCCACTCCGGTTCCAGCGGCGTGACGTTGACGATGATTCCGCAGCGTGCATAGGTCGACTTGCCAAGGCAAATGGTCAGTACGCTACGCGGAATACGGAAGTACTCGACAGTGCGCGCCAGTGCGAAGGAGTTCGGAGGGATGATGCAGACGTCGCCCGTGTAGTTGACGAAGCTGTTCTCGTCGAAGTTCTTCGGGTCTACAGTGGCGCTGTGGACGTTGGTGAAGATTTTGAACTCGTTGCTACAACGGACGTCGTATCCGTAGCTGGAGGTGCCGTAGGAGATGACTCGGCCCTTTTCGGATTCACGTACCTGTCCGTGTTCGAACGGCTCGATCATGCCGTGCTGCTCGGACATCCGGCGGATCCACTTGTCGGATTTGATGCTCATTTGGGTGGTCTCGGTTCCACTGGGAAAATTGGGGCGTAGTTTAACTGTTACGGATAGATCTGTCGAAGGCCTGTGGCCGCCGTTTGGGGGGCTGCAGTGGCAGAGCCGATCTTCCAAAAACCGCTACGAGCACATCCATGTGCGCTTGTCTCCGGCCATCCTTGGCCTACGACATTTTTGGAAGATCGGCCCTGCCACTGCGAACAGGCCTTTCTGCGGCCCGCCCGAATAGTCGGGACTTAGTGCTCTGTTACCGACACACTGGAGATAGACCCAGTCAGGTTACGCTCCCTGGTGGACAGTTCAGCACCAACACGGCGGGCAATGTCACGGTAGCGACGGGCTACTTCGGAATCAGGTTCTGCAATAACAGACGGCAAACCGCTATCGGTCTGTTCCCGGATGGTCATGTGCAGGGGAAGTTGCCCCAGCAACGTGGTGTCGTATTCCTCGGCAATGCGTTCGCCGCCGCCATGGCCGAACAGGGGTTCTTCGTGGCCGCAGTTGCTGCAGATGTGGACACTCATGTTTTCGACGACACCCAGTACCGGAATGTCGACTTTGCGGAACATTTCGATGCCTTTTTTACCATCCAGCAGCGCAATGTCCTGCGGAGTGGTGACGATGACGGCGCCGGTGACCGGGACTTTCTGGGCCAGGGTGAGCTGGATGTCGCCAGTGCCCGGGGGCATGTCGATGATCAGGTAGTCGAGTTCATCCCACAGTGTCTGCTGAAGCAGTTGCATGACTGCGCCGCTGACCATGGGACCGCGCCAGACCATGGGGGTTTTGTCGGTGACGACGAAAGCCATGGAGTTGGCCTGCAGGCCGTGGGCTTCCATGGGTACGAAGTATTTGTTTTCACGGGTGTCCGGACGTTTACCTTCGGGCACACCGAGCATCATGCCGATGCTGGGGCCGTAGATGTCGGCGTCGAGGATGCCAACCCGGGCGCCCTCAGCTTTCAGCGCCAGCGCCAGGTTGACAGCGGTCGTGGACTTACCGACACCGCCTTTCCCCGAGGAAACAGCGATAATGTTTTTGACGCCTGCGACTGACGGGATGTCCTTCTGGTTCTTGTAGGCGTGGATTTTCTGGCCCACGTGAACCTCTGCACTGTCGACGCCGTCGACGTTCTCGAGGGCGTTGGTGACGATTTCTTTAAGTGCTCCGGCTATGCCTTTGGAAGGGTATGGAAGCTCGACCATCAGGGTGACCTTACCACTGTCGTCAGCAGCGAGGTTCTTGACAGCACCGAGTTCGTACAGGTCCTTTTCAAGGTATGGGTCCCGGTATTGGCGGACGGCTGTTTCCAGGGCCTGCGGGGAAATCTGGGTCATCGGGTTCTCCGGAATAAGCTCATAAACACAGAAACGGGTGTTTCAGGTGAAAATTAATGGCTTGGAAGGTATCATCTGTGCCCGTTTCTGACCATATGGGGTCTTAATCTGGAGCAATCAATGCCGGTTGCCGTCCAGGCCCCTGTTTTTTTGTCTTTCCAACCCGTATCAACAGAAGGTTCGGACATCACCATGACGCAAGCTAGCAAGCCACAGCGCGATATTCTGGTTACCAGCGCCCTGCCCTACGCAAACGGGCCGATCCACCTGGGTCACCTGCTGGAGTACATTCAGACCGACATCTGGGTGCGCTACCAGAACATGCGTGGCCATAACTGCTATTACGTTTGCGCCGACGATGCCCACGGCACGGCTATCATGCTGCGTGCCGAGCGTGAAGGCATTACGCCGGAGCAACTGATTGACCGTATCCGTCAGGAGCACCAGGAGGACTTCGCCGGTTTCCATATCCGGTTCGACAACTACTACTCCACGCATTCCGACGAGAACCGGTACTTCTCCGAATATATTTACCGTCAGCTGCAGGAAAACGGTCATATTGCCACCCGGAAGATCACCCAGTTCTTCGATCCGGAGAAGGAGATGTTTCTGGCGGACCGTTTCATCAAAGGCACTTGTCCGAAGTGCAAAACGGAAGATCAGTATGGAGATAACTGTGAGGCATGTGGCGCCACATACACTCCTGCTGAGCTGATTAACCCTCGCTCAGCCGTGTCCGGTGCGACTCCGGTGGAGAAAGAATCCGAGCACTATTTCTTCAAATTGCCGGATTTCCAGGATTTCCTGACCAAATGGACCCGAAGTGGAACGCTTCAGCCGCAGGTTGCCAATAAGCTGGCCGAGTGGCTGGACGCCGGTTTGCAGGAGTGGGACATCAGCCGTGATGCGCCTTACTTTGGTTTCGAGATCCCAGATGCTCCGGGCAAGTATTTCTATGTCTGGCTGGACGCCCCGATTGGCTATCTGGCGAGCTTCAAGAACCTGTGCAACCGGGAAAATATCGATTTTGAACATTTCTGGAAAGCGGATTCCGAAGCCGAGGTGTATCACTTTATCGGCAAGGACATCATCAATTTCCACGCGCTGTTCTGGCCATCCATGCTCCACGATGCCGGATTCCGTACCCCGACTGCGGTCTGGGCCCATGGTTTCGTCACCGTAAACGGCAAGAAGATGTCCAAATCCCGGGGTACGTTTATCATGGCACGTACCTATCTGGACCACTTGAATCCCGAGTATCTGCGTTACTACTTTGCCGCCAAGCTGACCGGCAGCGTCGACGACATGGACCTGAACCTGGAGGACTTTGCCGCCCGGGTTAACTCGGATCTGGTGGGCAAGGTGGTCAACATTGCCAGCCGCAGCGCCGGTTTCATTACCAAGCGATTCAACGGTCAGCTTGGCAAGGTCACTGAAACCGCGAAGCTTCAGGAGTTCATTGAAGCGGGTCAGCAGATTGAGGAATTCTACGAAGCCCGTGAATTCGGCCGTGCGATGCGTCGGATCATGGAGCTGGCAGACATCGCCAACCAGTACGTCAACGACGAACAGCCGTGGGTTATTGCCAAGCAGGAAGGCCAGGATGAAAATCTCCAGGCCATCTGTACCAATGCCATCAACATGTTCCGTTTGCTGATGACCTACCTGGCCCCGGTCCTTCCGAAAACGGCCGAGGCAGCTCAGTCGTTCCTCAATGCGCGTCTGGTCTGGAACACCCGCGGGGAACTGCTGGAGAATCATGGTATCGACAAATTCAAACCGCTGATGAACCGTGTGGATATGGCACAGATAGAGAAGATGCTGGATGCCTCCAAAGAGGAGCTTCCTGCTGCCACGGGCCAAAAGGAAGCAGCCAGTGATCTTGAGCCAATTGCGGATGAGATTGAGTTTGGCGATTTTGCAAAAGTGGACCTGCGTGTCGTGAAGATCGTTAACGCAGAGCACGTGGAAGGTGCCGATAAGCTGCTTCGTCTTACACTTGATGTGGGACATGGCGAGCGCAATGTGTTTGCTGGTATCAAGTCTGCCTACAAGCCGGAGGACCTCATCGGCCGCATGACGGTCATGGTAGCCAATCTGAAGCCCCGGAAAATGAAGTTCGGTATGTCGGAAGGTATGGTTCTGGCCGCAGGCCCGGGTGGCAAGGATATTTTCGTCCTGTCCCCGGACTCCGGTGCCACCCCCGGCATGCGGGTAATGTAAGAGCGGGCGAAACAAGAGTAAGCATCGATGACAGAGTATCTGCTGATTCTGGTCAGCACCATACTGGTGAACAACTTCGTACTGGTTCAGTTTCTGGGCCTGTGTCCTTTCATGGGAGTTTCCGGCAAGCTGGAAACCGCCATGGGCATGTCGCTGGCCACGACATTCGTACTGACCCTGTCATCGGTGTGCAGCTACCTCGCGTATACATACCTGCTCGCCCCGCTTGATCTGGCGTTTCTCAAAACCATTACCTTTATTCTGGTGATTGCAGTGGTCGTGCAGTTCACCGAAATGGTGGTCCGTAAAACCAGCCCCCTGCTGTACCGGGTGCTGGGTATCTTCCTGCCACTGATCACTACCAACTGCGCGGTTCTTGGTGTCGCACTTCTCAACCTTAATAAAAACAATAACTTCGTTGAATCGGTGTTATACGGATTCGGTGCAGCCGCTGGCTTCTCCCTGGTCCTGGTGCTGTTTGCTGCCATGCGGGAGCGCATTGCCGTTGCAGATGTCCCCATTGCCTTCCGCGGTGCGGCAATCGGCATGGTGACCGCCGGCCTGATGGCTTTGGCCTTCCTCGGTTTTACCGGTCTGGTCAGCGTTTAACGGAGACACGTTTTTATGTGGACAGGCATTATCATCGCTGTGCTGGTGCTCCTTGCCCTTTCCCTTGCGTTCGGCGGGCTGCTTGGCTTTGCAGCCGAACGCTTCAAAGTGGAAGGCAATCCTCTGGTTGACCAGATTGATTCTCTGCTGCCACAGACCCAGTGCGGCCAATGCGGTTTCCCCGGATGCCGCCCCTATGCGGAATCCATCGCCGATGGGGATGCCATCAACAAATGCCCACCAGGCGGGGAGTCCACCATCAAGGCTCTGGCAGACCTGCTTGACATGGAGCCTCAGCCGCTGGATGCCGAACACGGTGTAGAACAGGAAAAGCGTGTCGCGGTGATCCGCGAAGATGAATGCATTGGCTGTACTAAGTGTATTCAGGCATGCCCCGTGGACGCGATCCTCGGCGCCGCCAAGCACATGCATACCGTCATTGAAAGTGAATGTACCGGCTGCGACCTCTGTGTGGAGCCCTGCCCCGTAGACTGTATTGATATGGTTACCATTAAACCTGACATCCGTACCTGGACCTGGACACCGCCAGCTACAAATATCATTGCGACTGATCGTCAGGGAGCGAGTGCCTGATGACTCAGCTCTGGGACTTTACCGGCGGTATCCACCCTGCCGAAAACAAGCAGCAATCCACCACTCGCGGGATTCGAACCGCCACCATGCCCGAGCGGTTGTTTCTACCTCTACAACAACACATCGGAGCGCCGGCAGAACCTGTGGTTCAGGTAGGTGACCGGGTACTCAAGGGTCAGAAAATCGCCGACATCACCAATGGCATCGGCGTTCCGGTCCATGCCCCTACGTCCGGCGTGATTGAAAACATTGCACATCACCCGGTTCCCCACCCTTCCGGCATGGAAGACTGGTGCATCACGCTCAAACCGGACGGGGAAGAACAATGGACTCCGACCAGCCCGGTCAGCGATTACAAAAGTCTTGAGCGGGATCAGGTCCTTAAACTGATCCGGGAAGCCGGGATCGCCGGCATGGGCGGCGCGGGATTTCCCACGAATATCAAGCTCCGCCCCCCCAGGGACCGCAAGGTGCAAACCCTGATTCTCAATGGTGCCGAGTGCGAGCCCTATATCACCGCCGACGACATGACCATGCGGGAACAGGCAGAGGAGGTCGTTGGGGGCCTGAAAATCATGTCCTGGATACTTCGCCCGGAACGGTGCGTGATCGGAATCGAGGATAATAAACCGCAAGCCATTGAACGTATGGCAAAGGCCATCGAAGGTACACAGATCGAACTTGCGGTCATTCCGACCAAGTACCCATCCGGTGGTGAAAAGCAGTTGATACGGATCCTCACGGGCATGGAAGTGCCCAGTGGCGGTATTCCTGCGGATATCGGGGTGATGTGCCAGAACGTGGGTACTGCCCGGGCCGTTTCCCGCGCCGTATTTGAAGGTAAGCCCCTGATTTCAAGGGTGATCACCATTACTGGTGATGCCGTCAGGGACCCGGGCAACTACGAGGCGTTGATTGGAACCCCCGTAAACAGCTTGCTCGATCAGGCAGGTTTTGATCCGGCCAGGGCAAGCCGTTTGGTATCCGGTGGACCGATGATGGGATTCACGCTTACCTCCACCGAAGTACCGGTTACCAAAACCAGTAACTGTGTGATCGCTGCTACAGACCAGGAACTGCCGGCACCGCCGCCTGAGCAACCCTGTATCCGCTGCGGCCAGTGCGCCGACGCCTGCCCGATGGAGCTGCTTCCCCAACAGCTGTTCTGGTATTCCCGAGCTGAAGAGTTCGAAAAAGCTGAGCACATGAACCTGTTTGACTGCATCGAGTGCGGCGCCTGTTCCTATGTTTGCCCCAGCTCTATACCGTTGGTCCAGTACTATCGCTACGCCAAAGGTGAAATCCGGGTACAGAAGGCCGAGCAACTGAAAGCGGATCGTGCTCGCGAACGGTTTGAGGCTCGCCAGGCTCGCCTGGAAAGAGAACAGGAAGAGAAGGAACTGCGCCGCAAGGAACGTGCGAAGGCCGCTGCCGAAGCTCAGGCCCGGAAAAAAGCCGAAGCCGAGCAAGCCATCAGCAGCGACAGTGCGTCAGATGAGAGGGCAGCCAAAGCTGCACAGGTAGAACAGGCCCTCGCCCGAAAGAAAGCCAAAGCCGAGCGGGCAGATGCGGAAAAGGCTCCTGCCGAAGCCCCTGCTCAGGAGGCGCCGGCCCCCGCGCAACCCAAGCCCGATCTTGAGGCCCTCGAAAAGCAGGTGACCCAGGCGCGCACGAAGCTCGAGAACATGCAGGGTATGCTTGAAGAAGCCCGAACCCAGCAAGCGGACAATGTCGATAAGCTGGAACGAGCCGTTGCCAAGAACCTCGACCGGGTCAAAAGGGCGGAAGATGCCCTGGCAGAAGCACAGCAACTGCTGGCGAATCAGTCCGAATCACAGTCAACCGAATAACCGAGTTCAGGCCGAATCATCATGGCATTTGTTCAACAGTCATCTCCACATGCCCACAAAGCCCGCCCGACATCCCGTGTCATGCTTTGGGTCATCATCGCGGCTCTGCCCGGCCTGCTGGCACAGACGCTGTTCTTCGGTTGGGGTAACCTGATCAATGTTGTCTGGTGCATTGCCGTCGCTCTGGCGTCCGAAGCCATCATCCTGAAATTCCGGAAAAAGCCGATCAGCGCAATCCTCAAGGACAATACCGCCGCCGTAACCGGCCTGCTCCTCGGCCTGTCACTGCCGCAATTTGCTCCCTGGTGGGTATCCCTGACCGCCGTGGTCTTTGCGATTGTGATTGCCAAGCAGCTTTATGGCGGACTGGGTTCCAACCCCTTCAATCCTGCGATGGTTGGTTATGCTCTGGTACTGATTTCGTTTCCTGTAGCAATGACGACCAACTGGGCAGAAGCAGCGCTTCTTTGGCAGGGTGCGCCCGGATTTGGCGAGACCCTGACCGCCATTGCTTCAGGCCATCAGACCGCAATCGATGGCTGGACCATGGCAACCCCACTGGATGAGTACAAACACAAGATTGCCACCCACACTGCGAAAGAAGTGCTGGCCCATCCTACCTTTGGTGAGGGTGTCGCCCGGGGATGGGAATGGGTAAATGCCGGCTTCCTCGCCGGCGGTCTTCTGCTTATTGCACTGAGAATCATCAGTTGGCACATCCCAGTGGCTTTCCTGGCTGCGTTGGGCATCATGAGCCTGGCCTTTGGCAGCAATGCCGACCAGGTTGCCCCGCTCTCTCTCCAGCTATTGGCCGGGGGAACCATGCTCGGAGCCTTTTTTATCGCCACCGATCCGGTATCCGCGGCGACCAGCCACCAGGGTAAACTGATCTACGGAGCGGGCACCGGCATCCTGATTTACCTGATCCGTACCTGGGGCAACTACCCGGATGCCGTCGCCTTCAGTGTGTTGCTGATGAATTTTGCCGTGCCATTCATCGACCATTTCACGCCACCACGCACCTACGGGCATCACAAAGCCCGCCGGGGCGTTCCCGGTAAGAGTCAGGGATAAGTCATGGCAGCACTTGCACAGTCAATCCGTCGTAGCGCTATTGGCCTCGGCCTTTTTGCAGTCATAACAGGCGGTACCATTGCCGTTACCCAGGCGTTCACCGCCCAGCGCATTCAGGAACAAGCCGCCCGGGCCGAAGCCAAGGCGTTGTTTGAGATCATTCCCGAAAGCTCCCACGATAATGACATGTTGCATGATACGGTTGAGCTTCCCCAAAGTGACCGTCTTGCCGGGGATGGCCCGGTAACCGTGTGGGTAGCACGCAGGGACGGCAAGCCAACCGGTATGATCATGCCGGTTATCGCTCCGGACGGTTATTCAGGCAACATCCGTTTGCTGGTAGGCCTCGATATGAACGGCACGATTCTTGGAGTACGGGTCACCAGCCACAAAGAAACTCCGGGACTTGGGGACCGTATCGAAACCCGGAAATCGGACTGGATCCAGGATTTCACCGGGCGTACCCTGGGGAAACCGCCTCATAACGAATGGAACGTGAAGAAAAACGGCGGTATGTTCGACCAGTTTACTGGCGCCACCATCACTCCCAGAGCTGTGGTTAAAGCCGTTCAGAAGTCCCTGATCTATTTCCAGAAAAATCACAACGAAATTCGCGTGCGGCTGGGTGCGCCTGCTGAGCCAGGAAAAAGCAGGCTTGAGCCGGAAGCGATTGCAGGTGAAACCACTACGCCGGAGCATTCCTGATTATGGCTGACAAAACGCCCAGCGAAATCATCAAAGACGGTCTCTGGAACAACAACCCTGCCCTGGTTCAGGTTCTGGGGTTATGCCCACTGCTCGCGGTAACCAGTACCGTCGTCAACGCCATAGGCCTTGGTCTGGCCACTCTGCTGGTCCTTATGGGGTCCAACCTTGCTGTCTCCCTCATCCGCAATTTTGTGGGTGAGTCGGTCCGGCTGCCAGCCTTCGTGATGATCATCGCATCCTTCGTAACCTGCGCTGAGCTTTTGATGCAGGCCTTCACTTACGAGCTCTACCAGATTCTGGGAATTTTCATTCCACTGATCGTGACCAACTGCGCCATCCTTGGCCGCGCGGACGCCTTTGCGTCCCGTAATACACCCGGAAGGGCCCTGCTGGATGGCGCAATGATGGGACTTGGATTCCTGGCGGTACTGGTGGTGCTGGGCGGCATGCGGGAACTTGTCGGTCAGGGTACCCTGTTTGTTGACATGAATCTGCTGCTGGGCCCGGCAGCTGCAGACTGGGTTATCCGGCCGTTTGAGCGCTACCCGAACATGCTGTTCATGATGCTCCCTCCCGGCGCTTTCATGGGACTGGGACTGTTGATCGCCCTGAAAAACAGCATTGACAGCAAACTTGAGGCGCGCCGGAAGGCCGCCACTACAACGGCCCCGGCCACATCTGGCAGCAAACGTGTGCGGGTAACCGGCAACGTATCCTGAAAACGTTATCTATGAATAAAGAAAAACGAACAGAGATTTTCACTCGTTTGCGGGCTGACAATCCCAACCCGACCACCGAGCTGAACTATTCGTCACCCTTCGAGTTACTGATTGCGGTTATTCTCTCAGCGCAGGCAACGGATGTCGGCGTTAACAAAGCAACCGACAAACTGTTCCCGGTCGCCAATACGCCAGAATCCATTCTGGCTCTGGGCGTTGACGGGCTGAAGGAATACATCAAAACCATCGGCCTGTTTAACAGTAAAGCCGAAAACGTCATCAAGACCTGCCGGATTCTTATCGAGAAGCACAACAGCGTGGTTCCTGAAAAACGTGAGGATCTCGAAGCCCTGCCCGGGGTTGGCCGAAAAACGGCTAACGTGGTTCTGAACACAGCGTTCGGTCACATGGCCATGGCTGTAGACACCCACATTTTCAGGGTGTCCAACCGGACAGGCATTGCCCCTGGCAAAAATGTTCTGGAAGTGGAAAAACGCCTGCTTCGCCTGGTACCCAAGGAATTCCTGCTGGATGCCCACCACTGGCTGATCCTCCATGGCCGCTACACCTGCGTAGCACGTAAGCCAAAATGTGGCGCCTGTATCATCGAGGATCTGTGCGAGTTCAAACAGAAGCGGGACTACCTCTAACCACTGCTTCCAGCTTCCTCCCTGCCAAAAAAACCGGCCCTGACTTCATGGCCGGTTTTTTCATTTTCAAGAACAGCGTAAGACTTAACGTTGTCCAAGCATCTTCTTTTTCAGGTCCTTCTGGGCAGGCTCGTCGGAGAGCCAGATGCCGAACAGCGCCTTTTTGAAGGCCAGATCACCGACAGTGTCCTTGAGTTTGCCGTTCTTCAGGACTTCAACCCCCTTGCCCGGGAGGTAGACCAGATCAAATACATCCCCTTCTTTGATTTCTTCCTGGAACACCTTCATGAACTGGTCGATGTCGCTCTGGATCCCTTCCATCTTGCCACCAGTCGACGCCTCAAACCCCTCAAGGGTAGCCGACGTCATTCGATCACTGGTGATCATGCCGGAAATAATGTGAAGAGTAATGGCCTGGGGCTCATCAGCATTGATGACAGCCTGTCCGTCGCTGATGGTTTCGGGCACATAGAGTCCGCCTACGTACAGATCCATGAACCACTTGGAACGGGTGCCCGCGCCATTGAGCTTCAGCTCGGTATCCATCGCGGAATACGTGTCCGGAACATCCACACCTTCAACGGTCAAAGCGGATGCGGGAGCCGACAATGCAGCCACCATGATCATAGAGGCAAAACCGGTTGTTAGAGCCTTCATCATAGTCCTTCCTTTTCAATCATTATTATTGACGTGTTTCATTCGTGCACCGGGTGTTACCACCTGACGATCTAACGATCCCAACTCTGCCCGGTCACGGCATTTTAGCAATGACCCGCCATCCCGGGGCGCCGCCTGGTTCTCATTTGCGGTGTTACTGAAACACAAAAGCCGACCAGGAACACTGGTCGGCTTGCCAAGGAAAAGAGTCTGTGAAGCTACTTGAACAGAAGGCTTCCGGACAACCCCTCCTTTTCCAGAATTTCCCGCAAGCGACGCAGGGCCTCAACCTGAATCTGGCGAACCCGCTCACGTGTCAGGCCAATCTCCTGGCCGACTTCTTCCAGCGTACTCACAGGGTAACCCCGGAGGCCGAACCGTCGGGACAGCACTTCCTGTTGCTTGTCACTGAGTTGGTCAATCCACTTTTCCAGGCAGGAACACATATTATTGTCCTGCAGAAGATCCGCGGGGTCGGAGGCCCCTTCATCCGCCACGGTATCCAGCAGAGATTTCTCGCCACCGGCACCAATCGGGGTATCCATCGAAGCAACGCGCTCATTCAGGCCAAGCATGCGCTTAACGTCCGCAACTGGCTTGTCCACCATCTGCGCAATTTCTTCAGCAGAAGGTTCATGATCCAGCTTCTGGGTCAGCTCACGGGCTGCACGCAAATACAGGTTCAGCTCTTTAACCACGTGAATGGGGAGACGAATCGTGCGGGTCTGGTTCATGATCGCCCGTTCGATGGTCTGCCGGATCCACCAGGTCGCGTAGGTAGAGAAACGGAAACCGCGTTCCGGATCAAACTTTTCAACGGCCCGGATCAGGCCCAGATTTCCTTCTTCGATCAGATCAAGGAGCGTCAGGCCACGGTTCACATAGCGGCGCGCGATCTTGACCACCAGGCGGAGATTACTTTCGATCATCCGTTTGCGACCGGATTCCTCACCTTTTCGTGCCAGGCGAGCAAAATAGACCTCCTCTTCAGGAGTCAGGAGTGGAGAAAAACCGATTTCGTTGAGGTAAAGCTGGGTGGCGTCCAGCTGTTTCTGGTTGCTGAAATAGCGACCTTGGGTGGGAAAGTCTTCACTGGCCGCAGAATCCTTTTCCGACTTTTCTTCGGCTAGTAATTGTTCCTCAGACTCTTCTACGTCCGCTACACGATCAATGATGATTTCATCTTGCTCTGCTGACATTTTCTTGCCCCGCCTCGTAATAATCCTGTGTTTTGATCCAATGCTTTTTTGTTTTTCGGATCCTTCCGTTGTGCTTGATTTCTCAGGACATCATTTAGTTGGCCGGCTTTTGCCGTAGCCATTTTTATTTTTCTGAATGCGGTTTTCGTCAGTACCGGTTTGGCTGCCAAGAACGCTTTTAAAAATTCGTCCTCTATGCCTTGCTGTCGTCAGCGGCGCGGCAAGTAGTGCGCGGGATCGACCGGGTTGCCATTCTTTCGAATCTCAAAATGCAACATGGGCCGTTCGGCTCCACTGCTCCCCAGCTCAGCAATCACCTGGCCGGCTTTAACATCCTCCCCTTCCTTAACCAAGATCGTCCGGTTGTGTGCGTAAGCACTGAGATAGTGCTCGTTATGATTGACGATAATCAGATTACCGTAACCAAGCAACCCGTTGCCGGCGTATACCACGTTTCCATTTGCCGCCGCTTTAACAGCATCCCCGGCTTTACCGGCAATATCAATACCTTTGTTGACTTTCCCAGATGATGAATATCCAGCAATTACGGTGCCAACATGGGGCCAGCGCCAATTGATCCGGGCAACAGTCTGATTCTGGGACGATAGAGGAACCTTCCTGTCCGGCACTTTGGTGACCACCGGTTGCTTCGTTGCCTGGGGCCTGGGAACCCGGGCAACCGTTTGCTGACGTCTGCTGGAAGCACTTGAAGTTGAAGCAGTCTGCCTGCTGGATGTGACAGTACCGCGACGGTCAAGGCGAAGAACTTGTCCGGCCTTTAGCTGCCAGGGAGGGCCGATGCCGTTCGCGTTCCCCAGTTCACGGTAATCCCTACCGTAGCGCATGGCGATGCTGTAAAGGGTTTCGCCGGATTTCACTACGTGCTGCCCCCAATAAACCGGAGGATTGTACAGGTCGTCCTGATGTATCGCCTGGGTGTTGCAGCCGGCGAGGAGAACGATAAACAGCAGCAGTGGCACTGCCCTGGCCGGTAACTGAAAGGCTTTTGAGGAACGAGTCAGATCGTGGGCACCGGAGGGGAACCGCGGGGGGGCCGACAGAGTGGCGATGAGTAACCCACGCAAAAATCTCACAGAAATAAGAACAGCCCGGTTATGAAAAATCCGTATAAAGACGACAGCGCGCCGAAGCAATTTATAAGGTTTTCAGAGTAACTTGCTAATATATTGCATATTTCCTGATGGAATCCAAGTTACTCAATCACCATATTTGTTACCGGCTGACACACCAAATTTGCGCACCAAGTAACACTTTTGTAATCCCTTACGCCTCATGTTCAAGCTGAGAGGCCCTTCGTTCGGCGCTGCGCCCAAACCACTCCAGGGCCAGTACCAGCATAAATCCAACAGCGGCGAGCAGGATTGCAAGCATCACCTGGGGATCGTGCCCCGCCAGTTGCCCATAGGCCGATGGCGAGATACTGATTTCCTGTAATGCCACCTGCTCACCAGCACTATTGGTACGCCAGCTCAACACTTCCTTCCAGGGCCAGACCTTGTTCAGAGCACCGATCATAAAGCCGGTCAGTAGCGCCAGAACGACATCATGAAAGTGATGGAATGCCCAGGTAATCAGCCTTGCGATCGAAAGAAGACCCAAGAGGCAGCCAGCGGCAAACAGGAACAGGATCGAGATGTCCCCGCCTTTGATCGCCGTAAGTACCGGGGTATACATGCCGATGACCAGGAGAATGAAACTGCCTGAGATTCCCGGAAGGATCATGGCGCATATTGCCAGTGCCCCCGCACCAAAAAAGAGCAGTGGATTGGGCGTTAACGGACTGACAGACAGGCTGGTGATCCACCAGGCGAACGCAATTCCGATCGCCAGGGGAAACAACAGGGTATAGGTATATTGGCGAACCTGCCTCCCAACATGCCACACCGACGCGAGGATCAGACCGAAGAAAAAGCTCCAGAGCAGCACCGGATATTCAGTAAGAGCAAAGCTGATAGCTGATGCCAGAGTCACAATGCTGGCCAGTATCCCCGCCAGAAGACACGCCAGGAAGTTGCCGTCAATCGCCGCCCAAAAAGCAGCAACCTGTCCCCGAAAAAGATGCTGAATAAGTGCCCCGGGAACCGCATTGACAGCCTCAAGCAGTCTGAAATAAATGCCGGTTATAAAGGCAATGGTCCCTCCGGACACCCCAGGTACGATATCCGCAGCGCCCATGGCCATCCCCCTGAGGAAAATAGCCAGCGGTCGGTGGGTACGATCTACGTCAGCTACACTGTGTGCCTGATGAGCTCCAGGACGACTCAACGAATCACTCCCCCAAGCAGCGGAACGAAATACACCGGTTCGAGTTCCTTGTAGTCAAAATGTTCACCTCGTCGGGTGACCTGGACCAGTACCTGCTCTTCTTCACCGACCGGAGCAATCAACACACCGCCGTCGGCAAGCTGCGCTAACAGCTCCGGAGGTACTTCGACCGGCGCAGCGGTCACAATAATACCGTCGAACGGCCCACGATCCGGCCAACCCATGCCACCATCAGCATGTTTGAGCAATACATTGCGGGCATTCAACTGGCGCAGGCGATCGCGGGCCCTGTCCTGCAATGGTTTGATACGCTCGACACTGAAAATTTCGTCAAACAGGCGGGAAAGAACAGCTGTCTGGTACCCCGACCCGGTCCCTAACTCCAGTACCCGGGCAGGCTGGCTTTCCAGCAATAGCTCGGTCATCCTGGCGACGATATAGGGTTGGGACAGCGTCTGGCCGTGACCAATCGGTAATGAGGTATCTTCATAGGCGCGGTGGGAAAGCGCTTCGTCAAGAAAGATATGACGCGGAACGTCCCCAATCACATCCAGCACCTTATCCGATTCGATGCCAGCCTCTTTAAGCCGCTGAACAAGGCGCATGCGAGTACGCCGGGAGGTCATCCCTATCCCCTGCAACTGGGTGCTCATTTCTGTCCTCCCAAACTGTCCGGGAGCGCTTCAACCCAGTTCTCAAGAGGCAACAGCGCCTCATGTCGGGTCATATCGACATGCACGGGTGTGATGGAGACATAACCTTCACGAACGGCGTAAAAATCTGTACCCGGACCAGCATCGCCGCCCTCACCCGCAGCACCGATCCAGTACCTTTGCTTACCCCGAGGACATATCATCGGAACAGCACCTTCGGCTCTTTCCCGGTGTCCGAGCCGGGTAACTCGGAACCCTTTCAGCTGATCCCAGGGGACATCCGGTACATTGACATTGAGGATAGAGCGCGGGCCAAGTACAAGGGGGCGTTCACTCTCCAGGAGCAGTCGTACCACCCGGGCCGCGGTTTCGTAATGAAAAAGGCCTTCGTTAGCGAGGGAAACGGCAATGGCAGGTAACCCGAGATGGCGACCTTCGGTAGCCGCAGCGACCGTTCCCGAATAGATAATATCGTCACCCAGGTTGGCATGAGTGTTGATACCAGAGACAACACGATCAAACGGTGTATCAAATACCCCGTTAACCGCCAGGTGAACACAATCCGTAGGTGTCCCATCCACAGAATGGAACCCGTTTGGATGCTGCTCCACGGTCAGTGGTCGATTGAGCGTCAGAGCGTTACTCGCCCCACTATGATCACGATCCGGGGCCACCACTTCCAGGTCACCCAGGCCCCGAAGCCCTTCATACAGGGCAATCAGCCCCGGTGAATGAACTCCGTCATCGTTCGACAACAGAATACGCACGATGTTCTCCGCTAGCCTTGCTGTTTGTTATGTTGGCTGAGGCTCACGTCCTCAAGCTCAAAAATATCGTTCAGAATAGTGGTCGCGTACTGTCCCGGGAGCAAGTAAAACTTCAGTTCAAGATTACCGTCTGCGCTCCAGTGCCACGACAGGTCACCGGGGACCACAGCCAATGATCGCCGTTCAGGCTTCATTCGGGTTGTGGCAAACAGTTTGAGGAGTTCCGGTGCTCCCTGCGCAATGGATCGTTCCAGGCCCTCCTGGTCCCCCGACGCTCGCGTCCCTCCATCGCCCCACAGAGGCCCGGTGGTTCCAGACTGACCATCAGGCAATCCGGGTTCCCCATCAAGAGGCACCAGCCAATTCTGATCTTCAACACGGCGTGCTAATACTTCATTGAAAATCCATGAACGTGCCGCCGAAAAGTACAATACGTTTTTCGAGTCGCCTCCGCCACCCGGTTTGCCTCGTCCCCTTCCTTTCCGCCCTTTTCGTCGTTGCTCCATTGAGGAAGGGTTCATCGCCGCGGCACGATCCAGGTTGGCGCCGCCTATGCCGAATCGCTGAGGGCCAAAGTAGTTCGGTGCGCCATGATCACGAAGTCGATTCAGAGCCAGGTCGATATCGCTTTTTGTGCCCCGAACGTCCCGGAGTGTAATCACAAAATGGTTACGCTGGTGATCCCCACGGCGCAGCTTTCGGAAAAAACGACAGGCACCCCGTATGCTCCAACGTTCGCGAATGCTCTCAATCAGGCTGAGATCTTCGTCCTGCATGCCCGGCCGGTAAAGGCTGAACCATTGGCTGGTAACCGCGTGACGGTCTTTCAGCCCGCAAAGCCCGACATCAAATGAGCGGCATCCGGCGAGGCTTGCAAGCTCCCTGGCCACGTATTCACTATTGTCCCCGGTTTTCTCAAGCAGGATACAGAGATGCTCCCCTTCACCGCGCACCGACTGAAGGTCACGGGTATCCTCCGGCATTCCCTCCAGGGTGAGATCTTCGTCCACGCGGAAATCTTCGGGGCAGGACTTTAGTTTTGCCTCGGCTAACCGATGGCCCGACGAGGTTGGCCAGTCCAGTCGCCATTGTCCTGAGGCTGAATCACTCCCGGTCACGATGATACCGGCTCCAGCAGACAAATCGCCTGGCAGGCAATACCTTCGCCCCGGCCGGTAAAGCCCAGCTTTTCTGTGGTGGTTGCCTTTACGCTGACCCGGCTGGCAGGAATTCCCAGATCCTCCGAGATATTCAGCCGCATCGACTCAACGTGTGGTGCCATTTTGGGGGCCTGGGCAATAATGGTGGTATCAACATTCGAGACCTGATAGCCCTCATCCTGAACACGGGCGACGACTCTGCGTAAAAGATCCCGGCTGTCCGCACCTGCCCATTCATCACTGGTATCCGGGAAAAAATGCCCAATGTCCCCCAGAGCGACTGCTCCCAGAAGGGCATCGGCCAACGCGTGCAGTAGCACATCGCCGTCAGAATGGGCTTTCAGGCCATGACTATAGGGAATCGACACACCGCCAAGAATCACAGAATCGCCTTCGCAGAAGGCATGGACATCAAAACCCTGACCAATTCGCATACTTCACTCCGGGATTCAAAATATTCAGAGACGGCTCAGAATAAAACCGGCTAACGCCAGATCTGCAGGTACCGTGATCTTGAGGTTATCAGGCCGACCCTCAACCAGAACCGGCATGTTACCGGAAAACTCCATGGCAGAGGACTCGTCCGTCACTGGATCGCCGTTTGTCAGGCTAGCCTCCAGTGCGGCTTTCAGTTGACCAAAGCGGAACATCTGAGGCGTCAGTGCCCGCCAGAGCCGGCTTCGATCAATGGTGGTTTCAACTTCCGGTAACACACCGCCACCTGCCTGCTTCAAAGTGTCCGCAACAGGCGCAGCCAACAGGCCACCGACAGGATGCCCGGAAAGTGTGTCAATCAGGTTAGAGAGGTCATCCCGATGAATACAGGGTCTTGCTGCGTCGTGCACCAATACCCAGTCACTATCGTTCGCCTGTCCGTCGAGCGCATGGAGCGCCGACAATACGGAATCCGCCCGCTCGGCGCCTCCGGTACAGGTTTGAATACGGTCATCCGCTGCCGATTCCGTATCTAGCCACCAGTGATCCTGAGCACTCAACGGCACCATACACCCGGAGAAATCGGCGTTATGCAATAAGCGGGAGAGCGTTATGTCGAGGACAAAGCGGTTATCTAGCCTGAGATATTGCTTCGGAACGTCGGATTGCATCCGTTTGCCGATACCGGCGGCGGGAACAATAAGCCAGTATTTGGGGGGTGTGGTCATTGCAATTACTTGTCAACAACGAGAAAGAAAGTCTCGTCCTCGCGAATCAGCCCTAGGTTCATTCGTGCCCGCTCCTCAACAGCACTTTGCTCATTGCGCAGGTTGCGAACCTCCGCATAGAGCCGATCATTGCGTGCGGCCAACTCGGAATTCTCGGCCCGCTGCTCAGCAATAGAGTGCTCAAGCGCCCATACCTGCGCAAAGCTCCCCTCCCCGATCCACAGTCGCGCCTGTAGCAGGAGGATAAGCACAATCATGATGGTCCAAAGCAGTTTCACGCCGGTCAGATTCCAATCATTCCGTTCAAAATTTCTACACTGAGTGTTGAGTATAGACCTTAGAGTAGATTAGCAACAAATTCTTCTAACTGTTTGTGTAAAAAGGCCATCGTAACCGAGATTTAACCTCAGCCACGATGGCCTTGTCATTCTACAGGCCACGATCATAACGATCGTGGCTGCAAATGGAAACGCCGGAGCGTTGCCGGGCCTCAGGCCTGGCCTTTGATTTCGCTCAGACCGCGATACGGTGCATTGCCATCCAGAGCTTCCTCAATGCGCAGCAACTGGTTGTACTTGGCAACCCGGTCAGAACGGCACAGGGAACCTGTTTTGATCTGACCAGCGCAAGTCGCAACCGCCAGATCGGCAATGGTGGTATCCTCTGTCTCGCCGGAACGGTGAGAGATAACCGCTGTGTAGCCAGCATCCTGAGCCATCTTGATCGCATCCAGAGTCTCGGTGAGGCTACCGATCTGGTTGAACTTGATCAGAATGGAGTTACCCACGCCCTTCTCGATACCCTGCTTGAGGATCCGAGTGTTGGTTACAAACAGGTCGTCGCCAACGAGCTGAACCTTATCGCCCAGTTTGTCGGTCAGAACCTTCCAGCCATCCCAGTCGCTCTCGTCCATACCGTCTTCGATGGAAACAATGGGGTAACGCTCAGACAGGCCTGCCAGGTAATCCGCAAAACCTTCGGAGTCGAAGCTCTTACCTTCACCGGAAAGCTGGTACTGGCCATCTTTATAGAACTCGGAAGAAGCGCAGTCCAGGGCAAGAGTCACATCTTTACCCAGCTCGTAACCAGCTTTCTCAACCGCTTCCTTGATGGCCGCCAGCGCGGCTTCGTTGGACGGCAGGTTGGGCGCAAAACCACCCTCGTCACCTACCGCGGTGTTCAGACCCTGGGCCTGCAGGACCTTCTTCAGGCTATGGAAGATTTCAGCACCAACACGCAGAGCTTCAGCAAAGCTCTTTACGGAAACCGGCTGAACCATGAATTCCTGGATGTCGACGTTGTTGTCCGCGTGCTCACCGCCGTTGAGGATGTTCATCATCGGAACCGGCATGGAGAACTTGCCCGACGTGCCGTTAACATCTGCAATGTGTTCATACAGCGGCTTGCCCAGAGAGGCAGCAGCAGCTTTGGCGGCCGCCAGAGATACCGCCAGGATAGCGTTTGCACCCAGGTTGGCCTTGTTTTCAGTACCGTCCAGGTCCAGCATCACCTGATCCAGGCCACGCTGCTCGGCCGCGTCTTTACCAATCAGAGCTTCACGAATGGTTGTGTTTACCGCGTTAACGGCTTTGGTCACACCCTTGCCAAGATAACGGGAAGCGTCGCCGTCACGAAGTTCGAGCGCTTCGCGGGAGCCAGTAGAGGCACCGGAAGGTGCGCAGGCACGGCCCAAGGTGCCGTCTTCAAGAATCACGTCGGCTTCTACCGTCGGGTTACCACGGGAATCCAGTACCTCACGGGCTTTGATATTGGCAATCTTTGTCATTCTTCTGGTTCTCCAGGTTTTCAATGTCTAATCGTATTCAGATTACGGTTCGATTTAGAGCAGGTAGGGCAGACCTTTCCAAAACACGCTCCTTGCGGCACATCCATGTGACGCTTGGGCTCCGCCATCCATGGCTCCGCACAGTTTTGGAAAGGTCTGCCCTACCTGCTCGTATTCCTAAATAAAACAAACACCGCCAATCAGGCGGTGTCGATAGGTTTAAAACTTTTTATCAGGTCATCCACAGCCTTAACCCGCTGGAGGAACGGCTCCAGCTGACTCAGGCGAAGAGCGCAGGGCCCATCACATTTCGCCTGATCCGGATCGGGGTGAGCCTCAAGGAATAGCCCTGCCAGTCCCTGTGACATACCCGCCAAAGCCAGATCCGTTACCTGAGCACGGCGTCCACCGGCCGAATCAGCACGACCACCAGGCATCTGCAATGAATGTGTGACATCAAAGAACACCGGCACATTCATCTGCTTCATGATGCCAAAGCCAAGCATGTCCACCACCAGGTTGTTATAACCGAAGCTGGAGCCACGCTCGCACAGAATAACCTTGTCGTTACCTGCCTCTTCGCACTTCTTGATGATGTGCTTCATTTCCTGGGGAGCAAGGAACTGGGCTTTCTTGATGTTGATCACCGCGCCGGTCCGGGCCATCGCAGCCACCAGATCCGTCTGCCGGCTCAGGAACGCCGGCAACTGGATGATATCGCACACTTCAGCCGCAGGAGCAGCCTGATCCGGTTCGTGGACGTCCGAAATGATCGGAGTGCCAAACTTGTCCTTGATGTCCGCCAGAATCTGAAGCCCCTTCTCGAGACCCGGGCCACGAAACGAGTGGATCGACGAACGGTTGGCCTTGTCGAAGGACGCCTTGAACACGTAGGGAACCCCCAGGCGTGCACAGACATCAACGTACTTTTCAGCCACTTCAAAGGCAAGCTCCCGGGATTCCAGTACGTTCATACCTCCGAACAGCACGAACGGCTTGTCGTTGGCAATCTCGATTCCCGAGACGGTCAGGTTGCTCCGTGCCATGATCAGGCTTCCTTCTTGTTCGCCAGGGCAGCTTTGACGAAGCCTTTGAACAGCGGATGGCCGTCGCGAGGCGTAGAGGTAAATTCCGGGTGGAACTGGCAAGCCACGAACCAGGGATGCTCAGGCGCTTCCACCACTTCTACCAACTTGCCATCAGACGAGCGGCCGGAGATTTTCAGACCCGCACCTTCCAGCTGAGGAAGGAAATGGTTGTTCACCTCGTAACGGTGACGATGGCGTTCACGGATGGTCTTTTTGCCATAGCTGTTAGCGATGGTAGAGCCTTCGGTCAGCACGCAATCCTGCGCACCAAGGCGCATGGTACCGCCGAGATCTGACTCCTCGGTACGCTCCTCGCGCTCGCCTGTCGCATCCAGCCACTCAGTAATCAGACCTACGACCGGCTCCGGCGTATGGCTGCGGAATTCGGTACTGTGCGCGTCTTTAAGGCCTGCAACATTACGGGCGTATTCAATAACCGCCACCTGCATGCCGAGACAGATACCGAGGTACGGCACCTTGTTCTCCCGGGCATACTGAACCGTGCGGATCTTGCCTTCCACACCACGCTCACCAAAGCCGCCCGGGACAAGGATCGCGTCCGCGGATTTGAGTGCGCCGATGCCGTCCCGTTCGATATCTTCGGAATCAATGTAATTGATCCTGACTTTGGTGCGGGTCTTGATACCGGCATGCAGCAAGGATTCAATCAAAGACTTGTAGGCCTCGAGCAATTCCATGTACTTGCCGACCATGGCAATGGTCACTTCCTGCTCGGGGTTCATCAATGCTTCCACTACCCCATCCCATTCACTGAGATCGGCGGCACGCGCATCGAGATTGAAACGTTCGATCACCAGCTGGTCCAGGCCATGCTCGTGAAGCATACGCGGAATCGCATAAATGGATTTGGCATCTTCAAGAGGAATAACCGCACGCTCTTCCACGTTGGTAAACAACGCAATCTTGCGGCGGGAACTGGCATCCACCTCATGCTCGGAACGGCACAGCAGAATGTCTGGCTGCAGGCCAATGGAGCGCATTTCCTTCACGGAGTGCTGTGTCGGTTTAGTCTTGATTTCGCCGGCCGTCGCAATGTACGGAACCAGAGTCAGGTGCATGAACAAGGCACGCTGCGACCCAACTTCAACCTTGAGCTGACGGCAGGCTTCCAGGAACGGCAGGGATTCGATGTCGCCTACGGTGCCACCAACCTCGATCAACGCCACATCAACACCAGCCGCGCCTTCAATTACACGGCGCTTGATCTCATCGGTGATGTGAGGAATCACCTGTACTGTGCCCCCAAGGTAGTCACCGCGACGTTCCTTACGGATCACTTCCTCGTAGACACGACCAGTAGTGAAGTTATTACGACGGCTCATCCGGGTGCGGATAAAACGTTCGTAGTGCCCCAGGTCGAGGTCGGTTTCAGCACCGTCTTCGGTAACAAAAACCTCTCCGTGCTGGAACGGGCTCATGGTGCCGGGGTCTACGTTAATGTAGGGGTCCAGCTTGAGAATGGTGACCTTCAGGCCGCGTGCTTCAAGGATGGCTGCCAGTGATGCGGAGGCAATACCTTTCCCCAGTGAAGACACGACACCGCCGGTGACGAAAATATAACGCGTCATGCAGATTCCGTGATTATCTGGTTCGGTGAAGGAGGGAGATTGTTCATCTCAAGATGGGACGCCAGACTACCAGAAAGCCCCCCCTGACTCAATCACAATCCCGCTCCACAACCAGCCGCCAGCCGGCGGCGGGGGCATCCCCCGAGTATTGTTCAGAACACCAGAAATCGCCAACCGCAATCAGCTCCTCCCGATCGCCGGAAGCCGCAAAAAACAACGGTATCCGGGGCCTTTCCCAAGGCGGAATACCCTGCTCCTGCATCCATATTTTTAACCGCTTCGAAGGTCCGTTTGGACGCGGTCGGAAGCTTTCTCCACCCTGCCTCGTAGATACCCTTATTGGCGAACAGGGCATTTGGGGGTTAGACCCTGAAGCAGACTCCAGGCGAGCGCGCCACTCCCCCCATTCAACCGCCTGGCCAGGCTCCAGCCAGCAATCTGACGACGGGATATCTACCGCATCTCTGACCAGCCACAACATGCCCTGGAAACGGCGAATACTGTAGCCGCCGGAACGGAGCTCCGGCTCTCTGTCTTCTCCGGCTTCCAGAAAATCACCCATCACTCTGGCCCAATCCGACAACGCAGGAGGCGGAAAACCCCGCCCGCGAATCCACCAGCGCAAAAGGTTTTTCTGTTCAGCCAGAGACAGTTTATGAAGGCCAGCCACGGACAACCTGCCGCTTTCATCTGCCAATTCATTCAGCTGAATTTCTGCCAGGCGATGGTTCAGGAAATCACTTTCCTTGCACGCGTTGGCAGTATGCTTCAAGCGCCGTGCCAGCCCCGGCCAACGAGCCTTGAGCCGCGGCATAATGGCGTGCCTGAGATAATTCCGGTCGTAGCCCTGATCGTCGTTACTCGGGTCTTCCACCCACGACAACCCGGCATCCCGGGCACAGTCGACAAGGACTTCCCGCTCCAACCCCAGCAGAGGGCGAACAAGCAGGCCATTACCAAGTGGCCGACTACCGGGCATCCCGCCCAACCCGGCTACACCAGTGCCCCTGAGCAAACGAAACAGAACCGTTTCACCCTGATCGTCGGCATGATGCGCCATCAGCAGCAGGTCACCCGGTTCCAGCACGGCTTCGAACTCGCGGTATCGAGCTTCCCGGGCGGCCTCTTCAATTCCACCAACCCCGGGAGTACTGCCCGCTTTTTCAACGGAGACCCGGCGAACAACCACAGGAACACCCAGCTTCTGCCCTTCTGCCAGGCAAAACGCCTCGGTTTGGTTCGCGTTGAGTTGTAACTGGTGGTTAACATGAATAGCAGCCACCGGAACCCGGCCACCGTGACAATGAACAGCAAGGTGAAGCAATAAATTGGAATCCAGGCCACCGCTGAGCGCGACCCAAAGGCGGGAATGTTCGGGAAGGCCCCTGACCGGAGCACACAGTGATTCCGGCCAGGAAAATCCGGTAACGGGCTTAGCGCCCGTTTTCATAGCGAGTAAGTCGCTCGTAGCGGCGGGAGACCAGTTCGTCCACAGGCAGACGGCTGAGTTCTGCAACACCCCTGCTCAGGACTGCCTTGAGGGACTCAGACATCTCAGCCGGGCTGCGATGAGCACCACCCATAGGTTCGCTTATGACGTTGTCCGCCAGCCCAAGGTCTTTAAGACGATCAGCCGTCACACCCATGGCTTCTGCTGCCTGAGCGGCATACTCTGCACTCTTCCAGAGAATGGAGGCACAACCTTCAGGAGAGATAACCGCATAGGTGGAGTACTGAAGCATGTTGAGCTGGTCGCAGACACCAATGGCCAGTGCGCCACCGGAACCGCCTTCACCGATCACGGTTGAGATAATTGGCGTTTTCAGACGGGACATTACTGCCAGGTTGAAAGCAATAGCTTCGCTCTGGCCACGCTCCTCGGCCCCGATACCCGGATAGGCACCCGGAGTATCGATAAACGTCAGAATCGGCATTTTGAAACGTTCAGCCATTTCCATCAGTCGCAACGCCTTGCGATAGCCTTCCGGACGCGGCATGCCGAAATTGCGCTTCACTTTATCCCGTACTTCCCGACCCTTCTGGTGACCAATAACCATCACGGGCTTGTCATCAAGACGGGCGGTTCCGCCAACGATGGCCAGATCATCCGCATAACGGCGATCACCGTGAAGCTCATCGAAGTCTTCAAAGATGGCTTCTACGTAGTCCAGAGTGTATGGACGGCGGGGATGCCGTGCCAACCGGGCTACATCCCAGGGCTGGAGATTCGAAAAGATGCTTTCCGTCAGGCTGACACTTTTCTTCTTAAGCCGGGTAATTTCATCGTTAATGTTGATGTCGGTGTCGTTACCCACCATACGAAGCTCTTCAATCTTGGCTTCAAGGTCGGCAATAGGCTGTTCAAAATCCAGATAGTTAGGGTTCATGATGTTCCATCATTTGATTGTCTGGCGGAGCGAACTCCACCACATCAGAATTTGGGACAAAGATAGCAGCGCCCGGAGTCTGGCTAAAGCGGACCTTTGTATGAGTCCGCTTTCTGACAAACTTTTAATTTTTCGCACAGTTAAGCACCGAAAAGCAGCCCGGACCTTGCCCAACACCCTCAATCATAGACCAGTTCCACGCACTGGTCGCCCACAAGGTACCGAAGCTCCAGTAACAGGTTGTCATCTGGCTGTACCCGCCAGGACTCACCCAACTCTATCCGGGTTTTGGCATCCGGACTGCTGTATTCGATCCAGACCGGACTCCCTTCACAGCGGAATGGCCTGAGGGTGTTATCAAGCTTATCCAGCAGACCGTTCTGAAGCTGGTCAGCGCGCAGGTTAAGCTGCAATCCCCGGCTGAATTGCTGACGAGCCGAGGCCACATCCGTGACCGAACTGACCCTCATTTTCAACTGGCCGGAATAGTCATCATGGCTGACCTGACCTTCAACAACAATGACCTGATCGGACTGCAGCAACTCGCGGTTTTCAAAAAATGCCTCTGAAAACAATGTAGCTTCAATCCGGCCACTACGATCATCCAGGGTGATGAAGCACATGGTGGAACCAGTCTTGGTTTTCATGGTGCGCTGGGCGACCACCAGCCCGGCCACACGCTGGGGAGATTTGTTCGGTTTCAGATCTGCGATGGAGGAACGAACAAACCGGCGAACTTCCTTTTCATATTCGTCAAACGGATGACCTGTAAGGTAAAGCCCCAGGGTATCTTTTTCACCCTTCAGTCGTTCCTTCTCCGGCCACTCCCGAACGCCCGAAACGTCAGCGTAGGCATCCCCGTCTTCGCCGCCACCTTCGAGCATCTCCCCGAACATGTCCATCATCCCGGCTGCATCATTCCGGGATTGCTGATCTGCCTGCTGAACAGCCTTGTCAATGCTGGCCATCAGTTGCGCCCGGCCGGGACCCAGCTTGTCCATAGCTCCGGAACGAATTAACGCCTCCATGGCACGCTTGTTGACCTTCTTCAGGTCCACACGCCGGCAGAAATCGAAAATATCCTGGAACGGGCCGCCTTTCGCGGCTTCCACGATGCTGTCGATCGGACCTTCACCCAGCCCCTTGATCGCACCCAGACCGTAAATGATCTGGCCATCATCGTTGACGGTAAAGGTGTACTCAGATCGGCTGACATCCGGAACGAGCAAGTCCAGCTTCATGTTCCGGCACTCTTCCACCAGCGTCACCACCTTGTCGGTGTTCTGCATATCGGCGGTCAGCACAGCAGCCATGAATTCGGCCGGGTAATGAGCTTTTAGCCACAGTGTCTGATAAGACACCAGCGCGTACGCTGCAGAGTGTGATTTGTTGAAACCGTAGCCGGCGAATTTCTCTACCAGGTCAAAGATATTTTCAGCCAGGGTCTTGTCGATGCCGTTGTTTTCACACCCCTCAAGGAAAACAGCCTTCTGCTTCGCCATTTCCTCCGGCTTTTTCTTACCCATGGCACGCCGCAACATATCCGCGCCACCCAGGGTATAGCCAGCCATCACCTGAGCGATCTGCATGACCTGCTCCTGATAGAGGATAACGCCGTAGGTTGGCTCCAGGACCGGCTGCAAGCCCGGATACTGGTAATCCGGATGCGGGTACGACAGCGGCTGACGTCCGTGCTTACGATCAATAAAGTCGTCCACCATCCCTGACTGTAGCGGGCCCGGGCGGAACAGAGCCACCAGGGCGATCATATCTTCCAGAGAATCCGGCTGCAGGCGCCGGATCAGGTCTTTCATTCCCCGGGATTCCAACTGGAACACCGCTGTGGTTTCCGCTTTCTTCAGGAGATCAAACGAGATCTTGTCATCCAGGGGTATCGTACTGATGTCCAGATCCCCCTGCCCGCGTTTTTCACGGCGCGGGTTGATCATACCCAGAGCCCATTTGATGATGGTCAGGGTTCGCAGCCCCAGAAAGTCGAATTTGACCAGGCCAGCCTCTTCCACGTCCCCCTTATCAAACTGGGTAACCAGGCTGCCGCCGTCATCGTCACAGTACAGGGGGGAAAAATCGGTGATTTTGGTGGGCGCGATAACCACACCACCGGCGTGCTTACCCGCGTTCCGACACACGCCCTCAAGCTTCAACGCCATCTCCCAGATTTCCTGGGCTTCCTCATCCTGTTCGAGAAACTCTTTGAGCTGGGGCTCCTGTTCGATGGCCTTATTGAGGGTCATCCCGACTTCAAACGGGATCAGCTTCGACAGTTTGTCCGCCAGACCATAGGATTTGCCCTGAACCCGGGCAACATCCCTCACCACCGCTTTGGCAGCCATGGTACCGAAGGTAATGATCTGGGAAACAGCCTCCCGGCCATATTTCCGGGCGGTGTAATCGATAACCCGGTCCCGGCCTTCCATGCAGAAGTCAACGTCGAAGTCGGGCATAGAAACCCGTTCCGGGTTCAGGAATCGCTCGAACAGCAGGTCGTATTCAAGAGGATCAAGGTCTGTAATCAGCAACACGTAGGCCACCAGGGAGCCCGCACCCGAACCCCGGCCAGGCCCCACCGGTACACCGTTATTCTTGGCCCACTTAATGAAGTCCATAACGATCAGGAAGTAACCCGGGAACCCCATCTGGATAATGATATCCAGTTCGAAATTCAGGCGTTTGTAATAGGCTTCCCTTTTCTGGTCATACTCAGGGTCCTCCTTGCTAAGGATGACTTTCAGACGCTCTTCGAGCCCTTCCTCAGAGGCATGACGGAAGTACTCATCCATGGTCATGCCTTCAGGAATCGGGTAGTCCGGCAGGAAATACTCGCCCATACGAACTTTAACCGAACAACGACGGGCAATTTCGACGGTGTTCTCGATCGCCTCTGGGATGTCAGAGAACAGCTCGATCATCTCCTCAGCACTGCGAAGGTATTGCTGGTCACTGAAGCGACGATCACGGCGTGGATCATCCAACGTACGGCTCTCACCGATACATACCCGGGCTTCGTGGGCCTCGAAATCGTCCGCCGTCAGGAAGTGAACGTCGTTGGTGGCAACAACCGGCAACGCCAGCTCACCGGCCAGCTCGACACTCATATGAAGGCAGTCTTCATCACCGGCACGGCCGGTACGTTGAAGTTCCAGGTAATAACTGCCCGGATACAGCTTCTTCCAGTATTCGGCGCGCTCCCGGGCCAACTCGGGCTTACCCGCCAGCAACGCCTTACCTACATCCCCGAGCTTGCCACCAGACAGCACGACCAGCCCGTTGGCTCTGGCTTCGAGCCACTCCCGGCGAATAATAGGCTTGCCATACCTCTGCCCTTCGGTAAAACCGAGAGAGATAATTTCAGTCAGGTTAAGGTAGCCATCGCCATTGCGAGCCAGCAGAGTCAGCCGGAAGGGAGCTTCAGGCTCGTCCGGGTTCTCCAGCCATAGATCCGCGCCAATGATGGGTTTGACGCCGGCACCAACGGCTGCCTTGTAAAACCGGACCAGCGAGCACATGTTGGACTGCTCAGTCAGGCCGACGGCGGGCATTCCAAGTTCGGCAACCCGACTGACCAGCGGTTTCACCCGAACCAGGCCGTCGACCATGGAGTATTCAGAGTGGACCCGGAGATGTACAAAAGTCTGTGGCATAACGTCAGGCAATTCCTGCTGCTGGATTCTTTGCGGCCCCGCCTCAACTGCGGATCAGGGCCCGTATATCTGCTTCTGACTGGGGACCAAAACGGACTTCCACCAGTTCGCCCTCAGGATCAACGACAAACGTCGCCGGCAACCCCACGGGTACTTCCCAGCCAAGGGTCTGGCCGGGGTCTCTGTTCAACAGGGTGAATTCGATACCCATTTTCTGGCCGAGATTCACCAGTGCTTCACCCTCAACGCCGTCAAAATTGACCCCCAGAACGGCAATGTCCGGCGATCTATCGAGGGCATTCAGCTCCGGGATCTCCTCCAGGCAGGGCTTGCACCACTCAGCCCAGTAATTTACCAGTACCCATTGGCCCCGATACTTGTCCCACCCGATATCGGGGGCATCGGCACGCTCGAGTTCAATTTTCTCACAAGCAGCCATCAGTAACACGACCGCCACCAGACCGAAACGCAGCAAACCTCCGAAAAAGCTCCGGAATGCAGGGTACTGCACGAGAAAACCTCCTGTTAGACTACGGCCTACGAAAATGTTGCATCCATTCTGAGAACCAGGCCCGAAGATGACAGAACCAACCCGGATTTTCCACAACCCGCGCTGTTCAAAATCCCGCCAAACCCTTGAACTACTTAAGGAACAGGGCATAGAACCCGAGATTATACGCTACCTGGAAACGCCACCGACAGCTCAGGAGCTGGCCGATCTTCTTGAGTTGCTGAACTGTGAACCCCGCGACATCATGCGCACCAAGGAAACCGAATACAAAGCTCTGGGGCTCGATAACCCTGAGCTGAGCCGGGAGCAACTGATTGAAGCCATGGTCGAGACGCCGAAGCTGATCGAGCGCCCCATTGTACTTGCCAACGGCAAGGCAGCGGTAGGACGTCCGCCGGAAAACGTGCTTTCCATTCTCTGACAGTCCCGAACCCAAGGAAACAGTATCAATGGCGGAGCAGCCTCCCTACATCCTGGTGCTTTATTACAGTCGTACCGGCCAAACCGCCGAAATGGCGTCTCAGATAGGCCGCGGCATCAGCCGGGTTACCGGCGTGGATGCCCGAATCCGGGCGGTACCGCCGGTCTCACCGGATACCGAAGCCAGCCTGCCAGGGGTGCCGGACACTGGTGCGCCCTACGCCACCAAAGAGGATCTTGCAGGCTGCTCCGGACTGGCACTCGGCAGCCCGACCCGCTTTGGTAACATGGCGGCGCCCCTGAAATACTTTCTCGATACCACCGGAGACCTCTGGCTATCAGGCGCGCTTTCCGGTAAACCGGCCGGAGCCTTTACCTCCACAGGCAGCCTGCATGGCGGCCAGGAAACAACCCTTATGACTATGATGATGCCACTGCTTCATCACGGTATGGTGCTGTGCGGACTGCCCTACACGGAGAAAGCGCTATCGAAAACCGAAACGGGCGGCACCCCTTATGGCCCGAGCCACTGGGCCGGCACCGACGAGCAACTGCCACTGAGCGCTGACGAAAAAGGTCTGTGCCAGGCCTTTGGCGAGCGCCTGGCGACGCTGGCGTTGAAGCTTGCAGACTAACACCCTGGTTCACACATTCACCGCTCCTGGACACCGAATATGCTACACAACCCGAAAGCAAAGACGACGGCCCGTCTGACCTCCGCAGCCTACGTCGCTGTGCTGGTCACTCTGGTGCTGACCACCTTCTTCCCGGCACCCGTCGAGGGGGTTTCCATACCGCTGATGCTGTCGGTAAAGCTATTGCCGTTGCTGATATTTGTCGTCCCGGTTTTTCGTGGCAATAACAAAGGTTATATCTGGATGGCCTTCGTAGTCATTTTTTACTTCACACAGGGTGTGGTTTCTGCGTGGCTAAGCGAAGGGGCTCCCGGACCGGTTGTCCTGACAATTCTTACCCTGCTGCTGTTCATCGTTGCCATGTTTCACCTTAAAGTGAACCGCCCGGTATCAGGATGAACGCGGTCCACCCCTCACAGCCCTATGGAGAACTGACACTCAGAGACCTGTGCACTGCACTGGTCTCCCGGGGCGAGATCAGCCAGGACGACGCCGATCGTGTACTGAGTGCAAACCTCGGCGCAGCAGCCGGCGGTAGCCAGGCGACCAGAAGGCACCCGCTTGAGTTGATTGCCATCGCCGGACTGAATAGCCTCAGATCCGGCCGTGCCCTGGGCCAGGAAGAGCTGACCCGCTGGCTGGCAGAGTGGGCTAACCAGCCTTACTACCATATTGATCCACTGAAAATCGACACGCCGGCGATTGCAAAAGTGATGTCCTATGCATTTGCTCAGCGCCACGGAATCCTTGCGGTCGAGATCAACCACGATGAAGTGGTCATTGCCAGTGCAGATCCTTTCAAAAATGACTGGGAAGGCAACCTTTCCCAGGCGGTGCGCAAGACCATTCGTCGCGTGGTTGCCAACCCGGAAGACATTCGCCGTTTTACCGTTGAGTTCTACCAGTTAGCATCTTCTGTCAGTAAGGCCGGAGGCCAGCAATCTTCAGCGGCCGGCAACACTCAGAATTTTGAGCAGCTGCTGGACCTTGGCTCCAGCGAAAACCCCGATGCTAACGACCAGCATGTGGTTCGTATCGTGGACTGGCTGCTGCAGTATGCGTTTGATCAGAGGGCCTCGGATATACATATCGAGCCCCGGCGCGGAGTGACCAGGGTCCGCTTCCGGATCGACGGCGTTCTGCACAGCGTCTATGAGTTTCCTGAGCATGTCGGTATGGCCGTCACCAGCCGACTGAAAATACTGGGTCGACTGAATGTGGCCGAAAAACGGCGCCCTCAGGATGGACGAATAAAGACGCGAAAGCCGGACAACAGCGAAGTGGAGCTGCGTCTGGCGACCATGCCCACAGCGTTTGGCGAGAAAATGGTAATGCGGATCTTCGACCCAGAGGTTCTGCTCAAGAGTTACGAACAGCTGGGATTCAGCAAAGAAGACCGGCAGCGCTGGCAGGACATGACCAGCCGCCCCCATGGCATTGTTCTGGTGACCGGGCCAACCGGATCGGGAAAGACGACCACACTCTATTCCACCCTCAAGCAGATCGCCTCACCCGAGCTGAATGTCTGTACCATTGAAGATCCCATAGAGATGGTAGAGCCGGCATTCAATCAGATGCAGGTTCAGACTAACATTGACCTGACCTTTGCCGCTGGCGTTCGCGCCCTGCTCCGCCAGGACCCGGACATCATCATGATTGGCGAGATCCGGGATCTGGAAACCGCTGAAATGGCAGTTCAGGCTGCACTCACAGGTCATCTGGTGCTGTCTACACTACACACTAACGATGCCCCCAGTGCGATTACCCGTTTGATGGAGCTGGGCATCCCGCCCTATCTCATTCGGGCGACCGTGCTTGGCGTGATGGCCCAGCGCCTGACCCGGATACTCTGCCCTCACTGCAAAGAGGCCGGCCCCGCCGACGAGAGCGCCTGGCAGACTCTGACGCGTCCTTGGAAAGCACCGGTTCCCAAGCAGTTCTTTCATCCTATGGGCTGTCTCGAATGCCGAAACACGGGCTACATGGGCCGGGCAGGCGTTTACGAAATCATGCCCCTGACGGGGCACCTGGTCAGCCAGATAACGGACCGCTGCGAGTTAGAGCAACTGCGCCTTGATGCCTACAAGGAAGGCATGAAGTCCCTGCGGCTGAGCGGTGCGCAAAAAGTCGCGGCGGGACAGACAACGGTTGAGGAAATTCTGCGGGTCACTCCGGAAAGCCAACGCTGAGACCGTCAGGCTCCGGGGCGTAAACCACACTGCTCCAGCAGATTCTGCCAACTGCGGGTATGTTCCATCATAGCGGTATCCAGCCTGCCCCAGAGGCTATTGTCTGTCTCCTCCGAGAGGTACCGCTGATACCAGGGGCGAAAACCTTCAGGCATCACCGCCAACTGCTGTTCCGCCAGCCTTGTCAATGGTCCCATCAGCGCCTGACTGGCCTGCCTCACATCGCTCAGATAAGGCTGCACCTTGCCAATATAAATACTGAAAAACATGTTCTGAACAATATCGGACTGATTATTGGGCTTGCCATTCAGGCAGAGTGGGCGCCCCTCGATACGCTGTCGGATCAACGCCGTAGCGTCGTCAAGCCTGGTTACAAGGAGTTGCGCGCTGTTGATGAGCTGCCCTGCCCGGGTCTCAGCCTGCCAACGTTGCTGCACTGGCCCGGCGAACTCGAGATCCACACCCACGTCACCGGCCAGTATCCGTGAGACAGCCTGATTTAACTGGCGAGCTTCCAGAGCCAGGTCGGAGACCGGATTGCCTTCTGCAGATACCGGGTATGAGCCCTTCGAGAGCGTAAACAGGCTCTCGACTTCCTCACCACCCAGAGTCGCGTTCCAGACCGCCACTGGCAGCGATGCACGCTTTTCCTTGATCGCACGCTCAAGGAGCACCACTAGCTCCTCGTCTTCCGTTTCCGGCAGGCAGTCGTTAGCGGCACGGATAAAACGAAGCTCATAACGCAATCGGTTCAGTGGCTGCATTACCCTGCCGAGAACAGAGTTTTTTTCGCCAACAACAACCTGCAACTCGCAGCCATAAAGTGACAGGAAATCCAGCATGCCCATATCCAGTTCGGGCATTGGCAAGGCGCGATCCCGTCGGCGCGGGAACAAGTCAGGGGATTCTATGGGGGATAACAAGGCTTCTGTTTCAAGAACCCGGGCAACCCGCTCCACATACTCATCCATCATGGAGCGGGCATCACTGAAAGGGTTGCAACCGGTGAGTACGCCGACAAGAAGTATCGAAACCAGCAACCGGATAATTCTGTGTCCGGGCATAATTACCTCACCGTTGCAGGACGTTCCTCATGTGCAGAAACCGAGGATCAGCGTCTTTTCAGAAGTTCATCCACCTCCGAAAAATTGCGGGCCACAAACCGGGACGTTTCAGGCAGATCACCATCCCGAACAAGCCATGCGGTTTGCATCCCGGCCTCTTCTGCCGCCGCCAGCTCTGCTTCCACATCCGACAGGAACAGTACCGTCCCGGCTTCAACACCGACTTCTCTGAGAATATTACGGTAGGAGTCCGATTCCTTCTTGCCACCGATACGGGTATCAAAGTAACCCGAAAAGTACGGAGTGAAATCCCCGTCAGTGGTATAACCGAAAATCAGTTTCTGCGCCTTGACCGATCCGGAGGAGTAGACAAACAACCGCAATCCGCGGTCATGCCAGCGCTGGAGATATTCGGCGGCATCATCATAAATGTGACCTTTCAGCTCGCCCTGATGATAGCCCTGCTCCCAGATCATTCCCTGCAGGGCCTTGAGCGGCGTTTCCTTCCGATCGTCACGAATCCAGCTCTGCAGGACCTCAATCAGACCATCCACGTCATTACCATCAACGCCCGCCGTCTCAGCCACAGCAGCGAGCTGTTCGGAGACCGCCTGATTATCCCTGTAGTGCTGACGCACAAACCCTGGCAAGTGTTCGCTGGCATATGGAAACAGCACGTCATGCACGAACGAGATCGAGCTGGTGGTCCCTTCGATGTCAGTCAGGACAACACGGATCATCCAGCAGCTCCTGCAAGCGCTTCATACCGGGGCAATGTTGAAGCAATCTCTTCACCGGTAAACTCGGCAACCCAGCCTTCAGTATTGGTAAACAGCCTGATACAGGTAAATTCCGGCTCCGGGCCCATATCAAACCAGTGACGGGTGCCGTCGGGAACGCTGATCAGATCGCTCTGTTCGCACAGAATGGCATACACCTGATCGCCGAAATGCAGGTAGAACAGACCATTACCGCGTACGAAAAAACGAACCTCATCTTCGCTGTGGGTGTGCTCATCCAGAAACTTCTGGCGAAACGCTTCCTTCTGAGGATTATCCGGGTTCAGGCTGACCACATCTGCAGTCTGGAAACCGCACTCTTTTTTCAGTTTCTCAACTTCCTGACTGTATGCATCCAGAATATCATCGGGCGAAGCGTCTGCCGGGAGATCCCGGGTATCCCAGCGTTCGAAGCGAACGCCGTGCTGTGACAGCATATCCCGGATTTCACTTGCCACTGTGGTAACTGTATGTGCCTGTTCAGGATGATCCTGGTGAAAAACACTCAATGTAGTCATGGGCGAACCCTCATGGTTTCAAGTTCACATTCAAACAGAAATTCAAAGGCTTCAACATGGCGCAGACAATCGGCCATAGTTTTGCCCCAGGTGTAAAGACCGTGGCCACGAATGAGGTAACCGGGCTGTTCCGGATGCTGCTCAAACCAACACTTGGTCTGTTCCGCCAGGGCATCGATATCCTGGGTATTTTCGAACACAGGAACGTCCAGCGTCGATTCATGAGTCTGTACGCCGCTGAATGCCTTCTGCAGTTCATAACCCTCCAGACTCAGGGGCTTGCCCGCAGGTAACAGGCGGCTCAGGACCGTAGCCTTAACGGAATGGGTGTGCAAAATGGCGCCAACATCCGGAAAAATCTGGTACAGAACGGTATGTAACCGGGTTTCAGCTGACGACTTACACTGGCTCTGGACTGGCTGCCCGGTAAGGTCTACGACCATCACATCACCCGAGCCCAGTTCGCCCTTATGGCGCCCGGACACGGTTATCGCAATATGATTCTCATCGATCCGAGCAGAGTAGTTGCTGCTGGTGGCCGGGGACCAGCCTCGGCCATAGAGGAAACGTCCCGCCGATATGATGGAATCGGCAGCAACGGCGTAACGGGTGACATCGAACACGGGCTCTCTCCCAGAGATCTCACGCTTTCAGAGCGCTCATTTGCCGACATTATAGGGATGGTGGAGTCGCCCGCAAATGGTGACGTGCTGCAATCAGGTCAGCAACAATGGAGATGGCAATCTCTGCAGGTGTTTTACTGGGGATGTTCACGCCGATCGGCGCCCGAAGCCGTTCCAGAACAGCCTCATCAAGCCCAAGGGACAACAGGCGCTCACGCCGGGCCTCGGAGGTTTGTTTCGACCCCATCGCCCCCACATAAAAGGCCTGGGAGACCAGGGCCGCCAGCAAGCCCATATCGTCAATCCGGGGATCATGTGCAAGGGCCAACACACCCGCCCAGGCATCGCTGAACTCAGAGGTAACCAGATCGTCTGGCAACTGCCTCACCAACGGAATATGGCTGTGAGCCCAGCCCTCCGCAAAAGCATCCCGGGGCTCACAGATGGTTACATCGAACTCCGCGGCAGAAGCAAATTCCGCTACGTATCTGGCGACTTCCCCAGCACCAATCAACAACAGGCGACACTCGGGCTGCAACCGGTGCTCAAGCGTCTCACCATCGAATCGGACGAAGGTACCATTCCCTGCCGGCGCAGGGGACACGTCAGGCCTATCGAGCTCACCGTTCAACGCTCGGTTTAATCCAACTCGCCGCACAACAGGCCGACGTTGTCTCATTGCGGTAACCAGTTCATCAATATGAGCGGATGCACTGTCAGACACGAGAGGCTCCACCAGTAAACGGATGGTTCCACCGCACGGCAACTGGAAATGGTCTCGATCCTGGTCGGTTATTCCATAATCGACCACCACCGGGTGCTCCGGGCATTCTGAAGACGTGCGCCGGAGAAGGTCCTCCTCAAGGCAGCCACCTGAGACCGACCCACTCCACAAGCCACTTTCACTGACCGCCAGCCAGGATCCTTTCGGGCGCGGTGAGGAACCCCAGGTTTCAACGATGGTGCAGAGCCAGACTTTCTGCCCCTGCACCAACCAGTCCTGAACATCACGGATCACCGACTCCTGTCCAGAAGACAGTGTGCGATCTCTCACTTCTTCTTGCCCCCTATCAGGCATTTGCTGTCAGCGGCAGCGAACGCTGGCGCTTGCCGGTTAACGCGAAGAGCGCGTTGCCCAGTGCAGGAATCACCGGAGGAACACCCGGTTCTCCAACGCCGGTAGGCGCTTCGTCATTTTCGACAATGTCTACCACGACTTCCGGCACTTCATACTGGCGCACCATCTGGTAATCATGGAAATTGCTTTGCTGAACAACGCCATCCCGGAACTCGATATTGCCGTAAAGCGCGGCCGTCAGACCAAAGATGGCACCACCCTCGATCTGGTCACGGACAATCTGGGGATTCACTACCTGGCCACAGTCTACCGCCGCAGACACCCGGTAAACCCGAATGGCGCCCCCTTCAATACCCGCTTCCACAACCTGCGCTACGTATGTGCCGAAGCTTCTGAACAGTGCAATACCGCGGGCACGACCTTCCGGCAGAGCCTCTCCCCAGTTTGCCAACCGGGCAGCCCGATCCAGCACTTCCAGGTGTCGCGGCTCGTTAGCCAGAAGCTTGCGACGGAACTCGTAAGGATCCTGACCGGCCTCATGAGCCAGTTCATCCATGAAGGTTTCAACCGCAAACCCATTGTGGGAGTATCCCACGGACCGCCACCAGGTGATCGGAATACCCGGGTCAGTGTGAGTGTGGCGAATATCAATATTGCTAACATCATAGGGATAGTCGATAGCCCCTTCGATGGCTGATACGTCTTTGGGCGTTGCCAGCCCTTCAGCCAGCACTCCGACCTTACCCAGCGTGCCGTACATGAACTTCGGTGCCCACGGGTACTGGGCCGGGGCTGCGTTACGCACATACCAGTCGAGGATTTGAGGCCCGACAATCTGGTGATGCCAGCCCGTAAGTTCACCATCGATGACCGAAGCTTTCATGCGGTGCAGCATCGCCGGGCGGTATAGATCGTGTTGAGTGTCTTCTTCCCGGGACCAGATAAGCTTCACGGGTTTTCCCACCCGGTAAGACGCTGCTGCAGCCTCTTCGATGTAATCCTGGACCAGACGGCGACCAAAGCCACCGCCGAGGAAGGTCGTGTTGACGGTTACATCATCCGGTGAGAGGTCGGTCATCCGGGCAACGGCTATCCGGCCAAGATCCGGCCCCTGAGTCGGTGCCCAGACTTCAGCGCTATCGCCCCGATACCAGACCGTTGCGTTCATGGGTTCCATGGTAGCATGGGCCAGATAGGGCTGTTCGTATTCAGCCTCAATAACGGAACCGGCCTTTTCGACAGCCTCGTCAAAGTCGCCTTCACTTCGCTCCGATTCCCCGGCATCGTCCTCAGCCGCTTCCCGATACCCTGTGAATACGTCCTCGTTGGATAGTGAGAGAGCCTCGGATTCATCCCACTCCACTTTCAGGGCAGCCTGGGCCTTTCGAGCCCGCCAGTATTTATCGGCAACGATTGCTACGCCGCGCTCAATTTCGAAGACGTCAATGACCCCCGGCATCGCCAGAACGTCGTCACCATTGAAGCCAAGCACGGTGCTTCCGTAGCGCGGCGCCCGCGTGACAACGCCGTAAACCATACCGGGCAGTTCGACATCAATACCGTATCCGGCGGTACCCGTGGATTTGGCAACAGCATCAAGGCGCTTGTCGGATTTGCCAATCAGCTTCCACTCGCTTCGCGGTTTAAGCGGTATTTCACCACGAATAATTTCTGCCGACGCCAGCTCGACCAGCTGGGCATACGGCACAGAATCAATACCATTAGGGTGAACAACCCGGCCGTCCTGGGCAGTGCATTTTCCAGCGTTAACGTTCCAGACCCTGGCACCTGCCATAATCAACATCTGGCGCGCCGAGGCCCCGGCTACCCGCAACGGCTCCCAAGCAGTTCCTACACTGGTGCTGCCCCCGGTCAGCTGGAGCTTGAACAAAGGATTGCGGTATTCCGGCGCAACGGGTGCAAAGCGCACAGATATGGATTCAGGAGGCACTTCAAGCTCTTCTGCAATCAGGGTAGTCAGGCCCGAATATGTTCCCTGCCCCATCTCAACCCGGTCCAGGGTAAACCATATGTCGCCAGTCTTGGTCAGCTCCAGCCAGGCACCAGCCTTCCAGTTTCCGGTTTCAGGGCTATACCCGCTCTGAATGCCAGCACAACCCGGTAAGGACATAGTCAACAGCAGGCTTCCGGAGGTGCCGGCACCAACCTTGAGAAAATCACGTCGATTCATCGCCATGTTATGCGCCCTCCTGCATAGAGGGCTCTACGATGCCGACGACTGATTCAACCGCCGCTACGATCCTTGAGTAGGTCCCGCAACGGCATATATTTCCTGTCATTGCGGCAACGATCTCATCCCGTGTCGGGGCAGGGTTCGTCTGCAGGAGGTGAGCGGCGCTCATAATCTGACCGGACTGGCAGTATCCACACTGGGGGACACCGTGATCCACCCACGCCTGCTGCAGCTCGTGCAGTTTACCCGGCTGGCCAAGACCCTCGATGGTGGTTACCTCTGAGCCAGCGGCCATATCCACTGGCGTTGAGCATGAACGCACCGGCGCCCCATTCAGGTGTACCGTACATGCCCCGCACAACCCGGCACCACAACCAAATTTGGTACCTTTCAGGCCGACTTCGTCTCTCAGTACCCAGAGTAACGGGGTATCGCCTTCTACCTCGAGCGTGTAGTCCTCACCATTTACCCTCAGATCCACTGCCATCCGGAACTCTCCCCTGCAGACCACTTACGGGTCTTTTTATTTTTCGTTGTTGTGGCAAACGTCTGCTGTCGTTACTTGACGATTACTTGACGATTTCTTCACCGTCTTTATTTACCCAGATCTTGCGTTCTCCGGTTTCCATCTGACCGTTGGAATTCCAGACTTCCCGATTTTCGGTTGCGTCGTTCAACTTACCGTTGTCGTTCCAGATCACTCTGTCCTTGCAACCCGCCAGGGCAACCACGGAAATCACTACCAGCAGCATTAACTTTTTCATGCGATATACCTCCTTAACTACCGCAGTAACGGTACTTAAAACTGTCCAAGTTTACAGAGCCCGGTTAACGGCTCCCATGACGCTCACGATTATTCTGCTTATCGCGTTCACTTTTTCGGACCATGACATAAACCGCACCGGTTCCGCCATGGTGTTTCTGGGCCGAATGGAACGCTAGCACATCCTCCAGCTCCGGCAGCCACTTCGCCACATAACTTTTCAACTGGGCAATACCGTCAGGATTCCGCTCTCCCTTACCATGCAGGATGATGACCGAGCGCAACCCATAACGCACACAGTCGCCAATGAACGAAAAGACTTCCCGGCGGGCTTCTTCAACAGTCATCCGGTGCAAATCCAGCCGCGCCTCAATCGGATATTGCCCCAAGCGCAGTTTTCGGAACACGCCGTGCTGAACGCCTGGCCGCTGCCAACTCAATATATCGTGGGACTTCAATGGCTCCACGATGTCTGACGTCAACGGGTTCCGGTCCTTGACTGGCGTGGCAACGGCAGAGCGCTGACGCTCCATATGCCCTGGTGTCAGGTCACGCGGGGTCTGTACCTCGGCTCTGTTCGGCTTTTTGATTCGCCGGACATCTTTCATCTCTTCGAGAAAGCTCAGGCGTTCGTCTTTCGTGGTCATGGCAAAAGTAAAAAGTTACCGTTTGGATTCAGGAACTTTACCACCCCCTCCCAACGCCATAAAGCAAAGCGTTGAGGGATCAGCCCTGCGACCAAAATCGTAAGGTCTTCTGGAAAGTCACTGAACTACACTGCAAACTGACAATAAGAACAATCTAAGGGCCCCCGGCATGGCAGCAGCGAATCAGGACAGCTCCCGATCCCAGAATACCCGCGCAATCATGGGATTTCTCCGTGAGCACGCTCCCTTCTCGAATATGGACGACCGGCACCTCGCACTTTTCGCAGACAATGCCACCCTGCGTTTTTTCGCCGATGGCGATGTCGTGCTTTCGCCGGATGACGGAGTAGTCAAACGGTTTTACGTTGTAAAACAGGGGCGGATTCGTGGCGAACGCCAGAACGAAAAAGATGATCGTCTGGAAACCACGTTTGAAATCAGTCTGGGCGAATGTTTCCCCCTGGCTGCGCTCATTGGAGAACGCCCCACGCAGACACTCCACCGTGCCGATGGCGATACGTTCTGCCTGAGCATCGAACAGGATGCCTTTATCACCCTGTTTTCAGAGAGTGATACGTTTCGCGACTTCTGTCTGCGCGGCGTCAGCAGCCTCCTGGATCAGGTCAACCAGCGCATTCAGTCCGGCGCTATGGCCTCGATGGGTTCCAGCAATACCCTGGACACGCCTCTGGAACGCTATGCTTTACGCAACCCTATCGTCTGTTCGCCCGATGTTCCGGTGCGAAAGGCCGTGGCCCGAATGCACGAAAACAATGTTGGCAGCATCATCATTACTGATGACAACCGGCACCCCACGGGCATCTTCACCTTGCGGGACCTGAGGTCAATGATCGCCAAGGGAGAGGCTCCGCTGGATACTCCGATTCAGCAGGTGATGACCTCAGAACCCTGCCGCCTCCCCGCTCACGCCGATGCCTTTGAAGCGGCAATGCTCATGGCAGAACACCATTTTGCCCACCTGTGCGTGGTTGATGAGGAAGACCACCTGATCGGGGTCGTCTCGGAACGCGATTTGTTCGCCTTGCAACGAGTGGATCTGGTAAATCTGGCTCGCACCATCGGGACGGCGACCCACCTGAGGACGCTGGTCAGCCTTCGGTCCGATGTTTCCCGTCTGGTCGACGCGATGCTTGCCCACGGAGCGGACTCCGGACAGGTCGTAAAAATCATTACCACGCTCAACGATGTTACTGTCCGAAGAGTGCTTGAACTGAATCTGAAGAAGAACGACCCCGGCATCCCGTTTACCTGGCTCACCTTCGGCAGTGAAGGACGCCAGGAGCAGACGCTGCTGACAGACCAGGACAACGGCATCCTGTTCCAGACGCCCGAGGGCATGACCGAGGAAGAAGTCCGGGAAAAACTGCTGCCGTTTGCTCAAACCGTTAACAAGGAACTGGCGGAATGCGGGTTTACCCTGTGCAAGGGCAATATCATGGCGAGTAATCCCAAACTGTGCCTTAGTGAACGTGAGTGGGACGACTGGTTCATTCGGTTTATTGATGCCTCCACACCACAGAACCTGGTGTATTCGTCGATCTTCCTCGACATGAGGGCCGTATTTGGACCAACAGCTCCCCTGCATAATTTGCTGGAAAAGGTACTCACCCGAATCCGCAAAAACGCCCTGTTCCAGAAAATGCTCGCGGGCAATGCCCTGCAACGCAAGCCTCCACTAACCATGTTCCGCAACTTCCGCTACCTGAATGACGAGGGCAACAAGCACTCACTGGACCTGAAACGCCAGGGGCTTGCCCCCTTTGTTGAGTCTGTACGGGTTTTTGCCCTCGCGAACGGAGTTGAGGTGGCAAACACACTGGAACGGATGGATGAACTGGCGCGGAAAGGCGTATTCGATCCGAAAGATGCCAACGCCTGGAAAGAAGGCTACAGCCTGATACAGGCCATACGCATGCGCGCCCACCAGGAAATGCTGAATCAGGGCGAGGACCTGAGTAACTTTATTGACCCGGATGACCTGAACCCGCTGGATCGCCGCATTCTCAGGGAATCCTTCCGCCAGGCACAACGCCTCCAGCAAAAGCTTGAAGTCACCTATCAACTCTGAGGCCCCGACCCGCCATGCTGGAGCAGATCAGACAGTGGTTACATAATCGCCGAGGAGGCCCGGTTGGCAGCCATGATACGGATAATCTGCCGAACCCCAAAACGCCGGGAGAACAGCTACTCTCCGACGCCCGACTCATCGTTCTGGACCTGGAAACAACAGGTCTGAATGCCGCCAAGGACGAAGTAATCGCCATTGGTGCAGTCGCCATTCGTGGCGGCACGATCCCCCTGGAAGACCAGTTTGACCTCATCCTGCGCCGGCCGGAACTGGATATCCGTGAAACAGTGCTGATCCACGGCATCGGCCCCGAAGCACTGACTCAGGGACATGAGACAGAAGATGCTCTTCTTCATCTGCTCGAATGGATGAACGGAGACCCCATACTTGCCTACCACTCCGCCTTCGACCAACGCTTTCTGGAAAAAACCCTGAAGGCTCAGCTCGGCTACACGCAATCACACACCTGGATGGATGTCGCAGATATCCTTCCCACCTTCTTTCCTGACGCAAGGACCGGCGGCAAAGGCCTCGATCACTGGGCGGACTACTTCGGCCTGGAGGTCAGCGCACGTCATCATGCTGCCGCAGATGCTCTCGCCACCGCTGAATTGACGCTGATCGCCCTGAACAAGGCCAAAAAAGAAGGCGTTAAAACCCTCCTGAACCTCAGCGAAAAGATCAAATACTACCGACGTCTGCAAAACATGCATCGGTTTTGAGATAAGTCAAAACCACCTTGCGACTCTGCTCCAATTTGAGGCAAATAGTTGAGAATTAGACCTTTTGCCAATATCCATATATTGCTTGACCAGTAAAGTCGGAGGGGACAACAGTCGGAGAAATACTTATATGAATAATAAATTCTCTAACACGAAAGCCTCACTAAAAATCTATCCAACCTCCACAACAACAACACAGGAGTGAAAACTATGTCAGGTCATAGCTACGACGCTGAACAATACTGGAAGGCGAACCTCCGCCTGATATTCGGGAGCCTGATTGTCTGGGCTCTGGTATCCTACGGTTTCGCAATCCTCCTTCGTCCCATGCTCGCAGGCATTAGTGTCGGCGGCACAGATCTGGGCTTCTGGTTCGCCCAGCAAGGCTCCATTCTTGCCTTCATCGTACTGATCTTCCACTACGCGTGGCGCATGAACAAGATCGACGAAAAATTCGGCGTGCATGAGGAGTAAGACAGAATGAGCCAATTTGCGATTAACCTACTTTTCGTAGGGGGTTCTTTCCTCCTCTACATCGGCATTGCTATCTGGGCGAAAGCCGGCAGCACCAAGGACTTCTATGTTGCGGGCGGCGGCGTTCACCCGATCACCAACGGTGCGGCTATTGGCGCAGACTGGATGTCAGCGGCATCCTTCATTTCCATGGCGGGCCTGATTGCGGCCGGTGGTTATGCAAACTCCACCTTCCTGATGGGCTGGACCGGTGGTTACGTACTGCTGGCCATGCTGTTGGCTCCGTACCTGCGGAAGTTTGGCAAGTTCACCGTCCCCGAGTTCATCGGTGACCGTTACTACAGCAGCAACGCGCGTCTGGTCGCGGTAATCTGCCTGATCGTAGCGTCCGTAACCTACGTAATCGGCCAGATGGCCGGTGCTGGTGTTGCCTTCTCCCGCTTCCTGGAAGTGGATGCGACCACGGGTCTGATCATCGCAGCGGTTGTTGTATTCATGTACGCCGTTCTCGGTGGCATGAAAGGCATTACCTACACTCAGGTTGCCCAGTACTGCGTGCTGATCGTGGCTTATACCATTCCTGCGGTATTCATCTCCCTGCAACTGACGGGCAATCCGATTCCGGGTCTGGGTATGTTCTCCACCCACACTGAATCCGGCATGCCTCTGCTGGCCAAACTGAACCAGGTTATTACTGATCTGGGCTTCAATGAGTACACCGCTGATGTTGATAACAAACTCAACATGGTCCTCTTCACCCTGTCCCTGATGATCGGTACGGCTGGTCTGCCACACGTCATCATCCGCTTCTTCACAGTACCGAAGGTGGCTGATGCACGCTGGTCCGGCGGCTGGGCTCTGGTGTTCATTGCCCTGCTGTACCTGACGGCTCCGGCTGTAGCTTCCATGGCTCGCCTGAACCTGATGACCACCATTTATCCTGATGGCACCGCGGCTGCTCCGATTGAGTACGAAGCGCGCCCGAATTGGGTCAAGGAGTGGGAAGTTACCGGTCTGATCAAGTTTGAAGACAAGAACGAAGATGGCCGCATCCAGCTCTACAACGACAGCGAAGCGTTCAAAGCTGAAGCTGAGTCCCGTGGCTGGAACGGAAACGAGCTGACTGTAAACCGGGATATCCTGGTACTGGCCAACCCTGAAATCGCCAACCTGCCTGGTTGGGTTATCGGCCTGATCGCTGCTGGTGGTCTGGCAGCCGCGCTGTCCACAGCCGCGGGTCTGTTGCTGGCCATCTCGTCTGCGGTGAGTCACGACCTCATCAAAGGCCGCTTCAACCCGGAAATTTCGGATAAAGGTGAGCTAATGGCAGCGCGTATCTCCATGGGCGTCGCCATCGTAGTCGCTACTTATCTGGGCGCTAACCCTCCGGGATTCGCAGCACAGGTAGTGGCCCTCGCCTTCGGTATCGCGGCAGCCTCGCTGTTCCCGGCTCTGATGATGGGTATCTTCTCCAAGCGGGTTAACAACAAGGGCGCCATCGCAGGTATGCTCTCCGGTCTGATCTTCACCCTGGTCTACATCTTCGTGTACAAGGGCTGGTTCTTCATTCCGGGCACCAACAACCTGGCCGACACTCCGGCTAACTGGGTACTGGGTATCTCCCCGCTGTCCATCGGTGCCATTGGTGCAATCGTCAACTTTGCGGTAGCCTTCGTTGTATCCAACGCAACTGAAGAGCCGCCCGTTGAGATTCAGGAGCTGGTTGAGAGCGTTCGCTACCCACGCGGTGCCGGACAGGCTTCAGACCACTAAGCAACACATCAACCTGATTCAGTTCATGAATTGACAGGTTGATACCGAACGGGCTTCCTCAACGAGGGAGCCCGTTCTTTTTTAAGGAAACTGAGTTTATGTTCTGGACCTTTGTAGCCACCGTATTCTGCGGGCTCGGTGCAGCCGGTATAGCCCTGGGCATCAGAGCCGCAACGAACAAAAAGGCCCCTCGCTGGATCATTCCGGTTTTCGCCGGAGCCGGCATGCTTGCTTACCTCGTCTATGGCGAATACACCTGGTATGAACACAAAAAAAGCCTCCTGCCCGAAGAAGCCGTTATTGTTGATACGGAAGATGAAGGCATCTTCTGGCGACCCTGGACCTTTGTTGTCCCCTATGTGAGCGCGTTTTCCACGGTCGACGTCAAAAGCATCAGCCGTGATACCAACAACCCGGATATTCTCCGTTTCACACTCTACAGATTTGAGCAGAAGGTAACCGATGCTGTGTCACATCGAGTCCACCTGATTAACTGTAAAAGCCGGGAACTCGTGCCCCTGGGCTCTGATGGCACTCCGAGGGTCGATAATATGAAAGTTCTTGGCAAGACTGACCCATTGGTACAGACAGTCTGTTCAAACTGATTAGAACCATTCCCTTACTTGAAGCGATAGACAACGAGAAGAGCGTTCCATGATAAGCGCCTGGTTGCTGGTACTCATTTCCATCACCTACATTTCCATTTTGTTTGTCATCGCCTGGGCCGGTGACAAACACCCGGGGTTGTATCGGCAACGACTCGCCCGCACCCATATCTATGCGCTATCGCTGGCCGTTTACTTCACGTCCTGGACCTTTTACGGGGCTGTAGGCCGGGCAACACAGGAAGGGCTGGGGTTTCTTCCAATCTATCTTGGCCCGCTGTTGGTCTTTCTGTTTGGCGCCCCCCTGCTCCGCCGCATCATCTATATCAGCAAGCGCAATAACAGTACTTCCATCGCTGATTTCATAGCGTCCCGATACGGTAAGTCACAGCTACTCGCCGCCATGATTGCAACCTTTGCACTCATTGGCAGCGTGCCGTATATCGCCCTGCAGCTTAAAGCGATTGCCATGGGCTTTAACGTACTGTCGGAAACCGGTACCGGATACCAGGAACTGAGCTCAGCAGCCTGGAACGACTCCGCCTGGTATATCACTCTGGCACTTGCCGTCTTCACAGTGCTTTTTGGCACCCGTCATCTGGAATCTACCGAGCATCATCGGGGCATGATCCAGGCGGTAGCGTTTGAGTCCCTGATAAAACTGGTGGCGTTCGTCGCCGTCGGTCTGTTTGTCGGCTATGGGCTCTATGGCGGCTTTGGTGATCTGCTGGGACGGGTAAAAGATGCGGATCTCGTCGGGACGCTGACAACCGATGGGCTACAGGCGCCGGCGTTCATCACCCAGACACTGGTCGCCATGCTGGCAATCATCTGCCTGCCGAGGCAGTTCCACGTCATGGTGGTCGAAAACACCGATCATCGGGATTTCGAGTTTGCCCGCTGGGCCATGCCGATTTACCTGATTGTAGCCAGCGCCTTCGTACTGCCAATAGCCGCAGCGGGTATGCTGGTTCCGGAAGGCGTCAACGCCAATCCCGACATCCTGATTCTCCAGCTACCGATCATGGCCGGTGAAAAGTGGCTCGCCATCCTGGCCTTTCTGGGCGGCGGATCCGCAGCCGCAGCCATGGTCATTGTCTGTTCTGTAGCCATCGCCACCATGGTGAGCAACGAGATCATCATGCCGGCGCTACTCAAATTCTTCCGCCCCGGAATGAACCGAAGAACAGACCTGAGCTATCTGCTTCTCAGCATCCGGCGGGTTGCCATCTTCGTGGTGCTTCTGACGGCTTACGGCTTCTACCGCATGGCTGGCGAGGATTACAGCCTCACAGCATTCGGTTTGCTGTCCTTCGCCGCTGCGGCTCAGTTCGGCCCGGCGCTGGTTGGTGGCATCATCTGGCGGAGAGGCAACTACATGGGCGCGGTCTGGGGACTGGGCCTTGGTTTCCTGGTCTGGAGCTACACCCTTCTTCTACCTGCCCTGGCCACCACTGGCTGGCTGTCGGACACTCTGGTTAACGATGGCATTCTGGGCCTTGGCTGGACCCGCCCCACGGCGCTGTTCGGGTCAAACCTTGATCAGATCAGCCATGGCATCATCTGGAGTCTTGGCGTTAACACGGTAACCTATATCGTGCTGTCCATGCTGACCCGCCAGAGAGTTCGCGAAAAAATCCAGATTGCCTCCTTCTTCCATGATCCACAACCCAAGGCAGAAACTGCACAGCACCAGAGTTGGCAGGGCGAAATCCTCATTTCCGACCTCCAGGCTCTCACCGACCGTTTCATGGGTGAAGATCGCTCGGAAACTATTTTTCGTAACTACGAACGCCGAAATGCAATCCGTCTGCATCCTCACCGGCCAGCCTCCACCCACTTGATGAAGTACATCGAGCGGCAACTGGCGTCAGTGATTGGTGCATCCACTGCCCGGGTTGTCCTGGAATCGACTCTGACCGGCAGAGACATGCAAATAGAGGACGTCGTCAGTATTGTCGATGAGGCCTCTCAGGCCATGACCTTCAGCCGGGAATTGCTGCAGTCAGCCATTGAAAACATCAGCATCGGGGTTTCTGTCGTCAACCACCAACAACAGCTCGTTGTCTGGAACCACCGTTACCGGGACCTGTTCACCTACCCCAAGGGCTTCGTCAGGGTAGGTCGCCCCGTCGAAGACCTTATGCGCTATAACCTCACCAATGCCAACCTTTCCGCCCGTCGCATCGATGAAATCATTGCTAACCGGTGTGACAGCATGCGCGAGGGGCGGCCGATGTCCTATGAGCGCCAACGCCCGGATGGTACGGTCCTGCGCATCGACGGAAGCCCCATACCCGGCGGTGGATACGTTACAACGTTCCAGGACATCACTGCCATGCGGCGGACGGAACAGGCCCTGAAAGAAACCAACATCTACCTCGAACAGCGGGTCAAAGAACGTACCCAGGAACTCCAGGTCATCAACGAACAAATGCTCAAGGCGAAGTCCGTGGCGGAGCAGGCAAACCAGAGTAAAACCCGCTTTCTTGCATCAGCAAGCCACGACCTGCTCCAGCCGCTGAACGCGGCCCGTCTCTTTACCTCGGCACTCGCTGGCAAGGCTGAAGACGGTGAGATGAAGGAGCTAGTGGAGCATATCGACAGTTCCCTCGGTGCAGCGGAGGAGATCATCAGCACTCTGCTGGATATTTCGAAACTGGACGCCGGGGCACTTGAACCAAATATCGGCGTATTCCCCGTCAATGACCTGCTCAGGCACCTTGCGACAGACTTCTCCGCTATCGCCAAGGACCAGGGCCTTGATCTTCACGTTGTCCCGAGCAGCGCCTGGATACGGTCTGACGCCAAGCTGTTGCGGAGGGTTGTTCAGAACTTCCTGTCAAACGCCATCCGCTACACATCTGATGGACGCATTCTCCTCGGCTGTCGTCGTCTGAAGGGCTATATCCGGATTGAAGTGTGGGACACAGGGCCGGGCATTCCGGAAGATCAGCTCGCCCATATCTTCGAAGAGTTCCGCCGATTCCAGCAAGGACGGGATAAAAAGGGGCTGGGGCTGGGGCTGGCTATCGTTGATCGTATCAGTGGTATGCTGAATCACCCGGTCACGGTCCATTCGGTACAGGGACGGGGCAGTGTGTTCGGCATTACAGTTCCCGCAGCCGTACCCGACCAGAGCCAGGTGGCAGCACCGAAGTCGAGCAGCAGCTCCCGACGAGTTTCAAATCTCGGTGGCCTGCATGTTCTCTGCATCGACAACGACGCGGCAATTTTGCAAGGCATGGCCGCCTTGCTTGGAAACTGGCAATGCGATGTCACTGCCGCAGAAAGTCTCGAAGACGCGCTGCAAAAACTCGGTGACCGGACACCAGAAATCATCCTGGCCGACTACCAACTGGATGACAACAAAAACGGGCTGGATGCAATGGATGCCGTGCGGAGCCGTCTAGGTTCCGACATCCCCGGCATTCTGATAACAGGGTATATGGCACCGGAAGTTCGGGAAGATGCGATCAATCGCGGCTACCATATACTCTATAAGCCAGTGAAGCCGGCGGCTCTGCGGGCGCTGGTCAATAAACTACTCAAATAGAAGCGAGAATGGCTGAAATCGGTCCGCGAAGCGGCATCAATCCCTTTGGAAAGCTCAGTTATCTTGTCATTGATGACTTTGAGAGTTTCCGCTTGTCCATGAGGCAAATGCTCCGAAGTTGCGGCGCGGACAATATCGAGCTGGTATCCCATGCAGCGCCCGCGGTTCAGTATTGCACCTATAACCACGTGGATGTGGTGCTCTGCGACTACAACCTGGGCGAAGGCCGGAACGGCCAGCACATTCTGGAGGAACTCCGCCACAAGAAGCTGTTACGGAGATCATCCCTGTTCCTGATGGTAACCGCAGAAACATCCAAGGAAATGGTCATGGGGGCTAGGGAATACCAACCCGATGGCTACCTGACCAAGCCCATCAACCGCGCCATGCTCGAAAAACGCCTTGGTAGCCTGATTGAGCAGCGCAATGCGCTTTTGCCAATTAACAGAGAGATCGACAGGGAAAATTATCCCGAAGCCATCTCGCTGTGCCTGCAAATGCTTCCGAAACAGCCCCGCTACAAAACCTGGCTGATGAAAACCCTGGGCGACCTCTATTTTCAACTCGGCGACATGGCTCATGCCATCAAGGTATATGACGATGTGCTGGCCCAACGCGAACTGTCCTGGGCCCGGCTTGGTAAGTGCAAGATACTGCTCGCCAATAGAAGCTACGACGATGCAGTCCGGGGACTCCGAGAGCTGATAGAGAGCCACCCCGACTATATGGAGGCCTACGATCTCCTGGCCGAAGGCCTGAAACGGCAGGGCCGACTTCCACAAGCCCAGCAGGCGCTCCAGAAAGCGATTGAGCACTCTCCCAACGCCCTACTCCGACAAAAGCATCTCGCGGAACTCGCAGCGTCAAATCAGGATATGGATACGGCCTCAGATGCCTGGCGTCGTACCGTTGATCTGGGCACCTACTCCATACACGACAGTTCCGAGCATTATCTGGCGCTCAGCCAGACTCTATCGGACCTTAGCGAAGGAAATACCGAACCCGAAAGTGCCAGCCAGGCTAACGAAGCACTGAGCATCCTCGGAAAAATGGAAAAGCGCTTCTCCAACGAAGATGGCATTGAAACCAGAAGCCGGGTTATACAATGCCGTATCCATGCTGGTCAGGGCCGGCAGCAGGAGGCAGAAAAAATCCTGGCGACGGTAAAAGGAGAGTTCAATTCGCTGGAGGATATCAGCCCGGATGCAGGCCTTGATTACGCAAAGACATTGTTCAGGTTGGGACACCAGGGTGAGGCAAAAAGCTTCCTTGTGGATCTGGCCCAGCGCTTTGCAGCAAATCCAGACATACTCGCCAAAATTGAAGCACTCCTGGATGAACCCGTCGGTTTCCGGCAGAAACTGCAAGCGCGAACCCTGAACCGTGACGGCATAAAAGCCTTTGAATCCGGCCAACTGGATGCCGCAGCACAAGCCTTCAGCAAAGCACTGAGCATTGTTCCTGACCATGCAGCATTGAATCTGAACCTGATACAGGTTTACCTCAAGCAGTCAGAAAGCTCGCCTACTCCAGGCACACTACTCGACAAGTGTCGACAACTTATCAGCCACCTGGATACTTTGCCGGAGCAGCATCGCCAATATCGACGCTACACTGCCCTGAGACGCAAGCTGGAAGGAATGAACCGATGACGGAGAAGACCGTAACAGCGCAAGATAGCCCTCAAATGGATCAGAGTATCGATTTCTCGATGGTTCTGGCGTCCGCTGTACACGACATGAAGAACTCTCTTGGAATGCTCCTCAATAGCCTTGATGAGCTTCGTCAGGAGAACGAGAACACGCTGCGAGATTCAAAGCAGTTCAATATGCTGCAGTATGAAGCCGAGCGCATGCACAATGACCTGGTACAACTGCTCGGTATCTACCGGTTAGGCGAAAACAATCTTTCCGCCCATATCGAAGAACATTACGTTCCGGATTTCCTTTCCGAGCATCTGGCGCGGCACACACCCCTGCTCGAAGGCCTCGGCATAGACTATTCCGTCGCTGCTGAAGATATAAACGGTTTCTTCGATGCAGACTTGCTCACAGGTGTGCTCAACAACACGATCAATAATGCCATACGCTACACCCAAAGCAGGATTCGTCTGACAGCACATATGAATGACGGAAGCCTCGTCATAGGCGTTGAAGACGATGGCAACGGGTATCCCGTAAACATGCAGCATAGCGGAACCCTCAATTTTAAATCGCTGGATTTCAATAGCGGCAGCACCAGTCTTGGGCTGTTCTTCGCGTCTTCCGTCGCTCAACTGCATAGCAATGGAAGTGTGACTGGCTCGATCAGACTGCACAACGGCGGCGAATACGGTGGTGGAGTGTTCGAGATCTGGTTACCCTGAGCCAGACGACGCCAGATTCAGGAACGGAGAATCCTATGGCACGGGCGCATGCACTGATTATTGAAGACTCATCCACCGCGCGTATTCTTTTGTCGCGCATGCTCGAGAGAGCAGATATTAGCAGCCGTGGCGTTGCCAGTGCCGAGGAAGCCTTTCCTCTGTTACAAAGCGAGCCCTTCGACCTGATATTTCTGGATCACCTTCTCCCTGGTATGGATGGCTTCGAAGCCCTGAAAAAGCTGAAAAGCGATGCCGAAACCCGGGATATACCCGTTTTCATGTACACCTCCCAGAATGCCGAAAAGTACATTCAGGAAGCCCGCGCTCTGGGTGCTAACGGTGTCATCCGTAAGCAGGTGGACAGGGAACAACTCATTACGACCCTAGATCAGATTCTGAGAGAGCCCCCCGAATCCGGCGAAAGCCTCGCCCTGAGGGCCGCTGTTGAGGGAGCAGAACAGGGAGCCAGGGAAAGCCTGGAACAAGCATCCCGGCGTATAACCGGGCGCTTGTCTACGGTAGAAGTTGCTTACGAGGAACTGGAGGAAGACGTTCGCGAGCTTCGCACAGCGGTTAATACACTGAGAAACCAGCGAATAGAAGATGCTGCCCGTAGCCGATTCCGTATACGACTGCTGTGCGTGAGTTTACTGGCAGTCGTCGCTGTACTGGCGTTACTTGTGTTCTGGCAAATAAGTCTTCTGGGCAGCCACATCGAGCAGGCTGACGGGCAATTTGAATTGCTCCGCGGGGTTGTCAGAGGACTTGTCGAATTGGTTGGAGAGTAAATCCCTCTTTCCAGTTTGGTCCCGGAGGTTTCCATCAGGCAATAAAAAACCCCAGCATCAAGGATGCTGGGGTTTAGGTATTAAGCGCCTGACGATGACCTACTCTCACATGGGCAACGCCACACTACCATCGGCGCAGGACTGTTTCACTTCTGAGTTCGGGATGGGATCAGGTGGTTCCA
>NZ_VTUU01000130.1 GCF_008370345.1 Marinobacter salinexigens | reverse complement strand
GAATTCCCATACTGGGTGTACGGTCGGGGGCTAGGGTACATCCTATTGGGATAGGTAGGAGCTGCTGATGTAGTTGTAGGTCTTCTATTCTGCATACCCATCTGCGGTGTGGTGGTGCTCTTGTTCTGATACCTTGCTGGGGAACCATTACCAAATGTTGAGGATGGAAAATGGTTAGTAGTTGTTCTTTGTTGTCCATTTGCATAAGCAGAGCCATCATACCATGCAAATTGTGCCCCTGTGCTGTCATACCCATAATATGTCGTGTCTAGGTAACCAGCAGAAGGAACTCCACCTAGCAAGGGCGCCCTATAAGTTCCATCAGGCGTCAGTGCTGAATTTTGTTGGCTTGGTACAGTTCCACTGTAACTGTGACCAGTACCATTTGGAACACCATTAGCGGTTGCCTTGGCAGG
>NZ_VTUU01000129.1 GCF_008370345.1 Marinobacter salinexigens | reverse complement strand
TAGCTATGGTCGCTTTTCAAACGACCGAGGTTCCAGGAACAGGCGTTCAAGGGGTGGAGGCGCTTCAAGAGGCCGGGGTGGTTGGGACACCGACAGTGAGGACCGATACCGGCGTGGTGGCAGGAGCTTGAGGTCTGACAACGATAGTTGGTCAGATGATGACTGGTCAGGCGGTGGGAGAAAATCAAACCGTTCCTCATCCTTTGGTGGCCGCTCATCATCCTACGGCAGCCGTGGTTCACCATCACCATCCTTCGGTGTCCGCTCACCATCCTTGGGCGGTAGGGAG
>NZ_VTUU01000128.1 GCF_008370345.1 Marinobacter salinexigens | reverse complement strand
CTGATGGTGTAGGGGATGCTGACGCCGCACTTGGAGGGGATGCTGGCGGCGTTGCCGGCGTTGAGGCCGCTGACGCCGGCGGCGGCGTTCTTGAGGCAGTTGCAGGCGGCGCGGCGGTCGGCGGTGGTGCGGGCGGCGTTGTTGAGGCTCTTGACGCCGCTGCAGCAGCCAGCGGAGGGCCCCGAGCCCTGGCCGCGCGCGTAGGAGATGCAGGGCGCGATGGCCGACGCCACCTGCCCGCAGCTGATGGCCGCCTCCGAGGTCGCCGCCGCCGCCAGCAGCACCAAGGCCACCACGGCCGCCGTCGCCACTGCCAACTTCTGCATGCGGGCCATGTTCCTTGAGGAGGGAGGTGCCTGCCGCTCTGCTAGCTCGCTCGTCGTCGGGCTGTTTGGAAATGCGGAGGTCACAGGTCAGTAGATG
>NZ_VTUU01000127.1 GCF_008370345.1 Marinobacter salinexigens | reverse complement strand
TAGGTAACAGCAATATATAGGAGGAAAAAAACACACAATAACTCGGCTTATTAAAATTTTCTTTGTACACTCTATGCACATACATATACCCATTTCATTAGATCTATATAATGCATGTGTCTAAACTTGTTCAAATATATATACACACAGACTAGCACAGCAAACATACATCACTCCACGATTGCCACCCGATCCAAGGACGGTCTTGCTTCGTACTGTCGACGATCAAGAATCTGCGGGCCGGCCGGGCCATCTTTCCTGCTAGCGAAATCGG
>NZ_VTUU01000126.1 GCF_008370345.1 Marinobacter salinexigens | reverse complement strand
CAGGAGGAAGGCGAGCAAAGAAGAATTTCAAAGGGAAAAAAAACTTCTCTAGCTAGCTTGGGGTTAAATTCATGCCTAACTCAAGAGTCAAACTAAAATATCCTCCACATCATCGTCGTCGGTCTCACGCCCCTTTCTGTCGACGACCGGATTGTTTTGTCTCCATAATCTGACAGGCAAGCCGTGCTTGGGCACAGGGAACGGGCTGTACTCGACCTCGTCACTGGATCCAACGATTTGCCACCTGCAAATTTAAAAATAAAGCATGCAGGGACGCCAATCAGTGCCTCAGTGTAAGATCAGTAAACCGTCGTTATAGCAGTCGATCGCCATGCTCATCATATATATAGTATATATAGGAGGAAGGAGAGCACAGCGGGGCTAGTGAAGACGTACATTTCGAGGACCCCACAGGTTATGGTACAGGAGTATATACCTG
>NZ_VTUU01000125.1 GCF_008370345.1 Marinobacter salinexigens | reverse complement strand
CGACACCAACCTGGTGAACGCATGGAACACGTGGACCAGCAGCATCACCGCGGGGAGCTTCTACCTCGGCGTCCCAGCGTCTCCCCAGGCCGCGGGCAGCGGGTACATCGACCCCGGCACCCTGACGGGCACGGTGATCCCCGCCATCCGAGGCATTGGCAACTACGGCGGCATCATGGTGTGGGACCGCTTTAACGACGTGCAGAACAACTACAGCAGCCAGGTGAAGGGCAGCGTCTGATGGGCATATGAAGCTTCAAGCTACAGCACCTAGCCATGCATATATATATAGTGGCTATTCGTCAAGTTATCGGACTAGATATACAAATATAATAAGAGCGGATCATCGGGAGACAAAGACGCATGTCAGCTATTGTCTCGTTTTCTAAGCAACGAGCGAGAGCTGCATGCGCTGGTTAGATTTAATATGGATATTGCCC
>NZ_VTUU01000124.1 GCF_008370345.1 Marinobacter salinexigens | reverse complement strand
GGCACTCAGAATATTCATAACATGAAACATACTAAAACACAAGAGCTCATGCTGGCAGACAGCTCCCCACACACAAACCACGATAAGGAGCAGCTTCCACCTTATTCTCAAGTCTCAACGATCAACTATGTAGCATATACTCTAGTAGCTGCATGGGAGATAAATAGTCTTCCAAAGAAGAACTTAACTTACCTTAGAGCAGTCGGTGGAGGGGCTGATGGTGTAGGGGATTCTGACGCCACACTTGCCAGGGAGGCCGGCGGCAAGGGCGGGCTTGAGGCCGGAAATACTGGCGGCCGTGCTCTTGAGGCAGTTGCACACGGCACGGCGGTCGGTGGTGGTCTTCGCGGACCCGGCGAGACTCTTCACTCCACTGCAGCAGCTCGGGGGGACCGACCCACCGGTGCGGACGTAGGAGATGCATCCCGACACGGACGACGC
>NZ_VTUU01000123.1 GCF_008370345.1 Marinobacter salinexigens | reverse complement strand
GAGGGCGCGTCGTCCCTGCCAGCGTTCGCGCCGACGGCGTTCCTGTTCTGATCATGGCGTCGGCGACGGCGGCGACTCGTCGTCATCCACCACGACGACGACGGCGGTGAAGACAATAAGAACCAACCAAAACCACTACGCGAAGCATATATACAGATTACTGTCAACGTATTGTAGAACCAAGGATCTATGTATAAATATATGTGTGCGTCCATATCATCATCGGACCGGAATAAAGCTAGCAATCTCTCTTCTTCACGATCGAGAGATAGCGCGCGTGCGTGTAATTAAGTATTATAGATTACTACATACTATATATATGTGCATGCATGATGCATGCGTATGTGTATCTATATATCATGTGATGGTTTGTATATGAGCGAGCTATAGCTAGAGTCGTGTGTAATAGCATACTACAAACTAAGCTAATACAATATCCAAG
>NZ_VTUU01000122.1 GCF_008370345.1 Marinobacter salinexigens | reverse complement strand
CAGAGTTCATCACATCTTCATTCAAGAGAAAAGCAGACAACAAAAACACAAGGCCTGCCGGCCGACGACAACCACCACACTCTTCTGGTTCGTTCTCTCTCACTTTACGCCTCAGCAAATCCCAATTCTGAAAGCTTCAGGTGGGCCTCGGCGTAGTCAGCAAAGAAAGCATCCTCGTCCGCTGCGTATTTGTCAACAAGTGGGCGGAAGGATGGATCAGAGAGGAGGGCTTTGTCACTTGGTAGCTGCAGAAGGCCTTCCTTCTCTCCGCTCAGAAGCTCCTTGAAGTAAGAGTTGTCAAAGATCAAAGGGTTGGACGTCCAGGCTCCCTCAAATCCAGACCTGTCCTTGTGGCATCTTCCCAGGGTGTGACCACCAGAAAGCGCAACAATGTCCTGGTCGCTCAAACCCATCTGTGTGGAGAAAACCTGCCTGAGGTGAT
>NZ_VTUU01000121.1 GCF_008370345.1 Marinobacter salinexigens | reverse complement strand
GCGCAGTGGGCCACCGCGCAGAGGACGCTGCACGGGCTCCAGCCGCCGGAGGCCGCCACCAGCACGCTGTTCCACGACAAGAACAGCTACCGCGAGCTGTCCGAGATCGCGGAGCAGGCCAAGAGGCGCGCCGAGATCGCGAGGCTGCGGGAGCTCAACACCCTCAAGGGCCACGTGGAGTCGGTGGTCAAGCTCAAGGGCCTGGACATCGACACCATCCAGCAGAACTACACGGTGTGAGATGTGATCGAGAGAGCCTGCTGTGATGTCGACGAAAACACCTTTGCCATGCCATGCCACCCTTGTTGTTCTTGCGACGACGGAGTCATGTGATTGTTACAGAAAAAAAGAAAGAAAATTTTCCGGTGATGTGATTGGAGACAATAGAAGCGTGTATGTACGTACGTGTGGCTGATCCCTGACCCCGAGCAGAGCAGCCCTAGG
>NZ_VTUU01000120.1 GCF_008370345.1 Marinobacter salinexigens | reverse complement strand
AAGAGGCGCGCCGAGATCGCGAGGCTGCGGGAGCTCAACACCCTCAAGGGCCACGTGGAGTCGGTGGTCAAGCTCAAGGGCCTGGACATCGACACCATCCAGCAGAACTACACGGTGTGAGATGTGATCGAGAGAGCCTGCTGTGATGTCGACGAAAACACCTTTGCCATGCCATGCCACCCTTGTTGTTCTTGCGACGACGGAGTCATGTGATTGTTACAGAAAAAAAGAAAGAAAATTTTCCGGYGATGTGATTGGAGACAATAGAAGCGTGTATGTACGTACGTGTGGCTGATCCCTGACCCCGAGCAGAGCAGCCCTAGGATTCTTAAGGAACAGTGGAGCCCTGCTTTAACTATCTCAAAGGTTCTCCTGTCAATCTGCTCACTGCTCACGGACCCAAACCCTGATGATCCTCTTGTCCCTGAGATTGCTCACATGTAC
>NZ_VTUU01000119.1 GCF_008370345.1 Marinobacter salinexigens | reverse complement strand
CTGGAGTTTCAGAGCATGCCAGGACCCTTGGCCCAAAAGGTTCTGACCCTCACAAGGCGGCTGTCATTGGTGACACCATTGGAGATCCTCTCAAGGTTGCCGCGAGTCATGTCGCCGGTCGCGCTCACAAGCTTATGGCGGTTGAATCCCTTGTCTTCGCCCCCTTCTTCGCCGCCCATGGTGGCATTCTCTTCAAATGGCTCTAAGCCAGCGAGAGA
>NZ_VTUU01000118.1 GCF_008370345.1 Marinobacter salinexigens | reverse complement strand
TCAGCATCACCGGCGGTATCATCCTCATCGATACTCAACCCCAACTTGAGCATCCTGTGGATCCTGGTGCCAAAGGTGTTCGGGTCCTCGAGACTGAAACCTGAGGTGAGCAGGGCAGTCTCAAACAGCAGCAGCACAAGGTCCTTAACTGACTTATCATTCTTGTCCACCTCTGCTCTCTTCCTCAACTCCTCCATGATGGGGTTCTCAGGGTTGATTTCCATTGTTTTCTTCGAGGACATATAGCCTGCCATGCTAGAATCCCTCAGTGCCTGTGCCTTCATGATCCTTTCCATATTTGCTGTCCAACCATATTCACCAGTGACCAAACAGCAGGGAGAGTCAACCACACGATCAGACACCACGACCTTTTCCACCTTGTCACCCAAAACTTCCTTGATCACCTTGCAGAGGCCTTCAAACTTCTCCTTAAGGGCCTCCTTTTTCTTCTTC
>NZ_VTUU01000117.1 GCF_008370345.1 Marinobacter salinexigens | reverse complement strand
GGCAGACTGACACTTCAATTGAGGCTGCGAAGCAGCGCATGCAAGAGCAGCTGAGTGCAGCAACTGCTGAAATGGTGATGCTGTCGACTGAGGAGACTGAGAAGAAGATGAAACAGGCAACCCACAAAGATGGAAGCACTAATGGTTCAGCAAAAGAAATCCCTAATGACAAGCCTGCCGTCACTAAGCCTAGTCCCTATGAAGAACTGATTGGGGACATCAAGGCTAGCCTAGGAAGTGCTCCGACCCCTACCCAGCTCAAGGCTGTGCTGGCCTCATCAACCCTTCCTCCCCAGGACGTGATGAATGCTCTCCTGGAGGCTCTCTTTGGTGGTGTGGGTAAGGGATTCACCAAAGAGGTTGTGAAGAACAAGAAGTACCTTGCAGTTGCTGTGCCAGATGAGGGTGCCCAGACCCTTCTGGTTCAGGCCATTGAGGCTTTTGGTGGGAAGTGCA
>NZ_VTUU01000116.1 GCF_008370345.1 Marinobacter salinexigens | reverse complement strand
GGCAGACTGACACTTCAATTGAGGCTGCGAAGCAGCGCATGCAAGAGCAGCTGAGTGCAGCAACTGCTGAAATGGTGATGCTGTCGACTGAGGAGACTGAGAAGAAGATGAAACAGGCAACCCACAAAGATGGAAGCACTAATGGTTCAGCAAAAGAAATCCCTAATGACAAGCCTGCCGTCACTAAGCCTAGTCCCTATGAAGAACTGATTGGGGACATCAAGGCTAGCCTAGGAAGTGCTCCGACCCCTACCCAGCTCAAGGCTGTGCTGGCCTCATCAACCAGG
>NZ_VTUU01000115.1 GCF_008370345.1 Marinobacter salinexigens | reverse complement strand
GGGGGAGCAGGCGGCGGCGAAGTTCCAAGAGGGGAAGAGAGAGAAGAGAAAGAGAGGTCCTCCTCGTCTCCGCCAAGATGGGTATCTCTCGAGACTCCATGCACAAGAGACGCGCAACGGGAGGGAAGAAGAAGGCCTGGAGGAAGAAGAGAAAGTATGAGTTGGGCCGGCAGCCGGCAAATACAAAGCTTTCTAGCAACAAGACTGTCAGAAGGGTTCGTGTTCGTGGAGGAAATGTGAAGTGGAGGGCCCTCCGTCTGGATACTGGCAATTACTCTTGGGGGAGTGAGGCTGTGACCCGAAAGACTCGTATCCTTGATGTCGTGTACAATGCCTCGAATAATGAACTTGTGAGGACACAGACCCTGGTGAAAAGTGCCATTGTCCAGGTTGATGCTGCCCCCTTCAAGCAATGGTACCTCCAGCACTATGGTGTTGAGATTGGTAGGAAGAAGAAGGCCCC
>NZ_VTUU01000114.1 GCF_008370345.1 Marinobacter salinexigens | reverse complement strand
GGGGAGCAGGCGGCGGCGAAGTTCCAAGAGGGGAAGAGAGAGAAGAGAAAGAGAGGTCCTCCTCGTCTCCGCCAAGATGGGTATCTCTCGAGACTCCATGCACAAGAGACGCGCAACGGGAGGGAAGAAGAAGGCCTGGAGGAAGAAGAGGAAGTATGAGTTGGGCCGGCAGCCGGCAAATACAAAGCTTTCTAGCAACAAGACTGTCAGAAGGGTTCGTGTTCGTGGAGGAAATGTGAAGTGGAGGGCCCTCCGTCTGGATACTGGCAATTACTCTTGGGGGAGTGAGGCTGTGACCCGAAAGACTCGTATCCTTGATGTCGTGTACAATGCCTCGAATAATGAACTTGTGAGGACACAGACCCTGGTGAAAAGTGCCATTGTCCAGGTTGATGCTGCCCCCTTCAAGCAATGGTACCTCCAGCACTATGGTGTTGAGATTGGTAGGAAGAAGAAGGCCCCG
>NZ_VTUU01000113.1 GCF_008370345.1 Marinobacter salinexigens | reverse complement strand
GGTTGAGCTGGTTCAGCGCCGGCTGCAGGATGTTGTAGAGCACCCACCCGATGGCGGGCGCCACCACGAAGAGCAGCAGCTGCCCGCGGTTGTCGCTCCCGGCGTCGGCCGCCGCCGCCACGTCCGCCACGCGCTGCGCCGCCAGCGCCGCGTCCGACGACGCCAGCGCCGAGAAGAAGGCGCCCGCCAGCGCGGACGACACGGACACGGACACCGCGGCCTTCTTGGCCCGCGCCGGGACGCGCAGCGAGACGCTGCCGCTGGTGGACGGCGGCGCCGACCGCGCCACGATCCTGGCGGGCTTCAGCAGGGCCATCGTGGCTATGGTCGCCATGGCGGGCGGGCAGGCGGGCGTTGCTTGAGAGAGAGAGAGAGAGAGAGAGAGAGAAAGCAGAGATGGCGGTGGCACCTGCTGGCGGCGGATGTGAGGTGCGCGCGCGCAGTGCAATGGCAATTGGCAAGCTAGC
>NZ_VTUU01000112.1 GCF_008370345.1 Marinobacter salinexigens | reverse complement strand
GACACCAGATCTCAGTCGCTGTCGCTGCTGCTGCTACTGTGGCCGCCGTCGTGGTCGTGGCCCTCGCCGTGCTTCTTCTTATCCTTCTTCTTCTTGTCCTTCTTCTCCTTGTGGTCGCCGGACTTGTCGCCGTGCTCGCCGGTGATCTTGTCCTTGATCTTCTCCACGATGCCTTCCTTGTGCTCCCCGCCGTCCTTCTTGTGGTGCTCCCCCTCCTCCTTCTTGTGGTGCTCCTCGGCCTTCTTGTGGTGCTCCTCCTCCTTATTCTTGTGGTCGCCCCCCATGTGGAGCTTCTCCTCGATCTTGTGGATGATGCCAGACATGGCGACTGCTTCTC
>NZ_VTUU01000111.1 GCF_008370345.1 Marinobacter salinexigens | reverse complement strand
CCAGGACAAGGAGGGCATCCCCCCGGACCAGCAGCGTCTGATCTTTGCTGGCAAGCAGCTGGAGGATGGTCGCACCCTCGCGGACTACAACATCCAGAAGGAGAGTACCCTTCACCTTGTTCTCCGCCTCAGGGGTGGTATGCAGATCTTTGTGAAGACCCTGACTGGAAAAACCATAACCCTGGAGGTTGAGAGCTCGGACACCATCGACAATGTGAAGGCGAAGATCCAGGACAAGGAGGGCATCCCCCCGGACCAGCAGCGTCTGATCTTCGCCGGCAAACAGCTGGAGGATGGCCGCACCCTAGCAGACTACAACATCCAAAAGGAGAGCACCCTCCACCTTGTGCTCCGTCTCCGTGGTGGTCAGTAAGTCATGGGTCGTTTAAGCTGCCGATGTGCCTGCGTCGTCTGGTGCCCTCTCCATATGGAGGTTGTCAAAGTATCTGCTGTTCGTGTCATGAGTCGTG
>NZ_VTUU01000021.1 GCF_008370345.1 Marinobacter salinexigens | reverse complement strand
AATTCTGGTGGGTCTGGGTGGACTTGAACCACCGACCTCACCCTTATCAGGGGTGCGCTCTAACCACCTGAGCTACAGACCCAATGGTACGGGCCTGAYAGACCCTATGCTCTCTTTATTAGCCAACCAAGTAATTCGTGTGGACTCTGACCGAGGATCTCGGCTTCGTTTAAGGAGGTGATCCAGCCGCAGGTTCCCCTACGGCTACCTTGTTACGACTTCACCCCAGTCATGAACCACACCGTGGTGATCGTCCTCCCGAAGGTTAGACTAACCACTTCTGGTGCAATCCACTCCCATGGTGTGACGGGCGGTGTGTACAAGGCCCGGGAACGTATTCACCGCGACATTCTGATTCGCGATTACTAGCGATTCCGACTTCACGCAGTCGAGTTGCAGACTGCGATCCGGACTACGATACGTTTTGTGAGATTGGCTCCCCCTCGCGGGTTTGCAGCCCTCTGTACGTACCATTGTAGCACGTGTGTAGCCCTGGCCGTAAGGGCCATGATGACCTGACGTCATCCCCACCTTCCTCCGGTTTGTCACCGGCAGTCTCCCTAGAGTTCTCAGCCGAACTGCTAGCAACTAGGGATAGGGGTTGCGCTCGTTACGGGACTTAACCCAACATCTCACGACACGAGCTGACGACGGCCATGCAGCACCTGTCACTGCGTTCCCGAAGGCACCAATCTATCTCTAGAAAGTTCGCAGGATGTCAAGGCCAGGTAAGGTTCTTCGCGTTGCGTCGAATTAAACCACATGCTCCACCGCTTGTGCGGGCCCCCGTCAATTCATTTGAGTTTTAACCTTGCGGCCGTACTCCCCAGGCGGTCTACTTAGTGCGTTAGCTGCGCCACTAAGACTTCAAGAGTCCCAACGGCTAGTAGACATCGTTTACGGCGTGGACTACCAGGGTATCTAATCCTGTTTGCTCCCCACGCTTTCGCACCTCAGTGTCAGTGTTGGTCCAGGTAGCCGCCTTCGCCACTGGTGTTCCTTCCTATATCTACGCATTTCACCGCTACACAGGAAATTCCACTACCCTCTACCACACTCTAGCCTGACAGTTCGAAATGCCGTTCCCAGGTTAAGCCCRGGGCTTTCACATCTCGCTTATCAAACCACCTACGCGCGCTTTACGCCCAGTAATTCCGATTAACGCTTGCACCCTCCGTATTACCGCGGCTGCTGGCACGGAGTTAGCCGGTGCTTCTTCTGYAAGTAACGTCAATCCTTGCCGATATTAGCGACAAGGCCTTCCTCCTTACTGAAAGTGCTTTACAACCCGAAAGCCTTCTTCACACACGCGGCATGGCTGGATCAGGGTTGCCCCCATTGTCCAATATTCCCCACTGCTGCCTCCCGTAGGAGTTCGGGCCGTGTCTCAGTCCCGATGTGGCTGATCATCCTCTCAGACCAGCTACGGATCGTCGCCTTGGTGAGCCTTTACCCCACCAACTAGCTAATCCGACTTAGGCTCATCCAATAGCGCAAGGTCCGAAGATCCCCTGCTTTCTCCCGTAGGACGTATGCGGTATTAATCCGGGTTTCCCCGGGCTATCCCCCACTACTGGGCAGATTCCTAAGCATTACTCACCCGTCCGCCGCTCGTCAGCGGRGTGCAAGCACCCCCTGTTACCGCTCGACTTGCATGTGTTAAGCCTGCCGCCAGCGTTCAATCTGAGCCATGATCAAACTCTTCAGTTTAAATCATACAAGAACCCGAAAGTTCTTAATTCTTGCTCAAGACAAAACTCAATTTCGACGAGTCGCTGTCTCGATATTTCGTGYCCGAAATACCCCAGTCAGCGCCCACACGAATTACTTGGTTAACTTTTTAAAGAGCGTTGAGCCTCTGCTCAATCAAGGCCGCGTATTCTACATCGAATCCCGACCTTGTCAACC
>NZ_VTUU01000110.1 GCF_008370345.1 Marinobacter salinexigens | reverse complement strand
CCAGTTCCTTCTTTGCCGCTTCCAGACCAGCTCTCTCGAAATCATTCAAAGGGCCAAGCGGGAGGATCTCCTCGGCTCCACCACGGCCAAGCCTCACTTTCGTTGCAAAGAACGGCAGTTCTGTCACCTCGGATGCAACATATGAGCATTCCACGATTCCAGCTTCGCCCCGCATAGCTCGCAAGCATGCGTCAGCGAATTTAGAAGCAGCAAAAGCCATTGACAGAGTCGCGGAGCCTGATCCAGCCTTTGCCTCCACAACTTCTGTGCCACCATTCTGTATGCGGTCTGTCAAATATCTGGTTTCATCCTGAGTGAATGAGCTCGGAGGTGTAACCTGGGAGAGGAGGGGCAATATA
>NZ_VTUU01000109.1 GCF_008370345.1 Marinobacter salinexigens | reverse complement strand
CCTCGCTGAAGATCTGGGCACCAGCCTTGAACCAGACGGCCTCGCCGAACTTGACSCCGTTGCGKGCSAGAAGCTCSGGGAAGACGCAGCCRAGRGCGCCSAGCATGGCCCACCKGCAGTGGATSACCTCGAGCTCRCGGTTCTTGGCRAAGGTYTCGGGGTCGGCCGAGAGGCCGGCRGTGTCCCACCCGTAGTCGCCKGGGAATTCGCCGGTSAGGTAGGAKGGRGGCTCRCCGGAGAAGGGGCCSARGTACTTGACACGGTCGGGGCCGTACCAGGGGCTGTCAGAGACGACGGGCTTGCCCCTGGCGACGCTCTTGCGCATGGTGATCCTGCCCTCGCCTACGATGTTGGAGACTGAAGGGGCGAGTTTCACAGCCTTGCCGGCGAGTGAAGGGGAGGAGAGGSCCATGGTGGCAGCCATGGTTGGATAGAGAAAGGGAGGAGGCTTGCGTCGTGTGACTGGTGGTAAGAGGAGAAAG
>NZ_VTUU01000108.1 GCF_008370345.1 Marinobacter salinexigens | reverse complement strand
AGAGTGTCTTCACGGCTTGGGGGCTTGGCATAGACAAAGATGACGATTGACGACTTTTTCAAGCTGTTGTCGAGCACTTGGTGAATATCACGCTGCTAGCTTTGTCTTCACCCGATTCTTGGGATTTCTTGATGACACACGGAACGACGACGAGATTGTGTCTAGAGCRAGCTGGCGAGGACACRAATCYAGTGAGGGCTCTGGCRAYGACRAAGTCACGWGCAAGGRAGGACGGGTTCAACAGCTCGACGACTAACGCGAGCACGCGTGAAGCCCGATGGACGAAGAGCGAGTGCGACGCAGTGACAAGCGGCAGGCGCATGAGCGTTAGCGCAAGCCAGCGACAAGCACGAGTGTTGAGGTACAACCGATAACACTCGGCGAGCACGCAGCGAAGCACACAACAGCGACGACAATCGAATCGGCAACAGAGCGTTGAAGCACACAACAGCGACGACAATCGAATCGGCAACAGAGCGTTG
>NZ_VTUU01000107.1 GCF_008370345.1 Marinobacter salinexigens | reverse complement strand
TATTAAGACAGGAGTTGATACTACATACGAAGAAGTACCACCAAAGGGGGCACTCTCTCATACGATTTACCGTATCACARAAGCACTAGTTTTCTCARAGTTGAGGCGAGGCGTCCTCTTATTTAGGCGAATACTACATTACGGCATCACTGATCTACGAGGCCATGTGTAGTTCAAGCTTCCTTGCTAGCTCTTCCTTTGCTGCGCCAACGACCCTGTCCTTGACGTCGCCCTCCCTCATGAACAGGAATGTTGGCATGGCCTCTACGCTGAATTGCTCAGCAATGGT
>NZ_VTUU01000106.1 GCF_008370345.1 Marinobacter salinexigens | reverse complement strand
AAKTACAATTGCYGAGTATTTYCGTGATATGGGCTACAACGTYAGTATGATGGCTGACTCCACCTCMCGRTGGGCTGRGGSWTTGCGTGAGATCTCAGGGCGTTTGGCTGAAATGCCTGCTGATAGTGGTTACCCAGCTTACTTGGCTGCRCGTTTGGCATCCTTTTATGAACGTGCTGGTAAGGTRAAATGYCTGGGAAGTCCAGACAGGAMTGGCAGTGTCACAATTGTTGGAGCCGTCTCTCCTCCWGGTGGTGATTYTTCAGACCCTGTTACCTCCGCAACCCCCAGTATTGTTCAGGTCTTCTGGGGTTTAGATAAAAAGCTC
>NZ_VTUU01000105.1 GCF_008370345.1 Marinobacter salinexigens | reverse complement strand
CATCAGGATAAATTTTCATAAGAGGCTTGCGTCTAAAATGTCGATACTAGTGTGGGTGTGGCCAAATATTTACATTACCCTAGTTTGATGGATCAGAAACCCCGTACAGAAACCCCCGTATATACCCTGTGAGACCATATACCGCCATCTACAAACCTTCCATGCTCCACGCTTTACGATGCTACGACAAATCAGGTTCTCCACAGAATGCATCGGGCTCAAACGACCTTGCAGCAGCGTCGCTGTACACTCCCGGGATAGACCTTCCACCGGTATTTCCATAAGGTTCCTTTGGGGTTTCCGTGTTCACGTACAGAAGAATGCAAAGGATCAGGGAGCCTGCCAGACCCACCAAGGTGAACTTCACCCTGTTTAGCACAGGCTTGACAGAAAATGAGCCTAGAAGCCGATCACGAGCTAAAACTTCTGGAGTTTTAACCCATATCTGACCATCATACCATCCCGTTTCCTCATACTCCACTGTGGCGCTGAG
>NZ_VTUU01000104.1 GCF_008370345.1 Marinobacter salinexigens | reverse complement strand
CTCGTAGATACAGCAGCAGGTGGTGCTGTCAGGGCACGAGTAGTAGTTGTCGCACACGGCGGGCGCCGGGGTCGGGGACGGCGGGCTGGGGCCAGGGTTCGGCGGGTTGGCGCCATCCTTCAACGGGTATGACGGCTCAACCGCGATACCGCACTTGCCGCTGGACGCCTTGATGTTGCGCTCCATCCTCACGTACCCGGACTCGCCCCAGCTGCTGCCCCATGAGTTCTTCACGATCCAGTAGTCCTTGCCGTTCTCTGTSCCGTAGCCGACGGCCGTGACACCATGGTCCARCGCTGTTCCACAGSTTCCWGTGAAGATACCCGAGYTGTAGAGCTGAAAYGCTSTGCCASCAGCCTCAATTGCRACACTGAYRGGCTGRTTYGCAACTGCCTTCTGCAGACTYTTCTCAYYGTTCGCTGGTACATCTTCRTAGCTGTCRATAGTMACAACCTTSGCGTTTTTCCTGTTGACATCACACCGTCCGTCCGTGCCC
>NZ_VTUU01000102.1 GCF_008370345.1 Marinobacter salinexigens | reverse complement strand
AAACAGAGGAGGCGCCTCATGCAGAAGACGGCTTCTCCGCCTTGAGGGGCTTCACCACCTCCCAGGTGRAGTCGGGGTCGTCCCTCCCAAAGTGCCCGTAGGCCGCCGTCTTGAGGTRGCGSCCGTTGCCGCCTTTCTTGAGGTCGAGGTTGATGATGATCATGCCGRGCCTGAAGTCGAAGTTCTCCTTCACGATCTTCAGGAYCTCCTTGTCGGGGATCGCGCCGGTGCCGTACGTGTCCACGAACACCGAACGGGGCTCGGGCACGCCGATGGCGTARGASACCTGGACRATGGCGCGGCGRGCRAGGCCGSYGGCGACGATGCTCTTGGCAGCCTGCCTCGCGACRTAGGCYCCGCTGCGGTCMACCTTGGTYGGGTCCTTGCCGGAGAAAGCGCCACCACCATGGGCTCCCCAGCCACCGTAGGTGTCAATGATGATCTTGCGGCCAGTGAGTCCAGCATCGCCGTGAGGTCCGCCGATGACGAAGCGGCCAGACGG
>NZ_VTUU01000101.1 GCF_008370345.1 Marinobacter salinexigens | reverse complement strand
GAGCTGTCAGGCGGTTCCTCAACAGGAACAACGACGATTACGACGACTACTGATTATCAGTGCCAGCTCCGATCCTGCTACGTACTTCACCTTCGTACGTGTGTGTAATATATGGCGAGATTTTTTCCGTGCGGAATTCTAGGAACGGAGTGTACTGACGATGCATCAGGAGATGTATGTAATAATTTTGTCCAGTGAAATGTAATGAGCATAGCGTCTATAGTTAGG
>NZ_VTUU01000100.1 GCF_008370345.1 Marinobacter salinexigens | reverse complement strand
CAACAAAGACGTGCACACACAGTCATACACAAGTAGAGATACCCTGCCATCTCCTATATTGTGTGTGTTTGTCGTGTCATCTCCTATCTCGATCATATGGCGCAGGCGCACGTGGCGGCGAGGTTCATGACGGAGGTGGCGCCGCCGCAGGTGGTGTCGGTCATGCGGCAGAGGAGGAAGAAGGTGCCGAGGAGCCTGGACACCATCGCCGAGGACGACAGGGAGCAGCAGCTGGCGTGCGGGCCACCGTCGGACCACGGCTTCGCGGCGGCGTGGTCGCTGCCGACGCCGACGCCGACGCCGCCGCAGCCACGGGAGCGCGCGGGCGGGTTCGTGGCGAGGGGCCTCGTCGGCAAGTACTTGTCGGACGCCCACGACGGCTGCCAGGCCAGTGGCTGGGAGGGTGGGCACAGAAGGATTTTCATGGTATAATGTCCAAGAATACTAAGGAATTAAGGATAAGTCATCGAACCGGGCATGGCCTGACTACCTTACCATGCAGATGCATG
>NZ_VTUU01000099.1 GCF_008370345.1 Marinobacter salinexigens | reverse complement strand
TTGCCGAGCATGGAACAAGTAGTACAYGGCCAAGAATACTTGTGGGAARCCTTRTCCACGGGGAGGTGAARAACGGTTGGGTTTGGTCACCACARRCAAGAGGTTGGCATTCAGCTCTRGAGTAAARCAAAMTTGGWGGCTGAAAGAGAGGATGCRCACCAGCAAGAATAMCMGGACTCCAACACCTTTGTAGTGGACTGGGACTASAGCTCGAGAACAAGAGAGAAAAGCTTTTCTGAACTAAGCCGTGGAACACACTGAATAAATAGGCAGGGGGAGGGGTCAC
>NZ_VTUU01000098.1 GCF_008370345.1 Marinobacter salinexigens | reverse complement strand
AGAGTCCACACGAATTACTTGGTTGGCTAATAAAGAGAGCATAGGGTCTGTCAGGCCCGTACCATTGGGTCTGTAGCTCAGGTGGTTAGAGCGCACCCCTGATAAGGGTGAGGTCGGTGGTTCAAGTCCACCCAGACCCACCAGAATTTCACTGCTCGTCGTTGCTTCCAAGCTCGTGTGCACCAGCACACTTCACTTGAAAGCGCCTAGATCAGAAAAATTCTGGTCCAGGAGGCGAAAGCAGAGCGCAGGACAGATTTTGTTAATCTAGGCGCAGTGTGAAATGAGTAAAGGAGTGACCCTCGATGGGTCATGACTGAAGCGAATGAATACTGCAACGACGAGTAACGAAAGCTGGACAAGTTCTGGGGCTATAGCTCAGCTGGGAGAGCGCCTGCCTTGCACGCAGGAGGTCGGCAGTTCGATCCTGCCTAGCTCCACCATATTAACTGACTAACCACATTGTGGGTTAGCAGTGTACAGAAACAAGCGTTTCGGTTTGATGAACGATCAAG
>NZ_VTUU01000097.1 GCF_008370345.1 Marinobacter salinexigens | reverse complement strand
AGAGTCCACACGAATTACTTGGTTGGCTAATAAAGAGAGCATAGGGTCTATCAGGCCCGTACCATTGGGTCTGTAGCTCAGGTGGTTAGAGCGCACCCCTGATAAGGGTGAGGTCGGTGGTTCAAGTCCACCCAGACCCACCAGAATTATCCAGCTCGGCGTTATCGAATGACTTGCATAGCAGGCTATGCGGCGCCCTTCGATGCCTGGATCTGAATAATTCTTAGTGTAACGCCAGGGTATCGGCGATCGCGGATGCGCAGGACAGAGTGTGTCAATCTAGGCGCAGTGTGAAGTGAGTAAAGGAGTGACCCTCGATGGGTCATGACTGAAGCGAACGAATACTGCAACGACGAGTGACGCAGGCTGGACAAGCAGACGGGGCTATAGCTCAGCTGGGAGAGCGCCTGCCTTGCACGCAGGAGGTCGGCAGTTCGATCCTGCCTAGCTCCACCATATTAACTGACTAACCACATTGTGGGTTAGCAGTGTACAGAAACAAGCGTTTCGATTTGATGAACGATCAAA
>NZ_VTUU01000003.1 GCF_008370345.1 Marinobacter salinexigens | reverse complement strand
CTGGCTGAAGCGCGAAAGATGGTCGATCAGTCCGTGCAAATCTATAACACGAGGCGACCTCATCTAGCGCTGAAATACAAAACGCCCGATGCGGTGCACCGGGCGTTTCAATAGAAATAGGTGTAAACCTATTTCAGGACTAGACACTCCTTCCGGTTTCCTGATCAGACGCTCACAGTCGCCTGACTGTTCTGGCGAAACCATTCGTCACGGCGACTCAGCAGTCGTCCGGCAGCCATATTGGCCCGGTCAATATACTCTGCCATGTCACCACTCAGGAGCATCTGGTTCTCGGCAACCACTTTCCCGGCCACCATGGTCATCTGCACGTCGCCACCCAACACAGAATGAACGAGATTGTAGTGCAGATTCTGGAGCGGACCGGATGCAATGAACGGCGTCATCCGGGCCGTATCCGCCCGCACAGCGATAACATCGGCCTGTTTGCCCGGCTCAAGCGAGCCGATCTGGCTGTCCATCCCCAGGGCACGGGCGCCTTCGATGGTCGCCGCCCGGAGCACATCCCAGGTTGGCCAGGCCGCCGCGTCCATCTTGCGCAGTTTTGCCAGCAGGGAAGCGAATTTCATTTCCTCGAACATATCGAGGTTGTTGTTCTCTTTTTCGCCGTCCGTGCCGATACCGACGGCTATCCCGGCTTCGATCATCGTTTCCACCGGCGCAGAGCCACTCGCCAGTTTCATGTTGCTGCAAGGATTATGGGCAACGCCGACGTTGTAGTCCGCCAGCGTGCGGATTTCATCGTCATCAATCCATACGCAGTGGGCCAGCAGCACCCGTTCTGGCGACAACAAACCCAGTTTTTCCAATACCCGGACAGGCTTGATTCCGTGGAGCCTGAGGGCGTCCGGTGTTTCACTCTGGCTCTCATTCGAATGGGTGTGCAAGCCAGTCTGGAAGTGATTGCACAGCTCGACAGCCCTGCGACAGGCCGCCTCGGTTGCATAGGTCTGGTGCTCCAGCCCGACCCACACCTGGACCCGTCCGCCAGCACCGCCATGCCATTGGTTCAGCAGCTGTTCGTTATCATCCAGGGAATCAAAATAATCATGACCTTCTGCGTCTCCCACGTAGGGAACCATCACCACCCGGTTACCCAGGGATTCGGCCGCCCTGGCAGACCCTGCCATGTAACGCCACATATCCACTGATGTGGTCGTGCCGGCAAGCAGGCTCTCGGCATAACACAGCCACGAGGCCACTTCGGCTTCCTCTGGCTGAAGAACCCTGTGCATAGGATCAATATACTGCTGCAACCATTCCCACACGGGCAGCTCCTCGGCGGTCCCCCGAAGCAGGCCTGAATGGCTATGGGTATTGATCAGCCCCGGCATCAGCACGGCCCTGCCGTAGTCACGCACTTCGGCGTCCGGCGCCTGTTGGAGCAATTGCTCCTTCGGGCCGACCGCTTCAATGGTTTCCCCGCAAACCAGTACGGCGCCGTTCTGAATAACCGGGTTACCACTGCTCATCGGCAATGCCGCATCGGCACACAGCAGGGTCCGGTGTTGTCCGGTGACACTCGTCATCATTAGTCTCCTGAAAAGTCGTTATCGTTTCCTGCAGCGGCATCCTCACGGCAACAGGAATCTGTCAGTCGTTGAATGGCCCGGCTAAGCCCGCCGTACCCGGTACATCGGCACAGATTGCCGGCAATTGCCTCGCCCAGATCCGTCTCCTGTCCGGATCTCTGATGTCTTATGCCTGACACCAGCGATACCGCAAAACCCGGGGTACAATAGCCACATTGCAAGGCGCTTTCCCGGGCCAGGGCATCCCGGACGACCAGAAAGTCCTGATCGTCCTGCAACCCCTCCACTGTCTCCACCTGGCGACCAGCCAACTGCCAGGTCATGACCAGGCAGGCTGGCACCGCCTCACCATCCAGCAACACCGTACAGGCGCCACAACGGCCAATACGGCAACCCGGTCGCGCCGATGTAAGCCTGGCGGTATCCCGAAGAAGATCCAGCAAAGTACCTGCCCCGGACACCGGGCAAGCTATGGTTTCGCCATTCAGTTTGAACGAGATGGTGTCATTCATTGGCTGCTCTCCCTGGCTTCCATTTCCGCCAGCAGGTCGCCCGGAGACACCGGCAAGCGATTCACCCGAACGCCGGTGGCAGCCTCAATAGCCGCGGTTATGGCCGGAGCCACCGCCTCGATACCCAGCTCACCTACTCCACGGACCGGGAAGGGGTCGTCGTCCGCCGTGTCGTCCAGAACGTCCACACGCTGCGTTGGAGCATCCTGGAAGGTCGGGATCAGATACTGATCCAGATTGTCTGCCTGATAACACCCGTCCTGCATTGGCATGTCCTCGGTCAGCGCCATACCCAGCCCCATGACCGCAGCGCCTTCGATCTGGCCAAGATAGCCCGCAGGATAAATAACCTTCCCGGCGGCGGTGATATGGTGCAGGTCAACGACTTTCACCCTCCCGCTGAGCCGGTCAACTTCGACCCTGGCCACGGTGGCAATCAGTAACTGGAGATAACGCCCAACGGGCTGGCCCTGATCCGGTGCCACCGGAAAGTCCAGGTCCGCGTCTACAACCAGATCACCGGCAACCGTGTTTCCGGCAAGTTCCCGGTAATCCAGTACTTTCTCCTGCCGATAGAAAATGCCTCCCGGCCCGGGGCTCAATGCCTCCTGGGCCAATCCGGTCAGTTCCGATGCGCGCTGGCAAAGAGCCGCTTTCAGCTGCGGTAGCGCGCGGGAGAGTACACTGTGGACCAGCACCGAACTCCGGGATGCACTGGTTGGCCCGGAATCCGGTCCTTTCGAGCGTCCCAGTACCACGTTTACATCGTCGGGATGGCACTCGAGCCCCTGACACACCATTCGGCTGATCGCATCGCTGATGTTCTGACCATAATCGGCAAAGCCAAATTCAATACGAAACCGGCCTTCGGACGTCAGGCAGATCCGCCCTCCACCACTGTCTGGCAACCCGTCGCCCAGCCCATTGCCCTGGCTACCCATGGCCATGCCTGTGCCCTGGAGCCAGCGGCCTCCGACATCTTCCTGCCAACGCCACAACGGCGAGGCCGCCGCCAGCCCCAGCACTTCTGCCGGTGAGGCCGTCCAGCGCACTCGTTGGTCCCGGCTCCCCGTGTCTCCAAGACTGCGCAAATTCGTTCTGCGGAAGTCCTGCGGGCACATACCCAGCTTTTCCGCCAGAGCATCCATCTGGGACTCCACGGCAAAGGTGGCCTGATTACCGCCAAACCCCCGGAAGGCACCACATAGTCCGTTGTTGGTGTACACCAACCGCCCGAAAACCCGGTAGGCTTCGATCCGGTATAGGGGAGCCGTCGCATGATCAAGAAAGTTCTCCAGCACCGCAGGCCCAAGGCTGGCGTAGGCACCGGTATCCAGTACCGCCTCCACCTGGTGGGCCAGAATCCTGCCTTCAGCGTCACAGCCCGTGGTCATCCTCACGGAAACCGGATGGCGCTTTATTCCCGCCAGACAGGATTCAAACCGATCAAGATGGATCATCACCGGGCGCCCGGTTTTCAGGGCAAGGATGCCCGCCGCTGGCTGAATCGTCAGTTCGTCTTTGCCTCCGAAAGCTCCCCCGGTCGCCATCGCTTCGACGGTGACCTTTTCGGTTTCCAGGCCCAGGATATCCGCCAGTTGTTCCACGTCCCGATGACCGGACTGGCACCCCACCCGGAAGGTCATACCACCATCCGCATCCGGGATGGCGACGCCGCCCTCGGTTTCCATAAAGGCGTGCATTTGCCGGGGTGTACGGTATTCGTTTTCAACAATGAAAGAGCAGCGGGCAAAGGCCGCTTCAAGATCGCCACGATCCAGCACTTCCTGCGCAATCAGGTTGCCGCCGTCATGGAGCGGAGGCTGCCGATCTGCCGTCACCGCTTCAGTGACCGGGGGCAGCGGCTCGTATTCAACGTCAATCGCGGCCATGGCCGCACGGGCTTCGGCCCGGGAATCCGCAGCAACAGCGGCGATGGCATCGCCCTCAAAACGGACTCTCTCCTCACAAAATACCGGCTGATCCCGGACTACAATACCGAACCGGTTCAGGCCGGGAACGTCTTCCGCGGTAACAACGGCGTGCACCCCCGGCATGGTCAGCGCCCGAGAGACATCCACCCGAATCAGCCTAGCGTGGGCATGGGCACTCCGAAGGATTGCACCGTGCAGCAGCCCCGGCGTATCGAGCAGGTCGGTGGGATAATCCAGTTGACCATCGATCCGACGATACAGATCCTTTGCCGGCCCGTGTTCCGGCTCCGTTGCCATTGCCAGGGTGCCAACCCGGTCCGGTGTCTCAGTCGCCATCGCTCAATTCCTCATGCTGATGAACCAGCACCCTGCGGATTGCCAGGCGCAACCGGGCATCGTGCCACCCCAGGCCTTCCAGCTCCGCATCAAGGGCCTGGTACCAGTCTGCGGTGGTGGTGGACGAAGCCGCCCCGTCATTCAGTGCGGCTTCGCTGATTTCAAGCCGGCCGGGCCCGCCTTCACCACACACCGCCATACGGAACCGGTTTCCGTCATAGACACAGGCAATCGTGGCACGAGTGGGGCTGAACCGTTCCCGATGTCCGAGTTTCTCAACTGCGACACGCCAGCGCCGACAGTCCGGAATAACCAAAGCGCTGATCAGATCCGTGGATTTCAAGTCCGGATAGCGCCAGACCAGCCGGTCTCCCCGAGGATCATCATCGCCAACGAGCTGAATCCGGGCATCCAGGGCAAAGGCCAGTGCCGTCAGGTCGCCACCGGCCATCAGGTTTCCACCCAGCGTACCCAGACGGCGCACACCTGGCCCGGCCAGCAGGTTCATCAGCCCGTTGCGGCCGGTCAGGCAGGGCAGATATTCCTTCATCAATGGATGATGAGACAAAGTATCGAGGGTGGTCAGCGCGCCGATGGTCAGGCCTTGATGGCTTTCCTGAAGCCCCCGAAAGCCCGGCCAGCGGGCATCCAGGGCAATAAAGAAGGGGGGCCAGTTCCGGCCCCGTTCACAAGACGGTTGCAACCAGGTGGCGCCGGCAACATAGGTTCCACCATGTTGCCGGGCCAGGGTAACCGCCTCGCGGGCAGAGTCCGGGCGTAGTACCCGGACCTCGGCCCTGTCGGTCATCACCGTTGCCATACTGTTGTTCAGTCCGCCGATACGCCGGAAACATCCGGGTATTTCGCCATGATGGCGTGAATGGCCTCAGTGCCAACAAACTCCGTTGTATAACCTTCGGTGGGGTCCACAGAGGCATCAACCAGACCGAGGCTCACCAGCTGGTCATAGCTTTCCTTCCAGCGTTCATCCGTCATGATGCCGATGCCATCGGTCAGAGCCTCGCCAGACAACAGGATGCCACGCTCGTCCATTTCACGAAGCGAGTGGGCCAGTTGATCCGGCCCCTGATTTTCATTGAGCTCATGGATGTATTCGTTCGTGGCGCTCGGGTCTTCAAGGTACTGGTACCAGCCCTCAATGGTCGCTTCCACAAACTTGCGAGCCACTTCAGGGCGCTCTTCCAGGGTCTTCCGGGTCGTGACGATCATCGTGGAGTAGGACTTCCAGCCATGATCCGACAGCAGGAACACGTTGGGATCGATACCTGCTTCCTTCACGACAAAGGTTTCTGAGGTCACGTAGGCCTGCTGGATAACTTCCGGATCAGCAATGAAGGGACCCATCTGGAACGTGTAGGGACGCACCTGCTCATCGGTGTAACCGTAGGTCTGCTTCAGCCACGGCCAGAAAGACTGGTGAGCATCCTGCGACAACAGGATCGGCTTGCCCTTCAGGTCTTCCAGGCTGTCATTACCCACACCCGGATGAGTCATGATGATCTGCGGATCTTTCTGGTAGAAAGCCGCCAGAGCCACAAGGGGCAGGCCTTCTTCGATGGCATTGAGGATCTGGCCGCTGGAATGCAGCATCACGAAATCGGCGCGGCCACCCAGCAACAGCTGGATATTGTTAACCTGGGGACCTCCGGGCTTCATGTCAACGTCCAGGCCATAGTCCTCATAGGTGCCCTGGGAGTCCGCGTAATACCAACCGCCGTGCTCAGCCTGCGGGAACCAGTTGGTGCGGAACGACACCTTCTCAAGCTCAGCGGACAACGCCGGAGCAGATACCGCAGACATCACCAGGCCTGCAGCCATGGCCAGTCCGGACAGCAAGCTGGCTCGTTTCACTACACCGTTCTTTATCCCATGTACATCGGACACTTTCTTGCACGTCATACACTCTCTCCTCACAAAAGGTCACATGGGTACGTGAGCGCTCGGGCTCAGGCCCCGGTTTCTAAGTTCCCTGTTGTTTTTATTGGAGGGTGGTCTTCTGGCATTGGCGACGATCAAGAACGCTCAGCCGGTCGGCATCACTGGCTTGATTGGGGTGTCCAGGGTCACTTCGTCACAGTTGTTACCCTGGCCCTGGCGGTCTACCACCAGGTAGTCGGAGTCTGGTTTCAATGGCAGCAAGGGTGCGTGCCAGGTACCGGCCCGGTAATTGACGCCCTGATCTCCCCGAACGAGGAAGACCCTGACAGCGGATTCATCAAACTCGCCCGGCGGAGCCACCACCGCAAGGAAGGCTCCGTCGTTTATCGCTACAAAGGCCTGGCTGCCAAGGGGGTGGCGCTCCATCAATGTGATCTCAAGAGGCTCCAGCGGCTGTCCCCGAAAAATGGAAAGAATACCCCGAAGCCCCTCGGCCTCTCCCAACAGCTCCACGGCTGCCAGGGCATGAAATCGTTCGGTTCGGCCCTGATTGATGGGAAAGGAATCGGCACCCCGGGCATCGATCACCTCCCCGAACGGCGCAAACGCCTCCCGCGTCAGCGGCTCAGCCACCAGGTTCCGCGGCCCGGTCATGACACCGGCTTCCCGAACAGGCGAACACGACTGACACCACCATCCGGAATGATGTTGAACCGGATATGGGTAATTGCTCCGAGGTCTTTCAACGCGGTGAACTGGTGAATGCTGTCAGCCGTCAGCGGCTGCGCATCCATCAGCGTGTGCCAGAACATACTCTGTGTAATCAGCGACTGGGCTGTAGCGGCTCCTTCCTCCACACAGGCCGCCTGAACAGAGCAGGCTCCCGGAAAGTTACCCTTGAAGTGCGCGGTATCCACTTCGAGGCGTTCAGCTATGCCCTTATGGCCCAGCGCAAGGATGCACCAGTCGTTGCCAGGCTCTCTCCGCCGGCGGGTTTCCCAGCCATCGCCCATGTTGATACCGCGACCCGGCCGCAGCAGTTTGCGGGGTTCGCCATAATGAGCGTCGCTCCAGGCCACCTGATCGCCACCGTGTTCAAGGGCCAGCAGGTTCAGGCTTTCGCTGCCAGAGAGCGTGTTCCAGTCGCAGAAGGGTTTACCGTATACCCGCAGACGCGCCAGCCCGCCATCCGGGTAGATATGCAGGCGCAGGTGCGTCCACGGCTGGCCGGATTCAATGGCACAGAAACAGTGGTCGTTACCTTTCAGTTCGGTAGCCGGCACCAGTGGCTGCCACTGGCTGGCTTCATCCGGTTCGCCGTCCGGACAGAAGCAGGCCTCCAAGGCAGCTGCCGGAGGGAAGTTCCCGGTAAAAAAGCTGGTATCGAAATCCACCCCCATCAGGACACCCGGCATCGCGAGGCGGATGATGCACCAATCGTGGCCGGTGGTCCGGCGGCGACGAGTTTCCCAGCCGTCCATCCACTTACCATGATCGTCGTAACGATCCGGATAGAACATCGGCTGATCGGGATTCAGCATGCACTCCCTGGGAGCGAAAAACTCATCGGTTACCCAAGTCACTTCCGCCCCAAGGCTGCCATCCGCCAGGTTCAGCCCCAAACGGGTAAATTCAGGTCCCTCAACAACAGGGGCCACAAGGGCATCATTCATTTGGTTACTCCGGTATCAGTCGGGCTGGTATGGGTGGACCTGTTTCCAGTGGCGCGCTATGTCAATACGCCGGCACACCCACACCTGGTCGTGTTGCTGGATATGATCGAGAAAGCGCTGCAAGGCCCGGAATCGACCCGGGCGTCCCACGACCCGGCAATGCAGGCCAATGGACATCATCTTCGGGGACTCGGCACCTTCTTCGTAGAGAACGTCGAAGCTGTCTTTCAGGTACTGGAAGAACTGCTCTCCGGAATTGAATCCCTGGGGCGCGCAGAACTTCATATCGTTCGATTCGAGGGTATAGGGAACAACGAGATGGGGCTTTTTCTCTCCGTCACAGGTTTCTACGGTCGTCCAGAAAGGCAGGTCATCCCCGTAGTAATCACTGTCGTATTCCAGTCCGCCCTGCTCGACCACCAGGCGACGGGTATTGGGGCTGTCCCGACCGGTATACCACCCAAGGGGAGGCTGACCCGTCAGTTCGGTGTGCTGTTCAATGGCCAGCTCCATGAGGCGCCGCTCTTCGGATTCACTCATGTCCTGGTAGTGTATCCAGCGCTGGCCGTGGCAAGCGATCTCGTGGCCGTCTGCCACAAAGGCTTTCACCACATCCGGGTTACGGGCCAGAGCCATGGTGACACCGAAAATGGTCAGCGGCAGCTCTCGCTTGCGAAACTCTTTGAGGATACGCCATACGCCCGCGCGGGAGCCGTATTCGTACAGTGACTCCAGGCTCATGTGCCGGTCACGGTAGGCTTCAGCACCCACAATATCGGAGAGGAACGTTTCTGAATGCTCATCACCATGGAGCACGCAATTTTCCCCACCTTCCTCGTAATTCAGAACAAACTGGACGGCAACCCGTGCATTGTCGGGCCACTGGGCGTGGGGAGGATGTTCACCATACCCCACCATGTCTCTCGGGTAAGAGTTAGCGTCTGTCATTTCGGGCTCTCGAGGCCGCACCCCCGCAAGATCACATCGGTCAGGAAATCGGCCGCGTGGTCAAAATCACGCTGTTCATACTCGGCCTTGTTCTCGACCATCAGGATCTGAACCTGGAAGTCGGCATAATGTTGTGTAGATGACCAGATCAGGAAGATCAGTTGCACCGGGTCCACCGGCGCCATTCGTCCATCATCAATCCAGGTCTGGATCACTTCTGCCCGCCCCCGAACCCACTCCCGCATATTGGTACGCAGGTGGTCCATCAAAAACGGCGCGCCCTGGATGATTTCCATGGCAAACAACCGGGATGCCAGAGGAAACTGCCTCGACATCTCAACCTTGGTACGGATAAACGTGGCCAGCGCCTCAGCGGGATCGTCCTCCGGCCGGATTTCGGTGAAGACCTTGTTCCAGCGCCCCAGGATGTCGTCGAACATGGCGCTGTACATCTTCTTCTTGTTGCTGAAGTAGTAGAGCACGTTGGACTTCGGCAACCCTGCCCTTTCCGCGATATTCTGGATGGTCGCCCCTTTGTATCCGTTAGAGGCAAACTCTTCCTCTGCCGCTGCGAGAATCTTTTCCCTGTTCCGCTCGCGGATCCGGCCCGGTCGATACTTGCGGCCTTGAGCGCTCTCATCCACCGTTTCTTTTACCGGGTTTTCTGCAACTGAGTTGTTGGTCATTCGTGCCTCACTTGTTGTCCATTTGATCAGGAGTCCGACAGTATGATTCTGCCGGACTCCTGCGATGGATCAAAAGTGGAATTTCACCAGGGCGCTGACAGAGCTCTGATCGTCAATCAGGGTGTCACCCAGGCCGAACTTGTTGTTCCAGTACTGGTATTCAACACCAGCGTACAGAACGCCAGGCTCGCCCCAGAAGTTGCTCACGTCCAGCTTGATCTGCGGAGTGAACTGGAACTCGGATTTGTGGTCGTCTTCAGCGGTTGACCAGTCGATATAACCATCGATCAGGAACCGTGCCGGACCCACCTCAATCGGCGCACCCCAGGTAACGGTCAGCTGCAGATCGTCGCTAACCTGCTCGTTGTTTACATAGAGGAACGAGGTGTTGAAGTACATAAAGCCCGGAACATCCCAGGCCAGACCAAAACCCGTCAGGTAGTTGTTGACCTGAGTGCCGCCACCAAACTCGTATTGGCCGGCAAGTACCACATCCTTGATCGGGCCAAAGCTCATATCGGCGCCGGTCAGCCAACTGGTGCTGAGGTTGGGCGCGAATTCACCATAGACATTGTCAGTGCCTTCCACGTCGCCCTGACCCTGATCACGGTCAATGAAGAAGAACGTGCTGCCCCAGTTATGGGCGGTGGCGTTTTCGAAGGTGAAGTAAGTCGCTTCATACTCCATACCACCATTACCGCCAGCATCGAACTGCACGCCCTGATACTGATTACTCTGCAGGATGGAGATACTGGACGAGCCGAAGAACTTTTCGGCATGGGCTGCAGGAGCAAAGGAAGCTGCAGCAACACAGCCAGCGATCAGCGTTTTACGAAATGCATTCATGGTAATTCCTCTCTGGTTACTTTCTTTTTGAGTCATTGTTGGAGCACGTTGGTGTTTTTTATTAGCGTCCCGGCCGGTAGGGCTGGCCAAGGGAAAGGGGAGTATTCAAACGGGTTCGCGCCGGGTTCCAGGACAGCAGAACCAGCATCAGGATGGTGACCAGGTAAGGCAGCATTGCCAGCAGCTCGGTAGAGCTTTTCCAGCCCAGGCCCTGAAGCACCAGATGCAGGATGCTGGCAGCGCCAAACAGATATGCTCCCAGCAACACCCGCTCAGGACGCCAGGTGGCGAATACCACCAATGCAAGGGCGATCCAACCGCGACCGGCGGTCATGTTCTCGGTCCAGAGCGGGGTATAGGCGAGGGACAGATAGGCACCGGCCAGGCCCGCCATGCCGCCACCAAACGCCACCGCCAGGTAACGGACCACCAGTACTTTCAGGCCGTTTGCGTTGGCAGCTTCCGGTGATTCGCCCACAGCGCGCAACAGCAGCCCACCCCGGGTTTTACGCAGGAAGACAGCCACGCAGGCAAAGATGAGCAACGATAGGTAGACCAGCGGGTCCTGATCAAAAAAGACACGCCCAACAACCGGGATATCGCTGAGCAGTGGAATAGCAACACGGGTGAAGCCGTCAATAGACTGGCCTACAAACCCCGCGCCCAAAAAGGCGCTCAGCCCGGTGCCAAAAATGGTCAGAGCCAATCCGGCTGCGTACTGGTTCGCTGCCAGTGTTACCGCCATGAAAGCAAACAACAGCGACATTCCGATTCCGGCAAGAATAGCCGCAGCCAGCCCCACGACCAGGCTGCCACTTGAAAGCGCGGCCGCGAATCCTGCCACAGCGCCCATCAGCATCATCCCTTCCTGCCCCAGGTTGAGAACACCCGAGCGCTCACAGATCAGTTCGCCAAGAGCTACCAGTAACAGCGGGGTTCCTGCCACCACAGTCGCAGCCAGTATGTTGGTCAGAAGTTCCATTTCAAGCCTCCCCGTGAGCCGCCGTAACGGCGGCCTTGGTTGATTGGTGCGCTGACGGCTTCAGGCGTACGCGGTAGTGGATGAAGGCATCACAGGTAAGCAGATAGAACAGCAGCAGTCCCTGGAACAATCCGGTTACTGCCTTTGGCATGTTCATGGCGATTTGCAGCATTTCCCCGCCGATAAACGTCAGTGCCAACAGGGCGCTGGCGGCAACAATGCCCACCGCGTGCATACGGCCCAGAAACACCACGATGATGGCGGTATAGCCATACCCCGGAGAGACCTGGGGAACGAGTTGCCCGATCGGACCAGTCACTTCCGAAGCCCCCGCCAGTCCTGCGGTAGCACCCGCAATCAGGAACGCGAACCAGGTCAGGCGACGGGCTCCGAAACCGGCAAAAGCCGCTGCGCGATGATCCTGCCCCACCACATTCAACTGGAAACCAATGAAGCTGCGAGCAAACAGAACCCAGAGGGCAACTGCTGCCAGCAGGCCAAACGCCAGCCCAAGGTGCAGGCGGGTGCCCGGAATAAGCGCCGGGAGCAACGCGGAATCGGAAAACATGACGGACTGGGGAAAGCCGAAGCCGTATGGGTCTTTCAGGGGCCCATGAACCACATAGAGCAGGAGATTCAGTGCAATGTAGTTGAGCATGATGGTGGTCAGGATTTCATTGCAGTGCAGGTGGGTTTTCAACCCGGCCGCAATGGCGGCCCAGACCATCGCCCCGAGCACACCCGCAAGCAATACCACGGGCAGCACCCAGAAACCGGAGTTATCCACAAGCTGCACCGCCATTACGCTGGCACCGAGCGCACCGATCAGGAAGTGCCCCTCAGCGCCGATGTTCCAGAGCTTGGCCCGGTAACAGACCGTCAGGCCCGCCGCACAAAGCAGCAGAGGCGCCATTTTAAGCCCCAGCTCGGCCAGACCGATCAGGTCACTGATGGGGGTAATGAAGAAAAATTTCAGGCCATCCACCGGGTCCTTGCCCATCGCAAGGAACAACACGAAGCCAGTGATCACCGTCAGAACCAAAGCCAGTACCGGCGAGGCCCAGCGCATCAGGGTTGAATCAACAGGGCGCTTCTCAAGCAGCAGCATGAGCCACCTCCCCGGATTCGAATTCGCCAGCCATCCATTGCCCGAGCTGCTCGATACTCAGCTCAGCCGTTGGTGCAAGCGGCGACAGACGACCGTGACACAGCGCGCCCAGGCGATTACAGAGCTGGTACAGCTCATCAAGATCCTCAGAGATCAACACGATGGCCGCCCCCTCGTCCCGGAGCCGGACCAGAGCCTCATGGATAGCAACCGCAGACCCCACATCCACACCCCAGGTAGGGTGGGATGCCACCAGCAGCCGGGGATTTTGCAGGGCCTCACGGCCGATGATGTACTTTTGCAGGTTACCGCCTGACAAGCTGCCAGCGGCGCTGTTTTCTCCGGTACAACGAACCCCGAAACGGCGGATCACTTCCCGGGAAAATTCTCTGACTTTGCCGAAGCGAATCATTCCCCGCTCCACCAGCCCCTGGCCAGAAGCCGTCAGCAAGGCATTGTCCGCCAGCGACATCTCCGGCACAGCGCCTCGCCCCAGCCGCTCCTCAGGCACGATAGCCACGCCCAGCTTGCGGCGCTGATCCGGAGCCAGGCTTCCCAGATCCGTATCGGCAAAGCGCATCGAGCCCGAATCGGTCCGAATCTCGCCGGACAACGCCTTGAGCAGTTCGTCCTGGCCGTTGCCGGCCACCCCCGCGATACCCACAATCTCACCTTCCCTCAGGTTAAGACTGACCTGGTCAAGACTGGTACCAAACGGGTCATTGCTCTTCCAGTTCAGATTCCGCACATCCAGCAGGACATCACCAGGTTCTGCGGTGGAGACCTGTGTCGAAATCGGCGTATCGTCACCCACCATCATCCGCGCGATCTCTGCTGCAGACAGCTCAGCAGGCTGACAGTCGCCACTGACTCGGCCCTGGCGCAATACCGTGGCGTTGTGACAAAGGCTCCGCACTTCCTCCAGTTTGTGACTGATAAACAGGATGCTGCAGCCTTCCTTTGCAAGCTGCCTCAACGTGGAGAACAGTGCAGTCACCTCCTGAGGTGTCAGTACCGATGTCGGCTCATCAAGAATCAACAACGTAGTTTCCTGAATCAGGCAGCGCACAATTTCCACTCGTTGGCGTTCTCCGACCGACAGGGTGCTGACGTAGCGCCGTGGGTCCAGCGCCATGCCATAGCGCTCAGAAACCTCGCGGATCCGCTGATCAAGCGCACCGCGATCACGGGCTTCCTCCGGGGGAAGACTGAGGGCTATGTTCTCAGCCACAGTCAGCGTCTCGAACAGTGAGAAGTGCTGGAACACCATGCCAATGCCCATGCTTCGGGCCTGAGCGGGATTCTCCACACGCACCTCATGCCCATTCCAGAGCATCCGGCCTTCGTCCGGCTGCACCACACCGTAGATCACTTTCATCAGGGTGCTCTTGCCCGCGCCGTTCTCGCCCAGCAAAGCATGGATCTCTCCAGCCTCGACCGTGAGATCAATACCGTCGTTGGCCCGGCATCCCGGGTATTCCTTGACGATGTTTTCCAGTTTCAGGCGCAGCGCCGCAGTCATACAGAGTCTCATGTTCGTTCGATTCACCTGACTGGCCATTCCATAAGCTGACCAATCAATCAACATTTCAAGAGCGAGCAATATGCTTGCCAATAGTTAATAAACCCGAAAAAAACACGAAACCAACCAATTGGTCAGATTTTTGCAGAAACACCACCAGACACTGCGGAAAACCTGCCACCAAACGGCAGGAAGCACCTGAAAAACACTGTAAATAAAGCTCTGACGGAGAGAACCGTGATCGAATTCCTTCTGAACGGTCGAATAGAAAAAGTTGACCAGGTCGACCCAAATTTGAGCATCCTCGAATGGCTACGCACCAAAATGCGACTTACCGGCACCAAAGAGGGCTGCGCCTCTGGCGACTGTGGCGCCTGTACAGTCATCACGGGAACCGCTGACCAGAATGGCAGCATTCGCTATGAAGCCATTAACAGCTGCATCAGCCTGCTTGGCAGCCTGCACGGCAAAGAGCTGATCACCATTGAGGCCTTCCACGACAAACAGGCACACCCGGTTCAATCCAATATGATGGAGAAGCATGGCGCCCAATGCGGCTTCTGCACACCCGGCATCGTGATGTCACTGACAGCCCTCCATGCAAACAAGGAAGGCCGTCAGGATATTGAAGAACAGGTTATGGAAGCCCTGTCCGGAAACCTGTGCCGGTGCACCGGCTACCGCCCCATCATTGCGGCAGGTAAAGACGCCATGGTGGAAGAATGGACACCCGAGGCATCGCACCCGGCGGCCAGCTTGTGCGACACTAGCAGCAACCCCGGCCTGGAGGGCATTCACAAGGAAAGCATTTCCCTCTCTCTGGCAAACACCGCTCGTTACGATGCTCCGGTCAGCCTCGATGAATTGCGTTCTCTGCGCCGTGACTATCCCGATTCCAGGCTGGTAGCCGGCAGTACCGATCTTGCACTGGAAATCACCCAGCAACTGAAATCCCTGGAACACCTGATCAGCGTTGAGCGAGTGCCGGAACTGAAAGGCTGCACCCGCGACGGCGACGATCTGGTGATCGGAGCCGCCACCACCTACCGGAATCTCCGCGCCAGCCTCAGCGATCTCTGGCCCGCGTTTGACACTATGCTCGAACGTCTGGGATCACTGCAGATCCGGAATCGCGGAACGCTGGGTGGAAACATCGCCAACGCCTCCCCGATTGGAGACATGCCACCGCCACTGATCGCCCTTGGGGCCACTCTGGTACTCGACGGTCCGGATGGTGAGCGGCAGCTTCCCCTGGAATCCTTCTTCCATGACTACAAAAAGACCGACCTGAAACCAGGCGAGTTCATCCATTCGGTGCGGGTCCCCGCACCGAAAGACAATGAGCAGCTATACATCTTTAAGGTCTCCAAACGCATCGACGACGACATCTCTGCTGTACTCGGGGCGTTCCGCCTGACGATCGACAACGGCACAGTCAGCGATTGCCGACTGGCATTCGGCGGCATGGCGGCAACACCCGCCCGGGCCCTCAAAGCCGAAGCCGCACTTGTTGGCCAGCCCTGGAATGACGCCAGCGTAGCCAAGGCCATCGAGGCCCTCGCCAGCGACTTCACCCCACTGAGTGATGTTCGCGCGTCTGCCGGCTACCGCACGCAGGTGGCAGGCAACCTTCTTCGTCGTGCCCTCCTGGCCTCCAGTTCAAACACCAGCGAAAACCTGATGGTGACTGATTATGCGTAAGCTCCCCCTTAACACTCCCACTCCGGCCCACTCCGCCCGCGGCCTGGCCGGCCACAGCGTCAAACACGAAAGCGCGTGGAAGCACGTCAGCGGTCAGGCCCGGTACATTGATGACCTGCCGATGCCCGAAGGCCTGCTGCATGCAGCTGTCGGTCACAGCGAGCAGGCCCACGCCCGCATCTTGTCAATGGACCTGAGCGCGGTCCGGGAATACCCCGGTGTTGTCGCCGTCGTTACCGCCAGCGATGTCCCCGGTGATATCGATATCGGGCCGGTTCTGCCCGGCGACCCGGTTCTGGCTGACGGCGTTGTAGAACACATCGGCCAACCGATCTTCGCCGTCGCCGCCACCTCCCATGAAGCAGCCCGCAAGGCTGCGCGACTGGCGCGGGTCGACTATGAGCCACTGGATGCCGTGGTTTCCGTTGACCAGGCACTGGAAAAAGAACTGTTTGTACGACCAAGCCAGACCCAGCTAAGGGGCGAACCGGACAAAGCCCTGGCCGAAGCACCCAACCGCCTCAGCGGCCAGCAGTTTGTAGGGGGTCAGGAGCATTTTTACCTGGAAAGCCAGGCCTGCCTGGTAGAGCCCACCGAAGACGGTGGCATGTTCGTTCATACCTCCACCCAGAACCCCACTGAAGTCCAGAAGCTGGTGGCGGAAGTGCTGGGACTGCCGATCCACGAAGTGCATACCGAGGTTCGGCGCATGGGTGGCGGTTTCGGGGGCAAGGAAACCCAGGCCGCAGCCCCCGCCTGTATCGCCGCCCTGCTGGCCAATGTTACCCGGCGCCCGGTGAAGTACCGTCTGTCCCGCCCGGACGACATGGTACAAACCGGCAAGCGTCATGACTTCTTCAACACCTATGACATTGGCTTTGACGACGACGGCCTGATTCACGGCGCCGATCTGATGGTTGCTGGCCGTTGCGGCTACTCACCGGATCTGTCAGACGCCATCGTCGACCGTGCCATGTTCCACGCAGACAACGCCTACTATCTGGATCAGGCCCGGGTCACTGGCCACCGTTGCAAGACCCACACCGTATCCAACACCGCCTTCCGCGGTTTCGGTGGCCCTCAGGGCATGATGGTGATTGAGCAGGCGATGGACGACATCGCCCGCCATCTGGGCAAAGATCCGCTGGATATCCGCAAACTCAACCTTTACCGTCCGGGGCGCGATACCACCCACTACGACCAGACCATCGAGCAACACGTACTGCCGGAGCTGCTCGAAAAGCTCGAGGCCAGCTCAGACTATCGCAAACGCCGGGAAGAGATCGCCGAGTTCAATGGCAGCAACCCGGTTCTCAAGCGCGGCCTGGCGCTTACACCGGTGAAATTCGGCATTTCCTTTACCGCCAAGCACCTGAACCAGGCCGGCGCGCTGGTGCACATCTATACCGATGGCAGCATCCAGGTGAACCACGGCGGTACCGAGATGGGCCAGGGTCTCTACGTTAAAGTCGCCCAGGTCGTGGCTTCCGCCTTCCAGGTGGATCTGGACCGGGTCAAGGTCTCGGCCACCCGCACCGACAAGATCGCCAACACGTCGCCGACGGCAGCCTCATCCGGTTCCGACCTGAACGGGATGGCTGCGCTGGATGCCTGCGAAAAGATCATGGAAGGGATGATCGAGTTTGCCGCCCGGCACTGGTCGACGTCCCCGGACAAGGTCTCCTTCTCGGACAATCAGGTGATCGTTGGCGATCAGGTCATCCCCTGGCAGACCTTCGTACAGACCGCCTACCTGAACCGTATTCCGCTCTGGTCGTCAGGCTTCTATGCCACGCCGAAGATCCACTACGATGCGGAAACCGGGAAAGGGCACCCATTCCTGTATTACTCCAACGGCGCCGGCTGTTCCGAAGTGGTTATCGACACCCTGACTGGCGAATACCGGGTGCTTCGCACCGACATCCTGTTTGATGTCGGCCGCTCGCTGAACCCGGAGATCGATATTGGCCAGATCGAAGGTGGCTTTGTTCAGGGCATGGGCTGGCTGACCACCGAAGAACTGGTGTACAGCGACGAAGGCCGGCTCCTGACCACAGGCCCGGCTACCTACAAGATTCCGGCCGTGTCTGACTGCCCACCAGACCTGCGGGTGGAACTGCTGCCAAACAGCCCGAACCGCGAAGCCACCATCTTCCACTCCAAGGCCGTAGGCGAACCCCCTCTGATGCTGGGCATCGCCGTCTGGAGCGCACTGAGAGATGCGGTATCCAGCATCACCGATTACCGCTTCAGTGCACCGCTGGATACCCCGGCAACACCGGAGCGGGTTCTGGGCTCGGTCAACGCCAGCCAAGCCTGGCTGGCCGGGCAAAAGGAGAGCGCGTAATGGAGCGTCGACTGAACTGGTACCAGGCCGTTGGCCATTGCGAGGACAAAGGTGAGCCGTATGTGCTGGTGACGGTACTGGGCGTCACCGGATCGGTGCCACGGGAGCCGGCCACCAAAATGGTGGTCACCGGCGAACACAGCTACGACACCATCGGTGGTGGCCACCTGGAATACCGTATTTGCCAGCAGGCCCGGGAACGCCTGGCAAATCAGGACTACACCAGTGAAATCGCCCACTTCCCTCTCGGCGCCAGCCTCGGCCAGTGCTGCGGCGGAAGCGTGTCGGTACTGGTGGAGGCCCATCCCGGATGTGAGCAGGAGCTGGTTATCTTTGGCGCAGGTCACGTCGCCAAAGCGCTGGTCACCATACTCGGCGACCTGCCCTGGCGTATCACCTGGGTCGATGAGCGTGCAGAGCAATTTCCTGCCAGCATGCCCGCCAACGTCCGCCCCCATCTCACCGATGACCCCGTGGGCGACGCACCGGCTCTCTGTTCCGGAAAACAGGTACTGATCCTGACCCACAACCATCAACTGGACTTTGATCTTTGCCGCACCCTGCTAACCAGCGATGACTGCTCGGGCATTGGCCTGATCGGCTCCGACACCAAGGCGGAGCGCTTCAGAAAACGCCTGGAACATCGCGGCTTCGCAGTGGATGCCATTGACAGTATCCGCTGTCCGGTCGGTCGCTCCGATATTCCGGGCAAACGCCCCATGGAAGTGGCGGTATCCATCAGCGCAGAACTTCTGAGCCTTGCCGGGGAGAATACCCGGGCGGTCCCGATCCGCCGCGGACTGGACTGGAAGGAACTCAAGGGGCTGATCAAGAACCCAGAAACCGGAGACATGCTCGAATGACACTGGAAACCATCAACAATCTGGCTCCGGATATGGCCGAAGCCCGCTTCCGGGACTGTTGCGCAGCAGAACCCTGGATTCAGGGCATGCTGTTGGGGATGCCCTATGCCGACCAGGAGGCCCTGATCGGCCAAAGCCGTTCACTGTGGCCAACCCTCACTGAGCAGGACTGGCTCCAGGCCTTTGAAGCCCACCCCAAAATCGGGGATGTCGACAGCCTGCGAGCGAAATACGCCAGCACCAAAGCCCTGGCCAGCGGCGAACAGTCTGGTGCCAGTGATGCATCCGAAGACATCCTGCAACGTCTGAAGGCCGGCAACGATGCCTACGCTGAAAAATTCGGTTTTATCTTCATTGTCTGCGCTACCGGCAAGTCTGCGCAGGAAATGCTCGACCTGCTGGAATCCCGACTGCCAAACAGCCGTGCCGAAGAACTGGAAAACGCAGCCCGAGAGCAGGCAAAGATCACCGAGTTGCGTCTGGAGAAACTGCTATGACCTCAAAAAGCCCTGTGACCACCCACATTCTGGATCTTGGTAGCGGTACGCCCGCCGCTGGTGTCGCCGTCGCGCTGTATCGGGTGGATGACCAGCAGGAAACCTGCATCGCCCGGGGAACCACCGACAGCGATGGACGGATCATGAACTGGTTTGATGATGCCGTCGAAGCCGGCCACTACCGCATCCGGTTCGCCACTGGCGACTGGTACCAGGCCGCCGGCCTGGAGACTTTCTTCCCGGAAGTGTGTCTGGATTTCCGGATCACCGACCCGGGCTCCCACTATCACGTTCCTCTGCTGCTGAACCAGTGGGGGTTCTCAACCTACCGGGGGAGCTGATGACCACCGTTAACGACACAATACTGCTAGAAGACTGCGAGGTTCATCGCGGCGCACTGCTGCATTTCCTGGACGACCCCGGCAATGATCCCGATCCCAGGCAGGGCAGCATGGCGTTCATTGAAGACGGCCTGCTCATCACTCATCAGGGCAAAATACTCGCCACCGGACCGGCCAGCGAATGGCTACCCCGCCTGCCGTCAGGCACCGCAGTTACCCGGTGGCAGGACGGACTTATCGTGCCCGGCTTCATCGACACCCACGTGCATATGCCGCAACTCGGAGTCATGGCGAGCTACGGTACGCAACTGCTGGACTGGCTGGAAACCTATACCTTCCCCCATGAAGCTCGCTTCAGCGATGTTGATTGGGCCCGGACCGAGGCATCCCGTTTCACCGACCTGCTGCTGCGCCACGGAACAACCTCCGCTCTGGTGTTCTGCACTTCTCACCCCCAGTCCGTTGATTCGCTGTTTGAAGCGGCGGAAGAGCGCAGCATGGGGCTGACTGCCGGCAAGGTCATGATGGACCGGTACGCCCCCGATGATCTGATGGACACGGCCCGGGGTAGTTACAACGACAGCCTCGCACTGCTGGAAAAATGGCATCGCCGGGGCCGGCAGCGGTACGCCATCACGCCCCGGTTCGCCGCCACTTCGACACCTGAGCAACTGGCACTGGCAGGGCGGCTCGCCCAGGAGCACCCGGACGTCATGGTCCAGACCCACTGGGCCGAGAACACCGGTGAAATCGACTGGATCCGGGAATTATTCCCGGAGCGGAGCAGCTATCTGGATGTCTACGATCATTACGGCCTGCTCGGTGACCACACCGTGCTGGCTCATGGCATTCACATTAACCATGGCGATCGGAAACGACTGGCAGAGACTGGCAGCCGCATCGCATTCTGCCCCACCTCCAACACCTTCCTCGGCAGCGGCCTGTTCGATTTTCGCAACGCCCGGGAAGCCGGCGTGACCGTTGGGCTGGCATCGGACGTTGGCGGCGGCACCAGCCTCTCCATGCTGACCACCATGGCGGAGGCCTACAAAGTCTGCCGCCTCCGGGGGCAGACCATGACTCCCTGGCAGGCCTTCTATCTGGCAACGCTGGGTAATGCCAGGGTTCTCCATCAGGACGACCAGATCGGCAACTTCAAACCCGGCAAGCATGCAGACTTTGTGGTACTCGACCAAAACGCATCACCACTGCTGGAGATGAAATCGGCCTACACCACCACCCTGATGGAAGCCCTGTTCAATCTGATGATCCTCGGCGATGACCGGGCCGTGGCGGCGACCATCGTTGCAGGCAATATTCGTTATCAGCGATCTGCTAGCTCCGCGCCAGACACCTCATCCCAACCTCTAACCCACAAGCAAGGAGCCTGATCCATGGAAGCATACCTCAGCGAGTGGCTCGCCCTACTAGTCCGCTGGTTTCATGTGATTGCCGGCGTTGCCTGGATTGGCGCTTCGTTCTATTTCATCTGGCTGGACAACCATCTCCGGGAACCGCCGGAATGGAAGAAGAAAGATGGCATCAAAGGGGACCTCTGGGCCATCCACGGTGGCGGTATCTATGAAGTGGCCAAATACCAGCTGGCGCCCAAGAAAATGCCCCGGGAACTGCACTGGTTCAAGTGGGAAGCCTACTCAACCCTGCTCAGCGGCCTGTCTCTGCTGTGCATCGTGTACTACCTGAACTCTCCCGGTTACCTGATTGATCCGACCAAGGCTGACCTCAGCCCTGGAATGGCCGCGCTTATCGGCCTGGGTACGGTAGCGGTTGTACTGGCGCTCTACGAGGCACTGATCAGAAGCCCCCTGGCCAATAACGGCAAGCTCTTTGGGCTGGTGCTGTTCGGCATACTGCTGTTCGTGGACTGGGGGCTGTTCCAGGTATTTTCAGGCCGGGGTGCCTACATCCATGTGGGTGCGGTGATCGGCACTATCATGGTCGCCAACGTGTTCCTCGGGATCGTCCCGTCACAGCGGGCACTGGTAAACGCCATTGAAGAAGGCCGTGAGCCGGATGCACGGGTCGCCCGCCTGGCCGACTTGTCGAAACTGCGCTCCACCCACAATAACTACCTCACGCTGCCGATCATCATCATCATGATCAGCAACCACTACCCGATGCTTTACGGCAACGCCCATGGCTGGGCCGTTCTGGCGGCTGTTTGTTTTATTGCCGCGTTCGCCCGGCACTACTTCAACCTGAAGCACCGGGACATCAATAAACCCGGGATTCTGGTGATGGCTGCCCTGATGACAGCGGTGCTGATCTGGGCCATAGCACCGGAACCGATCGTAAGCCCCGTGTCCGCCAGCCATACCGTCAGCGACGAAACCGTAACCGCCCTGGTAGGCACTCACTGCCTGGCCTGCCATTCCGCCAAACCAAGCCATCCGGCCTTCCAGGCTCCGCCTGCCGGTATTCGCCTGGATGAGCTATCGCTCCTGGCAAGCCATCGGGACAAGGTGCTTCAGGCAGCGGTCAACTCCCACTACATGCCACTGGGTAACGTGACCGGGATGACGGAGGAGGAGCGCCAGCAGTTGGGGCAGTGGTTACAGGCAAAGCCTTGAGCGGCTGAATTTCCTCAACAAAGCTTCGCCAGCGAAATCGCCTCCCGAATTGGGGGGCCTTTTGCACGTGTCGTTGAGCGGGTGGGTGACCAAAGGTACCCCTTTGGTCGCAAAGTGGACGTTAGATCCGAGTCACAAAGGCCCCGTTTGAGGCTCGGGTTTGTCATGCGTACCGGGGTAAGTCCAGCCACCAGTCTTATCTGCCAAAATGATTTTGAGCTATCCGTACAAACAATCGCTATTAAACATGACAATGACTAGAGAACTTTACTCCCTCCGGTTGCTCCCCAAAGCTTACTAAAACCAATGGCGGAGACTGGAAACTCATAACCGTAAGCTTCCACTACAATATCTGAAATTGATTTCTTAAACAGATTCACGACAAACTCATGACCAGCTTGAGAACTGGGTGTTGCATATTCATCTCCATATCCGGATTCAGTTCTATTACACATCACATCCATTCGAACCTGTTGCTCATTGAACTTCCAGATTGATGAACGCGGCTTCTGTCCGTGAAAATCGCAGCCTTTCTTATCGGTATCATCCCGGAAATCGAAATAAAGTCGAAAGGTTCCGCCCTGGCTGACACCGATCTTTGAAAAAAGCCGTACGCTCGTGAAATCTGTACGAACATAATGGGTATGCGCCGTACCGCGTGAGTATTCATCGTTCCATTCCTTGGTATGATACTTTTGTCGCTCATCGAGCATTTTTTGAGCGTACTCCATTCCAGCATCAGCGGCCACTCTGAGAAAACGTTCAGCCGTCACCCAATCTAGAGGAGTTACCTCCCGGGCTTCGGGATAAAAACCTGACGCATAAATTATTCCTAACTCTTGTGAGCTTTTTGGCTCCCCTTGGTTTGCAGCTTTTATAAGCCAATCGATACCGAGCTTGCGATTTCTATGTATGATCCACCGCCCAACAGGTTCAGAGTTAGAAAATGAAAAGCCATTTAGATATATTGAACCAACGATTTGTTGAGAGGCAGCATGCCCCATCTCTGCAGCGGTTCTAATGGGTTTGTAATAGGAATTTGTCCTTGCTACGCGCCAAAATGATTGCATGAATCCATTTTCGTTATATTCCTTTAAATCAAACCCCTGATCTTGCATGGATCGAACCAGCTGCCCCGCCCATTTTTCAGCCTTCTTTAGGTCGATTAGTTCGGGTTCATTTTCATAAAGCAGAATCAGTCGAACCTGAGCATCCGTAGAAAAATCACCTGTATTTTCAGCAGCTTTTAAAAGCCAAAACTCCGCTTCTTTTATATCTCTAACAACCGCCTTGTCATTTTCATCAAGATAAAGTGAGCCTAAATAGTATTGAGCTTCTGCATAACCTTTTTCGGCAGCCTGCTTGACCAATTTAAACCCTTCAGTCCCACTCGTATATTTGCCAACCAAGAATTTAGCAGGGACATACCCCTTATCCTTTAGCTCGTGAATAATAAGGACTGCTGCACGAGCCTTTTCTTCATTCTCCGTCTCTTCAAATATTTTTAAAGCCTCTGAAAATTGTTGATCTAGAGTTTTAGTTTCCACCTCGCCATAAGAAAATGTTGAAACGAAAACAACAAGAACAAATACTAGAGCTCTCACTACATAATCCCTTATATTATAAAAATCTGTGATGTTTTAGAAAATTTTATCGGAGAGACAATCCCTTCACTGCCTCCTGCCAAAAAACTGCAATAATTCATAGCCACTCCCTCATAGCTAAAGCTCCCCCTTCAGTGGACTCTCAGCCGTAAGGGCACATTTCACCACACTCATCAGATCGTCTTTGAAAAGGTTGAAGGAAGGCATGTCAATGCGCTCGACATCAATCACTTTCTTGTAAAGCATTGCATTGATTTCAGCCCTATTGTCAGCACCGTCCAGTGCGGCTGCTAGTTGTTGTTTAAGCGAGTTTGGGCTGGCATCATTACCTGACTCTTTCTCCAGTCGGGCGCAGTTCTGATATCTACTTTTCTGTGAAGCACATAGCAGCCAGGCTTCCGATTTGGGCTTGGGCATCATGGCTACACCAAGGTCAAAGTTCTCAGCTTTAAACCCGGCAATCATCGAGTTGCGTTTGTCTTGCCAGTCTCCACGACCAGCGGAGGCAGTCCCGTCGGCATCCCTGAATAAAACACCAATGACGGGCGACTGTTCCCGCTCCCCCCGATCCTTGGCCAACGCTGCAAGGGCTCGGGCATTCTCGTAATAGTATTGGGTTTCTTTCGGCTTTTTCTTGCCCGGCAGCGACATTGATTTACGTTGGGACGGCAGTTTGCTTTCAACTAGATGTTTCTTAGAAACAAAGCCGACCAGATCGCTAGCGAGATGGGACATGTCGAATCCCTGAAAAATCTCAACGAGCTGATCAATAATGATAGCCATTGGGCCTTCCTCAAAGTCTGGGCGTTCGCAACTGGTTCCGTGCCTGCAGCGGCCAATGTCACCAACCCCCTCACCGCTCAATAAGAGATACATGACTAGGCTCCAATCAGGCGTATTAGCTGTATCTCCTTGTGGAGTTCTGTCAGGTCAGTATCTATAAATGCTTCACCTGGGCCCATAAAATCCAACTTTTGTGCCATGGACGGGATATCGAAAAGACGGATAGCCTTAGTATGCCCTTCCTCCGTCTTGTAGAGACAGGTAATGCCCTCTTTGGCAATATTGTCCTCGATGAAGTTTAAAATCATCGGACTATGAGTGGTCACCAGCACCTGATCCTTGGCGCTGACCAGTTTATCCATCAGGTACTCCACCAATTCCGGGTTGATTCCATTTTCTATCTCATCAAACAAGAGCATCTCACCGCCAACCTCAATTTGCAGCAGAATGGCCATCAATCTCAGCATACCGTCATTCATATGGCGTGCCGAAGACACCAAACTTTTGTTCCCAAACTGCTCGGTAACTTCAAGGTGCTTCCACCCAGAAGTTAGTGACTTGGTATTTATCGCTGCCAACTGTGGGTAAACTGCTGAAAGGGCATCACGAAGCTTTCTCTGTGCCACCGGGCCCTGCTCATGAATAAGTGCAGACAGATGCTGCCCTCCCAAGCCCAGCTTGCCTTCAGCGGAACGCGTACGGTTACGCAATTGCTCTGGGCTGATCAAATCAAGGGAGCGGATGTTGATCATCTGACTCTTCAGAGCCTTGAGCTCGCCTGAAAGCAGCTCTTCTTTGAGTCCGGAGAGAATTGAGCCCTGATAGTCAAAGAAGATGTGTTGTCGCGGACCATTGAGGCTAAGCGCCCCCTCATCTACACCAAGTTGACGTTTTTCCCCACAGACGACGGACTCCTTCGTACAGCGCAGAGAAGTCCGGTTAAAACTACCCGACCAACTGATTTCAACTCCCTCGGATTCAACTATTACCTTGAACTCAATATTGCTTCGCTTAATGAGCTTTGAGTTAAGATCTGAGGTCCCCCATTGACGGCGCTCCAACCAACCCTTGATATCGCCATGCATAAGCTGAGACAGAAAATCCAGAGCCTGAAGCAGAGTCGACTTACCAACGCCATTCAAACCGACGATGCAGTTAAACTTGGCCAGCTCCAACTTGAAGTCGACTAGGGATTTGAAATTGTCAATTTCGATTGACTTGATCACACGCTTACCCCGGGAGCATTCCCTGTTATGAATTTGACCTCTGCCTGTAGATCGCTGAATTTACCATAACTCGCCCTTACCCCAATCATCCAGATCCAGACTAATACGTTGGTCGGCGTAATGGCGGAGTTTTTCGTCGAATTCGGCGAGTTCCATCTGGAGTTCTACCCCGTCACTGTGGACACGCCTGAAAAGAGATTGGACTTACCCCCGTCGGGCCCTGCTTATGCTGGCGCTGGAGCACCTATCCAGACCACCCAAAATAGCCCTTTTGGGCATTGGCTTTCCAATGGATGCATGGATCTTTAAAAAAAGATTACTAATGTTCGCTTTTGTTTAGCAACGGGAGGAGCCTGATCGAAACCCGAGGGTGATCATCGACCGGGGCTGGCAGCGTTTACGGCATCCAAAGGGACCAAGGACACAAGTTACGTACCTAGATCTCAATACTCTCAGCTATCTCCAGAGCATCCTCGACCTCGACACCAAGGTACCGCACGGTGCTCGACATATTCGTGTGTCCCAACAGCAACTGGGCGGCTCGAAGTTTCTTGGTCTTCTTGTAGATCAATGTCGCTTTGCTGCGTCTCATTGAATGGGTTGCGTAGACTGAAGGATCAAGTCCAATGCTGGTAATCCACTTTTTGACAAGACGGGCCTATTGATGAGTAGTGATATGGTCAAACTTTCGCATCCGGGTAACGCGCCTGGTTAGCTGCTTCCAAGCATGTACGCACGAAGCTGCCGCTCCTCTCGCATGACACAGAGGATGAGAACCCGCCTCTCATCCTCACGATAAAAAATGCGACACGGTGGAACCACTACCTCTCTGTATACCGAATTGGGGAGTTCGGGAGGAATCCGCCCGGATTGAGGAAAGTTTTCCAAACGCTCGGTCTTATCGAAAACCTGTTGGACCAGATCGCTTGCGGCAGAAGGATTGTCTAGAGCAATGTACTCAGCGATGGCATCCAGTTCTTGAAGGGCGGGCTCTGTCCAGATTACTTCAGCCATTTACTCATTTTCTCCCTGGCCTCACTTTGGCTGTACGTTCTTCCCTCAAGTACAGCTCGCTCTCCTCGTGAGAGCCCCTCAAGCAGCTCAAGTCGGCGCTGCATAAACTCGTAATCTTGCACATCGACAAGGTATGCGGATGGCTGACCGTGCTCCGTGATCAGTACCGGCTCTTTAGACACATGAAGATCTGCCAGGATCTTTGTGGCTTGGCGTTTGAGGTTCGTAACAAGCTCAACTTTCATGGGCTCACCCTGATCCAAATTGATAGTGGCACTATAGTATCACTTTACGGGTGAGGGAATCACAGTTAACACTTAGCTTTGCGGCGTGCCGCGAGCCACCCATAGGTCATACCTGTCTTGCATCGCCAACCTGCTCTCAGGAGTACACCCGAGAACCTTAGACAGTGTTTCCTGAATTGCAGACCAGTCTTCCTCGGAAACCAGAACGGCTTTGTTCCGCTTACCCCGTACCTTTTTGATGGCTTATGAGCCAAAAAAGAACCCCCAATGACGGGGGCTCCTTTTGGTCAAATCAGATATTACTTACGAGCTTCTGCCGCCTTTTCTGCGGCATCGAAGTTCGCCTGAATCCGCTGCAACAGGTAATCCCGTGCAGAAATCGGCGGGTACTTCTTCTCCGGGCCCTGAATAATCTGATCCTTATTCGCCTGGCAGAAGAAGGCCATGCTGTAGCGAGGGCCGTTGTAGTCGCCCGGCTTGGGCATGCGCACCCGATGCAGGGTGGATTTCAGGCGATCATCACTCCAGCGCATCAGCATGTCACCGATATTGCAGGTAATGCGCTCTTCCTTCGGGGTCACGCTGAACCATTCACGGTCATCCCCTTTGCCCTCGGCGCCCTTGCCCGGGCTGACCTGCAATCCGCCTTGCCCTTCCTGCTGGAAGACCATGGTCAGGCAGTCAAAATCGGTGTGGGCTCCGGCACGCCAGATGGACTCGTCAGGGCGGCTGCTTTCCGGCAGCGGCAGGTAATGCAACAGGCGAAGGGTGCTCTGGTATTCTTCGCTGCTCCGGTCATGGGCGCGGGTAAAGAAGTCACGCTCGAAGCCGAGCCGGTCCGCAAAGCAGGACAGCACTTTCATGCCCAGTTGCCAGGCCTTGTGCTCAAAATCCAGCATCACGCGGTTGAATTCCGGCACTACCGTCTGGTTCGGCCAGAGGTCGTCCATGTGGGGCAACGTGATCTGGTAGGACTCCTTGTCATCTGCCGTGCCGGTCGATGGCCGTACCTGGGATTTGAACTCCCAACCAGCATTCAGCCCTTTCTTAAGGGGGTAATGCTGCTTGGCGTCCTCAGGTAATGCGAAAAACCGCTCAGACAGACCGAAAGCCTGCTTGATCAGGGCGATGTCCAGGCCATGGTTGGACAGCTGGAAGAAACCCACCTCAGTGGCGGCCTCCCAAAGCTGATCGGTAATTTCTTCCCGGCGCTGATCGAAGTCGGTCAGATCGATCACGGGCACGTCCCGTTCGATCTCCTTACCCATGCCACCAAACGTGGTTTCCAGGTTCAGTTCCTTGAGTGCGTACTTTTCTGCAGTGTTGGTCATATTGCCTCCCGGGCTTTCTTCAATGGGATCATCGGTTTCCGGAGGCAAACAGGGGAGGTGACGGGCAAAAAGGCAGGATCATCATTGCCATCGCCGCCAACCACGCCTGATTGCGCTACGGTCGACGACTGAGCAATGACCCGAAATTACCGGAGGCAATTCCTGACTGCTTCTACTCAGACTCTGAGGCAAGCCTTCAAACAGGCTGTACCTGAAAGTTCAGGAAGCAGCATCCATGCCAGTCAGCCCTGAATCTGGCCGCCATGAAATTCAACAACTTGGGAGTTTTGACCCAGGCCACCCAGAGCGGCCTGGCGCCAATTCAGTGCAGAATGCGACCGAGCGCACCGCCAGAGTGCCAGGAATTCACCCGCTGGAATCGTAACCCCTCGTTCTGACCAAGCGGTCAGAAAACTGGACAAATTTTTGCATTAGCTATCCCGTTGAATATCACAAAGAGTAGAAGCGGTCAGAGGCGTACCCTGAAAACCGGTACCCCTCGGGACATTGCTCTGAGCCATCATAAGGAGCAAACATTGAACTACCTGATCAAGAACGCCGCCGGCATCGCTTCCAGCGAATCCCCTTACGCCCGTGATCTGCGCATCCGGGACGGTCGCATCGCCGAGCTGGGCCGTGACCTGAACCCGACACCGGAAGACCCTGAAACCATCGTTGATGCCTCCGGCTGCGTGGTATGGCCGGGGCTGGTTAACACCCATCACCATCTTGCACAGTCCATCATGAAGGGCGTGCCGGAAGGTCTGAATCAGAACCTGGGTGAATGGCTCAGCAGTGTGCCTTACCGGTTCTGGCCCAAAGTCACGCCGGAACTGATGTACCATGCCGCCCGCCTCGGTCTGTATGAACTTATCCGCTCAGGCACCACCACCTGCGCCGATCACCACTACCTTTACCACAGCACCACCAGCCCGGAGCTGGAAGAAGCGGTCTGGCAGGCCGCCGATGAGCTGGGCATCCGCATGGTGCTGTGCCGGGGCAGTGCGACGGAAATCGGCTCTCACGAAGGCATGATCGAACATAACATCGAGCCGGAAACCATCGATCAGATCATCGACCGCCTGGAAACCTCCCGCAAGAAACACCACCAGACCGGCCCCGATGCCATGAAGCAGCTGGTGGTTGCGCCGACCAGTCTGGTTCATTCCAGTTCACCGGAAGGTCTGAAAGCCCAGGCCCAGTGGGCCCGTGAAAACGGTCTCAAAATGCACTCCCACCTGCTGGAAGTGGACTCCGATGAAATCCAGGCTCAGAAGAAATACGGTATGAGCGCCATCGACTACGCGGAGTCCTGCGACTGGCTGGGCTCTGACGTCTGGTATGCCCATCTGGTGCACAGCGACGCCCATGCCATTCAGAGGCTCGCCGCCACAGGCACCGGTATCGCCCACTGCCCCACCTCCAACTGCCGGCTGGGCAGTGGTATTGCCCCGGTGATCGACATGGCAGCCTCTGGCGTGCCCATTTCACTCGCTGTGGACGGCTCCGCATCCGCCGAATCCGGTTCCATGCTGCAGGAACTCAACCTGACGTGGCTGATTCACCGGGCGGTTCATGGTCCCGACGCCACAACCCTGGAGCAGGTTCTGGAATGGGGTAGTCGCGGTGGTGCCAGCCTGCTCGGTCTGGACAACACCGGCAGTCTCGCTGTTGGCAAGTCCGCAGACGTGGTCCTGTATGACATCAACCAGCCTCGCTTCGCCGGGGTCCATGCTCCGCTGATGGCACCACTTATGTGCGGCGAACCGGTTCATGTTCGCGACAGCTTTGTGCAGGGGCGTCAGATTGTTCAGGGCGGCCAGATCAACGGGCTTGATGAAGAGGAACTGACCCGCAACGTTCAGGAAAGCGTCGCCACTCTGCTGGCCATTGCCTGAATGCAAAAAAGCCGGCAGGGCTAACGCCCTGCCGGCTTTTTCATATCGCCTTGCGCTGTCTTAGTTTGGCAGCGTGGCGGTCATACCTTCAACGTACCAGTCCATGGTTGCCAACTGTTCATTGGTTGCCGTTTCCCCTTCAGGAATACGCACGGTACCTGACTGATCCTTGATCGGGCCGGTGAATGGGTGGAATTCGCCGGCAATAATGGCATCCCTTACACCCTCAACCTTGGCACGCTGTTCGTCGGTCAGGCGGTCACTGATGCCCACAACCTTGATCAGCCCTTCGTCCATACCACCCCAGTGATCCTCGGACTTCCAGGTGCCGTCCATCACCGCCTGAACACGGTCGATGTAGTACGGAGCCCAGTCATCGACCACGGACAGCAGGTGAGCACCATCGCCGAACTTACGCATGTCTGACGCCTGACCAACGCCCCACTTACCGCGCTTATCAGCCGCAATCAGCGGTGCCGGGCTGTCCGTGTGCTGAACGATGACATCCACACCCTGATCCATCAGGGCATTAGCCGCGTCTGCTTCTTTGGCCGGATCGAACCAGGTGTTGACCCAGACCACTTTGAGTTCGATATCCGGATTCACTTTCTTGGCACTCAGGTACACCGAGTTGATGTCCCGGATAACCTCAGGAATCGGGAACGAGGCAATGTAACCAAGGGTGTTGCTCTCGGTCACAAGACCGGCGGCAGTACCGGTGACATAACGTCCTTCATAGGTCAGAGACAGGTATGTACCCAGATTTTCTGCACGCTTGTAACCCGTAGCATGCTCGAAGGTTACATCCGGGAATTCCTTGGCAACCCTGGCAGTCGGGTTCATGAACCCGAATGACGTGGTGAAGATCATGTCATTGCCGGCCTGGGCAAGGCGGCGAATGGTGCGCTCTGCATCGGCACCCTCACTGACATTCTCCACATACGTGGTTTCTACCTTGTCGCCGAAATGTTCTTCAACGGCAAGGCGGCCCTGGTCGTGCTGATAGCTCCAACCGTGATCTCCGATGGGGCCAACGTAGACAAAACCGACTTTCATCGGGTCCTCAGCCAGAACCGAGGACGAGAGAGACATTGCGGCAGCAAGCGCCAGGCTGCGTTTAAGGCTCATGGATAGATCTCCTGAACATTCTGATTGTGTGGTTGCTTCCGTGTAAACGGGTACACGCTAGACCAGCAAAAAGCTGGCCAATCGTTCAGGAATTTTATCTGCATGATTTAAAAGACTTTTAAGGCAATCTCCCAACCGTAATAGCACGTCACTAGGCACCATTTTGGTGCTGCCAGGCCCTTCCCTTCCAAAACGGCTGCGCTATCAAGATGCGCAGAAAGACAAAAACTTGGCGCCATATCGCAAGTTTAAGGCGCGATACCGCATCAGGATTAGAGTCGGTGATTTCTAACCCCAATAATTAACAACCGCAAGGAACACACCGTGCACCATCACAACCCGACTCATCAGCAATCGTTTGCAAAAAGCAGACGTTTGATAGCTCCCCTGTTATCGGCCTTGTGCCTGGCCTCCGCCCCCATAGCTGTCAACGCCAGCGGTGGAGATCCATTCATCAAGGCGAAGCCGTTTGCAGAGAATATGGAACCTGTCCGCCAACACCCCGAACAACTGGCGGCGGCCGAGAAAAAACTGGCGGAACTGGAAGAGCGCACAGGAAAAAAACCGAATATCCTGATCTTCCTGGTGGATGACATGGGCTGGGGCGATCCCGGCGCATTTGGTGGGGGGCTGGCCGTTGGTGCTGCCACCCCCAATATCGACCGACTCGCCGAGCAGGGTCTGAAGCTGACATCCACCTACTCGCAGCCGACCTGCACACCAACCCGTGCCGCAATGATGACCGGTCGCCTGCCTGCCCGTACCGGCCTGACCCGACCAACCCTGACCGGCGAAGCCGCTCGCGTGAACCCGTGGGACAATGAGGAAACCGCAGCAAGCCTGCTCAGCGATGCTGGCTATGTGACTGCACTTTCCGGAAAGTGGCATTTGGGTGTGGGTGACGGAAGCCAGCCCCAACAGGTTGGCTACGACGAATACTTCGGCATCCTCAGCGTGGTCAGCGAATTCACTCAGGGACTTGATGATCACAAATACCCGGAACTCATCCGTAATCCGGAACGCATGGCAGCCCTGAAGCAGCTAAGCACGTCAGCGGTAACCGCCGGCAAGAAAGGCGAACTGGCGAAGGTGATCACTGACCTCGACTCACTGGACAAAGTGGCTGAAATCGACCAGCAGTTCGCCGATTTCTCCGAGGATTTCATCGACCGGGCCGCCAAGTCGGATAAGCCGTTCTACCTCGTACACTCTTTCTCTCGAGTTCATAACGACAACTTCTCGGCCAGTGAGTTCAAAGGTAAAAGCCTGGCCAGAACGCCCTACAAGGATGCCGTCGTGGAAGTGGATGACATCGTGGGACGCCTGATACACAAGCTGGAAGAAAAAGGCATTGCTGACAACACCCTGGTGTTCTTTACCTCCGATAACGGCGCCAATGAAGACGCCTGGCCCGATGCCGGCTTCCATCCGTGGCGTGCTGCATACCTGGGCCACTGACGAAGTGGACGAGACTGTCGATCCGCGCTTCGGCAAGGTAGGCAAGCAACGTATTGAAGACACAGGCCAGTTGGACCGCAAGCGCATGGAAACTGTGGATGAGGAATTCATCGACGCTGCGGTTGATTTCATGGAGAGATCAAAAGACTCCGACAAGCCGTTCTTCGTCTGGCTGAATCCAAGCCGGATGCACATGTTTACCCGACTCAAGGACGAGCACCGCTATCTCGCGGCCCACTATACCACCGAGCATGACTTTTACGGCAGCGGCATGATGGAACATGACATGCAGATGGGTGAACTGCTCGACACCATGAAATCTATGGGTGTGCTCAACAACACGATCATCGTCTACACCACAGACAATGGCCCTGAGCACAGTGCCCGTCTGCATGGCGGTACCACGCCGTTTCGTGGCGAAAAGATGACCACCTATGAAGGCGGTGTCCGGGTGCCAATGCTGGTGCGCTGGCCTGGGGTTATTCCCAAGGGGCAGGTTCTGAGCGGCATCCAGTCTCACATGGACGTATTCACAACGCTTGCCGCAGTTGCCGGGCTGCCAGACGTTGCAGACACCCTTCGGGAAGATCAGGGCCAGTATATCGATGGAGTGAATAACCTGGACTACTGGGCAGGCAAAACCGACGAGAGTGCCCGGAATAATTTCATTTACTACCACGAGTCAACCATCCGGGCCATACGCGTCGACCAGTGGAAACTGCACTTCGAGACCAGCGAAAACTACTACGCACCGTATGAAAAACAGAAGTTCCCCATTATGTATAACCTGAGGATGGACCCGTTCGAATCCTTCAGCGGCACCACCGATCGCTCTGACATTATTCAGCGCAAGCAGTGGCTCAATGAACCAGTGCAGGAGATTCTCGGTGAGCACATCAAATCCCTGCAGGAATACCCGCCGGTTCAGAAAGCTGCCACTCTGGACTTCAGCGAACTGATGAAACAGCTGACGTCAGGCAAGCAGTAACCGTTCTGTAACGCCCGACCATACCCAGCAAGCCGCCATAGCCGGCTTCCCCCCGGAGTGCCCCTGAGGCATTCCGAGGGCTTTATCAGAGGTAAATTGAATGATTCATCGCGCCAAAGCCTTGTTATACCTTGTGGCAGTTCTGCCAGCAGTTGCCTTGGCCCAGAGTTCCTCCGACCTGGCAAAGCAGTTGGCAAACCCTGTTGCCAGCCTGATCTCGGTGCCTTTCCAGACCAACTTCGATTACAACATCGGCCCGGCAGATGACGGCGAGCGTGTCACCGTCAATGTACAGCCGGTGATCCCGATCTCCCTGAACGAAGACTGGAACCTGATCAGCCGGACCATTCTGCCGATCATTGACCAGCAGGACATTGCCCCAGGCGCAGGTAGCCAGTCAGGCCTGGGTGATACCGTGCAAAGCCTGTTCCTGTCGCCAGTAGAACCAACAGCCAGTGGCTGGATCTGGGGTGCGGGACCGGTTTTCCTGTTGCCTACGGGGACGGACGACCTGCTCACGGCCGATAAGTGGGGCGCCGGGCCGACCGGTGTTGCCCTGAAGCAGATCGGGCCCTGGACCGTCGGCGGCCTGGCTAATCACATCTGGTCCTTTGCCGGTGAAAGTAACCGACAGGATGTCAGCCAGAGCTTTGTTCAGCCCTTCATGACATACACCACACCGGAGGCTCTGAGCTTCACCCTGACGGCAGACTCCACCTACGACTGGAAGGGCAACAACTGGACTATTCCGGTGGGTTTCTTCGTCGGCAAAGTGTTTACCGCCGGCGGCCAGACCATTCAGATTCAGGGCGGCCCGAGATACTACGCCGAATCACCGGAAAGTGGTCCGGAGGGGCTGGGTGCCCGCGTCAACTTTGTGCTGCTATTCCCCAAGTAATCGCCATTAATCCAGGGCCCCGGCGCTCTCAAGTGCCAGGGCCAGGAACGATTCACCAAACGGACTTTGCGCCTCATCGGTGCGGGTTCCCAGGTGAATATGCTTGTGAATTCCCTGCTCTCCAAGCCGGACCGAACGGACCGGAAGCCTTTGGGAATATTCCTCCACCAACCACTGCGGCAGGGTCGCCACGCCACGGTCTGCTGCGACCATCTGCAGCATGATTTCAGTTGCTTCGACGGTTTTATGCTTCTTCGGGCTGTGCTGGGCAGGTAGCAGAAACTGCTGAAAGATATCCAGCCGCTCTACCGCCACCGGGTAGGTGTACAGCACTTGATCTGACAGATCACCGGGTGAGGCATGCTCGAGTTCTGCCAGCGGGTTGTCACTGCTCACTACCAGCACCTGCTCGTAGGGGAAAACCGGATCAAACTGGATACCGTCCCTGCGGATCGGGTCCGGTGTCACCAGAATATCGATGTCATGGCTGAACAATGCCGCAATGCCGCCAAACTGGAACTCCTGCTTTACATCCACGTCCACCCCCGGCCATCGGGCAAGGAAGGGCTCAACCACTTTCAACAACCACTGGTAACAAGGATGGCACTCCATCCCGATACTCAGTGTGCCTTTATCGCCAGCCGCGAACCCCGCCAGGACGTCATCCATACGTTCCATCTGGGGCAATAGCCGGAGCGACTCTTTCAGCAGGTACTCCCCGGCCTGAGTCAGTTGCAGACGCCTTCCCTCTCGCCGCCACAAAGCGGTGCCCACCTGCTGTTCCAGCTTCCTGATGGTGTGACTCAACGCAGACTGGGTGAGGTGGAGGTTTTCAGCGGCGGCTGTCAGGGAACCCTGGCGTTCTATCTCCCGGACAATCCGAAGGTGGCTTCGCTCAATCATAGAACACCAAATCATGAATAGGATTAATGGAAAAATAAAATAATAGCACTATTTCTCATGCTTTATTTTACCTATCCCGGCATCTTTGACGGTGTCCGGGGCCGCGTGACGGTTGCAATTTCTGGCTATTCGGGGATAATCGCGAACAAATTTTAACCAGCCGTAGCGCTCATATTTTGCCGTTATGACGTTTCTGATTGTTCTCCAGGTTCTGATTTTTGCCGCCCTCATGCTGCACACTGTGCACCTGATGCCCGCGTTCAACCGTTGCCTGCGCAATGCTGAAAGCGCACTGGACGCAGGGTATCTGGGTGCCATGCTGACCATCCGACTGGCCCGCAACGTCCTTGGCCTTATTCTGGTCACCGCCAGCACGGCACCCAATCCGGACATCCATGCCCTGGTTGGCAAGGGCATTGCGCTATTTCTCGCACTGACAGCGGTGAACGTGATACTCACCCACTACCGGCGGCGCAACCAGGCCGAAGGCATTCGTTTCTGATTCACTGGCGACACAAGCAAATCAACAGGTAGGCAATCCCTGCCACCACCAGCCCCGACAGGGCAAATGAAACGCCAAACCCGGCGAGTTCCAGCAGCGCACCGAACCACAGTGGCGCCAGAAAATGGATGGCGCGATTCGCCATCAGGCGCATCCCCAGCGCACCAGAGCGCTGTTCACGGGCAACACTCTCTGCCAGCACCACCATCGAGAGCGGCTGGCTGAGGCCACCACCAATGCCCACCAGTATCGACAGCAGAATCACGACCGTGGCTCCGCCGGCAAAACCGAGCCCGCCCAGCCCGAGTGCCAGCGCCGCAAGCGCCAGCACCGTGGCTTTCTCCCGACCGCCAGCGGCCTGGATAATCCGGGGAATGAACGGACGGATCAGCATGGAAACACCCGCACGAAGACTGACCAGAACCCCGATCAAAGCCGCACTGACCTCAAGACTGTGCAAGTAAACGGGGAGATAACTGCCGTACACACCCAACGCAAACATACCCGCTACCGTGACCGCCACCGACATCTGAACCCCGGTGTTGCGCCGCATAAGTGCAGCCTGAGCCCTGAATCCCGACTGGGCCCGGCTGACCGCAATACCCCTGGTTGCCTCACCGGTAAGCCAGAACGCCGTGACACACCCCAGCTGGGCGATAAGCGCCATCACCAGAAACAGATTCCCAACGCCCCCGAAAGACTCAATCCAGGCCCCCGCCAGCAACGGGCCAATCACCTGACCGCCGGACAGCCAGGTGGAATACCAACCAAAATAGTTTTCCAGTTTTGAGCCGGATCCCAGGGATGAGATGACCGTCTGAGCTGACAACACCATCTGCAGATGTGCCAGGCCCACCAACAGCTGGCCGATGATCAGCCCGGGGTAGCCCGGAACAAGCTGCACGACCATCAGTCCGGCCACCATGACCAGACCACCGGCAATCAGGTTCACCCGCCCCCCCATTCTGGCCACAACGCCGCCAAGCGGTATGGCCAGCAGTAATGGCAACAGGTACTGGGAACTCAGTACCACCCCCAGCATCAGCGGAGAGGCCCCCAATTCCAGACCATAAACCGGAACCGTCACCAGCAGCATGGAATAGACAACAAAACAGAACGTCAGGGAAACACAGACCGCAATGAAGCTTTGCCTGGCATCATCCTCCGACGAGCGTACATCACGGCTCAAAGGCTTGGACTCCGGAAAACAGGATGTGAAAAAAAGGAAAAAGCGCGGAGTCGTCCCTTACGGGACGTCCGCGCCTTGAATACTCCTAGACTGACAGACCCACCGATGTCCGCCAATAAGACCTTGTCGCTAGAAATCGACGGCCAGGCCGAGGTTCAGACGACGGCCATCCAGCACCACCCCATAACTTTCCGTGGTTACCTGTTTGTCGCCAATATTGTAGAGCCCCGCTTTGACCCGGGCACTGTCGTTCAGACGATAAACCAGACCGGCATCCACAAAGCCGTACCCCGGAGTGCCCTCACTCATGGCGCTGCGGCCCAGGTAATCGCTGGTTTCACCACGGACATTGCCGTCCAGCCACAGTTCCAGGCGTGAACTGGTCTGCCAGTCGAATCCTGCGTTAAGCATGTGACGCGGCACCTGGTTCAGAGGTTCGCCCTCGAAGTCTCCTGACTGTTGCTCAGAATCGGTGAAGGTGTAACTGGAGCTGAAACTCAGGGCATCGGTAATGCCATAGTCAAAACTCAGTTCCACACCCTGCATCATGGCCTCATCAATGTTCTTCCGGGTGCTCAGGAACAGGTAGTTTCGGCCCTGATACTCACACTGCCAGGTGGACTGATCATTGCGGTCACCACCGAGATCACATAAGCGGTCCTCAGCAATCTTGTCCTTGAAGTCCGTATGGAAGAGCATCACGCTGGCATTGATACCGGTTGCACGATCATCGTAGACAAAACCAACTTCATAGCTGGTGCTGGTCTCCGGATCGAGATCGTCGTTTCCGATAATCAGAGCACGGGGGTAGCCCGCCGGCGAACCACCGCCACCGGTGCCACGACCAAAGCCTTCCGTTGCTTCCGGCAGGGTTGGCTGCTTGTAGCCAGTGGACACGCCCCCTTTGAAAGTCAGCGAAGGCGTCAGATGGTAGTTCGCATACACCCTCGGGCTCAGATGGCCGCCAAACAGCTCATCGTCGTTGTAACGCACGCCCGTGGTCACGTTCAGGTCATTGGTTACCGACCATTCCACTTCGGCAAATACCGCGGCAATCCACCGGTCCACCTGTGCGGTGGCTGAGTCCAGAGTGCCAATCAGGCCGTTGGTTTCATCCACCAGATCTTCATACTTGTACTGCCCACCAAAGGTCAGCATGTGATTACCCAGGAACCAGGTGCCCTGGGTGTTGAATACCGACACTTCTTCCCGTTTTTCATCAAGGTCGATGCGCTCGGATACATCATGCTGGAGGTAGGAATTGAGCATCAGGCTGCCGTAGGTTCCCTGGTGAGTCAGGGCATAGACGTCCTTGTGATAGGTATAGCTGCTGGGGTCATCCGTCGCGGCAATACTCAGACCCGGCGTATGCCGGGAATCCTGTTGCGACGAATCGTAGCTCAATGCAAATTCGTTAGCGGCATCCGGAGTCAGAATAAGCTTTGCGCCGCCCTGTTTCTGGGACTTGTCCGGGGTGCTTTCGGCATTGTCATCGCCACCGATATAATGGGACTCCTCTGAGCCCTCCCAAGACCCATTAACCTGTGCTCCCAGCAGGCCGGGAATGATGGCCCCGCCAGCAAACAGGTTGACCTGCTGTTCATCTTCGTTCAGGTCAGACAGGGATTTGGTGTACTCCGTCGAGATGGAACCGGACCATTCATCGCCGGTCTTTTTGGTAATGATGTTGATCACACCACCCATGGCTTCCGAACCATAGAGAGACGACATCGGCCCCCGGATGACCTCAATACGCTCGATCATTGATACCGGCGGCAGGGCAATCTGCTTACCCCCATCGATCCCATTGGTATTGATGTTACGGCCGGCGGAAACCGGGCGACCGTCCACCAGGTACAGGGTGTAGCTCTCGGTCATCCCGCGAATGGTAATGTCCTTGGCGTTACCGCCGCCGTTCACATATACGCCAGGAATATTCTTCACCGCATCGGTAATGTCTTCGTAGGAGCGCTTCTGCAACTCCTCACCGGAGATCACCGAGATACTGGCGGGTGCATCAGAGATGGCCTGCTCAAAGCCCGAGGCTGTTACAACAATTTCCCCCAATTCAACGGGATCAGACTGGGCACTGACCTGGGCTCCGGTACCGGCGAGGGCTACTGCCGATGCCAACATTGATACACGACGCATAGAAGACTCCTTGTTTATTCAGATGTTCGACGCCATCACATCCCTGCCTGGAGCCCGGGGGGACGTACCTTTTCTGTCGGGAAATATGTCTGAGCACAGCGAGTTGTTTTTCCCGACAGAAAAGGTACGTCCCCCCGGGCTTCACCAGATGCGAATGAAACTCATTGGCGACGAACATTAACACAAGGTAAGTCTTCAGAGGGTGGCATGATGCGTTCCGTATTCCGGAACATGGTCAGAATCCAAGGTCGCCCCCCCACCCCACCAACCAGCCGGAATAGATTGTCTGACGTGGCTGATAAAGGCCCGGACACGCCTTGGCAATATGCCATGGGAGTACAGCATCGACACCGGCAACACCGGCCCGTGCCACTCTGGCAGACAGGCCTCAAGCGTGCCTGGATGAGCTGTTAACCGGCGCTCCACCAACCAATGCGGCATCAGCCCAAGACCCCGGCCTTTGGTAATAGCATCGCCCTGGACACAGAGCTGATCAACCGTAAACCCCCGCTCCGGCGGACTCAGTGGGTAGGCTCCATGACATGGATGCTGTAATGCCAGACCAGCATCACCAGCTCCCAGCACGTCCACCCAGGCGTGGCGTTTGAGATCCCCCGGGGTTTTCGGGTAACCAAAGCGGGTAAAATAACCGGGGCTGCCATAAACCCCCTGTGTCAACTGACCCAGCGGTTCCAGCCGAAGTGCCGTATCACCGGGATCACCCAGCCAGATACAGACACCGTCATCGACGGACTCCGGCAACCGCTGCTGTGTCTGTACAGACACCCGCAAGCCCTCGTGACTGCTCATGAAGGATTCCACCAACTGCGAAAACCAGCCCCTTACCAGAGATTCGTGACACCGCAGCACCAGGGTGCCACTGACTTCTTCCTTGAGCTCATCCAGCGCTTCGCGGCCCTGACTGGCAAGGGCCAGAATATCGCTGCTGTAGCGATAGAACACCCGCCCGGCCTCGTTCGGGGATATCCTTCTGGATTCCCGGCGCAGCAGGGGTTGGCCCACCACATCTTCCAGATTCCGAATACGGCGGCTCAGGGTCGATTTTGGAAGATTCAGTTCTCGGGTACTGACAGTCAGGCTTCCGGTTTTTACAACTGAAACAAACGCTTCCAGTTCTTTCAGGTCATACATGCGCGGCTCCGTCCCGTTTTTTGCAACTTCGCGTGCCAAATTAACACCTTCCAAACCATAATGCGAACTATTATCATTTTTAAGATCGGAGCCAGCATCCTCTATCCACGACCCTGTCCTCGTTCTATGGAGTTCTTCATGCAACAAAACCGTTCTACCGGCCTGCTCAGGCAAATACTCGGTGGCTTTGCCATCGCAGCTGCTGTCAGCTTTACCGTACAGGCCGATACCCACACCGTTGATACAGCCTACGGCCCCGTTGCCATCGAAGGATCTCCGGAGCGGGTAGTAACCCTGTATGAAGGCGCTCTGGATGCGGCGCTGGCCTCTGGCGTAACACCGGTAGGCGCCATCATCACCCGGGGCGGAGACTCGGTAGCCGACTACATCCAGGCCAAGGCCGGCGATGTAAAAATCGTCGGTACACCGGGAGAAACCAACCTTGAGGCGGTCATCGCGCTGAACCCGGACGTTATTCTTGCGTCCTCCCGCCTGAGTGAAGAGCAGTACAAACTGCTCTCTCAGATCGCCCCGACTGTGGTACCGGATTTCAAGGCGTACCAGCCTGATACCTGGATCAAGGAAACCCGTTTGTTTGCTGAAGCGCTGAACCAGTCGGAAAACGCTGAGAAAGTCCTTATGCGTGTGCAGGAGCGGACCGCCGAAGTGGAGAAACTGGTCGCCGCGAAGATTGCAGGAGATGATCGAAAAACCGCTCTGATCCGCTGGATGCCGCAAGGTGCACTGGTTATGGCAGAGGGGTTGTTCTCATCCTCACTGCTCCAGGCTACAGGTTTCGATGTTGATGACGCAGGCATTGTTCAGGAGGGGCGCCCCCACAGTCGTCCTCTGAGCCAGGAAAATCTGGGTCTGATCGACCACCAGTGGGTCTTCCTGGCAACCCTCAATGCCGACGGCCGCGAAGCCTTGGAAACCGCCCGCAAATCTCCAGCTTTTGAGCGTATGCAGGCAAATCAGAACAACCGGATTGTGACCGTTAATGGCCAGTTATGGACCAGCGCCAGCGGCCCGATTGCCGCACTTGCTCTGCTCGATGATATAGCAACCGCCGTGAACCAACTGCCTTAAGGGGTTCTGGCATAGCCGCAATGAAGCTGCCCCACTACCACATGATCGCCTGGCTTCTGCTGGCGATCGCCTGTTTGATGTCCCTGCTTTTCGGCGCCGGTTCGATCGGACCCGACAGCGCACTGGGACTTCTCATGGGCAACGACGACCCGGAAGCCCGGTTCGTCATTATGGAACTTCGCCTGCCACGCCTGGTGGTGGGCCTGGTTACCGGTCTGGCGCTGGGAGTCGCCGGGGCACTGCTACAGACACTGACCAGGAACCCTCTGGCTGAACCCGGCCTTCTGGGCGTCAGTGCCGGCAGTGCTTTTGCCGTCACACTAGCCATCCTGCTGGGCGCAACCACCGCCAGCCTGACTACGCTCATATCTCAGCTCGGAGCGCTTGCCGGTTGCGCACTGGTGATTGCAGCGACCCGCATGCAGGGTGTCGGCCAGGATCCGGTCAGGCTGGTGCTGGCTGGTGCAACGCTGACCGGATTACTGTTATCCCTGAGCTCACTGGTGATGCTGATCGACCAGCGGGCAGCCGATGAAATCCGTTTCTGGGTAACCGGCAGCGTCGCTGGCCGGAGCTGGGATCAGCTTCTGGCTACCTTGCCAAGCATGATTCTCGCCGGATTGATCATTGTGGCCGTGGTGCGCCCGCTGGCATCCCTGGCGCTTGGTGAGAAAGTGGCCATGGGGCTTGGTCATCATCCCGGGCTTATTCGACTGGCCGTTATCCTTGCCGTCGCTCTGCTGGTTGGGGGTGCAACCGCCCTCGCCGGACCACTGGCCTTTGTCGGACTGGTTGTGCCCTTTGTCGCCCGGGGTTTCGGCGGCGCAGACATCCGTAAAACTCTGTGGCTCTGCCTGCCTCTTGGACCCGCACTGATTGTTTCAGCCGATACCGTATCCCGTTTACTGGTTGCACCGTCCGAAATGCCCCTCGGAGTGATCACCGCCATCATTGGGGCGCCGGTACTGATGATCATTATCCGTTCCCGCAGGATACCAACACTGTGACCGCTGCCACCGACACCAAAACTGAGCGGGCGTCGTCTCGTCTTGCGCCGACTCTTTCGCCGTCCTCACCTCCCAGGGGATTCTGGCTTTGGCGATTCAACGGCGCTCAGCACAGCCTGCTACTGGACCGACGTGCCATTGCCGTCAACAGTATTCTGGCCATCCTGCTGGCATTCTCGGCCATTGCCTCGCTGGCCTCCGGATCGCTATCCATATCGGTTCCGGACATCCTGCTCACCCTGCAAGGCAATGGCTCAACGATCCACAGCTTTGTTATCCAGGAGTTACGCTTACCCAGATTTGCAGCAGGCGCCCTGTCCGGAGCGGCTCTTGCCCTGGCCGGCTGCCTGATGCAAACGCTGGCCCGCAACCGGCTGGCCACACCCGGCATCATCGGCATTGATAACGCGGCGACAGCGTTCGCCGTGGCTTCCATCGTCAGCACCACCATCAGTCTGGCACCCTCGGCGATGGCTCTGGCCGGAGCAGCAACGGCAACAGCGGTAGCCTTTGGCCTGGCCGGAGCCACCGGTACCCGGGGGTATCGTTTCATCATTGCGGGACTGGCCATCGGGGCCGTTTCCGGAGCCGTTACGCAAGTCATGCTCAGCGGTGTTGCCCTGGACGATGCCAATGCTGCCTACCCGTGGACCGTAGGAAGCCTCAATGCCCGCAACCCGACATCCGTGATCGTACTCACCGTGGGGCTGGGGATTGGCTATCTCCTGTCCCTGGCGGTTCGCCGGGGACTGTCGACACTTCAATTGCCTGAGTCCGTTGCGGTCAGTCTTGGGACCCGGCCCGGCAGGGTACGCTTTGCCGCGCTCGCACTGTCCGTTCTGATGACAGGGTTTGCTGTGTCGGTGGCAGGGCCCGTCGGCCTGATTGCACTGCTTGGCCCCGAACTTGCCCGCACCGTTAGCCGCCCCGGCCGGATACCGCTGACCGCATCAGCACTGGCCGGCGCACTCTTGATGACCCTGTCAGATCTGGCAGGAAGAACGCTTCTGGAACCTTTGGAAATCCCGGTTGGCATCGTGACAGCGCTGGCTGGAAGCCCTTATCTGTTATGGATACTTCTGCGAAAATCACCGGATATCAGCCGATGACCCAACTTCCTCCCTTCGTCAGTTCCGGCCAGTCGCCTCTGGCAGCCCGCAAACTGGCCATGGCCCACGGCAGTTACCAGGTCATTCCCGACCTGGATCTCGAATTACCCGCGGGAAAAGTCACCGCCATCGTTGGCCCGAATGGGTGCGGAAAATCCACACTGCTCAATGGCCTTGCCCGTATTCACAAACCCAGGCATGGCTCAGTCATCCTCAGCGGCAAAGATATCCACCGCTTGCCGGCACGGGATGTAGCGCAGAAACTGGCTCTCTTACCCCAGGAAAACAGCGCGCCGGAAGGGTTGACCGTATCGGACCTTGTACGCTTCGGCCGCCACCCTCATCAAAGCTGGCTCAGCCAGTGGTCAGGTGAAGACCAGCGGGCGCTGGATAATGCGCTAACCGCCGCCGACGTACTCGATCTGGCTGACAGGCCCCTCGATACCCTTTCCGGTGGCCAACGACAACGGGCCTGGATCGCCATGAGCGTCGCCCAGCAAACGCCGTTGTTGTTACTGGACGAGCCCACTTCGGCTCTCGATCTTGGACACCAGATCGAAGTGTTTGAACTGATCCGGACTCTCTCAAGGGAGGGCAAGACCATCGCCATGGTGGTACATGATATCGTCGGTGCCTGTCGATATGCCGACCACATTGTTGCGATGAATAATGGTCGGATTATCGGCGAAGGTATCCCTCAACACATCATCACACCGGAACTGATCCGTGACCTTTACGGCGTATACTGCGACGTGATCCCCGACCCCGGATCCGGCAATCCCGTGCTGGTCAATTTTCGGCAGAACCCCACCGGCTAGGAGAACAGAACGATGGCCAAACCACAGATTCGGGAAATGGAGGTGGTCCGTTCCACCTACCTTTCATCCCACATGCTCAGCGTCACCCTCGGGGGCGAGAATATTGGCACCATCCCCGACGATCAGGAGAGCGCCTACATCAAACTGATTTTCCCTCGTGAAGGCGAAGACAAGCCATTGATGCGTACCTACACCATCAGAGCCCAGCGCCCGGGTGAAATCGACGTGGACTTCGTTATCCATGAAGATGCCGGGCCAGCATCCGCCTGGGCCTCAAAGGCCAAACCGGGCGATCGCATACTGATCGGCGGGCCGGGCCCCAAAAAGCTGATCAACCCGGAAGGCGACTGGTTCCTGATCGCCGGAGACATGACAGCCCTGCCCGCCATCACCGTTAACCTGGCAAGCCTGGCGGACGATGCCCGCGGCTATGCCGTGATCGAGGTGATCAGTGAAGACGACATCCGGCCGATTGATCACCCGGCCGGAGTGGAGCTGCACTGGCTGGTCAACCCGACACCGGATGACAGCGGCGAAACCCTGCTTGCGAGGGTTCGCGAACTGGCCTGGCTCGAGGGTCAGGTAGCAGTCTGGGCCGCCTGCGAATTCAACAGCATGAGAGCACTGCGTAAGTATTTGAAGCAGGAGCAGGACGTCCCCCGGGATCATCTGTACATCTCCAGCTACTGGAAAATCGGACAGTCTGAAGATGGCCATAAAGCTGCCAAAAAGCGGGATCTTGAGAAAGAGGGATTGTAAATCTGGTGTAAAGAAGGCTTTCTATTATGGCCTGCCGTATAGAATACGGCCCAGCTAACACGCCCCAAAGGAGTGACCAATAGAATGAGCCTGAAAGATAACTCCCAACGCTATGGCAGCATCTCCCGGCTGCTGCACTGGGGCATGGCCCTACTTCTTCTGTGGCAGTTCCTGTCTGCGATATTCAGGGTCGTGGCCGAGGACACGGCCATCGAGCAGTTCTTCTGGTCGGTCCACAAGCCGTTGGGTTTCCTGCTGCTGATTCTGGCGGCAATAAGGCTAATCTGGGCTCTGGCCAACAGCGCCCGGCGCCCGGCTTCCCTCAATAAACTGGCTACCCTCGGTCACCTCGGGCTGTATGCTCTGCTCATCGTGGTGCCGGCCCTCGCATTGCTCCGGCAGTATGGTTCAGGGCGCGCCTTTGACCCTTTCGGGATTCCACTGTTTGCAGGCTTCGAGGAAAAAATCGGCTGGATGATCGAGCCAGGAAATCTTCTCCATGGCTGGCTTGGCTGGTTGTTGCTGGCGATGATTGTTGGCCACATCGTGATGGTAAAAGTACACCGCCGCAGCCCTTCCCATGAGGATGTACTGCCGAGGATGCTGGGTAACTGACCGATCTGGGGCCGTCAACGGCCCCATTGGTTTCAGTCAGTCAGTCAGAAAATTCTGGTGTTTGCTGCTGTTATCGATCACCACTTCTTCGGTCCTGTCTTTGAGCCCAACGCCGGATAATTTCAGACGATCCGCCTCACGGATCAGGTAAAGCAGGCGCTGGCTGGCATGGGCAAACGCCAGCCCGGCAGGGCGAACATTTGAAATGCAGTTCCTGCGCGCATCGGTGAGCCCGCTTTCCGGCCCGAAGGTCAGATAAATGCCCAGACTGTCCGGCGAACTCAGCCCCGGCCGCTCACCAACCAGCACCAGCGCCATGCCCGCCTTCAACAAGCCTCCAATCTCATCACCGATAGCCACCCGGCCTTGCTGGACCACGGTCACCGGAGCCAACTGCCAGGGCCGGGGTTCTGCTTCCAGATCCGCCAGAAACTGTTCAAGGAAGGGCACCACATTGCTCTGAACGGCAGACGATGAGAGGCCATCGACGATGATAATGGCCAGATCAGACTTCGAATCATCAGCCTGTGACAGGGCCTGCAGTCTGCTCCGGGAACTTTCTGCCAGGCGCCGCCCGAGATCCGGCCGCTGGAGATAGGTAAACCGGTCCTCAGCCTGGCTGTGGATAACCTCAGGCACCAACGGTTTATCCCCCACACTCAGCTGGCTCAGTTCAGCGGTCAGACGGTTCACGTCCAGGGGCAGGTGAACGGCATCCCGAGCCTGGGCATGGGCAAGCTGGAACTTCAGGAGTTCGGACGTCGGCAGGCTGATTCCGGCGCGGCCCAGGCCGATCCGGGCATCGGTATAGCGACGCAGCGCACTCCAGACATTACCGGTAACAATGGGGCGGTTCTGGTCACTCATCACGGACCTCCTGGGCAATACCTTTCAGACTGCCCCGGAACGCATGGGGTAATGCTTCGTTAGGGGAATGGGTTTGAACGTCCTCAAAAATGTTCATCCGTTCAAGCCAGGCCTCAAACTCCGGTGCCGGTTTCAAACCCAGTACCCGGCGGGCATAGAGCGCGTCATGGAAGGATGTGGTCTGGTAATTGAGCATGATGTCGTCAGAACCGGGAATGCCCATGATGAAGGTGCAGCCCGCCACGCCCAGCAGGGTAAGCAGGTTATCCATGTCATTCTGGTCGGCTTCGGCGTGGTTGGTGTAGCAGATGTCGCAACCCATAGGCACGCCAAGAAGCTTGGCGCAGAAGTGGTCTTCCAGACCCGCCCGGATGATTTCCTTGCCATCAAACAGGTATTCGGGGCCAATGAACCCGACCACGGTATTAACCAACAACGGCTCAAACTTTCGGGCGACGGCATAAGCCCGGGCCTCACATGTCTGCTGATCCAGCCCATGGTGAGCATCTGCCGATAGCGAGCTGCCCTGACCCGTTTCGAAATACATGACGTTCTGCCCGACAGTGCCCCGGTTCAGGGAGAGGGCGGCATCCCGTGCTTCCTGAAGATTCGCAAGGTTGAAACCAAAACTGCTGTTGGTCGCTTCGGTGCCACCAATCGACTGGAACACCAGGTCCACCGGTGCGCCCTGCTCAATCGCCTCCAGTGTGTTGGTGACGTGAGTAAGGACACAGGACTGGGTTGGAATATCGTATTTGCGGATCACCTCATCCATTAATTGCATGAGTTTCACAGCCTGAGACACGTTGTCCGTTGCCGGGTTGATACCGATAACGGCATCCCCGCTGCCATACAGCAGGCCATCGAGGATACTCGCTGCAATACCCGCGACATCATCCGTGGGGTGATTCGGCTGCAGTCGTGTGGAAAGGTGGCCAGGCAGCCCGATGGTGTTACGAAAAGCGGTATGCACGTGGCATTTCCGGGACACCAGAATCAGATCCTGATTGCGCATCAACTTGCTCACCGCTGCCACCATTTCCGGAGTCAGGCCGGGACGCAATCGCTCCAACGCTTCGGGTGTCGCATGGTCGCTTAGCAGCCAGTTTCTGAAATCCCCGACGGTAAGATGGGCGATAGCCTGAAAGGCCACGGCGTCATGATCATCCAGGATCAGCCGTGTCACTTCGTCCTTCTCATAAGGGATCAGCGCCTCGGACAGAAACGTCCTGAGTGGCAATTCCGCAAGCCTCATCTGGGCAACAACACGCTCTTCGGCCGATTCGGCAATAACGCCTGCAAGCCGGTCTCCGGATCGGGCAGGTGTAGCCTTGGCCATCAGATCTGCCAGATCCCGGAACTGCCAGGTCCGCTGCCCGAGCATGTATGAATATTTGTGGTTCATTCTGGCCTCCCTGACCCCAGTTTAGCCCTCTCTCGGGAAACGGCGCGCGGATCCGTACTATTGTCTATCGCACTAATGCGCATGGATGATTGCGCCACAGCCCATGCTCGGCTTATGGTGACCTGATTCGCAAGCTATCTTATAGTTCGGAGCACACGAACAGGACACATAGCGCAACCAGACCCATTAGCCAGAACAAATCCAGAGAGAGGCCATGAATCCGATCATAGAACTCCAGAAATCTCACCGCTCCATCCGCAAGTTCAAGGACCAGAAGATTCCCCGGGAATTGTTTGAAGAGCTGATTCGGGCGGGCCAGTGCGCAGCCACCTCCAACCACGTTCAGGCCTACTCCATTATCCACGTGGTAAACCCGGAGAATCGCGAGAAACTGGCGGAACTGGCCGGCGGCCAGGCACACGTAGCGAGGGCGTCGGATTTCCTCGTTTTCTGCGCTGACATGAAGCGCTCCACAGAAGCTGCCGAGCGGGCTGGTGCCGAGGTTATCCGGGGCATGACAGAGCAGCTGCTGGTGGCAAGCATTGATGCGGCGCTGATGGCCCAGAACGTCGCCATCGCGGCGGAATCGGAAGGCCTTGGACTGTGCTACGTTGGCGGCATTCGAAACAACCCTGCAGAAGTCGCGGAAGTGCTCCGTCTGCCGGATCACGTCTACCCGGTATTCGGCATGAGTCTGGGCTACCCGGATCAGGACCCGGAGGTAAAGCCGCGCCTGTCACTGGAGACTATTCTTAAGGAAGACTATTACGACGACAGCCGGGACGAAGAGCAGGTAGCCGCTTTTGATGCGACCATGCACCGTTACTACAACGAAAGAACCGGCGGTAACAAGGACACCAACTGGTCAGAACAGCTGGCGCCCCTGTTTACCACCAAGTTGCGGCCGCACATGCGTGAATTCCTCACCAAGCGCGGCTTTGAGATGAAGTAAGTGCTTACGCGTCCTCAAGGATGAGGACAACCAACTCTTTCGGGCCGTGGGCCCCGAACGCCAGCACCTGTTCGATATCCGCAGTTTTGGACGGCCCGGACACCAGCAGCAGATTGGTCGGCATCCCGGCAGACCAGTTGTTGCGCTTCATGAAGGTGTAAAGGTTGTCCTCGATCTCACTGGCTTTGAGCAAGGCAATGTGCAGCGGCGGCAACAGACTCATCAGTCTTGGTTCCATGCGATCCGGCCAGACCACCAGCGATCCGGTGGCGGCAATGGCACCAAGCGTACCCGTCACACTGGCATCCACATTCCAGAACAGTTCGTCCTTCCACTCTTCAATGGGGCGGTCATAGGTCAGCAGCTCTACCGACTGGCCACTGCTCTGCCAGTATTCCGCCAACTGACTGCCGTGTTCCGTGCCCGGAGCGTGCAACAGGTTACCCAGATTGCGGGCTGCCAGTACCTCCGCCACTTTCTCAGGCCAGTTCTGGCTGGTCACCTGATAAAGTTCGGTGTGAACCGCTTCCATCTGGGTTCGCAGCTGCCTGATGCGGTCATCAGGATTGTACTGCCACGGCTCAGTGACCAGTCGCTCATCAAAGTCATCGGGGCGCGGAGTGGTACCCACCAGACCCGAGCGCAGTTTTTGCAGGATATTGTTGCGGGCGCTCATATCACTGCCCTCCCTTTGCGGAACCGTTACCGGAAAGATGATTCCGGGCCAGATCATGCAGCGATCGCCTGGCCGGCACCGGCGCGGTATGGTTCTCGGTCCATGGTCCGACATTGCTCGGCGTCAGCTTGCGGAAACGCGTAGCACCCCAAAGGAACAGCCTGTAAAGGGCCGGGCTGGTATTCAGGGTTTTCCACACCCGCCATATCAGCCTTTCCTTCGCCGAATACTTGGCACCACCGTCCTTTACCTTCGGGCCTTCCGCGGGGCTTTTGACATTCTCCTGGCGCAGACGCTGCAGCATTTCCGGAATCGGAATTTTCACCGGACAGACTTCCCCACAGGCACCGCACAGAGAGGAGGCGCTGGGATGATCCGGCACTTTCTGCAAACCGACCATGTGCGGCGTGATGATCTTGCCGATAGGCCCGGGATAGACTTCCCCGTAGGTATGCCCGCCCACCCGGACATACACCGGGCAATGGTTGATACAGGCACCGCAACGGATGCAGTTCAGGGTCTGGCGCAGCTGGGCATCCGCAAACGCACCACTACGGCCATTGTCCAGCAGCACCAGGTGGACTTCTTCCGGACCATCCAGCTCATCCGGCTTGCGAGGGCTGGAGATCATGTTCACATAAGTGGTAATCGGCTGCCCCAAGGCGGAACGGGTCAGCAATGACAACAGCGGCACCACATCACGCAGGTTCTGCACGACTTTTTCGATACCGGTCACCGCGATATGTACCGGAGGAGCCGTGGTGCTCATCCTGCCGTTACCTTCGTTTTCCACCAGCAGTAAAGTGCCGGTTTCAGCGATGGCAAAGTTCACACCGGAGACACCGACATCGGCCTCCAGGAATTTCCGGCGCAAGGTACGACGGCCAATCTGAATCAGTTCGTCAACATCGTCGGTTTCATCCACACCCAGCTTGTCATGAAACAGACGGGCCACCTGATGACGGTTCTTGTGGATTGCCGGCATGATGATATGCGAGGGCTTTTCATGGTCCAGCTGGACAATGTATTCCCCCATATCCGACTCCAGGCACTCGATGCCCCGGTCAGCCAGATACTCATTCATTTCCATCTCTTCACTGACCATGGACTTGCCTTTCACCACCTGGGTGCCCTGGCGAGCCTCAATGATACTGTGAACAATCTGGTTAGCTTCTTCGGTGGTTTCGGCCCAGTGAACCTTTACACCATTCGCCGTCAGGTTAGCTTCCAGCTGCTCAAGCAAATCCGGCAGCTGTGACAACGCCCGGGCCTTGATCCGGTTACCCAGCTCCCGCAGGCCTTCACGCTCGTCTTCGTCAGGGAAAGCATCAGCCCGTTTCTGCATCAGCGAATCCATCGCCGTGCGGAAGTTGGTCCTGAGCTGTTGGTCCGCCAGCGCGCCGGTGGCCCGCTCCCGGAAAGTGCTGGTCAGTTCGGTTACAGGAATACGCTGATTCATACCGCCCCCTCCCCACTGACACGCTCCCACAGGAAACTGGCCAGGTGTCTACCACGGAACGATTGTTTCTGCTTGTCCAGCGAACCATTGATGTTCATCAGACAACCGCCGTCAGCAGTCACCATTTCATCGGCGCCTGTGTCCATCAGCGAACGGGTCTTGTCTTTCACCATGGCACCAGAGACTTCCGGCATGCGTACCGAGAAGGTGCCGCCGAATCCACAACATTCACTTTCGTGGTCATGGTTGATGCGCTCCACATTCCCCAGAGTGCCTAGCAACTCCCGGGCATGCAGATGGGTATTCATTTCACGGCGTGCAGAACAGGAGGTGTGCAGCGCAATTCGGGTTGGCTGCCCGGCATCCTGCCACTGTACCTTGCAAACCTTGAGCAGAAATTCGGTCAGCTCGAAGGTCCGCGCCTCAAGGGACTCAACCCGTTTCAGGGTGTCAGGTTCCTCCGCGAAAAGCTCGCGGTAGTGCTGCCGGAACATACCAGCGCAGGAGCCCGAGGGCACCACAACGGGAATCCCGGCATCCAGGATATCCAGCTGGGCCCGGGCAACCTCCCGGGCCTCCCTGGCATAACCGGTGGTCCACGCAGGCTGGCCGCAACAGCTCTGGGCTTCCGGGAAATGTACCCGGATGCCTTCGCGTTCCAGCAGGCGGATGGCGTCCAGGCCTGCTTCCGGAAAGAACAGATCCACAACACAGGTTCCGAAAAGAATGACTTCCTCCGGTTTGTCCGGGTACTCCCTCTCGGTTGGTCGAGGCGGGGCAACCCGGGTTGCGTTGGGGGCGGCATCGTAGAACAGTTCGCTCATGATCAGCTCCTTACGAAAGCTCCTGAAACGGTATCAGATATCAGACCAGCGGATCGGTAAGGCCCAATGCATAGGCCGCGATCAGCGCAATCAGACCGGTCATCACCAGATAGTACAGCGTCGGCCATACCGTCTTGCGCAAGGTCTGGCCTTCACGACCGAGCAGTCCCACCGTAGCAGATGCAGCCACAACGTTGTGAATCGCCACCATGTTACCGGCAGCAGCACCCACCGCCTGTACCGCGACAATCAGAGCAGTAGACAGCCCGAGACTTTCTGCGACACCAAACTGGAACTGGCTGAACATCATATTAGACACCGTATTGGAACCGGCAAGGAAAGCACCCAGTGCGCCAACGGCAGGAGCCAGCAACGGATAGATTCCGCCAACGGTATCCGCTACCCAGGTCGCCATGGCAATCGGCATGCTCGGCAGGTCCGACAGGTTCACACCGGAGTTGATCAGAATACGCACCATCGGCACGGTAAACAGCAATACAAAACCGGCACTCAGCAGCACACTACTGGATTCTTTGACCGCAGCGGTCAGCTCGCGCACCTGCATACGATGGATAAAGAATGTGGCAATAACCACCATCACGAGGATACCCCCGGGCAGGTACAGCGGCTGAACGCCTGCGTTGATGCCCGCTTCACCAAGGATGTTGGAAAATCCGACGCCCACAGACGTAAAGACCGCTTTCACTTCCGGAATGACCCGGCTGACGACCAGCACAGCGCCCACAAGGATGTACGGCAGCCACGCACGAAATCCACTCATGGGTTTGGCGGCAAGATCTTCCAGTTTCATTTCGATACGTCCGAACCACTCGGACGGCCACTCATCGCGACCGGCGAAGTCCCAGGTGGTTTTCGGCAACAGGAAGCCCTTGCGTGCCGCGGTGGTCACAATAGCCAGACCAATCAGACCGCCCAGCAGTGATGGGAACTCCGGCCCGAGCACCACGCCGGTAATGGCATAAGGTACGACAAAGGAGATACCGGCAAAAATGGCAAATGGCAGCACCTCGAGGCCTTCTCGCCAGCTTTTGTTACGGCCAAAGAAACGGGTCATCATCATGACCATGAACAGCGGCATGACCACACCAACAATGGCGTGGGTGATGGCGACTTCCGAGGTAATAAGGTGCAGATACTGGTCCCAGTTGGAACCCAGATGTTCCAGACGCTCACCGATGGTGTTGCGGTCCAGGCCGGTAGTCACACCCACGATGATCGGCGTACCAACCGCACCGAAAGATACCGGCGTGCTCTGCACCATCATTCCAAGCATCACCGCTGCCATGGCCGGGAAACCTACAGCGACCAGCAACGGAGCCGCGATGGCTGCCGGGGTACCAAAACCAGACGCGCCTTCAATGAACGAACCGAACAGCCAGACAATGATAATCGCCTGAATCCGGCGATCCGGGCTGATATTGGTGAAGCCGGCACGGATAGCGGTAATGGCACCTGAATGTTTGAGCGTGTTCAGCAGCAGGATAGCGCCAAAGATGATCCACAGCAGGCCAATCGTAATCACCAACCCTTGCAGGGACGAAGCGAGAATACGGTTGAAACTCATATCCCAGGCGGAATAGGCGATCAGAGCAGTTACCACAAAGACCAGCGGCATGGCTCGACGAGCAGGCCAGCGAAGTCCCAGCAACAGGATTCCGGCCAGCAGAATAGGGGTGAATGCCAGTAAGGCAAGTAATCCGGACGACATACAGCTCTCCGAGAATTTTTATGAAGTTATTTTTTGGATAATTGGTATTACCAATTTACAACAAGCAGCTGCTTAAGGTATGTGAGGCGTCAACGCGGTGTCAAAACGGCAATCTAAGACATTAGTCTAATTGCTTTGCGGAATTACTGTAAAAACAGAAAGAAAAAGCGGTATGCTGATATTTTGGTAAGACCAATCTAATAACAAAAACACCGGAATCATGACGGAACTCCCTATGCCCATTGGACAAATTGCCCCCCGCCGCCTGGCAGACACCATCGTCGAACAACTGGAAACCATGATTCTGGAAGGTGCGCTGCAACCAGGCGAACGCTTGCCCCCGGAGCGGGTTCTGGCTGAGCGATTCGGGGTTTCCCGTCCATCTCTTCGGGAAGCCGTTCAGCGACTGGCTGCACGGGGATTACTCAAGAGCCGCCAGGGCGGAGGCAACTACGTTACCGAAAGCCTCGGCTCCAGTTTCAGCGATCCGCTGATCCACCTCCTTGAGAACCGGCCAGATGCCCAGCGAGACCTGCTGGAATTCCGGCGCACACTGGAGTCAGACTGTGCCTACTACGCGGCACTTCGGGCTACGGAGGTCGACCGCGACCATCTGCGATCTGCCTACAACCACTTACAGGCCTGTTACGCTGATGGCGCTGAACCCGACCGCGAAGCCGAAGGGATTGCCGACTCAAGCTTCCACCTTGCTATTGCAGAAGCAAGCCACAACGTGATCCTGCTTCACACAACCCGCAACCTCTTCAATATGTTCAAGAGCAATCTGCTACTGAACATTGATGGCCTTTATGCCAGCGAAACGGAAACACGGGACAAACTGAAAGAACAGCATCAGGCTCTGTTTGAAGCGATTATCGAGGGCAACGCGGACGAAGCCCGGAACCTGGCGGGAAACCACATCCAGTATGTGCAGCAACAGCTTTCGGAGCGGACTGAGAACAACCGGAGACTTGAGCGGGCCCGGCGGCGGGGACAAATGCATCCGGACTGAATACCGGACATAAAAAAACCGGGGCCTGGCCCCGGTTAAACATTCACACGATGCACCAACACAATGCATTTCGTCCTGATGAGCTTTTATCCTACCGCCCACCCCATGACCGTTTCATGACAACTCACCGGACTTTCTCCCATACCGTCAGCTCTGAGAAACTGTGCTGAAACTTGTTCCGGGTTTCCCTGATCACAAACGGCAGGCTCCGAGGTTCGACCAGCAACCGGAAATGTGGTGCCAGCATTTCTTTGAGACCCTCGAGAGTTGTGACGTCAACACCGTTCCGGCGAAACCCGCCCAACCAGTGTTCCTTCGGCGTGTATTCCTCAAGCCAGGTGTACGGCGAAGCAATCACCAGCAAGCCCAGGTCGTTGATTCGCTCATGGATATGCCTCAGAAACAGCGATGGCTGGTACAAACGGTCAATCAGATTACCCGCAAGTACCAGGTCATAACCGGCAAATTCCGGCTGCAACTTGCAGGCATCCCCCTGATGAAACACTGCGCGGTTGCTGGCTGCCGCCAGTCCGAGTGCATCCAGCGACCGCTCCTGATGACTCACCAGCTCGCCTTCTTCCGGACGTGCATAGCGGACCCGCTTTTCCTTGGCGATGGACCGGCAGGCCTCAATAAATCTGCCGGAAAAGTCGATGCCGTCTACATGCTGGAACTCGCGAGCCAGCTCAAAGCTTGACCGGCCACAGGCGCAGCCGATATCGAGCGCCTTGCCCGGGTCACGTCCATCCAGAGCAGCCAGCGCGGCATCGGCCAACTCCTTCGGGAAGTTGGGTTCCCCATGCCACGATTCTCCGAAGTGAAACTCCAGGTACTGAGCAAGGGCAGCGTCGTTCTCATAGAAGTCCGGTGTCTGCAAGGTACTCTCCCAGGGCAATGAATGACTGGCCCGGCACTGAGGTATTCGTCTCATTATGAACCACTTTCGAGTATCCGCTCCAGCCAATCAGCAACTCCCGGGTAGGCTTCCATATCCAGCACAAACTCCTGGCCCCGGGCGGCACATTCCAGATAGCACCAGGGCGATGCCAGATGCCACCGGTCGGATCGGGCGTGGTAACTAAGGGGCTCTCGCCCCGTCTCCGGGTAAAAAATGTCTGGCAGGCGCCAGCGAGTGGGTAGTCGAGCTTCCGGATCAGTCAGAATCCGATGGTTTTCAAGCATCGGGAATACGCCACTACCGGCAACAGGCACGTTACTGCCGGGGAACCTGAACGAATCCGAGGCCACGTAGAGAGTATTGCCCGCATCCGGTTCACCATGAAAGTGTGGGTGATAACGGGCCCACTCCATGGCGGATTGCGGAATATCATCAATACGGTGCACTTCGTCAATATGCAGCCAGCCCCAGATGGCGTGAAACGGCCTGGCACCCGGCACGAACCGCCAACGGCGCTGCCACAGCTCGGCCCGACGGAACACACCAAAAAACAGGAACAGGTCGCCGGTCTGAACGCCCTGATTCCGCAGATGCCCCTGGGCCGAACCTGTCTGCCCCAGCACCGGGCGCCAACCTTCTGAACGCTCGATGGAACTCCTGACCAGATCCGGGTCCAGATGAGCGCCACTGCCTGCCCGGATACGACCCCCGGTCAGATCCCGCGCAACTTTACCCAACCGTCGTCCCGCATAGGACACATCGCCATATCGAATACCGGAACGGCCATCGGGAATGGGAAGCACACAAAGGGAGCCATCGGGCAGCACCGGGCTGGGGCAGCCACCGGCCGAAGAATCAAAGCCCTTACGGCTCAGGATCAAACGCATCCGATCGTCCTTTCATAAAACTCTCATTTCAACGTCACAGTTCTTTCCCGCTTTCGTCACAGAGCGATTCCACACTGAGGCTGGCAAAAAGTTGCCCTTACACGACAATCGAGAATCAGGGAAAGAACCATGACAATGAAGCGCTCTCTGCTGGCCGCCGCTATCGGTGGTCTGCTGACAACGACAGCCCAGGCTTCGCTGGTGATCAGCGAGTATATCGAGGGTTCAAGCAACAACAAGGCGATCGAACTCCTGAACACCGGTGATCAGACTGTTGACCTGACCGCGTGGGAACTTCAGGTTTTTTTCAACGGCTCGTCGACAGCCGGCCTGACCGTTGACCTTGAAGGCGCCGTGGAACCCGGCAGCAACTTCGTATTTTCGCACAGTTCTGCGGCCGCCGAGATACTTGCGGTGGCCAACCAGACCACTGGTGCGGGCCTGTTCAACGGCGACGACGCAGTGGTTCTCCTGAACGGCGGCAACGTCGCTGACAGCATCGGACAGGTAGGCTTTGACCCCGGCAGCTATTGGGGCAGCGGTGACATCACCACCCAGAACCACACACTACGCCGCGTTGAGGGCTCAAGTGCCGACACCGATCCGTACGACGCGTACGATCCTGCGACTTCATTTTCAGGATTCGCCCAGGACTCCTTTGACGATCTTGGCGCCGCCGGCAACCCGGACGGAGGCAGTGGCGACAACGGTGGTGAAAACCCTGAGGCGCCGAATATGAGCTGCGGTGCCGAGGCCACTCTGATTTCCTCCATTCAGGGCCCTACAGACATCAGCCCGCTTGAAGGACAAAACGTGGTTGTCGAGGCGGTGGTTACCGCCGCTTTCAGCGGTCTGAACGGCTTCTACATTCAGGAAGAAGCCTCAGACCAGGATGATAACAGTCAGACCTCCGAAGGCCTGTTTGTCTATGACCGCGACCTTTCAGTAGTACCCGGTCAGGTGGTTCGGCTGGCCGGCACGGTCACCGAGTACTACAACCTGACCGAGCTGACGTCGATCTCCGATTCTGCCATTTGTGGTACCAGTGAGCTTCCCGCCGTATCCACGGTCACTCTGCCATGGTCTTCTCCGGAAGCACCGGAAGCCTTTGAGTCCATGCGGGTGCGTTTTGCCGAAGGCCTGACGGTCAACGACAACTACGATCTTGGCCGTTATGGCAGCCTGACCCTTGGCTCCGGCCGCCATTTCGTGCCAACCAGCATTGTCAGCCCGGGCACTGACGCCACACTGGTAGATGAAATGAACACTTTGGACCGGATCATCCTGGACGATGCCAGCACCCTCCAGAATCCGGATGTGATTCCCTACCCCGGCCCGCAACTGAGCGCCAGCCAGACCGTCCGCTCGGGTGACACAGTTCACGACCTTGAAGGCATCCTGGATTACAGCTACTCGGAGTGGCGCCTGCAGCCGACCTCCGCACCTTCATTCAGCCAGAGCAATCCGCGCACCTTTGAGCCGGCATTGGAAGACCGCGGTAACCTGGTTGTCGCATCCTTCAACGTGCTCAATTTCTTCAACGGTGACGGCCTCGGCGGCGGCTTCCCGACATCCCGCGGCGCGACAACCCCCGAGGAACTGAGCCGGCAGACCGACAAACTGGTCAGTGCGATCAGCGCCCTGAACGCTGATGTCGTCGGCCTGATGGAAATCGAAAACGACGGCTACGATGAAAACAGCGCCATCGCCGAACTGGCCAGCGCCCTCGGCGGCAACTGGGGCTATGTGAACCCGGGGCTTGAACAACTCGGCAGTGACGAGATTGCGGTAGGCTTTATCTACCGTACGGACCGGGTTGAAACCGTTGGCAACGCTGCCACCCTGAACGGTGTGCCATTTGATGATCTGAACCGCCAGCCTCTGGCACAGACCTTCCGCCTGCTCGACAGCCAGGATGGTGTCACCATCGCGGTTAACCATTTCAAATCCAAGGGCTGCTATGACGTCGAAGGTCCCGATGCAGATCAGGGCGATGGCCAGAGCTGCTGGAACCCGACACGCACGGCAGCTGCCGAAGCCTTGTCCGCCTGGCTGACCAGCGACGCCACCGGCACCGGCGAACAAGACGTACTGATCATTGGCGACCTGAACAGCTATGCCAAGGAAGATCCGATTACAGCCCTGACCACAAACGGCTTCACCAACCTGATCGCCGGCTTTGAAGGAGAGCAGGCATACTCCTACGTCTACTACGGCCAGGCTGGCTATCTTGACCACGGGCTGGCCAACAATGCACTGCTTTCAAAGGTGAAGGATGCCACGGTATGGGCGATCAACGCCGATGAACCACGCGCCCTGGACTACAACACCGAGTACAAGAGCCCGGAGCAGCAGGCAAGCCTGTACGCCCCTGATGCCTACCGCGCCTCCGATCACGACCCGGTGATTGTCGCCCTGGAAATGGACGTTCGAACGGCCTCCGAACGAGCCGACCTCAACGGTGATGGCCGTATAACAGGTCGTGATCTGTCCCGGTTTGTGCTGGCCCTGCTTTTTGGCCGGGCCACTGCGCCGGATTACGACATTAACGGAGACGGCAGCATTGACCGCAACGACATGTTCGCATTGATCAACGCCATGCGCGGCCACTGATCCCACCCCTCACAGAGGCGCCCGCTTCACGCGGGCGCTTTTCTTTTTTTCGCAACAAAACCATAACGTTACTGACACCTGAATCACCCATCCTTGATGGGATATTCAACAAGGAGTTCAGACATGTTTCGTAAGACACCCATGTTCAGCAGGACACTGTGGCTGGCCGTCCCCCTCGTTGCACTTGCCGGATGCAATGACAACGACAGTGACAACACCACGGCCCCTGTAAACGACGCCGATACCGAGTTCACTGCCAGCATCCTGCACATCAACGATCACCATTCGCACCTGGAAGCCGAGAGCCAGTCACTGACCATTGCCGGCCAGGACACCGAGTTTTCCGCCGGTGGCTTTCCACGAGTAGCCGCCAAAATCGCAGAGCGGGAAGCGGCACTGGATAACGTGCTGAAGCTGCATGCCGGTGACGCAATCACAGGCACTCTGTACTTCACCTCATTTGAAGGTGAAGCCGATGCCCAGTTGATGAACCAGGTGTGCTTCGACGCGTTCGCCCTGGGTAACCACGAATTCGACCGTGGCGACGCAGGCCTCAAATCTTTCCTGGACATGCTCGACTCCGGAAGTTGCAGCACGCCGGTGGTCGCAGCCAACGTCAAGCCGCAGGTGGGCACACCACTGGCACCGTTTGCCGAAGACGACTACCTCAAGCCCTACATCATCAAGGAAGTGGCCGGCGAACAGATCGGCATCATCGGTATCGACATCGCCACCAAGACCCAGAACAGCTCCAGCCCTCTGGACACTACCGAGTTCCTGGATGAGACCGAGACCGCCCAGGCGATGATCGACGAACTGACAGCCGAGGGCGTCAACAAGATCGTATTGATGACACATTATCAATACGCAAACGACATGGCCCTGGCCGAGAGCCTGTCCGGCGTCGACGTCATCATCGGCGGTGATTCCCACACCCTGCTGGGTGATTTCGGCGACTACGGATTAGCCTCTTCCGGAGCCTACCCGACAGAACTGACCAACGCTGATGGTGACAAGGTGTGCGTTGCCCAGGCCTGGCAATATGCCATGGTGGTGGGCGAATTGAACGTAACCTGGGACAACACCGGTGCAGTCACCTCCTGCGCTGGCGTGCCACACCTGTTGCTGGGTGACGACATTGTTCGTGAAGACGATACTGGCGCCGAGTACACCCCGGAAGGCGCAGAGTTGGCCGAAATCATGGCTGCTGTTGATGCCGACCCGCAACTGAGCATCGTTGAAGAAGATGCGGTTTCCGCCGAGATGCTGGCCTACTACACCACTCAGCTTGATACCTTCCGCAATGAAGTGGTTGGAACGGCGACAGAAGACCTCTGCCTAGCACGAATTCCCGGCGTGGCCTACGGTGATGAGACCTGCCAGGGCGAAGACCCGGTTCGCGGCGGCGACATTCCAAACCTGGTAGCACAGGCCTTCCTGTACCAGAGCAAGGATGCAGACGTGTCCATCCAGAATGCCGGCGGAGTCCGCATTGACATTCCGGCAGGCAACATCACCATCGGCGATGCCTACACCCTCCTGCCGTTCGCCAATACCCTCACTAACCTGACCATGACCGGCGCTGAGATCCGCCAGGTGCTGAACGAAGCGGTAGACTATGCCCACGCCAGTTCCAGCGGTGCCTACCCCTACGCAGCAGGCCTGCGCTGGATGGTGGACATGAACCTCGCCTCTGGCTCACGCCTCTATGGCATTCAGGTCAAACCCCAGGGTGAGGATGCCTGGAGAGCACTGGCTGACGATGAAACCCTGACGGTTGTGTCCAACAGCTTCACCGCCAGCGGCCAGGACGGCTATGTCACTTTCGGCACTGTTTCTGACGATGGCCGTGCGGTCGACACCTACCTCGACTACGCACAATCTTTCGTGGACTACGTAATGGAAGTCGGCACCCTGAGCAAACCTGTCCAGGCTGACTACTCAACCCAGTCCTACACTCCAGTCGCGCCCTGATCCAAAGGATCACCGGAGCCCGGCATTAAAGCCGGGCTTCGATCACACCTTGAAACCAAGCTTCCGGATCACCAGATAGGAGGTTCTGACCCAGCCTCTTCCAACCTCGGGAGCACCATGTCCAAAGCACCCAGTTACTCACTCCTGGAGCTTGCCTCCGTCCGCGAAGGCGATTCCGTTGCCACCACCCTGGCCAATAGCGTGGCCTATGCACAACATGCCGAAGCCCTTGGCTTCAAGCGCTTCTGGCTTGCAGAACACCACAACATGGAAGGCATCAGCAGTTCCGCCACCTCGGTACTGATCGGCCATATTGCTGGCAAAACCGATACGATTCGCGTTGGCTCCGGCGGCGTCATGTTGCCCAATCACCCACCTCTGGTCATTGCAGAACAGTTCGGCACCCTGGAAAGCCTTTATCCGGGCAGGATTGATCTTGGCCTTGGCCGCGCCCCCGGTACGGACCCAATCACCTCCCGGGCATTGCGCCGGGATGGCCTGGGAGCCGAACAATTCCCGGAAGACGTGGCAGCTTTGCAAACGTTACTGGGCCCGCTTCAGGCCGGACAGCAGGTTAAAGCCATCCCAGGTGCCGGTACCAACGTACCCATCTGGCTACTGGGATCGAGTCTGTACAGCGCACAACTGGCTGCCATGCGAGGGCTTCCCTATGCTTTCGCCGGGCATTTCGCGCCCCGGCTGTACCGTGAAGCGCTACGGGTCTATCGCGAGCACTTCCAGCCGTCTGAACAGCTACAGGCTCCTTATGCGATGCTGGCGATTCCAGCAGTGCCCGCGGATTCAATGGATGAGGCTAAATTCCTCGCCACCACCAGTTACCAGCGCATCCTGTCCCTGTTCAGGGGACAGCCCCTGTGGATGCGCCCGCCGGTAGAAAGCATGGACGGTCTCTGGAATGCCGGAGAAAAGGCGGGCGTTCTGGACTTTCTCGGTCTGCAGGTACTCGGAAACGCCGACGATATCCGTAGCCAACTGGACGAGCTGCTCAGTACTGTTGAGGTGGACGAACTGATGTTCACCGCCGACATCTATGATCCCGACAGACGCCGCCACGCTCTGGATATCCTCTCAGCCACCAGGACTGGACAGGCCTGACTCAGGGCACCATGATTCGGGGCATTCTGATCAATCCCAGGAGCCCCGATCATGACCCGTCTTCACGTTTTTCTATCCCACGGACTCGAGAGCGGCCCCGGCAGCACCAAGGTGCAGGCCATGAAACAAGCCGCAGAAGCTTTTCCCGGCGTCACCGCACTCGCCCTGGATCACCGCAGTAGCAAGGACCCTGAGGTCAGGCTTCAGCAAATGCAGACCGCTATGGAGAAGGCAGGGGCGGTCCCGGAACTCACTGTACTGGCTGGTTCCAGCATGGGTGGATGGGTATGCGCCCAAACCAGTTCAGTTAGCCCCGTTCTCGGCTGCTTCATGCTGGCGCCAGCGCTCGCGCTGCCCAAATATCCACAATCCAGCCCCGTCATCCAGGCCCGCTATCGTCAGATCATCCATGGCTGGGCCGACGACGTGGTTCCGGTCATGCCGGTCCTGGAGTTGGCCCGGGAACAGGAGATTCCAACACTGGTACTACCAGATGGACACCGCCTCGAAAACAGCCTCGATAAGGTGGTTTCCGAGTTCCGGGAATTCCTCGAAACCTGCACCTCCGATCTGAATCAACTGTGAATTCAAAAAGTTGCAATCACCACTCAGATCGAAAAATCGGATTTTCTGTTTTTGGTCAATTTCTTGCGTAAATCATTTTGTTTTGCCAGTCTTTAGTACTGTAACAATAGATTTCAGCAGAAAAACGAGAAAACGAACGGAGAAACCCGATGAGCAGCATGAGTAAATTCAGAAAACTGGCCGGAATTTCAGCGTTCGCTTTCGCGGCTATGACTGCCGCTAACTCCGCTAGCGCCGATAACTGGCGTTACGCCCACGAGGAGTATGAAGGCGACGTACAGGACGTATACGCATACAAGTTCAAGGAATATATTGAAGAGAATTCCGACCACACCCTGCAGATCTACCGTTTCGGTGAACTGGGCGAATCCGATGACATCATGGAACAGACCCAGGCGGGCATTCTGAATTTCGTCAACCAGTCACCCGGCTTCACCGGCTCCCTGATTCCTGAAGCCCAGATTTTCTTCATCCCTTACCTGATGCCGACCGACATGGACACGGTGATCAAGTTCTTCCGCGAGAGCAAAGCCATCAACAAGGACTTCCCGAAGCTCTATGCCGACAAGGGCCTGGAACTGCTCAAGATGTATCCGGAAGGGGAAATGGTCGTTACCGTGGATGAGCCGGTGACCAAGCCAGAAGATTTTGCCAACAAGAAAATCCGGGTTATGACCAACCCGCTGTTGTCAGAAACCTATTCCGCATTCGGTGCCACTCCGACACCGCTGCCCTGGGGTGAAGTGTATGGAGCGTTGCAGACCAACATGATCCAGGGCCAGGAAAACCCGATTTTCTGGATCGAATCCGGCGGACTGTACGAAGTGTCCCCGAACCTGGTGTTCACCAGCCATGGCTGGTTCACCACGGCTATGATGGCAAACCAGGACTTCTACAACGATCTGCCTTCCGAAGACAAAAAGCTGGTTCAGGACGCTGCTGACTATGCCTTCGAGCAGATCATTGATCACATCAATGGCCTGGCGGAAGAAGCACTCGCAAAAATCGAAGCCGCTTCGGATGAGGTCACGGTTACCCGCCTGAACGACGAACAGATTGCAGCCTTCAAGGCCCGCGCACCTCAGGTTGAGGAGAAGTTCATCGAAATGACCGGCAAAGGTGGCGAAAAGCTGCTAAACCAGTTCAAGAAAGACCTCGAAAAAGTTCAGAAGTAATTCGCTGAACGACACGGCAATCGCCGGCACTGGAAATGCGCCGGCGGTCGCCTGTATTAACCCCGCCCCGCCGGGGATTGCCCGCCGGCAGGGAGCGCTTACGCTGGAGCAGACCCCCATGTCCGAGAATGCCCCGGAGATAGAAGACGATACCGGCACCTATGAGTCCGGCTTGCCCGGGTTTCTGGGAACCATTGACGTTTTCATCAGTAAAGTCGAAGCCGTCATGCTCGCTGCGGGCGTGCTGCTGATGGCAATCAACACCTGCGTGAATGTGATTGCACGCTTTGTATTCGGTGAAGGCCTGTTCTTCTCGGGAGAGATCAACCGGATCCTGATCATCCTCATCACCTTTGCCGGCATCGGCTATGCGGCGCGCCATGGTCGCCACATCAGGATGTCTGCGGTTTACGACGCAGTGCCGGTCAAGGGCCGCAAGGTTCTGATGATTTTCATCGCCCTGTTTACGTCGGTCGTCATGTTCTTCCTTTGCTACCACTCCTACGGGTACATCGAGACCCTGTACAGCCGGGGCCGCATTCTTCCTGCACTCGGCTTCGAAATCTGGTGGATCTATATCTGGGCGCCTGTCGGCTTTGCCATCACCGGTATCCAGTATTTCCTGACGGCGATCAAGAACTTCACCAGCAAGGACGTTTACCTGTCCACGGGTGTTATCGATGGATACTCCGATACCGAATCGGAAGTCTGAAACCCTGCAGCTGCACTGACAAAGGATAGAAAATCATGGCAACTATAATGATGGTGATCATGATCGGGCTATTGCTGCTGGGCTTCCCGATGATGGTTCCGCTGATCACCGGCGCGGTGGTCGGCTTTGTAATGATGTTTGATGGCTTCGGCCAGATGGGCACATTTGTCCAGCAGATGATGGGTGGTATCCGCCCAGCCTCGCTGATTGCTGTTCCCATGTTTATTCTTGCTGCGGACATCATGACCCGCGGCCAGTCCGCTGACCGACTGATCAATATGGTCATGTCGTTTATCGGACACGTAAAAGGCGGTCTTGCTATCAGTACCGCCGCCTCCTGCACCCTGTTCGGTGCAGTGTCCGGCTCCACCCAGGCCACGGTTGTTGCAGTGGGTTCCCCCCTGCGCCCGAAAATGCTGAAAGCCGGCTACTCGGACCCATTCACCCTGGCACTGATCATCAACTCCAGTGACATCGCTTTCCTGATCCCGCCAAGTATCGGAATGATCATCTACGGGGTTATCTCCGAGACCTCCATTGCCGAGCTGTTCATTGCCGGTATCGGGCCCGGGTTGCTGATTCTGGTAATGTTCTCACTTTACTGCCTGTTCTATGCCTACAAGAACAACGTGCCTACCGAAGAGAAAGCCACCTGGGGCCAACGCATGGTCTCCATACGTGAAGCCCTGTGGCCGCTGTTCTTCCCGGTTATTATCGTAGGCGGTATCTACGGAGGCATTTTCAGCCCGACGGAAGCCGCAGCGGTCTGCGTGCTCTATGCGTTCCTGCTGGAATTCGTGGTATTCCGCTCGCTCAAACTCGCCGATGTTTACAAGATTGCCAAGTCTACCGGCCTGATTACCGCTGTGGTCTTTATTCTGGTGGGCGTTGGTAACGGCTTCTCCTGGATCATCTCCTTCGCCCAGATCCCGCAAACCATCCTCGAAGCGGTAGGTGTCAACGAAGCGGGCCCGGTGGGTGTGCTGGTTGCCATCTGTGTGGCCTTCTTCATTGCCTGCATGTTCGTGGATCCGATTGTGGTCATCCTGGTTCTGACCCCTATCTTCGCACCCGCTATTGAAGCCACGGGGCTGGACCCGGTTCTCGTAGGGGTTCTGATCACATTGCAGGTGGCGATAGGCTCTGCCACGCCGCCTTTTGGCTGTGACATATTTACCGCGATTGCGATCTTCAAACGCCCCTATATGGAAGTTATCCGGGGCACACCTCCGTTTATCTTCATGCTGGTTGCCGCTGCCGGGCTGATTATTGCCTTCCCGGACATTGCGCTGTTCCTGCGGGACGTTGCCTTCAGAGACTGACAGTCTTCGGAATTTAAGGAGAGAACTCATGTTCAAGCGGATACTGGTTGCCGTTGATGGTTCCAGGACCTCGTTGAAGGCACTGGATAAGGCGATTGACCTACAGAAACTGATGCCCGAAACAGAAATCTATATCCTCTGTGTCTACAAGCACCACAGTCTTTTCGAGGCTTCACTCTCCATCGGACGGCCTGATGAGATGGACATTCCGGACAAGGTGCTGTCGGACTACGCCAAGGGAGTGGTCAACCATGCCAAGGAGCTGGCGAAGGAACATGGTGCCACCAAAGTGAGGGGGTTTGTGAAGGCCGGCAAGCCTTCCCGGGTTATCATCAAGTTCGCAGTCGAAAAGGAAGCCGACCTTATTGTAGTCGGCACCAAGGGCACCAACAGCGATAAAGACGGTGTATTCCTCGGGAGTGTGTCGCACCGGGTAGCATCACGTGCCAAGTGTCCGGTGCTGGTTGTCTGACTCGCCGTAATTCATGACCCTGTCACGGCCGGCTGCTTTGGCCTCATATAGAGCCTGATCCGCCAATCCCAGCAGCTGTGACGGGGATTCCCCACAATCGGGCCAGGAAGCCACGCCAACGGACACCGTAAGGTGTCCAATGGAGCGGCCATGATGCACAACGGGCATACGCCGTACTGCCTCACGAAAATGTCGGGCTCGTTCAACAGCATCTGTGGTAGCGGCTCCCGGCATGATCACTACGAACTCTTCTCCGCCATACCGGCAGACGATGTCACTTTCCCGGAACTGAGCCTGCAATACCGACGCCACTACCTGCAACGCCCTGTCCCCAGCCTCATGGCCATAGCGGTCATTGAACGTTTTGAAATGATCGATATCGAGAACCAGAAGTGCCAGCGAAAGCTCTTTACGCTGGGCCACCAGGCTCTCGTGCTGGAATAATTGATCAAAGTATCGGCGATTCTTCAACCCGGTCAGCGAGTCTTCGTAGGAGAACTTCTGAAGCTCCTCCCTCAGGGCGATACTCGAGAGCGTAATGGATACCCGCTGAATTGCCTGATTGAGCGACGAAAACAGGCGGGCCGAGCCGTATTGCCCGACGCCCGTCATCAGGCCTACATCGTTCTCCAGCAACAGGACAGCCTCCGTGACAATCCCCTCAGCCGACTCCACGTTGACCCAGAAGCACATGGACGCCTCACCCGTGCTTTCCGCCCCATCATCGAGCAACCCGGAGCGTGCCGGCAGCTTTGAAGGCTCGGGAAGACCCGAAGCCACATCGAGTACCAGAGGCAGGATTTTCGATTTGGTCCCCGTACCCCACTCGGCCACCCGCTCATAACGGCTATCCGAAACCCGCCGGTAAAACGCACCTCGCAGAGGGCTGCAAAGCTCCGGCATCATTTTGGTCACGACCTGAAAGGCCTGGGTTTGTCCGAGGCAATCCTGGAGCTCGGCGATGATATCGCCAAGTATGCGACTCTTCTCATTTTCGAAAGTAAGCATTCGCACACGGGCCTGCTCCCGCCTTGCGAGGGATTCTGCCCGAGCAGTACGTTCAGCGACCTTCTGCTCCAGCGACACATTCATCCGCTGAAGTGCCTGTTGCGTCGAGGCATAGTGCCAGAGCGAAATCGCCACGACGGAAACCGAGAACAACAGCATTCCGTAATTGACCGGAACTCGTCCCCAGGGCAGGAAGCCATGTGCGACGGCCATATCCGCCACAAGCAGGCTGCTAAACACGCCGTAGGCCAGGAGAAGCACCTGCTGCTCCCGTAACAAATGCCGAAAGCGCAGCAGAGCCACCACAGCCATGGAAAGCAGAGACGTCAGGAAAAGGGCATCAAACGGCGGAAAGGTCGAGGACAGATCAATCACGCCCGTCAGGGCACTGCCAATGGCCCCCACCAGATAAACCAGATGTACTTTCCAGACCAGATTGATCAGCCAGGGCTTCTCATGGGCAAGCCACTGCTCAAGCAGCAACGCCATGGCGACAGGCACCATATAGTAAGAGCCTGCCGCAAGGTAATCCCACAGCAGCGGCTTGTACCAGATCAGAAGACTGGCCTGACTTTCCGACAACAACATGATTGAGGAGGAGAGCGTAAACAGCGCGATACTGGCAAACGATTTCTTTTCCGTCTGCAACAAGGCGAAGACCAGCGCCAGGAGTGCAATCAGCGAGGAAAAAGCCGCAACAACCAGCGACTCCATGGAGTTGCCCAAGATGTACAGGAGCAGATCCGGCTCATCCATGACCGACACTTCTCCCCAAAGACCAATATCCGTGTAATCGGAAAAGACCCGGAAATAAATGGTCTTGTTTTCATAGTCTTCAGGAAGAGATATGGCATGCCATGGCCAACCTTCAAAGCGCCCCCGGCCCTGGTCATCAAAGGCACCATATTGATATATCTTCTCGCCCTCGAGATAGACCTGAAAGATGATATCGACGCTGTAGATATAAAGCACCGGTTCCTGGAACTCGCCAACCGGCAGGGTTACCCGGTACCAGACCTGCTCCCGGCCATTTCGCCCCGGCGGATTCGAGGGGAATCCGATGCCGTGCCATTGGTCTGGCTGACTATTCCGGGCCCACTCGGGTACACCCGATGCGTCGAAGGAAGAGTCACCCCAGCGGTATTCCCACCCCTTATCAACGGGTTCAGAGCTGGCGTAAGCAACAGAGACCTGTGCCAGCACCAGCATAAAAATTGCGATGAACTGAACGAAACGAACCACGTTCATGAGTCGGAGAGTTGGCCTGAGAGAGGATTTTTAAAAGCAGTATAGATCATGCAGGTTGTAGCAGGGCATCCATTTACAGGAAATGCAATCAGTCCTTGTCAGAGCGCCCCATGGCAATCAGGGCCAACAACGCCGACCCCACCATCAGCAATAGCGCCACGGCATTCAGCACCGGCGTTGAGCCCTCTCTTAGCCGGTTAAACAGGGCAACCGTCAAGGGCGTATCACTCCCGGTGAGCATCACCGTGGTATTAAAATTTTCAAACGACATCAGGAAGGCCATGGCCGCAGCACCAGCAATGGAAGGCAGTAGCCAGGGCAGCGTCACTGTGAACCAGGCAACCAGCGGTGTCGCGCCGAGATTGAGCGCCGCTTCTTCAAGCTGCCGGTCAAACTTGCGCAGCCGGGCAGCGATGACCAGCGTGCTCAGTGTGGAAATAAAGGCTACCTGCCCCATCACGACCAACGTCATACCGGGCCGGAACACATCCAGTTCAATGCCCCACGAACGCGACGCATCGTTGGCCATACCGCTGTAAAACACCAGGATAGACACCCCAAGGATAACCCCCGGGATCACCAGAGGCAGCAGCATCAACAGGTAAAGGAACTCCTTGCCCCGAAAATCCAGCCGTTCGAACAGAACGGCATTCACGCATCCAAGGGCCACGCTCACCAGCGTTACCCAGAAAGCAATCTGGACACTGACCCACAACGCGGACAGCAGCCCATCGTCGTGAAACAGCCCTGTTCGACCTCCCGTACCATCAGCCAGGTACCAGTCCAGGGTAAAACCTTTCCAGGGTAGTGACGGATACGGCGCATCATTGAAGGCAAAGGCTCCGGTCACTGCAAGCGGCAAGGCCAGATAGAGAAAGAACGCGACGAGATAGCCCAGATACAGGGCATCGAACCAGCGGGAGCGGGGCACCGAGCGAATCATGGCCTACCCCATGACCTTGCGCAGGGACTGGCCGGAGAGACGCAGCCCAACCCAGACAATCACCGACGACAGCACCAGCAGCAGAACCCCCAGAGCGGCCCCCTGTTCCCAGTTGAAGCGGGTAATGAACTGGGTAAAGATCTGCTGGGTAAACCAGGCACTGTCTTTGCCCCCCATCAGGATCGGCGTCAGGTAGCTGCCCAGGGTGAGCATGAAGACTACGATACAGCCAGACACAATCCCCGGCATGGCCCAGGGAACCACCACTTCCCGCATGACGGTCAGGTGGCCGCCGCCCAGATCGTACCCGGCCTCCACGAGGTTTTCATCCAGCCCGTCCAGCGTGGTGACCAGGGGCACCACCATGAACAGCAAGCCGTTATAGACCAGTCCGATAATGACGGCGACATCGTTATAGAGCATCTCTACGGGGGCATCTGCCAGCCCCAGAAGCTGCAACCATGAGCTGATGAGTCCGCTTTCCCGCAACAGGATCATCCAGCCATAGGTGCGCACCAGCTCACTGGCCCAGAACGGAATCAGACAGGCCAGAAATAGCAGCCCCCGGGCTTTGCCCCGTGCCAGTCGGGCAATATACCAGGCGATTGGAAAGGCTATGATCAGCGTCAGAAAGGTGGTGAAAAGAGACATCACCCCGGTCCGGACAAAGGTTCGCCAGTAATAGGATTCGGTAAAAAAGTTCCGGTACTGGTCAATGCCCCAGGCCAGGGTGTCCCAGCTTTCACGCACCTGAAAGGAGACCCGCAGCATCTGCAGATGGGGGAGCAACACCAGCAGCACAATCCAGAGCAAAAACGGCGTCAGCAACAGCCACAGAGATAAACGGCTGACAGAAGACTGCATCAGATCCGCGCTCCGAATACCCGTGCAAGCGCCGGATCCCAGGCCAGCCGAACCGTCGCATTTTCGTTGAAACGGGGGGCAGATCCATCCTGGGGCAAGCGGGCATACAGCGTATTATTCCCTGCTCCCTCGGCTTCCACCCGACTATTGGCACCATCGAACAGGGTACTCCTGATACAGGCATCCATTCCGGAATACCCGCTGTTCAGGGCGTCGCCGGCAAGCACCAGCGATTCGGGACGAATGAACAGATCAACCCGACCACCGGTTTCCAGATCATCAGAGGCTATTCTGCCACGCACCAGCGAGCCATCGTCCAACCGGATCTCTGCCAGCTCACCCTGCACCGCGACCAGATCACCGCTAATGCGGTTGTTGTCGCCAACAAATCCCGCCACGAACGGTGTTGCCGGCTCCCGATAAAGGGCTTCCGGCGGCGCAACCTGATCGAACCGGCCATCTTTCATCACGGCCACCTGATCCGACATCACCATCGCTTCCGACTGATCGTGGGTGATGTACACAAACGTCGTGCCAAACGCTTTTTGCAGGTGTTTGAGTTCAACCTTCATCTGCTCGCGTAGTTTCAGATCCAGGGCACCCAGGGGCTCATCCAGCAACAACAGTGTGGGCTTCAGCACCAGGCAGCGCGCCAGGGCGACTCGCTGGCGCTGACCTCCCGACAACTGCTGGGGGTTTCGGCCTTCCAGGCCCGGCAGCCCCACTTGCTCCAATACCTCGGCAATGCGTTTGCGGCGCTCGGCCAAGGGTACTTTCTGGCGCTTGAGGCCGTAGCCGATGTTGTCGCCCACCGACATGGTGGGAAACAGAGCCAGATGCTGGAACACCATGTTCACCGGCCGACGATTGGGCGGAACATCGTTCATCCGTTGGCCACGGATGTAAATATCCCCTTGATCAGGCTTGTCAAACCCCGCCAGCATCCGAAGCAACGTGGTTTTACCGCACCCGGAAGGACCCAGAATGGAGAAGAACGTGCCCGCAGGCACGTTGAGGGAGACATGGTCCACCGCCGCATGACCGGAAAAGCGACGGACCAGCCCTGTACAGGACAGGTCGGAGTCAGATGCCATAGCGATCAGTTGGCAGCCTGAACCCGATCCAGAACCTGGCCTTCAACGGCCTCCAGCCCCGGGGGCACAGGCGGATACCACTTGATGTTGTTGATAGCGGCATCATTGAAGCTGGCACGATAGGCATCCGCCAGTTCTGCCCGAACAAACGCATCCGCGCCTTTAGCTGCGGTGAAGTTTCCGGAAGCATTGGTGATTTTCGCCGCAATTTCCGGCTGCATGACAAAGTTGATCCACTTGTAGGCAGCATCTTCGTTTTCACTCCGGCGCGGAATCGCGAAGGTATCTATCCAGCCAAGAGCCCCAGACGCAGGTGCCACAAAGCGGATGTCCGGGTTTTCAGCATTAAGCTTCCAACCACCGGCATCCCAGGCCATGGCTGCCTTCACCTCACCAGTACGTAACAACGCCAGCAGTTGGTCGCCACCGGTCCAGTAGGTTTTCACATTGGCCTTGCAGTCAATCAGCTTATCTTCCACTTTGGCCAGTATGCTCTCGTACTTGCCCTGATCGCTGTAGGCGGCAAAGGGGTCCATACCCAGCGCGAAACCGAACCCGATCAGGGTCGGGCGCTTGAGGCGATAGCTCACCTGGCCGGCAACTGCAGGGTCACACAAATCGGTGTAGTCCTTAACAGTATCCGCAGCAGAACGGTGAACGATCAGGCCGCTGGTGCCCCAGACAGACGGCACCCCATAGAAGTTTCCATCCAGTTCGGTGGAATCCTGAGTGGCTTTGACCATGGACGGCTGCAATTGATCGGTATTCACCCGGCTGAAATCAATGGGCTTGTAGATGTTGAACTGGCGCTGCACACCCACAATGCGGTCCTGACTCGGCTGCGCAAGATCAAACCCGGCGCCACCCGTCGCTCTCAACTTCGAGATCATGTCCTCGTTATTGGAGAGGGTAATCTTCACGTCGATCCCGGTTTCCTTTTCGAACTGGGCGACCACCTCATCCGGTGCATAACCACCCCAGGTAATCAGCCGAAGTTCTTCTGCCGCAGCACTGCCGGTGAAACCCGCGACAACCACGGCAGCCGACAGCACCAACGCCTGTTTCCTTGTCTTGCGATCAAACCTGCTCATAACGCTTCCTTGACTCATCTGAGTTGAAGATCGTGAATTCGGGAGTTTGCTAAGCTTTTGTTATCAGAAGGTATAGACCAATTATGTCAATTTTGTGAAGCCCAAAACCAAAAAACGGAGGTCAAAGCCTCCGTTTTTTAAATAACGCCAATCCGTCTCGATTACTGACCGGATTTCAGCATTTCCCAATACTTGGCATACACCTGCAGGGCTTCATCACCAATGTCGGTCTGGAACTCGGCATTGGCCATGTCTTCCGGCGTCGGGTAACTGGCCCGGTCGCTGGCAACGGCATCGTCCAGTAAATCACGGGATGCCAGGTTCGGAGTGGCGTACCCGATCTCTTCGCTGATCAACGCGGAGATTTCAGGCTTCAGTACGAAACTGATGAACTTGTGGGCCGCGTCCGGATTCTTCGCGTTCTTGGGAATCACGAAGCTGTCCAGCCAGGCGATGATGCCTTCCTTCGGATAAACATACTCCAGAGTTGGCAGGACTTCTTTACCCATCACGGCTTCACCATTCCAGATCATGCCGATATCGGTTTCGCCTTCCAGATACGGCATACGAGGCGCATCCGAGTTGAAGGTGCGCACCGATGGCATCAGCTCCTGGAGTTTTTCGTACGCCTGCCTGATTTCTTCAGGATCGGTACTGTTGCCGGAATAGCCCAGTACCCGCAGCCCCACATGGAATACTTCACGCATGTCGTTGGTCAGCATGACCCGGCCATCAAAGCGATCGTCCCACAGGTCTGCCCATGCAGTCACTTCGCCATCCACATCCGCTGAATCCACCGCGAGTCCGGTGGTTCCCCACAGGTAAGGCACGCTGTAGGCGTTGTCCGGGTCAATGTCCAGATTCACCAGATCCGGGTCCAACTGGTCAAAGCCTTCGATCTTGGCGCGATCAATCGGCATCAGCAGATCTTCCTGACGCATCTTGCTCACGTAGTAGGTAGACGGGACAGCCAGATCGTAGGCCGCGCTGTCATCCAGCAATTTCAGACGTGCATACATCGCTTCGTTGCTGTCATAGGTGGTGTAAACCACCTGGATACCGGTTTCCTCGGTAAACCGGTCAAGCACTTCCTGGGGCATGTACTCAGACCAGTTGTACAGGTTCAGAACCTGCGGTTCCTCGGAACTGCAGCCAGTCAGGCCCACAGCAAGCAGGCCGGCCAGTGCCAGTTTCTTCATCGTCTACTCCTTAACAGTATCCATTGAGACAAGATCAGCATCACCAGTGAGAACACCAACAATAGCGTACCCAGGGCATTTACTTCGGGTTTCAGCCCTACACGCACCATGGAATAGATACGCAGGGGCAGGATTTCATAGGTCGGCCCGCTGACAAAGGTGCTCACTACCACGTCGTCCAGTGACAGTGTAAACCCTAGCAGCCAGCCCGCCAGCAAGGCTGGCATGATGACCGGGATCAATACGGTTCGGGTCATGACAAAGTCACTGGCCCCCAGATCCCGGGCCGCCTCCGGCAACCGTTCATCAAACCCGCTTAACCGGGCCATGACCGTGATCACCACAAAAGGCAGGCAGAAGGTTACGTGGGCGAGCAACAGGGAGACATAGCCCAGTTGCATCCCTACCAGCAGGAACAGCGCCAGCAGGGAGATGGCCAGTACAATCTCCGGTGACATCATCACCACGAACAGCATGCCGTTGAGTATCTGTTTGCCCCTGAACCGGTAACGGTGCAGCGCCAGTGCCGTCAGAGCACCGATCAGTGTGGAAACCGTGGCCGCAGAAAGCGCAAGCCACAAGGAGTTCCACATTGCCCTGACCATAGCCCGGTTATCAAACAGGGCTTCATACCAGCGCAGACTCAGGCCACCCCACTCGTAGCCGGTGCGGGAATCATTGAACGAGAACACCACCAGCACCGCAATGGGCACGTACAGCAACAGGTATACCAGCGCGAGGTAGGTCCGGGGCAACCAGTGGCTCATACGCCGTCCTCCCCGATCCGCCGTTTACTCAGCCGGTGAGCAAACATCAGGAAAGCCATCGCCAGGGTCAGCATGATGCTCGCCGCAGCACCGAACGGCCAGTTCCGGGCATCCAGGAACTGGTTCTTGATGACATTCCCCACCAGCAGGTTGCGGGAGCCACCCAGAATATCCGGAACGAAGAAGAGCCCCATCGCAGGCAGCAAGACCAGCATAATCCCCGCCAGCACCCCCGGGAGGGTCATGGGAACGATGACATGAATGAACGTGGAAAAGCGCCCGGCACCGAGATCATGGGAGGCACGTAACAGGTCTTCCCTGAGGTCTTCGAATACCGAGTACAACGGCAGAATCATGAACGGCAGCAACAGGTAGACCAGGCCGATAACCACCGCACCTTCGGTATATAACATCTGCACCGGCTCGTCGATCCAGCCCAGAGACATCAGCGCACTGTTAAGCAGGCCGTTGGTCGCCAGAATCAGTTTCAAGGCGTAGGTCCGAACCAGGGAGTTGGTCCAGAACGGGACGATCAACAGGAAAATCAGCAGCACCTGACGCTGCTTGCCCACCTTCGACAGGGACCAGGCAAACGGATAACCGATCAGCAGGCAGACCGTCGTGGTTACCGCGGCCATGTACAGGGAGTGAAGAAAAACCTCCAGGTACAGCGGATCAAACAGCTGCCGGTAGGCATCCAGGGTCAGCGGCAGTGAAATGAAGGTACCGGGGCTGCGGGTCATCACACTGGCGCCCACGACGAGCAGGTTGGGGGCCAGTACCAGGAACAGTAACCAGCCCCAGACCAACACCAGCACCGCCGTCCTGAACGGCTGCTGCATCAGGTTACGCATCCGTGGCGGCTTCCTGTTCCGGTTCGCCTTCTTGCGGCAGCAGCCATTCCCAGCCATCCACCCAGCTCACACGAACGGGCTCGCCGAGCCGGTAATCAAAGGCCGGGTCATCCTCATCGAAAAACTCCGACGCCAGGACTTCGGTACCGTCTGCCAGATGGATTACTGAGTCCAGAGTGCTGCCTTTGTAGTTACGCTCAACCACTTTGCCCGGAACGCCGTCCGCATCATCCGGTGCCAGGACCCGGATATCCTCCGGCCGTAACAGCACGTGAAGCGGCTGGCCTTCAGAGACCGGGAAATCAGGTTTGCGGAAGGTCCGTTTCAGGCCGAACACATCAACAGTGATGGTCTCATCGCCATTGGCCCTGTCGACGTGCCCCGGAAAGAAATTGGTCTCACCGACAAATCGGGCAGTGAACAGGTTAGCCGGACGTTCGTAGACTTCTCTGGGCGTGCCGAGCTGCTGGATCAGCCCATCCTTTAGCACGACAACCCGGTCTGACATAGACAGAGCTTCTTCCTGATCGTGAGTCACGAACACAAACGTGATGCCCAACTCACGTTGCAGGCGTTTAAGTTCTACCTGCATGGTGCGGCGAAGCTTGTAATCCAGCGCCGACAGGGGTTCATCCAGCAACAGCACCTTCGGCCGCTTAACCACAGCGCGGGCGATGGCTACCCGCTGCTGTTGTCCACCGGAGAGCTGGTGCGGCTTACGCCCGGCAAAATCTTCCAGTTGTACCATGGCCAGCGCTTCTTCCACCCGCTGACGGATTTCCTCTTTCGGCCGTTTCTCCATCTTCAGCCCGTAGGCGACGTTGTCAAACACCGTCATGTGCGGGAACAACGCGTAGTTCTGGAATACGGTATTAAGAGGGCGATGCTCCGGAGCAGTATGAGTCAGATCCTGTCCGGCGAGGGTAATGGAGCCGGCATCGGGATGTTCAAACCCTGCCATCAGGCGCAGGAGCGTGGTTTTACCACAGCCGGATGGCCCCAGCAGAGTCAGGAACTCACCGTCATAGATATCAAGATCCAGCGAATCCAGGATGGATTTGCCATCAAATTGCTTGGAAAGACTTCGCAGAGAAAGCAGTGTCTGGTTCATAGGCCCTGCCCAATAGATAAGGGGCCTATTTTTCCAGAAACGTTAGCAAACAAAAAGAGGCGCCAGGATTCGGATTATCCTGACGCCTCTTTTGCTTGCACCCTCGATGGGCCTGTGTTTCAGGCCCGACGATTACTCGCCGGCTACGCTATCGAGATAAGCCTTGTCGGAAATATTGGTCCACTGGCGAACCTGTTTCAGATAGCCGCGCTGTGAATTGATGATTTCACGGGCCAGTTCGTCTTTCTCGGCTTCCTGCTCCAGCAACTTGTTGGTTGCCGCACGCAGGGCTTCAATGACTTCCGGCGGGAAGACCTTGTGGGTCACGTCCGGGTATTCTTCCTTCATGTTCGCCCAGGCCACGCCGCTCTCGTGCGTGCTCTGGATGTACATGTCATAGGCAGCCGTACGCATGGCCACTCTCAGGATCTCCTGAAGGTCAGCAGGCAGTTTATTCCAGGTCTTCTGGTTGACCAGGAACTGCACCTCAGCGCCGGGCTCCTGCCAGCCGGAGTAGTAGTACTTGGCGATCTGATGGAAGCCCATAGGGAAATCCAGTGCCGGACCCACCCATTCCAGAGCATCAATGGTGTTACGTTCCAGCGCGGTGTACAGCTCTCCCGGCGGCAGGTTGGTGACTGCAACGCCCAGTTCGGACATCACTTCGCCGGCAAAACCCGGAGTCCGCATCTTCAGGCCCTTGAGGTCATCAACCGATTCGATTTCCTTGCGGAACCAGCCACCCATCTGGTTGCCGGTATTACCGCCGGGGAACGACAGCAGACCAAATGGCTCGTACACCTTCTGCATCAGTTCCATGCCGTCACCGTAGTAGAACCAGGCGTACTGCTCTGGCGCAGTCATGCCGAAAGGCACGGTGGTGAAGTACATGGCGTTCGGGATCGTACCCTTATAGTAATAAGAGGCGGTATGGCCCATGTCATACTGGCCGTTACGCACCATGTCGAAAATACCGAAAGGCGCCTTGTGCTTGTTGGAAGCATCAATACGAATCTTAAGGCGGCCGTTGGACATGGTCTCTGCCATGTCGGCCATATGCTGTACGGTTTCACCGAGAATCGGTGAATTGGGTCCCCAGGTCTGCGCAAGCCGCAGAGTAAAGTTTTCTTCAGCAAGGCTGAGCGAACTGGCAGAAAACGCCAATACCGCTACCGCCATTCTGAACAGACGAGTCATCATTGTTGGCACCACTTGTTGGTCTGTTATTAAGTCTTGCGTTCATTAAAGCGTCACAATAGTAGCTTGCGATAAATCTCAAGCCAAGAGTCGCCGGCAGCACCTTTTCCGGATTACAGCCGGCTATCGTCCTCAGACCTTGAATTGGGCCACCAACCCTCTCAGGGTTTCTCCCAGCCGGGCCAGTTCCTGGCTCGCTTCATTCGTCTGGGTTACCCCTGTGTCGCTACGCTGGGCAGCATCAACGATACGTACCACGTTCTGATTAATCTCTTCCGCCACCTGGCTTTGCTGCTCGGCAGCTGTCGCAATCTGGGTCACCTGATCATGAATCTGCCCGACAGATTGCTCGATGGTCCCCAGAGCACTGGTCGCATGGTTGATACGTTCCACAGTTTCTGAAGACCGATCACGGGACTGGTTCATACGCTCAACCGCAGCCCTGGACTCAGTAACAAAGCCCCCAATCATCTCGCGGATCTGGTCTGCAGATTCGGCACTGCGTTTGGCTAACTGCCGGACTTCATCAGCGACCACCGAGAAGCCCCGACCATGTTCTCCTGCCCGGGCTGCTTCGATCGCAGCATTGAGCGCCAACAGGTTGGTCTGCTCGGTTACCGCGTGAATCACGTCCAGAACCTGTTGGATATCATTGGATTTCTCAGCCAGGGCATCGATGCTGTTGGCACTGTCCTGGATTTCTTCTGATAGTTTGTTTACCGCCGCCTGGGCACCGGTAATGGTTTCACCGCCATCCCGGGCTACCCGGTCCGCATCTGACGCGGCGCTTTCCACTTCGTTGGCATTCCCCGAAATCTGCTGGATAGTGGCCGCCATTTCGTTGATCGCCGAGGCGATCTGATCCGTTTCCGAGCCCTGTTCCTGTACCGACGCCCGGGTTTCGTTAGCAACCCGACTCAGCTCCTCGGCCGCTGAAGCTACCTGATCGGTGGTCGCCCCCACTTCGCGAATGGTGTTCTGGATCTTGATCACAAACGCATTGAAGCGGCGCCCCAGTTCAGATAGTTCATCAGAACCATCTTCCGGCAGTCGGTGGCGCAGATCACCCTCACCGGCCGCAATCTCCTGCATCATATCGCTGACATTTCTCAGGGGTTTAGTGACGGTGCGGCCCACAAACGCCCCGATAAGCAGCGAGACGACGACTACCATGGCTGTCACCGCAAGAACAAAGCCGAGGGTCGATGCGGTCTGGGCCTCAATGTCTTCCCGTGCAGCAGCTACCTGCGTCTTGATATCAGTGACATAGACCCCGGCTCCGATCATCCAGTCCCAACCGGGAATTGTCGTGGAATAAGACACCTTGGGCTCTTCGTTGCCGGACGCCGGGTTCATCCAGTCGTAGGCGAAATACCCGTTGGAGCCAGCCGCGTCAAACAGGCTACCGACCAGTTTGCGAAGCACCGGATTGGTCGTAGGCCCTTCTTTGGAAGGGTCCGGCGCGTATGCCAGGTTGTAGACATCGCGGGTATAGGCAAACACATAGTTGGACTTATCAAAACGAATCGAGCGGATGCGGGACGCTGCTTCAGCTTTCGCCTCTGTTTCAGACAATGCAGGGTCCGCTTTGGCTTCCAGAACCACAGCTTTGGCAGCTTCAACCAGGTTCTTCAGTCCGGTTTTACGCGCCTCCAGCAGGCTGTTTTCGAGCCGCTCCAGTTCTGCCTCGCCATTGGCCTGAATCTGACTGATGGTTATCCAGGCAACCGTTGCAGCCGTAATCAGGACCGGTACCAATACGGCAAACAGCAGCCGGGTGCGTATTCGAAGACGAGACAGGAAGTTCATGGTGCAGAGCCCTCAAAAATCTTTGTTATGGTTTAGTTGTTCGAGCATTATCCATAGACAATCAGAACGAGCTGTTCCAGTTTGTAAAAGGGCGCACATGGATGCTCATTCCTTTAATGGCCAGCCCTGGCAGGAAATTGTCATGAATTCTTAATATTCATGCAGATAGCCTATCGGCAGCCCTGCCAGTTCCTTGAGCATAAACTACGACTAAAGTACCAGTACCAAGGCTGCCCCATGAAACACCTGTTCCTGATACGCCACGCAAAATCCAGTTGGACAGATGAGCAACTGAGCGATAAAGAACGCCCCCTGAACCCAAGGGGACTGAGTCAGCTGCTCCCTTTCCGAAGAGCGCTCGCGCAAGCCGGGGCGTTCGATGGCCCGGTCTATGCCAGCGACGCCACCCGGGCTCAGGAAACGCTGGAAGGGATACTGCCCGAGCCTCTCCGCCCTGGTCAGGTCACAACCTGTCCGGAACTCTATACGTTTAACTGGCGTAAACTGGCGCACTGGCTACAGCACCTCGATAATGGAGACTGCGTAGCGATTGTCGGCCACAACCCGGCCCTGCTGGAGTTGGCTGGCTGGTTACTGAAACATCCACCGGCACACCTGCCAACAGCAAGCCTTATCCACATCAGACTTTCCATCAAACACTGGGATCAGCTGGCCCGGCACACCGGCAAGCTGGAAACCTTCCTCACGCCGGCAGAATACAGTTATGGCCACTTCGCCCGGAAACGGAAAAAGCCGGCAAACGACAGCGATATTCCCTCGTCACTCCTCGAACAAACGGCCCTGATCCAACAACTGCAACCCGGCGTTGTACAAGGGCTTGATGACGAATTCCTGCACCAGTACCGGGTCGCAATTCGCCGGAGCCGGGCTATCGCGGAGTCCCTGCAGGAGGTGACCGGGGACAAACTGCTGGCGCGCTCGATTCTGCAGCTCAAGCGGCATGCCAATGCAACCAGCCACTTGAGAGACCTTCATGTTTTTCTCTCGGATCTTCCCGAACTCTGCCAGGAGGACTCACAAACCCGACAGACACTGGTTGCTTATCTTTCCCGGCGAGCCGGAAAAGAACACAAAAAGCTGGTTAAACGTCTGTCGAGTAAACGCTACCTGGACAGTATTGCGGTCTGGGAAGGCTTCATCGAGAGCCGTAATTTCCGCAAGCTGGCCTCAAAGCTGTCATCTGCCAGTATTTGCAAAGCTGTGACGCGCAGAGGCAGAGAGTTCAACAGGCGAACAGCCGAACTGACTCATCTGTCACCGGATGAAGACATCCACAGCCTCAGAAAGCGCCTGAAGCGCCTTCGCTACCTGATGGAACTGGCACCATCCCACTGGAAAAAGCCGCTGAAGGGGATAAAAGCGCGCCAGGATCGCTATGGCCGCTTCCAGGATCTGTGCGTACAGATCAAACTGGTTGAAGAGTTTATGGCCGGGGAAGCAGGAGCATCGGACGCCAACCTGCTGCCAGTCCATTCAGCCCTGTCAGCGAAAAAGGCCCTTTCAAGAACCGAAATCCTGGCTCTGGGCAGCCTTGACTGTACGCCAGACACCAAAATGGAATAAGCTTATACAAATTAATCAAAGGGGAGGCCTCATGAAAACAGCTCACGATCTCGTCGAAGCCGCCAAACAAGAGATTCGGGAAGTGTCCCTGAATCAGGCCGAGGAAGCGATCAGCCAGGCCGACCTGCTACTGGATGTGCGGGATGGAGACGAGTACCGCACCGGCCACATACCCGGCGCAATCAACATCTCCCGTGGAATGCTGGAGTTCAAATTCACCAACGACCCGGCTTTTGAGAACCGGGACATGAGCATCGTTTGCTACTGCAAGACCTCCGGGCGCGCAGCACTGAGCGCTAAAGCCCTGAAGGAAATGGGTTACATGCACGTACAGTCCATTGCAGGCGGTTTCGACGCCTGGCAGGAAGCCGGCAAGCCCGTCCATAAACCCGAGCTGCCTTCGTTCGAGTAACCCGTCAGAGGCAGCATGCCTTGTACTTTCTGCCACTCCCACAGGGACAAGGCTCGTTTCTGCCCGGCTTGAGCATGCCTTCGCTGGTATCACCACTCAGGTAGTACCAGCGGTCTTTTTCTCTACAGAAACCGGATTTTTCTTCCAGAAAACCCCAGCCATCCCCCGCACGATATATCGCACGGAAATGGACCCAGCCCTGATCACCCTGATGCCCGCTACCCATGACCTTGAGCGCAACCCAGTCAGGAGAGCCTTCCAGATCCAGTCCGGCAGGGCGGGTGCTCTCATGCCAGGTATCCCGCAGATAGTGTGTCAGTTTGAGTACAAAGGCAGTGTACCGTGACCGCATCAGTGCTTCCGGGGTAGGTGCGGGCTTACCCTGATGGAAAACCTCGCAGCATTCGCGGTATGGTCTACCGCTGCCACATGGACAGGGTTTGTGTTTGGATTCCGGTATCATGGATCGCCATCTGTAGTTGTTGTGCTCTTGAGCGCAGTTTATCAGCATCCAGCCGTCTACGCCCCGCCCTCCCTTTTCTCAGACCTGATGGTGCCTTTTGACAGACGTTTCTCTTTTACAGATCTTGCTGGCCAACCTCGCGATTCTTGCCGGCGCCTGCCTTCAGGGCGTTGCAGGCTATGGCATCGGTACGCTATCAGCGCCGCTTCTGTTTCTCATCAGCCCTCTTTTGCTGCCTGGCCCCCTGGTACTCAACGCCATCCTGCTTACAGTTTTGATGCTGATCCGTAACCGCGGCGCGCTAAGACTCACAGAGGTACGTTTCGCTGTCGGAGGCGGTGTTGCGGGTGCGATACTGGCTGCCATTACATTGTTACTGGTTTCGACCAAGGGATTCGAACTGATGTTCGGAGGGCTGATTCTTGCCGGGGTGGTACTCAGCATCGGTGGACTCAAGCCCGCGCTCAACCCTCGTAACAGCATGATTGCCGGCGCTGCATCCACATACATGGGCACCATTACTGCCGTCGGCGGGCCGCCTATTGCCATGATCTACCAGAACGAAAAGGGCCCCCTCGTACGTGCCAACATGTCTGCATTTTTCCTGGTCGCCAGCATGTTCAGCCTCCTCGCCCTGATCGCCTCGGGCTATCTGGGACTCAGGGAGCTGAAGTTATTCGCCGTCACCTTCCCGGGCGTGTTTGTTGGTTTCTGGTTGTCCGGAAGACTGGTTCACCACATCCCCCTGGAGGGTCTCCGCCCGATCATACTGGGCATCGCTGCCGTCGCCGGCACCGCTGCACTGATCCGGGGTTTTATGACACTTTGACGTCGGTAAAACCCGGATATGCCACCAAAATCCGGTTTTTACTCTGTCGGGACTGCTATACTGATCATAAAATGACCGAGAGAATACCAACACCAATGAACTCCGGCATCATTACCCGTGATGTTCCCACCGCAAGCGCAGACGACAGCCCCCCGGTTCACACGGACCCAGAGGGGCTGACAGCCATTCTGGATAACCTTGACGCCCTGGTGTATGTCTCCACGTTCGACACCTACGAACTGCTCTACATGAACGCGTTTGGACGCAACATCTGGGGTAGTTATGAGGGACGAAAGTGCTGGAGCGTTTTGCAAAACGGAGACGGCCCCTGCAGTTTCTGCTCGAACCACCTGCTTCTTGACCATGACGGCACCCCCAAACCACCACACGTCTGGGAGTTCCAGAACACCGTAGATCAGCGCTGGTACCAGTGCAGGGACCAGGCCATTCGCTGGACAGATGGCCGTCTGGTTCGGATGGAAATCGCCACAGATATTACCGACCGCAAGAACATGGAACTTGCACTTCAGGCGGCCCGAAAAAAAGCCGAGGCCACAGCCCTGAAGGATGATCTGACCCGGATAAACAACCGACGCGCTTTTTTCCAGTTTGGCCAGCAGCTGCTACACCAGGCAAAAAGAAGCCAGTCTCCGCTGGCCATCATCATGTTCGATCTGGATCACTTCAAATTGATCAATGACGGGTTTGGCCATGAAGCCGGCGATGCCGTACTCAGGCATGTGGGACAACTGCTACGGGATAAAGGACGGGATTCGGACATTGCCGCCCGGGTCGGAGGCGAGGAATTTGCCATCCTGCTGCCGGATGCCGACGCCGACCATGCTATCGAGATGGCTCATCGTTTTTCCTCACTGTTCCGCGAAAGCCCGATCCATTACCGGGACCAGGAAATCAGAATCAGTGCGAGTTTTGGCATTGCTCTGCTCGAGCCTCAGGACAGCCGTCTTGAGAAAATACTGTCGCGGGCCGACGAAGCGATGTACCAATCGAAGAACAACGGGCGAGATCAGATCCACCTGTACCCCGCCCGAAAAGTCTAGCGCCGGGACATCTTGGTGACCGCCATAGTCAACCGTGAAATGCAGGTTGTTTTGCCTTCTTCATTTTCGAGACGAATTTCCCAGACCTGGGTCGCGCTGCCGATGTGAACGGCCTTGGCCGTTCCATAAACCCAACCTTTGCTCACCGGGCGGATATGGTTGGCGTTGATATCCAGACCAACAGCAACGGTGTCCGGATCCTTAAGGCAGCAGTTTGCCGCCATACTGCCCAGAGTTTCCGCCAGTACCACCGATGCGCCGCCATGAAGAATGCCAAATGGCTGTACGGTACGCTCGTCCACTGGCATACGCCCCTTGACGTAATCATCGCCGATCTCCAGATACTCGATCCCCATATGAGATACAGCTGTGTTTCGGCTCGCTTCAGCAAGTTGGTCCAGTTGGGGGGTACGGGTCCATATGGCCATAGGGTTTACCTTAATAGATGGTTTGCTCACTAATTTTTTTACGGTCTGGAAAGTCTATAACCTTGTGAGCCAAACCACCACAGTCGCCTCATGGTAAAACCTGTCTCCGCTATCGCCCGGTCTGTTCGAGATACTTCAGAACCAGGTTCTCGTGAATACCCTCCATCTCTACGAGCTTAAGCGCCGCCCGTATATCATCGGCGTAGGTCAGCACCGGGGAGTTTTTGGCCACCGCGATATACGATCGCGCCTTCCAGGACACCGATCCGCTTGCCTTTCAGATCCGAGTATCGATTGATCCGGTTGGACTCATCCAGATAAAAGAACAGGCGCCGCTCCGGAGGAAAGGCAGGAGCCACAAATTCCATCAGGCTTTCCCGATCAGGCGTCCTGAGCGGGCCCAGCATGATATCCACTTCCCCCATCTGCATCATTCGAAGCACACGACGAAACGGCGCCTCCCGGTACAGAACCTCCCAGCCCAGCCGCTCGGCAACCTGCTCAAAAATGTCCAGATAGAGACCTGTCTGTTTTCCGCCTTCAAGGATACGGTAAGGCGGTGCATGATTTGCCCCGACCGTAACGGTCAGCGGAGCAACCGTTTCGGTACCCTGCTGCCCGAATACAGGCAACGCCAGCAGCGTGCACAGGAGCATAGTAATGAGTCGCGTGAGGCCAGTTGAATGCTTCATGCAGCCAGCCTCACACAGTTTCTGCCTTCATTTTTGGCCACATACAAGGCCCCATCTGCACGCTGAAGCATATTCTGAGATTTATCCCCTGGCTGGAAAACCGCCACACCGACACTGATCGTCACATCGACGGGTATGGTGAAACGATAGGTCTCCACACCCTTGCGAATCCGCTCCGCCACCGCATGAGCGCTGTCCAGGTTGGTTTCCGGCAGCAATATCAGAAACTCCTCACCCCCCCATCGGCCAGCAATTTCCGACTCCCGGATACCCCCCCCCACAATGGCCGCCACCTCCTCAAGTACCGCATCGCCACCCGTGTGACCAAACCGGTCGTTAATCGATTTGAAAAAATCGAGATCGAAAATAATCACAGAAAATGTGGAACCGTAGCGTTCACATCGTGCCACTTCCTGCTCCATAAAGCTTTCGAGCTTATGCCGGTTATACAGTCCCGTCAGCTGGTCGTGCACGGCCTGGAACGTCAGCGTACGAACCAGTTTCTGCCTCATAAGCACGTTGCTCAGTAACTGGACCATCAGCCGGATATTGGCCAGGTGCTCGGGCTGCCAGGTAGCCGCCATGGCGGTCTTGACCATCCCCAGAACGCCAATCAACCGATCTCCCTGATAGACGCCTTTCAGCAGCAGGGAACGGCTATCCCCCAATGCAAGGTGTTCGGCAAAACATTCCAGCATTGGGGGGAGGGGGTTGTGACCATCAAAAATCTGCAGCCGGGAAACCGTGAGAAGAGCATCCAGGCTGACCGGAATCACCGGCAAAGGATTAATTACCTGCTCCCGAAGCGGGGGAAGTCCCTCAACCGCCCATTCATTAACGAGATTCAGCTCCTGGGAAACGTCATCCACCCGGCACAGAAACACCCGGTCAGCCCTGAAATAACGCCCCAGGCTTGCACAAATACCTTCCAGCCCTTCTTCGACCGCGTCGGGCTCAATGGTCAGCAATTCTGTACTGATTCGTCGTACGGCCTGCTCCGATACCACCATCTGCTCCAGCTCAAGCCGCGAGCGATGGCGTTCAATGGCCAAGCTGGCCAGAAAGATCGGCCCGGTCAATGCGTCCACATCCTCATCGGAAGGCAACCAGGGATCATCATGATAGATATCAAAGGTCCCGAGTACTTCGCCGCCCCGCCCGACAATCGGCTCGGACCAGCAGGCTTGAATTCCCGCCTCTTTCAGTACCTGCCTCCGGGAATGCCAGTGTTCATCCGTCAACATATTTTCCGTGATAACCCGCGTTCTGGTAAAAGCCGCGGTGCCCGGCGCCCCCTCGCCGTAGCGCACGGGCATATCTTCCAGGGCCTGACGGAAGGCGGCAGGGAACAGACTACCTCCGCCCCAACGTAACCGGCCCTGGCCACTGTCACGCAGCATCACAACGTAACGACCGCCCGGCATAGAGGCCTCTGCAACACGGACCACCCGCTCCAGTGTTTCCTGCAATGAACGATCACCGGCCATCGAAGCCATGACCTGCTGATGCAGTTTTTCCTGATGCTCGGCCCGCTTCCTGGCGGTGATATTCACCCCGGAAAACATGATGGCCCGGTTCGATTTGTAGGTCAGAAACGAAAAGGAGCAATCCAGCCATACTTCATGGTCCTGAGATCGGCCGACACGCCACTCAAACGATTTCATGCCCGCGGGAGAGGCTTCTGCAAGCGCTTTTTCGAAATCCAGGAGGCTGTAGGGTGCCGGGCCCCAGGCATCAGGGTTATGGAGTACGTTATCCGTCATTTCCTGCGGAGTTCGAACACCAAAGGCCTCCAAAGCGGTGGCATTGGCATACAGAACGGATGATGATTGCTTATCCAGCAAGAAAACAGCAATGCGAGACTGATCGAAGAGGGTCTTGAGTTCCCGGTTGGCGTTACGCAGGCTACGGGAACTGGTTCCAGCCTCGAACGACAACAGGTCCACCGACCGTTTTAGTCTGCGGACATACAGAACAAGCGCTCCAAGCGCCACTGCCAGGCCTATCGCCAGATAGGGAAGCGCCACGAACAGCGCCCGCTGGCCTGTATCCCACCAGTTATCTCCAAGACCTGTCAGCATAGGCCTGTTCCCTGAATGTAGGGGGTCAGCTCCCTACCACCTCAATATTCTCGATGAGTTGGCTGCCGCTTTGACTCGCTTCCTGAATCTCGACTTGCATGCCCCCGATTTTCAGTCCAAGAGCCTGGGCAAGCGGATCAACCAATAACTCCATCAGGGGACTTACAGCCAATCCCACCCCTTGAAGCAAGGGTGAGATTACAGGGTCTAGCAATGGCGCCAAATCCAATCCCGCAACACTGGCCTCATCCAAACTCAGTTCGACTGACAATCCAGACAAACCACCACCCGATACGGCGGCGGTCATAGGGCATACCTCACCCTCTGGACAGTATAGCTCGAAGTCCTCAACTGTCTCGGTATCCGGCGTTGCGTCCTCAACCGATACATCGAGATCGGCCTGCAGATCCAACACTGAAGGGAGGAGAGGGATTATTGTCAGAAGATCGACTGTCACACCGATACTTCCATCGGTGCTGAACTCGCCCTCATCACTACTATCAGAACTGTCTCCGGACCCGATACTAGCCACCTGAGGGCTCAGGTTTACCAGAAAATCTACGCTATTCGTTGTTCCCCGTGCACAGTCAGCACCCTGAAGAGCTCCTGTACCCCCCCCCAGCTTTACGACCAATGGTAAAGTCACCGTCGCCCTCGCCAGAAAGGGAACGTTAACCTCCGCATCGGCCATCACTCTGATGCTGACGTCGGCCTCATCAAAGGCCGTCATCCATTCGCCATTCTCATCCTGCCTGGCAGGTCCTATGGCGACAGATGGCGCATTTTCTACAAATATATCGACCGTAATCGTGTCCGGATCAATCAAGCCCGGAGGCAAGGCCGCCCCAAGGCCAAGAGGCAAGGTAGACAGGTCTACTTCAACCCTGTCAGCACTGGACTCAAGTATGTTCAGGGCAATACTGATCAAAAGGTCGTATGCCCGAACCTGTGCACTATCGGGAACCTGAGCACCTTCAAGCACAGATAGCACTTCACTCACACTGATACTGGTCGCATTTCCCAATAACGCATCGGCGACCTCACCAACAGGCGACGTAGCGCCAGCAAGGGCAACTATAGCAGCGGCGAGATCATCGGCAGTGCTGTTCAACAGCGCATCTTCAAGTGAACCAACACCGAGGGCACCCAGCAAATCGCCGACTGAGAACAGCGTATCGCCAAGGCTGTCGAAGTCCGTAATATTCAGTGACGGTTCTTGCGTGATGCCTTCGAGCAGGACCCCCAGCAATCCTTCGTCCACCGTCGCTGTTGAACCTGCAGCACTGATCGACGCAATCACTTCCTTCCGGGCAGCCGCGTTTACGTCAAGCGTGACATCCCCCAGCATGCCGGACGGCAGCAAACGGGAAATGGGCTCATCGCGACTCAAGCTGACCCGTGTTGCATTGGATTGGGCAATATCCGACACTGCCCTGAACACAAGTGTATTCGGATCACTGGCCGAAGGCTCCACGACACCCGGCTGGATGACCAGCTCCGAGGCATCACCTTCAAAGCCCTGGGCCTGCGCGGCCGCCAGTGCCCGGCCAGTCATGTTAGCCAACGAGATGTTCTCGCCGCCACACGCCTGTGACGCATCCGCTGCCGCAGTCGCCGCCGCGTTGACCTGGCTTTGCATATCCGCTCGCAGGGAAAACAGTCGGGCACCATCCAGGGCAAGGGCTGTGAACAATACAACAGCGGTGATCACCACAGGAGTGATCACCATGAGTGCGCCGGACTGCCTCTTGAGTGTCATCGTCAGTTACCGAGAGTGTCTTCAGTCATCTGGTCAGGAACCGGCCTGCGAAACGTTTCTGCAATTCTCGCCTGACTGTCGACATACAATTCAAGCGCCAGCTCACCTTTCTCGGGTGCAGGAGATCGGGCCTGCTGAGCGAGTTTTTCCTGAACCTTCGAGCTATGAGGTGCTTCGACAGGCTCAATCACGCCGGAGCTGAAACCGGAGTCATAAGCGTCTGCCGCCATCGCGGGTGCCGCCCCGGTGAGCACTGCGGTAAAAAGGATGTAGTACCGGTTCATTGGGATCTCCTCATCTTTTCCGCGGTTGCCTTGGCGTGCGCCACCTCTTCGCTGGTCAGGCCGTAACGTTCTACCATCCATCTCAGCCCCGACGCGTCGCCGTCGAGAATGTATGCCATAGCCAGATTCTGACGGGCACTGCCTTCGCCATTAGCCAGCTCGAAGGCGGTTCTCAATTCGTAAATAGCGGTCGCTCTCTCATTCGCCTGCAATAAAGCATAGCCGTAATCGTTGCGAACCTTGCTCGACATGGGCGCTTTCATCCGTGCGACCGCCAGGTGCTCAATGCCGTCAGCCATGCGTCCCTGCCGCATGGATACCAACCCAAGGCCATGATGGCTGCTTGCCGAGTCGCACTGCTTAACAAGGGCTTCGAACAGCTCACGGGCATTAAGCACCTGCCCGGTCAGCACATACAGCTGGCCTCGTCTCAACCAGTGCTGCTCGGTCCCGAGTTGGTCGCTTTCCAGCTGGGCCAGGGCAGCGTATATCTGGCCCTGCTCGATTTTTTCATCAATAGCATCGAGCTGCAGCCTCTCCTCAGGCTGCACCGTGGTCCGGCAACTGACCATAAGTGGAGGCTCTTCATCGTAGGACACCATTTTCGGGGGACCACTGGATGCGCAGCCCGCCAACAGTATCGATGCCAGTACCCCGGCCATGGGGCGGATTAAACTGGACATTTGCTTGGTCGATCCTTGTCGCAACTTGGTATCGCTCCTGTCTGGTTTCATGGTTAATCAACTACCCAACGATTCGGCAATAGACAGCACCGCAGGGCCGCCTATCAGTATGAACAGAGCCGGCAGCATGAAGACCATCATGACAATGGTCATCTTGGCCCCGATCCGGTTAGTGTCTTCCTTCAGGCGGCTACGTTCATTCTGATGCGCTTCGTGAATGATCTGGTCGAGGCTCGCAGACACGCCGGAGCCCAGACTACCGCTCTGCTTCATCAGGTTGACGTAATTTCTGAGCACCTGAATCTGCCGGTTTTTCCCAAGCTCATCCAGAGCCTCGGTTCGCTCGGCACCGCTTTCCATCACCCGATTAAAACGGTCGAGACGAACACACAAGTGGGGCATGACCGGGCGCGCCTGCAACGCAATCAGACGGATAGCACGTTCGATCGAAAGACCGGCTTCCATCAGCATCCGGGTCATGTGGCACAGTTCGATCGCCTCAATATTCTGTTGCTTTTCCGCCGTTGCCCCCATTCCCCGGATGACCCGTCTTGGCAGGACAAACAGCACCCCGGCAATCAGTAGGCCTCCCAAGGCGCCAGCAATAAAAAACCCGGCAACAATACCCATCAACGGAATGAGCCAGCACATGATCAGATAAATCATTTGTGCCTGAGTCTGGCTGCGGCCAGTGGCATCGAGTGCCCGTTCGATCTCCTCATAATCCCCCCGGGTCACACTGTGGCCCGCAAATCGCTCGGCAAACAGGGTTAACCAGGATTTTCCTTCTTCACCATCACCCTGCACCGTATTCAGCAGTCGATCACGAATCCGTACCCGCAAAAACCAGCGGGGGGCATGGTAGAGAGCCATCCAGATCGAGGCTAACGCAAGTATTGCGGGCACAAACCACCATAATTCACGCACGCCCCACCCCCTGAATCATCCGCCAGATCACCGCTATCCCCAGCAACTGCAGGACACCCGCCGTGATCAACAGGTTGTGCCCTGTTTCGGTATTAACAAGAATGTCGGAATACTGCTCATTGGTGAGCACCATGAACGCAGCAAGTCCCGGAGGCAAAACAGCAAAGGTAGCAGCAGTAAACCGGGTCTCCGCGGTAGCCGCCAGGAACTCGCGCCGCAGCTCCTGCTGAGAGCGTAGAGACGCTGCAACCTGTTCGAGCACCGGCCGTATCGAAGAACCAAAGCGGGATGATGTTCTTAACGCCAGGGCCACCAGAATGAGTGCTGGTGTGTTGTAGAGTTTTGCGAAGTCATCAAAGAGCCCGGTGTACTCCCGACCTGACTCCACCGCATTGCGCAGACGGAACACCAGGGGTTGGAAAACCGGGCTCGATTCATCAAAGCCCACCACCAGCGAATGCTCCAGGGACCGCCCGGCATTCATGTTACGAAGCGCTGAATCAATAATTCCCGGCAGCTCTTCATGGATGATGCGTCGCTGCCGCTGGAACCGCACACGCCACCAGACGACGGCCCCGATCACAAGGAAAAAAACTGTCACCGCGAGTTCCACAAACCCCCGGGTTACAAACAGGATTGCCAGTGCGGCAATCACGATCGTCAACAGCAGCAGCATCCGGTTCGGAGTAATGGACAGATCAGCCCGGATGAGGAACGTTTCCAACGGCCCCAGATCCACCCTCGCCCCACCAAGAACCATGCTTTCTTCAGCAGGAAACAGCCGGGTACGGGTTGCCTTTTCGATGGCTCGCACACCGGCTCTGCGCACCCAGATCCACTGCCCCATCAGCAGCACCAACGTGAGCGCAGCGACAATCGCGGAAGCGGCAAAGAGGGTATGAGCCTGCATCAGATGCCTTCCCCCAGAACAGACTCAGCTTCATCCATGACCTCGCGATCCGCACGATAGAGGCTTTCCATCGCGTATGCGTCCTCGGAGTCGTGGCGCATGGCGACCACCTCGCTGACCAGACGGCGGCCGGTGGGCAAGCGCGTCAGCTGAACGATCACATCCAGCGACGAGCCAATCAAACGGCCTACCGCCCGCTCACTGGCGTCATACCCGTTCACCGCCAGCAACGTCTCGATACGCACCAGCGCATCCTTGGCGGTATTAGCGTGAATGGTACTCATGGAGCCTTCGTGGCCGGTGTTCATCGCCTGCAGCAGCTCGATAATCTCGCCGGCCCGCACCTCACCCAGGATAATCCGGTCAGGACGCATCCGCAGTGAGTTGATCACCAGTTCCCGCGCGGTAATCCGACCGCTGCCCTCTGCGTTGGCCGGCCTGGTTTCAAGACGAACGATATGGGGATGATTGAGCTGAAGCTCGGCCGAGTCCTCAATGGTTACGACCCGCTCTTCCCGGGGAATGTACTGGCTAAGCAGGTTCAGAATGGTCGTTTTACCGGTACCGGTACCGCCACTGACCAGGATATTCCGGCGGCCCTGAACCAGGCTGATGAGCAAGTCGAGACATTCTGCGGTCATCGATCCACTGTTCACCAGATCCTGGGCACTGAGATGCTTCTGGGTAAACTTCCGGATACTGATTGAGGGGCCATCCAGAGCGATAGGCGGAATAATGGCATTAACACGGGAGCCATCCGGTAAACGTGCATCCACCATTGGCGAGGATTCATCCAGCCGTCGCCCAAGCGGTGCCAGAATCCGGCGAATAATACGCAGCACGTGATCGTCATCAATGAACCGGGTGTTGGCCCTTTGCAAAACACCCGCCACCTCGACAAACACATCTTGCGGCCCGTTCACCAGAATATCGTTAACGACATCGTCCGACAGCAGAGGTTCCAGGGGGCCAAAGCCCGCTACTTCATCCACAATTTCCCGCGTGAGATCGGCCAGGTTCTGAGCGGACAGAGGAATCCGATTCTGGGCAACAAAGTTCGAGACATTGGTCTGCACGAACGTGGTCAGCATGTCATTAGTGACGTTGGTGACCTCGACACCCTCTTCGTCCAGGCGCTCCACCAGATAGTAGTGGACTCGCTTTTTCAGATCCTGATATTCCTGATCGGTTCTGCTCGCCATAACTTATCTCTTAGCCCTGTTTTCCGTGACTGATGTCAGGCCACGTCCTGGATGCGATCCGCTTCGTAACGCTTGAGCACTTTCAGAAGTTCCCGCTGATAATTCGAGCGGCCTGGCACCTGATGCAGGGGAATGCCGGCATTGATCGCGCTCAGACGGTTGGTCCAGTCGAGGGGCAGTGCACCCAGGGCCTTGATACCCACAGCACGCTCCAGCTCAGCCATGGACGGCACACCCCTTCCGCCCTCAAAGCCATCCAGCAGGAAGCTCTGGGCGCAACTCGATGGCAGACATTCCTGCCAGGAATCGAGCCGCCGCCGCGCCTCGTGAGCCTGTTCCACAACCGGGTGAATCAGCATCACCAGGTCCCGCGCATTGAGACCCACCGTATTCACCCAGAAGTCCGCAACAGCAGGATCAACATTGACGATGATGCGATCAAACAGGCTGGCCAACTGCCTCATGACGATGAAGAGATCCGTATTCAACTCCTCGCCTTCACTCAGCGTCGGCAACTGACCGGACAGGAATCTCAGATTGGGTAAATACTCCTCCAGCGCCGTTTCGATGAGGGAAGCATCCAGCGAATCCGGATTCCGCAGCAGGTTCTCCAGGGTCAGCCGGTTATTGCTGTCCAGGTAGAATGCGTGTCGATCATCCGCCATCGTGTCCAGCCCGAGTACCCGGGCTTCCGGATGATAGTAATTCGTTGCGAAGGTCAGGTTCTGGGCGAAAAACCGGGTATCCACCACCGGACTGGCACTGGTAACAAGTACAATCTTGTCTTCATGAACCGATTCAGACCGTTGACGCACTGACGACGTCCCGGACCGGAACTCAATGATCCGGCGGCGCAGTTCCTCGCCGTCGCTGCTGGCCACAAAGCAGTCCCGGGCTCCCGCCCGCATGCTCTGGAGCAGAAAATCCTGAGCTACCCGGCGAACGACGCTGACAACCACCAGGTCTTCATCGGCCTTGGTGAGCGCCGAAATAATCCGCAGCGCTTTGCCGGGGTCGTTTTCATCCGCACTGACCATCACCACACCGGTGCCGGTCGCAGACACCAGGCGTGTTATCCGGGACAGATCGGAAGAGCCAACGAACTCAACCGGCCACGCTCCCTGGAGACTCCGCTCAAGCCAGGTTCGGATACCAATATCGTCAGAGACACAAACCAGTATTTCTTCTGTGGACATAGGCTCACCAACTGAATCCGTATTTGATCGGGCGCGTTCCCGGCTCAGTACCTACCGCCATATCAATAAACCGGGTACTACCCTGTTCATAATCCTTGGCAATCGCACTCAGGTCACGGCCAGACTGCTTGCTGGGGCTGACAATATGAGGCGTGACGACCATGATCAGCTCTCGGTCTTCACTGGAAATGCGGTCCGAGCGGAACAAAGCGCCAAGCACTGGCAGGCTGCCGAGCCCCGGGATGCGGTCACTGTTATTGATGGTGTTCCGGCTAACCAGGCCGCTGATAATGAAGGTCTCGCCGGGGCCCATGGATACGGTGGTTTCTGTACGCCGGACCCGAAGTCCCGGAACCGTCACGCCGCCAGAGGACACGCCGGATGTAAAATCCAGGTCACTGACCTCCGGAGCGACTTTCAGAATGATCTGGTCTTCATTCACAACGGTGGGGGTCAGGCTCAGGCTGACCCCGAATTTCTTGTATTCGATTTCTATGCCATCCGTCCCGCTGTCGATGGGAATCGGAAACTCACCGCCGGAGAGGAACGTCGCGCTCTGGCCACTCAATGACACCAGCGAAGGCTCAGCCAGGGTATAGGCGAAGCCGCCGGATTCCAGGGCATTGATCACCGCAAGGGAGCTACTGCCAAAGCGGAAGAAATTAAAACCGGTGGCTGCCCCGAGCGCTGGCGAAATGGCATCCGGAGCCGCGAATGACGCCCCGAACGTACCGCCATCAAACAGCTTTTCGTAATACACTCCGAGTTGATTCAGCTCGCTTCGGTTAACTTCGACAATCCGGATATCGGTCTGCACCTGCATACCAAAAGGCAGGGAGTTGCCCCGGGTCGCGGCTACGATGACCGGTGCCTGAATCGGCTCTTTGCTGCTTTTTGTCCAGACCGATAGAATGGCTGTACCTTCACCCCGGGCTGTCACCAATATTTCCCGCTCGTCCGAAACAGAGACCGCGGCAACGTCGGGGTTGGAGATAGCAACCCGTTTCAGGGCCTCATCAAACGCAAACACCTCCTGCTCACCGGCACCCAGGGCAACCGGCTCATCCGTCAGCGTATTGGCAGAAATCATTCGCGATGTTGCCAACAACGCAAACATCACCAGCGTCCATGGGGATATTCTCAGCCTGTTAGTTGACATACACCTTCCTCGATTGAGCACCTTCATACACTTCCACCTGGGGTTTCGGCGGTGGGGCAGCCACTTGTTTCGGCGCGGGCGGTTTTGGGAAGAGGTCTTTCAGGTAGACCGGCTTTTCTTTCTCATCCTTGCCATCTTCAGCGGATGCCACAAGTTCCGGAGTCGCGTCATCGGCAACCATACTGGAAGCAGCAAGCCTGAGGTCTCCCTCGGCGGATGCGAGCAATAAGCGGGGGGCAACATCAACAGGGACTGAAAGAACAACCGTTGCGTTGCGACGCTGATCGTTACCCTCCAGAGACTCACCCTGATGGGGAACCCCCCGCACTGCAAGCACAAGAATGTTTGTCAACAGGCGCATGGCCGCAGGTTCATCCTGGTCAGACTTGCGAAATACGGCGGTTACATCCACCCGGTCTCCCGGGCGGAGCAAACCGCCAACGCCGGAAAGATCATCCACGGCAATCGCCATGGCCTGGAAGCCCGGCTCTACCATTTGTTCCAGCAGGCTTTCGTTACGGAGGTGATTGGCACTCAGGATCTGCCCCGCAGCCAGACCGGTTTTAACCGGCTCGCCCATGGGCACTTCAGAGGCAAGTATGGCATCGGCGACAGGTTTGTCCGAGGTAACCGGTAAAAACGCCTCTTCCGATAACACCGTACCCGGGGTGATGGATTCAATGGCTACCAGGTACTCGTACGCCGGATCAGGCTCCGGCTGCACCGGATCCGACACCGACGCCGGCACCACGGACTGTACAGTCTCCTGATTACGGGTCAGAAACCCAAGCGCAGCCAAAGCCAGCGCCACCAGTGCCAGAACGATAGCCGGCAGCGCGTACACGAGTCGCTTGTTCATTACTCATCCTTGTTCTGAGTCGCACGAAATCGCTGATCATTATTATTCGGCGTCAGTAGGCTACCGACGCCGTTGCACTGATTTGTGAAGGCATTGGCGGGAATTCGCCAAGGAACCCGAAACTCAGCCTGGGCAGAAGAGGATAATCCGCGTTGTTGCGAACAAACGTGCATTGCAACATGTTGCTTCCGCTCGACACGTCACATCCGGCCTCCAGCCCAGACTCAGCAGCGATGGCTGGCAGGGCGGCCTCGGCTGCAGCTTTGAATGGGTTGTTCGACTCGCTGATGTTCTCAACCTCCGTTCGATCAACCCTCAATGCAGCCTGTACCGCCTGATCTACAACTTTCTGCATCTCATAGCGTTCGAAAAACACCACGCCATAACTGGCGGAGGCGTACAGAATTCCGACTACAAACGGAAACAGCAGCAAAAACTCCAATGCTACCGCCCCTTGAGATTGCCTTAACGTCATAGATCTCACCTTCACCCCTTACGCAGCCGGGGCCTGATCAGCAGCAGAGTCAAACAAACCTTCGAACATGGACTGGATCTTGGCCTGAACAGTATCGTTGTTCAAAGCCACACCCAGGATGACGATCAGAATGGCGGCAAGCACCAAGTATTCCAGCGCCGAAGCACCCGCCTGCTTCCCACCAATACGGCTTGAACGGCACTGCAAATTAACCATTATCAATTGCGCGATATGAATAATCGTTTTAATAAACATGGCATCTCTCCCTTATGCGTATAACCACGTACTTTCACTGTAGACAGTTATCGGCAGTTCTTCTGCCTTTTTTAGCGACGTTTTTGTAACGGATGGTCAATGTGAATTACCGTTGTCAATCATTTCCCTGCATACTTTTGCAGACAGGATCACGCGTCAGCGGCATATTCCTTCTCAACATTAGCAAATAACACTCATCACTTTAGATGGCACAAAAGAACGAATTGTCTGTCATTTTTGACAGTCGAAAGATCTATGCCGGGACGAAAGCTGCTTTTAAAACAGCCACATAAAAACACAGAAAGACAGGCGACATTCATAGAGAGGCACAACACCGATGAGCCAGTACAATTCAGCGTTAACACAGGTCTTCACGGAGATTGTTGCTACTACATTACCGTCCACCATCGTTACATTCGGCAACGTGGCCAATGCGGCCGCTGAGGCGGCATCACACGCCTCCGACGCCACCCGTAAGCACATTCACATCAGCAACGAAGACAGCGTCCCGGACAATCCAGAAGGATTCAGCACCGGCCTGGCCCTGCTGTCGTCACCGATTGACCAGCTTCCCCCCGAACAAAGCAGCCAACTGATTGGCACGCTCCGGAATCTGGGCACCCGTCACATTGCCGTTGCTCTGGGCCAGGACGCCCGCCTCTGCTTCAGGGATCTCATCGCCCTGGGCTTTCGTCGCCATGCCGTGATCGAAACTGATAACGGCGCACTCACGCTCTACACCTACAATCTGGATACTTACAATCACAAACGGGCCTGGAACAATGCTAAACACTGGGCCAATCCGGAAATGTGGGGGAAAGCATGGTGGTGACCAACTCGTCTTCAGGAAAACTCAAGCCCAGCAGCATTCGCATCGGAACACGATACCGGGCCAACCGCCTCAACGGTCCGTACGATGCCATTGTCATCGGCTCAGGTATCGGCGGGCTGACTACCGCCGCGTGTCTGTCAAAGGCCGGCAAGAAAGTACTGGTACTGGAGCAGCACTACACTGCAGGTGGCTACACCCACAGCTATGCCCGTAACGGCTATGAATGGGACGTAGGCGTACACTACATCGGCGACATGGGCTCCCCCCACACGCTGGGAAGACGCCTGTTCGATTACATTACCGATGGCAAGCTGGAATGGGCGCCAATGGACGAGAACTACGACCGTTTCTTTCTCGGGGACAAGGTCGTGAACCTGCGGGCTGGCAAGGAAGGCCTCAGAATATCGCTGCTCAACAGCTTTCCGGAAGAACAGGAAGCCATAGACCGCTACATCAAACTCCTCGGGGATGTGGCAGACGGCATGCAGTGGTACACCCTGTCCAAACTCAGTCCCGGAATGCTCAGCCCACTGGTGGAGAAGGGGCTCGACTTCACCCTCCCCGACTGTTTCAACCGCACAACCTGGGACGTTCTCAGCGATCTGACAGACAACGAAGAACTGATCGGCGCCATTACCGGCCAATGGGGCGATTGCGGGGTAACGCCAAAGCAGTCCAGCTTCATGGTGCACGCGCTGATTGCCAAGCATTACCTGTACGGCGGATTTTACCCGGTGGGCGGAGCCTCAGAGATCGCCAAAACCATCATCCCGGTGATCCAGGCATCCGGCGGGGAAGTGTTTACCTATGCAGACGTCACCGACATTCTCTTAGAGAAAGGGCGGGCAAGCGGTGTCCGCATGGCCGATGGCGAAGAAGTCCGATCACCACTGGTGATCAGCAATGCCGGGGTTATCAATACCTTCGAACACCTGTTGCCGGAAGAGGTCGCGAGCAGGGTCGGTTACCAGGGCAAGCGAGAACACATCACGCCCTCCATGCCTCACATCGGCCTCTACATCGGATTGAAAGGTACACCGGAGGAGTTGGGCTTACCCCGGACCAACTTCTGGATCTATCCGAGTGCAGACCACGACGGCAACGTCGAGCGTTTCCTGAAGCACCCTGATACCAGCCCACTCCCGGTTGTGTATATTTCGTTTCCTGCCGCTAAGGACCCGGATTATCAGAACCGCTGGCCAGGCACCTCCACCATCGAAATTGTGGCACCTACCACCTGGGAGCTGTTTGCTCCCTGGCAGGGAACCACCTGGGGAAAGCGTGGTGACGATTATGAAACCCTCAAAGCGCAGGTGACCGAGAGAATCCTCAACGTCATGTATGAAAAGCTGCCGCAACTGAAGGGCAAAGTGGACTATGTGGAAACCTCAACGCCGCTGTCCACCGCCTGGTTCTGCCGCTACGGCCGGGGCGAACTGTACGGGCTGGACCATACCCCTGAGCGCTTCGAACAGGACTGGCTGAAGCCGAAAACCGGCATTCCCGGTTTATACCTGACCGGCCAGGATATACTGACCTGCGGCGTGGTTGGAGCCATGATCGGAGGTCTGGTCACGACCCTGGCCATTCGTGGCTGGCGCGGGGCTGGCCTGGCACGACGTATCTTTATGGGATAACAGGCAATGCATGCGGGCCAGGGAATCATTAACGCCATTAGCGCAACCATCGCGGTACAATGCTGAAGAAGGCTGTAAAACGCTTCAAAACGGTAAAAAGGATCAAGTTATATGCCACTGTTCAGCCAGAAAAAGGCCGAATCACAACTCAGCGCCGAAGCAGAAAAGGTTCACCGCTCTGATCTTGAGGACCTCCTTGATCGCCAACGCGCCATTGAAGACAAAGTGAAAGGCAGCGGCAAGCTCAGGCGTTTCGGTGCCGATATCCGTCTGATGTTCTCGATGATCCGGGACTACTGGTACGGCAATTACCGCAGCGTGCCCTGGAAAACCATTGCCGCGGTTGCAGGAGCGCTGATTTACGTACTGAATCCGCTGGATGTCATTCCCGACCTGATCCTTGGCTTTGGTTTTCTGGACGACGCCAGTGTCGTGGCACTATGCTTGAAAGTGGTCGAGGCGGACCTGCATCGATACGCAGCATGGAAGGAACAAGACGAGGTACGCAGGAAGGCTGCTCATCCCGATTGATCAGATTCTGAACTACAGGTAGTCTTCCGAGCTCTGAATCACAGCCCAAACCACCCAGCATTCTTACCCGGAGAAAACGTGGATTTCGCCACTCTCATAGGCCTTGTCGGCGCTATATTGCTCATCGCCTCTGCCGTCATACTCGGCACTTCCCCCAGTGTATTCATCAACCCCCCATCGCTATTGATTGTCGTGGGCGGAACGTTGTTGGTGGTGCTCTCCAAATTCAGTTTTGCGCAGTTTCTTGGCGCCTTCAAAGCCGCTCTTCGCGCTTTCAAGTTCAAGCTTCCGGAAACCCAGGCCAGCATTGAAGAACTTGTGGAAATTGCCAACGTGGCACGAAAGGAAGGCGTGCTCGGCCTTGAAGGCCGGGAAGTCAGTACGCCGTTTCTGGGTAAAGGTATTCAGATGCTGGTGGACGGCCAGAATGGCGAAACCATCAAGCAACTGCTGAGCAAAGAACGGCTGATGACCCTGGATCATAACCGCTCCGGAGCCAAAGTATTTACAGCCAAGGCTGATGTGGCCCCGGCTATGGGCATGATCGGAACCCTGATCGGCCTGGTACAGATGCTGTCCAACATGGAAGATCCGAAATCTATCGGCCCGGCCATGGCCGTTGCGCTCCTTACGACACTGTATGGCGCCATGATCGCCACCATGATCGCCACCCCCATTGCGGACAAACTCTCTCTCCGCATGACCGAGGAGGCACGCATTCAATCGCTGTACATCGACGCGCTGGTAGCCATTCAGGAGGGCACCAACCCAAGAATCATTGAGCAGATGCTTTCCAGCTACCTGCCCCCGAAGGAGCGGGAAAAGCTCGCCGAAGCAGAAGGTGCGGGTGGCTGAATCATGGACGAACTACCCGAAGAGGAAAAACCGGGCATTCCGGCATGGGTTGTCACCTTTGCCGATCTGATGTCCCTGTTGATGTGCTTCTTTGTACTGCTGCTGTCGTTTTCCGAGATTGATGCCCAGAAGTTCAAACAGATAGCAGGCGAGCTCTCCAAGGCCTTTGGAGTGCAGAGAGATATTGAAGCCCTGGACATTCCCATGGGGACCAGCCCGATCTTCGACAAGTTCTCGCCAGCCCCACCGGAGCCCACGGTCGTCAATCAGGTAAAACAGACGACATCCACCGAAGATCCTGAGCTGCAAACCCTGAAAAGCCCGACCATACAGGCCGTGCAAGCGGCCATGCAGGAAAAAGTGGATGAGAGCGCCAAAGAAATCATGGCGGTGCTCGAAGATGCCATCCAGGACGGCCGGGTTAACGTAGCCCAGGACCAGAGACGCATCGTAATCCGGGTAGAAGAGAAAGGGTCCTTTTCATCCGGCTCGGCCGAGCTGACCTGGGAGTTCGAGGGTATGTTGCTGGAAATGGCCGAAGTACTGGCTGATATCCCCGGACAGCTGACCATCGAGGGACATACCGATGATGTTCCCATCCGTACACAGCGGTTTTACAGCAACTGGGATCTGTCAGCCGCCAGGGCCGCCGCTGTCGCAAACGTACTGCTTTACACTGGCGAGGTAGACCCGACCCGCCTCGCAGTCAAAGGACTCGCAGATACGGTACCCCGGGTCGCCAACGACTCGGCTGAGAATCGGGCAAAAAATCGCCGCGTCGAGATCATCATTGACCTCGCAGGGCCGCTGCAAGAGCAGGAAATCGAGCTCCATCAGCTTATTGAGTCACAGGCGAGCGATCAGGAAGCCGTTATCGGTATCGAATCCGGCACCAAGCCGGCCGAACAGATCTCCTGGTAATGCCGGCAACCATTTCGGTGCGCTACCATGCAATATGCACATATTTAGTGCAAAAAAAGATCAGGATTATGCCCGCGTTCTCGCGGCTACCCGTGCAACGTACCAGAACCAAAGCAAATGCATTCTTTTGGAACACCTATTGCTTATTGTGCACCCCATCAATGCACAGAAGGCCCGTCAGAGGCCCAGATATAACATCAGGAGCAATAACCCGTGGACATCACGAGTGCAGTACAAACCCTGACTGAAAGCGCCAACACGCTTTTCATCCTAATCGGTGCCATCATGGTGCTGGCCATGCACGCGGGCTTCGCCTTTCTTGAGGTAGGTACCGTTCGCCACAAAAACCAGGTCAACGCCCTGGTTAAAATCATGACCGACTTCGGCATCTCAGCCGTCATGTACTTCTTTGTCGGTTACTACATCGCCTATGGCGGCCATTTCATGACCAGCGCTTCCGAACTGACGGCCGGCAACGGCTACGAACTGGTCAAATTCTTCTTCCTGATGACCTTTGCCGCAGCCATCCCTGCCATCGTCTCCGGCGGTATTGCAGAGCGGGCAAAGTTCTATCCCATGCTGATTTCTTCTGGCCTGATCGTCGGCTTTGTGTACCCGTTCTTTGAGGGGCTTATCTGGAATGGAAACTACGGCTTCCAGGGTTGGCTCGAGTCCCGGTTTGGTGCAAGTTTCCATGACTTTGCCGGCTCCGTTGTGGTGCATGCCGTTGGCGGATGGGTCGCGCTGGCCGCCATCCTCTTGCTGGGTGCCCGGAATGGCCGTTATCGCAATGGCAGGGTCGTCGCCTTTGCCCCATCCAATATCCCGTTTCTGGCTCTTGGCGCCTGGATTCTTACGGTTGGCTGGTTCGGATTCAACGTGATGTCTGCCCAGACTCTGGACGGCATCAGCGGACTGGTTGCGGTTAACAGCCTGATGGCCATGGTCGGCGGCATCCTGGTCACTATGGTGCTGGGCCGGAAGGATCCGGGGTTTATCCACAACGGCCCGCTGGCAGGTCTTGTTGCGGTCTGTGCCGGTTCCGACCTGATGCACCCGGTCGGTGCACTGATCACCGGTGGGGTAGCCGGCGCCATCTTCGTGTACCTGTTTGAATGGGCACAAGCGAAGATTGTACGCCTGGACGACGTTCTCGGTGTGTGGCCGTTACACGGGGTTTGCGGTGTGTGGGGTGCGATCGCCTGTGGAATCTTCGGGCAGCAATCTCTGGGAGGACTCGGCGGCGTCAGCCTGACCTCCCAGATCATCGGTTCCGTCGCTGGCGTGGTTGTCGCCTTTATCGGCGGCCTGATCGTCTACGGAGTGGTCAGTACAATCTCCGGACTGCGCCTGACCGACGAAGAAGAGTTCAACGGTGCGGATCTCGCCATTCACCGCATCGGCGCCAACGCCACGGACTAACCGCCGGCGTTACTCCTCAGCCCCCAGCGGCCGGGCCACCGTGCCATGCCGCTGGGCCCACCACTCCCGGCACTGTTCCAGCCAGGACAGCAAGGCCGGTATCACCAGCAATACCAGCAACGTCGACAGCCCAAGCCCAAACGCGATGGACGTCGCCATGGGAATCAGGAACTGGGCCTGCAATGACGTCTCGAACAGCAGCGGTAACAGGCCACCGATTGTGGTCAGGGAAGTCAGCATCACTGCACGTACCCGTTGCACCGCCGCCTCATTCAGCGCTTCGGTAATTCCCAGCCCTTTCTGCCGTTGCTGGTTGTAGAACGCCACCAGAATGATCGCGTTGTTGACCACGATTCCGGATAACCCGAACAGGCCGAACAACGACAGAATGGTTAACTGAAGCCCCATCAACCAATGCCCGATCAACGCTCCGACAAGGGCAAACGGGATGATCGCCATGACAATCAGCGGCAGACTCCAGGAAGCAAACACCCAGGCGAGGACCACATACATCAGCCCCAGACCAATCAGCAGACCGGTTTTCATATCCTCCATGGTTTCCCGCTGATCCGCCGCACGGCCCTCAAAACTGTAGCCGACGTTGTAGCGACTGGCGATATCCGGCAACGCCTCGGCCTGCAGGCTGCTAATGACCTGATCCGTGGTACTGACGCTGGTATTGAGGCCGGAGGTCACTTCCACCGCCAGCTTGCCATCCGCATGGCGCAATGCCTGGAAACCCTGGCGGTGATCCAGGTTCATGACCTGGGTCAGCGGCACGAAACGCCCGTCCGGCACCCGCACGGTCATACGGGACAAGGTGGAAAAACTCTCCCTCTGTTCCCGGGGCAACTGCACTCGCACTTCGATTTCGTCCCGTCCGGCCTGATAGATCTGCGCGACCCGGCCATCGAACGACGCCCTCAGTTGTCGCCCCAGATCTGCCGTCGTCAGCCCCAGCGCTTCACCATAGGCGCTGACCTGGTAGATCAGCTGTTCCCGGCCCCAGGGCATGTCGTCCTCCACATCAAGAACCCCCGGCAAGGTCGACAGCGCCTGGTTCAGTTCGTCTGCCGCCCGTTTGAGTGTGACCGCATCATTACCCGTCAGACGGACATTGACGTCCCGGCCTGGTGGTCCGGCCTGACGCTCGGAAATATTCAGGCTATCCAGACCCGCAGGCAAAGAAAGACGGCCACGCCATTCCGTGATGAATTCGGGGTTGCGCACCGAGCGCCGATCGGACGGCACCAGTTCAATCATCATCGAGCCCAGTTCGTCACCGGTCCGTGACGCCCCTTCCGCTCCGAGTGTTGCTCCCTCAGTGGTCACCGCATGCAGAATCAGATTCCCACCCAGGGCCTCTTCGGTCTCGTTCAGAGCCCTCTGCATCTGCCCCAGGAAAGCGTCAACCGTTCCCCGGTCCGTTCCCGACACAAAGCTGGCGTTGGCGTAAAACACCGACGGCTCCGGCGTCGGGAAAAAATTGAACCCGAGACGCCCTCCGGCCAACAGGCCGACGGTCACCAACGCCAGGGCAACGGCGCCTGCTACGGTCAGCCCCCGGTGCTTCAGGCTGGCAAGGGAAAATCGTCGAAAAGAGCCCTCACGGAAGCGATCAAAGCCCTGTTCAAACCCGTTGCGCAACCGGGTTACAGGATTGGGTTTCCTCTCAATGACAGTAGGTTCCTGACCTGCCACCTTCTTTCCCCGCGGCACAAAAGCGTGACGAAGGTGAGCGGGCAATACAATGAAACACTCCAGCAGGGATGCAGCCAGCACACAGATCATCACCGTCGGAATATCACCCAGGATATTCCCTATGACGCCTCCGACGACCAGAAGCGGCATGAACGCTGCCACTGTGGTCAGGGAGGAAGCAAGAACCGGCCACACCATCCGTTTGGCCGCGCCCTCGGAGGCGTAAATGGACTCTTCCCCCATCCTTGCATGAGCATCAGCGTCCTCTCCGACAACAATCGCATCATCCACAATCACCCCAAGGGCCATGATCAGAGCAAAGAGGGAGATCATATTGATCGAACCGCCAATCCCCCAGAGCACAGCCATCGCCGCAAGGAATGCTGTCGGGATTCCAATGGCCACCCAGAGTGCCACACGCCCCGGCAGGAACAGGTATAGAAGCGCGACCACCAGCAGCAAACCACCAAAGCCATTACTCACCAGCAGCGAGATGCGGTCATTCAGCAACTGCCAGGTTTCATCGTAGACCTCGAGATGCAGAGACGGTGGCAAGCTCATGCGGGTTTCTTCCAGCCAGCCATCCAGCACCTCCGCCGCAGCCAGCGAGTTTCCGTTTTCTGCCCTCTGGAGTTGCAGTTCCACGGCCGGAAAGCCATCCCGGCTGAGAGAAACCTGACTTTCCCGTGCCTCCTGCCGGATGATCGCGATGTCCCCCAGCCTTAGCTGAATTCGCTCACCACTGAGCACAGGAATATTTTCGAATGCCTGGGGACTACGCCGCTGCTCCACTGCCCTCAATTCCCGGGTGGCGTCCTGCTGCGCCATCATGCCCGCGGGTAAATCCCGGGAAACCGCACCTACCCGGTTAGCAATCTGTTCCAGCGACAGGCCAAGGGTTTCCAGCCGTTCCACCGGAACATCAATGCTGATTTGCTGTTCCGGCAGGCCGCGAATGGAAATCCGGTCGATCCCCCTATCCAGCAATTCGTCTTCATAACGATAGGCCAGGTCCCGAAGTTCGCTGCGATCCACATCCCCGAACACCAGCACCCTGGCCACCGGTTCATAACGCTCAACCCGTGTGACCTGCGGTTCCTCCGCATCGGCAGGCATGTTGGTAAATTCATCCACCTGCTGGCGCACATCGTCCAGAGCCTGAATCGGATTGGTGCCCTCGTGGAATTCCAGGGTGATGGACGAGACGCCCTGCGCCGACGTCGACGTCATTTTCTTCAGCTTGTCGACACTCCGGAGCCGCTGCTCCAGCGGGTCCGTAATGCCCTGTTCGACGTCTTCCGCAGATGCACCACTCCAGACCACGCGAACACTGACCACATCCAGAGCGAAGGTTGGAAAGAACTGGATGTTCATTCGGGACAGCGCCAGAGCACCTCCCAACAACATAACCAGCATCACCAGATTGGCGGCTACCCGGTGGTGGACAAAAAAGCCGATTACGCCCTTTCTGCGCCTCATTCCTCAGGCTCCCCCGCGAGATCCACTTTCAGTCCGGTAACCGCGTTTGGCAGATGGGTTGTAATCAGGCGGGCGCCAGGCACCAGATCCTCACCGGCTACGACCAGCTGCCGTTCGCCGTTGTCAGACCTTGCCTCACCAATCCGTTCAACCTGAACCCGCTGCATGCGGTTTTCACTGTTCATCAGATAGACCGCATCCGCCCCGTAAAGAGCACTGAACGGAATCGCCACGGACTGCGCCCGGGCAGGTCGCTCCAGAGTTACCGGCAACAAGGCACCCGGTCGCAAACCGGAAGCCTCGCCTGCCAGCGTCAGAATGGCTTCGGTTCCGGCCGGATCCGCCATCCCGGCAAACCGGGCCAGTCTGAACGCATGCCTGCCACCTTCGCTCCAGGCCCTCAGCTGTTCACCAGCGGAAAGCGCTGCCTGCAACTCGGCCCGGAACATTTCAGGTACGGTGGCACGAAGCTCCAGACCCTGGTCCGGATAGATCGTCAGCAGGGTCTGATTACGGGATACCTGGTCCCCTGGAGCCACCTGGACTCCTGTCACAACACCATCAAAAGGCGCAACGACCCGGGCTCTTTCTGCGTCCCGGCGGGTAGATTCCAGATTCGCTTCCGCCTGGGCCAGTCGGGCGTCAAGACTTTGCTTACGAGCCGGGTGCTCATCCACCGAACGCTGCCGGGTCCGCACCGTCAACTCTGCCCGGGCAAGCGCATCCGTTGACGACTCCAGCGCTTCCCTTGAGGCGAGATTTCGTTCGACCAGGGAACGGGTACGCTCAAGTTGTCGACGGGCATTGGCTTCAATCGCTGTCTCACTCTCCAGAGCCGTCAGATCGTTTCGGTAACGTACCTGCTCAGACCGGATCTGCGCCTGCAAATCCGCCACCTGGGCTTCGGCCTGCGCCAGTACCGGTTTGACGTCCATCTGATCCAGCGCTAACAGCAAATCGCCCTGATGGACCTGCTGGCCTTCCGCCACCGGCCGCTCGCCAATTCTCCCGGCAAGGGTTGCGGCGATGGAAACCTGATCCGGAGCAACCACTTCTCCATAAAGCGGCAACACCGGGGTATGGGTGCCGGGTTCCACTGTCTGGACCTGCACGCGCCAGCTGCGCTCTGTCGCCGTAACCTGAGCCGGTTCCGGGCGCGTCATCTTCAGCAATACAAAGCCGGCAATACCGATGGCAAGAATCAGGAGAGGGAGCAGTTTTCTAGACATTATTATCAGCCAACCAGAGTCATTGGAGCGCACCACACGCAATGCGCCAAATTACTATACAATCTACAAAGAACAAGGGATTAACCCCCAACACTCGGAGAACGCCGCCGTTGTTTCTCTATGCGCATATGAGCCTGATCACCATCACGCTGATCAATATCCTGATCGTGGCAGTGGTGGTGTTTATCCACCATGAAGCGCTCAACCGCCTCAGCAGCGTGCTCGCGCGGATGCGCCAGAGCCGTCATTTCCGTATGAGCATCGCCGTATTCGGCATCCTCGTTGCCCACACTATCCAGGTCTGGATCTTCGCCGCCGCCTACTTCGTCATGCACCATTCGGAGGAATGGGGTCAACTGGCCGGAAACTTCACCGGCAGCTTCCTCGACTGCGTCTACTTCTCCTTCGCCACCTTTACTACCGTGGGCTATGGCGATATCGAGCCACTGGGTGACCTGCGCTTTCTCACCGGTATCGAGGGACTGACCGGTCTGGTGCTGATCACCTGGAGCGCCTCATTCCTGTTTGTGGAAATGCAACGCTACTGGCCAACGCGGTAATAACAACGGCGGCCCTCATACCCACTTGCACCGGGCCAGAGTGTAGTACAGCAGCGGTACCACAAGGATGGTCAGAAGGGTCGACATCGCCAGCCCGAACACCAGCGAAATCGCCAGCCCGTTAAAAATCGGGTCGTTCAGAATAAAGTAAGCGCCCACCATCGCCGATATCGCGGTCAGGGCAATGGGTTTGACCCGCACTGCACCGGCGAGCACCACTGCCTCATCCAGCACCACACCTTCATCCAGCAGTTGCCGGATGAACACCACCAGCAGAATGGAATTACGTACGATGATCCCTGCCAAGGCGATCATGCCGATCATGCTGGTAGCGGTGAATTCACGGCCCATCAGCGCATGGCCCGGCAGGATGCCGATCAGCGTCAGTGGGATCGGAGCCATGATCACCAGGGGCAGGATGTAGGAACGGAACTGGGCGACCAGAAGCACGAAGATCATGAACACACCCACGCTGTAGGCGGCGTCCATATCCCGGAAGGTTTCATAGGTAATCTGCCACTCGCCATCCCACTTCAGCGTGCCTTTTTCCGGCAGAACCGGCTGGCGTATGAAGTACTGTTCCGGCGCGCCTTCCTGATGCTCCAGACGATCCACCATGTCGAACATGCCATACAGTGGTGAATCTATTGCTCCGGCCATATCTGCGGTCACATAGGTTACCGGCAGCAAATCCTTGTGATAGATGGCACCCTGCCAGTCTGCCTCGCGCACGTCCGCGATGCTGGCCAACGGCACCAACTGGCCAGTGCGGCTGCGCACCTGCATCGACAACAGAACCGGAATCTGAGCCTTGTCACCTTCCGTCAGAATCAAACGGACAGGCACCGGGTACTTGGCGTGTTCATCGTGCAGAAAACTGACACGACTCCCACCCAACGCCGTCTGCAAAGCCATCACAACCTGGGACTGCGCCACTCCGAGCCTGGCCGCACGGTCCCGGTCCACCACAACTTCCCATTGCCGGGTGGGCGCTTCCAGCGTGGTATCAATATCCACCAGGCCGTTCACCGCCTCCATGCCATCGGCCACCGCCTGGGCGAGCACAGCCCGGCGGTCTTCATCCACCGCGTAGACCTCAGCCACCAGTGGAGACATGACCGGCGGGCCAGGTGGTACTTCGACAATTTTGAGTTTCGCATCGTAGCGGTCAGCAATCACCTTGAGTGGCGCCCTCAGAGCCTGGGCGATGTCGTGGGACTGGCGCTCCCGATCTTCCGCAGCAATCAGGTTCACCTGGATGTCTCCGTGGTAGGGATCACCCCGCAGGTAATACTGGCGCACCAGCCCATTGAAGTTGATGGGAGAAGACGTACCTGCGTAGGTCTGCCAGTTGGCCACCTCGTCGACTGTTTCGAGGTACTGCCCCATTTCCAACAGCACCCGCTGGGTCTGCTCCATCGGCGAATACTCGGGCAGATCCACCACAACCTGCAGCTCCGATTTGTTATCGAAAGGCAGCATTTTCAGGATCACCGCCTGGACTACCGGCAGAGAAACGGCGGCCAGAGTGAGCCCTGCCACACCCAGGGCAAGCAGGCGCCGACGCCAGCGATGGTCGCCAAGAAAGGGCGACAATAAGCCCCGGAAAATCCTCAATGACAGAGGACTGACGCCATCGGCTGAATTACTTCCTTCACCGGAAGTTTCACCCTTGCGATGTCGTAACAGACGCAGGGCAAGCCAGGGTGCGACCACAAACGCCACAATCTGCGACAACACCATGCCCGCCGAGGCATTGATCGGGATCGGGCTCATGTACGGCCCCATCAGTCCCGAAACAAATGCCATGGGAATCAGTGCCGACATAATGGTCAGGCTTGCCATAATGGTGGGAGTGCCAACCTCCTCCACAGCAGCCGGGATAACCTCTTTCACCGGGCGGCGGGAATTCTGGATACGGCGATTGATGTTTTCGGTAATCACAATGCCGTCATCCACCAGAATGCCGATGGAAAAAATCAGCGCGAACAGCGACACGCGATTGAGGGTGAATCCCCAGGCCCAGGAAAACACCAGCGTCAGCAACAGCGTGATCAATACCGCAATGCCAACAATCAGCGCCTGTCTCCATCCCATGGCCGCCAGCACCAGCAGGACGACGCATACAGTCGCGGACACCAGGTCGCTGATCAGTTTCTGCGCCTTGTGGGAAGCGGTTTCGCCGTAGTTCCTGGTGGTCAGTACTTCAACATCATCCGGCAATGCCCGATTACGCAACTGATGCAGCCGAGCCTGGATAGCCGTGGTTATATCAACGGCGTTCTCCCCGGGCTTCTTGGCAATGGCCAGTGTCACTGCAGGGTAGACTTCGCCCGCAACCGCTGCTGAGGACGCAGGATGGGAAGGGCCGAATCCGGTCATCACACTCTGGTCTGCTACGGTACCGCCACGCCGAATGTCAGCGACATCCTCCAGATGGACCGCGGCTCCCTGACTCATCCCCACCACCAACCGGCGAACGTCTTCAAGGTTTTCCAGTAAGGTGCCGGCCTGCACCGGGATTGAGAGGTTATTGCGGGTAATCCGGGTTTCCTCGGTGCTGCTGTTGGCCGCCTGCAGGGCACCCGTGACATCACTGAGTGTCAGCTGAAAACCGGCCAGCAACGCCGGATCAAACCGTATATCGACGCGATCCGGTATGCCGCCGACGGTATACACATCCCGCGTACCCTCCACCCGTTTGAGCGCAACTTCCAGCATATGAGCCAGTCGAGTGAGCTCCTCACCGGAGTGTCGGCTGCTCGGGTCAAAGAGGGTCAGAGTCATCACCGGCACATCATCGATGCCCCTGGGTTTAATGACAGGCTGCAGTGCACCCAACTCAGGAGGCAGCCAGTCCTGATTTGAATAGACCTGGTTATACAGACGGACCAGGGCTTCCTGCCGGGGTACACCCACTTCAAATTGTACGGTGATCACTGCCTGCCCCTGCCGGGATACGGAATAGACGTGCTCCACCCCCTTGATCTCGCTCATCACCTGTTCCGCAGGCGTGGCAATCACGCTTTCCACTTCCCGGGTACTGGCTCCGGGGAACGCCACCATGATGTCGGCCATGGTGACATCAATCTGGGGTTCTTCTTCCTTGGGGGTAACAACGACGGCAAGAATGCCTAGCAGGATCGCCAATACCGCCAGCAGTGGGGTCAGACGATTATCCTGAAAGACCCGGGCGATCGCGCCGGAAGGTCCGACACGAGGCAGTTCGTCGCTCATTCCACTGCCCCCCGACCGCCGGACTGCATACCGAGCCGGTCACTACCCACCAGAGCAGAGGGATCACTCACCACCCGCTCACCCTCACTGACACCGGCAAGAATCTCAACCCGACCGTTTTCTGATACCCCGGTACGCACCTGCCGCAGCCTGGGCCGGCCCTGGTCATCCAGCACAAAAACCGCCCGGAGTTCACTGCGATAAACCAGGCTGCTGGCCGGTACCCAGAGGGTTTCCCGGCTGGTCACCGGCACCCCGACCTTGACCAGCATGCCCGGAAACAGCGATCCATTGGGTTCGTTGAGCTGCATTCTCAAACGGAAGGTGTGTGTGTCGGGGTCAGCATAGGGGTAGAAGGTCATGGCTCCGGTTTCCAGAACCCGGCCATCGGTCAACGACACCGTGGCCTGACGCTCACTGCGGGCAAGGTCGGCGTATTTCTGGGGCAGGTCCACCACGACCCGAAGCTGCTCCAGGGAGATCCCGCTCAACAGCGGCTGACCGGGGTTCACTGCTTCACCCATTTCTACATGGCGTTGTGTGAGAATGCCGCCGTAGGGCGCGACAATCCGGGTATAACCCAGCTGCTCCCGGGCTTCAGACAGGGCTGCCTCTGCCCGCGCTGCCCGCGCCTTTGCCGCCGCCAGCGCATTTTTCGCCTGATCATAGGCCTGCCGCGATACCAGATTGCGCTCATAGACGGATTCGATGCGGGCAAATTGTTGTTCCGCATCGATCAGCGCAGCATTAGCTTCCTGGACTCCCGCCTGCGCCTGGTTCACCTGCGCCTGCTGTTTGCTGTCTTCGAGTTGCAGGATCAGGTCCCCGGCAGACACCGAGTCATCCACATCGAACGGCAGTTTCTGGACCGTGCCACTGGTCTGGGCCGATACCGTGCTTTGCTGAACAGCTTCGATGACGCCATCCAGATGCACCGTCTCCTGCAGAAGATTGCGTTCCACCAGCGTATAGGGAAGGTCATTCGTCAGCGTTTGCGCCAAGGAGCCTCCGACGGGCACCAGCGAGACCAATGTCGCCCAGGCCAGGGCTGCAGCTATCCGAGTCACGGAACACCTCCCAAACACGTCAGAATCAACCAAATTATATGGAATTAGTTAATAATTAATGGTTATCAATAATCTCATAAAAAAAAGCCTCGTATGAAGATTAGTTTCACACGAGGCAGAATGTTACCCGCCGGCTATGAGAAGCGGGCAACCGCCATAACTGTCTTTCAGGCCCTTTCTCAGGCTTTTCCTCAGGCCTTTCCTCAGGCTTACGTCACCATCTGGCCGTCAACGCGGCCCTGAGAGTTCGTCCCGGTTCGTTCACCCGCACTGCCTCGGGGTTGAACGGATCAGTGTTGGCCCGGCTGACGTGATAGGCCCAGGTATTGTCAAACAGGTTGTCCACCGCCCAACTGAAGCTCAGAGCATCCACAAGCGGATGCGTGCCGGATAGATTAAGTACGCCATATCCCGGCGACCTGCCGGCATCCAGCCCGGACGCCAGATCCACATGATCCTGTCGACGGGCCAACTGCCATTCCAGCTCGATCTGATGCCCCAAACGCTGCCAACCTACGGTCTGAACAAACTGCACCGGTGGAATCTGTGGCAGAGCCTGGTTGTCATCGCGATTCTCACCATGCACCACCGCCAGGGAACTGGTACTGCTCCAGGTACCGTCGCTCCAGCCCAACAGACCTTCCGCTCCCAGCAATCGTGCATCGATATTGCGATAGACACTGGTCTGGCTCAGGTTCCGGGTACGCAGGACAAAATCATCCACCTGATCTATCCACAGCGCCGGGCGCCAGTGCCAGCCGTTCGTCCGGCCGGACAGGGCCACTTCAAGCTTGTTGTGTTTTTCCGTATCCAGAGCCGGGTTACCGACCCAGCGCATGGCAGGATCCATGCTCCAGCTGGCGATATAACGCTCGGTGACGCCCGGGCTACGGACGCTGTGGCTTGCGGTCACTTCCAGCGACTGACGTCTGGAAAAACGCCAGTCACTGGTAATGAAACCACTCACGTTATTGTCTTCCGCATCCGTGTTCGTCGTGCCGTATACCGTTTCATAAATGCTCGCCGCAGACATCGGCATCATGGCGTTGCCGAACGGCTTGTCGGATGTTCCGGCTTCCATTTCAACCCGGTCGTACCGGACACCACCACCAAGTTGGAGCGTCGGTGTCACACGGTAAAAGCGCTCGGCAAAGAGTCCGACCCGGTTACGATCAACATCGGGCCAGAGTACGGATGTCAGGGTGTCCAGTGTTGCGCCACCAAAGCGTTCGGCTTCCCAGTTATTAGTTTCCACATCGATACCAACCGCCCAGTCGGTACGGGCATCCGGACTCTGATCCAGCGTCAGCCTCATGCCCCGGGTCAGGGTTTCTGAATCGGTCAGCATGTTCATGGCAGAATCACGCAGACTGAAGTTGTCCATGATGTGATCCACATCAGCCTGCCAGGCCAACAGATTCCATTCGCCGCGGGCAACGGGTGCCCCCAGTTCAATCCGGGCTATGTCGGTGTCAGTCTTCGGTGCATCCATCCCCGAGCCGGCGTATTTCACATCCCGCTCTTCCTGTCGGCTGAACAGGCCCTTGATGTAAAAGCCGTTATCCGCCAACCAGGCAGCATCAATACGGCCCTCGGAATTTTTAAAGGCGCTTCGGACGACATTACCGTCGCCGTCTTCGTAATCGTCAGCTTCCTCATACCCACCAGCCAGACGCACCCAACCACTGTCGCCACCAACGGCAACACCGCCATTCACCAGCTTGCCGCTGCCATTATCCGAACCACCAATCGTGACATGCCCTGCCAGCCCATCATCGCCCAGATCCGGAACCGGCGTCGTCGCCACCAACTGGCCACCGCTGATCGGCCCCCAACGCAGAGTCTGATTATTGGTCCGCACTTGCAGCACCGGAGCCAGCGCAGCGCTCAGGCGGCTGGTCGGCGGGTCCATCCTGTTCGGGCAGGCGCCTTCAACCCGGATGCCATCTAGCAATACATCAACACGCTCCTGCCCCTGGCCACGGATGATCGGATCCAGTCCCCGCCCGCCCATTCTTGAGAGCGACACCGACGGATCCGATGCCAGCCGTTCAACCGGCTCGGATGCCAGCACTTCAGACGCCGGAGCAGCCATTCGACCTTCCGTCACCCGAATCATTGGCAGGGTTTCCGCACCGCTTTCCACAGCCTCGTCCGCCAGTACAATCTGGGGTACGCCCATGGCTCCGGCCACCACCACAATGGCCACCCGGCCAACAACGTTCGATCCCATTCACTCACATCCTGTACAGACTCTATCTGCTGGCCATAGTAACGGGTGGCAGATGATGGCGCGTGAGACAGAATGCCGCATCCCGCTTCCGGTATTCTCCGGGTGCACGACGCCAAAACCCGCTAGAATGCCGCTCATGGAATGGCTTACACACTCTCAGACCGGTTTCCAGCAGGCAGCCCGTTATCTCCTTGGCATGCGTCTGGCCATCGCCACTATTCAGCTGGTAGCGCTGGCTGTGGCAGAAACTGTCGTGGCGTTTCCCCATCAGGTCCCGGCATTGCTGTTCTGCATGCTGTATGCCGTGCTGGCCACGCTTGGATGGTTGTGGTTTACCCGAAGGCCACCCGTCTCCGTGACCACAGTCAGTGCCGGCTTGGCCCTGGATCTGGTATTGATCGGCGCCTGGCTTCTGTTGACCGGCGGCTACACCAACCCACTTACTTCTCTGCTGTTGCTGCCGATCGCCATGTCGATCATTCTGGTGCCCCTGAAGCAAGGCATCGTGCTGACGGTACTCGGCATTGCGGTCTATACCATGCTCGTCGCCTGGCACTCTCCGGTCAGCGACAACGCATCCCACGGGGCCCACAGTCCAGGCCTGTTGGCCGAGCTGCATCTGTTCGGGATGTGGATTACGTTCGTGCTCACGGCCGTTATCCTGCTGCTGGTTGTCGGCACCCTGGCCCAACGCATGCGACAACAACAAGCGCTGCTGTCGCACATCCGGGAGTCCAGACTTCGGGATGAGCAGATTATCGCCCTAGGCCTCTCCGCCGCCGCGGTTGCCCACCGTCTTGGTACGCCCCTGAACACCATGGCGTTGCTGGTGGATGAAATGCGTTCCAGTGCAGAAAAGGCAGACAGTGGCGAGCTGGAGCAGGATCTCGACACGATGGAACAGCAACTGGCGCTGTGCTCCGGACACCTGCAACAACTGACGGCGGCGGCAGTGCAGGCAAAGACCGCACAGCTGGAAACGCTTGATCTGGAGAGCTGGCTTCGGCGACTTCGCGAATCCGCCACCCTGCTCTGGCCGGCCGGAGCCATCGAATGGACAATCGCATCCGACAGCGTCAAGGTTGCCGTGGATGCCACTCTGGACCAGGCCATACTGAATCTTCTGGCCAATGCCCTGACTGCCAGCCCGGCCTGGGTTGGCGTCAGCACCCGGATACTGGGTAGCGGTAAAGTGGAGCTGATCGTAGAGGATCACGGCGACGGTCTCGATCTGGCACGGGAAGGCACTCCGGGGGAAACCATTGTCACGTCCGAAAACGGACTTGGCGTTGGCCTGTTTCTGTCCAATGCCACCATCCAGCGCCTGGGCGGCATTCTCAAAGCCAGGTCGTCATCCCAGGGCACAACCATGATCATCGAGCTGCCACTGCAGCAGAACCCCACGTCAGCATCAGGAGAGCAGCCATGAGCGAGCAGGACAACTGGTTACTGATCGACGATGACGATGCCTTTCTGCAAGTGCTGCAACGCTCACTGGAACGCCAGGGGATTCACCCCACCACAGCCACCAGCCCTGGCGAAGCCCTGGATGCACTTGCCGGAAATCACTTCAATCGCTGTGTGCTGGATCTGAACCTTGCGGGGGAGAGTGGGCTGCAACTGCTTCCGGAACTGCTATCAGTACAACCGGAACTGGAGGTCGTGGTTCTCACCGGCTACGGCAGCATCGCAACGGCCGTGGAGGCCATGCGCCGTGGTGCCATCAACTATCTGTGTAAACCCGTCACGGTAAGCCAGCTGATGACCGGTTTTGAACCGCTGGAGACTGTTCCGGACCTGCGGGCTGCCCCGCCATCCGTGGAAGAAATGGAATGGGAACACATACAGCGGGTACTGAACGAACACGAGGGCAACGTCTCTGCCACCGCGAGGGCCCTCAACATGCATCGCCGTACCTTGCAACGGAAGCTGCAAAAACACTCCCGCTGGCGTACCTGAACCATCGTAAGCAGACAATTGCATCAGAAATTGACATCCATCAATTCTCGTTCGACTATTCAGGTGTAGGTTTGGCGCCCTATATCTGTAGCATTGGGTGACAGCAAGCTCCTGTAGTTACCTATCATTTCCGTTGCGGATAAATACTGATCAATGATGGGCGAGACAATTCAGTATACTTGTTGAGTTCTCAAGGGAGGGAGAATCCAAACCAAACCCATTCATATCGAAGAACCCTTTAAATGCCGAAGTCCGATGACCCGACGTCCATCCTGCCCGATGAATTTGCCGGTCGGCTAGCCAGTGTTGCTTTTGCCACCAGAAACTTCGTTATCGTTCTCGACGAAGCCGGCGTCATCGAATGGGTCAACCCCAGCTTCGAAGAGCACACCGGGTATCTCATTGACGAAGTGAAAGGCAAGTCGCCAAGAGACTTCCTTTGCGGGCCGGGCACGGATCAGGAAACCGTCAACCGAATTCGCCGTGCTTTGTTCCGGGGAGAAGCCTATGAGGCAGACATTCTCAATTACACCCGAAGCGGCCAACCCTATTGGGTAAATACCTACTGCCACCCCATCCAGCCCCGGGAAGGCAAGCATCCCGGCTTCGTGGTTATCCAGAACAACATTTCTGACAGAAAGAACGGTGAGCGCAGTCTCCGCATTGCTGCCAGCGTCTTCGACCGCAGCCATGAAGCAATTATCATTACGGATCACCGCAACCAGATTCTGGACGTCAATCCCGCATTCTCGAGGATCACTGGGTATAGCCGGGAAGAAGTTCTGGGATTGCCGCCATCGATTCTCAGCTCGGGTCGACACTCACCGGAGTACTACAGGTCTCTCTGGCACTCCATAGAAACCACGGGACACTGGCGTGGGGAAATCTGGAATCGGCGGAAAAACGGCGAAGAATTCATCGAACTGCTGTCGATCAGCCGTGTACACCTGGAAGAACCCGGGCAGTACTACCATGTGGCCGCTTTCTCCGACATTACAGCGCTGAAAAACCACGCCCATGAGCTTGAACGCGCAGCCAACTACGACGACCTGACCGGGCTGCCAAACCGTCAGCTACTGGAACAACGACTACAGTCAGCCAAGTCTTATGCCGACAGACAAAAACGAACCTTATCCATCTGCTATCTGGATCTGGACGGCTTCAAGACCCTGAACGATCAATACGGCAGAGCCGAAGGCGATCGCATACTCAAAGCCACTGCCGATCGCCTGACCCAGACCCTTCGAAGCGGCGATATCATTGCCCGAATCGGAGGAGATGAGTTCGTGCTGTTACTCAAGAGCGACGGACATGAAAGCGTTTATCAGCGTGTGCTTGCCTCGGTCTCCGAACCACTTCAGGTTGAGGATGGCCAAAGTTTCTCTCTGACCGCCAGCCTGGGGATCACCCGCTATCCGGAAGATAAAGACGATGCCGAGGGGCTGATCCGGCATGCAAATCAGGCTATGTATTCTGCCAAGGAAAAGGGCCGTAACCAGTTCCATTTTTTCGACCCCGACCTCGACGAACACCGCAAACAGAAGCGTGAGCAACTGATCGAAATTTCCCGGGCACTGGAAAACGAGGAATTCTGCCTCTACTTCCAACCACAGATACTCCTCTCAGATAACCAGCTGACGGGCATGGAGGCACTGATACGGTGGCAGCATCCACAGAGGGGTCTTCTCTCCCCGGGGCAGTTCCTGCCAACGGTGGAAAACAGTTATCTTGAAGTGCCACTTGGCCAGTGGGTTCTCAAGGAAGCCATGCATCAGGTCAATACCTGGAAAGAAGCCGGTCACCAACTGGGTGTGAGCATCAACATAAGCGCCCAGCACCTGATGGACCGGACGTTTGCCGGCTATCTGGAAAGTTACCTGCACAGTCATCCGGAGCTGGATCCGGGGTTGATCACGCTGGAAGTGCTCGAATCAACGGCGCTCGAAGATACCAAGCAGGCCAGCAATGTCCTCACACATTGCCGGGAGCTGGGTCTTCAGGTCGGGCTGGATGACTTCGGCACTGGCTTTTCATCACTGACCTACCTGCGCACCCTGCCAGTCGATATGATCAAGATTGACCAGAGCTTCGTTCTGAACATGCTGGACAACGCGAATGACCGGGCCATTGTGGAAAGTGTGATTTTCCTGGCCCAACGCTTCTCGCGGCCGGTCCTGGCAGAAGGTGTGGAAACCCTGGAGCATGCCCGGGTTCTCCGGAGCATGGGATGTGACCAGATTCAGGGCTATGGTATTGCCCGCCCCATGCCTGCAGAAGAGGTTCTCACCTGGGTTTCCGGCTGGCAACAGAAGCGCACTTCAGGATCAGGGCCCGAATCGTCAGGCATCGCAGCTTCACCAGAGGCCTGATTCACCCCGGTCAGCGATACCTGCGCTGATCCAGCGTCATAAGCCGGTCCGGGTGAAATACCATCATTCCGGTCACAAACGCACCATTCACAAAGCCTTCCGGCAGCATGAATAACGGCAGGTAGCGGATGTATTCATGGATCAGTTCGGGAAACTCATAGACTCCGCTGGTCCATAACATCAGGCACATGACAGCACCTGCCACGCCTACCGCAATGCCGGCGCCAAAGAATCCGCAGAAGAAAATATAGGCGAAGAAATTCCGAAAATTGCGGCGACGTTCCCAGAGCATGATGCCATGGCTGACCAGGGCCGGGATCATCACTGTCACCAGGCCGTTGGCTGCAAACATCAACAACGGCTCACGCCCGGTGACGACCGTAATGACCAACGCCATCAGGCCCGCCAGTATAGCCAGCGCCCACCCCAGCATCAGGGTAATGGCCGTAATACCGAAGATGTGGATGGCCAGGCCGGGTGAGATCCCGGCCCGGATCTGCCAGATAAAGCCAAGCGCTACCGCAGCCCCGAAGAAAGAATGCTGGAGCGCATTATCCTCACGCAGAACGTGCCAGTTCACGGTTCGTATCGCGCTGACCAGAATCAGGACAAACAATACACAGGTCACCAACCACTGGCTGGTGGAAAGCAGGTTCTCGGTCATACCCATGGCGACTTACCACTGAACGGTCATTGGAAGCTGGCACCATGATACCGGCCACCTCCTACCCCAGCTACCCACGAGACAAGCCGGCCGATGATTCAGGCGGTCTGCTTCAGGTCCCGGGCTTTACCCGTCAGGCTCTGCCATGCCCCGAAGCTGCTCAGGAACACCTGCCCGGTAAGGTGCTTTAACAAATCACTGCCTTTGAGCCGATCCATTACCGGACCTTTCACCTCTGACAGGTGCAGATTCACACCCGCATCCCTGAGCCGCTCGTTAATGGCCTCCAGGCTTTCCAGTGCCGATGCGTCGATGAGGTTCACCGCCGGACAGACCAGCACCAGGTGTTTAAGCTCTGGTTCCCTGGTAACCAGGTCCATCACGGTTTCCTCGAGAAACCTCGCATTAGCGAAGTAGAGGCTTTCGTCTACCCGCAGGAACGTGATCTTCGGGCAGAGCTGGACGTCGTGGCGCAGCACGTTCCGGAAGTGTTCGGTACCCGGTACCAGCCCGACAATTGCGCTGTGGGGGCGGCTGGTACGATAGAGAAACAGCCCGATTGAGAGCGCTACCCCGGAGATAATACCCGCTTCCACACTGTGCACCAGTGTAAGCACGATGGTTGCCAGCATGGCGCCGAAATCGGCTTTTGAATAGCGCCACGTCCGGCCCAGAGCCGGCAGGTCGATCAGTGTGCTCACCGCCACGATGATCGTCGCAGCCAGTGTCGCTTTGGGTAAAAACGCAATGGCCGGGGTCAGGAACAGGGTCGCCAGGGCAATCCCGACAGCGGTATAGGCTCCGGCTGCTGGCGTTTCTGCGCCCGCATCAAAATTCACTACCGAACGGGAAAAACCACCGGTGACCGGCATACCACCCGACAGGCCCGCGCTGATGTTGGCGGTGCCCAGACCAATCAGTTCCTGGTCCGGATCGATCCGTTGGCGCCGCTTCGCTGCCAGGGTCTGGCCCACGGACACGGACTCCACAAAGCCCACCACACTGATCAGCAAGGCGCTGACAGCCAACTGCTGCCACAGCTGCAAATCCATCGTCGGAAGTGTCAGACCAGGTAGCCCGGAGGGCACCTCACCCACCAGCTTCACGCCCTGCTGATCCAACTGGAAACCCCAGGCCACCAGGGTGGTGATCAGAACAGCAAGAATCGGCGCGGTCTTGGTAAGGATATCGGCCATCCGGGGTGTCAGCCCCAAGGCGGTCAACAAAGGCTTCAGACGCTTGCGTGCGAACACCAGCAGCACCAGTGCGCCAACACCAATACCCAGCGTCGCCATGTTGGTGTCGCCGATACCGGAGATGACCGACTGCAGAACTTCGATCAGATTATGACCTGAAGCTTCAATCCCGAAGATGTGTTTGAGCTGACTGGCTGCGATCACCAGCCCGGATGCGGTGATAAAACCGGATATGACCGGATGGCTGAGGAAATTGGCCAAAAAGCCCAGACGCAGCACACCCATCACCGTGAGCATCAGGCCCGACATAACCGCCAGTAACACCGCTCCGGCAATATATTCCGGCGTTCCCATATCCGCCAGCGGGGCCAGTGCCGCCGCCGTCATCAGGGACGCTACGGCAACCGGACCAACAGAGAGCGTTCTACTGGTACCGAACACCGCGTATACCACCAGCGGCAGGATGCTGGCGTAAAGCCCCACCTGAGCAGGCAATCCCGCCAGCAGGGCATAAGCCAAAGACTGGGGAATCAGCATCACGGTCACAATAACCGCCGCTACCAGATCGCTGGTCGCCTGGCGGCGACCATAGTCCGGGATCCAGTCCAGAATGGGCAAGTAGTGTTTGATGTTCATCGGCCACCTCAGAACAGGTTGACCGGAATTTTCAGGTACACCTGGCCATTATCTTCCGCCGGAGGCATGTGCCCGGCCCGCATGTTGACCTGTACCGACGGCAGGATCAGCCTCGGCATATCCAGGCTCTCATCCCGCTCTGTGCGCATTTTGACGAACTCGTCCTCACTGATGCCCTCGTGGACATGAACGTTGGATGCCCGCTGCTCAGCCACCGTTGTCATGAAGGCATATTCATCACGCCCCGGAGCCTTATAATCGTGACACAGGAAAATCCGGGTCTCCGGGGGCAGGCTCAGAACCTTCTGGATCGACTGAAACAGAGTCCGCGCATCACCACCGGGGAAGTCGCATCGCGCAGTGCCATAGTCCGGCATGAACAGGGTGTCGCCCACAAACGCGGCATCACCCATCACATAGGTCAGACACGCCGGGGTATGCCCCGGGGTATGCAGAACCCGCCCTTCGAGGCCTCCGATGCTGAAGGTGTCCCCTTCACGGAAGAGCCGATCAAACTGGCTGCCATCGCGGGCAAACTCGGTGCCGGCATTAAACGCTTTACCAAAGATGTCCTGCACATCAAGAATGTGGGCTCCAATACCGGTTTTACCCCCCAGACGCTCATGCAGATAGGGCGCAGCCGAGAGGTGGTCAGCGTGGACATGGGTTTCCAGTATCCACTCGACGGTCAGATCATGGTTGCGGACGTACTCAATGATCTCATCAGCCGAGCGCACATCGGTGCGCCCTGCGGCGTAATCAAAATCCAGAACGGAATCGAGAATGGCACAGGCCTGGCTGTCCGGGTCCCGCACCACGTAACTAAAGGTGTTGGTTGGCTCATCAAAGAAATGCTGGACGATCGGGTTGCTCATGGAATCACCTCTGCCGGAATCAGTACCTTAATTTAATTCTAAGGATATACCAATTAGTAATATGAGGTGAAATGCTGTTTTCTTATATAGGTGATTAGCGTCATGAATCGACAAATTGATTCCGGCCCGCCTGTTTGGCCTGGTAAAGGCGCGTATCGGCCAACCCCAGAACCTCATCAAGAGCACCCTCGCAGACGCCTTTCTCGCAGGCCGCTGCCAGCCCGGCACTGGCGGTCAAAGGGATATCCTTGCCCTGGAACGAGAACCCGCCGTCCCGCACGGCCTGCAGAATGCGCCCCATAGCCAGCGCGGTTTCCCTGCTACCCTGATCAGGGAAAACCACCACAAACTCCTCGCCACCATATCGCGCGACGATATCGGCTCCCCGGGTTTCCCTTTTCAGGATCTCAGCAAACTGGCACAACACAGCATCGCCAGCCATGTGGCCAAGGGTATCGTTGATCCGCTTGAAATGATCGATATCGATGATGGCAAGGCAGAAATCCTCCTGATAGCGATCAGCCCGCTGGATCATTTCATTCAGCCGTGGCATCAGATAGCGACGGTTGTACAACCCGGTCAGCGGATCCTTGAGGGACTGGTTCACCAACCGCTCTTCCAGGAGGTGTCTTTCGAGTACACCGGACAACAGACCAGAAAGAATAATCAGCAAATCGTCCAGATCCTCACGCCAACTGCCGTCAACGTAGAAGTCCAACCCCATGAATCCAACCACCCGTCCCTGTACGCTCAGAGGCACATTGAAGACCGAAGCCAGTGTTGAGGCATCTTCACCTTCACGGGTCAGACGCTCCACTTCGCTGCCGGTAAACACCACCTGATTATTCCGGATCATCCAGACGATCTTCTGGTGCCATGGCAGGCCTTCGTCCAGATAGATGGTCTGGTCAGGGTCGACCAGGGATGGAATCCCACCACGACACCAGAGGTGGGTTTTCGTCATGGATTCGTAATCGTCGTCGAAGGCGTACAGATATCCCCGATCTGCCCTCAGATACTCGCCGACGTCATTCAGCAATTCGTCAATGCAGTCATCCATGGTCTTCGGACCGGGCTGGATGAAGTTTCGGGAAAGGCGGGCAACAAGATTCTGAAAACCGGCCTGAAAGGAATACTCGGCCTCGCTGGCGCGGAGTTCCTGTTCCAGCTCCTTGTAGTGCTGGATATCGTGAAACTGGCCATACCAGAGCAGACTGCCGTCGCTTTGTCGCTCCGGCCGGGAAAACCCTTCGTACCAGGCGTACTCGCCGCTGGCGAGACGAAGCCGGGCACGACATTGCCAGGGGTTCAGGCTTTGTGCCGAGTCGAGGATGCTCTGGCCGAGGTCCTGGGCATCCTCCGGATGGATGAGTGCAAAAAGTGCATTTCCGTCTGTCTGAAGCTCAGCAGGATCCAGGCCAAACAGATCCCGGACCTGTTCACTGACGTATGGAAACCGGTGAGCGGTTCCATCCCGGGAGCGCCAGTAGGTATAGAAAATGCCGCTCCCTGAATCGGCCAGCTTCCGGAAAAAGTCCGGGGGTGGGGCAGCATCCGCAGAGGCTGCCTGTTGGTCTTTCCATGAGGCCATAACGATCACTGGGTCCGTTCGAAGGCAAGAGCCCTCCACACCTGAAGTGTAGTGCAAGGCTCCGTACCCGGCGAGCTCAATCCCCGGGCCAAGTCATCCAGAACGGAGGGACCAACCATTTCATGACAGCACCTCCCGGTTAAGGAAACGGCGTACGACCGGCAACTGCTTCAGCATCGCTTTATCCACCAGCCTAGGCAGGATACCGTTGAGTACGACAAACAGTTTTTCCGGCCACCCCAGGAACAGTCGTCTTTCATCGTTCTCCATCGCCCGCATGATCTGTAAAGCCACGGCCTCAGGGGCATCCATACGGTTTCCAAGCGCCTGATTAAGTTCATTAACCGACGCGGGATTCATCGCCGTGGCCGTAGCCCGGGGCGCTACATAGACGACCTGCACCGGGGTATCTGCCAGCTCCCTTCGCAGGGCCTCAGAGAACCCACGCAAACCAAACTTGCTCGCACAGTAGGCGGTGTAGCCCGGAAAACCGATGCTGCCAAAGGTGGAGCCCACAAACACCAGGGCACCGAGGCCGCTGCGCTCGAAGCGGGGAGCAAAATGCCTGGCCACCAGCATCGCCGAGCGCAGGTTGACCGACAGTTGGGCGTCAATGGCGGACACCGGGAGGTGGTCAATCCCGGCAAAATGGTTCTGGCCGGCACAGTGAATCACACCATCAATATCCGGGTAGGCTTCGCTGAGCATCTGGAGTTGGTGATCCAGATCCTCCGCGGCCAGATCCAGCCGGACAGCAGAGATGCCGGAGCCATGACGCACCCGGTCAGGGTGACGAGACGCCACGATGACCCTTGCCCCGGCCTCAACCAGAGGTTCGACCAAGGCCTGGCCAATACCTCCGGTACCCCCGAGCAGCAGAAATTCGCGATCATGCAGCCTCATGGCGATGCTCTCCCTGTTGCTCAGCAAGCGGGATGCTATGCAGCATGTCTCCATACAGCCGATACACCATGTTTGCGGAATCAATGATCGCCTGTTGGTCCTGAGGATCGGTGATGGAGTCCATCAGTTCCCGGAAGAACTCGAAGTGATCCTGATCAAGCGCACCGTGGGAGTAGAGATAGCTGAATGCCTGATCCGGCAGGCCAAGCTGCTTCTGGATCTGTTCACCGAGAGGTGTCGCAAGCTCGATAGACGTGCCTTCCAGAACCTGGACCATGCCAAAGAATGCCACCGGATTGCCTCGGTCGATCTGGTTATAGAGGTAAGACACCATAAGCTCGATTGAGGTGTCCGGTCGGCCATGACGGATGCGTTCCTTGTCTTCACCACAGGCTGCCAGATCGTTCAGAATCCACTCATGATGGCCGTACTCCTCCTCAATGTACTCCACCAGCGCCTTTCGGATGAACTCGAGCCTTTCGGGCAGCCGGCCTCCACACGCCATCATCAGTGGCACGGTATGTTTGACGTGGTGGTAGGCCTGGGTCAGGAACCAGGTGTAGCCTTCAAGTCTGAAGCGTTGCTCCTGAATAGCGGTAATAACCGGTGCCCCCTGTACATGGTTACGGGCTTCGGCGGTTTCCTTTTGCAATCTGTCAAAAAATGCCATGTGAGATCCTCCTGGCGGGTTCAAATCGGTGGTATTCGGGTAGATGGGGAAAGCCTTTGCCAGCAAAGCAGGCAAATCAGACTGGATCTGCCCACGAACCGGGCGACCGTTGGCGGTCAGATAGCCTTCCGCCTGATTCAGTAGTTGCCGACGGACATAAACCGCCGTTAACTGCGCATAATCGGGTAGACGTTGATTCAGTTCGGTAAGTGCCTGGGAGATATCCTGAGGAGAACGGTTATCCTGGAACGTGATCAGGGCACTGGGACGCGGCTCACCATCTCCAAAGACGACGGCCTGGCGGGCACCGATCGCCTGCACCAGTTCACTTTCCAGCCATTCCGGGCTGATATTACGGCCAAAACTGGTGATCAACAGATTCTTGGAACGGCCATCAACCCGGAGAAAACCCTGACCATCCAGCTCGCCCAGATCTCCGGTGTGAATAACCCTCTGACAGTTCTCGTCATCGCCGAGATAACCAAGATGGGCATTACCCTGAACCAGGATTTCCCGGTCCGCACCCATTTCAACCCGGATATGATTCAGCGGCCGCCCCACACTGCCGGGCCGTTCGTCGCCAGGTACATTCAGTGCAACCACTGATCCACACTCGGACAAGCCATAGCCTTCATAAAGCGGCAGGCCACAGGCTCTGCCACGGGACAGCAGATCCGGCGATACCTTTCCCCCACCAACGGCCAGGAAGCTATAACCGTCAGTCGTCAGATGCCCCTGTTCGGCGGCACTCACCAGAAGTGCGGCCAGTTCCGGAACCAGAATCAGGGAATCGGGCTGAATCCGGTTCAGGCTTTCAATCAGGCGCGGGGAATCCAGTCCGCTGCTTCCGGTCATACCGAGACTTGCCAGGGACGCCAGTTCTACCGTTGCCCCCATCAACAGCGGCAGATAGACACCTGCAATGTTCTCAAGCAGGGTGGCCAATGGAAGAATGCACAGGTGATGGCTGAGCGACACCTGCCCCAGCCGCTCTTTCAGGGCGAGGCTGGTAGCTGCCATCTGTTCTGCAGAGAGGCAAACGCCTTTCGGTGTGCCAGTGCTGCCGGACGTAAACGTGATCTTGGCGGTGCCCTCATGCATACGGGCCGGCTCAGCGCGGACTGACAAAAATTCCAGATGCAGGCCAAACCCCAGGGCTTGACCGGCAGCGCCGACATCACCACAAAGCAGGCCATCCAGCCCTGCACGGGCCATCAGATGCTGACGCTGGCTGTCAGAGAAAAAGCCCGGTACCGGTACACAGACCACACCGGCCATCAGGCAGGCCAGATCTGCAATCACCCAGGCCGCACTGTTGTCGCCAGCCAGTCCTGCACGGGTGATGCCCTGTATCCGGAGCTGTTCAGCTACCGCAGAAGCAGCAGCGATCAGGTCACCGTAGCTCAGTTCCCGTCCGTCAAAGCGCAAGGCCGGACGCGCAGGAAATCGATCCGCCTGCTGTTGCAACAGCTCAGGCAAGGAAGCCATATGCGCCTCCGCTCATGTCGTTTTCCTCGTTGATATGAGAGGACGGCTCACCAAGATAACGGGTGGTACGAAGCAGACCCGAGCCGCCCAGGGCTGCCATGCTCTGGGCCACGTTCATTGCCATCACCACCGGCTGATGTTCGTAGTAGCTGCCCCACCCGGCTCCACCGTCTGACAGACGATCCGGATCAGCGCTGGCAATGACGTGGGTATCAATGCCGACCCGCCGGAAGCTGTTACGCAACTGGTTCGTTCCTGTACACACAACCCATTGGCATCCCGCGTTGTGCAACCAAACTGCCAGCCCGGCGAACAGATAGCGGCTCACGCCCGCTTCGACACCTGCCAGATGCGCAATTTCGACAATATCGCTGCGTTTCAACAGCGGTTCAGGCAGATAGGACTCGACGGGGTCGTCCAGATAATCCTCAAGGAACAGATGTTCTGTTGCTGCGTTACGAACACCCACTGCCGCCAGCAAGGCACCCTGAGCAGTCGTCAGCGCCAGCAGACGAGGAATCCGCAGGACCGGTTCGGCACCATACGCAAGACGAAAACGGCGACTGATAAAGTCCGCTACACGCCCTGCAACGTCGGACTCTGGCCTGACTTCAGACAACCAGCGACCGGCACAACGGACAACCTGCCTCACGTCGGCCTTATCTGGCGCACAACTCACAGGCATCAACAACGGGTCTGACATAAGCACTCTCCCGGGCTCTCGCCCAATTCGGGAACCAGGGCCCCAGGCGGGTTACCCTTTCTCAATGCCTACCACGTTATCGACAGACCCTTAATCGGGGCTTAAGCCAGAACCGCAGAATTCTTAAACAAGCTTTAAGGATTCCGGTATCCCGGCGTTAAGGCTGTCTTAAGAATGACTGCGTAGATTGCACACTACTGATCTGGCTTTCCGTCCACTCCATCCGTGTGCAGACGATCTATGAAACATCTGAAAACCCTGATTTCAGGCAAACAACGACTAAGCCGTTTTCTGATTGCCGGCGGACTGGCCACGTTCGTGCACTGGCTGTCCATGTACGTGCTGATCCGGTTTGGCATGACAGCAGAACCTGCCACAGCCTTCGGTGCAGCCCTCGGCCTTCTGGCCAACTACAGCCTGCAATATCGATACGCCTTTAGATCTGCCCTGCCGCATCGGGTGGCGTTTTCCCGTTATCTCAGCACCTCCGCACTGGGCTGGGGCCTGAATCTGGCGCTTTTTTCTTTCATCCGGTTCGCCGGGGCCGACACTCTGGTCAGCCAGGTAGTGACCACCGGACTCGTCGCATTTGCCAACTACCTCCTTGCAGACAGGTATGTATTCCATGAAGAGCCGAATACCAACATCGAATCGCCCCATGCTTAGTGTCGTGATTCCGGTTCATAACGAAGCGGAGGTCATTCCGCTACTTTTGCCCCGCCTGAGCAAGGTTTGCCGGTCAATCGGCGGGTCCGTGGAGCTGCTATTCATTGACGATGGCAGTCGGGACAACTCGGTTGCTCTGCTCTTCCAGGCTCGCCTGAGTAATCCGGATATCCGGGTGCTTCAGTTATCCCGCAATTTCGGTAAGGAAGCCGCGGTCAGTGCCGGGCTCAGCCACGCCAGCGGCGACGCCATTGTGCTGCTGGATGCCGACCTCCAGGACCCACCGGAACTCATACCCGATATGGTCAGGGAGTGGCAGAAGGGCGCCGATGTGGTGCTGATGAAACGCCGATCCCGGGCTGGCGAAAGCTGGCTCAAACGGACCACCGCCAGCCTGTTCTATCGCACCATTAACAAGATCAGCGATGCCCCGATTCCAGTGGACACCGGAGACTTCAGACTGATGAGCCGGCGTACCGTCGATGCCCTCAATGAACTCCCCGAACGCAACCGCTACCTGAAGGGTATGTTTGCCTGGGTCGGCATGAAAACGGTCACGCTGGAATTTGACAGGGATCCCCGCATCGCAGGCCAGACCAAATGGAACTATCTGAAGCTGATGCACCTAGCCATGGAGGGTATCACCTCATTTTCTACCCGCCCGCTTCGCATCGCCCTGGTTCTCGGCTTGATGGCCGCCACCTGTGGTGGACTATTCGGCACCTGGGAGGTGATCCGCGCCCTGGTGTACGGCATTTCCACCCCGGGCTATGCATCCATGATCGCGATGATCACCTTCCTTTCCGGCATTCAGCTCCTGTGTGTTGGTTTGCTGGGTGAATACGTGGGCCGGATCTACATGGAAACCAAGCAGCGTCCGGTATTCATCGTCGCCGAGGACAGCAACGAATCAGCCCGGCACTTTGTTCCCCAGCTACGAGTAGCAGGCAATGACCAGAAGCATTAATACACTTATTTGGCTGTTGCTCGGCATACTCGCGGTGCGCCTGGGCCTGACCGCCATCCTGCCATTGGCCGATACCACCGAACCCCGCTATGCCGAAATTGCCCGCATCATGGCCGAGAGCGGGGACTGGATCACTCCGTGGTTTGACTACGGCGTTCCGTTCTGGGGGAAACCACCCCTTTCATTCTGGTCACAGGCCGTATCGTTCAGAATATTTGGCGTGTCCGAGTTCGCTGCCCGTCTGCCATCCTGGTTGGCCAATGGCGGTGTCGTTTACCTGATTTACACCCTGGGCCGATACCTCCATGCCGACCACAACAGCGTTAGCGCCCGCACCAACGGATTGTGGGCAGCCCTGATTTATGCCACCACAAGCCTGGGGTTTGTCAGCGCGGGCACCGTGATGACCGATTCGTTTCTGGTGCTCGGCACCACCCTGACCCTCTCCAGCCTGGTTATCCGGCTTCAGGGCGGATCCCGAGCATGGGGCTGGTTGTTCTTTGTCGGGCTGGCTGTGGGCCTACTGGCAAAAGGTCCGCTGGTCATCGTGCTGACCGGCCTCCCCGTGTTTCTCTGGGTTATGGCAACACGGCAGTGGAACCTCCTCTACAGGGCTGTTCCCTGGGTCAGAGGCAGTGCCCTGATGCTTGCGCTGGCCACACCCTGGTACGTGCTTGCAGAACTGAAAACACCGGGATTTATCGACTATTTCATCATTGGTGAGCATTTCAAACGGTTCCTTGTCAGCAGCTGGCAAGGCGACCTCTATGGCAATGCCCATGAATTCCCCCGCGGCACCATCTGGTGGTATCTGGTGCTGGCCAGCTTTCCCTGGGGCATCATTGCGCTGGCCGCTCTGGGCAAGCAGCTTTTGCGGAGAAGCGGAAGTCTCCCCGAGTCTGCGTGGCAGACCGATTACAAGGGCATTCCCGGGTTGATTCTCGCCTCGGCTCTGAGCCCGGCACTGTTCTTTACTCTGTCTGGCAATATCCTGTGGACCTACGTATTGCCCGGGCTGCCGTTCCTCGCCATATGGATTGCCAGGCTGTTGCCTGCCAACGCGGGGTCACGTCTCAGCGGCTTCCGCCGTGCATCCATCGCCCTGACTCCGGTTATCGCCATTCTTGCCAGCGGCTGGCTCGCGTTTCATCCGAGCCTGATCAAAAGCGAACAGCAGGTCGTCCAGCGCATCGAACAGATGCCTGGCGTGTCCGCAAAAAATCTGGTCTATGTTGATAAGGCACCTTTTTCAGCCCGGTTCTACAGCGAAGGCCAGGTCCAATCGGTCAGCACGGACGAGATCGACCGACAGATGAGGGACGCATCCTTCACCGGGCCAATGTATATTGCCGTGGGGAAAGGCGATAAACGTACCCTGAAACTGGTTGAAGACCGGGCAACCCGCTTTGATCAGGATCGACGATTCATCATTTTCAGGCTGGAGCCCGATGAGAATACTGCTGATAGAGGACGATCACCCACTGGCCAAAACCATGCTGGCGATGCTGCGGGATGGTCAGAACACCGTGGACTGGCTGGATGATGGCCAGCAGGCGTTGAATGCTCTGCTGAACGAGACCTTCGATCTTGCCATCCTTGATCTGACGCTTCCGAGGCTGGATGGCCTTGAAGTGGTTCGCACAGCCCGAAAGCAGGGTATCGACACCCCGGTGATCATACTGACAGCCCGGGGCGAACTGGATGAGAAACTGCTGGGCCTGGACTATGGCGCTGACGACTATCTGACCAAGCCATTCGCCATGGCTGAGCTGAAAGCCCGTATTCGTGCCGTGACTCGGCGCGGTGCTTCTGGTTCGCGCACCAACGGCCTCAAGGTCGGCAGGCTCATGCTGAACCCGGACTCCAACCAGCTAAGGATCGGTGACGAGAACGTTGTCCTCCCCCGCAGCGAATTCCAGATTCTTCAATATCTGATGCGCCACCCGGATCAGGTGGCTACCCGCCGGCGCCTTGAAGAACAGCTCTATGGCTGGGAACACGGGGCCGAGAGCAATTCTCTTGAAGTACATGTGCACCACCTGCGTCGCCGGGTGGGCAAGCAGACCATTCGTACTGTTCGTGGCGTGGGCTACCTGCTGGATAGTGAGGCGGCTGCCAGCGAGGGTTCCGAATGAGCCTTACCCGCAAACTTACCATACTGACAACCAGTACGGTTTTCTTCGTAACACTCATTGCTGCTGGATGGGGCTTTTTCGTCAGTGACAATCAGCTCGAAGAGCTGTTTGACGCAGAGCTGGCCCAGAGTACCCGCATTGTTCAGGGCCTGGTGGAGCATCTGTCCACGACGCAATCCGAAGACCAGCTTTCGGAAACCCTGACCAAAACCCTCGAACTGCCAGACGACATTTTCGGAACCGGAGAGGAAGAAGAGGGAGACGAGATTTTGCCAGGAGGTGCCGGCCACCGCTACGAACGCAAAATTGCTTTCGAAGTCTGGTCCCCCGATAAAGTTCCTGTCCTGGACACACTCAAAGCCAACGATACCCATAACGTTCAGCCAGGTTTTGCCTGGCAGGAAGTCGCCGGATTCCAGTGGCGTACCTTTACTCTCAAAGATGACGTAACGGGTTACTGGATACGAACCGCCCAACGGGAGGACGTACGTGACGAACTGAGCCAGGAAATCGCCCTGGGCAATGTCCTCCCCTTCCTGGTCATCCTGCCGCTGCTGGCGATTGCCATGGCCCTGTCGATCCAGTTCGGATTTCAGCCTCTGCGGAAACTGGAAAAGCCTGTCCGCAACATGGCCCCCGAGAACATTCACCCTCTGGACGAAAGTCTGGCACCCAAGGAAGTCGTTGGTATCGTTCAGGCAGTCAATGGCCTGCTCCGACGCCTCGACCAGGCCCTTGAAAGGGAGCGCCGCTTCTCAGCTGACGCAGCCCATGAGCTGCGGACGCCGTTGGCCGCACTCAGACTCAACCTGGAGAAAGCCTGTGAGGATAACCCGGAACAATACCGGGATCTTATCCAGTCGGTAGACCGTATGGTACACCTCGTGGAACAGATGCTGCTGCTGAGCCGGGTGGATGCCGGCACCGATTTTTCCCCGGAATATCACAATCTTTCGGCGATTCTGGAGCAGAGCATTGCTGATGTGGTTCCTCTGGCTCTGAAAAAGGACATCGAACCCGTACTGGAGGACGATGCAAAGGAAGCACTGGTGTCCTGTAATGTCGCCCTTATCAACACCCTGATGCGCACCCTTCTGGCAAACGCCATTCAGTACAGCCCCGAGAAAACGGCTGTGACAACACGCCTTGAACCGTCGGCGGATGGATACCACATCAGCGTCTGCGATCAGGGCCCCGGCATTCCGCCGGAAGAACGGGAAAGGGCCCTGTCCCGGTTCGTCAGGCTCGATCAACGCAAGGGCGGCGGAGCCGGGCTCGGGCTGGCTATTGCCCGTCGGATTGCTGAACTTCATGATGGCCACCTGACGCTCAGCGAACGACCAGATCACCAGGACGGCCTGTGCGTCAACGTCTGGCTACCGGCAAGACCGAAAAAAAGTCGGCTCGGGCGATCTTAAGGTTCATTTAAGGTAACAGAACGATACTGCGCTCCGGAAAGTTGGGCCTTGAACCAGCCCATCTGTTTGGCCACCTGTCACAAGAAGGCATCCATGAGCCAGGAGAAAACCGTATCGCTTGTTATCCCCGCCAAGGACGAACAGGACAATATTTCAGCCCTGTTGACCGAGATTTTCCGGGTCATGAGAGACTATCGCGGATTTGAAGTAGTCCTGGTGGATGACGGCAGCACCGACCAGACCCTGGAAACAGCGCAAAGAACCGCGCAATCCCTCGGCGGTCGGCTGGTGACCGTGCAGCACCAGAGAAGTTACGGCCAAAGCACTGCACTGGCCAGCGGCATCCGGCAGGCGCGGGGGCGCTTTATTGCCACTATGGATGGTGACGGCCAGAACGATCCGGCGGATATTCCAGCCCTGCTGCACAAGGCCAATTCCATGCACACCGCAGATTTCTGCATCGCCGGCTATCGCAAGAACCGCAAAGACACCGCCTGGAAGCGATTCCAGTCACGGCTGGCCAACCGGGTTCGCGATGCTTTGCTGCACGACGGCGTACCTGATACCGGCTGCGGCCTGAAGCTGTTTCCGCGGGACACCTTCCTCAAACTACCTTGGTTCGACCATGGTCATCGCTTCATTCCTGCTCTGGTGAAAGGCATCGGCGGAGAGGTCGCTGTGGTCGAGGTCAACCATCGACAGAGAGGCGGCGGCACATCCAAATACACGGCCTGGAACCGGGCATGGGCTGGCATACTCGATCTCTTCGGCGTAATGTGGATACTTCATCGCACCCGGGTACCGGTTATCACAGAAGTCACCCGCCCGGAGTCGACGGAAATCAGACCGGGGCTCTTCTGATATGGGCAGTCCTTTCCGCTGGCTCCTGTTCGGAGTGCTGACTCTGAGCGCTTACCTGGCCATCCATTATGGCTGGCTGGACTTTCTGGCCGACGAGAATCAGGTAGCCAACTACCTCAAAAGCCACGGAAAGACCGGACTTCTTGTGATTACCCTTGCCGGCGCTGTGTTTACGGGTATTGGTGCGCCACGGCAACTACTGGCTTTCGTGTTCGGATTTTCCATGGGCGCCGTCAACGGCACGCTCCTGTCGAGCATTGCTGCCGCTCTTGGCGCGGCAGGTAGTTTCTATACCGCACGCCTGCTCCTTCAGACCTCACTCGCCCAGCGCTTCGACCACCGGATGCGACAGTTTGACACCCTGTTTAGAGAACAGACGTTTGTAAAAATTCTGATGGTTCGTCTACTGCCTGTCGGCAGTAATCTCCTGACCAATCTGGTGTCTGGCTGCTCCAGAATCCACTTCGGTCCTTTTCTCGCCGGCAGCTTCCTGGGCTATGTGCCTCAAATGCTGGTGTTTGCCCTGGCGGGCGCCGGCATCGGATCAGCAGACCATTATGAGGTACTGGTCAGTGCGGTGCTGTTTGTTGCGGCCTCCCTGCTGGGCGCACTGCTCTACAAGAGTCACCGGGCGAGAAACCTCGCCAATTCCGTTTCCGACACTCACTGAATCGCCCCTGAGGCCCCGATATGCCCGCAACGCCGTTTGTTCGTCACTTGCCGGACTACTTGTTCAACCTGCCCCGAAACAGGCTGCTACTGCTGTTGCTGGCCTTTGCGGCCGTGATCATCTTTACCGGCATTGGCCTGCGCTCTCCCTGGCCCGCCGATGAACCCCGGTTTGCCGAAGTCGCCCGGGAAATGGTGGCGTCAGGCCAGTGGCTGATCCCCATGCGCGGTGGCGAGTTCTACCCGGACAAACCTCCGGTTTTCATGTGGAGCATTGCGTTTTTCTACTGGTTGACCGGTAACCTCAAGATAGCGTTCCTGCTACCCAATGCCCTGTGCAGCCTGCTCACTCTGGGCCTGACCTTCGACATCGGCACCCGGCTCTGGAACAAGCGTACTGGCGCCGTTGCCGCCATGTTGCTGATGCTGGCCCCGCAGTTTCTGTTACAGGCCCAGAAAGCGCAGATTGATGCCATGGTGGCCTGCTGGATTGCAATTGCCTGCTATGGTCTGATTCGGCACTTTTTCGTTCGTGCTTCCTGGGGTTGGTATTTTACCGCCTGGGGGTTCATGGGACTGGGCATTATCACCAAGGGTGTCGGCTTCTTGCCGGTGTTCATGTTCCTGCCCTTGTTGTTTCTGAAAGCCCGGGACCGCGCACAGTTTGAAGGAACGTTGACCTGGCGGTGCGCGCTGGGGCCATTAGTGATGCTTGCGGTTGTTGCTTCCTGGCTGATTCCCATGGTGCTTTACGTGCAATCGGTGGGAACCGATGAAGCCATCGCCTACCAGAACAACATCCTGTTCAAACAGACCGGTGAGCGCTACGCCAACTCCTGGGGGCACTTCCAGCCCTGGTATTACTACATCACCAGCGTTATCCCATCGCTGTGGTTCCCGCTGCCGCTGTTGCTACTCGCCTTCTTACGTCCCCTGACGGAAACAATGCGATATCGCCCGGTTATCCCTGTTCTGCTGGTCTGGATTGCCGTGGTTGTCCTGTTCTTCAGCCTGAGCCCCGGCAAGCGTGGCGTTTACCTGCTGCCCGCATTACCGATGCTGGCCCTCATTCTGTCTCCCCTGGTCGCCAGCCAAAGACCCGCAGGCTGGTTCCCACCCCTGCTGACAGGCATCCACCTGCTACTGTCAGTGGCATTGATCAGTCTTGGCATACTGGCATGGAACGATCACCCCAAACTGGTGGAAAAGGTCAGCGACTACTCGACGGACCCAAGCCGGTTACATGAAGCGGGGTCCCTGATCTTCACCATCGGCGTGGTGTGGCTGATCAGCCTTTTGGCGTTCTGGCGTTCCCGGGCGCTGGGGAGAATGTTCGCTGCCATGATGATCAGCTGGGTGCTGATCACTACCTGGGGCTACCGGATACTTGAGCCCCTGCGGACCCCCCGCAACATTCTCGCAGCCGCGGAACAGGTTCTGCCACAGGATGCCCAGCTGGGCATGCTGGATTTCCGCGAACAGTTCCTTCTGTTCTCGAAACGGGACTTTGTGCACTTCAGCTTCTTCACCGGCCGTCAGGAGGAAGAACGCAATGCCTGGCGCTGGATGAACGAAGGTGAAGACCGTTACCTGATTTCAGCAGACAACCTGAAACTGAGCTGTTTCAACCTGGACGGTGCCCGGGAGCTGGGTGTTGCTCACCGCGAACGCTGGCTGCTGCTGGGGCCAGAGCAAATGAAGCCGGAATGCGATGCACCTGCACGCGTCCGGCAGTTCACCACACAAAGCCCGGGTAGCTGGATGGACTAATTGAGTGGGTGGCGTCAGTCGCCCACCGAGAAGGAGAGAATCCGGGACAGATGACTGTAAGGCAAGCCGGTTTCCTTGTGCCAGTCGTTGAAGGCCTGCTGGGCCTGCTTCAATGCTTTCTGGCTCGAGGGGCTCGCATCCAGCACCTCTTCCCGACGCAGTGCGGTGACCACATCGTTCGACAGGATAAATCCATCCCACCCCATACGGCGCAGGAAGTACTGGGCACTGTTACCCCCGAGCCTGGCGCCGTTCTTTTTCAGCCAGAGCAGCAGGCCCACTTCATCCTCTGCGGGCCACTGCTCCAGGAACTGCCCGAAACTGCCATACTCATGGGCTACGTCCACAATCATCCTGGCGTTGTCGGGTACCGTGCGAATCTTCTGCATGTTGCGAACTATGCGCTCGTCCGCGGCCAGGTCTTCCAGTATATCCGGCGGCACCTGTTGCCAGTACAGGGGCACAAACCCCTCGAAGGCCGCCTCGAAATCCGGCCATTTGTTGTCGATCACCCGCCACACAAACCCGGCTTTGAAGATACAACGGGTGATTTCCGACAGGTAACGATCATCCGGAATGGCGGCCAGCTCGCCGGGCTCGGCAACCCGGGGCATCATTGCCTTCATCGCTGCCTCGCCACCTTTGCGATCCGCAGCCCACTGGTAGATTTTTGAAAACCCCATCTCACCCTCATCTGTAAATCTGGCCAACTACCACTACAATAGGTGCCCCCGAACCGGAGACATGACATGAGTGCACAGAGTAACCGACTGCAACAGGAATGGCAGGCCTTCTGGCTGGCGATCGGTTTTCTGACCCGAATCCCGATGCTGGTGAAAATTGACTATTCCCAGCACCTGATGAACCAGAGCAGTATGTACTTCCCTCTGGTCGGCCTTCTCCTGGGAGCACTCTATGCTGCACTGTTCAGCGTCACCGAGCTGTTCTGGAGCCCGGTTGCCAGCGTCCTTCTGGTGATCAGTTTCCATCTGTGGATCACCGGTGCCTTCCACGAAGACGGCCTAGCCGACAGCGTCGACGCCCTCGGCGGTGGTTATACGGTGGCAAAAAAGCTGGAGATCATGAAAGACAGCCGGATAGGCACCTATGGCACGGTGGCCCTCATCATGGCGCTGGGTCTCAAGGCAGCGTTCCTGCTGGACACCCGGCTGACCGGGCTGGCACTGCTGGTGGCACCGGCCATTTCACGACTAACACCGCTGCTGCTGATGGGTTTCCTGCCCTACGTGACCGACCCGGACAAGAGCAAAAGCAAACCGGTCGCCGATGGTTTTTCCCTCCAGCGGCTGGCATTCGCAAGCGGATTTGTTTTTCTGGTGACACTGATTGCCGCCATCCCGGCTAGCGGACTGCTGTTCTGCGCATTACTGGCCACCCTGGCGGCCGCACTGGGCTGGGGGTTTTACCTGAAGAAGCAGCTCGGTGGATACACCGGCGATGCGCTGGGTGCCAGCGTCGTGTTGTCAGAGTTGGTGCTGTTGGCCGGATTCAGTGCGCTAAATCCGGCCTGACCGTGATCAAGGCAGGAACAACCGGCTAACCCGGGTTATACCCGCTCCTCGTCGCGCAGGGTAAGTACTTCATAACCGTCAGCCGTTACGGCAATCGTGTGCTCCCACTGTGCAGACAGTTTTTTGTCGCTGGTAACCACCGTCCAGCCATCTTTTTTCAGTTTGGTCTTGGCTTTGCCCTGATTAATCATCGGCTCGATGGTAAAGGTCATACCTTCTTTCAGCTTGAGCCCCTTCCCCTTCTGGCCATAGTGCAGCACATTCGGCTCCTCGTGCATCTCGCGACCAATCCCATGGCCGCAATATTCCCGCACGACGGAGTACCCGTTCTTGTGGGCATGCTGCTGGATCGCATAACCAACGTCGCCCAAAGTCGCGCCAGGTTTCACTACGCGAATGCCTTCCCACATGGCTTCATAGGTTTTCTCAACCAGGCGCTTTGCGGGCTGAGTCACCTCACCCACCATGTACATCTTGCTGGAATCCGCAATAAAGCCACCCTGCTCCAGTGTGATGTCCACATTAACGATATCCCCGGACTTGAGCAGCTGGGTCTCCGAGGGCATTCCATGGCACACCACGCGGTTTACTGACGTGTTCAGGGAATACGGATAATCGTACTGCCCCTTACTGGCAGGACGAGCACCCAATTCTTCGACAATGAACTTCTCGGCGAGGTTATTGATATCCATGGTGGACGTACCCACCCCGATCCGGTCGTCCAGATATCGGAACACCGACGCGAGCAGGCGCCCGGACTCCCGCATCACTTGCAACTCCTCAGAGCTCTTCAGTTTCACGTCAGACATTGGCCACCTTCCTGATTTCAACGTCCGCCAGCTTCATCTGTTCGCGCATTATGTCTGAAAACGACTTATCCGGGTTTGCCTCGGCCAGCATGCCTACTTTGATCCAGTATTCCGCCTGCGCATTGATGGAGCGCACCATGACCGAACTGGCCTTGCGAATGTCCTCGTGCAACTCATCGTTAATCTTGACGATACCCATAGCAGACCCTGACTATACAAAATGTATACGGATCGTATATCCCGAACATGAAGGGATCAATACGTGGTCGCCGACATTAACGCCGCCAACGCATCCCTGAGTTCGCCTTCTTCCAGTGGCGTACCCCACCCATTTCGACGAACCAACCCTTCCAGCGGCAAACGGGAGCGCCAGCCTTTGGCCTGTAGTTCCGGTTGGTCAAGAAATTCGCTGACGTATCCCAGGCAAAGGTAAGCCAGGGGATAGACGTGTTCAGGAAGCTGGAGGGTGTCAGCCAGTTGTTGCTGGTCAATAATGCTCACCCAGCCGACACCGATGCCTTCAGCCCTGGCCGCCAGCCACAGATTCTGGACAGCAAGGCAGGTACTGAACAGATCGGTCTCGACGATGGTGTTGCGGCCCAGCACGTGGGTGCCGCCGCGGCTGCGGTCGCAGGTAATGCAGAGGTTGACAGGGCTTTCGAGGATGCCCTGGAGTTTCAGGTTGCGGTAGCGCCTGTTGCGTTCGCCGGTGTAGTTTTCGGCAGCTCTCTGGTTTTCCCGATCGAAAATGGAGAGCACCTGCTGGCGCACCTCGACACTGTCAATCACGATAAAATCCCAGGGCTGCATAAAGCCCACGGAGGGGGCGTGGTGGGCAGCATCGAGCAGGCGCGCCAGCACATCATTGGGGACTGGGTCGGGCAGGAACTGGGAGCGAACATCCCGGCGCTCGTAGATGGCACGGTAGAGCCCTTCGGTTTCCGTCCTGGAGAAGGGGCGATTGTGATCAGTCATCCGGCGGCTCCTGTGTTGCTCAATCCCAGTAATTCCTTCAACCAGTCGGTATCGAGATGTTGTTCGATCTGGTCCGCCAGCCGGTCCAGCTGAGCCAGGCGGTGCCGCTGGTAGTCGATGGCCTTGCCCTTGCCCACGAGGCCTGCCCAGGCCAACAGAGCTTCGCAGGCCGCGGGCTCGTCGAAGATGCCGTGCACATAGCTACCAATGACCAGGCCATCGTCACTGACGGCGCCATCGGTCCGACCATCCAATTGGGCTAATGGTCTTGCCAACGCCGGGCCGGTGGTCACGCCGTTGTGCATTTCATAGCCGCTCAGACCGGCAGTGTGCGCAGAGTCTTCTCCCGGCAAGGATGGCAAGCCCATCAACTCACCACAGATGTTCCTCAGCTGCTTTCCCGCCACCATTCGTGTGGCCATATCGAACAATCCCAGGCCATCACTCGCACCTTTTTCCCCTTCCAGGCCATCCGGGTCTTCAACGGTCGTGCCCAGCATCTGGAACCCGCCGCAAATCCCCATCACCTTGCCACCGTAGCGCAGATGGCGCCGGATGGCGTCAGGCCAACCCTGGGATTTGAGCCAGGCCATGTCCGTTCGGGTGCTTTTACTGCCGGGCAGGATAATGAGATCCGCAGGCGGGATTACCTCGTCTGGCCCGATAAACCGGAGATTCACACCGGGATGCAGTCGCAGGGGATCAAAGTCATTGTGATTACTGATACGTGGAAGCACAGGCACGATAACGTTCAGGGCACCGGCTTCGCTCTCGCCGCTGGTGCCAACACTGTCCTCCGCATCAATCACCAGGCCGTGCAAATAAGGCAGCACGCCTGTTACCGGTTTGCCGGTGCGCTCCTCCAGCCACTCAAGCCCCGGGTCCAACAACGTCTTGTCGCCCCGGAACCGGTTAATGACAAAACCCCGGGTACGCTCCCGTTCGCTATCGGTAACCAGTTCCAGTGTCCCGACCAGTTGCGCAAACACACCGCCACGATCGATATCACCCACCAGCAGAACCGGACAGTCGGCCGCCTCAGCAAAGCCCATATTGGCAATATCATTTGCCCGCAGGTTGATCTCTGCCGGACTGCCTGCGCCCTCGGCAATGATGATCTGATAACGTGCACTGAGCGACTGCCATGCTGCCATCACGGCCTGTTTCGCTTCCGCCTTGTAACCGTGATAATCCAGCGCATCCATGTTGCCGTGCACCCGCCCACGGAGGATCACCTGGGCTCCGCAGTCACTCTGGGGCTTCAGCAGCACCGGGTTCATGTCACTATGGGGCTCAAGACCACAGGCCAGGGCCTGCAATGCGGTGGAGCGCCCGATTTCGCCACCATCCACCGTTACCGCACTGTTCAGGGCCATGTTCTGGGGTTTGAACGGCGCCACCGCTATCCCCTGACGTGCAAGCCAGCGGCACAGCGCTGCAACGACGGTGGTCTTACCGGCATCGGAAGTGGTGCCCTGAACCATCAGAGTGGTCATTTACAGTTCCACGCCCTTCTGGGCCTTCACGCCCTGATCCTTGAAGGCGTGTTTGACCACGCCCATTTCGGTGACCGTATCGGCCAGATCCACCAGTTCCTGAGGTGCGGAACGGCCAGTCACAACAACGTGCTGCATCTCCGGGCGGTTCTGAAGATCGTCAAGCACCCGGTCCAGATCGATGTAGTCGTATTTCAGGGCAATATTGAGTTCATCCAGCAGAATCAGATCATAGCTTTCGTCTTTTAACATTCTCGCTGCAATGGCCCAGGCCTCGCCGGCGGCCTTCACATCCTGCTCACGATTCTGGGTATCCCAGGTGTAGCCCTGCCCCATAACGTGGTAATCCACGTTGGGAAGATCCCGAAAAAAGGCTTCTTCACCCGTGCTGAAAGCGCCTTTGATGAACTGGATAATGCCCACCTTCATACCGTGGCCCAGAGCACGGGCAACCATACCGAAGCCGGAACTGCTCTTACCCTTACCGGGGCCAGTCAGTACCAGCAACACGCCCTGCTCGTTCTGGGCACGGGCGATGCGGTCCTGCATGATTTTCTGTTTCGCAGCCATCCGGCGGGCATGGCGTTCGGGATCTTTCGCGCGGTCACGCATGATCAGGCTCCTTGGCACTGGTGTTCGGTTTCGTAAACTCCAGAGGCTGGCCGGTAAAAATGGCAGTGACCAGTTCTGGAGCTGAGGGGAAATATCCGTGGAAATAACTGGCAACCAGCCCGTTCCGGCAAAATACCGGCTCGGCTTCGGTGCCAGCAAGTGTGCGGGTGAAAGCATCTGGCTGTGCGGGCGAATCCAGGCGTGAGTGATGGTAGGTGTGGCCACGCAGTTCCCCCAGCTTTGTTGTCAGGCTCTGCATACCTAATCCCTGGAGTCTTCCTGCCATCTCGGCCTTTCCGGGGATCAGCCCCAGCATGGTGTGGGCTTCACCGTCTTTGTCTACCAACTGCCCGGCGCAGGCCATCAGCCCACCACATTCCGCCAGCATTGGTTTACCCGAGGCATGATGCTCACGAATAGCCTGGAGCATGGCCGTATTGGCTGCCAGCTTACCGGCATGGAGTTCCGGGTAGCCACCCGGCAGCCAGAGGGCATCGGCGGCCGGCAAGGCCTTGTCAGACAATGGCGAGAACTCTGTCACTTTCGCTCCCAGCGCCTGCAACAGGTCGAGATTGGCCCGATAGATGAATCCGAACGCGGCATCCCTGGCAACAGCGATACGCCACCCGCTCAGCCATTCAGGCAGTTTCACCGGCGGTTCCGCCTCCAGCTCAACGACGTCCGGTAAGGTATCCATTCCGGCCTCCGTCAACACCTGTGCGGCTTCATCCAGCCGTTGTTCCAGATCCGCCACCTCGCTGGCCTGCACCAGCCCCAGGTGCCGGTCGGGGATCGACATGGCCTCATTGCGGGGAATCGCCCCGAGCAGGCGGATACCTTCGGGCAGGCTTTCCCGGAGCATATCGCCATGACGGCTGCTGCCAATGCGGTTGGCAATCACCTGCTGCACCGGTAGATGGGCATCAAAGCTCGCAAGCCCGAGCGCCACGGCGCCAAATGTCTGGGCCATGCCCCGGGCATCAATCACCGGTAGCGCCGGAATACCCATCAGCCGGGCAAGGTCAGCACTGGATGGATCGCCATCAAACAGCCCCATGGCCCCTTCCACCAGAATCAGGTCCGCATCTTTCGCCGCTTCCGCCAGGCGCCAACGGCATTCATCCTCGCCCGTCATCCATGGGTGAAGCTGGTAGACCGGGTTTCCTGATGCTACCTCCAACACCATGGGGTCGAGGTAGTCCGGTCCGTGTTTGAACACACGCACGTTCCGGCCGGCATTACGATGCAGGCGGGCCAGTGCCGCCGTCACGATGGATTTGCCCTGACCTGAGCCGGGAGCAGTTATCATTGCAGCAGGGACTTGCGCCTTGATCATGAGGTTTTCCTTGAGTTTATACCTGGGCGGGCACGAAGACCGGCGCGCCATCGACGTCCACGGTCACCAGTGTCTGGTTGTAAAGCCGTTCCAGGGCCGATGGCACCAGCATGTTTTCCGCCGGGCCCCAACAGGCCTCGCCGTTGGGAAACAGCAACAGCAGGTGGTCGCACCAGCGGGCCGCCAGGTTGAGATCATGCAGGCACATAAAAACCGCACATCCGTCCCCAGCCCGGGCTTTAAGCAACTGCATTACCGCCACCTGATGATGGAGATCGAGATGGTTACTCGGTTCGTCCAGGAGCCAGGTATCGGGCTTCTGGGCCAGAACCGTGGCGATCGCTACCCGCTGCCGCTCACCGCCAGAGAGGGTACTGACCAAACGATCTGCCAGATGGGCGACATCGAGTCGCTTCAGCGCTTGTTCCGCAATCTCGATGTCTTCACCGGATTCCATTTGCCAGGGTGACAGCCAGGGGTGGCGTCCGATCAGAGCCGTTTCCAGAACCGTTGCCGGAAATTCATCGTGACGTTCCTGAAACACCAGCCCCAGCTGCTGCGACACAATGCGCCGTTTCATGCCAGCCAGCGAGGAGGAGCCCAGGCGAACCTCGCCCGCCCTTGGCGGCCGCAACCCGGCCAATGTGTGCAGCAAAGTAGTTTTACCGGCACCGTTTGGCCCAAGCACACCCCAGATCTGCCCCTTTTCCACAGTGAAATCCATCACCTGGCCACCCGGTCGCCCGGGCACATCAATCACCAGATTGTGGGCGTTCAGAGGATTCATCCCCGACTCCGGTATAACAGGTAGAGGAAAGTCGGTACGCCAAGTAAAGCGGTAATAACCCCGACCGGTAACTGCTCCGGCGCAATCACCACCCGGGCCAGGGCATCCGCGAGAACCAGCAGCGTCCCACCGGCAAGGGCACAGGCAGGAAGGATAATGCGCTGGTCGTTACCAAGCACCAGCCGCAGCATATGAGGCACCACCAGACCGACAAACCCTATGCTGCCAGCAGTCGTAACGGCGGTAGCCGTGAGCAGGCTGGCCACAAGATAGATCAACCACTCCAGGGGCCGGACAGCCACCCCAAGCGCCGCCGCTTGCATGGTTCCCCTGGCCAGCACATTGAGACTGCGGCCCAACGGAAACAGCAGCAGGCAAACCAGCAACAGCAGAACCAGCCCGGGCCATGGCGTGCGGGCATAGGACACATCCCCCATCAACCAGTACAACATGCCTGGCAGGCGCTGGGCTGGAGCAATGGCCAGCATCAGGGTAATGACTGCCCCCCAACCCGCCGCAACGACGACACCTGTCAGTAACAGTCGGGACGATGTCCAGCTGCCGGTACCGTGGGCCAGGCCGAACACCAGCAGGGTGGCCAGCAAAGCTCCGGCGAAGGCAGAGCCAGAGATCAGTGCAGTCCCTAAACCCGCCAGCATGGCCAGCAACGCTCCCACGGCAGCGCCTCCCGAGAGCCCGAGCACATACGGATCCGCCAGGGGGTTACGCAGCAGGACCTGCATCAGGGCTCCGGCCACAGCGAGCAGCCCGCCAGTCGCAAACGCGGCCAGGGTGCGGGGCAGACGGAGATCAAAAATCAGGGTTTGATGGAGTTTGCTGCCACTGCCGGATATTACAGACAGTAAATCCCCCACCGGCACCGACACGCTGCCGACACTGACCGACAGCGCCATGGCCAACAGGCTCATAGCCGCAAGAACAAGAAACGAAGGCGCCGGTGAACGACTCATGGCTGACCGGGCTCCGCATCGGCAGAGGAGGTCCGGTGTGCACGCGCCTCATCGAGTTTTTCACAGAACAGGCGACTGCCCTGAAGCAGCCTGGGCGTTGGCCTCTGGATCAGCGACGGTGGCACGAAGTAGAGATTGTCCTGCTGCGTGGCCGCAAGTTGTGGGAAGGCTGCCCAACGATCCAGCCACTGCCGGTTTTCCTCACCCATGCCGCCGGCAAGGATGGCCTCGGGATCTGCAGCCAGTACTGCTTCGTCGCTGATTCGTGGCACCAGGCGTTCCAGATCACCAAAGACGTTGGTCCCACCACACAAGGAAATAACTTTCCCTATCAGGTGCTGATTATTCACCGTCATCAGCGGTTCGTCCCATACCTGATAGAACACAGGGACAGGGTCCGCATCGCGGTATCTGGCCACCAGTTCGTCTATACCTTCACGGAACCGTCGAGCCTCCGCAAATCCCTCGTCTTCGGTACCCGCCAGCGTGGCCAGCCGTTCAATGGTCGATGATACTCCGTCGAAACTGCGGGGTTCGATGTAAAAGATCGGGATACCCAGCTCATCCAGCGCCGCCAGCTGGGCCTGTGGATTGCCGGTAACCCAGCCAATCACCAGGTCCGGCTGCAAAGCAACCAGCCGTTCCAGATCCAGCCGGGTGTGGCTGCCCACCGACGCCACCTTTTTCGCCGCAGGCGGATAATCACTGTAAGCCACCACAGCCACCACCTTATCACCCGCGCCTGAGGCGTATACCAGTTCCGTAGCCCCCGGAGACAGTGCTGCGATGCGCTGTGCCGATTGCTCCAGGCACACCTGTCGGTCCCGATCGTCGGTGGCGCAGACGGAGCCAAGTGCTGTCTGACACAAACCCGCCAATACCAGCGTAGCAACCGCTTTCAATGTGACTATCCGTTGACAGTGACCCATAGATTACTCATCTGATTCTGTACTACCGCCCATGCGGGCATGGTCAAATGCTTCCCGCTGGGCTGGCTCGAGCTGATCGGCGATCCAGTCCATCAATGGGTGACCTGGCCGGGTGTGGCCGCTTCCGGGCAAGCCATGGTCAATGATTGTAGCGGCAAAGTCACGGGCGAGAGTCTGGACGGTGAAAGGGTCCGCCTTCCAGTACCCTCGCTTGGCCGCCAGCAAAGCCACCGACTGCATGTGGGATTTAACGTGGGCGTTGCTGCCTTTGGACAGGAACTGATCCAGCCCGAGGCCATGTCGGTCCCTGAAGTACACATCGTTCACTTCGTCCCAGACGCTGGAGCGAACAACCTGTGGACTGGTGATCTGCCAGCCCCAGAGGTTGTCGAGAAAGTCCGCAGCCATGGTCCGGGCACCGGCATAACCATGTTCCATCAGCGGCGCCAGCCATTGGGGGTTCAGATTGCGGGCCCGGAGTTCGACCTGCAAGGCGCGCTGCAGGGAATCCACCCTTGGGTTATCCGGGTCGGCGTATTGCAACACACGGTTCAAGGGAGGAGTGCCTCGCAAGTGTTCCACCGCATTCGACAACCCGCCCTGGAAATCAAAGCCGTCGTCGTTATCCAGCAGACCGTAGAGGTGGCTCGCCCGCCCAAGATAGGTGTATTGCACCGAGGCCAGTTGCTGTTCAAAAGCCCGCTGCGCCGGTACGCCCTCTCTTTGCTGACCGTAAGCATGCCCCATTCGCCGCCGGTACACGTCGCCAAGCTGTCGCCGGTCGTCCCAGGCCCCGGAGCGGGTCGACAAGCGGTTGATGCCAACCCCATAGGCGCCCGGCGCCGTACCGAAAACCCGCAACGCGGCCTCCACGCCGGCGTCAGCCGGAGAAACGCCTTGAGCAATCAGGGCGCCGGCATCCGCAACCCAGCGTTCAGCCACACCATTCACTTCCAGCGACTCGTCTCCCAGGATTCTCTGTTCCGGAGGCAGAGCTTCAAGCGCCTGGTCCAACGGGTGAGACAGCTCCGGATACTGCCATTTGATGGTCGTGCCCGCGCCTGCCAGCGCCATCAACACGGCCCGGTCAAGCCAGATCAACTGGCTGCCGTATAAATCCCGGAACAGACCAGAGGTGGTAAACACCACATTCCGGCGCCGGGCGCTGACCATACCCGCCCCCACGGGCAACCGTTCCAGGCCTTTGACGATGCCACGACTGTTCCAGACCGGTCGCACCCCCAACAACTGCATGCCAAACGCGATCATCACGCCTTCATCACGGACCGTATCCGACGCCCATAGCACCAGGGCATCACTGCCATCGGTCATAGCAGCGGGATTTTTACTGGCATCGTTCACCAGCTCGGATGCCAGCGACCACGCCACCCGCGTGGGGATCAGGTCATCCGAAAGGGTATGAAAGTTGCGCCCTGTAGGCAGGACTTCCGGTGTACGTAGCGGATCATTACCGTGGCCCGGCGGCACGAAACGGCCATTCAGCGCAGCCAGCAACTGGCGCCGCTCTTCCGAGGGCGATACTTCCAGTTTCTGGCGCCAGAGCAGGGCCGGTGCATCGGCTTCAGTGGTCATGGATTCGAGCATGGTGTCCACCATCTCGTCGCTCCAGTCACGACCGAATACATGCAGTCCAAGGGGCATGAAATGCTCCTGCATATCGGTGACATAGTGCCCGGCTTCATGCACCAGCAGATCCGGAGAGATGTCGTCCAGGGAAACCTGATCGGCAGACAGGCCCATCTCTCCAGCGATTTCCTGTTCCAGGTCCTGTCGTATATCGAGCACCCGGATTTTGTCTCTGAGCAGCTCAAGAGCCCGCTCACGGGTTGGGCTGTTCGGCTCATTGGCGGCTTCCCAGGTTTCCACCAGCTGTCGCAGCTCCAGCAATTCGTCGTAGAGCCTGGTGGCCGCCAGTGGTGGCGTCAGATGGCTGATCATCACCGCCAGCGCCCGCCGCTTGGCCTGAATGCCCTCACCCACTCCATCGACGATGTAGGGGTAGATCAAAGGGAGCTCTCCCCCTAACACATCGGGATAATCATCATCAGTGAGCCCTGCCCGGCGACGGGGCAGAAATTCACGGGTCGAATGGCGACCAAGATAAACCAGAGCATCCGCCCGGAATTTTTCCCTCAGCCAGTAATAGAAACCCACATACTGGTGAGTCGGCGGAAACGTCGTGTTGGCATGCAGCAGCTCTTCATCCACTTCCCAGCCACGGGGCGGCTGCGGGCCAATGAAAACGTTGCCGAATGTCAGGCCAGGGAACACCTGTTTATTGCCAACCACCATGGACTTGCCCGGTGCTTCACCCCAGCCTCGCAAGCCGGGAATACCCGACGCGGCCAGTTCCTCACGCAGCGACGCCAACACGTCTAGTTGCCCGCCCTGCTGGAGGCGCGTCCTCCACCGGTCCCCGTAGTGATCCAGAGCAGCCAGTGCTGACTGACGGCCAGGATGCTGGACATGCTCAATCAGGTGGCGAAGATCCCGGATGCCCCGGTCCAATAACCCCAGTGCCAGCTCTTGCTGCCCCAGATCGTGAGCCTGTTCAAGGCGCTCGTGCAGATACCCAAGAGGGCCATGAACTATTTCTTGCTGAACTACGTCCGGCAGGGTTTCCAGGTAACGCTGGTACTCCGGAGCAGACAGGGATTCGAGCATCGGGGCCATTTGCCGGAGACCCACGGGGTCGTCCGGCAGGCTCACTCCCCGCTGCTGGATCAGTTCGAGCAGGGCTTCCGGGCTCTCCGGCAGCGGCCCGGTGTTGTATCCGTCCTCTTTCAGCCGGTGCAGTATCTCGTAGAGCGAAGCGGGCACATCCAGATTATCGGCACCGATATTCTGGCGCCCCGGTGGATGGTTGTAATAGATAATGGCAAGCCGCTTGTCACGGTTTTCCTTCACCTGCAACTGGTACCAGCGGGACAGCCTGCCCGCCATGGCGTTTACCCGTTCCTGCACCGGTTCGGTCAGGGTAAGGGCAACACCTGTCAGAGGGTCAGTCTTCGCAGGCTGGGCCACCGCCAGCACCATCGGCTGACTAATGCCCTGCAGTTCCGGCATCGCCAACTGGTAATGCACCTTGTCTGCCGGCACGCCGTCCACTGACAACCGCCACTCGGCTTCCGTAAGGTCCGACAAGCGAATGCCCTTGAGCACCGGCACATTCAGCTTGATCAGTTCTTCAGTCACTCCTTGCCTGCCTTCACCACCCCCGACAGTGAAGTCCTGAAGACTGACGATACCTGTCAACGTTGCCGGCCCGATAACCTGTGGCAGCGAGCGGATCGCTTCGAGACTGGCACCCCCCCAGCGAGACAGCACCGAAAAGCACTGCAGGCCCCTGGTTTCCAGCGCCCGGCAAGCGGCATCCAGCAGGTCCCTGTCTCCGGGCCGGTCACCGCTGTCCAGATCCAGCACGGCCACCGCCGGCCCCGCTTCCAGATTGAGTTCCGGGGCGCCTGTAACCGATTCCCCGTTGCGGTAGTACCGGATCAGCTCGCGGGGCGGCAGTACCGGAACCGTCAGACTTTCTCCCGCCTCGACCAGCAGCCAGCGCAGAAGTGCGTCCAGATGTTGCGGTGTGCGCCCCTGATACAATGCCCGGCCAGCCAGCCACCTGGTATGCTCCGGGTTATTCGCAGCGAGACTGGCAAGATGGGCCCGCACGTCTGCTCCCGGCTCAGGAGCTGCCATAAGGCGAGTCAGCAACTCATCAGGCGCGCCTTTCAACAGCGCCCTGCCATTGAAGCGGGAGAGCCGGGTCAACCGGCGGTCACCGTTGATCGCCAGCAACGGCACTGGCCGGGACTGTTCCCGCTCACTCAACAACTGTTCCAGGCGCCCGACCTGATCCCCGAAAACGGCAGCGACCAACAAGGCATCCGCCTGATCCAGAATCCCGTTTAACGCCTGATCGTCCAGGGCCGCCAATTGCCCCGGGGTACGCAATACGACACGATGCTCCGGGTAGTGTTGAACGAACCGCTGTGCACCAGCAGCCAGTTCCGCCGCCGACCGGTCAGAGACCAGGCCGACCACGGTAGCTGCCGAGGCACCCCCGGTTGCGGCCAGCAGCCAGACGATAATGCCAACGCTCGCCCGGATCAGCAGGCCAAGGGTTCTGGACATGCGTTATTCCCTGAGATCGCTGTTACTGGAAGTCGTAACGGACACTTAACAGGGCTGTACGACCCGCAGCAATGTATCGACTGCCATCGAACCGCTCAGCCGTTGCGTACTCTTTGTCGAGTACGTTGGCTACGGTTACCCGGCTGGACCAACCGGGTGCGAACTCCCAGCCAGCACGCAGATCCAGGGTGCCATAGCCGGGCAGGCGATTGGCGTTGGCTGCATCATCATAGCGATACCCTTCCGCGATAAAGGTGCCTCCGAAGGACCATGTCTGAATAGTCTTGTCCAGCGCCAGCCTTAAGGTCTGGGCACTGCGACGGCGCAGGCGGTTGTCGGTTTCCCTATCCCTTGGATCTGCCAGAGCAAGGCTTGCCCGGCCGTTCCAGCCATCCCGTTCGAAGCCACTGGCGATTTCAACACCCCGGATGCGGGCCTTGTCGACGTTGGCTGGCGCCATCAGTCCGGTGTTGTCGGTTTCCAGTGAGATCAGGTTTTCCACATCCAGCTGGTACAGCGCCAGGTCCCAGAACCAGTTTTGATAACGACCACTGAACCCCAGTTCCACGGAACCTGATTTTTCCGGCTTCAGGTCCGTGTTACCGGAATAAGCGCCGCCCCAGGCGTAGACTTCCAGCGGGTAGTAAAGATCATTGAAGGTGGGCGCCCGGAATGAGGTGCCATAACTGAGGCGGACACGATGAGCGCGGTCAAAGGCATGGCCCAGCGCAACACCGCCGGTTTCATGTTTACCGTAAGCTTCATTGTCGTCGCCGCGCAGGCTGAACTGAAGATCCGTAGGGCCGAAATTCAGGCGCAGCTGGGTAAACAGGGCGGTGTTGAAACGGCTGGTTTCGTCAAAGTCTGTGGTTCCGCTGACTTCGTCGTTGACCAGTTCGGTGCCCACAACCAGTTCGTGCACATCCATGGTAAAGGTATTCTCCCACCGACCGGTCAAGGCGCGGGTATCAAATACCGAATTGTCATACAGGTCATTGAAGGTTTCCTGCTCGTCCCGGGCTTCGGAGAACTGGATGGACGTGCGCCACTGGTCACTGACCGGGGTATCGAGACGTAGCCCCAGGGTCCGGATCATAAAATCGGTGTTGCCACCCTCAAACTCAGTGTTGCCCTCAGACTGCATCACTACCGCGGAGGCCTGGCCGCCATTGTCCAGGTCGTGAACCACCCGGGCGACACCGGCAGTGTTGCGATAGCCGCGATCTTCGCCGTCTTCAATAATCGCGGTGCCGTCACTTTCCTGGTGCAGGCCGCTGATGCTGGCCCGGGTGTTGCCATTCCCAAGGGAAACGCCCGCCATGCCTTTTCCGGTATTGAACGAGCCGCCAGCCAGCTCTGCCCATCCGCTGTTTTCCCTCGTGGGTTCCAACGTAAAGGCCTGAACCACGCCGCCCACCGCATCAGCACCATAGAGCGAACTCTTCGGACCACGAACAATTTCCACCCGCTCGACCAGGTCCACAGGCAGGAACTGCCAGGGTGCACTGCCACTCGTAGCAGAACGCAGGCGTACGCCGTCAATCATGAAGAGAGTCGATTCGCTGCCGGTACCCCGGGTATAAACGCTGGTGTTCTTGCCGAAAGAGCCATTGCTGATGACATTGATACCCGGCTGGCCACGCAGCACTTCGGAAAACTCGGTAGGAGACTGCTGTTCCAGATCCTCCTCGCTGACCACTGTGACCGATGACAGGCTTTCACCTACCGTACGAGGGCCGAGAGTAGCAGTAACGACAATAGGATCCAGCTCGGCCACCAACAGGGGCTCAGATTCAGCCGCATTGGCAATGGCTGATGCCAGGGGAAGAACAGTAAAGGAACACAGCAGGGCCGGGGTGGCCTTGGAAAAACCCATAATAAACTCTCGCTTGCACTTCGTGCGCACCCGCACGGCAGTTCATGATCAGACTGCGAAGGAGAGGCTGGGCTGAATGTCGGATAGAAGGTTCCCAATGGGGAAAGTCGAGCCGGAGATTCACCCACCTTATACCGCCCTCCGCAGCATCTGGTGTGAGTTCAGGCCGGTCTCCGGGCTCATGAGCGGGATTCGGCGGGGCCGATCCTCATCCATCACCTTCCCATGCCATTGGCACAGTGGCGCACTTGATGGATGTTGACTCAATTACCGTTGCGGGGGCAGCGTCGGACTGACTCTGGAGGGCTCCAGGGCGCACCGACTTCCCGTTTCACCCTGGCAGCTTTGCGCAGGGCACCTGAAAACGCTGGCAAGGCTACCAACGGGCCATTCTCTGGTCAATGACATTCGGCAAGAGCGTCGGCCAAGCGCTGCCATTCCGGCTCGCCTGCGGGCAAACCAAAACGGAGCGCCTGTGGGCGCTCAAAGTGCCGAACCAGAATACCGCGACTGGCAAGGGAGCGGTAAATTCGGGTAGCGTCAGAGTGGGGCAGATAGCGGAACAGTGCTGTTCCGGTACTTTCGCCATACCCATAGTCCATCAGCAGCCGATGCAGCCGATCACTGGCAACAGCCAGCTCACGGGCAGCAGCCTGCTGCCAGGGCAGGTCTTCCAGCGCCTGTTTCATAATGAACCGGGCTGGCCCACTCATAGCCCAGGGTCCGAGCTGTTCGGCCAGAGCCGACACAGTGGTGCCATCACTCAGTACTGCGCCCGCACGGATACCTGCCAGCCCGAAGAACTTGCCAAGGGAACGCAAAACCACCAGTCCGGCCACACCTGTAAAGGGAGCCATGCTGTAGCCGGGCTGTTTCTCTACGAAGGCTTCATCCACCACCAGGAAACCGCCCTTCGCCTGCAATCGGTGATGCCATTCAAGCAACCGCTCAACCGGCAGGGACAACCCCGTCGGGTTGTTGGGATTGATCCAGACCAGCCCATCCAGGTTATCCAGCCACTGATCTCCCCCGCGCAGCTGATCAAGCTCTATAGGTACCAGGGTGTGTCCCGCCTTCTGCCACCAGTAACCATGCTCGCGATAACCCGGCACCGGGATGCCCACCCGGCAGGGTGACCTCAATCGAGGCAGAGTCTGAATCGCCGCCTGGCTGCCCGCCACCGGCAGGCAGCGGGCTTTGGCAGGTGCTTCACACCAGCGGAGTATGGAGCTAGGCAAGCCGTCACCGTCTTCCGGCAACCGTTGCCATACTTCGGCTGGAATATCCGGTATTGGCCAATGCCGTGGGTTGATGCCGGTCGAGAGATCAAGCCACTGGTGACGCGGAATGCCCCACTGCTGAATAGCTTGGTCCAGCCGGCCGCCATGTTCCGGAGCGGAAGGCTCCATCACAAACCGCCTCCCACAAACGCCACCCAAAGCCCTACTCCTGCCAGCAGAGACATTAGCCAGAGCCAGGCGCCCTGGCGAACCAGGGTGATCGCGCCCTGGATACTTCGGGCATCCGGCGCGGCTCCCTGCCCCAGAGTAGGACGTTGCTTGATACCGCCTGCGTAGGGGGCCGGGCCGCCCAGTGTAACGCCAAGCGCACCTGCACCAGCGGCCATTACCGGCCCGGCATTAGGGCTATCCCAGCTCCGTGCCTGGGTCCGCCAGCAGCGCCAGGCCAGGGAACTGTTACCCAGCAGTGTGTAGGTGGCAGCCGTCAACCGTGCAGGGATCCAGTTCAGCGCATCATCCAGCCGCGCAGCCACCCGGCCAAAGCGCAGGTAGCGGTTGTTCCGGTAACCCCACATGGCGTCCAGGGTGTTCACCATTCGATGCAGCACTACCCCGGGCACCCCCGCCACCAGAAACCAGAACAGGCTGGCGAATACCGCATCGGCGCCGTTCTCCAGCATGGATTCGGTGGCGGCTGCCGCTACGCCCGGCTCATCCAGTGCCTGGGCATTCCGGCTGACAATTCGGCTGACCTGTTCTCGGGCAAGGGGCAAATCGCCTTTATTCAGGGCTTCGGCCACGGCGCCACCGTGTTCAGCCAACCCCCGCAGTGACAACGCTGTCCACACAGCCAGCAACTCAACTACCCACCACAACGGCTCCGGCATCCAACTGTTCAGCCAAAGCAGTATCAGCAATACCGGAACAACCAGAATCAACAGTGCCAGTAACCCGCGAGCAATCCCCTGCCCCTGCGGCCGGTTCAAGCGTTGTTCAAGGGCAGCGGCCATACGCCCGAAGCCGACCACCGGATGCCAGCGCGACGGCTCGCCCACCCACTGATCTAGCAACAGTGCCGCAAAACACACCAGTACCGAGATAAAAAAACCGTCCAATCCGGGCCCCTTGATTGATCCATTACCAACAATGAGCGCCAAGTCTACTCGACCCGGCACCGACCTTGACACTGTTTCGGCCACGGTGGACTATCAGCCGCCTGTCTCCCGGACCGGAATCCCGACCATGAATCTACCAGCCTGCTGGACCTCTGCCATTGATCAACCCGACCACAAGTTTGCCGAACTGGCCCGCACCCGACAGGGTGTGCTGACCAAGCCTCCGGGCTCCCTGGGGAGACTGGAAGAGCTGGCAATCGCCCTGAGCGCCCAGCAGCGTAGCCAGACTCCAGCTGTGGATAAGGTTCATATTTCCGTGTTTGCCGGGGATCATGGCGTTTGCAGCGAGGGCATTTCAGCCTTCCCTCAGGCGGTCACCGCCCAGATGATCGCCAACTTTGCACACGGCGGCGCGGCCATCAGTGTGCTGGCGAAGCAGCTCAATGCCAACCTCGAAGTCGTCAACCTCGGGACTGTCGGTGACGTCCCTCAGGGGCTTGCCGGGGTAATTGATGAGTACATTGCGCCGGCCACAGGAAATCTCGCCAGTGAGCCCGCCATGAACGAACAACAGGTCGCTGCGGCCCTGGATGCCGGTGACCGGGCCGCCGAACGGGCAGCGCAGAACGGCGCCCAGCTTTTCATCGGTGGCGATATGGGCATAGGCAACACCACCAGCGCGGCCGCCCTGGCCTGCCTACTACTGGACCAGCGACCGGAACAACTGGCGGGCCCCGGCACCGGTCTGAACAGGGAAGGCGTGACCCACAAGGCACAGGTCATTGAGCAGGCACTGATTCGCCACGGCAGCGATCGCTCTCCTCTGGCCCTGTTGGCGTCCCTCGGTGGTTTTGAGATTGCGGCCCTGACCGGAGCGTTCCTCGGTGCCGCAGCCCGGGGCATTCCTGTGCTGGTCGACGGCTATATCGTTTCTGTCGCGGCCCTGATCGGCGTCAGACAACAACCTGCCTTGCGGGACTGGCTGCATTTCAGCCACCGCTCTGCTGAGCCCGGGCACCGCTTGGTACTGGATGCTCTCGCCGCCGATCCCCTGCTGGATCTTGGCATGCGTCTGGGCGAAGGCAGCGGGGCAGCAACGGCAGTCCCACTGCTCAGATCCGCCTGCGTCCTGCACAACGGCATGGCCAGTTTTGCTGATGCCGGCGTAAGCGGAGCGAGCTGATCATGAGCGAATTCACATCAACCTCCACCATCATCGACCTGATCCGCCATGGTGAGCCCGAAGGCGGTCAGAAATTCCGGGGCGCTCTGGACGACCCGCTCAGTGAGCTTGGCTGGCAGCAGATGCGGGGCGCCATAGCAGAAAAGGACCGCTGGGATGCGGTGGTCAGCTCGCCGATGAAACGATGTCGGTTTTTTGCTGAAGAAGTGGCCCGGGCGCGGGACATCCCGTTGCATATCGCCGAGAACCTTCGGGAAGTCAGTTTCGGAGTATGGGAAGGGCTGACGGCCGAAGCGATCAATGAACAATTCGGTGACGACCTGGCCCGCTTCTGGTCCAACCCCGGCAGTTTCACGCCACCGGAAGGTGAGCCCATGGTAGAGTTCCGGGATCGAGTGGTGCAGTGCTTTCGCCAGTGGCAGGACGAACTGGCAGGCCAGCGGGTACTGGTAGTCTGCCACGGCGGCGTCATCCGAATGATTCTGGCGGACGTTCTCGGCGTGCCACTGGAGCGTTCATTTGCCAGCGTCTCCGTGCCCTACGCCAACCGCAGCCGGATCCGGGTGGACCAGTCCGTTCATGGCGAGTTCCGAAGCCTGCTCAGCCATTTCTCGTCAGAGCTGCTCGGGTAACCGCCCCTTCAACACCATTGGCAGTCCGGCGACACTCATAACCACCCGCTCGCAGCGCTGGGCCAGGGCCTGATTGAGCCAGCCCAGCTCATCGCAGAACCGACGGGTCAGCGGGTCCATGCCGATGGTACCGAGCCCGACTTCGTTACTGACAATAACGATTTCACCCGGGTAATGCTCCATAGCAGCGAGAAAGTCGGCCCGTTCGCAGCTGAATACTTCGTCACCGGCAAACAGCAGGTTGTTCAACCACAGACTCATGCAGTCCACCAGCAGCATGGGTGGCTCGTCTTCACGCCCCATACGGGCCAGCAACGCCCCTAGGCTGATGGGCTCTTCTGCCAGCCCCCATTGCTGTGGCCGGCTCTGCTGATGCCGGTGGATTCGATCCGCCATTTCATCATCGCCCGCTGTCGCCGTTGCCACATAGACAACGCAGTCAGATCCCTGCCCCGCCAATTGTTCGGCCAAACCAGTTTTGCCGGAGCGGATGCCGCCCAGCACCAGAGTGTGTGTCTTGCTCACCGGAATTCGTCTCTATTCGGATGTAAAGGCTGGATCCTGACCGAAACGACGGCCCGTCGCAAATTCTGGCCAATGTGACCTGCATCACACCCTGAAAACATAAAACACTCTGTCACGTTTGGAACCAAATGAATGCCACTCCGTGACAGTGATGGATGGAACTACAAGCACCTCTAAAACAATAAAACGTCGGCCGGCGAGTTGAGGCCAAGCAGACCCAATCGAGGTAACACCATGACCAGTCCGTTCCGGCCGGGGCATCGCTCTGCCCTGGCTACGCTTTTGATCGCCTCCACCCTGTCACTTTCCGGTTGCCTGGAGAGCGGGCAGGACAGTGCCCCCGGAAACACTCAGGACACGGCCCAGAAGACACCGCCGCAAACCGCAACCTCAGAGCAACCACCTACCGCCGTTCAAGGCGATAAGCAGGTTGCCCTGAACCAGTACAACGTCGCCAATCAGTGCTACCTGCTGGAATCTAATGGTCACTACCTCAGCACCGATCAACAGGCGGGCAGTTACAGCGTAACCGACGACAAAGCCAGCGCCATTCCCTTCTACCTGCGTCCCACTGAGCTCGGCTCCTACCTGTTGGTCAGCGACTACCGCCGCGATGCCGGCGAGCTGGGGACATTCGACATGCTGGGCATCAGCGACCCTGCAGGAGAGTTTCTGGATGACACCGGCACCTTCATTGGCGAGGTCAGTTATCTGGTTGCCGGACTGGGGGATACCACCAACGTGGTGCTGGACCCCGTCGCACCGCTGGGAAGTGCCGTCAGGGCGATTGGCGAAAGCCTCGAGTTCAGCGGCGACCAGTTGGCGAATGTAACGGTTAATCCGGCACTCGACATGCTGGCCCAGCCCAGCGACCTCGCGGTCTGGTCACTGAACACCGTCAGCGACGAAACGTTTTCCCTGGCCTCAAAAGTTACCGGTTTGCTGCTAGGCATTCAGGACAACCAGCTCGCCCTGGTATCCCCGTCGCTGGCCGATGATAGCAACCGGTTTCAACTGACAGCGGCAACCGGCTGCGCAAGCTATCCGGAAGCGGAACTCAGCGCCGATGTTCTGGACGACAAAGGTCCGGCCAACTATCTGAAGGAGGTCGATCGCTTCCGCAATGTGCAGGGTGTCGATCAGGATGATGTATTCGGCTTTGTGGATACCCACTCCCACATTTCTGCCTATGAGTTCATTGGGGGGCGGATCAACTACGGGGCGCCCTTCCACAGGTTCGGCGTCACCCACGCTCTGAAAGACTGTGAAGCGAACCACGGCCCATGGGGTGCCACCGGCTTTATCGAGCTGGCAACCACCGGTATCGGCCTTCACGATACTCAGGGCTGGCCCAGCTTCAATGACTGGCCCCGATACAACTCCCTACAGCATCATCAGAGCTACTATCGCTGGCTGGAAAGGGCCCATCTGGCCGGGATGAAAATCCTGGTCAATCACCTCGTCCACAATGAGGTGCTCTGCGCCATCAACCCTCAGAAGCAGAACGATTGCGACCCGATGGAAGCAATTCTCCTGCAGATCCAGCGCATGTATGAAATGCAGGACTACATCGATGCCCAGCATGGAGGCCCCGGCGAAGGCTGGTTCCGGATCGTCACCAGTCCCGGCCAGGCCCGGGAAGTCATTGGCGACGGCAAACTGGCCGTGGTGCTCGGCATCGAGATGTCCAAGGTCTTCCGATGTGGGGAATTCCAGGGTGTGGCCGAGTGCACGCGGGAGGAAATCGTTGCGCGCCTGGACCAGATGTACCAGCTCGGAGTGCGCAACATATTCCCGGTGCACAAATTCGATAATGCCTTTGGCGGACACCTTCCGGACTTATCCACAGGGATCGGTATCGGGGCCATTCTATACGGCGGCAACCTGCTGGAAACGGGTCATCCTGTCGAGTTCGAACAATGTCCGGAAGAGGTGGAATACAGCGGTTATGAGCCTGACCAGAACGCCGACCTGCAACCCTTCGGGCTGGTGGATCAGTTGCTCTATCAGATCGACTACCTGGGGGAGCGTTTCCCCGAAACCCCGGAGGAGCTGGCTGCTCTGGACCCCCGTCGGGGCACCGATCAGTTGTGTAACCGCAGAGGGCTGAGTGACCTGGGTGACTTCCTGATCCAGGAACTGATACGCCGCAAGATGATGATTGAAACTGATCACATCAGTCGCAAGGCCGCCGCACGAATCCTCGCGCTGACGGAACCCCTCAACTACCCGGTCATAAACAGCCACGGCGGATGGGGCGGAACCGAAGCACTCCGCGACCGGATTGCTGCCCAGGGCGGAATCACCGCGTCATTCGGTGGCACCCGAGGAGACTGGGTCGACAAACTGTCCCGCGATGGCAACCGCCCCCGGAGCGACGCCTTCATGGTAGGTCCTTTCGGAGGCTCGGGCTTTGCCTCCGATGTAAACGGCATCGCCCAACTGGCCTCCAACCCGGGTACACCTGAACAGGAGAGTGAGCTCTACCCGTTCACTTCCATTGATGGCCGGGTTCGTTTCGACAAGCAGGTCACAGGGGACCGGGCCTTCGGTCTGTATGACGGCCGCGGTGTCGCCCATTACGGGCTTTACCCGGACCAGATTGCCGACATGATTCGCAACAGCGACCGGTCTGAGTCCAAGGTAAGTGATGCGGTAAACCAGTTGTTCACCTCGGCAGAAGCCTATCTTCGCATGTGGGAACGCATCGAGAACGCGCCTCTGTAATACCGGCAAGGAGAGAAGTCATGCTGTACAAAGCCTCAACAGAGTTCCTGGCAAAACCCACGTTTCGGCCCGCACTCCTGGCCATTTCTCTGGCCCTGCCCCTGTTTTCTGGCTGCCTTGGTGGCAGCGGCGGCGAAGAAACCAGCACCACGCAACCTGCCACACCATCCACAACCTCTCCCTCTCAACAACGCTTCAGCGAAGGCAGGGTATTCCGGGTCGAACCCGGCGACACCGCCACAACCGAGATGATCAACGCCATGATCCAGCTGCGCCCGGGCGACACCCTGGAGTTCGGCTGTGGTTTCTTTGAGCTTGAACACGGCCTGCTGATTCAGGCCACCGAGGACGTGGTTATCAAAGGCTGCGGCAAGGATGAAACCGTTCTGTCCTTCGTGAACAGCGACAACGTAACCGGCCTGGAGGCCCTCAATGTCCGTGGTATAACGGTGAAGGACCTGACCATTGCAGACTCACCGGGCGATGCGTTCAAGCTCAAGGGTGTTAAATGGGGCACACTGTTGAACGTACGTGCCATCTGGTCCGGTGGCGGAGAGCCGATTACGGCGAACAACTACACAGAGCGCCTTAACGTAGCCTGCACCAACCCGCCTTTTAACGAAGGCGACCCGACTCCGGACTACATTCCCAGCTCCGCCAGCGGCCGATACGGTATTTACCCGGTGGAATCAGAAAACATACTTGTGGATAACTCGGAATCCGTCGGTGCTTCCGATGCCGGTATCTACGTTGGCCAGACCAACACGGCGATCATCCGCAACAGCCGGGCCATCTACAACGTCATGGGGTTCGAGATCGAAAATGTCCAGGGCGGCGAGTACGACAATAACGTGGCCGAGTGCAACACCGGTGGTTTCCTGATCTACGACCTGGAAAACATCACCCAGTATGGCGACACCTCGGTCATGCTCAACAACATTGCCCGGAACAACAACACCTACAATTTCGCCCACAGCGGCCTGGTGTCAGCCGTACCCCGCGGCACTGGCTTCATCACCCTCGGCTACGACAATATCGAAGTGTTCAACAACACCTTCGAGGATCACAGCACCGCTGCTGTCATCTACACCAGTTATGAACTCATTGACGGCAAGGACAAAACGGCCGACAAGAAACTGGACCCCTACACGGAAGGCCTGCACATACATAACAACGTGATGCGCAACTCAGGGTACGATCTGCCACCACCGAATTTCGAGAAAGTTCTGCTGGAGGGTCAGGTAGAAACGGTGCTTCCGACCCTGATCGGGCTGAAGAATATTACCAATCCCGGCAAAGGTGCCCATATTGTCTGGGATGGTTTGCTGGACGAGCTTGATAGCGAGTGCCCCTACCCGTTGGATGCCAATGGCCAACCAGTCCCAAGTGACGAAAGCGGAAAACCGATCCACACCAACCAACACCCCAACCCCGCCTGCCACTACAACACCTACAAATTCGACAGCACCGGCGAACGCAAACTGCCCCAGTGGGGTTCCTGCTTCAACAACAACGAAATGTCTGACGACAGCCAGCCCTATATGAATTTCCACGGTATGGAAGGGCTTGAGCTGGTGCTGGCAGCAGCTGAACAGGATCCAGACATTCTCACCCTGGAGGGTCTTCAATCCGTACTGGAAGGCCTGAACGGAATCGTCGCCGACACCGATGCCTCGGTCCATGACTGCCAGGCCCGCTTCGGCGAGTTACTGCCTCCGTTGCCGCGGGTAACCATCCCGCCGTTCGAACCAAGCGGTACGATCGACCCGGCCCCCAGCGAAGACTATGTAAGCCGCGTCTGTGGTAAGAAGATGAAGCCGGGCGCCGTGAACCGTGAGGCGCTGGCACTCAACTGTCCGACGCTGGATCAGTACAACCTGTTTGCGGACTCCACGGACCCGCGCAGCACACCCCACGAGGGCGGTGTTCCCTACGCGCTGAACAGCAAGCTGTTCTCTGACTATGCGACCAAGTACAGGGTTGCGTTCATTCCGCCCGGCACCAGAGCGGTGTACATGGATGGCCAGAGTGGTGGCAACCTCAATGGCAGCATACATTTCCCCACCGGCACGGTGATCGCCAAGACCTTTGCCTTTACGGATGAAAGCGCCGGAACCGAGGAACTGGTGGAAACCCGCCTGCTGATCAAGCGCATCAGTGAGAGCGGCAAGGCCTTCTGGGATGGACTCACCTACATCTGGGATACTGATGCAGACGGCCAGCCGGTTGCGGAACTCGCCATGGGCGGCGGCACCCGGTCGGTCAGCTGGCACTATCAGGATGTCACTACCGGCAAGCTGCATGCCGGCTCCACCAATGCCTACGCCATTCCCAACGCCAACCAGTGCATCACCTGCCACAGCAACGACGACCTGGAATCCGGTTCGGCTCCCATCGGCCCGAAACCCCGCAACCTCAACCGGGCCTATGCACCTGAGTCGTCATTTATGGGGGCCAGTGGCCAGGGCGGTTTCCCGGAGGTAAACCAGCTGAAGTACTGGATCGACCAGGGGCTGCTCACGAACGCGCCTCCGCTGGAGATCAATGGTGCCGGCATTGCCACCAACATAGAGCGACTTCCACACTGGAACCTGCCGGGGGACAGCGGTGAAGTCGCCGGCTCCGATGCCGACGTGGAGGCCCGCCTGCGTGCCTACCTGGAGGTCAATTGCCAGCATTGCCATAATGATCGTGGCGCAGCCTCTAACACCGGCTACTACCTCGACCACTACCGCAACATTGATGCAGGCTATGGCATCTGCAAGAAGCCAACGGCCACCGGTGGTGGTTCCTGTGGCCGCCAGCACATTGTGGTTCCGGGCGATGCCGACAGTTCGATAGTTGCCTGCCGGGTGGCCGACGAGAATGATCCTCAACGCCGTATGCCCCCCATTGCGAGAAGTGTCGCTCACGACGAGGGCGTGGAACTGCTGACGTACTGGATCAACAATGTGGTGGACACGGACTACGAGAATGGGGATGCCTGCAGTAACCAGAGCATTTTCCAGTCGCTGAATCCGTAACTGGTCGTGTAGACGGGATGGCAACCTGAGGGTTGCCATCTCCCGGTTCGTCGATGGTCAGTTCTGCACCTGGTTGCTATAGTCCCTGATTACAACAATTTTTCCGGATTACAGCCGACGCATTACAGGGAGCATCATGCAGGCCGAGCTTATCGACATCCGCAATCACATGGCCCAGTACCCGCCCTTTGACGAGATGCCGGACGATCTGCTCGAGCGAGTAGTGGAAAGCATCGAAGTAGAGTATTTCAGGGCCGGCACCCAGATCCTCGAACTGGGCGATCAGAACACCTGGCTCTACTACGTACGCAGCGGTGCCGTCGAACTGTTCCGGCGTTCCGGTGAGCTGTATAACCGGGTCAGCGAAGGGGAGATTTTCGGGCAGTTCGGCCTGCTGATGAACCGCAAGGTACGGTTCCCGGCAAAGGCTCTGGAAGATACGCTGATTTACCGGGTTTCCGGCGAAGTTTTTAAATATTTGTTTGAAAATGACGACAACTTCGCCGATTTTGTTGAAATTGAAGACCGCTCCCGCCTGCGCTCCGCGCTTTCAAGACGGGAGAAATCCAACGACCTGATGACCTCCCGGGTAACCCGTCTCATCTCCCGGGCCACCGTCGCAGCCCCCTCCACGGTGCGCCTTCAGGAGGCGGCCCGGATCATGACCGACCACGGCGTATCCGCGCTGCTGCTGATGGATGAAGAAGGGGACAAGCCACTACTCCACGGTATTGTCACTGACAGAGACCTCCGCACCCGCGCCGTCACCGAAGCGCTGCCCTCGGAGACACCCATCTGCGACATCATGTCGGAAGACCTGATCACCATAAAGTCCACCGCTTTCATATTTGAAGCCATGCTCACCATGCTGCACAACAACGTGCATCATCTTCCTGTGATGGAAAAAGACGAAGTGCGCGGGGTAATTGCGCTCTCCGATATCGTCAAATATGAAAGCCAGAGCAGCCTTTACCTGGTGAGCAACATCTATCATCAACAGGATGTGAAAGGCCTCAAAAAGATCAGCCGGGATGTACGGGACAGCTTTGTCCGAATGGTGAACGAAGACGCCAACTCCCACATGATCGGTAGCGCTATGGCCGGAATCGGGCGAAGTTTCACCCAACGCCTGCTTGAACTGGGCGAAGAAAAGCTGGGACCGCCCCCCATTCCCTACTGTTTCATGGCACTGGGATCCATGGCGAGGGACGAGCAACTGGTGGTTACCGATCAGGACAATGCCATGATCCTCGACGACAGCTTTGTCCCCGAGGAACACGACGCCTACTTCCTGGCACTCGCTAAATTCGTCAGCGACGGGCTCGCCGAATGCGGCTACAAGTACTGTACCGGCGACATCATGGCTACCAACCCCAAATGGCGACAGCCGCTGAAGGTCTGGAAAGACTACTTCATAGACTGGATTGACAATCCCAAGGCGGAAGCGTTGCTCAACAGCAACATCTTCTTCGATCTCGACGGCATCCACGGAAAAACCCGGTTTGCCGAGCAACTGAAAGCCCTTGTAGCAGAGCGTGCCAGTAACAGTCAGCGCTTCCTTACGCTGCTGGCTCGTAACGCCCTGAACCGGACGCCGCCACTGGGATTCTTCCGGACCTTTGTACTGGAAGAGGATGGCCAGCACCGCAAAACCTTTAATCTCAAGCGGCGCGGCACCGCACCGCTTTCAGACCTGATCCGTATCCACGCTCTGGCCTGCGGCTCCCGGGCCCAGAACTCCTTCGACCGGCTATCAGCCATCGCCAAGACCAAGCTGATTATGGACGAAGATCTGAATAATCTGCGGGACGCCCTGGAGTTCATTTCCATCGTCAGAATCCGGCACCAGGCACTGGCTATCGAGGAGGGCCGGGAGCCAGATAATAATGTCCGGCCTCAGGATCTCTCACCGTTTGAGCGAAGCCATCTCAAGGATGCCTTCCAGATCGTCAGTAACTCCCAGAAGTTCCTGCGTTTCCGCTACAACGCCGGGGGCGGACGGAATGCCTGATGTAGATTGGCAGCAACGCTTTCGGAAGCTGGCCCAGGACGCTACTCACCCTTTGCTGAAGGCCTATTATGAGGCGGGCTGTGTTTCCCCCGACACCCCCGTTTCAGAGGTACCCCTGGTAGCCCTGGACTTTGAAACCACTGGTCTGGACCCGGAGCAGCATTCCATCGTGAGCGTCGGTCTTGTTCCCTTTAACCTCACGGGAATCCAGCTCGGCAGGGCCAGGCACTGGGTCGTCCGCCCCAAGCTTCCGCTACACCAGACGTCCATCACCATTCACGGTATTACTCACAGTGATATCGACAACGCACCAGACCTGTCCGAAATTCTCGAAGAGGTATTCGGCATGCTGAATGGCCGTATTGCCGTGGTACACTACCGGGATATCGAGCGCGGGTTCCTGGACGTTGCCCTGAAGTGGCGACTGGGCGAAGGCATTCGTTTTCCGGTGCTGGATACCATGGCGATCGAAGCACACCTGCATCCGGACCGGCGACCCAATTTCTGGCAACAATGGATGGGCAAGAAGCCCTTATCCATCCGGCTTGCCGACAGCCGAAAGCGTTATGGCCTGCCGCATTACGCCGCCCATAACGCCCTGATGGATGCAGCCGCTACGGCGGAGCTGCTACAAGCGCAGATCCGCCATCACTTCAGCCCCGATACACCCATCGGTGACCTCTGGCTTTAATCAGCTTCCGGTAACCTCATCAATGTAGTCCCCATAGCCTTCAGCCTCCATATCCTCCAGCGGGATAAAACGCATGGCGGCTGAGTTCATGCAGTAGCGCAAGCCCGTGGGTGCAGGCCCATCGTTGAACACATGCCCGAGGTGTGAATCCGCGTAACGGCTACGCACCTCAGTGCGCGTCGTAAACAGGGTATTATCCTCATGCTCGGTGACCACATCGGAGGCGATTGGCCGGGTAAAACTCGGCCAGCCGGTACCGGACTTGTACTTGTCCCGAGAGGAAAACAGCGGCTCACCGGATACGATATCCACATAGAGGCCCGCCTTCTTGTTATCCCAATAGGCGTTGCTGAAGGCCCGCTCGGTTCCGTCTTTCTGGGTCACATCGTACTGGAGTCCGGTCAGCCGCTTTTTCAGCGTGGCCGAATCCGGTTTCTGGAAAGCGGCAGGGTCAAAGCCCTTCTTCGCGCTGCCTGCCTGAGCGTCGTTCATGCCCTGGTCATTCTTCCCGGCCGCTGGCATGTAGGGCGAGAAATCCAGCTCATAGTCTTCACCATACACCTTCTCGATAAACTGATAACGGCCAGAGTTAAAGGTGTAGAAGTTGTACCGGATGGGATTCTTCTTGTAATAATCCTGGTGATATTCCTCCGCTGGATAGAACGCCGTGAAAGGAACAATTTCAATCACCACCGGCTTGTCATAGAGCCCGGAAGCCTGCAGTTTCTGCTTCGCCGTTTCTGCAATCTGCTTCTGTTCGGCATTGTGGTAGAAAATCGCCGGTCTGTACTGTTTGCCCCGGTCTACAAACTGTCCATTGGCATCGGTCGGATCCATGATCCTCCACAATCCCTGAACCAGGCCTTCGTACGTTATTTTTGTGGGGTCGTAGTAGATCTGGGCCGCTTCTGTATGCCCGGTACGCCCTGAAGACACCTGCTTGTAGGTTGGATCTGCTTCTGTGCCGCCCGAATATCCAGACACCACTTCCACTACACCCGGTACTTTTTCAAACCCGGCTTCCACGCACCAGAAGCAGCCGCCGGCAAAGGTCGCTACAGCCAGAGAGGTATCTTCCGGCGCGTATTTGCTTCGTTGCGGGTGATTATCAGCGGTGGCATAAGCCACGCCTAACGCGGCAGCTATAACCAGCAGCAGTGCAGCGCCTGTTGTCATGATGTTGCGTTTCATAAGACTTCTCCTGTGACAGATTCCGTTACTGTCAGGGTATCGCCCGGAATTCACGAAAGCGTTTATGGTTTCTTACGAATCTATAACGGAATGGATTCTTCAGGCTAAAGGTAACCAGACGCGGAATTCCGCGCCCCCGGATGCCCGGTTGGCAGCCTCAATCCGCCCACCCTGTAGCCCGGCCATGCGCTGAGCAATGGCCAGCCCCAACCCGGCATGGCCAGAACGATGACTGCCAGGTGCCTGGTAGAAAGGCTCAAACAGGTGCTCAAGATCTTCGTCGCGGATACCTGGCCCGGTGTCCGACACCCGAATTTCTCCACCCTGTTGGGCAAGCCGGACACTGACATTCACAGTACCGAGTTCCGGAGAGTGGCGAATCGCATTGCTGATCAGGTTATCGAGTATGCGCTCGGCCATGGCGATGTCCGCCCGAACCATAACAGCCTCGGCCTGAGCAATACTGAGGCTGACAGAGGCGTCTGCGGCTCCGGGCTGATGCTTCTGGACCACGTCGTGAACCAGTTCAGTTATCAGAAACGGTTCCGGAGACGGCTGTTTTTCCCGGGCATCAAGGGCCGCCAGTTCAAACAACTCGTCAACCAGAGTGCCCAGCCGGTGGGTTTCTGCCAGCGCCACGTCGGTAAACCTCGCTTGCTCTTCACCGGAAAGCGTATTCTGTTTCAGCTTGAGAGCTTCCAGATAGCCCTGTATAGACGCCAGGGGTGTTCGCAAGTCATGGGACACCTGAGCCACAAGCTGACGGCGCTGCTGGTCTTTGTCCTTGAGCAGGTCGAGTTGCGCTTCTATACGCTGCGCCATCTGATCAAAGCGTGCACTCAGGTAGTCAATATCATCACCCTGCACCGGTACCGGCTGCACGTCGGTCTGACCGCCGGTTTCAAAGGTCTCAACCTGGCCGGTCAGCCGGGACAACCGGCGGGTCAGCAGACGGAAGTACACCAGCCCCCCCAGCATCCCTACAACGAGGCTGACAAATAACGCTCCGACGCCCATCTGCAGGAGTTTGTCACTGTGCACCATGCTTTCGGCCAGATCGTATTCCTCACCTCTGAGCACCACGTAAAGGTAACCACCGGACTCATCCTGCAAGGGTACCGGGGTAACGGAAAATACCTTGCGACGGTCGTGACTTCGGGGATCATCCCCCGGTAGCGGAAAGGCACCCGGGTTTTCCAGCAAGGCCTGGATAGGCTCCAGGGACACCCGGTTACGCTTGATTCGATCGGGTTCGGCCGAGAAGGACAAGATGTTCCCATCCCGGTCCAGCAGGTAGATTTCGATGCTGGGATTGATGTTCATATACAGCGCGAAGAGCTGTTTCAGGGCATCGCGATTGATTCGACCTCCGGTGACCAGATTTCGGTCAGAAACCAGAGTGCTCGCCAGGTCGCGGTTCAGTTCCTGGTTGATAGCAGCGGAGTATTCCCGCACAGAATAGAGACTGAGCACGGTAAACAGCGCACCCACCGTCACCAGCAGGAGGAACAGTCCCAGAGCCAGACGGGCATAAAGAGTACGAAACAGAGAAAGGGCCATTGCCTAGTCCATAAACCGGTAACCAACGCCCCAGACCGTCTGAACGTATCTGGGTTCTGCGGGGTCCACTTCGATCTTGTTACGGAGCCGGTTGATGTGAGTGTTCACGGTATGCTCATAGCCTTCGTGATTGTACCCCCAAACCGCATCGAGCAACTGCGCCCGGCTAAAGACGCGACCACGATTGCAGGCGAAGTGCCAGAGCAGCTCAAATTCCCGTGCGGTGAGTTCCACTTCCTGGTTATCCACAAACACCCGACGCCGGACCGGGTCAATCCGCAAGCCGTCAACGCTGAGCTCTTCTTCCGGCACCGCCTCCGACTCCCTGGATGTCAGGGCATCCACCCGGCGGAACAACGCCTTGATCCGGGCCGCCAGCTCGGCCACGCTGAAGGGTTTGGTGAGGTAGTCATCCGCGCCCATTTCCAGGCCCAGCACCCTGTCCAGTTCCGTGCTCTTTGCTGTCAGCATCAGCACCGGGACATAGCCCGGGCAGGCACGAATTTCGCGGCAAACCGATAGTCCATCCATCCCCGGCAGCATCAGATCCAGGATCACCAGATCGATGCCGCCCTGACGGAAACGCTCCAGACCATCATCGCCACGGTCCACCAGAACAGCCTGCATACCCAGGTCGGTAACCTGCATACGCACCAGTTCACCGATGCCGGGATTATCTTCAACTATCAGGACCGTTCGGGTCATAGGCTCCGGGCTCTACCTGCTATGGGGCTATCTGAATGACGGCACTCGTTACTACATGCCATCCTTGTCTTCGTCCATACCCATGTCGTCCATGGGTTTCTTTTTCATGTCATCCATGCCGTGGGACTCCATGGCATCGTCCTTCATACCCTGCCCCATGTCCTTGGCCTTGTCATCTTTTGCCATACCATGCTCGGACATGGTGTCTTTCGACATCTCATCTTCCATCATGGTTTCATTCTGCATCATGCCTTCATCTTTCTTCATATCTCCGGCTACCGCCGACAACGATGCCATCAGGGTAATGCAGGTTACGGTCAACATTCGGGTCATGTGTCGCATTGTGATTTCTCCGTTGCTTTTTCTGTTTCTGAGACGAAACCGCCGATGTTTTCCGACGGCGACACTGTCATCCTGGCAGCACGCTGTCACGGCAAATTCACGGAGATATAGAGAGTGTATAGCGGAATTATCACAGAACTGTCACGGCACAGAGCGGATGTTTTCCGGTCCGATAGAGAGCACCGCAGGGGGGGGGGCTTCATAGCGACACACTGGTTTTGTCGTTAGAATGATTCAAAAAATCGAACGAGGTTTCAGTGGCAGAACAGACAACAATGAGGGCAACCCCCGCCGATGCGTTCAAGCGGGCCCGTCGTATGTGGCTCAAGGGCGAACGTATCCATCTGGCGTCGCTGTCAGATGAACTCAACATCGGTCGTGCCACGCTGTTTCGCTGGGTTGGTAACAAGGATCTGCTGATTGGCGAAGTGCTCTGGTCGCTTTATGAACCGGTTCGCCTGCAGGCTCTGTCGTCGACACCCGGCGAGGGTGTTGATTTCATTGTTGGCGTTTACCGCCAGATCAACTCCACCATCCTGCATTTCGAGCCGTTGCGGCGTTTCATCCATCAGGATCCTGAATACGCCCTGCGTATTCTGACTTCGTCACAATCCACACTGCACAGCCGGACCGTGGAAGCCAATACCCGGACCCTTCGGGACCAGGTCGCCTCCGGTTACATCGACCCTCCGATGAACATCGAAAGCCTCTCCTATTTTATGGTTCGACTGGCCGAATCCTGCCTTTATAGCGACATCATCGGTGGGCGGGAGCCGCGGGAGGAAGAGCTGGAAGACGCCTGCACGGCGGTCCGAATTCTCCTTGGCGGAAAGGCCTAAGGAGCAACGTGCCATAGTCGATTCAGGCTGGGGGTGGGGTGCCTTTTCTGCCGGGAAAAAATGTCTGAGCACAGCGAGTTGTTTTTCCCAGAAGAAAAGGCACCCCACCCCCGGCCTAGCCCCCAGACCGATCAGGCTTTTTGATTAGAGTTGCAGGGAGCGGACTTCGAGGAATTCTTCGAGGCCCCATTTGCCGAATTCGCGGCCCAGGCCGGAGTGTCCGAAGCCGCCGAAGGGGGCCAGCGGGTTGAAGGCGCCTCCGTTGACGGTGACCTGGCCGGTTCTCAGTTTTCCTGCCACTTTTTTCGCTTTGGCATCATCAGCTGACCAGACCGCGCCGGACAGGCCGTACTGGGTGCCGTTGGCGATGCGGATGGCTTCGGCCTCATCAGTGTAGGGAATCACGCACAGTACCGGGCCGAAGATTTCTTCCTGGGCGATGCGGCTGTCGGGTTTGACGTTGCCGAAGACGGTGGCTTTGACGAAGTAACCTTTGTCGCAGCCTTCCGGTGCTTCTGGTCCGCCAGCCACGAGGGTAGCGCCTTCGTCTATGCCGAGTCTGATGTAGTCGATGACCTTGTCACGCTGCTGGGCGGACGCCAGTGGGCCGAGGCGGGTGGTTTCTTCCAGCGGGTTGCCCGGGGTCATTTTTGCGACAGCGGCGGCAGCCAGTTCGCAGGCTTCGTCGTGTTTGTCCGCGGGAACCAGCATGCGGGTCAGCGCGGTGCAAGTCTGGCCGGAGTTGAGCAGGCAATTGTTGACGGTGCCTTTTACGGCGGCGCCAAGGTCCGCATCCGGCAGGATGACTGAGGCTGATTTACCGCCCATTTCCAGAGCAACACGCTTGAAGTCATCGGCAGCTGCGTGGGAAATCAGGTGACCGGTTCGGGTGGAGCCGGTGAACGAGACCATGCGTACTGCCGGGTGTTTGATCAGGGTGTCGCCAACGGTCTGGCCTTCACCGCATACGAGGTTGAAGACGCCTTTGGGCAGGTCGGTGCCATCGAGGATGTCGGCCAGTATGTAGGCACTCTGCGGGGCGATTTCAGACGGCTTCAGTACCACGGTGCAACCGGCGGCAATGGCCGGCACGATTTTCAGGATGACCTGGTGAAGCGGGTAGTTCCAGGGGGTGATGCAGCCCACTACACCCACCGGGGCGTACTGCACTTCGGAGTTGCCGGAGGTTTCGGTGAACGGGAAATCCGGCAGCATCTTCAGGTAGGTCTTGGTGACGGTAGCAGGCAAGCCCGCCTGGATACCGGTGGCCAGTTTGATGGGCATGCCTACTTCACGGCAGACCGCGTCGGCGATATCCGCCGCACGTTCTTTCAGGCCCGAATGCAGTTGCTCCAGTACCTTGAGTCGTTCATCCAGGGTGCTTTCAGACCAGGCTTCAAACGCCGCATCGGCGGCAGTGATGGCCTGTTCCATCTCTTCGCGGCCTGAGGCGGGTACCCGGGCGATGACGTCGCCGGTGCCGGCTTCATGGACATCAATGGTTTCACCCTGCCAGGTCACCCACTGGCCGTTGATGTAATTCTTGCTCAGATCATTCATTGCGTTCTCCTCACTCGAATACGATAACGCCACGGGCGTTCTTGCCGGCTACCATATCGTCAAACGCCTGAGCGGCCTCTTCGATGGAATAGGTGCGGGTGATGAGTTCATCCAGTTTCAGTTTGCCTGCTTTGTACAAGCCGAGAATTTTCGGGAAATCATGCTGAGGCCGCGCGGAGCCGAGCCAGCTGCCCTTCAGGGTGCGCTCGTCGGCAGGCAAAGTCAGGGTGGTAATGGATGTTTTGTCTTTCGGATCGGCAACGCCCACCACAATGGCAGTACCACCACGACCCAGACACTTGTAGGCCTGCTCCACAACGGGACCGGCGCCCACACACTCAAAGGCGTAATCGACACCGCCGGTTAGCTTTTTGACAGCCTTCGCGGCATCCTCCACCTCGTTGATATTGACGGTATGAGTCGCGCCGAACTCTTTGGCCATTTCCAGCTTCTTCGGGTTGCTGTCCACTGCCACGATCATTTCCGCTCCGGCAGTGGCGCAGCCCTGAATGGCGTTCAGACCAACCCCCCCGATACCGAAGACAGCTGCCCGGGAACCTGGTTCAAGTTGCGCTGTGTTGAATACGGCACCAACACCGGTCATCACCGCACAACCCACCAATGCAGCATTCTGCATGGGTACTGTGTCATCCACTTTCACACAGTTATCCACATGCATGGTGGCGTATTCCGCCATCACACCGCAGGCACCGAACACATTCAACGGTTCACCATTGGCGTCTTTGGTCCGGACTGTCCCGTCCGGCAGCGTAAACATGGCCTTGCGGGCGTTCTCACACAGTACCGGACGGCCACGAACGCACTGGCGGCACTTGCCGCACATGGAGATAAAGGAACTGACGACGTGGTCACCTTCTTTGAATTCGGTGACACCTTCGCCGACTTCCACAACCACCCCTGCCGCTTCATGGCCCAGCACCAGCGGTGGCGGATACTGGATCTTGCCGGTGGTGGCAGAAAGGTCACTGTGGCAGACACCACAAGCGGCAACCTTGATGGTCACTTCGCCCCATTTGGGGCCTTCTACAGTAATGGTCTCCACCTGAACGGGCTGTCCCCATTCACGGCAGACCACGGCTTTGGCTTTTCTGTCCATTATTGTTGTACTCCCGTAGCAGAAAATGTCGTCAGAACAGGTCGTCCCTCATATCCAGAGCTGTAGTATCCATTGTCTTCAGGAGGTCGGCAGTGGAGACCACATACGGCAATTCATACCGGGCAAAGTAATCACAGGCCCTGACTTTACCTTCGTAGAATTCGGCCGTTTGGCTGCCGGCACCGGCCAGACCTTCCAGCGCTTTAATGGCCTGGCGTAACCAGAGCCAACCTACGACCATCTGACCAAACGCATCCAGATACAGGGTAGCGTTGGCCAGTGCCTTTTCCACTTCACCGCCGGCTTTTACACCGTTAATAGTCTCTGTGGCCGAAGCCATGGCTCGGGCAGCTTGCTGCAACCGGTTGGCAGCCTCCGCCAGCCGATCATAGTGCCGGGCTTCACCGATGGTGGTTTCGATCCGGTTCATCAGCTCTTCATAGAACCGGCCACCAGCCATCGCCACTTTCCGGCCCAGCAGATCCATCCCCTGTATCCCGTGGGTACCTTCGTGGATTGGATTGAGGCGATTGTCCCGATAGAACTGTTCCACCGGATACTCCCGGGTATAGCCATAACCACCATGGATCTGAATGGCCAGGCTGTTGGCTTCCAGGCAATATCTGGACGGCCAGGATTTGATCAGCGGCGTCAGCAAATCCAGCAAGCCTGCCGCCAGTTCCCGGTCGTGCTCGGTGTCGGCGTGTTTTTTCTGATCCACCAGCATGGAGCCTTCCAGGCACAATGCCAGCCCGCCTTCTACATAGGCTTTCTGCGCCATCAACATGCGGCGGATATCGCCATGGCGTATCAACGGCACCTGCGGCGACTCCGGGTTCTTGTCACCAATGGGCCGGCCCTGTTTACGCTCCCGGGCGTACTCCAGCGCATGCAGATATCCAGTGTAGCCCAGCATCACGGAGCCAAGCCCTACTCCGATCCGGGCTTCGTTCATCATATGGAACATCGCCGCCAGGCCATTGTTCGGTTCACCTACGAGATAGCCCACCGCGCCGTCTTTCTCTCCAAAGTTGAGCATGGTGGAGGTGGTTCCACGATAGCCCATCTTGTGGATAAGTCCGGCCAGGGCCACATCGTTTCGCTCCCCAAGGCTGCCATCCGCATTGAGCAGAATCTTCGGAACCAGAAACAGGGAAATACCACGAACCCCAGGCGGTGCATCCGGTAAACGGGCCAACACCATATGGATAATGTTATCGCTCAGTTCGTGGTCGCCAGCGGAAATAAAGATCTTGTTGCCGAACAGACGGTAGCTTCCATCTGACTGCGGCTCTGCGCGGGTTCGGAGATCCCCAAGGGAGGACCCGGAATGCGGCTCTGTGAGGCACATGGTGCCGAAGAAACGGCCAGCCATCATCGGTTCGGCATAGCGCTTCTGCTGCTCTTCCGAGCCCTGAACCATGATCAGGTTGGCCGCTGCAATCGTCAGCCCCGCGTAGCCCTGGGTCCCCACATTGGCACCCTTGAGCAGCCCGACACACATCTGGGCGACAGCGGCGGGTAACTGCATGCCGCCGCGCTCGTAGTCCTGACTGGCAGCCATCAGGCCCGTGCCTTTCAGAACGTCGAGCGCCTTGCCCACTTCCGGACGCATGACGACACGACCATTCTCGAACCGCGGTTCCTCCTCATCCACCAGCCGTGCGTGGGGAGCAAACTCCTCAGACGCTACCTTCAGTGCGAGATCCAGAGCCGCCTGAAGGGTGTCCCGACTGTGATCGGCGTAGCGCTCATAGCCCAGGGTTTTCTCAACCTCGTGCAGCTCATAGAGCTGAAATGCGAGATCCTGGGGATTGATGATTTTCTGGGCCATACTCAGCTCCGCCTGTTTATACCACTTCGAACAGGCCGGCAGCGCCCTGCCCACCACCGATGCACATGGTGACGACAACGTATTTGGCGCCGCGACGTTTACCTTCGATCAGGGCGTGGCCTGTCAGTCGTGAGCCGGTGACGCCGTACGGGTGACCAACCGCAATGGAACCGCCATTAACGTTCAGCTTCTCCATTGGGATACCGAGGCGATCACGGCAGTACACGACCTGAGAGGCGAACGCTTCGTTCAGTTCCCAAAGGTCAATGTCATCCATCTTCAGGCCGGTACGCTCCAGCAGACGCGGGATGGCAAAGACTGGTCCGATACCCATTTCATCCGGCTCGCAGCCTGCAACGGCAAAGCCACGGAAAATACCCATCGGCTCAATGTTGTTCTTCTCGGCGTATGTGCTGTTCATCACTGTACAGACGGACGCGCCGTCTGAAAGCTGGGAAGCGTTACCGGCAGTCACGAACTGGTCCTCACCGCGCACTGCCTGCAATCCCTGAAGGCCTTCAAGGGTGGTGTTGGGCCGGTTGCACTCGTCACGGGTGAGCGTGACCGCCTTCTCACTGATCTCACCGGTTTCCTTGTCTTTTACCAGCATGGTGGCATCGTAAGGCACGATTTCATCGTCAAATTTACCAGCCTCCTGTGCCGCCGCCGTACGCTGCTGGGAAATCAGGGCGTACTCGTCCTGTGAGTCACGGCTGACGCCGTAGCGCTGCGCCACAATGTCCGCAGTTTCGATCATCGACAGGTAGAGCTCCGGCTTGTTCTTCATCAGCCAGTCGTTGGTGGCATGGAAGCTGTTGAGCTTGTCATTCTGCACCAGAGAGATGGATTCCACGCCGCCAGCAACGATGGCGGGAATCTGCTCGGATATGACCCGCTGGGAAGCGATGGCGATAGACTGTAGTCCGGACGAGCAGAACCGGTTTATGGACATGCCAGCGGTGGTGACTGGCAAACCTGCGCGAATAGCTGCCAGACGGGCCATATTCTTGCCCTGGGCGCCTTCGTGGAACGTTGCCCCCAGAATGACATCTTCGACGATATTCGGGTCAATTCCCGCACGCTCAACAGCATGCTGAATGACGTGACCGGCCAGGTCGACACTGTGACTGTTGTTCAGGGCACCCCTGTAGGATTTGCCAAGCCCGGTACGTGCTGTGGATACGATAACTGCGTCTGACATGAATAAGTCCTCTTGAAACGGTTTTGCCGTGGGGCACCGGCCCCACAGATATTTGCGAAGAACGTTACAGGTCGCCGAACCTCTTGCCTTCAGCCACCAGTTTTTCCAGAAGCGGAGATGGCTCCCACTGCTTGCCACCGACCTCTTTCTGGTACTTCTTCACTGCCTCAAGAATCTTGTCCAGGCCAATCTGATCCGCCCAGAACATGGGACCACCACGATAGGCCGGGAAGCCGTAGCCATAGATCCAGGTGATATCGATATCAAGGGAGCGGTAGGCGATGCCCTCGTCAAGGATCTTGGCGCCTTCGTTGATCATTACGTACATGCAACGCTCAAGAATTTCCTGATCGGTAACCTCGCGGGCAGTCATACCCTGCTCCTGACGGAATTCAGCAATGATGCCATCCACCTCAGGATCAGGAATCGGCTTGCGGCTACCTTCTTCATAACGGTAGGTACCGGCCATGGTCTTCTGGCCCAGACGGCCCTTCTCTGCGAGCTTATCCATCCAGCTCGCAGGCACATCCTCGCCATTCTTTCGGCGTTCCTGGCGGATGCTGTAGCCGATATCGATACCCGCCAGGTCGCCCATGGCGAACTGCCCCATGGGGAAACCAAGATCGGTCAGTACTTTGTCCACCTGCTGTGGCGTGGCGCCTTCATCGACCAGGGACATGGCCTCTGCACCGCGTTTGTGCAGCATGCGGTTGCCCACAAAACCGTGGCAATTGCCAACCAGTACACCAACCTTCTTGATACGCTTGGCCAGTTGCATGGCTGTGGCTTTGACATCGTCAGCAGTCTTTTCACCGCGCACGATTTCCAGCAGCTTCATAACGTTAGCCGGGCTGAAGAAGTGCAGGCCAATCACATCTTCCGGACGTTTGGTCGCAGAAGCGATCTCGTCGATGTCCAGAGTGGACGTGTTGGACGCCAGAATCGCACCGGGCTTACAGACTTCATCGAGCTGACCAAAGATGCTCTTCTTCACATCCATCCGTTCGAATACAGCCTCGATCACCAGATCCACATCGGAAAAGTCACTGTAGCTCAACGTACCGTTGATCAGGCTCATCCGCTCTTCCACCTGCTCCATGGTCAGGCGGCCTTTCTTCGCAGTGTTCTCGTAGTTTTTACGGATAATGGCCAGGCCTTTGTCCAGCGCTTCCTGCTTCAACTCCAGCAGACGCACCGGAATACCAACATTGGCAAAGTTCATGGCAATACCACCGCCCATAGTGCCGGCACCAATAACACCCACAGACTGGATGTCACGCACCGGGGTATCCTTGGGCAAGCCCGGAACCTTGGACACTTCCCGTTCAGCAAAGAACGAGTGGACCAGGCCAGCGCGCTGATCCGATGCCATCAACTCGGAGAACAGCTCACGCTCACGCTTCAGACCATCCAGGAACGAAGGAGCCGTGAACGCAGCTTCTACCGCACTCGCACAGTTGAACGGAGCGAGCAGGCCACGTGCCTTTTTCTTCAGGCCTTCGCGGAACTGATCAAACACGTCGCTGCCTTTTTCCGCCTCCAGCTTGTCATTCAGCTCACTGACACGACGAACCGGGCGACCTTCATCCACAACCTTGCGAGCAAATGCGAGGCCCTCTGCTTTAATATCGTCACTACCAGCAACTTCATCAATGATGCCGAACTCAAGGGCATTCTTCGCGCTCACAAAATCACCGGTGGTGATCATTTCCAGTGCCTTGAGGGCGCCAGTCAGTCTCGGCAAACGCTGAGTACCACCGGCACCGGGGAGAATACCCAGTTTCACTTCCGGCAGTCCTACCTTGGCGCTGGGCACAGCGATCCGGTAATGGCAACCCAGAGCCACTTCCAGGCCACCGCCCAGGGCGGTGCCATGAATGGCAGCGACCACGGGCTTGTCTGTCGCTTCAATCTCGTTCACCAGGCCCGGCAGGTTTGGCTCCTGAAGAGGCTTTCCGAATTCACGGATATCGGCGCCCGCAATGAAGGTACGCCCTTCACAGACAATCAGGAGAGCTTTGGCATCAGCATCTTCACGCCCCTGGGTGATGGCGGCCTGGATGCCGGATCGCACCGCATGACCCAATGCATTAACCGGTGGGTAGTTGACGGTGATAACGCCAATATTGCCTTCAAGACGGTAACTGACGACCTCAGACATAAATCTCTCCTCGCCTATATTATTTGAAATGGTGTTTTAACCAGCGAAACATGCGTACGATTTAATACGAGTTTTTTCCCGGTTTCAACCATCAATTAAACAGGCATGCACAAAAAAGCCGCAGAGTTTCCTCTGCGGCTTTTCAGGAAGGCTGGAGCCAGAAGGCTTCGGACAGGGCGTTACACCCCGAGCGATTCTATATCACTCGCCAGCATCGCCAACTGATGAGCAATGGACTCCCGAAGCTTTTCTCCAGACACAAGATACGAAGGTGCAGCGGAGGTCAGCGCCATAATGGTGCCGTCCTGCAGCTGAATGGGCACGCCGGCGGAGTTAATGTTGCGGTCCCATTCGCCCAGGGAAAGACAGAAACCATACTGCTTGTAGTCTTCCATGGCCCGGTCAAGACCTTCTTTCTTCTCCGGCCACAGTTCCCCGTACTTGGCCGCCATTGCCTCATCGATCAGCTTCCGGCCCTTGTCAGTGATGGCACAGTAATAAGCTCGGCCAGCTGACGTGGTGGCCATCGGCAGTTTCAGGCCAATGTCCATCCTCAGCAAGGATGCTTCTGGTGGCAGACGGTTCTCAACGTAGATCATGTGCAGGCGGTCACGGCAGGTGAGGCCCACTGACATGTTGGTCTGGCGGGCAAACTCATCCATATAGGGCTTGGCAAGCTGTCGGACCTTGAGGTTGGACACGTATGCGTAACCAAGCGCCAGGACGCCGGAGCTCAGCTGGTACTTCTCAAGCTGGGTGTTGTAGCTGAGATAGCCGAGCTTGGTCAGCGTGTAGGTCATGCGGGATACGGTCGGCTTGGGCAGCCCGGTAATCCTCGCGATATCCTGGTTTCCAAGGATAACCGAGCCCTGGCTGAACGCCCGCAACACGTCGAGCCCCCGGGAGAGTGCTTCGACGAATTTGCGATCTTTCTCCGGCTTGGCTGGCTCGCCGTCACCGGATGCAACCACCAGTTCCGGTGAAAGGTTTCGTGCTTTTGACATAGTAGGGCGCCCTCCGACAGCTACGCCTGATCCGGTGCAAGGGTATAAGCACCGTGCATATAAAAGATGCAGTATTTTAATCGTTGGTGAAATCAAGTACCAGAATTGCTTTTCAAAACCCGTGCCAAATATGAAACACTCCACCTTTATGTTTCACGATATCAGGCAAATCTCACCACAAAACACCCCAGGTGCAGATTTAATTCGGTATACCATTCCAATTAGCGAAACATCGATAGCAAGTTAACTTTATTCTCTACCCTGAAGCCGGCAGCACCAGCGCTTCCAGAAACAGAAGCAACAAAAGCAACGGCACAACGATCACCACAAACACACCATTCCAACGAAATGCCACGACCCACCGGGAAACCTGGCCAAATCTCGACAGCAGCATCACTGAGGGGCCAAATGGCGACAACATCATAGCCAGAGAGAAGCCCGTCACCAGGGCAACGGCAACCGGCAGCGGATCCACACCCTCGGCGACGAGCGGCGGCAACATACCGGCCTGAATACTGAGCACGGTGATTGGAATGATGCCAATCGCCGACAACAAAGGCATGATCAGCAACCCCGCAGCAGCAATCAGCCAGGTACCCGCGGCGCTCCCGGCCAGGCCGGTCAACGCTGTATCCGGAATGACGGACGACAGGGATACACCCAACAAAGCCGAAGCGGCAAAGATAGACATTTCGTTGGTCATCCCGGCAACCTGATCGGCTGCTTCGTTCACCACCGCGCTCAAAGAGCGCTCCTGCCACAGCATATAAAGAAGCGTTATCCCCGGAACGGCCAGCATTGCCGCTGCTGACACCTTGAAACCCGTGAGTACGACCAGCACACACATAACCGCAAACACCACCAGCACCAGACCAACGAGGCTGAGCGAGCCTTTCGGCCACTGCCTCAAAGCTACACGTTCGCTACTGACTGCCCGGAACCGGCGCTGCTCCAGTGCCCAGCCAACACCAATCAGAACCAATGCTGCGGCAACGCCGTAGGGCACCAGCATCGACCAGCTGAGTTGAGGCAGCTCCCGGGTCAGGATCGCCACCGCCACACTGGTCGGCGCCACCAGCGGAACCAGCGCAAACCCCCGAAGTGCGCTGATCAACACACTCCTCACCCATCGCAAGCGGGAAGCCCCGGTAATGCCTCGTTCCTTCAGCGTATCTGACAAACTCCCACACAACAGGCTCATCATGCCGAAACTCAAAACCGAGGCAACGGCGCCGCTGACCACCGCGTACTTCGGATAAAGCCAGACATGATGTCCTCCCAACAGCACATCATGGATCCGGCGCAATACCTCGAAGCGCCGGACCAGGCACTGCATCATGCCCAGACTGGCAAGAAAGGCCGAGTAGAACCCTGCATCTGCCAGCCCCTTTTCAAGCAGCCCGGCACTCATGCGCCCCTGAACCACCAGCCCTGCGGTGACAACCAGTGCAATGCCTAACAAGCCTCTGGCGTAGCCATGGATACGCTGGCCGTCCAGCAGGAAACCAACCAGAAACAACACGCCGGCAGTCGCAGAGACCGACCGACTATCAATACACATAGCCAGAAGCGCCAACACGGTAGCCGCGGATAGCATGACCCGGATCAGATAACTCCTGACCCCGACCATCAATCCGCCACCTTCGGGCCCATGTAACCGACAACGACCTCTGCTTGCATTTCCACTACGCTCGAATTAGTCTCTTCGAATTAATTACAAAATACAGTTTCGCTTGATGAAACTATGTTAGCACAAATGCAAAAAGGGATAACCAATCATGAGCGCATACATCTACGATGGCCTCCGTACCGCATTCGGGCGGCACGCAGGCAGCCTGTCCAGAGTTCGACCGGACGATCTGCTTGCCAGTGTCATCAAGGCGCTGGTTGAGAGGAACGCTTTTGAAAAGGGCGCTTACGAGGACGTCATTGCCGGGTGCACAAACCAGGCAGGTGAAGATGCCCGCAACCTGGCCCGCCATGCTGGCCTGATGGCGGGATTGCCGGTTGAGACCGGCGGTTTGACCGTTAATCGACTCTGCGGCTCAGGGCTGGCTGCGATTATCGACGCCGCACGAGCCATTCGTTGCGGAGAAGGGGATTTATTCGTTGCCGGTGGTGCCGAAAGCATGAGTCGGGCGCCGTTTGTTATGGCCAAAGCAGAGTCCCCGTTCAGCCGGGATTTCCGGGCGTTCGACAGTACTATTGGTGCCCGCTTCCCGAACCCTCGTATTGAGGGGGAATTCGGCAGCGACAGCATGCCGGAAACAGCCGACAACATCGCCCGGGATCTCAACCTGAGCCGGGAACTCGTCGACAGCTTTGCCGCCCAGAGCCAGGCTCGTTATGAAGCCGCACGCAGTGCCGGGTTCTTTGACGAAGAAATTCTGCCGATTGAAGTCCCTCAGGGGGGCAAGAAGCCGCCGATCAGCGTCAGCACTGACGAACACCCGCGTGCTCAGTCCACAGCGGAAGCACTGGCGGGTCTTCGCCCGCTATTTGAGGGCGGGGTGGTCACCGCAGGCAACGCCTCCGGCATCAACGACGGCGCCGCCGCAGTGATTATCGGCTCCAGGGAAGCCGGAGAACGTGCCGGCATCCAGCCCCGGGCGCGGATCGTTTCCGCCGCTATCGCAGGTGTACCACCTCGGGTGATGGGCTACGGCCCGGTTCCCGCCTGCGAAAAAGCGTTGGCACGGGCAGGACTGACCCTGAACGACATGGACGTTATCGAGATCAACGAAGCCTTCGCGGCACAGGTACTTGGCTGCACCACGAAACTGGGCATTGAGCCCACAGACCCGCGCCTGAACCCGAACGGTGGCGCCATCGCAGTCGGCCATCCACTGGGCGCTTCCGGTGCCCGGATCGCACTGACGGCCACGCGCCAACTTGAGCGCAGCGGAGGCCGTTACGCGTTGATCAGCATGTGTATTGGCGTCGGCCAGGGTATAGCAGCCATTATTGAGCGCGTCGACGGCTGATTCAGGCATCAGGGACGGGCTGCTCAGGGCCTCAACTGGTCCTCAGCAGCTCCGGACACAACGCCAGAATATCTTCGCACTGCTGGCAGCATGTCAGCTTGCAGGTAACAATGGAGTGCTGTTGACGATTGGCAGCCTCCCCTTCGCGAAGCCCGGGCATGGCTTCACAAGCAATAACGTGACGGCGCAGCGCGTCGATCGCCTCGCTCCGGGACCCAAAAGGGCCCAACTCGGGAACTTCGCGAGTACGAACCCGCCAGTTACCTTCCCGGAAAATCAGTCGTTTCTCAACATCGTGCAGAGTACCATCCAGCAGCATCGTACTACTCTCTCCCAGGTCCCGACTACGGTCGCAGTGTTATAAGAAAGTGTTATCAGAATTGGCTTTCCTGTCGCCTTCCTATCCACACCACGGAAGACAGCCGCAAAAGTTCCACGCACGATGCATTTTTTAGTTCTTCGTCGAAAATCCTCTCCACACGTACAATCAGATACCGAACGTGCCGGTTTTTAACAAATCAACATACCGGCAGCTCCTGAGCACTGGTACCATGGCAAGACGACTACGCCAGAAGTCCCGCCATCTGATGTCGGGGAATGTCATCCAGAGGTATCCGTTTGGCCTTACTCCAATTCCGCCAATCAAAAGCAAAGCGGTACGAGCAGCTGATTCAGCCGCATCTCAAGCCCATGTACAACTATGCGTTCCGACTGACCGGGCGGCCCCATGATGCGGAAGATCTGGTTCAGGAAGTGGTCACCAAACTGTTCCCGAAACTCGAAGAACTGGAACAGGTTTCCCAGCTCCGTCCCTGGCTGGCGCGCGTTGTCTACCGCCAATTTATCGATAATGTCCGAAAACGGCCCGCAGGACGAGAAATCCACACCAGCGCACTTGATGACCCCGAACATCAGACCACCTTTATCGAGACACTGGCCAGCAACGAACCAGACCCCCTCGGACACTCAGACAGTGACCAGCGGGGCGACATCCTCCGCCAGATCATCAGCGAACTGCAGCCGGACCAGCGAACCCTCTTGCTTCTTCATGACAGCGACGGCTGGCGCCAGGAAGACATTGCCGAAATTCTTGAAGTCCCGCTGGGAACCATAAAATCACGACTGCACCGGGTGCGGGCTCTGGTGCGCAGTAAATTTCAGGAGCGGCTGGAACCTTTTGAGGAGCAATTGCGTGACTCTCACTGAGGTGACTGCAATGAACTGCAACGAATTCAAACAATGCCTGGATGCCTTTGTGGGTGACGAGCTGCCAGAGGTTCTCGCCACGCGCATGCGCGAACATGCCGGGACCTGCGCCGCCTGCTCGGTAGACCTTGAGGCAGCCAGATTCGTGGCTGAGCGAATCGCTTCCGGGCATGCCCCTGAACCCGAAGCCGGCTTCGAAGCGAGAATGTTCAGAGGAATTCGAAACGGCAATCCCGCTGGCAGTGTAGCCTCGGGTTCCATTCCGCGGTCCGGACGATCTATGGCGACACCTCTATGGGGTGGTGCCGTGGCCGCGGCACTGGTTCTCGGATTGTTTATCGGCAGTGAAGTTGGCCGCGAGCCCGAAGCGCCCAGCCAGACTGCAGACGCCCCGGTGCAGGAACCGCAGCTGCAGACCAGGCAGCAGGTTGTCCGGCTTGCATTCACCGCCTCTCAGGCACTGGAGAATGTCACACTGACACTGGAACTGCCCGCCAACATGGAACTTGCACCGTTCCCCGGACATCAGACAGTGAGCTGGAAAGTTAACCTGCAACCCGGTGACAACCTGCTTGCACTGCCTCTGAACATTTTGTTTCCCGGTGAGGGCACTCTGGTAGCCCACCTGGGAGAAGGAAACAACCGGAAGACGTTCCGGACCGAAATACGAGAACAGAAAACGGAGCCATCGTCATGATAATTGACATGCGCAACCTGACCGGACTGCTGAGCGCCGGGCTACTCGGGCTTTGCTTGTTGCCTGGTGTAGCGGCTGCCGAATCCGACTACGACGTCACCATGCGCATGGTGATGGATGACGAAGCTCTGGATTCATCGTTCGTACAGGAAATGGAAATCCCGGAGACCCTCCCCGAGATAGATACCATCGGACCGGGTGAGCTGGGTAGCAGCAATCTGGAAACCGGCGAGATCGACAGCAGCGGCCTCGAAACCATTGACCTGAATGACGTATCGGACGATACCAGAACCCTGGTAGATAGCCTGTCCAATCAGGTCCGGGACACCCGTGATACGCTGAACGACATCCTGCCGGTAGAGGATGTTCTGCGTGACACACTGGATCTTCTACCCGGAGATAGTGATCTCAACCTGCTCGACGAAGACGGCCTCAACCTTCTGGATGGCGGACATCTCAACCCCGACAGAGAGTCTGAGCAATAAACCCTCGGATCGGCGTCAGGACGATCCGGTGAGCTTCCTTATCTTGTGGGCCATTGTGCGCTAAGCTTCCCCTAAGACATCACTTCTAAGGGCGCTGCATTCTTGGTCCATCGAGTTCCCCTCTTTCTTCTTTTCCTGACCCTTGCCTGGCTTTCTCCCGTTGCCAACGCAGAACAGGAGTCGTCTGCACGAGAAAAGTTCCGGGCCGGTATTCAGGCCTTCCAGGCCGGGAATCTCCAGCGCGCGAGGGAGTTACTAGAGACTGCTGCAGAAGAAATCTCCTCACGGGCCCTGACCTACAATCTCGGCGTTGTGTATTACCACCTGGGGGAATACGACCTCGCCCGCTTGAGGTTCGAGTCCCTGCTGCCGACCGACCAGCGGGCACTTGCCCGGTACAACCTCGGGCTGATCGCACTGGCTCTGGAGAATGAAGCCGCCGCCAGAGAAGCCTTTATCGCTACCCTGTCCGAAGATCCGGATGAGAAGCTTGCCAGGCTCGCCGCAGGACAATTAAAAGAAATCGGTCAGGATATTAAAGAAGACAACTGGCAGGCCCTGTTTTCACTGGCGGCTGGCTATGAAGAAAATATTGCGCTGTTTCCTGACAGTGCTGCAACCAGCCTTGATGACGCTTTCCTTGAGTCTGTGAATGTCCTTTCCGGTTTCCCGGTACGAAGGGGCAACCATGCCCTGCAAACCCAGCTACTGCTCTACGGTCGTGCCTACGCCGACTATGGAGACTTCGATACCTACCTGGCCCGGGTAAACCTGGCTTGGGCCTACCTGCCTAAAGCATTTCATTACACCCTCGGACTGGGGGGAGACCAACTGTGGCAAGGCGGGAATGACCGGGAACATAGAGCGAGGGTTTTCACCGAATACAGAAAATCAGGGTGCTTCAGGGCGTTTGGCCGGGACCGATGCCTTGTCGCTGTGGAAGCTGAACAGGTTGATGCTACCGAACGCTACCGGCCCTACGATGGCCAGCGCTATCGCCTGAATACGAGCTACAAAACCCGCTTTGGGCGTTGGACCGGGGACCTCCGCTACCGGGTGGACTACAACGACCGGCGTGATCTGGACACTGGCACCGAGTACTTCAGCGTCTCTCCCCTGAGCCAGAACCTGTTGTTCGGCCTGGATTACACAGTGACCCCGTCCTGGACCATAGGCGCATCAACCCACTACGAATTCCGCTATTACCAGACCGCCCACCGCCTGACCATTCCCGAGGGTTTATGGATCATTCATCGCGAGGACAATCGCATTTCCTGGTCGATCAACAGCGAGATCGAGATCAGCCGCAGCTTTTCGGTAGGCTTTGAGCTGGAGGATGTCCAAAACAATAGCAACATCCCCCGCTATGACTACGATCGACGGACAGCCACCATCGACGTGACCGTCCGCCTGTAGAAAGAAACGCTAGCGTAGTGCTTGCCTAGAACCCTCCCTGAACCACGTTCACAATCTCGTAGAACTTGGTTGCCCGGTGTTCCAGATCGATGGTCAGATCAAGCCTCTGCACCAGTTCCCGCGCTTTCACCAACCCTCTCAGATAGGTCTGGCCGGGATTTTTCCAGTCATCATCAAGCACCAGCAAATACTCTTCGTGAACCTCACGGAACGTGCTGACCAGATCACCCACCGTCGCCGACTTGAGATCGCGGTAGTGGATGGCAGGCAAGTCGCTGAGAGGGCGCATGATGTCCCTCACCCGCAGATCGGGGATTGCAGTTCCCTGACGGTTTGCAGCCATCATCGGCTTCTCGCCGTTTACGTCGTGGATGGTCAGAATACCTATGCAGTCGCCGGTCTGATTCTCGACCAGCTTGATCGGCGTGTCCGCCAGCCTCATCCACAGACGGGCTTCGGAAACCGGCATGATCGAGCTGAGCACAGCGGGCTTTTGTTCTGCAAAATCTTTCAGTAAGTGAACGGCAGAGTCTTCGCTACCGATATGGGATACCGGCTTGGCGGTGCTGATTGCACCAGTACGTGCCAGATCCTGCACAGGAAGGGCGCTGAATACATTATTCATGGTAAAACCTCGTATCACTGAATTCGGACGGGACAGACGGACAGAGCCGTATTCCCTGAATGTTATTGCCGGAATCAGACGAGGAATGGAGGTGCTTGAGGTAAGGCAGGATAACTCAGGAGTCGCCGGGGCGGACGAATGAAGCCCAGACTGTCCGAAAAGGCAGAACCAACACTCTGCTCCGAATACGGCAGAAGGATAGTGGCAACCGCCAGAGGCTCGGGAGATGAAGAATCACCGGAGAAGTCGGAGGAAACCAGTTCCGGCGAATGATGATCGGCTACCTGCTCACCCGCAAAGGTCTGGCCCGAAACACCCGCCCACAGAATAAACAGCCCTGTGATCAGCAGCGAATACAGGCTGAAACGCAGAACACTTTTCTGTGACGAACAGTTTGACATGTACTGGCCCGACGATGTTTGTTGCAGGTCTCTACTATTCAAACATAAGGGTTGTTTGACACAAATCAAGGAAATTGACGTTGGGCAGCATTAAACAAACGACATAAAAAGCCCCGGCACGCGGGGGACGTGTACCGGGGTTACAGGCAATGCGCCTGACAAGGCGGGTTAACTCTTGAAAGGTCCCTTGGCTTCAGTGCAGATCAGAAACTCATCTTGGCCGAAGCCATCACCTGTTCGTACTGCTGGCTGCTACTGCTGGCGATTTCCCCGAAATCCCAGTAGGCGTATTCCAGCCCCAGGATCAGGTTCTTGTGGGCAGACCAGAGAATGTTGGCGTGTACGGAACTGGAAGAGTCAAAGTAGCTGAGAGTACCGGCCGGGGAGAACTCCAGGTCATCCACAATTTCGGTATGCGATACCGTAACCGTTGAACGCCATGCCGGTGACCAGAAGTGGCGATAGGCCGCTGTCGCACCGTAGACATTCAGTGGCTCAACCTTGCCAGCAGCCTGCGCCCCGAGATCCACATCCGGGTAGGTGAACAAGCCCATATAACGCCCCAGAGCACCATAGCTGTATTGCATCCTGATATCGTCGCGACCGATGGTCGGAATCCGGGCACTCAGGGAAACTGCACCCGCCAGCTTGGTATCCTCCGCACCGTCATCTTCCAGGTTACGAAGCAGACCCGCTATGGAGTAGAAGCCAAACTTGCCCCGAATCTGATAACGGGCCGTGAGGTCCGGATACGACTGATCGTCATAGGAAGTGGTGCCAAAACCGTCTTCCGGGTTTTCAAGGGCAACCATCAACTTACCGCCAGGTGCCGCCATCGTGTAGCGAAGCATCGGCTGCGCGCTATAGATGAAGGCAGCCTGTTTGCCCTGATCCAGAATCTCCGGCATGGCCGCCAGATCCGTAAAGGTTGTGTAGGTCTGGCCAAAGTCCCAGCCATTCCAGTTACCGTAGGCCTGGCGCAGACGTGGCGAGTAGCTGTTCGAAACAACCTCGTTCCCATCAGCCGTTCGCGCCTGGTTGAAATCCATCTCTACGTAGGTACGCAGCTTATGGCCCGCTACGTCGTCCGTTTCGGTTCCTATGCTGATCCGGGATTCCCTCGCAGAAAAACCTGCTTTCCAGTCACTGGTGCCGGACGCCGCTGCTGAGGCAAAGGTTCGCGGCAGTCCGATAGAGTAACCATTCAGGGTGCCGTTACCGTCCGAGCCATAAATCATGTCGGCTTTGATGAAGCCACCAAAGGAAATAGTGGTGTCGCCGATTTTGAGACCGTCACCTTCGCGGAGAATGTAAGGATTGTCTTCACTCAGCTCTGGCGCGGTCGATACGGCACCTTCCAACTTCTTTTCCAGAATCTGAATGCGCTCACGCAGTTGCTCCAGTTCGGAATTACTCTGGGCTGAGACTCCAGCGGAGCCGAGGGCAAATATGGGGAGCCCGGCCAGGGCCAGGGCACGGGTCAGTGGGTGCGTATTGATGTGTCTTTTTGTTGTCATTTCAAACCTCTTAACGGAGTTGGTTTCGTTGTTATTGAAATTACCCGGAGCTGGCACAAACGGAATGCCAACCCAACTCACCAGTTTCGCAGTGCGGTATTTGTATGAATTATTATTCCGCCTAGCAGTACCAGCTTCCGTGAAATGGACTATAAACCAAGGTTTTTCGATCAACAAGTTTTCAAAATTCGTTTTCAGATAACTTTTACTCTAATTTTGATTTGAGCATTTCATTTTCATTGACATGCACCGAAAACATGTTGGATCATTGAGCAATTCTGCTATGCGGTATATATTTTCGCTGTTATGCAAAAAGAGGTTATGTCATGAACATGAACTACACGGCTGAAGAGCTCGCCTTCCGCGATGAAGTGCGCGCCTTCCTGGATGAGAAGCTGCCGGCAGACATTGCTGCCAAAGTGAAAGGCTTCCGCCGCCTGTCCAAAGAAGATCACCTGCGCTGGCAGAAAATCCTGGTCGCACGGGGCTGGTACGCCACCCATTGGCCGGAAGAGTACGGCGGTGTGAAATGGACCCCGGTGCAAAAACACATCTGGGACGAAGAGTCCTGCCGGTATGGCGTACCTCGGTCAATCCCGTTCGGGGTCAATATGGTGGCGCCGGTTATCATCAAGTTCGGCAACGAGGAGCAGAAACAGCAATATCTTCCGCGCATCCTCAGTGGCGAAGACTGGTGGTGTCAGGGTTACTCCGAACCTGGTGCCGGTTCCGACCTCGCATCCCTGAAAACCCGGGCGGTTCGGGATGGCGACCACTACATCGTCAACGGTCAGAAAACCTGGACTACTCTGGGCCAGCACGCCGACATGATCTTCTGTCTGGTGCGCACCAACACTGAAGTCAAGGCACAGGAAGGCATCTCCTTCCTGCTGATTGACATGAACACTCCGGGCATTACGGTTCGTCCGATCATCACCCTTGATGGCGAACACGAAGTAAACGAAGTGTTTTTCGAGGACGTAAAAGTCCCTGTGGAAAACCTGGTAGGCGAAGAAGACAAAGGCTGGACCTACGCCAAGTACCTGCTTACCTATGAGCGTACTGGTCTGGCCGGTATTGGCCTCTCCAAGGCAGCGCTGGAACACCTGAAACAACTTGCTTCCCGTCGACTGAAGAATGGCCGCCCGCTGATTGAAGACCCCTCATTCAGCCAGCGCATTGCCCAGGTTGAAATCGACCTGACAGCTGCCGCCATAAGCAACCTGCGCATCATTGCCTCGGTAGAGGGCGGAGGTGTTCCGGGTGCCGAGAGTTCGATGCTTAAGGTAAAAGGTACTGAGATCCGCCAGTCCATCAATGATCTTGCACGTCGGGCGATCGGACCCTATGCGCTACCTTTCGTAGAAGAAGAACTGAACCTTGATTATGAGGGAGAGTTCCTGTCGGACGAAAACGCCGCGCCGGTGGCCGCCCACTATTTCAACAACCGCAAGCTCTCGATTTTCGGCGGATCCAACGAGATCCAGAAGAACATCGTGTCGAAAATGATTCTCGGGCTTTAAGGAGACGACCATGGATTTCCGACTCAATGAAGAGCAGCAAATGCTGCAGGACACCGTGGCGCGTCTGGTACGCGGTGAATACAACTTCGAGAAGCGTCTTGAATTCAGTGAATCCGAGGCTGGCTTCAGTGAGGATTTCTGGAAGCAGCTGGGCGAGCTGGGCCTGACAGCGGTTCCTTTCTCCGAGGAGCTGGGCGGATTCGGCGGTGGTGGTGTTGAGGTGCAGTCAGTCATGACCGAGCTGGGCAAGGGCCTGTGCCTGGAGCCGTACCTGCAATCCGTCATTCTCGCCGGGGGCCTGATCAGTCAGGCTGGCAATAGCACCCAGAAAGAGCAGTGGCTGGCCGGCATCGCCAGTGGCGAACTCAAGGCCGCAGTTGGCCTGCAGGAGCCCCAGAGTTTCTACAACCTGAACGACGTGGACACCCGTGCCGAGAAAAGCGGCGACGGATACGTACTGAACGGCCGTAAGGCGGTTGTGATTGGCGGCCAGTGTGCCGATCTGATTCTGGTCTCCGCCCGCACTTCAGGTGACAGCCGCGACAGCGACGGCATCAGCCTGTTCGCGATCTCTCCTGATACCGCTGGTGTGGAACGCCGCGTGTACCCAACGATTGATGGCGCCAAAGGTTGCGACATCACCCTGAACAACGTGCAGGTAGGTACTGACGCCCTTCTGGGAGAGGAAGGCAAGGCAGCAGATGCCATTGAATACCAGACCGGCCGTGCCATCGCTGCTCTGTGTGCAGAGGCCGTCGGCGTGATGGAAGTAGCCAATGAACTGACCCTGGATTACCTCAAGCAGCGCAAGCAGTTTGGCGTGCCCATCGGTAAGTTTCAGGTGCTCCAGCATCGCATGGTGGATATGATGTCCGAGCTGGAGCAGGCACGTTCCATGGCCATCCTTGCCGCCAGTGTGGCCGACGAGGAACAAAGCGATGAACGTCGCCGTATCCTGTCAGCTGCAAAGAACGTCATCGGTCGTAGCGGCCAGTTTATCTCCGAAAAGGGCATTCAGTCCCACGGTGGGATCGGTATGACCTGGGAATACAACTTCGCCCACTACGCCAAACGTCTGGTGATGATCAATCACCAGCTCGGCGATGACGACTTCCACCTGGAACGTTACGCCACCCTTTTACAGGCCAGCTAAAACCCCTTCATCAGTGAGCCTGGGGTCTCTCTCCACCAGTCAGAGGCCTTGTTCGGGGGTGGTCACCAGGCCACCCCCTTTTTTCATTCAGGAAAACGATAGGTGAGCACTATGACAACAATGACTGATGCAACCGATCCGGAAGCCCTCCGCAAAGCCGAGTGGAAAGTCCGAACCGAACTCGCTGCCGCCTACCGGCTGGTCGCCCTGTTTGGCTGGGACGACCTGGTGTTCACGCATCTTTCTGCCCGCGTACCCGGGCCGGAGCATCACTTTCTGATCAACCCCTACGGCCTGCTGTTCCATGAAATCACAGCGTCCTCGCTGGTAAAAGTGGATCAGGACGGGCAGGTTGTGGAGGCCGGAGGACTGGCCCGGGTAAACCCTGCGGGCTTCACGATTCACAGTGCGGTTCACATGGGGCGTGAGGACGCCGGGGCGGTGATGCACCTGCATGCGGCAGATGGCGTTGCGGTTTCAGCTCACAGAGATGGTCTTCTGCCATTGAGCCAGACAGCCATGCTCTGCCTGGACCACCTCAGCTATCACGATTACGAAGGGGTCGCGCTGAATCTGGACGAACGGGAACGCCTGATCCGGGACCTCGGGGACAAATCCATGATGATGCTACGTAACCACGGCGTTCTCACTGCGGGCAGGGACGTTGCGGAAACCTTCACCTATCTTTATTTCCTGATGAAGGCCTGCGAGATCCAGGTGAAAGCCCAGAGTTGCGGCCCGGTCTACATGCCTTCCGAGCAGGCTATCCAGACCACCGCGGATCAGTCTCAGAATCTGGGCATGGGCGCCAAACTGACCTGGCCCGCGCTTCTACGCCTGCTCGACAGCAAGAACCCTGGCTACGCGGTCTGAGCACTGGCTGGCAGTCTGCTCATTGGCAGGCTGTCAGCCACAAGTATGCGTCGCCGTCAGCTGGCACCGTCCAGCATCGCCCGAATCCTCAGTGTCACCAGTACCGTATTCAAGTGAGGCACCGGAATACCGTGGCGCTTTGCAATAGCAACCACGTTCCCCAGTACCGCGTCCCGTTCGATGGGGCGACCATTGAGGTAATCCAGCGCCATGCTGTTCTTGTAGGCGGGCATGCCGCGGGTACCGTCGATGTTTTCTTCAATGACTTTTTCGTCCATGGGATAGCCTTCAGCCGCAGCAACCGCCATGACCTCACGGATCATCGTCCGGATCAAATCCTCGCCGCCTTCGGCATCCAGAATCGACAGGGTATCCGCACCATTGGCAATCACTGACAGCGGATTGAAGGGCGTATTCCAGAGACACTTCCGCCAGCGCTCGCCGACCACTTGCTCGGACAGAGTAATCTTGATGCCGCCTTCAATGAACAGATCCGCCAATGCCTGGCAGGATTCGTCAATGCCTTTGGGGTAGCTTCCCATCACCAGTTTGCCATAGGCCTTGTGCTCCACAACACCCGGTGCGGTACGGCTGGCAGCGATAAACGCAAGGCAGCTGATCAGCGGGTTTTCAGGGAAGGCTTCTGCCAGCTCACGTTCGATATCCAGGCCGTTCTCAATCAGAACCAGGCGGGTGTTTTCCCCCATCCACGGACGAACCAGGGCCACCCGGTCAACCCCGGGCAGCACTTTTACACAGAGGATCAGGTAGTCCGGCGTTTCAGCCGGTGTGTCACCGTCCCGGTACACGTTGTCCGGCTGGTATGACAGGTCGCCGAGCGGGCTTGTGATGGTGATACCGTTTGCCTTGACCGCATCGTACTCGGAGCGCAGTACCGTGCTTACCCGGCATCCGGCTTTCTTGAGAATGGCTCCGTAGAAACTGCCAATGGCACCGGCACCGACGATCAGAATACTGGGCTTGCTAGTCATATTTTCTGTGGATCCTTGCTGGGATTTGTTGTGGTTAACGGCGAACCGGGGCAGCCCCGAGATGGGCGCCACCGTCGATCAGTATGGTTTCCCCGGTGGTCAGGTCGCCACCGATAATCAGCCCGAGGCAGACATCCGCCACGGTTTCCGGAGATGCCGTATCATTCAGCGGTGCAGCGGCTTTGTTCTTTTCGAGCAGGGTATTATAGCGGTCGTCGCCCAGCCCATTCTTCAACCATTCGCCCTGAACAAATCCGGGGCATACCGCATTCACTCGGACCTCCGGCCCCATTACCCGGGCCAGTGACCGGGTCATCGTAACCAACGCACCCTTGGAGGCAGCGTAGGCGATGGAGCTACCAATACCTGCAAGGCCTGCAATAGAAGCCATATTGATCACGTGCCCGGAACCATTGGCCCGCAGAGCCTTTTCAGCGGCCCGGGTCATCTGGAATGGACCCACAGTGTTGACCGAGTACAGGTCAAGAAAGTCCTGCTTGTTCAGGCCATCGAGATTGGCATGGTCGCAGAATTTGGTGGTGCCTGCATTATTGATAAGGATATCCAGCCTGCCAAAGTGAGCCAGCGTAGCGGCCACCAGGGCCCGGCAATCCGCATCGTCTGCCACATTGGCCTGCACCACCAGCGCTCTGACACCCTGCTGCTCGCACTCTGCAGCCACGGCTCGGGCACCCGCTTCATTGCTGCTGTAATTAATCACCACGTGGCAGCCATGTTCGGCGAACAACCTTGCCGTCGCGGCGCCAATTCCGGATGACGATCCGGTGATGAGAGCAACAGAGTCTTTGAGTTTCATAGCGTGTCCTGTACCCGGTCTGTAGGTTACTTGATGGCTTCGCGAACGATTTTGCCGTCCTTGACCACTGCCAGTGTTGTGTTAGTGACAAAGCCGCCTTTTTCAGTGACATCTGTCACTGCATAAGGGTTCTTGCTTGAATCCATATTCTTCAGGGCCTCACCGATAGCGCCACGCAGGACTTTCGGGTCTGTAGACTCGGTAGCGTCCATAGCTGCTACCAGTCCATGCAGTGCCAGGTAGTTATAGGCAGCCTCAGAACCCGGCGTCTTGCCGTACTTTTCTTCGTAGCGTTTCAGGAAAGACTTTGCCTCCTCGGTTTCATAAACACTGAGCGGTACTACGCCCACCGCACCTTCCACCATTTCAAGACCGCCGGCAACATTGGCAACTTCGTCGATCTTGGCCTGATCCATGACGATAAAGCCGCCCTGGAAGCCCATCTGACGCGCCTGCTGAACCACCAGACCGGTCGGCTCCGAGGCACCGCCTACGAACATGACGTCCGGGTTCTCGGCGATGATACGGCTAACCCCGGTAAAGAAGTCTGCCGACTTGTTGTAGTCCATGGGGTTATTGGCAACTACCTTGCCACCCTTGGAAGTCCATTCCTTCTCAATCATCGAGCCCCAGATCTTGGCGTACTCGTGAGTCGCTCCCGCCATGCCCAGGGTTGTGCCCAGATTTTCCAGTGCATAGTCGGTGAAGGCATGAACGTAACCGTCGAAGGTTGGCGGAATCCGTAGGGTAAGGGAATTACCCTTTTCGGTAACGGTTGGCACACTGGTGTAGGCCATGACCAGAAAATCGTCTTTCTCGTTGAAGTCCTGAAGGGCAAAGGTACCGCCTGAGTGAGGAATGAAAATAGCCGGAACGTTAGACTCCTGCTTGAGGCGCTTGGCATTGGTGGCGGCCTGAGCCGGGGAGTAGCGATCGTCCAGCGCCACCAGATTGATGGTGGTTTTTTCACCATTCAGATCAAATCCGCCAGCGGCGTTGATTTCCTCTGCGGCCATACGCAGGCCAGACAGCGTATTTTCTCCGTACAAAGCGGCACCGCCACTTAACGGACCGGTAAACCCGATATTTACCTCACCTGCGAAAGCTCCCGCAGACAGGCTCAGGCCGAAGGTTGTCGCTGCAATGGCACGACCCAGTGTTTTTGCTGTTTTCATTGTTTTCTCCTGGTTTGTTGCGCTCGTTGTTGTTGTCACTGTCAGGCCCTCAGGCCCCGATGTAGGCCTTGCGAACCTGCTCGTTACCCAGCATGGCCTCCCGGTCACCTTCCATAACCAGGTGGCCGTTCTCCATGACATAGGCACGGTGTGCGATTTTCAGAGCCGCAAAGGCATTCTGTTCAGCCAGCAGTACAGTGGTACCCAGACTGTTGATCTGCTGTATGGTCTCGAACATCTGTTTGACTACCAGAGGCGCCAGCCCCAGCGAGGGCTCATCGAGCATCAGCAGGCGGGGGCGACTCATCATCGCCCGGCCAATGGCCACCATCTGCTGCTGGCCGCCAGAAAGGGAGCCGGCAGGCTGCTGGGCCTTATCCTCCAGAATCGGGAAGAGTTCCAGCACCTCATTGAGACGCTTGCGGTTTCCGGCGCGGTCGCGACGGTGCACGAAGGCTCCCATCATCAGGTTCTGCATCACGCTCATCTGCGGAAACAGTTTGCGCCCCTCGGCACACTGAACCACACCGGAGGACACCACGGCATTGGGCTTCATGCCGTTAAGGTGCTTATCCTCAAACTGGATGTCGCCGGCCGACGGTTTAACCAGCCCGCTGATCGCGTTGAACAGGGTGGTTTTACCCGCACCATTGGCACCAAGCAGTACCACCAGTTCACCGGTATCGACCGTCATGGAGATATCCGAGAGGGCCTTGAAGCTGCCGTAACAGACGTCGACGTTCTTAAGCTGCAACATCGTCTTCACCTCCCAGATAGGCTTCGATCACCACAGGGTTGTTACGAACCTCTTCCGGCGTACCCTCGGCAATCTTCTCACCGTGGTCGAGAACCATGATCTTGTCAGCCAGGCTCATGATCATGTCCATCTTGTGTTCGATCAGGCAGACCGTCAGGCCGTTGTCCACCATCTTGCGCATCAGCGCCGCAAAGCCTTCGGTTTCTTCCGGATTTACCCCCGCAGCAGGCTCGTCCAGCAGCACGATTTTCGGATCCGTTGCCAGGGCCAGAGCAAACGCCACACGCTTGCGTTCTTCCTGGGTAATATCCGCAATGAACTGGCCCGCCACGTGGGTGAGACCGACAAAGTCGAGGGCTTCCATCGCCTTGTCCCGGGCAGCTTTTTCCTCACGCTGGAGGCGTTTGCTGTTGATCAGCACGTCCCAGAGGCCAGACTTCGTGCGCAGCCGATGCCCCACAATCAGGTTGTCCACAACGGTGGCCTGTTCAAACAGATTGGTGGTCTGGAAAGTGCGACCCACACCAAGCCGGGCAACCTGATCACTGGGCATCTGAGTGACATCGGCGCCATCGAGCAGGATGCGGCCCGAGGTAGGCTGGTGCATCCCGGAGATCAGGTTAAAGAAGGTACTCTTGCCCGCGCCGTTGGGACCAATGATGGCGTTAATCTTCCCTGCCTCGAATTCCACCGACACATCATTCACTGCCGCAAGGCCGCCAAACATCTTGGTCAGGTGTTCTACCTTAAGCATTGTTTTCGACCTCCCGACGTTGTGTATTCACCACCTTGCTTTCCTTGCGCTTGTTTGCAGGCGCAATGGACTGAGCCTTGTGATGCATCCAGGTCAGGAACTGACCGGTAATGCCCCTGGGGAAGAAAATCACCAGGATCACCAGCAACGGACCGAAAATAATCATTCGGTACTCTTCCAGGAACTGCAGGGACTGGGTAATCCAGACAATGCCTACGGTGCCCAGAAGCGGTCCGGTGAGGGTGCCGATACCTCCTACCAGCAGATAGGTGATCATGTCGAAGGTGTGAACGATGTTGGCCTCTTCGGGGCCGATGAAACGAACCATACCGGCATACAGCGCCCCGGCCAGCCCGGCATAGGTGGTGGAGAGCACAAACGCCATCACCTTGTTGCGCATCAGGTTGATACCCAGGGACTGAGCCAGTTCATCGCCGTTGCGGATGGCAATAAAGGTGCGTCCCAGCAGAGAGCGAGACAAACGGCTCATGAACCAGATGGAAAACACCAGGAAGGCAAGCACCAGATAATAGAACGGGGTGGTTTCAGTGAAATCCACCACGCCGAAGCCATAGGGTGCAGCAATATCACGAACGCCAATCGGGCCATGGGTCAGTTCTTCCCACTTATCAATCAGCAGGTAGATGATGAAACCCACGCACAGAGTAAAGATGGCGAAGTAATGTTCCTTGAGGCGCAGGGATACAACCCCCACCAGAAAGCCCAACGCAGCTGTAACCAGCAGCGCGGCGACAAAGGCTGGCCAGAAACTCCAGCCGGCATCAGCCGTCAGCAGTCCCAGGGTGTAGGCACCGATGGCGAAGAAGCCACCATGGGCCAGGTTCAGCTGACCGCAATACCCGGTGATGATATTCAGGCCATACACCGCAATCGCCCAGACAAAGGCCGAGGCCATCACGTATACCTGGTACTCGTTACTGGCCAGGAAGGGAAACACCAGCGCAAAGGCGAGCATGGCCATTTTGGCACCGGGTTTCATCAACAGGGATCCGAGTTTGAATAACATGATCAGTGCGCTCCCTTGGCAAACAGCCCCTGTGGGCGAGCGGAGAGAATCAGTACCAGCAGCCCGAAGGCGATAATGTCCTTGTAGGCCGTGGAGATGTAGAAACCACCAAAGGCCTCGGCAAATCCAATGATCATTCCGCCAACGATGGCGCCGGGAATGCTGCCCATGCCACCAAGGATGATGATGACGAACGCTTTCATGATCACCAGATGCCCCATGGCGGGATACACCAGGTTGATCGGCGCATAGAGCGTGGCGGCAATGGCGGCCAGTGCGCCAGAGATGGCAAAGGTCATCATCGCCACCCGGTTGGCATCGATACCGACAAGAAACGCGCCCTCACGGCTCTGAGCCATGGCAATGATGGTCGCTCCGGTCATGGTCTTGCGCAGGAACATCTGTAGTACGAAAACCAGCACAAACGCTGCAACGATGATAAGCAGGCGCTGTTCCGGAATGATCAGGCCATCAAAATTCATGATGCCGGTGAAAGGAGAGGTCATACGGCGGAAATCCGATCCCCAGAACATCTGCACTACGGCCTCAAGAAACAGCAGTATGCCAATGGCCGCTATCTTGTCGTGAATCGGGGGAGAGTTCCGCAATGGATGGAAAACCAACCGTTCGCAAAGAATGGCCAGTACCGCAATAACGCCGGCAGAGCCCGCCATGGCAACCCAGTAATGAACACCCAGATCGACCATGAAGAAGTACGACATGAAAGCGCCAACCATGTAGAGCGCGCCATGTGCAAAGTTAGGAACGTGGAGAATTCCATAGACCAGGGTAAGGCCAAGAGCAACGAGTCCGTAGATGCTGCCCAGGGTTAACCCATTGATGATTTGCTGGAAGAAAAGGTTCAAGTCTGCCCCTCCGTTGTTTGTTTTTATCAGGAGTTTTTGAGGCTTTAGTACGCAGGGCGAGTCCTGCCCTGCGCTTTCCATGAAACAATTACATTGATCGTCTCACATGTCAACATATTAAAATCATGTTTCGCTGTGCGGACCTCAACACTAATTATGTTTCGATTTTATGAACCTTTCTTCCATTCCTCTTCCTGCAGCGCACGCCACATCAGCTTGCCGGTAGGCGATTTGGGCAGGGCCTCGACAAACTCCACGATGGCCGGCACCTTGTAAGCCGCCATCTGCTCTTTGCACCAGCTGGTGATGTCTGCTTCGGTGGTTTTCCCCTCCGCTTCAGGTGTCAGCACAATGCAAGCCTTTACGGTCTCGCCCCGTTTGGGGTCGGGGGAGGAAATAATGCACACCTCATGGATGGCAGGATGGCGATACATCAACCCCTCCACCTCCGATGGCCAGACTTTGAAGCCGGAGGCGTTGATCATCCGTTTGACCCGATCCACCATGAAGAAGTAGCCATCTTCGTCGTAGTAGGCGAGATCCCCGGTACGGAAGAAGCGTTTGCCGTCGATTTCGACAAAGGCCGCTTCGGTATCCGCAGGACGGTTCCAGTAACCGAGCGTGACCTGAGGACCGCAGGAGACAATTTCTCCGGTTTCACCCGGCCCTTTTTCCTCAAGGGTGTCGACATCAATAATCCGGCTGTCCACATCGAACACCGGAATACCCAGGCACTGGGCTTTTGGATGGGCTGTCGGGTTGATGTGAGTGGCCGCCATGGTCTCAGACAGACCATAACCTTCGATGTAATCGAGACCGGTCATCTTCTTCAGCTTTTCGGCGACAGCAACCGGCATGGCCGCACCGCCGCCGCCAATCATGGTAAGACTGCTCAGGTCGTAGTGACCGATATCCGGATTGGACAGGAAATCCACCGCCATGGTGACGATATTGGTCCAGCCCGTAACCTTGTACCGCTCAATCAGGGTCGCAGCGGTCGTCCGATCCCATCGCGTCATGATGACCGACGTGGAGCCACAGAGTATCGGGCCGTTCATTGAGCCCGTCATGCCCGTCACGTGGAAGAACGGGAGCGTGGCGAGCTGCACACTATCCTGGGTTGAAAGATTCCAGAACACACGATGCATGGCCGTGGCCATGACGGATCGGTGGGTATGCATACAACCTTTCGGGGCTCCGGTGGTTCCCGAGCTGTAGGGAATGACCGCAAGATCTTCCGGCCCGGCGGTATACCCGGAGGGTTTGAGGCCCTCTGCCATCGCGGCTTCCCAGGCAACAACGCCCGGCACCTCTTTGGACCAGGCTGGAGCGGCAACCTCCGCTGGCAGGGTCAGGTCCGTTTCCGGGTTGATGTAGGTGTTGTATGAGGCAACGATCACTTCCTCGAGATTGGTCTCGCCAACCAGGGGCGCAATAAACTCCACCAACTCCTGGCCCGCCAGACACACTGCCGCACCCGTGTCGGAGATGTAGTGTTCAAGCTCCGCAGCCCGGTTCATCGGGTTCACCGGAATGACCACCGCGTCCGCCCGCAGAATGGCGTAATAGGAAATAACGTACTGGGGCGAGTTCTGCATATACAGCAGTACCCGGTCCCCTTTTTTGACGCCTTTGGACTGCAGATAACCCGCCATACTCTCGACTTCCGCCTGCAGACGGCTGTAGGTAATGGGCGCGTCGTAGAAAATGATCGCGTTATGATCCGGGTAACGGAGGGCCGTGACGTCCAGATTGGCACACAGGCTGGTCTTCGGCAGGGTCATGGTCTTTGGCAACTCTTTGGGCCAGACCTTGTAATGGCGTGTAAACATCGTTGTTGTGCTCCCCAGGGTTCAATCAGTCAGCCGCAGGTGCGGACAAGTCAATTTCATGGGCGCCCCCTGGCAGGGGGTCTTCGTGTCGTAATGGAGTGATCGCAATGGCCTTATCCCGGAGTACCGTAACGTCCACATCCGGAGTCACAATATGTCGGGAACTGCGCTCAAACCCGAGCCACCAATAGGGCAGGCTGCGGGCATCCCGGCCGGACAAAAGCCGGGGGCGCTGGATAGAGCCTGTGGACTGACGACACCATCTGGCCGTCTGAATCTCACTGGCATCACAAGCCGGGAAATTCACATTCCAGGCGCGGGTTTCCCCGGGTTGATACAATTTGCGGATAATGGCCTCAGCATGGGTTTCCACCGGCGACCACTGAATTCCGTCCCGGGTCAGAAATGCCTGACTCAGGGCAATAGCGGGAATGTTCATGTGCTCGGCACTGAGTACCGCGCCGACGGTGCCTGAGTACTGCACCGAGTCGCTGATGTTGGCGCCACAGTTAACGCCAGACAGCACCAGATCCGGCGGTGTTTCACCAAACCACTCAGCCAGTGAATACAACACGCAGTCTGCGGGTGTACCGGAAACGGCGTAACGCTTGTCACCACTCTGATAAACCCGTAGTGGGCTGTGAATGGAAATACTCTGGCCGGCACCGCTGCGGTCATGTTCCGGTGCCACTACCCATACTTCTTCAGCCAGCCTCCGGGCAACCGTCTCCAGAACCGCCAAGCCTGGCGCGTTGATACCATCATCGTTGGTGATCAGGATGCGTTGAACCAATGGTCCCTGCATGTGTTTTTCTCCTCTCAGGGCCTGGAACCTTCACAGGCGATCTTCCATCCGGTTTCCGCCAGCACGCTTGCGCGCTTGCCAACTTCCAGGGCATTGGCATTGGCAGCATTGCCATCCAGCGCCCGTTTGTAGACGCCCTGCAATATGGCGGCTAACCGGAACAGGGAAAACGCCAGGAACACATGCCAGTCGTCTATGCCATCGCGACCGGTTTTTGCACAGTACCGGGCAATGGTTTCCTGCTCGTCGGGAATACCCAGCGCTTCCAGATCCTCACCACGAAGCCCGCGCATACCCTCCATGTCGGACGGCATGTGATAGGGAAGGCAGTAATAGGCCAGGTCGGCCAGCGGGTGCCCCAGTGTGGATAACTCCCAGTCCAGAATGGCAATCACCTTCGGGCTGTCAGGTGCCAGCATCAGGTTGCCGAACCGGTAATCCCCGTGCGCAATGGACATTTCATCCTTCGCCGGCAGATTTTCCGGCAACCACGCCATCAGCTTGTCCATCGCCGGCAGATCATCGGTCTTCGATGCCAGGTACTGCTTGCTCCAGCGAGAAACCTGTCGGGCCACATAGCCTTCCGGGCGGCCGTAATCGCCAAGGCCGATGGTATTCACATCCACAGAATGGAGGGCAGCCAGGGTGTCGATGGCCGATTGGTGGGCGGGCAGACGATCCTTGCGATCCAAAGCCCGCAACGCCGAATGGCTGACAATCCGGCCTTCCAGGAAATCCATGACATAAAACGGCGTACCAATGACCGACTCGTCTTCGCAGAGCACTCGAACATTCGGGACCGGGACATCCGTATGGTCCGCCAACGCCTTCATCACCTTGTATTCCCGCTCCACCATGTGAGCAGACGGCAATGTCTTTCCTGGTGGTTTTTTACGCAGAACGTATCGGCCGCCATCAGTTTCCAGCAAAAAAGTAGGGTTAGACTGACCACCCTGGAATTGCTTCACATCCAGGCGACTACCAATCTGCGGCAACCCCCTCTGAAGCCACTCCAGAAGGCGCGCCTCATCAAACTTGTGTGCTGGCAGGACGTCTACCAACTCTGGTGCTGTTGTCATAACTTCTATTGCCTTTGTTTCGGGGCAGCGGCAGGCGCAAGGGGTGCTCCTCCTCCGGGAAAAAGCAACTCGCTTCGCTCAGACATCTTTTTCCCTGCGGAGGAGCACCCCTTACACCTGCCTCGGCATTGCTCATCAGTTGACTGCTTTAACAGATGGTTTCGCCACCGTCAGCTACGATGACCTGGCCGGTGATGTAGGCACTGGCCTTGGTGGACAGAAAGACAGCCAGGCCAGCGATATCGACCGGATCGCCGATACGGCGGAGTGGGGTTTTATCCTCTGCACGCTTGATACGTACCGGATCTTCCCAGAGTGCCTTGGCGAAATCAGTTTTGATCAGGCCAGGGGCAATGCTGTTGATACGAATGCCTTTCGGGCCCCATTCAACGGCCAGATTACGGGCCAGTGCCGCTTCTGCAGCCTTGGAAACACCATAGGTTCCGATGGTGGTGTTGCCCCGGATACCGGCAATACTGGACAGCAACACAACAGCGCCTTCGCCTTTCTCCGCCATTTGCGGCAGGACCATGTTGGTCAGCCAGAAGGTGCCTTTGACGTTGGTATCCATGATCTTGTCCCAGGCCTCGTCGGTCATCTCGGCGGTGGTGCCGTAGACCGGATTAGTGGCGGCGTTGCACACCAGCACGTCAATCGTGCCCCAGGCTTCGTTGGTCTTGTCGACCAGCTTCTGAAGGTCTTCTTTCTTACCGACATGGCAGGGAATCGCCATGGCTTCGAAGCCCTGTTCTTTCAGTTCAGCAGCTACCTGCTCACAGGCTTCAGCCTTTCGGCTGGAAATCACGACCTTGGCGCCACACTTGGCCATTTCCTCAGCAATGGAGCGGCCGATACCTTTGGTGGAGCCAGTGATTACGGCGACCTTGCCGGTCATATCAAAAAGCGGGTTAGTCACGAGTTCGATCCTCATATTCAGTGCCTGGGGAACGAACGGGGAGGGCTCTGCCGGGACTGTGCAAAACATGGATGTTTTGCCCAAGCCTACAAGGACGTATTAACGGCGTGTCCCGGCAGAGCCCTCCCCGTTTGTTCATTCACCCGAAGTAACGGGCCGTATCAATCAGCGGTATTGACGAAGCTCCATTTTGGCAACGGCGTCCATGTGCACTTCGTCCGGGCCATCTGCCAAACGCAGAGTACGAACCTTCGCCCAGGCCGACGCCAGGAAGGTGTCCTGGCTGACACCAGCCCCACCATGAACCTGAATGGCACGGTCGATCACCTTCAGGGCCATGCTCGGCGCAATCACCTTGATCATCGCAATTTCCTGACGAGCCACCTTATTACCTACGGTGTCCATCATGTGTGCGGCTTTCAAAGTCATCAGACGGGCCTGTTCTATCTCAATACGGCTGCGGGCGATGTCCTTCCGGATGGAATCGAAGTTCGCCAGCGGCTTACCGAACGCTTCCCGCTCATTGGCACGCTTACACATCAGTTCAAGGGCACGTTCCGCCACGCCGATGGTGCGCATGCAATGGTGGATACGGCCCGGTCCGAGGCGTCCCTGGGCAATCTCGAACCCACGACCCTCGCCCAGCAGGATGTTGCTGGCCGGCACGCGGACGTTTTCGTAGTGAATCTCAGCATGGCCATGCGGGGCATGGTCGTAACCAAAGACAGTCAGCGGACGCACCATCTTCACACCCGGAGTGTCCAGCGGTACCAGAATCATCGACTGTTGCTGGTGCTTGGGCGCATCCGGGTCGGTTTTACCCATAACGATGGCGATCCTGGTCGTTGTCGTCATGGCGCCGGAGGACCACCATTTCTTCCCGTTAATCACATACTCATCGCCGTCGCGGCGAATCTGGCAGGCAATATTGGTGGCATCGGAAGAGGCAACGTCCGGCTCGGTCATGGAAAAGCAGGAACGAATCTCGCCGGCCAGCAGCGGCTCCAGCCACTGTTTTCTTTGCTCTTCATTACCGTAGCGGGCAATGGTTTCCATATTGCCGGTGTCCGGAGCCGAACAGTTGAACACTTCCGGCGCCATTTCAGAACGGCCCATGATTTCGCACAGGTGGGCATATTCAAAGTTGGTCAGCCCCGCGCCATAGTCGCTCTCCGGCAGAAACAGGTTCCACAAACCCTCTGCCTTGGCCTTGTCTTTCAGCTCTTCAATGATGGGAACAGGCGCCCAGCGGTTTTCTGCCTGGGAAACCTGCTCGTGGTGTTTGTGTTCGTTCGGATAGATGTATGCATCCATGAACTCGTTCAACTGAGCTTGCAGTTTCTTGGCTTTATCAGATAGCTCGAACATGTCCGCTTCCTCTTGTTTGTTATTGAGTCCGCAACCAGTCAATCCTGGCCGGCCAGTGTATGTTTTTCAGATCACTCAGATCGGAACACCCTCAGGACCTTCACTCCCGGAACGTATGCGGAAGGTGCCTTCAGCAATTGCCAGGAGATTGCCGTCCTGGTCATGAATCTCGCCGGTACTGTTGAAAATCCTCTTGCCCCCAGCCCTCTTTCGACCGGTTGCGCGGATTACCCCGCCACTGCACTGGCCCGTAAATGTCGTGGTCATGGTCAGAGTAAGCGCTTTGCGCCGGCGGCCCGGATAGGGGCAGTAGGTACCGGAATCCGCCATGACGATATCCATCAATGCGGTCAGTACGCCACCATGAATAACTCCGGCAAGGTTCAGGTGCTCAGGCCGGACCTCCAGCGCGATCACTGTCTCGCCTTCCGTCCAGGATTCATGGTGGTATCCCAACAGGTTGTGGAATCCTGTCAGGTCCTTTGCGCTGGTGATGTGACCCTGTTGTTCGCTCATCAGACTTTCATTCCCGGCAGGTTAAGAGATGCGGTATTACCACCGTCCACCGGTAACGCCTGGCCGGTGATGTAACTGGCGTCGTCACTGGCAAGAAACAGTATGGCGGCCGCGATTTCCTCGGGGTCCCCGTAGCGCCGAAGCTCGCAACGAGCTCCCAGCTTATGGGCCTTTTCATTGGCCCTGGCGTAATCGAACACGGCTTTGGTCATGCCGGTTTCAACCAGCCCGGGGCAGACGGCATTAACCCGGACGTTGTCTTTGCCGAGATCACAAGCTGCGGTCATGGTGAGATTGATCACACCTGCCTTCGAGGCGCTGTAGGCATTGCCGCCCGCCCCGGAACGAATACCGGCAACCGAGGCGGTGTTCACAATGGCTCCCAGCCCCCGGCTCTGCATGTGAGGCGCTACATGCTTGATCAGCAACATGGTGCCAATCAGGTTTACCGAAAGGATCTTGTCCCACTCACCGCGGTCGTTCCCGGTAACCGGCGGATGGCCACCGGTGATACTGGCAATGCCCGCGATATTGCAAAGCACGTCGATCCGGCCAAATGTATCTACAGTTTCCTGAACCAGAGACTGAACCTGTCCTTCATCAGCCACATCAACAACACGGCGCAGGTATCGACTGCCCTCGGGCATCATATTCTCAGTTTCAAGCAGACCAGCCTCGGAGGTATCCGCCATAACTACGTGCGCACCTTCCCGTGCCAGCCTCAGGGCTGTTGCACTGCCGATGCCGCTGCCAGCTCCGGTCACAATGGCAACCCGCTGATCAAAACGATCCATGCCGAAACTCCTCAACGTTCAGTTTTGTTTTTATACATACGGTTTTTCATTTTCTTTAATTTGTCACGCTCCCCGGTTTTGAGTCAATATAATTGAAAACTAATTTCACCAGACAAAACTCGAAATCAAACGAGGTAACAAAAATGACAAATAGCTTGAGTGAAATGCCTGTTTACGCCCCGGTAACCTCCGACGAAACCATGGAACCTATCGGACACAGGATCCAGCAATTCGCCAGCCTTCAGGGCAGCAAACCCGCCGTCATCAGTGAGAGCGGCACCCTGGACTGGCAGGATCTGCTGACCCGGGTCAACCAGATCGCAAACCGGCTGCGGGATGCCGGGCTAACGCGCGGAGACACCGTGGCCGCGCTGTCGGAGAACAGCGCAAACTACGTCGCCCTGTACCTTGGCACGCTGACGGCCGGTGGCTGCATGGTGCCGCTGTCTGGCATGGCCAGCGCCGAAGCCCTGGGCCTGATGCTGGCCGACTGCGGTGCACGCTTCCTGTTTGTATCTGCCAAAAACAGGGAATTGCTGTCCGAATTCCGCGACCAGACATCCCTGCCTGCAGACCGTATCATCGCCCTGGATGACGACGGAGCAGGTATCGGCTCATCCATCTCTGACTGGCTGGAGGGGGCGAGTTCAACCCCGAATCCCGCAGAAGTATCACTGGATGATCCGTTTAATATTATTTACAGCTCAGGCACCACTGGCACACCGAAAGGCATCCTGCACGATTACCGATTCCGCCAGCGCCAACTGGTACGCATGAGTCGTTTTGGTCTCGACGGTGACGCCATCAACCTGGTTTCCACGCCGCTCTATTCCAACACCACCCTTGTATCCGCACTGCCTACGCTGTTCTTTGGCGGCACTCTGGTGACTATGGCCAAGTTTGATGCGCGGCGTTTCCTGGAACTGTCAGAGCAATACCGTGTCACTCATGCAATGCTGGTTCCTGTGCAATACCAGCGCATTCTTTCGGACCCCGAGTTCGACCGCTTCGATCTCAGCAGCTACAAACTGAAACTCTGCACCAGTGCACCGCTGCGCACCGGTGTCATTGCCGATGCCATTGCCAGGTGGCCCGGCAGCGTCCGGGAAATCTATGGCCTCACCGAGGGCGGAATTTCAACCAGCCTCGACTGCAATACGTTCCCGGATAAATGGGACTCTGTGGGTGTACCTACCGAAGGTGCGGAAGTCCGCATCATTGATGAAAGCGGACGTGAAGTACCTCGGGGTGAGATCGGCGAAATTGTCGGTCGCGCCATATCCATGATGCGCGGCTATGTGAACCGCCCTGAACAAACCGAGGAAATGCTATGGACCAGCCCTGAAGGCGACGTGTTCTACCGGAGTGGCGACATGGGCCGGATGGATAACGATGGTTTCATTTATATCCTCGACCGGCGCAAAGACATGATCATTTCCGGTGGCTTCAACATCTACGCCGCAGACCTTGAGAAAGTCGTACTGAATCATCCCAAGGTAGCTGATGTCGCTGTCATCGGTGTACCCAGCGAACAATGGGGTGAAACCCCGCTCGGGCTGGTAGTAACGACACCGGAGTCCACGGCCACGGAATCCGAGATCCTGGAATGGGCGAATGAACGCCTTGGCAAAACCCAGCGCCTGTCGGGAATTGAATTTCGGGAGCAACTGCCCCGATCGACGATTGGCAAAATCCTCAAGCGGGAACTGCGCACGCCGTACTGGGAAGGCCAGGAGAGGTAAGACCAGATATCTATAATCGTGCTATTGCAATAACTGGATCTTGTGATAGATTCAGAAATTCGAGATTCACTGTGCAATTAATTGTTTCGCACAGTGAAACTTTAGCTTTTCAAAAGAGCTCTCGGAAGAGTTTTAAACAACCGGAACAACAATCATTACAACAACGAGTGAGGCACAGTCATGAAGCTCATCGCCAATCTACGAAAAACCCTGACCGTTTATGCGTCAGCTCTGACCCTGGGAACCGCCGCGGCACTGAGCGCAACACCCGCCGTTGCACAAGATACCTTCACCTGGAAGGTCCAGTCTCACTGGCCCGGCTCCAGCAGCTCCTACACTGACAGCCTTGAACGCATCAAGCGGGTTCTCGAAGAGCGCACCGATGGTCGCCTCAAGCTCCAGCTTTACGAAGCAGGCTCTCTGTTCAAAGCAAAGGAGACCTTTAACGCAGTGAGTCGCGGCATCCTGGAGATGGGCACCATTTCTCCGGCCTACGCTCAGGACAAAATTTCTCTCGCAGGTATCGCTTCTGGCCTGCCCTTCGCCTTCCGCAACGTTTGGGAAGCTGCATATTTCCACCAGAACCTGGGCTTCGAGCAGATGCTGCGTGACGAAGCGTCCAAATACGGCGTCTACTGGGCAACCGACAAGGTCTACCCGACCGAGATGGTGGTCAAGAAGCCGATCAACAACTGGGATGATTTCACCAGCCTGAAAATTCGCTCCTCCGGCGCGCTCCAGAAATTCCTGACTGAAGCCGGTGCTGCCGCTTCCTACATTCCGGGCAGCGAACTGTACTCCGCCCTGGACTCCGGTATTGTAGACGGCGCCCACTGGGGTGCCGCACAGGGTGCCTACAGCATGGGCCTCTACGAAGTTGCGAAATATCACGTTCAGCCAGCACTGAACATCGCCGGTACCGACGTTTTCATCGTCAGCCAGAAGGCACTCGACAAGCTTCCGGAAGACATGCAGAAAATCGTCAAGGATGCCCTGAACGAGCAATTCTGGATTCGTACCAATGAGTACCAGTACAAGGAGCGCATCACTCTGGCCAAGGCCATCGCCGAGCAGGGCGTTCAGGTGAACAAGCTTCCGGACGAGGTTCAGGACAATCTGGTGAAAACAGCCCAGACCATGTGGGACGCTGAAGGCGAGCGCAGCGAAGAGGCCAAGAAGGCTCTCGACATGCTCAAGTCCTACCTGTCTGATCTTGGCTACCTCTAAGCCTCACTGATTGAGTTGCAAGGGCCGGGGCCCTGAGCCCCGGCCTTTTTTATCCCCCTGAACCAACGTCCTCCTGGACACTGTTGATCGTACGGAGAGTGCCATGGGTGCGATGATTTCCGCCTTCATGAGAGGGGTTACCCGTCTCAATGATTTTATCGGGCGATGGATAGCCCTGCTCGTGTTTGCCATGTTCGCGTTTCTGTTGCTTGAGGTGGGCTTCCGCTATCTCCTCAATTCGCCGACGGTATGGACCAATGAGCTTACTCAGATGCTCTTTGGGATCTATGCCGTGATGTCCGGGGGCTACATCATGGCCCACCGGGGCCACGTGAACGTGGACCTGTTGCATTCCCATATGCCTCCCCGTAAGCGGGCGTTTACCGATATTTTAACCTCCGTGGTGTTCTTCATCTTTACCCTGGCACTACTGTGGTTCGGGATTGATATGGCGCGGGAGTCCATTTCCAGCTGGGAAACCTCCTACTCCGCCTGGAACCCACCAATCTGGCCCGTGAAGCTCGCCATTCCCGTTGGTACTGCGCTGCTGGTATTGCAGGGCCTGGTCAAACTTCTGGAGGACATCGCGGTTGCCTTCAATCTGGATTACTACACCCCTGATGAGAACGAATCTGAAGGAGAGCAGCTGTGAGCATTGAAGTCCTGACCCTGCTGTTCTTCGGCACTCTGCTGTTTTTCCTGCTATTGGGCCTGCCGCTGGCATTTGTGCTGGGCGGTGTGTCTGTTGTCTTCCTGTATTTCACCTGGGGCTTCGACTCCTTCTACATGGTGGCCTCCCAGATCTGGGGCACCATGGGCAGCTTTACACTGGTGGCTATTCCGCTGTTCGTCTTTATGGCGATGGTGCTGGAACGCACGGGCGTGGCCAAAGACCTGTATCGGATGATGCATCTTTGGTGCGGCGGACTGAAAGGCGGACTCGCCCTGGGCACCCTGGGTATCTGTGCCGTGTTTGCAGCCATGGTGGGTATCAGTGGCGCTGCGGTTGTGGCCATGGGCACCATTGCTCTGCCCTCTATGCTTGAGCGTGGTTACGACAAGAACATGGCTCTCGGCGTTATAAATACCGGTGGTGGCTGGGGCATCCTGATCCCTCCCAGCATCCTGATGATCCTCTACGCGCTGATCACCGGCGTATCCGTAGGCAAGATGTTTGCGGCAGGGATAATGCCGGGCATACTGCTCATGGTACTGACGGCTATCTATATACTGGTTCGCGCCCATCTGCAGCCGGAACTGGCCCCGGCATTGCCAAAGGAAGAGCGTGGCACCTGGCCGGAAAAGTTCCGGGCACTGCGTGCAGTACTGCTGCCGATTGGTGTGGTTGTGATGGTACTGGGTTCCATTATTGGCGGCATTACCACCCCAACTGAGGCTGCCGCCATGGGTGTGCTCGGCTCGTTGATCTCTGCGGCGGTTTATCGCCAGTTCAAATGGAGCATTCTGCAGGAAGCCGCCATCCGCACCTTCAAACTCACCGGTATGATCCTGTGGATTCTGTTTGCCGCTCACGCGTTCAGTGCAGCGTATCAGAGCATGGGTGCGCAGGAGTTGATTGAAGGTCTGATGTCCATGATTCCAGGTGGTCCCTGGGGCATCATCATCGCGATGATGGTGATTGTGTTCCTGCTGGCCATGGTGCTGGATCCGGTGGGTATCATGCTGATTACCCTGCCAGTGTTCATGCCCATCGTCGAATCCCTGGGCTTCGATCCGATCTGGTTCGGCATCCTGTTCGTGATCAACATGGAAATCGGCTATATGACGCCGCCCTTCGGCTTCAACCTGTTCTACCTGAAGGGCGTGGTGCCATCGTGGATCACCATGAAGGATATCTACAAGTCGATCATTCCATTCGTCATCGTGGAAATCGTCGGCATCATCCTGATCATGATCTTCCCGGAAATCGCCACCTGGCTACCCAACCTGTTCTTCTGACCGAGAAACACAAAGGGCCCGTCACTGACGGGCCCTTTGTGTTTTCGTGCTTTCCTGCAACCGTATCGGTCAGGCCGTCAGGTTGTAGATAAAGACAATGATGACTGCCACCGGCGTTACAAACCGGATCAGGTTGTGCCAAAGAGCAAAGCCAGCACCTTCGAGATTGAGATCCCGCATCAGCGATTCTTTGGCCACAAACCAGCCCACAAAGATCGCCGTCAACAGGCCTGACAGCGGCAGCAGCACGTTGGCGGTGAAGAAGTCCAGCAGATCAAAAATCGTTTTGCCTTCAAAACGCGCAAACATATCCAGCGGTGTAACGTCTGACCACAGGTTTAGCGACAGGATAGAGGCAATACCCAGCGCCCAGCACAGAACACCCACCAGAATTGCACTGCTGGAGCGGGCCAGAGAGGTTTTCTCCTCCACCCATTCCACAACCGGTTCAAGCAGTGAAATACCGGAGGTCCAGGCTGCAAACAGCAGCAGCACGAAGAACAGGGTGCCGAACAGACCGCCCATGGGCATGTTACCGAACGCCAGCGGCAGCGTCTGGAAAATCAGGCCAGGGCCCGCACCGGCTTCCAGCCCGTTGGCGAACACCACCGGGAAAATTGCCAATCCAGCCATCAGGGCCACCACGGTATCCATCAGGGCCACACTGACAGCCGTCCGGGCGATGGAAACGTCCCGGCCAAGGTAGGAACCGTACGCCATCATGATGGCCATACCCAGGCTCAGGGTGAAGAACGCATGACCCAGGGCGATCAGGACACCGTTTATGGTCAGTGCACCGAAATTCGGTGTAAACAGGAAATCTACGGCCTCGCCAAAGTGTCCCGTGGTCGTCGCATAACCCACAGCCACAATCAGCAACAGGAACAGAGCAGGCATGAGGATGGTCGCAGCACGCTCCAGACCACCTTTGAGGCCACGGGACACCACCAGAATGACCAGTGCCATAAATACCGTGTGCCAGATCAGCAACTGACCCGGGCTAGCCAACAAGCCACCGAACAGATCACCAATCGACTCGGCGGTACCGCCGGTAAAATCGCCCTGGGCAGCATGACCGATATAGGACGCAGCCCAACCGCCAATCACTGAGTAGAACGACAGAATAGCGAATGCGGCAATCATGCCGACGATGGCTGAGATCCGCCACATGGGCGAACGCAGATTGCGCTCGGCAACCAGTCGCATGCTGGTAATCGGGTTATGACGACCATTACGGCCAACGAAAACTTCGGCCATCATGATGGGAATACCAAGTACGGCGATACACACCAGATACACGATTACGAAGGCACCGCCACCATTCTCACCAGTGACGTAGGGGAACTTCCAGATATTACCAAGGCCGACGGCAGAACCGGTGGCAGCGAGAATGAAGGCCAGTCGCGAAGACCAGAGGCCACGAGCCGCTCCGTTGTTCGAAGCCGGGGTGGGGTTGTTCATGATGTTTTCCTGTGCTTTTGGCTAGGGAATACGAAAATCGTTGTATACCGGATGTTCAATCCGGCAATTGGGGCGGGATTCTGCCAGCACTCACAGGCTGATGCCAGTGCCGGAGTGCCCTGAAAATGCAGCTCCGGCAGGCGCTGTGATTTAACCGTCAGTTTTTACTGATAAAACGGGAAACAAGATCTTTCAGGCCACGGGACATGGAACTCAGCTCGTCACTGCTGCGCTTCGCTGAATCCGCCTGCTGATCACTGAAATCCGCCAGCTCGGCAATGTTGACGATCTGGCCGTTGATCTCCTCGGAGACCTGGCTCTGTTCCTCGAATGCTGCCGACATACTGATGAAGCTGTCGGAGATGGTGCCGATAGAGGTGACAATATCACGCAGGGAATTCTCGGCTTCCCGCACCTTCTCCAGACCCTGACCCGCAACCGCTTCACCATCCCGGGTAGCCTGCACAGCGGAATCTACCTGAGTCCGGAAATCATCGATCACTTCCTGGATCTTCACCGTTGATTCCCGGGTCCTGGCTGCCAGAGAGCGGACCTCATCGGCCACGACGGCAAATCCCCGGCCCTGTTCACCCGCGCGAGCCGCCTCGATAGCAGCGTTTAACGCCAGAAGATTGGTCTGGTCAGCAATTTCTGAAATCAGACTGGCTGCATCACCAATACTGTTGGTGGACTCGCCCAGCTTGCCGATGGTGTCGCCAATTCCATTCACCCGGGTCACCAGGGCTTCTATCGCATCCAGCGCTTCGGAACTGCGGTCACTGCCCACACCCGCCAGACGATTCGCTTCTTCCGCGGCCCGCGCATTGCCGGTCACCGACTCAGTGACCTCCTGAATGGAGGCCGTCATTTCGGTGATTGCTGACGCAGTCTGTTCGGTTTCCGCCCGTTGCCGTGCTATGGCGTCCGCACCATCCCGAATGTAGCCGTGGGACGCCCGGGCATGCTCATAGAGCAGTTCGGCCTGATCTTCTATGCGTGCAAGCACGGTGCGAATCCGCGCCTCTTCACTCATCAGCACCATCGACAGGCGTCCGAACAACCCGATCTCATCACTGTAAGTACGCGACACCACTGCATCCTGGAACGCATCCGGCCGCAGGGCAAGCAGTCGTTTGAGACGACCGGTAATGGAGCCGAGCACCAACCCGATACCCAGCAAATGGCCAATCACAATCAGACCTGCTGAAAGCCATGGCTGATTCAGGCTCAGGGCACCAAGACTCAGCACCAGGGAAACCAGGAAGGGCCAGCCCGAAGCAAACATGGACCTGAGCCTTCCAGCACCACTCATGGCGGATTTTCCGGCCGAGATACGGGCGTACAGCTTCTCTGCCCGGGCCACCTGTGCCCGCGTCGGAGCCACGCGCACGGATTCGTAACCCACCATTTTTCCTCCGTCGAGGATCGGGGTTACATAGGCACTCACCCAATAGAAGTCGCCGTTCTTGGCTCGGTTCTTGACCACCCCCATCCATGATTTTCCGGCTTTGAGATAGTCCCACATACCCTTGAATACCGGCTGTGGCATATCAGGATGGCGGATGATGTTGTGCGCCTGGCCGACAAGTTCGTCCCGGGAGAAGCCGCTGATTTCTACAAATTCGTCGTTGCAGTAGGTGATTACGCCCTTAAGATCGGTGGTTGTGATCAACCGCCCACCGTCCTTCATCATCACTTCTCGTTGGGTTACCGGGAGATTTGTACGCATTCGCCTGCCTGTTCTCTATGTCAGCGGTGCTCGAGGGAGCTGGAAAGAGTCGCAAGGGTATACTCAAACGAACACATTTGATATTCGTCAAAAGTTACCCTGCGTAAGCAAACTTAACGGCCAGGCCGGCAAAAACCTTAGTCCGTGTTACTACTTATCAGGCATTTACCAGGCGGGCACGAGAACGGAAGCGGGCATTGACCCAAAGCGAGAAGGCAATCACAGCACCACCAACCGCGAGGCGGACCAGATCTGCATCACGATTCCAGATCAGCAGGTTAACCAGCAACCCGGCAGGGACCAGGGCATTGTTCATGATGGCCAGGGTACCCGCATCTACACGACAGGCTCCCCGATTCCACAGGAACATACCCAGACCGGACGCCGCTAATCCAAGCCAGACGAGAATGCCCCACTGCAGCCCGGTTGCAGGCAATTTGTCGGGATTACCGAACACCAGGAATGAGGGCAGGGCGATGACCAGTGCGCCAAAGAAGAAAAAGCCGAAGGTGCGGTACGCAGGAAGCTCCAGCGTGTAGTGCTGCATCACATGCTTGTACCCTACCTGGCCTGCAGCAAAGGTAAAGTTGGCCACCTGCAGTAACAGGAAGCCGGTAATGAAGTCTTCGCTGAGCCCGTCATAGCGGATAATACCCGCGCCCACCGTGGCGATCGCGGCGGCGACCAGCGCTATGGGAGAGAAGCGGCGGAACAGGGCATCATCCAGCAACGTAACGTACAGGGGCGTGAAGATGGTGAAGAGCAGGACTTCGGGCACAGTGAGATAACTGAACGAGCGGTACAGGCACAGGTAGGTAATCCCGAACTGCAGCATACCGGTCGCCATGATTCCCAGCTTCATACCGGAGGGTACGCCTCGCCAGCGGGTAAACGGCAGGAATACGAGGGCGCCAAGCAATACGCGGCTGAGGACCGCAAAATCGCTGTCTACCCGGCCGGCAAGAAACTCGCCGATCAGGCTGAATGAAAATGCCCAGAGGACCGTGACAAAAATCAGTAAACCCATCGCTTCACTACCTGTTCTGATCAAGGCGCGTACTGTAACGGTTTTGCCTCACAGTGTCAGCGGGCAGGGAAATCCCCGATGCGGAGCCGGGCCCTGATCGAGTACTATTTCGCTCCCGCAATCAGGTCTTACAAATGCAAAGGACACTACCTGGATTATGGATGAAACCCATCAGCCACTGCCGGAAGCCCGCCAACCTCTGATACCCCGGACCCTTTCTGAATGGCGCACCCTTTCCATACTGGGTGGCCCCATTCTGATTGCGCAGATCGCACAGATGGCCAATGGCGTGATTGATACCATCATGGCCGGACACGCCAGTGCCGAAGACCTGGCCGCCGTGGGTATTGGCGGTAGCCTGTGGATGCCACTGTTCCTGTTCTTCGTGGGCACCCTCAGTGCATTACAGCCAATTATTTCCGGTTTTAACGGCGCCCGTACGGTCGAAAAGGTTATGCCCACGACCTGGCAGGGGCTGTACCTCGCGGCAGCCGGTACGGTGTTGATGATCCTTCTGCTGACCAATGTCCACCCGGTCCTGGCCAGGCTTGAACTGGAACCCAACACTGCCCGCATTACCCAGGGCTATCTCGATGCTTTTTGCTGGGGCGTGCCAGCTCTGTTATTGATAACAGCCCTGAGAGGGCTTACTGATGGCCTGGGCCACACCCGGGTAATCATGGCCTTCTCTGTTTTGAGCACCCTGATAAACCTGCCCCTGAACTACATCTTCATCTACGGCAAGCTCGGACTTCCCGCCATGGGAGGTATTGGCTGTGGCTGGGCAACGGCCCTGTCCAACAGCGTTGCAGCCATCGCGCTGCTGATTTACCTCAACAGAAGCCCGGTCTACCGCAGCTTCCACCTGCTTGCTGACTGGGCCAAGCCGGACAAGACAGGCCTTGCCTACATTCTGAAAATAGGCATCCCCATCGGCTTCACAATCTTCGTGGAAGCCAGTATGTTTGCCGTCATCGCACTATTTATCGCTCCACTTGGACCGGTCGTTGTAGCCGGCCATCAGATTGCATTGAACGTGGTTTCCCTGCTGTTCATGCTGCCTCTGAGTATCGGCATGGCGCTGACCCTGAGAATCAGTTTCCTGATGGGGGCTGGAGCACCGGATACCGCACGCCTGATTTCCCGCAGCTCCCTGATACTGGCAGCAACCACGGCGCTGGTGTTCGCAACGTCACTCTGGTTGTTTACCGACAGTATCGCAGCGCTCTACACTGCGGATCCGGATGTTCGGGCGGTGAGTGTCCGTCTGCTGGCCTTCGCCGCTCTGTTCCAGATTGCCGATGTTATCCAGGTCACCTGCATCAGCGCCCTTCGAGGCTATAAAGATACACGCATCCCCATGTTTATAATGCTGTTCTCGTTCTGGGGACTGGGCCTGCCACTGGGCTATGCGCTGACGTTTACCAACGCCATAACCGAAGCCATGGGAGCCGCAGGCTTCTGGGTAGGGCTCACGGTCGGGTTGGTTTCCGCGAGTACGCTTCTGGGGTGGCGGCTTTTCCGGTTCGCACCTTCCACCCAGGCACATCCGCCCAGGCCCATCACTGATACCTGATGTCTCACCAGGTCCTCAGGCAGAAAATCTGCCTTTCATAGCCATCTGGAGTACCGGGGCTTTTCAGGGTTAAACTGGGCTATTGAACAATAAGCAGTAATCAGGACCCCTGAATTGGATAATCTTATACGGATCGCACCCGGAGCCCTGGAACTGGGCCGCCCGCTGCCCTGGAATGTCTATGACGCGGACGGCAACGTTCTGCTGCGCCAGGGCTATGTGATCCAGACCGACACACAACTGGAACAACTGTTCGAGCGGGGCCGCTTCAAACCCCGGAAAATCGAACGGCCTGACGAGGAAGTGTTCGAGGACAGCCGGAAACGAAACCCGTTCTCCGACTATCCCGACTTGCTGCAGGCGCTGGAGGCAACCCTGGCGGCCATCACCAACGTCGATCCATCAGCACAAAAACGGCTGCTGGGCCTGGGCCGGATGGTCGAGCGGATGTGCGATGAAGCCCCGGACGCCAGCCTTGCCCTAGTGCATCTCTACTCCATCGGCCCGACAAGCCTGGAACAAACCCTCTTCTACGCCATTCTCAGCCATTTCATCGCCCGCCAGTTCGGGCTCGAAGAAAAACGTGCCAGTGTCCTGACAGCCGCTGCCCTGACAGCCAATCTGGCGCTAATCCCGGTTGCTGATCAGCTAAACGCTTCCAACAAGGTACTCACCGACGAACAGCGACAGGTCATCCGAAAACACCCTGAACGCAGTATCCAGGCCCTGAAGGCCGCCGGCATCAGCAACAACCTGTTGCTGACCATCATTGCCCAGCACCATGAGCAGGCCGATGGCAGCGGCTATCCCAAGGGACTCAGTGGTACGGAAATCCGCCCGGAGGCGGAAATTCTGGCACTCTCGGAACGGTATGTTGCGATGATAACCAAGCGGGCTTACCGGCACCGGATGAACGTGACCGATGCCCGAAAACTCATTGCCAACCTTGCTGATGGCAGCTTCCGCCCCGCCATTCCCAAAGCCCTGTTACATGTTCTGGGGGACTATCCGCCCGGGATTCTTGTACGCCTCGACAATAATGAAGTGGGTGTGGTGACAGCACGCCCTGTGCGAGCCCGTGGCCCGTTCGTTAAAGCTATATTCGGGCCCAGGGGTAACCGCTACAGCGGAACGTTTGAGCGGGACACCAGCCTGCTGGAATACAACATCCGGGCTCTGGAAGAGCCCGAAATCATGCCTTCCATGGATTTCAGCCTGATCTGGGGCTTTGGCTCCTGATCTGACTGAACCGCAGCTAACTGGCCGATCCGGCGAATTTCGGCGCGTCGATACCACACCCGGCCCGGGCCAGCTCTGACAGAATTGCTGACCGGGTGACAACGCCGATCAGTTTGCCATGATCCACCACGGGGTAGACCTTGGGCTTGCCCGCACCAAGATTCTGGGCCAGATCCACCACCGCCATTTCCGCTGAAACCGTGACCGGCTCCCGAAACATGACATCGTCCACAATCGGATCACCTTCACAGTGGTAACTGCTCACCAGCAGAGCATGGATACAATCCTGTTCCGAGACGAACCCAAGGACATGGCGGTGTTCATCCACCACCGGTAACCCGGTGACGTGGTTGTGCAGAAGGGCCTTCACAACGCGGGTCAACGGCGTACCACATCGAATCGGTTCGATATGATTCCACATAACATCCGAGACTTTCAGTGATCGCATGGGCAGCCCTCCTCCCCGTTGCATTCAGATGTGAGCCGCTTTCCGGGGCCCCTGTGTATAAACATAGGCAATGCGGGGAGGAAAGGAAAACACAATCGCATCCACTTTAACGGGAGCTGATCCCGGTCAGTTTTGACCTGTTCAGGTTTACAGATAATGATTTTCACTTAAACTCAAAGGGTTAAGCCTCACAAGGGCATAGTAACTAATACAGTCACTAAAAAAACACGCCAACAACGGGAGACCCCCATGGAAGCAATCTCATCCTTTGTCAGTCAAATCAACTCTCTGGTGTGGGGGCCTCCCATGCTGGTGCTGATCCTTGGCGTGGGTCTGTTCCTGAGTCTGGGGCTCAAACTGATGCCGGTACTGAAACTCGGTGCCGGATTCCGGCTATTGTGGCAGGGCCGAAGCGCAACCGGTGCCGAGTCTGAGGGGGAAATCCCGCCGTTTCAGGCACTGATGACCGCCCTGTCTGCCACGGTGGGCACGGGAAACATTGCGGGCGTTGCCACCGCGGTCTTCCTCGGTGGCCCGGGCGCCCTGTTCTGGATGTGGCTGACCGCCCTGGTGGGCATGGCCACCAAGTATTCCGAAGCGGTGCTTGCGGTTCGCTACCGGGAAGTGGATGAGCGCGGCGCCCATGTTGGCGGCCCCATGTACTACATTCGCAATGGTCTCGGCCCCAAATGGGCCTGGCTTGGCCTGTTGTTTGCGGTATTTGCAGCCATCGCCGGATTTGGCATCGGCAACACGGTACAGGCGAATTCAGTGGCGGATGTGATGGAAGCCAACTTCGGCCTGCCGCACTGGGCAACCGGAGTAATACTGATGGTGCTGGTCGGCGCCGTGCTGATAGGCGGCATCCGCCGAATTGGCCACGTAGCCAGTGCGCTGGTGCCACTCATGGCCATTTCCTATCTGGTGGCGGGCCTTGTGGTACTGGCCATCAACGCGGCAGAAATCCCCAACGCGCTGGCCCTTGTCATTGAACATGCCTTCAGCCCGATCGCCGCAGAAGGCGGGTTTGCCGGCGCTGCTGTCTGGGCAGCTATCCGCTTCGGGGTTGCCCGCGGCGTATTCTCCAACGAGGCGGGGCTGGGCTCCGCCCCTATTGCCCACGCTGCCGCACAGACCAAGAACCCGATCAACCAGGGTATGGTGGCCATGCTCGGTACCTTCATCGACACCATCATCATCTGCTCTATCACCGGTCTGGTCATCATTACCTCCGGCACCTGGACGTCGGGTGTATCAGGCGCTGAGCTGACCTCCATGGCCTTCGCCGAGGCCCTTCCCGGTATCGGAAACTATGTGGTTGCCATTGCCCTGGCGGTATTTGCCTTTACCACCATCCTGGGGTGGTCGTTTTACGGCGAACGATCCGTCGAGTATCTGTTCGGCGTGAAAGCCATCGTGCCGTACCGGATTGCGTGGATATTGGCCATCCCACTTGGCGCCACCCTGAATCTGGGTTTCGTCTGGCTGGTAGCCGATACCCTGAACGCCATGATGGCACTGCCTAACCTGATTGCACTGGCGTTGCTCAGCCCGGTGGTGTTCAAACTCACCAAAGAGCATTTTGAAAAACAGGCAATGTCCGGTAAGGATTGACCCCCTTGCATTCCGGCCTCGTAAATCACAGATAGACCGTATAGGCCCGAAACATTCCACATCCAAACTCGTGGGGTGTTCGGAGCTTTCGGAAGCACCATCAAAGGAGGAACATCTATGAGCTTACGTCTGGGAGATACCGCACCGGATTTCCAACAGGACTCCAGTGAGGGCATGATTTCGTTCTATGACTGGCTGGGCGACAGCTGGGGTGTGCTGTTCTCGCACCCGGCGGACTTTACCCCGGTGTGCACCACCGAACTCGGGCTCACCGCGAAACTGAAAGACGAGTTCGCCAAACGCAATGTCAAAGCCATTGCCCTGAGTGTCGACCCGGTCCCGTCCCACAAGGACTGGATCAAGGATATCGAGGAAACCCAGGGATGCGCGGTCAACTTCCCGATCATCGCCGATGAAGACCGCAAGGTTTCGGAACTCTATGACATGATCCATCCGAACGCCGACGCCACCCTGACGGTACGTTCGCTGTTTGTCATCGACCCGAACAAAAAGGTGCGCCTGATCATCACTTATCCGGCCAGCACCGGCCGCAACTTCAACGAAGTTCTCAGGGTGATCGATTCCCTGCAGTTGACCGACGAACACAAGGTCGCCACCCCGGGTAACTGGGAAAGTGGCGGCGATGTGGTCATCGTTCCATCCCTGCAGGACGAGGAGGAGATCAAACAACGCTTCCCGAAAGGCTACAAGGCGGTGAAATCCTATCTGAGGATGACACCGGATCCCAAGACCAATTGGGGCGGTGACTGACCCTTACCAATCGCTCGGGACTCGCCCCTCGCGGATTCGCTGGGGGTGATCCCCGACATCAATTCGGGCCACTTCGGTGGCCGTTTTATAGGAAATCACCGACATCTGATCCGTGCCACTCCACGAGATATAGCAGTGTTTTCCGGAAGCATCGGACGTCACCCAATAAGGTTTCTCGCCCAGGCCTTCCAACAGCTGGTAGCTGAAAGTTTCACGATCAACAATGGCAACGTAATCACTCATGGTTCCCGCCACACAGAGGGTATCCCCGGCGCCGTTCATCGCAATACCATGATGAGCCGAGTCATTCACGTAGAGCTCTTCGGGCAAATCCGGCACCAGATTGGGCAGGCGTGCCAACCGGGTGATTTTACCGCCCTCCATGTCATACTCGACAAAGCCGTGCAGGAATGACAGCTGGAAATAAAAGAAACGCTCGTCCGGGGTATGTGCCATGGGCCGGATGGCGGGGCTCAGATCGTCATAACCGGCCGCACTCAGCTTCTCAGCAAAGTCGAACTTCTCCAGAATCTCCAGGGAATCCGCATCCACTATCTGGAACACCCGCTCGCCCTTGGTGAAATCCATCAGGTCGTTGTCCAACGGAGTAAAAACGTGTCCGATACTGGCGTGGTAAATCTTTGAACCGTCCTTTGAGTAGACGTTTTCATGGGGGGAATTACCCGTCGGGAATGACCCCAGTTCTGTGCCGGTTTTAACATCGAGGATATGCACCACGTTACCCGTGGAAGCCGATACTGCTACCTGCTGGCCGTCTGGCGAAATGGCCATGTGATCCGAGCGATAGCCTGCCACCTCAAAGCGCCAGGCAATATCACCCGTTGCCGTTTCAATAGCGACCACATCGGCAAAGCTCGGCCTTGAGACAATAAGCAGGCGTCCGTCCGGACTGCTGTACATATCATCCACGTACTGGTCGTGACCTTCGCCGATCAGATAGCGAATGCCCTCAAAAAACGCAAATCGCACTGGATTGAGGTAAATTTCGGTCAGGCGCTGGCGTTTGTCCGGAATACCGTTGATGCGCCCGATCCGGTCATAGCTGGAGGCATCCACAACATCGATCATGCCTTCCCAGTTATTGCCAACAAAGATCACATCCCGGGTTTTCCCGGGGCTGGTGTCGCTGTTTCCACTGCTACCGAACCAGCCAGCCGTCGCCGGTGTACCCATGACAGACAGCACGGCCCCTGCGACCAGGGCTGTTATCTGCTTTCTGAGGTTGTTGCCATTCGACGTTGCCATTACCTTCACCCGTTTTGTTTTATTGTTGGGAATGACAACTATTGCACCTGCTTAAGTCTCGGTCGTTGACATGACTGCCCACCGTTCCGTCACTTCAGCCAATTGTGTCGCTAGTAACCTCCAGGCATAAAAAAACCGGCCACAAGGACCGGTCTTTCTCACAGATGCAATCCCGGATCAGAAGGCCGGAACAACAGCACCTTCATACTTCTCAAGGATAAAATCCTTCACCGCATCAGAGTGCAGGGCAGCAGCCAGTTTCTTCATGGCGTCGCTGTCCTTGTTGTCCGGACGCGCAACCAGAATATTCACGTAAGGAGACTCGGAACCTTCGATGATCAGAGCATCTTCAGACGGGTTCAGGCCCGCTTCCAGAGCGTAGTTGGTGTTGATCAGAGCCAGATCGACCTGATTCAGGATACGCGGCAGAGTGGCTGCTTCCAGTTCCTTGAAGTCCAGGTCTTTCGGGTTCTCGGCAATGTCACGAGGCGTCGCAGTGATCTTGCTCTCGTCTGCCAGCTTGATCAAACCGGCTTTCTGCAGCAGGAGCAGTGCACGGCCACCATTGGTGGGGTCGTTCGGGATGGCAACTACGGAACCGTCTTCCAGGGCGTCCAGGGAATCAATCTTGCTGGAGTAGGCACCGAACGGCTCAACGTGAACACCGGTCACGGTGACCAGATCGGTACCACGGCCAGCATTGAATTCGTCCAGGTACGGCTGGTGCTGGAAGAAGTTGGCGTCCATCCGCTTCTGGTCTACCTGAATATTCGGCTGGATGTAATCGGTGAACACTTTAACGTCCAGCTCCACACCTTCTTCCGCCAGCATCGGCTTTACGAATTCCAGAATCTCGGCATGGGGAACCGGAGTTGCGGCAACGGACAGTTCTTCGGCGGAAGCAGCAACAGAGAATGTTGCAGCAGCGGCGAGTGCCGCGAAAGTCTTCTTCAGATTCATAACCTGTACTCCTGTTATAGGAACGTTTGTTTTCAAGGATCACTGGAGGCTCGGGCCGTCGACAGACGCTGCTTCCCGAAAACGTGGAGCGCCAGGGATGGCGCGACCGAGCCCTACAGGGACGTATTCACGGGCGTTTTTCGGGAAGCAGCGTCTGTCGACGGCTTCCCCCCAAACGGTGATTACTTCCGGCTGAAGTACAGCACCAGGCGGTCGCCCACCATCTGCAGTACCTGCACAAAGATCACCAGTAACGCCACAGTAATCACCATGACGTCAGTCTGGAATCGTTGATAACCGAACCGGATAGCAAGATCACCCAAACCACCGCCGCCTATAACGCCAGACATGGCCGCGTAGGAAACGAGGGTAATGGCGGTTACGGTCACACCGGCAATGATGCCGGGAAGGGCTTCGGGCAGCAGGGCGCCGAAGATGATCTGACGCACACTGGCGCCCATGGCCTGGGTCGCCTCAATGATGCCCCGGTCCACCTCGCGCAGGGAGGTTTCCACCAGGCGGGCAAAGAAGGGCGCGCCACCAGCGACCAGCGGTGGGATGGCACCGGCAACACCCAGTGAGGTGCCGATCAGCATCACCGTGAAGGGAATCATCACGATCAGCAGAATGATAAACGGCACCGAACGCAGTACGTTCACCACGAACGACAGCACCGCATAGGCTACTGGCTGTTCCAGCAACTGGCGCTTGCCGGTGAGGAACAGCAGCACACCAATCGGCAGGCCGATCACCACACTGAACAGCAGTGACATGCCCACCATCACCAGGGTATCCCAGCTCGCCCAGCCGATTTCCGTCCAGTCCACGTTACTCAGTAGTGCTTCCATCAGCGCAGGACCTCCACGTGAACGTCGGCGGCTTCAAATTGCTTCATGGCGATGTCCAGGTCACCGCCCACAAGCGACAGGGTCAACTGGCCGTAGGGGGTGTCCTTGATATGATCGATACGACCGGACAGGATGCTGAAATCCACACCGGATTCCCGGGCCACACTGCCCAACAGCGGTTTATAAGTAGACTCGCCCTTGAATGTCAGACGCAGGATACGACCATCGGCCTTGGCCAGATCTTGCTCAAGCTCTTCGTCATCGATGTTTTCGCTCTCGAAGACAAAATCCCGGGTGGTCGGGTGCTTCGGGTGCAGGAACACGTCACTCACCGGCCCCATCTCCACCACACGACCAGCATCCATCACCGCCACCCGGTCGCAGACCCGGCGCACCACGTCCATTTCATGAGTGATCAGAACAATGGTCAGGCCCAGTTCGCGGTTGATGTCCGCCAACAGGTTCAATACTGACTGGGTGGTTTGCGGGTCCAGTGCACTGGTGGCCTCATCACACAGCAGAATGGTCGGGCGGCAGGCCAGAGCACGGGCGATACCCACGCGTTGTTTCTGGCCTCCGGACAGCTGGGATGGAAACTTGTTAGCGTGATCCGTCAGGCTGACCCGGGCCAGCAGTTCCTGAACCCGTTCGCGGATTTCAGCTTTCGAGTAGGTACCCGCCAGCTTCATCGGGAAGGCAATGTTGTCCGCAACCGTCTTCGAGGACAGCAGGTTGAAGTGCTGAAAAATCATCCCGACCTTGCGGCGAAAATCCCGCAACCGGGCGGGGTTGTATCCGGTGATGTCTTCATCGTCGATCAGAATACGGCCACCGGTGGGCGGCTCCAGCAGGTTGATCAAACGGATCAGTGTGGACTTTCCCGCACCGGAATGACCGACGATGCCAAACACCTCGCCGGTTTCAATGGTCATATCCGTAGGCTGCAGCGCAGGGATCGCCCGGCCGCCTACCTGATAAGACTTCTGTACCTGGTCAAATACAATCACAGTCAGCGCCTTGTGGGTGCAACTCTAAAACGCGCGATTATAGCGCAAACAATGATCAAACCCGAATGTGAATCGATGCCACAGTGTGGGGACGGGCATGGGTAAATCCCCGTATAAAGCCGACACAAACGGTTACCTGACACCTGATGCGACACTGCTAGACTGTCACTTGATCACACTCTAAAAACACTCTGGCAGAGATCGCCACTTTGACCACAAACAACACACCCACGGAACGCCTTACCTCAACCCAGGCCTGGGTCAATTACCTCAGTAAGGTTGAATTACCGGTTCTCGCCAACACCCTGCGCCGCATCGACGAACTCACCGACAGCAAGAACAGCACGGTGAATGAGCTTGCCAATGTCATCCTGAACGATGCGCAGCTCACATCGCAGGTTCTCCGGCTCTCCAATACCGTCTTTTACAACCAGACCCGTACCCAGGTCAGCACGGTTAGCCGGGCAATTACTCTGATCGGATACGATGCCGTTAAATCCATGGCTATTTCGTCTCTGGTGGTGGACGCACTGCTCCAGCGCAATGACCGTCCTCACTTGCTACGCTGCCTGGCCCGCGCCATCCACGCCGCAGTACAGGCCCGGTGTCTTATGCCGAAACGAAACGAGACGGCTCTGGAAGAGGTGTTTATCGGCGGCTTGCTGATGACCATCGGCGAACTCGCGTTCTGGTCCTGCGATACCGAGCAGGCAACGGAACTGGAGCAGCGCCTGCGTCTGGAAGAACCGCCGGCCGAGGCCCAAAGGGCTGTTCTGCATACCACCTTTCCCGAGATCACCCGTGGCCTGGTAGAAGCCTGGTCTCTGGGCCCGTTTATCCGCGACGTGGTGTCTTCCGGCCAACCCAATTCTCCTGGTGCAAGCCTGGTCCGGCACTCAGTTGAAATGGCCCGGCTATCCGAAAATGGATGGAGCGGTTCAGAGATGGACAGGCTGCTTGAACAGCTTGGTAAAGACACAGGGGTAGCACCTGCGGCGATTCGGGATCAAATCAAGGTAAATGCCTCTGAAGCGGCCAGGGTTGCTGTTTCCCTGGGTATTCCTCAGGTGACGGCACTGATGCCGGGGAGCCAGAGCGGGGGAGCCAACGGAACCTCAAAGGCGCCGGACATCGATCCCGAACTGCAACTGCAGGTGCTGCGGGACATGACCCAGACCCTCGCTGAAAAACCGGACATCAATGAAATCTGCCAGTTGGTTATTGAAGGTATTCACCGGGCTATTGGTATGCAGCGGGTCGCGTTGCTGATGACTGACCGCGAAGGTCAATTGCTGGTGCCTCGCAAGGTCGGGGGACGGGGGACCGAGGAATGGCGCGAACAATTCACTATCGCCAGAGACGGAACGGGGCCACTGGGCAGCCTGCTTCCCAACACCGCCAGCGCCATCTATCGGCCAGCAGCCAATGCCGCCGGCGTACCATACGATCGCTGGCTCGGGCGGGTCCCCGCGCTGATCGGTCCTCTCAAGGCCAGAGGGCGCCTGGTCGGGCTGTTCTATGCGGACAACGCAGCCGGAGACTATGTGCCCTCCGAGCAGCAACTATCTGCATTCAGCCACTTCATTCAAAACGCCCAGCTGTGCCTGAACATGATGTCTGCAAACTGACCAACTCAAAGCTCGTAGAGCCTGGTCACGTGGAGTATCGGCCCGGTAGGAGCCCCGGTTGGCGAACCACCCACGGGCTCAAGACTGATAGCCAGGGTTCTACTCCGGGACAGGCTTTCCCGCGCCTCGTCGTTCAAGGTGACCTGATAAACACCACCTGCGGGGATCACACCGAGGGAAAGCGGATCGCCCTCCTCTGGCACAATCCAGAGCTCATAATCCTTGCCGGTCTCAGCCGCATTCGCGGCTACCGGTTTCAACTTCAGCCAGCGATCTCTGCCGGATTCGCTCACCAGCCACAGCGGGTCGTCCACATCCGCCTGCACAACGGCACCTGCAAGCTGGCCATCAACTGACGGCCGGGGTTGCTGCACCAGAAGAACAGCCATGACAATCGCAGCAGCTGTCGCCACCAGACTCCAACCAGGCCACAACCAGCGACTGCTGGATCCGGACTCGTCATTCGCTGCCTGGATGTCGGGCCAGAGGCGCTTCTCGATCGCATGCCAAACCGAAACCGGAGGCACCTGCTCCGGTACCTCCGAGGCCAGAGCCCCAAGCTTTTCTTCCCAGAACCAGACCTCCTGACGAACCCGGACGGACTCCATCATCCAGCGTTCAAACCCCTGCCTAGCCTTGCCATGGAGTGTTCCAAGCACGTATTCAGCCGCAAGCGTCTCGACACGTTCGGTCGTTTTCTTCATTGGTCCAGACACCTTTTCAACGCCAAAAGTCCTCGCCTGATCCAGCTTTTCACCGTGCCTAACGGAGAACTGAGAGCGAGCGATAGCTCTTCGTGACTCAACCCCTTGTAGAAGGTCAGCAAGATGCTGTCCCGCTGGGCATTGGTCAGTTCGTCCAGACAGCCGGTCAGTTCTGCTGCTCCGGCGCTTCTCAGTGACTCATCCAGAGGACCTGCGCGCTCATCGCGCATTTGGTCAATATGCTCATCACTCCCGGTCTGACGCACCTTTCGGGAGCGAATCAGATCAAGCGTACGGTAGCGCGCGATGGTCATCATCCACCCCATAGGCGAACCACGATCACTATGGTATTCCCGGGCATGATGCCAAATCTGGATAAACGCCTCCTGCAACGCCTCTTCCGCGAGTTCCCGGTGGCCGGCAAGTTTGAGACATACCCCAAACATGCGTGATGCCACCCTGCTATAGAGCTCGTGAAAGGCGTCGCGGTCCTGCCGGGAGACAGCCACCAGCAAGTGCATGAGGTCGGACTGATCTGAGTTGGGTTCTGCCATGTTTGCTCCATTATCTGTCCTTACTAACCTCTACGCCCACTTCCTTGATGGGGATGCATGGATCCGCCATTTTTTTTGTAACTCACCTGCATCTGAACTGACACCTCGTGCGTTTCTTCCTCGGCACAACCCAAAAACAGTCGAGGAAAATGCAATGAACAAAACCATCAAACGCTCAGCCCTCGCCCTTACCATCTCGGGGCTATGCCTCGGTGCCACTAGCGGTTATGCCTCCAGTCACCGGGAAGCACCTTTCATCACAGAAACCCCGAAACTGGATGGCACCGATTTCTACATGTTCCGGAGCTATGAAGCAGGACGGGAGGACTACGTCACCCTGATTGCCAATTACCTGCCTCTGCAGGACGCCTACGGCGGTCCGAACTACTTCGACCTGGATGACGATGCCATCTATGAGATTCATATTGAGAACTCCGGTGACGCGCAGGAAGACATCACATTCCAGTTCCAGTTCACCGATATCCTCAACGATATCCAGCTACCGGTAGGTCCCGACGGCCAGCAGGAAATGGTCTCGGTTCCGCTCAAGAACATCGGTGACGCGAGCGCAGATGGAAACGTCCAGCTCAGCCAGCAGTACACCATCACCGTCATTCGCGGAGACCGTCGCACCGGCACCCAACAAACCATTACTAATGCGACCACCGGCACAGACACCTTCGAAAAGCCCCTGGACAACATCGGCGGCAAGTCCTTTGCCGACTACGCGGGGTACGCCGACGCCCACATCTTCGACATGGCCATACCGGGCTGCGGAACCACCGGCAAAGTATTTGTCGGCCAGCGGAAAGAAGCCTTCGCGGTTAATCTTGGAGAGATCTTCGATCTGGTTAACACCAACCCCCTAGGAGCCAGGGATGGTGAGGGGGCAGGTGATCTCGCAGACAAGAACGTGACCTCGCTTGCCCTCGAAGTCCCGACCAGTTGCCTGACCGGAACGGCAGAAACCTCTGCCGGGGATCCGGTTCTGGGTGGCTGGACAACAGCCAGCGTGCGACAGGCCAGAATCATCAACCCGGCACCCAAGGCAAACGGCAAGGGCGCCACTGTGGAGGGCGGGGCCTATACACAGATCTCCAGGCTCGGTATGCCGCTGGTTAATGAAGTGGTGATCGGGTTGAAGGACAAGGATCGCTTCAATGCCAGTGAACCTGCGGATGACGGCCAGTTCGCAACGTACGTAACCCATCCGACATTGCCCGAATTGATTGAAGTGCTGTTCCCGGTCACCGCTCCCAATAACTTTCCGAGGACAGACCTGGTCACCGCCTTCCTGACGGGCATCGATGGCGTTAACCGGCCAGTGGGCGTCACCGCATCGGAAATGCTGCGTCTGAACCCGGCTATTGCGGCCACGCCTGTGGGTACGCAAAACGACCTCGGAGTACTGGGTGGCGATAACGCCGGCTTCCCCAATGGACGCCGACCGGTCGACGACACCGTGGACATCGCACTCCGCGTTGCTATGGGGGTACTCGTCTACACCGACGGGGCCGCTGGCTCTGATGCTCCGGATGGCAATCTCGCCTACACCGACGGGGTTCAGCTTGACCCTGCCGAGTTGAGTGATGCTTTCCCATACCTGGCAACGCCTGTTGCAGGCTCACCCAACAACTAACAGGAGCCAGCTATGAAGCTGATAACCCAATTGAGTGTTCTCGCAGCAGGCATGATGCTGCTGGCAGGCTGCTCAAACAACTCAGGCAGCAACAGTGCCAGACCTGATCCAACAGTCGATTTCACCGCGTTCGTCAAGGCTCAGGTCGCAGCTACCGACGCGCTCAAGAAGCCCGTCCCCGTCAATCCGGTGGACTTCAGTTTCAACGATAACGACAACCCGCAGGCCTACAATGACCTGCTCCAGTAAGGTGTCTCCGTGCCGGCCAAACCTCCGGGTAACGCCGGTGCCCTTTATCCCAGCCCTTCGGGGCTGGGCTTTTAGGGCTGTTATGACCACGACGATCTGGCTCCTGTCGGCATCGGCCATCGCTTCGCCGGCGCCAATTGAGTCGGAGTTTCACGACGATACAGTCCTTGCGACGCTGCCGGCCGGGCTTCCGGCCCCCTTCCCGAAAGACACGACAGCCGCCATGTCGAGGGATGCACTAGCAGACAAGATTCAAAGTCTGATCAAACAGGCCCGTGCATCCGGAGACCCCCGTTTCCTGGGCTACGCAGACCGGCTATTCCAACAAGTCCCTGATGAGGATATCAATGACCGGCTTCGGGTACTGCGGGCAACGCTCGCTCAGAGTCTTCACCGATTTGAAGATGCGAGAGCAGACCTGAACCGCGTCCTCGCGGACACAACCGACCGGAGCCAGCGGATTCAGGCTCGCCTGACCCTGGCGAACCTTGAACTGGTACAAGGTCGCTACACCCAATCGCTAAATCACTGCCAGAGCCTGGACGCCCTCTATCCGGGCCTCGTCGCCGATAGTTGCAGGGCCCTGGTCCAGGCCCGGACCGGTGACGCCCCGAAAGCCTACCGCTGGCTGTCACAACAACTCGCCACAACATCCAGCACAAACCCGGTGGAGCGAGTCTGGGCTGAGGGAACGCTGGCCGAGATCGCCGCGCAGCAGGGGCTGGACTCGACGGCAGATCACTGGAGCAATGTCATCACCGACAACCCCGATGACCTTTACGCTCGGGCGCAACTGGCCGACTGGCTGCTAATGAACGAAAGGTTTGAGGAAGTTCTGACGCTGACGTCGGGGTACGAACAGGTAGATGCACTGTCTGTCATTCGGGTCATTACCCTGAAGAAGGCTGGCGATCCCGGCTTCACCGCACTCGCGCAGACCCTCAGGGAGCGATTTGAAGAAGCTCAATGGCGCGGTTCCCTGCTGCACAAACGGGAATTTTCACGCTTCAAACTCGACGTGGAAGGGCAAACAGACATCGCTCTCAAATACGCGTTGGAAAACTGGCAGACTCAGCGTGAACCTCTGGACACCCGGCTGGCGTTGAGGGCCGCAATGGCTGGCCAATCCTCATCAGCACTGACCGAACTTTCTCAATGGCTGGACCAGAACCAGCAAGTCGATGCCAGATATCCGGAGGGCTACTGATGGACAGTCAGTTCGTAGTCAAGGCGATCATGCTGGTCGTCTTGGCTCTCGCTTCAGCGACCGCTTTTGGCCACAAGGCAAGCGACAGTTTCCTCTACGTCGATCTGGATAGTTCAGGTCTTCGGATTGACGTCGCCGTTCGTGACATCGCGTTACTGGTTCCGATAGACCTCGACAGCGACCGGCAGATTACCTGGCGGGAACTGCAGGCCACTCGTGCCGACATAACCCGCGTGATTGAACGAGGCCTCACGTTGGAAACTGCCAGGGGGCAACGTTGTCAACTTGATGGTCAGCAATGGGGAATCAGCCGTCACAGCGACGGACACTACGTCGCCAGTCGGTATCGGGTGCGCTGCCCCGGAGATGAGCCGCCGGCACGCCTGGGCTACAACCTCCTGTTTGACCGGGACAGCCTTCACCGGGGGCTGATGGAGCTGCGTCAGGACGGTGAAACCAGCCTTGCGGTGCTGGCCCCGGATAAACAGGTTCTGCCCCTGAAAGGGCACCAGCCCGAACCGTGGAGAACCTTTTCCACGTTTATCCATGAAGGGGTAATTCACCTGCTGATCGGCCTGGACCACATTCTGTTTCTTCTGGTCCTCGTCCTGCCAGCCAGCCTGGTGGTCGGGGAACCATCAGCGCATCCCCAACCGTCATTGCGGGAACGCCTGATGCAACTCGCTGGCATCGTCACCGCCTTTACCATCGCCCATTCCCTGACACTGGCGCTGTCGGCCCTGGATATCATCAGGCTGCCCATTGCCTGGGTTGAAACGGTGATCGCCCTGTCCATCGCCGTGGCTGCACTGAACGTGGCATGGCCGTTCCTTGGACGGAAAACCTGGAAACTAGCCTTCGGGTTCGGGCTCATCCACGGCTTTGGCTTCGCCAGCGTGCTCTCGGGGTTGACCAGCGGTACAGCGAATCTGACCATCGCCCTGGCCGGATTTAACCTTGGCGTAGAGCTCGGCCAACTGGCCCTTCTGATCACCGTCTTCCCGCTACTGTACCTGTTCGGGCACAGCCCTCTCTATCGCCGGGCCGCCGTTCCCCTGATTCTGCTGGGCGTAGCCATCACCAGCCTGACCTGGGTTGCTGAACGGGCAACCCAGATCTGACGGTGTCCGGCTCAGTGCAACGCCCGCAGTTGCCTGGGGTAGAGTGCCGCAGTCACTTCCGGTTCTTCCAGAAGGTCCGCGAGTTCCCGATCAACAGCGGTTTCCTCACCTTCCTCAGGCAGCGGCTCAAACAGGGTGCTCAGCCAGGCGGTCACCGAGGGCGCTTCATCGCGTTTGTAATCTGTGGACAGCGCCTTGATGCGGCGGAAACCGATAATGCGCTGGTGTTTGGGGTCCCGGATCTGCTCAAAACCACGCCAGTAGACATGGTCCCGGGTATGGAGTTGCACAAACAGAGTGTCGATCGGAGCATTTTCGCCATCCTCACCGGCGCTCTCCGCAGAAGATTCTTCCGCTGCCTCTGATTTCTCCGCTTTTTGTCGAATGGTGGTCCATGCCGGGTAGAGGACAGCCACGGCGTCTGCCTCCACATGCTCGCGCGCAGCCCGGAGGATCAATCCCCAACGGGCCTTGTCGGCATCGGTTTCAAGAGAGTTGATGGGCAAGTCGTAGCTTTGCTCACTGGACAGGACAATAGCCATCATGGGCGCATCCAGCTCCCCCATGGCTTCAGCCTGTGCTACAGATACCAGTTCATCGATTGCCATCGGTTGGTTCATAATGCGCTCGCCTCCTCGATGCCATCAGGGTCTGTCTGGAAGGAACAGGTCCTCCTGTTCAACAGCATAGCCTGTTCTCGGCACAAAAATAAACGTGGAGGTGCAACAATCAGATCACAACCCCTGTTCTGAAAAATCGCGGTCCAACCGCTCGTACTGACCAAACCAGGGGTTGGCCTCCTCCAGTTGGGCTGCCAACTGCAGCAGTCCGGCCTCATTACCGTGACATGCACCAAACTGCACACCTACGGGTAACCCGCTCTCGCTCCAGTGCATGGGGACAGACATCGCTGGTGTACCAGTGAGGTTGGCAAGCTGGGTAAACGGTGTCCGGCCAAGGCTTTCCATGGCCAATTGATCCACCTGGCCGGTGCGATGCACTAATTTACCCGCTTTCAAGGCCAGCATCAGCTTACCCGCGAGCTTCATATGTACCGGGGTATCAAGCTCGCCAACACGGGCGGGCAACTGGCCCGTCGTCGGGCAAAGATACAGATCATAACTCTGAAAAAAGGCGCCCAATGCGCGGGCGAACTCGTTCCACTGCTGGCGTCGGCGAACGTATTCCGGCAACGGCATGCTGTCACCGAGCATTCCGAGCAGCCGGGTATCCAGCTCGAAGTCCTCATCTTTGGCACCAAACTGCTCCCGGGCCCGCTGCATCATCGCGGACACTTCACCGAAATAGAGTCCCAGATAGCAACGGGCAAGCGCCATACCGTCGAACTCGGGACGGGCATATTCAACCTTGTGGCCAAGGTTTTCCAGGATTCTGGCCGTGGACTCAACCGCAGCAACACATTCCGGGGCCACTTCGGTGTCGTACGGGGATGCCGTAAACACCCCGATTTTCAGGCTACCCGGAGATTTCTGGATCAGATCAGAATACCGCGCCGCAGGTGCCGGAATCACAAACGGGTCACCAGGCGCGGGGCCACTGAGAACATCCAGCATCGCTGCACTGTCTCGTACCGTTCGGGAAACCACGTGATCGGAGGAGGCTCCAGTCCAGGCTTCCCCCGCAAATGGACCATTAGAAATCCGGCCCCGGGAGGGTTTCAGTCCGAACAGGCCATTATAGGCCGCAGGAATCCGTATGGACCCACCACCATCATTGGCTCCTGCCATGGGCACGATGCCCGCAGCCACCGCAGCGCCGGAACCTCCACTGGAGCCACCGGGGGTCAGGTCCGGGTTCCAGGGGTTACGGGAAGGGCCCCAGAGCTCTGATTCGGTGACAGCCTTGAGCCCCAATTCTGGCGTCGCCGTACGCCCCAGAAACGTCAGTCCTCCGGCCCGGGCACGGCGCACGAATTCCGAGTCCTGGGGTGCCACATTCTTTGCCAATCCCCGGCTACCATAGGTACAGGGGTGCCCCGCCTGTTCCTGGGACAAATCCTTGAGCAGCATCGGGACACCGGAAAAAGGCGCACCCTTCGGGAAGTCCTGAGCCAGTGCTTCGGTGAATTGGGGATAGCAGATGGCGTTGATGGTACCGTTAACGCGTGTTGCCCGCTCAACTGCGGCCTCGCACACTTCCCTGGAGGATACATCGCCACGGCGGATCAGGTCGGCCAGGGCGGTGGCGTCATAGCGCAGGTATTCGGATTGTTTCATGTCGGGTTCCGTTTGTTATTGTGTAAGCGGGCAGGTCACGGATTGCACATGTATGAAATGCAAACTCAATAGCCTACGACAGGCAGCACTTATTTTCATCCTGGCAGCAGGTAGTTGCGGGCCAATTCACGCTGAACCCACCGATGATTCCAACCCGCCGGAAGATGAGGGATGGACCCGCGTGGTTCGCTCATCGCCCTATTGGACCAGCCAGGGGGTCTACAGCAACATCCTGACCGTTCGCCAGTGGGTGCTGAAATCCTCGGGCTACTGCAGTGATGTAAACAGGCATATCCTGTTTGATCTGCGTGGGCGTTTTCTCGCGTGGATGTCCGATGGTAATGACCGTACCGATACCCAGATACGTCTCAACGACATCCGCCGTTCCCTGCATGACGATGGCAGGGCAGAAACCTGGGTGGCGGGCGGGAGCGACATTACCGGATACCCTTTCGCCCTGGCCTGCGATCAGCCCCATGTGGATCTCAACGAAGCTATTGCCCGCTATCTGGGGACGCTGCCGGCAGACCGGATCTGGGGAGCCTGGGATGATCTGGCGTTCGCTTCCAGCGGGCAACCGGGCTCGCTGCATGAGGCACTGCTGTATGTATATGGCAAACGAATGGAACAGCAGCGACTGCAGCTGCCAACCGAGCTGCCGGTCTATCTCGCCGGCCAGCTTCTGATCGAGAGTGGCGGGCAGGCTCGCGCCCATTCCGGAGCCAATGCACGGGGTATTCTCCAGCTCTCGCCTTCCGCGCTGTCCGATTGCCAGATCAAGCCCCGGAACTACTGGCATCGCCTGGCTCAGATTGACTGCGCTCTGAAGCTGATGAATCAGAATGCGCGAAATCTGGGGCCAGCATTTGAAGAACGCTTCGGACATTTGCCAGAGGACAAGCGCAACCGCTTGTTTACGCTGCTGCTGATCCAGGCCTATCATGGCGGAGCTGGCCGGGTAGAATCCCTGATCAGCGATGACCTGCTTTCCAGGCCGGCCCGTTATTTTGCCGAACACCAGGAGCGCTTCACTGCCGGAGACATTGCCTTCGGTATGGTCTTCCACAACCTCGGGCGCGATCGGCTTGGCCTGGCGTCCCTGTACTACGTTGCGGATGTCGAACTCGCCACTCGCGCTCTGTGCCGAACCAACACCCTGAATGCCTCGGAATTCTGTAAATGGAACTGACTCTGCTACCGGACAGCCTGAGCCTGGCCGTCGCCATTTTCCTGCTCATCAGCTCGACGCTGACCTCCATGATCACCGCCAGCCTGGGGGCTGGTGGAGGGGTGCTGTTGCTGGTACTGATGGCAAGCTGGATGCCTCCGGCTGCGATCATTCCGGTCCATGGCATGATTCAGCTGGGCTCCAATGCGGGCCGGGCAGCCCTGACCCGGCAACACATCGACTGGAAGGTGATTGCCGCGTTTGCTCCAGGTGTGGTGGTTGGGGCTGGGGTGGGTGCCTGGCTGCTGGTCGATCTGCCCAGCCACATCTGGCAACTCACCATCGCGGCGTTCGTGCTTTACCTGTGTTGGGGACCGCCGTTGCCCAAAGGATCCCTTGGCAGTGCAGGCGTTTTTCTTGCCTCAGGGCTGACCAGTTTTATCAGCCTGTTCGTGGGCGCCACAGGGCCACTGGTTGCCGCGTTTATCAAACAGATTCATACCGACCGGTTTCGGACAGTCTCGACCTTTGCTACGGCGATGACCCTGCAGCATGCGCCAAAGGCGCTGGTATTCACCGTGGCCGGCTTTGTTTTTCCCGACTGGATTCCCTTCATCCTGGCGATGATCGTCGCCGGCTTTGGCGGAACCTGGCTAGGCCTGCACCTGCTGAAGACCCTGAGCAATCGCTGGTTCAACCATGCCTTTAATGTGGTGCTGACGGCCCTGGCCGTGAGGCTTATCTGGCTCGCAGGTGTATCCGCTGGCTGGTGGTAAGACTCAGCTCACGTCAGGCTCTTCAACGTCCGGCGGCGCTGGCACCACGATTGCCATGTTACGGCCCCGGGATTTGGCAATATAGGTTCCCTCGTCGGCCCGGGACACCACTTCCCGCGTACCGCTGTCCTGCGCCGTCATCTCAGTAACGCCAATGCTCGCAGTCACTCCGAAGCTACGGCCGTCCTGCTCAATGCGCAGCGCCTCGACGCCCACCCGGATTTTTTCCGCCAGAGCCTTCGCATGGTCGAGCCCGCAGGCGGGCAGGATGATCCCGAATTCATCGCCGCCGAGGCGCGCCACCGTGTCGGATTGGCGCACAGACGCCATGAACAGCTCCGCCAGCTGTTTCAGAAGATCATCGCCCAGCAAATGCCCGCCTTCGTCGTTAACGGGTTTGAAATAATCGAGGTCGATCAGAATCAGCACTGAACGGGCTTTCTGGCGTGGCGACTCACCAAGACACTTCACCAGTTCCGCCGTGAAGGCCCGGCGATTCGCCAGCTGGGTCAGGCTATCGTGGGTTGCCTCCCAGGACAAACGTTCCTCTTCACGCCGACGTTCACTGTCATCCCTGAGTACAAAGACCATGCGTTCGTCCGCCGTGCCCTTGCGAACGTGGAGCATTGTCAGGTCAATATCAAAGACCTCTCCTGCAGAATTTCTCAACGTGACATACAGGCTATCCATGTCGTCAGCCCCAAGGAAATCAGATCGCCCCAGTTCCCGTTCGGCATCCCTGATGACGGCTTGCTCGAAGAAGTTGACCTGAACACAATCGCCTCTGAAGCCGCCACCCAGAAACTGGCAGGCAGCCTGGTTGGCATACCGGATCTGGCCTTCAACATCGATCATCAGCACACCTTCCTGAAGTACACCCAGAATGTGTTCGGCACGCTGCTGCTCTTCCCGCAATGCGGTCTCTGTTTCCAGCTCCCGGGTAATATCACGGACCACCGTGATGGTACCCAATGCCTTATCCGGAGTTTCGATGACAGAAGTCATGACATCCCCCCAGATCAGCTGCTCATCATTCCGGCTCAGCAGCCGCAGCCTGCCCCGGAAAACCTCATGCTGTTGCAGAGACTTTTGCCAGCCGGACAACGCCTGTTCCCGATCCGGGGGGTAGATACTGTTACCCAGGTAAGAGTGCTGGAGGTCCGAGGCGGGGCGGCCGATCAGCTGTTCATAGGCCGGGTTGACGAATTCGATCCGCCCGAGCACATCGGTCTGGATGATGCCAATCGGGGCACTCTGTGTCAGCGAGCGGAAAAATGCCTCGCGCTCCGCCAACGACCCCAGCACTTCGTCCCGTTCGTCCATCACTGTATTGAAGATCTGGGCAACGTGGCGAATCTCCCGGCCTCCGGCAACACTGACCGGCGTAGTTCGCACTCCGAGATGGCGTTCGTTTATTTCATCTCCCAGTGTCGTCAGTGGCCGCATCAATCGGCGGAACACAAACAGCGCCACTGGAGCCATAACCGCAATAACCGCCAACAGGGTCCAGACAAAGGCATCGGCGGTCCTGGTCATCGGCGCGAAGGCCTCCCGGGTTGGCCAGACAGCGGCCACAAACCAGGGCACCTGAGCCATCTGCTGCACCGAAACGATGACTGCAGAACCGTCCTTGCTCTTACTGCTTTTAGTGCCTTCAAACCCCGACATGGCGTCACGCAGCACCGGGTTCTCTATCCGAACGGGCACCATCACTTCACCGGTACCGCCGTGAGCAAGCGTGGTTCCGGCCCGGGTAGCGATAGAGAGGTAGCCGGTCTCACCGATACGAACTCGGGCGAACTCCTGCATGAACTGCTCGCCTTCCAGCATGAGCGCACCTCCGATCATGCCGATGAACCGGTGACTATGATTGAACACCGGCGCTGCAATCATAATCGCAGGGGTATCCCGGTAGAGGGACAGGTAGGGCTCGCTGATGACCGGTGTATTGAAGTTGCCCGCATCGCGGAAGTAGTCCCGTTGGCTCACGTCCTGACCAATCAGCCCGTATTCCTCGGGAAACTCCGCCATGACCCGGCCATTGGAATCAATAAGGTAAAGCCCGTCAAACAGATGTTCCAGCGCGGTCTGCTGCTGGAGCAGAACCCGGGCCCGGGACTCGAACACCTGGGCATCCATGGTGAAACTCTGAGCAACATGATTGAGGATTTTCAGGCGGCTCGCGAGTTTTTCATCCAGCTCACTGGCCACCAGCCGGGCAATGGTAACTACCTGATTGGTTGCCTGCTGCTCAAGCTCCCCACGGCTCAGCAGAGCACCCACAATTGTGACTGTCAGCGCGGAAAGCACGATAACGACAACCACAAGGGCTACCGCCCGGTTTGCAAGGCTTTCGAACCAGTGTTTGATCACCACCGTCGATCAGCTCCGGTTATTGAGGACAGGTAATACAGGGAAAAAATAGAAAGCCTCCGTTCAACGCACCCAGCGCCAATCCACTATTCCGGTCTCAGATTGCACTGTATGAATTTTAACAAACCCTCCGGGAATGTCAGATCTACCACTTGCAAACTTACTGATAATCGTTACTATTTACGACTACACTTCCATGCTACTCGCGAGCGATCCCATGTCTGACACCGCCATGCTTTCTTCCTCGGCAATCTTCGATGGCCCCCTTGGCCAGCTCTTCGAGATGGGCGGACCTGTAATGATGGTTCTTGCTGTTATCGCCCTAGCCGGTTTCGTTACCTTCATTTATCTCATGCTCTGCGGTGCATTGTACGCACCCCGCCTTACCGGCAGACTCAAAAAGACCGTGAAACTTTGGCAATCCTCTCCTGACAACGTGAAGCCCGCGCAAGTCCGTCAGGAAGCAGGCACCTACGGCAGAATGAATCCCCTGCTGCATCTGGTGGCCAACACCATAGAAGCCCGCCAGGATGACAAGGACCCCGGCCAGATCCGCGAAACCGCCGCCCGCGACGCCCAACACGCTCTGGAACCTTTCGAAGCACCCCTGAAAATTATTGAGGTCATCGCAGCACTGGCCCCTCTCCTCGGCCTGCTAGGCACCGTTATGGGCATGATGGAAGCCTTCAGCGCCATGGCCGCCACCGAGGGTCGTGCCAACGCTACCCAACTCAGTGGTGGTATCTATGAGGCCCTGACCACGACCGCGGCTGGTCTGGTCATCGCCATTCCTTTCGCCGCACTGGCCGCCTGGATCGAATTTCGCCTGCGCCGTATTCACAAGGTCATCAACAGTACACTTGTGACCGTGCTCAACAGCCCAGCCCAGAGTGAGGCTCTGGTTCAACCAGACGCCACCGAAGCCCCGCTCGAACCCGAAGTGGTTGTACCTGAAGACGGGAAAAAGCCCGAAGGGTTCCAGATGCCGGCCAAACAGCAGCTCGCTCATGCAGCTGGTTGAACCCAGGCCCAGCCGCCCGATCCCTATCCGCATTACGCCACTGATTGATGTGGTGTTTATCCTGCTGGTGTTCTTCATGCTCACCAGCCGCCTGCTGCCGGTGGGGTATCTGGAACTGGGTAACAATACCAGCAAGCGTAATACGGTCACCGGAGAGCCCATCCCGGTTCTCACTGTTGATGTCGCTGGCTCGGTGCTCTGGAATCAGGACACACTGTCCCTCAATGACGCCATCAAGGAGCTGACTGCTTCGGGTATTACCGAAGTCAACGTCGGCACACAGCCAGACACCGGCCTGGGCCACTTCACCCGAGTACTCACCGGACTGGATGCCAAGGGCATCAAAACCCACTGGAAGCGGGCAACCGAAGCTAACCCATGAATAACCTGGTTCCACCACCTGCCACGTCCGGCAAGTCACTTATGGAGCGAGTGGAAGACGCACTCCTGCCACTCATCAATCTGGTTTTCCTGCTACTGATGTTCTTCATCGTTGCCGGCCAGATTGCCGACGACCCGCTACCGGAATTGCCAACAACCGCTGCCACCGATCAGCAACAACAGCCTTACGCAGATCTCGTGATCACCGAAACCGGCGACTGGCAGGTTGCCAGCGAGAAGGTCAACGCCGATCAGCTACTCGGCAAACTACCTGCTCCCAACCCGGATCAACCCCTGAAAATTGCGGCAGCCGAAACCCTCTCCATGGCAGACCTGGAATCCCTGTTCCGCCAGCTTGAGCAAGGCGGCTATACCGATGTCCTGCTGTTGACCGAGCCTGCCTCATGAATGACCGCTCCGGCAAGATCACCCGCGCCGGCCTGTTGCTGGTCGCCGTTATTATCACCTCATTCGTGGCCTACGCCGCCATTCCTGACAGGCCAATCGAGCTGAACACTTTGGGCGATGCCGCGATGAATACGGCACCCGCCATCAGGATAAGCCTGGCGGGCAAGTCGGAAACCGTCACCGAGCCCGAAACACCCGCACCGGCTCCGGCGCCCAAACCTGAACCCAAGCCAAAATCAAAGCCAGAGCCAGAGCCAGAGCCAGAGCCAGAGCCAGAGCCAGAGCCAGAGCCAGAAACGGTGGCGCAAGCGGCACCGATTGACAAGCCGGTGGCACAGGATGTGCCGGAAACCGCAACGCCTTCAGATGCCGCTCCATCCGCAAGCGCAACAGAAGGCCAGATGCAGAATCAGCAGGTACAACTCAACGCGGGTTCATCCGCCGCGGTGGATAACTACCTGACCCGGCTGAGCCGACACCTCAGCCGGTACTACGAGTATCCACGGCGCGCCCGCCGGCTGGGTCAGGAGGGGTCACCGGTTATCGTATTCCGGTTCAGTCGCGACGGGACACTGCTGGAACACGAACTGCGTACCAGCTCGGGCCATGAACTCCTGGACCAGGCGGCCCTGGACATGTTGCGCCAGGCAGCGCCATTGCCGCCGGTCCCTGATGAAATGACCGGGCAGGAATTCAGTTACGCCCTACCGGTGAGGTTTGCCCTGCGCTGAGGCTGCCCTGATCCAGGGTGCAGCATCCCCAACGAATCGCGCACCGATCAGGTGCGCCATCACCTGAAAACATTCGCCCGAAAATTCTCTCAACTCTCTCATAACTAATTGAGTTATAGAGGATAAGCCCTGCTTTCAGAGGGCTGGCACAGTCCATGCAGTCACTATAGTTAGTGAAGTCAATGTTGGCTTCGCACCAGGACAGACACTTAGACGACGGCGTCTACATGCACCTGCAGTTTTTGCAGGCCGCATGTGGCGCCGTTTTTTTGTGGCCAAATTTCAGGTGACGGGAGTTGTAAGCCCCTCACCAGCCACCTGAGCCAGAAAACCAGAGGAATCGATCATGTCTTACATCTTGCCTTCGGAATTCGTCACCAAAATGGTGGACGCCGGCGAATCCAAGATCTACATGTCCACCAGGGATACTCTGATCCGTGCCTATATGGCCGGCGCGATCCTTGCCCTGGCAGCAGTATTCGCAGTGACCGTCGCGGTGCAGACCGGGGTATTCCTCATCGGCGCCATACTGTTCCCGGTGGGCTTCTGCATGCTCTATCTGATGGGCTTTGACCTGCTGACCGGTGTATTCATGCTCACCCCGCTCGCTCTGTTGGATAAGCGCCCGGGCGTAACCCCGAAAGCCATTCTGAGGAACTGGGGACTGGTCTTTGTTGGCAACTTTGCCGGCGCACTGACAGTGGCTGTGATGATGGCATTTGTCTTCACCTATGGTTTCAACACGGACCCCGGTGCAGTCGGCAGCAAAATCGCCGGTGTCGGTGAAGCACGAACCCTGGGCTATGCCGAATACGGCGCCGCCGGCTGGGCTACCATTTTCATTCGCGGCATGCTGTGCAACTGGATGGTATCCATGGGGGTTGTAGGCGCCATGATCTCCACTAACGTAACCGGCAAGGTGATCGCCATGTGGATGCCCATTATGCTGTTCTTCTTCATGGGCTTCGAACACTCAGTGGTCAACATGTTCCTGTTCCCGTCTGCGATGATGATGGGCGGTAACTTCTCGGTCATGGACTATCTCATCTGGAACGAAATCCCCACCGCGCTGGGCAACCTGGTGGGCGGCCTCGCCTTCACAGGCCTGACCCTGTACACCACCCACATTCGGACCGCACCCAAGCGCCCGGCACCGGCGGCTCTGGACGCCTCCACCCTGGCCGGCGCCAATCGCGCCTGATCCGGAGGGCCCCGACTGCCGCACCGGTCGGGGCCAGCCTTCTTATGAGCACCCAACTGACTCTGGCGACAGGCCAGTACTCCGACAAAGGCCTGAAGCCCGTCAACCAGGACTTCCATGGAATGCTGATTCCCGACGGGCATCAGCTCACAACCAAAGGTGCCGCCATCGCTATGGCAGATGGCATCAGCTCCAGCGAAGTCAGCCAGGTCGCCAGTGAAGCTGCGGTTGCCGGATTCCTCAACGACTATTATTCGACCCCCGACAGCTGGCCGGTCAAACAATCTGCCGAACGGGTATTGCAGGCGACCAACGCCTGGCTCCATGCCCAGACCCGACAAAGCCAGTACCGCTATGACCGGGATCGTGGCTACCTGTGCACCCTCAGCGTGCTGATCCTCAAGTCAGCGTCGGCGTACCTGTTCAGTGTTGGCGATACCCGTATTTACCGGGTCAGTGGGGAACACCTTGAGCAACTGACCACCGACCATCGCCTCTGGCTGTCGCAATCCGAAAGCTGCCTGACCCGGGCCATGGGGATGGACCACCGGCTAGACCTCGACTGCTCAGTGGTCAGCATTCAGCCCGGCGACGTTTTCGTGCTGACGACCGATGGCATTTACGACTACCTCGACGGTAAATCGATCAGCCAACTCATTGCAGAACATGCCAGAGACCTGGATCGCGCAGCCCGGGCAATCTCGGACGCGGCTCTGGCCGCGGGCAGCGATGACAACCTGAGCGTACAACTGGTTCGGGTCGATGCCATTGCTACCAGTCGAGAGAGTACCGAGCTGCACAGGGCACTGTCAGAACTCCCGTTCGCACCAGAACTGGCCCCCGGACAGCTTCTGGATGGTTACCGCATCGTCAGGCAGATTCATGCCAGCAGCCGCAGTCACGTTTTTATAGCCACGGATATCGCGAGCAATCAGACCGTTGCTATCAAGACACCCTCCATGGAGTTTCGCCACGATGCGGAGTACCTGGAGCAATTTGCCGCCGAAGAATGGATTGGCCGCCGTATCAACAGCCCCTATGTTGTGCGCCCGTTCGCCCCGGAACGACAACGCAGCTGCGTGTACCTTGCAACAGAGCTGGTCGATGGCTGCACACTGAAACAATGGATGCTCGACCACCCCCGACCAACCCTCGAAACCGTCCGGGCCCTGGTTGAACAGATTGCCCGGGGCCTGCGGGCCTTTCACCGGCTGGCCATGGTGCACCAGGACCTGAAACCCGAAAACATTCTGGTGGACGCCAATGACAAAGTCACCCTGATCGACTTCGGGGCGACCCGGGTCACCGGCTTACAGGAGATGCACACCGCAGACGAAGACGGCCTTCCCAGGGGCGCAGCTCTGTACAGTGCACCGGAAACCTTCCTCGGGGAGCCTGCCAGCTGGCTCTCAGACCAGTACTCACTCGGCGTTATCAGCTATCAGTTGCTGACTGGCCAACTTCCGTTTGGCGCAGAGGTTCCCAAAATACGCTCGCTCCGGGACCAGCGCCGACTGACCTATCAAAGCGCCAGAGCACTCCGCGATGACCTGCCACTATGGTTTGATGACGCCATGGCGAGAGCCGTTCACCCAGACCCTCACCGGCGATACCCCGCATTGTCCGAGTTCCTCAACGATCTTCGCCAACCTGGCAGTGACTGGGAAAGGCGCCACCGGCCGCCACTGATGGAACGCCACCCCGTCGCCTTCTGGCAGACGCTGTCAGCCCTGCTGTTCCTGGCACTGCTGATGTCCCTGACGACGTCCTTCTGACCCGCTTTTGCCAAGCCATTTATTGCCCAGCCAGCAATCCCTCGCCTGAACATCGGGCACCAGCTTGCCCAAAGCCTTTTTCGTCGCAGAATAGAACCCATTACCCATTGATTAATAAAGGTTTTTATATCCTGGCACAGGGCTTGTTATACACCCGGCGTCCAGGGAAGAGCCCGGGGACACATTCATTCATCAGTCATGGAGCAGACTATGCCAACTCCTTGTTATATCAGTATCGAAGGCCAAACCCAGGGGCACATCACCGCAGGTGCTTTCACCTCTGATTCCGTCGGTAACATCTATGTGGAAGGCCACGAAGACGAAGTGCTGGTACAGGAATTCAGCCACGTTGTGACCGTTCCCACAGACCCTCAGTCCGGTCAGCCTTCAGGCCAGCGTGTGCACAAGCCGTTCAAGTTCACCTCTGCGCTGAACAAATCCACCCCGCTGATGTACAACGCCCTCGCCTCCGGTGAAATGCTGCCGAAGGTTGAGCTGAAGTGGTACCGCACCTCCGTGGAAGGCAAGCAGGAGCACTTCTTCTCCACCATCCTCGAAGATGCCACCATCATCGACATCAACTGCAACATGCCCCACTGCCAGGACGCCGCCAACGCGGACTTCACCCAACTGGTGACGGTGTCCCTGTCGTACCGCAAGGTGACGTGGGAACACGCTGTTGCCGGCACGTCTGGTGCTGATGACTGGCGTGCGCCGATCGAAGCGTAAGATACGTTTTGATGGAGGGGGCGGTGCGCACCATTCAGCGGCACACGCCCTCTCTCTGCATGATGGTGGTGCATAAACCCGTTCCGGCAACCCTCTCATAAGTTCCCTATCTGCCCTTCACGGCCCGCTTTTACAGCCTCTGGTATACCCTTTGCTTTAATTTCTTCAGTTTTTCATGTCCGAAAACGGCTGCTGGCAATGGCGTCACTGCTGAAAGAACAGCGATGCTGGCCAGCATCCCGCCGTCAGTCCTGATGACAGCCCTGCCTGCTTGAATCTGTTTCATAGCAGCCTGCTGTGCCACCCCAGTTCGCGTTCCTTCAGCGGTTTGCAACCCGACGGATTCCCAAACCGCTTTTGAACAGGTCCGTGCTATGAATAATCAATCCTTCCGCTTCTTCTCGTTCGAGGGGAAAACCCGGATTCTCCACCTGAGCTGGATGGCTTTCTTCATCACCTTTCTCGTCTGGTTCAACCACGCCCCATTGATGGCTGCAATCCGGGAAGAGTTCGGCCTGAGCGACTCTGAGGTCAACACCCTGCTGTTGCTCAACGTGGCCCTCACCATCCCAGCCAGAATACTGATCGGAATGCTGGTAGATGCACTCGGTCCTCGTAAGGTCTATTCCATCGTGCTGGTGGTATCCGGTGTTATCTGCCTGGGCTTTGCTTTTGCTGAAACATTTGAGCAACTGGCTATCAGCCGTTTCCTGCTTGGGTTTGTCGGAGCCGGCTTCGTCGTCGGCATTCGCCTGATCAGCGAATGGTACCCAGCCAGGGAAGTGGGTTTCGCTGAGGGTATCTATGGTGGCTGGGGTAACTTCGGCGCCGCCTTCGCCGGCCTGTCACTTCCTACTCTTGCACTGTTCTTCGGTGGAGAGCATGGCTGGCGATGCGCTGTCGGCACCACGGGTGTCATCGCCATTGCCTATGCCGCCGTGTTCTATGCCATGGCCCGCGACACCCCGAAAGGTTCCACCTACTTCAAGCCCAAGAAGAGCGGTGCCATGGAGGTGACCAGCAAGGGAGACTTTTTCCTGTACATGGCCGTAAACCTGCCGCTTTCAATCGCACTGGCACTGATCGTCTGGAAACTGGGTCCGTCCAACCTCGGCATGCTGAGCAACACAGTGACCTACGGTCTGTATGGTGTGGTTTTCCTGATGCTGGCATTCCAGCTTCTTCGGATCTGGCAAGTCAACGGCCACATCTTCAGCAAGCCGGTACCGGAATTTGATCGCTATCCGTTCAAGCAGGTGGCTCTGCTCAACCTGACTTACATGGCGGCATTTGGATCGGAACTTGCTGTCGTCTCCATGCTGCCGCTGTACTTCCTCGACACGTTTGACATCTCACCGGTACTGGCCGGCATGCTGGGTGGCAGTTTTGCATTGATGAACCTGATCGGCCGACCAGGCGGTGGTTATGTTGCGGACAGAATCGGACGAAAGCTGACCACGTTGATCACCCTGTCCGGTATTGCCGCCGGTTACCTGCTTATGAGTCAGATTAACAGCGACTGGCCATTGCCTCTGGCCGTATTGCTGGTGCTGTTCTGCTCCGTGTTTGTCCAGGCTGGCTGTGGTGCGGTCTACGCCTCCGTACCTTTGGTCAAGCGTCGGCTGACAGGGCAGGTCGCCGGCATGGCGGGCGCCTATGGCAACGTGGGAGGGGTGGTTTTTCTGCTGGTACTCTCTCTGGTTTCTCCATCAATGTTCTTCGTCGTCCTTGGATGCTTTGCCGTCGGTATTCTCGCCTTGGTGAGCATGTTTATGGATGAACCCAGCCCCCAAACAAGCGAAGTCATGCCTGATGGCTCAGTTCGGATGATTGAAGTCTCGTGACCATCCCGCTCCAGTTGAGGCTCGGCCAGCACAGCATCGCTGGCCGCAAGCCGGAAAATCAGGACAGTCTGGGAGCCTGCTATCCGGAAGGTGAAGCGCTGGCCATGAAGGGCGTCTGTGCGGTCATCGCCGACGGTGTCAGTGCTTCTCTGGCAGGCCGCGAAGCTGCAGAAACCTGCGTGAAAGGCTTCCTGCATGACTATTACAGCACGCCCGACTCCTGGAGCGTGGAAACGGCTGCCAGCAGGGTGCTCGGAGCCCTTAACCGTTGGCTTCATGGCCGGGGCCATGCCAGTCATGGAGATACCCGCGCCATGGTTACCACGTTCAGCGGGGTAGTCATCAAGAACAATCGCGCCTATGTATTCCATGTCGGCGACAGCCGGGTATACCTGCTCAGGGGCGGTGAACTCGAGTGCCTGACCCGGGATCACCATGTCATCGTGGGCGCTGACAAGCAGGCCCTGGCTCGCGCCATGGGGGTGGAAGTCAACGTCGAAATCGACGTCTGTCGCCTGGGGCTGGAATCCGGTGACCGCCTGATCCTTACAACCGATGGTATTCATGGCCACCTGAGCCAAGCGGATGTAAGGGCATGCGCCAGCACCGAAGATCCGGAAACTGCGGCCGAGCAACTGGTATCTGCCGCTTATGATAAGGGCAGCCCGGATAATCTCAGTGCTCAGGTAATTGCCATTGATCACCTGCCTTCGGAGGACCTCGAAGCCCACTACGAGCGACTTTCAGCGCTGCCCTTCCCACCACCACTGGATGCCGGTCAAAGCCTCGACGGCTACCGCATCGTCCGGGAGATCCACGCCAGCAACCGCACCCAGGTCTATCTCGTATCCCCCCCCGACGGCGGAGATCCGGTCATCCTCAAGACGCCATCTCCGAACTATCAGGACGACGCCGGCTACATTGACCATTTTATGACCGAAACCTGGGTTGCCAGGCGCATCAACAACGCCCATGTCGTCAAGGCCGTCCAACCGCCGGCACAGCGCCAGTGTCTTTACAGCCTGACCGAGTTCATCGACGGACCGACCCTGCGCGAATGGATGAACGACCACCCACAACCAGAACCCTCCGAGGTGCGAAATATCATCCGCCAGATCGCAGCCGGCCTGAGAGCCCTGCACCGACTGGAAATGATCCATCAGGACCTGAAGCCAGAGAATATTGTCATCGACCGCAATGGCACGGTAAAGATCATCGATCTGGGCTCAGTCCGTATTCGTGGCATTGAAGAAATAGATGTCCCCTGGGGGCGCGACACCTACCTCGGGACAGTTCGCTATGCCGCCCCCGAGTGTCTGGATGGGGACCTCTCCACTCCAGCCTCTGATCGCTATGCCCTCGGAGTCATCGCCTATGAGATGCTCACCGGGCAACTCCCCTATGCCCGCCCCCCCAAATCATCGGTCAGGCGCAAGCTGTATTACCGCAGTGCACGCCTGATCAACCCGGACTTGCCAAAATGGCTGGACGCCTGCCTCGAGAAAGCGGTCGCCCTCAGGCCTCTGGACCGCTATCCAGCCCTGTCGGAGTTCCTCCACGACCTGGAACACCCCAACCCGAAGCTGCTGCCCTCCAGATCAGCGCCGTTAGTGGCCAGGGTCTCCACAGACACCTGGCGTGCGCTGGCGCTGATCTCATGTCTGGTCAACAGCCTGCTACTACTTTGGCTGCTGGCAGGCCCCCAGTAGTAGCGTGGTAAGTAGTACAGGGGTAATCAGCACCGTGGTAAATTGTTCCAACGGACGATAATCTAAGGGTTCTGTCATTTCCGAAGCCAGGCACCCCCAGCAAAACATGAGTTCCCTGACAACCCACGCCCGCCAGCTCGGCGACCTGATGTGCGAAACTACCCGGAACGTTCTGTGGCAACCCGCCTCGCAATGGATTCGTGCCAGGCAACCGGGCAGCGATCTGGCCTGCAGAACAGGCTCCGGCCAGGCAACCTATCACCGGTTCGATACCCAGCAAAAACAGCACCTGATAACTTATGGTGCAAGGATGATCGAGGCCAAACAGCAACCGGATACGGCCAGTGGCTGGCTCTCCAGCCGAGAGATTATAAAACGCGGCTATTTCAGTGGTGAACTCAGCCCGCTTAACCTGCTGGCGCATACCTGCTGCCACGAATTCGCCCATCTGTTACAACACTCGGAAGGCAAACGTTTTCGCGGCTCAGTCCATAACCGGCATTTCTACCATATCCTGGATGAGCTGCACGCCAGCGGCGGAGCAGCCGCAACCCGCTCAGCCCTGTTAGCCGGCGCACGCTCAAAAGGCCTGGAGCTGTCCGAATCCGCCTTTTCCCTGCCCGAACCCGCCCACCAAAGGCACCGGTGGCAGGTGGGAGATTCCGTGGTGTTTGGCAAAGGGCCGAAGGAAATCCTCGGGCACATCATCCGTATCAATCGCAAAACCTGCACGGTGGACGGCGCAGGCAAGTCCCGGGGCGTTCGCTATCGGGTTCCTTTCCAGATGTTGCGCCGGGCTGGATAAGCTTCAGGGACTGACCGGTTCCAGTGCAACAACCGTTTTCTCAAGCAATCCCCGCAGCTCGGGGATACAGGAGCCGCAGTTGGTTCCACATTTCAGGGTTTTGCCCAGCGCATCGACCGAAGCATGCCCCGCGCAAATGGCCCCGGTTATCTGCTTTTCCCCCACCTGGAAGCAGCTGCAAACCAGATTCCCGGTATCTTCGGTATCCACTGCACGGCCAGCCAGCAAGCACTGACGCTGCTCGCGGCTGAGCTGTTCAGCAGCGAAACACTGGTCCAGCCAAGCCAGGTCGGGCAGGGCCTCAGCGCAGGGTCCAACCAGCAGCACCGCCTGCAATTGTCCATCGACGATGCGGGCAGCCCTGAACCGCCCTTCCGCCGCATCTGCCAGCATCACATCAGGCTCTCCGCCCATCCAGGAGGCCGCATCCTGCTGCCAGTGCACGGGCCAGCCACCGGCCAGCCACCAGCTTTCGCAATGGCTCAAGGGCTGCCTGCTCCAATAATCACAGAGGGCTTCGTCTTCCTGACGCCAGGGGTTATCGCCGCGTCGTAGCAATCTCGCCTGCCAACGGGTTGCAAGGGGCTTCAGCTCCGCTGTGCCATGCTTGCTCTCAGGCTGCCCTGACACCGGGTCGGTAACCGCTGCTATCAGATTGCTGGCCAGTCCCTGGGATGCAAACTGGCCGCTCCAGTGTATAGGCACAAACACTTCGCCCTGGCGCTGATTCCCGGTGATCCGTATCCGACCAACATAGGGCGAAGCTCCGTCGTGTCCGGAAAGCCTGCCCAGACCACCCTCGCTAAGGCCAATGCGCCGGGCATCTTCCGGGTTCACTTCAATAAACGGTTCCGACCTGTGGGACAGCAATCGGGAAGCCTTTGCCGTCCGGGTCATGGTATGCCATTGGTCACGGATTCTTCCGGCATTCACCACCAGCGGCCGGGCACCCGAAGGTTGCTGGGCAGGCAACGCGGTCTCAACACTGACCAACCGGGCGCGACCATTCGGTGTGGCAAAGACTCCATCGCTGAACAGCCGTGGGGTACCCGAAATGCCGCCACCTGAGGGGCTGCGTACTGGCCACTGTATGGGCTCAAGGCCTTGGTACTCATCATCACTCAGGTTCTGCAGGCCAGACAGATCCAGTATTGTTCCCGTCCGGACACTGGCCAGCCCGCATAACGCTGCGTGCTCACGAAATACGTCGGCAGGACCCTGGTAGGAAAAGGCATCGCCATACCCCAGTTCCCGCGCCACGGCGCTGATCATCCACCAGTCAGGCCGGACATCACCAGGTAGCGGCAGGAAGGACTTCTGACGGGAGACCCGACGTTCCGAGTTCGTCACTGTGCCATCTTTTTCACCCCAACCCGCGGCTGGAAGCAGAATGTCGGCAAATGCGGTGGTGTCGGTTTCAGCCATGCAGTCAGACACAATCACCGTCGGACAGCGGGCCAGAGCCTGACGTACCCTGGGAGAATCCGGAAGACTCACCGCCGGATTGGTTCCCATGATCCAGAGCACGCGGATATCACCCCGGTGGACAGCTTCAAAAAGGTCCACTGCTTTCAGCCCCGGCGATTCCGGAAGGGCATCATTGCCCCAGAACCCGGATATCAACTCCCGCGCTCCCGGCGTGTCATACTCCATGTGAGCCGCCAGGGTGTTTGCCAGGCCACCCACTTCCCGCCCACCCATAGCGTTAGGCTGGCCAGTCAGGGAAAAGGGCCCGGCACCAGGCTTGCCGACACGCCCCGTCGCCAGGTGACAGTTAATGATGGCATTGCATTTATCGGTGCCTGCGACCGACTGGTTAATACCCTGAGAGAAAGCCGTCACGGTTCTGGGAGTGTCGGCATACCACTGATAGAAGGTTTCCACATCGGCCACCTCCAGATCACATTGGCGCGCCACCTCACTGACTGATGGTGCGGCCCGCTGTGCGGATTCCAGTGCTTCCTGATATCCGTCACAGTGAGCATCCAGATAGTCCTGATCGACCGCACCCTGCTCGTTGAGCCAGGCCAGCAGTCCATTGAACAGAATGGTATCGGTGCCCGGTTTCAGCTGCAGATGCAGATCTGCCAACTCCGATGTCGCCGTTTTCCTGGGATCGATCACCACGACCCGCCGGCCCGCACGGTGACTGGCTTCCATTCGCTGGTACAGAACAGGATGGGCCCAGGCCGCATTGCTTCCGGCCAATACCAGCAAATCAGCAAGTTCAAAATCCTCATAGCAGCCCGGAACGCAGTCCTCGCCGAACGCTCGCTTGTGGGCAGCGACCGCTGACGACATGCACAGACGGGAATTCGTATCCACATGAGGAGTACCAATAAAGCCTTTCGCCAGCTTGTTAGCCACGAAGTAGTCTTCCGTCAGCAACTGACCGGACAAATAGAAAGCCACAGAGCCTGGACCGAAGCGAGCCACAGCGTCGGCGATCGCATCGGACACTGCACTCAGCGCTGTGTCCCAGGAAACCGCGTCGCCTCTTACCCTGGGTTCCAGCAACCTGCCATCGGTTTTCAGGGTTTCATGCAAGGCAGACCCCTTGACACACAAACGCCCGAAGTTGGCCGGATGAGCCTGATTTCCATGCACCCCGGAAGGCTCAGCCATCACTCCGCATCCAACACCACAATAAGGACAGGTTGTCGCAACCAATGCAGGTTCAGGTCTGGTATCCATGTCTGTTCCTCTCTGATCTGGCAACAAAAAACCCGCCGTCCTGGTAACCGTGTTTCACGGAGCCAGGAGGGCGGGCTTCTTTGCCGATTCATATTCAAGTGTCGGTGTGGATCACACCTTTATTGAGGTTAGCCCTGCAATATCAGGGCCATTCGAGCGCGCACTGGCCCAGGAAGCCGAAACCCGCGGACAGCCTGTATTTGATGTTTATCAAGAACGCCTGAATGCCGCGAAAATACGGGTCACATTGGTGCAAAAACATACAAAACGCACTAAAAGAATTCGTCCGATACTTGAGAAACATCAACACCAAAACCTCCAGAAAAGCTCTTACCATCTGTTTTTATTGACTTATTTTTACATGGCACAGGCTGTGCTCAGAAAACACCAGACAGAACTTCAGAACATTGGACCATTAGACATTCCATCAGGCATAGGCGCCTGCCTTCCGGTAACGGAGGGCAGGCGCTTTTTTTTGTCTGCAAAAAACGTGGCGAGGTAGCACAGCATGAAACAACCACAGCAGTTCATCAGAAAGCTCAGACGCGCCGCCTGTATGGCAGCAACCATCTCCCTGATCTCCGGTGCCGGGATAGCCCAGGCCGAGATCGGAGCGGCAGAGAAACCGGACCTCAAACTCGGTTTCATCAAACTGACAGACATGGCCCCTCTTGCCGTTGCCTGGGAACAGGGTTTCTTTATGGATGAAGGGCTGTTCGTTGAGCTGGAGGCTCAGGCCAACTGGAAGGTGTTACTGGACCGGGTCATCACCGGCGAACTGGATGGTGCCCACATGCTGGCAGGCCAGCCCCTTGGCGCCACCATTGGTTATGGAACTCAGGCAGACATCATCACCGCCTTTAGTATGGACCTGAACGGCAATGGCATTACAGTGTCCAATCAAGTCTGGGACGACATGAGTAAAAACCTGCCTGCCGAGGACGGCAAGCCGGTACATCCCATCAGCGCCAGTGCCCTGAAACCGGTGGTTGAGGCTTCAAAGGCAGAAGGTGAGCGCTTCCGCATGGGCATGGTCTTTCCGGTATCGACCCATAACTACGAACTCCGTTACTGGCTGGCAGCCGGGGGCCTGAATCCTGGCTACTACGCGCCACAGCGAGGGGATACCAGCGGAACTCTGGAAGCCGATGTGCATCTGTCCGTGACCCCCCCGCCGCAGATGCCGGCAACCATGGAGGCCGGCACCATACAGGGCTACTGCGTCGGTGAACCATGGAATCAGCAGGCGGTGTTCAAAGGCATTGGTGTTCCTGTCATCACTGACTACGAGATCTGGCCCAACAATCCTGAGAAGGTCTTCGGGGTGACAGAACAATGGGCCAAGGAAAACCCGAATACCCACCTGCACCTGCTTCGTGCATTGATCCGCGCTGCCCACTGGCTGGATGAGAACAACAACGCCAATCGTGAGGAAGCGGTGGAAATTCTGTCCCGTCCGAGTTACGTGGGCGCCGATGCAGAAGTCATCGCGAACTCCATGACCGGCACCTTCGAATACGAAAAAGGTGATATTCGGGAAGTCCCGGACTTCAACGTGTTTTTCCGTTACCACGCCACCTACCCGTACCCGTCAGACGCCATCTGGTACCTGAGCCAGATGCGTCGCTGGGGACAGATTCCGGAAGCCAAGTCCGACGCCTGGTACATGGAAACGGCGGCCCGGGTCTACCGTGGTGACATTTACGCAGAAGCCGCCAAATCCCTGATTGAGGACGGCCTGCTCAGTGCAGAGGACTTCCCGGATTTCAGTGAGGAAAACTTTGCCCGTCCGGGTCAGGGCGAACTGATTGATGGTGTCGCCTTCACCCCTCGTCAACCGAATGCCTACATCGACCAGTTCGAGATCGGGCTGAAAGGCTCAGAGACGCCCTGAACCGGCGTCTACAGGAGGATGATATGACTACGTTAACCACTTCAGCGCCTGAAAACAGTCCCACGAGCGGCGTCAAAGCCCTGATCGCCAGGCTGTCGGTTCCAAATCCGGCCAGCGTCGGCAAGCAGATACTGCTGCCAATGATCGGGATCCTGGTTTTCCTGGGTTTCTGGCACCTCGCCGCGCCACAGGTCAACACTTCTCTGGGCGCCTTTCCCGGGCCGGTCCAGGTCTGGGAGCAGGGCGGCCAGCTCTGGCAGGAACATGTCAATCAGCGGGAGCGGGCAGACAAGTTCGTCACCATGCAGGAAGTACGCAATCAGCGCCTCCTGGAGAAAGACCCATCTGCGGAGGTCAAAATCCGCCCCTATCCGGGCGCTCCGACCTTCCTCGATCAGGTGGGCACCAGTCTGGTCACCGTCCTGGCAGGTTTTGTCCTTGCCACGGTGATTGCAGTTCCGCTGGGTATCGTGTTCGGTCTCAATCGCTATTTTCAGGCGGCGGTCAATCCGCTGATCCAGGTATTCAAGCCGGTCTCCCCTCTGGCCTGGCTACCGCTGGTGACGATGGTGGTGTCAGCAACCTATGTCAGTGACGACCCGATGTTCGAGAAGTCCTTCCTGACGTCAATGATCACCGTCACCCTTTGCAGCCTGTGGCCAACCCTGATCAACACGAGTGTTGGCGTGGCGGCAGTCAACCCGGATCTGTTGAACGTGTCCCGTGTTCTCCGGCTGTCTTTCTGGACTCACGTCCGCAAGGTCGTGCTGCCCTCATCAGTGCCAATGATCTTCACCGGCCTCCGGGTCTCCCTCGGTATTGCCTGGATGGTACTGATTGCCGCTGAAATGCTGGCCCAGAGCCCCGGCCTCGGAAAGTTTGTCTGGGACGAGTTTCAGAACGGAAGCAGCCAGTCCCTGAGCCGAATCATGGTCGCGGTGCTGGCCATCGGCCTTATCGGCTTCATGCTTGATCGCATCATGCTGTTGATTCAGAAAAAAGTCGCCTGGAACGAGTGAGGTATCCCCATGAGCAAGTCACATCTGGAACTGACCGGCGTAGAAATGGCCTTCGATACCCCGAAAGGCTCGTTTATCGCCCTCGATAACGTCAACCTGAAAATTAATAAGGGCGAGTTCGTGTCCCTGATTGGCCACTCCGGCTGTGGTAAATCCACTGTGCTGAACATTGTTGCCGGGCTGCTACAGGCCACCAAAGGCGGCTGTGTGCTCAACGGCCATGAAGTGAACTCTCCCGGCCCGGAACGGGCCGTGGTGTTCCAGAACCACGCCCTGATGCCCTGGCTGACGGTGCACGAAAACGTGGAACTCGCGGTGCAACAGGTGTTTCGCAAGACTATGTCCAAACAGGAACGCCGGGACTGGATCACGCACAATCTGGAACTGGTCAACATGGCCCATGCTGCCAACAAGCGCCCTGGCGAGATTTCCGGAGGGATGGCCCAACGAGTCGGTATCGCGCGGGCTCTGGCCATGAAGCCAAGTGTGTTGCTGATGGATGAGCCTTTTGGTGCACTGGATGCCCTGACCCGGGCGCATCTTCAGGATTCCCTGATGGAGATCCAGCAGGAGCTGAACAACACCGTGATCATGATCACTCACGATGTCGACGAAGCCGTACTCCTGTCCGACCGTATCATCATGATGACCAACGGCCCGGCAGCCACCGTAGGCGAGGATCTGCACATTGATTTACCAAGACCACGCAACCGGGTCACCCTGGCCGACGATCCCACCTATGTGCATTACCGCCAGGAAGTCCTGAAATTTCTCTATGAAAAGCAGCGCAAGCTGGAAACCATCAAACCCACCCGCGCCAGCACCGTTGAACCAGAACAGGAAGAGGCTCAGGCCGCGAGGGCCTGAGTTTCATCACTTCAGTAAATCGGCCATGGACACCAGGGCCCGGGCAACCTCCGGGAGTTTTCGGCCCTGGTCCATGGCCAGCTTGCGCAATACCCGGTGCGCCTGATCATTATCGATACCACGGCTTTCCATCAACAGCAGCACGGCCTTTTCCTGGGTTTTCCGGTCCTCCAGTGCTTCCTTGGCTGACTGCAGTTCATCCTGCATCTGCTGCAAACGGCGGCTTTGCTCCTGCACCAGATCAAAGATGGAACGTCCGAACTGCTGACTCACACCCTCGCTGGACCAGGTTTCACCAGCCTGACTGGTACCAGACTCGCCTGCAGTTTCACACAGCACCAGCACGGGCTTGGGCCCCTGTTCCTGACCATCCAGCGATGCGATCAGAGTTTCCTGGTGTGCCAGGGAATTTCGCGCCTCGGCGAAACGCTCAACACAGCGGGCATGGAAACTGCCCTCAACTGCATCCTCCACTTCCTTGAGCGCATCCATTCGCTCAGTCATCAGGCTGAACCAGCTGTCCGCCAGCTCCGGATCCAGAGTCTTGTATCGGCCCACAGAACAGCCCAACTGGCGGAAGCGTTCAATTTCCTGCTCGCGCTCATGGGCCCTCAAAGCTTGCCATAGCCCCTTGCTTTCATCGTCCGCAAACCCGAAAAACACGTCAAAGCAGCGTTCCTGCGCCTCAACAAGGTGCATCATGCGCTGTGTTAGTGCACTGTCAAAGGCACCACTTGAGAAACCTGCTGACCCCGCGGCCCGCTCCTGTCCGCAATACTCTTTGCCGTTCATCAGGTGCACCATCGCCACCAAAAGGCCAGCAATTGAGGGATCTGCCACCGTGTCGGCGGCCTCAAATACCACGGTGATAAGGTTATGAATAAGGCTACAGTATGCATCTGTAGCCTCGGCTGCGGTCAGAGCCTGGTTGTGCACCTGTTCACGCAAGCTCTGCAAGGCCTCCAGCCCATGCAGGGCGGCGGCTATATGGTTCAGCAGATGGCTGCTGACGGTGTGCCCGGTCAGCTCACCGTGCACTTCGGACAGAGCCTGATAAAAAAGCGTCGCCAGCTGTTCTGAATCCGCAACCATGGCTTTTCTTTCCTGTGCGAACTTCTCACCGCCGGAACCAAGGAATACATTGGAAGCGCCCCGTTCCCTTTGCAGCCCATGAACCAGATTGCTGATGGTCTGGACCAGCTTTCCCATCTGCAGGAAGTACTGGAGGTTCATCAACTCACACTGCCGGGAGGCAATCAGGTAGTCCGCTGCGCTCGGAGTCTGGGGGGGGGTTTTCCGCTTTCGGGTATTCATAAAGTACTCCAGGCCCAAGGCCATAATCATTGCTATCCCGAATTACTCAGCAATTAATGCGCCACCGAAAGCCTCAAAGTCGTGCAAACCGCCCCATCGCAGGGCAGTTTTTTCAGACCTCCCGCCAGCAAAAACGCCAGAAATCATTCAACCGCATGATATTAAAGAACTTATAAAATTGGCACGAACCTCGCTAATAGTTTCAGTAAGGATGAACGTCCCGGCCACGGATTAGGCCGGACCATCAGATCATTGTTGTTGGCATTGGCGCCGGACCATCGATTCCCTGACGGGATGAGATGCTCCGGCTTTTTTTGTTGTCCGGAAACCGAAGAGGACAGGCACTATGGCAGTTAACAGAACACGCACACTCGTGGTTTGTGGCCACGGCATGGTCGCTCAACGGTTCCTGGAAGAGCTGACAGCCCGGGCCCCGGATGCTTACCGGAACATCATCGTATTCAACGGCGAATCCCGGCCCGCCTATAACCGCATCCAGCTTTCGGGCCTGCTGGCTGGTGATACGGACGAATCCAGCCTGACTCTTCGCCCCGATAACTGGTTCCGGGCCAACGGCATTCAGGTGCATGACGGTGAGCCGGTTCAGTCGATTGATCGCGAACACCATACAGTGACCACCGTAACAGGCCGCGTTCAGGGTTATGACACTCTGATACTGGCCACTGGTTCTCGTCCAGCGCACCTTGGCATCCCGGGCGAAGAACTTGAAGGTGTGCTGTCGTTCCGGGACATTCGGGACACACGCGAGCTCATCGAACGCAGCGAGAAACACCAGAGGGCTGTCGTCGTCGGTGGCGGATTCCTCGGCCTGGAAGCTGCTGACGGCCTGCGTCGTCGCGGTATGGATGTCACCCTGCTACATCGCGGTTCACACCTGCTGAACCGCCAACTCGATCCGGTCGGTGGCGAACTGCTCGCCGACGCCCTTGAGGACCGAGGTCTTCATATACTCACTTCCCGTTCTCCCGTTCGCCTGCTGGGCAAGGATCAGGTGCGGGCGGTGCAGCTGGAAGACCAGACTCTGATCAGTACCGATCTGGTGGTCATCGCCACCGGCATTACTCCCAACCGGGGACTGGCGATGAGCGCTGGCCTGGACTGCGGTCGGGGTATTCAGGTGAACAATCAGCTACAGACCAGCGACCCCGACATTTTCGCACTCGGCGAATGCTGCCAGCTGGGAGAGCAGACCTTTGGACTTGTAGAGCCAGGTTACCAACAGGCCAGCGTGCTGGCACAAGTGCTGTCAGGCCAGGCGCGAGACCACGGATTCGCCCGGACCGAAATCGCCACCCGACTCAAGATCAGCGGTATCCCGGTGTTCTCCTGCGGTTTGCAGACACCCGACATGCGGACCGAATCATTGGTTTCTCAGGACTTCGAGAATGGCACCTACAGCCATCTCCTGGTTCGCGACAACCGCCTGGTGGGCGCCATCCTCGTGGGAGATGCCAGCCAGGGCCCCTGGTTCCAGGAACTGATCAGCGACGGCACCAACATCGCGCCTTACCGGGCATTCCTGCCTTTTGGAAAACAATTTTGCCAGGCAGCGGCGTAATCCGCTGTCCATGAGAGAGGACAACACCATGAGCAAGAAAACCCTGATCGTTATCGGCAACGGTATGGTTGGCCACCACTTCCTTGAGCAGTTTGCCGCATCAGAGGCTGCCAGCAGCTTCGACATCATCGTATTCGGCGAAGAGAAGCAACTGGCCTATGACCGGGTCCACCTGTCGGAGTACTTCACAGGCTCTACCCACGCCGACCTCGCCATGGGCACTGCCGACTGGTATGCCGAGCAAGGCATTAACCTGCGCCTGAACGAGCAGGTTACCGGCATTGACCGCGAAAACCGAACCGTGACGACCCCGAAAGGGGACTATCACTATGATGAACTGGTTCTGGCCACTGGCTCCTATCCGTTCGTTCCCCCCATTGAGGGCAAGGAACACCCTGCCTGCTTTGTTTACCGTACCCTGGAAGATCTGGATGCCATCCGCGCCAGCGCCCAGGACGGCAAAACCGGCGTTGTTGTCGGTGGCGGCCTGCTGGGCCTTGAGGCTGCCAATGCTCTGAAAAGCCTGGGACTGAATGCCCATGTGGTGGAGTTCGCCCCGCGCCTGATGCCGGTACAGCTGGATGATGACGGCGGCGCGGTGCTGCGCAGCAAGATCGAGGAACTGGGCGTTCAGGTACACACCGAGAAGGCGACCACAGCGATTGTCGAGGGCGACGAAGCCCGGCTGCGGATGAACTTCAGCGATGACAGCCACCTGGAAACCGATCTGATTGTGTTCTCAGCCGGTATCCGCCCCCAGGACACTCTCGCCCGCCAGAGCGGCCTCGATGTTGGCGAGCGCGGCGGTATCGTCATCGACAACCAGTGCACCACCTCGGACCCGCACATTCATGCCATCGGCGAGTGTGCCCTCTGGAATCAGCGTATCTTCGGCCTGGTGGCGCCTGGTTACACCATGGCACGCACCCTCTCAGCGGCGCTCAACGGCGACAGTGACGCCGCCTTCACCGGTGCCGACATGAGCACCAAACTGAAACTTCTTGGCGTGGATGTCGGCTCCATTGGCGATGCCCATGGCCAGACTCCCGGTGCGCGTAATATTCGCTACAACGATGAACAGGCCGGCCACTACAGACGGATGGTGGTCAGCAGCGACGGCAAAAAGCTGCTCGGTGCCATTCTGGTCGGTGACAACAGTTACTATGACACCTTGCTGCAATATGCCCTTAACGGTATCGATCTCCCGGAAAATGCCGAAAGCCTTATTCTCCCGGAAAGCCAGGGAGGTGCCCCCGCGCTGGGCCCTGATGCTCTTCCGGAAACGGCCTCTATCTGTTCCTGCCATAACGTCACCAAAGGAGACATCTGCTGCGCTATTGATGCCGGCTGTAGCGATCTCGGTAGCGTCAAAGGCGAGACAAAAGCCAGTACCGGTTGCGGGGGTTGTGCCGCCCTGCTCAAAAACGTGGTGGATAACGAGCTGGAAAAACGGGGTGTAGAGGTCAGCAAGGACATCTGCGAGCACTTCCCGTACAGCCGTCAGGAGCTGTTCCATCTCGTGAAAGTGAATGGCATCCGCAGCTTCCGTTCGCTGATCCGTCAGCATGGCAAGGGCTATGGCTGTGATATCTGCAAACCTGCCGTCGGCTCGATCCTGGCCACCTGCTGGAACGATCACATTCTGGCATCCGACCACGTGCCGCTGCAGGACACCAATGACACCTTCATGGCCAACATGCAGAAGAACGGTACCTATTCCATCGTACCGCGGGTACCGGGTGGTGAAATCACTCCGGACAAGCTGATTGTACTGGGCCAGGTAGCCAAGGAATACGACCTGTACACCAAGATCACCGGCGGTCAGCGTATCGACCTGTTCGGCGCCACGCTGACCGAGTTGCCGGAAATCTGGGAGAAGCTGATTGCCGCCGGCTTTGAAACCGGTCACGCCTACGGCAAGTCGCTGCGTACCGTGAAGTCCTGTGTTGGCAGCACCTGGTGTCGCTATGGGGTGCAGGACAGCGTGGGCATGGCGATCCATCTTGAAAATCGCTACAAGGGCCTGCGTGCGCCCCACAAGATCAAACTGGCCGTCTCTGGCTGTACCCGGGAATGCGCGGAAGCCCAGAGCAAGGACATTGGCGTGATCGCCACCGACAAGGGCTGGAACCTCTACGTCTGCGGCAACGGTGGGATGCGCCCCCGTCATGCTGACCTGTTTGCCACGGACCTGAATGATGAGGAGCTGATCCGCGCCATTGACCGGGTGCTGATGTTTTACGTGCGCACCGCTGACCGGCTGCAGCGTACCAGTGTCTGGATGGAAAACCTCGAGGGTGGCCTGGATTATCTGAAGCAGGTGGTGCTCGAGGACAGTCTCGGTATTGGCGAGGAGCTGGAGCAGCATATGGAAGACATCGTTGGCACTTACCAGTGTGAGTGGAAGACGGCGGTGGAGGATCCGGAGAAGCGCAAGCGGTTCCGGGAGTTTGTGAATGCGCCGGAGAAAAAGGATCCGGTGCAGGAGTGGACGACGGAGCGGGATCAGCGGCGGCCGGTTCTGGAATCCGCCTAAGACATGTAACGCCGGGAGTATGCGCGGGGTATGGGGGCCTTTCCTCCGGGAAAAATAACTCGCTGCGCTCGGACAGATTTTTCCCTGCGGAAAGGCCCCCATACCCCACGCTTACCAACCATTGTGGGATAACGGAATAACTTGGATTTGGAGAAGACTATGAAAGCTCGTACTCGTTGGGATGCTGTTTGCTCTGTTGCTGATCTGGTGCCGGATTCAGGTATCGCGGTCTGGACCGAAGACGGACCCGTTGCGGTGTTTTATCTGCCGGATCGTCTTCCTGCGCTTTTTGCGATCAGTCATACCGATCCATTCAGTGGCTCTAACGTGCTGGCCCGGGGTATTACCGGGGACCTGAAAGGTGAGCCAGTGGTGGCTTCGCCATTGTACAAGCAGCACTTCAGCCTGCGTTCCGGGCAATGCCTGGAGGACGAGACGGTGCAGGTGAAGGTGTATCCGGTTCTGCTGGACGATGATCAAATCCGGCTGGAGATCCCGGTGGCTCAGGCGGCGGTTGCTGCCTGAGTTTTCGACGGGTTTCAGCAGGTTGAACAGTATTGACCGCCCCGGTGGGCAAGGGTAGTCTGCGGCGAACTCTTCAGGGATTTGGAGTGCCTCAGGCGTATGGAAGATCACAGTCAGTTTCGTTTGCTGTCCGAGCGGCGGTTCTTTCCGTTTTTTGCGACCCAGTTTGCCGGGGCCTTTAACGACAATCTGTTCAAGAATGCGTTGTTGTTGCTGGTGACCTACAACGCAGGAGGGCTTTTCGGGCTGTCGGCAGATGTGGTGGTGAACCTGGCAGCGATGCTGTTCATCCTTCCCTTCTTCCTGTTCTCTGCCATTGCCGGCCAGGTGGCCGACCGGTATGAGAAATCCGGGGTCATCCGCTGGATCAAGTTTGCCGAGGTGGTGATCATGGGCACCGCTGCAGTCGGGCTTTGGTTTGGCTGGCACGAATTGTTACTGCTGCTTTTGTTCCTCACCGGCGTCCAGTCTGCCTTCTTCGGCCCGGTGAAATACGCCATTTTACCCCAGGCTCTGAAGGAGTCCGAGTTGGTGGGTGGCAACGCCCTGGTGGAGATGGGCACGTTTGTGGCCATTCTGTTAGGGACCCTGGTGGCCGGAGTGATGATGAAAGCGTCCGCTCCGGGACCAGTGGTAGCCGTGGCGGTCGCTCTGCTGGCGATCATCGGACTGGTTGCGGCACTGAAGATTCCAAAGGCCGCAGCAGCGGCGCCGGATCTCAAGATCCGCTTCCGCCCTTTGCAGGAAACCTGGAAACTGATGGCCATCGCCCGGGACAATCACAATGTGTTCCTGAGCATCATGGCGATTTCCTGGTTCTGGTTCCTCGGCGCGGCCTACCTCACCCAGTTCCCGAACTTCGCCAAGACTGACCTGCTGGGCGATGAAACCGTCGTCACCATCCTGCTTGCCATTTTTACTATCGGCATCGCCGCCGGTTCCGTGGCCTGTGAGCGGCTGTCCGGGCACAAAATCGAGTTGGGCATTGTTCCCATCGGCTCGATCGGGCTGAGTTTCTTCGGCATTGATCTGTACCTGAACATTCCAGACCAACCGATACCATCCGACTGGTGGATGATCATCACCGATCCGCACTACCGCCAGGTTGCTATCGATCTTCTGGCGGTCGGCATTTTCGGCGGTCTGTTCATTGTTCCCCTGTATGCCTATGTTCAGCAGGAAACACCACCGGAAACACGGGCCAGGGTCATTGCCGCGCTCAACATATTCAATGCCCTGTTCATGGTGGTCAGTGCCTTGCTGGGCATGGTGATGCTGGGGCTGTTCGGGCTCAGTATCCCGGAATTCTTCCTGGTGCTGTCGATTATGAATCTGGTGGTGGCGGGTTACGTCTACCAACAGGTGCCGGACTTCGCCCTGCGCTTTGTGATCTGGGTTCTGTCCCACACGATCTACCGCGTTACCCATCACAATCTGGACCGGATTCCCGAGGAGGGCCCGGCGTTGCTGGTGTGCAACCACGTGTCCTACATGGACGCACTGGTTATTGCCGGTGCCGTTCGTCGCCCGGTGCGCTTTGTAATGGACCACAACATTTTCAAAACCCCCATCATGGGTGGCTTCTTCCGGCTGGCCAAAACCATTCCGATTGGTCCTAAAGCCAAGGTTCCGGAGATTTACAGCGCTGCCTTCGACCGGATCGACGAGGAGCTGGCCGCAGGCCATCTGGTCTGCATCTTCCCGGAAGGCCGGCTGACCACAAACGGCGAGGTGGACACCTTCCGTCCTGGCGTCGACATGATTCTTGAACGCAGATCGGTACCGGTGGTTCCGATGGCGTTGCAGGGGTTGTGGGGCAGTTTCTTCAGTCACTGCGGAGGGCCGGCATTCAGCCATTGGCCACGGCGTTTCTGGTCCAGAATCCATTTGCTGGCTGACCACCCTGTGCCCGCAGAGCAGGCCAATGCTCAAGTACTCGAAGGCAAGGTGAAGGCGCTGCGCGGCACTGAGACCTGACCCGTTGGCAGGTCGCCGCAGCCGCACAACGAACCGTGCTTTGGGTCAATCACAGAGTCGGGAAGCTGCGTTAGTATCCGGTTAAAAACCAAGAACAAGGGACGCGCTGTGAGACCTCTAAGCCCCACGGATCAACTCTTTCTCTGGCTCGAAAGACGCCAGCAACCCATGCACGTTGGCGGCTTGCAGCTGTTTTCGTTCCCTGAAGGCGCGCCGGATGACTATGTAGCACAGCTGGCCAGCCAGCTCCGGCAACACTCGGTGGTAACTCCCCCCTTCAACCAGCGGCTCAGTTACCGGTTCGGACAACCAAACTGGGTCACCGACGAACACCTGGATCTGGAACACCATTTCCGGTTCGAAGCGCTGCCCACACCTGGCCGCATCCGGGAACTCCTCGCCTTTGTGTCAGCAGAACACTCCCACCTGATGGACCGGGAACGGCCCATGTGGGAGGTTCACCTGATCGAAGGACTGCAAGACCGGCAGTTTGCCCTTTACACCAAGGTGCACCATTCGCTGGTGGATGGCGTATCCGCGATGAAAATGGCCACCCGCATGCTCAGCCCGGACCCAACCCTGAGCGGTATGCCTCCTATCTGGGCACTACCACCCCGGGAGCGAAGCGGATCCGACGATGGCGGACCATCCCTGTGGGGCAGCGTCAGCCACCTGCTGGGTTCCTCCGGGCGCCAGCTGGGCACCATCCCGACCGTAGCCAAGGAACTCCTGAAGACCGTCAACCAGGCCCGCAAAGACCCGGCCTACGACTCCATCTTCCACGCGCCACGCAGCGTTCTGAACCAGAAGATCACCGGCTCCCGGCGTTTTGCCTCCCAGTCCTACTGCCTGAAACGCATCCGCGCTATCTGCGAGGCCTCCGGCACAACGGTCAACGACGTGGTGACCGCCATGTGTGCGTCGGCACTGCGCACCTACCTGATGAACCAGGATGCCCTGCCGGACAAACCGCTGGTGGCGATGGTTCCGGTCTCCCTGAGACGGGATGACAGCGATGGCGGCAACCAGGTAGGGGTCATCCTGGCCAACCTGCACACCGACGAAACAGATGCCGGAGAGCGATTGCTTAAAATCCACCGGGGCATGGAGGAAGCCAAGGAACGCTACCGCCACATGTCACCCGAGGAAATCATTAACTACACCGCGCTGACCCTCGCGCCTGCGGCCTTCCATCTGCTCACCGGCATGGCTCCGAACTGGCAGACCTTCAACGTGGTGATCTCAAACGTACCTGGCCCCAAAGAGACCTGTTACTGGAACGGTGCAAAACTGGAAGGAATGTACCCGGTATCCATTGCCATGGACCGGTTGGCCCTGAACATGACCCTGACCAGCTACAAGGATCAGGTGGAATTCGGGCTGATCGGCTGCCGCCGGACCCTTCCCAGCCTGCAACGAATGCTCGACGGACTGGATGAGGGCCTGGCCGATCTGGAAACCGCTGCCGGGCTGTAATCAGCCGAAGCGGTGTTCCTCGTTGCGAATAGAGATCTGGTCGTTCAGCGTCCAGAAATCATAGAGAATACCCAGCAGGAAGAAGCCACCGGTGAACAGATAAATAATACCGGTGATCCACTTGCCCATGTACATCCGGTGGATACCGAATACCCCCAGGAAGGTCAGCAGCAACCACCCGATGTTGTAGCTGACCTCTCCGTCCCGGAATCGCAGATCCGCCTCCCGATCCATGGCTGGAATCAGGAACAGGTCGATGATCCAGCCTATGAAAAACAGCCCCAGAGTGAAAAACCAGATCGTGCCGGTGACGGGTTTGCCGTAGTAAAAACGATGCGACCCCAGGAATCCGAAGATCCAGAGCAGGTAGCCGAAGACTTTGCTGTGGGTGTCTGGTTTGGTTGTCATGTTCTCTTTGGTCCTCACTTTAGAGTTGGTCTGTATGTTTAGACCCTAGCCTGTCAGGTTTGGTGGCTGGCCGGAGGGGTGATATTTATTCCCTTGGGAAAAGAACTCGCTGCGCTCAAACAGCTTTTCCTGGCGGGAATAAATATCACCCCTCCGTCCGGCAGACTATGAACGGATAGTCAATAAAAGCAAGTTCAAACAACTGCATAACTCGTTCCGGGCAGGCCACTGCTTTGTCAGAAGGGCGCGGGGTGGGGAGGTGTTTTCTGCCGGGAAAATGATGTCTGAGCGCAGCGAGTTCTTTTTCCCAGAAGAAAACACCTCCCCACCCCGCGACCCCACGCCAAAACCCAGGACAATCAGAACTCAGGGCCCCACCTCAGGCGCCGGATCAGGGCCACCCTCGCGAAACTCAGATGCGGATTTCCCGGTCCATTTGCGGAACGCCCGGCTGAAGTTTGACAGGTCCGCATACCCCAGTTCGTAGGCAATTTCGCTGACCGACTGATTAGTGTAACGAAGCAACTGAATCGCCCGGTCTTTCAGAACCGCTTCCAGGATCTCCCGGTAACTGGTGTCTTTCTCCGCCAGCCGACGCTTCAGGGTTCTTGACGACACGCAGAAGCGCTCAGCCATGGCCTCAAGAGACGGAAGCGGGGCGGGCATGGTGCGCAACATATTGCGTACAGCCAGAGAAATGTCCCCCTGCTCTCTGAGCGCTTTCTGCAGTTCGAATTCGCACTGTTCTCTCGCCATACGGGAAGCTTCGGCATCCGCCAACCGCATTCGCACGTCGAGCAGAGCTTTCGGGAACACCATCATTTCGTCAGGCTGATCGTACTCAAAATGCACTGGCAACTGGTTGGCGAACTCACGGTAATAAGCCGGCTCGGGAGTGCTGAGCCTGACGGTCACTCCGGGTAGCTTACCGTCGACCAACTGGAACCCGTGTTTTTCAGCATCGTCCCGGTCCAGTAACTGGTCGGTGAGCAGGATCAGGGTCGCGCTGACCGTTTCCGCCAGGAAAGGGTAGAGGCCGGGAACGTCGAAATCCGAACAAAGTTTTACCAGCACTTCGTCACTGGTTTCGGACTGGCTCATGCTGAGGAAGGGCGCCCGCAGCAGCAGATAGCGGCGCACGGAATCCAAAGCACCCGCGAAGGTTGGGCTGGTCAGTGCCGCAAAGCCAAGGGTTCCGTGAATGGTCACTCGCAGTTCACGGGCGAGCATGAAACTCAAACCATCCTTGCCCGCCAGGTCCAGTGCCCGCTGGGTCATCAGGATGGCGTCCGTCACGAACACCCTGCTGTCATTCTCTTTCAGATCATCCGGAGTGAAGCTCAGGCCTTCATACAAGGGCCGGTCGTTGTATCCCAGTTGTCGGACAGTCTCCGCCATGACCCGCATGTAGACACCTGGCACCAGAAACAGTCCCAGCATCTGCCGTTCTTTATCTGCTCCGGTACTGGCCATAGGGATCCTTGATTAAAGTCTGAAATAACATGATTCCGACTTTAGCAGACACGGAACCTCTCCACACTGGGGCAGCATACCGTTGTCAGGACGTCACCAAAGCCAATCTTGTTCATGGGTTGTCCCATCCTGAACGATGGCCGTCCCTTTCTCGCATTCACCAAACACCTTGCCTCCTCCAGACTGATCCCATGACATCAGCCAAAGTGAGGAGTACACGAATGCTGACCACAAAAACACAAACCAAGGCTTCCGTTGCACATTCCGGTGTATCCCAGACCCCGGATAACGTGTCAATCAAACCCCAGCGTATGGGTTTCGAATTCGGGCAGAAGGTACCCCGTTACTGGCTTGATAACAGTTACACCCTGAGCCACATGATGAACGCGCTGTCTGTGCTTTTCCCTCAGGGTGAGCAGTTCTTCGTAGACTCGGTACGGGCCTATCGCGACCAGATCCAGGATCCAAAGCTCAAGGAAGAGGTTCGTGGATTCATTGGCCAGGAAGCCATGCATTCCCTGGAGCACATTGCCATGAACCAGCACGTTCGTGACCAGGGCATGCCAGTAGAAGAACTTGAGAAGCACCTGGAAGTGGTGCTGGGCATTGCCAAGAAACTGCCAAAACGCCATCAGTTGGCCATTACCTGTGCGCTGGAACACATGACCGCGATGATGGCTGACATGCTGCTGGAGCGGAGCGATGTTCGGGAAGACATGGATGAATCCATGCGCCCACTGTGGATGTGGCACGCCATCGAGGAAACCGAACACAAAGCGGTAACCTACGATGTTTTTCAACAGGTCGGTGGCACCTACGCCGAGCGTGCGTTCTATCAGGTCTTCAGCACCAGCGCCCTGTTTGTGATGGCCGGTTACTTCACCACCCGGATGATGGTCAACGATCCGAAGAATTTCTCCCTCAAGGACAGCGCGAAGGGCCTGTGGCGCATGTGGGGCAAGAACGGCACCTTCTCCAGCCTTATTCCCACCTGGCTGGAGTATTTCAAGCCGAATTTTCATCCCTGGGACCACGACAACAGCGAGCTGATCAGCCGGTTCAAAGCGCAGATCCAGGAACATATCGCGCCCCAGTACAAGAACGGCAACCGTCGCACACTTCAGTAACCCCGAAGACTTATCCGGTCATGACCGGAGTCATCGGACATCGAACCGGAGGCGGGAAACAGCTTCCGGTTCGGTATGTTCAGTGATCCGCCTGATCCACGCCCCGCATGACCACCTCACCTTTACGCCATAATCGCCACTCGCCCGGCTTATACACGTCCCAGGATTCATCCGTAGTCAAAGGCTCGGTCACAATCACGCTGACAATGTCGTTCGGTGTGGTTTCCGATTCAAAATCCACAGTGACGTCTGCATCTTTCAGACGGGCAGGGCCGAACGGTGCCCGCCGGGTAATGCTGGCCATTTTCGTGGTGCAGTAGGTATACAGCCAGTCGCCATTGCTGAGTAACAGGTTGAATACACCTTCACTGGCGTAGGCGCGCGACATCCGGACCAGGCGCTCAATCAGCTCTTCTGTTGGTGTATCGCGATGGCAGTATCGCCTCAGATGGTTGAGGATATCGCAGAAGAGGGCTTCACTGTCGGTACTTCCCACCGGCTCATAAAAACCCTCACTGGCCTGAAAAGACTGCAGTTGGCCATTGTGGGCAAAGACCCAGTAACGTCCCCACATTTCCCGCATGAATGGATGGGTATTGGCCAGGCAGATGTCACCCACATTAGCCTGTCGGATGTGACAGATAGCCACTTCACTCTTTATCGGGTGTGTCTGAACGACTTCGGCGAGACGCGAGTTGGCACTGGCATCGGCGTCGTGAAAGGCCCTGACACCCTTCCCCTCATAGAAGGCCACCCCCCAGCCGTCCTTATGAGGGCCGGTATCGCCACCTCGCCGGGTCAGCCCGGTGAAACTGAAACAGAGGTCTGTCGGAGTATTGGCGCTCATGGCCAGCAGTTCACACATCGAGCAGCATCAGTCCTGAAAGTGATTCACAACTTTCAAGGATACCCGAATCAGCGAGAGCTGCCAGCCAACAGGTCACCTTGCCGGGCAGGCGCGTGGTTGGCCATATCAGCCCCGGCCACCCGGTTGCGGCCGGATCGTTTACCACTGTAGAGGCAGCGGTCCGCAATACTGAACAGCGTTTCCATTTCACGGCCATGATCCGGCCACTGGGCAATACCAAACGACGCCGTAACACGAACATCCGCTTCGCCGTAACTCATAGTGCGGGAGGCGATCCGCTGACGCAGTTCGTCCATCAGTTCAAACGCATCCGCGGGTTTCACATCCCTCAGAATCAGCCCGAATTCTTCACCTCCGAGCCTGCCCACAAAATCGGTTCCCCGCAGCCGCTCGTTCAGGCTCACTGCGATATGCTTGAGCACGTGGTCACCGGCATCGTGACCCAGAGTATCGTTAACCAGCTTGAAGTGGTCGATATCCATGACCACCAACGCAAACCCTGTGCCGCTGCGCTCACACTCTGCAATGGTCCGGCCCAGAGTGCTCTGGAAGCTGCTGCGGTTGGCTAGCCCTGTCAATGCGTCAGTCTGGGCCATGTCCACCAGGCGTTGTTCCGCTTCCTCTCGCTTCACTTCGTAAAGGTGAATAAACCACTGCATCAGGGCTCCGCAAAGCACCAGGTTCAGCAGGTCGATCATTCGGCTGGCTGACCCCACATTGCCCAGATGAATGAAATAGATCACCCCTCCGAGCAGCATGAAGGGCACACTGAGAATCATGCCTTCGTGCTTGCCCAGCAGCAGATAGGACAGCACTGGCATCATTAACACCCAGACAAACGCCGCCACCGATGCCTCTGGCAGCAACATGATGACCAGGAAAAAGGAAAACAGAGTGACCAGGTAAAGGTAAATCCACTGCTGAAGGTGGGGGGTGGTACGAAGCCGCACCATGCCATAGAACAGGGTGGTGGAGGCCGCCAATTCGCTGGCACCGACCCACCAGAAGCCATTGATCATCTGGAGAAAGGCAAACGGCAACAAAGCCGAGCCGGTAACGGCAAAAAGCACCCGCATCAATGAGCGACGGTGGCTATCGCGAAGACCCGAGCGGCTATGTTCAAGTGTAGCCACCAGATCCGTGTGGCGTGGGCAATTCATGCTGATTCATCCCTGTTCCCTGGAGAACAGCAAGTATAGGACGTTTTGGCTGTATGTAAAATGTACAGCAAGCTGAAAAGTCCGGCTCAACCTGCTGTACCGGGATAACCACTCAGACGTACAGGTTTTTCCGGGAGAAACGGGTCACCAGCGGCTGGTAGGCGGAGCCAAGCAAGCGGTTGATGGCATCGATACCCCAGGCATCCGGGCCCACGAGGATACGGGATTCATCCTTCAGGATACCCTTGACGATGATCTCCGCAGCCTTTTCCGGCGTGGTCATCGCCAGCTTGTCGAAGCCCTTGCGCTGGGCGTCAGCGTTCTCGGACTTGCCCATCCGCGCCGCGTTGGCAATGTTGGTGCGAATGCCGCCCGGATGCACACAACTGACCGACACCGGCTGATTTTCCAGCTGCATCTCCTGGCGCAGGGATTCGGTGAAGCCGCGAACAGCAAATTTCGCCGCGTTATAGGCACTTTGCTTGGGGACGCCAATCAGGCCAAAAACACTGGAGATGTTCACAACATGACCATCTCCCGAGGCAATCAGGTGTGGCAGGAACGCCCTTGTACCATGGGCCACTCCCCAGAAATCGATGTCCATGACCCACTTGAAATCATCATCGGTCATCTCCCGAACGGTGGCAGAGAGCGCCACACCGGCATTGTTGATCACCAGGTTGACCTCACCGAAATCCTTCCGGACCGCTTCCGCATGGGCGTAGATGGCATCACGGTCTGACACATCGAGGTGGTAACTCTTCACCTCAGAGCCCTTGAGCGCTTTTACGGTATCCGCGAGTCCTGACTTATTCACGTCAGACACTGCCAACCGGCATCCACGTTTGGCCAGCGCCAGTGCAAGGGCCCGGCCAATACCGGAACCGGCACCCGTGACAACCGCTACCTTATTGTTAAGATCCTTCATGGTCTTCGACCTCTTGTTGGTTTTGTGTCCGGAAAAGCGCTATGGCCATCCTTATTAAAGCAAATACTCTAACAATCGCCCGGCCACTGGATATGGCTCAACAACAGCTCTGTTCAAGGCACTACGGTCACCTCTGACGTATCGACAGGATTTGGGTACAATCGGCTTTCGCCGACTGGCTCTCCGGCAGCGGCGTCAATGTCCTTACTGGCAAACGGAAACTGTTTATGGAATGGAGTCTCACGCATTTCTGGCTGATTCTCGCCCTGGTCCTCGGTCTGGCCGAGCTGACTTCCGGTGTGCTTCTGCTGCTTGCCCTGGCTATAGCCGCCGCTCTGACAGCCGGACTGGCTTTTCTGAACGTGCCGTTTGAATGGCAGCTGGTGGGCATGGGTGTGTTTTCCGGCATCCTGGTGCCTGTCGCCATTCGCTGGATCCGTCCCAGATTCTCCCCGAAAGGTGTGGCCTATGGCACCACCGGGACCGGCGTCGAGCAGGGGCAGCGCTACACCACCCTGAAACGGGATTTCGACGGAGCCATCGGCATCAAGGTAAACGGTGATTTCTATCGCCTGAGAATCAGCGAGACGGGAGCCACCGAGTTACCGGAAGGTACCGAGGTCATTTTTCAACACTTTGACGGCACCACCGCCGTCGTCAGGACTACGTCACACAAGGAGCAGTAACCCATGTTAACGTTTCTCACTCCAGGGCTGGTCATCAGCCTGATTTTTGTCATTGTCGGAATTTTCATCATCGCCAAGGGCCTGGTGATCGTACGCCAGTCCGAAGTGATGGTGATTGAGCGTCTGGGCTCGTTTAACCGGATTCTGGAAAGTGGCGTGAACATCATCATTCCGTTCATCGAAAGACCCCGCCCGATTTCCATGATCCGCTACATCCGCATGGGTGAGGAATACCATCCTGTCAGCAGTGATGAAACCCGCATTGACCGCCGCGAAACGGTTATGGATTTCCCCGGACAGCCAGTGGTCACGACAGATAACGTCACGGTTAACATTAATGGCGCTCTTTACTACCAGATCATCGATCCTCGCCGCGCGGTGTACGAAGTGGCCAACATGAGTCAGGCGGTTGAGGTACTGGCGAAGACGACGCTGCGTTCCGTGGTTGGCAAGATGGAACTGGATAAGCTGTTCGAATCCCGTAGTGAGGTCAACAACGCAATCCAGGCGGAGATGGAAGAGCCTGCGTCCAAGTGGGGGGTAAAGCTCACCCGTGTCGAGGTCCAGGACATCAGCATGCCGGAAGAAGTTGAGGAAGCCATGCGCCTGCAAATGGCCGCAGAGCGCCGCCGCCGTGCAACGGTGACCGAAGCGGAAGGTGAGAAGGCAGCAGCGATTGCCATGGCTCAGGGGCAGCGGGAGTCCGCTATCCTGAATGCCCAGGGCGACAAGGAATCCGCTATTCTGCGCGCTCAGGGTGAGCAGGAGTCCATTCGACTGGTCCTCAGTGCCATAGGCGACACCGAAGAGAACAAACAGACCGTTATCGGCTACCTGCTGGGACAAAGCTACATCAAGGCTCTGCCCACCATGGCCAAGGACGGGGAGCGGGTATTCGTGCCTTACGAATCGTCGGCGCTGCTGGGCTCCATGGGCATGTTCCGGGAACTGGCCGGTTCGCCCGAGGATGCCGTGCGCCATGCCCTGCAGAAAGATGGCCTTCGTGGCGGAGTCGTTGGTTCGGCCGCCAGCCACGGCTGAGAAGGCTACTCCAGAAGGTTATCCAGTGGCTGCTCGTAACTGGGTGCAAATACTTCCATGAAGTAGGCCACTTCCCGCAGACCTTCCTGTTCTAGCCGGCGCCGGATCTGCTCCGCCGCCGGTTCGAATTCCCGGTTTCCCGCCCGGATTTCCGCCTGACACTTCAGCCAGGCGGACAAGCGGTCAGCTGCCTTGATCAGTTCCTTATCCTCTGCCGGCAAGCGGGATTCACGTACGTAAGGTGCAAAATCATCCCGCAGATCATCCGGTAGCAACGCCAGCAATTCTGCCTCTGCCTTGTGCTCAATATCGCCAAAAGCCTCCCTCATCACTTTCGAATGGTACTTCACCGGGGTTGGCAGATCCCCGGTAATCACCTCGGTGGCATCGTGATACAGAGCGGCAGCGGCGATACGGTCAGCATTTACCTGGCCGCCAAAATGGCGATTACGTATGAGCGCCAGAGCGTGAGCCAGGGTCGCCACTTCCCACGAGTGAGTGGCCACATTCTCCTCGATGGCGTTACGCATCAGGCCCCAACGTTTGATCCAGCGCAGCCGGGACACATAGGCAAAAAAATGACTGAGAGAATGGGCCATAGCGTCAGCCTTTAACGGGCTCCCAGAGAAAACTCTACGATGACGTCGCCGGTATCACCCACGCTTGCGTTCCTCGACGGGTCCAGCAGGAACAGTTGGTCTGTCGGCACTTCATGGGTGTCCTGCAGCATCTTCCGGACAGCAACGCCCCGGGCAGTTGCCAGGTTGTTCAGGGCTTCCGGGGGAAGCTCTCGCTCGCCCGCCAGATACGCGGTCCGGGCCACGTCCCATTGTGCATCGGACAGGTCCTGGCCGCCCCGGGTCAGGCTTTCTTTCAGAAGTGCCAAACCGTCGGCTTCCGGAGACACGCCACCGCGAATATTCAGCAGCAGCTCAGGACGCTGCTTCAGGGCGTCGGCCAATGCTGCGAGCTTTTCAGACTCACCTTCGGCGAGATTCACACTGCCCGGACTGAAGCTGACCATCCCCAGCTCTTCACCACTCAGGCCTGCCATTTCCGCAATGGAACCCAGCATGCTGAACGGAGACGCTGCCGCTTTGACCAGCAGGTTTACGAACGCTCGCATCACCACTCTCCCCACACTGAACTCCGGGTCTGAGAGGTCGCCGCTGATTGGCAGATCCACCTCGATCACGCCATCAGTATCCCTCAGCAAGGTCAGCCCTAACTGGACTGGCGCGTTGACGGCATCTTCGCTTTCCACAGACTGCCCCAGTGCCAGCTGATCCATGATGACGATGTTCTCAGCCTCAATGCGGGTACCCGAGATCTTGTAGTCCAGATCCAGATCCAGCTTGCCGCTGTCCACTCCGTAACCCAGGTAACGACCAAAATAGGGTGAAAGCACCGGCAACGACAGGTCGTTCATACTCAGTTTCAGATCACTGAGTTCCTCGGTGCCGAGGGTCCCGATGGTGCCCTGAAAATCCAGATTGGCAACACTGTCCACCCGCCCCTTGATGGCCACTTTACCCTGTTGGGGCGGAATGTTGCTGAGGCCTGTAACCGAGCCGTTCAACTCGTCGAGAGAGGTTGTGAACGCCGGGCTCAGGGTCCGGTCCGTATATCCGATAGCGCCATTTTCCAGCATCACCTGGCCGATTCTGAAGATGAATCCAGGCTCATCCCCGGAACTTGTTTCAGTACCGGCATCGCTGGCCTCGGACGAGTCCGCCCCGGCAGAGCGCGCAATACGCTCTACATTGTGGATGGCATCCGGCCCACGAACTACATTGGCCGCGAGTTGCTTCAGCGTGACCGTACCAATTTCCAGACGTGCCGGGTTCACGTTGTACTCGACAGGCGCTAACTGCAAAGTCTGCCACGACAGCAAACGGTCCTGGTCATCCGGCAGGCCAACGGCAAAGTCCTCAACCTGGGCCGTACCGCTGAACGTGCCGGTCAGCGGCGTTGTCTGGGCATCCAGATCCAGATTACCGTCGACCCCGAGAGTGCCTCCGGCAATGTTCAGGTTGGCCCCTTCCTGCACGTAGGGCTCGACCGCAGCCAGGGCAATGTCCGCGCCCGAAATCGCCGCCTCGAGAGTGAACGGAGCCGGTGTTGCCTGCCCGTTTACCGATAACCTGCCACCACTGGCCAGCGATGCATTCACGCTGTAGGTCACCGGTTCTTCAAGATCATGGGTGACAGGGCCAACCTTCAGCTCGACCTGCTCCAGAGCAAGATCAGCATCGGTCGCCGGCTGACGGTCCAGCCAGTGGACACGGGCACCCGACAGTTCAATACCAGCCACCGACCAGGTCAGTCCCGCTCCTGATGACGATTCGGCTTCCGGGGCTTCCGGAGCCTCGTCACCATCGGTGTTCGACAACGGCTTCAGCCAGTCGATTTGTCCTTCTTCGTCACGCACCAGGGTAACGTCGAGACCATCCAGCGAGATCTGGCCGACACTGGCGTCCATACCCGTCAGGTCGAAGCCAATCTTGTCGATGGCCAGGGTACCTGTGGTCAGACTGGTCGCGTCACTGCCTTCACTAATCGCCAGAGCGAGTTCATCAAGCTCAAGATTGCCGTTGGCGGTACTCAGGAAGACCCCGTCAGCGACCTGAAGCTCATAGTCGGAACTCAGGGTGACCTTACCGCCACGCAGATCATAGGGCAGATAAGGGGCAATGAAGTGCTTCAGGGTCTCATAACCGACACCCGCAACCCTCAGGTGACCTTTCGAGTAAAGCGGGGTGACACTGAGATCCCCTTCCCACTCCACTGTCTGGTTTCCAATGGCCGCCATAAAGTAATAGTCACTATCCCGATCATCCCGCGGCCAGGTAGCAAGATCGTTCAGGGTCAGGTCCAGCGGTGTAATATGGAACTCTGCAGGCTCTGACTGGCTATAGTCACGGAACAACAACTCTCCACCGTCAATGGCGACCTGACCAAAATAGAGCTTGGGCGGGCCGGATGACTCTTCGGCGGCAACGGGTTCCTGATCCGATTCAGCTGTCTCAGGGTTGTTTTCCTGCCAGTCACGGGCAAAGTTGACACCGTAACCCTCAAGCAGGTCCAACCGGATATAGGGCTCCTGCAACCGGATGGCCTCGAAGCCGACAATACCCCGCACCAGCTGGAACACGTTCAGATCCACATGCAGCAGGTCAAAACCAAGCACTTTTTCGCCGCCGGAATCTTCAGCGCTCAAGCCCTCGGTATCCAGAGTCAGCAGGAACGGGTTGAACCGGATATCGGTTACTTCCGCCTGCCAGCCCATGCGCTGATCAAGTTGTTCCGGCAGTGTTTTCTCCAGCCACCAGGGCAGAATCAGAAAGCCTGCGCAAGTGTACAAAACAAACAGCACAACAAATCCGATGGACAGATTCCTCGGTAGGTGACTGCGTTTACTGCTTTCTGCCACAAGGCTCTCCTTAATCGGTAATTCCGCCGTTCTGATTCACAGAGCACCATCTACCCTGATCTCTATCAAGGATAATCGCCTCGTTACCCGTTTGTCAGCCGCCGCTTATGCGACTTTCAGGCAAGGGCGTGTCAATCTCGTGACCATTGACGAAGCGCCCAATGTTCGACACCCCACCCGGAATGATAGCAGCACGGATCAGCTTTATGTCCGAAACACACCACTGACACAGCCACTGACAAGTGAGGGTGAACTCGTTATGCTCGTTGAGCGTAATTCAGTACCAACCACTGCACACTCATTGAGCAAAAGAGAGGCACGAATGGACATTGGCGATATGCGCCGGGATTTCGAGAGTGAAGGACTAGACCGCGATGCCCTGAACAACAACCCGGTGCAGCAGTTTCAGCACTGGTTCGAAGATGCCCGCAACGCCGGGATCCTGGAGCCCAATGCCATGTCCCTGGCGACGACCGGCAGCGACGGCATGCCAGATCTGCGTACCGTGCTGCTGAAATATTTCGATGAGCACGGTTTCGTTTTCTACACCAATTACGGCAGCCGCAAAGCCCTCGAAATGGAGGAAAATCCTCGTGCCGCCCTGCTGTTCCCGTGGATTGGACTGAACCGACAGGTACGTATTCAAGGCGCGGTCGAAAAGGTCAGTAAAGCTGAGTCCCTGCGTTATTTCGCGTCACGCCCGAGAGGCAGCCAGATAGGTGCCTGGGTTTCTGAGCAGAGCAAAGCCATTACCTCCCGGGGTCTGCTTGAACAGAAGGTCGCCGAAATAAAACGCAAATTCAGTGAAGGTGATATCCCATTGCCCAGCTTCTGGGGCGGCTATCGGGTCGTTCCCGAACGAATCGAGTTCTGGCAGGGCCGCCCGAGTCGCCTGCACGATCGTTTTGAATACGTGAGGGATGGCGATGACTGGCTTATCCAGCGCCTCCAGCCCTGATCCTGCCATATGGATCTGTCGCCAGGGCGAGATTGAAACAACGGATTTGCCAGACTGGCTGAGCGAAACAGAGCGATCTACCGTCAGCCTGTTTTCCGGCCCCCGGCGACGGGAATATCTGGCGAGCCGCTGGCTGCTCCGCCAGGCCATTGCCGGTGCCAGTGGCAAAGATGCCGCCGTGTGCCGTCCTGTCCCGGGCCGGCCCATTGAGTCGCAGCATCCCACTGGCTGGCGACTCAGCCTCAGCCACAGCAACGGACTTTGCGCCTGTGCCACCAGTAGCGTGGGTGTGATCGGGCTGGATATCGAACCTGCCGAGCGGCATCCACAATGGCAGAAAGTGGTAAAACGATGGTTTACCGCCCATGAGCAGGCCTGGTTACTTGGACGAAATCAGCCCGACCAGTTCCTGACCGTGTGGACGCTCAAGGAAGCCTGGCTGAAAGCCACAGGGCGCGGTATTGCCGGCAATCTGCAAACTCTGGAGGTATCTCCTGACTTCCGGCTGGCTGGTGATCAATCTGAACCCGACTGGTACGCCAGCTGCAGCCGGGTCGGCAACTTTCTGGTGACACTGGTGTTCCGGACCGCCGGAGCCGCCACACCTCCGGTTATCCGTTTGCTGCCGGAGCCGCCAGGTAGTCTGGAGCTGGCGCCCGCCTCAGCCGACACCCAGCTCGTGAAGCCTCTGGTGTTTACGGCAATCACCCGGCGTTCTGACTAAGGAGAGTTCATGACCAACACGGAACGCTGTTCCTGGTGCGGCAACGACCCGCTCTACGTTCGCTACCACGACACCGTCTGGGGGCGCCCGGAATACGACGACCGGGCACTGTTTGAAAAGCTGTGCCTGGACGGCCAACAAGCCGGTCTGAGCTGGATCACCATCCTGCGCAAACAGGGCACCTACCGGGAAGCCTACGACGACTTCGATCCGGAAAAGATCATCCAGTACGACGACGAAAAGGTTGCCCAATTGCTGGAAAATCCCGGCATCATCCGCAATCGCCTGAAGGTGCAATCGGTCATCAAGAATGCGCGGGGTTATTTGAAAATCCTGGAAGATGAAGGCAGTTTCAGCGATTTTCTCTGGTCTTTCGTGAACCATTCACCCATTCAGAATCGCTGGACGAGTATGAGTGATGTACCGGTTACAACACCAGAATCGGAGGCGATGTCGAAGGCGCTTAAACGTCGCGGCTTCACCTTCGTTGGCCCGACTATCGTCTATGCCTTCATGCAGGCAACCGGCATGGTGAATGATCACCTGGCACAGTGCCCACAACACTCGGCCTGCAGGGAACTTGCGCTCTGATTCGCTGTTTCCCTGATGAAAGGTGATCGGGTGGCGCCCAGAATGAATAACCCGTGCAGGGCCGGCCAGCCGGGCGCCCCGATCTGGAGGCAAGACGTCCTCCATTACCAGCAGGCGGAGCGACCGGTTCCGCCTGCCGGTAATCCTCTTACTCGATAGATGCCGCCACGATGGCATATTCGTGGTTGTGCGGCTCTATCAATACGCCGTGCAGGGCACTGATGGCGCTTTCGTAGTGGTCTTCATCAATCACAAACTGGATATCGACCTGGCGCATGCACTGGTGAATGGCCAGTACGCTGATATCCACATCCGCCAGTGATTTCACAGAACGGGCCAGAATACCCGGCACTTTCATGTCACTGCCGATGGCGGATACCAGCGCCACCTTACGGGTACTGATTTCGCCGTTCGGGAAGGCTTCTTCCAGCGCCTTGACCACACGTTTGACGTGCTTGAGCGTGGTATCCACATAGTGGGTGATGGTATTGGCGTTGGTGTCCTTGGACATGAAACGCACCTTGAAACGGCTCAGTACGTCCAGAATCTTGCGGTCTGAGCCAGGCTCGCCCTGCATGTCCTGATCGAACACTTCAATGGCAAAGACACCTTTGGCACCGGCAATGATCTCCACCTGGGCCGTCTCGCTGACGTAATCCCCGGTGATCAGCGTTCCGGTGTGCTCCGGCTCAAAGGTATTCATCACCCGGAGCGGAATTTCATTCTGACGCAGGCCTTTGCCGGCACGAGGGTGAATCGCTTCCATCCCCAGGTTAGCCAGCTGGTCAGCAACGTCGTAATTGGTCCGCCCCAGGGGTACCACCTTGTCTTCGCCAACGATGTTGGGATCGGCGGAACTCAGGTGGTATTCCTTGTGAATGATCGCTTCGCGAGCATTGGTCATCACCGCAACACGGCTGAAGGTCATCTCACTGTAGCCCCGGTCGAAGGTACGCATCAGACCTTCTTTACACTGGGCGTAACCGGTGCAGATCGGCAGTTCCCGGCTCAGATCGATAGCCTCAAACGCCTGTTGAAGCTTCTCGTCCAGCGGCAGCAGCTCAGCATCACGCCAGCCGGTCAGGTCGACAAAGCGAGCGTTGACGCCTTCCTGCTGAAGCTTCAATGCAGTGTTAAAAGCACTGTGGGCCTCACCGATACCCGCCAGCATCTCGCGCACCGTCAGCAGGTGCTCTTCAAGCTGAAACTGACCGTAGGAACACAGGCGCTGCAGATCAATCAGACAGCCACGGACACCCTCTACGCGATCAGTGATGAACTGGTCTGCCTGGTTCTTGAGCATCGGGTCTTCAAACAGCTCGCCGTTAATGTCGGTGAGAAACTTCACCAACTTGGAGAGGTCGTCGCCCCAGGCCCAGTCGGACTCGGCATCGGCGAACAGGGCGTAAACGCCCGGTTCACCGGTTTTCTTGTGTTCAAGCAATTCGTTGGTGACGCCACCATAGGCGGATACCACGAAAATTCGTTGATAGAGGTCGTCCTTGTGGCGGTCACCAAAAATGATGTTGTCGCGCACTGCCTCATAATTGCTCATGGACGTACCGCCGATTTTCTCGACGGTGTGTTGTGCAGTGGTCATAGGGTTGCCTTCGCTACCTTGCAGAATGAATAGTCGTGAACAGCGGGCGCCTCAGGACGCCTCGCTCACACCTTCCTGCATGATCTCGTCAACACTTTCCGCCAGCAGTGCAACACCCTTCTTGAGGTCTTCCTCACTGGTAGTCAGCGGCATCAGGCACTTGATCACTTCATCGTTGGGACCACTGGTTTCGATAATCAGTCCACGTTCGAAGCAACGACGGGTAATCGGACCGGTCAGGTCAGCGTCTTTGGCCTCAATACCACGCATCAGACCACGACCTTTTACGTGGAACTCACCCGGATACTTGTCACAGATGGTCTGCAGGGCATCACCCAGCACTTTGGTCTTGGCCTTCACTTCGTTGGCGAAGGCGTCGTCCTTCCAGTAGGTTTCCACGGCCAGACGAGCGGTGATGAACGCCATGTTGTTACCGCGGAAAGTACCGTTGTGCTCACCGGATTCCCAAACGTCCAGTTCAGGCTTGAACAGTACCAGTGCCATCGGAAGACCGTAGCCACTCAGGGACTTGGACACAGTCACGATGTCCGGCTTGATGCCGGCAAATTCGAAGCTGAAGAACTCGCCGGTACGACCGTTACCTGCCTGGATATCATCCAGAATCAGCAGGATGTCATGCTTCTCACACAGCTCAGACAGCCCTTTCAGCCACTCAGCACGGGCAGCGTTCAGACCGCCTTCGCCCTGAACCGCCTCGACAATGACTGCCGCCGGCAGCTCAACACCGGAAGAACTGTCAGACAGCACCTTGTCCATAATCTTCAGGGTGTCGACATCTTCGCCCAGGTAACCATCGTAGAACAGGAAGTCCACATTGTTCAGCGGCATACCGACACCGCCACGGTGGTGCTTGTTACCGGTGGCAGCAACGGCGCCGGTGGTGACACCGTGGAAACCGTTGGTGAAGGAGATGATGCCGGTACGGCCTTTCACCTTACGGGCCAGCTTCATGGCCGCTTCCACACAGTTGGTACCGGTAGGGCCAGTAAACTGCATCTTGTAGTCCAGTCCACGCGGATCAAGGATGTACTTCTTGTAGGACTCCATGAAGTCATGCTTGGCAGTGGTGAACAGATCCAGCCCCTGGCTCACACCATCCGCCTCGATGTATTCGATCAGGGCTTTCTTGAGAATATCGTTGTTGTGGCCGTAGTTCAGGGAACCGGCACCGGCCAGGAAGTCCAGATATTCCTTGCCATCTTCGGTGTACAGATGCGCGTTCTTGGCGCGGTTAAAAATCACCGGAAAGGCACGGGAATAAACACGTACTTCGGATTCAGTTGACTTAAAAATTTCCATTGTCTTGCCTCTTAGCATTTCAGGTTCGAGGTAGATGCGCGGCAGCCTGTCGGTAAAACATGTCGGTCGCGACAAGCCCGCCGTGCGTTGGTTTCAGCCTTGGATAGCAGACCCACCTCGGGTGGCCTGCCGGCTACTCCAATCACAGTCATTCACGACAATCGTCGTGAGTTCAGGCTCTCAGACAGGCTTCTTGAAAGGCCCGATACGCAGCAGGAATTCAGAATCGTGCTTCCCGCCAAAGTGGGCGTCTTTCTCGAAGTGCTCGTGATAGGTGAGTTCGGCCCCCATATCACGTGCGAATGAACGGAACAGAGCCCATGAAGCCTCGTTGTCTGCGGTAATGGTTGTTTCCATGTGAGTGACGCTCTTGTAGGCATCACGGGAAACAATGTCATTCAGCATCCGCTTGGCCAGGCCCTGTCCACGACCTTTCTCGTGAACCGCCACCTGCCAGACAAACACGGTCTCGGGCTGTTGGGGAGGGATGTATCCGGAGATAAAGCCGACCAGATCGCCGTCCTTCTCCGCGGCCACGCCGGTGTCGGCAAAGTGGCTGCACTGCAACAGGTTGCAGTAAATCGAGTTGGGGTCCAGCGGCGGGCATTCAGCCACCAGCTGGTTAAGCCGGAAGCCATCATCCTTCGTCGGTACGCGCAGGGTGATGGCGGTGGTATTCGAACCTTCAGATGTCATAACGTGATCAATTCGCTTCAAAAGTTAGTGCTGAATTATATAGACCACAAAATATATTTCAAGTTGGGCCGCTTCCGGCGACAACAAGATGCCCTTCAGACACCCTAAGAATAGACCAGATTGCATCAACTGGAGGTGACAACTTTATGAACATCATGAAGGGAACAGCATGTTTTCCGCAGACAGCTCAGTACCGCTCAGAATGCGATTTCTATAGGACTCCGCCGCTTCAGTCCCGGCAGGCCAGAGATGATCAAAGCGGTCCAGCCAGGCATCATGGTCGAAAGGCACTGGCACCAAGGAAACCGCCATATCCGCGATATTCCGGCTCACCAAAGCCGTTTCGGGAGCTGGCTCTAGCGCTATCCGGACCAGTAGCCCCCGGGGATCATCCCGGAGATTGCCCATGCCCGCCGAACCGTTATTGGCCACCATCCGGTCACATCCCGCAACCCGCGAGCTCCAGATCAGGGGCAGGCAGGTATGGGTGCAAATGATGGCATCTGCACCCGCCACCTCCAGCCAACACTTCACCTCTGAATCTTTTCCAGCACTAAAGGATTCGTGTGACAGCCCCCAGCCGGCAAGGGATTCCGGGTCGCCATGCAAAACCAGAATCTTTAGGCCTCCAAACATCAGGCAGCGATAGCGAGGCAACTTGGCCAGTTGTGCCTGCAAGTCGGGATGCTTGTCCGCAATGCCCTGAAGTCTGACCATGATCCGGTTGGACCGCTCAACCACCCCCTGATCCACGAACGACGGGTAGGCGCAACCACAACCGGCACCGTCACTGGGGTTGGCCAGCTCATACTCGACATTACCCAGACTCGCAGTGTGATTCAAAACCCTCTGGTTTATGTCCCGGAACAACTCATCACTGGCGTTGAACCAGTTGAAGTCGCCGTTGAACACCAGCCGGACCCGACGTCCCAACCGCTCCTCTTGCGCCGCCATACGCTCAATTTCATCCAGCGCGAAAGGATTGCCGTACAGCCCGCCCACCACATAAATCACATCCTCGGTAACAGGCTCGGGCTCCCGGCACAGAGTTGCCGGATCATAACGGTACGCAAGAGGGCAACTCCGTCCTTCAGTCATCGCAAATACCTCAAGCCTCCCCTGCGGCCAGTGAACGCCCCGCCAACCGGCGCAGCAGCAACGGCAGGAAAAAGCCCGCACTGCAGATCAGGAAGCCATAGGCGTTCACACCCAGCAACATGGCGTACTTGCCGTCACCAATCGCCCAACTGGCCGGAATCATTCCGGTGGCCAGCAGAATCCCCAGGCCAATGCCGGTCCAGAAACTGAGATGGAAACTCCAGGGCGACCAGCGGGTAAAGCTGTAGAACAGAAACACCGGCGCCAACCCCATCACCATGGTGCCGGAAATGGTGGTGGCCTTGAGGATATCCGTGCCGGCGAACATCGGCAGGTTACCCAGCAGCGCAAACACCACCATCACCACCGCTCCCACACGCATACTGGGCAACCGGTCCCGGGCCCGCTGCGCGAGATTGGGCAGATCCACCGCCAGCGACTTGGCCAGGGAGGTAAATGTGGAATCCAGCGTGGACCCCGCCGAGGTCATCATCACGACGCTCATAAAAAACAACGCGGCCAGCCCCAGCGACTGCCCGACCGCCGCCGGCGCATTACCCATCGCCTCAATGCCGTTTAGCCGCGCATGCACACCCACCAGGCTGAAGATAAACACCGCCACAAACCCGAGCAACCCCGCCACCACGAAACTCTTGAGCATGGTTTTTTCTTTGTTCACAAAGCCCCGATCAGTCAGTACCGGGTCATGGAACGGATAGCTGAACAGCTGCAGCAAAGCCACCAGCAACAGATCAAAACCTGCTTCCAGACGAAACTCACCATTAGTCAGCAACGCACTGGTGTCGTTGGCCGGAATAATCAGGAACAACACAGCCCCGACAAAGAACACAAACACAAAGGCCTGAATCACATCGGTAAAGATCGACGATCTCAAACCGCCCTTGAGGCTGTATGCGAGGGTGAATGCGGTAAACAACATCGCCGCTGCGTAGTACTCCCACTCACCGGGCAGCCCGAAGTAACCACCAACAACGGCGGTGTTGCTCCACACCTCGTTGTACAGCCGGATCAGAATCGCCGCCGCAAACGCCAGCGACGCCAACCGCCCAAACCGAGACGTCAGAAACTCCTGCAGACTCCGCGCCCCCGTCTGCGTACGGATCAGGTAAATGACGTACCCCGCCACTGGAATCGACAGCCAGTAACTGGCATACGCCAGACCACCAACCACCCCATAGGCAGCCCCCAGATTGGCCGCATTCGTCACCGACTTGGCAAAAATCCAGCTGATAAAAATACTGGCTGTCAGTGACCACTGACCCACCGGGTTCCCCTGATCATCCGCCCCCCGGTAAAACGACGCCGCATTCCGGCTGCGAGGCGACAGGGCATACATCACCACACCGTAGGCCAAGAGAAATCCCCAGAACAGGGAAGCTTCAGTAACATTCATCGTCGTTTCCTATCCTTTGTTTTCCGGGACTATTCCCGTGTTCTTATATCTGGAGCTACCGGCGCTGGCAGGTTGGGGCGCAAAAAACCGCCCGTGAACCCATCCATGGGGGGCTTGGTCGCGCCGTCCATGGCGCTCCACATTTTTTGCGCCCCAACCTGCCATCCCCTGGCTTATCCCCATGTCAGCCTTCCCCGGCAATTGACTACCTGTCCTTTCACATCTGGCGAACAGCAAAGTCGTCTCCGCGGTCTGTGGGTGGGGGATTTATTTCCGCCAGAAAAAAGCTGTCCGAGCAAAGCGAGTTCTTTTTTCCAAGGAAATAAATCCCCCACCCACAGACCGCCAACTGCACCTTTCCCAGTCTTAAAAACCCCAGCCCAAAACAATCACCCAGGCGCCGAACAACTAGCCCCAAACCGATAGCAGGCAAAACACCGGTGATGCCTCAACATAATCCGCTCATCCATACTCTCCGCCAGCGTCCCCCCAAGGTCATACTGAGGATCGTCATCCACCAGCGTGCAGGCATACACCCGAACCCGGTCTCCCTTCTTCACCAGCATCCGGGTATAGGTACACATGAAATGAGCCCGGGCCTCTTTCGTCGGGTACTTCTCCATACAGGTTTCGGTGATTTCCGGACTGCCATCATCGGTCCCCGGAGTTCCCAGATCAGGAAAGGCCGTGAACGCCAGATCCTCCGGAATACCTCGCTCACGAAAGATGGCCCGGAAGGCGCTTTCAACGTCTTCAGGGGTTTCTCCGGGGTCTGTCTGTCGGGCAATCGACACCTTGAAACCCTGCTCGACCAGCCAGGCAATGCCCTCAAGGGCCAGCTCGAAGCTGCCTTCACCGCGATCCCTGTCGTGGCGGGTAGCGTCCGGGAAATCCAGGCTGACCCGAAAATGGATCGGGTAGGGGTTATCCAGCAACGGCAGCACCTGTTGGCGACGCTTAAGCAGGGGATCGGTGGCGTTGGTGAGCACGAAACAGGGCCGGTGCTGGCTGGCGTAATCGAGGATGTTCACGAAGTCCCGGATGACGAATGGTTCGCCCCCGGTGAAGCTGAACTGCTCAACGCCCATATCGACCGCTTCGCGGATGAACGGCTTCACGTCACTGAGCTTCATGCCGGGAATGCGTCCATCACCGGGATGGGAGCCTTCAAGGCAGAAGGGGCAGGCCAGGTTGCAAGCGGTGCCGGTATGAATCCAGAGTTCTTTGAGCTTGTCTGCCTCAATGTACCCGCGGGGGTCACCGCTACGGGTGTGTGTCCAGCTGTCGCGAGCTCTGGGCTCAAGAACCTCTACCGCCGAAATGCGTTTCCGTGCTTGTTGTGGTGCATCAATCAGGGGCATATCTGCTCCTTTCGGTTATCAGCCTGTGACGCCTTGCCGCGCCGCCAGCCATGAAGTTTCTCCAGCAGTTTCAATACACCCTGGGGCGCATGGGCACGCTTCCATTCGCCTGCTGCGAATTTCGCCGATTCATTCCAGGTCGGGTACGGATGGATGGTGCCGAGGATCTTGTTGAGCCCCAGACCATGCTTCATCGCGAGGGTAAATTCCGCCAGGATCTCCCCGGCATGGTTTCCGACAACCACCGCGCCGAGAATCCGGTCCTTGCCCGGCGGTGTCAGCACCTTGATAAAACCGTAGTCCTCGCTTTCCGCGATGGCCCGATCAAGATCATCAAGACCGTAGCGGGTTACCTCATAGGCCACCCCCTGCTCCCGGGCCTCCGCTTCACTCAACCCGACCCGTGCCACTTCCGGTGAAGTAAAGGTCACCCAGGGCATCACCCGGTAGTCCACCCGGAACCGTTTAAATTGACCAAACAGCCCGTTCACCGCCGCATACCACGCCTGATGCGACGCTGCGTGGGTAAACTGGTAGGGGCCGGCCACATCACCGCAGGCAAAGACATTGGGGTAGCGCACGCTCATATCTTCTTCCACAGGAACCGTACCATTCGGCAGGGTTTCGATGTTGATACGTTCAAGGCCGAGACCGGAAGTGTTGGCAGCCCGACCCACCGCCACCAGTACTTCGTCAAAGGGGATCCGGACCCGCTCACCGTTGTGATCGCAGTAGGCAACTTTTTCTCCGTTTTCCAACCGGAACTCAGTGGCAGAGTGTTCAAGGCGCAGGTCAACGCCATCCGCCTCAAACTGTTTCATGACCAAGGCCGACACATCGTCATCTTCACGCCCAAGGATCCTGTCAGATCTCTCCACCTGGCTGACTTTCGAGCCCAGTCGGGCAAAAGCATGCGCAAGTTCACAGCCGATTGGCCCACCACCCAGAACCAGTAATCGTTCTGGCCGATCCCGCAAAGCCCAAAGATTTTCCGAGGTCATCGGTTCCATGTCCTCAAGCCCCGGTATCGGCGGTACTGCGGGCCTGCCCCCGGTGGCGATGACAATGCTCCGGGCCGTCAGTCGCTCCGTCCGGCCAGCTCCGTAACGTATTTCCACTTCCCATGGAGATACGAAGCTTGCCTCGCCCTGGATGCAGTCGACCCCGAGTTTCCGGTAACGTTCCGGAGAATCGTGGGGCTCCACTTTTGCAATCACCGCCTGCACCCGCTCCATGACCGCGCGGAAGGAGCCCCTGACCGGGACCGATTCCAACCCATAGCGGTTGGCGTGGCGCAACGTATCAGCGGCCTTTGCACTTCGTATCAGCGCCTTGGAGGGCACACAGCCAGTGTTGAGACAATCACCTCCCATCTGATCCTTTTCGACCAGCACCACCCTGGCTTTGACAGCAGCCGCTATATAGGCAGCCACCAGACCCGCTGCGCCACCGCCGATCACAATCATGTTGTAATCAAAGCTGTCTGGCTTTTGCCAGCCCGCGTAGACCTTCCTGCGGCGCAGGAAGCCGACGATGAGTTTGGCAATGATCGGAAACACACCAAGAAGGGCAAACGACATCAACAACTCGCCGGAAACGATATCCCCGAGGGTATTGATCTGTCCGAGCTGGGTGCCGGCGTTCACATAGACGAAAGTACCTGGCAGCATTGCCAGCCAGCTCACCCAGGCGTAGGTCCATAATCGCATGCCGGTCAGACCCATGGTGAGGTTGATCAGAAAGAAGGGAAAAACCGGGACAAGGCGCAAAGTCGCCAGGTAAAAAGCACCATCTTTGTGAATCCCTCGATCAAGGCGCGCAATGGTGTCTCGATATTTGTTCCGCAGGGTGTCGCGCAACAGAAAGCGGGCAACGAGAAAGGCCGCAGACGCACCGATGGTGGATGCAAGGGACACTGCCATCAGACCGTAGATATTGCCGAAAAAGGCGCCACCGGCGAGTGTCATCACCGCAGCTCCCGGGAGTGACAGCGCCGTCACCAGCACATAGGCACCAGCAAAGATGGCCAACGCAAGCAGCAGATGGTCAGTGATCCACTGGTCAAGCACCTCCCGGTTCTGCTTGAGAGCATCCAGGGTTAGCCATTCGGCACCCCCAAACACCCAGAAGGCAATGATGGCTGTAACGATCACCGTGATCAGAACCAGTTTTCCCGCGTTCATTTGTGTCTCCGTCGACTCTGTGCCTGCTATAAACACCCGAACCCGGGGCTTGTTACAGATCGATTCGTCTTATTTCGAGATTAACCCATAAGTGACGTTCAAGTTGTCACAGAGTTATAAACCTTGGCTAACTCTCCCGTAAAACGGGCACCCGGGGCTTGACCGGGCCGCGATCCAGAATTCACAGGTTGGTGGGAAATCAGAACGGGAGTCTACGGGAGAAAGGAGAAAACTTTAAAAAAAGACAGGAGATTGCGGAGAAGCCTGGTGGACTGGCAAGCCTAGCTTGCCAGTCGGTTCACCTGTTCGACAAACGCGGCGGGCAGTGGATCCAGAACCGGGCGAGCATCCCCGGACAATCCCGGATTGGGCATATCAGGCTCCGAAGCCAGGATCGCGGGCGCTTCGGACCAATGCAGCAGCTGCAGTTTGCCGTCAGCATTTTCCACCAACGCGGTGCAGTGCTCGACCCAGTCGCCGTCGTTGCAATACAACCCTTCCTCGCTGCGCAGAAACCCTGCTGAGTGGATGTGTCCACAGATAAAGCCATCATACCGGCCCTTCTCCGCCGCCGTCAGGGCCGCCAGTTCAAAGCGACGGATAAAAGTGCGTGCCCGCCCTATCCGGCTCTTGATCCAGGCTGCCAGCGACCAATAGGGTTTGCCCTGCAGCCGCCGGAGGGCATTGAACCATCGGTTCAACCGCAACAGCAGTCCATGGGCACGATCACCCACCAGCAACATCAGAGGGCTACAACGAACTACCTGATCAAACTGGTCTCCGTGGCAGACCAGGAACTGGCGTCCGTCCGCCGTCGTGTGGGCGGTTTTTTCCAGAATTTCGATACCGGAAATGGTCTGGCCACTGAAGCGACGGAAGAATTCATCGTGGTTGCCCGGCACGTAGACCACCCGTACACCGTTGGCCGCCAGATCAATCAGCTTCTGGATGACTCTATGGTGGGTTTCGGGGAAGTGAGCGCGCCTCTGCATGGCAATCAGGTCGACGATATCCCCAACCAGGTACAAGGTTTCGCACTGGACGTTGTCCAGGAAATCCAGCAGATAGCTGGCCTGGCAATCAGCCGTCCCCAGATGAACATCAGAAATGAATACACTGCGATACTGTCGCACGGTACCTCCCGGTCTCTCAGGACCTATATCAGGGTTCCTGAGCTAACCTTGGCAAGGCCGGGTGACAGCCCGGTGACACTGGCGCGACAGTTTGGTTACTTCTCCTGCGGCTAACGCACCATGCGGCGTCAAACTGTTTCGACGGGTTTCTGCAACTTCGCCACCGCCTCGCGGGATAATGGCGACAGCTCACTACCGTCCTGATCCGCATACTCGATGATCATTTGCTTCATGCTGCGGGCCCAGAACTTTTTCAGGTGACCGGCAACCGCTTCCGCAGCCTCATCGTCGGTACCCGTGTGATGAAGATTTGAGCTGATCTGATTGACCATGACAATCAGGTGATGGAGTTGGTCATTGCTCAACGTCCGTTCTCCTCAGACTGATACCGGCCCGGATGGGCCTCGTGTGTAGGTGACATGACGGCCTGGCCGGGCAAAGCCGATCAGGGTCATTCCAGCACTTTCCGCTTCCCGGATGGCCAAGGCAGTGGGGGCAGACACGGCGACCAGGCAACCGATTCCGACCTGCGCACTCTTCTGTACCATCTCATAACTGGCCCGGCTTGAAACCAGAACGAATCCCTTGCTGAACGCCTGCATTCCCGCTTCCGCGATACGGGCACCGATCAGTTTGTCCAGAGCGTTGTGGCGGCCCACGTCCTCGCGAACCATCAAGACGTCACCCGCAAGAGAGCACCAGGCAGCACCATGGGTGGCTCCGGTTTTGGCCTGCAGTGGCTGGTGCTCCCGGAGATGGTCAACCGCAGTCTGCACCGCCTGATCATCCGGCCTGACGGCTACCGGAACCTTGCCGATCCCCCGGATCGCCTGCGCCAGGGAATCGGTTCCGCACAGCCCACAGCCGGTCCGCCCCGTGAGGTTCCGGCGCTGGATCTTCAGATTGGCAAACCGATCACCGGCAATGTGCATATCGACTTCGATGCCGTCAGCCAGGGAACGAATGTCCAGGCCAAACAGTTCATCGGGCGTTTGCAGGATGCCTTCGGTGAGGCTGAAACCCAGGGCGAAATTTTCCAGATCCCCGGGCGTTGCCATCATTACGGCATGGGAAACACCGTTGTAGACCAGCGCTACCGGGACTTCTTCTGCAACCACATCGACCATGCCTGCATGATCAACACGGCCGTGCACCTCCACCTCAACGTCCATGGTTGCGGCAGGCAAGTCGCGGCCGTCGGCGGCTTTTTCCCCGGCGGGGGGATTATTTGAAGACGCCAACATCATCGGTTTTCTCCCCATGAATGGCCGTCTCCAACAGTTGCTGCTGACGCTCGTCGAAATCCTCGAAATGGCGCTGCCATTGCGATGGCTGCGATACTTTCTCCACCTGTACCGCCGTCACCTTGTACTCGGGACAGTTGGTGGCCCAGTCGGAACTGTCGGTGGTAATCACGTTGGCACCGCTGCCAGGATGGTGGAAGGTGGTGTACACCACTCCCGGGAGCATCCGTTCACTGACCTTTGCCCGCAGCACGGTTCGCCCGACACGGCTGGAGATACCCAGCCAGTCGCCATCCCGGATGCCCCGCAATTCAGCATCGCTGGGATGGATCTCCAGCAGATCCTCTTCATGCCAGCGCTCGTTCTCGGTACGCCGGGTCTGGGCGCCCACGTTGTACTGACTGAGGATTCGGCCGGTGGTGAGCACCAACGGGAATTTCCGGGTTGTTCTTTCCTCCGTAGCCACATATTCGGTGACGGCAAAGCGCCCCCTGCCGATCGGGAAATCCACCTCATGCATGGTCGGTGAGCCTTCCGGGTGCTCATCGTTGCAGGGCCACTGGATACTACCCAGTCGCTCCAGCTTGTCGTAGCTGACACCGGTGAACGTTGGCGTGAGTTGCGCGATTTCATCCATGATCTCCGACGGGTGCCGGTAATGCATGGGATAACCCAGGGCATTGGAGAGCGCCATGGTGACTTCCCAGTCCGCCAGCCCGGCAACCGGTGCCATCACTTTCCGCACCCGGTTAATCCGGCGTTCGGCATTGGTAAAGGTGCCGTCCTTTTCAAGGAACGTGGAGCCCGGCAGCAGCACATGAGCGTACTTGGCGGTTTCGTTCAGGAAGATGTCCTGCACCACCAGGCAGTCGAGGGAGGTCAGGGCGGCTTCCACATGCTGGGTGTTGGGGTCCGACTGGGCAATATCCTCACCCTGTACGTACAGGCCTTTGAAAGTACCTGCGATGGCGGCATCAAACATGTTGGGAATTCGCAGCCCCGGCTCTTCGTCGATGGCAACGCCCCAGACTTTTCCAAAACGTGCCCGGACATCGGGATCGCCTACATGCTGATAGCCCGGCAGTTCGTGGGGGAAAGAACCCATGTCACAGGAACCCTGTACGTTATTCTGGCCCCGCAGCGGGTTCACACCGACACCTTCCCGGCCCAGATTTCCTGTCGCCATCGCCAGGTTGGCTATGCCCATGACCATGGTGGAGCCCTGGCTATGCTCGGTAACGCCAAGGCCGTAATAGATCGCTCCATTGCCGTTGGTAGCGTAGGCCCGAGCCGCCTGGCGTACCAGATCAGCCGGCACGCCCGTCACCGCTTCCATGGCTTCCGGCGAATTCCGCTCTTGCTGAATAAACTCACGCCAGGCTGCGTATTGTGATTGATCACAGCGTGCCTCGATAAACGCCCGGTCTTCCAGACCTTCGGTCACAATCACGTATGCCAGAGCATTGACCATGGCCACGTTGGTGCCCGGTCGCAGGGGCAGATGGATCGCCTCGCCGCCATGGGGGGTTTTCAGAAGGTCGATCCGGCGCGGATCAATCACAATCAGCTTGGCGCCCTGGCGCAAACGACGACGAACCTGTGAGCCAAACACCGGGTGGGCGTCGGTAGGGTTGGCGCCGATCACCATAATAGTGTCGGCTTCCATCACCGAGTCAAACGTCTGGGTACCGGCAGATTCCCCCAGCGTTGTCTTCAGGCCATAGCCGGTGGGTGAGTGGCAGACCCGCGCGCAGGTATCGGTGTTGTTGTTGCCGAACGCGGCGCGGATGAGCTTTTGCACCAGATAGGTTTCTTCGTTGGTGCAGCGGGATGAGGTGATACCACCGATACTTTCACGGCCATATCGGGCCTGGGTTGCCTTAAGCCTGCTCGCGGCAAAGCTGATCGCCTCATCCCAGGACACAGCGCGCCAGGGCTCGCTGATGGATCCCCGGATCATGGGCTCGCGGATGCGATCCTTATGGGTCGCGTAGCCGAAGGCAAAACGGCCTTTCACGCAGGAATGCCCATGGTTAGCATCGCCGCCTTTGTAGGGCACCATGCGCACCAGCTGATCACCTTTCATTTCCGCCTTAAAAGAACAGCCAACGCCACAGTATGCACAGGTGGTCACCACACTGTGTTCCGGCTGGCCGGCATCAATCACGCTCTTTTCCATCAACGTTGACGTCGGGCAACTCTGGACGCAGGCCCCGCAGGACACACACTCGGAATCCATGAATGGCTCGCTCTGGCCCGCAGAGACTTTCGAGTCAAAACCACGCCCTTCGATGGTCAGGGCAAAGGTGCCCTGAACTTCTTCGCAAGCCCGCACACAGCGTGAACAGACAATGCACTTGCTGGGATCAAAGCTGAAATAGGGGTTGGAATCGTCGGTTTCGGCAGCCAGATGGTTTTCACCCTCAAATCCGTAACGCACCTCCCGCAATCCGACCGCACCAGCCATATCCTGCAATTCACAATCGCCATTGGCCGGGCAGGTGAGGCAGTCCAGCGGGTGGTCGGAGATGTACAACTCCATGATGTTACGCCGCAACTTCGCCAGTTTGCCGTTCTGGGTGGTTACCGACATGCCTTCGGCCACCGGCGTGGTACACGAGGCCGGATACCCCCGTCGACCTTCGATCTCAACCGCACACAAACGGCAGGAACCAAAGGCATCCAGGTTGTCAGACGCACAGAGCTTGGGGATCTGGATACCCAGTATGGATGCCGCACGCAGCACGGACGTTCCCTCTGGCACCTCGATGTCATAACCGTCAATGGACAGGGAAACCGTGGCCTCTGATATCGCCGGTGGTGTGCCGTAATCAAGGTCCGGATTCAGGGCCGGTTTTCCGGGATCAAAATATTGCAGCATGATTTGCCTCCGCTTGATTCGGTCAGCCCGCCAGATCGTCGGGGAAGTGTTTCATCACGCTCTGTACCGGGAAAGGCGTCATCCCCCCCATGGCACACAGCGACCCATCGACCATGGTTTCACACAGGTCTTCCAGCAGGCCGAGGTTGGCCTCACGGTTTTCACCGGCACGTATACGATCAATAACCTCTACACCGCGAACGGAACCGATCCGGCACGGTGTGCACTTGCCACAGGATTCAACGGTGCAGAATTCCATGGCAAACCGGGCCTGCTCCCCCATATCCACAGAATCATCAAATACCACTACACCACCGTGGCCGACACCTGCACCGATGGCGGCAAAAGCCTCATAATCCATGGGAGTATCCCACTGGCTCTCTGGCAGATAGGCCATCAGGGGGCCTCCCACCTGTACCGCCTTCATGGGGCGGCCGGTTGCAGTACCACCGCCGAAATCCTCAAGCAACGCCTTGAGACTGACACCGAACGCCAGTTCGATCAGACCACCACGGCGAATGTTGCCCGCCAGTTGCACCGGCAGGGTACCGCGGGATCGGCCCAGCCCGTAATTGGCATAGGCTTCGCCACCCTGAGCGAGAATAAAAGGTACTGCGGCCAGCGACAGCACGTTATTGACCACCGTGGGCTGGCCGAAGAGCCCGACAATGGCGGGCAAGGGTGGTTTCGCCCGTACCAGACCACGTTTGCCTTCCAGGCTTTCGAGCAGAGAGGTTTCCTCACCGCAGATGTAGGCCCCGGCTCCCAGACGGACTTCCAGATGGAACGCCCGGCCGCTGTCACAGACATTGCCGCCCAGGTAACCGGCGGCTTCGGCGCGGGCAATGGCTTCGTTGAGCATCTTCTGGGCAACCGGGTATTCCGAGCGCAGGTAGATGTAGCCCTGGGTAGCCCCTACCGCCAGACCGGCTATGGCCATGCCTTCGATCAGCATGAACGGATCGCACTCCATCACCAGGCGATCGGCAAAACTGCCCGAATCCCCTTCATCGGCATTGCAGACGATGTATTTCTGCTGCTGCCAGGGCTGGTCATGCACTGTCTGCCACTTGATGGCCGTTGGGAAGGCCGCACCGCCACGGCCACGCAGGCCCGAGGTTTTCACTTCATCGACAATGCCCTGGGGTTCCATGCCGGCAGCCCGGGCCAGGCCGTCAAAACCACCGTGGGCGCGGTAGTCATCCACCGACAACGGATCAGTAATGCCGATACGGGCAAAGGTCAGCCGTTGCTGGCGTTCCAGGTAAGGATGATCTTCGATGTTACCCAGCCAGAGATCATGTCCGGACTTGCCTTCAAGCAGCCCTGCGGCCACCAACCCGGCCACGTCGTGAGGTTCTACCGGGCCATAGGCAACACGCCCCTGGCCAGCATCCACTTCCACCAGAGGCTCAAGCCAGCACAGACCGCGGGAGCCATTACGGATCACCTCGATGTCGCCCCCCTGTTCGGCAGCCTGCTGTTCAATCAGCTGCGCGACCTGATCCGCCCCGAGGGACAGCGCGGTGGTATCGCAGGGTACATAAATTTTTGTGGTCATAGTCTGCCCCCTATTTCAGTTCGAGCGTCGACGTGGTGAGTTGTTCCGTCAGTCGGTCGAATTTTTCAGGCGTCATACGACCATGGATGCTGTCATCCACTCGAATGGAGGGCGCACAGGCACAGTTGCCGAGGCAATAGACCGGCTCCAGAGTGATCTCACGGTCTGCCGTGGTCTGGTGATAGTCCACAGCCAGTCGCTGACGCACATGCTGTTCCAGCGCCCGGCCGCCCATCGCCTGACAGGCCTCGGCCCGGCACACCTGTACCACGTGGCTGCCCGGAGGGGTCGTTCGGAAGTGATGGTAAAAACTGATCACGCCATGAACTTCGGCACGTGTCTGCTGCAGAGCTTCCGCAATCAGCGGAACAGCATCCGGGGGGATGAACCCGATCCAGTCCTGAATGGCATGGAGAATCGGCAACAGGGAACCAGGTTTGGCTTTAAGGTCCGACACTATCGAGCGGATCATGTCAGGATTCCATTCCATGGAGCCGGTTGAGGATCCCGGATTCAATGGTTGGCCACTTTGGGCTGACATATGCATGGTTATTCCTATGTATTTTTATTCTGATACAGTATTTTGGCCAAGCTATCACTCAAATCCCGCTTACGGAATATGAATAATAATGCATAAAAAAAAGCTCACTCTCCGTCCCGCCTGGATCTTTCATACCGACCAGGGCGAATGGTTCGAACCGGTTCTGTTCCGGCTTCTCGAAGGCGTCCGGGAAAGCGGCAAACTGACTGAAGCCGCCCATGCTGCCAGCATCTCTTACCGACACGCCTGGAACCTCCTTAATCGTGGTACCGAAATCTTCGGTTTGCCACTGGTCCAGATGAGAAAAGGTCACGGCACCCGACTGACCGCACTCGGCGAGAAACTGCTCTGGGCGGAACGCCGTGTGACAGCCAGACTGGGACCACAGATCGACAGCATGGCTTCCGAGTTCAACGACCAGATCCAGCAGATACTCGCTGGCTCCCATCGGGTGCTGAGGCTGCATGCAAGCCATGGCTATGCCGTCGCCCTGCTGCCGGAGTTTTCAGATACCATCGAGATCAACCTGCAGTACCGCAATCCGGAAGAGGCGCTCTCCGCACTCAACCGGGGAGACTGCGACGTCGCCAGCTTCCACTTCCCGAACCAACCGGCTTTGGCAGACAAGGTTCTCGAACACTACCGCCACCACCTCAAGGGCCATGAGTACCGGCTGATCCGGTTCGTCACCCGTCGCGAAGGGCTGATGATGCGCAAGCAACTGGAGCCTTCCATCGGCAGCTTTGAGGATCTGATCAGCAGCCAGGCCCGCTTTATCGGTCGCGACCGGCACTCCGGCACCCGGCTGCTATTCAATCTGCTGCTGAAACAGGCCGGCTTCTCAGAAGATGCCGTGAATCGCATGCCCCAGCAGGAGCTGACTCATACCGCCGTTGCCGCATTCGTCGCTGCAGGCATGGCTGATGTCGGGTTCGGTGTTGAATCGGCCGCCCGCCAGTTCAATCTCGACTTTGTGGACATTGTCTCCGAGCATTACCTGCTGCTGTGCCACAAAGAGCGGCTCAACGACCCGAACCTCCAGCACCTGCTTGATCTGATGCGGTCACCACCGTTCATTGAGCGCATTGAGGAGGTTCAGGGCTACACCCCGGACCGCCCTGGCGATGTGATCACTTTTGATCAGCTGATCGCCGAGGACGGCTAGCACAGTCTTAACGAAGATCCGGGTTCAGGGTGTAGGTTCCGGTCACCCGGGCACTGGCCAATATGTGCCCGTCCATGGCCTCGCGCACGGCAGGACCATCAAACTCTCCGGTCAGCCCCAGGGTCTCCACATCCAGGGCATACACTTCGTAGCAGTAGTGGTGCAGGAGTTCATCGTTCCAGGGCGGGCAAGGGCCGTCATAGCCACCGTAAGTGCCTGCCATATCCGGATTTCCAGCCAGAAACTGGGTGTAGTTATTTACCCCGCGGACACCAAAGGCAGCCGCACCCGGCTCCTTGCCCTTAGGACTGACGCCATCGCTGTCCTCACCTTCCGGAATGCGGCTGACACTGGCAGGAACATCCACCAGCAGCCAATGAAAGAAATCCACCCGGGGCAGGTCTTTCGATACCGTCTTGCCTTCCTGGTTCACGTCATCGGCAACACTGGGCACGTCCGGATCAAACATGATGACCGCAAAGCTTTTTGTGCCTTCGGGGGCGTCGTCCCAAACCATTTCAGGGTTGCGATTGGGGCCGAAGCTCATATGGTCCTGTTCGCTGAATACACCAAATGCGAACTTCTCGGGGATCGGCTGCCCCTCGTCAATACCTCGAACCTCTAGTTTCACGACCTTGTCTCCTGTAAAACAATGGTTTTTACGGTTTCTCAGGGTGCCTGAGGCACGCCTGTTCTGTGGTACGTCTTTGGTACAACGGTTTTAGCAGTGCAGCCGCACGTCTGTCCAGATCAACCACCACAACCAGAAACACACCGGATACCATCACATGTTCAACCAGGGCGAAATTGTTCACCACACGCGGGATGAGTTCGGCAGCATCCTCGTTGTTGACTACCGTAAACACCGTGTTATGACGTTCAACTCCATTTTTGAACAGAGCAAGATTGATCGCCGCTATCCTTATCTTCCGGTACACGAATACAACCGCGCCATGATCCTTCCTGCGGCGTTCTTCACCCCACAGCATGTCACTGTCCTGGGTCTTGGTGGTGGCGTCATGGTAAGCGGGTTTCATCATCTCCTTCCCGACTGCCACATTCATGCCGTTGAGTTGAGGCAGGCGGTGGTAGATGTAGCCAGGGAGTTTTTCGATCTGCCCCTCAGTGATCGAATAAAGATCACCGTTGCGGATGCCGGCGACACTCTGGCCAGGCGGTCCACGGAGAGCACAGACCTGCTGCTGTCCGATCTGTACTCCCATGAACGTATGAGTCCGACCCAGGCCCAGAAGCAGTTCGTTGACCAGTGCAGTCGCGTACTGACGCCATCGGGCTGGCTGGTACTCAACTATCACCGCACACCCGACCCTGACGGTCCGTACTTCCAACAGTTACGTAAACACTTTTCGGTACTGCTAATGCTGCGCACCAAAAGTAACAACACTGTGATCTACGCCAGCAAGCAGGGATTTGATGCCCTGTCGTCGAAAGACCCGAGATTAAAGTCACTGGAAGATCGCTTCCCGATCGGATGGCGCCAACTGATGGCAAAAGTCACCCGGGTTTAGTGCGATTGCCTTGAACCCGCCTCAGGATGATCCATAGTTAGAGTATATACAGCCCGTTGTGGAAGGAGACTGCCTATGTCTGAAGAAGAGTATAAGCAACTGCACCCTATCCTGACCCAGGTGACCCAAACCTACGTGGACCTTTATACCAACAAACCCAATGAGGAAAACCGCCAGAAGCTGATCAAACTTGAGGCCCTGTTGCATGACAAACTGGAGGCCCTGAAGAAAGCAAGGGAAGGATAAACTGGCACTCGGTGGCGGCGCCCTGGAGCACCGCCCCTGCTAGTGAGTCAGGTCCATTTCTCGTGGGGCGGACGGTAGCCCCGGAAACGGGCAACCAGTTGCTCTGGTGTCTGCTCGACAATCACCATGTCGATGTATTCCTGCTTCAGGAAACCTTCCACCTCCATTTCCCGCACCATGGCCAACAGAGGTTCATAAAACCCGTTAACGTTATACAGGGCACAGGGTTTGTGATGAAAACCCAGCTGCCCCCAGGTCCAGGCCTCAAAAATCTCTTCCAGAGTCCCGATTCCTCCGGGCAGCGCGACGAAGCCATCCGCCAGCTCAGCCATCTTGGCCTTGCGCTCGTGCATGTCCCTGACCACATGCAGCTCAGTGAGGCTGTCGTGGGCCAGCTCCCGGTCCCGCAGGTGTTCGGGAATGACCCCGTAAACCCGCCCACCGTTGTCCAGCACCGCATCGGCAATGATGCCCATAAGACCGACATGCCCGCCACCAAATACCAGGTCTATGCCGTGATGGCCCATGTACTCGCCAAGTTCCCTGGCACTCTGTGCATACAGCTCGTTGTTCCCGGCTCGGGATCCACAATACACGGCTATTTTCATGGTGCTCGCTCTGCTCCTTTGACAATCCTACAGGGTGGTTATCGGGACTATTCCGGTAGGGAACTACGCACAAAGTAGCATCCTGCTGGCTCTGAGGTCGCATTGTCCCCGATGACGAAAACTCTAGCATGGGGGGATAAACAACAAAAAATCTCAGGAGTTCTCCATGGCACGGCCTCTGGCCCGCTTGCTCGTGCTTTTTCTGGCGTTTGCAGGTTTTGCCCACGCAGAATTAACCCCCGAGCGCAGAATACAGATTCAGGCACTGTTTCCGCAGGCAACTTCCATCGAGAACAAGCTGCCGGACTTTCCTGTTTACCCGGTTTACCAGGTAACCGAACTGATCGGCTATGCCTATGAATCGGTGGACTTCAGTAACCTGCAGGGCTTTGCCGGAAAACCGATCAGAATGCTAATCGGTCTGGACACCCGCGGCCGCTTTACCGGCGTCAGGATACTGGATCACCATGAGCCGGTCTTTCTGCACGGGCTTGGGGAGGAGCCCCTGTTCGATTTCGTCAATCAGTATCCCGGGCATTCACTGCGTCAGCAGATCATTATCGACACAACCAATTCCCGGCACAGCGGCAAAACCAGCGATGGTGATGTTGTTCATTTCGACGGTGTCAGCAAAGCGACCGTATCCGTGCTGATCATCAACGACACGATGCTGTCTTCGGCGCTAAAGGTCGCCCGAGCCAAACTCGAGGGCTTCACCCAGGCAGCGCCAACCCGGGCGCGTTCTGATTTCTACGAATCGCTGTCCTGGCCCGAACTGGTGGACCGGGGCTACATTGGCCACTGGCGGCTCAGTACCGCCGCTGTCGAAGACAGTCTGGGCCGCACCCTCGGGGACTACCCTGATGCGCCTGAGGCCGAGCCAGGCAAGCCCTTCACCGAACTCTATTTCGCCTACATCAATTCACCGATGGTTGGCCGGAACCTGCTGGGCGATAAGGGGTACCGTCAGCTGATGGAGAAGACAGGTGATGACAGCCAGGTGCTGGCAGTGATGTCACGGGGCGCCTACCCACATCTGGGGCCGGACTTTGTGCCCGCAAGCACACCGGACAGGTTGGGCATGGTACAAAACAACCTCTCCGTGGAAATGCGGGATCTGAACATGTTCGACACTGGCATCCGACTCCAGGCCCGGGGCATGCCGGCGTTTGATCGGCAGTCGCTGTTCCGGGTTGGTGGTAATGCCGGCTACAACCCCGGGGCCCCCGCCGAAATGAAGCTCACGGTAGAACTCGCCCGCAACCATCTGCTTGTGGATAAAACCACCCTCGAGGTGCCCGTGGCGTTTGCCGGCGAACTGTTTGAAACCGTCGACGTCAGTCCGGGCCCGGGTTCGCGTCAGCAACCTATATGGGTCAGCCTGTGGCAACAGCGCTGGTGGCAGATTTCCCTGCTTGTTGCGGGGCTCACTATCCTGACTGTGTTTTTCGCCCGACAGCGAACCCTCAGCCGATACCCCAAAGCCGTGCACCGGTTCCGATGGGGATTCCTGTTCTTTACCCTGTTCTTTATCGGTTTTTATGCTCAGGGCCAGCTTTCGGTGGTAAACATCTACACTCTGCTTCTGGCCTTGTGGGATGGTTTCTCGCTGGACGTCTTCCTGCTGGACCCCATTATCTTCATTCTCTGGGGCTACACCTTCGTCACCCTGTTTATCTGGGGACGCGGGCTGTTCTGTGGCTGGCTATGCCCGTTCGGCGCTCTGCAGGAAATGGCTTCCTGGCTCGGGCAAAAGCTTGGAGTGCGCCAGATCCGGGTGCCCGAACGCTGGCATCGCAAACTGATCCTGCTGAAATACCCGATCCTCCTGGGTCTGGTGGGCACCGCCTTCTACTCGCTGACCCTGGCCGAACAACTGGCCGAGGTGGAACCGTTCAAAACCAGTATTACGCTGTTGTTTGTCCGCTACTGGCCGTTCGTGGCCTATGCCATCGCTCTGGTCGCGGCAAGCCTGTTTATCCACAAGTTCTATTGCCGTTACCTCTGCCCACTCGGTGCCGGTCTGGCCGCGCTGGGCCGGTTCCGGTTGTTCAGCTGGCTGGACCGCGTCGAGCTTTGCGGCAATCCCTGCCAGCATTGCAAGAACGAATGCGGCATCAACGCCATCCGCAAGGACGGGCGGGTAGACTACGATGAGTGCATCCAGTGTCTGGAATGCGTGGTGATCCTTCAAGACAGCCAACAGTGTGTTGATAAACGACTGAAAGCAAAACGAAAAAAGCAACCCGAAATTCTGGCGACGGATGCAATCGACATCATAGAGGTGACATAATGCACAGATCGCAAACACCCAAGGGAGCACGCACAAGTCACTATTGATCTGGTAGCATTAGCACCCTACCTTTTACAGACCTCCAGTGACGATAGCCAAGCGTTTTCGCAGCAAGAGCGCTTGGCTTTCTTCACTTAAAGGTCTGAGCGTTATGGAACACATCCCTCACATCGTGGTTGTCGGCGGTGGTGCCGGCGGTCTGGAACTGGTCACCAGCCTGGGCAACAAGCTAGGCAAGAAACGCAAGGCGCGGATTACCCTGGTGGATGCCGGCCTGACCCATGTCTGGAAGCCTCTGCTACACGAAGTGGCCTCTGGCTCGCTGGATACCAGCACCAACGAAATCAACTACCGGGCCCACGCCCGCAAACACCACTACGAGTTCCAGCTCGGACGCATGAGCGGGCTGGATCGCAAGGCCAGGGAACTGGTCATTGCCCCATTTATTGATCCGGAAGGCGCAGAAGTGGTTCCCGAGCGCCGCATCAGCTACGACACGCTGGTGATTGCCGTGGGCAGTACAGCCAATGATTTCGGCACACCCGGTGCCCAGGACAACTGCCTGTTCCTGGACAGCCTTCGCCAGGCCCAGCGCTTCCACAGACTCCTGCTGAACGCTTTCCTGCGCACCAACCATGAAGCGGAACAGGGCAAGGAACACACCCTGAACATCAGCATCATCGGTGCCGGAGCCACCGGCGTGGAGCTCGCCGCCGAGCTGCGCCTGGCAGCGAGGGAGCTACCGGTCTACGGTATGAATCACCTGAAGTCTTCCGACGTGTCCATTGCCATCATTGAGGCTGCCGACCGCATTCTGCCAGCCCTGCCAGGTCGCCTGTCGGCGGCGGCAACCCGCGAGCTGGAGCGCCAGCACGTTAAGGTCCTGACCGGCCAACCGGTGAGTGAGGTGCGTTCAGACGGTATCGTAATGAAGGACGGTACCGAACTGCCTTCGGAAATGACCATCTGGGCAGCTGGCATCAAGGCGCCTGCGTTCCTGGCCGAACTCGACGGACTGGAAGTAAACCGGGGCAACCAGCTGGTGGTGGAGCAAACCCTTCAGACCACCCAGGACGTGGACATCTTCGCGTTCGGCGACTGCGCTGCCTGCCCGCAACCGGACTCTGACCGCCCTGTACCGCCCCGTGCGCAGGCTGCACACCAACAGGCCGATGCGCTGTTCAAGACCCTGTGCAACCGTCTGGAAGGCAAGGACGATGTGCCGTTCGTGTATAATGACCACGGTTCGCTGATCAATTTCAGCCGTTACACCACGGTCGGCAATCTGATGGGCAACCTGTCCGGTCGCAGTATGTATATCGAAGGAAAGGTGGCCAGGCTGTTCTACGTTTCCCTGTATCGCATGCATCAGGTGGCACTGCACGGTTTCGTGCGTACCGGTATTATCTGGCTGATGGACAAGATCAGCCGTGCGATGCACCCGCGTCTCAAACTACACTAGAGAGGAAGCCCGGCCGGGAAGGCTGTGGAGCGGGTGAAGGGAATCGAACCCTCGTATGCAGCTTGGGAAGCTGCCGTTCTACCATTGAACTACACCCGCATTCACGGTGGCCGCGACAGCAATATAAGCGGTCTTTTGCCCCGTGGGCAAGTTTTCTGTCTGGAGAATAAATGGATCCGACTCTGCCTCTGATTGGCGCCCTGATGCTGGTCATCAGCATCGTTCTCAGCCCCATCTCCAGCCGGGTGGGCATGCCTGTCCTGCTTATTTTTCTCGGTGTCGGCATGCTGATGGGGGAAGATGGCCCGGGCGGCATCGTATTCGATAACTTTGAGCTGGCCTTTGTGGTCGCCAACCTGGCGCTGGGCGTCATTCTGCTTGATGGCGGAATGCGAACCCGGGCAGAGACCTTCCGGGTCGGCCTCAGGCCCGCCCTCGTACTCGCAACCCTGGGCGTTTTCATTACTGCTGCGGGCGCGGCATTGGTGGCCCGCTGGGTGTTCGAACTCAACTGGCCGACAGCGCTGCTGATTGGTGCGATCATTTCGTCCACCGATGCCGCTGCCGTGTTTTCGCTGCTTCAGGGCCGGGGCCTCCACCTTAATGAACGGGTCAGCGCGACGCTCGAGATCGAGTCCGGCAGCAACGACCCCATGGCCATCTTCCTGACCCTGACCCTGGTGACCGTGATCAGTAACGACGGTGCCAACGCCGGCTGGGAAGCCCTTCTGATGCTGATCAAGCAATTCGGCATCGGTGGACTGGCCGGCATTGCGGGCGGCTTTGCAGTCGTCGAGCTGGCCAACCGCATCCGCCTGACACCGTCCCTCTATCCTCTGTTGGTCGCAGCTGCGGGCATGTCGGTTTTTTCTGCCACCAATGCCATCGGCGGCAGCGGTTTTCTGGCCATCTACCTGACCGGTGTGGTTATCGGTAACCGCCGGGTACGTATGATGCCAATGATTCTGCAGGTGCATGACGGGTTGTCGTGGCTGGCCCAGCTTTGCCTGTTTCTGATTCTCGGCCTGCTGATCAACCCGTCGGAGTTAATGCCACTGGTGGGAGGCGGCCTGATTCTGGCTTTTGCACTGATTTTCCTGATCCGGCCGCTAACCGTGCTACTTACCCTATGGCCCTTTGCCTTCAAGAAACGCGAGCTGGGATTTATCAGCTGGGTGGGATTACGCGGTGCCGTGCCCATCGTACTGGCCATGTTCCCGGTCATGGCTAATCTGCCGGAAGCGCAACTGGTCTACCATGTCGCCTTCTTTATCGTGCTGGTATCGCTGGTGGTGCAAGGAATGACCATGGCCCCGCTGGCCCGCAAACTGAGGCTGGAGGTTCCTGCCGGCGAAGACCCGTACCGGCGCCTGCCGCTGGATGCGCCGGCTGCCGGTGATCACGAACTGATGCTGTTCCCGCTCAGAGGTGAGAGCTGGCAAACACCGCGCAAACTGAGCCAGCTGCGCTTTCCTGAAAACACGGCCGTTGCCGGAGTGTTCCGAAATCGTGTTTGCCTTCAGCCGAAAGCCGATCTGGAAGTCTCCAGTGGTGATATGGTGGCCATGTTCGCAACCCCTAACGTGCTGTCAGAACTTGGCAAATCGCTCAGCGGCCGCCATGCACCGGAATATCTTGCCGAACGGGCCTTTTTCGGTGACTTCGTGCTCAACGGCGACGCGCTGCTGGGAGATGTCGAGCAGGTGTATGGGATTGAGTTCGATGATCTTCCGCCAGAGCTATCACTGGCAGAATGCTTTGCTCGCCGCACCAAGGGACATCCGGTGGTAGGTGACATAGTAACCCTCGGACCGGTGACTCTGGTTGCCCGCGCAACCGATGCTGATCAAGTCACCAAAGTCGGCCTTAAGATGGATCATTCACAAAACAGCTGACCGGGAAATAAGATAATCAAAAAAGTTAACAAAACCCCTTAACAGTCATTCCGTCGGCTATGATATAAACTGCCCTGTACGAAGATTAATCATTGGTAACTTATCAGGTTTGTGTACATGCGCTTTCTGGTTACAGGCTGGCTGATATCCCTATTCCTGCTGCTACCGATCTCCGGCACCGCCGCAGAAAAGCTGCTGGCGAAGGCAGATCTCCAGATGCCCACGATCGAGGCCCTGCAGCCGAAATCCCCGTTCATCAGTCGGGTTGTGGTTCGCAAAAGCGAACGGCGCCTGGATCTGATGAATGGCGAGAGAGTGATCAGGAGCTACAGGATTTCCCTGGGAGACAACCCCAAGGGACATAAGCTCTATGAAGGCGATGAACGCACACCGGAAGGGGACTACACACTGGACTGGCGCAATGCCGACAGTGACTTCTACAAGTCCATCCATATTTCCTACCCAAGCGAGCGGGATCGCGAACTCGCCAGTGCCTGGGGCCTCGACCCTGGTGGCAGCATCATGATTCACGGCCTCCCGAACAATGCCGGCGATATGGCCTTTGCCTATCAGGGCCTGGACTGGACCAACGGCTGCATCGCCGTAAACAACGACGAAATCGACGAGATCTGGCAACTGGTCGATGATGGAACCCCAATCCGTATTCTTCCGTGAATAGCTGATGACAGCCGCATTAAGTTGTTGTCATAAGCTAGGAAATTTTACGTATCCTTAGTTAACATTTTGTCTCTTCCTGTTTTACACTGTTTAACGACTCCGGTAGTCACTGCCTATCGGGCCATGTTGACAGGAGGTCGTCTATACTGACTTCCGGATCACAGGAAATAAAACGACCAATAAGGGGATTTACCATGCGTAAACTGACGATTGCCGGGTTTGCACTGGCTACTGCACTGACTGCAGGTTGTGCCACTACTGATCAAGCAGCTCTGGACGAAGCCAATGCAACTGCAAGCTCCGCTGAGCAGACTGCTGAAAATGCACTGAACACCGCTAACAGCGCTGCCAGCGATGCACGTACTGCCCAGCAGACTGCAGAAGAAGCTCTGGCCGCTGCCAAGGCTGCTCAGCAAGCTGCTGACGAAGCCAACGAGCGTGCCAAGCGCATGCTTGAGCAGTCCAGCATGAAATAAGCTCAGTTCACGCTGATGCTGAAAAGGCCGGTCAATCCGGCCTTTTTTTGTGCCTGTGACCCGTCCTGAAAGGAATCCGGGAGGGTGGCGTTAGAACAGTCTGGCCAGCAGTGAGACGGGTAATCGGCGCATCACGAATCCGATCGGCGTCCAGGGCCAGGCCGGTACAAAGCATTCCTGCTTACCGGACTCAATGGCCTTCACCATCGCCTTGCACCCTGTTTTCGCATCCACGATAAAGGGTGTGTTTTTCACTTTCTCGTTGATTTCCGTCCGGATATAGCCGGGGTACAGCGTTGCCACCCGGATCGGCGATTTCGCTTTTGTCAGCTCAACCCGCAACCCCTCCGACAATGCCGCCAGCCCCACCTTGGTCGCCGCATAGGTCGTTACGTTGCCTGGCATCCCCCTGACCGCCGTGACCGATGATACGGTCACCAGATGGCCATGATTCTGGGCCCGGAAGATTTCCATCGCTGCTTCCATCTGGGCCAGGGCAGACACGAAGTTGGTCTCCGCCGTCTGGCGGTTGGCCCGGAACTTTCCGGTGCCCAGGGGCTGCCCTTTGCCGATTCCGGCGTTGACGATGATCCGGTCAATCTGACCAAATTCCTGCAGAAAACCCTGAAAAACCTCGAAGACCTGATCGTGGTTATCCACGTCCAATGCCCTGAGGCTGACCGTAAGGCCAGGATGACTGGCAAGCAGTTCGTCCCTCAGGCTCTCCAGTCGCTCCGTTCGACGTGCGCAGAGCGCCAGGTTATCGCCCCGGGCCGCGAATTCACGGGCCATGCCTTCGCCAAGGCCGGAACTGGCCCCGGTAATCAGGATGGTACGACTCATTGACACTCCTTGTTTGCCATCAGATTAAACCACTGATCAGAAGTACAGCTTCTGCTCCGGTTCTGCCTTACCTTCGGGAACCTTGTCTTCTCCGGATTCATCATTCGCCACCTGGGTCAGCTGTTCGCCCACCATGGTCGGAATACCATCAGCCTGGTCCACCGCCAGTTCAATCGCCTGGCGCTGTACCTCAATGCCCGGGTGTCTGGCCCGGAATGCCTCAACTTCCTGCAATGCCTGCTGCCACAGAGCCTCACGGTCTTCCGCGGGGTAGTCATCATCAGGCCTATGTACTTCCAGCCAGACTTCGCCACCCGATAAGCCGATCTTGATTGGGTCCCGCACTACCTGCACCGGGGTCCCTTTGGGAACCTGATAGACAAAGCGGGAAATGTCTTCGTTGTACATGCGAAAACAACCATGGCTCACCGCCATACCCACACCGAATTTCTTGTTGGTGCCGTGGATCAGATAGCCCTTTTCGCTTAACAACAGGGCATGGGTGCCAAGGGGATTATTCGGGCCCGCAGGAATCATCTTGGGGAGGAACTCCCCGGATCGCTCATACTCAGCCCGGATACTGGCCGGCGGATACCACGCCGGTGACTCCAGCGGCATGGTGACCGTCGCTTTGGTCAGCGGCGAAGGGTTTTCTTCAGTCCCCACACCCACCGGGTATACCTGCACACCGTTGTCAGTGAAGTAATACAGGCGATACTCAGCCAGATTGATAACAATGCCTTCACGCCTCGCATCCGGCATCACATACTGCATGGGCAGGGTAATCGTGGTGCCTTCTCCCGGCAGCCATGGGTCAATCCCCGGATTCGCCTTGACCAGCTCCAGAAAGCCCATCGCGATACGGTTGCCAATGGCAGCAAAGGTATCTTCGTAATGGGTTTTCATGGCCCGCAGTTCACCTGCCAGGTCACCGTGAATTTCGAACGTTGGCACCCGGGGAGAGCGGTCAGTCTCCCCCTGCGTTACATCGGTTCCCTGTGAGGCCTGAACCCCCAAAGGAAGGATCAGGGCCAGTACCCATAGCAATCTGAACGACATAGACTTTTCCACGTTACTCTCTACACGTTACTTTCTACACGCTGCGCTCTAACTGCGCACACGTTTAACTGCGCTTACTCCCGCACTCACACAGCCGATAATGACAGCTTTGAAGCTCAGGAGTTCATAAATGTTGTCCATACAGTAATCACTGCCAGGACGATAAACAGGATACTGGCCCCGATACGTGCTGTCGCCAGGGGCAACCGCTCCATCAACCAGCGTCCTGCCATGATAACCGGTACATTAGCCAGCAACATCCCCACGGTGGTACCAAGGATGACCCAATAGGTTTCGGTAAACTTCGCCGCAAGAACAACGGTTGCCACCTGAGTCTTGTCCCCGATCTCGGCCAGGAAAAACATGATCGTGGTGGCCATGAAGGCACCCATGCCCAGGAATTTCGAGTCTTCGCTGTCGTCCTTGTCCGGGATCAGCAACCAGAGGGCAATGGCAATAAAGCTAACCGCCAGAATCCACGGCAGCCAGGCTTCCGGAATGAACGAAGCAACCCAGGCGCCTAACCAGGCAGAGAGAGCATGGTTCAGAACGGTCGCAATAAAAATACCAAGGATGATCGGCATGCGCGTGGCGTAGCGCGCAACAAGGAAGAGAGAGAGCAGCTGGGTCTTATCACCGATTTCGGCGATGGCAACAGCGAAGGTCGAAGCGAGAAATGCATCCATGAACAACAACTCCAGGGCGGACAGTATCAGACATGAGACAGCGCACCTTCCGCCCTTTGGAGGTGATCTGCCCCAGGTCTTGCCAATTCCACCGACGTAACGGCTGAAACACGATAGCCATGGAGATTGAGCTCCAAGTATGTTGACTATCGTCCGCGGCCAGGTCGATGACCTGCCGCAGAGGCTACTCCCCTGAAGGAATCCGAATCATAGCCAATTGCTCCGGTGAGGACAAGCAGGCCCTGAATCAGGCCCGCATTTTCCAGACCGGAATCGCAGCCACGGCAACAAACAGCGCCACCAGCCACCAGGCGGAATGGAAAGCGCCGATGGTAGGCATTCCGCCGCTGTGCTCCCCGAATTCGATGGTCAGGGCAACAATATTAACGCCGAAGGCCCCACCGAGCTGACGGGTGAAGTTGATGGTGCTTGAACCGGCGCCCAGCTGTTCCGGCGCCAGCGGGTTGAGGGCTCCGGTCGACAGGGCCGGCAACATGAACCCTATTCCGATGCGCCCGAGCACTGTCCAAAGAGCCAGCCAGACAAAGGCCAGGGACAGGTCTGACACAGCGAACAGCACCGCAGAGAGAGTGAACAGCACCATGCCAGCAACCACCAGTCCTCTGGCACTCTGCTTATCTGCCAGGCGACCCGCCAGCGGGAACGTTATCCCGAGCACAATCCCTGCAGGCAGCATCAGCATACCCGCTTCGGTGGCGCTGAACCCCAGCGCCGTCTGCACGAACAGCGGCACCAGGTAGGTTGAGCCGTAAAGTGCCAGCCCAAGGGCAATAGCACCCAGATTCGCGTAGAAAAAGGAGGGGATGGCAAGCAAAGACAGGTTGATCAGCGGGTGCCGGACCCTGCGCTCACGCACCACAAAGCCAATCAGCAATGCCAATGTGACCAACCCACCCAGAATCACTCTGGATTCCTGCCCCGACAGGTCCTGTAACCGGTTGAGGGTATCCAGGGAGACACCAAGGGTAGCGCCGAGCAGAATCAGCCCCGGCATGTCAAAACGGTAGGGGGCGGGCCGGGTTCGGGGCAGAGGCAGGAAACGCAGCGCCATGAAAACACCGATCAGCGTTACCGGAGCAGGTGCAAACATTACGTAGCGCCAATCCAGCTGATCCACCAGGAAGCCACCCAGAACGGGACCGAGCGCAGGCGCAAGAATGACACCCATGCCGTAGATGCCCATTGCCTGGCCACGTTTTTCCCTGGGGAAGATCCTGAACACCAGGTACATACCCATCGGCTGCATCACCCCGGCCATGGCGCCCTGACCAATCCGCGCGGCAATGAGTTGGCCGGGAGTCAGGGCAAAACCGCCAGCAATAGAAACCACGGTAAACAGTAACATTGCCACAGCCAGGGTCTTGCGTACCCCAAAGTGGTCCAGCAACCAGCTGGAAGCCAGCATCGTGGTGGTCATGGCTGCAATAAAACCGGTAGCGAGCCAATGCACCTGGCCCTGGCTGATGCCGAACTCCTCCATGATGTCATGGAGCGCGACGTTAACGACCGTCGCGCTGAGTACCGTTGCCATGGTTCCCAGCATAACGGTTGTTACCGCCAGCCAGCGCCAGCGTTCACCGTAACGGGCGCTCAGGCCCTCTACAGAATTATCCGCCAAGGCTTATTTCTGCTTCTGGGCGTTTGCCATGATCTTCTCGAACACCTTCACTGCGCATTCGATATCTTCGTCACTGACACCGACAAGCAGCTCATCGCGCAGGGCTTCTGCCCTCGCGGACAGGTCATCCATAAACTCCCGGCCAGCCGGGGTGAGGAACAGGCGGCGTGCCCGGCGATCATCCGGACAGGGCCGGCGTTCAATCAGCCCTTGCTGCTCCAGACTGTCCAACAGCCGCACCAGGGTGGGATTCTCGATCGCCATGAGGCAGGCCAGCTCACGTTGGGTAAGGCCCTCTCCACCTTTCTCGAGATACACCATCGTGCTCCATCGGGCCTGGGTCACACCAAGGTCCTTGAGACGCTCATCCAGCATCTTTCTCCAACGGCGGGTCACCCGGGCTACTGCAAATGGAAACTGATCTCTCATGGTCCAATACTCCGTCAGGGGGCCGAACTTTTTCCCGAGCATCCGGGAAACGGCCTGAGTCTATTACTATCGGAAAGGCACCAATAGTATGCTAACCATTGAGATAAAAACAGATATGAATGCAAATATATAATTGGGGAAAACCGAGAGCAGGCCAGCGTCAACTGGCCTGACGCTGCTCCTCGTATGCCTCCTCGACCTCCGGGGATTCGCTGAATTCCTCGTTCCGCGGATCCATTTCAGTCAGTACTGGCGAGGTTTCAGGCATAGCAGGAATAAAGTGCTCCTGTTCTTCCACCGGCACATCCTCGGTGTGACTTATCCGGTAACTGGTGATCACCGCCAAAACCAGCAGGAAGCCCGCATTTCCAAAGAACAGCCCCGAGGGACCCAACAGGTCAATCAGTTGGGCCATGGCGACAGGACCGATCACGCTGCCAACACCGTAACTCAGCAGCAGTGTGGCGCTGGCGGCAACGATGCGATTGCTTTCCATCCGGTCATTGGTGATCGCTACCGAAATCGGATAGATCGTCGCGGACAACCCGGTGAAAATACCCACAAACAGGGTCAGCAGCCAAAGGTTTGCAGCCCCCAGAAGAGCCACTGCAATGGCAGCTCCTGCGGCCAGCAGAGTCACAGAAAACATTACCCGACGCCGGTCAAGACGATCACATAGCCAACCCAGCGGCCAGGCCAGCACCATGGCCGACACAATAGCCGTCGCCATAAAGCTGGAAGTCTCGGCCACATCGAGCCCGATTAACGTGGCATAGACCGGCCCGAGCGCATAGAAACCACCAATCATCACGCCACAGATCACTGCGCCGGCAACACCGGAAAACGATTCCCGACCCAAAGTGAAAATGGAGATTCGCTGTACCTGCTCGATCACCGGCGCTTCCATCCGGGTCAGAGAAAGGGGAACCAGCGCCAGGAGCAGCAGAATGGCGGCCAGGGAAAAAGGCATGAAGTTGCCCGGATCGCCAATATTCACGAACAGTTGGCCACCAGCGGCAGATAAATAGAACACCACCATGTAAACCGCGAACAAGGCACCCCGGTTGGTGTTGGTGGCACGACTTGAGAACCAGCTTTCGATCACCACCAGCACGCCGGCAACACTGAAACCCGACACGACCCGAAGCGCCGCCCAGAACACTTCGGAAACAGCCATCGGGTACATAAGCGCTGCACCAGCCGCAATCGCTGCAAATGCCGCGAACGCACGAATGTGGCCAACCCGCCCGATAATCCGGTGTACGTATAGGGTACCGAGCACAAAGCCAACGGAATAGCAGACCAGAATCCAGCCGATCTTATCCGGCGAGACAGCCTCAAGGCTCAAACGGATACCCAACAGGGTCATCAGGAAGGCGTTGCCACTGACCAGCAGGATAATGCTGAGAATCAGCGCAGAAAGGGACGCGACCATTCGGGTCATCAGGTGTTCTCCGTCCCCCGGTGGGACTGGTTCAGATCATTGGGGAAAGCATAGTATCCAGAGACGGATTTTGCCGACCCTGTATTAGAGCAGCCGCTGCCAGAAGGCACTACTACGCACTTTCCGAAAATTGCAGACGGGTTCTTAAAACCCATCCCTGAAGCCCCGCCCACCCTGCTTTTACAGAGTTTTACATTATTAATGTGCCGTAACAGAACCCGCTTGCGAGAGCAGGTAACATGGTCGGTGAGCTATTCATTGGACCGTGAGCGCCTCGTTATGAAGAAAACGGACTGGCCCATCCGCTGGGATCTGCTGCTTCGCTATCGCCTGATTGAAACTATCGCGTTGTGGGAAGGTCGACTGACCACTAACCACATTTGCCACAGTTTCGGGATCGGACGGCAGCAGGCATCCAAGGACATCAACACTTATCTCCGGGAACTGGCGCCCGGCAACCTGATCTATGACCGCCATCTGAAAGGTTATGTACCGGCGAAGACATTCAGCCCGGTCGTTACCCGCGGTCTGGTTAGTGAATATCTGGACCTGCTGGCCCGACAGCAGAACCTCAGCCATACCTTTGAATCTCTCAACCTCGGCCTGTCGGACAGCACTGTCGTTCGTTCCCCGGATCGAATCATCTCCCCGGAAACCATGCGCGCTGTGGTAACCGCAACCCGCCATGGCCGGCAACTGCGGGCAAGCTATGTTTCCCTGAGCCGCCCTGAAGCCGTAGAGAGCATTCTGGAACCCCACACCCTGGTGTGTGACGGCAACAGCTGGCATCTGCGGGCCTGGTGTGACTCCAACCGGGAATTCCGGGATTTCTCCCTGAGCCGTTTCCAACGCGCCCCGGAAGCCTTGCGCATAAAGGCCAAGCACAGCCAGCAGCAAGACGAGGACTGGAACCGCGAAGTCACCATGGTGGTTACTCCCGACCCGCGTCTGACTGAAGCTCAGCAGGCAATCATCGCCAGCGATTACGGCATGACCAACGGGCAACTCGAGATCGACACCAGGGCGGCATTAGCACCCTATGTGCTCTCCCGACTGGGCATTGCCCTTGATAACCAGCACCCGGACCCCCTGGTTCAGCAACTGGAACTGGCCAACCCGGACCAGCTCGGCTTTGGCAGCAAGCGCGAACGAGCGCTGAAATCCGTCGCCGGTCTCCGTTAATAATCCGTAGTGCTTATCCGCCATTGCCCTGGCTACGGGGCTCTTGTACTGCTGCTTGCGACCTCTGTCGCAGCAGCAGAAACCTGTGGTGATCCCAGCACCCCTATCTCTGACATTCAGGGCCGCTCAGAGCAGTCCCGTTACGTTGGCGACACCGTTACCGTCGAGGCAATACTGACGCGGGATGCCCGAGGCAAGGGCGAGTTTCGCGGCTTCTACCTGCAGCAGGCCGACCATCAGACGGATGCCGACCCGAATACCTCCGAAGCCCTGTTTGTCTATACCAAACGACAGCAGGGGCGTTCAGGCGAGCGCCTGCGCGTGCAGGGAAAGGTCAAAGAGTTCCACGGGCTGACAGAATTAACAAACATCACCTCGATCGAGGTCTGTGGAGAAGAAGCCCTGCCTGAGGCCATCCACCTGTCGCTACCCTGGCCCCGCAACCCTGAAAGCTACGAAAACATGCGGGTCATCTTTAATCACCCCCTGACCGTGGTCGACAGCTACAACCTGACCCGTTACGGAGAACTGACCCTGGCGGCGTCTGATCTGGTCAACCCGAACGAATACCGAACGCCAGGCACCACAACAAGCACCGCTAACCTTGTGCTGTTGGATGACGGGCGTAGTGAGCAGAATCCAAGCCCCACACCCTGGCCGGTGGGCGGACTGGGCAGAGATAACTCGATCCGCGCCGGCAGCTCCGTCCATCAGCTACAGGGAGTACTGGATTACCGCTTTGACGCCTGGCGCATTCAGCCCACTCAGGCACCCGGGTTCCGCGCAACCAACCCTCGCCGACCAGCACCTGCACGGCCCGCTGCAGAACACCTGCGAGTCGTAACCCTGAATCTCGGCAATCTGTTCAACGGCGACTTTCCAACCTCCCGGGGCGCCCGGACAGCGGAAGGCTATCAGGCGCAACAACAACGCCTGGTAGACGCACTGCTGGCACCGGATCCGGACATCCTCGCCGTAGCGGAACTCGAAAACGACGGCTATGGAGAAAACAGTGCCGCCAGAGCGCTGGCCGAAGCACTCGGCCAGCAATGGCGGATGATTGCCACTCCCGGCAAAGACGGAAACGACGAAATCCGTACCGCTATTTTCTACCGCAATGACCGGGCAGTTCCGGCAGGCAAGGCTGAACGGCTGACCCGAGGGGCATTCAGTACCCGCGGACGGCCCCCAATCGCCCAGACATTCCGGAAGCCAGGCGGCAAGGCATCCATCCGGGTTGTCGCCGCGCATCTGAAATCCAAATCCTGCCGGGGCGCCAGCGGAGCGGATGAAGACCGGGGCGAAGGATGCTACGCCAAGCGACGCACCCGGGAAGCCCGGGGTATCGCCCAATGGCTTGAATCACTGGCACACGACAGCGACCTTGCGGGCACCCTGATCACCGGTGACCTGAACAGCTATGCACGGGAAACACCCATCGCGACGCTTGAGCAGGCCGGCTATACCAGCATGATGCACAGATTCCATCCCTGCAGTGCAGATCACTGCCCCCATTACACTTACCGTTACAAAGGGCAGAAGGGCACCCTCGACTACGCCCTGGCCTCGCAGACGCTGATACCCCGGGTGCTGGATGCACAGTCCTGGTTGATCAACGCAGACGAACCGCGGGGCCTGGGTTACCGGGATACGCCGGCGACTCACCAACCTTCACCCTGGCGTTCCTCTGACCATAATCCCGTCATTATCGATATTGCTCTCTGACCGACAGCCATCTCTTCTGTCCGGTATACGGTTGCTTACCTGCCGGAGCCTCCGTGGCAGGGAGGCCAACGCCCCCACTGCCGGCATCGGTACACTGGATAAATAACATCCACAGTAACCACAGGGCAAAACATGAGAATTCCAGCACCGAACCTCTGGCCGGCAGCACGAACCGGGCAACGCCTGTTACTGCAGGCCCGGCGCAGAGAAGCCATGGTTGACGGACACAGGATGATTTTCCTGGAACGGGGCGTTCCGGGACCAGACACTCCCACAGTCGTGCTGATCCACGGTTTTGCCGCCATGAAGGAAAACTGGGCATTCTGGCTGCAACGCCTGCCCCGGAGCTGGCACATCCTGGTTCCCGATGTACCCGGGCTGGGAGAAAGTGATTATCGGGCAGATGCCAGTTACCGCTATGAATGCCAGGGCCGAAGGCTGGCAGAATGGCTCTCCGGGTTTCCTGGTGACAACCTTCATCTTGTCGGCAGTTCCATGGGAGGCGCTATCGCATCGGTTCTCGCCCACCAGTTGGGCACGCCTCCGCGCTCGGTCACTCTGCTGAACAGTGCCGGCATCCCCGAACGCCCGGATACAGATCTGGATATACCCGTCACATCGGATCGGGACAGCATACTCATCCCCCAGAACTGGAAAGCCGTCTACCGCATGTTCAACAGCGTCGGAAACGGCAAACCCACCGTTTCCGGTATCGCCATGGCAGGTCTGCTGGGGCCGGACCTGCTCGGGCGTACTGAGGCACTTCGCCACATTTTCAGCGATATGGTGGCCGATGCGCTGGCCCCGGCCCGCTATCTCGGCCACCAGACGCCGCCGCTTCAGGTGCAATGGGGAGACCGCGATGTCATCACCCCGACCCGCTGCGTAGACTGGTTCGAATCCGCCACACCCCATGCGGAAGTTCATGTATTCCGGGGTGTCGGGCATCTACCGATGCTGGAAACCCCGGCCCGTTCTGCACGGGTGCTAATGGAATTCGTCGACCGCCACAGCCACTGATTTTAAGGGTCAATTGGCCCGTCTGGCCCATTGACCCGTCAGCGAAGTCATGGGGGCAACTGCCCGGACTAGGCATAATCAAGCCATGTTACCGATCCCTTACCTATAAAAAGAACAGCACATAACGAGGAAAACCCGATGCGCGCTTCGATAGCAACCGCACAGGACCTGGGCATGCCGGCCATCTATCTGCACTTGCTGGCCGAGTTGCTGAATACTATTGGTGTCGATGAACGGGATCTTCTGCTCCGGGTCGGCCTGGACCCTAACCGGCTCAATTCTGCCGACCTGCGGGTCAGTCAGTCGCAGGCCAGTGAGTTTGTGACCCGGGCCATTATCGAGAGCGGCGAACCCGGCCTTGGCATCATGCTCGCCCGGGAGCTTAAGCTACCCCTTCACGGCGCCCTCGGTACTGCAGTGATGAGCAGCCCCACACTTGGCGAAGCCCTGGAGCTGATGAGTCGTTACCTGACCCTGCGCGCGCCCCATCTACACGTGACCCGTCGCGATACAGGCGCTCATGCATGGTATCGGGTGACCTGTGACAGGGATCTGGGGCCGCTGCAAGGCTTCATCATGGATGCGATGCTCTTCGGATGTGTCACGATGGGAGCCCAGCTGACAGGTGCCACAGTGCCTGGCTCCAGGGTATTACGCAGTGGCAACGAGCCCAACTATTTCCACCGTTTCCGGCAGCAGATCCCGGTACCTGTCGAGTACGGCGCGACCGAAGACGCCCTGGTGATACCACTGTCCGCGCTGGACATGCCCATCCGGTTCTCAGACGACCAGCTTGCGGCCAGCTCCAGAGCACAATGTGAAGATGCCCTGAAAGAGCTGACCGAGGATGCAGGGTTTGCCTGCCGGGTACGAAGGGTCATTGAAACCAGCCATCCGTTCCCGCCGAAGCTGGCTCGTGTGGCCGGCACATTGTTTGTGTCCGAACGGACTCTGAAGCGACGACTGCAGGAAGAAGAGGCCAGCTTCCAGAATCTGGTTGATCAGGTACGCCTGGACCGCGCCGGAGAGCTGCTGCAAAACACTGGCATGAACCTCAGCCAGATCGCAGACACCCTGGGCTACGCCGATGCGGCAAACTTCACCCGCGCATTCAAGCGCTGGACCGGGAAAAGCCCCAGCCAGTATCGTGCTGAAACGCTGAAACCGCCGTTCCCCGGGCGCCACTCCTCCCTGACGGCGCGACTGTAGTCAGTCGATACCGATGATCTTGTGCATCTGCAGGGTCAAACGCCAACGGGGATGCGCCAGGCAGTAATCCGTTGCCTTACGGGTATTGCTTTGTTTGACCGGATCCGGCCCGCCTTCCGGCACCGACGGGGAGGCCATGGGCGACAGGAAATAGTGCTGGGCACGGATGTGCTGAAAACGTTCAGGGGGCGCCAGCGACTGGGGAAAGACCAGTTTCAATTCGCTGCATTGTTCAATCACCACGTCAGCATCCGCTTTGGGGCTGACACACAGCCAGTCAATACCTTCCGGTGCGGGCAATGTGCCATTGGTTTCAACGCCGACTTCGAATCCCTGCTCGTGGAACGCCTTGATCAGCGGTGCATCCAGCTGCAACAGCGGTTCGCCACCGGTACAAACCACGTACGGCTGTCCGGGTGCATCCGGCCACAGGCTGCGAATATGGGCCGCCAGTGCTTCAGCTGTTTCGAACTGGCCGCCATTCTGGCCGTCGGTTCCAACGAAGTCGGTATCACAGAAATTGCACACCGCACCGGCCCGATCCTTTTCCCGGCCATTCCACAGATTGCACTTGCTGAACCGGCAGAACACCGCAGCACGACCCGCCTGGGCACCTTCGCCCTGAAGCGTATAGAAGGCTTCCTTTACCCGATACATCAAGCGGTTTCCTCGTAGGCCACCGGATCGGTGATTCCATGGGCCGCAAATGCTTCCAGACGTTCAACGCACGAACCGCAGCGACCGCATGCCTTGTCACGGCCGTTGTAACAGGTCCAGGTCTGACGGTAGTCGAGGCCCAATTTCAGACCTTCGCCAAGGATTTCACCCTTGTCCATCCTCATGAACGGCGCCTTAATACCGACCGGCTCGTAGTTTGCGACCCGACAGACGGCATCCATCTTTTCAACAAACTCCGGGCGACAATCCGGATAGATGGCATGATCACCGCCGTGCGCTCCGTACCAGACCTCACCGGCGCCTACCGTCACTGCATAGCCGGTGGCCAGGGACAGCAAGATCATGTTGCGGTTGGGTACCACGGTCGACTTCATGCTGTCTTCCTCATAATGCCCCTCCGGAACATCAATATCTGAAGTCAGAGACGAGCCATCCATAACGTCACTCATCGCGCGGATATCAATCACCTTGTGGGGAATACCGTGGGTTTCACACACAGACCGGGCGCAGTCCAGTTCCCGGACATGGCGCTGGCCATAGTTGAAGGAGAGGGCATGCACTTTCAGCCCCCGGGCGCGGGCCAGGTGCAGCAGCGTGTAGGAGTCCATGCCTCCTGAATAGATTACGACGACAGTGTCAGTCATGCGGGCTCCCCGTATAGAGTTTTAAAACCTGGGCTGGTTTACTAGCCCACCCCGGAGCAGCGCAGTGTCATCCGGGTTTTACAATGAATGGACATATTGTAACAGTGGACGAACAAGGTTGGGTTCGCGTCTCGGCATCCGGACGGGTACACTCAACTAAAAAAAACGATATATAAACTACACTTTGCCAATGACAACTGATATCCGCCCGGCCTTCATCGACTTTGAGGCATCCAGCCTCGACCTGATTGCAAGCTACCCGATTGAGGTAGGCATCTGCATGCCGGACGGCACACTCCACAGCTGGCTGATCTCTCCCCACGTACTCTGGCGCGATTGGTCCGAAAGCGCGGAACAGATCCATGGCATATCCAGGGACACCCTGACGTTGGAAGGTTCAGCGGTCAGCGAAGTAGCTGAAAGCCTGAACCGCCTACTGCCGGATCAGGTGTTCTGTGATGCCTGGACCTTCGACAGCTTCTGGCTACACAGACTGTTCCGGGCAGCCCGCGTTCGCCCGGCATTCCAGCTGGAATCCGTATCCATGCTGCTGGATAGCCAACAGGTACGGCAATGGGCCGGCGTACGCCAGCAGGTCATCAGCGAACTGGGCCTTCCCGTTCACCGGGCGGCCAACGATGCGCTGATTCTCCATAAGACCTGGGAGCGTATTGTGCCGCAGGGCGAACCCTCAGCGACGCTCCCACAATCCTGATCCCTGATGATCGGGCCGCTCAGTGCCCGACGCCACGAACCCGGGAGACAATCACTTCCAGCCCATCGCGAAGGGTGTGCAGGGTCCAGTAGCTCACCAGAGCCATCAATCCGGCACCAGCGACCGTAAAGGCGAAATCTTCGCCGACGGCTTTTTCCTGAGCCAACACCATGTAGGCCACCAGCGCGGCAACCAGAGCAACTTCAATAACAATATGGGAGCGAAATTTGGAACGTGCGGATCCGGCTTCGTCGGACATTTTCTTCGGTTTCAACCTCTGAATAGCAATTGGAAAGCGTTATACCTTAGCATGCGAATTGTTGCCGAAATGCCGGGAAAAAGCTGTACGAATTAGTGGCTACGAAGTTTCCACTACCGCAAAAAAACGCAGCCCATTGGGCTGCGTAGAAAGGAGAGATCCATCCGATACCTGGCGCGGCAGGTATCGAGGATTGCACAACGTAAAACACGTGACGGTGAGGATTATCGGTTACCGGGAGCCGCCCGTCTGTACGGGTTTGCCGAAGCCATCAGCCTCTTGCAAACCGGCGGATAGCCTATACACTGATCCCTGAACCGAAATCCCAAAGGCGAGATGAGCCCGATGATTCCAAAGACCATTTTTAACACCGCAACCAACTGCCATCGCGGGCAGTCTGCGCGTGCCATGGAAAAAGACATCTAACGGCTTTCGGTCAGTCCCGGGAGCCATTGCAGCGACCGGGCCAAGCTTCTCCGCAAGACCCCGGTTGCTTCAGGCACCGGGGTTTTGTTTTTGCAGCCGCAAAACGACAAGGAGAACATCATGAAAAGACATCCGACAACACGGGCAGCAAACCAGCCGGTTAACCATCGCCAGGGTCCGATCAGACGCCCCGAGAAGCTGCCGCTGCTGGATGCCATCTGCAAGAAACTGAATCAGCGCGTCAATCTGGATGACGAGCAGCGGGTGCTGGGTCTCTATGAGCGGGGCTGGATTTTCAAAGGGGTGTTGAGCGGTCTCGACGGTGCCGAGGCTCGTTACGTTCGCGCCCTGGCAACCCGCCACAACTCATGGATTGCCCGACAGGTCGCCTGATACAGAAACACCAACGGGCCTGAGGGGCCTGAACCGTTCAGTGACAGCGGTTCAGGCTCTGCATCATGCTCAGATCGCCACCGTGAACCATGGCATAGTTATTAACCACATCGTGGATTTTTTCCTGGGAGTAGGGCTTCACCACATAGCCGTTGGCCCCTGCACTGATCGCTCGCTGGATACTTTCGATGGAATCATCCGCCGTCACTAACACAATATGCTGGGTTTCCCGAATCGATTTGAACGATCGCATGAGGTCATGACCATCGCCATCCGGCAACCCCAGGTCCAGCAGAATGATATGAAACTCCCTCTCGTCGAAGGCCTCACGGGCTGATTGAGCATTTTCACAGCCGACCACTGACGTAGCGCCGGCCTTATACAGCATCGACACCAGATGCTCGCGCATAACCGGTTCGTCTTCCACCACCAGAACCGTCAGATCTGTCATTGTTTATCTCCTGTATGTTCGCGTTTTTTCGTCCTGCTACAGACCATCACTGCCCGCCCGCCTGGGCAGATCCAGGGGAGCTGGACGGGTATCGGCAGACCCTCCGGATACCATGTTCTGTGTCGCTGGCATATCAGTCTGACCAGCCGCGAAGCCGGTACCGAACCCGGTCAGGATGTTGCTGATACTGACCGCCGTGGTGTACAGGGAAATTGCGATGATCAGCAGAATCGGCTGTACAAAAGCCACAAACCCCGGAACTTCAACGCTCCCGAGGATACTCAGGATAAGAATGATCGATGGCCCCAGCACCACAAAGAGCGTCAGCGCGATAAAGAACACGATCCTCTCCTTGTAACGCCCGAGATCACGGTTGGTCACCAGCCCGAGCACAAACTTTCCGATAGCCAGCCCTGCCAGGATCGCAGCGGCAATACTCAGATCCGGGCGCATGAGTGTCTCGTAGAGGCGGCCAACCCATAAACGCTGCATGCCGACAACGAGAAACGGAAACAGCACGAATAGGATATCCGCGTAGGTGCCGTACATCATGCTCAGTGCGTGGCTCTCACTGCGTTGCGGGTTGTTAATCATTACCTGTTACCTGTCGTTTTCCCTAAAGGATATTCAATGTGATGCCGCCAGCGAGCCAACTGCCCGGGCCATCATCGCCTTCAACGTCTCGAATTCGCTGTGAACTCCGTCCCAATCCTGATCTCCAGCCTTCACCAGAGTCTCAATCACGCCGGCCTGGCGAGTCATCATCGGATACCCCATAGCGCCCGCCGTGCCTTTTATCTGATGGGCTTCTGCCATCAGGGTAGATGCGTCCCGCCCGATCACGGCCTGTTCCATGCGCTGCATGCGCTCAGGCAGACTTTCCAGGAACTGACCTGCCAGAGCGGAGATGTCATCATCGCCGACTTCCGATGCGTTGGACTGTCCGGCCGGGAGGAACCGTTCCAACAGCACCTGCAGATGAGTATCGTCGATCGGTTTGTTGAGTACACCATCACAGCCAGCCTCGCACAGGGCCTCAGTTTCCACCTGATCTCCGGCCGTGAAGGCTATAATCGGACGGCGGAACCCGGCCTGCCTGAGCAGACGGGTGGCAGCAACACCGTCCATGCCTGGCATGTGGCGGTCCATCAGGACTAGCTGGATCGAATCAGCAAGCGCCCTGCGGACCGCTTCGTCGCCCGCCGTGACCGCCACTACATCCAACCCGTAACGAGCCAGCATCCGCTCGACGAGATAGCGATTATCCTCGTTGTCCTCTGCCACCAGCACGGTCCCGGAGTACCCCTGGACTGCGCTCAACGTCCGTTCCGGTTGCACGTTGAGGTAACGGGCCAGAACCTCATAGAAACGCTGCTTGTCGATGGGCTTTGCCAGATGTTCGTTGCAGCCGGCCAACCGGTAATCGGCAATGTCCTCGGACATTACGTTGGCGGTCAACGCGATAACCGGGGTATTAACACCGGCCTCCCGAAGCGCGGCGGTGGCATCCCGGCCGTTCATCACCGGCATCTGGATATCCATCAGGATGACGTCAAACGGTTCCCTCAGTGCCAGTTCCAGTGCCTCGGCACCGTTGGACACATGCATCAGTTCGGCCCCGGTCCGGGACACCAGCAGGGAAACGAGACGCCGATTCACTTCGTTGTCCTCCGCACAGAGGATCCTGCCCGCCAGTTGAGGTGCTACTACCATGGGAAGGTTGCGTCGACGCTGGCTGAGTTCGGAAGCATCCCGCAGGAAGTGAACGTCGGTCAGCGGCCCGGTACGTATTACCAGCTCAAACTCGCTGCCCTCACCATAGGTACTGTTGACCTGAATGGAACCGCCCAGCATCTCCGCCAGACGCCGGGATATGCTCAGCCCCAACCCGGTGCCGCCATATTGCCGGGAAATGGCTGCACTGCCCTGGGCAAAGGGATCAAACAGCCGGCCGATCTGCTCCGGCTTCATACCGATCCCGGTATCCACGACCCTGGCCACCAGTCTTTCAGCATCACGATCACAACGGATCGCCAGGGAGATCGAGCCTTTATCAGTGAATTTCAGGGCATTACCACATAGATTGATGATAATTTGCCGTAGGCGGGTAGGGTCCGTCAGGATCTGCTCCGGTAGGGGAAACTCGCAGATTACATGGAATTCCAGTCCCTTTTCCCGGGCCCGGGGTTCGAAGAAGGCGCGAACTTCATCCAGCAAATCCGGCAGATTGACCGATACGATATCCACATCCAGCTTGTTGGCGTCGATCTTCGAGTGATCAAGAATGTCGTTCACCAGGTCCAACAGATGCCGGCCACTGCGCACGACAGTTTCTGCGCTGCTGCGCTTTTCCTGTTCATCAAGGTCCGGGTCCAGCAGGGTTTCGCCATAGCCGATGATGGCCGCCAGCGGGGTACGGATCTCATGGCTCATGTTTGCCAGGAACTGGCTCTTGGCCTCAGCAGAGTTTCGGGCCAGCTCCTTTTCCAGTCGCTCGTGCTCGCGCTCCCGTTCAATTCGCTGACGCTGATGGCTTTCCGTGGCGTCAATGCAGGTGCCCTCCAGATGGGTCGGCTCGCCGTCGCCATCGTACACTGTATGTAGTGAGATCGTGGCCCAGCGCTCTGCACCGTCCCGGGTCAGGTAACGGGCTTCAATCCCCTTTACCGTTCCCCGGGCTTCGAGCTGCTCAACCACCAGCCGGCGCGGGCGCTCATCTGCGATCACCGTCTCCAGCACATCCGGATTTCTGCCCAGTAACTCCCGGCTGCTGCCGTAACCCATCATCCTGGCCATTGCCGGGTTGGCAGTGACAAAGCGGCGATCCGTCGACATCTGGAATACACCCTCAATGGCGTTATCGAACAACGACTGATAACGCTGCAGGTTGGACAGCGCCCGCTGACTCCAACTCAGAGCCTCACCCTGCACCTGCTTGATCCGATCCGCCAGGGCAAAGGAGAACAGGATGATCTGCGCCACCAGCCCGAACTGCGGCGAATAATTGGTAAAGGTGTTCAGGGGTAGTACCCCCATAACTGTCAGGGCGTAGATCCCAAAGCCAACCAATGCCAGAGTCCAGGCGAAAAAGTAGGACCGGGCCGCCGGGTTGTAATAACGCCAGGACAGGTAGCTCACCACGATCAGGATCAGGCTGAGTAAAATGGAGCCCACCACAATCCATTGCATGGCGATGTGATAGGGCAGAAATATGGACAGCACCAGGGTGGCTGCCACCGAGTACAGACACAGGCGAATAACCTGATCGAGGTCCGCAGAGCGTTCCCGGGTTTCCAGCAGGGAACGGGCCATCAACAACCCCCAGAACCAGGTGGTGATGATCTGGAAGTGCAGGAATTCCTTGTGAAACAGCAGGGGGCGAGTATCCAGAAGTTGGATACCGTGCACTTGCTCGGTGGCAATGAACACCGTTGCTGACACCAGATAGAGCACATAGTAGATGTTACTGCGCTCACGAACCGACACTGCCACAAACAGGTTGTAGGCCAGAATGGCCAGGATGGCACCCAACAGAATACCGCGCACGGCTTCATCCACCGAGACCTTGGCAACGTAGCTATCCGGTTTCCAGAGACTGATCGGCAGGCGGAATGTATTGGTGTTGGTCACCCTCAGGTAAACAGAGGTGACCGTTCCGGCCTCAAGTTCGAGCCGGAAGGTGGGGTTGGGTAACTCCAGATCCCGTTCGGCCCAGCTGTCGGCATAACCCGTGCGACGTTGATCCAGAAGCTCACCGTCACGTACCAGATAAAGCCGGACTTCATCCACCAGGGGGAGGGCCAACTCGAAAATCCATTCGGTAGCGGCAGACCTGTCCGGGATGTTCAGATCGAACCGTGTCCAGTAGGCGGACTCGGTATAACCAAAATTCAGTACACCCCGTTCATGGCGGGTCAGGCCTTCCCTGCCGAGAGCTTCCACGTTCTCCAGGGTCAGGCTCTTGTCCGGATCCTCCAGGTACCAGACACAGCTACCGAGATCCCGGACAGACTCGGTACCCGGGCTCAGCACGATCGTGCCATTCTGGCAGGGTGTCTGTGCCAGCACCTTTGCAGGTACCAGTGCACCTGCCAGCGCCAGAACCGCCAGCAGGAACAGGATCAGTTCCCGGGATGCCAGAAATAACCGTTGCCGCAAAATGTGATCTCCACGAGCGTAGGTGCCGGATGTTTTGTTTATTGTCAGCAGGCGGGCAGGGATCAGGGCCCGCAGCATCCACTTTAGCCGTTTACGAACAGATAAGCACCTCGGGGCCACCTGAAATGAGACATTCCTGCATTTTCGCCGCTATTTCTCTCTCCGCTGCCGGACTTTCCGGATGTGGCATGGAGGATAGCGGACCAGTTGCATTCAATCCCGCCACCAATGTGGATGTCACTTTTTCCAGTTTTACGTTAACTGAAGCAACCTACACATTCCTCTTCAGCGATCTGTTCCATGCCGTGCAACCAGCAGATACCAACGATGTCCGGGCCACCGAGCTGGCTGCCGCCATTCGCAGTCAGCTGGCCGGATTCCTGAACCTTGACTACTCAACTGACGAACAGCCGGCCCTGGTGTCGGTTCGGAACCCTCTCGATCTGATGCACAGAGTGATCGGCGAGGATGAAATTGGCAATTTCCGGAACGGGCGGGAGTACATCAGCTCAAGGATTGATGAAGGTGTCGCCGGCGAATACAGCAACATCAGCAATGACGTATCCATCCGCTTCAGCGATCAGCAGGCATTGCTGGACGGCGCCCCGGTCGGCGACTACCAGTGGATCTATCCGATCCTGAAATGGAGCTACACCCCGGACACCTCCAACCGGGTTACCCGCATCATCAACTGGGTGGCTTCCGGGAATTTCCCGGAGGGCAGCACTCGCCCCAGCGCCACCCTGGGCACGGAATTCCTGCCCCGGGACTTCCAGGCAATTGGCTATAACGACGCCGCCAGACTCCACAGCGAAGGCAGCATTGTCATTGAGGGTGAGCGGGAAATGGCGTTTGTACGGGAGTACGACGGACTGGATACCGATGTAATCAATATTGACGGTACAGCGACAGGCACCGGCAACGGCAGTAGAGGTGGGCCGGACTTCGAATTTGCCGGCACTCAGGCAGACTGTGTAAAAGTCACCATGAATTACACGAACCAGACCGTGGCCGTCTTCATGTCTCTGGATGAAGCACCCAATGATGGAGGGGAGAGTAACCCGGCATACTGTCTGAACAAGGAAGCACCGGATGACAGCTATCAGGGCACAGCAATTACCCTGAGGCCCTGAGCGTGTTCGCGGCGATCAGTGCTGGACACCACCGCCGGTCATATTCCAGTTCGCCATAAACCCACGCTTTCGGTCGATCATTCGCTCGTAGGTGGAAATCATGATCGCTGCGTGGGGAGCTTTGGTCAGGCGTAACGTTTCGATACGCCGTTCAAGGCGCTCGACTTCCGAATTGATCTGCTGCTGGACGTGGCTGCGAACGCTGTCATGCTCATCCAGCTTGACCTCGCGCCCGGTCCCGCTCTCGGCCGGTGGTATTGGCTTGTCCATTGTTATTCCTCATCCATTGAGTTCCGAAAGATCCTTCTTCCATGGCGAAAGTCTGCATCAGCACCAGACAAAGCACAACAAAAATGAATAGTATTTCACTTTTATTGCAGGCCATGGCATCAGACCTGTTCTCGTTCTTTACACGAGAATATGCCTGCTATAGTTCCCTCTACAGCAATCAATCGTTGCAGAAAATTTCCCTGATCAGGAGTTTATCCCCACCATGAGCCAGACCTCCGTCGCCGACACTCTCCGTGAATACCTGTCGCTGCTGGAATTGCTGGACGATGCCTACTGGGAAGCCAGCACCATCCCCCACAAGGACATGCTTTACGACATCATCAGCATCTTCAATCAGGAGGTCGCAGAAATAAACAAACTCAGTATTCAGGATCACCATTACCCCTATGAGGTGATTACGGAAGGTATCCGGCGAGTGGTACCCAAACTGGAGCGTCTGGATGAAAACCGCGAAGACGTGATCCAGCGGACCCAGACACTGACGGACTTCCGGGATATCCTGTCGTCAGTGCTGGGTATTCTTGAAGCCCAGTTGGAGACCCTTTGACTCAGGCGGCGACGAGGGGACGCTGACTCTCTGGTATCAACGGGAAACGGTCGCAAACGGTATAGATAAAGCGGGCCAGTGATGGCAGGTGGTGTCCCACCACAGGGAAGCCTGTATTAAGCAGGCTGACCGAAATATCCCGCGCTGAATCGGCCCAGCACAGTTTATTGATCAGGCCGATGTGACCGAAAGCATAGCGGCTTTGCTGGCCCCAAAGTCCCACCGGGTTCCCCCCCAGCATCAAGCCGGCACTGAAGCGAACCGGGAGCAGCATGGTACGATCAATCTGCAGCGAACCGAACTGCTGGATCGCCCGTCGCACGGTCATCTCGCTGCAGATGCGTTTACCCTTCCAGACACCGCCGTTCAGCATCATCTGGAAAAACCGGCCCATTTCCTCGGCGGTGCCACAAAGGTTGCCCGCCGGAATCACCGCCTCCTGGAACCTGGGATCGTTGGTAACCCGCTCAACAGTCTGAATATCGCCACCCAGGGCGCGGTTGATGATCCAGGACACCGGGAACACCGGCGCCGGGCCCGTAGCGTAATTGGTGGCCAGAGACGCAAGATCATCTCCAGCGATACCGTAGGTAAACCACGTCATCCCCATTGGCTTTCGCAGGTGTGTATCCAGATATTCCTCTATAGTACCGCCGGTTACTTTTTCCAGCACCCGCTGCAGTACGAACCCACCTGTAATGGCATGATAGGCCACCTTGGCTCCATCCACCTCTACCGGCCGTGCTTCACACAGTAATCGCCAGATTTCATCCTTGTCCCAGAGCACATCAATCGACGTTTCGCGGGGAATCGCGGGGATACCACCGCGATGGGACAGGATCTGGTGCACCGTGATCGTCCGTTTACCACTCTGGGCAAACTCCGGGCAGTAATAGGATACCGGGTCCATCAGGTTCACCAGCCCCTGTTCCACCAACATATGCATCAACAGGGCGGTTACAGCCTTGGAGGCGGAGAAATAGCAGATCGGTGTGTCCGTCGTCATCAAGGATTTTGGCGTATCGGAAGAGTCGCCGGGGCCGTTACCGGTTGCGTGACCAATCGCCCGATGCAGAATCTGTTCGCCACGGTGACGAATGGAAATCTGGATGCCGGGATGAACGCCGGTGCGATAGAGTGCCTCGACATTACGCCAGACGGCTTCCACCGCATCAGGGCTGACACCCACGGCTTCCGGTTTTTCTCCCTTATAATCGCGGGTCGTTATGGTGCTCAGGTCCTTCGGAACCTGACAGGTATGCAGGACACGTCGGGCAATTCGATTCATCCGGGTAAACCTTTCTCAGCTTTCTGTTTTTATTCTAGTGTCGATGCCTGGTGGCAAAGCCGCATTGGCCGAGACCCGGAGGGATGACTGTCACCGAATCCAACCGTCCTGTGGCCATCAGCTTTCATTGTTCATTATGGACCTGCTCCTGCACATGCGCCAAGGCCACGCAGTTTCTGCCCGCGGTTTTTGCCTGGTACATGGCCTTATCCGCTGCGGCACAGAGGGCCGAACCCGTCAGCCCGTGGCGCGGATACACCGCTACTCCGACGCTGATAGTCAACGACACCATCCGGCCATCACCCAAAGGCTGTGGGGTGGCGCTCACCTGGCGCCGCAAACGCTCTGCGGTTTCCTGGGCTTCCGCCACGCCCATTTCTGGCAGCACGATCACGAATTCCTCACCACCGAAACGCCCTACGGAATCCACGCTGCGAACACTTTCCTCCAGCAAACCGGTGACCGATTGCAATACCGAGTCCCCAGCTGCATGACCAAAGGTGTCGTTGATTTCCTTGAAACGATCGAAATCGATCCACAACATCGCCATCGGCCGTTGGTAACGCCTCGCTCTCTCCAGTTCTTCCTCCAGCACCCGACTCATTTCCCGACGATTCAGCAAACCGGTGAGGGGGTCCCGGGTGGCGAGTTCTTCCAGCTCATCCCGTAAACGCTTTCGGTCGGAAATATCCAGTACGATGCCTTCCAGCATGGTGCCATCCGCACCTTCGTGTATGGCCCGCCCCCGTTCCCATACCCAGACCTGCTGGCCATCTTTGCGGTTCAATGCGTACTCCACCGAATAGGGTTCCTCTTTCGCCAGGGCGGAGCGGATCTCAAAGAGCAAATGCCGGTAGCTCTCCGTATCCAGCATATCGCCGTAACTGATTGCCCGGCTCCCCATCAGTTCGTCGGGATCATAACCGGTCAATTCCACGCACCCCTCCGAGACAAACAGCATGGTGCCGTGATCATCGTATCGACAGCGGTAAGCCATGCCGGGGAGGCTGTCCATAAGGACTGTCAGCTGACGCTCCCGCTTTCTCAGGGCCAGGCTCTGATCATGCTGCAGGCGAAGTAACGCCCGATCACGGGTCAGCAGGCGAAACAGAGCCAGAAAAAGAACCAGTGCCGTTACAAACACGAAGAAGAAGCCCTTCCAGGTCTGTACCTGGGACAGGGTATCCGCATCAGTCACCAGCGCTCCGACAATGAGATCTGAGAAGGTGATCCAGAGCAATCCCGCCACGGCATACACCGAAGTAACCACAAGGGCCCTCCGTACAGGACGCAACTGCGTCGAAAGTCTTTCTCTGACCTGGCCCCTGTCGGGTATTCGTGTCATTGCAACGGCCCATTCTGACAACCAAAGTATGCCTAAAAAATAGCCACTCACCCCCGGTAAGTCGAGCTGGAAACGCCGTACCCACTCCCACCGAAGAGTGTGGTAACGTCTTGCGGACAGCAAAACACTGGTCAGGAGACAGCAATGACCCCGGGTATCAACGCGGCCACAAAGGCCGGTATTGCTCATACCATTCATGAATACGAACATGACCCGGCAACGGATAACTACGGCGCAGAAGCGGCAGAAAAGACAGGTGCCAACCCGAACCAGGTGTTCAAGACCCTGGTGGTAGCCATCGACAACAAGGAGTTGGTGGTCGGAGTCGTGCCGGTTTCAGCCATGCTCAGCATGAAACTGATCGCCAAGGCCGCCGGTGGCAAGAAGGCCGCCATGGCAGACCCTCAGGCGGTACAGCGCAGCACCGGCTATGTGCTGGGTGGCGTCAGCCCACTGGGCCAGAAAAAGCGGCTACGTACCTTTGTGGATAACTCCGCCGATCAGTTCGACACCATCTTTGTCAGTGCCGGCCGGCGCGGGCTGGAAATTGAACTGGCTGCAACCGACCTGGCGAAACTGACCCGGGCAGAGTTCACCCCTTTGCAACAGGAATGATCCGCTGAACAACGGCCATAAAAAAACCGGAGTGCTGTATCCAGCACTCCGGTTCTGATCTGCAACAGCCGAAACCCTGTCCGGCTGTTCACCTCAACCTCAGTTTACAGATGCGCGGGCATCATCGAGGATCTTGTTGAGGGTAGCGCTCGGCTGCATGACCGCAGATACCTTCTCCATCGGAGCATGGTAGTAGCCGCCCAGATCAGCCGGGTGACCCTGAACCACCGTCATTTCTTCCAGGATCTTGTCCTTGTTCGCTTCCAGCTGAGCAGACAGCTTGGCGAAGAAGTCCTTCAGCTCCTTGTCATCATCCTGGTTCGCCAGTTCTTCCGCCCAGTAACGCGCCAGGTGGAAGTGGGAGCCACGGTTGTCCAGCTCACCGGTAACCCGTGACGGAGACTGATTGTTCTCCAGCAGGCGCTCGGTTGCTTTATCCATGGTCTGACCCAGCAGACGGGCGCGCAGGTTGTGCTTCTTCTCACCCAGCTCGTCCAGGGACACTGCGGTTGCCAGGAACTCACCCAGGGAATCCCAGCGCAGGTGGTTCTCTTCAATCACCTGCTGTACGTGCTTCGGTGCGGAACCGCCAGCACCGGTCTCGTACAGACCACCACCGTTGAGCAGCGGTACGATGGACAGCATCTTGGCGCTGGTACCCAGCTCCAGGATCGGGAACAGGTCGGTGAGGTAGTCACGCAGAACGTTACCGGTGACGGAGATAGTATCCAGGCCACGGATCAGACGCTCCATGGTCCAGCGGATAGCGCGAACCGGAGACATGATGTGAATTTCCAGGCCATCGGTGTCTTCTTCTGCGAGATATGCCTCAACCTTCTTGATCAGCTGCGCATCGTGGGCACGCTCATCGTCCAGCCAGAATACCGCAGGCATACCACTGGAACGGGAACGGTTCACCGCCAGCTTGACCCAGTCGCGGATCGGCAGGTCTTTGGTCTGGCAGGCACGCCAGATGTCGCCCTGCTCGACCTTGTGCTCGGTCAGCACAGTGCCGTCTTCGGTAATCACACGAACGGTACCGTCTTCCTTCATTTCGAAGGTCTTGTCGTGAGAACCGTACTCTTCGGCTTTCTGGGCCATCAGACCAACGTTGGGCACGGTGCCCATGGTGGTCGGATCAAATGCGCCATGGGTCTTACAGAAGTTGATCACTTCCTGATAGATGGTGGCGTAGGTGGACTCAGGCATAACCGCCTTGGTGTCCTTCAGCTTGTTGTCGCGCGCCCACATCTTGCCGGAGTTACGGATCATCGCCGGCATGGAAGCATCAACGATAACGTCACTCGGTACGTGCAGGTTGGTGATGCCCTTGACGGAATCCACCATGGCGATTTCCGGCCGGTGCTCATAGCACGCGTGCAGGTCTTCCTGAATCTGCTCCTGCTTGGACTCAGGCAACTGCTTGATCTTTTCGATCACGGAAGACAGACCGTTGTTCGGATTAACGCCGATTTCATCAAACAGATCGCCGTACTTGTCGAACAGGTCTTTGTAGAAAACCTTCACCGCGTGACCGAAAACGATCGGGTGGGAGATTTTCATCATGGTGGCTTTCACGTGCAGGGAGAACATCACGCCGGTTTTTTCGCAGTCCGCAATCGCGTCCTCGAAGAACTTCACCAGCGCTTTCTTGCTCATGAACATGCCGTCCAGCACTTCGCCTTCCAACAGCGGTAGCTCTGCCTTCAGTACAGTCTGCTCGCCCTTGGCGTTTTCAAATACGATGCGGGCTGTGGTCGCCTTGTCCAGGGTTACGGACTGTTCGCTGGAGTAGAAGTCACCACCGCGCATGTGCGCTACGTGGGTGCGGGACGCCGGGCTCCACTCACCCATAGAGTGCGGGTATTTGCGAGCGAAGGCTTTAACCGCAGCCGGTGCACGACGGTCAGAGTTACCTTCACGCAGAACCGGGTTTACTGCACTGCCCAGTACTTTGGCGTAGCGGGACTGGATGTCTTTCTCTTCGTCAGTCTCTGCGTGTTCCTTGTACTCGGGAACCTTGTAACCCTGCTCGTTCAGCTCCTTGATGGCCGCACGCAGCTGAGGAATCGACGCGGAGATGTTCGGCAGCTTGATGATGTTGGCTTCAGGGTCTTTGGTGTATTCACCCAGCTCGGCCAGTGCATCCGGAACCCGCTGATCTTCTTCGAGATAGTCCGGGAAATTCGCCAGAATACGCGCCGCGAGAGAAATGTCGCTGGTTTCGAATTCAATGCCAGCCGGCTTGGCGAAGGTTTCCAGGATGGGAAGAAGAGACCGTGTGGCGAGGGCAGGAGCCTCGTCGGTCAGAGTGTAGACAATCTTTGCTTTGGATGATGTCATTTTCGTCCTCAGGCTAATGGGTGGGTTCAGGACGGCCACGGCTGGGTCTGGCGTCTTGTGGACGTCTGGCCACAGCGATGACTGAATTGGAACTTTTGATAGACCTACTAAGATAGCATTTTTCGGGAAATTTTGGTTACGATCTTAGTATAAGAACGGACTAAAAATGCCAGATCTTCCGTGACAAGAGTATGAAATGACCAGAATTTACGAAACTTTCTAACATTCAGGAATATGGGAGCCAGTTGTATATCCGGGAGTTAACGCAGTTATGGCTCTGCTTCTCAAAACCCGCTCAAGCACATCCATGTGGCGCTTGGGCTCCGCCATCCATGGCTCCGCACAGTTTTGGGAAGCAGAGCCACAACCGCTGATCCGGTTTTCCCAGCGCCTTCCTGGATTACGCTCTAAGGCATAAAAAAGGCGCGGGGCGAGCTTTGCACTCGGCCACGCGCCACTGGAGACATTCGGTCTCAGCTCTCGGGCAGCAGGCTCGCTGCTGCCAGGCAATCCCGGATCTGGTCCAAAGCTTCCGGGTTGCCCAGGGCGTCCCGGTTGTCGGCTTTCTTGGAACCGTTGATCAGACGAGCCACCGCCAGTTCGACTTTTTTGCCGCTACGGGTGTAGGGGATGTCTGGAACCTGGACTATATGCCTGGGTACGTGCCGGGGGCTCGCGCCTTCGCGGATTCGGGTTTTCAGCTGTTTGAGCAGTTCGTCAGTCACCTGCTGGCCATCAGCCGGCACCACCAGCAGGACCACTTCCACGTCGCCGTCAATCTGGCGACCGACGACAAGGCTGTCTTTCACTTCGGCCACGGTTTCTACCTGACGGTAGATTTCCGCTGTTCCAATGCGCACGCCACCGGGATTAAGGGTCGCGTCGGAGCGGCCGTAGATGATGGCACCACCGTGTTCGGTAAATTCGATGAAGTCACCGTGGGCCCACACCCCGGGGAATGTCTCAAAGTACGCACTTCGGTAGCGCTCACCGTTTGCATCGTCCCAGAAGCTCACAGGCATGGAGGGCAGAGGCTGCCGGCAAACAAGTTCGCCACGACCGTCGGTTACCGGTTGACCATCGTCTCCGTAGGCCACGGCATCTACACCCAGGAAGCGGCACTGGATTTCACCACGGCGCACCGGCAGCAGCGGCGTCGCGCCCACGAAGCATCCGCAGATGTCGGTGCCTCCGGCGATGGAGCCGAGCAGGGCATTTGGTGAGCCGTCGCTGTAGATCCAGTCGTAATCTTCAGGAAGCAGGGGAGAGCCTGTGGAGAAAACGACCCGAAGGTTGCTCTGGTCCAGGTCCTTGGCGGGCTTCAGTTCGCCCTTGCGGCATCCGGCAATGAAACGGGCACTGGTTCCGAAATGGGTGACTTTTTCTTCCGCCACCACATTCCAAAGGTGGCTCAGGCTCGGGTAGCCCGGGGAGCCGTCCACGGTGATCACAGCCGCTCCGGTCATCAGGGCAGAGGCCTGCCAGTTCCACATCATCCAGCCGCAGGTGGTGAAGTACAGGAAGCGGTCCTCAGGGCCCACATCGCCGTGCAGCATCAGTTCTTTGGCGTGGTTCACCAGCAATCCGGCGTTGCCGTGAACGATGCATTTGGGTTTGCCGGTGGTACCGGATGAATAAAGGATGTACACCGGATGGTCAGGAGCCAGCGGGGTGAAAGACGGCGCTTTGCCGTTGCCGAACGCCAGGGCGTCTTCCCAGGTGCTCACCCGTTCACCCTGCAACGGAGCCTGGTCTGGTAGCTGCTGTACGCTGACCACCGCTTTGAGGCTCGGCAGGCCGGCAATGAGTTCGGCAAAATCATCCTGACGGGCAAACACCTTGCCGCCGTACCCATAACCATTCACCACGATAAGTGCGGACGGTTCGATCTGGCCAAAGCGGTCGAGAATGGCACCAATGCCGAAATCCGGAGAGGCCGAGCTCCATATAGCGCCCAGGCTGGTCGTTGCCAACATACCCACAAGGGCCTCGTAACCATTGGTGACCACCCCGGCCACCCGATCGCCACGTTCAATGTCCTTGCTTCGCAGGAAGGCTTCCAGGGCGCCAACATCAGCCTTCAGTTCAGCGTAGGTTTTACGCAATACAGGCCGGGTTTCGCAGTAGGCCACCACGGCCTCCCGGCCGGCATGTTCGCCTTCGGCCAGCCGCAGCAGGTTGGCGGCAAAGTTAAGGCGCATGCCCGGAAACCATTCGGCGCCCGGCATGTCCCGTTTTCCCAGCACTTTTTTGGCCGGGGTGTCACAGACCAGGCCGCAGTAATCCCAGACCTTATCCCAGAATGTATCCAGGTCCTTAACAGACCACTGGTGCAGCGCATGATAGTCCGCAAACGGGCCATAGCCCTGGTCTTCCAGCCAGGTTTTGAAACGCCCCATGCGCGAGTTGTTCAACGTGTCTTCGGAAGGAGACCAGACTACCGGTGATTGTTCTGTTGTGCTCATCTGTCGTTCCTGTTCGTTACTGCATGTGCCAGCCGTGGCTGACGACGATGGACTGGCCGGTCAGGGCCGCAGAGGGAAAAGCTGCCAGGTGAACCGCCAGTTCCGAGACGTCTTCCAGGGTGGTGAACTCGCCGTCCACCGTATTTTTCAGCATGACCTTGCTGATCACTTCCTGTTCGGAAATACCCAGCTCTTTTGCCTGTTCGGGAATCTGCTTGTCGACCAGCGGTGTGCGGACGAAGCCCGGGCAGATAATGTTGCTGCGAACGCCGTGCTCAGCCCCCTCTTTGGCGACCGCCCGGCACAAACCCAGCATGCCATGTTTTGCCGCCACGTAGGGCGATTTCAGCGGTGAAGCCTCCAGAGAATGCACCGAGCCCATATAGAGCATGGTGCCACCGCCACTGGCGTACATTTGTTTCAGTGCGGCCCGCGTCACCAGGAACGCTCCGTCAAGGTGAACACTCATCACCTTGCTCCAGTTGGCGAAGGACAGCTTGTGAACCGGGTCGATGTGCTGGATACCCGCGTTGGCCAGGGCGATGTCCAGTCCGCCCCATTTTTCCACGATGGCAGCCACACCATCATCAACCGCCTGCTCATTGGTGACATCCATAGCCAGGGCCATGGCTGTTCCGCCAGCCTGCTCGATGGCAGCCACGGCCTCCTGCGCACCCTCCAGAGTCAGGTCTGCAACTGCGACCTTTGCCCCCTCGCGGCCATAGTGCTCGGCAATGGCCCGGCCGATTCCACGTCCCGCCCCGGTGATCAGGGCAATCCTGTTTTCCAGACGCATGATGGTTTCTCCTTACTCGTAAGCTACGCTCGGCAGCCAGGTCGCGATTTCCGGAATCAGGAAAACAATGGCAAGGGCTACCAATTGAATGATGATGAACGGCACAACGCCGCGGTAAATATCTGTGACCTTGATCTCCGGTGGCGCCACACCCTTGATGTAGAACAGGGCAAAGCCGACAGGCGGTGTCAGGAATGAGGTCTGCAGGCACATGGCGAACATGATGGTGAACCAGACAAGATCAAAACCGAGTTGCTGTACCACCGGTGCCACCAGCGGCAGGATAATCAGAGTGATTTCTACCCAGTCCAAGAAAAAGCCCAGCAGGAACACTGCAAACAGGATGGTCAGGATCACGCCATAAGGGCCGAAGGGCAGCCCCAGCAGGGCTTCTTCAATGACCGTGTCACCGCCAAGGCCACGCAGCACAACCGAGAAGGCCGTCGCACCAAGGAAGATGGCGAAGATGAACGCAGCAGTACGGGTTGTTTGCTGCAACGATGAACTCAGTACTTTCAGGTTAAGCCGTCCCGCCGCCAGAGCAAGGATCAAGGCGCCAAAGGCGCCAACACCAGAGGCCTCTGTCGGGGTGGCAACACCGGCAAAGATGGAACCCAGCACACCCAGTATCAGGGCCGCTGTCGGCAGTACCGCTTTGGCAACATCCCAGACCACGCTCCAGCTGACTTTCTCGAGCCCCTGAGGAACCGGGGCCACATTGGGCTGCAGCAGCGGGCGGATCAGGGCATAACCCACATACATGGCTCCGAGCATCAGCCCCGGCAGGAAGGCCCCCATGAACAGGTCACCGACAGACGCTTCGGGTACCGCCAACCGGTCAGCCATCAATACCAGCATGATGGACGGAGGGATCAGGATACCGAGGGTTCCGGTGGCACAGGCGGTGCCCACGGCAAACCCCTTGTCGTATTTGTTCTCCATCATCACCGGCAGGGACAGCATGCCCAGCAGCACCACGGATGCACCAATGATGCCGGTTGTCGCGGCCAGCAATACTCCAATCACGATGACGGTGACGGCGAACCCTCCGCGCACGTTACCGAACAGCTTGACCATGCTCTTCATCAGGCGTTCCGCAACACCGGACTGATCCAGCATGATCCCCATGAAGATGAACATGGGCAATGCTACGAGGGTATCGCTTTCAACGATACCCCAGATTCGCTCTGGAACCAGCCCCATGGATGAGGGATAGTCGAACCACAGGTTAGCGCCGAAGTCCTCGACCGCTATAACCCCGATAAGAGTCCAGATCACCGCGGTGCCACCCAGCACCCAGGCTACCGGAAAACCTGTCATCAGCAGCACCCCGAAGGTGAGGAACATGCCGATTACAAAAACTGCTTCAAGCTCCATCAGGATGCATCCTCTTTCTTGTTATCTGGCGTTTCGATCCGGATGGGTTTCGGGAATCCGAACAACAGCGCGGTCACTTTGAGCAGACGGGACAGCGCGGCAATGATGATCAGCGCAAACGACAGCGCCAGAACCGCCTTGAGTACCCAGCGATGGGACAGACCCGCCGGTGCCTGGCTGGTTTCACCAATTTCCCAGGAACTGAGGGCGTAAGGCACCATTTCGTAAACCGCCAGCCCGAGGAAGGGCAACAACAGAAACAGCAGTCCCAACAGTTCGATCCAGGCCTGGGTTTTCAGTGACCACCGCTCATGCAGAACATCAACCCGGACGTGGTCGTCCACGACCAGGGTATACGCGAGACCCAGCAACCACCCCGTGCCAGCCAGGTGCCACTGGACTTCTTCCAGAAGGACCGAGCCCTGCCCGAATACATAGCGGCCAACCACCGCCCAGATGATGACACCGGTTACCACAACCCAAAGCCAGGAAGCACCTTTTCCGATAAGGGTCAGGATGCTGTCCAGCCACTGGCTGATCCGGGTGGTGGGCAGTTCGGTATGGTGATGTAAAAGTTCGTCAGCGTCGGAAACCGACGCGTGCGGTGTATGCAGAGAGTCTTGATCAGACACCGTCATGGTGGAGTTCCTCACTCAGAAAGCGGTTGCGTGAAAGGCGGATGGCCCCGAAGGGCCATCCGTGGGGTCTTGAACGCCGGAACTCCGTCCGGCGCCAGGAGTCAGACTCCAGCCTTACAGGTCAGCCGGCAGGTAGGCACGCTCGTCCCATACCTTGTAGGTTTTCAGGAACTCCTGCTGACTTTCATAAGCACGTTTGAAGTCAGCATCCTTGGCGGCTTCTTCCTCAAGTACTTCCTGAGTAACGGCTTTCAGCTTTTTGAGAACGTCGGTGGGAATCTGGTCAGCGTGGATACCGTTTTCCTGGAAGCCCGCCAGTACAGCGCCATTCTTGTACTCACCTTCGGCCAGACCGAGGGTAGTAGCAGCAGTACAGGAAGCTTCCACCAGCGCTTTCTGGGAATCGGATGCACCGTCCCACTCATCCTGGTTGATCAGCATGTACTGGGCGGTGAACTGCTGATGCCAACCGGGGAACAGGTTGTATTTGACGACCTGGTCGAAGCCCAGGATCTGGTCAATGGCTGGCATGGAGAATTCAGTGGCATCAATGGTGCCTTTTTCCAGCGCCTGATAGAGCTCGCCGCCAGGCATCATGGTGACGGATGCACCCAGCTTCTCCAGCACCTTGCCGCCCAGTCCGGCAAAGCGGATCTTCATCCCCTTGTAGTCATCCAGGGACTCAATCTTGTTGGCGTACCAGCCAGCTGTCTCCGGCCCGATGATGCCACACAGCTGTGCGTGAACCTTGAAGCCTTTGTTGTGGTAGGTTTCCTGCAGCAATTCATGGCCGCCACCGTAGTAGTACCAGCCGATGTAGGCCCATGGCTTCATACCGAAAGGAACCGCTGCGAACAGAGGTACCGCCGGAACCTTACCCTGGTCGTAACCGATCCAGGTATAACCGGCAGAGACCTTGCCATCAGAGACAGATTGCAGAATATCGAACGGGGGAACCAGCTTGCCCGGCTCGTAGACACGAACCTGAATACTGCCGTTAGATGCAGTGGTGAGGTTGTCTGCAACCCAGGCGGCGGGGGAGCCCAGCCCCGGGAGATTGGTGGCGAAGGCAACGGGCATTTTCCAGCGAAGATCGTCAGCGAACGCGGAACCCGTGGTGAGAGCAATCGCACCGGCAACTCCGGTGAGAGCCTTGAGAAGTTTCATTGGCAAGTCTCCTAGCATTGTTATTGTATCTGGCCCGGTGGCTCGCACCTGAAAGGCCTGGTCTGAGTATAGTCAGCCAACGCAGGAACAGACGGACACGTGAATTTGGGGTCCAACAGATTGCGCCAGTCTTGTTCTCTACGTTGTTCTGACGTCCTGCGCTTCAGCAAAAGCAGACACTATGCCAGAAAGACTTTTTTGTTATTTTTCATAATGTTAAGAATTTTTAAACATTCAGAAGAAGGGGAAACGTCCGGGCATCCGGACGCATATAGACATCAGTCGTAGGTGTTTGTACGGATTACGGGACACCTGTCCTGAAATCAGGACATTTTGCCAAGTTTCTCGTAGAGAACAGAGCGGGAAATACCCAGCAGTTTCGCAGCCCGCGTACGATTACCACGGCTGGCAACCAGGGCCTCTTCTATGGCCTGTGCTTCAGCTTCTGCCAAGGTCTGGGACAAGGGTCTGACAGGCTGGGGCGTCAGTGATGAGGTCGGCCGGTTGCCACTGCGGGGCAACACCTTGAAGATGGCATCGGCATCCAGCAGCCCCCCGTCCTCACTCATAGTCAGCGCCCGTTCCAGCACGTTGCGCAACTCACGAATGTTGCCTGGCCAGTCATAACTGCCCAGCGCTGAGACCCCGGCATCGGTTATCTCGCCCCGCATCTCCAGGCCTTCACAGATTTCTCCGAGTAGTGCCTCGCACAGCACGCCGAGATCCACCAGACGATCCCGCAAGGGCGGGATCGGGATTTCCAGAACGTTGAGACGGTAGTAAAGATCGGAGCGGAAGCTGCCGTCGGCAATCATCGCTTCCAGGTTCCGGCTGGTCGCCGCAATGACTCGCACATCCACCTGGCTGACCTTGTTGGAGCCCAGAGGTTCGATCTCGCCTTCCTGCAAAGCCCGGAGCAGCTTGGCCTGCAGCGGCAGCGGCATATCACCCACCTCATCAAGGAACAGGGTTCCACCATTGGCGAGCTGGAACTTGCCTTCCCGGGTGCGACGATCAGCTCCGGTGTAGGCACCCGGAGCCACTCCGAAAAATTCCGCTTCCAGCAGGTTGTCGGGAATCGCCGCCACGTTGACCCCCACAAACGGCTTTTCTGCCCGACCGGACACCGTATGAATGGCCTGGGCCAGCACTTCCTTACCGGTACCGGTCTCGCCAAGCAGTAATACCGGCATTTCGCGGCCAGCGGCAAGTCGGGCACGGCGTTTGACCTCGAGGGCTGCCGGACTGGCACCGACAAAATCCCCCAGACTGTAGCGGGTACCCCGGGCTTTCTTCGCAAGGGCTTTGCGAGCTGCCGCCAGATCCTGATGCAGACGCCGGTACTTGGACACCAATGGCGTCAACGGCTGCAGGTCATCGTACAGAACAAAGGCCACAGCACCGACGATGCTGCCTCTATCGTCATAGAACGGCAGCCGTGTCACCACCAACTGCTGATGGTTATGTTCCATGATGTCCAGCAACAGCGGCTTGCCGGTTTCCACGACCTCCGGCATGCGGGTGTGCGGGATCACCTGCCGGACCGGTTTACCGATAACAGAGTCCGGATCTCCCAGCCCGAGCAGATGCGAGTAACTACTGTTGATCCAGGTAATCCGGGCCTCACGGTCAACAGCAATAGCTCCGGCACTCGCTTCCTCAAACATCGGAAACAGAGCCTCGATCAGGTCTCGGGTGATGCCACTCCTGGAATTCTCGGTAAACAGCTCAGTCATGTACCGCGCACCATCGGGTTGAATATTGTTCATTGTATAAACCCTGGTACCCGACGACGCCGGGTACAGTCACGGAAGTATATGGGGCCCCCGATTCGGGGGCAAACCAAGCCTGTCCGGCACCGCAGGCACCAGACAGGCACCTGCTTACTCCGGAATGCGGAGCTGGTTCTCCTCAAAGACGATCCGGTCTTCGACCGCCGGATCGGTCGCAATGTCAGGCAGGTTCACCGCCGACAAAGGCGTGGTAATCGCTCCGCGAGGAACCGTCCGGACGACCTGGCTCGGTGGCAGCGGCTGTTCATCGGTCAGATGCGCCCACATCAGGTCCAGGGCCTGGAAGTAGTAGTGATGCAAAGGCACGTACCGATCGGCTACGCCAGGGAAGCCGTTCAACACATCCAGGTGATGCGCATTCAGGATTTCGTAGTAGTGCAGATTGCTGTCTTCGCCCTCAACCTGCTGGTTGAGCCCGTAGTATGGGCGGGCGGTATGATTGATGGGCAGTATGGCATCGGCCCTCCCTGTGACGTAAACCGCTGGCTTACCGCGCAGATTGCCACTGGCACGCACCTCGGTAATACCACCGGCAATGGCCGCGGACAGATCAGCGGCATTGCCGGTCAGATCGGAACCGGTGACCACATCACTGCCTTGGGCCAGGCTGCGCAGGCACAGCAACGCATCCAGCCCGTAATCCGCCTGACTCGAACTTGGCGAGACACTGCTGGCCAGGTGGGTTGGCTGACCTTCAGCTCCGTCGTAAACAATGTTGACTCCCGCAGAAGGCGGAATGCCATTGCTGGAAGAGAACAACACGGCTTCAGCGCCAGCGGTAATCGGAGTCACAGCACCCGCGCCATCTGTCGCTGCCAGGGTCAGGTCGCAGACACGATCCTCCACGCCGGCACGGCCATAGGCATTCGCGTATGTCATGGAAATGCTCTGGGCCACGGCCAGGCCAAAGTGCACCGGTGCCAACAGGTTCTGTTCGGGCTGAATACCGAACTCCTCATTCAGGATACGCAGCGCATCCGAGGCCCGCTCATCCAGGGTAGCCCCGGCCACAAGGCCCTTGTTAGCCAGGGAGTTACAGATATTTTCACCCACCGCCGGTGGGTTGAACACCGCATTCAACGGGGCAGCATCACGAACCTCCGGCGCCTGGTTGGCACAACCCTGCCAGACCGACAGGGCAGTGGTGTAATCCAACAGGCTACGACTGTGGCCGGTGATCACCGCACCATCACCCTGACGAATGGTAAAACCGGTATCGACCACCGGATTGACGTTGGGCTCGGATACCGCCACGCCGTCGATCAGCCCCAGTTCATCCTGCTCTGCGGCACGCAGCGATGAACCTCCACCATTAGAAACACTGGACGCAATCACCAGGGTATTGTCAGGGTCGATGGTGATCAGGCGTTTATCATTACCCAATTCCCGGCCAAACTTTTCATTCAGCACATAGAACCCGAACTCAATAGACTGCAACACATGCAGCCCCCAGTCTTTTTCGGGATTGGCCATGGAGTGGGCGTGTTTCCAGGCAAACCGATCCGGTGAGGTGGCGTTGAAATCTGCCCGTTCAGCATCGCTCAGGTCCGCACGGAACTGCACAGCCTCTGCGTCAGAACTGGTCAGGGTACCGTCGATTCGCTGGGCCGCACCGGTTTCCAGGTTGTGAGAGCCGGTCCCAGTGCCTTTGTCGGTATAGACCACCGCACAGCCCTTTTTCAGACCCCACTCGCCAGCGGTGCCAATGGCGCCATATATCCCGCGGGATCCGGAGGAGGGGGCCGTCACCATACAGGGCGAATCCGGATCAAAGCTGTCCGGCACCTGAGCCATAACGCTCACCGGGTGGTCACTGCCCGGTACAGTCATAAAAGCGAGATACTCGTCCCCCGCGATCATGCCTTCACCGCTGGCGCCGACCTGAGGCCCGAAAAACTCACCGTAGCCGCCACCCGGCACCGTATCTACCAAGGCTCGGTAATTGTTGTAGATCGCCAGCCGCCGAAGTTCTGCAGGCGTAGGGTTCAACGTATCGGCAAACGCCGGTGCAGGCGTTGATGCAAGCCCGGTAGCACCCAGACCCGCGGTAAGCAGGTCATCGGTAACACCATCGTAATGACTAAACGCAACATCCCCCTGGATGAAATCCGGGAGTTGGTTGAATGGGGGCAGATCCTCTTTGCACCCGGTCAGGGCAAGCCCGGAGGCTCCGATCAACGTGCAGATCATCAATCGCTTCATGGTCGTTCCTTGTTTGTTGTTGTTAACGAACGGGCCAGGCGTTCTGGGCCAGGGCCCATAGGTATGAATACCTACCGGCGGCTATGCGCATCCTGTGCCAACCCTGCAGATTATTGATTTTTATAGATTTTATATGAAATGTTGGAAAAGGGCTCCTTGGAGAATCCGGATATCCGGACACCACAGACATGGACACGGAGGTGAAACAGCAGGATACGGGGCTATGGGGGATGGGCGTCCCGGATTCCGGACGGTGTCCGGCCTTCAGGACATTTCAGTGACGAACCCCAGGGTACTAGCCAATACGAACAAACGGCAAAAGGCTGAACCCGGCAATGACGACAATGGCCAGCAGGGCCGCCAGAGTGCGCACCGGATGCTTCCTGAGCATCGCCACGACACTGACGCTTTCACCCCGGACCTGACGCTCTTCGAACGAGCGGCGCTGGGATTCCAGCCGCTGCTGCTGGTAGTGCTGCAATAATTGCCGGGCCCGCTCGGCTTCGTCATCGTCGTGGACCCAGAAACCACCCATGCTGATCCCCCAGCGGCTCGGCGGCGTTTCGTAGTAACGAACCTCATGTTCCTCAAACAGGGCACGGATCTCATCAGCCTCGTCATCCGGGACATGGCGCAGGTTCATCAGGTGGTGGGGCATATCGACTCGTTATCTGGTATCGGAAGCGGGAATCCCTATATCCTAACAGCAAAGGACGACCGACCGAATTCACCACCGGGATACTGCATGACCAACCGCCCCCTCCGATTGCTGCTGGATTTTGATGCACGCAGCCAGCGGGACAAGGAACAACCTCCGGCTTTTCTGCACCGCCGGGACCGGAAATTTGCCCTGACCTGTCAGGAACAGGGTCTGGCCCCCACACCCGAACGATGGATGGCACATATGGACCGCCTGAGCGGTCCGGGTGCGAGTGCTGACAAAAGCCAGCAGCTACTGCGGCTCTGGCAGCGCATCCGTATGCTGTTCATGCTGGTCGGTGCCGTATTTGGCGTCCTCACCATGGCGGGCCTGCTGTTTTACGATGCCGGCCAACGCATCAACATCACGGTGATTCTGGGTTTTGTCCTGCTGCAGATACTGCTCGCTCTGTATACCAGCCTGCAGGCGCTGATCGGCTGGCAACCCTGGCACTGGTTATTGCGACGATTCGGTGCTCACACTCCCGGGGCCGGAAGCATGCCCGGCGGGATGCAGCCATTACTGATGGCCGAAGCGGCACACCGGGGTGGCACCTGCTTCGCTCTGACCGGGCTAGTCACGTTGCTGATCATGGTGGTTATTCAGGATCTGGCCTTCGGCTGGAGTACCACCCTTGATACCGCCGCTGCCAGTTATCACCAGCTTGTTGTCGCCATAGCCGCACCCTGGTCCTGGCTCTGGCCAGACGCCGTACCGACCCTGGAGCTGGTAGAGGCAACCCGGTTCTTCCGGGCCGATTCCGGCAGTTCAGGCGCCGCGCCCCTTGCCTGGGGGCAGTGGTGGCCATTCGTCGCCATGGTATGGACGTTCTGGGTGCTGCTGCCCCGGCTGTTGCTGGCTCTTATCGCAACGGGCCTCGTTCATCACCGGGCCCGTACGGCGCTGAATAATCACCCGGGCATGCACGCACTGCTGTACCGGATGGAAACCCCAACCCTGGACACCGGCAACGAAAACAATGACGCCGCCGATCAGCCGGACACCCGAACCAACGCCAGCCTTCAACCACTGCCAGACACCCACATCCTGCTGTGCTGGGCTGGTGGCGGTGACCCGGAACTGCCGGACAGCCTTGCCGGTCCACACAGCCTGATCCTGAAAGCCGGCGGACGAGCAACCCTGGCCGAAGACCGGCACGCCATCGAGCAGGCCGGAACCGCACTCAGCCAACGCGGCGCAGGAGCCATACTCGTCATCACCCGCAGCTGGGAACCACCCACCGGTGAGTTGCAGGATTTTCTCGAATCTGCACGTGAACACTGGCCAGACAACACCCTGATTGCCCTGGTGCCCATGGCCCAGAACGCCGAACAAGCGCCGGCGACACACCAGTTGCAACCCTGGCTGCGTTTTACCGAACGGATGGCTGACCCCCATCTTCAGGTAAGCGTGCCGCAGCTGGCATGGCAGGATCCCTATCGCCTGGAGGAAGACCGAACATGACCGCAGCCCCCGTGTTCGCCGTCGTCGGCCACCCTAACAAGGGTAAATCCAGCGTGGTGGCCACGCTTTCCCAGAACGACGCCATTGCCATAGCCCTGGAACCGGGAACCACCCGCAAGCGCCAGGCCTACCCGCTGAGCGTGGATGGTCAGGTGCTGTATACCCTGGTGGATACCCCGGGCTTTCAGCGCCCACGACGCGTCCTTGAATGGCTCGAAGCCCACAGCGTATCAGCATCTGACAGAGCAGAAACCGTAGAGGCCTTTGTCACCCAGCATCAGGGAGACGGCCGCTTCACCGACGAATGTGAATTGCTGGCTCCACTGCTGGAAGGCGCCGGAATTATCTACGTGGTGGACGGCTCCGTACCCTATAGCAGCGAACACGAAGCGGAAATGACCATCCTGCGCTGGACGGGGCGCCCGAGCCTGGCCCTGATCAACAGCATCGGCCCCGATGACCATAGCGACACCTGGCAGGCTGCGCTCGGACAGTTCTTCCAGGTCGTCCGGAAGTTCGACGCTGTTCGCGCCCATTTCGATCAACATCTGAGCCTTTTACGTGCATTCGGACAACTTGAACCCGCTTGGGAACAACCGTTGGAGAAGGCCACTGAGTTCCTCTCTGAACAGCGCCGCCGGCGCCGCGAACAGTCCGCTCAGCTCATCGGGAAGGCGTTGGTAAACATGATGTCGTACCAGGAAAAGCGGACCCTGACCGCTGAGCAGGCCACCGCCACCAGCGACAGTGCCCTGGCGGACCAGTTGCGGCAACGCTGGTACCGTAACCAACGGCAGCGGGAGCAGTCACTGCGGATTGATGTAGAGCACCTATACCAGCATCAGAAGATCCGGCGCCAGGAAGCGGAACTGGAATGGCACAGCCAACACGACCTGTTCTCCGAAAGCAGCCGCAAGACCTGGGCCGTCAGCAAACGCTACCTGGCCACCGCCGGTTTTGGCGCGGGGGCCGTCAGCGGTGCGGGGATCGACGCGCTGACCTTCGGCTCGTCCCTGGGCACCGGCGCCTTGGTAGGCGGCATCATCGGTGCCGCCGGCAGTTATTTTTATGGCGACAAACTGGCTCTGCCGGCCCTCAATATCGGCGTCCTGAAAGACGGCCTCAAAACCGCAACCTTTGGCCCCGTGCAGGACAGCCAGTTTGGCTACGTAGTGCTCGGACGGGCCGTTGACCACTGGTGGCACATCAGCCATCGCAACCACGCAGGACGCGACCTGCTGGACCTGGAACCCGCCGACGATCACTGGCTTAGCCGACTCGACAAAGTCAGCCGTCAAGAGATCCAGAAAGCCTTCGACAAGGCCAGGAAACAGCGCCTGCTGGATGATCGCCAACGCCGGAAACTGGCCTTAGCCATTGAACAGGCGATGCAGATTTACGACGGTTGGCGGTTGAACCGCCCCTGAGGCGCATGTTTATACTGTATGGCTTTCCAACACCTGATAGGGGAACGCTAATGAAAATCGTACGTGTGCAAGACATTATCGGTACCGAACGCGAAGTCAGCGACAAGCAGTGGACCAGCCGCCGCCTGCTGCTGAAGAAAGACGGCATGGGGTTCTCCTTCCACGAAACCATCATCAAGGCCGGCTCCGAGCACACCTTCTGGTACAAGCACCACCTGGAAGCAGTCTACTGTGTTGCAGGTAATGGCCGAATCAAGGATCTTGCCACCGGCGAAGTGCACGAAATCACAGACGGCACTCTGTACGCTCTCGACAACCATGACCGCCACACCCTGTACGGTGGCACCGAAGACATGCGCCTGATCTGCGCCTTCAACCCGCCGGTCACTGGCCGTGAAATCCACGACGAAGACGGCGCTTACCTGCCGGATACCAGCGAAGACTGATCGGTTGTCACTGCCAGAACATCAAGCTGCAACCACACCGCCACCGCCAGCGAAATTGCTGCCGGTGGCGGTGCTGCTTTGGCTGGCTGGCGTCTACCTGAGAGTGCCGGTGCTGGTAGCACCGGCTCTGGCCCCATTCATCAGCGAAGAATTGGGCCTCTCACAAACCCTGACCGGGGCCCTGACAACCCTGCCCATCCTGATGCTGGCCGCCGGTGCCATGCCCGGATCCCTGGCGATTTCCCGCATCGGCCCCCGCAACACCCTGGCACTGGCCATGGTCATCATGGTGATAGGCTCCGCCGGACGCGGCCTGGTTCCCGATATCAGTACACTCATGATCGCCAGCGCGGTGATGGGTTTCGGTGTCGCCATGATGCAACCGGCACTGCCTGCGCTGCTGCCAAGGTGGCTCGAACCCCACCATCTTGCCCTCGGCTCGGCGATCTACATGAACGGCATGCTGATGGGGGAATTCATAGGGGCCGGCATCACCCTCCCGGTGCTCATGCCCATGGTAGACAACAGCTGGCGCGCCGCGATGATAGCCTGGTCACTACCCGCACTGCTGGTCGCTGCAGCACTTTACCTGCCCAAACGGGACCGCGGCCGCCCCTCCCGGAAAACAGCCTGGCTGCCAGACTGGAGCAACCCCCTGACCCTGAGAATCGGCCTGCTACTCGGCCTGTCCGGCTCCATGTTCTTCGGCCTTAACGCCTACATGGGCAACCTGCTCGAACAACAGGGCCGCCTTGATCTGCTGCCGGAAACCCTGTTCTGGTACAACGCCGCCCAGGTTATCGCCTCCCTGATCATGCTGAAAATGGCCCGCGCATGGGTTGGCCGACGAACCCTGATCATCACCATGGCCGTCCTCAGCATCGCCGGCACAGCCGGCACCGTCCTCCTCGAAGGCTGGTGGTTCATCGTCAGCGCCACCCTGATGAGCTGCGTTGCCGGAATCCTCCTGATCCTGCTTGTGGCACTACCACCGTTGCTGGTCAGCCCCGAAGAAACCGGCCGCCTCTCCGCCGGAAACTTCCTGATCGGCTACACCCTGGCGTTCTCCATTCCCATGCTGGGCGGCCTCCTGGCCGACTGGACCGGAGACACCCGCCACGCCATCGCCACCATCATTGCCTACGCCGTCCTGGTTCTCCCCCTGGCGTTCACCCTGGACCTGAAACGAAAAAAGGGCCACCCCAAAGGCTGACCCCATAAAAAAACCTGTTCCTCAGTCTCCCCCACCCAATGGCCGCAAGGCCGGGCAGCGGGGGGTAGTTTCCGCCGGGAACGATTGTCTGAGCGCAGCGAGTTGTTCGTTCCCAGAGGAAACTACCCCCCGCTGCCCGGCCCAACTCCAGTTACAAATAATAGTCCTGCAACGGAGGAAACCCATTAAACTCCACCGCACTATAGGTCGTCGTATAAGCCCCCGTAGAAAGCCAGTACATCCGATCTCCGATGGCCAGATTCAACGGCAACGGATACTTGTGGTGCTCATACATAATATCCGCACTGTCGCACGTCGGCCCCGCAATCACACAATCCTCGCCCTCGCCGGACTTCTCAGTCCAGATCGGAAACTTGATCGCTTCATCAAGGGTTTCAATCAAACCCGAAAACTTACCCACATCGGTGAACACCCATCGGTGCAGCGCCGTGCGGGACTTGCGGGAAATCAACACCACCTCACTCACCAGCACACCGGCATTTGAAATCAGCGACCGGCCCGGCTCAATGATGATCTCCGGAAGCTCATCCCCGAAATCCTCGTGCAGGAAACGGGCAATCTCCTCCGCATACACCCCCAGTTCATTGGTGCGGGTGACATAGTTGGCAGGAAAACCGCCGCCCATGTTGATCATCTTGAGCTCGATGCCATCTTCTTCCTTCAGGCGCTCGAAAATCACCTTCACCTTGTTCAAAGCCGCATCCCACGCACCGATTTCCCGCTGCTGGGAGCCGACATGGAACGACACCCCATAAGGCACAAGGCCCAGATCTCGGGCCAGAATCAGCAGATCCATGGCCATATCGGTCTGGCAACCAAACTTGCGGGACAACGGCCAGTCTGCTGTCAGTGTGCCCTCAGTCAGGATACGCACATAAACCCTGGAACCCGGAGCCGCCTTGGCGATATTGCGCAGGTCGGCCTCCGAGTCAGTGGCGAACATCCGCACACCCTTTTCATAGAAAGTACGAATATCCTTCGCCTTCTTGATGGTGTTGCCGTAACTGATGCGATCGCCGCCCACACCCAGCGCCATGACCTTTTCCAGTTCATATACCGAGGCAATATCAAAGTTGGCGCCCTTGTCCCTGAGCATGGTCAGGATCTTCGGAGCCGGATTTGCCTTCACCGCGTAATAGACCTTGGCGTAGGGAAAGCCTTCCACCAGTTCGTTGTACTGGCGATCAATGATGTTGGTATCAATCACCACGAACGGTGTTTCCTTCGTATCAGCGAATTCCTTAATACGTTTGAAGGTCTCTGCGTCGTAGTAGTCAGCAATGTTGGCGTTAACGGCTTCGGTCATGGATGGTGTTTCCCTCCACAGGGCAAACAGGCATAAAAAAAGGGCACCACAGCATGGCTGCAGGCCCCGGAATTGGCGCGATCATCGGGCTTTTTTTCATACCCGGAAATGAGCATATCTACCCATAAGAAAACGCCGAAATCCTGTGCCCGAAGGACCGGGATTTGCAGGCGGGAACGCAATAAAACATTTAGCTACAAAATTTATGCCTGTTATCAACTGCAAATATTGCAGAACGCACTAAATTGAGAAACATGTCTAAAAAGAACACATAGGGTGCGGCTCATGCTTTTCGGCAACAATCATCTCAAGCAGGTTCTGGAACAGGCTCTCGACGCTGTCGTCAGTATCGACGAAAAAAACTGCGTGACCTTCTTTAACGCGGCCGCTGAAAAGCTGTGGGGCTATGACCGAAAAGAAGTCATCGGCAACAACGTAAAAATGCTGGTACCCACGGACATTCAGGGCAAACACGACAGCTACGTTCAGACAAACAGGGACACCGGCCAGGACAAGATCGTGGGCACCAGCCGCGATGTATTGATGACCCGAAAGGATGGCAGCCAGCTCTGGGCCAACCTGGCGCTCAGCAAGGTGGTTCAGGGAAAATCGATTACCTATACCGCGTTTGTCCGGGACATCACCGCGGAAAGAGCCAGCCGGGAAATCATCAATCAGACCCTGGAGCAGGCACTGGACGCCGTTGTCACCATCGACGAACACAACAATATTACCTTCGCGAACTCCGCAGCCGAGCAACTGTGGGGCTACGACCGTTCCGAAATAATTGGCCAGAACGTCAAGATGCTGGTGCCGGCAGACATTCGCGACCGGCACGATGACCTGGTCAATGCCAACCGGAAAACCGGCGTGGATAAAATCGTCGGAACCACCCGGGAAGTACCCATTTTCCGCAAGGACGGAGACAGACGCTGGGCCTCCCTGTCGCTCTCCAAGATCCGCCTGGATGACCGTATCCTGTATACCGCGTTCCTGAAGGATGTAACGGAAGAAGTGGCCCGGCGGGACGAATTCCGGATGCTGTCTATGGTGGCCAACGAAACCGATAACGCCGTTATCATTACCAATCCGGACAAGCGGATTGTGTACGTCAACCAGGGCTTCTCTCAACTGACCGGTTATACCCTTGAGGAGGTGGAGGGAAAGAAGCCCGGGGACCTCCTTCAAGGGCCCCATACCGATCAGTCCACCGTCAACCAGATCCGCCACAAACTCAGCCGCAACGAACCCTTCTACGATGAAATCCTGAACTACGATCGCAACAACAATCCGTATTGGGTTTCACTGGCCATCAACCCGGTGTTCGACGACAAAGGCACCCTCACGCACTACATCTCCATCCAGGCCAACGTGACCGAGACCAAGGAACAATCCCTGGAGTTTACCCGCCGATTTGAAGCCATTAGCCAGAGCAACGGCGTCGGCGAGTGGGCACTGGATGGCAAGTTGACCCACGCCAACCCCTATATGGTCGAGCATCTGGGTGATCCCAATGAGCAGGCACTTCTGGCCAGGGCGAGGAACCTCCGGGACATTGTCGGAGCCGATATTTTTAACCGTGTTCTTCAGGGAGAACAGCTCCAGGGTAGCTTCAGCATCGAAGATCCCCAGGGCAGGGAGCATTGGTTTGATTCCACGGTTTGCCCGATTGCCGATTTCGAAGGCAACGTCCGTTACATCGTTACCTATGGAATTGATATTAATTCAAAGATGGAAGCATCCAAGGTCACCGATGAGGAAATGGCGCTGGTCTTGAGCTCTTCCAACGAGATATCGAAGATTGTCAGTGTGATCAATGAAATATCCGGCCAAACCAACTTGCTCGCACTCAATGCCGCCATAGAGGCCGCCAGAGCCGGAGAGGCCGGTCGCGGATTTGCCGTGGTGGCTGATGAAGTTCGCCAGCTTGCCCAGCGCTCGACCCAGTCAGCGGACGAAATCAACCGGCTGGTGGCAGAAACCACGCAACGGGTTGAAGATCTGGCCAACTCCCTGCGCCGGTTAAACGATGTGTCGTCGGACGAACTCTCGGCAGCCCGGAAACAGGCAGGCCCGGACTAGGCCAGCACCTTAGCCGCTACGCTAGGCAACCACGGGCCATACCGGTGGAGGAACCACAGGGCCATCCGGGTCCCGCGGTTCGTTCTGGTCCCTCAGATAGCTGACGATGGCGTTCTGCAGCTCGCTGCCGTGCCTCAGCCCCTGATTGCCAAACAGGCGGTTGAATTCCAGTACGTAAGGGTAACCTTCCACCAGTGCGATATCGAAACCGGCGTGGTTCACATCCAGTTGTTGAGCGAGCCGGAGCGCCAGGTCGGTTGCTACAGCCGGCACCGGGCCGAAGTCGATACCGCCCCCTCGGGCCACGTTATTGTAGAAACCCTGTTCCGCCTGGGTACGCCAGTAGGCGGTGAGCACCTGATCGCCCACGATCACCACCCGCACGTCCCGGTCAATCGGCAGGTATTCCTGCACGTAGAGTACGTCAGTGCGCTCACAATAGGTCTGCCAGTCCTGGCGGTTTTCGATCAGCCATACACCCTCTCCCATACTGGCTTTGGGTAACTTGGCAACGAACGGCAGTGACATGGTTTCCCAGAGGGCTTCCCGCTCCAGGGGACCATTGGCTTCAATCATTGTCCAGGGGGTATGCTCCGGAGCAACGGTCTGAAAGGCCCGGGTCATCTCTACTTTGTCATGACCGATGCGGTAGCTGGCAATGCTGGGAAAGACCCGGCACTTCAGACCATGCACCAGAGCATTCAGCTGCCAGTATTCCGGGAACAACACCCAATCTGCTTCCCGAAGCTCCTGTTTGTGACGCAGGAAATGTTCGGGTTTAAGCACGGTCGTATCCGGGAAACCGAGGGTACGGAAAATATCGAAGGAAACCAGGCGCATGGTATCAGGGGCACTCGGGAAGAAGCTGTGTATTTTATGCACAACCCCGGGTTTGGCAAGCGTTTTGTTTACTGCTCCTGAGTACGGAAACGAGCCGGGCTAACACCCTCCCAGCGCCGGAATGCCCTGGCAAAGGCGGCCTCTTCGGAAAAGCCCAGTCGCTCGCTGACGGCGGCCACGCTGTGGCCGGATTGCAGCAGGTCCACCGCCATTCGGTTGAGTTCCCGTTCCCGGAGTAATTTGAACGAGAGCCCTTCCTCCGCCAGTAAGCGGTTCAGGTGGCGACCACTGACCGCCAGCTCCGAAGCCACCCGCTCCTTGCCCCAGCGAGGATTGGTGCGCACCAGTGCACACACCTGACCACTCAGGCTCTGCTGGCCCAGGGTTTCCAGGGTATGGTCGGCTAGCTGCTGCAGATGATCCCGCAATGCGGCATTGGCCTGAATCAGCGGCAGGCTGCCCTGATCCCGGTTCAGCGTCAGGCAGTTCCGCCCCGCCTCGAAGACTACTGGTACCTCCAGGCGCTGTGAGTATTCGGCGCCATTAGCCTGCGGCCCGTGAGCGAGCATCAGGGTATCCGGCTCCAGCGCACCGCCTGTCGCCCAGCGAGTCAGCCGAACCACCGACGCCATAACTGCATCAACCCGTTCTGTGACCCTTACCGTGTATCCCGGCTGGTAGCACAGGAAGATCCGGGAATCGTCCTCCGATAGGGAGAATTCACCGCCATCACCCACCACCGGAGCGTACTCCACCAGCGCCTCCAGCCCTTCTCGCAGGGTGTCACAGCTCACCAGCAACATGCCGGCGCTGTCCAGATGCCCCACCTGCAGGTCCAGACCGATTTCAAGACCGCACAGCGGGTCGCCAGCCAACTGGCAATAGTTGTCCCAGAGCTGATCCTGCACAGCGAGAGGCACCCGCTGGCCGGGCACCAGTTGCCGGACAACGTCCTCCGACAGTGCAATTCCCTGGCGCTGGGCAGCCTGGAGTATGGCCTGGGCGTAAAGATGAGTTACCGTAGCTGAAGATCCGATCATGACCCGAATTGTCGTTTTTTGTGTCCTGTCCGGTCAGGAAAACCGGCGTGCAAGTACATAAGATACGGGATGACAACAACAAATTCAGGAAAAACCATCATGTATGCAGTCATTGGTGCCGGCCCTATGGGCCTTGCCTGTGCCAGAAATCTCCAGAAGCAGGGCATCCCTTTTACCGGATTTGAACTCCATAGTGATGTGGGCGGGCTCTGGGACATCGATAATCCCCACAGCACCATGTACGAAACAGCCCATCTGATCTCATCCAAGCGGATGACCGAGTTTGCAGAATTTCCGATGAAAGACTCGGTGGCCCAGTACCCCAGCCATCATGAACTCAAAACCTATTTTCAGGATTTCGTCGATCATTTTGGCCTCAGAGAGCACTACGAATTCTGCACCCGGGTCATCCGTGTCGAACGGGAAGATGACTTGTGGCAGATCACCACTGAGTGCGATGGCCAGCAGCAGACCCGCACCTTCAGCGGCCTGATGATTGCCAACGGAACCCTGCACACACCCAACATGCCGGAACTGCCCGGTGAATTTACCGGTGAGCTGATGCATTCAGCCGACTATCGCAGCCCGGAGGTGTTCCGGGACAAGCGTGTGCTGATCGTTGGCTGCGGCAACTCCGGCGCTGATATCGCTGTGGACGCCGTTCACCACGCCCGTTCCACCGACATGAGCCTGCGCCGGGGCTACTACTTCCTGCCCAAGTTCCTGAAAGGCAAACCGGTCGACACCATCGGCGGCAAACTCAAGCTGCCACGCGCCGTCAAACAACGGGTGGACAGTGCGCTGATCCGGATGGTCATGGGTAAGCCATCTGACTACGGCCTGCCAGACCCGGACTACCGAATGTATGAATCTCACCCGGTTATCAACTCTCTGATCCTGCACCACCTGGGGCACGGTGACATTACGCCGAGACGGAGTATTGAACGGGTCGAAGGCAAGACAGTTCACTTCAGCGACGGTGAAAGCACCGACTACGATCTGATTCTGATGGCCACCGGCTATCTGCTGGATTACCCGTTTATCGACAAGAAGCACCTCAACTGGCGTCCCAACGAGGATGCCCCAAGCCTCTACCTGAACATGATGCACCCGGAATACGACAACCTGTTCCTGATGGGCATGGTCGAAGCCACAGGTCTGGGATGGGAAGGTCGCAATCAACAGGCACGCCTGGCCGCCATCTACATTCGCGAGCAACAGAACGACACTGCGGCTGCCAGTGAACTGAAGCAACGGAAAAAAAGCCATGCTGACGAACGCCTGGACGGCGGCTATAACTACATCAAGCTCGCCCGCATGGCCTACTATGTCAACAAGGATGCTTATCTGGAGGCCCTGGCTGGGCACATCAACAAGCTCGAACCAGCAAGGGGATAATGACGCATGTCCCCATCTGCAACGGTGCACTTTGACCCCGCCAGCCTGGTCATGCTCAATGGCATACTGGCGCTGATGATGTTCGGGGTCTCTCTCAACCTGAGACCCGCCGACTTCAAACGGGTGCTGACCATTCCCCGGGCTCCGGTTGCCGGGCTGATCGCCCAGTTTCTGTTACTGCCGGCGGCAACCTGCCTGTTTACCTGGGCTCTGGAGATCGACCCCCAGCTGGCCCTGGGCATGATTCTTGTGGCCTCCTGCCCCGGCGGCAGTTTCTCCAACATCATGACCTGGCTCGGCAAGGGCAGTGTCGCTGTGTCTGTGAGCATGACCGCAGTATCCAGCCTCGCCGCCACGGTGATGACACCGCTGAACTTTGCCTTCTACGGCTGGCTTAACCCTCATACCCGGGATTACTTACAGGAGATTTCCCTGCAGCCCGAGAGCATTCTGATACTGGTTCTGCTGGTGCTGGCCCTGCCATTGGTGCTGGGCATGCTGGTCGGCGGCCGTTTTCCGGCACTGGCCGAGCGCAGCGAAAAGCCTCTGCGAATGATGTCTCTGGTCATCTTTCTGGCGTTTGTCGCCATCGCCTTCTTCAACAACGTTGACCTGTTCGTGGAGAAATTCCACACCTTCTTCTGGCTCGTGGTCAGCCAGAACCTGCTGGCCCTGGGGCTGGGCTATGGCATCGCGCGGATGACCAGGCTCTCCGTACCGGATCAGCGTGCGGTCACCATGGAGGTAGGTATCCAGAACTCTGGTCTGGGCCTGGTGATTCTGTTCACCTTCTTCCCCAATGCCGGCGGCATGATGCTGATTACCGCCTTCTGGGGTGTCTGGCACCTGGTATCCGGCCTGACACTGTCCCAGATCTGGGCTCATCGCTCTTTCCCCGAACCCCTACAACAAGAAACCTGACCCTATGAGCACAGAAAAACGTATTCTGATTACTGGCGCTGCCGGCTATATCGGCCATCAGCTGGGCAACCGGCTGGCCCAGGACTATTTTGTCATCGGCACCGACATTCAACACCGTAAGGGACTGAACTTCCCCCTCGAAGTGCTGGATGTACGGGACTCCAATCTGGTGCTGACCCTGGCCGAGCACCGCATCACCCATGTGATTCACCTGGCCTCCATCCTGCGGGCATCTCCGGACCGGGAACGTGACTATGACATTGATGTGAACGGCACACGCAACGTACTGGAGGCCTGTCTCGCAGCCAAGGTACAACACCTGACGGTGACCAGCTCAGGCGCAGCCTATGGCTACCACCCGGACAATCCCCAGTGGATTGACGAAGAAGATCCTCTGCGGGGCAACCCGGAGTTTGCCTACTCGGATCACAAGCGTCTGGTGGAAGAGATGCTGGCAACCTATCGCTCCGAACATCCGGAATTGAAGCAGCTGATTTTCCGCCCCGGCACCGTGCTGGGCGCCGAAACCCGTAACCAGATCACCAGTCTGTTTCTTGCGCCGAGACTGCTGGCCATTCGGGGCAGCGATTCACCCTTCGTATTCATCTGGGATCAGGACGTGCTGGACGCCATGGAGCAGGGTATCCGACAGGATCGCGCTGGGCGCTACAACATGGCCGGTGACGGCGCACTCACCATGCAGGAGATCGCCCGCAGGCTCGACAAACCCCTGATCACCTTGCCTGCATCCGTGGTCAGGGCCGGCCTGCAGGTCGCCAAATGGCTGGGCAAACCTGTCGGGCCGGAGCAGGTAAACTTCCTGCGCTACCGCCCGGTACTGAGTAACCGGCGACTGAAAGAGGAATTCGGATATTCGCTTCGGAAAACCTCGGCCGAGACCTTTGACTACTTTATTGCCCAGGCCCGCCAGCAGGGAGACCTGTGATGGTTACATTGATCACCGGAGCCGCCAGCGGTCTGGGCTGGGCCATGGCCCAATACTGGTATCGGGCCGGTCACCATCTGGTACTGGCAGACATCGATACTCAGGCCCTGCTCCTGCGCAAAACGGAGCTGGGGGCTGACGACCGGGTACATACGGTCACCGTTGATGTGACCCGGACGGCTGACCTTGAACGCCTGGTCAGGGAGACCGAAAACATCTTCGGGCGACTCGATCTGCTCGTCAATAATGCGGGCATCACGCACCGTTCCCCGGCAACAGACACTCATCCGGACGTCTTCCGCAAGGTAATGGCCGTGGACTGGCAAGGCCCGGTGGAACTCACTCAACTGGCGCTGCCGTTGCTGGAGCAAAGCCGTGGCAGCATCATCTGTATCGGTTCCATGGCCGGGTGGATGCCGGTACCTGGCCGGGCCGGGTATTGCGCCGCCAAGAGTGCCCTCAGCCAGTTCTTCGAAGTGCTTCGGCTGGAACTGGAGCCGAAAGGTATCCACGTGCTGATGGTGTACCCCAGCTTCCTGGATACGCCAATCGAGCAGAATGCTCTGGGAGCCGATGGCAAGCGGGCACAACATGCCAGATCCACCATTGGCGGCATGTCCAGTGCGGATGACATGGCAAAAATGATCGACCACGCCCTGGCCAGGGGTAAGCGGTGGCTGATGCCCGAGCCGGTATCCCGGGTTGGCAGCCTGTTGTGGCGGATCGCCCCGGCGTTCTATCTAAGAACCGTACGCCGGAAATTCGCCAGCGATCTCCACGCCGGTCCCGGGAACCCGACCCCATGATCGATCCCTGGCTATGGCTTGGTCTGGCGATCCTGCTGGCCTACACCATTGAAGCCATCACCGGCTTCGGCTCCATCGTCATCGCCCTCTCTATCGGGGCGATGATGCTGCCCATTCAGGACATGCTCCCGATACTGGTACCTCTGAATGTCTTTATGAGCGGGTACCTGACCTGGAAACATCACCACCACATCGACTGGCGACTACTGGCAACCCTGATCCTGCCACTCATGCTGGCAGGCACCCTGACTGGCTACCTGCTGATGCCGTGGCTTGGCGCCAACAGCCTCAAGCTGCTGTTTGGCGTGCTGGTGACCTGGTTTGCCGGTAAGGAACTGTGGCGCTTGCTTGGCGGCCACCAGGCCAGGCCTCACAGCCTGATGACCAGCCGGTGCGTCACCTTTGCTGCCGGTATTACCCATGGGCTGTTTGCATCCGGCGGGCCATTGTTGGTCTATGCCATGGCCGGCATCCAGCTCGACAAGAGCCGTACCCGGGCAACGCTGCTCAGCGTCTGGTTCACCCTGAACCTGACCCTGAGCCTGCTCTACCTGTTCGATGGCAGCCTGATGACCAACGCCAGGCAGCTCTTGTGGTATCTGCCACTGCTGGTAATCGGTGTATTTGTCGGTGAATTCCTTCACCACCGGCTCCATGAGGACCATTTCCGCCGGGCGGTCTATGGCGTGCTGCTGATCACCGGGGTGCTGCTGATCCTGCGAGCGAGCCCGCTGTTTACGTGAGGCTTGATAACTCGAAAAACCGCACCTGGATCAGCGAGCGGGGCGCTTTTTCGTTCCCTGCTGTGGCTCTGCGGTGAAGGGATCTTCCGGCCACGGGTGTTTCGGGTAGCGGCCCCGCATATCCTTGCGCACTTCCGGATAGGCGTTCACCCAGAAGCTGGCCAGATCGGCAGTTACTGCCAAGGGACGTTGGGCCGGGGACAGCAGGTGAATAACCACCGGGATTCGGCCTCCGGCTACTTTGGGCGTCTCGGTCCAGCCAAACAGGGCCTGGAGTTTGGCAGCCAGAACCGGACCATTGTCCGCCGTGTAATCCAGAGAAACATGTTGTCCGGTTGGAATGGTCAGCGTTTCTGGCATCAGCTCGGCCAGCTTCTGCTGTTGGGGGTAATCCAGCAGGCTGTTGAGTGCCGGTAGCAGATTCAGTTTCTCCAGATCAGCCCACCTTTTCAGTCCCGGCAGGAACGGTCCAAGCCAGCTCTCCAGCGTATCCAGAAGAGCCTGTTCGCTGACGTCGGGCCACTCCCCGGGGATGGCGCTGGCCAGCATCCGCACCCTGGCGCACCACTGCTTCGACGCCTGCGTCCAGGGCAGGCTGTTCAGACCTTTTCTCCTGACTGCATCCATCAGGCCCTGCTGGATCAGCCCGGGCTCCGGATTGGCCAGCTCCTTTTGCTCAAGGACCAATTCTCCGAGACGACGCACGTGGCGAGCGATAATCGTGCCCCGTTTTTCATCCCAGAGCGCTTCTTCGCATTCAACGATATGACCGGCAAGATCCTGTTCCAGATCCCGGAGATCCACCGGAGCAGCCAGGTAAATCGTCGCTTCCCGGGACTTGCCGTCCAGTTCTGCTGCCACCAGCCATTCCTGCCTGGCCATGGCATCATCTTCCCTGAGTGCTGCGCCTTTGCCGTTACTGAGCTGATACCGGGGTACCAAGCCCGGGCGCCGGCGGCCAATCCTGTCCGGATAGGCCTGTGCCAGCAGTCGCCCCACCTCCACATCGGTGGGCATTTTCCCGGAGCCGGCGTCTGGGCCGCTCAGCCGCTTGGCCGACTGCCGGACGGAACGCAACCGTGCCGGGTCGGTCTGACCCTGTCGGGATTCACCACGCAACACCCTGAGCCGCTCATGCATGTCGGAACCGGAGCCCGGCCCCAACAGATCCCGCTCTTCCAACAGGGCCGCCAGTTCTGCAGCCACCAGACCCAGTTTCAGATCCCGCCCCCGCAAAATCATATGAGCCAGTCGCGGATGAACGCCAAGCGCCCGGGCCTGTTTACCGTGCTCAGTGATGCCGCCATCCTCATCAAGCATGTCCAGCCACCGCAACAAAGTGACCGCCTGATTCCAGTGTGCTGACGGCGGCGTATCCACCCAGGCTACCTGATCCGCATTCCGGGCGCCCCACTGGGAAAGCTCCAGCACCAGAGGCGCCAGATCGGCTTCCTGGATTTCCGGTGGCGTGAATTCTGCCAGGCCAAACTGTTCGGATTCGCTCCACAACCGATAACACACACCCGGCTCAACCCGTCCCGCACGCCCTTTCCGTTGCTCTGCCGATGCTTTCGACACCCGCCCGGTTACCAGCCGCGTCATACCACTGTTGGCATCGAACACGGCCCGACGCTGCTGGCCAGCGTCAATGACGACCCGAATGCCTTCGATGGTCAGACTGGTCTCCGCGATGGCCGTCGCCAGCACAACCTTCCGGATACCTTCCGGTGCCGGCGAAATCGCCCGGTCCTGTTCCTCGGATTTCAGGTTTCCAAAGAGCGGTGCCACGATCACATTACCAGGCAACCACTCCCGCAACTGACGTTCCACCCGTCGGATCTCGCCGGCCCCGGGTAAAAACACCAGCAACGAACCGCTCTGATCCGCCAGGGCTTCGCGAATCACCGCCACCACCCGATCGTCAAACCGGCTACGCTGGTCGCGGGAGGGCGAAGGACGATACAACACATCCACCGGGAACATTCTGCCTTCACTGGTTACCACGGGCACATCCCCCAGCACCCGGGCAATGGGCGCGGTATCCAGCGTTGCCGACATCACCAGCAACCTCAGATCCTCCCGTAATGCCTGCTGGGATTCCCGCACCAGCGCGAGCCCCAGATCCGCCTGCAGGGAACGCTCGTGAAACTCATCAAACAACACCGCGGCATAGTCTTCGAGCATGGGGTCGTTCTGGATCAGCCGCGTAAGGATGCCTTCCGTCACTACCTCAATCCGGGTATCTCCGGAGACCCTGGTATCCAACCGGGTTCGATAACCCACCGTTTGCCCGGGCTTCTCACCCAGCTGGTTCGCCATAAACCGTGCTGCAGAGCGGGCTGCCAGCCGCCGGGGTTCCAGCATCAGGATCTTGCGGTCTTGCCGCCAGGGCGCATCCAGCAGGGCCAACGGAACACGGGTGGTTTTACCGGCGCCGGGAGGTGCCTGAAGCAGTGCTGTGGTGGTGGATTCCAGCGTTTGCTTCAGGGTGGGGAGGATCTCATCTATCGGGAGCATTCTGCTTTGCTTTGGGCTTGGGTTCGGGACTGCTTGGTTTGGGGGTGGGGCATGGGGGTGTTTTGAATTTTTGGGTGGAAAAGAACTCGCTGCGCTCAGACACCTTTGTCCACCCAAAAATTCAAAACACCCCCACACCCTTAGATAAATCGTGCTTTCTCGTTAGCTTACCATGGTCTGTATTGGGTTAAGTCGGTAAGGGTTGTCTACGCCTGTTACACCGCAAACCGCCTAGCTGAGCGGCTTCAGGTAGAACTGCATTGATTTGTCTGTCTGCTCGGGCTCGCCGACGTCTTTCCAGCTGAAGCTGGTTATCAGATCCGGGCGCGGTTGATAACCGAAATGTTGCCACACCTGTTCCAGCGGCTGGTAGCCGGCCGGTTTGAGAGGATGATCATCCGGTCGCTGCACGGCACAGAAGGCGCAGATCAATTTACCCAGGTCCAAGGCCTGCTGTTCTCGGCGGCTGAAAAACTCTCGGTAGATACCGCCGCCGCGATAATCCGGCAGAAGGATCGACTCGGCACAGTAAAAAATCCGGCTGGTGTCCATGCCTGCCTGCAGGAAGGGCCGCTTGAACGCCTCGGTTTCATCATCCAGCGCCAGTCCCGTGGACGCACCGACCACCCGGTCGCCCGACCTCGCCAGCACACAAATTGCCGTGTCGCTCTCGATATAAGTGCGTAGATATTCCGTTTCATACGCCAGCGAACCGTCATACAGATAAGGAAAGTCCCGAAATACCCGGATACGCAACTCGGCCACGTCGTTTAGCCAAGGCTCCAACGCCGCACCTTTCAATGTCACGATTTCAATATCAGACATAGCCCCTTCACCCTCAATACAACATCCAACCAACACGTATTTTTTGCCGAGAAAACGCCGTTGTTACTCAGAGCGGGGTGGTGGGGTATTTTTCCGCCAGAAATGGCTGTCCGAGCAAAGCGAGTTCCATTTCCAAGGAAAAAATACCCCACCACCCCGATCAACCCCCACAACCAACAGTCTTACCAGATCAAGACCTAAGCGCCCCGAGAAGCATGCCAGTCGTCAGGCCGAGGCACAAAAAACACAAACACCAACCCAAAGGCCAACGCCGCCACCCCGATGCCAAAGGCTGAACCCAGAGTCCCGCCCATATCCAACCACTGTTTCGTCAGCCAGGGACCAACCATCTGGGTGAAGCCATAAAGCGCTACCGTCGCCGCAGATAAGCGGGGCCCCTGATGGGGATGCAGGGCTCGGCCGATGCGCTGGGTGAGCAGGACCGTGCCAAGGAAGGTGCTGCCAACCAGCGCGGCACAGAGGAACAAACCCGTTGGTCCGGGCCAGATCACAGCGAACAATACGCCGAGAAGCTGGATCAGGAAGTTCAGCTTCAAAGCCAGAAGGTCGCCCAGTTTCGCCCCCAGGCGGTTCCATATCCAGGGTGCCGGAAGAGTACATAGGGCCACGACCAGCCAGGTGCCATCCAGCATCCAGTGGTTCTCGGGCAATTCTATCTTGGCCAGCAAAGGCAGGAAGGTCATCGGCAGGATATAGCCCAGACCGGCACCGGCGTAGGAGAGAAACAGGGGGATGCTGGCACGGTCGAGCAAGGGAGTGTTGACCACCGGGTCCTGATCGTCATGCTTGCGCTCAGCGACCTCAAGACGCATCAGTTTCATTGCCCCCCACCAAGCCAGGGGAATAGACAGAACCGCCGCCGGCCACCAACGCTGGGCACCTTCCAGCCAGCTCGCACTGCCCGTCACCAGGCCGCTGGACACCAGCAAGCCCAGGCCGACACCGATGTAAACCAGGCCACTCATGGACGCACGATTACGCAGCACCAGCCATTCGAGAATCAGCGCAGGGGCGTGAACGAAGACCATTCCGTTGGCGACGCCATTGAGCCAGCGGCTGCCAGCGATCAGGCTCAGTGAGTCGACTTGGGTCACCAACAAGGTGGTAACCACATGCACTGCCAGGCCTATAGGCAGGAGGATTCGGATCTGTTCGATACGGTGCCAGCGAATCGCCAGCATCGCGCCCATCAGGTAACCAAGGTAATTCCAGGTAGCGACCGCGGCACCATTGGCAGCGCTGAACTGACCATCATCCACCAGATAGGGCAGCAACGGCGTGTAGATAAAGCGGCCAAGCCCATGAACAACGAGAAGAACAATGGCACCGGCAGCAAGAACGGTAAACAGTTGTCGGGGATTGGTGCAGCTTTGCGAATGGGTGGGCATGGGCTCGACTCGTCTTAATGCGGACCAGGCAGTCTAATGCACCCGAGTCCCTGTGTCAGTGGGACCTTGGGTGCAGTACAGATCAGCTCCCCGCCCGCTCCCGATTGTCCCGTGCCCAGATGTAAATACGCTCAAACGCCTCGGCTACCGCTTCCGGTTTATGGGGCGGCTGGATCAGCGCAGCCAGCTTTCCGTCCGGGTTCAGCAGCGCAAAATGGGCGCTGTGGTCCACCAGCGTCTCGCCGTTGATGTCCCGGTGCACAAACACCGCACTCAGGCTCTTGGCCAGTGCCCGCAAGGTATCAATATCGCCGGTATAACCATGGAAGTGTTCACCAAAGAAGCCGGTATAGGCCTTCAGTTTCTCCGGCGTGTCGTGCTCAGGGTCGGCGCTTACCAGCAGGTACTCCGGCTGCGGCAATTCCTTCGACAACAACTGATCGGTACGTCTCAGGTTCGCCATAGCCGCCGGACAGACATCCGGGCAGTTGGTGTAACCCACGAAGGCAAATGTCCACCGCCCCCGCAGGCTTTCCCGGGTCACGGTCTCGCCGTTCTCGTCGGTCAGGGTGAATTCCACCAACTCCCTCGGTTCGTCATAGACATACGTGTTCAACTCCGCCAGCACAGGGGCCGGCTCCGGATCATCGCCGCCCACCAGGTAAACCTGCCGGGCAATTACCAGACCAAACACCAGCAGGACTAACAGCAACAGAGCGAACAACGTTATCCGCACAGAACGATCCATAGAGACCTCAAATATCGGAGACAGACAGCGTCGGGGGTGGGGGATACTTTTCCTGCCAGAAATGGCTGTCTGAGCGCAGCGAGTTCCATTTCCAAAGGAAAAGTATCCCCCACCCCCGGGGCGTCAACTCCCAATCAGAAGAAGACGAAATGATCCACTAGGAGTACCACAAAGAGGGCCATCAGGTAAGTGATGGAGTATTTGAAGGTGTTGAAGGCGACTCGGCGGTCATCTCCCTTGAGAAGCCGGATTGCGTACTGGAGAAAGCGCAGACCCAGGGCCAGGGCGCCGATCAGGTAGATGCCGCCGGACATGCCTGTGACAAAAGGTAGCAGGCTGGCTGCCAGCAGCATCAGGGTGTAGAGCAGGATATGGAGTTCGGTGAAACGGTTGCCATGGGTCACCGGCAGCATGGGAATGCCGGCCTTGGCGTATTCTTCCTTGCGATGGATTGCCAATGCCCAGAAGTGCGGAGGTGTCCAGGCGAAGATGATCAGCACCAGCAGAAGAGCATGGCCCTCTACTTCGCCGGTCACTGCAGTCCAGCCCAGAAGCGGAGGCATGGCGCCGGCCAGGCCGCCGATGGTGATGTTCTGTGGAGTCGCACGCTTCAGGAACAGGGTGTAAACACCCGCGTAGCCAACTAACGAGGCGAGGGTCAGCCAGGCGGTCAGTTCGTTCACCTGCCACATGAGCACAATCATGCCGACACAGGCGAGGATGATGGCAAACAGGATGGCATCGAACGGGGCGATCTTGCCGGTGGCAACCGGGCGCTTGCGGGTGCGGGCCATGATGGTGTCTATTTTCTGATCCACCACATGGTTAACCACAGCTGCCGCACCCGCCAGCAGGGCGATTCCCAGGTTGCCGAACAGCATGACCTGCCATCCCGGCACACCGGGCACGGCCAGCAGCATGCCGATCACCGAGGTCAGGATCATCAGGGCCACGACCTTTGGCTTGGTGAGCTCCAGATAATCACGCCATGAGATGGTCTGGTTTTCCGCTGACTGGACCGCCAGCGCTTCCACTCGCTCGCTCATGCGGTAACCTCCCGATTGATTGTTGTTGTCTGTTCAGCCTGTGCTCTGTGAGCCAGGGAGAGTCGATGGTACTGCCAGATCAGGTGAATGACGGACAGCAGCAGGCCCGCACCCATGGCGTTATGGGCCACAGCCACCGGTAGGGGAATATGGAACAGGACGTTGGCAAGCCCCAGGGCAATCTGGGCAGACAGGGCTGCGGCCACCAGCGTGATGGAGCCGCTCAGGCCGTGTTCTTCCCGGTGGCGCCACAGGATGGCCAACAGCAAGGAGAGGTATCCCAGCACGATGACGGCTCCGAGGCGATGAGTCACATGGATGGCTACCCGGCCATCCGCCGTAAGCTGCCCCCCGAGGTAGTTGGGGCCAACATGCTGGGCGATATCAAAGCCATGCCGGAAGTCCATCCCTTCTGGCCACCACTGGCCCTGGCAGGTGGGCAGATCGGTACAGGCCACGGCGGCGTAGTTGGCCGCAGTCCAGGCCCCCAACGCAATCTGCACAGCAACCAGCAGCAACCCTCCATATAGCCAGGGACGCATACTGCCTCTGGCCAGGCCCCGAGGCTCCGGGCCCGGGCTTCGCAAACGTCCCCTTAACCGCAACGTGAGCAGGGTCAGCAGGCTCAGGGTGGTGAAGCCACCCAGCAGATGCAGGGCAACCACCTGTGGCCAGAGCTTGAGGGTGACTGTCCACATGCCAAAGGCACCCTGCAGAATGATGAACCCTGCAATGAACAGAGACAGCTTTACCGGTACTCCGGAGCGCCGGTGCCGAAGTGCGTAGCCCGCCAGACCAAACACAATCAGCCCCAAGGTGCCCGCAGCATAGCGGTGAATCATCTCCGGCCAACCTTTTTCTACCACCACCGGGGTTTCCGGGAAACGGGCGTTGGCAATGGCAATGTGTGCATCACTCTGGGGGACGGTCAGGAAACCGTAGCAGCCAGGCCAATCGGGGCAGCCAAGGCCGGCATGGACCAGACGGGTCCAGGCTCCGAGCATGATCACAACAACAGCCAGCAAGGCAGCAATGGTTGCCCAGCGGGCCATCACGCGGGTCTTCGGGCAGGGATCGGAGATATTGGGGTGTGCTGTCATAACCGGCACCTGCCCTTAACCGATCTGGGAAAGTTTGAGCAGATGTTTGAGATCCTTGAGTATCTCTTTACCGGTATTGCCCGCGCCGTAGGACATCATCAGATTGCCGAACGGGTCGACCAGAAGGATTCGCGGAGAGGTCTGTGGATCAATGCCCGGTGGCCAGACCGGAGCGGTGCCCGGTGCCGGAGACAGACGTTCCATCAGACTGTATTCGGAACTCCAGCGGCTGGAGAGATCAGCAGGGAGCGACTCCAGCAGCGCGGCACGACCAACCCGGTTGGCGTTCTTGCCAAGGGCGATGTTCACCTGGCGGGCCAGATACAGCAGTTGCTCACAATCCGCACCGCATTCGCCTGCAACTACCATCATCAACCATTGAGCGTCAGCCTTTTCGGGGCCGAAACGACCCTCCAGGGGTTCGCCAGCGGCGGTCTGGAGGTGTAGGGAACTGATCGGCATCACCGGGTCGATCAGGGTGCCATTGTTGGTGTTTCCAGCCGGATTCAACCAACCGGTATAAAACATGATGGTGGCGAACAGCATCGGCCCAAACCCCACCGCAAACAGCAGGATGGCGGTTCTGCGCCCACGCTGGATCTGTTCCGGAGTCGGGCCTTCGTTCTGTTCTGAAATCTGGTCAGCCATTGTCATTGTCATTATTGGCTCCTGTCTTTCGGTAGCTCGCTACTACCGTCAATATAGTCAGTGCAGCGGCAAGCGCAAACCACTGGGCAGCGTAACCGTAGTGGGTTTGTGGCCCCATCATGTCCGGTGCCCAGTCGGCCCGGAAGGCGCCAGGCTGGTCCTTGCCGCTCAGCCTGATAATCGCGCCTGGCAGCTCCGGAACCACGTCTTTCGCCTGTTCCCGGGGCAGGCTTTGCACCCGCCTTGGCCAGCCCTCGCTCTGCTCTCTGTTCTCACTCAGTACCGGGGGGGTCGGGTACGCTGCAATCCGTCCCTGAATATCAAGTATCTCCCGGGGCGTTGTAATGTCTGGCAACACATCCCGCTGCCTCGGTGCTGCAATCCAGCCCCGGTTTAACACGACAGGAGGCCCCGCCAGGGGATAGAAGTCCGTCAGTACCTCATAGCCGGGGATTCCGTCGCGGGTCCGGTTATCCAGCAACCAGGTCCTTGACCCATACCGGCCCGACAGCGCCACCGGCCTGCCATGTTCCAGGCCGTCGGCAACCAGCTCCGCCCAGGGCACCACCCGGGCTTGCTGTTGCCATCGGTCCAGCATGGTCTGTTTCTGTTCTGCGCGGTCCAGCTGCCATAGCCCCAGGCCGATCAGCAGTGGCAGGAAAAAACCGCTGAACGCCAGGAGACGCCAGTCAGCGTGCCACTTCCGGGTCTTGCTCCGCACCGCCATCTCGTGCTGCTCGCGCTCGGTCGGCTCTGCTATAGTGACCGGAGCGGATACTCGAAGATCCGTCATTCGGACGCCGACAATCCTGATAACAAACGAGGCACCCCCATGTTAAAAGTGATCATCGTGATTTTGTTGTTCATGGTTGTTGCGAGCCTGTTCAGTGGTCTGTTCTTCCTGATCAAGGATGGCGGTAAAACCAACCGGGTGGTCAATTCACTGGCCGTACGCGTTACCCTCAGCGTCCTGCTTCTGGCGGTCATCCTCATTGCCCTGTGGCAAGGTAGCCTGACCATGAACCCGACACCCTGAGGTCGTTCGCTACCTGCCTCAAATGATGTAGACAAAGACAAACAACCCAAGCCACACCACATCCACAAAGTGCCAATACCAGGCCGCCGCCTCGAACCCGAAGTGCTGGTCGGCAGTAAAATGCCCCTTACTCACCCGAATCAGCATGATCACCAGCATCAGGGTTCCGAGTGTCACGTGAGCCCCGTGAAAGCCGGTCAGCATGAAGAAGGTACTGCCGTAGATACCCGACTCAAGGGTGAGGTTCAGCTCCTGATAGGCATGCATGTACTCTTCGGCCTGCAGGATCAGGAAGCCCAGCGCCAGGGCGATGGTCGCCGCCATCCAGATCTTGATCTTCTTCCGGTGACCGGCCTTCAGGGCATGATGGGCAACGGTGATGGTGAAGGAGGATGTCACCAGCAGTATGGTGTTCACCAGCGGCAGGCCCCAGGGACCGATCACGCTTTCCGGAGCCGGATAGGCCTCCGGGTTGGGATTGTTGATCAGCGGCCAGGTCGCCTGGAATCCGTCCCAGAGCATGGCGCTGCTACCGCGGTCACCTTCACCACCCAACCAGGGTACAGCGAACACCCGAACGTAGAACAAAGCCCCGAAGAAAGCCGCAAAGAACATGACCTCCGAGAAAATAAACCAGCTCATGCCCCAGCGGAATGACCGATCCATCTGTGGGCTGTATAACCCGGACCGGCTTTCCCGGATGACATTGCCAAACCAGCCAAACAGCATATAGGCCATGATCAGGGCGCCGATAAAGAACGTCACCCAGGCGCCGGTAGTGCTCTCACCCTGGCCGCTCTTCACCATGATCGATGCCACGCTGTACAAGGTGACCCCGAGGCCAACGGTCGCAACAATTGGCCACTTGCTCTGTTCCGGAACGTAGTAGGTCTGTTGATCCGCCATAGCTGTCTCCAATGGCTTAGCCGTTTTCGTTTGTTGTTGTGTTTATTGACTCGGTTCCTGGCGCCGCCGGTTATTTCACCTCCGGCGGCGTCGCAAAGGTGTGGTATGGCGCCGGTGACGGCACCGTCCATTCCAGGCCCTCGGCACCATCCCAGGGTTTGGCTGCTGCGGCTTTTCCACCTCTGACGCACTTCACCACAATGAACAGGAACAGCAACTGGGTGGCACCGAACATGAAGGCGCCGACACTGGACACCATGTTGAAGTCGGCAAACTGCAAGGCGTAATCCGGAATCCGGCGTGGCATGCCTGCCAGCCCGAGGAAGTGCATGGGGAAAAACGCCAGGTTCATGCCAATGAACGACAGCCAGAAGTGGGTCTTGGCCAGGGTTTCGTCGTACATGTGACCGGTCCACTTGGGTAACCAGAAATAGGCGGAGGCGAAGATCCCGAAGATGGCGCCCGGTACCAGTACATAGTGGAAGTGAGCCACCACGAAATACGTGTCGTGGTACTGGAAGTCCGATGGCGCAATCGCCAGCATCAGGCCGGAAAAACCACCGATGGTGAACAGAATGACGAAGGCCACCGCAAACAGCATCGGCGCCTCGAAACTCAGAGAGCCCCGGAACATGGTCGCCACCCAGTTGAACACCTTCACCCCGGTAGGGACGGCGATCAGCATGGTGGCGTACATGAAGAACAACTGCCCGGCCACAGGGATACCAACGGTGAACATATGGTGCGCCCAGACGATGAACGAGAGCAGGGCAATGGCGCCCACCGCATACACCATGGAGGCATAACCAAACAGCGGCTTGCGGGAAAAGGCCGGGATGATGTGAGACACCGCCCCGAACGCAGGCAGAATCATGATGTACACCTCCGGGTGTCCGAAGAACCAGAACACATGCTGGAACAGTACCGGGTCACCACCACCAGAGGCATCGAAGAAGCTGGTGCCGAAGTTGATGTCCATCAGCATCATGGTCACCACACCCGCCAGCACCGGCATGACCGCGATCAGCAGGAAGGCGGTGATCAACCAGGTCCAGACGAACAATGGCATCTTCATAAGGGTCATGCCCGGAGCCCGCAGGTTCAGGATGGTGGCGATCACGTTGATCGCGCCCATGATCGAAGAAATACCCATGATATGGACAGCGAAAATGAAGAAGGTCGTGCTCGGTGGCCCGTAGGTTGTGGATAACGGGGCATAGAAGGTCCAGCCAAAGTTCGGTGCACCGCCTTCCATGAACAGTGTGGACACCAGAATCAGAAAAGCGCATGGAAGCAGCCAGAAGCTCCAGTTGTTCATCCGTGGCAGAGCCATATCCGGCGCTCCGATCATCAGCGGCAACATCCAGTTAGCCAGCCCCACGAACGCGGGCATGACCGCACCGAATACCATGATCAGACCGTGCATGGTGGTCATCTGATTGAAAAATTCCGGCTGCACAATCTGCAGGCCGGGCTGAAAAAGCTCCGCCCGGATCACCATCGCCATGCAACCTCCGAGCAGGAACATGGTGAAACTGAACACCAGGTACATGGTGCCGATGTCTTTGTGGTTAGTGGTCAGCAGCCAGCGGCTGATGCCTCTGGCCGGGCCGTGATGATGTTCCTGGGTGTGGGTATCTGCAACCGCACTCATGAAAACCCCCGTTACCGCCGTTACCGGCTGGCGAAATCCGTTATCTGGTGTCGATTACTGCTGGTTCTTGTAATCAAATATCTGCTTCGGCGTGACCATATCCCCGGTGTTGTTCCCCCAGGCATTACGCTCGAAGGTAATCACCGCGGCCAGATCCACTTCGCTCAGCTGGCTGCCAAACGCCTGCATGGCCGTGCCGGATTTCCCATGCACAACAATGTCCATGTGAGCGGCAATGTCGCCAGTGGCAATCGGGCTGCCCTTAAGCGCCGGGAAAGCCGGAGGTGCACCACTGCCGTCAGGCTGGTGACACGCAGCGCAACTGGTCTGGTAGGCTTTTTCCCCCCGTTCCATCAGCTCGGCCAGCGTCCAGTCCTTCTGGGTCAGCTCTCGCTCCTTCTCGGCAGCAGCTTTCTGTTCCGCAACCCAGGTGTTGTATTCCTCTTCGGGAACCGCCTTGACCACGATGGGCATGAAGCCATGATCCTTGCCGCACAGCTCGGTGCACTGCCCCCGATAAATGCCGGGCTTGTCTACCCGGGTCCAGGCTTCGTTGATAAAGCCGGGGATCGCGTCTTTTTTCACGCCGAAATCCGGTACCCACCAGGAGTGGATAACATCGTTCGCTGTCAGCAACAGGCGCACTTTCTTACCTACGGGAACAATCAGCGGGTTATCCACTTCCAGCAGATAGTTTTCGCCCTTTTCCTGCCGGTTGTTGATCTGGTCGCGGGGTGTCGCGAGGTTGGAAAAGTAGCCGAATTCCTCATCAAGGTATTCGTACTGCCATTTCCACTGGTAACCGGTGATCTTGATATCGACCTCCGATTCGCTGGTGTCGTACATATCAACCAGCGTGGCTGTGGCGGGAATGGCCATGGCAACCAGAATGGCGAGGGGGATAATGGTCCAGAGCACCTCGACGACGGTGTTCTCATGGAAGTTTGCTGGTTTATAGCCCTGGGATTTTCGGTGGGCAAAGATAGACCAGAACATCACCCCGAATACCACGACGCCAATAACGACGCAGATCCAGAGAATGGTCATGTGAAGGCTGAAAATACTGTTGCTGGTGCCGGTCACCCCGGGCGTCATGTTCATCGTCCAGTCCGCAAAGGACCAGGCCGAGAACAATAGTCCGCCGACAAGGGCACCTGCCCGCTTAGCGTGCACGCGCATACTGTGTCTCCACAGAGTGTTATTCTTGTCAGATTTTGCGTAATCCCTCTGATTTCCAACGGGTGTTCGCACGCACCGCGTCGGAGCCAGAGTGGAAGCCTGCTTACGGATATACCAAGTTCGAGTATAGACACAGATCAACAAAAGGCTAAAAAATAGCCTAAATCCAAAACATCTAACCATGGATTTTTCAGAATCAAAGTGAATATCAGGTTTCCGATTGCAAGCACCGACCGCCGCCTCTGGGCCCTTGCCTGGCCCCTGATGCTGACCAACATGACCGTACCGCTTCTTGGCCTGGTGGATACCGCAGTACTGGGCCATCTGGACAGTCCCGAGTACCTGGGAGCCGTGGCTGTGGGGGCCAACCTGTTCAGTATTCTGTACTGGACCTTCGGATTCATGCGCATGGGTACCACCGGGCTCGCTGCCCAGGCCTGGGGCAAACGGGATCGTTTTGGTCAGGTCGCGTTGTTGCTACGTTCGGTACTGCTGGCCATCGCGATCGGGCTGGTGCTGATCCTGTTTCACAACCCCCTCATTACGACGGGCCTGGCATTGATGAATCCGAGTCCGGATGTCACCGACCTGGCGGCAGACTATGCAGCCATACGGATCTGGAGTGCGCCTGCCGTGTTATGTCAGTACACCCTCGTGGGCTGGCTCATCGGCACCCAGTTTCCCAGGGGGCCGATGCTTATGCTGATCGTCGCCAATGGCCTGAATATCCTCCTCGATGTGCTGTTCGTCACCGTCCTGGGCTGGAATAGCCGCGGGGTGGCCATAGCAACGGTCATTGCGGAATACGGCGCAGCTACCATCGGCTTTGTCATCGTCCTGACCCGTATGCCGGAAGGGCAGAAGCTGACCCGGGCGCTGATCGGCGAACTGTCGGACTACCTGAAAATCCTGCGGGTGAATCGCTACATCATGGTGCGCACCATCGCTCTGCTGCTGGTGCTGACATTTTTTACCGCCCAGGGCGCAAGGCAGGGTGACACCGTACTGGCTGCCAATGCGGTGCTGATCACCTTCCTGCTGCTGATCTCGAATGCCCTGGACGGTTTTGCCAACGCCGCCGAGGCTCTTATCGGAGAATCCATCGGCAAGGGCAACCGGCGCCGTTTCCGGCGTGTTTTCCAGAGCGCACTGCGCTGGTCCCTGTGGGGCGCAGTGTTATTGACCGTACTCTTCGTGTTTGGAGGGCGAAGCCTGATCACTCTGCTGACCGGTATTCCAGAGGTCCGCAACACGGCCATCCAGTATTTGCCCTGGCTCTGGTTACTGCCTTTCGCCTCAGTCTGGGGGTTTCTGCTCGACGGTGTGTTCATCGGCGCCACCCGAACCCGGGATATGCAGAACACCATGCTGTTTGCTGCCCTGGCGGTATTCCTGCCGGTCTGGTGGCTCACAACCGGCTGGGGCAATCACGGTCTCTGGCTTTCCCTGATTTGTCTGATGCTGGCACGCGCCCTGAGCATGGGATGGCTGTTCTGGTCACATACCCGTCATGACCGCTGGTTCGCCGATAGTTAAACCTGTATTAAATTTGTTACAATTCTGCGCCGGATTTAATCTTGCCCGACCGGCAGTCGACAAAATGTCGACTACACTTGTCATAAACGGCAGCGCGGCGGTGACTACCTCTGCCAGCCTGCCTCGGTACCCTTTACAGATAACAGGAGGCGCCTTGCGACCTCACACTGTTCACACACCGGCATCTCCTGAAATGACACCACAGGTTGTACTGGAAATTATTGACCAGGCTCGAAAGAAAGAAGCCCGTTCAGGCACTTTCCTTCGCCAACTCAGGGAGAAAGCCCCACAGCTTCCGGCTGCCGTTACGATCATCGACGGCTACCAGCCCGCGACCTGCCTGTTCCAGTTCGCGGTTGAGTACATCGAGATGGCGCCACGGCTGATCGAGTGTGTTGATGCCTGTGCCCGGGAGGCCGGGGAGTCAGACCTGTTTGCGCCGTTTATTGAAGCAGCTACCCGCTACTTCACCCAGCCGTCTGCCCAACTGGTCCGATTTGATGGGCTGGATGGCCTGTTGATCCGGGCCTACCTGTGCCATCGCCTGATGGAGGAAATGTACGAGAACAACCGGTCAACCCGGGCAGGGGAATTGGTGGACATCGACGCCACCCGCGCCAATCTGCTGGCTCACCAACTGATCGGAGAACCGTTCGCCAACGAACTCGATGAGTCCATCATCGTGACCGTGCAACAGATTGCCGGCACCCCCGATTATTACAACCTTGATCTGGACCCCTTTGTGGATCAGGTCAACCATGTTGCCTGGGACTGGATGCGTCAGTACTGGGAGAACCTGCTAGACCGTAACCACATCCGCTTCCAGCTCGGCTCCGGACTGATCTGACAAAGCCCGGAACAGGTCCCGATCCGAGGCCGCAGTTCTTTGAGTGCCACCATGAACCCGGTATGCTGTCGAACCTTTAAGCAATTCCACCTGGAGACATTACGTGTTGGAAAACGCCGATCTTGGAAAACTGATTATCCGCCTGAGTCTGGGCGGCCTCATGCTGTTTCACGGTATTGCCAAGCTGCTTCACGGTGTAGGCTTCATTGAAGGACAGCTGGCAAGCCACGGCCTTCCAGCCTTTCTCGCCTACGGGGTGTATATCGGCGAAGTCATCGCGCCCCTGATGATCATTCTCGGATACCAGACCCGTATCGGCGCTCTGTTGATTGTGTTCAACATGCTGGTCGCCATCGTGCTGGTGCACAGCCATCAGCTTCTGACCCTGGGCAGCAGTGGAGGTTGGGCTCTGGAACTGCAGGGATTTTTCCTGTTCACCGCCCTGGCCGTTGTGTTCCTCGGCCCGGGTCGATACAAGCTGAAAAACTGAACCGAAGGTCTTCAGGAATCACCCGCGGATACTGCCCGGTATCCGCGGTATAACATGACACGATTCCGCCCTGCACCCTTGGCAGCATAGAGCGCCTCATCCGCCCGCCGAACCAGTTCTCCCGGCTTGGTACTACGATCCGGAATCATACTGGCAACCCCGATACTGATGGTCAGGCTGATCGGTGTTACCTGGGCGCCCGGATGCACCGTTGCATCCTCAACCGCCTGCCGCAATCGCTCGGCAACACGCTCGGCCCCTTCAATCGGCGTGGTCGGCAACAGCACCACAAACTCCTCACCACCGTAACGGGCCAACAGATCCCCGGAGCGCTGAACCTCCGCGCCGCAAATGGCCGCCACGGTAATCAGACAGTCGTCTCCTATCAGGTGACCGTATTTATCGTTCACTGACTTGAAGTAATCGATGTCGAGTATCAACAGACTCAGAGGGTACGCCTGTCGGCTCGCTCGACTCCATTCAGTGACGAGCACGTCGTCAAACTGACGCCGATTCGCGACCTGAGTGAGGCCATCAGTCAGGCTCATCGACTTCAATCGGGAATTCGCCCGTTCCAGCTCATCCGTGCGTTCGCTAACCCGCTCTTCGAGTGTCTGATTCGCCCGCTTCTGGATCTCCAGTGCCTGATCCTGCGCCTTCATCCGGCGATGCCGTTCCACATTGATCCGGTACGCCAGCGCAAACGACAGCAGGATGACCTCCAGCGCCACACCGATCTGCGGCCCGAATTCCGTCAGGAAGTTCCGGGGCAGATACCCCAGTTTGCTGATCGCCAGTAAGAGATGACCAAATAGCAGCGGTGTCCAGGCCAGAACATAGAACGCTGCCAGCTTCTGACCTTTCAGCCACACCCGGATACCTACCAACCAGGCAGCGGGCGTCGCAATAGCGGCCAGGGTGCTGATCAGAATAATTCCACTCTGGTAACCGCCGAGAAACCCGTAGGCAAACGTTACTGCGGAGCAGATCAGCATCGCCTGCAAAAAGCGGAATCCCAGCGGGCTGTATCGCCGGACGGCCAGGAAGTGCAAGGTAAACATGGTGGCGGAAAACAGGGCAACGGAAACGATCGGTGCGGTGAAATACCGGTTCAACCAGGGTAGCTCCGGCCACAGCCACTGGAACAGGACACCATGAAAATTCAGCTGAACCAGCCCCGCCGACACCACCGACAACACGTACCAGAGATAGGCAGGATGGCGAACAATACTGAACAGGAAAAGGTTGTAAAGCGCCAGGGCCACAATAATGCCAAGAAACATGGCCTGCCAGCCCGAGGCTATCTGGTCTTTCGCCAGAAACTCTACGGATGTCATGATGGCGACCGGAATCTGGACAGATCCTTGTGTCTCTACCCGGATATACGCCGTGAGTGGCGAGCTTCGGGAAGGAACCGGGAACAGGAACTCGCGATGGGGGATAGGGCGGCTTGAAAAGGGCCTGTGATCGCCGGTCAGGTGTTCTTCCAACAATGCCCCGTCCCGAAACCAGTAAACATCTACCACGTCCAGGAGGGGATAGCTGATGTCCAGAACCCGATTAGGTGCCTTCGGTGGCACATCAATCCTGAGCCAGAATGCACCATCGGAGAAGCCGAGGTTGAGCACCTTGTCACCGTCAAAGGCCTGCCATTGATCCGCTTTCATTCCGGCAACGTCAACGACCCCCATGCCGCCATGAACATCCTCGAACCAATGAAACGTGGGTTCAGCAGCAACCGCCCGGTCCGAGAATGACCAAAAGGCCAGACAAACAAGCAAAAGCACCGCAACATGGGCGGAATGTTTCATAGAAGGTTCCGGTTTTCGGGTCTCGCGACTTGAACTAAACTTCCGAAGCCCCGAGCAGGGACATAAACGTCCCTGTCAGTTTTTTATACCAGTTTAGACCTTTGGGAGCGTCTCCACACCCCACCCAAAGGTGATACACCGACCCGCCTCCGGAGAACCAACCGATGACCGAGAAAACACCAACGCTCCAACCCGGCCGTTATCGCCACTACAAAGGTAAGGACTACCAGGTGATCGACCTGGCACGGCACAGTGAAACCGAAGAATGGCTGGTCGTCTACCGTTGCCTGTACGGCGACCACAGCCTGTGGGTCCGGCCGCTTTCGATGTTCCGGGAGACCGTGGAAGTCGCCGGAGAACAGGTGCCCCGGTTTGCCCGTATCGGCGATGCCTGAGGTTACAATTCCGCTTTGACTGTTGTGGTCAATTCCTGCACATTAGCCGGCTTTTCGTGAACCCGGCTCCCAAAAGGAGCTGGATAACCCAGCCATTCCTACCCGGAGTCTGTCATGAACGCCGTTGTTGCCGCGGTTGCCATCATGCTCGTTCTGAGCCTGTGCCGCATCCACGTTGTTGTTGCCCTGATCATTGGAGCCATTTCCGGTGGCCTGATCGCGGGGCTTTCCCTCGAAGACACGATCAATGCGTTTAATAGCGGCCTCGGCGGCGGAGCCACCGTTGCCCTGTCGTACGCCACCCTTGGTGCTTTCGCAGTAGCCATCGGCAAATCCGGCCTGGCCCACGCCCTGGCCGACAGAGCCCTCGCCCTCGTGGGCAGACAGGAAGACGGCGCCGCCGCAACCGGTATCCGTTTCCTCATCATTGGCCTGCTGCTGGCCGTTGCCATTTCGTCCCAGAACATTCTGCCGATCCACATCGCGTTCATCCCGCTAGTGGTGCCGCCACTGCTGTATGTCATGGCCAAACTGAACATGGATCGTCGCCTGGTCGCCTGCGTCCTGACCTTCGGCCTGATCACCCCATACATGTTCCTGCCGGTGGGATTCGGGGGCATCTACCTCAACGAGATCCTTCTGGCCAACGTAGCCGACAACGGTGTTGATGCCTCTGGCCTTAACGTCATGTCCGCCATGGCGCTGCCAGCACTCGGCATGCTGGTTGGCCTCCTGATCGCTGTGTTCTTCAGCTACCGCGGCGAGCGTCAGTACGACATGAAAGCGATCGAAAAGACCGAGCGGGTTGATGTGCAGTACAGCCCCCGGACCCTGATCATGGCCCTGGTTGCCATCGTAGCAGCCTTCGTAGTCCAGCTCTGGCTTGGCTCCATGATCCTCGGCGCGCTGGCCGGCTTCGTACTGTTTAACCTGTCCGGCGTGGTGAAGTGGAAAGAAGCCGATGACCTGTTTACCGAAGGCATGAAAATGCTGGCGATGATCGGCTTCATCATGATCGCCGCTAACGGCTTCGCCGAAGTGATGAGGGAAACCGGCGACATCGCCAGCCTGGTGCAAGGCTCCGTGGCCGCCATTGGCGACAACAAGCCCTTGGCAGCGTTCCTGATGCTGGGCGTGGGCCTGCTCATCACCATGGGTATTGGTTCATCTTTCTCCACCATCCCCATCATCGCCGCCTTGTATGTGCCCCTGGCCCTGCAAATGGGCTTCAGCCCCCTGGCCATCGTGGCCCTGGTCGGCACCGCTGGTGCCCTGGGTGACGCAGGTTCCCCGGCTTCCGATTCAACCCTGGGACCCACCGCCGGCCTCAACGTCGACGGCCAGCACAACCACATCTGGGACACCGTGGTGCCAACGTTCCTGCACTACAACCTGCCGTTGCTCGGCTTTGGCTGGTTGGCGGCTATGGTTCTTTAACGTTTGGAGTTGGCCTGCCTTGCGTAGCCTGCCTGTTTTGGGGGCTGCGAGGGCGCGGGGAGCTTTTCTTCTGGGAAAAAACAACTCGCTTCGCTCAGACATATTTTCCCGGCAGAAAAGCTCCCCACACCCTCTCGTTCTGACCTCAAACGGAACGCCCGTAAATTTCAGAGCGACGAACCATAACCAGCGACATTCGTATGTTTTCCAGACGATATCGTGATGGTTCGTTCGTGAGGGGGTAGGGGGATTTTTTCCCGCCAGAAATGGCTGTCTGAGCGAAGCGAGTTCCATTTCCAAGGGAAAAAGATCCCCCTGCCTCCTCGCAGCCACCAAAGCGGTCAGGCTACAAAGCAGAAAGCAGAAAACACCAATACCTCAGTCATCCTGCCCGGTAGACTTGAAAAACACCACCTGCTGAACCGTGTGGTCGTCTTCGTTCTTGCGCTTGTTCACCCGCGTCTCCAACTCCAATACCTGGGTTTGGTCCTGAGCCTCCGGCTCTTCAGCCATGGCATCGGTAAACCCGCAGGCCACACACTCGCGAACCTGTTTGTCGTTGTCGTCAGTGAACATCATGATCTTGTCCATCTCCGCACAACGGGGACAGACGGCGCCGGCGATAAAGCGTTTCGGACTCGCCATACTCAACTCCAGATAAACTGACCGGCCGCCCTGAAGACGGCCGGTTCCAATGGGCTCAGGCGGCTTCGTCCGTGATGCCGGATTGTTTCAGCAACGCATCCACTTGCGGTTCGCGGCCACGGAAGGCTTTGAACAGTTCCATCGGCTCCTGGGAGCCGCCTTTCTCCAGAATGTTCTGCAGGAAGGCTGTGCCGGTTTCAGGGTCGAAGATGCCGTTTTCCTCAAACAGTGAGAAAGCATCCGCCGCGAGCACTTCCGCCCACTTGTAGCTGTAGTAGCCGGCCGCGTATCCGCCCGCGAAAATATGGGAGAAGGCGTTCGGGAAGCGATTGAACTCGGGCGCTTCCACCACGGCTATTTCTTCCCGTACCTTGCGATGCATGTCCAGCGGGTTGGTTGGCGCCTCATCGGTGAATTCCGCGTGCAGCCGGAAGTCGAACAGCGAAAACTCCAACTGGCGAACCATGCCCATTCCGGACTGGAAGTTCTTGGCTGCCAGCAGCTTCTGCAGCAGATCGTCCGGAAGCGGTTCACCGGTTTCGTGGTGGCTGGCAATCAGAGCCAGGGATTCCGGGCTCCAGCACCAGTTTTCCAGGAACTGGCTTGGCAGCTCGACGGCGTCCCAGGCAACACCACTGATGCCAGAGACATCCAGCACTTCCACCTGAGTCAGCATGTGGTGCAGGCCGTGACCGAATTCGTGGAACAGGGTCGTCACTTCGTCATGGGTCAGCAGCGACGGCTTACCATTGACCGGCGCAGTGAAGTTACAGGTCAGGAAGGCAACCGGCAACTGCAGGTGACCCTTCTGGTTGCGCCAGCGGGTGCGGCAGTCAGCCATCCAGGCACCACCGCGCTTGCCCTGGCGAGCGTAGATGTCGAAGTAGAACCAGGCGACCGGCTCGCCATTGCGGCTGATACAGTAGGCCTTGGCATCCTCGTGCCAAGTTTCTACTTCTGGTCTCTCTTCGATCTGTACGTTGAACAGTTTTTCAGCAACCCGGAACAAGCCGGGCACCACTCTATCCGCAGGGAACCAGGGGCGCAGGGTTTCGGGTGAAATGTCGTACTGTTTCTGTCGCAGCTTCTCGCTGTAGTAACCCACATCCCAGGCTTTCAAGTCCTCAACGCCGTGCTCATTTTTCGCAAAGGCCTGGAGCTCGGCGAACTCGCGCTCGGCAATCGGCTTGGACTTGGCCGCCAACTGATTCAGGAACTCAATCACTTCGTCTACGCTGCGGGCCATCTTGGTGGCCAGGGAGCGCTCGGCATAGTTGTTGAAACCCAGCAGTTGCGACAGTGCATGGCGACGTTTCAGGATTTCCGCCATCACCGGGGTGTTATCCCACTGACCTGCATCCGGGCCTTGGTCTGAAGCCCGGGTGACAAATGCCTCGTAGACTTCCCGACGCAACTCACGGTTGTCGCAGTAGGTCATCACCGGGAAGAAGCTGGGGAAATCCAGAGTGATCACATAACCGTCCAGCTCTTTCTGGCTGGCCGCCTGTTTGGCACCTTCAATGGCGCTTTCCGGGATACCGGAGAGTTCATTCACATCGGTGATGTGTTTATACCAGTGCTGGGTGGCATCCAGCACGTTGTCACTGAACTTGTTGGACAGTTCCGCCAGCTCACGGGACAGATCGGCATAACGCTTTTTCTTGTCCTCCGGCAGATCAACACCACCGAGGTGAAAATCACGCAGGGTGTTATCCACAGCCTTGCGCTGAGCTTCACTCAGGTCCTTGAAATCATCCCGCGCGGCCAGCTTCTTGTAAGCATCGCACAGATCACTGTTCTGGCTGACTTCAGTGCCGTATTCCGTGAGTTTTTCCAGGCAGTTCTTGTACACCTTGCGCAGTTCGTCGGTATTCATCACCCCGTTCAGGTGAGAAATCACGGACCACGCATTACTCAGCTTGTCGTCCAGAGCCTGCATCGGCTGGGCCAGGGTATCCCAGGTGGGATCGTCCTGCTGTGCAAGCTGCTCAATCTTAACGCGGTTCTCACTGAGAATCTGATCCATGGCCGTTTCCATGTGCTCGGTCCGGATGTGGTCGAACTTCGGCAGCAGATCATCGGTCAACAATGGGTTATTCATAAGTCCTCTTCTCAGCACTCTGTGGATAAGTTAGTTTCAGACAATGGCACTGTCTGGTGAGTCCCTGGGGAGAGGCTTTCCGAAACTGTGCGGAGCCATGGATGGCGGAGCCCAAGCGTCACATGGACGTGCCGCAAGGAGCGTGTTTCGGAAAGCCTCTCCCCAGGGACTCCACCCCGGAAGTAACAATCACCTGAAAGGTATATGTAATGACGAATGTACGCTCTCACAAGGGTATAACACCAGAATTAGGGGAACGTAACTGGGTGGATCCCAGTTCGGTCGTGATCGGAGATGTGCAAACCGGAGCCGATTGCTCTATCTGGCCAATGACCGTGGTGCGCGGTGATATGCACAAAATCCGCTTTGGCGACCGCTGCAATATCCAGGACGGTTCCGTTCTGCACATTACCCACGCCAGCTCCTACAACCCCGATGGCTATCCGCTGATTCTGGGTGATGACGTGACGGTGGGCCACAAAGCCATGCTCCACGGATGCACCATCGGCAGCCGGGTACTTGTCGGCATGGACAGCACGATCATGGATGGTGCCGTGGTAGAGGATGACGTGATCGTTGGCGCGGGCTGCCTGGTGCCACCCGGGAAGCGGCTCGAGTCCGGTTATCTGTATGTGGGAGCGCCGGCCAAACAGGCGCGCCCGCTGACGGATAAGGAACGCACGTTTTTCACTTATACCGCAGCCAACTATGTGAAGCTCAAGGACGAATATCTGGCCGAATCCGGCTCCTGATAGAGATCAGGACCTAGGACCATTATTGAAGTGGATGTGCAGTAAGTAATACCGACTGCACATCCGCAGCCCGCTCGCAGCGGCCGGATCAGTTGCCGGCTGCTGAGTTGCGCTTGGCGCCAGCCTTTTCCAGAGCCTGGGCGTAATCTCCACCTTTGCGATGCTGTGAAATCAGATCCAGGATGGTCTCACCTTCACTATTGGCGGCATTCACGTCACGACCCGCTTCCACAAAAAAGCCGATAAAACGCTCGAAATCGCCGGCCCGCATGGCCTGGTAGGCTTTCAGCAGCACGTGATAGTCCGGGTTTTCCGCCTTGTCATAGATATCAATGGCGAGAAAGCCTTTGACCCGCTCATCGCTCCACTCTTCGCCAATTACCTTGGGCTTGTCTGGTCCGCTCATACTCGCTCTCTCATCTTCGTATTCATTGGGCATGCAATCGGGTCGGACACATCCGACCACGGGCGAAACAGTATAAAGCTCTGAAACCTCAACAGTTATATGAATTCAGCATGAGAATCTACATGCCAAGCATAAGTGGCGGCAATACGTGCTCTGAGGAGGCGCGGACAGGGATACGGGTCAGGGGTTGATCTCTATTGGCAGATCACCCGTGGAAATGGAATCATCACATTCCGGATTACGGATGGAAATTTCCACGCGGCGATTCCGGGCACGGTTTGCCGCAGAGTCATTCGGAGCCAAAGGATTGGTTTCCGCCCGGCCAGCCGCCATGACGCGATCCGCCACAATTTTCCGGTTCATCACCAACTCATGCACAACCGACACCGCCCTGGCCGCTGACAGGTCCCAGTTTGAACGGTAGCGGCCACTGGATATGGGCAAGTCATCGGTAAATCCGGATACCACCACATCACCGGTACAGGCCGACAATACGTCCACCACCCGGTCGATGATCGGGATCATTTCCGGCTTGATCGCCGCCTCACCAGACCGGAATGTAGACTCCTCGGAAAAACGAATGACAACCTGGCGGGGATCGTAATTGACGCTCAGGGCATCGGAAGCCACTTCCGATTCCAGTTCGCGGATCAGTCGGCTGGCCAGATCAATGATTCCTCCGGGGATTTTTGTCGGAGCATCACTTTCGTCTCGTTCATCAATGAATTCCGGATCCCGGGTCAGGGTGTCCGTCGGCTCAGGCAGGGAGACGGTGTCTGATTCCACCAGGGTGATCGGCGAGCCCCCTACGTTATCCGCAAGCACATTGCTGGAACCGAAAGCCACCGCCATGGAATTAGCCATGGCGCGGTATTTCTCCACGTCCATTTCGGCAAATGACAACAGCAGGATAAAAAAGGTCAGCAGCAGGGTCGCCAGATCCGCAAACGTGACAATCCATGCCGGCGAATCGCTTTTGGGACGTGATTTTTTGTTCTGGGCGGGTAACTGCAAGAGCTTAACCCTCCCGCTCCGGGGTCAGTCCGGTACGCTGATCCGGATGGACGAAGGACGACAGCAACTCGGTCATAACCCGGGGATTCTCTCCCCGCATGATGTTCTTGATCGAAGTGATGATCAGCATCTGGTTGCGGGCTTCATCTTCCGCCTTCAGCTGCAGCTTGTCGGCCAGGGGCAGGGCAACCAGTTGCGCGATGAATGCACCGTAAAGCGTGGTCAGCAACGCAATAGCCATGGCAGGACCAATGGATGAGGGATCATCCAGGGTGTTGAGCATCTGCACCAGCCCCACCAGAGTACCCAGCATGCCGATCGCAGGCGCGGACTCGCCGATCCCCCGGAACACACGTTCAGCCACGTCATAACGCTCAGCCGTTTGCTGGGATTCCTGCAAAAGGGCTTCTTCCACCAGTTCCGGAGGGTGTCCGTCAACACACAGATTAATGGACTTTTTCAGGAATTCGTTATCGCTCTGGTGGTTCTCAAGGCCGAGAATGCCCTCTTTGCGAACCACCCGGGCCAGTTCACCAACCTCCCGGATCAGGTCCGTGGGGCGGGCGACGCGATCAATGAAGGCGGCGCCGATGGCCAGGCGGAAGGCACTGACCACCGAGGACATCCGGAACTTGATCAGGGTGACGGCGAAGGTTCCGCCCAATACGATGGCCAACCCGGGCAGGTTCAGGAACGTCAGCAGGGACGCATTGGCCAGCATGGCCAGTCCGACAATGAGAATACCTGCAAGCAGCCCTACCAGGGTGAGAATATCCATTCACGACCTCAATCGTTACGCAGTTCGTCAATAACCGGGCTGGTTTCCGGTGCAATACCCCGCCAGACCCGGAAGGACTCGGCCGCCTGTTCCACCAGCATGCCCAGGCCGTCGTACGCCCGGCTGGCACCATGATCCAGCGCCCACTGGTTGAAGGTGGTGGTCTGTAAAGAGTACATCATGTCGTAGATAACGGTATTTTCACCGATCACATTTGCCGACACCGGCGGTAAATCCCCCTGAAGGCTGGCGCTGGTGCCGTTGATGATCACGTCAAACGGCTGATCCGGCTGCTCGAAGCCGCAGGCCGCCATTTCGGTATTACCCGCATCATCCGCAAACAGTGACACCAGGGCCTCGGCCTTGCTCACGGTACGGTTCGCGATGGTCAGCGCCGCCGGCCCCCGGGCCAGAATCGGCGCGATAACACCCCGCACCGCACCACCAGCCCCCAGAATCAGGATGCGGGCACCGTTCAGGGTGACCCCGTGATTGCTGGTCAGATCCTGCACCAGTCCCTGGCCATCGGTGTTGTCAGCCGTCAGCACGCCATCCTCACTGAAATAGAGCGTGTTGGAAGCGCCGGCTTTCTCGGCCCGCGCGGTGCGCCGGGCGGCCAGCTTCCAGGCTTGTTCCTTGAACGGCACAGTGACATTCAGCCCTTTGCCACCCCGCTCAAAAAACTGCCGGACTGTCCTCTCAAAATCATCAATCGGTGCCTGAATAGCCGTATACTCGACCGCTTCACCGGTCTGGCTGGCGAACAGGCTGTGAATACGGGGCGATTTGCTGTGGCTGATCGGGTTGCCGACCACCGCGTACAGGTCGTTACTCATTTACGCCCTCCAACCATTCCCGGCCGGTCAGGAAGTAATCCGTCAGGCGGGCTTCGTCTGTTCCCAGCTCCGGTACACGATTGTAGTCCCAGCGCACCAGCGGTGGCAGCGACATCAGGATTGATTCGGTGCGGCCACCGGACTGCAGACCAAACAGAGTGCCGCGGTCGTACACCAGGTTGAACTCCACATACCGGCCCCGGCGATACAGCTGGAATTCCCGCTCCCGCTCGCCGTAAGGCATGTCCATCCGTCGCCGGACAATCGGCTCATAAGCTTCAATATAGCTGTTCCCGACGGACTGCATCAGACCAAAATCCTGTCCGAAGTCGCCAGTGTTGTGATCGTCAAAAAACAGACCGCCGACACCCCGGGGTTCATCCCGGTGCTTGAGGTAGAAATAATCGTCGCACCATTTCTTGAAATGTTCGTAGGTGCCTTCGCCAAACGGGGCGCAGGCGGCTTTGGCGGTCCGGTGCCATTCCACGCAGTCTTCATCAAAACCGTAATAGGGCGTCAGGTCGTAGCCGCCACCAAACCAGTACACCGGCTCGCCTTCTTTCGGGGTAGCGATAAAGAACCGCACGTTGGCGTGGGAGGTCGGTACGTAGGGGTTGTTTGGATGAATCACCAGGGAGACCCCCATGGCCTGCCAGGGGGCACCGGCCAGATGCGGCCGATGGGCCGTTGCCGAGGCGGGCATGGTATCCCCCATCACATGGGAGAAATTCACACCGCCCTTCTCGAACACCTTGCCGTCGGTAATAACCCGGCTGATACCGCCACCACCTTCAGGGCGATCCCAGGCGTCCCGGATGAACGAAGCATCGCCATCCACCGCTGCCAGCCGGCTGCATATCGCCTCCTGAAGACTCAGCAGATACTCTTTAACGGCTTGAATGTCGGGTTGTTGTGCCATGAATTCTCCTATCGAAGCTGCTGGCCAGTGACAATATCAATGATGCGGCTGGGGTTACGGTTACCCCCCAGGTCGCCAGGAACAATCCAGTCCAGCTGTTCGCCAAAATAGCCACGAACCTGCCAGATGTGGCGCGCGGGCTGGCGGCCGGCAGGGTTGCAGGAGGTGGATACCAGAGGCATGCCTGCGGATTCGCAAAGGGCGCGGACCACCGGGTGCTCGCTGACCCGGACAGCAATAGAGCTGTGGCGGCCACGAACCCAGGCAGGAATCTGCTCGTTCACATCAGGAAGCAGACAGGTTACCGGCCCGGGCCAGTGGCTAAGAGCACGCTCACGCAACTCGGCGGGCAGGGGATCGAGCAGAAACCGGACCTGTTCCACGGAGGACGCCACCAGAATGACGCCCTTTTCCACCGGTCGCTGTTTCAGTTCCAGGATCCGCTCTACCGCTTCCTGATCCCAGGGATCGCAACCCAGCCCCCAGACTGCTTCAGTGGGGTAGGCGATCACGCCACCCCCGAAAAGAGTGCGGCGAGCACAATGTATTTGCCAGTCGCTGAGCGGACAGGGAATGGTCATAGGGATATCGTCTGACACCAATCGGATTGATCTCTGCACCGGCTCAGGCGCTTCGCTGATAGCCTCCCGGAGCCGCGTTTACCAGCCCCTGCAACTCCAGCAAAAGCAGGGCCTGCATAAGCTGATCGGCCGGCAGACCGGTCGCTGAACCCAGTGCGTCTGTTGACTGTGGATCATACCCTAAAGCCTCGAACACCGCGATTTCCCTGCTATCCAGACTCGACAGATCCAGTGCATTCTGAGCACCGGAAGCTCCCGGTTCCGTCTGGCCCGATGACATGGACCACCAGGTGCCCAGCTCTTCGAGGATATCGTCAACCGTTTCCACCAGCCTGGCGCCCTGTTTGATCAGATGATGGCATCCCCTGGCCACCGGGCTGTGCACCGAGCCTGGTATGGCAAACACCTCCCGGCCCTGTTCGAGTGCCATCCGGGCGGTGATCAGAGAACCACTCTTGAGCCCGGCTTCAACAACCAGTACCCCCCGACTCAGCCCACTGATAATCCGATTGCGCTGAGGAAAGTGGGAAGCCCGGGCCGGTGTTCCCGGGGGATACTCGGACACCAACAACCCGTGTTCGATAACGCGCTCTCCCAGCCGCTGATGTTGTGCCGGATAGATACGGTCCAGCCCGCAGCCAATCACTGCCACTGTCGGATAACCTGAATCCAGAGCGCCGGCATGTGCGGCACCGTCGATACCCAGCGCCAGTCCGCTGGTGACCAGCAAATCCCGGGAACTCAGTTCAGCGGCAAACCGGCGCGCATGGTCCAGTCCGGCCCGGGTCGCATTCCGGCTACCCACCATGCCAATCTGATCGAGCTGAATCAGGGACTGGTCTCCACGGGTATAGAGCACCAGAGGTGCGTCGTGCACGTGTCGAAGCGCTTCCGGATATCGCCGGTCAGGCCAGGTAATGATCCCGATACCCAGACGTTCACAGTCACTCAGGGTTTTCGCAACAGCACGAAACACAGGGTGGCTGTTATCCCGGTCTTGCCAGGCATGAATTCCAGAGATGGTCTCCTGAAGCAGCCCCATGGCTTTAAGGGTTGCCGGATTCATGGTCAGCAGGTCAGTCAGTTGCGCCGTCTGTGCCAACACCGACTGACGGCGCCGGGTGCCGAATTTTGGTAATCGGGTCAGTAAAATCCAGGGGGCATTGGAGTCATTGAATACATCGGAACAGGTCTGTTCCGATGCCAAAAGAGGGGAATCTGTCACGGCTTCTTCCTTGAATACAAAAAGGCCGGACCTTCCTGGCCCGGCCGTCACTCATGATCAGCTAACGTCCGATCAGGGGTTGGTTACCTTGTCACCAACCGCCAGCGGGCGGGTTGCCTGCAGAATCAGGCCATAGCTCATCTTCTCATAGACCTGAAACACCATCATCAGGCCTGCACGCTCGGAAGGCAGCTCGATGGTTTCTCCAGTCATCGGGTCGCGCACCATGTTGCCAGCCTTGAGCACCGCCATGACGTTACCTGACTTCAGGCCTTCACGTTCGCCGCGGTTGATAGCGACCACATCGAACTGGCCAATCTGTGTGACGCCGCCATCAACGGAAATCATCTGGCCCTCAACCGGCTCTTCCGGAGCACTGGGTACGAAACTGGTAGAAATCGGGCGGTCTATGTTGGTCAGCAGGCGGTCACCAATACGGATTTCCTGATTGGATTTGGTAAGTTCCAGGGTCAGGACGTCGCCATTCTCCGCCGTCACTTTGCCAGAACCGATGCTGCGGGCTTCGAGCCCCAGGAATTCGCCACTTTCCGGATCACGGAATTCCTTGGTGCGGCGGAAGATACCCACATTGTTCGCAGGCTTCTCACCACGAGCGTAGATACGATCGCCCGCACCGGTAATGATGCGCGCATCCTCGCCCTCAAGCACATAGGGCGCTCCGGCCAGTTCTTCAGGTGCCACAATGCGGATATCCGTCAGGAAGCTGCTGATGGCATCCAGAGGAATTGCAGGGATCGGCGTATCAATCGGCTCGGAACGAACCTGGGGAGACAGCTTCACCACATCATTGGAAGCCACCTTGGTAATGCGGGGCTCGCCATCGATATAGACCAGAGCAAGACGGTCACCAGGATAAATCAGGTGCGGGTTGGCCACCTGGGGGTTCACGTGCCAGATTTCCGGCCAATACCAGGGATTGCTCAGAAAACGGGCCGAGATATCCCATAGGGTGTCACCCTTCACGACAGTGTAACGCTCGGGATGATCGGACCGCAGCTCAGGTGCAGCCTGAACCCAGGATGAAATCAGCAGCGTAGTTGCTGCCAGAGCGTACAGCAGTTTCCTCATTGTCTAAGTCCTTGATCGCGTGCCTTGAATCTTTGCATTCTGTTGGGATGCAGCCTGATTTACCTGCAGCTTATTACGTTGTAATTCCTGATACTATAGAAGAAGTCCCGGAATTTGTGATGTTATCTTTTGTTCTTCCAGTAAATTCTATCCTGCCAACAAAAGATTTTAACTATTAACTGTTCAGTTTGTACTCAATCGACGAATTATTAGATAATAGGGTATCAGTAATCAGACCGGCCCTGGCGCCTTGAATACTGCGCGTCTGCCCCGATAATCATAGGTAACGGGTGAATTTTTGCGCAGTACACAGTCGCATTTTGGTGATCGCTTTCACGTGTTTTCAGAAAGTTACACCAGAAACAAATGTTAACGCCGGAAACCGTCAAACAGGTCATTTAAAGTACGAGCCTTATGATACTAGAAATACTCGAATACCCGGATCCTCGTCTGCGCACCATTGCCAAACCGGTTGATGAGGTTACAGGCGACATCCGCAAGCTGATCGACGACATGTTCGAGACCATGTACGATGCGCCGGGTATTGGCCTGGCGGCGACACAGGTCAACGTGCACAAGCAGATCATCGTCATGGATCTGTCAGAAGACAAAGACGAGCCCCGGGTATTCATCAACCCGGAAGTGACCGTTCTTGATGGCGACTACGAAGCCATGCAGGAAGGCTGTCTTTCCGTACCCGGATTCTACGAAGACGTAGAGCGGGTAGAACATTGTCTTATCAAGGCACTGGATCGTGACGGCAATGCCTTTGAACTGGAGGCCACCGGTCTGCTGGCGGTTTGCATCCAGCATGAGATGGACCACCTGAACGGCAAATTGTTCGTTGATTACCTGAGCGCTCTGAAGCGGAACCGGATTCGCAAGAAACTGGAGAAACTGCACAAAAAGAGCGCCTGAGGTCACAGCCCCCCAGGACACCAGAACAGAATTCGGACCGGGTTTCAGACCCGGTCTTTTCGTATTCAACGGAACAGAGATTCAACACCGTGCGACTCGTATTTGCCGGAACTCCGGATTTTGCCGCAACTGCCCTGAAAGCCCTGCTGGACACCCGACATACCATTGTTGGCGTCTACTCCCAACCTGATCGACCCGCAGGTCGCGGCCGCAAACTGATGCCCAGCCCGGTCAAACAGGTGGCTCTGGATGCCGGGATTCCGGTATACCAGCCAGAGAACTTCAAAATAGAAGAAGCCCGCCAGGAGCTCGCCGCTCTGGAGGCAGACGTTATGATTGTGGCCGCCTACGGCCTGATTCTCCCCGAGGCAGTGCTGGATACACCGGCCCGGGGCTGCCTGAACATCCACGCTTCACTGCTTCCCCGCTGGCGGGGAGCCGCACCCATTCAGCGAGCCATTGCCGCTGGTGATGAAGAAACAGGCATCACCATCATGCAGATGGATGTCGGCCTTGATACCGGCGACATGCTGCTGAAGACCAGCACCCCCATTAACCCCGACGATACCGGCGGCAGCCTCCATGACCGGCTGGCCGTGATGGGTGGAGAGGCCATCGTTGAAGCCCTGGAGAAGCTGGAACGAGGCCAACTCTCCGGTCAGGCCCAGGACGATACACTTGCCTGCTATGCCCACAAACTGTCCAAGGAAGAGGGTCACATCGACTGGAACTGCGGTGCCGCAGACATCAGCCGCCTGATCAGGGCCTTCAATCCCTGGCCGGGCACCTATACTGACCTCGAACAACAGCGGATTCGTCTCCACCAGGCCGAACCGTTGGCGGAAACCTCTGACCAACCAGCCGGTACGGTATTGCGCCGGGAGCGCAGTGGCATTGACGTGGCCTGTGGCGAAGGCTCTTTACGCATTACCCGCGTGCAATTACCAGGCTCTCGCGCCCAGGACATCAATGACCTGATCAACGGCGGCAAACAGATACTGTTGCCGGGGCAGGAGCTGAGCTGATGGCGAGTCAGCCGCTACCCCTGAGGGCACTCGCTGCCAACGTGCTGCTGGCCGTGGAAAACGGGCAGTCCCTGTCCCAGTGTCTGCCGCCGGCTCTGACGCGACTGGCGCCGAACGAACGCCCGGTGCTGCAGGCTCTTTGCTATGGCACCTGCCGCTGGTTTCATCGGCTTGAAGGAGAACTGGGGGGCAGGCTGAAAAAGCCGCTGCGCAAACCCGACCGGGTTGTGCATCACCTGATGCTGGTCGCCCTGTTTCAACTGCGATTCAGTCAGCAGGCCAACTACGCGGTGCTGAACGAATCCGTGGAAGCCTGCAAAGCGTTGAACAAACCGCACCTGACCGGGCTGGTCAACGGCGTGCTCCGGGCTGCCGAGCGGGAGGGTGCCCCTGAGCCAGCGAACGATGCCAGCCGTTTCAGCCATCCCGAATGGATCGTGGAAAAGCTGCGCCACAACTGGCCGGAAGACTGGCAACACATTCTGGGTGCCAACAATGCCCAGGCACCGATGACCCTCCGGGTTAACGCACTTCGGTTCAACCGCGAGGAATACCTCGCGCTGCTGGAAAAAGCCGGCATAGGCGCCACGCCCACCGTATTCGCCCCCATGGGCATCCAACTGGCGACACCTGTCCCTGTGGACCAGTTGCCCTGGTTCGCAGACGGCGCGGTAAGCGTTCAGGATGAAGCCGCCCAGCTCTGTACCACACTGCTGGACCTGGCACCCGGCCAGCGGGTACTCGATGCCTGCGCTGCACCGGGAGGCAAGACCTGCGCCATTCTGGAAAGCTGTGGCGAGCTGCAGGAGGTGGTGGCAATTGATGAATCCGCCGATCGGCTGCCCCGGGTTCAGGAAAATCTTGACCGCCTGGATCTGGATGCCAGCCTGAAACAGGCGGATGCTGCCGATACAGATAGCTGGTGGGACGGCCAGCCCTTCGACCGGATTCTTCTGGACGTGCCCTGCAGTGCTACCGGAGTGGTGCGACGCCATCCCGATATCAAGCTGCTGCGTCGGGAGTCTGACATCACGCCCCTGGCTGCCATCCAGCTCGGACTCCTCAAGGCCATGTGGTCAATACTGAAGCCCGGAGGACGGCTGGTGTATGCCACCTGTTCGGTGTTCCCGCAGGAAAATCACCGTATAATCCAGCGATTCCTCAAACAGCAGGAAAGCGCCGTGCTCATTGAACCGGATGTTCAGTGGGGGCGGGATATGGGTGCAGGGCGGCAGCTGCTCCCGGATCCAGACAGCCATGACGGCTTTTTCTACGCCGTATTGGAGAAACCCGAACCATGAAAATCCTGATTCTCGGAGCTGGCCAGGTGGGTGGTACCCTGGCAGAAAACCTGGCCAACGAAGCCAACGACATCACCGTGGTGGACAGCGACAGCATTCGCCTCCGGGAGCTACAGGACAAGCTCGATATACGCACCATGCACGGCCCCGCGTCCTACCCCAACATCCTGCGTGAAGCCGGAGCCGAGGATGCCGACATGATCATCGCCGTGACCAACAGCGATGAGACCAACATGGTGGCCTGTCAGGTCACCAAGCTGTTGTATAAAACCCCGACCACCATCTGTCGGGTACGGGCCAACGCCTACCTCGCCAAGACCGAGTTGTTTTATCAGCGCGATCAGGCCAAGGATCTGGACAGCCTGCGGGGCTTTCCCATCGACGTACTGATCAGCCCCGAACACCTGGTGACCAAGCACATCACCCGTCTGATCGAATATCCGGGCGCCCTTCAGGTGCTGGAATTTTCCAAGGGTCTGGCACGACTGGTAGCTCTGCGGGCAACCAAGGGTGGTCCACTGGTCGGCCAGGAGCTATCCCATCTGCGCACCCACATGCCCCGGATCGATACCCGGGTAGCCGCCATCTTCCGTAAGGACCGGGCGATCATGCCTCAGGGCGACACGGTGATCGAAGACGGCGACGAAGTGTTCTTCATTGCTGCCTCCGACCATACCCGTTCGGTGATGAGCGAACTCCAGCCGCTGGCCAAACCCTACAAACGCATCTTCATCTGCGGCGGCGGCAACATCGGTTTCCGTCTCGCCAATACCCTGGAAAGCCGGTATCAGGTCAAGTTGCTGGAGCGTGACCGCGAACGCTGCGTGATGCTGTCGGAACGTCTCCGCAAAACGGTGGTTCTGGAAGGCAACGCCGCCAACAAGGAAATCCTGCTTGAAGAAAACATCGAAAACACCGATGTGTTCTGTGCGGTCACCAACGACGACGAAGCCAACATCATGGCCTCGTTGCTGGCCAAGCGCCTGGGCGCCCGCAAGGTACTGACCCTGATCAACAATCCGGACTATGTGGACCTGATCCAGGGCGGCGATATCGATGTAGCCATCTCGCCACAACAAACCACCATCGGCAGCCTCCTCACCCATGTTCGCAGGGGCGATATCGTCAACGTGCACTCCCTTCGCCGGGGGGCGGCAGAAGCCATAGAAGCTATCGCCCATGGTGACCACAGGTCGTCAAAAGTGGTCGGAAAACGGCTGGATGAAATCAATCTCCCGGAAGGCACCACCATCGGTGCGATTGTGCGCCACAGCGAGGTTCTCGTTGCCCACGACCACCTCCGGGTACAGCCAGATGATCACCTGATCCTGTTCCTTGTGGACAAATCCCGGATCCGGGATGTGGAGAAGCTTTTCCAGGTGGGACTGACATTCTTCTAGTTCAAAATCAAGGCAGTGAATCGGACTTAGAAATACCGCTTTGGCAAGCGTATAATGCGCCTTTTTTCGGAGTGTCCCGAGGGGAATAGCGGGGCGCCACACACAGACTGAATCAGCAGGCAATCGTCGTGACAGACAAGGCAACGAACACCTCCGCGCCGGATATCAAGACCTTCCAGGGTCTGATCCTGGCTCTACAGAATTTCTGGGCGCAGCACGGCTGCGTGGTTCTCCAGCCCCTGGATATGGAAGTGGGCGCTGGCACGTTCCACCCGGCTACCTTCCTGCGGGCCATTGGTCCGGAGACCTGGAATGCGGCCTACGTTCAGCCAAGCCGTCGTCCCACTGACGGCCGTTACGGTGAAAACCCCAACCGTCTGCAGCACTACTATCAGTTCCAGGTTGTTCTGAAACCGTCCCCGGACAACATTCAGGAACTCTATCTGGACTCTCTGCGGGCTCTGGGCCTGGACCCTCTGGTTCACGACATCCGTTTCGTTGAGGACAACTGGGAATCACCTACCTTGGGCGCCTGGGGCCTGGGCTGGGAAATCTGGCTCAACGGCATGGAAGTCACCCAATTTACCTACTTCCAGCAGGTCGGCGGTCTGGAATGCTACCCGGTCACCGGCGAGCTGACCTACGGTCTGGAACGGATTGCGATGTACCTGCAGGGTGTGGACAGCGTCTACGACCTGGTGTGGACCAACGGTCCCGATGGTGTGGTGACCTACGGCGACGTGTTCCACCAGCAGGAAGTGGAAATGTCCACCTACAACTTCGAGCAGGCGGATACCGAATTCCTGTTCCACAGCTTTGATGTTCACGAGCGCGAGAGCGCCCGCCTGATCGAAGCCGGCCTGCCACTGCCCGCCTACGAGCAGGTGCTGAAAGCCTCCCATACCTTCAACCTGCTGGACGCCCGCCACGCCATTTCCGTGACCGAGCGTCAGCGTTTCATCCTTCGCGTACGTACCCTGGCACGCTCCGTCGCCCAGGCCTATTTCGACAGCCGTCGCAAGCTTGGCTTCCCGCTGGCTCCGGAGGCCTTGCGTGAAGAAGTCATGGCCGCAGCAGATGCTGCCGAAGCCAAGGCGAATGGAAAGAAGAAAGGCAAGAAAGCGAAGAAGGCTGAGCAGGAACAGGGGAACGCATAATCATGGCTACACAGGATTTTCTGGTCGAACTGGGCACCGAAGAGCTGCCCCCCAAGGCCCTCAAACCACTCTCTGATGCCTTCACCCAGGGTATCGTCAAAGGTCTGGAAGAAGCCGGCATCGACTTCGGCAAGGTTGAAGCCTTTGCAGCGCCACGCCGCCTGGCGGTACGAATCCGCGACCTGGCTGACGCCCAGCCCGACAAGTCGGTGGAGAAGCGCGGTCCTGCAGTCAAAGCCGCATTCGACGACGCCGGTAACCCGACCCGCGCACTGACCGGTTTTGCCACCTCTCTGGGCGTCACTCCGGATCAGCTCGACACTCTGGAAACCGACAAGGGTGCCTGGGTGATTTACCGCACCGTGGAACAGGGCAAGCCTACCATCGAACTGATGCCGGAACTGATTGAACAGTCCCTGGCAGCCCTGCCGATTCCCAAGCGAATGCGCTGGGGTGCTCACCGGACCGAGTTTGTACGTCCGGTACACTGGGCCATCGTGCTGTACGGCAACACTGTGATCGATACGCCGATCATGGGCCTTACTCCCGGCAACAAGACCCGTGGCCACCGCTTCCACTGCCCCAAATCACTGATCGTACCCACGCCCAGCGATTACGAAGTGGTGCTGAGACAGGAAGGCTACGTGATTGCTGACTTTGCCGAGCGCCGTGACATCATCCGTGAAGGTGTGACCAAACTCGCGGAAACAGAAGCCAAAGGCCAGGCCGTCATTGACGAAGACCTGCTGGACGAAGTGACTGCGCTGAACGAGTGGCCAGTGCCGCTGATGGGCCGGTTCGAGGAACGCTTCCTGGAAGTGCCAGCAGAAGCCCTGATTTCCTCGATGAAAGAACACCAGAAGTACTTCCACGTGGTCTCCGCCAACGGTGACATGATGCCGCTGTTCATTACCGTGGCCAACATCGAGAGCAAAGACCCGTCCCAGGTTATCTCCGGTAACGAGAAGGTTATCCGCCCGCGTCTGTCCGACGCCGCCTTCTTCTATGAGACGGACCGCAAGACCCGCCTGGAAGACCGTATCGAGCAACTCAAGCCGATCGTGTTCCAGGAAAAGCTGGGTAGCCTGTATGACAAGTCTGTCCGGGTGGCAGCCCTGGCCGGCAAGATTGCCGCTGCCATTGGCAGCGAGCCAGAGTTGGCGACCCGTGCCGGCATGCTGGCCAAGACTGACCTGTGCACTGAAATGGTTCTGGAATTTACCGACCTTCAGGGCATCATGGGCCAGTACTACGCCACCAACGATGGCGAGGCAGCCGACGTGGCCAAGGCTCTGAACGAGCAATACATGCCGCGCTTCGCGGGTGATCAGTTGCCTACCACCCTGACCGGTTGTGCCGTTGCCATCGCCGACCGGATTGATTCCCTGGTCGGCCTGTTCGGTATCAACCAGCCGCCCTCCGGTACCCGTGATCCGTTCGCCCTGCGTCGTGCTTCCCTCGGTGTGTTGCGTATTATCATCGAACGCGAACTGCCCCTGGATCTGCAAACCCTGTGCGAATGGGCGAAAGACGAACACTCGGCGATCAGCGAGCCCAACGTAGCGGATACCGTGGTTGACTACATGCTTGAGCGTTTCCGTGCTCACTATGAAGAGCAGGGCATAGGTGCCGAGGTCTACCTGGCGGTGCACGCTCGTCGCCCAACCCGTCCGCTGGACTTCGACCGTCGTGTGAAGGCTGTTGAAGCCTTCCGCCAGCTGCCTGAAGCTCAGGCCCTGGCCGGCGCCAACAAGCGGGTGTCCAACATCCTCACCAAACAGGGTGGTGATCAGGTGGGCGAAGCCGTCAACAACAGCCTGCTTCAGGACGCAGAAGAGAAAACCCTGGCAGACCAGGTCGAGCAGCAGGCAGCCAGGGTTCTGCCTCTGTTCGAGCAGGGCGACTATGCCAGTGCCCTGAGCTCTCTGGCGGGTCTGCGAGAGCCTGTGGATAACTTCTTCGATGCGGTCATGGTCATGGCCGACGACGAAGCCATCCGCGATAACCGCCTGGCACTGCTGAATCGTCTGCGTAACCTGTTCCTGAGGGTTGCTGACATATCTCTGCTGCCAGCGGCCAACTAAGGCCGGGATCAGGGCTACCAGACAACGATGCTGATCATCCTTGACCGGGACGGGGTAATTAACGAGTACGATGGCAACTACATCTGCTCGGCCGAAGAATGGCACCCCATTCCCGGCAGCATCGACGCGGTAGCCCGGCTCTGCAACGCTGGCCACCGGATCGCCATAGCCACAAATCAGTCCGGCATTGCCCGAGGCTATTACGACACCGACGAGCTGGACGCCATGCACGACAAGATGGCACAGCTGGTGGAGGCCGCCGGCGGGCACATCGATTTCATTGCTTACTGTCCCCACCACCCCGACGACCAGTGTGACTGCCGCAAGCCTCTGACCGGACTGCTCCGACAAATTCGCGGGCACTTCCACATCAGCGCACTGACCGGAGCCATCATGGTGGGAGACAGTCGCAAGGATCTGGAAGCAGGGGCCGCAGAGGGATGTCAGCCAATACTGGTGCGCACCGGCAATGGACTGGATACCGAACGCCATCTCGAAGCCCGGCCCATTGCCGACACCCGCGTGTTCGACAACCTCGCGCAGGTTGCCGACTGGGTGATTGGAGCGGGTTTGTAGGAGTAAAAGGGCGTTAGCTGCGCCAGAAATCCGGTGACAACATCACCAGCACACTGACCAACTCCAGTCTTCCCAGAATCATCGTCGCCATCAGCACCCACTTCGCCGCATCCGGCAGCGTCTCGAAATTCCCCGCCGGGCCAATAATATCCCCTAGTCCGGGACCAACATTCGTCAATGCGGTCGCCGCTCCGGACAGACTGGTGATCAGATCCAGCCCCAGAGCACCCAGTATCGCCGTCACAAAGGCCAGGGTCGCCAGGAAGATAAACGAAAACGCCACACTCGACGCAACAATGTCATCGCCGATCACCCGGCCATTGTAGTTGCGGGCGAACACTGCATGAGGGTGCAGAAGCCGACGCACCTGCTCACGCAGCAGCAGCATCGACAGCTGGAAGCGGAAGATTTTCATGCCCCCGGCCGTGGAACCGGAGCAGCCGCCCACAAAAGTAATGAACAGAAAGATCACCACTGCAAAGGGCCCCCAAAGCGAGTAGTCCGTGGAGGCATAGCCGGTCGTCGTTACCACCGACGTCACGTTGAACAGAGCATGCACAAAGGCATCAAACGCATCCGCATTGTTATTGACCACCCGGTAGACCATCAGCATCAATGCAATGGCCACCAGCATCACCAGGAAAAAACGTACCTGCTGATCTTTCAGAAGTGGTTGGCGCTGGCCATGGATAAAGCGCACAAACAGGAAGAAAGGCATACTGCCAAGCGCCATGAACATACTGGACGTCAACAGGATGGCGTTGGAATCAAACTGCCCCATGGAACTGTCCGAGGTGGAATACCCCCCGGTTGAAACCGTTGTCATGGCATGGTTAAGGGCTTCGAAAAAGTTCATGCCCAGCAACCAGTAGGCCAGAGTGCAACCGGCAGTCAGTCCCAGGTAGATACCTACCAGGCTGCGGGCCAGACTGTTTGTCCGGGGTACGACCTTCTCGCTCCATTCGGAGGATTCGGTGGCAAACAGTTTCATCCCACCGATCCGCAGGAAGGGCAGGATGGCGACTGCCATGCCAATAATGCCAATGCCTCCCATCCACTGCATGATGGAGCGCCAGAGCAGGATATCCGATGGCATCCGGTCGAGGCCGGTGAAGATGGTTGACCCTGTAGTAGTAACTCCGGAAATGCTCTCGAAGAACGCGTCGGTGACTGTTAGCCTCAGGTCACTCAAAAGCAGGGGCAGGGAAGAAAACAGCGGGATAACAATCCAGGCAGACACCGTCAGCATGAACATCTGACGCTGCCGTAGCACATGTTTTTTGCGCCCCACCATCACCAGAGCCACCAAGCCGGAGGTGAAACAGATCGCCGAGGAGGTCACAAATGCCAGCCAGTCCGGAGTTTCACCGAACATCAGCAAATTGACAGGAAGCGTCATCAGAAAACTGAGCAGGATCAGCAAAAATCCCAGAATCTGAATGATCGGTAAAATGTTCAAAACGGACTGAACTCCGGGTCCCAGAGAAGAACGTCAGGTCGGCAAGTGATACCGAGAACCAGGCCACGCGGCATTTATACACCCATTGATTCCGTTTCCCAAGGCTGTTTCCGGCGATTTCTTGTGGCCCGCTCAAAAGGGGTGGTAAAACCACAGTGAATCCGTATAATACCGGCCGTTGTTCGGCGTGTGGCGCAGCTTGGTAGCGCACTTCGTTCGGGACGAAGGGGTCGCAGGTTCAAATCCTGCCACGCCGACCATTTCCCGCTTTCCTCTCGCGATTTCTCCTGCATTACAGCAACGATTCTATCGGTAACAACGAGAACAGAAATACCAGCATCCGTTTCAGCGGGCCGGTACCGGGATCGTGTTCATAGCGTTCCGTTTCGTCGCCATTGTGTGCAATCCACGCCATCTCACCGTCATCATCCAACTGTACCTGGTACGCGCCCTGCTTCACCTGTTCATCAAAGACAGATTCGAGGGCTTGGGCGAGTTCAGCACTTTCGATCACAAAACCCAGTTCAGTATTGATGTGGTTGGAACGGGGATCAAAATTGAACGAACCTACGAACACCGTCTCGCCATCCACTGCAAACGTCTTGGCATGAAGGCTTGCAGAAGAGCTTCCCCGAAGCCCACTCTGCAGAGTTTTCTCGGCGGAGTCGTTACCGGGTATCCGGCGCAGTTCATACATCTCGACCCCGGCTTCCAGTAACGGCTCCCTATATTTCGCATAGCCTGCATGCACCATGGCCACATCATTCGCTTCCAGGGAGTTGGTGAGGACCCTTACTTCAACCCCGCGTTCCTCAAGACTCCGGAACAGCTCCACACCGGCATCGGTCGGGATGAAGTAAGGCGAAACCAGGGTGACGGAACGCTTGGGATCGCCTAGGGCTTTGCGTAACTGCTGGCTCAGAAGCTGATCTTTTTCTGCCTGTCCGAGGGCCTTGGCAGGGTCATCACTAACCATATCGACCGGTGCCCAGACATAATCCAGCTCGCCTGCCAGCAGGTCTTTCAGGAACCGGGAACCCTCAAGGGTCCGCACGTACTGCAGGGCTTCGTCAGTACTCTCAAGGGATCGGGCGCTCTCCAGCCATTGCTGCAGATCCTGCTCACCAGGTTCAGACAGTATGTCGGCCGCCGGATAGGAGGACGAACTCGCCCAGTAGCGATCAAAATCTGCAGACACCTGTTCAACGGCCGAACCAATGGTGAGTACATCAAGGTCAGCAAACAGTGCACCCTGGCCAGCTCCAAAGTACTCGTCAGCAATATTGCGTCCGCCGATGATGGCGGCCTGGTTATCCACCGTGAACGACTTGTTGTGCATTCGGTGGTTCAGGCGTCTGAAATCCGTCAGGTAACCCAGGACTTTGGGGCTGCGTAAAACAAAGGGGTTGAACAGTCGGACCTCAATGCTCTGGTGGCGATCAAGCGCTGCCAGAACCTGATCCAGCCCGGCGATGCCATTGTCATCCAGCAACAGACGCACGCGGACACCTCGCTCGGCGGCCCGGTACAGGGAATGCAGCAGCATGGTCCCGGTAATGTCATCACGCCAGATGTAGTACTGGACATCCATAGAGACGTCCGCCGCTTCCGCCAGCAGGGCACGGGCTGCAAACGCATCGTGGGGGTTGGCTAATGGATGCACCCCGCTCAGCCCCGGGTTGCTAATGACCTTTTCAGCGATTGCCCGGCCGATACGGGTATCAGAGGTCTGGGCGGGAGGAATGGCATAGCTTTCCGTTCGGTCACTCAGCGCAGGCAAGGCACAACCGGTGACCGCGAGAAAGGCAACGAAGACCGCCAGTGACACAACTGACCGCCGGACAAACATCAACATCCCCAAACATCGGCTCCTTGATTGTAGCCCTCACCTCAGAGCAAACCGCTCTTTTTTTAACCCATAACGGTGAGGTTACTACAACAATTCCTGCAGGTGTTGGTAATCCGTGTGGGAAACCGGTGTGATATCCGTCGCGTTGAGGTTTTCAAGATAGGCCTGCCGGTCCGGTGACGGCGCCATCAGAACAGCCCGGATGCGCTCCCGTATGATCGGGCAAAGACCCGCCCGAAAAACGAATGGATCAAAATGCAACGGGCGGGAGGACCAGAGCACCCGGAAGCTCTCTTCATTGATGAGCCCTTTTTTCAGGTAGGCATCAGCCCGCGTACTGGCAACAAAGGCACCGTCCACCCGGTTCTCCAGCAACGCATTCAAAGCTTTGTCGTGAGCACCGGCATACAGCAGAGACTCAAAGTAGGTATCCAGCCCTTCACCCACGACCTCCGGAAATTCTGCCCGGGGTACCACTGCTCCGGAGGTGCTGGCGGGATCGCCCAGGGCAACCCGCTTGCCCCGGAGGTCTTCAATTGTCCGGATACCACTGCCATGGTTTACCAGCAAAATCGAGTTGTAGTAACTGCCTGCCGGGCTGTAGAGGCCGCCTGCCTGAGCCAGGGATGCAAAGGCCTCGATGTCAGGATTTCTCTGGAACGCCATCATATAGGCAGCGGGGCCCATCACAGCCAGGTCGACAGCTCCGGAAACCATGGAATCGATCACGCTTTCGTAGGAAGTGGCACGAATGATCTCAACCGGCATACCCAATTTCTCACCCAGTAGCCGTATGAGCGGCTGATGTGCCCTGATCTGCTCATCAATGTTCTTTTCCGGCACCATGGTGATGGTGAGAGCCTGCATCTCACAAGCATTCGGTGTGTCCTGCTGAGACCATGCAGCGGTCACCCAGATCATCATGAAAAAGCCTACCGACCAACGCATCATTAAACTGGCTCCTCCAGCGCTTCCACTGCTTTTCCTATAAACCCGGCCACCTGATCTGCCGGGATTGGCCGACTGATGTGATACCCCTGAGCGAAATCACACCCGGCTACCTTGAGATGAACCAGCTGCTCCCGGGTTTCCACACCTTCAGCCACCACTTTAAGGTTCATACGTTTCGCGAGGATGATGGTGGAGGACACGATCGGGCTGTCGTCATGACTGTTGCTGATTCTTGCGATCAGGCTGCGGTCAATTTTGAGTTTGTCGACCGGCACCGACTCAAGATGGGCAAAGCCGGAATAGCCGGTTCCAAAATCATCAAGGCTGACGACGATACCGGCATTTTTCAGGATGTGGATCTGCTCCGCTGCTCTGGCATCCAGTACCGCAGTCTCGGTGATTTCCAACTCCAGATCCCTTGGCTGCAGGCCGTAGGATTTCAGTAGTTCCAGTACCGTTGCCCCGAAATCCGGCTGGGTTAACTGGACCGGTGATACGTTTACCGCCACGGTCTCAACCTCAAGACCTTCATCGCGCCACAGCAACAGGTGCTCGCAGGTCAGCCGCAGCACTTCCAGCCCCATAGGGATAACCAGGCCGGTGGTTTCGGCCATGTCGATAAAACGATCCGGGTAAAGCAGACCAAACTCAGGATGCTGCCAACGAACGAGGGATTCAAAACCGGATAGCCGCATGGTTTCCAGACAGACTTGAGGCTGGAAGTGAAGAACGAACTGCCTTTTGGCAAGGGCCTCCGGAAAGGCCTGTTCAAGGTGAAACGCCTCGGCATCCGTCACATTCAGAGATTGATCAAAGAACCGGTATTGGCCGCGGCCCGCCTTTTTCGCCGAGTACATGGCTGCATCCGCAGATTGGATCAAATCATCGATGGTCTGGCCGTCCCTGGGGCAGATGGCAATACCGATACTTGGACTGTTGTTGAGTTCGATACCGTCCAGCTCATAAGTCTGTGATAAGCGCCGGTGCAGGCCCTGGGCTGTATCCTCGATATCCGACTCACGCCGATCGCCCCCCAGTAACACTACAAACTCGTCGCCGCCGAACCGGGCTGCCAGATCCTCCGGCCCGAGATAGTTCTGGATACGACCTGCAACAGCTTGCAATAGCAGGTCGCCCACCTTGTGCCCAAGCGAATCGTTGATGGCCTTGAAGCGGTCAAGGTCAATAAACATTAAAGCCGTCAGTCGACGTTTCCGGCGCTGTTCACTCAAGGCCTCGGTTGCCGTTTCTATAAACTGTCGCCGGTTGAACAGGCCGCTGAGATGATCAATAGCCGCCGCCCTGCTACTTCTGGCATGTTCGCTCTCAAGGCGATCTATGAGCCGCTGATTCTTTCTCTCGGAAATCTGGAGATCGTGTAATGCCGATTGCTGCCGGTGCAGTGCCGATCTAAGCCAGATGATGATACCTGCCACTAACGCCGTCATGAGTACATTAAGTCCGAACTGCAAACGCTGGTTTGCCACAAGGGACTCAAGGATTTCCGGTTCAGGTTGGGCAATGGCTACAGAGAAACCATTAGGCGGTCGGGTTACATAGACATACTGGAACCGGGTATTACCCAATTCGAACTCACTGTGGCCACTGGCAACCCGTCCGTCTGAGGCCGGCCTGATCGGCGGTAACTCCGCGCCACCGACAATGACACCACTGCTATCGGCACGCATCCACTCGGCCCCGCGGGAATCCAGTACCTGCAGGAAACCACTGGAGCCCAGTTCGATATGCTGAAGCAGGCCTGCCAGGTAACCGATGTCGAGCTCAATAATGACCACCTTTTTTAACGATCCGCCAACCCGTTCGGGAACGGGAACGAGCATTGGCAACCGCCACACCGGAGCGCCTTCCTCATCACCCGAACCGACTCTCCTGAGAGGAAGTATCGGCTCATAGCCGAAAGCCTGAACATGCTGGCTGAGCTGCGCTAACCAGGTCGCCAACCCTGGACGCCCCGAAGGCGGGTGGCTGAAGAAGATCGGTGTGCCTTCCGCGTCATAAACACTCAAACGGTTAAAGACCGGATCCTCTGCCAGCAAGTTAAGGACCCGCTCATACCCATGATGGTTCGACTGGACTGCGACCTCATAACCAATGGACTTTGCCCTATCCGTCATCTGCTTGAGACTTTCCGACACAATCAACGCCAGGTTTCGGTGCTCAGAACCACGGGTATCCAGGGCTTCGTGGCGGGCATGAACGGATTGATAGATAAACAATGCCCAGATAAACACAACGATCAGTGCGCCGAGCACCAACATGGCAACGTGAACGCCACTCAACGGGCTGACATGAGACTTGGAGGGTAATTCTGTTTCTGACACCGGGGACCTACTACAACATTGAAAGCCATCCGATGGCGCCAATAGCATACCTTTAGCGTGAAGTTGCTCTATGACACTGTAATGACAGGACGTTTCGCCGGGGCTCGCACACGGCTCTCTCCGCTAATTTCATTTTTTGCACTATCTGTCATTGCATAGAAAAAACTCATCTAACAGATGTGTATATAACAAAGGCGCAAACGGCATCCCTGTCCTACGATGAAGTTATAAGGAGCCGTTGATTAGGGAGTCACCGTGCGCAAGAACCTACCTGTTACTGACAGAGAACAGCCCTTTCCACCCGGGAAAAAACTGATTTCTTCAACCGACCTCAGGGGAAAGATCCAGCACTGCAATCAGGATTTTGTGGATCTCAGTGGTTTTTCGAGAGAAGAACTGATCGGCCAGCCCCACAACATCGTTCGTCATCCGGACATGCCCCCCGAAGCTTACGAAAATATGTGGTCGCACCTCAAAGCCGGCGAACCCTGGATGGGTCTGGTCAAAAACCGCTGCAAGAACGGTGATTACTACTGGGTGAGCGCTTACGTTACCCCGGTAACCGACAGCGGTAATGTAGTGGGCTACGAGTCCGTGCGATCCTGCCCCAACCGGGCTGATGTGGAGCGGGCCGAGGCACTGTATGCAAAGATTCGGGCCGGCAAGAAGATAGCCACGTTCTGGAGCAAGCTGGACTGCAGCATGATTTTCTCCATTTCGGTGCTGCTGATTGCCGGCTTGTTGTTTCTCGCCGGATTCAGGACCGCTGCAGAACTCATCCTGGTCGTTGACGTCGTTCTTTACGGTGCCTGGAATTACTTCTTCCGGCGCCGGACCCTTACCGAAATCAGCGAGCAGCTGTCCCGCAGCTTTACCGACGACCTCGCTGCCAGGAGCTACACAGATGATGACCTGGCCCTTGGCCGGATCCGGGTTGCCGTTCTCTCGCAGCAGGCCCATCTGGACGCGGTATTAACGCGGATCGAGGACTCCTCCGAGGAAATGAAAGTGGCTTCATCACGCAGTGCCCAGGCCAGCATTGAGTCTCAGGATACACTGCGTCAGCAGCAATCGGAGATTGAACAGGTTGCCGCTGCCGTGCATGAGATGTCGATGACCATTGCCGAAGTCTCCTCCAACGTCCAGCGCACCGCCGAGCGGGCGGAGGGGGCAAGATCTTTCTCCGATGAAGGGCGCACGGTGGTCATGGAAACCCGGGAAGCCATCGACTCACTCAAACAATCCGTTCACGCCATCGGCGACGCAGTGGAATCGCTGTCACAGCAGACCAGTGAAATTGTGTCTGCGGCCAAGATCATCGAAGACATCGCGGACCAGACCAACCTGCTGGCCCTAAACGCTGCCATTGAGGCCGCCCGGGCTGGCGAGCATGGACGCGGCTTCGCCGTCGTCGCAGAGGAAGTTCGCGGTCTGGCCAAACGGACGCGGGACTCCACCAGTGAAATCCAGGGCATTGTCGAAGCCCTGCTGACCAGTTCCCGGCAGTCTGTGGATAAAGCCGAAGAAGGCAAGCTGGCCGCCGACTCAGGGCTGGAGAAGATGATCACCGCCGAACAGACCTTGAACGATATTGCGGAAAATGTGGGCACCATCGCTGAAATGGCCACCCAGATGGCAGCAGCGGTTGAAGAGCAGTCTCAGGTATCGGACCAGATCAACGAGCAGGTGGATAACATCTCGCAACTGGCCTCCGACAATCTGGTGAAAGGGCAGGAATCCACAGACAGTGTGGAGGAAATGGAGAGGATCACTGCAGGTCTTCACGAACTGGTCGTTCGATTCAAGTAATGGGCATGATCCGGGAAGGAGCACGTCGATGGTTTCCCGTTCAACAGAAAAGCTGAGACTTGCTGCCGTTGAGCGGCTGGGGTTGTTGGACACACCCCCGGAGGAACGGTTTGAGCGGCTTACCCGGATTGCCCGTCAGTACTACCAGGTCAAGAGCGCGCTCTTTACGATTCTCGATGAAGAGCGCCAGTGGTTCAAGTCCCGACAGGGAATCGACTTTCAGGAGACCTGTCGTTCACAAGCCTTCTGTGACTACGCCATTCGCCAGGACAAGGTCTTCGTGGTCGAGGATGCCACTGAAGATCCCCGCTTTCGCAATAACCCTCTGGTGACCGGCGACCCTCATATCCGCTTTTATGCCGGCCAGCCCATTCGCGAACCCAGCGGGTTCAAGATCGGTAACCTGTGCATCATCGACGACAAACCCCGGAAAATAGAGGAAGTCGACCTCGATATTCTCCGCACCCTCGGTACCATCATAGAAGACGAGCTTGAGCGTGCCGCCCACAGCGAAGATGCAGCTGAATACTTCCACTTATCCCATCTGAACCGGTCCATTCAGCGGGCCCAGAATATTTTTCTGACCAGCGACAATGAGCGCGCTGCGTTTGAGCAGTTATTATCCGACCTTCTGGCACTGACCGGCAGCGAGTTTGGTCTGATCGGCGAGATCCTGCACAAGCCCGCCGGGGAGCCATACCTCAAAGTCGGGGCGATCACCAACATCGCCTGGAACCCGGAAACCCAGGCTCTGTATCAGTCTGTTGAGCGGCGGGGCATGGTGTTCGATAATCCCGACAACCTGCTTGGCACCGCCATCCAGTCTGACGACGTCGTGATCTCCGACGACCTCATCAACGATTCCCGCAGCGGAGGCGCTCCTCCAGGGCACCCCAAAATCAACTGTTTCATGGCCATTCCAGTATTCTCCGCAGACCGGAAAATCGGCCTGGTCGGGCTTGCCAACAGGGCGGGCGGGTACAGGAAGGTCATGGCGGAAGAACTGGCACCTCTGCTTCAGACCGTCGGCAATCTGATAGAACGGAAACAGCTCTACCAGGAGAAACGGGAGCACCAGAAGCGCCTGGAGCAGGCAGCGAATTACGACTCGCTCACCGGACTGCCGAATCGTCGCCGCCTGACGGAGCTGTTCGAGCAGGAACTGTACGAAGCGGATCAGCGACAGGGGACCGTCACGGTGTGTTTTATTGATCTCGATGGCTTCAAGGAGATCAACGACGAGCACGGCCACGCCGTAGGTGATGCGGTTCTCAAGAGTATTGCCCAGCGCCTGGAGTCGGCCGTGCGTAGCCATGACCTGGTTGCTCGCCTGGGTGGCGATGAATTTGTGGCCATCCTCAGGGATGTGGACGATCCCAGGGTCTACGGTCGCTTACTGGAGGTGGTACGTCACCCCATCAGCTACCAGCACTTCGTGCTCCAGCTGTCTGGCAGCATGGGCGTTGCCGTTTACCCGGATCACGACGCCGATGCCGACCTGCTGCTACGCCACGCAGACCAGGCCATGTATGCGGCCAAAGAATCCGGCAAGAACCGCTACAAGGTCTTTGATGTGGAAAGCCACCTGAACCGGAAGGAGCGGGTTCGGGTTCTGGAACAGATTGAGTCCGCGCTGGCCCATAATCAGTTGGAGCTCTTCTATCAGCCAAGGATAAATCTGCAACAAAGGCAGGTAGAGGGGTTTGAAGCACTGATTCGCTGGCGGCACCCGGAAGAAGGGTTACTCAGCCCCGCCCACTTTCTGGTGCATATTGAATATACAGAGCACGCCCGACGGCTCGGCCTGTTCGTTCTCAATACCGCCATCCGGGAAATCAAACGCTTTGTCTGCAACGGACTACCGTTTCGTGTGAGCGTCAACCTCAGCCCGTCCCACTTTCTGAGTGATCAGTTTCGCAGCGATATGCGGGAAATTCTGGGCCCGTGCAACAATGAGGTGCGGTCACGTCTGATCCTGGAAGTACTCGAAACCACCGCCCTGGATGACATAGATATGGTGGTGGAAAACCTGGCGTTCTGCCGTCAGCAGGGCGTTGAGATTGCTCTGGATGACTTTGGCACGGGCTACTCGTCACTTAATCACTTTCGCAAACTGGACGTTCAGGAAATCAAGATTGACCGGTCGTTCGTCAGCGATATGCTTGATGGGGAGGATGGGATGATTGTCGAGGCGATTCTCAATCTGTCCCACAGCTTCCGGCGCCGCACGGTCGCCGAGGGCATTGAGGATCCGGAGGTGGAAGCCCGTCTGATCGAACTGGGCTGTGGCTCAGCCCAGGGTTATCTGTACAGCAAACCAGTACCGCTGGCCGATGCCCTGGCCTGGGCCGAGCAGTTCACCTGGGGACATCACCATACCGGTCTTCCCCAGGCCTGAAAGCTTGGGGCGTCAGTAGGCACCACGAATAAGATCAATGCCCGGTCTCAGCACATCCCGCCAGGCTTCGCCCAAATCAGGTGTGTACTCGGGATCATGCAGGCGTACCGTTTTCAGCAGCGAATTCAGCCACAGGTCATACCAACCCGGATCAATGTTGTAGTTGCTCCGGTTGTGGCTTTCCCCAAGATCCCGCAATTTACGGTCTGACATACCCCGGGCAACCAGGATCAGCTGCATCACGCCATTTCGCAGCAGGTGGCGCTGGGCGGCCATATCCGTATCCACAAAGCGATTACGAATGACATCTGAGCTGGACATAAAGAAATCGTAGAAATCCACGAAAAAATCGTCCTTGCGGCAACAGCGGCCATAGCTCTGGAATACGAGATCGGTCTGGTTCATTTGCAGCCTGTGTCCTTGAAAAATCCGGGGTTGTCCAATCAGGCCACGCATTCTAGAGAGACATCACAACTTTTCCATAGATATATGTAACAACTGACAACACATGCGACATATATATCTATGCCGAAAACCACCATTCCGGCAGCAAACGTTTGATGGCTGGCTGCATGAACCGATCATCAATCAACCAGATCACTCCCCGGTCGTCAGGGGTTCGAATGACCCGGCCCGCGGCCTGGGCTACCTTCTGCAATCCGGGTATGACGTAGGTGTACTCCTGGCCAGCGCCGAATCGCCGGTGGAGTCGCTGTTTCAGAATTTCATGCCAGTCATCAAACGGTGGTAATCCAAGGGTTGCCACGAAAGCACCAATCAGCTGCTCGCCCGGCAGGTCAATCCCTTCGCCAAACACGCCTCCCAGCACCGCAAAGGCTACCTTGCCCGGTGTTTGCTGAAATTCGTCCAGAAAGGCCTGCCGTTGCTGTTCCGACATGCCTGGTTGCTGGGAACGCTGGGGAATATCCGGCGCCCTCTCAGCCAGCGCATCGCTGACCGCACGGGCGTATCTGAAGCTACTAAAAAACGCCAGGTAATGCCCGGGGCACTCCCGGTACTGGCTGGCGATCAGATCCGCTATGGGTTCCAGTGAGTGCTCCCGATCGGCCTGGCGGGTGCTGATGCCAGGCGTGAACTTTACCTGCAACTGGTCGGCCCGGAAGGGGCTGGGCAGTGCCAGGAACGAGGTGTCATCCGGCATACCCAGCAGATCCCGGAAATACACGCCGGGGCTCAGCGTGGCAGAAAACAGCAACGTTGAATCGACAGCCTCAAAGCGGGGCCTCAGAAAGTCCGCCGGTATCAGGTTCTGGATGGCCAGGCGGGCACGCCCGCGGCCGACTCGCCGGAATTCACAGAGAGAATGTTGACCGAATTCTTCCGCCAGCTTGATAAAGCCAACGGCTTCAAACAGCAGCTCCTGCAAACCCTGATCCGGAGGGTTATCCACAAGGTAATCGGTGATCGCCGAGACCATGCCCTGAAGACTGCTCATCAGACCCGGCGGCAGGGTATCAAGAAATTCAACGCTGTCGTCGTCCCGTTCGCGGATCATCGACTGCCAGGTTCGCGCGGTTCTATCGAGGGCCTTTTTCAGCACCTTGGGCGCTTTTTTCCGGACCTGCAACAACCGTTGCTGCTCCAGTTGGCCGGAATACATGCCCCGGGCACGGTCCACCAGGTTGTGGGCCTCATCCACCAATATCCCGGCCTTCCAGCCATTCTGGCGAATAAAGCCATGGAGCAGGGCGGACTGGTCAAACATCCGGTTTACGTCCGCGATCACCACATCACTCCAACGAGCCAGTTCCTGTGCCAGGAAGTAGGGGCAGACACCATGCCCCGCAGCGATACGCGCCACTTCTTCCCGGGTGAGGCTCGTCCTGCTTTGCACTGCTTCCGCCCGGGCATCCGGCAACCGGTCGAAAAAGCCCCGGGCCAGAGGGCAAGAGTCGCCATGACAGGCCTTGTCCGGGTGTTCACAGGCATCGTCTTTCGACACCAGCTCCAGGGTTCTCAGTGGCCAGGGTCCGGGGTCTTTGCGGGCGTGGCGCAAGCGCTCAATTGCCTCGACCGCGAGCTGGCGAGCGGTGTTTCGGCAGGTGAGATAATACAGCCGGTCCTGCCCTGCGGCCGGCATCGCCATCAATCCCGGAAACAATGTGCCCATGGTCTTGCCGAGACCCGTGGGTGCCTCCAGTAACAAGGTTCCGGAACGCATGGTGTTTTTGTATACGGCCTCAGAGAGGGCTCTCTGGCGGGGCCGGAAATCCGGAAACGGGAACCTCAGTTGCTTCAGCAACGCATCCCGTTGTTCCCGATGGTGTTCTTCCTGTTCAGCCCAGTCTTTGTACAGTCGGCAAAGGGCTTCCAGCTCCAGCCAGAGTTCCCCGGCACCGGCGGTCTCGGTCAGCGGCGATTCCTTGTCGCGGCTGGCATCGTAATACACCAGAGACAGTTCAATACTGCGGCGCTGTTGCTGTCGACACAGCAGGGCGCCATAGGCACGCAACTGGGCCCGGTGCAGTGCTCGCTGGTGCTCCCGTATGCGCGACACATCGCCCCGGTGGGTCTTGATCTCTTCCAGCCTGTTGCGGTGGGGATGGTACAGATCCGCCCGGCCGGACAACTCCAGGCCCAGGCAGGTTCCGCTCAGCAGGTATTCACTTTTATAGCCATAGCCCCGACGAGCCTGAAGCGCCTGGTGCCCGGCAATCCCCTCTTCGGCACTGGGCGCCGGGGTATAACGGAAATCCAGATCCCCGCGGCGGGCGGCAAACTCACACAGGGTGCGGACGGCAACCTTCACCCGGATTCACCTGATGCATCGACGGCGCCATCCTCCTGCCAGCGGACATAGCAGACGCTGGCAGGAATGCCCTGTTCGGCAAAGAATTCAAGCCAGCGGACCTGATGATCCTGCAAGCGGTCACCCGGGCCTTTAACCTCAACCATTTCATAACGGTTATCCACAGCTTCGGCCTGTGGATAAAATCGGATCAGGTCGGGAAAGCCACTGCGATGCTCCCGGATATTGCCCAGTAAACGCTTAAAAATCGCCGTCAGGTGATCTGCGGGAATGCAGTCCATAGCCACTTCCAGCAACTCCCGGGTTAACGCTGGCCAGATCACGAATGGATTTGCGATACCTTCTTTGGTATCCCAGGTTTGCAGAATACGCTCCCGATAATCACCACGGTCGAGGGCGCCGAAACACTGATCAAACAGAGCTTGCCGACGGGCAACAAAATCCTCCCGGGTCAGATCCACTGGCCCCACATGAAACGGATGGAAAAAAGCGCCGGGTACGGGGTCAAAAATTGCCTGCCAGCAGAGCAGGCCAAACAGGCCGTTGATCAGGGTGTTTTCCACATAGGCCACAGGTGCCTGCTCTGTGGTCAGGTGGTCCCGCACGGCTATCTCCACCGACAGGCTGTCCGGCTTTGGCAGGCTTAATGTCCATTCCTCCAGCGATGGCCGCTCCGGAATCTCCGGCACCGGTGCTCCGACTTTCACCGCCAGCCGCTTGATGATCCGTTCCATACCCTGCACTTCGGCTTCATTGGCCGCGCTATCTCTCTTTTGCTGCCAGCTCAGGGCAAGCCTCCAGGCTTCCTCGAACCGCTTCATCCGCTCCAGCAGGCGCAGCTGTTTCAACCGTGCCTCACGGTGGTTAACGGCCGTGTACGCCGCCAGGGCCAGTTCCCGTTCACCCTGGCGCTCTGCCTGCCGGCCCAGCTCAAGCAGCAGACGATCCCGCCGGCCAGCAAGCCACGGATTGTCGGTGGCATCCGGCACCATGGGCCATACCTCGTTTGCCGGCATTCCCTGATCCAGGCGTTCCCGACACTGGTGCATGGCGAGATAGTTATCCACATCCTCACGCCGCTGGAACGCTCTGGATTCCGGCTCAAAGGCCACCTCCTCATATCGCTGATGGCCCAGCTCCACCAGCACGAAATCCGGCCAGCTCTGGCGAAGGTTGCCAAAAAACATCAACCGAATTCGCTCGAACAGATCCATCCCCCAGACTCGAGCCACCGGCCCGTATCCATCGCCGGGCCAGTCAGTCAGCAACCGGGGCTCAGAGAATGCCTCAGCCAGCAGATCCCGCATCCGCCCTTTGGACACAGTCTTTGGCTGACCGAGATCCGCCAGTACCCGAGCAAAACCGTTGCGCAGATCTCCGAGAGTGAACAGACGAAACAGATCGTCCAGGGAGAGCAGGGGGCTATTGTCCAGCCAATGTCCCTGAACAAGTTCCGAGATTGCCTCAGCCTCCGGAACGCCGATTTCCGGATAGGACAACTTATCCACACGAAACAGATCTCCGGTGCGCATAACCATCCGGGTCAACAACGCCCGTGCTGCGGGGGAAAGGTGAAAAAACCGATCAAGCTGTATCGATTCCTCTGCGGTCAGCAGATCCCTGTGGTGGGTCAGAACCCAGCCCAGAACTGTCTCCATGTTCTCCAGGTAATACAGGGGATTTTCGAGATCGGCTGCCCTGGGCGGGGACGCCTGCGTTAGTTGCTTCATAGGGAAACAGGAAAACCTTGATGCGAGTGCTTATACCGCTTACAACTCTATCACGGTCCGTTTCCGGTGCCAGTTACGGTACCCTGTACCGGGGAACAGCATTGCAATTCACACAGGGAGTCACATGGCCGCACCATCTGCCATCAAACCGGGTTTTCACGCTATCCACGCCAACCATCTGGAAGACCTCCGCCGGGCTGTGGTGTTCCTGTGCCGGGAGAACCCGTTGCCACCTCTGGAGAGCGAAACCTTTCTGGTTCAGAGTAACGGTATCGCCCAGTGGCTCAAGCTGGCGCTGGCCGAGAAGCGTTCAGACGACGGTATCGAGGGTGGTCTGGGCATTGCCGCCGGCATGGATTTCCTGTTTCCCGCCCGCTTTATCTGGCAGGCCTACCGGGCGGTTTTGCCTGATGGCGAAGTTCCTGAGCAATCCCCCTTCGACAAGCGCCGTCTGGTGTGGCGACTGTACCGACTACTGCCGGAACTGGTGGGGCAGGACGACGCGTTTCTCCCACTGGCGCGCTTTCTGGAGGGGGCCGATAGCGATCTGCGCAATTTCCAGCTGGCTGAAAAGGTGGCGGACCTGTTCGATCAGTACCAGGTGTTCCGGGCAGACTGGCTCAGCGCCTGGGAACAGGGGCGCGATGTGCTGATCAGCGCCAGGGGGGAAGAAAAGGCCCTGACGCCAGAAACCCTCTGGCAGCCACTGCTGTGGCGAAAACTGGTGGAAGACGTGGGGCCCGAGGCCCACACCAGCCGGTCACAGATCCACACCCGATTCATGGCAGAGGGCGAGCGCCTGCCGTCTCCGGCAAACCCCTCCCGGCTGCCCGGGCGCATCGTGGTCTTTGGTGTATCATCGCTGCCAAGGCAGGCTCTGGAGGCTTTGTCGGTACTGAGCCGGTTCAGCCAGGTGGTGCTGTGTGTCCACAACCCCTGCCAGTACTACTGGGCCGATATTGTCAGTGACCGGGATCTCCTGCACGCTGAGCGGAAGCGTGGCGCCACCCACCCGGCACTCTCGAAGATTGCCGACCCGGACCACCTGCACCAGCATGCAAACCCTCTGCTCGCCGCCTGGGGCAAACAGGGCAGGGACTATATCCGTCTGCTCGATGAATTCGACAATCCTGAGGAATACCAGGGCAGGCTCGGCACCCCGGACCAGAAGATCGACATCTTTTCCGACCACGGTGACCCAGCCGACCCAACACTGCTGCACCAACTGCAGAACGACATCTACAACCTGACACCCCTGCAGGACATTCGCAGCGAGCAGCGCCATCTGGAGCTGACCCGGGATCATTCCGTGGCCTTTCACAATGCCCACAGCCCGCAGAGAGAAGTCGAGATTCTCCATGACCAGCTGCTGGCCGCGTTCAATACCGACACCGATCTCCGACCCCGGGACATCATGGTGATGGTGCCCGATATCAACGTCTACGCCCCTCATATCCAGGCGGTATTCGGCCGCTACCGTGCAGGCAGTAAACGACACATTCCGTTCACCATTTCCGATCAGGGCCAGCGCCACCATGAACCGGTGGTCATTGCCCTGGAAACCCTGATGTCACTGCCCCGCAGCCGGTTCGGTGTCAGTGAGATCCTGAGCCTCCTGGAAGTCCCCGGTATTCGCTCCCGGTTCGGCATTGAGGAGAGCGACATTCCATTGGCCAGACGCTGGGTGGAAGGTGCCAATATTCGTTGGGGCCTGCATGGCAGGCACCGTGAGAGCCTGAACCTGCCGGCGGATCTGGAACGAAACACCTGGCAGTCGGGGCTGCGGGCCATGCTGCTTGGTTACGGCATGGGCGAGGATGACCCCTGGTCCGGGACAGAACCCTATGGCGAAGTCGGTGGGCTCCAGGCTGACCTTGCCGGCCGCCTGGCAGAGTTTGTGGATCGTCTGGAAAAGCTCTGGCAAAAGCTTCAGACACCGAGAACCCCAGACGCGTGGGAAACTCTGTTTTCAGACATGCTTGAGCACTTTTTCCACAAGGTGGAAGGCCACGACCTGCTCTTGCTGAACCGCTTCCGCCGCCAGCTTGAGCAATGGCTGGACGATTCTCTCGCGGCGGGGCTGAGTGAACAGTCGTTGCCCCTGAACATCATCCGGGATGTGCTATTGGCCGGTCTGGACGAAGGCGGCCTGAACCAGCGTTTCCTGGCGGGCAAAGTTAACTTCGCCACCCTGATGCCGATGCGCGCCATCCCATTCCGCAGGGTCTGTCTGCTGGGTATGAATGACGGCGACTACCCGCGTTCCCGTCCCCCGGTCGACTTCGACCTGATGGCCAACGACTACCGGCCAGGCGACCGCTCTCGCCGGGAAGACGACCGCTACCTGTTCCTTGAAGCGCTGCTCTCGGCCCGGGAACAGCTCTATATCAGCTGGGTGGGCCGCAGCATAAAAGACGACTCGGAACGGCCACCCTCGGTTCTGGTAGCACAGCTTCAGGACCACCTGAACTGCCTCTGGGCGCTTGCAGGAGAGAGCGCTCCTTCCGTCACCCGGGCGCTGACTACTCAACACCCGCTACAACCCTTCAGCCGGGACTATTTCCCTCTGTCGAATGCCTCTGCCGGCAGCGAAGGCCATCTTCCAAAGCCTCTGCCTGAGGTGCTTCGCACACGCAGCCTGTTCACCTACGAACAGGAATGGCGCAGCGCCCACGGCGCCGACGGTCTATCGACAGAGCAGCAAACATTGTCTTACCAGGCACCGGAGGAACCGCTGACCCTCAACGACCTGGCCAACTTCCTCAGGAAACCCATCGATACCTTCTATCAGCGCCGCTTGCAGGTGTATTTCGAGGATGTGGATGACGAGGATACCGATAACGAAAACTTCGATCTTAACGGCCTCGATCGTTGGCGGCTGGACAATGAACTGATCCGGCAGGGCGTGCTCAAGGCTGGCTCCGAAGACGAGCTGTCTGAACGCATTGAATCCACCCTGGATCGGATGGCGCGCCGGGGTGATCTTGGCATGGGAGTCACCGAGCACCGTTTGCGCGGTGAGCTGGCGGGGCGGCTGCCCGATCTTTATAGCCGATACCGCCACGCCCTGACGGAATGGCCTGAAGTTCTGAAAGAACCGGTGGCCTTCGATTACGGCTATCAGAGCGCCCGGGGCGGCGTTGAAGTCGCAGACCTGATCGGAGAACTTCGCCGCAACCCTGAGGGTCAGCTATGTCGCTTGGTGGTAGCGGCATCCAGCCTGTTATCCACAGCCGGGTCCGGCAAAAAGGTCCGCTACGCCAACCTGATGCGGGACTGGCTGATTCACCTCGCCGGACAGTTAACCGCACAGCCGTTCGAGACCCTGATACTCGCCAAGGAGGAAAAACGACTCTTCCGGTTCGCCCCGTTAGCCCCGGAACTGGCGAGAAAGCATCTGGACGCCATACTGGACGCCTGGATGGAAGCCACGACCCGCACCCTGCCAATACATTGCGAGGCCGGGTTTGCCTGGATCACCAGCTATTACCAGAGCAAAAAATATCTGGGTGACCACGAACGCGCCCAAAGCGAAGCCGGGCAGGCCTACGCCACCGCACTTGAACGGGACACCGGCTATCTGCGTGGATCATTTAACGATCCTGATGCTCTGATACTCAGTGGTGAATTCGAGGCATTGCTACACCAACTGTATGTACCCCTGTGGGAGGCGGAACAGGGCAAACGAGCAGCAGACCAGATCGAGGGTATGGCATGAGCAACGAAATGACGCCCAACCGCAATCCGAACCTGGATCCCCTGACCCTGCCACTGAGTGGCAGCACCCTCATCGAAGCCAGTGCCGGGACCGGCAAAACCTTCACCATCGCCATTCTCTACGTGCGCCTGGTACTCGGCCACGGGCAGCAAGACGGGGAACCACTGGCCGGAGGCATTCTGCCACCCAATCTGCTGGTGGTGACCTTCACCGATGCCGCCACCAAGGAGCTGCGGGACCGGATCCGCAACCGACTGACCCAGGCCGCCGAGGTATTCTCGGATCACAGTGGTGAACCCTCGGCTGAAACACAGCTGCTGTTTGACCTTCGTGACGCCTGCTATCCAGATCCGGAGACCTGGCCTGACTGCCGCAAGAAGCTGCTGCTGGCAGCGGAATGGATGGACGAAGCCGCCGTTTCCACTATCCACGGTTGGTGCAACCGCATGCTCAGCGAGCACGCCTTTGACAGCGGCAGCCTGTTCAAACTGACCCTGGAGACAGATCAGAGTGAACTGCTGGACGATGTGGTTCGGGACTACTGGCGAACCTTTATTTACCCGCTACCCGACGAACTGACCGATGAAGTTCTGAACCACTGGAAAACCCCGGACGTGCTGCGTCAGTCCATCCGCAACCTGCTGCCGGATGCCAGCGAGCTCGAACCAACCCGAGGCGATGTTCGCGAAACCATCAACGGGGTGGTCAGCGAACGCCTGGCCCGCTCCCGGGAATTGAAGACCCGGCCCTGGGGCCAGTGGCAGGAAGACGTCGTTGCTCTGCTCAACGACCTCAACAAATCCAAACGCCTGCATGGCGCCAGTAAAAATGCCATGGTTAAAGTCTGGGACACGCTGGCAACCTGGGCTACATCCGAGGACCTGCTCCCGGACGGACTCGACAAAGCCGGATTCAGAAATCAGACCCCGGAGGGGTTAGAGGCCATCCTCAAAGGTGAGGGGCCTGCCCCCCATCATCCGGCATTCGATGCCATCCATGAGCTGGTGGAGTTCGGCCGCAACCCGCCCACTGCCCGTTCAGACATCCTCCGCCATGCCAGTCAATGGGTGGCAGCGCGGCTGGAATCGGAAAAGCAGCAGCGCTCGGAAATGGGCTTCGACGATCTGCTCACCCGGCTGGATGATGCCCTGCACGGCCCCCGGGGTGAACAACTGGCGGCCACCATTCGTCGCCAGTTCCCGGTGGCATTAATCGACGAATTCCAGGATACGGATCCGGTCCAGTACCGGATCTTCAATCGCATCTATCGGGTTGCCAGTAACGACCCCGCTACCTGCCTGCTGATGATCGGTGACCCCAAACAGGCCATCTATGGTTTCCGGGGTGCGGATATCTACACCTATCTTGAGGCCCGGGAGGGCGCCCGGGACCGTACCTGGACCCTGGGCCGGAACTTTCGCTCCTCAAAAGCCATGGTGGATGCCGTTAACCGGGTGTTCGAGCACGCCGACCAGCACAGCCAGGACGGCGCGTTCCTGTTTGGCAAGGGAAACGCGACGCCACTCCCGTTCCAGAGCGTGGATGCCAATGGCACCAAACGGCAGTGGTGTATCGAAGGTATCGCCCAGCCCAGTCTCAGCTTCTGGACACTGGACAGCCAGGAAGAAGATAAAAACGGCAACCTCAAAGCCCTGGCAAAGGGCACAGCCACGGCGGACGTTGCAGAATCCTGTGCCAGTGAGATTGCGCGCCTGCTGACGCTTGGGCAGCAGGGCAAGGCCGGGTTCAGCCTGGCGGATAGCCCCTCGGATCTGGAACCGGTGCAGCCGAAGGACATAGCCATTCTGGTAAACAACCGTGGCGAAGCGGCGGCGGTGCGCAACGCCCTGGGCCAACGCCAGATCAAGAGCGTCTACCTGTCAGACCGGGACTCGGTACTCACTTCCACCGAATCCAAAGAGGTGCTGACCTGGCTTCGGGCCTTTGCCGAGCCCCGGCAACTGGCTCTGACCCGGGCAGCCCTGGCCACCCCGACACTCGGGCAGTCCTGGCAGGACCTGGACCAGCTTCTGACCGACGAAATTGCCCTGGAACGTGAAATTCAGCGCTTCATGGGTTACCACGAGCAATGGCAAAACCAGGGCGTCCTGCCCATGCTTCGCAGTTTCCTGATGGATTTCGATGTGCCTGCCCGGCTGCTCAAACAGCCCGACGGTGAACGTCGGCTTACGGACATTCTGCACATCGCCGAACTACTCCAGCAAGACAGCCTGCAACTCGACGGCGAGCATGCTCTGGTGCATCACTACGCCCAGATCCTGAGAGCCGCGGATGAAGAAGATGAATACCGGACTCTGCGTCTGGAAAGCGATGCCGGGTTGGTGAAAGTGATCACTGTGCATAAGTCCAAGGGCCTGGAATACCCGCTGGTGTTCCTGCCGTTCGGCACAGCTTTCCGCGCTGAAAACGAACGCCAGGCCTATGTCCGTTATCACGACAACAACGGCCACCTGACAACCATCTTTGATCCGGAGCCTGAAGACCTCGTTCGGGCTGACCGGGAACGACTAGGTGAGGATATCCGGAAACTCTACGTCGCACTGACCCGGGCCCGCTATGCCACATGGGTTGGTGTCGCCGCCATTGAAAGCTGGTCCCGCAGTGGACTGGGCTACCTGCTGGGTGGTGAGGCCATGGAACAGCGAGGGCTGACAGCGAGTCTTCAACCCCTGGCCAACGGCGACGAGACGATAACGCTGATGCCCTTGCCGGAGGCCAGTGAACTGGCCTACAGCGAGCAGGCACCTGACGCTCTGGGCCCAGCCCTCGAATCCACGCGGGAGGCCAGGGAGGATTGGTGGATTGCCAGCTACTCGTCCATCGAGTACACAGGGCTGGCCGGTACCGGCGTCGTGTTTGCGGGAGAAGTAGAAGATGCTGAAAGCCAGAACCTGCTTGAGGAAGCTGCCCAGAACACCGAAGAGAGCGTCGCATTGTCCGTCTCCGGGTATTCCCTGCATCAGTTCCCGAAAGGCGCTGGCCCCGGTACCTTCCTCCATGAGGTGCTTGAATGGTGCACTCAGCAGGGCTTTGCAGAGGTTGTGGATAACTCTGAATTACTCAGGGAGTACCTGACCCGTCGTTGTGCCACCCGGGGTTGGAGCGAATGGGTCGACACTCTGGAACAGTGGGTATTGGCACTGATTACCACCCCGCTGCCCCTGAACCGGCAGCAGGACCGTCGGGTTGCCCTGAAAGCGCTGGTCGGCGCTCGTGCAGAGCTGGAGTTCTGGTTTGAAAGCTGTGAGGTATCCACCCGCGCTCTGGATAATCTGGTCCGTGAGCATACCCTCGAGAAGGCCGACCGGATGCTTGTGGATAACCGACGATTCAACGGCATGCTCAAGGGTTTCATCGACCTGGTCTTTGAACATGAGGGCCGATACTACGTGCTCGACTATAAATCCAACGCCCTCGGCGATGACCACAATGCCTATACCGAACAGACCATGGGCCAGGCCATTCTCGACAAGCGTTACGACCTGCAGTACGTGCTTTACCTGCTGGCCCTCCACCGTTTGCTGAAAGCCCGGTTGCCGGAGTACGACTACGACCAGCACATTGGCGGCGCGGTTTATCTTTTCCTTCGCGGCATCCATGCGCGGGGAGCAGGGGCGTTCACCGACAAACCTCCCCGAGCACTGATTGAACAGCTGGATCGGCTCTTCGATGGCGCCGGACCGGCTACGGAGGATGCCGCATGAGCCGCACCCGACAGACTGACAACCAGTTCACGCTGGACCTGGACGCACCAGACGATACGCCCCGACAAACCAGCCAGGCCCCGGAGCTGAACAGCCTGACACAACTCAATGAGTTGCTGGAGCACTGGCGCCAGGCGGAGTGGATCCGCCCGCTGGATGTCGCCTTTGCCAACCTGATCCATTCTCTGTGCAAAGAGCAGGGAGAGACGCCAGAACCTTTGGTGCTGCTGCTGGCGGCCCTGGCTTCCCATCAGGTAGGACGCGGCCATGTCTGCATCGACCTGGCATCCCTGCTGGACGATGCCGACCGCGCCCTGGCGATCCCTCCCGAAGAGGGCCGGAACGGACATCTGTCAGACGAGCAGCTCGAGGTTCTGGCCACACTGAACCCCGCCGAGGTTCTCGCTCAAGTGTCTCTATCTCAGGCTATGGCCTTGTTGGAGAATAGCCAGGCAGTAAGTGATGGCTCACACACTACACCCCTGGTACTGGATGGTACTCACCTTTACCTGCGCCGGCTCTGGCGTTATGAACAACGCATAGCCGAAGGTATTGAAACCCGGCTGGCAGCACAGACCGCACTGGAGAATCCTCAGGGGCCAGCAGCACAAACACTGGCCCGGGCTCTGGACGTACTTTTCCAACCCCAGCCCGGGGTGGATTATCAGCGGGCAGCCTGTGCCCTGGCAGCCCGTAATCGGTTTGCGGTGATTACCGGAGGGCCGGGTACCGGCAAGACCACCACGGTGGTTAACCTGCTTGCCGCGCTGCAGGCGGTTGCCACCGAAAGCCCGGATCGGGCTGGCCGGCGTTTCCGTATCCGACTGGCGGCTCCGACCGGAAAGGCCGCAGCGCGGTTAAACGAATCCATCGGCAACGCCGTCAGCAAGTTGCCCTTTACGCAACTACCTGGCAACGTCACGCAGGAGGATATTCCTACCCGGGTGACGACCCTGCACCGACTGCTGGGTAGCCGACCAGACACACGACAATTCCGCCACAATCACGACAACCCACTGCTTGTGGATATCCTCGTCATTGACGAAGCCTCCATGGTCGACGTTGACCTGATGGCCTCCGTGTTCGACGCCCTGCCATCCCATGCCCAGTTAGTTCTGCTGGGTGACAAAGACCAGCTCGCGTCCGTCGACGCCGGAGCCGTTCTCGGAGAGCTCTGCCAGCGGGCCCGTAAAGCACACTACCGACCGCAGACCGTAAAATGGCTCAACGCGGTGAGCGGACAGTCACTGCCTGACGAGCTTGTGGATAACAATGGCATTGGCCTAGACCAGGCGGTGGCCATGCTGCGCAAAAGCTACCGGTTCACCGAAGACAGCGGAATACGCCAGCTGGCCGAAGCGGTCAACGATGGCACTCTGGGCGCCAACATACTGGAACAAATCCGTACCGGTGGCTTTAGCGACGTTATCTGGCTTAACGGCCATGACCACAGGCCAGATCCTGTCGCCACCCTGGCCCGTATCGCCCGGCACAGTGTCAGCGGGTCGCCAGAAGCTTTCCACAACGGCGGCAATGGCCGGATCGTCCATGGGCAGGAGTTATCCACACCCACTGGCTACCGCCACTACCTTTCATTGATCAGGAACCACCAGCTCGGCGCCCACAGTACCCGGGCCGAGTGGGATGAACTTGCCCGCGAGGTTATCGGCGCCTTCAATGACTTCCAGATCTTGTGCGCCCTGCGCCAGGGGCCTTGGGGAGTCGAGGGGCTGAATGAACTGATCACTCAGCAACTGCTGGCCGAAAAACTTATCCACAGCTCGGAAGGGTGGTGGTATGCAGGCAGGCCAGTGCTGATCACCGGGAATGATTACAACCTCGGATTGATGAACGGAGATATAGGTATCACGTTCCGGGTTCCCTGGGGCGAACCCGACGGTGAGCGAGTATCCCTGGTGTCCCGGGTCGCTTTCCCCAGTGGCGACGGTACCGATGGTATCCGCTGGATATCCCCCAGCCGTTTGCAGCAGCTTGAAACTGTCTACGCCATGACCGTTCACAAATCCCAGGGCTCCGAGTTCAACCACACCTGCCTGGTGCTGCCTGACCGCATGAGCCCGGTGCTGACAAGAGAGCTGGTCTACACCGGCATTACCCGGGCAAAAAACTGGTTCAGCCTGATTACCGGAAACCCGGAGGTACTCAAAGAAAGTACCGGGCAACAGGTAAACCGGGCTTCCGGGCTCGCACGGCAGTTAATGCAACGGTAAACCAATGCACGCTGTCCACAGCATCTGGGGACAGCGCACGACTTGTGGATAAGTTGTCAGAGATCAGCGTTTGATTGCTCACTGCAGTTCTGCTGTTCCCAGAGGCGGGCGTAGTGTCCACCCCGGGCCAGCAGTTCCCCATGGTGACCGGCTTCCACAATACGGCCAGCATCCATCACCAATATGGCGTCAGCATCCCGAATGGTAGACAGTCGGTGGGCAATGACCAGCGTTGTACGCTGCCGGCTGATTTCCCTCAGCGCACCAAGAATCGCTTGTTCGGATATTGAATCCAGGGACGACGTGGCTTCGTCGAGGATCAGCAGTGGCGGATTCTTGAGGATAACCCGGGCAATGGCCACTCTCTGTTTCTCGCCTCCGGACAGTTTCAGCCCTCGCTCTCCGACCCGGGTCTCATAGCCTTCCGGCAGGCTGTGGATAAATGTCTCAAGATGCGCCAGCCTGGCAGCATGATGGACTTCTTCTTCGCTGGCCCCCGGCCGACCGTAGGCCAGGTTCCGGTACAGGGTATCGTTGAACAGTACCGTATCCTGGGGAACCACGCCTATCGCCGCCCTCAGGCTGTCCTGAGTCACGTCACGGAGATCCTGGCCATCGATCCGGATACTGCCGTTATCCACATCGAAAAAACGGAACAACAGCCGTGCGAGGGTAGATTTTCCGGCACCGCTGGCGCCTACCACGGCGAGGGTCTTACCGGCCGGAATGGTAAAACTCACGTCTTTCAATATCGGCCGGTCCTGGCGGTAGGAGAAATCCACATGGTCAAAGCAGACCTTGCCGTTATCCACAATCAACGGTGGCGCATCGGGTTTATCCACAACAACCGGGTTATCCCCAAGCAGTTTGAATAACCGCTCCACGTTCACAAGCGCCTGGCGTATTTCCCGGTAAACAAAACCGAGCGCATTGAGGGGAATGAACAGCTGGATCAGGTAGGCGTTGATCATGGTGAAGTCGCCAAGAGTGATCTTGCCCAAAGCCACTTCCTGTACCGCCATTGCCATGATGGTGATCAGCGCCACACCGATAATCAGCGCCTGTCCCGCATTCAGCGTAGCCAGTGACAGCCGGTTTTTCAGCCGTGCCTGCTCCCAGTCCTCGAGGTCACGATCATAGAGATCCGCTTCGAACGCCTCGTTATTGAAGTACTTCACCGTCTCGTAGTTCAGCAAACTGTCCACAGCCCGGGAGTTGGACTGGTTATCCCGGGCGTTGGCCTCCCGCACAAACCGGGTTCTCCATTCAGTTACCTTGATAGAAAACGCGACATACACAACGACCGAAACCAGAATAGCCACGACGTAAGCAACGTTGAACGCCACTAACAGGATTCCGGCAACCATGAGGATTTCGAGCAGGGTAGGGACGATATTGAACAGGGTGAAACGCAAAAGGAAGCTGATGCCGTTGGTACCGCGTTCAATGTCGCGGGCCAGTCCACCGGTTTTCCGATCCAGATGAAACGACAACTCACGCTGATGCAGGTGTCGAAAGATCCTGAGGGAAATTCTCCGCATGGCCCTTTCCGCCACCCTGGCAAAGACTGCATCCCTTAGCTCACCGAACAGCGTGCTGCCAAATCTCAGTGCGCCATAGATAACCACGAGCAGTACCGGTATCCACAACAGCAGCTCGTCTCCGCGGTTCTGATCCAGATAATCGATGATGTATTTCAGGGCAATCGGCGTTGCCACCGTGGCCAGTTTGGCGAACACCAGAAAGACCAGCGCCAACACAACCCGGCCACGGTATTCGGCGAGATAGGGCCATAGCCCGGAGATCACTTTCCAGTCGGGTTTATGGTCAGCAGGGTAATCGTTATCAGCGTAGGCGCGCACAAAGATTCCTTTTTATTCAGAGCTGTCTATTCAAAGCTGTGGATAAAGACGAGTTTACCCCAGTTGATAGATTTTCCCGGCCTTCGATTGGCCAGGAATTCATCGTATACTGCCTGAACACCCTGTTTCTGACAGATCCCTGAAAGGAGCCTGTCACCGCTATTGTCGAACCAATCCAGGCTGATCTATGACCTCTCCGAGCAATTCCGCCACGCCCGACCACAAACCCCGCCCCTGGGTGGATTTACTGGTCAGTATTGTCATCCCGTCCGTCATCCTGATGAAACTCAGTGGCGATGAATACCTGGGAAATGTGAACGCACTGCTGCTCGGCCTGGCCTTCCCGCTCGGGTGGGGGCTGTTTGAGCTTATACGCTACAACAAGAAGAACTTCATTGCGGTTCTCGGTCTTGTCAGCGTAGGTCTGACCGGCGGCATTGGTCTGATGGAACTGGATCCACAGTGGTTGGCCATCAAGGAAGCAGCAGTCCCTGCCGTTATCGGGCTCGCTGTGCTGATATCCACCCGAACCAAGTACCCTCTGGTTCGTACCTTGCTCTACAATCCCAGTGTTCTGGATGTGGATAAAATTCACAGGTCGCTGGAAGAGAAGGGCAGTGTCGATGAGTTCGAGCTGCGGCTGCTTAAGGCGAGTTACTATTTCTCAGGTACCTTCCTGTTCTCATCTATCATGAACTACGTGATTGCCCGCTGGATTGTCACCAGCCCGGCAGGCACCCAGGCTTTCAATGAAGAACTCGGCAGGATGACCCTGGTGAGTTATCCCATGATCGCCATTCCCTCGATGATCATGATGATGCTGATCTTCTATTACCTGTGGCGAACCATTCGCCGTCTCACCGGTTACACTCTGGAGGAGGTCATGGCGCCACACCTTCAGGAAAAGGATGAGAAGAAAAAAGCATCAAACGAATCAGCTACCGGAAAGTAGCCTGCTTCATAGCCTTCATCTTGCTCAGACATCGCTCTCAGGCAGTGTCTGAGCAAATACCTGCCACGCCCAATTCCTTCGGCTATTCGTTTGCCAGTAGTTTATCCAGTTGGCCGTAGTTGTTCCTCAGCCAAACTCTGACTCTCTGTCGTTCAGCCATATTCATAAGATCCCGGTTATTGGCCGCCGCCCAGAAACTGGCATTGGCAAAGTCCACTTTATGGGCAAGCTTTGGATTGAGTTTGCCCAACTCGAACAGGTAGGCACCACGTGCCATTGCTTCCTGGTAGGGTTTGGAATCATGCAGCTCACTGAAATTGCTACCACGCCCCAGGTTTTGTACAACCACAAACCGCAGTTCCGGCTGTGGATAACGTGACAATACCCTGGCCAGCAGGTCTACGGAATCCGCTCCGTCATCCATCACATGCCAGAGGTAAACCGTATAACCAAGTTCGGAAAACAGCCCGAACACATCCGCTTCTTCGATCCACTCTCCGAGTCTGGTTGAGGTTTGCGCGGCCAGGTCAACAATCAGGTCGTGATCCGGCTGCGATTCACAGGCTTCGATAATCCCGTCAAGGCTGTCGTCTTCCGCCACAATCACTGACGAAGCGAACTCCCCGTAAAACCGCGAAAAGGTGCCATGGGATGCATCAGAATCAAACCCCAGAAACGGCGTCTCCCGATCAATGTAGTACTGTGCCAGGAGCCGGGAGGTCATTGATTTCCCTACACCACCTTTTTCACCACCGATAAAATGTATGCTACTCATGTGAGTTCCCTGTATGAGACTTATTGGAATGACCGTATTCATTTAAGGCTAAAGCAATAGGTGTGCCCGCCAAGGTTCATCTATTTAGCGTAACGCCAATCCATGTCCGGTTGATGGCAAAACCAATGAAAGCGGGCGAGGGCGGTTGTGAGGCAACCGGGCAGTTTATGAAGGGCAAAAAAAACGAGGACACAAGGTCCTCGTTTTTTAAACAGCATAATGAAGAATCAAACGTCCAGATTGGTCACTTCCAGTGCATTGGTCTGGATAAAGTCGCGCCGAGGTTCAACATCATCACCCATCAGGGTTGTGAAGATCTGATCAGCAGCAAAGGCATCCTCGATCGTTACCTTCATCATGCGACGGGTTTCCGGATCCATGGTCGTTTCCCACAACTGCTCCGGGTTCATTTCACCCAGTCCCTTGTAGCGCTGGATATTCAGTCCGCGCTGGGCTTCCTTCATCAGCCATTCAAGAGCACCTTCAAAAGAAAGTACCGGTTGCTTGCGCTCACCACGCTGGATGTAGGCTCCGTCTTCGATCAGGCCATCCAGTGTCTCACCCATGCGGGCGATGGCTGCGTATGAAGATGATTCAAAGAACTCGTGGCCAAATACATGATCATTGGGCATGCCATGAACGTAAATGGTCACTTTCGGCAGATAGAGATCTCGTTCTTCGTCCTTGGTTACGGAGAAGGTGTACTTGGTGCCGGTACGGGTATCCAGGTTCAGACCTTCGCCAAGACGGGCTACCCATCGGGCAACGTCCGCTTCTTCTTTCAGGTGTTCCGGCTTCAGCGTCACATTGTGAAGCATCTGCTCAAGTACCTTGGCCGGGTAAGCGCGAGACAAGCGATCAATCATCGCCATCACCGCCTGATAGTCCTTAACCATGGTCTCAAGCGCAGAGTCCTTGATCGCAGGGGCTTCCGGGTTCACATACAGCTGAGCACCTTCCAGAGCCGTCTGGGTAAGGTAGGCCTCTTTAGCCTTCTCATCCTTCAGGTACTGCTCCTGCTTCCCACGCTTCACTTTGTACAGCGGTGGCATCGCGATAAAGACATGACCACGCTCGATGATTTCACGCATCTGACGGAACAGGAAGGTGAGAAGCAGGGTCCGAATATGGGAACCATCCACATCAGCATCGGTCATGATCACAATGGAGTGATAGCGCAATTTGTCCGGGTTGAATTCTTCCCGTCCAATGCCACATCCCAGAGCGGTGATCAGGGTGCCAACTTCAGCAGAAGACAGCATCTTGTCGAATCGGGCTTTCTCGACGTTCAGGATCTTACCCTTTAGCGGGAGAATGGCCTGAGTCTTACGGTCACGCCCTTGCTTGGCGCTGCCACCCGCAGAATCACCCTCCACTATGAACAGTTCAGAGAGGGCAGGGTCCTTCTCCTGGCAGTCTGCCAGTTTTCCGGGCAAGCCTGCGATATCCAGGGCACCCTTGCGGCGGGTCATATCCCGCGCTTTCCGTGCCGCTTCCCGGGCGCGAGCAGCTTCGATCATTTTATTGACGATCTGCTTGGCTTCATTAGGCTGTTCCTGGAGATACTCAGCAAAGACCTGATACATCTCCTGCTCAACGGCGGTCTTCACCTCTGACGACACCAGTTTATCTTTCGTCTGAGATGAGAATTTCGGGTCGGGAACCTTAACGCTGATGATCGCCGTCAAGCCTTCACGGGCATCGTCACCAGAGGTGCTCACCTTCGATTTCTTGCCCAGCCCTTCGTGTTCGATGTAGTTGTTCAGCGAACGGGTCAGGGCCGCACGGAAGCCCGCCAGGTGAGTACCACCATCCCGCTGGGGAATGTTATTGGTGAAGCAGAAGATATTCTCCTGGAAGGCATCGTTCCACTGCATTGCCACTTCTACGGAAATGCCATCTTCACGTTCCTGGTTAAAGTGGAACACCCGGTTCAACGGTGTCTTGTTGGTGTTCAGGTGCTCTACAAATGCCTTCAGACCGCCTTCATACTCAAAGACTTCTTCCTTACCCGTGCGCTCGTCCGTCAGACGAATCCGAACGCCGCTGTTCAGGAATGCCAACTCACGAAGACGCTTGGCCAGGATATCGTAGTGGAACTGGATATGGGTGAAGGTATCCGGAGAAGGAATAAAGTGCACTTTGGTTCCGGAGGCGTCAGTGTCGCCAACTTCCGACAATGGCGCATTCGGCACACCGTGGGTGTAGCTTTGCTCGTAGACCTTGCCTTCACGACGAATCGTGAGAGTCAGGGTAGAGGAGAGCGCGTTTACTACGGAAACACCCACACCGTGCAGACCACCGGACACCTTATAGGAGTTGTCGTCGAACTTACCGCCGGCATGAAGAACTGTCATGATGACTTCCGCCGCGGAAACACCTTCCTCTTCGTGAAGATCCACGGGAATACCGCGACCATTGTCTTTTACAGTCACGGATTCATCGGGGTGAATAATCACACCAATTTCGGAGCAGTAACCGGCAAGAGCCTCGTCGATGGAGTTATCCACCAACTCAAAGACCATGTGGTGCAGGCCGGTACCATCATCGGTATCCCCGATGTACATGCCGGGACGCTTTCGCACCGCATCCAGTCCTTTCAAGACTTTGATGCTGGAGGAATTGTAGTTCGATTCGCTCATTCGAGACTCCTGAAGGAATGTACCGGAATGACCTCTGCAACTGCTCGCAATGAAGGCAGCTACTGAGCTCTCTCCGGACAATTTATTCTTCCGTCAATTTGCCATGTTCCACGTGGAACATCCTGTAATCGGGCGCCTCTTCCCCAGGCCACAACACATCAGGTTCCGGGTGTTCAATCGACGTGATAAACACCTGGCAGCCCAGTGACCTCAGTTTGCTGGCCAACATAGCCCGATGACCAATATCCAACTCGGCGTTAATGTCGTCGAGTAAAAATGTCACCTGCTTGCCCATTTCACTCAATATCGACCCCTGGGCGATCTTCATCAAAATAACCAGGGTCTTCTGCTGTCCACGAGAAAAGGTTTCAGCAACAGGACGCCCCTGAAACTTAAGGCGTATGTCTGCGCGATTGGGCCCATACAGCGTATGTCCCATCCTCCTTTCCTGTTCTCGGTGGTTGGCGAGTATGTCCACCAGAGACTGGCTCGTATCCCACCCTGGATAGAACTCCAGTTTCAGCCCCTGAGTCCAGCCGATATCCACTTCCGCCACCAGCGCTTCAAAATGCGTTTTAAAGAGATCGAACGTCGATTGTCTGACCTCGGTGATACGTTCACTCAGAGCGGTGTACTGGGCATCCCACACGCGGAGCAGAGATTCGTCTAGTCTACCATTTCTCAGGGTTTGATTCCGCTGCGATGTTACTCTCTGACACTGTTGCCACGTCGACGCGAACGAATGTTCCACGTGGAACACAGCCCAATCCAGAAACTGCCGTCTCTTTCCCGGACCACCCGCCACTACATCAAATACCCCGGGATCAATAACCGATACAGGCAAATGAGCAGCCAGCGCCGAAAGACTCCGAACGCCCTCGCCATCAACCCGCAGCATGGTTTCCTTCTGAGCCACGTCGCGGGCTATTCCTAGCCGGTGAATAACCTCTCCGGCCTCGCCTAAGCCTGTATCATCAAAGCCACAATCCAACCCGCCAAACACAGTAAACCTGTGCTCGCCGTGGCTAACGACAGCCTGGTGCCGGCTTACACGGAACGAACGCCCCAAACCAAGATAGCCAATGGCTTCGAGAATACTGGTTTTACCGCTGCCATTCTCTCCATAAAGAAGATTGAACGAAGGAGAAAAACTGACAGGCGCAGGCGACAAGTTACGAAAGTGTTCGGTCTGCAGTTTTACGAGCGCCATAAACGAAAAGCCGGGAAATTAGAGCACGGGGAGTGATTGTGGATAACGTTATCAACAGCCATAAAAAAGGCAGCGATGTTCTGAACAACGCTGCCTTAGTGTACAAAAGCCTACTGCGGAAGGCGATGAATCAATGCAGCATGTTGAGTCGCTCATCCATAAACACATCCATCTCCGGTGCGAGGATATGGACGTAGCGATCAAAATACAGAAACTGCTTGAGTAGCAGCGCAAATTCCCGGGGGAAGTGCAGCCCGTGGCTTTCACCAATTCTCACCATATCCATCAGAATATGGTTGACGTCATCTTCCGCCTGATCCGCTTCGTAAGGAACCTGGTCCGGAACCATCTTGTCCATCTGTTGGTACAAACGACGCAGGTCAGACGCGAGATCGTTGACCGCAACACTCTGTCGCGTTACCCCAATGCGTATCATCGCATCGGCCATACCTTCAAAGTTTCCAACCATCACTGCGGAAATAAAGTCGCTTACCGCCTGCCAGGTATCCGGCTTGATCCTGCCAACAATACCAAAATCGATAAAGCCGACGCGCCCGTCTTTCAACACCATCAGGTTTCCGGCATGAACGTCCGCGTGGAAAAACTCACACTGGGTAAGGCTCGAAAACCAGGTGTTCATCGCGGTGATCAACGTACGCTCAGGGTCCCGTGCATAACCCCGGATACTTTCAAGATCCGTCAGCGGTACTCCGTAAAACCGCTCCATGGTCAGCACCCGGCGGGTGCTGCATTGCTCATAGACCCGAGGTACGGTTGCATCTTCATTATGGGTATCATTGAGGAAATTCCGGAACACCTTGAGATTATTGGCTTCCTTGATGAAATCACACTCTTCCATCATGGTGCGCTGAATCTCCTCCACAATGCCGGAGAGCGACGTCCAGGACAGCTTAGGTGCCAGCGTTTCCAGAATTCGTGCCGACAGGTAAAGAAAGTTAAGGTCCGTGAGCAGAATATTTTCCACACCGGGCTTCTGAACCTTGATGACGACTTCCTCACCGGTTATCAGACGGGCAGCATGAACCTGGGCGATGGATGCAGAAGCCAGAGCTACCGGATCGATTTCCGAATAGACCTGATCGAGCGGCTTTCCAATTTCCTCACGAATGATTTTCTTGATGACACCAAACGGCAGGTTCGGTGTTTTGTCGAGGCAGTACTGAAACTCCTCAACATATTCCTTGGGGAAGAAAGTCGGGGAGCTGGCGATGAATTGCCCCAGCTTGATGTAGGTCGCCCCAAGGGATTCGAACGTTTGCCGGAGCATGCGCGGGGCAGGGGGGCGATCCCCCCTGAGCCAGTTGACACCGGTACGTCCAAGCACGGACAACGTCTGCCCAACGCGAAAAGCGCCCTTGATTCCATTCGTCACGGTGCCCATCAGTATTCTCCTATAGCCTCATCGGCATGACCACGTAGAGGCAACGGTTATCGTTCTGCGCTTCAATCAAGGCGCTGCTGTTAGGGTTGGACAGCGTGATCTTGACCTGATCATCATCGAGCGCGTTCATCACATCTACCAGATAACCTACATTAAATCCGATCTGAAGTGATTCGCCCTGATAGTCCACAGAGAGCGCGTCTTCGGCCTGTTCCTGGTCTGGGTTGTTGGCAAACACCTGCAGCTCATTCGATGCCAGGTTCAGCCGTACCCCACGGATGTTTTCATGGGACAGAATACCGGCGCGCTGCAGGGTATTCTTGAGCGTCGCACGGTCCGCCAACACCACTTTATCCCCACCCCTGGGGATAACCCGGTTATAGTCCGGGAATTTGCCTTCAATGAGCTTGGAGGTAAAGGTGTAAGCACCAACCGTAGCACGCAGATGGTTATCACCAATCACCAGAGTTACCGGTGTTTCCACATCATCCAGCAAACGGGCCAGCTCAAGCACACCCTTACGGGGAACAATGACCTGACGGGCGTCCGGGCAGCCCGTCGCCAGTTCGAGATGGGCCATAGCCAGACGGTGGCCGTCAGTTGCTACAGTGCGAATATGCTGTTCATCGACTTCCAGCAACAGCCCATTCAGGTAATAACGGACATCCTGTTGCGCCATGGCGAAAGCTGTCGCGTCCAGCATACGCCCGAGTTCTTTCTGGGGCAGTTCCAGACGGAAACTTTCCGCTTCATCCTCTACATTCGGAAAATGTTCTGCAGGCAGCGTGGACAGAGTAAAGTGACTGGCACCACAACGCAGGTGCAGGCGATCACCTTCCAGAGATAGCTCAATCGGTGCCTCATCACCCAATGCACGGCAGATATCCGCCAATTTACGGGCAGGAACCGTAATCTGACCTGGCTGATCCACATGAACCGGAGTCACCCGGCCAACCAGTTCCACTTCCATATTGGTACCGGTGAGAGTGAGAGTATTATCCTCTGCCACCAACAATACGTTGGACAACACCGGCATGGTCTGTTTCTTCTCTACCACGCCAGCAATGCTTTGCAGCGGGGTAAGCAGGGATTCACGGCTGATCGTCAGTTTCATGGCACTCAGCTTACTTTGATTGAAAGGATGAATGTGTGTCGCTAAACACCCCGAATCAGGTGGTCAGCAGTCTCATAAAGTTCTGATAATCCTCGCGGATGCCTGGATCTGTCTCCTGGAGTTCCACGATTTTTTTGCACGCGTGCAAGACGGTTGTATGGTCCCGGCCACCAAAAGCGTCGCCTATCTCAGGCAAACTGTGATTGGTCAATTCCTTGGACAATGCCATGGCAACCTGGCGGGGACGGGTTACGGTGCGGGTCCGGCGCTTGGACAACAGATCCGCCACCTTGATCTTGTAATACTCAGCCACCGTACGCTGAATGTTATCAATACTGACCTGTTTCTCATGCAGGGCCAGCAAATCCTTCAGACTTTCCCGAATAAACGGCGGCGTTATTTCCGAACCGGTGAAGTGAGCATTCGCTATCACCAAACGAAGTGCCCCTTCCAGCTCTCGAACATTTGAACGAATCTTCTGAGCGATAAAAAAGGCAGCTTCGCTGCTCAGTTTAACGTTAACCTGCTCGGCTTTTTTCATCAGAATCGCCACCCGCGTTTCCAGTTCGGGTGGCTCAACCATGACCGTCAGCCCCCAACCGAAACGGGACTTCAGGCGCTCTTCCATATCTGCAATTTCTTTCGGGAAACGGTCACAGGTCACGATAACCTGTTGCCCACCTTCAAGCAGCGCATTAAAGGTGTGGAAAAACTCTTCCTGGGATCGCTCCTTGCGGGCAAAGAACTGGATATCATCAATCAGCAGCGCGTCCACCGACCGGTAATACCGCTTGAATTCATTGATCGCGTTCAACTGCAGCGCCTTGACCATATCCGCCACAAATCGTTCGGATCGCAGATAAGCTACCTTGGCCTTCGGGTTACGACGAACAATTTCGTTGCCGATCGCATGCATAAGGTGGGTTTTACCCAGGCCAACACCACCATAGAGAAACAGCGGGTTATAGGCACCACCCGGGTTCTCCGCAACCTGCATTGAGGCCGCACGGGCTAACTGGTTCGATTTACCTTCAACAAAGGTTTCAAACGTGAACCCTTCATTAAGGAAACTCTGGTGCTTGATGTCACCCTCGACCTGAACAGACCGACGCTCGGGCTCAGCCTTCGGTTTTACAGCCGCGGGCTCGGGAGCCAAGGTCGCAGCTACCCCTTTTTCCTCATCAGTGACCTGGCTTCCCGCTTCTTCCTGAACCCTGGCTCTGCTTACGGGCACTTCGGCCACAGACCTTGAGACCGCTTCGGTCTCCCGGGGTGCAGACCCGACCTTCATATTAACCCGGGGTGCCTGGCCGCCGTGCAGATCTTTAAGGACTTCCTCTATGCGCCGGAGGTACTTTTCATTGACCCAATCCATAACAAAGCGGTTAGGCGCGAACAGCATAAGCTGCCCATCCCGCTGATCGGACTGCAAAGGCCTGAGCCAGGTGTTGAACTGTTGTGCGGGAAACTCATCCCGGAGTACTTCAAGACATTGATGCCACATACTATTAGGCACGACAGCCTGCTCCTGATAACCCAGATTGCCTCATCCGGAAAATCACCCTTCCGGACTTAAAGAGAAGACCTCGGATTCTAACCCGCCAGACCTTCCAGTAAAAGGGCTTCAGACCTGTTCATAAACAGCCTGTGGAAACTTTCTTTTCTATTTTTCAGATTCTTACAGACTTACCTACAGGCTTGTGTACAGAAAATTCCATCAATAAAACTTACCCACAGCCCTGTGTGTATACCTTGCGTTTAACCCTGTGAGGAAGCACAGGACCAATCAGTGGATAACCTGGACTCTGACCAGAGATCCGACTTTCCCACAATTCATTGGTCATTTCTCCACAGGGCTCATCCGGCCTTGTCAATATCCTTGTCAACCTTACAAGCCACTGACAAAATTGTATTTTTTACCCTTATCCACAAAAACACAGGGTACTAATAACAGTAATAAATAATCCTTAAAAGAATTCTAAAAGAACCTGATTAATCTATTATTCGATTGCCAACAGCCTCCCTCACGGCACATTGTCAAAACCCCTTATGCAGAACCATTGAATTTCCCTCGGTATTTGCATAGAATGCCGCTCCTGTTTTGGCTGTACATTTTCCAGCCAGTAACCGAATTTTTAACCAGAATTGTGAGATCATCACCATGAAAAGAACGTTTCAACCAAGCGTCCTGAAGCGTAAGCGCACCCACGGCTTCCGTGCCCGTATGGCTACAGCCAATGGCCGTAAGGTTATTAGCCGTCGTCGTGCGAAAGGTCGCGCTCGTCTGTCTGCGTAAGACCTGTTCGCCTGATGAAGGCTTTGAGTTTCCCGAAATCACATCGGCTTCTTCGACCTGCTGATTACGGCAAAGTCTTCGACGACGTTCAGCTGAAAGTTCCGCATCGGAATTTCCTGATCCTGGCAACACCGAATTCTCTCGGTCATGCCAGGGTCGGTCTGATTTTTTCCAAGAAGAACCTCAGGCTGGCTGTTCAGCGAAACCGGATCAAACGCCAGGTCAGAGAAAGCTTCAGACAGCAGACTGATCTCCCGAACCTTGATGTTGTGGTTCTGGGAAGACAGGGACTGACCCATCTCGATAACACCGCTGTTCAGGCATCATTGAACGATCTCTGGCACCGGTTGAAGAAAAAACACCGTCAATCCCAGTCATCCCGGGTAGAGAACACAGGCCCTGCCGGTAGAGGAAAGGGGTAATGCGCAAACTCCTGCTACTGCCCATTCGTTTCTATCAGTACGCAATCAGTCCTCTGATGGCCAGTCACTGCCGCCACTATCCCACCTGTTCGCATTACGCTGTTGAAGCAATCAATCATCATGGTGCTGCCAAAGGCACTTATCTCGCCATTCGACGGCTTTTAAGGTGTCATCCCTGGGCCGAAGGCGGGTATGATCCCGTACCGGGAACCACACACTCCGACTGTGAGTGCTCAATGAATTCCTGTTCGCAGGCTGACTTTTCCCACTCCACAACCCAGACCAGACAGTAACTCTATGGACATTCAACGCATCGTATTATTTGCCGGCCTGGCTATTGTCAGTTATCTGATGGTGCTTGCCTGGAATGAGGATTATCACCAGCCGCCTGCGACAGAACAGGTCGTTGAAAGCATTGCCAATCCGGGAATGGGCGAAAGTGCCGGTGATGGCATGGTGCTTCCTGGTGAACAAACCAGCACAGCGGGCAACGAAGAGTTCGCGACGCCGGATAGCGGCCAGCAACTGGCTGCCAGCACCGGTGAATCCAATGGTGATGAGCTGGAAAACCGCTATATTTCTGTACGCACGGACGTCTATGATTTGGCCATCGACCGGGTAGGTGGCAATCTGGTCAGAGCGTCCCTGCTCAATTACGACAAATCCCTGAACAGTGAACAGCCTCTGGCGTTGCTTAACAGCACAGAAACATCAACGTATGTGCTCGAAAGCGGTCTGATTGGCCAGAATGGCCCGGACAGTCGCAAAAACGGCGCTGCCCCTGTTTACCAGACGCTGGAAACAAGTTACGAATTGTCCGAAGGTGAGGATCAACTGACCGTTGATCTGGTGACAACGACCGATTCTGGCGTGAAGATCACCAAACGCTACCAGTTTGGCCGCGATGATTACGAAATTGGCGTCCGCTACCTGATTGAAAACGGCTCTGATCAAACCTGGAAAGCCAACTTTACCGGTAAAATTGTCCGTGACGAGGCTGCCGATCCGACTTCTCAGGCCAGCGTAGGTATCCGCGCTTTCCTCGGTATGGTGATGAGTTCACCGGAGGATCCCTACGAGAAGTTCGAATTCGACGATCTGTCAGAAACCAATATAAATCAATCAGTTACGAATGGATGGCTGGCATTCCTACAGCATTACTTCCTGACCGCCTGGGTTCCTGCAAAAGACCTGCCCGCTCAATACCAGACCACCAAACGCGGTAATCTGCATGTCATGGGATTTGTCTATCCCGCCACATCAGTAGCCCCGGGCGAAACCGTTGAAGTTGGCGCCCAGGCCTATGTGGGCCCCAAGATTATTGATCGTCTGGAAGCCGTTGCCCCGAATCTCGACCGTACCGTGGACTTTGGCTGGTTGTTCTTTATCTCGCTGCCGCTGTTCATCGTACTGGAATGGTTCCATAGCATTGTGGGTAACTGGGGTGCCGCCATCATCCTGCTGACGGTTCTGGTCAAGGCTGTGTTCTTCCACCTGTCTGCAACCAGCTACCGCTCCATGGCCAAGATGCGTGCTGTCGCACCGCAACTGACGCGCCTGAAAGAGCTATACGGCGATGACCGGCAACGCATGTCCCAGGAAATGATGGCTCTGTACAAGCGGGAAAAAATCAATCCGCTGGGCGGCTGCCTGCCGATTCTGGTCCAGATGCCGGTATTCATATCCCTGTACTGGGTTCTGTTCGAGAGCGTTCAGCTACGGCAGGCTCCGTTCATGCTGTGGATTCACGATCTTTCACAGATGGATCCGTACTTCATCCTGCCGATTCTGATGGGGGCAAGTATGTTCCTGCAGATGCACCTGAATCCGACTCCGCCGGACCCCATGCAGGCCAAGATCATGAAGCTTATGCCGCTGATCTTTACGGTGTTCTTCCTCTGGTTCCCGGCAGGTCTGGTACTGTACTGGCTGGTTAACAACATTTTGTCCATCAGTCAGCAGTGGTACATTACCCGTAAGATTGAGGCGGAAACCGCAGGCAAGAAATACTGACCTGTACCGCTGATATGATCCCGACAGAGGCTCCGTTACGGGGCCTCTGTTGTTTTTGCCAAGGACCCGTCATGAATCACAGTTCCGATACCATTGCCGCAATTGCTACCGCACCCGGCCAGGCCGGTGTCGGGATTGTCCGGGTTTCGGGGCCGGCAGCCGCCAGGATTGCCAGTCAGATGCTGGGGTTTGAGCCCAGGCCTCGTTACGCTCACTATGGCCCATTCCATGACGGCAACGGTGAACTCATTGATGAGGGTATCGGCCTGTTTTTCCCGAACCCACATTCCTTCACCGGCGAAGACGTGTTTGAGCTTCAGGGCCATGGCGGCACCGTTATTCTTGATCTTCTGTTGCGGGAAGTCTGCGCGTTGGGAGCCCGCCTGGCCCGCCCCGGGGAGTTCTCGGAACGGGCGTTTCTTAACGACAAACTGGATCTTGCCCAGGCTGAAGCCATTGCCGATCTGATTGAAAGCAGCTCGGAGCAGGCCGCCCGGTGCGCCGTGCGCTCTATGCAGGGGGTGTTTTCCCGGCAGGTGGATGACCTGGTGGATGCGGTTACCCATTTACGTATCTACGTTGAAGCCGCAATCGATTTCCCTGAAGAGGAAATTGATTTTCTTGCCGACGGGAAAGTCGCTACGGACCTGCAGAGCCTCCTGGACCGGCTTGAAACCATATTGGCCGAGGCCCAACAGGGCACGATCCTGAGGGATGGCATGAAAGTGGTGATTGCCGGGCGACCCAATGCCGGCAAGTCCAGCCTGCTCAATGCCCTGGCCGGCAGGGAAGCGGCCATCGTAACCGCGATTGAAGGTACGACCCGGGATGTCCTCCGTGAACATATCCACATTGATGGAATGCCTCTGCATATCATCGATACGGCCGGGCTAAGAGACAGCCCCGATGAGGTGGAACAGATCGGCATCGCCCGGGCCTGGGAAGAAATCCGGCAGGCCGATCGAATCCTGCTCATGGTAGATGCCACCACAACGGATAAAACCGAGCCCCACGATATCTGGCCAGACTTTATCGACCAACTACCGAAGCAGGCACCGGTTACTGTTATCCGAAATAAAGTCGATCTTTCCAGTGAAACGGTAGGACTCTTGGACCAACCAGACCAGGCAGCACCGGTGATCCGGCTTGCGGCAAAGTCGTCCGAAGGGCTGGACGTGCTCAGAGATCACCTGAAGCAGTGCATGGGATTCGCTACCACCACCGAAGGCGGCTTCCTGGCTCGCCGTCGTCATCTCGATGCTCTGGAACGGGCGAGGGAGTTATTGCTTCAGGGTCAGTCCCAACTGGAAGGCTTTGGTGCAGGTGAACTACTCGCCGAAGACCTGCGGGCGGCCCAGGATGCACTGGGTGAGATTACCGGCCACCTGACGCCGGATGAACTGCTGGGCAAGATTTTCAGCAGTTTCTGTATCGGAAAATAACAACACTCTATCCGGCGGGCTCTGAAGCCCTTGCCGACCTTACGAAAACTAACAGTTTATCTGTAAAACAACGTTAACAGCTCGGGTAAACTCCGCCACTTTTCTGGATCCTGCTGCGGTTTCCGCAGTACACGCTTTAACGGTCAAGGAGATAACCCGTGCGTAAGTTGATCAGCACTTTTGCTGCTTTTCTGGTCTTTGCCAGTGCTTCAGTTCCTGCTTTGGGGGCTGAAAAACTGTATATCTACACTGAGAACTTCCCCCCGTACAACATGAGTTCAACCGGTCGGGCTTTCGAGCACAACGGTGATGGAATTGATGGTTTGTGTACCGAGATGGTCAAGGCGGTTCTTGAGGCTTCCGGTCTCGACTACGTCATCAAGCTCCGCAACTGGGACTATGGCTACAACCGGGCACTGAATAAAAAGAACCACGGTATCTTCTGTACGACCTACACAGAGAATCGTGCGCCCCAGTTCAAATGGGTCGGGCCGCTGACCAGCAACCTGTGGACAATTTTTGCTCCCGCGGGTTCTGATCTGAAGATTGATGAGCTCCAAGACACCAAAAACATGGTATACGCAGGATACCGCGGTGATGTCATGACCGAGTACCTCCTGGAGCGTGGCTACGAGGTCTCTCAAATGGAAAGTGACGATCTGAACCCGAAGCGCCTGGAGCTGGGGCAGGTCGACCTGTGGATAGCGGACCGACTGGCTGGACCTTACTTCGCATCCCAACAGAATGTGGAAGGTCTTGTTCCGGTGTATTCATTCAACAACACTGAGCTGTTTCTTGCCATGAATCTGGAAACGCCGGATGAGGTTGTGGATAAGTTGAATGAAGGTCTGAAAACCATCAAGAACAATGGCCTTTACGAAGCGATTGAGACTAAATACGGCCTGTAAGGCTTTATAGAAAGCCAGGCTGGTGAGCCTGTGGATAAAAAATCCCGGGCCGTAGCCCGGGAACAAAGCCACCGGACTTGCTTGCCTAGCCGGTGAAGGCCATATCGTTCGCATCCAGTTGCATCAGGTTCTTGGTAGGGCTGAGCATGCTGGTTGCGTGGGTCTGGGCTCTGGGCAACAGCCGCTCATAGTAGAATTCTGCGGTTGCCAACTTGGCGTTGTAGAAAGCTTCCGACTCCTCGCCACCGTTATCCAGTCTGTCTGCCGCGACGGCAGCCTGGCGCGCCCACATGTAAGCCATGGTGACGTAGCCGCTGTACATCAGGAAGTCGTAGGCAGCGGAGCTGACCACATCCCGGTCTTTGCGGGCCGCCAGCATTACCCGCACGGTCAGCAGGTTCCACTGCGCGGTAAGCTTGAGCAATTCCACAGCAAACGGCCGTGTTCGCTTGTCTGTCAGGTGCTTGCGGGCAAAGTTGGCCACTTTCAGGGTGAACTCACGAACCGCACCTCCCTGAGTCATCAACAACACTTTGCGTCCCAGCAGATCCAGTGCCTGAATGCCCGTTGTACCTTCATAGAGGGTGGCAATACGGGTGTCCCGGACAATCTGTTCCATGCCATGTTCACGAATATAGCCGTGGCCACCAAAGACCTGTACTCCGAGGTTGGCCGCTTCGTTGCCCATTTCGGTGAGGAAGCCTTTGAGGATCGGCGTCAGGAAGCCAAGTTTGTCGTCGTACCTTTCGGCCTTTTCAGTGTCACCCTCGGTATGGCCTTCCACCATGTGATCGGCGAGACGGGCAGAGTAATACAGCATGGCACGTCCGCCTTCCGCGATGGCTTTCTGGGTAAGCAGCATGCGACGGACATCGGCATGGTGAATCAGTGCATCCGCAACCTGTTCCGGTTCTTTCTTGCCGGACAGTGCGCGCATGGAGCGACGTTCTCTGGCGTAATCCAGTGCCCATTGATAGGACAGCTCTGCCGGCCCTACACCCTGGATAGCGGTACCGATCCGGGCAGTGTTCATAAAGGTGAACATGCACTCCAGACCTTCGTTCTCGGGACCGATCAGGAAGCCGGTCGCATTGTCAAAATTCATCACGCAGGTTGCGGAGGCCTTGATGCCCATTTTCTTTTCCAGGCTACCGCAGCTAACACCATTACGTTCGCCTGCGCCGCCGTTTCCATCGGGGAGGAACTTCGGCACGATAAACAGACTGATCCCGCGAGTGCCTTTGGGAGCATCCGGCAGCCGGGCGAGAACGATATGTACGATATTCTCGGTCAGATCGTGCTCACCGGATGAGATGAAGATTTTGGTGCCGGTCAGTTTGTAGCTGCCGTCGGCCTGAGGTTCTGCCTTGGTCTTCACCTGGCCGAGGTCGGTACCGCATTGCGGTTCGGTGAGACACATGGTGCCACCCCAGCGGCCCTCGGTCAGCGGCGCCAGATAGGTTTCCTTCTGCTGCTCATCACCGTGCAGGAAGATGGTGTTCATGGCACCCATGGACAGACCCGGGTACATGGAGAACGACCAGTTGGCGGTGCCCATCATTTCCTGCTTGAGCAGCCCCATGGACGCGGGCAGGCCCTGGCCGCCGTACGATTCCGGTGCCGACAAACCCTGCCAGCCGCCCATAACATACTGGTTGTACGCTTCTTTGAAGCCTTTAGGGGTGGTAACTTCGCCGTTTTCCAGCTTGCAGCCTTCCTCGTCGCCCGATTGATTCAGAGGGCTCAGAACTTCTTCGCAGAACCGGCCGCACTCGGTGAGGATGGCATCGACGATGTCGGGAGTGGCGTTCTCACCACTGTTCAGGCTCTCGTAGTGCTTCGGGTAGTCAAACACGTCATTGAGCAGGAATTTCATATCGCGCAGGGGCGCCTTGTAGACCGGCATAACGATTCCTCTGTACCTGTCATTAAATAAGGGTCGGAGCACGGAATGTGATCCTGATGCTTTTTGTTGTACGGGATTCCTGAGGCGCTGCCATTGACGAAAATCGCTACGAACCCTGTCAGAATGATCAATTGGCCGAAATGACGATTAGCTACAGAGAGGGCTTGAATGCGCAAAACACGCTGTGGATAACTTTTCAGGGAGTGTAAAGGTTATGCAAATAATCCCTGTTATCGTTTTGGCTACTGGAGAGATTCCCCGGCCCTTTGTATGGTTAGTCGATAAGGTTGCTACCAGCTCTGGAATTGTCGTCGAACTTATGGCCTTCAACCGGGTCAAATAACCCTTATTACTGTCTGATGGATGTTGAAAACCCTATGTGGAAGCAATGGATCATTGCCCTGGTTCTGGTCGTGGTGGCGGTTGGGGCCGCGGTAACCTATCAGTCCTTTGACACTGGAAAGGGCCAGCAACAGGCAGGAGAGCGCCCGGCCAGTGTGGTGAACACCCGGTTACCGGAGATGAATACGGTGACGGACGTGGTCAAGGCGGTGGGAAATCTTCAGGCGAGCAATGCGGTGGAGTTGACCACAGAGGTAAGTGGCCGGATTGTTGAGCTGAACATTCGGGCTGGAAAGCACGTGAGCAAGGGGGATCTGCTGCTGCGCCTGGATGATCGTCAGGCCAGGGCTGACCTGCAGGTGATCGAAGCACAGCTGGCCGATGCCCGCCGCCAGCTGCAGAGAGCCCAGAGCCTGCGCTCCAACAACAGCATTTCCCAATCCCAGGTCGATGAACTCAGAACGGCCGTGGACGTGGCCCAGGCTCAGGGGCAGTCGGCCCGGGTGCGGCTGGAAAATCACCGCCTGGAAGCCCCGTTCGATGGGGTGGTGGGGCTCACCGATCTCAGCGTTGGCGCCTACATTACCTCGGGAACAACCGTTACCACGTTGGATACCGTGGATCGGATGGAACTGAATTTCTCCATTCCGGAACGGTTTCTGTCACAGGTCGGGTTGGGTCAGACCGTTCATGGCCTGTCTCCGGCGTTTCCGGGTACGGACTTCACCGGAAAGCTGGTGGAATTAGGGAGTCGCATCAATGAGCTGAGCAGGACCCTGCCGGTTCGTGCGCTGATCGATAACCCCGATGGTAAACTGCGACCGGGGCAGTTCATGTCTGCGTCACTGACCCTGCGGGAGCGTCAGGCTCTGGTTATTCCAGAACAGGCTGTGATGATCCGTGGTGACGAAACCTATATCTTTGTCGCTGAAGACGGCATTGCCCGCCGCCGTTCCGTGGTGCTTGGATCGCGGATGCCGGGAATGGTGGAAGTGGCAGAAGGACTGACGGCTGAAGACGAGGTGATCGTGACTGGCCAGGACCGGCTCAGCAGTGGTGACAGGGTTCAGGCTGTGGATAAAGAGAATGCTATCCCGGAGAATCGCTTTGTCGGTTCAGTGGAGTCCTGATCCGTGATTCTCTCCGATGTCTCCATCAAACGTCCTGTTTTCGCAACCGTTCTGAGCTTGCTGATTGTGGTGTTCGGTCTGGCTGCCCTGCTAGGGCTGCCGGTGCGGGAATACCCGGATATTGACCCGCCCGTCGTTTCCATTTCCACCGATTACACCGGCGCTGCAGCGGAAGTTGTGGATTCCCAGATTACCCAGGTGATCGAGGGCGCGATCAGTGGTATCGAAGGTATCCGCTCCATCGAGTCATCCACAGAGCAGGGTGAATCTCGCACCAGTATCGAGTTTTCCACAGAGCGGGATGTGGATATCGCCGCCAACGATGTCCGGGATGCGGTATCCCGGGTCGCCAACCAGTTGCCGGACGAAGCCGATCCTCCGGTGGTGCGCAAAGCCGATTCCGATGCCCGCCCGATGATGTGGGTGACGCTGCGCAGCGACGTTTGGGACAGTGCGGAGCTCAGTGATTTTGCCGACCGGGTGCTGGCTGACCGCCTGTCCGTACTCGATGGCGTGGCTGACGTGCGTATTGGCGGTGAGCGCCGCTACGCCATCCGGGTCTGGCTGGATCGCGAGAGGCTGGCAGCGCGGGATATCACGGTTGCTGAAGTGGAAAGTGCGTTGCGGGCCAACAACGTTGAATTACCTGCCGGCTCCGTGGATTCCTCGACCCGTAACTTTACCGTGCGCGCAGAAGGCAGGTTATCCACAGTCGAACAGTTCCGCGATCTGGTGATTCGCCGTGATGGCAACGATCTGCTGCGTCTTGGGGAGGTTGCCAATGTCCAGATGGGCGTGGAGTCGGATATAAGCCGGTTACGGGCCAACGGTCAGACAGCCATTGGTATGGGGGTGATTCGTCAGTCCAAGGCCAACACCGTAGCGGTGTCCGATGCCGTTAGGGCAGAGCTTGAGAAAATTCGGGAGACCCTGCCACCGGAGGTGTCCATTGCGGAAAGCTATGACGAATCGGTCTTTATCCGCGCTTCGATCAAGGAGGTCATCACTACCCTGATCATCGCTGTATCTCTGGTCATCCTGGTTATTTTCGTATTCCTGCGATCGTGGCGGGCGACGCTGATCCCGGCGGTGACGATTCCGGTGTCTGTCATTGGTGCCTTCATCGGCCTTGGCTTTCTGGGCTTTTCCATCAACGTACTGACCCTGCTGGCGGTCATCCTGGCCATTGGCCTGGTGGTGGATGATGCCATTGTGATGCTGGAGAACATCCAGCGTCGGATTGATGAAGGCGAGCCGCCATTGTTAGCGTCTTACCGGGGCGCCAAGCAGGTTGCGTTTGCTGTCATTGCGACAACGCTCACCCTGGTAGCCGTGTTTGTACCGATCTCATTTATGGGCGGAAATATCGGCCGTCTGTTTGCCGAGTTTGGTTTTACCCTGGCGGCGGCTGTGGTGGTGTCGAGCCTGGTGGCACTGACCCTTGCGCCTATGCTCTGTTCCAAATGGTTGCGGCACAGTCCCGAAACAGTGGAAGGGCACCGTTTATGGGCCGCCAGTGAGCGGGTGCTGGGAGGCCTGACCAACGGGTATGAACGGCTGCTGCGCTTTTCCCTGAACCAGCCCGGCTTGCTGCTTGGTCTTGGCCTGATTGGATTTGTCATCGCTGTGGTGATTTATCCGAAGCTGCCCCAAGAGCTGGCGCCTACTGAGGATCGTGGCGTGATTATCATGCCTGCGAATGCCCCCCGCGGCGCCACAGTGGAATTCACTGATCACTATGTCCGCGAGGCAGAAGATTATTTGCTGCCTTATCTGAAAAGCGGTGCAGCAGAGCGCCTGCTCTCGATCACTGGCTTTCGCGATGAGGAAGACAGAGCATTCATGATCATGGGGCTGGCACCCTGGGAAGAGCGGGACGTCAAACAGCAGCAGATCACCAGTGAGCTTCGGGGTAAACTGAGTCAGGTGTCCGGTATCCGGATAGTCGCGGTTAATCCACCCGGGTTAGGTCAGCGCGGGTTCAATCAGCCGGTGGAGTTTGTGGTTGCCGGCCCGGATTACGAGTCAGTACAAGCCTGGAGTGAAGAAATCGCCGAGCGGGCCAAAGAGAATCCCAATCTGCTCAATGTAGAGACGGATTTTGAACTGACTCGTCCCGAGTTGAGGGTCACCATTGATCGCGAACGGGCAGCAGATCTGGATATCACCGTTGAGGATGTCGGGCTGACACTGCAAACCATGCTGGCATCCCGACAGGTGACAACCTATATGGATCGCGGCCGTGAATACGATGTGATTGTTCAAGCCACGGACGGTGACCGGGCAACCCCGGCGGATCTCGGTCAGATATTTCTCCGGCCGAGGGAAGGGGGCGATCTGATCCCCATGCAGGCCCTGGTGTCTGTGGATGAAGTGGGTGCTAACCCGGATCTCCGGCGCATCGACCGTCTGCCGGCGGTTGTGATCAGTGCATCACTGGCTGATGGTTATGATCTTGGTTCTGCACTGACCTATCTGAACAATCTGGCTGTGGATAACTTACCGCCGGAAGCGCGGGTCAGCTACAAGGGGCTGTCCCGGGAATTCCAGGATTCTTCCTCGGCAATCTTTGTGACCTTCGGGCTGGCGTTTGTGATCGTCTTCCTGGTTCTGGCTGCTCAGTTTGAAAGCTGGATTCATCCGCTGATCATCATGCTGGCGGTTCCGCTGGCGCTGACCGGTGCTCTGCTTGCGCTGTTGTGGTCTGGCATCAGCCTGAATATCTACAGTCAGATCGGCATCATTATGTTGTTGGGACTGATGGCCAAGAACGGCATATTGATCGTCGAATTTGCCAATCAGCTGCGCGACAAGGGGTATGAAGTCCGGGAAGCCATCCTGCAGGGGGCTATCCTGCGCTTCAGGCCGGTCCTGATGACAACGATTTCAACGGTATTTGGTGCTGTGCCTCTGGTGATTGCGACCGGGGCCGGTGCCGAGAGCAGGGCAGCCATCGGGGCCGTTATTCTTGGCGGGCTGATTTTCGCCACGACGCTGACCCTGTTTATCATTCCGGTGCTATACAATTTACTGGCGCGGTTTGCCAAATCCGCCAATGCCATTGAACAGGAGCTGGAAAAGCAGGCTTCAGGGGCAGCTGGTGGCACTGGACTGGCATCCGCTCCGCAGAGCAGGGCGGATGAGTTCTGAATCATGATGACCGCGTCAGAGGGTGGTTGGAAAAACCATCTTGCCGGCGAACACTTCATCCGGATGGATATCCACACACAGAACGTGTTGACCGTCTGGGATACGCAAGCCTGTGGATAACGTGATGGTTCGGCGGGCATCCGGCAAGGCTACATATGGCCGGGAGCTGTTGACGTGGTTTGGGCGTTCAAGGGCGTTTCGGAAGTATTCCCGGTGTGCCCAGCTGGCGCCGGCTGACTGATAGAGTGGATTGAACCGGCCGGTCTGGTCGCCAGTGGGTGTGTGTGCAAGGTTGCCTTGCTGCACGCCGTTGTGATCCAGAAGGAAGCAGCGTTTGACGCCGTTGATCTGGAGCAGGCGTTGGCACACCTGTCTGAAGGGCAGGCCACGCATCATTTCATGGCAGGCGTCGAGGATCTCATAACGCAGCAGTTTGAGGTAGTCGCCCTGATCCTGGCTATCCTGCAGCGACCACTCCCGGGAATCGGTAACAACGGCCTGCAGGCGGCGTTCAGCTTTCGAGCGGCTGTCCTGTTCTATATGCCCGGGGTGGGCAAACAGGAACCCCTGTAGAAGGTCGGCCTCTGTATCCAGAGCGATTCTTGCCTGAGTACCGTTTTCGATACCTTCCAGCAGAACCAGGCTTCCGCTTTCTCGGATCATACGCACCAGGCTTTCAAGAAGCAGTCTCGCCCGGCTGTTTTTCTCAGCATTAACCAGTAACGTGCGGTCCAGTTTGACGATCATCGGGTTAATCAGCCACAGGCGCTCGAAATTGGAATCGCCCTGTCCGAAATCATCAATGGCAATCTGGAAACCGTAGGATCGGGCCCTGTGGATAAATTCCATCAGTCTGCCGGGGTCGTCAGTAGCGGTTTCCACAAGTTCCAGTACCACCCGGTCCGGTGCGAGTCCATTTTTCCGGCAGAGCCCGATCAGGTGGTCAAGGGGAGAGTCGTCTGTTACACAGGTGTGGGGCTCGATATTGAGGAATAGCCAGACAGGGCTCAAGGCCGCAGAAAAACTGTCCAGGTGCAGGCTCAGCAGATGTCTGTCCAGTTCGGCTAACTGTCCCCGATCGCTGGCGGCTTTGAACAGATCCACGGGCGATACGGATTGCTGGTTGTGGATAACCCGTGTCAGTGCTTCATACCCGACCAGTTTTTGATGGGTGGGGCTGACAATCGGTTGATAAACCGATCTGAAATGATGGCTGTCTATTATGGCAGGCTCAGGCTCTTCGGGGCCGGGTCTGTGGCTTTGTCGGGAAAATCGAACTACGCTGCTCATGGTCAGGAACCCTGGTCACAACTGAGCCATCCTGGCCACTGAGTTACTTGAATCGGGAAGATCCGGTTCGCAGGTTTTATGCCAGCTTGCTGAAAATACAGGATAATTGCGGTATGAACCGCTCCGAGGCAATTCTTTCCCCAAGGTTTGGCTGGCCGTATGTTCTATTTCAGTGCATCCCGGGGAGGTTTCCAGTGTAAGCGCACCAATCAGGGTCATTTATGGCAGTACACAGTCAGTTTCGTTTGCTCGGTCAGCGGCGTTTTCTTCCCTTTTATCTCACCCAGTTTTCCGGGGCCTTTAACGATAATCTCTACAAGAACGCCTTGTTACTGCTGATTACCTACAGTGCAGGCAGTGTGATGGGCTTGTCGGCCAATGTGGTCGTTAATGTGGCAGCGTTTCTGTTTATCCTCCCGTTTTTCCTGTTTTCCGGTATTGCCGGACAGATGGCGGACCATTATGAAAAGTCCCGCATCATCCGATCGGTGAAGGCCCTGGAAATTGTCATAATGCTGCTTGCTGCCGTCGGGCTCTGGTTCGGCTGGTATGGCCTGTTGCTGGTGTTGCTGTTTCTGATGGGAACCCAGTCGACATTCTTCGGCCCGGTCAAATACGCCATCCTGCCGCAAGTGCTCAGCGACGATGAGCTGGTAGGGGGCAACGGCCTGGTGGGTATGGGTACCTTTGTGGCGATTCTGCTGGGCACCATTGCAGCGGGGTTGTTGATGGGCCTGGAGTCTGCCGCCCGGTTCATCGCAATCGGGGTGTTGGTTATGGCTGTTCTTGGTTATCTAGCCGCTCGTAAGGTTCCGGCAACCGGAGACCTCAGTGCCAATGTGCCTGTGAATTTCCGCCCGGTGCGGGAGACCCTGCACTTGATGTCGGTTGCAGCCGAGCGTCGCCAGGTGCTGCTGGCCGTGCTGGCCATCTCCTGGTTCTGGTTCCTTGGTGCCGCCTACCTGACCCAGTTTCCAAACTTTGCCAGGGTTAATCTGTTGGGCGATGAAACCGTGGTGACGTTGCTGCTGGCGATGTTCACCATCGGAATTTCCCTGGGTTCCATGCTCTGTGAACGGATTACCAGGCACCGTATTACACTTGTGCCGGTGCCCTGGGGAGCTCTCGGGCTTACGCTGTTGGGTGTTGATCTTTACTTTGCGGTGCCGGAACAGCCAATCAGCTCGACCTGGTGGACACTGATCACCGATCCGGTCTATCTGCGGGTGTTGCTGGATCTGGTGGGGATCGGTGTTTGTGGCGGGCTGTTCATTGTGCCTCTGTACGCGTTTATCCAGCATGAGACCCCTGTGGATAAACGGGCCAGAATTATTGCAGCACTGAATGTGATCAATGCGTTGTTCATGGTGGTCAGTGCGTTGGCCGGAATTCTGTTTCTTGGAGTGTTTGAGTTCACCATCCCGGGCTTTCTGCTCCTGTTGTCCCTGGTTAATGCCCTGGCCTGGGGGCTGGTATGGCGTCTGCACCGTAGGGTACCGGTGTACTCTGTGGATAATTGATTGAATAATCCGGTGACAAGCTCTGGATCAATAATATTTTAATTAATAAAAATAACAGGTTAGGTGTTTTTTTGAGGGGTATATCGGTTATCCAATATTGTGGATAACTTTTTTGAAAACTTTTCTGAGAAGGGCTCTCCAAGCCTCTGAAAAAACGGAAATTTCGGTATTCACCTACCGATTGTTTGTAAAACGACCAGGAGTTTCCGGGTAATACGCTTTTATGGATCGCGATATCTGGTTAAAATTTGCACATTCAGACTGCAATTTTCCCGGCCAGGCGTTATACTTCGCGGCCCTAATTTATCCCCCCCGAATTCTGAGGTGACCTGTGGATTTTCCGACTCGTTTCGATGTCATTGTCATTGGTGGTGGCCATGCTGGTACCGAAGCTGCCCTGGCAGCGGCGCGTATGGGCTCGCAGACCCTGCTGCTGACCCACAACATTGAAACGCTGGGCCAGATGTCCTGTAACCCTGCCATTGGCGGTATCGGGAAAAGTCATCTGGTGAAGGAAATCGACGCCCTGGGTGGTGCCATGGCCCGTGCAACAGACAAGGGCGGCATCCAGTTCCGGGTATTGAACAGTCGTAAGGGGCCGGCCGTTCGGGCCACCCGTGCTCAGGCAGACCGGGTACTGTACAAAGCGGCTATCCGGAATATTCTGGAGAACCAGCAGAATCTGATGCTGTTCCAGCAGGCCGCCGATGATCTGATCGTGGAAAATGACCAGGTTACCGGCGTGGTCACGCAGACCGGCATTCGTTTTCACGCCAAAACAGTCGTTCTGACCACGGGCACTTTTCTGGGCGGAGTTATCCACATTGGTATGCAGAACCACGCCGGTGGCCGTGCTGGCGATGCGCCGGCCAATGCTCTGGCCAGGCGGTTACGGGAACTGCCGTTCAATGTCGGCCGCCTGAAAACCGGAACGCCACCACGGATCGATGCCCGCTCTGTGGATTTCTCTGTCATGGACACACAGTGGGGCGACCAGCCAACACCGGTTATGTCTTTTATTGGCAGCGAGGAAGAGCACCCCGAGCAGGTATGCTGCTATGTTACCCGCACCACCGAGCAGACCCATGACATCATTCGCAGTGGGTTTGATCGCTCGCCGATGTTTGCCGGTGCCATTGAAGGCGTCGGCCCTAGGTATTGTCCGTCGATTGAGGACAAGGTGAACCGCTTTGCGGACAAGGACTCACACCAGATTTTTGTCGAGCCGGAAGGCTTGACGACCCACGAGCTGTACCCCAACGGCATCTCAACCAGTCTGCCGTTTGATATCCAGCTTGCAGCAGTTCGCTCGATTCCGGGTTTCGAGAACGCTCATATTACCCGCCCGGGCTATGCCATTGAGTATGATTACCTGAACCCGCAGGATCTGCGACACACCCTGGAAACCAAGTTTATCGCGGGACTCTACTTCGCCGGTCAGATCAACGGTACCACCGGCTATGAAGAGGCAGGCGCACAGGGCTTGCTGGCCGGAATCAATGCGGCCCTCAAGGCCCAGGAAAAAGATGAATGGTATCCACGCCGGGACGAGGCTTATCTGGGTGTTCTGGTTGACGACCTGATCACCATGGGAACCAACGAGCCGTACCGGATGTTCACCAGCCGTGCGGAATACCGTCTGATACTTCGTGAAGACAACGCCGACCTGCGGTTGACCGAAACCGGTCGAAAACTGGGGCTGGTGGACGATGAGCGCTGGCAGAAGTTTAACGACAAACGGGACGGCATCGGCCGGGAGCGCAATCGTCTTGAAACGACCCGAATTCATCCGGGTACCGATGCCGGAGATCGGGCCAACGGCTTCCTCAAGCAACCAATGACCCGGGATCAGTCTCTGGCAGAGCTGTTGCGCCGTCCCGAGATTGAATACCATCACATCGCTGAGATTGGTGCAGAACGTGCCGACGATCCGAATGTCGCGGACCAGGTGGAAATTGAGATCAAGTACGAGGGGTATATCTCCCGTCAGGCCGACGAAATCGAGCGCCTGCGCCGGAATGAAAATACCCGGTTGCCGCTGGATCTGGATTATGACGTGATCGGTGGCCTCTCCAATGAGATCAAACAGAAGCTCAAGGATATACGCCCCGAAACCGTGGCACAGGCCTCACGGATCCAGGGCGTGACTCCGGCTGCGGTCAGCCAGATCCTGGTGTATCTGAAGAAACGGGACCTGCTGCGTAAACAGAGCGCCTGACAACCTATGACCAATCCATTGTGGCCGCGCCAGCTCCGGGACGGGCTGGCCGCTATGAACCTGTCCCTGAGCGAAGGCCAGCAGCATCAGTTGTTGGCCTTTCTCGCATTGCTCACCAAGTGGAACAAGGCGTATAACCTCACCGCCGTTCGTGATGAACGGGAAATGGTGTCCCGCCAGTTGCTGGATAGCCTGAGCATTTTCCCCTGGATAACCACCGGGCACCTGCTGGATGTGGGGGCCGGAGGTGGGCTTCCGGGAATCCCGTTAGCGATTGCCTTACCAGAGAAACGCTTTACCCTGCTCGATAGCAATGGCAAGAAAACCCGCTTCCTCAACCAGTGTGTGCTGGAGCTTGGATTGCAGAACGTGGAGGTTATCCACGGCCGGGCGGAAGCCTGCAAGCCGGACCAGCCCTACACCCAGATCAGCAGTCGCGCATTCACCGCTCTTGAAAACCTGGTGGACTGGTGTGGCTCATTGCTGGCAGAAGATGGCGTGTTCCTTGCCATGAAAGGCCAGTTTCCGGATGATGAGGTGGCGGCACTTCCCGCAGGCTGGCAGGTCATGTCTCATCACACTCTGGACGTGCCCGGTGCTGACGGCGAGCGCCACCTGCTGGTGGTCGCCCGGACAGAACAATCCCACTAACTCACAACAGGAGGCGAGCATGGCGCGCGTGATTGCAGTGACCAATCAGAAAGGCGGTGTGGGCAAGACCACAACCTGCGTCAATCTTGCTGCCTCGCTGGCTGCCATCAAGCGCAGGGTTCTGCTGGTGGACATGGATCCCCAGGGCAATGCCACCATGGGCAGTGGTGTGGATAAAAACAGCCTGCAACTCTCTGGCTATGATGTCCTGACCAAGCGGGCCAAGGCGTCCGAGGTGATTTTCCTGGCGGAGGCATCCGGTTTTGACATCCTCCCCTCCAATGGCGACTTGACCGCTGCTGAAGTGGAACTGATGAATGAAATCGGTCGTGAGCATCGCCTGCGACTGGCGCTGAGTGAGGTCAGTGAGCGTTACGACTATATCCTGATCGACTGCCCGCCCTCGCTGAGCCTGCTGACAGTCAATGCACTCTCCTCGGCTGACACCGTACTGATTCCCATGCAGTGCGAATACTACGCCCTGGAAGGCCTGGCGGCGCTGATGAACACGGTTGAACAGATTCAGGAAACCGTGAATCCGAATCTGCAGATCGAGGGTATCCTGCGTACCATGTATGATCCCCGGAATAGCCTCACCCTCGATGTTTCCGGCCAGCTCAGCGAATATTTCGGCGACAAGGTCTACCGAGCGGTTATTCCAAGGAATGTACGTCTCGCGGAGGCGCCAAGCTACGGCATGCCCGCCCTGAAGTATGATCGCGGTTCCAAGGGAGCGGTGGCCTACCTTGCCCTGGCAGGCGAAATGGTTCGCCGGCATGGCTCGAAAAAGACAGCCACACCGGTTGCGGTGTAACATACAACGCCTCTGCATGACCAATTTCAACGGGAAGAAAGACTGACACCATGGCGGCGAAGAAACGAGGATTGGGTGAGCGTGGTCTGGGCGCGCTGCTGGCGGGTTCCAAGGTCAACCTGGATCAGGAGCCGAAAGATCATGACGGTGAACTCAGGCAGATCCCGATCGATCTTATCCAACGTGGTCGTTATCAGCCTCGTCGTGATATGGATCCCGCTGCCCTGCAGGAACTGGCAGATTCCATTCGCCAGCAAGGTGTCATGCAACCGGTGGTGGTCCGCCCCATCGAGGATGGGCAGTACGAGCTGATTGCCGGTGAACGACGCTGGCGGGCGACTCAGATGGCAGAACTGGACAGCATTCCTGCGATCATTCGTGAGGTGCCGGACGAAGCCGCCATCGCCATGGCGCTGATCGAGAATATCCAGCGTGAAAATCTCAATCCGATCGAAGAAGCCTTCGCTCTCCAGCGGCTGCAGGAAGAGTTTGGTCTGACCCAGGCCCAGGTAGCGGAAGCTGTAGGTAAGTCACGTACCACGATCACCAACCTGTTGCGTCTGATCGGACTGACAGAAGATGTGCGCCTGATGCTCGAACACGGAGATCTGGAAATGGGTCACGGCCGGGCCATGCTGACCCTGCCCCCGGAGCTTCAGATGCAGGTGGCGAAGCAGGTGGTTGCCAAATCTCTGTCAGTGCGCCAGACCGAGGCGCTGGTCCGCCGGATTCAACAGCAGTCACCCGAGCAGAAGACCACCGGAAAGCCGGCCCTGGATCCCAACATTCGTGCACTGCAGGATGATCTTGCCGAACGGTTGGGGGCCCGTGTTTCCATCGCTCACGGCCAGAAAGGCAAGGGCAAGCTGGTGATCGAATACAGCTCGCTCGATGAACTGGATGGCATCCTGGGCCACATCAAATAAATTCGACAGAATCGCTCCATCTTTAGACCCCCTACCAAAGTTCCTGATGTGTGTATTACACAACATATTGTGGTGTTCTGGTCTACACTCACCTATTTGTGTCGAGACGCCCGAAAATAGCGCCGTTATGGCGTTTTCGTGCGGTTTGGCGGAACCGGGTTTTGTTGATTCGTGCACATTGAACACATATAATCTCGGCGCTCGTATCCGTGTGTTTGCTTATTTTTTAAACGGAATCGAGTGAAAAACACCGTTTTTTCGGGACAAGCATGACGAAGGCAACTCCGAGCGGTATTCGCCGCCCGCCCATCGCACGATGGTTTGTAATAGAAAGTGTGGTACTTGTCTTCGTGAGCCTGGCGTTTCTCGTTTTACGTGGCCAGGTTTCAGGTTATTCAGCGCTAGTGGGCGGTCTTATTTTCTTGCTGCCCCATGGTTACTTTGCGCTCAAGGCATTCCGCTACTCCGGCGCGCGGTCTGCCAAAAAGATCATGAGTTCTTTTTACCAGGGTGAGGCCGGCAAGCTCATCTTGTGCGCCATCCTCTTTACGATGGTGTTTAAATGGATTCAGCCGCTTGATATTGCGGCACTTTTTTTAACATTTGCGATCATGCTGGTCACCAATTGGTTGACACCGCTTCTGGCGGGCAGCAATACGCAGCAAAGCTAACTGGACCTGGGAACCCGTTATGGCAGGAAGTGCATCCGAATATATAAAGCATCACCTCCAGAACCTTACCTACGGAGAATTGCCGGCAGGCTATGAGCGTGCCGACGGTACCGTAATTGAACAAGCAACCTGGACATTGGCACACAATGCCCAGGAAGCCTCAGATATGGGCTTCTGGGCCCTTCATGTCGATTCGCTCGGCTGGTCTGTGGCGTTGGGGCTGATCTTCCTGATTATTTTCCGCATGGCGGCCAAGCGCGCCACATCCGATCAGCCGGGAGGCCTCCAGAATTTTGTGGAGGTGATGGTTGAGTTTGTGGATAACAGCGTCAAGGAAACCTTCCACGGCAAGAACAAGGTGATCGCCCCGCTGGCGCTGACCATCTTCTGCTGGGTGTTCATGATGAACCTGATGGACCTTATCCCGGTCGATTTCCTGCCGCAGCTGTTCCATCTGATGGGCGCTGACTACATGAAGGTCGTACCGACCACCGACGTTAACATCACGCTCGGCATGTCTCTGTCTGTATTTGCGCTGATTATCTACTACAGTCTGAAGGTCAAAGGCGTTGGTGGTTTCGTCGGTGAGCTGACTCTGCACCCCTTCTCCTCAGACAACCTGATTCTGAAGATCATCCTGATTCCGGTGAACCTGCTGCTGGAAGGCGTGAGCCTGATTGCCAAGCCGATCTCTCTGGCGCTGCGTCTGTTCGGTAACCTGTACGCCGGTGAGCTGATCTTCATCCTGATTGCATTGCTGCCGCTGTGGGCTCAGTGGGCACTGTCTGTACCCTGGGCGATCTTCCACATTCTGGTCATCACCCTGCAGGCATTCATCTTTATGATGTTGACGATCGTGTACCTGAGCATGGCTCACGAAGACAGTCATTGATCGGGCATCGTTGAACCGTAGTTTGAAACCCTAACCGTTAAACTGAAAACCTAAACTTAAACTGAAAACTGGGAGTTGTTATGGAAACTGTAGTTGGAATGACCGCGATTGCTGTTGCACTGCTGATCGGCCTGGGTGCCCTGGGTACTGCAATCGGCTTTGGTATCCTCGGTGGTAAGTTCCTGGAAGGCGCTGCGCGTCAGCCGGAAATGACTCCGATGCTGCAGGTTAAAATGTTCATCGTTGCTGGTCTGCTTGACGCCGTAACCATGATCGGTGTTGGTATCGCTCTGTTCTTCACTTTCGCCAACCCGTTTGTCGGCCAGATCGCCGGTTAATCGAGTCTCCAGCCGGGGGGTTCCCCGGTCAGATGATTCTTAACAAAACAGGCGAGAGGTGAAGACGTGAACATTAATTTGACGATGATTGGTCAAGCCATCGCGTTCTTTATCTTTGTCGTTTTCTGCATGAAGTACGTGTGGCCGCCGATTATGGCCGCACTGCAGGAACGTCAAAAGAAGATCGCTGACGGCCTGGCTGCTTCAGACCGTGCGGCGCGCGATCTGGAACTGGCTCAGGAAAAGTCAGCTCAGGAACTGCGTGAAGCCAAGCAGCAAGCTGCGGCCCTGATCGAGCAGGCCAACAAGCGCGCTAACCAGATTGTGGAAGCATCAAAAGACGATGCCCGCAGGGAAGGCGAGAAGCTGATTGAGCAGGCCAAGGCCGAAATTGAACAGGAGCGTAATCAGGCTCGTGACGCACTGCGTGCAGAAGTTGCCGCATTTGCAGTTTCTGGTGCTGAGAAGATCCTGGAAACCTCTGTCGATGCCTCCAAGCACAACGAAATGTTGGAAAAACTGGCGGCAGAACTCTAAACGACGAGGTTCATCATGGCAGAACTGAGAACGCTGGCCCGTCCATACGCTAAAGCAGCATTTGCTGCCGCTCAGGAGCAGAATCAGCTGGCTGAGTGGTCGCAGGTGCTGACCGTCGCAGGACAGGTCACCGCGAATGAAGACATTCGACAGCTTCTCGCAAATCCAGGACTGGAGGAGCAGAAGAAGGCCGAACTGATTCTGGAAATCGTCGAGAACGGCGTAACCGATCAGGTACGGAACTTCTTTACTGTACTGGCGGAAAGCCGCCGGCTGCCTCTTCTCTCTGAGATTGCAACGCTCTTCAACATGTACCGGGCTGATCTGGAGCGCACTGTTGATATCGACGTTACAGCCGCATTCGAGCTGACCGACGAACAGCAGCAGAAGCTCGCCCAGGCCCTTTCCGCCAAACTCGAGCGGAAAGTGTCACTCGCAGCGTCATTGGACAAGTCGTTGATTGGTGGTGTGGTTATCCGCACCGGCGATCTGGTTATTGACGCATCTGTACGCGGAAAGCTGAGCAAGCTGGCGGACGCTCTGGGCTCCTGATTTCAGCACAAGGTTTGAGGATATTGGCATGCAGCAACTGAATCCATCCGAGATCAGTGACATCATCAAGAAGAGAATCGAGAAACTCGACATCTCTTCCGAAGCTAAGAACGAAGGTACGATTCTCGCCGTTTCTGACGGTATCGTACTGATCCACGGTCTCGCCGACGTTATGTACGGTGAGATGATTGAATTTGCCAACGGCACATTCGGTATGGCTCTGAACCTGGAGCGCGATTCCGTAGGTGCGGTTGTTCTGGGTGACTACGACGACCTGGCCGAAGGTCAGAAAGTTCGTTGTACTGGCCGCATCCTGGAAGTACCGGTTGGTCCGGAACTGCTGGGCCGCGTTGTTGACGGTCTGGGTAACCCGATCGACGGCAAGGGCGACCTGGGCACCGACCTGACCTCTCCGGTCGAGAAGGTTGCACCTGGCGTTATCGCTCGTCAGTCCGTTGATGAGCCGGTACAGACTGGTCTGAAAGCCATCGATACCATGGTTCCCATCGGTCGTGGCCAGCGTGAGCTGATCATCGGTGACCGTCAGATCGGTAAGACCGCTGTTGCGATCGACGCGATCATCAACCAGAAGAACACTGGCATCAAATGTATCTACGTAGCCGTAGGTCAGAAGCAATCTTCCATTGCTGCCGTTGTGCGCAAGCTGGAAGAGCACGACGCCATGGGCCACACCATCGTGGTTGCCGCTGGCGCTGCTGATCCTGCAGCGATGCAGTTCCTGGCACCGTATGCCGGTACAGCCATGGGTGAATACTTCCGTGATCGCGGTGAAGACGCCCTGATCGTATACGATGACCTGTCCAAGCAGGCTGTTGCTTACCGTCAGATCTCCCTGCTGCTGCGTCGTCCGCCTGGACGTGAAGCATACCCGGGTGACGTTTTCTACCTGCACTCCCGTCTGCTTGAGCGCGCATCCCGCGTTAACGCTGACTATGTAGAGCAGTTCACTAACGGTGAAGTGAAAGGCCAGACCGGTTCCCTGACCGCTCTGCCGATCATTGAGACACAGGCCGGCGACGTATCTGCGTTCGTACCGACCAACGTAATCTCCATCACCGATGGTCAGATCTTCCTGGAAACCAACCTGTTCAACTCCGGTATCCGTCCGGCGATGAACGCTGGTATCTCCGTATCCCGTGTTGGTGGTGCGGCCCAGACCAAGATCATGAAGAAGCTTGGCGGTAACATCCGTCTGGCTCTGGCCCAGTACCGTGAACTGGCTGCCTTCGCTCAGTTTGCTTCTGATCTTGACGAAGCAACCCGTAAGCAGCTCGAGCACGGTCAGCGTGTAACTGAACTCATGAAGCAGAACCAGTACAGCCCGCTGTCTGTGGCTGAAATGGGTACGGTTCTGTTTGCAGCCAACGAAGGCTTCCTGGACGACGTTGACGTAGATAAGGTTGTTGCTTTTGAAGCGCAGCTTCTGGACTGGATGCGTGCGGAGCAATCCGAGCTTCTGGCCAAGATCAACGAGAAAGGCGATTTCAACGACGATATCGCTGCCGGCCTCAAAGCTGCACTTGAGAAATTCAAGACCACTCAGAGCTGGTAAGAAACGGGGCCTGCGTCAAATGCCGCAGGCCGCTTTCGTAGCAACGAGTGTCTAACTTGAGAAGGCAGTGAGTTATGGCCGTCGGCAAAGAAATACGTAACCAGATATCAAGCATCAAGAGCACGCAGAAAATTACCAGCGCCATGGAAATGGTGGCTGCCAGTAAGATGCGTAAAGCTCAGGATCGCATGCAGGCGACTCGCCCGTATGCCGATAAGATGCGTCAGGTGATCGGGCACATTGCCAAGGCGAACGCTCAGTACAAGCACCCCTTCATGGTTGAGCGCGATGTAAAGCGTGTCGGCTATATTGTGGTGTCAACTGATCGTGGCCTCTGCGGTGGTCTGAACATCAACCTGTTCAAAGCGCTTGTCCGTGAAATGAAAGCGTGGAAAGAAAAAGGTGTAGAAACCGATCTGTGCGCCATCGGGCAGAAAGGTACATCTTTTTTCCGGAGCTATGGTGGCAATGTCGTTGCGGCATTGACCCATCTGGGTGATACCCCGAGCTCCGACAAGCTCATCGGCAACGTCAAGGTCATGCTGGACGCATTTGCTGAGGGCAAGATTGATCGTCTCTATCTTGTCAGCAACGAATTCGTCAACACCATGACCCAGAGCCCGAAGGTGGAGCAGCTTCTGCCCCTGCCGGAAGGTAAAGACGAAGAAGAGATCAAGAACCAGTGGGATTATCTCTACGAGCCCGATGCCAGACAGATTCTCGATGGCCTCCTACCGCGTTTCATTGAGTCCCAGGTGTACCAGGGCGTGGTAGAGAATCTGGCATGTGAACAGGCAGCCCGGATGATTGCCATGAAGAGCGCTACTGACAACGCCGGTGGAATCATCGACGAACTTCAGTTGGCGTACAACAAGGCGCGTCAGGCAGCCATTACGCAAGAGATTTCAGAGATTGTGAGCGGTGCGGCTTCGGTTTGATCCACCCAACAATCCAACTGGTTTTATTGACTACTAAGATAACGAGGAACCGAGCATGAGTAGCGGACAAATCGTTCAGATCATTGGCGCGGTTATCGACGTGGAATTCCCACGTGACTCCGTACCCAACGTATATGACGCACTGCTGCTTGAAGGTGGCGAAACAACTCTGGAAGTCCAGCAGCAGCTGGGTGACGGCATTGTTCGTACCATCGCAATGGGCAGCACAGAAGGCCTCAAGCGTGGCCTGAAAGCAGAAAACACTGGCAAGGCAATCTCTGTACCGGTTGGTACTCAGACCCTGGGCCGTATCATGGACGTTCTGGGTCGTCCCATCGACGAGAAGGGCGACATCGGCGAAGAAGAGCGTTGGGGTATTCACCGCAAAGCTCCTGGCTACGCAGACCAGTCTGCCTCTGCCGACCTGCTGGAAACTGGCATCAAGGTTATCGACCTGATCTGCCCGTTCGCCAAGGGTGGTAAGGTTGGCCTGTTCGGTGGTGCCGGTGTAGGCAAGACCGTAAACATGATGGAACTGATCAACAACATCGCGAAAGAGCACTCCGGTCTCTCCGTATTCGCCGGTGTTGGTGAGCGTACCCGGGAAGGTAACGACTTCTACTATGAAATGAAGGAGTCCAACGTTCTCGATAAGGTTGCCATGGTTTACGGCCAGATGAACGAGCCCCCTGGAAACCGTCTGCGTGTGGCCCTGACCGGCCTCACCATGGCTGAGAAGTTCCGTGACGAAGGTCGTGACGTACTGTTGTTCGTTGACAACATTTACCGTTACACCCTGGCCGGTACTGAAGTATCTGCACTGCTGGGCCGTATGCCTTCAGCGGTAGGTTACCAGCCGACCCTGGCCCAGGAGATGGGTGAGCTGCAGGAGCGTATTACCTCCACCAAGAACGGCTCCATCACCTCCATCCAGGCGGTATACGTACCTGCGGATGACTTGACCGATCCGTCTCCGGCTACCACTTTCTCGCACCTTGATGCGACCGTGGTACTGAGCCGTGACATCGCCTCCAAGGGTATCTACCCGGCGATCGATCCGCTGGATTCCACTTCTCGTCAGCTGGATCCGCTGATCATCGGTGAAGAGCACTACGAAGTGGCTCGTGGCGTGCAGACCAACCTGCAGCGCTACAAAGAGCTGAAAGACATCATCGCCATCCTGGGTATGGACGAACTGTCAGAAGAAGACAAACTGACTGTTGCCCGTGCCCGTAAGATCGAGCGTTTTCTGTCCCAGCCGTTCCACGTTGCTGAAGTATTCACCGGTTCCCCCGGTAAATACGTTCCGCTGAAGGAAACTATCAGCAGCTTTAAGGGCATCCTCAACGGCGACTATGATGATATGCCTGAGCAGGCGTTCTACATGGTTGGCTCCATCGAGGAAGCGGTCGAGAAAGCGAAGGAAATGAAGAGCAAGGGCGAGTAATCTGAGCCCTTGCACGAATTTCCGGATCGATCAGAGAGGCAACTGACATGGGTATTACCGTGCATTGTGACGTCGTAAGTGCCGAAACAAAGATCTATTCCGGATTGGTAGAAATGCTGATCGCTGCGGGCTCTGAAGGTGACCTGGGTATTGCCCCGGGTCACACCCCGCTGCTGACCCAGCTGAAGCCTGGTCCTGTACGGATTATCAAGCAGGGTGGTGAAGAAGAAATTCTTTACGTATCCGGCGGATATCTGGAGGTTCAGCCCAATCTGGTGACTTTGCTGGCAGACACAGCAGTTCGTGCAAAGGATGTGGACGAAGCTGCAGCTATCGAAGCCCAGAAAGAGGCCGAGAAAGCACTTGCTGACAAGACCGGTGAATTCGAATACACCCGTGCGGCTGCAGAACTGGCCGAAGCTGTTGCCCAGCTTCGCACCATTCAGCAGCTGCGTAACAAAATGCGTTAAGCATTTCGTTTCGGGTTTGCCGAACACCAAAGCCGCATCCTGAGCGGCTGGAGTACCAACGCCTGGCGTTGGTACTCCAGCCTCAAGGGCAGCGGCTTTTTTATTGAATTCCAAAAACTCCGGGAGCCTTAAGTTCCATGAGCTCGTTACACGTCGTCGTCCTGGCTGCTGGTCAGGGTTCAAGAATGAAATCTGCCCTGCCCAAAGTACTGCATCCGGTAGCAGGCAAACCGATGCTGCATCACGTTATCGATACCGCGAAGCAGCTGGGCGCGGAGAAAATTCATACTGTGATCGGCCATGGGGCGGAGCAGGTTCGCGGATCACTGCAGGACGATGCAGTGAACTGGGTACTTCAGACAGAACAGCTGGGCACCGGGCATGCAGTGGCACAGGCGCTTCCTGATCTGCCGGATGACGCCCGGGTTCTGGTGCTCTACGGTGACGTTCCGCTGACCCGCCGGGAGACGCTGGAGGCTATGGTTGGGGATCTCGACGATAGCAATCTCGCTCTGCTGACGGTGGATATGGATAACCCCCACGGTTATGGGCGGATTGTCCGTGACGGGAATGGTCTGGTGCAGGCCATTGTTGAACAGAAAGATGCCACTGCCGAGCAGCAGGACATCAAGGAAGTGAATACCGGTATTCTGGCGGTATCGGCGCGGCACCTGAAGAGCTGGTTGCCTACCCTGTCCAACAGCAATGCCCAAGGCGAATACTATCTGACCGACATCATTGCCATGGCAGTGGCTCATGGCCTGACAGTGACGGTGTCACAGCCGCTGAACCCGTTTGAAGTCCAGGGTGTGAACAATCGTATTCAGCTTTCCGAACTGGAGCGTTGGTTCCAGCGCCGGCAGGCTGAGCGATTGATGACCGAGGGAGCGACACTGGCAGATCCGGCCCGGGTGGATGTCCGCGGAGAGCTGACTATCGGCAATGATCTGTGGATTGATGTGAACGTGGTCTTTGAAGGTAAAGTGAACCTGGGCAGCAACGTGGTGATTGGCCCGGGTTGCGTGATCACCGACAGTACGATTGCCGACGGCGCGGAGATCAAGGCCAACAGCGTTCTCGAAGGTGCGATTGTCGGTGCGGGTGCACAGATCGGCCCGTTTGCGCGGCTGCGTCCGGGGACAGAGCTGGCTGCCAATACCAAGGTCGGCAACTTCGTTGAGACAAAGAAAGCGGTGGTTGGTGAAGGCAGCAAGATCAATCACCTGAGTTATGTTGGTGATGCCTCACTGGGATGTAATGTGAATGTGGGTGCAGGAACCATCACCTGTAATTATGATGGGGTGAACAAGCACAGGACGACCATTGGTGATGGCGTCTTTGTGGGCTCGAATACCTCTCTGGTCGCGCCGGTGACTGTAGCGAAGGAAGCTACGATTGGTGCCGGTTCAACGATCACCAGGGATGTCAGTGATAATGAGTTGGCTGTAGCCCGCGGCAAGCAACGTAATATTTCCGGCTGGGAACGGCCGAAGAAACACTGATCAGAACGCTTAACGAACAGGTGAATGTGGTATGTGTGGGATTGTAGGTGCGGTTTCGGAACGGGATGTCCAGGGGATTTTGCTGGAGGGCCTGCGCCGTCTGGAATACCGGGGCTACGACTCCGCTGGTATGGCGGTTATCGATGGTGAACAGACGGTCCAGCGAGCCCGGGAAGTCGGTAAGGTCGCTGCCCTGGGGGATGCTGTCGCAGCAAATCCGTTGTCCGGTCACCTGGGGATCGCCCACACACGCTGGGCAACCCATGGCGAGCCCTCACAGCTCAACGCCCATCCTCACATGTCCGGGGAACGCCTGGCCATTGTCCACAACGGTATTATCGAGAACTATCAGGAACTGCGGGAAGAGCTGAAGGCGGATGGGTTTGTCTTCACCTCACAGACCGATACCGAAGTTGTCGCTCACCTGATCGAGAAAAACTACCGTTCCCTGGGCGTTGTTTATGATGCCGTTAAAGCGGCTATCGGCCGCCTGCGCGGCGCCTACGCCCTGGCGGTTATCCACGCTGACGAGCCGGATCACATGGTAGTCTGCCGCGAGGGTAGCCCGCTGGTGGTCGGTGTAGGTATTGGAGAGAATTTTATAGCGTCTGATCAACTGGCACTGCTACCGGTGACCGATCGCTTTATGTTCCTTGAAGAAGGTGACATTGCCGATATCCGCAAGGATAAGGTGTTGATTCACGACCGCGAAGGCAACCCGGTCGAGCGCAGCATTACCCGTTTTGAGCACGGTACAGATTCCGCCGACAAGGGCGAGTACCGTCACTACATGCTCAAGGAAATCTACGAGCAGCCGAAGGTGGTGAAGGCCACCATGGAAGGACGTCTGACCGGTACAAGCGTACTGGAACAGGCTCTGGGTACCGAAGCGGCGGACCTGCTTGAGAACGTTCGTCACGTCCAGATTATTGCCTGCGGTACGTCCTATCATGCTGGCATGGTGGCGCGTTACTGGATCGAAGATCTCGCTGGCGTGCCCTGTTCGGTGGAAGTCGCCTCCGAGTACCGCTACCGCAAGCATGTGATCCAGCCGGATACCCTGTTCCTGTGTATTTCCCAGTCCGGTGAGACCGCAGACACGCTGGCAGCACTGCGTCAGGCAAAACAAGCAGGTTTCCGCGCAGCCCTGGCGATCTGTAACGTTCCGGGCAGCTCACTGGTCCGTGAGTCAGACCTGGTGATCATGACCCAGGCGGGACCGGAAATCGGTGTCGCTTCCACCAAGGCCTTTACCACGCAGCTGACCGCATTGCTGATCTTTACGCTCGCCCTGGCCCGCCACAATGGCCTGTCCACCGAGAAGGAAACAGAGATCGTTGAAGCGATTCATTTGCTGCCGGGCCAGGTGAATGACGTGCTGGCTCTGGATGGTGAAATCGAGGAAATGTCCAAGGCCTTTATGGACAAGAACCATAGCCTGTTCCTCGGGCGTGGTTCCCAGTTCCCGGTGGCCATGGAAGGTGCGCTCAAGCTCAAGGAGATCTCCTACATTCACGCCGAAGCCTATCCGGCCGGTGAGCTCAAGCATGGCCCTCTGGCACTGGTGGACAGTGAAATGCCGGTCGTCACCGTGGCACCCAATAACGATCTGCTCGAAAAGCTTAAATCAAACCTCGAAGAGGTTCGGGCGCGGGGTGGTGAACTGTTTGTTTTTGCCGACCAGGATGCTGGTGTGAAGCCGGAAGAGGGCCTCCACGTCATGCAGATCCCGTCCGTGCATGAAATTACAGCACCGATTGTCTACACCGTGCCGCTGCAACTGCTGTCGTACCATGTCGCCGTCCTGAAAGGTACCGATGTGGATCAGCCCCGCAACCTGGCTAAGAGTGTGACGGTCGAGTAATTCCTGATGGCTTTTTCGAATCAGCTGACTCGTGTCGTTGAGCTTTGCTACCCGATCATTCAGGCACCGATGGTGGGCGTTTCAACCCCGGAGCTTGCGGCAGCGGTATCCAATGCCGGAGGGCTGGGCTCGATCGGGATAGGCGCAAGCTCGACAGAAAAAGCGCGAGAGCTGATTTCAGCGACTCGTGCTTTGACGAACAAGCCGTTTAACGTCAATGTTTTCTGTCATCGGCCCGCGACATCTGACCACGATCATGAATCAGGCTGGATCAACTACCTTCGACCATTTTTCGAGGAGTTTGATACGCCGCCACCCCAACAACTAGCCGTGCCTTATCCAAGTTTCAACGAGCACCGTGCCACCCTGAACATGCTGCTGGAAGAGAGGCCGGCGGTTGTCAGTTTTCATTTCGGTGTACCAGCTGTTGAATGGGTTCAGGCACTCCGCCAGGCCGGAATTGTCACAATTGGCTGTGCAACGACGCCAGAAGAAGCACTCGCCGTTGAGGCAGCAGGCATTGATTTCATTGTGGCTCAGGGTGCTGAGGCTGGTGGGCATCGCGGGGTATTCGAGCCTGAGAAAGGTGACCGGCTGATCGGTACTCTGGCGCTGATCCGTCTGATCAATGGTGCTACAAAGGTGCCAGTAATCGCGGCGGGTGGCCTGATGGATGGCCAGGCAATCAGCGCTGTTATGGAAGCCGGTGCGGTCGGTGCCCAATTGGGCACCGCCTTTATTCTCTGTCCGGAATCGGCGGCCAATGCGGGTTATCGGGCGATGCTGAAAAGTGAGCAGAGCCGGGAAACGCAGATCACCAGCGTCATCTCGGGTCGTCCCGCCCGGGGTATGGTAAACCGGTTTTATACTGATATCGATTGTACCGAGGCTCCGACGATACCGGACTACCCGATTGCCTATGATGCAGGAAAAGCGCTTGCAGCTGCGGCTGTATCAAAAGGTAGCCAAGACTTTTCCGCCTATTGGGCCGGGCAGGGTGCTCCGCTGGCGCGTGAGTTGCCAGCAGGGGAACTGATCGAGAATCTGATACGGGAATGTCGGTTTTTTCAAAATTCCAGCATGTGAGTAAAGGCTTAAGCCGCCATTCGCTGGCACGGTAACTGCACCTCCTGAACAGTGCTTGCACGAACAGGAGGTGCTCAAATGCTCAGTTTCCAGTTGCTCAAACCGATCCGCTCTATCTTATGGAGCGTGGCGTTACTGCTACTGGGTAACGGTCTGATCAATACCTTACTGACGCTCAGCGGAAGCCAGGCGGGGTTTTCAAGCCTGATGCTTGGCGCCATCATGTCCGCCTATTTCGGCGGGTTTATTTGCGGAACCTGGGTAAGCGGTCGCCTGATAAGGCGAATGGGGCACATTCGTACCTTTGCGTTCTGTGCATCAATTTGTGCCACCTGTGCCTTGCTTCACATCATGGTGGTCGATCCCTGGTTCTGGCTTTTCCTGCGATTTATATACGGCCTTTGCTACATCACCCTGATTACGGTGATCGAAAGCTGGCTTAACGGGCAGTCGGCTCGTCATGAGCGTGGCCGCATTTTTGCGATTTACATGGTGGTTAACCTGGGCGCCCTGGCTCTGGCCCAGCAGATCCTTCGGCTGGATAGTGGCGTTCCCTTCCTGTTATTTGCCCTGGTTACCCTGTTTATCTGCTGGGCAATGTTGCCCATGACGCTGACACGGCGCCCGCAGCCTCAGCTATCCGATCATGCCGGCAGTAGCCTGAGGAAATGGGTGAAGATAGCGCCGTTGCCGGTCGTAACCGCACTCCTGTCCGGGCTGGCAATGGGGGCTTTCTGGGGGATGACGCCGGTTTATGTGTCAGGTCTCGGCTACGGGGCTGTCGAGGTGGGTACGGTCATGAGCCTGGCGATTCTGGGAGGTGCGTTGCTGCAGTTGCCCATTGGACGATACTCGGACAGCCACGACCGTGTGGTTGTGCTATTGGCGGTTGTGGCGGCAGCAGGCGTTGTCGCTGCTCTGATGCCGTTGGCATTCACCCGGGAACTGATGTTTGGTGCGTTTACCCTGTGGGGCGGACTGGCGTTTGCGCTATACCCCCTGGCAGTGGCTCAGTTGATCGACCAGTTGTCAGCGGAGGAGGTTGTATCCGGTTCCTCAGACATGCTGGTGCTACACGGAGCAGGCTGCGCTGTGGCTCCGTTGCTCGCAGGTGGAATCATGACGTTTACAGGGCCCTACGGACTACCCATATACATCGCTGTCGTGCTGGCGGTACTGGGCATTTACGTTGCCTACCGCAGGCGGCATGTTTCGGATCTGACTACTGGCGAGACGGCTCATTTTGAGCCCATGATGCAGACCGGAGGTGAAGTTCTGCAGTTGATTCTGGATCAGTCCCAGCCGGACCTGTTTGACGATCCGAGTTTCTACGATGAGTCAGAACTGGATCGTCTCGGAGGAATGGTCGGTGGGAAGCAAGCAGGCTGATTCCCACCTTCGCGATTCAGGACTTCTGTGCCATATAGTTTCTCCAGCCGCCGAGTTCGGTGATTTCTGTGGCTCCTTCAAGCCCCACGGGTTCACAGATAAATCCACAAACCCAGTCACCGCTCTCCAGCTCCACCTGGCCAATTCCGAGAGGAGCCGGGATGCCGGCTACGAAGCTGCCGAACTGATCGGCAGGTACCCGCCACACTTCCACCGGTAACCAAGTGCCTTTTTCGGTGTCGCGAATCATGCCTGGCCGGAATGGCGGGCCACCCGCCAGCGCATACATCCGATAGGCGTCGGCGGTATGGGTTTCGGAGATCAGGGTTGCTCCCCGGGACGTCAGCTGGTGGTTCAGTGGGAGACCACTCAGGTGTGCACCGCACACCAGTACATCAATGGTGCGGCTTGTAGGAGGCAGCTGAATTTCACTGACCCGGTCCGGCAGTGCGCCAACGGTCTCACTGGCCAGTGGATGCAGGCGGTCGGCCAGAGTGAGCAATTCTTCATCCTGGAAGGCATCACCGAACAGGGTGACACCCCAGGGCATGCCATTGGCCAGCTGTCCGGCCGGTACCGCGACGGCAGCGTAGTCCAGCAGATTCATGAAGTTAGTGTAGGTGCCGAGTTTGCTGTTGAGGGCAATCGGGTCGGCGTTGACAGCGTCAATGGTGTAAATGGTCGGAGCGGTCGGGGTAAGCATCAGATCGACAGAGGCTAGAATCTGGTCCGCCCGATGTTTCAGCGCTTTGAGGCGATACTGGGCGGTAAACGCATCTTTGGCTGCGCCTTCCCGACCTGCTTCGATGATGGTCCGTGTGACCGGCAGCAGGGCATCAGGTTGTTCTTCGATCAGTGGCGAGGTCGCCAGGAAGCGTTCCGCTACCCACGGGCCTTCGTACAGCAGCTGTGCAGCTTCCAGGAACGGCGCAAAATCAATTTCCACGGGGATGCCGCCGAGGCGTTCCAGGTTGGCGATACTGTGTTGAAACAGCTCAGCGGCGCTTTCGTCACCGTCGAAATCCAGTTGGTCCGGCTTTGGCACGCCGAACCGGAATTGCTGTGGAATAGGGCGGATGCCAGTCGGCATGGCGCGTTGCCACGGATCCTCAGGGTCGGTGCCGTCACAGAGTGACAGTAGTACGCCAGCCTGCTCTGCATCGCGGGCGAAAATGGACACACAGTCCAGGGTCTGGCAGGCAGGAACAACCCCTTTGACACTCAGGCGGCCCAGAGTGGGTTTTACGCCAACCAGGTTATTGAATGAGGCGGGAACCCGGCCGGAACCTGCGGTATCGGTACCAAAGGAAAAGCTGACCAGCCCGAGGGCGACGGCTACGGCAGAGCCGGAAGAGGAACCACCGGAGATGTAGTCCGGATTGAAGCTGTTGTGGCATTCGCCCCAGGGTGAACGGGTGCCAACGAGGCCGGTGGCGAACTGGTCGAGGTTGGTTTTGCCCAGGGGGATAGCACCGGCATCGACCATTTTCCGGACCAGCGTGGCGTGGCTGTCCGGGGTATGGCGAAATGCTTCACAGGCGGCGGTGGTGGGCATGCCGGCCACGTCAATGTTGTCTTTTACCGCAAAGGGCACGCCGTACAGAGGAAGATCCTCCATACTCGCCTTATCCAGACGGGCGAGGTAGGGCTCCAGTTCTTCCACGGTGGCGAGATGGATCCAGATATTGCGGTCTTTAAAGGTTTCAGCCCGTGCCAGCAGATCCTTGATCAGTGCCCGCGGCGTCAAGGTTCCTTTCTCGTATGCTTCCCTGAGAGTGGACAGGGCAAGTGGATTGTTTTGTGGCTTCATGTGGTACCTCAAGCAGCCTGGTTTCGGGCAGTGGCCGAAACCGAATCAGAAATATCCTGGAATGTCGCCCGATCGTTTTTACCGATCGGCAGGTCGTAGGTAATGGTGGCTCCGTAAGCCTGGGGGTCGTGCGGATCCCTGCGGATCTTGTCGAACACCAGAAGACGGGTGCCCAGATAGAAACCTTCGGTGAGATCGTGGGTGACCATGAAAATCGTGGTTCCGGTCTCTTTCCACAGCTTCAACAGCAGTTCGTGCATGTCGGCCCGAATGCCGGGGTCGAGGGCACCAAAGGGTTCATCAAGCAAAAGGACGCGGGGCTTCATGATCAGTGACTGGGCAATGGCCAGGCGCTGTTGCATACCGCCAGACAGTTCATGAGGCCATTTGTGGGCTGCCGGCGTGAGCCCCACCGATTCCAGCATGGCGTCGACCTGCTCCAGTGCCTTGCGACGGGCACTGCCAAAGAGCTTGCCGAGCAATGGTTTCTGTTCCAGTTCCAGACCCATCAGGACGTTTTGACGAACGGTCAGGTGTGGGAATACGGAGTAGCGCTGGAAGACGATGCCCCGGTTGCGGTCGGGCTCTCCCGGAAAGGGCTGGCCCTCGAGCAGGAGTTCGCCGCGGCTGGGTTGTTCCTGCCCCAGCAGCATCTTCAGGAAGGTGGATTTACCGCAACCTGAGGCGCCCACCAGGGTGCAGAACTCGCCCTGATCAACCTCCAGGTTGAGTTTTTCGAGGATCACCTGATCGCCGTATTCCTTCCAGACGTTATTAACAGAAATAAAACTCATCAGTGGCCTCCTGCGTTGTACCACGGGAACAGCCTGCGGTTGGCAAGGCGCAGACACTGGTCGATAACGATGGCGAGGATAGTGATCCAGATAACGTAGGGCAGGATCACATCCATGGCGAGGTAGCGGCGCACCAGGAAAATTCGGTAGCCGAGACCTTCCGTGGAAGCGATGGCCTCAGCAGCGATCAGAAACAGCCAGGCGGGCCCGAGGCTCAGGCGCACCGCGTCGATCAGTCGCGGCAGTACCTGGGGCAGCGCCATGCGGGTGATCACTTGCCAGGAATTGGCACCAAGGGTCTGGAGCTTGATCAGTTGTTCACCGGGCAGCTCCCTTACCCGTTGTGCGACATCCCTCATCATGATTGGAGCGGTGCCGATGACAATCAGCATGACTTTGGAGAGCTCCCCGAGGCCGAAGACAATAAACAGTATCGGCAGTATCGCCAGCGGCGGGACCATGGAAAGCGCGGAAACCAGTGGAGCCAGATTGGCACGAACCAGAGGCAGGGTCCCGTTGAGCAGGCCAACGGCAAGAGCCAGAAGGGCTGCGATACCAACGCCCATGCCAAGGCGGGCCAGGCTGGCGGTTGTATCCTGCCACATCAGGATGTCGCCACTGCGGCGGTCTTCCTGGAAGGCCATGCGGTCAACCGCGGCAGTCATCTGTTCGAGGCCGGGCAGAAGTTTGTCGTTGGGGTTCTCCGCCAGACGTTCCTGAGAGGCTATTCCGTAGATAAGGATTATCAACAGGAACGGCAGCAGGCCAAGAATCAAGGCCAGACTTCGCCCGGGGTGGCGGTTGATCAGTCGCATTATGCGTCTCCTCTGGTTATACAACACGGCAACAGAATCGAGTCCGATTCAATCTCCCGGGCTTTTGTCCCGCCGTGTAACCTCCCAGAGGTCGGCAACTCTCGGACCAGCCGCCCAGGCTGATTGAAGTTCTCTGCCCGGGCCGGAACCCTAGTCACCCATTGATCAAATTGTGTGTGCCGCGCGTGTTGCGGTATCGCAGCGGTAAAGGCTCTGAAACCTTTTTGCATGCACTTGGGTACTTGCAGGGTATGTGCCAGCTTGTAAAAGCCGGTTTTTATGGGGTTATTTCGAAATTTTGGCGCAATTTCGCGCACCAAAACTGTGCTTGCATTGTTTTGGTGCACCGTTATTGCGCCTCGCCGAGAAGTTTGTGTGCAGCAGCCATAATCCGTTCGTGGCTCGCGTGCTCGCGGCCGGCCCCACCCGCGATGTGACCCCAGTCTGAAGGCAGGGGGATAGAGCTGGCTCCGGGCATACGCTGTGCGTCGCTTTCGGCATCCACTTCGGTGAAATACAGGTCGGTGGTGCTGGGCATGATCCGGGTGGGCATCGTGATGGCTGCCAGTGCCGCCTCGTAGTCACCGTTGAATACAGGGTTGTTGCTGATGTCGCCCTGTTGCCAGGTATGAAGCACGGTCAGAAGGTCGTTGGCGTCCTGGGCAAGATGATCCGCTTCCCAGAAGCTCAGCAGTTCGCCGATGGATTGGAAACCAAGGGTTTTCCATAGCTGCTGGCGGAAGAATGACTGGGAATATGCCCAGCCGGCATACACCCGTGCAAATGCCTTAAGCCCGCGTTCCGGTGGATGCTGATACTGCCCGTCCTGATAGTCCTGATCGCAGGTAAGGGCAGCCTTTACCCCCTCCAGGAACACGTAATTGTGGGGATAACAGCGTGCGGTACAGCAAGTGGCGAGAACGGATCTGACTTTGTCAGGGAACAGGCAACCCCATTGCAGCGCCTGCATGCCGCCCATGGACCAGCCCATGACCATGGCGAGAGACGCTCCGCCAAATACCTCATCAACCAGTCGCTTCTGCAGCATCACATTGTCATATAGGCTGACGTGCGGGAAGTTGCCTCCAGCCTGATCATCGTGGGTATTGGAGGGTGATGATGATTCGCCGGCTCCCAGCAATGAGGGGATAACAATGCAGTAGCGTTCGGGGTCCAGTGGGCTGTCACCCCCAACCCAGGGATAATTACCCTCTGCTGCACCACCATAGTACGTGGGAAGCAGTATCAGGTTATCTTTTGGTGCATTCAACGTCCCGATTCTGTGGTAGCGAAGGCGGGCTGACGTGAGTGTTTTGCCACTGGACAGAGAAAAATCCTGAACTTCGAAATCCTCAATAACCCAATTTAAATCAGACATTTAATTCTCCTTTCCGATAGCTCTTCAGGGCTGTTAAATTCAATTATATATACATGCTGGCATGTAAGTTGAATGAAAGTTCTGTGCCAGAAACACTTATTCAATGAGCGCCCGCCCAAAGGGCTGCAGAGAGGAAACGACGATGACTGAATTGACCAGCACCCAGGCCCTGAAAGAGAAACTCACAGACGCGGGCGTTAAATATGCGATGGCCAGCTATGTGGATATCCATGGCGTATCAAAAGGCAAATTCGTACCGGTTGCTCACCTGGGCCAGATGATGGAAGGTTCCGAGCTGTATACCGGTGCGGCACTGGATGGTGTACCTCAGGATATATCCGACGATGAAGTAGCCGCCATGCCAGACGCAAACGGCGTCGCTATTTGCCCCTGGAATCGCCAGCTGGCGTGGTTCCCTGGCAACCTTTACCTGAACGGTGCGCCGTTTGAAGCTTGTTCCCGTAACATTTTCCGCCGCCAGCTGAGCGCCGCCGCGGATATGGGCTATCAGTTCAACCTGGGTATCGAAACCGAATTTTTCCTGTTCAAGGACACTGAAGATGGCGGTTTTGCGCCTCTGAGTGATCGCGATACGCTTGGTAAGCCCTGCTATGACCCTCGTACCCTGATGGACAACCTGGAAATTCTCGACGAGCTGGTCGAGGCCATGAACGAACTGGGCTGGGATGTGTATTCCTTTGACCACGAAGATGCTAACGGCCAGTTCGAAACCGACTTCAAATACGCCGACGGTCTGACCATGGCTGACCGACTGGTGTTCTTCCGCATGATGGCCAACGAAATTGCCCGTAAACACGGTGCCTTTGCCAGCTTCATGCCGAAGCCGTTCGCCGACCGTACCGGCAGTGGCGCGCACTACAACATGTCCCTGGCGGACCTGAAAACCGGTGAAAACCTGTTTGAACCGAAAGGTGATGACCCCCACAACTGCGGTATCAGCAAGCTGGCCTATCACTTCATCGCCGGTGTGCTCAAGCACGGCGCTGCCATCAGTGCGGTGATTGCACCGACGGTGAACAGCTATAAGCGTCTGGTGCGTCAGGGCAGTATGTCCGGGTCCACCTGGGCGCCGGTATTCATGTGCTATGGCTCCAACAACCGCACCAACATGATCCGTATTCCGGGCGTGGGTGGCCGCATTGAATGTCGCGCTGCGGATATCGCCTGTAACCCGTACCTGGGCAGTGCCCTGATTCTGGCGGCGGGTCTGGAAGGTATCCGTGAGGGTCTGGACGCAGGCGCTCCGCACCACGAGAACATGTACAACTACAGCGATGCCGAAATTGCCGAGCAGGGCATCGAATACCTGCCGCGCAACCTGGGCGAAGCGGTTGATGCCTTCGAAGCCGACCCGCTGGCGAAGGAAGTCTTTGGTGAAGCGATGTTCAACAGTTTTATCGAGTACAAGCGCGGAGAGTGGGACAGCTATCAGAACCACGTGTCTTCCTGGGAAGTCGAGCGCTACCTGAAACTGTTCTGAGCAGGTGTTCTCTGAAGGCGGCTGTCAGCCCGTGCAAGGCAGCGTAAAAGCTGTGTAAAAGTTGACGTCAGTGGCCTTGCCGGACATCCGGCAGGTCTATAATCAGCCGGGTGAAGGAACCACGATCCCACCCACCCGGCTGCTTATCATGAAGAACATCAAGTACGTATTCGCAGGCTTTCTGCTTGTCCTGACAGTCGTCTGGTTAATGGCGGATTCCCTTCTGCCTGAGCCTCTGACTTACTTCTCCTTTCGTTCGGTCTTTATCCAGTACAGCGGCGTTATTGCCATGGGGGTTATGAGCCTGGTGATGATTCTTGCCCTGCGTCCAACGTGGCTGGAACCTCATCTGCGTGGTCTGGATAAAATGTACCGCCTGCATAAATGGCTGGGTATCACCGCATTGGTGATCGGTACCCTGCACTGGTGGTGGGCCCGGGGCACCAAGTGGATGGTTGGCTGGGGCTGGCTCGAACGGCCGGAACGGGGGCCGCGACCGGAAGAGACACTCGGCGCCGTGGAGGCGGCGTTTCGTAGCCAGCGAGGGCTGGCGGAAAGTATCGGCGAATGGGCCTTTTATGCGGCGGTCGTGTTGATTGTGCTGGCGTTGCTCAAGCGCATTCCTTATCGGTTCTTCGCCAAAACGCATCGGTTTATCGCACCGGCCTACTTGCTGCTGGCGTTCCACAGTGTGGTGTTGATGGAGTTCGACTACTGGTCACGGCCCGTAGGTTGGCTGATGGCGCTGTTGCTGGCGGGGGGCTGCCTTGCTGCGGTCTATTCCATAGCCGGACGTATCGGCGCCAGCCGCCGGGTGACGGGAACCATCCGGGAGCTAACCTGGTATCCCAATCTCAAGGTGCTTGAAACCCTTGCGGTTCTTGATGACCACTGGCCGGGGCACCGGGCGGGCCAGTTTGCCTTTGTTACCGCAGACCCTCATGAAGGCCCTCACCCATTCACCATTGCGTCATCCTGGAACCCGGATGATCGGCAGATCGTATTCATTTCCAAGGATCTCGGGGATTACACCGCCCGCCTGCCCGAAGAACTGGAGCAAGGTAAGGCGATCCAGGTCGAGGGACCCTATGGCTGTTTCGATTTTCGGGATGACCGCCCGCATCAGGTGTGGGTTGGCGCGGGTATTGGCATCACGCCATTCATTGCGCGGATGAAAGAACTGGCCACGCACCCGGGTGAAAAACCGGTAGACCTGTTCCATGTGACCGCCGATGTGGATGAACAGGCCCTGTATAAACTGAAAACGGATGCAGCGGCGGCGGGTGTGCGCCTGCACCTGATTATCAGTGGCCGTGACGGACGGCTGGATGCCGGCAAAATCCGCGAGGCAGTACCGCAATGGAACGAGGCCAGCTTCTGGTTCTGTGGCCCGGCACCGTTTGGCCAGCAGCTACGCCAGGCCCTGGTGGCAGAAGGGCATTCAGCGGACCACTTCCACCAGGAGCTGTTCCAGATGCGTTAGGTGCCGGTTACCTTCTGGTGGCTGTCGATGGAGGCGACGGTGTCAATGCGCAGCAGGTGCCGGAACTGACGTTTGAAAAACGGCATCTTCTTTTTCAGGGAAAACAGCTTTGGCGCGAACAGCCAGCTCTGGGTGATTCCCATCAGATAGGTGTAGCAGAGCAGTCCGAGATCTTCGGGCTGTTCTTCACTTTCCAGTTGTCCACAGGACTGGGCGGTAGCCACCAGTTTCGCAAACATGGCGACGATCGAGTGGGTCAGTTCCCGCTCACGCTTCAGGGTGCGGCTCATCGCATCGGTCATTTCCGTCTTATTCAGCAGAATCTCGAAGGATTGCCGGTAGCAGCGGTCATTTACCAGCAGTGACAGCCAGCGATCCAGAAAGTGTTCCATCGCTTCAACGGGTTGATCGGACATACCGATACATTGGGCCACCAGGGCTTCCAGCGGCTCCTGAGAGTAGGCCAGAACAGCCTCGTAGAGGTCGTCCTTGGTTTCAAAATGCCAGTAAATCGGGCCGCGGCTGCACCCGGCCTCCTTGGCGATCCTGCTCAGGGTCGTTAATGAATACCCATCGCGGCTGAACAGCGTGAGGGCTGCTTCCAGCACGGTCTTGCGGGTTTTTTCAGCGTCTTCCTTGGTTCGGCGCATGGAGTCTGTTCATTCTCTGGAAACGAAAACCGGAAATAAAAAAGGGCACGACAATCGTGCCCTTTGATGCGTGCTCAGGCAAGCGGGCGAGGTTTAAAGCTCGCCGTCAGCGGCCATTTGCATATAGTCATCGTTGAAGCGGAACTTCACGTTACTCTCATCACCCATCACGGAACCGTCCGGGAATTCGATACCGACGAAGTCCGGGCTCATGGCACCCTGGCCCAGCAGACCCTTTTCGAAGGAGAACTGACGGACGCTGTCCATGGCGTCATGTGCTTCTTTGCTGTTGATGAAGTCCACAGACATCTTCGGTTCCCAGAACATATTCATACCAGCCAGCTGGGCTTCATATCCGGCCTGATCGGTACCGGACAGCTCACCGAGGAACGCACGGGCTTCCTCACCTTCTTTGCTGTCGGATTCCAGAACGCTCATGGTTTCGTACCAGGCGCCGACGAGGGCTTTACCCAATTTGGGGTTGTCAGCCAGGGTGTTGGTGTCGACCAGGGTCAGATCCTTGATGTGGCCCGGGATCTGGCTGGAATCGAACAGTTTGGTGGTGCCGGGGAAGGCTTCCACTTCCGCCAGCAGAGGGTTCCAGGTGGCCACGTGACGAACGTCATCAGTCTGATAGGCTGAGACCAGGTCGGCATCGGAAATGTTCACCACATTGATGTCACGTTCTTCCAGTCCCACGGTGTTGAGGGCACGTACCAGCAGGTAATGGGAAACCGACAGTTCAACCAGGTGTACTGTTTCGCCTTTCAGGTCAGCAATACTCTTGGCGTCCTTTGATGCCAGGCCATCGTTGCCATTGGAGTAATCGCCAACGATCAGTGCGGTGGTGTCGACACCGGAGGCGGCCGGAATGGACAGGCCATCCATGCTGGTGGCGACCACGCCATCAAACTGGCCAGCGGTGAACTGGTTGATGGACTCGATGTAGTCGTTTACCTGAACGATATCCACATCAATGCCGTATTTGTCGGCCCATTTTTTCATGATGCCGCTGTCCTCGGCATACTGCCAGGGCACCCAGCCAGCGTAGATGGTCCAGGCAATGGTGAATGAATCCTTCTCTTCGGCGGAAGCGCCCAGGGACATCCCTGCAGCCAGCACACCCGCTCCCAGAGTGGAGCCCAGACGTTTGATCAGTTTTGATTGTTTCATGGAGTTCTCCTCGCGATGAGCGTCGTTGCTGTTACTCGTTAATTTCTTCCACAATAACCACCGGCGCACCGGGCGATACCGCCTGGCCGGCTTCTCGTCTTACTTCCACGACCCGGCCACTGACCGGGCTGAGCAGTTCAATTTCCATCTTCATGGATTCGATAATCGCCACCGGGCGCTGGGCTTCGATGGTGTCACCCGGTTTCACCAGGCATTCCCATAGATTGCCTGCAACGTGGCTTTCCACCGCGTGCTGGCCTTCGGGCAGGTTGTCGATGTCGTCGGCGCCAGTGTCTTCTATGGGCGCTTCGGAACTGAAGTTGATCTGGCCGGACTCGATCCAGCGTTGCAGTTCCTCATCGAAGGCTTGCTGACGTTTGCCGGTGAAATCCTGGATTTCGTCGTCGTTGTCGGCCAGGAATTGCTCATAGTCCTTGAGGTTGAATCGGGTTTCCTCGATGCGGATCGGGTAGTCGCCGTTGGGGAAATCCCGGCGAATCTGTTGCAACTCTTCGGCACTGACTTCGTAGAAGCGCACCTGATCGAAGAAGCGCAGTAACCAGGGTGTACCTTGCTTGAACACTTCTGTCGTGCGGTAGCGATTCCACATCTGCAGGGTGCGACCCACGAACTGGTAGCCACCGGGGCCTTCCATGCCGTAAATGCAGAGATAGGCGCCGCCGATGCCTACCGAGTTCTCGGCGGTCCAGGTACGGGCCGGATTGTACTTGGTGGTGACCAGACGGTGGCGCGGGTCCATCGGGGTTGCGACCGGGGCTCCGAGATAGACATCGCCCAGGCCCATCACCAGGTAGCTGGCGTCGAAAACGGTTTTCTTGACGTCATCAATGCTGTCCAGGCCATTGATGCGGCGGATGAATTCCAGGTTGCTTGGACACCATGGGGCATCCTTGCGAACCGACTGCATGTATTTCTGGATCGCCGTCTGGCAGGCTTCGTCGTCCCAGGATAGCGGCAGGTGTACCACACGGGCAGGCACATCCCAGTCCGGTTGTTCCGACAGCGCCTGCTCAGCGCCGATCAGCAGCTCAATCAGCGCGCTCTGGTCGAGGCGCAGGCTGTCGTAATGAACCTGCAGGGAGCGGATGCCCGGGGTCATCTCAAGGATGCCGTCGACAGCCTCGTCCTTGAGCCAGAGCATCAGCGCATGGGCGCGGAAACGGAGGCGGATATCCAGCTCCATGGGCCCGTATTCAACCAGCACGTAGTTATCACCGGCGGCGCGATAGACCACGCCGGTGTCGTGCTCATCGGTGCTGAGGCTGGCAAGGATCGGTGACAGGGCAGACACCGGTGCCGGTTCAGCGGCAACGACTTCCAGGGTAGAAATAGACGCCTCGGTGGCGCGACGCAGGGCGACGGCCTGATCCTGATTGACCGGCGCAAAGCGGATTTTGTCACCCGCCTTGAGCTGGCCCAGTTTCCACAGATCGGCGCTGATCACCGTTACCGGGCAGACAAAGCCTCCCAGGCTGGGGCCGTCAGGTCCGAGGATGACCGGCATATCGCCGGTGAAGTCCACGGTGCCGATGGCGTAGGCATTGTCGTGAATGTTGGACGGATGCATGCCGGCTTCGCCGCCGTCACTGCGGGCCCACTCCGGTTTTGGGCCAATCAGGCGTACGCCGGTGCGGCTGGAGTTGTAGTGCACTTCCCACTCGCTGGCGAAGAAGGTGTCGATATCGCCATCGGTGAAATAATCCGGGGCGCCGTGGGGACCATAGGTTACGTGCAGGGTCCATTCGCGGGCGATGTCCGGCCGCAGTTCAACAGGCAGTTCCCGGGCTGAAACAGGTTCGAGGTCGTTCACGGCCAGCACATCACCGGCACGCAGCGCACGGCCACCGTGACCACCGAACTGGCCAAGGGTGAAGGTGCTACGGGAGCCCAGGTATTCCGGGCAGTCAATGCCACCACGGACCAGCAGGTAGGCACGGGCGCCAGCACCTGGGACCGACCCAAGCACCAGCTTGCTGCCAGCAGCGACGTTCACCACAGACCACATGGCCAGTGGTTCATCGTCCAGAGTGGCGTCAATGTCTGCGCCGGTCAGCACAATCTGGCTGGCGGTGTTGAAGATCAGGGTAGGGCCGCGGAGAGTGATCTCGAGCCCTGCGACACCTTCTTCGTTGCCCAACAGACGGTTGCCAAGTCGGAAACTGTAGGCGTCAAATGGACCTGAGGGTGGCACCCCCACTTCCCAGTATCCGCTGCGGCCCGGATAGTCCTGAATGGTGGTCAGGGTTCCGCCGGAAACCACGTCAATGGTCTGTGGCTGGTACTGGAAATCGTTGAGGCTGGCGGTATAAAGGCGGCCTTCGACAAAGCGCTCATCAGCGAGCACCTGGGTGGCATAGGCGCGGTTGGTCTCAATGCCATAGAGACGACAGTCGCCGAGCGTAGCGATCAGCTGTGTCCGTGCCTGTTCACGATCTGATCCGTGAACAATCACTTTGGCCAGCATTGGATCGAACAGTGGCGAGACTTCAAGCCCCGGTTGCAGCCAGTGATCGATGCGGACGCCTTCACCGGTAGGAAATTCCACCTGGGTCAGCAGGCCGGCGCTTGGCTGGAAGTCCTTGTTAGGGTCTTCTGCATAGATCCGGGTCTGAATGGCATGGCCGTTCGGTGTCAGTGCAGCGGCACGCTCATTCAGATCGCTGATCGGTCCGGCACCCAGCTCCACCATCCACTGGACGATATCGACACCGTAGACCATTTCGGTGACACCGTGCTCAACCTGTAAGCGAGTATTGACTTCCAGGAAATAGAACTCGGAGGTGTCCGGATCATAGATGAACTCCACGGTGCCTGCATTGCGGTAGCTGATCTGTTCACCCAGACGACGGGCGGTATCGTGCAGGCTCTGACGAACCTCATCGGAGAGTCCGGGGGCCGGTGCTTCTTCAATCACTTTCTGGTTGCGGCGCTGGGCTGAACAATCCCGTTCACCAAGAGTGACGACCTTGCCTTCGCCATCACCGAAGATCTGGACCTCAATGTGGCGGGCGCGCTCGACGAACTTTTCCAGGAATACGCCGCTGTTGCTGAAGTTGTTCTGGCTCAGGCGCTGTACCGAGGCGAAGGACTTTTCCAGATCCTCCGGGTTGAAGCAACGGGACATGCCGATACCACCACCACCGGCGGTGCTTTTCAGCATCACCGGGTAGCCAATACGGTCGGCTTCAGCCAGTGCGGTATCAAGAGAGTCCAGCAGTCCGGTACCGGGCAGCAGTGGCACACCGGCGTCCTCGGCCAGTTGCCGCGCCGTGTGCTTGAGGCCGAAGGCTTCCATCTGTTCCGGCTTCGGTCCCAGGAAGGCCACGCCCTCACGTTCGCAGCGTCGGGCAAAGTCTGCGTTCTCACTGAGGAAACCATAGCCCGGATGGATGGCCTGGGCGCCGGTTTCCCGGATGATGGCGAACAGCTTGTCCTGATCGAGATAGGTGTCGGCAGCGGTGCCTTTGCCCAGGGCGATGGCTTCGTCCGCCTGACGCACATGCAGGGAGTCCGCATCGGCGTCGTTGTAGACGGCCACTGAGGCGATGCCCATGGACTTGAGCGTGCGGATTACCCGGCAGGCGATAGCACCGCGGTTTGCGATGAGTACTTTCTTCAATCCCACAACAGCACCTCCACCGGAGTCGGGTTGTAGGCGTTGCAGGGGTTGTTGAGCTGCGGGCAGTTGGAAATCATCACCAGCACGTCCATCTCGGCTTTCAGCTCAACGTATTTGCCTGCGTCGGAGATGCCGTCGGCGAAGGTCAGCCCGCCTTCAGCAGTGACCGGAACGTTCATGAAGAAGTTGATGTTGTGGGTGATATCCCGCTTGGTCAGGCCCAGTTCATCGTGTTCGGTAACGGCCACCAGCCAGCTGTCGCGGCAGGCGTGCATGCATTTCTTGTCCAGGGAATAGCGGGTGGTGTTGCTCTCGGCGGCACAGGCGCCACCCAGGGTGTCGTGACGACCACAGGTGTCTGCGGTGATTTCCAGCATCACGTTGCCCTCGGAGGACATCAGCTTTGAGCCCGCGGTCAGGTAGACGTTGCCCTGTTCGCGAATGGTGTCCACGGCACTGTACCGTTCCGTCGGGTTGTGAGCATTGTAGAACAGGGTATCGGCCGCCTGGTTGCCTTCCAGGTCGAGGATACGGATAGTCTGGCCGGCTTTCACGACCTTCAGGAAGTAGTCTCCGGCGAGGACGGTTTCGCTGAAGCTGGCGGTTTCCGGATGCAGGGTGCTTTCTTTGATCATGGTGATTCCCCTCACTCGAACATGTGGTAGACGGCGTTATTGGCAAAGGCGCGGGTCGCCTCCGGAGAGGAGGTCTTGCACTGGTCGGCATCGCTGACCGGTGCTGCCTTGAATAGCTGATAACGCAAGGGGAATCGGGGATACTCGCTGGCAGGGTTCATCGGGTGCGGGCAGGTATGCAGCACTACCAGGGTATCCATTTCAAAACGCAGATCGACACTGGCACCGGCATGGCTGTGGCCTTCCACAAAGCGCATATCGCCTTCATCGTTGGTCGCCACTTTACTGAACCAGTTCAGGTTGGCCGTCAGGTCTTTTTTGCCCAGGCCATACTTGGCCAGTTCATTCAGGAAACTGTGGGTACCGTTCCGGTGGTAGTGGTTGTGGGCGTCCTGATAGGTTTTTGTGCCCCAGCGCTTTTCCACCAGAGCGGCGCTGCAGGTGCCGCTGACGGTATCGTGCCAGTCCAGATCGTCGCGGATGACAGACGCAAATACGTGGCCCATATCGGATAGCAGCACATGGCCCTGGGTCAGGTGGAATGTGTGCTGGTTTTTCAAAGTATCCGGCATGTTGTAGCGTTCCAGCGGGTTGGCAGGGTTGTACATCAGCATGCCAACGTTGGCGCCACCTTCTTCGTCGATCAGACGCAGGACATGACCACGCTTGATCAGCATGGACCAGTGGGAACCGCCGGGAATACGGTCATCGTAGAGGGGAGATACGGACTGGAGCATTGCCTTTTCCTTTTCCGGTCAAACAAATACACGAGAGGCGTCAGTTACTGAACGTTTCTCCCGGGCTTTTGTCCCGCCGTGTAGCCTTGGAAAAGGCCGTCAACTCTCGGACCAGTCACCTGTCTTTCGGATGTTCGACAGGCCGGAACCCTAGTTGACCATTTTTCAGATTGTGTCGCTTCGATGGTGGTAACAGACACCGACTTCTCGTTGCGCACAGTAGACACATCAGGTTCTGTGCCAGTGTTAGCAAGCTGTTGTTTTTTAGGAACTTGATGAACTTTCAGGGAATGAGGGAAAATGGTTTGTGCGCGATCTTGGTGCGTTGATATTGTGATCGCGCACAATTTCGGGGCGGTCCTTGTCCCGATGGGGGGCAGCGTGTCAGAACCCTGAAACCCGCTCCAGAGTCCAGAAGGCAGCCAGGCTGCCGGCTCCATACACCATCATTGTCTGGGCTTGAGCCAGGGGGAATTTCTCGACACGTTTGAGCACTGTAAATATGGCCACGACCGCGCCGACAAACAGAACCTGCCCGATCTCCACACCCACATTGAAGAACAGCAGTGCGATGCCAAGATCGCCCTGAGGCAGGCCGATGTCCTGTAGTACAGAGGCAAAGCCGAACCCGTGAATAAGACCAAACAGTGTCGACACCGCTACCGGAAAGCGCCAGGCCAGGGTGTCACGGCGGTTGCGTATGATCTCCGTCGCCAGGAATAGAATACTCAGGGCAATCACCGCTTCCACCGGGGCGATGGGCAGGCGGATGTAGCCCAGGGTGGTCAGAACCAGTGTCAGAGAGTGGGCAACCGTGAATCCGGATATGGTGATCAGTAGTCGCTTGAAGGTGCCGGCGATCCATATCAGGCAGAGCAGGAACAGCAGATGATCCCAGCCGATCAGTATGTGTTCGACGCCAAGAATACTGTAGTCGGTGACAACGCTCAGTGAATCCCGTTCTGCCGGTACCTGCCAACTGCTTTCGCCAGGGCGAAGGAGTTGCTGATAGCGTTCCTTCGAACCCAGCTCCGCACTGATCAGCGTGGTGATCGATGGGTTGTACTTCGGCCAGTCGATCCGGAGCGTCTGGCCGGACAGGGCCTGGCCGCACTCAACCCGGACAACCATGCCCATGGACTCATGGGTACAGTTGTCCGGCAGGGTCAGGTAGGGTCGGTTGTTCGCCTCCACGGAAGGCGGCACCTGCATTTTTACGGTGTATTGGTAAGCCCCGGATGAAGCAGTCGCCAACGCGTTGATCTGCAGGTACAGAGGTCGGGCATCGTGAGCCTGCGACAGACCAGGAATCAGCAGCAGAATCGCCAGAAGCGATTTACAGACGATTTTCAACATCGTATTGCTCCACGATCTGCTGAATGGCCACTTCCTGGTTCTTCACCTGCTGCCAGCGCAGGAAATCTTTCTCTACCCGGGAGCGAATGTCTGCCAGTGGCGGCACTCCGCCGGCACGGTAGTCGCTGATTCTGACCAGGTGCAAGCCATGCTCGGAGGCGATGGGGCCTTGCCACCTGCTATCGTCCCTGGCCAGTTGCGCCAGTTCCTCGGTGAAGCCTTCGCCAAAATGGCTGGAGATGAAGTCCGGCGTTCTCTCGACATAGTTCCGGTGGTACAGGAAGCGATCACCGAACGGCAGGGCATCGGAGAACCCGACGTGCTCCTCGTTCAGCTCCCGCAACAGTGCATCCGCCTGCTCGCTGGCGCCGCCGTTTGCCTTCAGGAACACGTGGGTAAAGCTGTAGAAGGGATCTTCGTAGTAGTCACTCTGATGGCTTTCGAAGTAGGCCTCAAGGTCCTGTTCGGTGACGTCCTTGACCGCTTCTGCAATGCCCTGGGCAATGAACTCGAGCTTCTGCACCGAGCGGCGGCGAACGATGTAGTCACTTTCAATCATGCCCAGGTTTTTGGCTTCCCGGAACAGGGCTTCTTCGCGAACATACTTGCGAATCAGCTTGTCACGTTGTGCTTCGTCCATGGCATCAAGCTGTTCGTTTGCCTGCCCGGGCTCAAAGGCTTTTGAGCGGTATTGGATAAAGGTCAGCAGCGCATTCCGGTCGACCACGATGGTGTGGTCGTCCGGGCTGTCGGCCTGGGAACCCGACAGGGTAAAGCCGGCAAATAATGCCACCCCTGCCAGAGTGAAGTGCAGCAGGGGGTCTCGAAGCAATGATTTGAACACGATTTACTTCTCCTTTCCGGGTGTGTACCAGATTGGTGAACTGTAGGCCCGTTCCTGAATGGATCTCGGAAGGTCTGTGTCGACTTTCTCGCCGAAATGAACTTCGTCGTAGTTTGGCCAGCGCGGAGTGGGAATCTCCAGCACCCGGACGTAGTAGAACGCCCGCTCGGACTGATCGAAGTCCGGGTCGGTCCAGACAGTGGCCAGTTCAGCAGCACCGATGGTGTTGGTCCAGGTGGCCGTGTCTTCATCCACCGTATTGCCCACCGGGGGCAGTTTGCCCGCGGCGTTGGCCTGGCGATCATCACTCCAGGCGACGTCGTAGACTTTTTCATGGAGGGTGCCGTCGTTGGCGTGCCAGCCCTTGACGATCTGAACCCGGTCGAGATTGGCACCTTCGGGATCACGTGTTGCCGAGATCATGAATCGGGGTGCCTTGCCATCCGGCGCGCTTGTCAGGTCGCCGCCCATAGGAACGCCTTTTTCGTAGCCGCGATCTACGTAGTCGGGGTAATTCACTTCCTGATCGCTGTAGTCCCAGCCGCCGAAGAAGCGAAGCGTGATCCGGGGGCCAGTGGAGGCATAGGTTTCCCGGCGTTTGATCGCGTCAAACAACGCCGCCCGGGTGTTCTCTTTTGCCCAGACCGCCGCGTATCCCGAGGCTGCGGCTTCATCGACGCCCAGATTAAAGACTTTGCCCTTTTTTCCTTTCACGTAGGGCGTCATCTCTGCCCGCTTGGCCGAAGGGCCGTAGACGGTAAACTTGCCCCAGAAGTTGTTCTCTTCAACGGCTGAGATACTGGTGTGAGCGTCGGTGCTGCCAATCATGCCTAACTTGAAGGGGTTTACGCCCAGTTCTGCCTCCTGCTGCAAACCCAGTTTCAGGGCCGAGCGGGCATACTCAAATGGCAGCATGTCGTCCTGTTTGGCTTCAAATCCGGTCAGGTTGCCTTTGTCCCAGGTTTCGAAATCGGCAAACTCATCATCCGGCGACAATTTCGGGTGGGTTTCGCCATCGCCTTTGATCTGGGTGACTTCCATCACCGGCTCCCAGCGGCTGCGGGTTTCGGCGTATTCCCGTGTCAGCGGGTTACCGTCGCGGTCGGTGAGGGCAAACATCAGGCCATTGCTGACGTTACCATTGTGAGGAATGGCCAGTACCCGGCCGTCGGTCTTTTGTTCGTAGTCCTGCAGGTAGCGCCAGAGATCTTCCGGATCCTCGCTGTCGAATGAGGAAAAGGGCAGTATTTGGCCGGCTTTACTCGCGTCGTCCGCAAACATAACCACTCTGTGCAGGTTGTTGCCGCCGGGCATGGTGGTCCATTCGTACCCGATCAGGGCGGTAAACTTGCCGGGGTCGTTGAATTTATCCGCGGCGGCTGTGACGCTGCCCCAGGCACTGCTTTCGATCTTGGCGTTGGTGAGGCTCTTGTTGTTCGAGTTGATGTCCCGGTGAATCTCGAACATGGCGTTAAGCGCTGTTTCTCCGCCCTCCTGAAGCATCTTGGCCCAGCGTCGTCCGGTTTCTTCTTTCATGAGCTCGGGGTCGCCGGCAGACAGCATCGGGAGCAGACCCAGATATTCTGCGTGGTCCGACACCATCAGGAAGTCCAGCGGTCGGTTCAGTTTGGCCATCATGCCGTCGGCAGCTTCGACTTCCTCGCCCCGGGCGAAGCGGTAGGCGTCTTCCGGCGTCAGGCCTTTCACTCCCATCAGTGCTGCATCGAAGGAGTAGGATGTGTGCAGGTGTGTATCGCCCCAGAGTACCTGTTGTGGGTAATCTTTACCGACCATGGGTGAATAGGACTCCAGCCCTGCGTGGGCGGATGCGGATAGGGCGCTGCCGATAAGCATGGAAAGCAGTGTCTTTTTCATACGGTTCCTGATCTATTTATTGTTAGTCTGGTTCGGGGTGGACTCAGGGCGTGTACCAGATCGGCGACGAGTAAGCCCGTTCCTGTATGACGGTTCGGTAGGTCCACTCTTGCCGGGGTTTGCCGAGCGCGAGTGCGTCCAGGGTTGAGTGGCGAGCGGTCGGGATCTGCAGCACCCTGGCGTAATAGAAGGCTCTTTGGCCACTGTCGAATTCGGGGTCGGTCCAGAGCGTCACGAGTTCTGGATCACCGATGCTGTTGGTGAAATGGCCGGTTTTGAGGTCGACGGTGTTGCCAACGGGTTGGGTGTCGTTTCCGGCATCTTTCCGGTCATCGGACAGCGCGACGTTGAACACGCGTTCGTGGCTCTTTCCCTGTTCGTCCAGCCAGCCTTTGACGATCTGAATCCGGTCCAGGTTGGCACCCTGTGGGTCTCTGACGGCATGAACCAGAAATCTCGGCGCTTCGCCTGCCGGTGCATCCATCAGGTCGCCGCCCATGGGTACGCCCTTCTGGTATCCAATCTCTGCAAGGTCGTTCTGCGCCAGGTCATCCGGGGTAAAATCAAACCCGCCAAAGAGACGGACCTGCATCCTTGGCCCTGTGGTGGCATAGACCTCTTTGCGTTTGAACGCTGCGAACAGGGATTCCCGGGTGTTCTCCTCAGCCCAGGCGGCCACCATGCCAGCCGCCGACATGTCCCAGCCCGTGGCATCGGGGGCGGTTTCCATTTCTTTGTTTTCAGGAATGGAATCGACACCGAACTTACCCCAGAAGTTGGGCTCGCTGGCGGAGCTGAGGCCGGTATGAGAATCCGTGGATCCGATCATTCCGAACTTGAAAGGATTGGCGCCGGTACTTTCCTCGATTTCCAGGCCACGTTTCAGTGCGCTGCGGGCATAGTTACCTTTCTGATCAACGTCCTTCTCCCTGGCCGCGCCAAACGTCATCACATGGTCATAGGTTTCGAAGTTCGCAAATGGATCGTCCGGAGACAGTTTCGGGTGCGTTTCCGAATCGCCCTTGATCTGAGTGACTTCAGCAACCGGCTCCCAGCGCATGCGGGTGCGGGCGTACTGGGCGCTGATCGGGTGGCCCTGGCTGTCCACATCGTTGAACATCAGCCCGTTGCTGATATTGGAGTTGTGGGGAATGGCCACAAAATCAGAGCCGGTCTTCTCAGACGTTTGTTCCAGCCAGCGCCAGAGATCTTCCGGCTTGTCACTCTGGGTAGAGTCGTAGGGAAGATACTGCTTTGCGGTGTCACCACTTTTGTCCGTAAAGATCACGCGGTGCAGGTTGGATCCATTGGGTATGGAGGACCATTCCCAGCCGATAAACGCGGTGAATTTTCCAGGCTCGTTGTTGTTCTCAGCGGCATCAATGATCTTGTTCCAGACCGGTTCCCGGATTGCACTGGTCAGCAGGTCTGGGTAGGGACTTTTGCGCACCACTGAACCGGCGATATCGTAGTAGACGGCCTTGGGGCTTTTACTGTCCCAGAGGTCGATCAGACGCTGGCCGTTCTCTGAGCTGTCCAGGTCTGGGCTCTTGTCCCGGACCAGTTGCATCAGACCCATGTATTCGGCGTGGTCAGCAACCACCAGGAAGTCCAGAGGACGACGTAGTTGCACGCGGGCTCGGTTGAAGGGGTGAATCACTGGTTGACCCTTGGCGAACCGGTAGGCGGTTTCGGGGTCGGTGGTTTCATTGCCCATGGCAAATGCATCCCCGGAGTAAGAGGTGTGCAAGTGCGTGTCGCCCCAGAAAAGCTGAGTGGGGGCTGCATGCGCCTGGAATGCAGATAAGGAAAGGACGGTTAAAAATCCGAGCGCGGGTTGCCGCATCTGATTAGCTCCTGGTGTACCCTTTCAGGGATTTGTTTTTGTGATTGCAGGCAAATTATCAGATCAGAGGGCGGTAAATTTGTTACAGGGCGTCACAGATTTGTTCAAATACGACAGGAACCAGGCTGGCGAGGGGCGCGCTTGATCACTCAGTATCGTGTCTGCGATTTTCAGGCCTTCGGCCAGCATTTTGATATTGAATACCGGTTTCCGGATCTGGAGTTATTGCCGGAAGAGGGCGCCGCCGAAGATCTTGCTGACGGCCTCTCCATGTCAGTTGCGGCGGGGAGAATTGACGAGAACTCGCTGAACTCAGGGTTCCGCTTCACCTTCTCCGATCTGGAAATTCTTCATTCCTATGAATCCGTATCCTTTGGCCACGCTCCCCTGTTGTTGATCATCGTGCTGGATGGACAGGTAGAGCTGAAAGTCGGTGCCGTTGAACTGACTCTGGAGCCCGGAATGGCCGCGAGTCTGCAGTTGCATCCCGATTACGCGCTGCAGGCGGTACAGCACCCTCAGCCAAGGCTCAGAGCTGTCACACTGGCCTATGATCCCCAGGGGGCTGATATCGGTCGGGCGGCCTCGCCCACACTTCAGAGATTGCTGGCCTGTGTTCAGGAGCCGCTGCATCGCTGGTCTGTTCCGCAAGCGTTGCAGAGCCAGCTATCCGACAGCTTCGACCAGGCTTTGCCTGAGCTGCAACAGGCATTGGTGCTGGAGGGCCTGGCATTGCAGCTTGTCGGGCTCGGGGTCCCCGAGGGCCAGCCACTGAGGGAAACCTCTCCGGTATCTCATCAGCAACAACAGAGGCTGGAACTGGTGCGCCAGCAGCTGGAGTTCTCTCCGGAGAAGGATCACACCCTGGCGGAACTGGCCGAGTTGGCGGCCATGAGTCAGAGTGGGCTTCGATCCAAATTCCGCGCGACCTATGGCGTGTCGGTATTTGAGTATCGGAGGCAATGCCGTATGGCACTGGCACAGCAGTTTCTGGAGCGGGGCTTCAGTGTTCAGCAGACTGCTCACAAAGTGGGCTATCGCCACGCCACCAATTTCGCCACGGCCTTTCGTCGCCACTTCGGTGTATCGCCAAAGCGAGGTAGTACCCGCCGGCATATTTAGCGTTTTCAATAGCTTTTCTGTCATTTTGAATACCAATGTTGTGCGGATCTAAACGACAATTATTCGCATTACATAAATGGTTTCACCTGAGGTATTCATGCTCCGACGATCACGACTCACTCTATCCATCGCCCTGTGCGTTTCCGGTAACGCGGTCATGCTTCCGGTGTTTGCCGCTGCTGAGCCGAAACCACAGGCCCTTGAAGCGCTGACCGTAACGGCTACCCGTGGGGCGATGAAAACCGAGACCCCGGTTGTGGAGACCTCACAGACTGTCAATGTCATCGAGCGGGAAGAATGGGAAGAAAAGGGTGCGCGGTCGGTGCAGCGTGCTGCCAGTTACACGCCGGGCGTGGCCACCAATCAGGTTGGCGCCTCCAACCGCTACGATTATCTGATTCTGCGCGGGTTCTCCGATGGCAGCATCAATAACACCTATCTGGATGGCCTGAGGGTCATGAACGACGGCGGTTCCTACAGCTCCTTCGCCATTGATCCGTGGTTTCTGGAACGTATGGAAATCGTCAAAGGCCCGACCTCGGTGCTCTACGGCCAAAGTTCTCCTGGCGGTATTGTTGCACTGACCAGCAAGCGTCCCGAATTCGAGTCCGGTGGCGAAATAAGGGCAACGCTTGGAAGCAATGCCCAACGAAGCTTAGCCTTTGATGTGACCGGCTCCGTGGATAACGAGCAGCGGGTTGCCTACCGCATTACCGGTATTGCCGCGGCGGCGGATGCTCAGCAGGACTATGTCAAAGAAGAGCGCCGGGCCATTGCGCCATCACTGACCTGGGATATCACTGACCAGACATCACTGACCTTGCTGGCCTACCTGCAGCAAGACCCGGAAGGGGGATACCACGCGGGGCTGCCTTATGAAGGCACAGCAACCTCCAGGAATGGCCAGACCATTGATCGCAGCTTCTTCGAGGGGGAGCCTGGTTACGATGAGTTCAGCCGTGATATGTCGATGGTCGGATACGACTTCGAACACGAATTCAGCCCTGGCCTGAGTGCCCGCCAGAAACTGCGCTTTTTGGAGTCGGATGTCTCGTTGCAGCAGGTGTACGCCTATGGCTGGGCAACGGACACAGAGCTGACCCGCTACTACTCGGGCGGTGAAGAGGATCTCGAAGCGATCACTGTGGATAACCAGCTTGAGGCCAGTCTGTTTACCGGCGATGTGGAGCACCGGGTATTGGTGGGACTGGACTACCAGCAGCGGGAAAACGATGTGGTCTGGGACTACGGAACCATCGCAACAATTGATGCGTTCGATCCGGTCTATGGTCCCGTGCCATCGGTTTACTACGTGGAACGGAATCTGCGCAAGCAGAAGCAAACCGGTGTTTACCTGCAGGATCAGATTGCCCTGGGGGGCTGGCGCCTGAACCTGGGCGGCCGCCAGGACTGGGTGGAGATCGAGAACACCAACCGCGATACCGCCACGGTCACCAAACTGGACGAAAGTCAGTTTACCGGCCGGGCCGGTTTGCTCTACCTGTTTGATAACGGCCTGGCACCCTACGTGTCCTACTCCACCTCATTCTCGCCCAGCGCCTTCACGGGCGAAAACGGCGAGTTGCTGGCGCCCAGCACCGGCAAGCAGATTGAAACCGGCCTGAAATATCAGCCAACCGGCACCGAGGACAGCTACACCCTTTCCCTGTTCAGGATCAATCAGGAGGATCTGGCCACTAAGCTGCCCCAGGAAGCGTTCTATCGGGCGATTGGTGAGATCCAGTCCCAGGGTGTAGAGCTGGAGTCCAAAGTACAGTTGACTGAAAACCTGAATCTTCAGGCGGGCTATGCCTATACCGATGTGACCTTCGAGAAGTCGGAGGATTATCGTGAGGGCAACCAGGCCAGCCAGGTGCCAAAACATCAGTTGACCCTGTGGACAGGCTACCGGTTCTCTCCGGATATCCTGAACGGCGCTCTGGACGGAGCGCAGGCGGGTCTGGGCCTGAGACATGTGCGGGATATTCAGGCCGACGACGCCAATACACAGAAAGTGCCGGACTATACCCTCGTAGACATGGCACTGGCCTATGATCTCAGCAAGCAGGGGTTAACCGGGGTAACGGCCCGGCTGAACGTGAATAATCTGCTGGATAAGGACTATGTTGCGTCCTGCTACAACAGTCTCGATTACTGTTACTACGGTGCGGAACGCAATGTGACTGCCTCGGTGTCCTACCGGTTCTGATCCGGTCGGGTATAAAGAGCCTCCTTCGGTCAGTCGTCGGAGGAGGCTTTATGCTTTCCGGAAAAGAGGGGGCAGAATGCGCAGGGGTCAATCCGGCACATCGGCCCCCTGGGCCACCACTGCCGACGGCAGATCTGAAATGGCCGTGTGAGCAGCCTCATGCATCTGCTGCGCGCTGATGACCTTGCCGTCAATGGGCGATGGCAGGGCTCGGGTCGCGGTGGCTGCTGCCACGACGGTTGGGTTGTAGCCGAGGGAGAAGGCTCCCCGGGCGGTAGCGTTCACACACATGTGGGACATGAACCCGACAAGAATAAGGTTTTCGATGCCGGCGGTCTTCAGTTGCTCATCCAGCTCAGTACCCACAAACGAATTGGGGAAGTGCTTGGTGATAACGGCTTCTCCTTCCTGCGGCGTCACAATATCTGCAATCTGTCCGATGGGTGCGGTGATGTCGTACGGCGAACCGGCTCCGCCGTCGTGCTGGATATGAAAGACCGGCCGTCCTGCGGCCCGGAACCGGTCCAGCAGTTTCCGGCATTCCTCCAGGGCGGGCTCTACGCCTTCCAACTGCATGACGCCTTCCCGGTAAGCCTGCTGGGCATCAATAATGATCAGGGCGGACGAACTGATGGGGCTGGCGGTATTACCGAGGCCAACCAGATTACGAAGGGTTTCGCTAGCACTCATAGGTATCTCCTGTTTGCTCTGGGTGTGAGTAAGGGAGTTCTATTATTTCGCCGGTTCCGGTTTTATACTCGAGGCAAAACTGGCATAAAAAAGGTTAAAAGTGACAGATTCTCGAATCCATATTGGTATCGTGCATTATCCGGGCGCAATGCTGTCTGCCGTGCAGGGATTGGCGGAACAGTTTTACCTGGCCAACCGGATTTGCCGGCAGCACGGTATGGGTGACCGGTTTAAAACCCACCTCTGCGACAGCCTTGATATTCCTGAAAACGGTTGCGATGGGCTTGCTCCCTTGCAGGTGATCATCCTGCCCCCCTGTCTGGACGATGAGGCCTACGCATCTCCCTCGACAATACTGGTGCAATGGCTGCAAGAGAATCATCGGAATGGCGCCATTATCTGCTCCGTTTGTGCCGGTGCTTTCGTACTGGCCGAGACTGGCTTGCTGGACGGACGCAGAGTGACTACTCACTGGGCGTTGGCAGACGAGTTGGCGAAAGGGTTCCCGAAGGCGACTGTTGACAGCAGCAGGCTGCTGATTAACGACGGCGATGTGATCACGGCGGGAGGCCTGATGAGCTGGATTGATCTTGGCCTCGAACTGGTTGCCCAGTTCAGCAATTCACAGATCATGCGACAGCTTGGCAAATACCTGATTGTCGATACCGGTGACAGAGAACAGAGCTTTTACCAGAGCTTCAGCCCGAAGCTGGATCACGGAGATGACGTGATCGTGAAGGTTCAGCACCATTTGCAAAGAGGCTACAACGAGCCGGTAAAGATCGGGGATCTGGCTGAGCGGGCGCATCTGACCGAGCGGACGTTCCTGCGACGGTTCGTCAGGGCGACAGGGCTAAAACCGGTTCAGTACCTTCAGAACCTGCGTATCCAGAAGGCCTGTGATCTGATTGAGACCAGCAACCTGCCGTTTGAACGAGTTGCGGAAGAAGTGGGTTATGAGGATCTGAGTGCTTTCCGGAAAACCTTCATCAAGATCACCGGCCAGACTCCCAGGGAGTTCAAGCACCGCTTTGTTCGGGAGCATCCTGTCCGGCAGAACTCACTGACTCAGTGATTCGGTAAAGAAATCCAGCAGCATCCTCACCTTGGGCGACAGATGCCGGTTGTGGGGATAGATTGCCCAGATACCGTCGTCGTCCTCCCGGTAGTGGGTGAGCAGTGGAATCAGCTCGCCAGCATCCAGAGCCTGCTGAACGTAGTAATCCGGCAGCTGGACAATGCCGATACCCTTCAACGCCGCGTCCAGCAGCGCTCGCCCGCTGTCGCAGCGGATACTGCCTTTGACCCGGATGTTCCGGGGTTTGCCCTGATCCTGGAAGCGCCAGTAATCGAGGTTTCCCTGCAGACAGTTATGCCGGTCCAGTTCTGACAGGGCGTGGGGCGTACCGTGGGCCGAGAGATAGCTCGGCGCCGCACACACATGAAGCGATCGCGAGGCAAGGCGCCTGGCCATCATGCTGGAGTCTTCCAGTTTGCCCAGCCGGATCGCCAGATCAAACCCATCCGCCACCAGATCCAGTTTCTGGTTGGTGAGTTTCATCTCGACCTCAAGTTCCGGGTGGCGCAGCACGAAGTCATTGACCAGCGGTGCGATGGTGGTCTCACCATAGGTCACCGGGGCGGTAATGCGCAGTTTACCTCTCGGGGCGCCCTGCATGCTGGTCATCGAGCGCTCCGCTTCTTCCAGCGCATCCAGCACCTGCCGGCATTGCTGGTAGTAGACCTGGCCGGCTTCGGTGACCGATACCCGGCGAGTGGTCCGGTACAGTAATTTGGTGGCCAGCCGGCCTTCCAGAGCGCTTACCTGCCGGCTTACCTGGGCTGTTGAAACCCCTAGCCTGCGTGCTGCATTGGTAAAACTGCCAGTCTCTGCCACAGTTACAAATTCGTTGACGCCTTCCCACGTAGCCATGGCTTATTGCCCGAGATTATTACATCTGAGTAAAAGTGATTTGATAGAAAGGGTAATTATCAATGGATTGTTAGTAAATACAATGAGGGTATCCACTGGCGGTTTTCCGCCTTCCACACGAAAGGGGTGAAGAGAATTATGTCTGAGATCATCAAATCGAAAGCGGCAATTGCCTGGGGCCCGGGCCAGCCATTGTCTGTCGAAGAAGTGGACGTTATGCCCCCGAAGGCAGGCGAAGTGCGGGTCCGCATCGTGGCTACCGGTGTTTGCCACACGGATGCCTTCACGCTTTCCGGTGACGATCCCGAAGGTATTTTTCCGGCCATTCTCGGCCACGAAGGCGGTGGTATTGTTGAATCCGTTGGCGAGGGTGTCACCAGCGTTGAAGTGGGCGACCACGTCATTCCGCTGTACACCGCCGAGTGTGGCAAGTGTAAGTTCTGTACCTCCGGTAAAACCAACCTGTGCCAGGCGGTACGTGAAACTCAGGGCAAAGGCCTGATGCCGGACGGCACTACCCGTTTCTACAAGGACGGTCAGCCGATCTATCACTACATGGGTTGCTCCACCTTCTCCGAGTACACCGTGCTGCCGGAAATTTCCCTGGCCAAGGTGAACAAGGAAGCGCCTCTGGAAGAAGTCTGCCTGCTGGGTTGTGGTGTCACCACCGGTATGGGTGCCGTGATGAACACCGCCAAAGTGGAAGAGGGCGCGACTGTGGCCATCTTTGGTCTCGGCGGTATCGGACTGTCTGCCATCATCGGTGCCACCATGGCCAAAGCCAGCCGCATCATCGGTATCGACATCAATGAGAGCAAGTTCGACCTGGCTCGCCAGCTGGGTGCCACCGACTGCATCAACCCGAAGGACTACGACAAACCGATCCAGGAAGTGATTGTTGAGCTGACCGACGGTGGTGTGGATTATTCCTTCGAATGTATCGGTAACGTGGATGTGATGCGTTCCGCGCTGGAATGCTGCCACAAGGGCTGGGGTGAGTCGGTGATCATCGGTGTTGCCGGAGCCGGTCAGGAAATCTCCACCCGTCCGTTCCAGCTGGTTACCGGTCGCGTCTGGCGTGGCTCTGCGTTCGGTGGTGTGAAAGGTCGCTCCGAACTGCCGGGTATTGTTGAGCGTTACCTGCAGGGTGAGTTCAAGCTGAATGACTTCATTACCCACACCATGGGTCTGGAAGACATCAACGAAGCCTTCGACCTGATGCACGAAGGCAAGAGCATCCGCAGCGTAATCCACTACGACAAGTGATCCGGTCAGCCGCCTGCCCACGGCGGCGGGCGGCACCATCGACGGAGTGTTCAATGACCATTGAAAACCTCAGCAGTAACAAGAGCTTCGGTGGCTGGCACAAGCAATACAGCCATCAATCCGAGAGCCTCGGTTGCACCATGCGTTTCGCCATCTACCTGCCGCCCCAGGTGGCGAACGGGCAGAAGGTGCCGGTGCTGTACTGGTTGTCGGGACTGACCTGTACCGATGAAAATTTCATGCAGAAGGCGGGCGCTCATCGGGTAGCGGCAGAACTCGGTATTGCCATCGTGGCCCCGGACACCAGCCCTCGCGGCGAGGATGTCGCCAATGACGATGGCTACGATCTGGGTCAGGGCGCAGGATTCTATGTGAATGCCACTGAGAGCCCCTGGAACCGGCATTACCGGATGTACGATTACGTGCTGAAGGAACTGCCGTCGCTGGTGGAATCCGTATTTCCGGTCAGCGACCAGCGCTCCGTTGCGGGCCACTCCATGGGTGGGCACGGTGCTCTGGTGCTGGCGTTGCGGAACCCGGCGCAGTTCAGGTCAGTATCGGCGTTCAGCCCGATCAGTAACCCGGTCAACTGTCCCTGGGGTCAGAAGGCGTTCAGTGCCTATCTGGGCGATGACAAAGCGACCTGGGAAGCCTATGACGCCAGCCTGCTGATGCGTGATGCACAGGAGCAGGTTCCGGCTCTGGTCGATCAGGGGGAGGCGGACAACTTCCTGGAAGAACAGCTGAAGCCGGAAGCGCTTGAAGCAGCGGCAGCTGCCAGCGAATACCCGCTGGAGCTGCGTCGCCATGAGGGCTACGACCACAGCTACTACTTCATTGCCAGTTTTATCGAAGAACACCTGCGCTTCCATGCAGGCTACCTGACGGTTGAAGCCTGATCGGTAAAGACTGCATCGTTGAAAAAGGGGCCTGTTGATCAGGCCCCTTTTTTCGTTTACCAGCGGTAGCTGACGGTTCCCACCACACTGCGGGCTTCACCGTAGTAGCACCAGTAATCACAGCTTGCCACGTATTCACGATCAGCCAGATTGGTGACGTTGATCTGTGCCAGCCAGTTGTTCATGAATTCGTACTGTGCCATCAGGTCCACCAGCGTGTAGGAGGGCACGTTGATCGTGCCGTCCTTGCTGCCACCCACGTAGCGCAGGCCGCCACCGACTTTCAGTCCCGGAACCGTGTCCTGGAAGGCATAATCCAGCCAGGCTGACGCCATGTGGTTGGGAATCAGGGCAACGGGGCTCTCCGGAGCGTCATCTGACTCGTTGTCGGAGGTGGCATCGTTGTAGGTATAGGCGGCGGTCAGCTGGAGCTGGTCTGTCAGGTAGGAAACAGTCTCCAGTTCAAAGCCCTGGGTCTCGCGAACACCTTCCTGAACCTGGAAGCCACCGGGTGAGGTTACCAGTGAGTTCTCTTCCTTGATGTTGTAAATCGCGGCAGACACATAGCCATCCAGATCATCCGGCGCATACTTCACCCCGAATTCCAGCTGTTCCCCGATCCGTGGTTCGTACAGGTTGCCAGTGCTGTCTGTACCGGCGATCGGCTGGAACGAATCCGTCCAGGACACGTAAGGGGAAAGCCCGTTGTCTGCCAGGTACATGATGCCGCCGGAGAAGGAGACTTCATCGTCATCGGCGCGCTGAACGGTGCCGGTGCCCTGATCTGTGTTCTCGGATTCGGCCTGGTCGTAACGTACGCCCGCCAGGAACACCCAGTGATCATCCAGGCGTAGCTGGTCCTGCAGATACAAGCCGGTCTGTTCCTTGGTGATCAGGCGGCGGGTGAGATCCGCGGCAGTCAGTGGTGTGTAGTTGCCGTAAGTTGGCTCGAACAGGTCGATCGGATCGCCGTAGGCGTAGTTGTTACCCTCCAGACCATCGTTTTCCAGATCCTGATAGTCCACGCCGATCAACAGAGTGTTTTCGGTACGATCGGTGTACCAGGTGCCGATAAGGCGGTTATCCACAGTCCAGCTATCCAGTGTGCCGTCACGGTAAGTCAGGCCGCGAATACCTTGCCTGTCACCACTCTGAAACAGGATGTAGCTGCTTCTGAGCAACAGATCGAGCTTGCTGTAACGCAGGTCCTGCTGGAATTCCCAGTTGTTGCTCAGGCGGTGGGAGAAGCTGTAGCCAATGGATGACTGTTCGCGTTCGTTGGTGTCGTAATCCGGCTCGCTGTAACTGGTCGACGGGTCCACCTTGCCGAATGGTGTGTCCTGAACCGTACCGTAGGCCAGTTTGAAGCCGTTGTAGGGCACGGCGTCGTCTTTCTGAAAGCTGGTCAGGAGTGTCAGTGAGGTGTCGTCACTGATGTCCCAGGTCAGGCTCGGCGCGATGTAGTAGCGTTCGTTCTCGGTAAAATCGATGTCGCCTTCAGCCTCACTGTACAGGCCAACCAGACGGTAGCTCAGGTTATCGGCTGTTCCCAGTGGCCCGGAGGTATCAAGAGCCACCTGCTTCTGGGCGTTGGTTCCCATTTGTACCTGAATCTCACCCTGCGGGGCATCGGTGGGGCGCTTGCTGATGGCGTTGATCACACCGCCCGGGGGCGCCTCGCCGTAAAGGATAGAAGCCGGTCCTTTAAGCAGTTCCACCTGTTCCAGACCGTACACTTCCGGCAGCCACTGATAGAAACCTTCACGATAGATCCGCAGACCATCCTGATAGGTGGACTGATCAAAGCCCCGTACCTTGAACCAGTCGGTGTCGTTGTCGGAGCCGTAGTGCCCGGAAAGGACACCGGCGCGGTACCGGAAGGTCTCGTCCAGAGACTGTACATTGCGTTCCTTGAGCTCTTCCTCGTTAACGACAGAGGCCGGCCGCGGTGTTTCGGCCAGAGGCGCTTCTACCTTCAGTGCGGTTGCAGAAACCACCAGGGCATTCAGGCTGGTGGGCTCGCTGTCATCGGCCAGCAGCGGCATGGAGAGTGCGGCGATACCAGCGCCAAGTGCCAGGCGGATGGCCTGAACAAGCGGGGTAGGCAAGGAAACGGCAGACATGTGGAAAATCCCGGGTCGTGTGGGTTGGTGTGGATGGGCGGGTGACGGCACCCTGAAATGTCCCGGAATACTATTCCTTATTAAAACTTAATGCAAACCACTATCATTTAAGTTAATCGTGTGATCCTGCAGGTCTGGTATCCTGAACCAAAGTCACTGGGCAAGACGCTGGGAGTCGGGTGTGAGTAAACTGTTGATCAACGCAGATATGGGCGAGAGCTTCGGCCCCTGGGTCATGGGGTTGGACGAACACGTGATGCCCCATGTTGATCTGGCCAACGTGGCCTGCGGTTTCCATGCTTCGGACCCCCATGTCATCCGCAAGACCGTACGGCTGGCCAAGCAGTATGGTGTGAAGGTCGGTGCCCATCCCTCCTACCCGGATCTGGTCGGTTTCGGTCGGCGTTCTATTGCCTGTTCCCCGGATGAGGTGGAGGATCTGGTGCTCTATCAGGTGGGGGCGCTGGCGGGTATCTGTCAGGCTGAGGGCACCCGGGTGCATTACATCAAGCCCCACGGCGCGCTCTATAACGACATGATCCGGGATCTGAACCTGTTTGAGGCGGTGGTAAAGGCCGTTCGGGATTTTGATGCCAGCCTGCCGCTGATGACTATGGCTACCTGCGATACCAGCAGAGAGGAAAACATTGCCAGCCGTTACGGCGTAACCCTCTGGTTCGAAGCCTTTGCAGACCGCGCCTATGACGCCAATGGCCGCCTGGTATCCAGATCAGTACCGGGTGCGGTCCATGAGGATGCCCGAACGATTGTCGATCAGGCGGTTCGCATCGCTAAAGGTGAAGCGCTGACGGCAATTGACGGCAGCGAGATCGTTCTGGCGGCGAACACACTCTGCGTGCATGGGGATAATAACGAGTCCATCGCGGCGATTCAGTCGATCCGGGAGGCTATCAAAGCCCTCCCGTAAAAGGTGGGTGCAACTTGCCGGGAAGGTCATTCCTCTGGCTTCGAAGCGGCCTCGGTCTGTGCTACAGAATTCAGATCAGAATTCAGAGAAACGTTCACCAGATCCTTCTGAAGCTTTTTCAGCAGGTGCAGAAAACTGACGCTGTCATCGAAACTCATGCCATCCAGTGACTGGCGGTAGAACTCGGCAATGGTGTCCTGCAGGCGGTTCCAGAACGCCCGGCCGGATTCCGTCAATACCACAAGGCGCGCACGGCGATCCTGGGGATCCTGGATGCGGATCACGTGGCCATCCCGCTCCATACGCTTCAGCACGCCGTCCAGATTCTGGCGACTTACATACAGGTATTCTTTGAGCTGGTTGAACGAGGTGCCATCCTCAAAGCCTTCCCGGGACAGCGCCCCCAGCACCGCCCATTGCACAGCGCTGATGCCCATCTCATTCTGGATCTGGCGCTGCAGTATGTTGCCGGTCTGGAATAACCGGAAAAACAGTCGGTTGGGTATGCCACCGGATTCGTTGACGATCATCTGTACTCCTGTCGGTCTGCCGGGGCTGGTGGGCCCGGGCAGGTGGACGCCGGCGTTCCGAATCGCGGATGGCATGGAACGCATCAGTTCGGCAGGTATTCGCGTGCGACGATATTTTTCATGATCTGGGCCGTACCGTCACCTATTTGCAGGCCCATTACATCCCGTAGCCGCTGGGCGAAGGGCAGATCCTCACCGTAGCCGGTATGACCGTGGGCCAGCAGACACTGCTTGACCACATCAAACGCCAGTTTCGGCCCCCACCACTTGTTCATGGCGGCTTCGGCATTGTGGGGCAGGTTGTTGTCCTTCAGCCAGAGCGCATGGTAGCACTGCATGCGTGCGGCATGAACGTAGGTCTGGTATTCCGCCAGTGGGTGGGTCAGGCCCTGGAACGCCGCCAGGTTCTGGCCAAAGGCGGTGCGTTCTGTCAGCCATTGCCAGGTTTCGTCCAGGGATTGCTGGGCCACCGCCAGGCACTGCAGGCCGATCAGCGCCCGGCTGTAGTCGAAGCCCTGCATCACCTGCTTGAAGCCTTTGCCTTCCTCTCCCATACGATGGCTGGCCGGCACTTCCACATGATCGAAGAAGATCGAGCCACGACCGATGGCCCTCTGGCCGTTGTCCTCAAATCGGGTGGTAGTGATGCCGGGGGTGCTCATCGGTACCAGGAAGGCGCTGATGCCAGAGGCGCGCTGTTCCACGGTGCCGGTGCGGGCGAAGACCACGGCCACGTCAGCCTGGTCGGCCATGGAGATGGAGGTTTTCTCACCATTGAGCACATAGACGTCTCCCTTCTTCTCGGCTTTCAGGCGAAGGTTGGCGGCGTCAGAGCCACCGTGGGGTTCGGTCAGAGCGATACACGCGACTTTTTCGCCTGATGTCATGGCGTGTAGCCATTCCTTTGCCAGGTCCGGTTCGGCATGGCTGGCGATGATCTGGCCGTTAAGGGAGGTCAGCAGAGGGATATAACCCACATTGAAATCACCCTTGGCGATTTCCTCAATGATCAGGCCGCTGGTAACGCAGTCCATGCCGCTACCACCGAAAGCTTCCGGCAGTTCGCCACCAAGCAGTCCCATCTCGCCGAGCTGGCGGATCACCTCCCGCTCGATCACGCCTTCCTGATCCCGCTTCCGGTAGCCCGGAGCCAGCACCTCGGCACTGAAACGGGCAACGGCCTCACGGATCGCGTTTTGTTCTTCGTTGAATGCGAAATTCATGGTGTTCTCCGGGTCAGAGGGCCGTTACTTGTAGTACTTCCGGAACTCGGGTTGGCGTTTTTCCTTGAAGGCATTCACGCCTTCCCGGGATTCCTCGGTGTTGTAGTACAGGCTCAGCGCCTGCATCCCGAGGGCGCCAATACCGGCAATGTTGTCGCTGTCCGCATTGAAGGAACGTTTGGCAATGCTCAGTGCCGTGGGGCTCTTGCCGAGGATCTCTTCGCACCACTTCTGGACTTCTTCATCGAGTTGTTCCGGCGGCACAACGGCGTTTACCAGCCCCCACTCCATAGCCTGTTGCGCGGAGTACTTCCGACACAGGTACCAGATTTCCCGGGCCCGTTTCTCGCCCACCACACGGGCCAGGTATGCGGTGCCGAAGCCCGGGTCCACCGAGCCGACTTTCGGGCCGACCTGGCCGAAGACGGCGGTTTCCGAGGCAATGCTCAAGTCACAGATCACATGCAGTACGTGGCCGCCGCCAATGGCGAAGCCGTTAACCCGGGCGATGACCGGTTTGGGAACCTCGCGGATCAGGCGCTGCAGTTCTTCCACCGGCAGGCCGATCAGGCCGCGGCCGTCGTACTGGCCCTCGTGGGCGCCCTGGTCGCCTCCGGTACAGAAGGCTTTGTCGCCGGCGCCGGTGAAGACAATGACACCGATGTCCTTGTTCCAGCCTGCCCGATTGAAGGCATCAATGAGCTCCATGCAGGTCTGCCCCCGGAAGGCGTTGTAGCGATCCGGGCGGTTGATGGTGATGGTGGCGACGCCGTTGGTTTCGTCGTAGAGGATGTCTTCGTAGTTCATGATGTTCTCCAGATTGCTGAATTCGGGGTTAGCCAGCCATGGTCAGGCCGCCGGACACGCTGATGACCTGACCGGTAATGAAATTGGCGTCGTCACTGGCGAGCAGGGCAATAACACCGGGATAGTCTTCGGGCTGCGCCAGTCGTTTCATGGGTACGGCGTTGCGGAAGGCCTCAAGGAGCTTTTCAGGGTTAGGAGCGGTTTCCGCTACGCCTTTCAGCAGCGCGGTATCAGTCGGACCGGGGCAAACCACATTAAGGCATACGTTTTTGGTCGCCAGCTCCCGTGCCACAGTCTTGCTGAAGCCCACCAGGCCTGCCTTGCAGGCAGCGTAGACGGCTTCACCCGAGGAGCCGACCCTGGCGGCGTCGGAAGCCACGTTGATGACTTTGCCCCCGCCGGCTTCAATCATTTTCGGCAGTACCACGTGATGCATGTTCAGGGCGCCGGTGAGGTTTACGGCAATCAGTTGCTCCCACAATGTCGGGTCGGTTTTCAGGAAGGGCATGAAGCGATCAAACCCCGCATTGTTGACCAGCACGGTCGGAAGGCTCAGGTCACTCTCTATGGCATTCACGGTCGCGATCACAGCGGCATAGTCGGTGATGTCGGCTGCGTAGGCTCTGGCCTTGCCTCCGGCTTCAGTAATCAGGTCTGCAGTGGTCTGTGCTGCCGTTTCGTCACGGTCCAGCACGGCAACCAGACTGCCCTCTTCGGCAAAGCGCTGGCATACGGCGCGGCCGATTCCGCCGCCGCCGCCGGTTACGATCACAGTTTTTCCGTTGAGGCCTCTCATGATGGTTCGCTCCTGTTTTTCGATTCGGATGAATTAGCTGCGCTTGGCGGGATCAAGCCGCACGGCTTTGGCCTGTTCCCGCAATTTGAATTTCTGGATCTTGCCGGAGGCTGTGCGGGGCATGGCTTCAATGACCTCGAGGTATTCCGGCAGATAGCTCTTCGCAAGCTGCTGTTCGGTGAGATAGGTCTTCACCTCGTCGAGAGTGACGCCCGTGGCGTTGTCGTCGAGGGTGACATAGGCACAGAGGCGCTCCCCCAGACGATCATCCGGGCACCCGACAAGAGCGACATCGGCAAGGCCGGGGTACTTGTAGAGCAGGTTTTCGACCTCAACGACCGGGATGTTCTCGCCACCGCGGATCACCACGTCTTTGGTGCGACCCGTGATACGGATATAGCTGTTGCCGTCCATGCGGGCGAGGTCGCCGGTGCTGAACCAGCCGTCATCGTCCACGCCATAGAGGTCCGGGCGCTTGAGGTAGCCCACGAACAGGCTGGCGCCACGCACCAGTAAATTGCCTTCCTCGCCAGCGGGCAGGTCGTTGCCCTGAAAATCGGTGATTTTGACGTCCATCCACGGGAGAGCTTTGCCGTCAGACTGGCTTGCACGCTCTGCCGGGTCTTCCGGACAGGTCATGGTGACAGCCCCGTTCTCGGTCATACCCCAGGCGGATACGATCTTTGCCTCGAGCACCTGGCTGGCCTGCTCGACGATGGCGCTGGGAATAGGGGCCCCTGCAGACACGAAGATACGCAGGGAATCCAGCTCGCCTTCGTGATTGGGTGCTGTTTTGACCAGGTCGGCAAGGAAGGGCGTTGCGGCCATGGTGAAGGCAGGTCTTTCAGAGGCGATTACCCGGCAGACGAATTCTGCGTCCCAGATGTCCTGCAGGATGGCGGTGGTGCCCAGGTAAATGGGCATCATGATTCCGTAGAGGAAACCAGTCTGGTGAGCCAGAGGTGAGGCCATCAGCACCTTGTCATCTGACGTCAGATGCAGTCGGTCGGCGTAGGGGCGCACGTTGGAGAACAGGGTGTTTGAAGTGTGGGTTACGCCCTTTGGCTCTCCGGTGGTGCCAGAGGTGTAGAGAATCTGGATGACATCGTCAGCGCCGAGTTTACGTTCCTGGAACAGGGCATCGGTGTCTGTCTGCTTTTCCCAGGCGGTATCGAGAAGGCGATTCTCGAAGCTGCGTTCTCCTTCGCCACCGATGACCAGAACGGTCTCCAGCTTGTCCAGTTCAGGGCGGATACCATCCACCATCGCTTCGTAATCGAAGTCTCTGAACACTTTCGGAATCACCAGCAGCTTTGCCTCACCGTGTCGGAGCATGAAGCGCAACTCACGTTCGCGGAAAATCGGCATCAGCGGATTCAGGATGGCACCAATACGCATACAGGCCAGATGCAAGGCGGTGGTTTGCCACCAGTTGGGAAGCTGGCAGGCGATGACGTCTCCTTTCTCAATGCCCATGCCGGCAAGGCCGGCTGCCATGCGGGTGACCTTCTGATCCAGCTCCCGGTAGGTCAGGCTCGTTCGGGTATCCGAAGTGACCTGATAGCCGACAATGGCTACCCGGTCGGGAGTGTTGGCAATCGCCTGTGCCAGATAATCGGTAATGAGCTTGTCATTCCAGGCGCCACTTTCGATCATCGCGGCGCGGCGTTCAGGATTGAGGGAGATGCCCGTGTCCATCTGATGCTCCTGTTATCTCTGATTGTTGTTGTGGTCCATTTCAAAATACGCCTCACCAGAATTATATGTCAACATGTTGATTTAAAAATTATTGGGCTTTAATCTGGGGTTGATGATTCAGGTAAGAGCTTTATTGAGATTCTGGTTGCAGCCAGGCTTTGGAGATCTTTGATGAAATACAACAATATATTGCTTGAGATGCATGGGGAGGTGGCGTTGATCCGGCTCAACCGGCCGAAGGTGCACAACGCCCTCAACAACGCATTGATGAACGAGCTCTCGGCCGTTCTGGAGGATCTGGAAGTAGACGATGCCATCAGGGCTGTGGTGATCACCGGAAACGACCGCGCCTTTGCGGCAGGTGCCGATATCACCGAGCTTCAGGCGCTGGACTTTTCACGTGCCTATCGCGAAGGCTTTATTTCGGCCAACTGGGAGGCTGTTACCCGGTGCCGCAAGCCGGTCATTGCTGCGGTTGCAGGGCTCGCTCTGGGTGGAGGGTGTGAACTGGCGATGATGTGCGATCTGTTGATTGCTGCTGATAATGCCCGCTTCGGCCAGCCGGAAGTGAAAATCGGCACACTTCCGGGGGCCGGAGGTACCCAACGACTGGCCCGGGCCATCGGTAAGGCCAAGACCATGGACCTCTGCCTGACGGGACGGACGATGGACGCCCGGGAAGCAGAGCACAGCGGGCTGGTTAGCCGCGTGGTGCCGGCGGATCGGCTTCTGGAAACCGCTTTGCAGGTCGCGAAGGACATTGCTGGTTATTCCCTGATGGCGACGATGCTGAACAAGGAAGCTGTAAACCAGGCGTTTGAGACAACCCTGAAGGCAGGTGTGGACTATGAGCGCCGGTTGCTGTGGGCAAGTTTCGCCAGCGAGGATCGTGGCGAAGGAATGAGTGCGTTTGTTGAAAAGCGTGAACCTGAGTGGAAACACCGGTAGTACGTGTTTTCCGCTATAATGGCGCGGCTTTGTACCGGTGGTAAGACCAAAAGGGTAGTTACCCGACACCTTTGGGCGATTATCCGGTACACAAATATCAAGGAAGATGTGGCCTCGCTGCCACATACTTTATTCAGCACGCAAACTCAGAAGAATCCTGCAATGCCTACAACAGTAATCTCCGGCTTCACCCATAATTTCCTTGGCAAGGCGCCCGTCTGGTACAAACAGGTCATCCTGCTGTTCCTGATCGCCAACCCCATCGTCATGTATGTATTCGGAGCCGGAACGGCAGGATGGCTGCTGATTGCAGAATTCATCTTTACCCTCGCCATGGCGCTCAAGTGTTACCCGCTGCTTCCGGGCGGCTTGCTGGCGGTGGAATCCCTGTTGATCGGGCTGACCTCGCCGGATGCGGTCTATCACGAGGTGCTGACGAATTTCCCGGTTATCCTGCTGCTGATGTTCATGGTTGCGGGCATCTATTTCATGAAAGAACTCCTGCTGGTGACGTTCACCCAGATTCTGGTAGGTGTGCGCTCCAAATCGGCGTTGTCCCTGCTGTTCTGCAGCGCGGCTGCGTTGCTGTCCGCTTTCCTGGATGCTCTGACGGTCACTGCGGTGATCATCAGCGTGGCGGTGGGTTTTTATTCCGTGTATCACAAAGTGGCCTCGGGCAAGGGCTATCAGCACGCTGATCACAATGCCAACAACGATGATCAGGTGGTTGAACTACACCGGGAAGATCTCGAAAACTTCCGGGCATTCCTGCGAAGCCTGCTGATGCACGGTGCTATCGGTACTGCGCTGGGCGGCGTTGCGACCATGGTGGGTGAGCCCCAGAACCTGCTGATCGCCAAGGTGGTGGGTTGGGATTTCGGTGCGTTTTTCCTGCAGATGGCGCCGGTAAGTATGCCAGTGCTGGCGGCGGGGCTGTTTACCTGCTGGGCGCTGGAGAAACTGCGCTGGTTTGGTTACGGAGGTCGTTTGCCCAAGCCGGTTCGCAAGGTTTTGGAAGAATTTGCGGATAATGAACGCGCCAAGCGCACCAAGGCAGACCAGGCGGCTTTATGGGTGCAGGCTATTGCTGCCGGTATTCTGGTGGTCGGTTTGGCTTTCCACCTGGCCGAAGTGGGCTTGATCGGGCTGTTGGTGATCATCCTGATTACTTCGTTTACCGGTATTACCGATGAACATCAGATTGGCAAGGCGTTCCAGGAATCCCTGCCGTTTACCTCACTGCTGGTGGTGTTCTTTGCGGTGGTTGCAGTGATTCACGATCAGCATCTGTTCAAGCCCATTATTGATTACGTTCTGGCTCTGCCCGTTGAACAGCAGCCCGGTATGTTCTTCCTGGCCAACGGCATATTGTCGATGATCAGCGACAACGTGTTTGTGGCGACGGTTTACATCAGTGAGGTCAAACAGGCCCTGGATGCCGGAAGCATCAGCTTTGAGCATTTCGAGGATCTGGCGGTGGCCATCAACACAGGTACCAACCTTCCGAGTGTGGCCACCCCGAACGGTCAGGCCGCCTTCCTGTTCCTGCTGACCTCGGCCATTGCGCCCCTTGTGCGGCTGTCATACGGGCGCATGGTGATGATGGCGCTTCCATACACCGTGGTTATGGGCGGGCTTGGTCTCTACATGGTGATGCATCACGTCTGATCGGCTTGCTGGCAGTGTGCGGTGGTCGGCAGTGCAGTTTTTCGTGGGTCTGATACTCTTTGGGAATTATGGCCAACGAAAACGGGTGTCCATGTACCGTTGTTTCCCTCGCATTGTCAGCCGGCTGACGCGGCTGCTGTTACTGGCAGGCATGTTAGTTCTTGCCCAGCTGGCTCATGGCAATGGCAACCCAGGCGATACAGTCCGTATCGCCTATGTCGAGTTCCCACCGATCACCTATCGTAATGACGACGGTGAACCTTCCGGGATGTTTATCGATATTACCCGCAAGGTGGCGCTTGAGGCCGGCTACACGCCGGAATTTCTCTATCTTCCTGTCAGCAGAGCCTACCTGTATCTGGAGAATGGCCAGATTGACGCCTGGACGGGTGTTTCCGGGGTCCCTGCTCTGATGGGCCATGTGCTTGAGAGCTGGGCGAGCCCGATGCCGGTTCAGCTGAGCGCCTGGTATCTGTCTGGGAGATCTGCCCTGAATCACTTCGATCAGCTCCAGAACAAGAGAGTGATTGTGATTGGAGGCTACACCTACGGTGGCCTGCTGTACTGGTTGGAAGGTCAGCCATCCATCCGGGTTACCGAAGCACCTAATCACCGGGCAGCCCTGGAAATGCTCAAACGGGACCGGGGCGATTACCTGCTGGATTATCGTCAGCCAGTCCGGGACATCCTGACCATGCCCGGTGACAGTCAGATTCGGGAGTCCGAAGTGCGATCGCGTAACCTGGCCTGGCTGTTTTCCCTGGCGAATCCCCGGGCAGCCCTGCTCCGCGAGGAGTTTGACGATGCCTATGTCCGGCTTGCGGAACGCGGTGAAGTGCCACCGGTGCGGGTATTGAATCAGGGTTTTGTGGTTCCGGGATTTCCCGAAAAGTATCGCTGAATCAGAGGTTTCAGGAGCCTGGTAACAGCTCGATATCACCGTACCACGCTGTTGCCCGTTCTCCGGTGTTGTCGGAATCCGACATAATGGCAATGCCGATCACCGGTGGCGGCTCCTCGCCGAAAGCGGCGCGGTAATCCGCAACGATATCCCGCTCAACGGTTACCCAGGAAGCGGCCTGTTCCGGCCCGGAGTTCACGGCGATCATCATGGTGCGGTCGGTGTAGGGATTGGGCACGATATCCCCCTGCGGCAGCTGGTTGGCCCAGATGTAGTTCAGGGCATTCCCGGGCAGGGTTTCCCCAAACAGTACCTCCACCGCCTTTCGTTTTGCCTTCTCGAAGAAGCCGGCCTTAGCGGGCTGAAATTCAAACGCCACGTAGATTCGGGCGGGGTAGTCATCCCCGGACTTCAGTCTGGCATCCCCCTTCTCAAATACATTCGACACCTTCCAGCGCCAGCGCAGAATCAACGCCTGGCCCGGCACAATCCGCACCCGGCTGATCAGCCCCGAGGCGCCGCCGTCGGTGTCTGAACGCACCACCTGCTGGCCATCCTCGGTTACCAGCTCGTACCGCGAGTGTTCCTTGATCTTGGGGAATTCGAGAGGTTCCCAGCCGGATGTAGTATCCAGGGCGGGCAAGCCGGAGAAGGGCGGTAGCTGTGGCTCTGCCTGGACATAGGGTCCCGCGGTTATCGCTGAGGTGAGCACAAGGACGGGTATTGGAGCTGTTTTTCGAAACACGACTGTCTCCGCCGGACTGTTTGGCATGAGCCATCATATACGATAAGGCACTGGAAACGGGTTTACCCGGCGATTGTGACAAGCGCATTGAGGGTTACAGCGTGGCCAGAAGACGAATGGCACTGGCCGCGGCGGCCGTCCGATTCTCCACATTGAGCTTACGGAATACCTGCTCAAGGTGCTTGTTGACGGTGCGGGGACTCATTTCGAGGATCTGGCCGATTTCCCGGTTGGTCTTGCCGTTGGCAATCCACAGCAGCACATCGGATTCCCGGTGAGTCAGTTCAAACCGATCCCGTAATGCGGCGGTTGCGCTGTTCTGGTTTTGGGGCGTCTTCAGCCGCAGCAGGTATTCCCGACCGTCCACTAATGCCAGGAATTCCACCGAGCGGGGTGAATCCAGAACATCCAGAGGCAGGCTGTGCCCTGGCTCCGGTTGGTGCTTCAGCCAGGCCTCCAGCTGTGCCCGGAGATCCGGATACGCCGGATGATTGTTCTCTGGCAGGGCCCGGCTGACCTGTGGCGTGCCCCAGAGCAGGTTGCCCTGATAGTCCACCGCGAACAGATTCTGGCCCGCTGTGTCCAGGGCGCTTCGAGCGCTTCGGGTCATCCTCGCATTGGCCTGGTGAACGTCCATCCGTGCCAGCAATTCCGTGGTGTTGATTGGCTTGGTGACATAATCGACGCCGCCCGCATTGAGGCCCATCACCACATGTTCCGTATCACTGAGGCCGGTCATGAATATGATCGGGACATCGGCAAAGGCGGGATTTTCCTTCAGTCGCCGACAGGTTTCAAAGCCGTCCATGTTCGGCATCATTGCATCCATCAGCACAACATCCGGGGTGATGTTCTGGCTGATGGTGAGGGCCTGATTACCTTCCAGTGCGACCAGTACGGTCATACCGGCTTCTTCCAAAGCGTCATTGATCATGCGGATGGAGTCGATGGAGTCATCGACCACCATAACCACGGTTTTCCGGTCATCAGGAGACTTCATTTTCAGGTACCTCGAGCAGTACGAGTATCTTCTCGAACTGGAAATCATTGGTGAGTGTTGTCAGTTCCCGAACAAATTGCTCATCCGCCGCACCGCCGTGTTTCAGGGCATCCAGGGCCTCCAGAAGACCCTTGCGATGACCGATTCTGGCCAGACCGATCAGGGTCTGGAGGTGCCGGACCTCAGGTAGCGGAAGATCACCGTTCTCTGGCACCGCAATGTCAGCCAGTGGGTCCGGGCTTTTCTCGTAGCGCCATTCCAGACCCAGAATCCGGCCCATGGTATCCAGTAGCCGGGTCAGGCGTACGGGCTTGATAATGTAGCCGTCGTGCAGGCTTGGGGCGTCTGCCTCGTGGTAGCCCTCTTTGGCATCGGCGGAGACCATTACGACCGGCATGGAGCGTTTGTCATCCCGTAGCTGCTGCAACACCTCCCAGCCGCTCATTCCAGGCATGTTGACGTCCAGAAGGACCAGATCCGGCTGTATCGCCGACACCAGATCCAGCACATGCAGCGCATTACCGGTGTCGGTGATTTCAAAACCGAGGGGAGACAGCAGGGCCCGAATGACCTGGCGGTGGGAGTCGTCGTCATCCACCACCAGTACTTTGCGACGGGGACCCTGATAGCCATAAATCCGCCGGGTTGGTGTGGCAATGGCGCCGTGGCCGATACCGTGCAGGGTCGAAAGCATCAGGCTGACCCTGAACGTGCTGCCCCGGCCCGGTTCGCTTTCAACGGAAATATCACCGCCCATGATCTCCGTCAGCAGGCGGGTGATGGTCAGGCCCAGACCGGTTCCGGTGCGGCTTTGCCCGGGGTTCCGGATGCGCTCGAACGGTCGGAATATGCGTTCGATGTTCTCTTCAGCGATGCCTTCCCCGGTATCCCGCACCGTAAATTCGGCAACCTGATTCCGGTAGCGCAGGGTCAGCGAGACACCCCCCCGGTCAGTGTACTTGATGGCGTTGGACAGCAGGTTGATCAGTATCTGCCGGAGGCGCTTCTCGTCAGTGGTGACCACCTCGGGCAGGGGCAGCGGGCAGCTGTAGTCAAAGGACAGCCCTTTCTCTTCCGCCTGCAGCCGGAACATGGTGACCAGTTGTTCCATCAGGAAACCAATCCGCACCCGGTCCCGGTGCAGGTCCAGGCGACCGGCCTCGATCTTGGATATATCCAGCAGGCCTTCGATCAGGTCCGTCAGGTAGATACCGCTGCGGCGAATGACGCCAATGGCCTCTTTCCGGTGTGTTGGAATGCTGTCGTCCTGGTCCATGAGTTGGGCGTAGCCCAGGATGGCATTCAGTGGAGAGCGCAACTCGTGGCTGATGCCGGTGAGGTAGCGACTCTTGGCACCGTTGGCTGCGTCGGCCTGCTCCTTGGCCTGTTGCAGGGCCTGGTCTGTGCGTTTGTGAGCTTCTATTTCTTCCATCAACAGTCGGGTCTGCCGGCTCGACTCTTCCTCTGCCACCCGCCGGCTCTCGTGAGCCAGAACAAACAGCCAGCAGATGACGCCAGTCACAATCACCAGAATGAAAAAGACCTTCCACAGAGTCACCGATAGCAGCGCGGCCTCGGCCGCCGAAGCGACCGGCGTTTTCGAATAGATCAATGACAGCAGCAAACCCGACAGGCCGTTCACCAGCACCAACAAAGACAGAAAGTGCCCCAATCGTGAACTCAGCGTGGCCAGTGCCGGTGCTGGCAGTAACCGGCCGAGGAACTGCTGCAGCTGTTCCTGATAGCCCGCCCCGGGTTTGCAGGCATCAGCACAACGGGCATCCAGAGAGCAGCACAGTGAACAGATGGTGCCGTCGTAGGCGGGGCAGTCGGTAACGTCTTCCGGCTCGAAGCGATGCTCGCAGATGGAACACTGCACCAGCTGGTGGTCCGTGGCGAGGGGGACAAACGGCCGGGCGGTGTAGTAGCGCCCGCCGGTTTTCCAGGCGATCAGCGGGGCGGTGATCAATGCCACACCCAGCGCAATAAAGTGTGACAGGGCCTGGGGGTAGGCTCCCAGAATGCCGGTGTGACAGGTGATCCCCACCACCGATGCGGTAATCATCGCGCCGACACCGACCGGGTTGATGTCATACAGGTGCGCCCGTTTGAACTCGATGTAGGACGGGCTCAGCCCCAAGGGTTTGTTGATCACCAGGTCAGCGACCAGGGAACCCACCCAGGCAATGGCGACAATGCCGTAGAAGCCCAGGGTTTCCTCCAGTGCGTGGTAGACGCCAAGTTCCATAACCAGCAGAGCGATGGCGACGTTGAAGAACAGCCACACCACCCGGCCGGGATGACTGTGGGTCAGCCGGGAAAAGAAGTTGGACCAGGCAATGGAGCCTGCATAGGCGTTGGTTACGTTGATTTTCAGCTGGCAGAGAATGACGAAAATCCCCGCCATCGCCAGAGAAATGTCGGGTGAATGGGTGATGTAGTTGAAAGCAATGAGATACATCTGGGTCGGATCGGCCGCTTCCGCTGCATTTACGCCCTGATTGAGTGCAAGCACCGCCAGAAAGGAGCCGGCCAGAATTTTCAGCATGCCGACAATGATCCATCCCGGCCCACCGGCCATCACCGCTGCCCACCAGCGCCGCTTTTCCCGCGGGTTCCTGGGCTCGGGTATGAAACGCAGGAAATCCACCTGCTCGCCAATCTGTGCAATCAGCGAGAACACCACGGCGGCGGCGGCGCCGAACATCAGCACATTGAATCCGTCGCTGCCGGAGGCATTGATACCCTCAAAACGGGTCCAGTCGGATACCGAAGACGCATCGGAATAGATGATGAACGCAAACGGCGTGATCTGGAGCAGGATAAAAACCGGCTGGGTCCAGACCTGGAACTGACTGATGGTGGTGATGCCGTGGGTGACCAGCGGAATGATGACCACTGCGCAGATCAGATACCCAATTACCAGGGGTATGCCAAAGAGCATCTCCAGTGCCATCGCCATGATGGCGGCCTCCAGGGCAAAAAATATGAAGGTGAAGGAGGCGTAGATCAGCGACGTGATGGTAGAGCCGATATAGCCGAACCCGGCGCCCCGGGTCAGCAAGTCGATGTCGACGCCGTATCGCGCCGCGTAGTAGCTGATGGGCAGGGCAGTCAGGAAGATCACCAGGCTGGCGACCAGAATGGCGGCTACAGCGTTGTCAAAACCGTAGTGCAGGGTGATGGAGCCACCGATGGCTTCCATGGCGAGAAACGAGATGGCGCCCAGGGCGGTATTACTGACCCTACCGGCGGACCAGCGGCGGGCGCTCTTTGCCGTGAAGCGCAGGGCATAGTCTTCCAGTGTCTGGTTGGCCACCCACTGATTGTAGCTGCGCCGAACCCTGAAAATGTTCTGTCTGACTGCCATGACTCCCCGAACCTTTCTGTTTCAGTCGCTCCCCTTATGATGCCCTTCGATGGGGCATTCCGGGCTGGAATTGCACATGATCAGGAAGGCAGAACAAGAAACGTGCCATAGCGCCAGAGGGCGTTGTTCCTTCATTAACCTGATGCCTGCGGTTTTAGCCTTTTCCGGGCGGTACCGGAATGCGTCAAATGACGTAGTGCGCTGGGGCGATTGCCGAATGGGCACCCATGAAGGGGGTGCGCAGAATGTTTGACGTGGGCGCTGTGCTTCCGGAACGGAGCGCGGCACCGGTTTTCAAACACTGCGAGGAATGACCATGGGAACCACAACGACAGCCGCTGGAAGGCGGCCATTGGGTAAGGGCATCGGGCTCCGGAAGAGCCTGGCGACGCTGGCGGCATCCATAATGCTGGCGACTTCCGTTCAGGCCGCGGTACCGCCAACGGAAGAAGTGAATACCACTGGTTTGGCTGTGACCGACGACAGCGTCAAGGTCGGCATTCTGCACTCCATCACCGGAACCATGGCGATCAGTGAGATCGGTTCGGTGCAGGCAGAGAAGCTGGCCATCCAGCAGATCAACGAGTCCGGCGGTGTTCTGGGCCGCCAGATCGAGTTTGTTCAGGAAGACGGCGCCAGTGACTGGCCCACCTTCGCGGAGAAAACCCGCAAGCTTCTGCGCCAGGATGATGTCGCCGCCATTTTCGGCTGCTGGACGTCGGCCTCACGTAAAGCCGTACTGCCGGTTATGGAACAGTACAACGGCATGCTCTACTACCCGACCTTCTACGAGGGCCTTGAGCAGTCCCCGAACGTTATCTACACCGGACAGGAAGCCACCCAGCAGATCCTGGCAGGCATTGACTGGGCTGTTAAAGAAAAAGGTGCCAAGTCCTTCTACCTGCTTGGTTCTGACTACATCTGGCCGCGTACTTCCAACAAAATCGCCCGCAAGCACATCGACAAACTGGGCCTGAAAGTGGTGGGTGAAGAGTACTACCCGCTTGGCCACACCCAGTTCAACTCCGTAATCAACAAGATCAAGCTCAAGAAGCCAGACGTAATCTTCGCCTCTGTGGTTGGCGGCTCCAACGTGGCCTTCTACAAGCAGATGAAAGCAGCCGGTGTCGACTTCACCGAAGAAAAGCCACTGCTGCTGACCATCTCCGTGACCGAGGATGAAATCCGTGGCATCGGTGGTGAGAACGTCGAAGGCATCTACGCCTCCATGAAGTACTTCCAGAGCCTGGACAACCCGAACAACAAAGACTTCGTAGCTGCTTTCAAAGAAGCCTACGGCGACGACATGGTGATCGGCGATGTTACCCAGGCTGCTTACCTCGGCCCGTGGCTGTGGAAGTTCGCGGTTGAGAAAGCGGGTTCTTTCGACATCGACAAGATCCGCGAAGTATTCGCCGGCATCGAATTCAACAAAGCGCCTGAAGGCTACGTGCGCATTCACGAGAACCATCACCTGTGGTCCAAGACCCGCATCGGTCGCGCCAAGACAGACGGTCAGTACGACGTAGTCTACGAGACCCAGGAACTGATGGAGCCGGATCCGTTCCCCGAGGGATATCAGTAATCGTAGTTGGCCGGTGCCTTCGGGCACCGGCCCTGTGATTTTCAGTGACCGGTTTTCAGTGACCGGGTTTCCGATGACAGGATTTCCAGTAACCGGTTTGTGTTTATCTGAGGGGAGTAAGGGTCATGTTTGATGGCTACACCACCAGTGAATTGATGTCGATATTTGCCATGCAGGGGTTTGCCGGGCTGTCCCTGTTCTCAGTGTTCGTCCTGATGGCACTGGGCCTGGCGATCATCTTTGGTCAGATGGGTGTGATCAATATGGCCCACGGGGAATTCATGATCCTTGGCGCCTACACCACCTACCTGACGTCCGGCTTTTTCCAGAGTTATATGCCCAGCCTGTTCGGCGGGTACTTCTTTATCGCCATGATCCTGGCGTTCCTGATCTGCGCCGCACTTGGGGCGCTCATTGAGTGGTTAATGATACGACACCTGTATCACCGCCCTCTCGATACCTTATTGGCTACCTGGGGCCTGAGCCTGATCATGCAGCAGGCCTACCGTTCTATTTTCGGCGCCCGTGAAGTGGGTGTCGAACTCCCCGAATGGATGATGGGGGCTATCCAGGTAACCGATCTGGTGGAACTGCCCATCAACGGACTGTTTGTGATGATCATCGCCCTGTCGATTGCACTCGGCGTCTACCTGCTGATGTACCGCTCAAGCTGGGGCAAAAAGGTACGTGCCGTGGTTCAGAACCGCCCGATGGCGGAAGCCGTGGGCATTAACAGCGCAGGTGTGGACCGCATGACCTTTGCTCTTGGTTGCGGCATCGCCGGCATCGCCGGTGCAGCCTTCACCATGATCGGGTCCACCGGCCCATCTTCTGGCCAGGCCTACATCGTCGATACCTTCCTGGTGGTTGTGTTCGGCGGCGCACAGAGCCTGATCGGTACCATCGTATCCGCTTTCGGCATCTCCCAGGCCCAGTCCACCATGGAATTCTTCCTCAGTGGCTCCATGGCCAAGGTGCTTACCCTGTTGGTGGTCGTCGGCATCCTGATGCTCCGTCCGGAAGGACTCATGGCCCTCAAGGTCCGTCGCTAGGAGACTGTCATGAAAAACTCATCCCCACTGAAATGGTTTGCCTCCCGCGAGGGGCTCTACTACCTGGCGCTGGCCCTGTTGCTGGTTGTCATCCTGCCGCTGGCCCTGGACCCGTTCCGCCTGAACATGGTGGGCAAGTATCTGACCTATGCGTTTGTCGCGATCGGTCTGGTTATGTGCTGGGGTAAGGCGGGTATTCTCAGCCTCGGCCAGGGCGTGTTCTTCGGTCTTGGCGGATACTGCATGGCGATGTTCCTGAAGCTGGAGGCCTCCACGCCGGAGGCCACCGCCATCCAGTCCACACCGGGAATCCCGGACTTCATGGACTGGAACCAGTTGACCGCATTGCCGTGGTTCTGGGAACCGTTCCACAGCCTTTCGTTCACCTTCATCGCCATCATCGCGGTACCGGTGATCCTTGCCTTCGTCATTGGCTTTGCCATGTTCACCCGACGGGTGGGTGGCGTGTACTTCGCCATCATCACCCAGGCCATCGCAGCCATCCTGACCATTCTGATCATCGGTCAGCAGGGTTACACCGGTGGCGTGAACGGCATCACCGATCTGAAAACGCTGGCGGGCTGGGACATTCGTACCGACTCCGCCAAGACCATTCTGTACTTCGTGTGTGTGGGCATGCTGTTCCTGTGCCTGTTTGCCGCCCGCTTTGTGCAGAACCGCAAGCTGGGTCGCATCCTGGTGGCCATGAACGCCCAGGAAATGCGGGTGCGCTTCTCCGGGTATGACGTAGCTGCCTTCAAGATCTTCGTGTTCTGCCTGGCCGCCGCTTTCGCGGGTATCGGCGGCGCTCTGTTCACCCTGATTGTTGGCTTCATGTCGCCGTCGTTCATTGGCATCGTCTCCTCTATCGAGATGGTGATCTTCTGTGCTCTGGGTGGCCGGTTGTCGATCCTTGGTGCGGTGTACGGAGCGCTGCTGGTCAATGCGGCCAAGAGTGGATTCTCAGAATCCTTCCCGGAACTCTGGCCTTTCGCCATGGGTGCTCTGTTTATCGGTGTGGTTCTGGCCTTCCCGAACGGCCTGGCCGGCCTTTACCAGACCTATGTGATGCCGCTGGAAGATCGTTTGTTCAAGCGTAAGCCAAAGGCTGACAAGGCAGAGCCTGTGTCGCAAAAACCGGTGGAAAAGAAAGACGAGGGCCGTGATTACGACCCGATGCTGGATCAATACAGCCCGGAGAAATCCTGATGAACGCAGCCAAGACCACGAGCAAGGATTTTCTGCTGGCGGTGGAAGGACTCACCGTGTCCTTCGACGGCTTCAAGGCAGTGGATGACCTTTCGTTCTACCTGGACCCCAAGGAGATCCGGGTGATCATCGGCCCTAATGGCGCCGGCAAAACCACGGTACTGGACCTGATCTGCGGCAAGACCAAGGCCACCTCGGGCTCCATCAAATTTGCCGGCAAGGAGCTGACCAGACTGAAGGAACACCAGATTGTGCATTCCGGGGTGGGCCGGAAGTTCCAGACCCCGTCGGTGTTTGAAGACCTGACTGTGTTTGAAAACTTGGAGGTGTCTTATCCACAGGGCCACTCGGTGATGGGTGCTCTGGCGTTCAAGCGTGATGCGCAGGTGATCGAGGCTGTGGAAGAAGTGGCTGAAACCATCTTCCTGAGTGACGCACTTGACCAGCCGGCCTCGCTGCTCAGCCATGGCCAGAAACAATGGCTGGAAATCGGCATGTTGCTGATCCAGAAACCGGATCTGCTGATGCTCGATGAACCGGTGGCCGGTATGTCGGTTGCCGAACGCCAGAAAACCGCCGAGCTGTTGCGGCGGATCACCAAAGACCACACGGTACTGGTGATTGAGCACGACATGCAGTTTGTGGGCGACATTGCAGACCGGGTCACGGTGATGCACCAGGGCAAGGTTCTTTCCGAGGGGTCCATCGAGCACGTGAAATCGGACCCGAAAGTCATCGAAGTCTATCTGGGGCACTGATCATGCTGAGCGTTAAACAACATTCGGTGGCCTATGGCCAGAGCAGCATCATCCAGGACCTGAACCTGGAAGTGGGCAAGAACGAGATTGTGGCTGTGGTGGGCCGCAACGGTATGGGCAAAACCACACTGATGAAATCCCTGGTGGGGATGACACCCACCAAAGCAGGGCAGGTCACGCTCGACGGGACCGATCTCTCTAACCTGAAGAGTTTCCAGAGGGTGCGGGCCGGGATCGGCTTTGTGCCCCAGGGACGCATGATCTTCCCGACCCTCACCGTGAAGGAAAACATCGAAACCGGCCTGGCGGCGGTGGGCGAGAAGAAGATTCCCGAGGACCTCTACGAACTCTTCCCGGTGCTCAAGGAAATGCAGAACAGGCGCGGCGGCAACCTCTCGGGAGGCCAGCAACAACAACTGGCGATTGCCCGTGCGCTGGCAACCCGGCCGAAGGTGCTGCTGCTTGATGAGCCAACCGAAGGCATTCAGCCCAACATCATCAAGGACATCGCCAAGACGCTGCGCCGAATTCGCGATGAGCGGGGCCTGTCCATTGTGGTGTCGGAGCAGGTGTTGAGCTTCGTGATGGACGCGGCAGACCGGATTCTGGTGATCGAGAAGGGAAAGATCGTTCACGAAGAAAGTCGGGAAGAGGCCGATCAGGAAAAAATTGCCAGTTATCTGGCTGTGTAACACAGGAGTCTGACCATGAGACACGGTGATATTTCCAGCAGTAACGATACCGTCGGCGTGGCGGTGGTGAACTACAAAATGCCGCGGCTGCACAGCAAGGCCGAGGTGTTGGACAACGCCCGCAAGATTGCGGACATGATCAAAGGCATGAAGGTCGGCCTGCCGGGTATGGACCTGGTGGTGTTCCCCGAATACAGCACCATGGGGATCATGTACGACAACGACGAGATGATGGAGACCGCGGCGACAGTGCCGGGGGACGAAACCGCCATCTTCTCGGCGGCCTGTCGCGAGGCCAATACCTGGGGCGTGTTTTCGCTGACCGGCGAGCGTCATGAAGATCATCCTAACAAGGCGCCCTACAACACCCTGGTATTGATCAACAACGAAGGCGAGATTGTCCAGAAGTACCGCAAGTGCATCCCCTGGTGCCCGATAGAGGGCTGGTATCCCGGGGATACCACTTATGTGACCGAAGGCCCCAAGGGCATGAAGATCAGCCTGATCATCTGCGATGACGGCAATTACCCGGAGATCTGGCGTGATTGCGCCATGAAGGGCGCAGAGCTGATTGTCCGCTGCCAGGGCTATATGTACCCGGCCAAGGAACAGCAGATCATGATGGCCAAGAGCATGGCCTGGGCCAACAACTGCTATGTGGCTGTCGCCAACGCCAGTGGCTTTGACGGCGTGTATTCCTACTTCGGTCACTCTGCCATCGTCGGTTTCGACGGCCGCACGCTCGGTGAATGTGGTGAAGAGGATATGGGCGTGCAGTATGCCCAGCTTTCCGTGAGCCAGATCCGGGATGCCCGGGCCAATGACCAGTCCCAGAACCACCTGTTCAAACTGTTGCACCGGGGGTACACAGGGGTTCACAACTCCGGTGACGGCGACAAGGGTGTGGCGGACTGCCCGTTCGAGTTCTACCGCACCTGGGTTATGGACGCCCAGAAGGCGCAGGAGAATGTAGAAGCGATGACCCGCAAAACCGTGGGCACCGCGGAATGCCCTGTGGGAGAACTGCCTGTTGAGGGCAAGGAAAAAGCCGCAGGCGCCTAAGCCCGGGAGGTTCGGATGCCGTTTATCAATGAACGGCTCGAAGCCAATCGGGATGCCATTGCAAAGAACCGGGCCGATTCAGGCCCGGTTCGTGTTTCCCGGTTTCGCTTTGAGCCAGAGGCTGTGATGACCCGCCTTCGGGCGAACATTGTGGGGCAGGATGATGCGCTTGCTGCCATGGAATCCATGCTGGTGCGAGTGAAAGCCGACATTGGGGAGGAGAACCGTCCGCTGGCCGTGCACCTGTTCCTCGGCCCGACCGGGGTGGGTAAAACCGAAACCGTGCGGCTGATTGCCGAGGCCATTCACGGCAACCGCGATAGCCTGTGCCGGATTGATATGAACACCCTGGCCCAGGAACACTACGCCGCTGCACTCACCGGCGCCCCGCCGGGCTATGTGGGCAGCAAGGAAGGCCACAGCCTGTTTGATCTGGACAAGGTGCAGGGATCGTTCGGCAAACCCGGCATCGTGCTCTTTGACGAGATCGAGAAGGCCAGCAAGGAAGTCACACGAACCCTGCTTAACGTGCTCGATACCGGTCGCCTGGTCTTTCCCTCCGGCAACCGCGAGATCGACTTTCGCAACACCCTCATCTTCATGACCAGCAACGCCGGGGCGCTGGATGCCGAGGCTCATCACCACCGTTACCAGCGGGGCTGGCGGCGATGGCTGGGGCTTTCGCCCGGAGCTGGAGACCGGATTCGGGACACCGCCCTGCGCCGCCACTTTGACCCGGAATTCCTCAACCGGATCGACCAGATCCTCACCTTCAACAACCTCACCGACAACTGGCTGGATGCCCTTCTGGACATCGAACTGGCAGGGCTCAACAAACGGCTTGCCCGCAAGCATGCGAGGCTCACGCTCTCCCCGGAACTGCGGACCGACCTGTGCCTGGGGTACGACAGCCGCTACGGCGCTCGGGAAATGCTGCGTGCTTTTCGCCAGCGGCTGGAACCGGCGGTTGCCAGGGCCCTGCTGGCGCATCCGGATTGTACGGATTTCAGCGCGGACCTCAGAGGCAGCGAAGTGGTCGTGAGCCAATACGTCGAATGACGTAGGTGCCGGGGGCAATTCGCGAATACCGCCCCCGGCGTGAATTTCCGATAGTGGATGGCGTCAGCGCAGGGGCCCTCGTCACTGCGTAACCATGCTTTGACAGACAAAGCCGAGAATCAGGAGCAACCGCTATGGCTGAAACATTAATCAAGGTCGATTTAACCAAATCTGCATACGAGAACGAAAAGGTCCACAACCGCTGGCACCCCGACATTCCCATGGCGGTGACCGTCAAGCCCGGCGACGACTTCATACTGGAGTGTCACGACTGGACCGGCGGCCAGATTAAGAACAACGACAGCGCAGACGACGTGCGCGATGTGGACCTCACCCAGGTGCACTTCCTCTCTGGCCCGGTGGGCGTTGAAGGTGCCGAGCCCGGCGATCTGCTGGAAGTGGATATTCTCGATATTGGTGCCTTCAAGGACGAACAGTGGGGCTTTAACGGCTTCTTCTCCAAGCAGAACGGCGGTGGCTTCCTGACTGAGCACTTCCCGGAAGCGCAGAAGTCCATCTGGGACTTCAACGGTATGTTCACCAAATCCCGCCATATTCCGAACGTGGAATTCGCCGGCATGATCCACCCGGGCCTGATTGGCTGCCTGCCATCGAAAGCGATGCTGGACGAGTGGAACAAGCGTGAGAAAGAACTCTACGACACCGAGCCGGATCGCGTACCCGGCCTGGCCAACCTGCCATTTGCTGACACTGCTCACCTGGGCAAACTGGCCGGCGATGCGGCCAAGGAAGCGGCGGCGGAAGCAGCACGTACCGTACCGCCCCGTGAGCACGGCGGTAACTGCGATATCAAGGACCTTTCCCGTGGCTCCAAGGTGTACTTCCCGGTTTATGTGAAAGGTGCGGGCCTGTCCGTGGGCGATCTGCACTTCAGCCAGGGCGACGGTGAAATCACCTTCTGTGGTGCCATCGAAATGGCCGGCTGGATTCATCTGCGGGTGAATCTGATCAAAGACGGCGTGGCCAAGTACGGCATCAAGAACCCGGTGTTCAAGCCCAGTACCATCAAGCCGCGTTACGAAGACTACGTGATCTTCGAAGGCATCTCGGTGGACGAAGAAGGCAAGCAGCACTACCTCGACGTACACGTGGCCTATCGTCAGGCCTGCCTGAACGCCATCGAGTATCTGGGCAAGTTCGGTTACACCCCGGCCCAGAGTTACGCACTGCTCGGCTGTGCGCCGGTAGAAGGGCATATCAGTGGCGTGGTCGATGTGCCAAACGCCTGTGCCACCCTCTGGCTGCCCACCGAGATCTTCGACTTCGACATCAACCCAACCGCGGAAGGACCGACCAAAAAGGTCACGCCGGGCACCGATGTACCCCTGTCTCCAGACAAGGAGTAAGCCATGCCACTGTATGACTACAAATGCCGCGAGCACGGCCTGTTCCAGGAGCTGGGTACCATGGCAGAGGCAGGCAGCCCGGCCGCATGCCCTTCCTGCAAGGCCCTGTCACCCCGGGTGATTGTACTGCCGCCAGAACTGGTGGGCATGGACCCGGCCCGGCGCAAGGCAGAAGAGCGCAACGAGAAGGCACGGCATGAGCCGATCATCTCCACAGCGGATCAGCGAGCCCATGACGCCGAGCATCGCAAGGCCTGCGGCTGCAAGAAGAAATCCGACGGCAAGCACATGCTGTTCTATACCGCAGACGGCAAGAAAATGTTCCCGTCCATGCGGCCATGGATGATCAGTCACTGACTGAACGTTGTGAAACGATCACGTGTTTGGCCCCTTCGGGGGCCTTTTTTATTGCCTGCCTTGTTCTCCCTGACCCTGCCGTATATAGTGTCCAAATCCTTGGTTCACTACCAGATATTGTGATCATTCTGTGAACACAGCGGTAGTCGGGAATCCGGTGAGAATCCGGAACTGACGCGCAGCGGTATTGGGGAACAAGCGAGGCACAACGACACTGGCAAACGCCGGGAAGTCGCCCCGCGAGGCCGAATCTCACGATTCACGCCCCTGAGTCCGAAGACCTGCCAGGGATGCGGAGCAATTCATGCTCCGGAACTGCACCTTCGCGACTCAGGGTGAGCAGACCGGTATTTCCCTGCCCGTACTACGGCTGTGGTGTGCCCCTGCATTCGCGAAGGCAAAAGGAATCGTCGCGATCAGGAGAGCCCAGATGTCTGCCACTGCCCTGGCTGAAGCCCAGCCGTCCACCGTTGCCCAAACCGAGACCCTTCAGGTCATCAAACGCAACGGCACCCTTGTCAGTTTTAATCCGTCCAAGATCAGCGTTGCTGTCACCAAGGCGTTTCTTGCCGTTGAGGGAGATTCCGCTGCCGGCTCCGCCCGAGTGAACGACGCGGTTCATCGCGTAACCGATCAGGTGATCCACGCCATTGGCCGTCGCCTCAAAGCCGGTGGCAAGGTGCATATCGAAGACATCCAGGACCAGGTGGAACTGGCCCTGATGCGGGCAGAAGAACAGAAAGTGGCGCGGGCCTACGTGTTGTACCGGGAAGAACATGCCCGGCAGCGTGCCCACGACGACCCGATGGAAGCCCACCCACACCTGACCGTGAAAAAGGCCAACGGCGACATTGCCCCGCTGGATCTGGGCCTGATGAAACAACAGGTAGAGCAGGCTGCCACCGGGCTGGACGGTATCGACGGCGAATCTCTGGTAGACGGTGCCCTGACCAACCTTTACGACGGCATTGCGGAAGGGGAAGTGCTGTCTGCCCTGATCATGACCGCGCGCAGCCGGATCGAACGGGAGCCGGACTACAGCGCCGTTACCGCCCGCCTGCTGCTGGAACAGCTCCGGCTGGAAAACGCAAAAGCGCTTGGGCTGCCCATCAGCCTGCCGCTGGAAGAGATTTATCCACAGGCGCTGGCCGCCTTCGTGGCAGCAGGCATTCGTTACGAATTGCTGGATGAGGCGCTTGCGGCCTATGACCTGGAACGCCTCGGCGCGGCCCTGAAACCGGAGCGCGACCTGCAATTCGGCTTCCTCGGCCTGCAAACCCTTTACGACCGTTACTTCCTGCACTGGAACGAGGCCCGCCTGGAACTGCCGCAGGTGTTTTTCATGCGCGTGGCCATGGGGCTGGCATTGAGGGAAGACAAGCCCAACGAGCGCGCCATCGAATTCTACAACCTGCTCTCCAGCTTCGATTACATGGCCTCCACGCCAACCCTGTTCAACAGTGGAACTCGCCATTCCCAGTTGTCATCCTGCTACCTCACTACCGTGGGCGACGACCTGGAAGACATCTACGGTGCCATCCGGGACAACGCTTTGCTCTCCAAATGGGCTGGCGGCCTTGGCAACGACTGGACCCCGGTGCGGGCCCTCGGGTCCCACATCAAAGGCACCAACGGCAAAAGCCAGGGCGTGGTGCCCTTCCTGAAAGTGGTGAACGACACTGCCGTAGCTGTAAATCAGGGCGGCAAGCGCAAGGGTGCCGTGTGCGCCTACCTGGAAAGCTGGCACCTGGACATCGAAGAGTTCCTGGAGCTGCGCAAGAACACCGGCGACGAACGCCGCCGCACCCACGACATGAACACCGCCAACTGGGTGCCGGACCTGCTCATCGAACGCATGCGCGAAGACCGGGACTGGACTCTGTTCTCACCCAGCGACGTGCCGGACCTGCACGATCTCTACGGCAACGCATTCCGCGAACGCTACGAGCACTACGAAGCACTGGCAGAGCAAGGCAAAATCGCCCTGTTCAAGAAAATCCCCGCCAAGCAACTCTGGCGGAAAATGCTCACCGTGCTGTTTGAAACCGGCCACCCGTGGATCACCTTCAAAGACCCCTGCAACCTGCGCTCACCGCAACAGCATCAGGGCGTGGTGCATAGCTCCAACCTGTGTACCGAGATCACCCTCAATACCAGCGCGGACGAAATCGCCGTGTGCAACCTGGGTTCCGTGAATCTGGCAGCCCACATCCGCGATGGCGAACTGGACGTGCAACGGTTGGAACAGACCGTGTCCACCGCCGTGCGTATGCTCGATAACGTCATCGACATCAACTTCTATGCCGTGCCCCAGGCCCGCAATTCCAACCTTCGCCACCGCCCGGTTGGGCTTGGCCTGATGGGCTTCCAGGATGCCCTCTACAAACTCGGCCTGCCGTACTCCAGCCCGGAGGCGGTGGAGTTTGCTGACGTGGCTATGGAACAGCTTAGCTACTTCGCCATCCGTGCCTCCGCCACCCTGGCCGGTGAACGCGGGGCCTACGAGACCTATGAAGGTTCGCTGTGGGATCAGGGCATCCTGCCCATCGACTCCATCAGCCTGCTCCAGAAAGCGCGCAGGGAAGGGGACATCACCCTCAACACCAACGCCCATCTGGACTGGACCCCGGTGCGTGAACTGGTGACCAAACACGGCATGCGCAACAGCAACGTGATGGCCATTGCCCCTACCGCGACCATTTCCAACATCGTTGGGGTGTCCCAGTCCATCGAACCGGCATACCAGAACCTGTTCGTGAAATCGAACCTCTCCGGCGAATTCACCGTGGTGAACCCCTCACTGGTGCGTGATCTCAAAGCCGAAGGCCTGTGGGACAACGTGATGGTGAACGACCTCAAATACTTCGACGGCAGCGTTCAGCAGATTGACCGCATCCCGCCAGAGCTGAAAGCCCGCTACGCCACCGCGTTTGAAATCGACGCCCGCTGGCTGGTGGAAGCCGCCGCCCGCCGCCAGAAGTGGCTGGACCAGGCCCAGAGCCTCAACCTGTACATGGCCGAACCCAGCGGCAAAAAACTGGACGCCCTGTACCAGCTGGCGTGGGAGCGTGGCCTGAAAACCACCTACTACCTGCGCTCTCTGGGTGCCACCGGTGCGGCCGAGAAAACCGCGCCCGTCGCAGCGCCTTCTGTCGCACCCGGGCCCCAGGTTTGTAGCATCGACAACCCGGACTGCGAAGCCTGTCAGTAACCACTTACTTTTATCAGGAGGCAAACACCATGCTGGACTGGGACGACAAACCAAAAACCGAACACAAACCCGCCACCACCGGCGGACCGGCCCCGGTGAACGTGGACGACAAGCGCGTGATCAACGGCGAGACCGACATCAACCAACTTGCGCCGTTCAAGTACCCCTGGGCCTGGGAGTACTTCATGAACGCCAACAAAAACCACTGGACCCCCCTGGACATCAACATGGCCCAGGATGTTCACGACTACCACCACCGCCTCACCGCTCCGGAAAAGCACGTGTACGAAAACGTGCTGGCGTACCTGACCACCTCCGACATCCTCGCCATGCGCAACATCGGCCTGGCCGTGATGGAGAAAATGAGCGCCCCGGAATTGCAGATCTACCAGGCGAGGCAGGTGTATGAGGAAGCCCTGCACACCTGGACCTACCAGCACTGCATCGAAACCCTCAACCTGGACCAGAGCGAGATCTACAACCGCTACCGAGTCGTTCCGGAGATCAACGGCAAAATCCAGCTCGCCAACCGCCGGCTGGATGCGGCCATGCGCTCCGACATGAACCTGCGCAACCGGGACGACCTGGAAGAATTCATCATGTCGTACCTGTTCTTTGCCGCTGTGTTCGAAGGCTGCTGGTTCTACAACGGATTCAGCCCCATCTTTGCCCTGCAGCGCCGCGGCCTGATGCGCGGCACCGGCGAGCAACTGCAGTACATCCTGCGAGACGAAGCCATGCACTTCTCGTTCGGCCTGAAAGTGGTGAACCAGATCCTCGAAGAGGAAAACATCACCCTCGACCCGAAAGCCGTGCGCGAGATGTGGGACGAATCCGAAGCCGCCGAGAAAGCCTACGCCGAGTACATCCTGCGGGACCCGATCCTGGGCTATTCCGCCGAATACCACAGCGAACAGTTCCGCTTCGTGGCCAACCGCCGTGCCCGCACCGTGGGCCTGGAAGAACCGTTCCCCGGAGCGAAAAACGTGTCACCCTGGCTGGATGAGCAGGCGACTATGCGGAAGGAGAAGAACTTTTTTGAGACGCGGGTGATTGAGTACCAGACCGGGGCGCAGTTGGAGTGGTGAACTGCGGCCGACCGGGTGTCTCAGCCCACTACACCACCGCCAAGCCAGAAGTTCATGGATCCAGGGGGCTACTGATCCCACGCTGATGGCTGCCGATCACGTGGGTGTAGATTTGGGTGGTAGAAATGTCATTGTGGCCCAGCAACTCCTGAATACTGCGGATGTCTGTGCCACTTTTGAGCAGATTGGTCGCAAAACTGTGGCGAAAGGTGTGGCAACTCGCCTTCTTACGAATGCCGGCATCGCGGATGGCGGCATTCACCGAACGACGAACCTGTTGCTCGCCAATATGATGGCGCCGGCGGACGCCAGAGCGAGGGTCCACTGACAAGCGATGTGCCGGGAACACGTACTGCCATGCCGGACTGCGGGCGGCATTGGGATACTTCTTCGACAAGGCATTCGGCAGATACACCTCCCCGAACCCATCGTCCAGATCCTGCCGATGCAACGCCAGCGCGAATTCAACCTGATTCCGTAACCCCTCGGTTACCGAGGTTGGCAACAGGGATCGGCGCCACTTATCGCCCTTGGTCTCCCGTACGAACAAACATTGCTCGGAAAAATCGACGTCCTGAACCCGCAACCGGGTGGCCTCCATTACCCTAAGCCCCGAACCATACATCAGGCTCGCCAACAGTTTATGGGTGCCCTGCATGTAGGACAGAACCGCCATGGCTTCATCATGGCTGAACACCGTGGGCAGCCGACGCGCCTGGGTGGTGTTGGTAAACTGCAGCTTGCCAAGTTCACGGCCGAGAAACTGGTGATACATAAACACCACCGCGTTCAGGGCGGTTTTTTGCGTGTTCACCGACACGTTTCGATTGTTGGCAAGATGGCTGAGCCAGGCGTTCACTTCCTCTGCGCCCATGGCTTCCGGGTGGCGGGCACCGTGAAACCGAATGAAATCCCGCACCCAGAGGCAGTAGGTTTTTTCGGTGCGGTAAGCCAGCTGACGAGCGCGGATAAAAGCGCGAAACCGGTCCATAAACCGGATGGGAACCGCAGGTAGTGGGGTGGGGATGTCATCCATGACAGCGCTCCTTTCTGATTACTGTATGTACGTACAGTTTAGTTGTGCCGGCGTGTTGCTGCAACGGGAAAGCGATCGAGATGACCGTAAACTGGGGGCGTGTTATTGAATCGGTTGAATTTTCAAACAAAACAATTGGATAGAAACTAGTTGTTGGGTGGAGCATAGTCGTCTTGGTGAATATTTTTATTTTGAGATTCTGACCCAAAAAGCGACGGAAGTATTTGACCTTACGGGATTTTCTGCCTAGTTTTGGAAAGAATTAAAATTGAGATATGAGTCGTGGGGAAAGTGGTCGTTGGGACTCATATACAAATGTTAAATGGTTCTGCTTTATTTATGGCAGAGCTAGATTCTGAGTCGGTGTCACCATCAAAGTTTACGGTGCCGTTAGAAAAATAAGAGGGTGTGGCTCGGTTTTCCCATTCGTTGTGGGCGGCCACATTCCTGGTTGGGGGTATCTTCAAGGTTTGAGTCCTTGCGGGGTGCCATAAATGTAGTCTGGTTCGCAGGCTCACATCTTGTTCCTTGGGTGGGCTGGTGTGTCACCACTTAACCAGGCAAGGCAGCAGACGCAAAAAGCCGCGCTGCTGCTCGCGGCGTTAGATTAGGAGCATTGCATGGAAACATTGGAAGTTCACGGCCCATTCAGTTTTCGCGGCGAGAATTCAATTTTTGATCACTCGGAAGCTTGGGTAAACGGTTTCTATATTTGGTGCGTTGAAGTCAAACCTTCTTACTACCGAGCTTACTATGTAGGTGAAGCATTAGATGTGGCGCAACGGCATAAGAGGCACCTGAGGGATTGCCTGAAAGGTAATTATCAAGCTCACTGCTTAGACGGGCTACGTCGAAACCAAAGCATCTTAATGCATCGCCCGGGCGACGGTATGATTCCTCGTTTTGCGCACATTGACCGCGAAGAATTCAACAATGATTTTATCGATAATATGCATCTCTTTTTCGCCGAACTCCCCAAAACTGGCGATAAAAAAGCGGATAAATTGCTCAGGTGTCGTTATGAGGCGGGTGTCGTCCGTCATATTGAGAACGCAGGATTGAATGTTCTTAACGTCGGTCGAATAAGTAATTGGTCTGGCGAGCCAAGCCAGGTTCAGCTTGAAACCAATGGTGTAAAGATAGAGGCCCTGTCTGGGGAGCTAGTCTCAATCTAACCAATAGTTCCAGTTCGTTCCGGGCCCTGAAGGGCCCTCCACCGGACAGCCTTGTCGCCGCTTAGCTCTGCCAAGGCTGCCGCTGAACAACGGCGTTACACCTCACTGATCTTGCCTTGACGCTCATACGGCAACGCCGTATATTTTGGCAATGCTATTCATCGAAACCTCAACGTTCACCAAGCTATTGCCGAACTACCTCACGGACGAGGAATACCGTGGGCTTCAAACCTACCTTTTGCAGAAACCGGATGCTGGGGATCTAATCAAAGGCTCGGGTGGCGTTCGTAAAGTTCGATGGGCACCAGCGGGTTCGGGAAAGAGCGGTGGTATCAGAGCTATCTACTATTGGAAGAAGTCTGACCACGAGATATGGATGCTCACGCTGTACAGTAAATCAGAGCGGGCCAGCATTCCTGGCCATGCGCTCAAGCAGATAGCGGAGGCAATCAAAAATGGGTGACAGGAACCTTGGGGCAGAGATTCTTGATGGCATCAATGAAATCAAGCAGTTCAAGAAGGGCAAATTGGCTCTACGAACTCATGAGCTTGCAGAGCCCTCACCGCCTAAAGTGATCAGGCTGAAGTTGAACATGTCGCAATCTGCATTTGCAGGTCTTATGGGCGTGAGTGTACGAACGCTTCAGGATTGGGAGCAGGGTCGTCGCGAGCCGCAGGGGCCTGCAGTTGCGCTTCTGCGCATTGCTGAGCAACACCCGGAAGTCTTCAATCAGCTTCACTGACCAAAGTGAGGTGTAACCAGGCCATGCACCGGATGCCAAAACCTCCGCTTCGCTGCGGTTCTGTCACTGGTGATGGCGGGCGTTAGGCTTATGGAGGAGCCGTGAAAAAAATACTAGTGATCCTTGGGCATCCCAATACAGGTAGTTTCTGCGATGCTCTATTCAATTCGTACATCAAAGGTGCGGAGTTAACAGGCGCAAATATTCGTACCATTAAGCTGAGTGAGTTGAGTTTTGATCCTGTTCTTTGGAAGGGTTATCGTGAAATCCAAGAATTAGAGCCTGACTTGATTAAAGCTCAACAGGACATTCAGTGGGCAGAGCATATAGCTTTTATCTATCCAATTTGGTGGGGATCAATTCCTTCGCTGATGAAAGGGTTTATCGATAGAATTTTTCTCCCGGGTTTTGCTTTCAAGTACCGTGAGAACTCCCAATTATGGGATAAGCTTCTCTCTAATCGAACCGCGCAACTCATAGTGACAATGGATACCCCGCCTTGGTACTTTCGTTGGGTTTATCGAAGTCCGGGACATAATGAGATGAAGCGGACAATACTTGGCTTTTCGGGCATTAAAGTGACCAAAATTTCAGAGTTTTCCCCTTTACGGTCCTCAAAGCCAGAGCAAAGAGAAAAATGGCTCAAAGTAGCAGAGCAGCTAGGTGAAAAAGCCTAACAAACGCCTCAAGAGGGACTTGGACTTCCCCCGATCTAGTGGACACGCATCGATAACTCCGAAGCAGGAGAAAACTGATGCCGGAAATGATCACGGGGAAGAAAACACAGCAATACAGCACTGAGTTCAAGGTCAAGGCGGTGGAATGGAGCCACCAGGCCCATCGA
>NZ_VTUU01000096.1 GCF_008370345.1 Marinobacter salinexigens | reverse complement strand
GTCGTGTAGTGTGTAGTCGCAGCAGCTAGCGCCCGGCCGGCCAGTCGAGTGAGTCCATCCTCCATCGCCATCCAATGGCCGCCACCGCCCTGAGCATGAGCATCCTCCGCGCGCCGCCGCCCTGCTTCTCGTCCCCACTCAGGCTCAGGGTCGCGGTTGCCAAGCCGCTGGCGGCCCCCATGCGGCGCCAGCTGCYGCGCGCGCAKGCCACCTACAACGTGAAGCTGATCACGCCGGAGGGGGAGGTGGAGCTGCAGGTGCCCGACGACGTCTACATACTGGACTTCGCCGAGGAGGAAGGCATCGACCTGCCCTTCTCCTGCCGCGCGGGGTCCTGCTCCTCCTGCGCCGGCAAGGTCGTCTCCGGCTCCGTCGMCSAGTSCGACCAGAKCTTCCKCAACGACAACCAGGTCGCCGACGGCTGGGTGCTCACCTGCGCTGCGTACCCCACCTCCGACGTCGTCATCGAGACGCACAAGGAGGATGACCTCCTATAATTCAAGCTAGCTATACACCGCCAGGGCCCGTCG
>NZ_VTUU01000095.1 GCF_008370345.1 Marinobacter salinexigens | reverse complement strand
CGGCAAACTGCCCATTCATCGAACTATAAAGTTTCTTTTCTGTCATTTTTATTCCAGGAGCTGTGGCCTGGGTGGGGGCAGGGGCATACGGCAACGGCGACGGCGCCTAGACGGCTGGACCGAGAGGGAGGCGGCTTGCCCGCCTAGAGGTTGAACATGACTTTTATGGCATCGCGGCCGCGGGCGCTGACCTCGAAGGCCTCCTCCACGTCCCGCTGCGAGAAGCCGAAGCGGTGGGTGATGAGCGGCTTGACGTCCACCTTGCCGCTGCGCAGGAAGTCGATGCACAGCGGCCAGGTGTCCTTGTACCGGAACACGCCCCCCACGTCCACCTCCCGCGCCGCCGCCGCCGTCAGCGGCAGCGTCATCTCGTTGTGGCCCATCCCGACCAGGCACACCTTCCCGCCGGGCCGCGTCGCCTCCAGCGCCGTCGACATGGTCTTGCTGAACCCGGCGCAGTCCAGGCTGACGTCGATGTCCGAGCCCATGGCCGCGCGGATGCGCTCCACCTCGTCCGCCAGGTCCTCCGCGCGGG
>NZ_VTUU01000094.1 GCF_008370345.1 Marinobacter salinexigens | reverse complement strand
CACCATTGAGAACTCGCGGTCCGACGAGAAGCTRCTSTCCGTGTTCCGCGAGGGYGTSAAGTACGGCGCGGGCATCGGCCCCGGTGTCTACGACATCCACTCCCCCAGGATCCCGTCGGCTGAGGAGATCGCCGACCGCATCGACAAGATGCTSGCSGTGCTSGACACCAACATCCTCTGGGTGAACCCYGACTGCGGYCTCAAGACMCGCAAGTACACGGAGGTSAAGCCYGCCCTGACCAACATGGTCTCCGCCRCYAAGCTCATCCGCACCCAGCTCGCCAGCGCCAAGTGAGCACCTTTTTTTTGCCTTTTTCGTTTCCGAGGAGGGCGTCGTCGATGCCAATTTGTTTCCAATAAACAGGGCTGTGCCCGCCGTTCTGTTGTACTCCGTCTGTGGTTAGGTTAGTAGTTTTCTTGATCACGCCCCCACGCGGTACCTGTTTTACTACTCTCTGCTTGGTGGTTACTGAGGAAGTTGCCCGTGTACTTGTATCGTAAAAACCGAGTGGGACATCTGCATCGTTTCATCTGCC
>NZ_VTUU01000093.1 GCF_008370345.1 Marinobacter salinexigens | reverse complement strand
CGCGCAGCTGTTGGTGTCGTGGTCGTAGTACTGCTTCTCGGACACCCAGGAGCCCACGGCGTCGGACGCCGACCAGTCGGCGCCGGCGGAGCCCCAGAAGAGGTTCTCGCCGTAGGGCCCGCCGGAGTGGATCAGCTKGCAGTCGCCCTGGCGCTGCGCCGCGTAGCTCTGCGCGTACGCGGCSACGGTGTCGTCCCAGGACACCGGCCCGACGCCCACGTCGGCGCGCGCCGCGTTGTGYGGGTCCACGTAGTCCTGCGGCGAGTTCTGGGCCGTGCACGGCGCCACGACGATGGCTGCCATGGCCAGAGCTAGGAGACACGCTAGCCTCGGTGCCATTGTTTGTTGTTTGCTGATGAACTAATTATGAGCAAGCACCAGTGCAAGCAAGGCCAATGTGTGATCGCCGTGCACGGCGCCACGACGATGGCTGCCATGGCCAGAGCTAGGAGACACGCTAGCCTCGGTGCCATTGTTTGTTGTTTGCTGATGAACTAATTATGAGCAAGCACCAGTGCAAGCAAGGCCAATGTGTGATC
>NZ_VTUU01000091.1 GCF_008370345.1 Marinobacter salinexigens | reverse complement strand
GGAGAACATGCGTGGAATTTGCTTTGAGGTATGTGATGTCGTTCTTCATGCTGATGCTATCCACAGGGGTGGTGGTCAGGTCATTCCCACTGCCAGGAGGGTCATCTATGCCTCTCAGCTCACGGCCAAGCCAAGGCTGCTGGAGCCAGTCTACCTGGTGGAGATCCAGGCCCCAGAAAATGCACTTGGTGGTATCTACGGTGTTCTGAACCAGAAGAGAGGTCATGTCTTTGAGGAGATGCAGAGGCCGGGTACCCCGCTCTACAACATCAAGGCTTTCCTCCCTGTCATCGAGTCCTTTGGGTTCTCAAGCCAGCTGAGGGCTGCAACCTCTGGTCAGGCGTTCCCCCAGTGTGTGTTTGACCACTGGGACATGATGGGCTCGGATCCTTTGGAGGCTGGCTCCCAGGCTGCCCAGCTGGTGCTGGATATCCGCAAGAGGAAGGGTCTGAAAGAACAGATGACTCCTCTTTCTGAGTTTGAGGACAAGCTCTAATCTTTTCGTTTTTGCTACTGTTACTGGTTTTAATTGTCACTCGGA
>NZ_VTUU01000020.1 GCF_008370345.1 Marinobacter salinexigens | reverse complement strand
GGGGCTATAGCTCAGCTGGGAGAGCGCCTGCCTTGCACGCAGGAGGTCGGCAGTTCGATCCTGCCTAGCTCCACCATATTAACTGACTAACCACATTGTGGGTTAGCAGTGTACAGAAACAAGCGTTTCGRTTTGATGAACGATCAARCGAAGCCCTTCTTTCTGATCACTGGGTCAGATTTGCTCTTTAACAAATTGGACGAGATAGAACACGAATATTCTTCTCTCATTATCTCCGAGAGAAGATGTTCAAAGTGATAGCGATTTCAAGCGTTATCCGGTGTTGTCGTTGAGGTTGTTGATGAAACGACTTYGAGTGACTGGGATCTTCGGATCACAGTTGTCTTGGGGTTATATAGTCAAGCAACTAAGCGCATACGGTGGATGCCTTGGCAGTCAGAGGCGATGAAAGACGTGTTAGCCTGCGATAAGGCTCGGGGAGCTGGCAAACAAGCTGTGATCCGGGCATCTCTGAATGGGGAAACCCACCGACTTTCGGGTCGGTATCTTGCACTGAATACATAGGTGTAAGAGGCGAACCGGGGGAACTGAAACATCTAAGTACCCCGAGGAAAAGAAATCAACCGAGATTCCCTCAGTAGCGGCGAGCGAACGGGGACCAGCCCTTAAGCTGAACAACTGGTAGGAGAAGGCTCTGGAAAGTGCCGCCATAGTGGGTGATAGCCCCGTATCCGAAACCTGAGTTCAGTGAAATCGAGTAGGACGGGACACGTGGTATCCTGTCTGAACATGGGGGGACCATCCTCCAAGGCTAAATACTCCTGACTGACCGATAGTGAACCAGTACCGTGAGGGAAAGGCGAAAAGAACCCCTGTGAGGGGAGTGAAATAGACCCTGAAACCGTATGCGTACAAGCAGTCGGAGCAGACTTGTTCTGTGACGGCGTACCTTTTGTATAATGGGTCAGCGACTTATGTTCAGTGGCGAGGTTAACCGTTTAGGGGAGCCGTAGGGAAACCGAGTCTGAATAGGGCGATTTAGTCGCTGGGCATAGACCCGAAACCGGGCGATCTATCCATGAGCAGGTTGAAGGTGCCGTAACAGGCACTGGAGGACCGAACCCACTGTCGTTGAAAAGCCAGGGGATGACTTGTGGATCGGAGTGAAAGGCTAATCAAGCCCGGAGATAGCTGGTTCTCCCCGAAAGCTATTTAGGTAGCGCCTCGGACGAATACCACAGGGGGTAGAGCACTGTTTGGGCTAGGGGGTCATCCCGACTTACCAACCCCATGCAAACTCCGAATACCTGTGAGTACTATCCGGGAGACACACGGCGGGTGCTAACGTCCGTCGTGAAGAGGGAAACAACCCAGACCGCCAGCTAAGGTCCCCAAGTACCAGTTAAGTGGGAAACGATGTGGGAAGGCTCAGACAGCTAGGAGGTTGGCTTAGAAGCAGCCACCCTTTAAAGAAAGCGTAATAGCTCACTAGTCGAGTCGGCCTGCGCGGAAGATGTAACGGGGCTCAAACTGGTCACCGAAGCTGCGGCTGCATACTTTGTATGCGGGGTAGGGGAGCGTTCTGTAAGCCTGCGAAGGTGAGTTGAGAAGCTTGCTGGAGGTATCAGAAGTGCGAATGCTGACATGAGTAACGACAATGCGGGTGAAAAACCCGCACGCCGGAAGACCAAGGGTTCCTGCGCAACGCTAATCGGCGCAGGGTGAGTCGGCCCCTAAGGCGAGACCGAAAGGTGTAGTCGATGGGAAACGGGTTAATATTCCCGTACCTTGGATAGCTGCGATGGAGAGACGGAGAAGGCTAGGTGAGCCGGGCGACGGTTGTCCCGGTTTAAGCGAGTAGGGAGAGGACTTAGGCAAATCCGGGTCCTTAATCCTGAGACGTGACGACGAGTTCCCTAGGGAATGAAGTCATTGATGCCCTGCTTCCAGGAAAATCTTCTAAGCTTCAGGCTATTCGAGACCGTACCCCAAACCGACACAGGTGGTCAGGTAGAGAATACCAAGGCGCTTGAGAGAACTCGGGTAAAGGAACTAGGCAAAATGGTGCCGTAACTTCGGGAGAAGGCACGCCGGCGTGTACGTGAAGCCCCTGCGGGTGGAGCGGAAGCCGGTCGAAGATACCAGGCCCCTGCGACTGTTTATTAAAAACACAGCACTCTGCAAACACGAAAGTGGACGTATAGGGTGTGACGCCTGCCCGGTGCCGGAAGGTTAATTGATGGGGTTAGCTTCGGCGAAGCTCTTGATCGAAGCCCCGGTAAACGGCGGCCGTAACTATAACGGTCCTAAGGTAGCGAAATTCCTTGTCGGGTAAGTTCCGACCTGCACGAATGGCGTAACGATGGGGGCGCTGTCTCTACCCGAGACTCAGTGAAATTGAAATCGCCGTGAAGATGCGGTGTATCCGCGGCTAGACGGAAAGACCCCGTGAACCTTTACTATAGCTTCACAGTGAACTTTGAGCATGCTTGTGTAGGATAGCTGGGAGGCTTTGAAACCAGGACGCCAGTTCTGGTGGAGCCAACCTTGAAATACCAGCCTGGCATGTTTGAGGTTCTAACTTCGTCCCCTTATCGGGGATAAGGACACTGTGTGGTGGGTAGTTTGACTGGGGCGGTCTCCTCCCAAAGCGTAACGGAGGAGCACAAAGGTGGGCTAAGCATGGTCGGACATCATGCGGTTAGTGTAATGGCACAAGCCCGCTTGACTGCGAGACAGACACGTCGAGCAGGTGCGAAAGCAGGTCATAGTGATCCGGTGGTTCTGTATGGAAGGGCCATCGCTCAACGGATAAAAGGTACTCCGGGGATAACAGGCTGATACCGCCCAAGAGTTCACATCGACGGCGGTGTTTGGCACCTCGATGTCGGCTCATCACATCCTGGGGCTGAAGCCGGTCCCAAGGGTATGGCTGTTCGCCATTTAAAGTGGTACGCGAGCTGGGTTTAGAACGTCGTGAGACAGTTCGGTCCCTATCTGCCGTGGACGTTGGAGATTTGAGGAAAGCTGCTCCTAGTACGAGAGGACCGGAGTGGACGAACCTCTGGTGTTCGGGTTGTGTCGCCAGACGCATTGCCCGGTAGCTATGTTCGGACAGGATAACCGCTGAAAGCATCTAAGCGGGAAGCCCCTTCCAAGATGAGATCTCCCTGGCCCCTCGAGGGCCCTGAAGAGCCGTTCAAGACCAGGACGTTGATAGGCTGGGTGTGTAAGCGCTGCGAGGCGTTGAGCTAACCAGTACTAATTGCTCGTGCGGCTTGACTATATAACACCCAAGACAACTGCGGATAATGCAGTGAAATCMAYATCACGTTCCATCTCGTCCCCCAGTGATCAATCGTTTTGCCTGACGACCATAGCGGTCTGGAACCACCTGATCCCATCCCGAACTCAGAAGTGAAACAGTCCTGCGCCGATGGTAGTGTGGCGTTGCCCATGTGAGAGTAGGTCATCGTCAGGCGCTTAATACCTAAACCCCAGCATCCTTGATGCTGGGGTTTTTTATTGCC
>NZ_VTUU01000090.1 GCF_008370345.1 Marinobacter salinexigens | reverse complement strand
GCTGTCCCCGGCGCCGTCCTCGCCGCCGATCTCGTGAGAGAGGAAGGGGTTGCGCGGGGAGCCGGCGAGCCCGACGTGGAGGAGCGCGTAGTAGAGGCAGAGCCGGCCGGCCCAGACCAGCACGGGGCCCTCGAGCAGCGACGCCACGATTTATGCTGAGCATCTTTTTCACCTGAGGGCGAACGCGGCTGCGGCAGCGCGCCTCGGCGAGACCGGGCGCGGGAGAGAGGATAGGAACGGGGTCTTCGCCGGCGGGAGGGAGCGGAGGAGGAAGGCGCTGGGCGCCGCGGCGATGGCGGCGGCTGGGCCGTGGAGGAGGTAGGCGA
>NZ_VTUU01000089.1 GCF_008370345.1 Marinobacter salinexigens | reverse complement strand
CAAGAAGCCGCCCCTTCCAGCTGATCAGGAGTAGCGAATAGATGCTCGAGACTTAATATAGGTCTGAAGCTATGCAACATCACCATGTTCTGGGATTATCTTTATTCGGATCACATGATCTAGGGCCCAAAATCCAAACCGTACGACAGCAGAAACTCCAAGAACCGAGCAGCGAACACTATCTAGCTCACTTGCCGGGGACGAAGTTGGTGGCATAGGCCCAAGCGTTGTTGTTGACGGGATCGGCCAAGTGGTCGGCCAAGTYCTCCAACGGACCCTTGCCGGTGACGATGGCCTGCACGAAGAACCCGAACATCGAGAACATGGCCAGCCTGCCGTTCTTGATCTCCTTCACCTTGAGCTCCGCAAAGGCCTCGGGGTCGTCGGCCAGGCCGAGAGGGTCGAAGCTACCGCCGGGGTACAGAGGGTCGGTCACCTCGCCGAGCGGGCCGCCAGCAACCCGGTAACCCTCCACGGCGCCCATCAGGATAACTTGGCAGGCCCAGATGGCCAGAATGCTCTGGGCGTGGATCAGGCTGGGGTTGCCCAAGTAGTCC
>NZ_VTUU01000088.1 GCF_008370345.1 Marinobacter salinexigens | reverse complement strand
ATCAAACACCACATGTCATTCATTCGTACAACAAAATATCTAGGGAAGATTTTAAGCGGGTTTCGTGCAAACTGTTAACTGGCACACACGGCGGTGGCATGAGCACATTGCAGATAGCAAATCTTATTCGGCGGTACTAGGAGTTGTAGGGTGTAAAACACAAGAGGCTGAGACGGCAGGAGGACATGTAGAGTGGACACGCTCAACGAGCTTCGACGGCTTGGTTTCCACCTCGGTTGATGATTTTCTCGACGTACTCCTT
>NZ_VTUU01000087.1 GCF_008370345.1 Marinobacter salinexigens | reverse complement strand
CACACCGCTGCTTCAAGAAACCACCGAGAGCCCAACCGCACAGGCAGGAGAGAGAGCAGGGAGCCAGGGACAGTAGCGTGGGGCCGGGGAGCAAAGATGGAGGGGAARGAGGAGGACGTGCGCCTGGGCGCCAACAAGTTCTCGGAGCGSCAGCCCATCGGSACGGCGGCGCAGGGCGCCGGGGCCGGGGACGACGACAAGGACTACAAGGAGCCCCCGCCGGCGCCGCTGTTYGAGCCCGGGGAGCTCAAGTCCTGGTCCTTCTACCGCGCGGGCATCGCCGAGTTCGTCGCCACCTTCCTCTTCCTCTACATCACCRTCCTCACCGTCATGGGCGTCTCCAAGTCCACCTCCAAGTGCGCCAGCGTCGGCATCCAGGGCATCGCCTGGTCCTTCGGCGGCATGATCTTCGCCCTCGTCTACTGCACCGCCGGCATCTCCGGCGGGCACATCAACCCGGCGGTGACCTTCGCCGCCGCCGTCCTCTACAACCAACACGATGCATGGAAAGACCATTGGATCTTCTGGGTTGGACCGCTGATCGGGGCGACGGTGGCGGCG
>NZ_VTUU01000086.1 GCF_008370345.1 Marinobacter salinexigens | reverse complement strand
YGCAGCATATTTCTCSACAAGAGGGCGGAAGACAGGGTCRCTCAGCAGGGCTTTGTCACTTGGGAGCTGAAGAAGGCCCTCCTTRTCRCCACTCAGAAGTTCCTTGAAGTAAGAGTTGTCAAAGACCAAAGGGTTYGTAGTCCAGGCCCCCTCRAAACCAGACCGCTCTTTGTGGCACCTTCCCAAGGTGTGGCCACCAGAGAGGGCAACAATGTCCTGATCRCTCAARCCCATCTGCTTGCCAAARACTTGCCTCAGGTGGTCAGAACCCTTRGTGGC
>NZ_VTUU01000019.1 GCF_008370345.1 Marinobacter salinexigens | reverse complement strand
ACCTGGCTGAAGCGCGAAAGATGGTCGATCAGTCCGTGCAAATCTATAACACGAGGCGACCTCATCTAGCGCTGAAATACAAAACGCCCGATGCGGTGCACCGGGCGTTTCAATAGAAATAGGTGTAAACCTATTTCAGGACTAGACATGCCCCATAATCAGATTTCCTGGGGGCGACTCAAGGCAATATTGGAGCGGCAGAGTGCCACTCTTCAGGTGAAAGACACCAATACCAAAAGTCCGAAAAACACGCTGATAACAGTTGTGACACCGGAAAGATCCGCGTTACCGGCGTCGCCTGTTAACCACCGACGCGCAGCTTTCAGGAAGCGCTTCGGAGTGTAGATATTTTTGCGGTAGTGGCTCTGGTAATAGTGCAACAGAAACAATGGCATGGATTCCTTATCGAAACGGTGCCACAGTTTCAGAACTCCGAGGATATCCTTGCGACAGGCCCAACTCTGAACGAACGATGGCAGCCAGCGCAAAGGCACCGCCGAACCGAAATCGATAATGGCCGGGGCACCCTGGCCAGAAACCAGGATATTCCCGGAATTGCCAAGATCCATGTGCACAACGCCATGTTGATGCAACGTTTTTACGTCGCTGAATAGCTTCGAAAAGAAGTTTTCAGGGACGCCACTACATGCCGCGACATCTTTTACCGAACTACCTTCAATCAAACGGTAGTGGATTGTCGGAGAGGCGTCTGATCGGCGACTAATCTGGTCTGGAGTAAATTCGAGATGCTCAACACTCTTCAGCATCCTGAATTCGTGGCCTGCCAAAAACCTGAAGTAGTTTCCCAAAAGACCATGGGAAAACCTGAAAGCCTTATAGACGTGTTTGTTGCCGCTCGAGTCAGCATCAACGGCGATAATCGGCTTATACCATTTCTGATTAGCCGTATCGTTGACTTTGGTCGGTTCGAGTCCGAGCCCCAGTGAAGGACAGTTCGCTTGACCGTTCATTTCTCGCTCCCAACGCGTTATCAACGCTTATTATTGGGAGCTTCGGTGATCCTGAATAATTCTATTGCTGTATCTCTGTCATCACGCAGAATGATAACGAAGCCTGAGTAGAACCGGCCCCGTGGGCCGCAATCGATGACTGTATATTTCCTGCTCAACGCCCTCCCTCGGCAACAAGGTGCCTCTGAAACAGATGGACAACTATTCCAACCGTCCTGCCGCCTCTAGTCTGCCTGAAGAAAAGAGAATGGCAGGCACATTCACTACGAAGGAGACAGTCCATGTCCGTCAGTTCACAAACCACATCGTCCGCTACCTGCAGCGCCATGCCACCCAGTCGGCTGATCACAATCAAACCGCGTGAACGATCCTCGTAACCTACAGGAAAGTGAAAATGCTCAAACGAAAAGTTGATGTTGCCATCATTGGCACGGGCACGGCTGGTATGGGTGCCTATCGCGAAGCTCGCGAATATACCAACAGCATCGCGCTGATTGAGGGGAGCCATTACGGCACCACATGCGCGCGTGTCGGCTGCATGCCCAGTAAGCTTCTGATTGCCGCTGCAGAAGCCGCCCACGGCGCAAAGCATGCTGGGGTTTTCGGGCTCAATGTCCCGACCGTTGAGACTGACGGTGCGGCGGTCATGGATCGCGTGAAAAAAGAGCGCGACCGTTTCGTGGGATTTGTTGTTGAAGACGTCGATGAGTTTGATGATAGTCACAAGGTCCGTGGTTACGCCCGGTTCCTCGACGCCCATCGTTTGCAGATTGATAACGGGCTCGAAATTACCGCCGACCGGATTGTTATTGCAACAGGTTCCAGACCGTTTATTCCTGAAGTACTCGAAGGTGCGGGCAAACGCCTGCTCATCAACGAGGATGTATTCGAACTGGAGCAACTCCCGCAATCCGTACTCGTGGTCGGCGCAGGCGTTATTGGACTGGAGTTGGGACAAGCTCTGAGCCGGCTAAACGTTGACGTTACGATGCTGTCGCGCAACGAATCGATTGGCGGAATTGCCGACGACGAAATTCGTAAAATTGCTGCAGATACTTTCCGGTCTGAATTTGACCTGGTCCTTCATGCTAATGTCCTCGCAGCAAAGGAAACCCTGAACAGTGTGCAGGTGACCTACCGCACGTCCGGAGGCGTGGTTCACACAGTCGTGGTCGACTATGTTCTGGCAGCAACCGGTCGTATTCCGAATACTGACAAGCTTGGCCTCGAGAATACCGGCATTGACCTGGACGCCCGCGGCGTTCCTGGCTTCGATCAGTACACCTTGCAGACCAGTGCACCGCACATCTTCATCGCAGGTGACGCTACCAACGACCTGCCTCTATTACATGAAGCCTCTGATGAGGGACGTATCGCAGGCAGCAACGCGGGTAACTTTCCTGCTGTGGAAGCCGGTTGTCGACGTGCCGCGCTGGGCGTTGTCTTTTCAGATCCGCAAATTGCCAGTGTTGGCAAACGAGTGCACGAACTGCTGCCCCACACCTTCATCACCGGAAAGGTGAGTTTCCATAATCAGGGACGAAGCCGCGTAATGGCCAAAAACCAGGGAATGCTGAAAATCTACGCAGACAAACACAGCGGCATTCTACTGGGGGCCGAAATGTTTGGGCCAGCAGCCGAGCACATTGGTCACCTACTGGCCTGGGCCCTGCAGCAGTCTCTCACGGTGAACGAGATACTCGGAATGCCTTTTTATCACCCGGTTATTGAAGAAGGTGTTCGCACCGCCTTCCGGGATGCTGCAGAAAAGCTCAGACAGGCCGACCGTAAGGAGGCGCCTCATGCAGCTGCTTGAACTGTTGAAGCGTTATTACACACAGGCGACAAGAGTTGCCCTGGTGGTGGGTACGATTCTGTTACTGATAAATCAGCACGATGCGCTTTTTGGATATCAGGACATTCAACAGTTTTTTCAGTGCGGCGAAATCATCCTTGAGGCAATTGCCTTAGCCTTCAGCGCAGCATCCAGATCGCCTTCAACGTGCGCTTTAACGATGGCACCTTCTTTTAGTAAAAACAGCGCATTGGCGAGTTCATCTGCTTCTGTTTCTGAAGTACAGATTTCTAGCGCGTGCCGCTTCAGGAGCTCAAAAACTTTTGTTTTATGAGCCGCGCAGCGCCTGTGGACTGGGTGGTCCGGGTCGCTGTACTCACCGCAGGTGTTAATGAAAAAACAACCGTAGAAGCGCTGGAGTGACGGAACTCGGTCATTGAACCAGTCGTGAACCGCATCAAACATCTCCATAAGAGCCTCTCTTCCCGCCGGCTGACTGTTCATTCGCGACTCAAGCCATTGGAAAAAAAGTTTGTCCCGGTGCTCAACGGCAGCCTCTACAAGGCTGTCTTTGCTCTCAAAATGGTTATAGAGCGTTTGCTTTGCAACACCCGCTTCCTGAAGCACCTGGTTAATTCCGATGGCGTGTATTCCATGTTCATAGAACAGTCTTAGTGCTGTATCGATCAGATCCTGTCTGCGTCCCATCGGTAAACCTCCAACTTTTTCATTGAATATATCTTGACCAAAATAGACAGATCTGTCTACCATTAAAAATAGACCGACTTGTCTAATCCAGGAAGTGCCAGATTGGGAAGCGAAACAGGGTATTTTCTGGCTGGTGTTGTTGTCGGTTTCATTTGCGAACCACTTATGAAAACGGCATGGAGACGAGCAGGATGGACATTCAAATTAAAGTTACCCGGAAGGAAACGGCTTTAGAACATGAGGCAGGTTTGATTGATGGCTTGCAAGCGGGCCACCCGAGGGCCTTTGATGAAGCTTACCGGAGATACCATCCGGTTATGGTGCGAGTGGCAGCCAAGTACACCTCTGCGGCCGTTGCTGAAGATATCGCGCAGGAGACCTGGATGGCTGCGATTGGAGCCATCGCGTCTTTCGAGGGTCGTTCGTCGCTGAAAACCTGGCTGTGCCGGATCGTCACCAACAAAGCCTTTAATACGATCCGGGAAAACCGTAGGGAATTTCCTGCCTCCCCAAGCCTCGCTCTGTTATCCGATAACTCTACAGACAACCAATTTGGTGGCACCGCCGGGCATCTTAGCGAACCGGAGTTGGCTACCCAGACTGCAAAGGTTCAAGAACGCATTCAAGTTGAAATGAAGAATATGAACCGGGATCACGCCAACGCGATTCTGCTAAAGGGCATGAGCTCGCTCACAGGTTCGCAGGTTTCGGATGTGCTTCAGATTTCCCACGGAAACCTGCGAGTCATCCTGCACCGTGCACGAAACGAACTGGCCGCCCTGCTCTGATTCAGGTGGCCGTACCAATCTGTTTGCCAAGAAATGGAGAACCAACATGACTTCCCAACGTCCACCACTACCACCCTTCACCCGGGAAAGCGCCATTGAAAAAGTTCGCCTTGCCGAAGATGGCTGGAACAGCCGTGACCCTGCCAAGGTCGCCCTCGCATATACAGAGGACACCCGCTGGCGCAACCGGGCGGAGTTCGCCAATGGCCGTAAACAGGTCGAAGAATTCCTCACCCGAAAATGGAATCGTGAACTGGATTACCGTCTGATCAAAGAACTCTGGGCTTATACCGACAACCGTATTGCAGTGCGTTATGCCTACGAATGGCATGACGATAGCGGAAACTGGTTCCGTTCCTACGGCAATGAAAACTGGGAATTCGACGCGGATGGTCTCATGCAGCGTCGATTCGCATGCATCAACGACAGCCCCATCAAAGAGTCAGATCGGCTTTTCCGTTGGCCACTGGGTCGCCGACCGGATGACCATCCTGGCCTAAGTGATCTGGGTCTCTGATATCTATTTGATCCAGGAGGTAACACATGTCAGCTCTTACCCAAGGCACGCACCACATTGGCCTTACAGTATCCATGCTGGAGGAAAGCACCGCCTTCTTTACCCAGATTCTGGGTTGGAAAGAAGTGTTCCGTAAACCTTCATACCCTGCCGTTTTCGTTAGCGACGGCTCGATAATGCTGACCTTATGGCAGGTGAAGTCCAATCACCGCATGGAGTTCGACCGCAGATCTAATGTCGGTCTTCATCATCTGGCTCTGGGGGTTGCGAACGAGGAAACTCTCCAGCAGATTCACCAAAAAATTGCCGATTCTGGACTTCGAATCGAATTTCCGCCGGAAGACGTCGGAGACGGGCCTTCCAAGCATATGATGTGCTACGAGCCCAGCGGTATTCGTGTCGAATTTCTATGCAAAGGTAACTAATAACAGAAGGTTCGAGCGGCCCGGTGATGGTTTAAAGCCCACCGGCGCCGCCTAATTCTTCGGAGTGTTCCCCTTCGTTTTCTCCCCGATTTAGCAGTTCATACATCCTGCCGGTTTTTCAGCATTATCCGCACCTTTTCGCATCCGAAGTGGCGCTACCCTAGCGAATTCTACTAACCAATCCACGTTTGGAAACGGGTAAAAGTTATGGTCAAAACATCTTTTGGATTGTCTGCTTTAATCAGCGCAGCCTTTCTCTATTCTGCAACAGCCCACGCTACGGGCGGCCACCCCGACATCATCAAACAAGTGACGGACCGCGGTCTGAAAGTTGTATCTTCGTTTAAAGCCATTGACGGAATGACAGGCTACGTATTCAATTCACAGGGCTCTCCCGTCACAATCTATGTGACCCGCGATGGTGAACACGCTTTCGTTGGCACATTGATTGACAAGAATGGCACCAACCTCTCGGCGCCAAAGGTCCAGGAGTTGTTCATCGATGCCAAGAACCAACAGGCGTGGAACAGGCTCGAAGACAGTCACTGGATACAGGACGGCGACCCCAATGCCGAAACCGTTGTTTACGCCTTCGTAGACCCAAACTGTCCTTATTGTCACAGGTTTAGAATGGCCGCATTGCCGTGGCTCAATGCCGGAAAAGTACAGATCCGGCATATCCTGGTGGGCGTGCTGGCTCACGATAGCGTCGCGAAAGCTTCAACCATTCTAGGTTCGAAAAATCCCCATGGACCCTTGATCAAGAACTTTGAGACCTTCCGCAGTGGCGGTATTGTGCCTGTACACGATGTGTCAGAGCGCGGCAAAGCAGCAGTGGAAGCCAATAACCGCCTGATGTCGGAACTTGGTATCAGCGCCACTCCGGGGATCTACTATAAAGACGGCAGAGGGTACGTGAACATGCGTCTTGGACTGCCGCCCGAAAGTGAATTCAAGAAAATCATGAATCCGTAGGCATCATTTGGGGCGGCCTGCCGGTCGCAAGCTGTCCCGCGTTAACACCGCCAGTGCGCCAGGGCTACTGTAGTAGCCCCCATTTAAACCGGACACCTTGGTAGAAGCAAAGGCCTAGGCATAGACCTAGTGCAAAGGAGTGTCCAAGGTGGAGAGAATCGAAGTCATAACTGGCGTGCAGCGCCGTCGCCGGTATTCCGCACAGGAGAAGGCAT
>NZ_VTUU01000085.1 GCF_008370345.1 Marinobacter salinexigens | reverse complement strand
CCGTCCAAGCCCATCTACGTCTCCGTCCGGGGCAAGGTCTACGACGTCACCTCCGGCCGCGGCTTCTACGGCCCCGGCGGCGCCTACGCCGTCTTCGCGGGCCGCGAGGCCAGCCGCGCCCTCGGCAAGATGTCCAAGGACGATCACCTCCGGCCGCGGCTTCTACGGCCCCGGCGCGACAAGGAGCTCGGCGTCCTCGCCGACTGGGAGATCAAGTTCCAGGCCAAGTACCCCGTCGTCGCCCGACTCGCCGCCGACGCCTGAACTCGTCAGTCTCGGTCTAAATTTACTCTGTCCTGCCTCTTGCGGTGTTCAGTGCTGTGCTTGCTTGCTTGTTGCTAGTTGCTTTGCTACCCAATAATCTGAATGGAAGGACGTATGTGATGTGCCTGCTGAATAGTTCCTAGTCCTTGCATACACTGCTGTGCTACCACATGACATGATGTACTCGTGTGTG
>NZ_VTUU01000084.1 GCF_008370345.1 Marinobacter salinexigens | reverse complement strand
GTCTTTGATTTGGATAAGTTCAGACCAGAGTAAAATTACTCTTCATCTGCAAAATAAAAATCCTACTCTACAACTCCCAGTGGATCTGAACCAAAATTCTCAAACCAAAGTTCTACCCTCTCAACTGATCTRAACCGTCTGGACAGCAGCCTCAAGAACGTTAAGTTTTAAACGGTAAGGGCTCCCTCTGGTGGCTCTGCCACTTGAGGCTTCGGCTTTGGCTTCTCAACAACAATTGCCTGTGTGGTTAGGACCATTCCAGCTACCGAGGCCGCATTCTGGAGCGCACACCTGGTCACCTTGGCAGGGTCGATCACACCAGCCTCCATCAGGTTCTCGTACTTGTCAGTCATTGCATTGTAGCCCACCTCCCAATCGCTCTCCTTGATCTTCTCGACAACCACTTCACCCTCTACTCCAGCATTGTGTGCAATCAATGAAGCAGGTGCTACCAATGCCTTTTGAATAATATCAGCGCCAAGACGCTCATCAGGGTCCTCAATTGCTTCTTTGATCTTAGGGACAACCGTAGATAGGTGCACATATGCCGCACCACCTCCTGGAACAATGCCC
>NZ_VTUU01000083.1 GCF_008370345.1 Marinobacter salinexigens | reverse complement strand
TCTGTCCAAGGCTGAGCTGCAGTTCCTGGCCATGCTCCCGGACATCCGCCCCAAAGTCAGGGTGATCGCAGAATGCGGCAACTGGAGAAGCTTTGTTTGGAAGCCACTGAAGTCCAAGGCAGGCCTCGAGCCGGACCCGGACGCGGAGGAATGATCAAGCAAGCAGGTCTAGCTAGTTGTCTACCAGACTGGCTACTGCTACTGCTACACTCTCCAATTGCTTCTGGACATCTCTCCCTGCCATTCCTGCAGCTTCGCACTGAATGAGAG
>NZ_VTUU01000018.1 GCF_008370345.1 Marinobacter salinexigens | reverse complement strand
AAGTCGCGATGGTGATACCACGAGCCTTCTCTTCCGGCGCGTTATCAATCTGGTCAAACGCGCTGGCAGTACCTGTACCCCATACTTCGTGACATACACGAGTCAGAGCTGCGGTCAGAGTGGTTTTACCATGGTCAACGTGACCGATAGTGCCCACGTTGACGTGCGGTTTATTGCGCTCAAATTTTTCTTTGGACATTTGACCAATCTCCCTAATCAACCAGGATCGAAACGTTGACCGGATAAATAGTGGAGCTCATGGGCGGATTTGAACCGCCGACCTCACCCTTACCAAGGGTGTGCTCTACCAACTGAGCTACATGAGCATTACAAAAACAAATTGGAGCGGGCAGCGGGAATCGAACCCGCGTCATCAGCTTGGAAGGCTGAGGTAATAGCCACTATACGATGCCCGCGGCAATTAATGGTGGAGGGGGCAGGATTCGAACCTGCGAAGGCGAAGCCGTCAGATTTACAGTCTGATCCCTTTGGCCACTCGGGAACCCCTCCGAGTAGATCCGCTAACGCGAACCCTCTAAAACTTAAAATGGAGCTGGCGGACGGAATCGAACCCCCGACCTGCTGATTACAAGTCAGCTGCTCTACCAACTGAGCTACGCCAGCTCACAATCGCCTGTTCAGCGAGGGCGGTATACTACGGACTTTTTTATGGCGTTGCAACACTTTTGCAAGGGTTGATTTCGATGAAATCGAAATTCTTTCCATAGCCCGTTTCGACCGCCTGAACCGTGCTTTTAGCAAGCTTCGGCTCTGCCTCAAAAACGAGCGCGTAGCTTATCTGATTTCGGGGGAAGTTTGCCAGTACTACATTAAGATTCTGGCGTTTTTTTTCTTCGAGCACAGATATTGCTGCCTCACGGGACTCAAACAGCCCCAAAGAGATGGCATTCCGGTTCTCGCCCTCTGTCACCAGATAGGAATCAATGCCCTGGCGTTGAATGCTTCGAAACTGGCTCTGGGCCACAGCGTCGGGCTGGGGAGGGATAATTACCCAGTGGAGGGGTGGCAACGCCCTTTGCTCCTCGTCGATCCGTATATCCACATCCATTTCGATCGGAGCGACCAGTTCTTTTGCCTCTTCCCGAGAAGGTAGCCAGCCCAGACGAACGCACACCAGTCCGCCCGATACATCGGCAGCCGACTGACCAAAGTCATTCTGCACAAACTCGGTTTTACCTGAGTTGACGGGCGTCTCCGTCTTGAGACTCGCTACCCGAGGCAAACTGCCCGCCCCCGCGGAAGGAGACACACTCCCCCCCGCTCGTTCCTCCGACAGGTACCAAACCCCCAGGTTCATCATAATGAGCAATACGACCACCCATTTCACCTGCCGGCCTCCTCGGTATCTATTCGCTCAAGACCATCAAGGACAAGCTCGGGAATCTCGCGTGCGCTGAGCCCGAGATCCAGCAGGCGTCGAGCATCACCACCCGTTACCAGCACATGGCTCAGGCCATAGAATTCCACATCCTTCATGATTCGTTCGCTGACCGACGACGACAGCCAGGCTAGTCCATGATTCACACATTCTCCGGTATCGTGTCCCGGAACGGGTGTAAGCGCTTCGTTGACGTCAAAGCCGATTCGGGCCGCGTCCGTCCTCAGGCTCCGGAACATCATCTGGACCCCGGGCAGGATATATCCCCCCAGGTGCATACCTGAGGCATCCACATAATCGATTGTTATCGCACTCCCCGCGTCGATGACGGCGAACCCACCCGAACACAATCGCCAGGCGCCATACATCGCATGCCAACGATCAGCCCCCATCCGAGCCGGATCTTCATAGGCATTACGCAATCCTCGCCGCTCAGTCTCCGCCCAATAGAATCGAACCGGTGCCTTAACGCGCTCAAGCAGCACATCGTTTAGCTGCCGCCGGCGTTCTTCAGATATCACGGTTGAAACGACAATCGAGGTAATCTGCTGCGCGTAATTGGCCAATTCAGGTATCGATGCGACTTCATCGAACAGCACCGCCCCTTGCCCAACCACCCCAGCGGCACCACTCAGGCGCCACTTCACACGGGTGTTGCCCGCATCGACCAGAAGCTTCACAGCACTTCCCTTAAGCTTATTTCGCCAGCCCTCACCGGGACCAGCCCCGTATCGGTATCGAGGAGATAATTTCCTGTTTCATCAATTCCCGCACCAATACCACTTATTTCTCCTCCCCGGGCAGCGATGGGCTTACCCTGAAAGATATCCCGCTGCTGCCATGCTTCTCGAAAATGTCCGAACCCGAATCGGGTAAATACATCAGCCGCATTGAGCACGGCACTGATCAATGCGCCCGCTATCTCGTTCCTGCACCACTGCTGACCAGACACAGCCTGGTCAAGGCTGGACCAGGCCTGATCAACCCCCTCGGCACTTTTCATGTGGACGTTAATGCCGATTCCGCAGATAACCTGGACAACGCCTTCCTGCAACTCTCCCTGGAGCTCAATCAGAATGCCACCCAGTTTCGCCCTTTCGATAAAAATGTCATTCGGCCACTTAAGCCCGATCTCCCGGGCACCGAGACCTTCCAGGGCGTCGGCAACCGCCACACCGAGTACAAGGCTTAATCCGTCAAGAACAGAAAACCCACCATCGAATGTCAGCCCCAAACTCAGATAAAGATTTTCGCCTCTGGGACTACTCCAGTTTCGACCACGCCGCCCCCGCCCCGCCGTCTGGCAATCGGCGATAACGACGGGAATGTCATGGGTTCCGGAATGGCCAGCCCTGACCACTTCCGCATTGGTCGAATCCACCTCATCCAGCACTCTCAACGAAATGGCTGATCGGTATTCCTCAGCGACGCTGGATAGAATGTCGTCAAAGTCCAGCAAATCAACGTCAGACACCAACTGATAACCACGACCGCGGATCGTATCAATGACAAATCCTTCTTCCATGGCACGGCGGATCTGTTTCCAGATCGCAGTACGGCTCACCCCCATTTTCGCGGCCAAGGATTCGCCTGAGTGAACACGCCCGTCGCTAAGAAGAGAGATAAGTACTTTGGATTTCATCAGATTACATCCGGCCAGAGATATGAATAGGTCTGGCCGGATTAAACAACAGGAAGGGACAAAAGACAAAATAAAGGCAATGGAGCAAGGCCTCAATGCCAACAGCAGATTTAAGGTATGGGCGTCGCGGTCAGGTTTGCCCTGATATCAAAATTTTGCATTTTTACGCCGTATACGAGAGTCTCGGCGCCGCCCGAAGGATGAACCAGGTCGATGTTATTGATCGATAATTCCTTGAACCGGCTATTGGCCTGGACTGCAAACCCCAATGGCCGATTCACCAACTCCGTCTCGCCGGGGTCCGGTACATAGCGATACCCTGCAGGCGCAGAGGGGTCCATGATTTTCTCGTCGCCCCTGTTTCCGATAACACCTTGGGAATCCGCCCCGCTTTGCTTCTTTACAACCCGAGTCTGGTATACATCGATTGCAAGGTCCGTCTGAATTCCGAAGCTATTATCATTCAGACCGTTTCCATCAGCATCGACCCCGTCGCCAGTATAGATATCATTTAACACCAGACGCGTACCAGTCCCATTTGCCGGCACACCATTGGCATCCAACTTACGCCCCGTTTCCCAGACAAACGCATTTTTCTTATCGTCACTCACGGCCCTGGCGAGAATCTGTTTAATGGTTACAGTCATACCTTCACCACCCCGTTCCTCCCAGATGCCTCCCGTCGACTCACAGGCGAGTTCAGACGCTCCGACTCCGCCGGCACAGACCGTACCCGCCCCACCTGGAGATAAAAGCATGCTGCTATCTCGCTCATACTTTTGCAGTACGAAGCGGCCGAAGCTGGCCCCTGAAAGTTTATCTCCAACCCGGAGGTTACCCACATCCATTGAACTCCAGGCTTCACCTTTCACGATCGACAGCCCTTCGCCATTCACATCAACTGTCATACCCCTTAGATGGCCGTCATAATCGAGTTCCGAGATCCAGAGCCCCTGCTGGGATATCTCTCCATTTCCTTCATCATATGGCGCGGCAATAATTGCCGCCCGGCCATTGCTGATCCGGATGTCGGAGTTAACAGTAATCCCCTCTCCCTGAGCGCCCCCTGGCCCCAGTGTCAGCTGACCATCCAACTCAAACTCATAGGCAGGATAGATGCCAAGCGCCAGCAGCAATTCCGTACCGCCCTGCAGTTGCGCATCGTCACTACCAATCCGCAGACCATTAAGCCGATATCCAGCCCTTATGCCTTCGAAACCAATCCGGAGACCGTCGTAGAACTGGGTCCCGTTACGCACTTCCTCCCGGGTAACGTCTACCGTCATATCTCCCCGTCCCCAGGATTGCAGTCCACTGAAAATCACCCGGTTACCGTCTTCGCTATAACTCAGGTCTGCCGACTTCAGGCTCCACTCTGTGGCCAGTCGCAGCCCCTGGGCACCGGCATCGGCGTTCCCCCCACCCTGCAAGTAAACGGCGTTGCCATAGCGCTCATTGTTGAATACCGAATCCCCGACCACAAAACGGGCGTTTACCTGGCCCAAGCTTTTTCCAGCCGCGCCCATTTCAATACCGCCTATAAACAGCTCACCCTCAAGCGCCCCCAGAGTTAAACCCAGAGATTCCCGCCCCTGCCAGTCCGTTGTGACGTCGAAGCGAAGATCGTTGATACCGTAGTGGCCGGTCATATCCCTCAACGCCAATACGTTGCCATCATCCTTGTACAGAAAAGAAGCCGAATGAATTTCAGTCTGGTTATCAATCCGCAGACCTTGCCCATTCCGGCCCCCAGCCTGGATATCCGTCGCAGAGGTAAGATCGTAGTGGCCAGCAAACCCGCCATACGAAGGCAACAATGTTCCCGTACCCGAGTCCGTACTCACCCCATGATTCAGTGGGTTGCCGCTAAACCTTACCGCCCCTACCTCCCAGCTTCCGACAACGCGCGGCGCCCGCAACTGCAACACATCATCAACAACATCCAGCGTTACACCCAACGCCTCCACGTTCATGGTGATTCCATCCAGGAAGACCTCGTTACCGTTTGTACGGTAACCAAGTCGCCCTCCGGTCATCGTGTACGCCGAATCAAAGGTGTAACCGCCACCTCCGTGAGCTCCATCGGAACGTAGCGAGAACTCGCCCTGTAGATTATGATCAAAAAACACTCCCCCCATACTCAATCCCGGCGCGCCAGCCAGACGAACATCGCCAAACTCGATCCGGCGATCTTCAATCAGGTAATCTAAATTCAGGGCTGCGTCGTCACCAATATCCACCATAATCAGGTGGTAGGCTCGCCCTTCAGGATCCTCAGCTGAGCCGACTCGAAACCCTTCGAGCTGAACAGCCTTGCCGTCATCAAGGTAGGATATTCGATCTGCAGTCATCCCAAGTTCCACCTCCACGGAGATACCACTCTGCCCACTTATTTCAGCCAATGCGGATTCATCGAGTCGCTGCATTTCTGCGCCCGCAATCGGCACGAACGCTATCACCCAGCCTACGACAGCCAAAGCGCCTCCGGCGCGGACCAGTGCCATGATCGTTCCCCGGCGCATCACTATGGGTTACCTACCGGAAATACCAGCAGGTTTCCTTCCATAACGACACTCCCCTGCATTTCCACGGAAAAAATATCTGTTTGCTGGAATCCCGGGTCTGTGGGCCGCGCCGTACTGCTGCCCGCCATGTTGAACTGGACATCGTTGAACCTCACAGTATTGGGCAGACCAAGCTCGACAACGTCCCGATCGAATATCTCACCATCACCACCAAATCCCGAATCCACCTTGCGGATCCTCAGTGTCAGCCCTTCAAAGGCAAAATTGCCACGAATATCATCCAGAACCATCCAACCTCCATTTTCCTTAAGACGGTAAGCGAAACGGGCGCCGCACTTTTTCTCGGTGTTATCACAGCGGCCGAAATAGGCATTTTCGATGGGTCCGCCCAGTTCGTTGATACTGATATCTCCCGATAAATAAATACCTCCCTGTCCGGAGACCTCAGACAATCCGCGATCAGAAATGGGGGACAGCTCAGCCACCACCGGCTTTGCAACAAAAAATATAGACAACATTACCAGGCAGCTTGCCCGCAGGTAGGTTTTCATTGCGCCAGGTCCTTTGTTGTTATGCTGAGATGTTGAATTAGCATCCCTTCTATCCGGGCCGAGCCAAAATCCCTGTTGCCGACACTGAAATTGCCGATAGTCAAACTGCTTCGGTAATCAGGATTTGTGTAATAGGCCTCGTAAAAATCCCATGTATCCGCATTACTGCTGCTACTCAGGCCATCCGCACCAATATCACCAGACTCGGGTTGCGGGACCGATTCGACATCCACAACAAAGTTTCCGGTTCCGTCTACATCAAAGAATACCGGTTGTAATTCGTTACCGATTGCGAGCCGAAGAGCAAAGTCAGACATAAGAATTCGGGAACCACAGGAAGCGCCATCCTGGGCACAGGCGTTTATTGATAATTCCGGTGAGAAAAAGTTGAGCCTGAACTGCGCGACCATCTGGCGTCGGTTATCATCCCCCCATAGCCTGAGGTAGCTGCCGTCGACTACAGCACTCTTTGCATGAATATTGATATTGGCTGAGCGGTCCGAACCAACCGCTACATTCATCTGCATGCCGACATCTGCACGCTCTCCCACATGATCAGCCGTTGCCGGCCGGCTTGAGCAAGCTCCAGTTCCCATCGCTGCAGTAGAACTAAGGCAGTCAAAGCCTTCAGTGGGTGCAACCATGGAAGGCGCTGCGAATTCCAATACAGCCTTGTCCTTCACACCTATATCGTTTCCGTCCACCACATCCAGGCGCCATGGGTTAACCAGTCGCCCCAGGTTTACCGGCGACAGTTCGTTGCCGTAATCACTATTGGCGCCAGAGATGTAAAGGTGGTTGACTGTGATATCCACATCCCGACCGTCAGTGCTTTTGACCCCTGAAATTCGAAAAATCCGTGCATGTTCGCCGTTTACATCTGGTTGGTCTGTCCCGTGGGAGAACTTGAAACCTTCCAGAACCACACCAACCCCTGCACCATCAACTTTGGACATTTCGGGCTCAGACAGCGCCTCAAGTTCACCGCGAGCAATCGAACTCAGCAAAAGCGTTCCCAGGGCAAACAGCAACCCAAAACAGCGATTTATCCCTTTTGACCCAGCCATTAGCATCTCCTAGAAGAGCCCCTTTCCACGGTCGATATATTCAGTCCTGTAACGCTGAGTGCCGTACAACGCTTCATTGAGGTTTACCTCGGTCGCGCCGTTCGGAATATTAAAAAAGGCACCAGAGGTCGCGCGCAGGAAATCCTCCGGGGTTAAATCCGTCTTTTTGACGTTTTTCAACCAGTCCAGATCCTTGGTCTGAAAGGAAATGAAAGCACCGTCTACAGGCGCTGCAATCTGTCGCTCACCGTCGACGGTGATCACTTCCCCCACCGGAAAGCTGTTGTAGATATCAAGATCGAAACAGGAGTCTATGCCCAGCACCAGACAATCCTGTGCGTACACATAAATGTCGCCGCCTCCGCAGCTGAAGAAGCTGCAGTCGGGCACTTCAATTTCAGATGAGGAACCCCAGCCTATAAGGTTTTTGACCGACCAGCGGGTAAAACCGCTGGCGTTCTCAAGAACAAATTTCTCACCATCCGGTACACCAATATATTCCGCCCGTATAGGATCAAGTGAACCGATATTGGGATCGCCTTCTGCCCCATATACAAGCTGGGCTTTCGTCTCTAAAGGACTACCGCCCTCGAGTAAAGGCGTCAGCAAGACGATCAGTTGGTCAAAGAAATTGCCGTTTGACTGGGCGCTCCCCAAACCTTCGCCGTGATCGATAATGTTCACATTGACATTACCAGTCAGGGTTTGGATTTTTCCGGAGAGCACCCCCATGGACTCACCAAACCCCAAGCGGAAGCCCACCACTTCTTCGGTGTCCTGGTCAAAGGCAAACTCGAAATAGGGGTTTTGAATGCGGAAAGGAACAATCTCGCCCTCAGCGTAGGTCGATCCATCGGCTTTACGTTGCCTGGGCGCCTCGGGATTTGCGTCGTAATAGGCCTGGTTATTTATGTAACCCAGCGCGAAATCTTCGATATAGACATCTGAGGTGCCGGGCTTTTCACCATCCCGCTCATAGCGCCCCATCTCGAGAACATCAACATTGGTCTGCAGTTCGATATCCATCCCCAGATTCACCCGGGTATACGCCGTATTGTTGTTAGCGTCGGGGTGGTATTGGCGGTCGATGGATACAAAAGCTTGACCCGTCACTTCAGACATTTGGTTGTCAGAAATAGGACGCAGGTCGGCGAGTACTGGCCCACTAGCTGCCAGCAGAAGGATAGGCAAAAACGGTCGTTTACTCATAGTCCCATCTCATTGCTGCCGCATTATTGTTATCGGCGGCGGATAAACGGATGGTCGATGAGCGTCTCTGATGGCTGGCTTATCGTTTATGTCTTTTTGCCAACTCTTTTGGCAAGACTATCTTCACCAACAGCTTGTTACTGTGCGGAACATCATAGATTAGATTTTTTAATCACCAGGCACTTCCCTTCAGGCAATAAAAAACCCCAGCATCAAGGATGCTGGGGTTTAGGTATTAAGCGCCTGACGATGACCTACTCTCACATGGGCAACGCCACACTACCATCGGCGCAGGACTGTTTCACTTCTGAGTTCGGGATGGGATCAGGTGGTTCCA